>NZ_NEVK01000004.1:0-762500 GCF_002261265.1 Bordetella genomosp. 7 | reverse complement strand
TGTACACACCGCCCGTCACACCATGGGAGTGGGTTTTACCAGAAGTAGTTAGCCTAACCGCAAGGGGGGCGATTACCACGGTAGGATTCATGACTGGGGTGAAGTCGTAACAAGGTAGCCGTATCGGAAGGTGCGGCTGGATCACCTCCTTTAAGAGCGAGTGAGTCCGTGTTGTCAGAGCGTCCACGCTTATCGGTTGTTTGTATGTGTAGCTGGGATCGGTTGTGGGCGTAGGTAGAGGGGGACACCTCCCTGTGCCGCAATCCTGACTGCTGATCCGAAGAGGTTTTTGGGTCTGTAGCTCAGTCGGTTAGAGCACCGTCTTGATAAGGCGGGGGTCGTTGGTTCGAATCCAACCAGACCCACCAGGTTGCCGGGGTTGGCCAGCGTTACGGGTGTTTGCATGGTGGGTTTGTGCAAGGGCGCGTGGTGCGGTCGGTTTCGTGTGATTGGGGGTGTAGCTCAGCTGGGAGAGCGCCTGCTTTGCAAGCAGGATGTCATCGGTTCGATCCCGTTCACCTCCACCATTGATTTGTAGAAGTCAGTGCATAGGGTTGGTAGCCAGTCTTATGCATTGGGTTTTACCCAATGAAGCTATACATTGTTCTTTAACAATTAGGAAGAAGCACAACGAAATTGTGCACATGAAGTAGTTGGCCGCCAGGCTGATGAACATGTGCACGGGTTGTGATTGCATTAGATTGTTCCAAGTTCTCAAGGTTTTGGTTGCAAGACCAGAACGGCTTTGAAACTTATGAACGGCACAAACGCGAAACATATCAGCGTCCTATAAGACGGTAGTGTTATAGGATCAAGCGACTAAGTGCATATGGTGGATGCCTTGGCGATCACAGGCGAAGAAGGACGTGGTAGCCTGCGAAAAGCTGCGGGGAGCTGGCAAACAAGCTTTGATCCGCAGATGTCCGAATGGGGAAACCCACTGCAGCGATGCAGTATCCCTGGCTGAATACATAGGCCAGTGGAGGCGAACCGGGTGAACTGAAACATCTCAGTAGCTCGAGGAAAAGACATCAACCGAGATTCCGAGAGTAGTGGCGAGCGAAATCGGAAGAGCCTTTACGATTTAGCAGATCAGGTAGTCGAACGGAATGGAAAGTCCGGCCGTAGCAGGTGATAGCCCTGTAGACGAAATCTGGTTTGTGGAACTAGGCGTAAGAGAAGTAGGGCGGGACACGTGAAATCCTGTCTGAAGATGGGGGGACCATCCTCCAAGGCTAAATACTCGTGATCGACCGATAGTGAACCAGTACCGTGAGGGAAAGGCGAAAAGAACCCCGGAAGGGGAGTGAAATAGATCCTGAAACCGTATGCATACAAACAGTCGGAGCCTCTTTATGGGGTGACGGCGTACCTTTTGTATAATGGGTCAGCGACTTACATTCAGTGGCGAGCTTAACCGGATAGGGAAGGCGTAGCGAAAGCGAGTCCGAATAGGGCGATTCAGTCGCTGGGTGTAGACCCGAAACCAGATGATCTACCCATGGCCAGGTTGAAGGCACGGTAACACGTGCTGGAGGACCGAACCCACTAGTGTTGAAAAACTAGGGGATGAGCTGTGGATAGGGGTGAAAGGCTAAACAAATCTGGAAATAGCTGGTTCTCTCCGAAAACTATTTAGGTAGTGCCTCAAGTATGACTGCGGGGGGTAGAGCACTGTTATGGCTAGGGGGTCATGGCGACTTACCAAACCATGGCAAACTCCGAATACCCGCAAGTCCAGCTTGGGAGACAGAGCACCGGGTGCTAACGTCCGGACTCAAGAGGGAAACAACCCAGACCGCCAGCTAAGGTCCCAAATTATCGCTAAGTGGGAAACGAAGTGGGAAGGCATAGACAGTCAGGAGGTTGGCTTAGAAGCAGCCATCCTTTAAAGAAAGCGTAATAGCTCACTGATCGAGTCGTCCTGCGCGGAAGATGTAACGGGGCTCAAGCGATAAACCGAAGCTGCGGGTGTGCACTTTAGAGTGCACGCGGTAGGAGAGCGTTCTGTAAGCCTGCGAAGGTGGCTTGTAAAGGCTGCTGGAGGTATCAGAAGTGCGAATGCTGACATGAGTAGCGATAAAGGGGGTGAAAAGCCCCCTCGCCGTAAGTCCAAGGTTTCCTGCGCAACGTTCATCGGCGCAGGGTGAGTCGGCCCCTAAGGCGAGGCAGAGATGCGTAGCTGATGGGAAGCGGGTTAATATTCCCGCACCGTCGTACAGTGCGATGGGGGGACGGATCGCGGAATGTCATCAGGGTGTTGGATGTCCCTGTTGCTGCATTGGAGAAGGCGCTTAGGCAAATCCGGGCGCGTAATTCAAGGGTGTGGCACGAGGTCCCAAGTGGACCGAAGTGATTGGAAGTGGTTCCAAGAAAAGCCTCTAAGCTTCAGCTGTACGAGACCGTACCGCAAACCGACACAGGTGGACGGGATGAATATTCCAAGGCGCTTGAGAGAACTCAGGAGAAGGAACTCGGCAAATTGATACCGTAACTTCGGGAGAAGGTATGCCCCGTTAGGGTGATGCGCTTGCGCGCAGAGCTTGAAGGGGCCGCAGAGAATCGGTGGCTGCGACTGTTTATTAAAAACACAGCACTCTGCCAAGACGAAAGTCGACGTATAGGGTGTGACGCCTGCCCGGTGCCGGAAGGTTAAGTGATGGGGTGCAAGCTCTTGATCGAAGCCCCGGTAAACGGCGGCCGTAACTATAACGGTCCTAAGGTAGCGAAATTCCTTGTCGGGTAAGTTCCGACCTGCACGAATGGCGTAACGATGGCCACACTGTCTCCTCCTGAGACTCAGCGAAGTTGAAATGTTTGTGATGATGCAATCTACCCGCGGCTAGACGGAAAGACCCCATGAACCTTTACTGTAGCTTTGCATTGGACTGTGAACCGGCCTGTGTAGGATAGGTGGGAGGCGCAGAAACCGAGTCGCCAGATTCGGTGGAGCCGTCCTTGAAATACCACCCTGGTTTGTTTGCGGTTCTAACCTTGGTCCGTTATCCGGATTGGGGACAGTGCATGGTAGGCAGTTTGACTGGGGCGGTCTCCTCCCAAAGCGTAACGGAGGAGTTCGAAGGTACGCTAGGTACGGTCGGAAATCGTGCTGATAGTGCAATGGCATAAGCGTGCTTGACTGTGAGACTGACAAGTCGAACAGGTGCGAAAGCAGGACATAGTGATCCGGTGGTTCTGAATGGAAGGGCCATCGCTCAACGGATAAAAGGTACTCTGGGGATAACAGGCTGATACCGCCCAAGAGTTCATATCGACGGCGGTGTTTGGCACCTCGATGTCGGCTCATCTCATCCTGGGGCTGTAGCCGGTCCCAAGGGTATGGCTGTTCGCCATTTAAAGAGGTACGTGAGCTGGGTTTAAAACGTCGTGAGACAGTTTGGTCCCTATCTGCCGTGGGCGTTGGATACTTGACGGAGCCTGCTCCTAGTACGAGAGGACCGGAGTGGACGTACCTCTGGTGTACCGGTTGTCATGCCAATGGCATTGCCGGGTAGCTAAGTACGGAAGAGATAACCGCTGAAGGCATCTAAGCGGGAAACTCGTCTGAAGATTAGGTATCCCGGGGACTTGATCCCCCTGAAGGGTCGTTCGAGACCAGAACGTTGATAGGTCGGGTGTGGAAGCGCAGCAATGCGTTGAGCTAACCGATACTAATTGCCCGTGCGGCTTGATCCTATAACTCTGCGGGTTTTATAGACCTGATATGACACATAGCGAACAAGTGCCGTTCAATCAATAAATACCTTCACAATCGCTGGCCAGGCCGAAACGCCTGTCGCCCAGCTCGATGTGCTTCTTCCCAATTGCGGTGCCCGAGACCCTAAACCTCGTGCACCCTAGCGCTTACGCTTGACGACCATAGCAAGGTGGACCCACTCCTTCCCATCCCGAACAGGACAGTGAAACGCCTTCGCGCCGATGATAGTGGACTTCCCGTCTGTGAAAGTAGGTCATCGTCAGGCTCTTATCCCTCAAAACCCCAGCACATACAACGTGCTGGGGTTTTGTCTTTGAAACACGCAAAATTACAATGCATACGCCGCAGCCCGCTGGACATTGCGGTTGCGCAAATTCTCACCGTTTGTTGATTCTTCAGACCTCGCCCACGCGGGCGCCGCAATAGAATTTCTTCCCGTTCTATTGTTCGGCAGTTTCGCTCCATGCGGGAAATAGTCGTCTACATACGTAGCCGCAACAAATTCGGCGATCAGATTGTCTCGTTCGCTGCTCTGTACCAGCTGAAGCAATGGTGGCCCGACGCGCAACTGCGCATAGCAGCCCAGCACGACGTCGCCAGCTATTACCGCCTGCTGCCCTGGGTGGATGACTTCATTCGGTACGGCAGCTTTCTTCAAATGTTGCGCAGCTTGCCGCGCAAGACAGATATGGCGGTATGCCTGCACCACAGCAGCGAGCGCTATGGCTTGGTAACCCTGCTGCGGCAGGCTACGGTGCGGCTGGGATTTTCCAATGACCGCGTCTTTGATTTTGCCTGGACTCATTCCTGGCGCAAGAACGTCAATGAATATATCGGCCTGGCGAATTTGTATCTACTTAATGCCTACCGTCCGGTAGATCCCGAATCGACGTTCAGGCGGTGCTTCGAACGAATTGCCGCGCTTGCCCCCGAAGCGCGGGCCCAGGCCCACGTGGTATTGATCCCGGGTGGCGGCGACGGCAATTTCAAGCGGTGGGGAATCCGGAATTTCGTGGCCTTGGTGGATCTGTTGAAAGCGCGCCTTGGGCCCCATACCCGTTTTGCGTTTGTTTTGGGCCCGGCTGAATCCGCTGAACGGGCGGCTCTGCAGGCGCTGAATCGGCCCGATTTCGAGCTGGTGTCGGGGTGCTCGTTTCCGGAGTTGACGGCGCTTATGCTGCGCGCGCGCCTGGTGGTGGCGAACGATTGTGGGCCTTCCCATATCGGCCAGGGTGTCTGCGTGCCCTATGTGGGAGTATTCAACGACGCCAATCCGGAGTGGTTCTGGGACCGTCCATATTCCAGACATGTCTGCCCATCGGACGGATCGTCCGATATACAGAAAGTCGATCCGCACAAGGTGGCGCAGGCGTGCTTCGAAGTAATGGCGGGCGCCTGAGGATCAGGGCACCCGGATGCCGACGTGGCGCAGCAATAGTGCTGTTTCGTGCACGGGCAGCCCCATTACGCCCGTATAGCTGCCCGACAGGTGCTCGATGAATGTGCCGGCGAGGCCTTGTATGCCGTACGCGCCTGCCTTTCCATAAGGTTCGCCGCTGTCGCAATAACGGGCGATTTCCGGGTCATCCAACTGCCGCATGCGAACTTCCGACACGGATACGGCTTCGTAGAGCTTGCCCTGGTGACAAAGCGCGAGTGCTGTATGCACGTGATGCGTGCTGCCGGACAGGCGGCTCAGCATCTGTATGGCATGTTCCCGGTTGGCGGGTTTGCCCAGGACTTCGCCACGCAACACCACGGTGGTGTCTGCCGCGAGTACCGGCAAGGCCGGCAGATCCTGTGCGACGATCCATTGTTCAGCGCGTTGCGCCTTGTCGCGGGCGGTGCGCTGCACGTAGATCTCGGCAGGCTCACCCGGGTGCTGCGGCTCGTCCTCTCCTGGGGGAGCCGGGACTTTCAGCACCGTGTGTGCAAGACCTATCTGGGTAAGCAATTCGTGGCGGCGCGGGCTGGCGGATGCCAGGTAAATACGGGGAAGCGCCAGGGCGGGGTTGGTGGCTTGTACCATCACGTTTCAGGCACGGTGGTAGGGATGGTTGGTCAATATTGCCCAGGCGCGATAGAGCTGTTCGCCAAGCACCACGCGCACCATGGGGTGCGGTAATGTGAGCGACGACAGGCGGATCTGGAGGTCGCAGCCGCGTTTCAGGTTTTCGTCCAGGCCATCTGGGCCGCCTACCAGGAATACGACATCGCGACCGCCGGCGCGCCACTGTTCCAGTTGGCGCGATAGCGCCATCGTGGTCAGGTCCCGTCCGCGCTCATCCAGCGCCACCCGTAACGCCGCGCCTGGTATGGCCGTTTCGATGCGGCGCGCTTCGGCGGCCATCATTTGCGCCGGCGTCTTGCCGGTGGTGCGTGGCTCGGGCCGGATTTCACGCAGTTCCAGCGCGCAATCCGGGGGTAGGCGCTTGGCATAGTCGTCCCACGCGGTTTCTACCCAGGCGGGCATGCGATTGCCAACGGCGATGATAATGAGCTTCACGCGGGGTCAGGATTCGGTGTCGCTGACCCAAGTGCCCGCCGCGGGCGCGCCGCCCGAGCCGGGCAAGAGTTTGACGCGCACGGGTTTGTCACCCCAGATTTCTTCCAGGTTGTAATACTGGCGGATGGCAGGCTGCATGATGTGGACCACGATGTCGCCCAGGTCCACGACCACCCATTCGCCCGTATCTTCGCCTTCGACCGTAATGCCCGACAGTCGCAGGGCCCGGCCACGGTCGGCCACACTGGAGGCCAGGGCGCGGGTTTGCCGATTGGAGGTGGCGCTGGCGATCACGACCCGATCGAACAGGCTGGTGAGATGCGTCGTGTTGAAGACCTTGATGTCCTGTGCTTTGACATCCTCGAGGGCATCGATGACGGCGCGCTGAAGTTTCTGAATATCCATGTTCGCAAATATAACCTTTCCGCACATGCGGAATGGGCCGAGGAGGGCGGCTACTGGTACAGGCCCTGGTCGGCGATGTAGTCGGCAACCGCGGGGGGAAGCAGCCCCGCCGTAGAGTCGCCGCCGGCCAGGCGCCGGCGGATGTCGGATGCCGATATGGCCAAGGGAGTAAACGGCAGTTGCAGAAGTGGCCTGCCCAGATCGTGCAGCCAGGCCTGCAGTTCGGCCGGTGCGGCAAGCGATGTGCCCGGACGGCTGGCCACGGCCAGGTCTACGTACCGGACGATCTCCTTCCACTGCCGCCATGTGCAGAAATTGGCCAATTGGTCGGCGCCGAGCAACCATACGTACTTGGCGTCCTGGGGCAGCGCCTTCAGGGTATCGATGGTGTAGGTGGGGCCGTCCCGTTCCAGCTCGATTGGATTCACGGCAAGCCGGGGATCGCCGGCGATGGCCAGTTCGATCATGCGCCGTCGATGGGAGCCCGCCGCACGCAGTGGCGCACGCTGCCAGGGATTGCCGGCCGGGATGAACTGGACCTGGTCCAGCTCAAGCTCGCTCAGTGCCGCGCGGGCCAGCGCCAGGTGCGCCTGGTGCACCGGGTCGAAGCTGCCGCCGAGCAGGCCGACGCGCTTCACACCCAGTCCCGGGGTTGGAGGAAATCGGCCAATGCCGCTTCGGGCGTGCCGGATTCGGGCTTCCAGTCGTAACGCCAGTGCGCGCAGGGCGGCATCGACAAAAGAATGGATTCGGTGCGGCCGCCGGATTGCAGGCCAAAATGGGTGCCGCGGTCGAATACCAGGTTGAACTCGACATAGCGGCCGCGACGGTATGCCTGGAATTGGCGCTGCGGGTCGGCATAGGGCATGTCGCGGCGGCGCTGGACGACAGGCAGATAGGCGGGCAGGAAAGCGTCGCCCACCGAACGCAGCAGCGCGAACGAGGCGTCAAAGCCGGGTTCGTTCAGGTCATCGAAAAAGATGCCGCCTATGCCCCGCATTTCCTGTCGATGCTTCAGGTAGAAGTATTCATCGCACCAGCGCTTGTAACGGGGGTAGTAATCGGCGCCGTGCGGCGCGAGCGCGGCCTGGCAAACCTGGTGAAAATGGCGGGCATCTTCTTCGAAGGGGTAGCACGGCGTGAGATCGAGGCCGCCGCCGAACCAGAATACGTCCGCCTCATCGTGGCCCGCACGCGCCGCCGCCAAGAACATGCGCACATTCATGTGCGTAATGGGCACGTAGGGGTTGCGCGGATGCAATACCAGCGACACGCCCATGGCCTGCCACGACCGGCCCGCAAGCTCGGGCCGGTGTGCGCTTGCCGACGGAGGCAGTTGGCTGCCGTGCACATGGCTGAACAGTACGCCGGCCCGCTCGAACAATTGGCCGCCCTCGATCAGGCGCGATACGCCGCCTCCGCCTTCGGGCCGCTGCCATGAGTCGGTACGAAACGTTTCTTGGCCGGCGTCTTCCAGGGCCTGGACGATGCGTGCCTGCAGGCCGGTGAGGTAGGCGCGGACGTCGGAAATGGGAACGGCGTTCATGGCAGAAAAGGCCTCAGGCCTGCGGCTTGGATTTCTGCTGCGAGGGACGCAGGGCGCGCCAGCCTATGTCGGCGCGGTACTGGCGTCCGGCGAACTGTACGGAGTCGACCATGGCATATGCGCGCTCGCGCGCCATGCGCACCGAGTCGCCCAGGGCCGTGACGCACAGCACGCGGCCGCCTGAAGTAAGCAGTTGATCGCCTTCGGCGCGCGTGCCGGCATGGAAAACCACGCAGTCCTCGGTTTCGGCGGGCAGGGGGGCAATGACGTCACCGGTTCGCGGAGTGCCGGGATAGTTGTGCGCCGCAAGTACCACACCGAGCGCCGTACGGCGATCCCAGATGATGTCGGCCTGGTCCAGTGTGCCGTCGACGGCGTGCTCCAGCGCGTCGAGCAGATCGCTCTTGACCCGCATCATGATGGGCTGCGTTTCCGGATCGCCCATGCGGCAGTTGAACTCGAGTGTCTTGATGGAACGGTCTGGATCGTCGCCGGGCGCGATCATCAGTCCGGCGTACAGGAAACCCGTATAAGGAATACCGTCGCGAGCCATGCCCTGTACGGTGGGCAGGATGATCTCCCGCATGATGCGATGGTGCAGTTCGGGTGTGATGATGGGCGCGGGCGAGTACGCGCCCATGCCGCCCGTGTTGGGGCCGGCATCGCCATCGCGCAGGCGTTTGTGGTCCTGGCTGGTGGCCAGCGCCAGTACGTTGCGCCCGTCGACCATGACGATGAAGCTGGCTTCTTCGCCCACCAGGCATTCTTCGATGACGACGCGCGCGCCGGCCTGGCCCAGGCTGCCGTCGCCGAGCATGGCGTCGACAGCCGCGTGGGCCTCTTCGAGGTCGGCCGCCACCACGACGCCCTTGCCGGCGGCCAGACCGTCGGCCTTGATGACGATGGGCGCGCCCTGTTGGTCGATGTAAGCGTGCGCCAGGGCCGGATCCGTGAAAGTTTCATAGCGGGCCGTGGGGATGCCGTGACGCACCATGAAAGCCTTGGCATAGTCTTTGGACGCTTCGAGCTGGGCGGCTGCCTTGGTAGGCCCGAATATCTTCAGCCCGCGGGCGCGAAACACATCGACAACGCCAGCCGCCAGAGGAGCTTCGGGGCCCACCACGGTAAGCGAAACGCCTTCGCGCTGGACGAAATCGGCGAGTTCTTCCGGGCCGGTAAGCGCCACGTTCTGCAGCAGGTCGCCATGTTCGGTTCCGCCGTTGCCCGGCGCCACATATACCTTGTGAACGCGAGGGGAGCGGGCCAGGCGCCAGGCCAGGGCATGTTCGCGGCCGCCGGAGCCGATTACCAGGAGTTTCATGTGTGGTTGATGCTTCATAAAGTAGCCATGGCGTCGCGGCACGGCACGCCTGGCGGGACCGTCGCGGCGGGTTCGCCGCGGTGCGGGTTTATTGTGCTTCGTCGAACACGACGTTGGTATAGACCTCCTGGACGTCGTCCAGGCTTTCCAGGGCGTCGAGCAGCTTTTGCATCTTGGCCGCGTCGTCGCCGGTGAGCTCGGTTTCGTTCAAGGGCTTCATGACGATGCCTTCGACCTCGGCCTTGAGTCCGGCCGTCTCGAAAGCTTTGCGTACCGCCGCATAGTCGGCGGGCGCACAGATGACCTCGATGACGCCTTCATCGTCGGTGGCGATATCCTCGGCGCCCGCTTCGAGGGCGGCTTCCATGACGGCGTCTTCGGCCGTGCCCGGCGCGAATACGAACTGGCCGCAATGCTTGAACATGAAGGCTACCGAGCCTTCCTGTCCGAGGTTGCCGCCATTCTTGGAAAAGGCGTGCCGGACTTCGGCCACCGTGCGGGTGCGATTGTCGGTCATGCAGTCGACGATGACCGCCGCACCGCCTACGCCATAGCCTTCGTAGCGGACTTCTTCATAATTGGCGCCATCGGCGCCGCCGATCCCGCGCTGGATGGCCCGCTGGATGTTGTCTTTGGGCATATTGGCGTCGGTGGCCTTGTCCCAGGCCACGCGCAGCCGCGGATTGCTGTCGGGGTCGGAGCCGCCTGCCCGCGCCGCGACGGTGATCTCACGGATGATCTTGGTCCAGAGCTTGCCCCGCTTGGCGTCCTGGCGCCCCTTGCGGTGCTGGATGTTGGCCCACTTACTGTGTCCCGCCATAATGTTCCAGAAGGTGATGTACGCAAAACAGGCATTTTACCGTGCTTGCGGGTACTCGGGCCGGGCAACGAGGGGCCGCACACAACATGCGCCGCACGCAATACACTTGTGCCACTATTTTTTGCGCCCCGGAGAGCGAGCCATGCCAGATCCCATTGTCGTTGCACAGAACGCCCAGGCCAAGCTTACCCTGCTGCCGGCGCTGGCCAACCGCCACGGCTGCATCACCGGCGCCACCGGGACAGGCAAGACGGTTACGTTACAGGTGCTGGCCGAAGCCTTTTCCCGCATAGGCACCCCGGTATTCATGGCCGACATCAAGGGCGACCTTACCGGGATATCCCAGGCGGGCGCATCATCGCCCAAGCTGCAGGAACGCCTGAAAACGATAGGGGTGCCCGAACCCGTATGGGGGGCCAGCCCGGCGGTGCTGTGGGATGTATTTGGCGAACAGGGCGTGCCGGTACGCGCTACCGTTTCCGACATGGGGCCGCTGCTGCTTGCCCGCATGCTCGAGCTCAACGACACCCAGGAAGGCGTCTTGACACTGGTGTTCCGCGTGGCTGATGACGAGGGCCAGCTGCTGCTCGACTTGAAAGACCTGCGCGCCATGCTGCAGAACGTCGCCGACCGTGCCGCCGAACTGAAAACGCAGTACGGCAACGTGTCCTCGGCATCGGTGGGCGCGATCCAGCGCAGCCTGCTCAGGCTGGAATCCCAGGGCGCGGACCGGTTTTTCGGCGAACCCATGCTCGATGTACACGACCTGATGCGCACCGATGCGCAAGGGCGGGGCATTGTCAGCATACTGGCCGCTGACAAGCTGATGCAGTCGCCGCGCCTGTACGGCGTCTTCTTGCTGTGGCTTCTGGCCGACCTGTACGAAAAGCTTCCCGAAGTCGGCGATCGCGAGCAGCCCAAACTGGTGTTCTTTTTCGATGAGGCGCATCTGCTGTTCGACGATGCGCCCAAGGCCCTGCTGGACAAGATCGAACAGGTAGTGCGGCTGGTGCGCTCCAAGGGCGTGGGTGTGTATTTTGTCACCCAGAACCCTCTGGATATTCCTGACGCGGTGCTCGGTCAACTGGGCAACCGGATCCAGCATGCGCTGCGCGCGTTTACCCCCCGTGACCAGAAAGCGGTGAAGACGGCCGCACAGACCATGCGCCCGAATCCGGGCCTGGACATCGAGGCCGCCATCACCGAACTCGGGGTGGGCGAAGCATTGGTGTCACTGCTCGACGAAAAGGGCAGGCCCGCGCCTACCGAACGCGCATGGGTCATGCCGCCGGGAAGCCGTATCGGCCCTGCCACCGACGCAGAGCGCCAGGCGTTGCGCCAGGATCCGACCATGGCGGCGAAGTATGCGCAGACCATCGATCGTGAATCGGCCTATGAGGTACTGACAACAAGGGCTGCGGCCGAGGCGCCTGCGACGGCCGGTGATGGCGCTTCCGCCAAGGTTCCTGACGCGCAGGCTCGGCAAGAGTCGGGCGGTCTGATGGATGGCCTTAGCGATGTGTTGTTCGGGTCCACGGGGCCGCGTGGAGGCCGCCGCGATGGCGTCGTGCAGTCCGTGGTCAAGAGCACCGCCCGCACCCTGGCGCGCCAGTTGGTACGGGGCATGCTCGGTTCGCTGCTTGGCTCGCGGCGGCGCTAGGCGCGGGCGCCGATCAGGCGCCCACAAACGCGCTGGTGTCGTCCAAGGTGGCCACAAAGCGTTGCACCATGTCGCGCACCTGCGTGGCCTGGATGATCAGCGGCGGGCAGAATGCCACGGTGTCCTGGATGCCGCGCACGATCAGGCCGTGCGCATGGGCCCGTTCGTAGGCATAAGCGCCGGCCTTGCCCAGCGGGTCGAATGGGCGCCGGCTGGCCTTGTCGGCCACCAGTTCGACGCCCGCGATCAGGCCCAGGCCGCGCACTTCGCCCACCAGCGGGTGGCCGGCCAACGCGCGCAACTCCTGCTGCATGAGTTCTCCCACTTCGGCGGCATGCTCGATCAGCCCCCGCTCGTCGATGATGTTCAGGTTTTCGAGCGCCACGGCGGTGGCCACCGGGTGGCCGCTGGCGGTGTAACCATGGCCGAATGTACCCAGCCGCCCGCTATGCGACGTCACGGCGTCTGCGACCTTCGCATTGAGCAGCACCGCGCCCAGCGGCTGATATGACGATGTGATCTGCTTGGACAGCACCATGATGTCCGGCTCGATTCCCAGCACATCGGACCCGAACCGCTGCCCCAGGCGGCCGAAGCCGGTGATGACCTCGTCGGCCACCACCAGGATGTCGTACTTGCGGCACACGGCCTGGATCTTCGGCCAATAGGTACGCGGAGGAACGATGACGCCGCCGGCGCCCATCACGGGCTCGCCGATGAAGGCAGCGATCGTGTCCGGACCTTCGCGCGTGATCAGGGCTTCCAGCTGCGCCGCGAGCCGGGTGGCGTAGTCTTCTTCCGATTCGCCAGGCAGCGCATTGCGATAATGGTGCGGGCAGTCGGTATGCAGCATGCGGGGCAATGGAAGGTCAAAACCGTTATGGTTGCCCGCAAGCCCCGTCAGGCTCGCGGATGCCACGGTGACGCCGTGATAGCCGCGCTGGCGCGCGATGATCTTCTTCTTGTCGGGGCGGCCCAGGGCATTGTTGTAATACCACACCAGCTTGATCACGGTGTCGTTGGCTTCGGACCCGGAGTTGGTGAAGAAAGCCTTGGCCATGCGTCCATCGGTGTAACCGATCAGGCGCTCGGCGAGCTCGATGGCGGGCGTATGCGATTTGTGGGTGAAGGTATGGTAGTACGGCAATTTCTGCATCTGGCGGGTCGCGGCGTCGACCAGCCGCTGCTCGCCGAAGCCCACCGCCACGCTCCATAGCCCGGCCATGGCTTCCAGATACTGGCGGCCCTGGTCGTCATATACATAAATGCCTTCGCCTCGGTCGATCACGACCGGCCCGGTGCGTTGATGCACGACGGCATTGGTGTACGGATGCAATTGGAAGCGCACGTCGCGCAACTGAGTGTCGTTCAGTGTTGTCATGGTTGTCAGGCCTGGAGAAGGGGCCCGGCGATGCGCCGGCCGCCAATGCGCTTGTTATATCATCATCAGATACATGCGGGGCGCCGGCCGAACTGCGGCGCTGCCGGTTCTTTCACTCTGACGTCTCCCGCGACCATGAAAATTGTCTTCGCTTCTACCCATGAAATCTCGCCCGCCGATTGGATAGACCCGCTGGAAGCAGCATTGCCGGGCTCCCGGGTCGTGATGTGGCAGCCGGACCTGCCGGCGCAGGATGCCGAAATTGCCGTCGTCTGGGGCCCTCCGGCGGCGTTGTTCGAGCGCGAGCGCAAGCTGCGGGCGGTATTCAATCTGGGAGCAGGGGTCGACGCCTTGTTCAAACTGCCCACTTTGCCGGCCGATCTGCCCATTGTCAGGCTCGAAGACGCCGGAATGGCGGTACAAATGGCCGAATACGCCGTTTGGGCCGTGGTAAGGGCCAGCCGGCAGTTTGACGACTATGTCCGCCAGCAAGGCCAGGGTCTATGGAATCCCTTGCCCGAACTCGACCGCGCTCAATGGCCCATAGGCGTGCTGGGCACCGGCGTCATGGGCACTCGCGTGGCCCAGACCCTTGCGTCACTGGATTATCCCGTTGCGGGCTGGTCGCGCAGTGGCGCCGTTCCGCCGGGGGTACAGGGTTTTGCCGGCACGGCGCAATTGCCGGCTTTCCTGGCTCGAACCCGCGTACTGATCAATACGTTGCCCCTGACCGACGACACGCGCAATATCCTGCGTCGCGACACGCTGGAGCAATTGCAGCCCAACGCCTGCCTTATCAACATGGGCCGCGGCGAGCACCTGGTCGAAGAAGACTTGCTGGCCCTGCTGGAAAACGGCCGGATGCAGGGCGCCACGCTGGATGTATTCCGCCAGGAACCGTTGCCTTCGGATCATCCGTTCTGGAGCCACCCACGCGTGACCATCACCCCGCATGTGGCCGCGCTCAGCCTCCGGCGCGAAACTATTGCGCAGGTCGCCGACAAGATCGGGCGCTTCATGCGCGGCGAGCCGCTTACCGGCGTGGTGGCGCGCGACCGGGGGTATTAAGTGCAAGCGCGCGGGCGTCGGTTCGCGGGCCGGCACGTTTGATCTCTGACAATGCGGCAGTGTAGGACTGACTCCTACACTGCCGCATGCAAACGCGTACCTCCAATCTAGAACTGGTCGCGCCCGCAGGCAGCCTGGCTGCCTTGAAAGCGGCGCTCAAAGCTGGCGCAAATGCGGTTTACCTGGGGCTGAAGAACGCCACCAACGCACGCAACTTCGCCGGCCTGAACTTCACCGAAACCGACGTTCGCGCAGGCATCGACCTGGCCCATTCCATGGGGCAGAAGGTGCTTTTCGCCATCAATACCTTCCCGCAGGCGGGGCGCGCCCACGAATGGCGGGCCGCGGTCGATGCGGCGCACGCCTTGCAGGCCGACGCCGTCATCATGGCCGACCCAGGCCTCATGGCGTACACACGCGATCGCTATCCCGACCTGCGCCTGCATATGTCCGTGCAAGGCTCGGCTACTCATGTCGACGCCATAGAACTGATGCGCGAGCAGTTCGGCATCAGCCGCGTGGTGTTGCCGCGCGTGCTCACGATGGCCGAAATAGGCAAGATATGCGCGCAGACCTCGGTGGAAATCGAGGTCTTCGGATTCGGCAGCCTGTGCGTCATGGCCGAAGGCCGTTGCCTGCTTTCGTCATACGCCACGGGCGATTCTCCCAACAACAAGGGCGTGTGCTCGCCCGCGCATGCCGTGCGCTGGTACGAAACCGAAAGCGGCCTGGACGCCCGCCTTAATGGCATCCTGATCGACCGCTACGCGCAAGGCGAACACGCAGCCTACCCGACACTGTGCAAGGGGCGCTTCGAGGTTGAAGGCCAGGCCGATTACGCAATCGAAGAGCCAGCCAGTCTCAACGCGCTGGGGCTGCTGCCGGCCATCTACAACATGGGGGTGGCGGCTATCAAGATCGAGGGCCGGCAGCGCAGCCCCGCCTACGTGCAGCAAGTGGTTGCGACGTTGCGCGCTGCGCTGGACGCCGTGCACGCCGACGTGGCTCGATATTCCGTCAAGCCCGAATGGCTGTCCACGTTGGCTAGCCACGCCGAAGGGTCTCAAGTTACACAGGGCGCCTTCGACCGCCCCTGGAAATAATGCTCATGCCATACCAGATTTCCCTGGGGCCGCTGCTCTATTACTGGCCCCGCCGCACTGTATTGGATTTTTACGCCACCATGCTCGACAGCCCGGTGGATATCATCTATCTGGGCGAAACGGTGTGCAGCAGACGCCACGAACTACGCGCGGCCGACTGGCTGGAGCTTGCATGTGCCTTGCGTGATGCCGGCAAGAGCGTCGTCCTGTCGACCCAGACGCTTATCGAGACCAGCGCCGATGCAAACGCGCTTCGGCGCTGGTGCGAACATGATGACTTCCTGATCGAGGTCGGCGAGGTGGGCGCCTTGCGTCATGTGAACGGACGGCATTTTGTGGCCGGACCGCATCTGAATGTGTATCACGGCGATACGCTGGCCTGGCTGGCCGCGCAAGGCGCCATACGCATGGTGGCGCCCGTCGAGATGGGTCGCGATGACATGCAGCGCCTGTTGCAGGAACGTCCGCGCGGCATACAAGTCGAGCTGATGGTGTGGGGCAGATTGCCTCTGGCATTCTCGGCACGCTGCTTTACCGCGCGGCACTTCCGTCTGAAGAAGGACGCGTGCGAATTCCGCTGCATCGAATATCCCGATGGCTTGCCCGTGAATACGCGCGAAGGCCAACCCTTTCTTGCCATCAACGGGATTCAGACCCAGTCGGCGGCCTGCCTTGACCTTATCGACCGGGCCGGCGAGCTTGTGGGCATGGGGGTAGACGTACTGAGGGTGAGCCCGCACTCGCAGAACACGCTGGCGGCGGTTCGCGCACTGGATGATATCCGGCAGGGCCAGGCGCCCGGCGAAGTCCGGCCGCCAGCCGGCATCAATCGATGCAATGGATACTGGCATGGCCGGCCCGGTATCGATTACGTGGAGTCTCTCTCATGACACGTTTTACCGCCATCATGGCACGCATGGATCGCGTGGTGCCGGCTCCGTTGGTATCGGCGCATTTTGCCGCGAGCCTAGAAATTGCCCGCCTGATGAAGTGGCTGCAGCCGCCGACCGAAATTGAGGGCAAGCGCTTTGCCATCAAAATCGATGATCTGGGCCTGCGCAGTTGCTTCACCTGCCGCCAGGGACGTTTCAGGCCGCTATGGAAGCGCGAGGCCGATCTTGAACTGAGCGCCAGTCTGGGCGATTTCATCGCGATGATGCGCGGTACGTGCGACGCCGATACGCTGTTCTTTCAACGACGGTTGCGCGTAGAGGGTGACACCGAACTGGGCTTGATCGTGAAAAACTGGCTGGATGCGACCGAGCGCCCGGCCTGGTTGCGTCACTCGGGCCAGGTCTGAACGATGAAGTCCGGGCGATCCGATCTGCCGCTGGTGTACTCGTGCTCCGGGTGCTCTAGCGTGGCACAGTTGGCCAACGATCTGGCGGTTCGGTTGGACCACGCAGGCCTGGCTGAAATGTCTTGCATCAGCGGCGTGGGCGGTGGGGTTCCCATGCTCGTAAAGCGCGCTCGCAGCGGCCGGCCCATCTTGGCCCTGGACGGATGCGTACTGGCTTGCGTGCGGGCTTGTCTGGCCAGTGCCGGCGTGCAGGCTTCATGCCATCTGGTACTGAGCGAGCATGGCGCGACCAAGCGATATCACAGCAACTGCACCGACGCCGAGCGGGCAGCCGCCTGGAATCTGGCTAGCGAGGCAGCCCAGCAATTGGCCGGGGCTGGCGGCCCGAGCAAATAGAAATAGCGCTGCGCCGGGATAAGATCGGCGGGGCTGGCGCGAGCCCCCCGCCTTCAAGGCAATGATCAGGTGAGTACGGCGGCGTCACGTTGCGGGGCGGCGTGTGGCATCGCATCCGGCATGTCGCCGTGCAGCAGGTAGTTGATTAGCTCGCGCACCGACCGTATGGCTTCTCCGAATGGCAGCTTCGAGGCGCCGCGGAAGAACAGCCCTTTGTCGACTTCTCCGCGCATGGCGGCGGCCAGCTTCAGGTCGATGCAGAACTGCCCGAAGCGGGCCAGACCATCACGCAGGCCGCATTGGGTCAGGCAGTCCATGCGTTGCGTGCACCGCCGCGGGTCGGGACGGGCATTTTGCTGCAGGCGTTGTTCCTGGCGCAGGTAGCGTGTCAGCCAGGGGGTCGCGACCGCACGGGCCGGCAGGCCGGCCACGCTGATGAATTCTTTGAGCCTGGCAGGGTCGGCATCGATGAGCACCTGCTTGAAGTTGGGGTGGGCGTCGCCTTCGGTGGTAACGGCAAAGGCCGTGCCCACCTGGACGGCGTCGGCGCCGTTGTTCAGCCAGTATTTGACCTTGTCGTGCGAGCCCACCCCGCCGGCCACGATGAGCTTGGGAGCGTCGCGATTCAGCCCTAGCTCGTCGAACAGCGCGCGGCATTCCGCCAGTACGCGGCCGAAGCTGAATCGCTCGTCGTGCAGGTCGGAAAGCTTGGTTGCGCCCAGATGTCCGCCCGCATGGCCAGGATGCTCGATGACCACGGCGGGGGCCAGGCGGCCCTTTTTAAGCCATTTTTTCAGCACGATGCCCACGCCGCGCGCTTCGGACAGAATGGGGATGAGCGCGATTTTCTGGTGGTCGGCTGTCATGTCGGGCAGGTCGATAGGCAGGCCCGCGCCCATGACAATGGCGTCCGCGCCGCTTTCGCAAGCCTGTTTTACCAGGGCGGCATGGTCACGTACCGCTTTCATGACGTTGACGGCGATGAGCCCCCGCCCGCCGGAGCGCTCGCGGGCAGCGCGGATTTCGCGGTCGAGCGCCACGCAGTTGGCTTGGTCGATGGCGGCGCGGTCGCGGCACTTGATGGTTTGCTCAAGCAGGTCTGGATGGTGATGGCGAAGGTCGACGCTGGCGATGGTGCCTACGGCGTTTTCGCTTGCGACGGCGCCGGCCAGCCGGTGCGCCGATATTCCTACGCCCATGCCGCCTTGGACAATGGGCAACAACTCGCGTCCGGCGAGAGACAGTGTTTTAAACCACATGGATACAGAATCCCTAGTTTGGGCAATGGCAAAACGGTAGGCGATCAGATGCCGTTACGTATTGCGCGGAATCAATCTGCCTAGCGATAGGCAAAATGCGGGAACAGCGCGGCCAGCTCGGACTGGGCGTTATCGCTGAGCACGGCGTCGGGCGCCGCGTCGGGGGAACGGCGATAGTTTTGCACTGCGTAATGAGATACGCCGCGGTGCGCGAGGTGGCCGGCAAGGGCAAGCAGTTCGGGTTCGGGCAGCCAGCGCGGGCTCCAGGTGGTTCGGCATTCGAACGCGACACCGCTGGCCAGCACTGCGTCCAGGCAGGCCTCGGTTGTGGCCGATGTACCCGGCCGACCTGTAAGTGCGTCATAGCCCTGGGCATTGCTCTTGACGTCGAACCCTATCCAGTCAAGGCGCGGAAGCAAAGCCTGCAGACGTGAAGGGTAGATGCCAGCCGTGTGCAACGCCACCCGGAAGCCGAGCGCCCGGACGCTGCGTATCATTTGTGCAAGCTGCGGCTCACTGAGCGGTTCTCCTCCCGAGAATACGACGGCATCGAGAAGCCCGCGGCGGGCTTGCAGGAACTCCAGCACGGCATGCCAGTTGTAATGGCCGGCGCGTGTCTGCAAGTGCGGGTTATGGCAGTACCCGCAGCGCCAGGGGCAGCCGGCGATGAACACCACGCAGGCAAGAGCCCCGGGCCAGTCGACACTTGAGAACGGGACGAGGCCGCCGATGCACGGCTCGCCCCGGGGTACCGTGGCAGCCGCGGGCGGCGCCGCGATCCACGAGACCGGTTGGCAGGCTGGATCAGGCGGCACGTTGTTCGCAGAAGAACTGTCGCTCATTGAACTCGCCTTGTTTGCCGATATTGAATGAGGTAACCGGCCGGTGATAACCCATGACGCGCGTCCAGATTTCGCAGCGTACGCGCTGGTCGTCGCTGATCGGTGCGGGGCCGTTGCCGACGGTGGGGGAATTCAAGGTTTGCATGGAAGCTCCTGTGGGAGAAAACAGGCCCGGCTGACCGGGCGGGCAATACCAGGCGCCGAAGCGTCTAGTCATTACTGCATGTCTGGGTCCGCGATAGCAGTTCGGCGTCGCATTTCGGGCAGAACTCGTGTCGGCCCGACAGGTAGCCATGATTGGGGCAGATGGAGAACGTGGGCGTCACGGTGATGTAGGGCAGGCGGAAGTTCTCGAGGGCGCGCCGTACCAGGGCGCGGCAGGCGCTTGCGGACGACACGGCTTCGTTCATGTAAAGGTGCAGCACAGTGCCGCCGGTGTACTTGCTTTGCAGCGCTTCCTGCATGGCCAGCGCCAGGAAGGGATCGTCGGTGTGCCCCACGGGAAGTTGGCTGGAGTTCGTGTAGTAAGGCTGCGCGTCGGTGCCGGCCTGCAGGATGTCCGGCCAGCGCTTGCGGTCCTCGCGTGCGAAGCGGTACGTGGTGCCTTCGGCAGGCGTGGCTTCAAGGTTGTAGAGGTGCCCCGTGGATTCCTGGAATTCGGTGATGCGGGCCCGGATATGGTCGAGCAGGCGAACCGCCAGCGCGTGGCCGCGTGGGGTGGTGATGTCATCGGTGTCGCTGCTGAAATTGCGCACCATTTCGTTGATGCCATTGACCCCCAGCGTACTGAAATGGTTGCGCAGCGTGCCCAGGTAGCGCCGGGTGTACGGATACAGCCCTTGGTCGATATAGCGTTGAACCACCTTGCGCTTGACTTCCAGGACATCGCGGCTGAGGTCGAGCAGTGTGTCCAGGCGCCGCAGAAGCGCGGTTTCGTCGCCGGCATGCAGGTAGCCCAGGCGCGCGCAGTTAATGGTAACGACGCCCACGGAGCCGGTTTGCTCGGCCGACCCGAACAGCCCATTGCCGCGCTTCAGGAGTTCGCGCAGGTCGAGCTGGAGCCGGCAGCACATGGAGCGCACCATGTGGGGCTCGAGGTCGGAGTTGAGGAAGTTCTGGAAGTACGGCAGGCCGTACTTGGCTGTCATGTCGAACAGCAGTTCGGTATTGGGGTGGTCCCAATCGAAGTCGGCCGTGATGTTGTAGGTAGGAATCGGGAAAGTGAACACCCGACCCTTGGCGTCGCCGGCCATCATGACTTCGATGTAGGCGCGGTTGATCATGTCCATTTCGGCCTGCAGCTCGCCGTAGCTGAAAGGCATCTCGGCGCCGCCGATATAGGGAATCTGCTCGCGCAGGTCGGCAGGGCAGGTGAGGTCGAACGTCAGGTTGGTGAACGGCGTCTGCGTTCCCCAGCGGCTGGGCACATTGAGGTTGTAGATGAGTTCCTGCATGGCCTGCTTGACTTCGGCATACGACATATTGTCGCGGCGTACGAAAGGCGCCATGTAGGTGTCGAAGGAGCTGAATGCCTGGGCGCCCGCCCATTCGTTCTGCAGGGTTCCCAGGAAGTTGACGATCTGCCCGATGGCTGCCGACATATGGCGGGGCGGCGTGGCCTCGACCTTGCCCGGCACGCCGTTGAAGCCCTCGGTAAGCAATTGCCGCAATGACCAGCCGGCGCAGTAGCCGCTGAGCATGTCGAGGTCGTGGATATGGATGTCGCCGTCGCGGTGGGCCTGTCCGGCGGCCGGGTCGTACACATGCGACAGCCAGTAGTTGGCGGTGACCTTGCCCGCCACGTTCAGGATCAGCCCGCCGAGGCTGTATCCCTGGTTGGCGTTGGCGTTGACACGCCAGTCGCGCTGGTCGAGATATTCTTCCATGGAGCTTTCGACGTCGACCAGCGTGTGCCGCAATGTGCGCAGCCGCGCGTGACGTTCGCGGTACACGATGTAGGCGCGGGCCGTTTTCCAGTGCCCCGCCTCGACCAGTACTTCTTCGACGATGTTCTGGATGGTTTCTATGCCCGGGCAGGGGTGGCTGGACAGCCGTGCCGCCACGCGCGTGCCCAGGATGTCGGCCTCGGAAGGCTGGACTTCGCCGGTGGCGCGACCGGCGGCGGCGATGGCGCGGACGATGTTTGCGCCGTCGAAGGGAACCACGCGGCCATCGCGTTTGAGGATATGTTGTGGCGTCATTGCGAGCACTTCATGTAGTAGGGTTGCGGGTAGCCTACTACCACATCCTGTGGTCCGAAAGTCAAAGTCGTGGCCAATAGCCCCGGGCTTGATGTGGCGCAAGCGAATCGCTCGTTTGCGGTTTATTTGCGTTGAATCAAGTTGCTGCGCGGCCTCAGTTTGCATAATCGCAGCATGCCTTCGTCTCCCACGTTCTCGCGCGACGTTCTGGCCCGTCTCGATAAAAACGGCCCGCGTTATACCTCCTATCCCACTGCCGACCGCTACCATGGCGGGTTCGGGCCTCCGGAGTACAGCCAGGCGCTGGCGGACCTGAGCGCGCGGGCCGACGCGCCGCTTTCGCTGTACGTGCATATCCCTTTCTGCGAGTCGTTGTGCTACTACTGCGCCTGTAACAAGGTCATCACCCGGCATCACGAGCGGGCGGCCCGTTATCTGGATGCGCTGCAGTCCGAGATGGCCCTGCATTCGCAAATACTCGGACGGGGCCGGCCGGTGTCGCAATTGCATTTCGGGGGCGGCACGCCAACGTTCCTGTCCGACGAAGAACTCAGCGGCCTGATGGGCGGCATACGCGATCATTTCCGCCTGCTGCCCGACGCCGAGCTTTCCATCGAGGTCGATCCGCGTACGGCCACGCCCGAGCGGCTGGAGCACCTGGCCAGCCTGGGCTTTAACCGCCTGAGCCTGGGCGTACAGGATTTCGACCCGGCCGTGCAGCGGGCCGTGCACCGCATTCAGCCTTATGAATGCGTGCGCGATCTGGTGCACAGCGCCCGGCGCCTGGGCTGCGCATCGATCAACATGGACCTGATCTACGGCCTGCCGCTGCAGACCGCCGAATCGTTCGCGCATACGCTGGAACAGGTCTGTGCGCTGCGGCCGGATCGCATCGCGCTTTACGGGTACGCGCACCTGCCCGAACGCTTCAAGCCCCAGCGCCGCATCGTGCCGGCCGAACTGCCTACCGGTGAAACCCGCATCGAACTCCTGGGCAGCGCCATCTCGCGCTTTCTGGACGCGGGCTATGACTACATCGGCATGGACCACTTCGCCCTGCACGACGACACGCTGGCCCGGGCCAAGCGGGCCGGCCTGCTGCACCGCAATTTCCAGGGCTACAGCACGCAGCCGGACTGCGACCTGGTTGCGCTGGGCGTGTCGGCCATCGGCAAGGTGGGTGGCACCTACAGCCAGAACGCAAAATCACTGGATGACTACTATGCGCGCATCGAGCAGGGTACTTTCGCCGTGGAGCGCGGCCTGGAAATGAGCCACGACGACCTGCTGCGCCGCGATGTGATCATGGCGATCATGTGCCAGGGTGGCGTCGAGTTCGACGCCATCGAGCAGGTTCACGACATCGCGTTCGACACCTACTTTGCCGCCGAGCTCCAGGCCTTGCAGCGTTTGGTAGACATGGGGCTGGTGCGCAATGAGCCGGGTGCATTGCGGGTTACCGACATGGGGTGGTATTTCGTGCGTGCGGTAGCCATGACATTCGACCGGTACCTGCGCGAGCGCAGCACGCAGGCACAATACTCGCGCATCGTATGACGCCTGCAGCGCGGCTTGGTCTGTCGCGAGTGCCGCGTTGCGGCACTATCGCGCCGGGGCCGGCCCGCTGCCGGGCGAGCGTGTCAGCAACGACATGCCGGCCACCACGATCAGTGTCATGCCTGCCATTGCCAGCAGGTCCGGCGGGCGGTTGAACAAGAAAGTGCTGAACGCCACCGCCATCAGCAGGTGGCAATAGTTGAACGGCGCCAGGGTCGAGGCGGGCACCCGGTTGAACGCCGCAATCAGCAAGATCTGGCCCACGCCATTGACGACGCCCATGAATATGATGAAGGCCCAGTCGGCAGCGTCCGGCCAGGGCTGGGGCAAGAAGAACGGTGCCGGCAGGGCCGTGACAATCAGGCAGATCACCGCCGTGGATGCATACTGAACGTGGCTCGGCACGCGCCCCGACAGTCGGCGCGTCAATACCTGGAAAATGGCGTAGCTGACCGCCGCAATGGCCATCAACGACGAACCCAGCCACGGAAGATCGCCTCCCGGACGCACGATCAGCAGCATGCCCGTGCAGCCCAAAGCCACGGCCGCCCACTGCCGCAGGCCCACGCGTTCGCCCAGCAGCCATGGCGACAGCGCCACCACTATGAGCGGCGAGGTGAAATAAATGGCTGTGGCCTCGGACAGGGGCATCCAGATCAGGGCCGTCATGAAGCAGGTGCCCACGCTGCCCAATGCCAGTCCGCGAGCCAGCAACAGGCCTTTGTCGGCGGTACTCTCCCAGCGCGGCCAGCCATGGCGTATAAGCAGGCCCACCCCGATGGTGGTCACCGAGAGATAACGCATTACGTTGAGAAAGGGCGCCGGATAGAAGTTCAGCAGATGCTTCATGGCGGCGTCGAAGCTGGCGAAGGTGACCAGTGCCGCGAGGTATAACGCGATCCCCGAACGGGGTGTAGGAGCCGACATGGTTGGAATGGGCCGGGTAGGGGCGGATACGGAGTCAGTCGGGTACGGTTTGCGCCATGCCCTGGAGGAATGCGTCCAGCGCCGGACCGATGGCTTCGACCAGGTAGCCCCCTTCCTGCACGATTACGGTGGGCAGGCCTAGCCCGTTGATCCGTTCGCCGATGTGGCGGTATGCGTCGATATCCAGAGCCAGCACGCTGATGGGGTCGTCGATGTAGGTGTCGAAACCCAACGATAGCACCAGGGCGCGGGGGCGATAGTCACGCAAAGCCACCAGGGCATTGTCGAGGGCGGCCAGGAACGCCTCGGTGTCTGTGCCGTGGGCAAGAGGGAAGTTCAGGTTGTAGCCGTGGCCGCTGCCATAGCCGCGTTCGTGGACGTGTCCCGTATAGAAGGGATAGTACCCGGCCGGGTCGGCGTGCAGCGACAGGGTCATGACTTCGGGACGTTGGTAGAAGATCTGCTGCGTCCCGTCGCCGTGGTGCGCGTCTACATCCAGGATGGCGATCTTGCCATAGGTTTGCAGCAAGCGTTGCGCGGCGACGGCGCCGCTGTTCAGGTAGCAGAAGCCGCTAGCCCGGTCGCGATGGGCGTGGTGTCCTGACGGCCGGCACAGTGCGTAGGCAATGCCCTGGTGCCGGGCCACCTGATCGGCAGCCGCCACGGCGCTGTGTGTCGATCGCAGCGCGGAACGCCAGGTGTGCGGGCCCACCGGGCAGGACAGGTCGCCCAGGTAGTAGCCCGCCTGCGCCACGATGGAGCTGGACGGGCAGGGCCCGCGCTCGGCCTGCTCGGGGTGGCCGCTGTGGTAAGGCGCGAGGTTGGGCAGCACCTCGACGCCCGGGTCCATGCCTTGCGCTTTCAGGGCGAGCCAGCGCGTGTAAGCGTGCTCGAGAAAGTCCAGGTAGTCGGGGCTATGCACGCCATGCAACGGTGCGCGCCCGTAGTCCGGCGGCTGTTCCAGGGACACGCCGCGGGCCGCCAGCGCCGCTTGCAAGGCGCGGGCGCGGGCCGGAGTGTCAGTCGGCGCGCACAGCCGCCCCAGCCGCATGAACTGGCGCGGTTCGTGCAGCAGCTGTTCTTCGCAGAAAAAAGCCTTCATAACGACTCCTAGGCTTGCTTGAGTTCGATTTCCACGAAGACAAATTCGGTCTCGTTCGGGTTGATGACGTTATGTTCCACGCCGGCGGGCCGGAAGTACGAAATGCCGGTGCGCAGTTCGCTGGTGACCTCGCCATCGGGTGTTTCGAGCAGCAGCGCACCGGTGCTCTGGGGAACGATGACATAGGCCAGGCCATGGCGATGCCAGCCGGTTTCGCCGCCGGGCGGGAACCGCCACTCGGTAACCCGCACATGTTCGTTGTCGATCTGCACCGTGGGTGCCGCTTCAGGGCGCTTCATGGTTGTCTCCTGTTGATGGCCGCATCAGGCGGGCATGACTTGCGCAAGGATGTCCATCGCTTCGCTCATGGTTTCATCGGGGATGGTCAGCGGAAACAGGAAGCGGATGACATTGCCGTGCACGCCGCAACTGAGCAAGAGCAGGTTCTTTTCGAGCGCCCGCGCCTGTAGTTGCCGGGTGTAGTCGGGCAGGGGAGTGCCGTCGGCGGGATGGCGGAACTCGGCGGCCACCATGGCGCCCAGCGCCCGTACGTCCGCCAGTTCCGGCACGCGGGGGCGCAGCGCTTCGAGATGGCGGCGCAGCCGTTCGCCATGGGCGGCGCCGCGGGCGGGCAGTTGGTCTGTCTGCATCACCCGCACCACTTCGAGCGCCGCCGCGACCGACAGCGGGTTGCCGGCGTATGTCCCGCCCAGTCCGCCCGGCGGTGGTGCGTCCATGACCTCGGCGCGCCCGCATACGGCCGACAGGGGCATGCCGCCGGCAAGCCCCTTGGCGATGGCGGTAAGATCGGCGGCCACGCCGTAGTGCTCCATGGCGAACATTTTGCCGGTACGCCCGAAGCCGGTCTGCACTTCGTCTGCAATGAGCAGAATGCCATGCTGGTTGCACAGCGCCCGCAACGCGCGCATGAATTCTGGCGGGCAGATGTTGAACCCGCCTTCGCCCTGCACGGGCTCGATGACGATGGCTGCAACCCGCCGCGGGTCGACATCGCTGTCGAACAGCGCCTGCAGCCCGGCAAGCGCGTCGGCGACGGAAACGCCATGCATCGGATTGGGATACGGGGCGTGATAGACATCGGCCGGAAAGGGGCCGAAGCCGGCCTTGTAGGGGATGACCTTGCCGGTGAGCGCCATGCCCATCAGGGTGCGTCCGTGGAAGGCTGCACTGAACGCGATCAGCGCAGGGCGGCCGGTTGCGCAGCGGGCGATCTTGACGGCATTTTCGACCGCCTCCGCTCCGGTGGTGAAAAGCGCGGTTTTCTTGGGAAAGTCGCCCGGGACCAACCGGTTGAGCTGCTCGGCCAGTTCTATGTAGCTGCCGTACGGCACGATCTGGTAGGCGGTATGCGTGAAGCGCCTGACCTGGGCCTCGATGGCCTGCACGACGTCCGGGTGGCGGTGGCCCGTATTGAGCACCGCGATGCCGCTGGCAAAGTCGATATAGCGCCGGCCTTCGATGTCCCAGAGCTCGGCATTGTCGGCGCGGTCTGCATAGAAGTTGCACATGACGCCCACGCCCCGGGGCGTGGCGGCATCTTTTCGGCGCGTCAGGTCGGCATTGGTCATAGCGCGGGTTCCAGTTGCGGACCGCCCGGCGGGTTCCAGTGCTGGCCCGGAATGGCGGCTATCAGTTTCTGGGTATAGGCATGGCGGGGCTGGTCGAAGATCTGGCTCGGGCTGCCGTACTCGACGACCTTGCCCTGGTGCATGACCAGCACTTCGTCGCAGACCTGCGCCGCCACGCGCAGATCATGAGTGATGAAGATCAGGGCGATCTGCAGGCGCTGCTGCAGCCCGTGCAGCAACTGCAACACCTGGGCCTGCACCGAGACATCCAGCGCCGACACGGATTCGTCGGCAACCAGGATTTTCGGCTCGAGCGCCAGCGCCCGGGCGATGCCTATGCGTTGACGCTGCCCGCCGGAGAACTGGTTGGGATAGCGGTCGAATGCGGAAGCGTCCAGGCCCACGAGCTCGAGCAGTTCGCGCGCGCGGGCTTCGGCCTGCGCGCGCGGCTGCCCGCTGGCGACAGGGCCGTCGCTGATGATGCGGCCGACCGTGTGCCGCGGATTGAGCGATGCGAACGGATCCTGAAAGATCATCTGGATCTCTTTGCGCAACGGACGGAACTGGCTTTCGGTCAGCCCCGCGATGTCGCGCCCGTTGAAGATCATCTCGCCGCCATCGATGCCGATCAGCTTGAGCAGGCATTTTCCTATCGTGGACTTGCCCGATCCGGACTCGCCCACGATGCCCAGTGTCTGGCCGCGCCGGACAGCGAAGCTGACGCCGTCGACTGCGCGCACGGTGCGCTTGCGCCCCAGCCAGCCCCGGCCGGTGACGTAGGTCTTGTAGAGGTTGCGCACTTCGAGCACCGGCTTATCGGTGTCGCGCGATTCTTGCGCATGGGCGCGGCGGCGTGGCACTGCGCTGATCAGGCGCTGGGTGTAAGGGTGCCTGGGCGAGTTGAGAATCTGGTCGGCCGGCCCTTGTTCGACCAGTTCGCCGCTTTCCATGACTGCGACGCGATGCGCAATTTCCGCAACGACGCCGAAGTCATGGGTGACGAACATCACGCCCATGCCCTTTTCTTTCTGGATGCGCGCAATCAGGTCCAGGATCTGCGCCTGCGTGGTGACATCCAGCGCGGTGGTGGGCTCGTCGGCAATGAGCAGCGCGGGTTCCAGCGCCAGGGCCATGGCAATCATGACGCGTTGGCGCTGGCCGCCGGACAGGCGGAACGGATAAACATGGTAGAGCGTGGCGGGGTCGGGCAGGCCGACGAATTCCAGCAGCTCGAGCACGCGCTGTCGACGCGCGTCGCCAGGATAGGCCTGATGCACGCGCATGACTTCTGCGATCTGTTCGCCGACCGTCATCAGCGGATTCAGCGCCGACAGCGGCTCCTGGAAGATCATGGCCATGTCTTTGCCGCGCATGGCCTGCAGCGTGGCTTCGTCCTGGGCAAGCAGGTCGGATCCGCGCAGCAGGATCTGTCCGCTTTGCGGGGTCAGGTAATCGGGCAGCAGGCCCATGATGGCGTTCGCGCTCATCGACTTGCCCGAGCCCGATTCGCCCACGATGCACAGGATCTCGCCTTCGTGCACGTCGTAGGAAACGTTATGTACGGCGTAGCGGCGATCCCCACCGGAGGGCAGGGGAATGGTCAGGTTGCGCACTGACAGCAGCGGTGTCTTGTCGCTCATGCGGCCTCCTATTCGCCGCGCTTGCGCAGCTGGGGATTGAGGGCGTCGTTCAAGCCTTCGCCGATCAGGTTGATGGCCAGCACGGTGAGCAGAATGGCCACCCCCGGCCACACGCTCATCCACCAGGCTTCGCGTATCATCGTGCGGGCCGCGCCGATCATGAAGCCCCAGCTCATCAGGTTGCGGTCGCCCAGCCCCAGGAACGACAACGCCGATTCGGTAAGAATCGCCGTGGCCACCATGAACGACGCCGACACGATGATGGGCGACATGGCGTTGGGCAGGATCTGGGTGCAGACGATGCGCGAAGGCGTCTGGCCTATGACGATGGCAGCCTGCACAAACTCGCGCTGCTTGAGCGTCATGAACTCGGAGCGCACCAGGCGCGCCGCCGGAGGCCACGACACGAGTGCGATGGCCCCCATGATCGAATACACAGACGGGCTCAGCACCGCGACCAGCACCACGGCCATGGCCAGCTGCGGAATGGTCTGGAAGAATTCGGTGAACCGCATCAGCGCGTCGTCGATGCGGCCGCCGCAGTAGCCGGCGATCGCGCCGATGACAATGCCGAACGCCAGCGCCACGCCTGTGGACAGCAGCCCCACCAGCAGAGAAACCCGGGCTCCCCATACCAGGCCCGCCGTGATGTCGCGCCCCAGCATGTCGGTGCCGAACGGATAGGCCGGGTCGGTGAACGGCTTGATGAGCGGCTCGGCCACCATCATCCAGGGCGATTCGGGATAGAGCAGCGGCGCGGCCAGCGCAATCGCCACGACCAGCAGCATGACAGCCAGGCCGCCCACCGCGCCATAGTTGCGCATATAGCGCTTCAGGAATGGCTTCATGCTGCGGCCCCCTGTGAATCGGCCGAGATACGCGGATCGATCAGGCGGTAGAGCAGGTCGGTAAGCAGGTTGAAGGCCACCACCATGACGGATGTCACCAGGAAAATGCCCAGCAGCAACTGATAGTCGCGTTGCAGCAGTGCGTCGAACATCAGCCGGCCGATGCCGGGCCAGGCAAACACAGTTTCGGTGAGCACGGCGCCCCCTGCCATCTGGCCCAGCTGGATGCCGGCGAACGTCACCACCGGAAGCAGGGCATTGCGCAGCACATGGGTGCGAATGACGCGATTGGGGCTCACCCCTTTTGCGCGGGCGGTCTTGACGAAGTCCATGCCGATCACTTCCAGCATCGAGGCCCGCGTCAGCCGCACGTAGACGGCCATGAAGAAGCAACCCAGCGTGACGGTGGGCAGGATAAGGTGCAGGGAGATGTCCTGCACTCGCGCCCAGCCGGTGTAGCCCGCACCCACGGTTTCCATGCCGAACGCCGGCAGCCAGCCCAGCAATACCGAGAACAGCAGGATACCCATCAGTGACAGCCAGAACAGCGGCGTTGCGTAAAGCAGCAGCGCACCCGTCATGACGCTGCTGTCTATCCAGCGGCGCTTGTTGTTGTAGCGCGCTTTGGCGGCGATGACCCCCAGCAGCACGCCGAACACAATCGAAAACACGAAAGCGCAGAACATCAGCAGGAAGGTGGCCGGCAGGCGCTCGAGTATCAGATCCAGCACCGGCACGTGATTGCGATAGGAGTAGCCGAGGTCGAGCTGCAGCACTCCCTTCAAGTACAGGCCCAGTTGCGTCAGCAGCGGCTTGTCCAGGCCGAATTCGGCGCGCAGGGCGGCGAGGTAGGCCGGATCGCCCGCGCCCGCCTGGCCGGCCAGCACGGCCGCCGGATCGCCCGGGGCCAGCCGTATCATGAAGAAGTTCAGGATGACCACGCCCAGCACGACCGTGAGGGCCTTGCCCAGGCGCGATATGAAAAAGGACAGGAATTTCATGCAAAGCATCTCCGTCGGAACACCGCGGGCCGGCGGACCGCGGGTTGCGGCGGTCCGCCGGGGCGGAAACCCGCGGCGGACCGGGCGCGCCAGGCGCGCCTGCTTTTACTTCTGGATATAGACGTCGGCGAACGTTTCGTTCAGCCCGATGGCGGTCTGGACCAGGTTCTTGACGTTGCTGCGGTACAGCGTGGGGAATTCCATATCAACCAGGAATCCATTGGCAACGTCGTTGACCAGGATGGTCTGGATCTTGGAATACAGCTCTTGCCGTTTGGCGGGATCGACTTCCGAGGCGGCGGCGGTCCAGAGCTTGTCGGCCTCGGGGTTGTTGTAGCCCTGCACGTTGGCAAAGGGCGAGCCCTTGACCATGTTGGCCGCGGCGTACAGGCGCTGCACGCCCAGTGCCGGGTCGCCGTACTGGTAGGTGTAGTTCAGCGTCAGGTCGAAGTCCCAGTTGCCGGTGCGGCTGGCCCAGCCGCCTGCATCGGTGGCTTCCATCGTGATCTTGAAGCCCAGCTGTTCCATTGACTGCTTGATGTATTCGCCCAGCCGGTCCCAGGTGGGTCCATACGGAAAGCCCAGGAAGCGCAGGTTGTACGCGCCGGGGTCGATGCCGGATTCCTTGATCAGCGCGCGCGCCTTCTTCATGTCGAAGTCGATGGGCGGCATGTTCTTGTCGTAGAACATCTCGGTGGTGACAAACGGGCTGGTGGCCACCTGTCCCAATCCGAAGAAGATGTTGTTGACGATCAGCTTGCGGTTGAGCGCCGCCATGACGGCCTGCCGCACCTTGACGTTGTCCAGCGGCGGCGTGCGCATGTTGAACATCAGGTAGGCCTGCGGTGAGAACATTTCCCAGCCCTGCGTGGTGTATTCGACATTGGGCAGGGAACGCAGGCGCTTGACGTCCACGTTGTCGACGTCGCCGCCACGCAGCGCGTCGACGGTGCCGCGTTCGAAGGCGACCGCGCGCGAGGCCGAATCGGGAATAATGTTGAACACCAGCTCATCGAGGTACGGCTGGCCTTCCTTCCAGTAGTTGGGGTTGCGCACCAGCTTGATGTATTCGCCGCGCTTCCAGTCGTCGAACATGAACGGGCCCGTGCCTACCGGTTTCTGGTTGGCCGGATTCTTCATGTAGTCGGTGCCCTCGTAGATGTGCTTGGGCATCATCGGAGCGAACCCTGGTTCGAACATCAGCATGAAGGCGGGAAAGGGCGTCTTCAGGCTGATCTTGACCGTGTGGTCGTCGATCTTTTCTACCTTGTCCAGGTATCGGCCCAGAATCACGCGGGCCCGGGCGTGCGTCTTGGGCAGCAGCTCGCTCAGCGAAAAGACGACGTCGTCCGCGGTAAAGGGCTTGCCGTCGTGCCACTTGACGCCTTCTTCGAGCTTGAAGGTATAGGACAGCCCATCGGGCGCGACTTCCCACGACTTGGCCAGGCCAGGTTGCGGCTTGAGGTCGAACGAGTACGTCAGCAGGCTTTCATACATTTTGCCTGCCACAAACTGCGTGGGCGCCTGCTGGTTCAGCGCCGGCACCAGGATGGGCGGTTCGGGCTGCACGATCATGCGCAACGTGCCGCCGCGCGTCTGTGCCTGTGCTTGTACCAGGGCCGTGGGTACGGCGGCGATCAGGGCGAGCGCGCCCAAGGACAATTTGAGGCGTGTTGTTAGTTTCACTGTGGACCTCCGGGCATAGTAAGAAATACGGGAGGGCAGCGCAGGGCTCCTGTGCTCTGGCAACCATGCCTTCCCGCGACTCAGGTGCTACGGGTGGAACAGGTACAGCGTGGCGCGGCACGGGGCCGGCCTGGGCACAACAGTGGCAAGTGACGGTAAGTCCGGTTGCATGGTTTTCCCCTTGGCATTTTTTGGACATTTTCTGCTTGCGCTGAAGCAGCGTATCGAATATTTGGTACTCTCAATAGGTCCAAATCGTTTTTAGTTTCTGGTGCCACTTTGAAAGAACTGATTCTGTCCGAGTGCCTGCTACAGCGATTGGAGCGTCGCGCAACGGTGCCCTTGTCCAGGCAAATCTACGACATTCTGCGTGGATTGATCCTGAATGGCGATGTGCCCGCGGGCACGAAGCTGCCGGCCACGCGGGCGCTGGCTGTCGACACAGGGTTATCCCGTAATACGGTGCTGCATGCGTACGACCAGCTGACCGCCGAGGGGTACCTTGTGTCGGTATTCGGAAGTGGCACCTTTGTTTCGGATACTGTGCCCGTGGTGCCGCAGCCACCCGAAGCCGAGCGGCCGGCCGGGGCCGCGCCGGCCCCGCATTTTGCGCTGTCGCGGCGCGGCTCGCAGCTGGTGCACGAAGCCTCTGCCTCGGACCGGCAATGGGGGGCGTTCGTGCCAGGCGTGCCCGACGTGGCGCTGTTCCCGCGCGCGGTGTGGGCCCGGCTGCAAGGACGGCGCTGGCGCCAGTCGACGCCCGAACTCCTGACCTATGCGCACGGGGCGGGATACCTGCCACTGCGCCGTGCGCTGGCCGAGCACCTGCGGCTGTCGCGGTCGGTAAAGTGCGAAGCCGACCAGATCGTCCTGACCAGTGGCATTCATCAGTCGCTGAGCCTGCTGGCCCGTCTGCTGGGCGACTACGGAAACACCGCCTGGATGGAAAACCCGGGGTACTGGGGCGCGCGCTCGACGTTGATGGCATGCGGCATCACGCCCGTGCCGGTTGATGTCGACGACGAAGGCATGGCGCCCAGCGCCGAGCAGATGCGCGATCCACCGCGGTTTATTTTCGTGACGCCATCGCACCAGTATCCGTTGGGCATGGTGATGAGCCTGGCCCGCCGCCGCATGCTGCTCGAATATGCCCATACGCGCGGCGCGTGGATCATAGAAGACGACTACGACAGCGAATTCCGCTTCGACGGCCGGCCGATAGCCTCATTGCAGGGGCTGGACCAGCACGATCGGGTCCTGTACCTGGGTACGTTCTCGAAAACCCTGTTTCCCGGGTTCCGGCTGGGGTACATGCTTTTGCCCAAGCCCCTGGCCAGTCACATGGCGACGGGATTGTCGGAGCTGTACCGGGAAGGGCGGCTGATGGACCAGGCGGTGTTGGCCGATTTTATCGAAGGCGGCCACTATGCGAGCCATATCCGCCGCATGAAGCAGCGTTACGCGGCGCGGCAGGCGCTGCTGCGTGAAGCCATCACGGCGCGCTTCGGAGCCGACTGGCCGATATCGACGCATGAAGCCGGCCTGCACCTGGTGATGCATCTGCCGGATGGCACCGACGACCTGGGGATTTCCATTGCGGCGCGTACGCTGGGCCTGCACGCGCGACCGCTGTCCCGTTACTATGCCAGCGAACGCGACGCCCGGCCGGGCGTGCTGCTGGGGTATGCGTGCGTGCCTGACGAGGAAATCCGGCCGTCGTTCGACCGGCTGGTACAGGTGATCACACCGGCGCTTGAACACGTGCAGCGCTCGCAGCGGCGGCCGGTGTACAGCGATAAACTGAACGCCGAGGCATGGAGCGGCGCGTGATGAAGGCGTGATACATATTCCCTACGTCCTTGCCGGCAGGGCCGGGCAGGGCTGACCTTTACTGGAGAACATCGGTGGCAGGAAACCAACACAAGATCGCAGTCATTCCGGGCGATGGCATCGGCAAGGAAGTGGTGCCCGAAGGCTTGCGCGTGCTGGACGCCGCGGCGCGGCGCTTCGGCATCAATTTTCAATGGGACCACTTCGACTGGAGCTGCGATTACTACGCCAAGCACGGCAAGATGATGCCCGACGACTGGGCCGCGCAGATCGGCGGCCATGAAGCCATCTTCTTCGGTGCCATCGGCTGGCCGGACACGGTGCCCGACCACGAGGCGCTGTGGGGGTCGCTGTTTCGCTTCCGCCGCGATTTCGACCAGTACATCAACCTGCGCCCCGTGCGCCTGATGCCCGGTGTGCCATCGCCGCTGGCCGACCGCAAGCCCGGCGACATCGACTTTTTCATCGTGCGCGAGAATACCGAGGGCGAATACTCCAACAGCGGCGGAAAGCTGTTTGCGGGCACCGAGCGCGAGGTCGTCATCCAGGAAAGCGTGTTCACCCGGGTGGGCGCCGACCGGGTGCTGAAGTTCGCGTTTGAACTGGCGCAAAAGCGCGGCAAGCACCTGACCGCCGCCACCAAGTCAAACGGTATTTCGATTTCGATGCCGTGGTGGGACGAGCGCGTGGCGGACGTGGCCGGCCAGTATCCGGATGTGCGCTGGGACAAATACCACATCGACATTCTGTGCGCCCACTTTGTGCAGCATCCCGACTGGTTCGACGTGGTGGTGGCGTCGAACCTGTTTGGCGATATTCTTTCCGACCTGGGCCCGGCCTGCACCGGCACCATCGGCATCGCGCCGTCGGCCAACCTGAACCCCGAGCGCAAGTTCCCGTCGCTGTTCGAGCCGGTGCACGGTTCGGCGCCCGACATCTATGGCAAGGGTATTGCCAACCCTATCGGCCAGATCTGGAGCGGTGCGCTGATGCTCGATTTTCTGGGCTACCCGCAGGCCTCGCAGGCCGTCGTGGCGGCCATCGAGACCGTGTTGGCCGAGGGCCCGCGCACCCGCGACATGAAGGGCACCGCGTCTACGGCCGACGTAGGCAAGGCCATCGCCGAGGTGGTGGCAGCCGGCTAGGCGCGGCCGGCGAGGTGTGGCCGGCTAGGTGCGGCCGGCGAGGTGCAGCCGGCGAGGCGCGGGGCGCCGCAAACAGATCAGTGCGGCGCCTTGCGCAGCCCCGACCACACGATGGCCGCCACGATAAGGGCAGCCCCGGCCGCCATGCGCAGTGTGGGCTGCTGCGCAAACAGCATCCACGCGAAGGCGATGGCATAGACGGGCTCCAGCGCTATTACCAAGCCGGCGCTTCGCGCATTCAGGCGGGTAAGGCTGGACACGAAAAAGAAATGGGACAGCCCCGTGCAGAAGATGCCCAGCAGGGCAAGCCATAGCCAGTCGAGCGCGGGCAGCATGGGCAACTGACTGGCCGCGAAGGGCAGCATTGCCAGCACCACTACGATATTTTGCCCGCAGGCCACTTGCATGGGGTCGAGCCCCACCGTGGAGCGCCGGTTGGTCAGCGCTAGCAGCGCGAACGACAGGCCCGACAGAAGTCCCCATGCCAGCCCGACGGTGCCTTGATCGGCGAAGTCGAACGAAGGCGTCACCAGTACCAGGCCGGAGGTGACCAGCGCCAGCAGCAGCCATTCTGCCATGCGCACGCGCTCGCGAAACAGCAGCGCCTCGAACAAGGTGATGAAAGCCGGGAAGCTGGCGAAGCCCAGCGTGGCGATGGCGATGCCGCCGGTTTTTACCGAAATGAAGAACGTGACCCAGTGCGCGGCCAGCAGGCCGCCGGCGACGATCAGCATGAACAGCTGCGCTGGCGTCAGGGCGCCGAACAACGGGCGGCGCTGCATGCGCGCAAAGCCGGCCAGGGCCGCCACCGCGAAGGCGGCGCGGCCCAGGGTGATTACCGCGGCGCTGGCCTGGATCAATTCGCCGAACACGCCGGTAAGCCCGAAGAGCACGGCGGCAAAATGGATGTAAACAAGGGCGCGTTGGCGTGTCATGGAAGCAGGAAGGCGGCGTGCCGCGCCCCGGACGGGCGGCGGAAAATATAAAATCATCGCATGAATCGCCCCGCCAGGTATTGGCCCACGACCGTCGTCTCGCCCCGTATATTGGGTTTCATCCTGGCCACGCTGGGCGCCGTGCTGTTCGCGGCCAAGGCGATTGTGGTCAAGCTCACGTACCGGTACAACATCGATGCCGTCACCCTGATCGCGTTCCGCATGCTCTTCGCGATGCCCTTTTTTGCTGCCGTGGCCTGGCGCGAATCGCGTCGGGCGGCAAGGGGCGAACTGCCGGTGCTGACGCGGCGTGAACGTGCCCAGCTTTGCCTGCTGGGCCTGCTCGGGTATTACCTGTCCAGCTTTCTGGATTTCCTCGGGCTGCGCTATGTAACCGCGAGCCTCGAGCGGCTTATCCTGTTTCTGTCGCCTACGCTGGTGGTGCTGCTTTCGGCCTGGTGGCTGAAGCGCCCGGTATCGTCGCGGCAATGGGTGGCCATGCTGGCGTCGTATCTGGGCGTGGTGCTGGTATTCGCCCAGGACCTGAGGCACGGCGCCGGTTCCCACGTGGCGCTTGGGGCTTTCTTTATTTTCGGATCGGCGCTCAGCTATGCTGTGTACCTGATCTGCACGGGTGAGCTGGTCAAGCGGGTAGGGGCGACACGCCTGGTGGCGTACGCCATGCTGGTGTCGTGCCTGGCCTGCATCCTGCAGTTCTTCCTGGTTCATCCGCCCGCCACGCTGGTTCAGCCGGCGGGGGTGTATGGCTATTCCCTGATTCATGCCACGCTCAACACCGTGCTGCCTGTGTTCATGCTGATGTGGGCGGTGGCCCTGGTCGGCGCGCCCACGGCGTCGCTGCTGGGCATGGTGGGGCCGGTGTCGGTGCTGTTCCTGGCGGCGTGGCTGCTCGACGAGCCCATTACCGTGTGGCAGCTCGCCGGCACCGCCCTGGTTCTGTTTGGAGTTTTTGTGCTGATGGGGCGCGGCGCCGGCAAAGGCTGAGCCGGGCACGGGCCGCACCTGCGTCAAGCATGGTTGTCTTGAGGTTCAACACATAAGGAGGCCGCATGGCCAGCAATCTCGTCAAAGCTATCCGCATCGAACAACATGGCGGTCCTGAAGTCCTGAAGCTTGTCGACGTCGAGGTTCCTCCACCAGCGTCAAATGAAGTCACCATCCGGCAGCATGCCGTCGGCCTCAATTTCATCGATATTTACTATCGCACCGGTTTGTATCCGCATGCCCTGCCGCATGGGTTGGGTTTCGAGGCGGCGGGGGTGGTAGAAGCCGTGGGGGCCGACGTAACCAGCCTGAAGAAGGGCGACCGGGTCGCTTACGGCCAGAGCCCGATAGGCGCGTATGCCCAGGCGCGCAACGTGCCTGCCGCACAGGTTGTCAAGCTGCCCAAGGGGGTCAGCTTCGAAGACGCCGCCGCGCTGATGCTCAAGGGGCTGACCGTGCAGTACCTGTTCCGCCAGACCTACCGGCTGCAGGGGGGCGAAACGATTCTGTTCCACGCAGCCGCGGGCGGCGTGGGCCTGATCGCCTGCCAATGGGCCAAGGCCCTGGGCGTGAAGTTGATCGGTACCGTCTCCAGCCCCGAAAAGGCCGAAATTGCCCGCGCCCACGGAGCGTGGCAAACCATCGACTACTCGCGTGAAAACGTGGTCGAGCGCGTGCTTGAACTGACAGGGGGCAAGAAGGTGCCCGTGGTGTACGACGGGGTGGGCAAGGACACCTGGGAAGTTTCCCTGGACTGCATCGAGCCGCGCGGCTTGATGGTGAGCTTCGGCAACGCTTCCGGGTCCGTGACTGGCGTCAATCTGGCCACCCTGAACCAGAAGGGCTGCCTTTATGTCACGCGCCCGTCGCTGGGGCTGCATGTGAACACGCCCGAAAAACTGAACGCGGCCGCGGCCGAGATGTTCGGCCTGGTGCAGAAGAAAAAGATCAAGGTGCGTATCGACCAGCGCTACAGCCTGGCGCAGGCAGGCGAAGCCCAGACTGCGCTGGCTGCGCGCAAGACGACCGGCGCCACGATCCTGACGGTGGATTGAAGTGGCCGGGGCGGCCAGCCCGCCCGGGAAATGAATACGGGCATGCAGCGCGCTGCATGCCCGTACTTATTGGTATCGGCCGTGCCGGTGTGCTTACGCCACGCGCATTTGCTGCAAGGCGGCGATGCGCGAGGGAATGGGCGGGTGCGAGGCAAAGATCGCGGCCAGCCCGCCCTTGCCGGCGATACCCGAGGCCTCGAACGATTTGGGCAGTTCTCCCGCTTCCAGGCCGCCCAGGCGCGCCAACGCCCGAATCATGGGTTCGCGCGAGCCCATCAGCTGGGCCGAGCCGGCGTCGGCACGGTATTCGCGCTGCCGCGAGAACCACGCCACGATGATGGAGGCCAGCATGCCGAAGATGATTTCACAGACCACCACGGTGATGAAGTACCCCGCGCCCACGCCGCGCTCGTTGCGGAACACCGTGCGGTCGATAAAGTAGCCGACCAGCCGCGCCAGGAACACCACGAACGTGTTGACCACGCCCTGGATCAGCGTCAGCGTGACCATGTCGCCATTGGCGATGTGCGCGACCTCGTGGCCCAGCACCGCGGCCACTTCTTCTTCGGTCATGCTGTCGAGCAGCCCGGTGGATACGGCGACCAGCGAGTCGTTCTTGAATGCGCCCGTGGCAAACGCATTGGGAGGGCCGTCGTAGATGGCCACTTCGGGGCGGCCGATGCCGGCGCGGTCGGCCAGCTGGTGCACGGTATCGACCAGCCAGGCCTCGCGATGGCCTTGCGGCGCGGCCGGGTCGATGACGCGCGCGCCGGTGGACCATTTTGCCATGGGCTTGCTGAGCAGCAACGAAATGATCGCGCCGGTAAAGCCGATGACGGCCGACAGGATCAGCAGCGCCTGGATATCGATGCCCTGCGCGGTGATGTAGCGGTCGACACCCAGGATGCGCAGGGTGGCCGACAGCACGACCAGTACGGCCAGGTTGGTAATGACGAACAGGAAAACGCGTTTCATGCTTTTCGGGGTCCTTTGCGAGCAATGGCGCCTTTTTTGACCGGCGCGGGGCACAGCGGTTCCCTCGCGCCCGCAGGCGTTCCGGAGCGGGAGTATAGTATCGCTTTCCCCTATTTCAGTTCTTCTTTCGTTACCTGGCCCCTCGATGCAGGCTCTTTGGATGTTGGTGGCGTCCGCCATGTTCGCCATGATGGGGTCGTTTGTGAAGCTTGCCACAGAGCACGGCGCTTCGCTTCCCCAGATCGTACTGTTTCGCGGCTTCCCGTCGGTTGTGCTGCTGCTGATATGGGCCCGCGCGGCGCGCCAGTCCATTGTGCCGACCAGCTGGCGGTTGCACCTGTGGCGCAACCTGTCGGGCGTCACGTCCATGTGGCTGGGGTTTTTCGCCATATCGCACCTGCCCCTGGCCACGGCCACCAGCCTGAACTACACCGCGCCGCTGTTTATCGCCTGCTGGATGCTGGGGTGGGGCGGGGCGCAACGCGACCCGGTGCGCATTGCGGCCGTCGCCCTGGGCTTTCTGGGGGTAATCGCCGTGCTGCGCCCCAGCATCAACCCCGACGAATGGCTGGCTGCGGCCCTGGGCCTGACTGCCGGCGCCATGTCGGCGGTGGCCATGATGCAGATCCGCCAACTGGGCCGCATAGGCGAGCCCGAATGGCGCACAGTGCTGTTCTTTTCGCTGGGCGTATGCCTGAGCAGCACCGTGGGCTTGCTCATCGAAGGGTGGGGCCACGCCGACCTGCTGGGCTATGCCGCGCTGATCGGCGTCGGCATGGCGGGGCTGTTCGGCCAGCTGGCCATGACGCGCGCCTTCGGCGTCGGCTCGGCCCTGTTGACGGCGGCGTTGCAGTACTCCACGATCATATTCGCCGCGCTCCTGGGCATGGGCTTCTGGGGGGACCATCCCGATGCCCTGGCCTGGGCCGGCATGGGCCTGATCATCGCGGCCGGCCTGCTGTCGGTATGGCGCACCATGCGCATGCCGCCCGAAACTTGAGCATTTCCGTAGGAGCTTGCATGACCCACACGCTGATATCCGCCGCCGCCCTGGCCGAACGCCTGCAGTCGGGCGGCCTGCGCGTATTCGATGTGCGCCACGATCTGGCCGACCATGCCGCGGGCCGCCTTGCCTTCGAGCAGGGCCACATTCCGGGCGCCCGCTACCTCGACCACGAAACCGAACTGTCCGCGCCCCGCACCGGCACCAACGGCCGCCATCCGCTGCCGTCCCGTGATGATCTGGCCGCGCTGATGCGCGCGCACGGCGTGCAGCCCGATACACTCGTGGTGGCGTATGACGCCAGCGCGGGCATGTTCGCTGCGCACCTGTGGTGGATGCTGCGCTGGCTTGGCCATGAGCGCGTGGCGGTGCTGGACGGCGGCTGGCAGGCATGGGTCGCTGCCGGCCTGCCCATCAGCACCGAACCTGCGGCCCCCGGTACGCCGGCGGCGGCGGCGCCCCTGCCTGCGCCATTGGTCGAAACCGTAGATGCCCAGGCGGTGCTCGCCAATCTGGCGCAACCGGCCTTCACGGTGCTTGATGCGCGGGCGGCCAACCGCTACCGGGGCGAAGTCGAGCCCATGGATCCGGTTGCCGGGCATATCCCCGGCGCGCTCAATCGGCCCAATGGCGAAAACCTGCAGGCAGATGGCCGCTTCAAGCAGCCCGAGCAGTTGCGGGCCGAATTTGCGAAGCTGCTGGGAGATCGCGATCCGCGCGCAGTCGTGCATCAGTGTGGCTCTGGCATTACTGCGTGCCACAACCTGCTCGCCATGGAAATCGCCGGCCTGTCGGGCTCGCGCCTGTATCCGGGCTCTTGGAGCGAGTGGTGCAGCGATCCGGCACGACCGGTGGCGCGCGGCGCATAGCACGCCAGCGGGCAGGGCGGCGCGCTGCGGCGTGGGCGCGCGCATAAAAAACGGCCGCCGCGGCGGCCGTTTCGGTCGGGCGTGACCAGAGTCAGTCCTGGTGGGGCTCCTGCATGACGCGCCGATACCATTCATGGAAATGCTGCATGCCGTCTTCCATGGGCGACTGGTAGGGCCCGGACTCGTTGACGCCGCGCAGCATCAACGCCTTGCGGCCGGCGTCCATGCGTTCGGCGATCTCGTCGTCCTCGATGGCGGTTTCCATATAGGCCGCACGCTGCGCTTGGACGAATTCGCGCTCGAATGCCACGATTTCCTCGGGGTAATAGAACTCCACCACGTTGACGGTTTCTTGCGGGCTCTTCGGATAGAGAGTCGACAGCACCAGCACGTGCGGATACAGCTCGATCATGTGGGTGGGGAAGTACGTTACCCATACCGCGCCGAAATCCGGCGCGTCGCCAGCCCGGTAATCGAGCAGTCGATCGTGCCATTGCCTGTAGACGTCGGAACCGGGCTGCGCCAGCGCCTTGTGCACGCCCACGCGCTGCAGGCTGTACCAGTCGGAGAATTCCCAGCTCAGGTCGTCGCAGGTGACGAAGCGACCCAGGCCCGGATGGAAGGGGCCGACGTGGTAGTCCTCGAGATAGACCTCGATGAAGGTCTTCCAGTTGTAGTTGCACTGGTGCACTTCAACGTGATCGAGCACATAGTCGCCGAAGTCGAACTCGGGGCGCGCAAAAAGCGGGGCCAGGTCGGCTGCGGGGTCGCGCGGGCCTTCGAACAACAGCCCGTGGCAATCGCGCAGGCGGAAGCGCTGCAGGTTCATGCAGGGAGTCGATTCGAACTGCGGGGCCCCCAGGAGCTCGCCACGGTTGTTGTACGTCCAGCGGTGCAGGGGGCAAACGATGTTGCCCCCGGTTTCCTTGAGGTTGCCATGCCCGGCGGTATGACTGGTGACATTGCCTGCGTGTCCGCCCAGCATCACGGCCTGGCGGTGGCGGCAGACGTTCGACATCAGTTCGACGCCCTGGGCATTGCGCACCAGCACACGTCCGCCGTCTTCGTGCGGCAGAGTGCGCCAGTCGCCGATTTCGGGAACCAGCTTTTGGTGACCGACGTACAACGAGGATTGCTTGAATATGAGTTCTTGCTCGCGCTGGAAGCGGGCTTCGTCAAAGTATGCGCTGACGGGGAGCTGGGTGCGAGCCGGCACGACATGCGCCATCCGACCAATGTCGGTCATGATTCCCTCCGCTCGGATAAAAAAGCCAGGACGGCAGAGTTTCCGTTCTGGCGCGAAGAAAAATCGGGCTGGCCGATCAAACCGTGAATTGTACCCTATCCCTTATTTCCCGGGACGGCATTTGGCTAGACCAGGCGCCGGGTCATGGGGTGGCGGCGCAGCAGCCAGCTGCTGGCCGCCGAAAGCGTGAACACCGCCACCGCCAGCAGCGGCACATTCCAGGCGGCGCCTGTCGCGTGCGGCGTGCCGGCGAGGTCGGCCAGGTCCAGGAACAGCGGATGGATCAGGTACACCCCGAAGGTAAGAGGGGCCAGAGCAGAAAGCGTGGGCAGCCGCGGCGTGTCGAGGATAAGCTGGAACGCGGCCAGCGACATGAACGGCACCGTGATGCTGAAGTAATCGTAGAAATACAGGTTCAGTTGCCCGCTTTCCGACAGGGTATACACGCCCCATGCCGTGGCGAACACGCTCAGCGCCAGCATCAGTGCGGGCTGGGGCACGCGCAGTTCGCCCTCGTAGATCATGCGGCCGGCCAGAAAGTATCCCAGGTAGGGCAGGAACCAAGTCAGGAAGAAGCCCGGGCCCACGCCCGCCGCCTGGCGATACAGGGCATCCAGGATGGCAATGCCCAGGACGGCCGATACCCACAGGCGGCGCGCCGCGGGTTGGCTGCGCTGGTATAAGGCGCGCACCGCCGGCGCGAACAGATACAACCCCACGATCATATACAGGTACCAGAGGTGGTAATAGGGAGCGCCTTCGGCGATCTTGCGAGGCCAGAACGACACGTCGATGCGGCCGTCGTCCCACCAGTCGAGCAGGGTGCGCCAACACAGATAGAACAGTGTCCAGAATACGAGGGGGGCGCAGATGCGCATGGCGCGCTTCTGATAGAAGCCGCGCGCGTCCTGTGGGCGGCTGCTGTCCAGCAGCAGTGCGCCGCTGACCATGACGAACACCGGCACACACCAGCGCACGGCCGAGTCGTACAGGTTGGCTGCCAGCCAATCCGTGCTGCCGAAGGCCCCGGCATCGGATACCGGCTGCGCTGCGCTGTGCAGCATCACTACCGCGAACGCGGCAATCCAGCGCGCAGCGTCGAGGCGGTCGAGGCGGTCGGTGTCATGCGGCGTGGGCATCTGCGGGCGGCTGGTCCGGAGTCAGGGAAAACCCAGCTTAGCTGCGCGCGCAGGCCCTCGTGTTTCGAACCGTTAGCCCGGGCGTGCAAACGCAATCGGACCGCGCCCCCGCACCGGCCGCGGGGGCATTTGGTTGCAAATGAAGAAATTTACTGGCGTTCGAGCCCGGCCTGTTGCACCAGCTTTTCGATCACGGGCTGCTCGCTGGAGATTTGCCGGGTGAGCTCGCTTGCCGTGCCGGAACGCGGCTCGATGCCCATGTTCAACATTTTCTGGCGCACTTGCGGGTCTTGCAGAGTGGTCACCAGCGCCTTTTGCAGCGTTTCCAGGACGTCTGGCGGCGTGCCGTGCGGCGCCACGAAACTGAACCAGGCGGTCAGGTCGAACGCGGGATAGCCTTGTTCCGACATCGTCGGAAGATCGGGCAGGGTGGCCAGCCGCGACTTGCTCGTGATGCCGTACACCTTCAGCTTGCCCGCTTCAACCTGGGGCATGCCGGTAGCCACCATGTCGAAGAACAGGTCAACGTCACCGTTGATGACAGCCGGCAGGGCCTGGGTCGCCCCCTTGAAAGGCACGTGCAGCAGGTCGATGCCGGCTTCTTGCTTGAACAGTTCACCGGCCAGATGCGACGACGTGCCTGGGCCGAAGGTGGCGAAAGTCAGGCTGCCGGGCCGCTGCTTGGCATGAGCGACAACATCTGCCGTGCTCTTGAAGCCATGCTTGTCATTGGCCAGCAAGACCAGCGGGCCGATGCCCACCATGCCGATCGGTGCGAAGCTGTCGGGGTCGTAAGGCAGGGACTTATACAGGAAGCGGTTGGTCACTAGAGTGGAGTTGGTGGCCATGAGCAGTGTGTATCCGTCGGGCGCCGCGCGGCCGACGTAGGCGGCGCCGATGGTCGTGCCCGCGCCTGCCTTGTTCTCGACGATGATGCTCTGCGCCAGCGCCTTGCTCATGCGGTCGGCCAGGATGCGGGTCAGCACATCGGTGGCGCCGCCGGCGGGAAACGGCGAAACGATGGTAATGGGCCGCTCGGGATAAGCGGCGCTGGCCGTTGCGGCAGATACCGACAAAACGAGTGCAGCGGCAATAGTGGTGAGGCGTTTAAACATGTTTTCCCCTGAAGCTGTCATGGACGTGAAAGTCGACTTCTTGTAAATTTCGTGGATCGAAATTTAATTTTGTTGACCGAAACAAACTATAAAAACGAACGGATTCCTATGCAAGCCCCTTTCGATCGATCTGCCGCCGGCACAGCCGGCACATCCCTGAGCGGACCGGCGCGACGTCGTCGCGGCGACAGCCCGGGGCGCGGAGCGCCCGAGTTCATCGAGGCGCTGGCGCGTGGCCTGGACGTGTTGCGTTGCTTCGGTCCCGCAGCGGCCAGGCTGGGCAACCAGGACATTGCCGGGTTGACCGGGCTGCCCAAGCCCACGATCAGCCGCATTACCTACACACTGACCGAACTGGGCTATTTGCGATACCACGCCGACAGCGGCAAATATTCGCCCGGCTATGGCGTGCTGGCCCTGGGCTTCGGGGTGCTGGCGGGGCTGGAGGTGCGGGAGCTGGCCAGGGATTCCATGCTGCAGCTGGCGAAAGCCACCGGAGCGGCGGTTGCCTTGGGCGCCTTCGACGGCGACGCCATGGTGTATATCGAGGCGATACACGGGTCGTCCGAGCTGTATCTGCGCCTGCCGGTGGGGTATCGCGCCAGTTTCAACAGTGCCATGGGCCGCGCCTATCTCGCAGCGCTGCCCGGTTCGCAAAGGGACGAATTGCTTGGCCGCCTGGGCCAGGCCGCGCCCGATGCGGCGGTTGTGCGTCAGGCGGCAGCCGACCTGGCCGCTACCGGCTGCTGCTTTGCGATTGGCGGCTGGCGCGCCGATATCAATGCGGCCGCGGTTCCGTTTCCGTCCGTAACGGGGGAGGGGGTGTTTGTCGTAAGCTGCGGCGGCCCGTCATCGTTGCTCCCGGCCGATGCCCTGCGCGAACGCGTAGCCCCTGCGCTGCGAGACGTGGCGCGGCAATTGTCCGGGCATCGCCCCTGAGCGGCCGCCTGCGGCAGGCCGCTGGGCCCAGCATCGTACAATTCGGGGATTAATCTATTTATCCCCGCGCACGGAGCCCTGTTTGGCCAATTCTCCGCACACTGATCCTCAGCAAGACGACCGCCCTTTGCCCCAGGACTTCGAAACCGCCCTGGCCGAGCTCGAATCGCTGGTGGCGGCCATGGAAAATGGATCGTTGCCCCTTGAACAGTCGCTGGCGGCCTATCGGCGCGGCGTCGAATTGACTCGCGTCTGCCAAGAACGTCTTGCGCAGGCCGAGCAGCAGGTCAAGGTGCTGGAAGACGGCCTGTTGCGGCCACTGGATCCGCGCGCGCTAGACGACGAATAAGCGCATGAAGCAAAAACACGTTGCATTCGCCGACTGGCTGCACGAACGCGCGCAGCACATCGAAGCGGTGCTGGACGAATGCCTGCCGCCCGCCGACGCGCTGCCCTCGCGCCTGCATGAAGCCATGCGCTACGCCGTGCTGGGTGGCGGCAAGCGTGTCCGCGCGGCCCTGGTCTATGCCGCCGGGCATGCCTGCCCCGTCAACGGCAGCGCGATAGCCATCGAAGCCTCGCTGGACCGCGCCGCGGCAGCCGTCGAATTGATACACGCCTATTCGCTCGTCCACGACGACTTGCCCTGCATGGACGACGACACGCTGCGGCGGGGCCGCCCGACCACGCACGTGCAGTTCGACGAGGCAACCGCAATGCTTGCCGGCGACGCGCTGCAACCGCTTGCCTTCGAGCTTCTGGCGGACATGCCCATTGCGCCGGCGCTGATCGTCCAGGCCACGCAGGCGCTGGCCCGGGCTGCGGGCAGCCAGGGCATGGCGGGCGGGCAGGCCATCGACTTGCACAGCGTGGGGCGTGCGTTGTCGCGCGACGAACTGCAGACCATGCACAGCATGAAAACCGGCGCGATGCTGGCCTGCAGCGTGGCGCTGGGCGGCATCGTAGCGGGCGCAAGTTCCAACACCCGGCTGGCCCTCGACAACTACGCGCAGGCCATCGGCCTGGCGTTCCAGGTGGTCGACGACATCCTCGACGTTACCGCCGACAGCGCCAGCCTGGGCAAGACGCCGGGCAAGGATGCCGCCGGCAACAAGCCAACCTACGTATCCTTGCTGGGGCTCGATGACGCCCGCGCGCTGGCCGAAGAGCTGCGCGTGTCTGCGCACACTGCCCTGGTTCCGCTGGGCGAGGCCGGCTCCATGCTGGCCCGCCTGGCCGATTACATCGTACTCAGAGACCGCTGATAACGAGCATGACGACAGAATTTCTGGACCGCATCCAATCGCCGGCCGACGTGCGCCAGCTAGACCGTCGCGAGCTCAAGGCCCTGGCCGACGAGCTGCGCGGCTTTGTGCTTGAGTCGGTCTCCAAGACCGGCGGCCACTTGTCGTCCAACCTGGGCACGGTGGAACTCACCATTGCCCTGCATCGCGTTTTCGACACCCCGCACGACCGCATCATCTGGGACGTCGGGCATCAGTCGTATCCGCACAAGATCCTGACGGGGCGGCGCGCCGGCATGGCCAGGCTGCGCCAGGCCGGCGGCATATCGGGCTTTCCCAAGCGCAGCGAATCCGAGTACGACGCGTTCGGCACGGCCCATTCGTCCACCTCGATCTCGGCCGCGCTGGGCATGGCGGTCGCGTCGCGCAACATGGGCGTGCAGCGCAACCACATTGCGGTGATCGGCGACGGAGCCATGTCTGCGGGCATGGCTTTCGAGGCCATGAACAACGCCGGGGTCACGCCCGACATCAACCTGCTGGTGGTGCTCAACGACAACGACATGTCGATCTCGCCGCCAGTGGGCGCATTGAACCGCTATTTTGCGCGCCTGATGTCCGGCAGGTTCTACGCCGCGGCCAAGAATGTGGGTCGTGCCGTGCTGCAGCATGTGCCGCCGGTGCTCGAACTGGCGCGCCGCTTCGAAGAACACGCCAAGGGCATGGTCACGCCCGCCACGCTGTTCGAGGAGTTCGGCTTCAATTATGTGGGCCCCATCGATGGCCATGATCTCGATGCCCTGATCCCCACGCTGCAAAACCTGAAGGCCTTGCAGGGCCTTCAATTCCTGCACGTGGTCACCCGCAAGGGGCAGGGCTACAAGCTGGCCGAAAACGATCCGGTGCTGTACCACGGCCCCGGCAAATTCGATCCGGCCGTCGGCATCGAGCAGGGCAAGGCGCCGGCCCGCAAGACATTCACGCAGGTGTTCGGGCAATGGCTGTGCGACATGGCCGAACGCGATGCGCGCCTGGTGGGCATCACGCCAGCGATGCGCGAAGGCAGCGGCATGGTGGAATTCGAACAACGATACCCGCGCCGCTATTTCGATGTGGGCATTGCCGAGCAGCACGCCGTCACCTTCGCGGGCGGGCTGGCCTGCGAAGGCCAGAAGCCCGTGGTGGCGATTTATTCGACCTTCCTGCAACGCGGCTACGACCAGCTCATCCATGATGTGGCGCTGCAGAACCTGGACGTGACCTTTGCGCTGGACCGCGCCGGCCTGGTGGGCGCCGATGGCGCCACCCATGCGGGCAACTATGACATCGCCTATCTGCGGTGCGTGCCCAACATGGTGGTGGCTACGCCGTCGGACGAAAACGAAGCCCGCCTGTTGCTGTCGACCTGCTACGAGTATCCGGGTCCCGCGTCGGTGCGCTATCCGCGCGGCGCCGGCTGTGGCGCCGAGGTATCGGCCAGCCTGGACACCGTGCCGCTGGGCAAGGGCGTGGTGCGCCGGCAGGGCGGCGACATCGCCATCCTGGCCTTCGGCACGTTGTTGCAGCCCGCGCTGGCTGCGGCCGAGGCGCTGGGTGCCACGGTGGCCGACATGCGTTTCGTCAAGCCCATCGACCGCGAACTTATCCTTGAACTGGCCGCCAGCCATCGCGCCCTGGTCACCATCGAAGAGGCCGCCATCATGGGCGGCGCAGGCAGCGCGGTCGCCGAAGTGCTCAACCAGGAAGGCGTCAGCGTGCCGATGTTGCAGTTGGGCCTGCCGGATCGGTTCATCGATCACGGAGATCAGGCCGCGCTGCTGGCCGGTGTAGGCCTGGATGCGGCAGGTATCGAGCGATCGATCCGCGATCGGTTCGGAAATGCCGGCCGCGACGAGGTACAGAAAACGGGGCCATAGAGTTGCCAACCTACTAGTAGGAGGGTTTTCCACACCCTGCGCAGTTCTTTTCGGTAATAATGGCTCCGCTAACATATTTCAGGGCATAGCACTTCGTCCGTTCCGCCCTGACAGGTAACTTTATGAATTCTCCGATCGATCCCGTCCTGGTCATGCCCGACGTCCAAAGTTCGGCTGACACGCGACATATACCCATTCAGCGCGTCGGCATCCGTGGCGTGCGGCACCCCATGCTCGTGGCGGGGCCCGATGGCGCTGCCCAGCCTACGGTGGCGACCTGGACGCTTACGGTGGCCTTGCCGGCCGAAGAGAAGGGCACCCACATGTCGCGGTTCGTGGCGCTGCTCGAGAAATTCCGCAGCGTGCCCATGACGCCGGCATTGTTCGCCGACATGGCGCGCGAGATGCTGCCGCTGCTGCATGCAGAGCGCGGCGACATCACCGCGGCGTTTCCGTATTTCGTCAACAAGTCGGCTCCGGTGTCCGGAGTGCAGAGCCTGCTCGACTACGAAGTGCAATGGATTGCCCGCGCCGCGGGCGACCAGGTCGAATTCGAACTGGTGGTGCAAGTGCCGGTCACCAGTCTGTGCCCGTGCTCCAAGGCCATCTCCGAATACGGCGCGCATAACCAGCGCTCGCATGTCACCGTGTCGGCCATCCTGAATGGTGACGTTGCAATGGATCGCATTATTCGCCTGGTTGAAGACGAGGGCTCGTGTGAACTCTGGGGGCTGCTCAAGCGGCCCGACGAGAAGTTCGTCACCGAGCGTGCCTACGACAATCCGAAGTTCGTCGAAGACCTGGTGCGTGACGTGGCTGCCCGGCTGGCCGCCCACCCGGGCGTGGCGCGCTATCGCGTCGAGGCCGAAAACTTCGAGTCCATTCACAATCACTCGGCCTACGCCGTCGTCGAGGGCTGACGCAGCACGCGGCGCCTGGGCCGCCTACTTGCATGTCTGGCCGTAACAGGCGATAATTAAAGGCTTTCTTGCTCGATCACCCCATTTCAGGGTGGCGGGCTGCCCCTTGCGGGCCGGTGGCGGCGCTTTGCGCGGCCCTGCACCCGCAGGACATCCACAAGGAGTTTTACCTATGCGTCACTACGAAGTAGTGTTCATTGTCCATCCGGACCAAAGCGAGCAGGTGCCCGCCATGGTCGAGCGCTACCAGTCGCTCGTTACCGGCCAGGGCGGTACGGTGCACCGCCTGGAAGACTGGGGTCGCCGTCAATTGGCCTATCCCATCCAGAAGCTGGTCAAGGCCCATTACGTCTGCATGAACATCGAGTGCGGCCAGGCCACGCTCGACGAGCTCGAGCATTCGTTCCGCTACAACGACGCCGTGCTGCGCCACCTGGTCATCAAGACCAAGAAGGCCCAGACCGCTCCCTCGATCATGATGAAGTCGGTCGAGCGCGAAGAGGCCCGCAAGGCAAGCGCCGAATCGTCGGCGCCGGCCCAGGCCCAGTAACCCCGCGCCGCTGCTTTACCACCACGCTCCGGCCGGATGAACACCCTGGAACTGAGCGCCCGCGTTCTTGAATGCGAGCCTTTGCGCCATACTCCTGCCGGCGTGCCAGTGCTGGAAATGCTGCTGGCCCACGAATCGGAAGTCGTCGAAGCGGGGCATCCGCGCCGCGTCGAACTCACGATTACCGCCGTGGCCCTGGGTGATCTGGCGCAATTGCTGACGGGCATCCCCTTGGGGGCCGAACTTCAGGTGCAGGGCTTTCTGGCCGCTGCCCGCAAAGATTCGGTAAAGGTCAAGCTGCACTTGCAGCGGGCCCGTAAAACCGGCGGCAGCGCAGGGCACGACCCACTGGTGGGATGACGGCATACCGGAACCAGAAACAGATTCCGGGCCCGCGACACAACGACGCGGCCCGACTAGACTAAGAGGCACATCATGGCTTTCTTCGGAAAACGCAAAGAAAAACGCAAATTCACGCAGCAGAACCCGCTGTTCAAGCGTCGCAAGTTCTGCCGCTTCACCGCCGCCGGCGTCGAAGAGATCGACTACAAAGATCTGGACACCCTGCGCGATTTCGTCCAGGAAAACGGCAAGATCATCCCGGCCCGCCTGACCGGCACCAAGGCACACTACCAGCGTCAGCTGGACACCGCCATCAAGCGCGCGCGCTTCCTGGCCCTGTTGCCTTACACCGACAACCACAACTGATCCCGGGGGCACTGAAATGCAAGTCATCCTGCTCGAAAAAGTCGTCAACCTGGGCAACCTGGGCGAAGTCGTCCGGGTGCGTGATGGTTACGCCCGCAACTTCCTGATTCCCCAGAAGAAGGCTCGTCGCGCTACCGACGCCGCCCTGAAGGAATTCGAAGCCCGCCGCGCCGAACTGGAAAAAATCCAGGCCGAGAAACTCGCCGCTGCCGAAGCCCTGGGCGCCCGCCTGGCCGGCTTCCAGCTCAAGGTCGTGCAAAAGGCCGGCGTCGATGGCCGTCTGTTCGGTTCGGTTACCAACGCCGACGTGGCCGAAGGCCTGCGGGCTGCCGGCTTTGACGCCGTGGAAAAGGGCCAGGTGCGCCTGCCCAATGGCCCCCTGAAGGCCGTGGGCGAGTTCCCCATCCAGGTTGCGCTGCACCCCGATGTCACTGTCGATGTGAACGTCCTGGTCGAAGGCGACCTCGCCTAAGCGTCTTGTCAGTACCTGCAAAAAGCCGGCGGCCGCGCCGGCTTTTTTGCTTGAGGGCCCCATTCACGCCAGCTTTTTGCAGGAAGGTTTCGTGAGCCAGCCGCCACCCCCGCACAGTCAAGCCCCAGCCGGCCTGCAGGCCTGGCTCGACAGCGTCGACAGCGCCCGCGAGCCTTCCGTGCGCGAGGTCGTCATCGATGGCACGGCCTGCGTGATCAAGCGCCGCCGGGCAGGTCTGGCCCGTGGTATCAGCTATGCCCTGAGATACGTGCGCGCATTGTTCCTGGCGGTGGGCTGCAAGCTGTTCCTGGGCGAGTTTCCCCGCCCCAGTGTGTTGTTGCGCAATGGCCTGCCTTACGAGGCGCAACGCCTGCGCGCGCTGGCGCAGGCCGGTTGCCGCGTGCCGCACGTGTGGCGGGAAGCGCCGGGCTTGCTGGTGCTGGAACATGTGGGGGCCGACCTGGCCGGCGTGCTGCGGCATGGCGATCCCGGGCAGCGCGAGCACTGGGTGCGCAGGCTTGCGATAGATCTGGCGCAGTTCCATGCGGCCGGGCACTGCCATGGCGGCGCCCAGGTGCGCAACATTACCCTGCGCGACGGCCAGCTGTGGCGTATTGACTTCGAAGAGAACATCGGCGGCGCGCTGTCGCTGCCCCTGGCGCAGGCCTACGATCTGTTCCAGTTGGTATCGTCGCTGCTCGCGCTGCGCAAGCTCGACGATGACAATTTGCCCGCACTGGGTAAACTGTTGGTGGATGTCTATTTCGTCACCCATCCCGCTCCCGCGGTCCGGGCCCGCCTGCAACGGCTGGCCCGTGTCGTAGGCGGTGCCGCCGCTGTGTTGCGCCCGGTGGCGGGGCGCCTGCCGGGGCGCGACGTCCAAGGTTTTTTCCGGGTGGCCGACACCCTGCGTACTCTTTATTAGCCCACAGATGAATACACCCGCCGACTCCCAGCTAGATTACTTGCGCGTGCCTCCCCATTCCATCGAGGCCGAGCAGTCGGTGCTGGGAGGGCTGCTGCTGGACAACGCCGCCTGGGACCGGATTGCCGACGTACTCGACGAGTCCGACTTCTATCGCCATGACCATCGTCTGATCTGGCAGCATATTGCGCGGCTGATAGGGCTGGCGCGGCCGGCAGACGTGATCACCGTGAACGAATCGCTGGTCAGCGCCGGCAAGGCGGAAGACACTGGCGGGCTGGCGTACCTGAACGCCCTGGCGCACAACACGCCTTCGGCCGCGAATATCCGGCGCTATGCGGAAATCGTGCGCGAGCGTGCGATGCTGCGCAAGCTCGTGTCGATCGCCGACGAGATCTCCGCCGCCGCGCTCAATCCGCAAGGCAAGGAAGCGCGGCAGTTGCTCGATGAAGCCGAGTCCAAGGTATTCAAGATCGCCCAGGAAGGCGAAAAGGGTTCCGCCGGGTTCCAGGAAATCCAGCCGCTGCTGACCCAGGTGGTCGAGCGCATTGACGAGCTCTATCATCGCGAGGGCGATTCCGACGTGACCGGTGTGCCCACCGGGTTCACCGATCTCGACAAAATGACTTCCGGGCTGCAGCCCGGAGACTTGGTCATCGTGGCCGGGCGGCCTTCCATGGGCAAGACCTCGTTCTCGATGAACATCGGCGAGCACGTGGCCATCGAACAGGGGTTGCCGGTTGCCGTGTTTTCCATGGAAATGGGCGCGGTGCAGCTGGCAATGCGTATGCTGGGCTCGGTGGGCATGCTCGACCAGCACCGCATGCGTACCGGCAAACTGGTGGCCGACGACTGGCCCCGCGTCACGCATGCTGTGCAACTGATGCAGGATGCGCAGGTGTACATCGACGAAACGCCTGCATTGAGCGCCATGGAAGTGCGCGCGCGGGCGCGCCGGCTTGCCCGTCAGTGCGGCCAGCTTGGCCTCATTATCATCGACTACCTGCAACTGATGGCGGGCAATGGCGGCGGCGAAAACCGCGCGACGGAAATCTCGGAAATCAGCCGCTCGCTGAAGGGCCTGGCCAAAGAGCTCAACTGCCCGCTGATTGCCCTGTCGCAGCTGAACCGAAGCCTGGAGCAGCGTCCCAACAAGCGTCCTGTGATGAGCGATTTGCGCGAGTCGGGCGCCATTGAACAGGATGCCGACTTGATCCTGTTCATTTACCGAGACGAAGTCTATAACCCCGATTCGCCCGACAAGGGCACGGCGGAAATCATCGTGGGTAAGCAGCGTAACGGTCCCATCGGCACCGTGCGGCTGACGTTCCAGGGTTCCAGTACCCGCTTCCTGAACTTCACGGCAGCGCCGCAATACTGAAGCCGGGCGTCAGGGCTCGGACTGCGGCTGGCCATCGCCATGGTCGAGCCGTGCATGGGTGTCTTCGATGCCGAACACGGACGTATAGGCGGGATAGAAGCTGCAGTACAGTACGCCGCCCGCGGCGATGTTCAATGGAACCTGCAGTGAGCCGGCCAGCGAAGGCGGCAAGCCGACGGCCATGAGCAGGCCGGCGCACAGATCGATGAACAGAAATACCAGGATCCACGCCACGCCGTATACGAGGAACGGCCATTTATTGCGCCAGCATGCAACGCCCGAAAAGAACAGGGCCTGGCCGATACGCAAGCCGTGCCAGGCCACCAGCACCGGGGCGTGCCAGAACAACGCCGCGATGATGACGTAAAGGAAGCCGAACAGCACCAGGGGCACGCGCATGGCGCTGATGAACGGCGTGAGATCCTGCTCGATGGACGCCACCCGCATGCTTTCGGTCAGGGCCGAAGCGAACGGCATGAACGATACCAGGCCCGCCCCAATGCACAGCCCCGCGTACAGCACGCCCAGGATGAGCATCTTTTTCAGGGCGCCCGGCCGCATCAGCGGTTGCGGCCACATCGAAGGCAGCATGATGCGGCCCGCGTCGATGTGCTTGCATGCCGCGAGCGTCATCAGCGTGATCACCGGCATCAGCGCCACGAAGATCAGCGGCCCGATGGGGGGCGTGAAGGTTGCAAACAGCACCAGCAGGCTGATTGCCAGCGCCCAGGTGAACACTGCGAGGGGCTGCTTCTTGAAGAGCCGCAGGCCATCACGCACCCATTGCCAACCATACGATGCGGGTAAACATGCTGCTTGCATAGGAAAAGTCGGGCCTTAAAGGGGTCTTTACACTCAATTATGCGGGCGGTGGCGCTTAGGGCAAGGCCGGCAGCCCTGGCTGGTGGCGTGCTTGCAACACTCTTTCAAAATGACGCGGATCGTGGGGCTTGAGTGTCTGGGCGGGCCGCGGCAGGAAGAAGTCGTACAGGCGCGATATCCAGAAGCGTAGCGCGGCCCCGCGCAACATGGTGGGCCACGCCTGGCGTTCGTCGTCGGTGAACGGTCGTATCGCGGCATAAGCCTGCAGCCAGGCATGCACGAGTTCGGGCACGAACTTGCCGCTATCGCGCTCGATGCACCAGTCATTCACGCTGACAGCAACGTCGAACAGCCAGGTGTCGCAGCCGGCGAAGTAAAAGTCGATGATGCCGCCCATTTGCGGGGTTTCGAACGTGCCCGCGAACAGCACGTTGTCGCGGAACAGATCGCAGTGCGCCGGGCCCGCGGGCAGAGCCTGCCAGGCGGGCGTGGCGGCGGCGGTTTGTTGCAGTTCCAGTTCGAGCGCAAGCAACCGGGCCTGGCCGGCGTCCAGAAACGGCATGACTTTGGGCGCGGTTTCGCGCCACCACGCCAGGCCGCGCAGGTTGGGCTGCTGCAAGGGAAAATCGCGCGCCGCCAGGTGCGCGCGGGCCAGTGTCGCGCCGGCCAGCGCGCAGTGCGTGGGCCCGGGCGCCGGTTCGTAGCCGCCGGGCAGGCGCGTCACGATGGCGCAGGGCTTGCCGTGCAGGCTCGTCAGGCGGCTGCCGTCAAGCAGGGTCTGGGGCTGCGGTACCGGCACGCCACGCGAGGCCAGGTGATGCATCAACTCGATATAAAACGGCAGTTGTTCCTGGGTCAGCACCTCGAACAGCGTCAGTACATATTCGCCGCGGGTCGTGGCCAGAAAGTAATTGGTGTTCTCGATGCCGGCGGTAATGCCGCGTAGCGATACGAGTTCGCCCAGTTCGAATCGGGTGAGCAGGGCGCGGGCATCGGCGTCAGAAACGGGGGTGAATACGGCCATGGGTCAGCGGTTAGAGTGAGACGGCCGGCGTGCGCCGCAGGCGGCGCCGCACGGGGGTGCGCCGCAATTTTAGTCTACGGGGCGCGCGGGCCTTGCGGGCCGTGGCGGCGGAGCCGGTGCGGCGCGCCGTAAAATAGCCGATTATTCATCGTAATAACGCAATGCTTAACGCTTCCGACTGGCGCCTTTGTGTCGCTCCCATGATCGACGTAACCGATCGCCACTGCCGCTATTTCCACCGGCTGCTGGCGCCGCGCGCGCGTCTTTACACCGAGATGATCACCACCGGCGCGCTGTTGCACGGCAATGTCGATCGTCATCTGGACTTCGATGCGGCCGAGCATCCGGTAGCGTTGCAGCTGGGCGGCAGCGAGCCCGACGCCCTGGCCCATGCCGCCCGCCTGGGCCGCCAGTGGGGCTATGACGAGATCAACCTGAACTGCGGTTGCCCTTCCGAGCGTGTGCAACGCGGCGCATTCGGCGCCTGCCTGATGGCCGAGCCGCTGCTGGTGGCCGATTGCTTCAAGGCCATGCAGGATGCGGTGGATGTGCCTGTCACCATCAAACACCGGCTGGGCCTCGATTACGACGATTCATACAATTTTGTGCGCGATTTCGTGGGGACCATCCACCAGGCGGGTTGCCGCGTGTTCATCGTGCACGCCCGCAACGCCGTGCTCAAGGGGCTCTCGCCCAAAGACAACCGCGAAATTCCGCCGTTGCGCTATCACACCGCCAGGCAACTGAAATCCGACTTTCCCGACTGCGTCTTCGTGGTCAATGGCGGGCTGGCCGACGCGGCGCAGTCGGTTCAGGCGCTGGATGACTTCGATGGCGTGATGCTGGGAAGGGCCGCGTGGCATACGCCCCGGGTATTGTCCGAGGTATCGATGCAATTGTGGCCATCGGTGCGGCTGCCCACTGATGCGCAGGTAGTCGACGAGATGGTGCGCTATGCGGCGCGCGAGATCGCCCGCGGGGTGCCGCTACGGATCATCGTGCGCCCGTTGCTGGGGCTGGTGAATGGCCAGTCTGGCGCGCGGCGCTGGCGCCGGATGTTGTCGGACCCCGCCCGCCTGTCGGCCAATGACCCGACGCTGATCTTCGAGGCCTGGCGTGCCCTGCAGGGCGCACCGCTGGAGCGCGCGCCCGCAGGCGCGCTGAGCGCCGCCCCCTGACCGGGCGGGCTCTGGCCCCTGTATCTTCAGGGCTTGCTGCTGCTGTTGGCGGGCGAGCTGTCCATGGGCCAGTCGCGGATATAGGCCTTGAGCATATTGTTCTCGAACTGTTGCGCGGCCACGATGGCCTGCGCCATGTCGTAGAACGAAATCACGCCCAGGAGCGTGGGGCCATCCATTACCGGGATATAGCGCGCGTGTTTTTCGAGCATCAGGCGCTGCACTTCGTCGGCGCTGGTATTGGGCGATACGCTGACGGGCGCGTCGTCCATGATGGCGCGTATGGTGGTCTGCCCGAGTTGGCCGTCGTGATCGTGCAGGTGGCGGATGATTTCGCGGAAGGTCAGCATGCCGACCAGCATGCCGGATTCCATGATGACCAGCGAGCCGATATCCTGCTCGCTCATGGTCTGGACGGCGGTCGCCACGGGTGTGTCGGGTTTGGCGGTATAAAGCGTGTCGCCCTTGACGCGCAGAATTTCACTGACTTTCAACATGATGATCTCCCGGGGCCCGCGGCCCCCTCTTGCTGCTTATTTTCGTCTCGAGCGGCACCACGGCCGCAAATGCTTCGGTGGTATTGTGCGCCACGCCGGTCAGTTCTTCCAGCGTGGGCGAGGGCTGGCTGCCCAATATGGCTGCGGCCGCACGCAGGATTCCGGGTTCGTCGCGCAGGCGCGGCTGGCGCCTGTCGAGCAGAAAATTGTCCACCACGACTTCTAGCGTAGTTTCGCGCGGATCGCACGCCAATACCCAGCGTTGTTCCGTCGTGCGGGCGGCCAGGCCCACGGTTTCGAGCTTGTCCAGCACATCGTTGAGTTCATCATGGTGCAGGTGCAGCCGCTTGGCCAGGCTTGCGGCACTGCGGCCGGGGGGGCGCATGCCCTGCGCGGCCTGCAGCGAGCGCAGCACCGCCAGCGCGTCGATATAGGGTGCGCCGGGCGCCCGGTTTATTTCCCAGCGGCCCAGCCTTATCAGCGGCCCGCTGGCAGCCACCGTGGCCCCGAACAGCACGGCCAGCCACGACAGGTAAATCCACAGCAGGAAAATGGGCAGCGTGGCGAAGGCGCCATAGATGACCGTGTACGTGGGAAAGCGCGTCAGGTAATAGGCGAACGCCGCCTTGGTCAACTCCAGGACGATGGCCGCACTGAATCCGCCGACCAGCGCGTCGCGCCAATACACGTGGCGATTGGGCACCACCACGAAAAGCGCCGCGAAGCCCAGGCCGGTCAGCATCAGCGGGGCAAAGGAAATGGCCAGGCTGAGCAGTTCCGGAACGTCGCCCACCAGGCCCATCGATTCGCGAGCCAGGAACGACGTGGCCCAAAGGCTGGCCCCCGCCACGACCGGCCCCAGCGTAATGACCGCCCAATACACCAGCGCGCGCTGGGGCAGGGGGCGTTGGCGCGTCACGTGCCAGATATCGTTGAATGACTTGTCGATGGTCATGATCAGCAGCAGCGATGTGACCACCAGGAATGCGCCGCCTATCGCCGTCAGGCGCGAGGCCTGGAAGGCGAACTGGTTGAGGTAATCCATGATGTTGTCTGATACCGCCGGCGGCATCAGACTGTTTGCCAGGAAATCCTCCAGGGCGAGGCGGAAATCCTGGAATACGGGGAAGGCGGTGAACAACGACAACACCACGGCCAGCATGGGGACGATACCCAGCACGGTGGTGAATGTAAGGCTGGAGGCCACCTGCAGGAGCTTTTCTTCGTCGGCGCGCTGCGCGGCGAAACGAAACACCCTGCCGGTGCGCGCCACCCAGGTGGCGCGCCGACGGGAGACAGCGGCCGCCGCCGGCTGAGCGGGGGCGGGCTCTGCAGAGTGGCTCATCAGGCGATAATAGCAGTATGAACTCTGAACTCAACCCCCATCTGCGACGCGTCGCGGCGGCGGCGCTGCTGGCCCTGATTGCCTTGTGCGTGGCCTGGGAAACCGTCCTCGCGCCCATCCGTCCCGGCGGTTCCTGGCTGTTGCTCAAAGCGCTGCCGCTGGCGTTTCCGCTGCGAGGCGTCCTGCGAGGCGACGTGTATACCTTCCAGTGGGCCTCGATGCTGGTGCTGTTGTACCTGATGGAAGGCACAGTGCGCGTGATGTCCGACCCGGCGCCGCTGTCGATGGCGCTTGCGGGCGTCGAAGTCGCATTGTCGCTGGTGTTTTTCATCGCAGCCATTTTGTACGTGCGTCCGGCCAAGCGGGCGGCACGGGCGCGGCGCACGGCAGGTACATCATGAGCCTTGTCCATACCCTGGGCGAACTGCGCCTGCAGAACAGCTATGCGGCCCTGCCGCCGGCGTTCTATACCCGCCTGCAACCGCAACCCCTGACGGACCCCCGCCTGTTGCACGCCAACGAAGAGGCGGCCAGGCTGATAGGGCTGTCGAGCCAGGCGCTGCAGTCCGATGAGTTCCTGCGGGTGTGCGCGGGGGCGCAGGCGTTGCCCGGCGGCGATACCCTGGCAGCGGTGTACAGCGGTCACCAGTTCGGCGTGTGGGCCGGCCAGCTCGGCGACGGGCGTGCTCACTTGCTTGGCGAGGTCGCCGGCCCGCATGGCAACTGGGAATTGCAGCTCAAGGGGGCGGGCATGACGCCGTACTCGCGCATGGGCGATGGACGGGCGGTGCTGCGTTCGTCGGTGCGCGAGTACCTGGCCAGCGAGGCCATGCACGGGCTGGGCATTCCCACCACGCGGGCCCTTGCCATCGTGGTTTCTGCAGACCCGGTCATGCGCGAAACCGTCGAGACGGCCGCCATCGTGCTGCGCATGTCGCCCAGCTTTGTGCGCTTCGGGTCGTTCGAGCATTGGTCGTCCCGGCGCCAGCCCGAAGAGCTGCGCATCCTGGCCGACTACGTCATCGACAAGTTCTATCCGCAATGCCGTGAAACGCCAGCGGGCGGCGACGCCAGCGCCACGGGCCCCGTGCTGCGCATGTTCGAAGAGGTCGTGCGCCGCACCGCCCTGTTGATGGCCGACTGGCAGGCCGTGGGGTTCTGCCACGGTGTCATGAATACCGACAATATGTCGATACTGGGCCTGACGCTCGACTACGGCCCTTACGGCTTCATGGATACGTTCCGGCTCGACCATATCTGCAACCACTCCGACAGCGAAGGGCGCTACGCATGGAACCGCCAGCCGTCGGTAGGGTTGTGGAACCTGTATCGGCTGGGGGGAAGCCTGCATGCGCTGGTTCCGGACGCGGACGCGCTGCGCGGTGTGCTGGACGGTTATGAAGCCGCTTTCACGCGGGCGTTCCACCAGCGCATGGCGGCCAAGCTCGGCCTGAACGCCTGGCGCGCGGACGACGAGCCGCTGCTTGACGACCTGCTGCGCCTGATGCACGAGCAGCGCGCCGACTTCACCTTGACGTTCCGCCGGCTGGCCGACGCGGTACGCGGGCGGCCACAGGGGTTCCAGGACCTGTTCATCGATCGCGCCGCTGCCCTGGCCTGGTACGAACGGCTGGCGGCGCGCCATGCGCAGGATGCCGGCCCGGCCGACGCCGAGCAGCGCGCGCGCGGCATGGATGCCGTAAACCCGCTTTATGTGCTTCGCAATCACCTGGCCGAGCAGGCGATCCGCGCCGCCAAGGCCGGTGACGCCGGCGAGATCGACACTTTGCTGCGCCTGTTGCGCGACCCCTGCGTCGAACGCCCCGGATACGAGGCCTACGCAGGGCTGCCGCCCGACTGGGCCGGCGGCATCGAAGTCAGCTGTTCTTCCTGAGCGGCACGCGCACGCTACGTTTGGTAGCGGGCGCCGCGCCGGTCAGTGTCATAATCGCATCTGCTTCCAACGCCTTTCTGAACCGTTTATGTCCGGCAACACCCTAGGTACTCTGTTCTGCGTCACCAATTTTGGCGAATCGCACGGGCCCGCCATCGGCTGCATTGTCGATGGCTGCCCGCCGGGCATGCCCCTGGAAGCGGCTGACATCCAGGCCGAGCTCGACCGTCGCCGGCCCGGCACATCGCGACACGTGACGCAGCGCCAGGAACCCGACCAGGTCGAGATCCTTTCGGGAGTCTACGAAGGGGTGACCACCGGCACGCCTATTGCGCTGCTTATCCGCAATACCGACGCGCGCAGCAAAGACTATTCGAACATCGCCGATACCTTCCGCCCCGGACACGCCGATTTCACCTATACACACAAGTACGGCCTGCGCGATCCGCGCGGAGGCGGTCGGTCATCGGCCCGTCTTACGGCGCCCACGGTGGCTGCCGGCGCCATCGCCCGGAAATGGCTCGCGCAGCAGTACGGGGTGCGGATACGGGGCTATATGAGCCAGCTGGGGCCCATTCCGATTCCCTTTGTGTCCTGGGATGACGTGCCGGCCAATCCGTTCTATGCGCCCAATGCCGCCATCGTGCCCGAGCTCGAAGCCTACATGGACCAGCTGCGCCGCGACGGCGATTCAGTGGGTGCGCGCATCGAAGTCATCGCCGAAAACCTGCCTGCGGGCTGGGGCGAGCCCCTGTACGACCGCCTGGACGCCGACATCGCGCATGTCATGATGGGGCTGAACGCCGTCAAGGGCGTGTCCATCGGTGCGGGGTTCGATTGCGTTGCGCAGCGCGGCTCCGAGCACGGCGACGAGATCACGCCTGATGGTTTTGTGGGAAACAATGCGGGCGGGGTGCTGGGCGGCATCAGCACCGGCCAGCCCATTACGGTGTCGTTGGCCATCAAGCCCACGTCCAGCATCCGGGTCGAGCGGCGCTCGGTCAATCGGGCCGGCGAGCCCATCATGGTGCAGACGCTGGGCCGCCACGACCCGTGCGTGGGCATACGCGCCACGCCTATTGCCGAGGCCATGCTGGCGCTCGTCCTTATCGACCACGCACTGCGTCATCGGGGGCAGTGCGGCTGAGCCGAAAAACGTTCCGGAGGTGTGCATGAACGCGGGAATTCGAACAGTTTTGCGCAGGCCGCTGCGTGCGGCGGCAGTGGCCGGCGGCATCGCCCTTGCAGGGTGCGCCAGTGTCAATACCACGCAATCGGGCGCCATCGGCATCGAGCGTACCCAGTACATGTCCAGCATGGTGCCCGAACAGGCCCTGACCCAGGAAGCAGGGCAGCAGTATGCCGAGATCATCCAGAAGGCTCGCGCACAGGGGGCGCTGGATCGCGACGCCCGGCAGGTTGCCCGCGTGCGCGAAATTTCCAAGCGGCTCATCGCCCAGGTAGGCACCTTCCGCCCCGACGCTGCAAACTGGCAATGGGAAGTGCACGTCCTGTCGGTCAATGAAGTCAATGCCTGGTGCATGCCGGGCGGCAAGATTGCCGTGTACACCGGTCTGCTCAACCAGATCAAACCCAGCGACGCCGAACTGGCCGCGGTGCTGGGCCACGAAATCGCCCATGCGCTGCGCGAGCATGCGCGCGAACGCGTATCACAGCAGATGGTTACCAACCTGGGCCTTTCGGTCCTGTCCATCGCAACGGGCGTGTCCGCCGACCTGGGCAGCAAGCTTACCGACGTGATGTTCACGCTGCCCAACAGTCGTACGCACGAAACCGAGGCCGACCTGATGGGCTTGGAACTGGCCGCCCGTGCGGGCTACGACCCCCGAGCGGCGGTGACGCTGTGGCAGAAGATGGGCGCGGCCGACGGCGGCAGCGCGCCGCCGGAATTTCTGTCCACGCACCCGTCGGCCGCCACACGCATTTCCGAACTGCAAGCGGCGGCGCAGCGTGTGATGCCGCTGTATGAGCAGGCGGGCGGCAAAGCCAGGTAGCAGCAGGGTGGTGCTACCAATACTAGGATAACAGCTGCCGTTGTACTAGGTTGAGAGCATGGGCATAATCGAGGGCATCGATTTTCGATGTCCCCGTCCGGCTCGTCCGGATCTTGCTCGAGTCTACTCATGGCCCAAACTCTCTACGACAAACTCTGGGACGCCCACGTCGTCCACCAGGAATCCGACGGCACCTGTTTGCTGTACATCGATCGCCATCTGCTGCACGAAGTCACCAGTCCGCAGGCCTTCGAAGGTCTGAGCATGGCCGGACGCAAGCCCTGGCGCGTCAGTGCCAACCTGGCGGTGGCCGATCACAACGTTCCCACGCTGAACCGCGCACGCGGCATCGACGACCCGGTGTCGCGCCTGCAGGTCGATACGCTGGATGCCAACTGCGATAAATACGGCATCACCGAATTCCGCATGGCCGACCTGCGCCAGGGCATCGTGCACGTCATCGGGCCCGAGCAGGGCGCCACGCTGCCCGGCATGACCGTCGTCTGTGGCGATTCGCACACCAGCACGCACGGAGCGCTGGGCGCGCTGGCTTTCGGCATCGGCACTTCCGAGGTCGAGCACGTGCTGGCCACGCAGACCTTGCTGATGAAAAAGGCCAAGAGCATGCTCATCAAGGTCGAAGGCGAGCTGCCCTTCGGCTGTACGGCCAAAGACGTGGTGCTGCACATCATCGGCGTCATCGGCACGGCGGGCGGCACGGGCCACGCCATCGAGTTTGCCGGCAGCACCATCCGGGGCCTGTCGGTCGAGGGCCGCATGACCGTCTGCAATATGGCGATCGAGGCGGGCGCGCGCTCGGGCATGGTGGCAGTGGACGACAAGACCATCGAGTATTTCCGTGGCCGTCCGTTCGCCCCCACCGGCGCGCTGTGGGACCAGGCCGTCGCGTACTGGCGCACCTTGCACACCGACCCGGGCGCCAGCTTTGACCGCGTCGTCGAAATCAACGCCCAGGACATCAAGCCGCAGGTCTCGTGGGGCACATCGCCTGAAATGGTGTTGCCCGTGGATGCGCGCGTGCCCGATCCCGATCGCGAGAAAGACGACGTGCGCCGCAACGGTATGGAGCGCGCGCTGCAATACATGGGGCTCAAGCCCAACACGCCGCTGACGGATATCCGCATCGACCGCGTGTTCATCGGCTCGTGCACCAATTCGCGCATCGAAGACCTGCGCGCCGCGGCCGCCGTGGCGCGCGGCAAGCGCGTGGCCGCCAACGTGCGCCAGGCGATGGTCGTGCCCGGTTCTGGCCTGGTCAAGCAGCAGGCCGAACGCGAAGGGCTGGACAAGATCTTCATCGAAGCCGGCTTCGAATGGCGCGAACCCGGCTGTTCCATGTGCCTGGCCATGAACGCCGACCGCCTCGAACCCGGCGAACGCTGCGCCTCGACGTCGAACCGCAATTTCGAAGGGCGTCAGGGGCAAGGCGGGCGCACGCATCTGGTCAGCCCGGCCATGGCCGCCGCCGCCGCGGTGGCGGGCCATTTTGTCGACGTACGCAACTTCCGCTAAAGAGCGACTCTCATGCAAGCATTTACCACTCACGAAGGCCTGGTCGCGCCGCTCGACCGCGAGAACGTCGACACCGACCTCATCATTCCGAAACAGTTCCTGAAATCGATCAAGCGCACCGGCTTCGGCCCCAACTTGTTCGACGAGCTGCGCTATCTGGATCACGGCGAGCCCGGCATGGACAACAGCAAGCGCCCGCTCAACCCCGATTTCGTGCTGAACCAGCCGCGCTACCAAGGGGCGTCGGTGCTGCTGGCCCGCAAGAATTTCGGCTGCGGATCCAGCCGCGAGCATGCGCCCTGGGCGCTGACGCAGTACGGCTTTCGCGCCATCATCGCGCCGTCGTACGCCGATATTTTCTTCAACAACAGCTTCAAGAACGGGCTCTTGCCCATTGTGTTGTCCGAGCTCGAAGTGGCGCGCCTGTTCGACGAAGTCAGGGCGTTCTCGGGCTACAAATTGCGTATCGATCTCGACCAGCAGGTCGTGGTCACGCCTGAAGGCCGCGCCATGCATTTCGATATCGAGCCGTTTCGCAAGTATTGCCTGTTGAACGGCTTTGACGACATCGGGCTGACGCTGCGCCATTCCGACAAGATCCGCGCCTTCGAGGCCGAGCGCCTGGCGCGCCATCCCTGGCTCGAAAGCCGGCCGCTGGGCTGAGCGCGTACCCGCGCCGCGCATGAGCGGCGCGGGGCGCCTGCTGCCCTGCACTGATTCTTTATTTATCGATAGGTTCTTTTCATGACGCACAACATCGCAGTGTTGCCCGGCGACGGCATCGGCCCCGAAATTGTGGAGCAGGCCGTACGTGTGCTGGGCGCGCTCGGCTTGCCGCTCGAAATACAACAGGCGCCGGTGGGCGGCGCGGCCTACGACCAGGCGGGTCATCCGCTGCCGCAGGCCACGCTGGATCTGGCCCGCAACTCGCACGCCGTGCTGTTTGGCGCGGTTGGCGACTGGAAATACGACAGCCTGCCGCGCGAGCATCGTCCCGAGCAGGCCATCCTGGGCCTGCGCAAGGCGCTGGGGCTGTTTGCCAACCTGCGCCCGGCCATTCTGTATCCCGAACTGGCCAGCGCTTCGTCGCTGAAGCCCGAAATTGTTGCCGGGCTGGACATCCTGATCATCCGCGAACTCACCGGCGACATCTATTTCGGTACGCCGCGCGGCGTGCGCGCCGCGGCCGACGGCCCTTTTGCGGGCGAGCGGGAAGGCTTCGACACGATGCGCTACGCCGATACAGAGGTTCGGCGCATCGCCCGCATCGGCTTCGAGTCGGCGCGCAAGCGCGGCAAAAAACTGTGCAGCGTCGACAAAGCCAATGTGCTGGAGACTTCGCAATTCTGGCGCGACATCGTCATCGAGGTGGCGCGCGATTATCCCGATGTCGAACTGTCGCACATGTATGTCGACAACGCCGCCATGCAACTGGTTCGCAACCCGCGCCAGTTCGACGTCATCGTTACGGGCAACCTGTTCGGCGACATCCTGTCCGACGAAGCGGCCATGCTTACCGGATCGATCGGCATGCTGCCATCGGCTTCGCTGAACGCGTCGGGCCAGGGCCTGTACGAGCCCAGCCACGGATCCGCGCCAGACATCGCGGGGCAGGGCATTGCCAATCCGCTTGCCACGATATTGTCCGCGGCCATGTTGCTGCGCTACTCGCTGAACCTGGCTTCGCAGGCCGATCGTGTCGAAGCGGCCGTGCGCACCGTGCTGGCCGATGGCCTGCGCACGGCAGACATCCACGAGCCGGGCACCACCAGGGTGTCTACGTCGCAAATGGGCGACGCCGTGCTCAAGGCGTTGCGCTGACGCAGCGCCAGCGAGCATCCCTGCGTTGCGGTTCCGCCCGGGACGCAGGGCTCGCGCCGGCTGCACGGCAGTCGCTTTCCGACGGCAGGGGCGGGGGCTCCCGCAGGCCCCTTTTGCCCTGCAGTGCAACATTTCTGTCCGGCATTCTGATAAATTGTCGGGATAACCGGCTTTTTTATCCATTTTTCCAAGAGCATTGAACATGACGCAAGCAGTAGGCCTGGTCGGCTGGCGCGGCATGGTCGGTTCCGTTCTCATGCAACGCATGCGTGACGAAAACGACTTCGCCCTGATCGACCCCGTTTTCTTTTCCACCAGCAACGCCGGTGGCGCTGCGCCCGCCTGGGCCGATGGCGCCGGCCCGCTGCAAGACGCCTACGACATCGATGCTCTGAAAAAACTGCCCATCATCGTCACGGCGCAGGGCGGCGACTACACCACCGAGGTATTCCCCAAGCTGCGCGCGGCGGGCTGGACGGGCATCTGGATCGACGCGGCCAGCACGCTGCGCATGAAAGACGACGCCATCATCGTCCTCGACCCGGTCAACCGGCCGGTTATCGACGCGGCGCTCAAGCGCGGCGTACGCAATTTCGTCGGGGGCAACTGCACGGTCAGCTGCATGCTCATGGGCCTGGCAGGGCTCTTCAATAACGACCTGGTCGAATGGATGACATCCATGACCTACCAGGCGGCTTCCGGCGGCGGCGCGCAGCACATGCGCGAACTTCTCACCCAGTTCGGGCTGCTCAACCAGGCGGTCAAGCCTCTGCTCGACGATCCGGCCTCGGCGATCCTGGAAATCGATCGTGGCGTGCTCCAGGCGCAACAAGACCCGGCGCTGCCGCAAGAAAACTTTGGCGTGCCCCTGGGCGGCAACCTCATCCCCTGGATCGACAAGGACCTGGGCGACGGTATGTCGCGCGAAGAATGGAAGGCCGAAGCTGAAACCAACAAGATTCTCGGTCGCGGGCAGAGCTTTGGCACTCCAGCCACGCCTATCGACGGATTCTGCGTGCGCATCGGCGCCATGCGCTGCCACAGTCAGGCGCTGACCATCAAGCTCAAGCGCGATATCCCGCTCGACGAGATCGAAGCGCTTATCGCGCAGGGTACCCAATGGGCCAAGGTCGTGCCCAACACCAAAGAAGACACCATGCGTGCGCTGACGCCGGTGGCCGTGACGGGCACCCTGGATATCCCGGTCGGGCGCCTGCGCAAGCTGTCGATGGGGCCCCAGTACCTGGGCGCTTTCACGGTGGGCGACCAGCTCTTGTGGGGCGCCGCCGAGCCGTTGCGGCGCATGTTGCGCATTGCGCTGGCCGAAGCCTGATTCACCGGCTTGCGGTTGCACTCATGGCCTTTCGGGCCTGGCAAAGGCACCTGCGGGTGCCTTTGCCTTTTATCCTTACGCAAGAGCGGGATGCGATTTGTGAATCAGAGTCCATCCATTACACTTTCGCCCAGCATAGGCCGGTAAAACGATTCGTTCTGCAGGATTCCACACCATGACCTCGCGTTCGCGCCGCGTTTCCCACACTTGCCGTCTCAAAGCCCTGAACTGGGCCGTGGCCTTGGCGCTGGGTGCATCAGTTGTTCCCATGACGCAGGCGGCCACTGTCGGGCATTCCCGGGTGGTGTCGGCTCCGGGAGCACCTTTGCAAGTGGTAATTCCCTTGGACGGCCTGACTCCCGAAGAGGCGGCCTCGCTGCAAGTCAGGGTGGCCGATGCGGACGCCTGGCGTCGGGCCGGGCTGCAACCGCCCGTGCCGCTGGACACCATGCGGGTCACCATTCGTGACGTGCAACGCCAAGCCGCCCGGAACATCAGCATCACATCATCGCAACCGCTGGCAACGTCCGCGGTCGATCTGCTGCTCGACTTGCAGTCCAGCCTGGGCCAGCGACAAATACAGGTCACCATTCTGGTGCCGCAGCGCGGCGCCGCGCCCGGCGTACAGTCGCCACGTGTAGGGGCGGCGACCGCCGAGCGGGCGGCCGCGGGTTCAGTATCGGTACGCCGCGGCGACAATCTGTTTCGCATTGCTCGCCGCAATGCGGTGCCGGACGCCAGCATGTACCAGATGCTGGTTGCCTTGTGGCGTGCCAATCCGCACGCGTTTATCCAGAGCAACATGAATCTGGTGCGCGCAGGCGAAACGCTGTCCATCCCGGACGCTGCGACCGTTCGCGCCATTGACCCGGCCGAAGCGCGCCGCATCTACGCCCAGCACCTTGAAGCCTTCGACCGCTATCGCGGTCGCGCCGCGGCCGACGCCGCCGGCAGTGCGACGGCTGCCGCCAGTGGCAGCGCGGCAGCGGGGCAGGTAAGCGAGGCGCAGGCGGGCCAGGCCAGTACAGCCCCGGCGCCGCAGGACCGCCTGCGCGTCAGTGCTGCCGACTCGCCCGACGCGCAGGCGGATACGCGTGTTTCGGCCGATCGCGCCATGCAGGATACCCAGCAGCGCGTGCAGACGTTGCAAGGTAACGTCGATGCCCTGAACCAGGCGCTGGGCAGCAATACCGACGGCAATGCCGGGGGCACGCCCGGCCAGGCACCCGGCAATGCCGACTCCTCGGCTGCGGCAGGCAGCGCCGGCACAGCAGGTGGCCCGGGTGCAGCCGGTGCTCCCGGTGCGGCAGGCGCACCCGGTGCGGCAGGCACTCCTGGTGCAGCAGGCGCTCCCGGTGCAGCAGGCACTCCCGGTGCAGCAGGCACTCCTGGTGCGGCAGGCACTCCTGGTGCAGCAGGCACTCCCGGTGCGGCAGGCACTCCCGGCGCAACAGGCACTCCTGGCGCAGCAGGCGCTCCCGGTGCGGCAGGCACTCCCGGTGCGGCAGGCGCACCCAGTGCGGCAGGCGCTCCCGGTGCGGCAGGCGCTCCCGGTGCGGCAGGCGCTCCCGGTGCAGCAGGCGCTCCCGGTGCGGCAGGCGCTCCCGGCGCAGCAGGCACTCCCGGTGCGGCAGGCGCACCCGGTGCAGCAGGCACTTCCGGTGCAGCAGGCACTTCCGGTGTGGCGGGCGCCGACGGCGCTGCCGTCACGCCGGGTACACAATCTACGGCCCGCAGCGCTGCGGATGCGGCCAGCAACAACGAAAAGGAAGCCGCCATGGATTCGATGCCCGGCTGGTTGGCAAACAATCTGCTTGTCGTGGTGACCGCGGCGCTGGCCATCATCGTGCTGATCGTGGCATGGGTGCTGCGGCGCGCCGGCGCGCGCCGCGCGGATGAAGACGAGGCCACCTACGGTGAGGCGCTCGACACCGAAGCCCTGAACCGCAAACTCAATAGCATCAACCTCGACCTCGACCAGCCCCCCACCGACGAGCCGCGTCCTGGCGGACGGGCCTGAGTCCGTGCCCCGCGTTGCACTGGGCCTGGCCTATGACGGGTCGGGTTGGCAAGGTTGGCAGACCCAGCCGCACAGGCAGACTGTGCAGGACACGCTTGAAGCGGCGCTGGGCCGGTTCGCGGGCATAGACGGCCGCGTGGCCACGATTTGCGCGGGCCGCACGGATACGGGCGTGCACGCCGCCATGCAGGTGGTGCATCTGGACACAAGCTTGCAGCGGCGCGCCGAGTCGTGGGTGCGGGGCGTCAACGCCTTCCTGCCGCCCAGTATCTCGGTGCTGTGGGCGCAACCCGTGTCCGACACATTCCATGCGCGGTTCTCCGCGCGGTCCAGAACTTATCACTATCTGCTGTGGCGCGGACGGGTTCGCCCACCGCTATGGGCCGGCCGTGCGGGCTGGTGCTTCCAGCCCCTGGATGTGCAAGCCATGCGCCAGGCTGCGGCGCTTCTGCTGGGCGAGCACGATTTTTCCAGCTTTCGATCCTCGCAGTGCCAGGCGCGTCATCCCGTACGCACGCTGCACGAGCTGGCTATCGAAGAGTGCGGGCCTTTCCTTGTGTTCAGGTTGCGCGCCAATGCTTTCCTGCATCACATGGTGCGCAACCTGCTCGGCGCACTGTTGCAGGTCGGGCAGGGGCGGCAGGCAGTGGCGTGGATGTCGGCCTTGCTTGCCGCGCGCGACCGGCGCTGCGGCGCGGCCACTTTCGCGCCCGACGGCCTATACCTGACCGCGATCGAATATCCGCCTGAATACAGCTTGAACGACACCGACGGCAGCAGCCAATTGATGCCCCGAATTACATTTTCTTAAGGGTAATCAGCAGGCAGGCAACTTCCTGGAATCGCTATATTATTGCGAGCGAAAAAATTGGCGCCCTATACCGGCGCCGTTTCGCGGCCGTTTCACACGAACGGTACGCGCTTGCATATTGATCCCAACCAGGAGACTTCTGTAATGCATCGTCGTTCGTTCCTCAAAAAGGCCACATTGGGCGCCGCAGCTGGCGGCGCCGCGCTTGCCGCTCCGGTGGTGGCGCAAGAATCGCCCACGCTGAACTGGCGGCTGGCATCAAGCTTTCCGCGCAGCGCCGACGCTATTTATTCGGGCGGCGAAAACCTGGCGAAGTATGTCTCCGAGGCCACGGACGGCAAATTCAACATCCGCGCTTTCCCGGCGGGCGAAATTGTGCCCGCCCTGCAGGTGCTGGATGCCGTACAGAACAATACGATCGAATGCGGGCACACTGCCTCGTACTACTATTTCGGCAAAGACCCCGCGCTGTGCTTTGACGGTGCGGTGCCTTTTGGCCTGAACACGCGTCAGATGAACGCGTGGATGCGCCACGGCAATGGCCTGAAGCTCACGCGCGAGCTCTTCCAGAAGTACAACATCGTCAATTTCCCCTGCGGTTACACCGGCACGCAGATGGGCGGCTGGTTCCGCAACGAAATCAAGACCGTCGATGACCTCAAGGGGCTGAAGTTCCGTGCCAGCGCTTTCGCCGGCGCCGTCCTGTCGCGCCTGGGCGTCGTGCCGCAGCAGATTGCCGGCGGCGACATCTACCCGTCGCTCGAAAAGGGCACCATCGACGCCGCCGAATGGATCGGCCCGTACGATGATGAGAAGCTGGGCTTTCACAAGGTGGCCAAGCACTACTACTTCCCGGGTTGGTGGGAAGGCACGCTGCAGGTGTCGCTGTACGTTAACCAGGACGTGTATAACCAACTGCCCAAGCATTACCAGTCGGTGCTGGCGCAGGCGGCCGCCACGGCCACCAACGACATGATCGCCAAGTACGATGCTGAGAACCCGGCCGCTTTGCGCCGCCTGGTGTCGCAGGGCGCCGAGCTCAAGGCTTTTCCCAAGGCCGTCATGGATGCCTGCTATGCCGAGGCCGTGAAGGTGTACAACGAGTTCTCCGCGAAAGACCCCATGTTCAAGAAGGTCTATGACGACATGGTGGCCTTCCGCAATAACGAAATCCCGTGGTTCCGTCTGGCCGAGGGCAGTTTCGACGGCTTCATGGGCACGATCAACCGGGGCCAGTAAGTCGGCAGCGGCTTGGGGTTTCGGGGCGGCGGGGCGGGCCGGGGGTAAAATCGCCCGATTCCGCCTGCCGCAGCGCTTGTCACAAGCCGGCGTCGCCAAGGCGCCGCATGCCCGTGGCATAACCCGGACACCCCGTAGACCACGCATGCTCACGCCTGCGCCGCACCCGGCGCAAGGTATTTTCCCTTTCCGGATATTTTTCCCATCATGAAAGCATTACTCGCTATATCGCGCGCCATTGACGCGCTGAATCTGCGGGTTGGCCAAGCCGTGACATGGATCACGCTGCTGGTGGTGCTGGTCAGCGCCGGCAACGCGGTGGTCCGCAAAGTGTTCGAGACCAGCTCGAACGCCTGGCTGGAACTGCAGTGGTACATGTTTGGCGCCATGTTCCTGCTGACGGCTGGCTACACCCTGCTCAAGAACGAACACGTGCGCGTCGACATCCTGTCGTCGCGGCTGTCCCGGCGGACGCAGATCTACATCGAAATCTTCGGCGTACTGTTTTTCCTGCTGCCGATGGCCATCCTCATTATGTATTTGTCGTGGCCCATGTTCATGGATTCGTACATTTCGAACGAGCAGTCGTCGAACTCCGGCGGCCTGGTGCGCTGGCCGGTCAAGTTGATGATACCGGTGGGGTTTGCGCTGCTGGTGCTGGCCGGCATCTCGCGCCTGATCAAGTGCGTGGCATACCTGCGCGGCCAGGGGCCTGATCCGCTCGCCCGTGCCGAAGGCAAGTCAGCCGAGGAACTGCTGGCCGAAGAAATCGCCCGTGAAGCGCAGGCGCGCGAAGCGGCCCTGCAACAACAAAACAGGGACCGCTGATCATGGAGTTTCTCATCGCAAATCTGGCGCCGATCATGTTCGGCACGCTGGTGCTGTTCCTGCTGCTGGGCTTTCCGGTGGCGTTTGCCCTGGCCGCCAACGGCATCCTGTATGGCCTGGTCGGCATGGAGCTGGGCCTGTTCAACGCTTCGCTGTTCCAGGCATTGCCGCAGCGGGTGTTCGGCATCGTGTCCAACGACACCTTGCTCGCGGTGCCGTTCTTCACCCTGATGGGCCTGGTGCTCGAGCGATCGGGCATGGCCGAAGACCTCCTGGAAACCATCGGGCAGGTATTCGGCCCGTTGCGCGGCGGCCTGGCCATCGCGGTGGTGGTGGTGGGCGCCATGCTGGCCGCCACCACCGGCGTGGTGTCGGCCTCGGTGATCTCCATGGGCCTGATTTCATTGCCCATCATGCTGCGCTACGGCTATGACAGGCGGCTGGCCACGGGCGTCATTGCCGCCTCGGGCACCTTGTCGCAGATCATTCCGCCCTCGCTGGTGCTGATCATCCTGGCCGACCAGTTGGGCCGGTCCATTGGCGACATGTATCGCGCGGCCATGGTGCCGGGGTTCCTGCTGGCTGGCGCGTACATTGCGTACATCGTGCTGATGTCCATCATCAAGCCTTCGTCGGCTCCGGCCCTGCCCGAAGAGGCGCGCGCGTTCCGCGAGCCCAACGGCTCGCGCGGCGGCCGATCATTGCTGGTATTGATGCTGATCTCGGCAGTGTCCGCGTACCTGTTGACGCAATGGCTCGAAAAGGCCGACGCTCCGGTCGACGAAAAGGTGGTGCTCAGCCTGCTGCTGTGGGGCCTGACTGCTTTTGTGATCGCCATCATCAACAGGGTGTTCAAGCTGCGCGTGCTGTCGGCCCTGGCCGAGCGCGTCACCTTCGTGATGATCCCGCCGCTGTTTCTTATCTTCCTGGTGCTGGGCACCATCTTCATCGGCGTGGCCACGCCCACCGAAGGAGGAGCGATGGGTGCCGTGGGCGCCATCATCATGGCCTTGATCCGCCGCCGCCTGACGCTGGACCTGTTGCGCCAGGCCATGGATACCACCACCAAGCTGTCGTGCTTCGTGGTGTTCATCCTGGTTGGCTCGACCGTGTTCGGCCTGACCTTCCGCGGCGTCAGCGGCGACCTGTGGGTCGAGCACCTGCTTACCAGCGTCCCGGGCGGCCAATGGGGCTTCCTGATCGTCGTCAGCGTCCTGACGTTCGTGCTGGCCTTCTTCCTGGACTTCTTCGAGCTGGCGTTCATCATCGTGCCGCTGCTGGGGCCGGTGGCCGACAAGATGGGCATCGACCTGATCTGGTTCGGCATCCTCCTGGCCGTGAACATGCAGACGTCGTTCATGCATCCGCCGTTCGGTTTTGCCTTGTTCTACCTGCGATCCGTGGCCGCCAAGGATCGCTACAAGGACAAGGTAACCGGCCAGATGATCGAACCGGTGACCACGGGGCAGATATACTGGGGTTCTGTGCCGTTCATCGTGATCCAGCTGATCATGGTGGCGGCGGTGATGATTTTCCCCGGCATGGTCATGCATTACAAATCCGGCATGTCTACCGTCGACCCCGACACGGTGAAGATCGAAATCGAAACCACGTATGGCACCGGTATCTACGGCAACGAAGCCGCCGATCCGGCAGCCGCGTTCAAGTAAGCAGCAATCCATGCGTACTCGCGTCAAAATCTGCGGGTTGACCCGCGAAGCAGACATCGCCTCGGCCGTGCAGGCCGGGGCGGACGCGATCGGCTTCGTGTTTTACCCGCCAAGCAAGCGGTATGTGTCGCCGGCGCGCGCGGCGCAGCTGCGCCGCACGGTTCCCGCCTTTGTCGATGTGGTGGCCTTGTTTGTCAACGCCAGCCAGGCCGAGATCCGCGCCGTGCTGGATGAAGTCGGGCCCGATCTGTTGCAGTTTCATGGCGACGAAACCGCCGCTGACTGTGCCCGGTATGGAACCCGCTACCTGCGGGCCTTCCGCGCCGGCGCTCCAGGCCTGGATGCTCCACAAACGCTGGCCGATGCATGCCGTGCCTTCGACGGGGCGGCCGGCTGGCTGTTCGACAGTTACAGCGCCGGTTACGGCGGCAGCGGCCAGGCTTTCGACCACAGCTTGCTGGCCGCTGTGCGGGCCGACGCCGCGGCGCGTCCGGTGATCCTGTCCGGCGGGCTGAATGCCGCCAACGTGGAGCAGGCCATTTCGGTCAATCGGCCGTGGGCGGTCGATGTCAGCAGCGGAGTCGAAACCGCACCCGGCGAAAAATCGCCGGCCAAAATTCGCGAACTCTGCGCGGCTGTGCGGCGGGCCGACGATCGCTTGCGCGGCGAATAGTATGTGTATATAATCTCGCTTCTTTGCAGGCGGTTAGCTCAGATGGTTAGAGCGCTACGTTGACATCGTAGAGGTCGTTGGTTCGATTCCAATACCGCCTACCAGAATTACTTGAGCCGCGCAGCTATTTGCTGCTGCGGCTTTTTGCTGTTTGCCTGCCGTGTATTGCGGCTGCCCCTGGTGATGCATAAAGGGGTTGTCACCCTTGGTTTGTTGCCTGGAGCGGCTCATTTGAAACGGTGGTTGACTTAACTGCACATGCCGCCCATAGTGGGCCTGATTCTCAAGTGTTGTGATCGTAGTGCGGTCATGCGCGTCTGACGCGCCATCATTGTCCACAGTCCTTCCTTGATCGTCTTTTCGAGCATTTGCTCGTGTGTTGTTTACTTAAGGAAGCACTATGGAAACCGGCATCGTGAAATGGTTTAACGCAGACAAGGGCTTTGGCTTCATCATGCCCGAGAACGGCGGCAAAGATTTGTTCGCCCATTTCTCGGAAATCGAAAGTAACGGCTACAAGTCGTTGGAAGAAAACCAGCGCGTCAGCTATGTTCAGTCGCAGGGCGCCAAGGGGCCTCAGGCCACCAAGATCCGCGTTCTCTGATCGGCATCGCTCTCGAAAAACCCTCGTTCGCGAGGGTTTTTTGTTTGCGCATCCGATTCGCGTTCAAAGCGCAGCCAGATGTTGGCGCAGCCGGATTTCCAACTCGAGCAATAGCGCTTCGACGCGTGCGTAGGATGGGCCGACGGCCCCGGCGTTTTCCGTATCGAGCGCGGCCGCAAGCCGGTCGAAAGCCGGCAAGGCATGGACATGTCCGAGAAAGCTCACCGTACCTTTCGCGCGGTGAGCCTGTTGCCGCGCTTGGCGGAAGTCGCCCGCCGTGACGGCCACCCGCAACGTGGCGAGATCGTCATGAAGATGCGCAAGCGCTTCTTCGAGCAGCCGGCGCCTGATGGACGCATCGGGGTACAGCGACAAGACCGTGTCGATATGCACCATGGTGTCAAGGGCCTGCCTGCTGGTCGAATTTTTCTTTCAGGTACAGCGCCAAGGCCAGGTCGTCGGCCAGCCCGAGTTTTTTCATTGAGCGACGCTTGTGCGTGCTGATGGTTTTCTTGCTGCGCAGCAGGCGGGCGGCGATCTGTGTAACGGACAGCCCTTGCGCGATCTGGCGCAGCACTTCGATTTCCGCCGCCGTGAGGCGGGTGTCCGGGTGCGCGGGAGCCGTCGTGAGCAGTTCGCCATTTCGGTAGGTGATGAAACCACGGCCATGCTGGTTACAGGCGGCACGCAAGACGTCAATCAGCACGGGCAGGGATGCGGTTTTGGGCAAGTATCCGTGGGCGCCCGCGCGAAAGGCGGCATATTCCGTTTCGGCCGGCGCGCCGGCCGAAAAGGTGATGATGGCCATCTTGGGGTAGTGGCGCCTGAGCCTGCGTATGAAGTCCACGCCGTCCCAGGCCTGTCGAGGCAGGTAGAAATCGACGATGGCGATATCGCACGGCTGGCGCGCCAGCTTGTCCAGAAGGGCTTCCGACGAAGTCTCGGTGTGCACGATGTCGAAATCGGGTTGTGACCTGAGGTAGGCGGCCACCCCCAGCGTGATGACGGGATGGTCGTCGAGGATGGCAACCCGTATGCGATCGTCGGCGCCCGAAAGCAGCATGTAGCGGCGTCCAGCCGTGCTGGGCACGGAGGCCGGGTGGGTGGGGGCGGAGGTCCGGAAGGGCGGCATGATGTGAAGAACTGGCGGGCGGCGCCCTGAAGTTGGGTACGCAGTGCGTCGAGGGTACCCAGTATGTAGAGCGACAAAGCGAAAGTGCCCGCAAAATCAGACTTGTCCAAGCTGGGCGTGTAGCGCGAGGGGGAGGGCGTCCGCTTTTATATCGACCGTGGCGAGCGTCGTGGGTTCCGAAAGGGCAAAGCGGCGGCGGGGATGCTACAATCTTTGACTACAGGCGCGCACTTCGCGTGCCGGTTTTACAGGCTGCCAGGCATGACGTCTCGCCCGACACGAACTACGACCGGAAACTTCCGCCCCATGTCGCGTTAGTTTTTTCAGCGTCGGGTTTGCCCATGTCAGGCAGTGGCAGTCCCAGCAAGCACCAGACGGAACGCGGCGGACAGCCGCGTTTCTCGTTTCTTCCCCAGGAAATTCTCGATGGTACAGATCACTTTGCCAGATGGTTCGCAGCGTCAGTTTCCCGGCCCGGTCACGGTGGCCGAGGTCGCGCAGTCCATCGGCACCGGACTGGCCAAGGCAGCCCTGGGCGGGCGCATCACCGTGGCGGGCGACGCCCCCCGGCTGGTCGACACCAGCCACCTGCTGGAGCAGGACGCGCAACTGGCCATCGTCACCGCCAAAGATCCTGACGGGCTGGAGCTCATCCGCCATTCCACCGCTCACTTGCTGGCCTATGCCGTAAAAGAACTGTTTCCCGACGCGCAGGTCACCATAGGGCCCGTTATCGACAACGGCTTCTATTACGATTTCTCGTACAAGCGCCCGTTCACGCCGGAAGACCTGGCGGCCATCGAAAAGAAAATGGCCGAACTCGCGCGCAAGGACGAAATCGTGACACGCGAAGAATGGACGCGTGACGATGCCGTGGCGTACTTCAAGAGCATCGGCGAAGACTACAAGGCCGAGATCATCGCTTCGATCCCCGCGAACGAAACGCTCAGCCTGTACCGCGAAGGCAATTTCATCGACCTGTGCCGCGGCCCGCACGTGCCGTCCACCGGCAAGCTCAAGGTTTTCAAGCTGATGAAAGTGGCGGGCGCCTACTGGCGGGGCGACAGCAACAATGAGATGCTCCAGCGCATCTACGGCACGGCCTGGGCAACCCGCGAAGAGCAGGACGCCTACCTGCACATGCTCGAAGAAGCCGAGCGCCGCGATCACCGCAAGATCGGCCGCGAACTCGACCTTTTCCACTTCCAGGACGAAGCCCCCGGGCTGATCTTCTGGCACCCCAAGGGGTGGACGCTGTGGCAGCAGGTCGAACAATACATGCGCGCGGTGTATCGCGACAATGGCTACCAGGAAGTCAAGGCGCCGCAGATCCTCGACCTGTCGCTGTGGAAGAAAACCGGCCACTGGGACAACTACCGCGAAAACATGTTCACCACCGAGTCCGAGAACCGCGTGTACGGACTCAAGCCCATGAACTGCCCGGGCCACGTGCAGATCTTCAACGCCGGCCTGCATTCCTACCGCGAGCTGCCGCTGCGCTACGGCGAATTCGGGCAATGCCACCGCAACGAGCCCTCGGGCTCCCTGCATGGCATGATGAGGGTGCGCGGCTTCACCCAGGACGACGGACATATTTTCTGTACCGAAGACCAGTTGCAGGACGAATGCGCGGCCTTCACCGAACTGCTGCAGAAGGTCTATCGCGACTTTGGGTTCAACGAAGTGCTGTACAAGGTGGCCACGCGCCCCGAAAAGCGCATCGGCAGCGACGAAATCTGGGACAAGGCCGAAACCGCCCTGATGGAAAGCCTGCGGCGTACCGGTTGCGAATTCGAGGTGTCGCCGGGCGAGGGCGCCTTTTATGGCCCCAAGATCGAATACACGCTCAAGGACGCGATCGGACGGCACTGGCAGTGCGGCACGATCCAGGTGGATTTCTCCATGCCGCAGCGGCTGGGCGCCGAGTACGTCGATGCCGAGGATCAGCGTCGGGCGCCGGTCATGTTGCACCGGGCCATCCTGGGTTCGCTCGAGCGTTTCATCGGCATGTTGATCGAAAACTACGCCGGCGCGATGCCGCCCTGGCTGGCGCCGGTGCAGGCCGTGGTCTGCTGTATTTCCGAGCCGTCTGCCGATTATGCGGCGCAAATCACACAAACCCTGAAAAAACAAGGCTTTAGAGTACAGTCCGATTTGCGTGGTGAAAAAATCACTCGTAAAATCCGCGAGCATAGCCTGCAAAAGGTGCCGTACATCCTTGTCGTGGGCGACAAGGAAAAGCAAAATGGTACCGTTGCCGTCCGTGGGCTGGGCGGACTGGACCTGGGCGTCATCCCGCTCGAGGCCTTTACCGCCCGCCTGGCCGAAGACGTTGCCGCCCGCCGCGTCGTGCAACAACAAAGCAGTGATAGTTAATTCTTTTAGGAGTCGTCAACATCGCCACTGAAAAAGCCAATCGCATCAACGGTGAAATCCGCGTCCCCGAGGTGCGCCTGATAGGTCTGGACGGGGAACAGCTCGGTATCGTCAAGATCGCCGATGCGTTCCGTCTTTCCGAGCAAGCCGACGTGGATCTGGTCGAAATCGCGCCCAACGCGGATCCGCCAGTTTGCCGTTTGATGGACTACGGCAAGTTCAAGTACCAGGAACAAAAGCGGCAAGCCGAAGCGCGCGCCAAGCAGAAGGTCATCCAGGTCAAGGAAGTCAAGTTCCGGCCCGCGACCGACGAAGGCGACTATCAGGTCAAGCTGCGCAATCTGCGCCGTTTCCTGGAAGAAGGCGACAAGGCCAAGGTAACGCTGCGTTTCCGTGGCCGGGAAATGGCTCACCAGGAACTGGGCATGCGCGTGCTCGAGCGCGTGCGCGACGACCTGACCGAACTGGCCCAGGTCGAGGCCATGCCCAAGCTCGAAGGGCGCCAGATGGTCATGGTGCTGGCTCCTCGCAAAAAGAGCGTTCCGGGCAAGTCCGATTCGGCCTCCTGAACGCCACGCCCCGCATGGCCGGTGATCCTGTCTCCGGCCATGCGCGCAGGCGGACGGCGCGGGGGTGACAATTACGTTACGATGGCGTTTTGACACGCCGGGCGTGGCACGGCGTGAGGCCTGGACGTTCCTACCATGCATGTACTCTTCATCATCGATCCGCTGCCGCTTCTGAAGGCATACAAGGACTCTTCGGTTGCCATGATGCGCGCGCTGGTGGCGCGCGGCCATACACTTAGCTTCGCCCTTCAGGAAGACCTGTTCATCGACGCGGGGGTGGTGCAGGCCCGCAGCACGCCCATCGAGCTGGTGCAGGGCGCCGATCTGCACGGCCATGCATGGTGGCGTGAAACCGCCGCCGCCCGGGACGTGCCGCTTTCGGAGTTCGGCGCGATCATCATGCGCAAGGATCCCCCCTTCGACATGGAGTATGTCTACTCCACGCATATGCTCGAATACGCCCAGGCGCAGGGCGCCAAGGTGTTCAACGACGCAGCCGCGATCCGCAATCATCCCGAAAAGCTCGCCATCACCGAATTCGCCGACCTGGCCGCGCCCACGCTGGTCACGCGAGATATGGGCCGCATCAAGGCGTTTCATGCGCTTCATCGCGATGTCATTGTCAAGCCGCTGGATGGCATGGGCGGGTCCGGCATTTTTCGCCTGCAGGCCACCGAGCCGAACCTGAACGCCATCCTCGAGACGCTTACCGACAACGGCGCCCGCACTATCATGGCGCAGCGCTATATTCCGGAAATCGTCCAGGGCGACAAGCGTATTTTGCTGATAGGCGGCGAGGCCGTGCCGTATTCGCTGGCGCGCATTCCGCTGGCCGGCGAAACGCGCGGCAACCTGGCTGCCGGCGGTCGAGGCGTGGCGCAGCCGCTCACCGAGCGCGATCGCGAGATCGCGGCCGTGGTGGCGCCGCGGCTGGCGGCGCGCGGGCTATTGGTGGTGGGCCTGGATGTCATCGGCGACTACGTCACCGAAGTCAATGTCACCAGCCCGACCTGTTTCGTCGAAATTGCCGAGCAGACAGGTTTCGATGTGGCCGGTGCTTTCGCCCAGGCCCTGGAACGCGCTGCGACGTAAAGGCACTCCATGACCGGCCTTGTTATCGTGGTGCATGCGCCACTGGGAGTGGCCATGCGCGAGTTCGCCGAACACGTGCTGGGCGCCGCCGTGGGCAGCCAGATGGCGGTGCACGACATCCAGCCCGACGACATGCCGGACGATCGCGTGCCCGCGGTGCTGCAGGACATTCGTGCGGCCGATACCGGCGGCGGCGTGCTGGTGCTGACCGACCTTATCGGCGCCACGCCCGCCAATATCGCCAAGCGTGCCGTCGAAGAGGCGCAAGCCCTCGGTACGCAGTGCTGTGTGGTGGCGGGGCTGAACACGTCGATGCTGCTGCGGGCGCTGACCTCACGCGAGGCCAGCCTTGCGGAAACGCGCGAAAAAGCGCTCGCGGGTGGGGTGCAGGGGTGTCTGCGCGTAGATTGAGCAGCCGGATTTTGCCCTATCATGTCGATGCACGGCGCAGGCGCGGCGGCGACACATCGTTTCCCCGGGCCGGCCGCCAGCGCCAGGCTCTGTTTATCTGATTTCTATGCCAACTTCAGACATCGTCATTTCAAACAAGCTGGGCCTGCATGCGCGCGCAGCAGCCAAGCTCACCCAGCTTGCCAGCCAGTTTGGCAGCGAAATTTTTATTTCCCGGGGCGCCAAGCGCGTCAACGCAAAAAGCATCATGGGAGTCATGATGCTGGCTGCCGGCAAGGGTGTCACCGTCAGGCTCGAAGCGTCGGGCGCCGATGCCGACCGGGCGCTATCCGAAATCCAGAACCTGTTCGACAGCAAATTCGGTGAGCACGAATAGCACGCCTTCTCATCCTGCCACGGCGCATTGCGCCGTGGTGGCGTTGCATGGCAAGGGCGTGGCGCGCGGATATGCGATCGGCCGCGCTGTGGTGATGGGCGCAGCATCGCTCGAAGTGGCCCATTACCGTATCGCACCCGAAGACGTCGAGGCAGAATGCGCGCGTCTGACACAGGCGCTTTCCCGGGCGCAGGATGACCTGGCGCAAATTGTCGATACGCTGCCGGCCGATGCGCCGCGCGAGCTGGGCGCGATGCTGAACGTGCACCGATTGCTGATGGCCGACCCGTTATTGGCCGAGCAAACCTGCGACCTCATCGCGCAGCGGCTCTACAACGCAGAATGGGCGCTCGCCACGCAGGGGCAGATTCTGGGCGAGCAGTTCGACGCCATGGAAGACGAGTACCTGCGCGAGCGCGGCGCGGATGTCCGCCAGGTTATCGAGCGCGTGTTGCAGGTGCTGTCCGGAAGCAGCGCCATGCTGCCCGATGGCGCCGACCTCGATGGCAACGACCCCCTGGTGGTGGTGGCCCACGATATATCTCCGTCGGATATGCTGCGGTTGCGGGGCGGCCGCTTTGCCGCGTTCGTTACCGACCTGGGCGGGCCGACTTCGCATACCGCTATCGTTGCGCGCAGCATGGGCGTGCCGGCCGTGGTGGGGCTGGGCAATGTGCGCGACCTGGCGCGCGATGGCGACACGGTGGTCATCGACGGCGACGCCGGCGTAGTGCTGCTCAATCCTGCGCCGCCCATGTTGCAGGAATACCGCGACCGGCAGGTTGCCTATGCCGCCGAGCGCGCCGAGCTCGCCCTGTTGCGCGACGAACCCGCCGTTACCCTGGATGGCATCGCCATCGTGCTCAACGCCAACATCGAACTGCCCGATGAAGCGGCCGCCGCGGTGCAGGCAGGGGCGCATGGCATCGGGTTGTTCCGCAGCGAGTTCCTGTTCATGGGCCGGCCGTCGCTGCCCGACGAAGAAGAGCAATACCAGGCCTACGCTGCGGTGGCGCGCGTCATGGGAGGGCGCCCCGTCACCATACGTACGCTGGACATCGGCGCCGACAAGACGCTTGACGACGAGGCCACGGTGGCCACCAACCCGGCGCTCGGGCAGCGCGCCATCCGTTATTGCCTGGCCCGGCCCGAGATGTTCGCCACGCAGTTGCGGGCCATCCTGCGGGCTTCGGCGCACGGCAACGTGCGGCTGTTGCTGCCAATGGTGACGCACATGCACGAAGTCGCCGCCGCGCTGGCGGCGATCGACGCCGCGCGGCGCGAGCTGGACGCGCGCGGGCAGCCGTATGCAGAACGCCTGGAAGTCGGCGCCATGGTCGAGGTGCCGGCGGTGGCCATCGCCATTGAACCGTTCGCGCAGGCGCTGGACTTCCTGTCGATCGGCACGAACGACCTGATTCAATACACGCTGGCCATCGATCGTGGCGACCACGACGTGGCCAGCCTTTACGATCCGCTGCATCCCGCGGTGTTGCGGCTGGTGGCCAATACCATCAACGCCGGCGCCCGCCTGGGCAAGCCCGTTGCCGTGTGCGGCGAGATGGCGGGCGATGCCCGCCTCACGCGCCTGCTGCTGGGCCTGGGGCTTACCGAGTTTTCGATGCACCCGCAGCAGCTGCTCGATGTAAAGCGCGAAATCCGCCGCGCGCACAGCAACGAGTTGCGGGTCAAGGTGGCGGCCGCCCTGAACCGGGCCCTGCCGGTCGACCTGGACCTGCTCGGTCAGCCCTGACGACCGATCGCGGCCCGACCGATCGCTGGTTTATGGCGCGATCTCTACGATCACCTTGCCGAAGTTGCGTCCCTGAAGCAGGTCGATGAAGGCGGCGGGCGCCTGCTCCAATCCGCTGACGCGGTGTTCGCGCACCTTGATGCGGCCAGCGTCGATCCACGCGCTCATGTCGCGCCGGAAAGCCTCGTAGCGATCGGCATAGTGGTCCAGGATGATGAAGCCCTGCAGGCGGATGCGCTTCTGCAGCGCGGCGGCCATCATGGCCGGCAGACGGTCGGGCCCTGTGGGCGGCCCGTCGTCGTTGTAGTGCGCGATCACGCCGCAGATCGGTACACGGGCCCCGATATTCAACAATGGCAGCACCGCATCGAAGACGGTTCCTCCCACATTTTCGAAGTACACATCAATGCCCTGGGGGCAGGCGGCGGCCAGCATAGCCGGCAGCCGTGGGTCGTGGCGGTCGAGGCAGGCGTCGTAGCCCAATTCCTGCACTGCATAGCCGCACTTTTCGCGGCCCCCCGCAATGCCCACCACGCGAGCGCCCTGGAGCTTGGCGATCTGGCCCACCATGGCGCCCACCGCGCCGGTGGCGGCCGCCACCACCACAGTCTCTGCGGGCCGTGGCTGGCCGATATCCAACAGGCCCACGTAGGCCGTGAAGGCGGGCATGCCCAGCGCGCCCAGCGCATAGCTGGGTTGCGGCATGCCCGCAAGCGGCAGCAGATCCGTTCCATCGGACAGGGCGTAGTCCTGCCAGCCTGCGTTGGCCAGCACCAGGTCGCCCGGCCGGAATTGTGCATGGCGCGACTCCACCACGCGGCTGACAGTGCCGCCCACCATGGGTTCGCCCAATGGCACGGCTGCCGCGTAGGCCGGACCCACTTCGTCCATCAAATTGCGCATATATGGATCCAGCGACAGGGCAAGGGTGCGCAGCAGCACCTGCCCATGATGCGGCGCGGGAACTTCGGTGTGTTCCAGCCTGAAGTCGGTGGTCTGGGGCAGGCCGCGGGGGTGCGCGGCCAGGACAAAGCGGCGGTTGATGGATGCATTTTGCGGCATATCGGGTCCCTGAGGCGTTTTCGGGCAGACACACTGTGTTGGCGGCTTTGTGGGCCGGCTTCGAAATACTAGGGGCGTCTGGCCTGGTGGAGGGAGTTCGGCATGCTGCCGGCAGGGTCTTGCCGGCTTATGGATGAATTGTGCAGTGCGCAATAAAATTGTGGAATGAAAAAGCGCGTAGGCCATGTGGGTGCTGATGGCAGCCAGTTTGTGCTTTAAACACAACAAAAATTATGATGCATCAAAAAATGTTGTGAAGCAGCAAAAGCAGGACTAAGATGGTCCAGGTGGTGCCCTTTCATTCTCTCAAGGAGCAGGTCATGGCAGATTCCACTCGCAGGGCCACGACGCCGGGCCAACCGGCAGGCGGGATGCCAGGCTTCTGGCGCCGCATGCAGGACCGTGTAACCGGCTTTCTGGAAGCGGTGGGCGAAGTGCTGCACGGCATGGATCAAGCCAGGCAGATGCATCCCACCATTTCCGCCTATCACGATCCGCACCGCTGATACGGGCGCTGCCCGTCAGGCAAATGCCAGTCGCCCGACTGGCATTTTGTTTTGGGCGGCCGCCCGCGGGCGTGGCCTGCCCGCAGGGCCCGGCCCAAGCGATAATGGCGATCCTACAGGAGGATTGCATGCAAGTTATCGACACCGAAAAGACCCGCAGCGTATTGGAATTTCCCGCCGTGATCTCGGCCCTGCGCACCGCCTTCCAGGCGGGCGCCAGCGTGCCGCCGCGCCACGTCCACGCCATTGAGTCGGGCGGTTCGCAGGGCACGTCGCTGATCATGCCGGCGTGGAACGAGCAGGGTTATTTCGGCGTAAAGGTCATCAATATCTTTCCCGAAAACACCCGGCAGGGCCTGCCCGGCCTGCATGCCACCTACACGCTTTATAGCGCCCGTACCGGAGTGCCCCTGGCACAGGTCGATGGCGATATCGTGACGGTGTATCGCACGGCGGGTGCGGCGGCACTGGGCGCCTCGTACCTGGCGCGGCAGGATGCCAAGGTATTGCTGATCGTCGGGTCGGGACGCATTGCCGGGCTGGTGGCGCAGGCGATGCGCGCCGTACGGCCCATCGAGCGGGTGCTGGTTTGGAACATACGCCCGGCAGGGGCACGCAAGCTGGCCGAGTCGCTGGTGCAACAGGGTTTTGACGCCGCCGCTATCGAATCACTGGAAGACGGGGTGCGCCAGGCCGACATTGTCAGTTGCTCGACGCTGTCGACCGAGCCGCTGGTGCGTGGCGCGTGGCTGCGCCCGGGCACGCACCTGGACCTGATCGGCAGCTTCAAGCCCGAAATGAAGGAAACGGATCCACAGTGTTTCGCGGGGGCGGAAGTCTATGTAGACACCGACGAGGCGCCGACCAAGGCAGGCGACCTGCTGGCGGCGTTTGACGCGGGCGTGCTCACGCCGGCCGCCATACGCGGCACGCTGACCGAGCTGGTTGCGGGGCAGGCTCCCGGCCGCGCCGATGACCGCCAGATCACCGTGTTCAAGGCGGTGGGCAGCGCGCTGGAAGACCTGACGCTGGCCGCCATGGTGTACGAAGCGCATCAAGGGCGCGCAAACGCAGAGCCTGGGGCAAAATAGCGCCTTGCACGCCTGCTGACGGATTTTTTCAACATTTCTGCCGGATACCCGCCATGTCCTCTTCGTTACTACGGTTGGCTGCCGCCGCCGCCACTATCCTGCCGATGCTGTCCTGGTCGGCCCGCGCCGAAGTCGTGATCGGGATCGACGTCTCGACCACGGGGCCAGCCGCCGCCATCGGCATCCAGACCAACAATGCCCTGCGCCTGTGGCCGCAGACGCTGGCAGGCCAGCCGGCGCGCTACATCGTGCTGGACGACGGCACCGATGTCAGCCGCGCCGTCAAGAACATCCGCAAGCTCACCTCCGAAGACAAGGTGGATGCGATCGTCGGACCCAACATCACCGCATCGGCACTGGCCGCCCTGGACGTACTTGCCGAGACGGGCACTCCCATGGTGGCCCTGGCCGCGTCGGCCGTCATCGTCGAGCCGCCGAGCGACCCCAAGCGGCGCTGGGCGTTCAAGATGCCGCAGAACGATTCCCTGATGGCCACGGCGCTGGTGGATGACATGCGTCGCAAGGGAATCAAGAGCGTGGCCTTCATCGGTTTCGCGGACTCTTACGGCGACAGCTGGCTCAGCGAATTCACCAAGGCGGCCGGCAGCGACATCAAGCTGGTGGCGCAAGAGCGGTTCCAACGCAATGATGCATCCGTGATGGGACAGGTGCTCAAGGCCATGGCGGCGCAGCCGGAGGCGATATTGATCGCCGGGTCTGGCACGCCTGCGGCCTTGCCTCAAAAGACCCTGGTGCAACGTGGCTACAAAGGGCCCATTTACCAGACGCACGGCATCGGCACGCTCGAATTCCTGCAGGTAGGCGGCAAGGATGTCGAAGGCACGCTGTTCCCCACGGGGCCGGGCGTCGTGGCGCGCGAACTGCCCGATGACAATCCGGTCAAGAAAGTGGCCGTGGAATTCGCGGACAAGTACGAGGCCCAGTATGGGGCCAATACCCTTACCCAGTTCGCCGGCGACGCGTATGGCGCCTGGATACTGCTCGATTCGGCGGTAGGGCGCGCGCTCAAGACGGGCGCCAAGCCGGGTACGCCGGAATTTCGCGCCGCGCTGCGCGATGCGCTCGAAAGTACGCAGGATCTGGTCGTGCCCAACGGGGTGCTCAACATCTCCAAAACCGATCATCAGGGCTTTGACGAGCGCGCCCGGGTCATGGGTGTGATACGAGACGGAAAGTTTTCCTACGCTCGGTAACGACCCTGATTCGCCGGGGCAGACGCCGCTTCAGGCGTGCTGCAACGGGCGAATCGTGAAAACTTTGCCCTTCAAGCAGGCCGCGCGCCTGCTTTTTTGTCGCCATATGGTTTGTGTTGAAATGATTGATTGACGTACTATTTCGCGTGAATTGGTTTTGTATATAACTATCTTCAATGGGAGCTGCGCATGTCACTTATTCTGGACAAAATGAAATGGGCCGTATTGGCAGTCAGTCTGGGGTTGTTGGCGGCATGCTCGGATTCGGCAGACGAAGAACCCGCCAAGGCTGCGTCCAATGAGCCGCCGCCGGCGACCCAAAGCACGCTGCAGGCCGCCAAAGAGGCGGGCAAGGTCCGTATCGGGTACGCCAACGAGGCGCCTTATGCCTATATGGACAGCGCCGAAAACCGCCTGACGGGCGAGGCCGTCGAGATCGCGCGCGTGGTGCTCAAGCGCATGGGCATCAACGAAGTAGAAGGCGTGCTGACAGAGTTCGGCTCGCTGATCCCCGGCCTGCAGGCCAATCGCTTCGACATTATTGCGGCGGGCATGTACATCACGCCCGAACGTTGCCAGCAGGCGACTTTTTCCAACCCCACCTACGGGGTGGGCGAAGCGTTCCTGGTGCAGAAAGGCAACCCCAAGAATCTGCACAGCTACGAAGACATCGCCAAGCAGGACGACGTGCGCCTGGGCGTGGTCGTGGGTGCGATCCAGAGCGAGTATGCGCGCAAGCTGGACATTCCGACCGACCGGGTAGTGGTGTTTCCCGATGTCGTGAGCGCGTTGTCCGGCGTGCAGGCCGGCCGGGCCGATGCCTATGGCGCCACCGCGCTGACCATCAACGACCTGATGAAGAAGTCGGCCACCGGCGACCTGGAAAAGGCCGAACCGTTTACCGATCCGGTGATCGACGGCGAAAGCGTGCGCGGCTATGGCGCATTCGTTTTCCGCCCGGCTGACCAGGAATTCGTCGACGCGTTCAACGCCGAGCTGGCCAAGTTCATCGGTTCCGAAGAGCATGCGAAGCTGGTGGAGCCCTTCGGGTTTGGCAAGAACGAACTGCCCGGCGACGTGACGGCTGAAAAGCTGTGTGCGGCCAACGGCCAGTAACGCATGGCTATTACGCTAGAAGGCATGGCGGGGCTGCTGCCCCCCTTGCTCGATGGGCTGGCGATGACGCTGCGCATCACGATCGGAGCGGCTGCGCTGGCCGTTCCGATCGCGCTGCTGGCGGGCCTTGCACGCCTGTCGCCGCATCGCTGGATCCGCTGGCCGGCCACGACCTACGTTGAAGTATTCCGCGGCACATCGGCGCTGGTGCAATTGTTCTGGTTCTACTACGTGCTGCCCTTGTTCGGCATGAAGCTGCCGGCGGTCACAGTGGGCATTGTGGTGCTGGCCGCCAATGCAGGCGCGTACGGCGCCGAGGTGGTGCGTGGCGCCATCCAGGCGGTGGCGCCGGGGCAACGTGAAGCGGCGGTGGCGCTGAACATGACGTCGGCGCAGAGCATGCGGCGCATTGTGCTGCCGCAGGCCTTTCCGGCCATGTTGCCGCCCGCCGGCAATCTGCTGATCGAGCTGTTGAAGAACACCGCGCTGGTGTCGCTGATCACCATTACCGACCTGACATTCCGAGGGCAGATGCTCAGGGCTGAGACCCTGCGCACGACTGAAGTCTTCCTGCTCCTGCTGCTGCTGTATTTTGCCGTGGCGTTGGTGATTACTGCCGGCATACGCCTGCTCGAGCGGAGGTTCCGCGTCCGATGAAGCCCATTTTTGATTGGACTTTTGCCTGGGAAATACTGCCCGCATTGGGCTCGGCGTTGGTGATCACCGTGCAGGCCACGGCGCTGGGGATGTTGCTGGCCATCGTGCTGGGACTGGTGCTGGCCTTGCTGCGCCGGTCGCGCTTGCGCGTGATCTCGGCGCCGACGGCGCTGTTGATCGAGTTCGTGCGCAGCACGCCGCTGCTGGTACAGATGTATTTCCTGTTCTATGTACTGCCGCAGAGCGGGTTTCGGATGTCGCCGCTGGCCACCGGCATTCTGGCCTTGGGCGTGCACTATGCCGCGTACTGCGCCGAGGTCTACCGCGCCGGTTTGGAATCAGTGCCTCGTGGGCAGCTCGAGGCGGCTACGGCATTGAACATGTCGCCCTGGCGTACGGCGGTGGGCGTCGTCCTGCCCCAGGCTATTCCGCCTGTGGTGCCGGCGCTGGGCAATTACCTGGTGGCCATGTTCAAAGACACGCCGCTGCTGTCGGCCATTACGGTGGTAGAGCTGCTGCAGCAGAGCAAGATCATCGGATCGGCCACATTCCGCTATACCGAGCCGCTGACCCTGGTCGGGGCACTGTTCCTGGTGCTAAGCCTGGGCGCCGCCTGGGGCGTGCGCCGCCTGGAGGCGTGGTTGAAAAAATTTGGAGGTTCTCGATGAGCGCGAGCATCAGCCTGAAAAATCTGTGTAAACGCTATGGCGAGCTGGAGGTGCTGCGCGGCATCAACCTGGAAATTCCGGCGGGCCAGACGGTATCGGTCATCGGTCCGTCGGGCTCTGGAAAGTCGACGTTGCTGCGCCTGTTGATGACGCTGGACCGCCCCACCAGCGGCGAGATCCTGATCGACGGGCAGTCGATGTGGGTGGACGCCCAGGGGCGGCAGGCGGGGCCCAATTCGGCCCATGTGCGGCGCGTGCGCGGCAAGATCGGCATGGTGTTCCAGCACTTCAACCTGTTTCCGCACAAAACGGCGATGGGCAACGTGATGGAAGCGCCCATCTACGTAGAGGGCCTGTCGCGGGACGAGGCAGCGCAGCGCGCGCGCGAATACCTGGAACTGGTAGGCCTGGGCGACAAGCTGGACGCCTATCCCGCCCAGCTCTCGGGCGGCCAGAAACAACGCGTGGGCATTGCGCGGGCGCTGGCGATGCGTCCGGAAGTCATGCTGTTCGACGAGGTGACCTCGGCGCTGGACCCGGAGCTGGTGGGCGGCATCCTGCAGATCCTGCGCGATCTGGCGGCCCAGCGCACGATGACGATGATCATCGTCACGCACCAGATGGGTTTTGCCGAACGCAGTTCCGACCGCACTCTGTTCTTCGACCAGGGCAACGTGGTCGAAGATGCGGAGTCCAGCGTGTTGTTCTCGAACCCGCGCGAAGAGCGCACGCGCCAGTTCCTGCAGACGGTGATCGAGGCGGCCTGAGCGGGGCCGCCCGGGCGCCTGCGGCGGGAAGCCCCGGGCGCCTGCCCAAAGGGCCGTCAGCGCACTTTCGCGTAGGCTTGCGACAAGCCGCCGTGCAGGGCTTCGGCAAAATCGGCGCGCGTGGGGTCCAGGGCGGACATCAGGCGCGCCAGTACCACATTGTCTTCTTCGCCGTGCCACATCTTGATATAGGTGCCGGCCTGGTAACCGTTTTCCTGGCGGAAGATATTCAGTACGTTCTTGGAGACGTACTGATTGAAGGCTTCGTCCCAGGTGAGGCCGCAGCGCGCCATAGTGCATTCCAGCGTTTTGTAGCTGGCGCGTCCGCATACTGCCAGGCCGCCGATCAGCTCGAGCAATTGCGGCACATCGAGTGCTTCGAGCCTGTGCGGGTTGCCGTCGAGCACAATGGTGTCGGGGGCGGCCAGGTCGGCCACCAGCAGCAACGCCGCATCGGTTGCGCAGCCCTTGGCCGACACCAGTGTGTGAGACAGGTAAAAGTGCAGGATGTCGATGAGTTCCATCTGCACTTGCGGCAGGTCGGTGCTTTGCTTCTTCCACCATTTCCAGCCATAGTGTTCCAGCGCTTCTGCCGATTCCACGAAGGCGGCACGCAGGAATCGGGCGCCGCCGTCTATCCATTGTGGATTGATCAGGCTGTTGAGGCGGTCCTGCAGTTTCAGCATGGTTGCCGCTTGGGCTTCGGTCAGTCCGGCTGGGGTGTCGCTCACGAATGCTCCGCAATGTCAGTTGGCATGGCCGCCTTGGGCCCGGAATGTTAGCACCAGGCCGCGGCCCGGTCAGGCCCGCCCCTGGTCGCGCGGCGGCAGGGTGCTCAGCGGCGGCAAGGCAGGCAATGGCCGGCGGCGTTGTGCCGAACGCAGGCGGCTGCCGCCCTTGAGCAGCATGAACGCGCAGATTCCCAGGAACACTGCGGGAACCAGGTCGTCGAACTCCATCGGGTCGTACTCGAGCGCCAGCATGAGCAGCCGCACCGCGTGCCAGAGGGCAAAGGCGCCGGCGATGGTCAGGGCAAGCGCCACTCGTCGCTGCCCGGTGCGGGCGGCAAGGGTGGGGGGCGGCCTGCCGGCATCGCCCGGGGCCACGCCAGGCAGGGCGGCGGCGGGCGCCGGTGCGGACGGGGTGCCGTGAGACGTGGTGGCGCCGCGGCGGCCCCAGCCGCCCCTGTCGCTTGCTCGCGCCGGCTTCTGCAGCACCTGTCCGGGCGAGCCGGCCTGGCGATTCAGGGAGTCGATGTAGCGTACGTAATCGCCGTCTTCAGGTTCGCCATCGATGGCCATGGGTTCCGTTCCGAGTCAGTGGTATATCGCATGAGGCGCCACGACGTTGCAACAAACCGACGTGGCCGATGCGGTATCTTAACGCCTGCCATCGTGGCCGCGCCCGCCGGGATCGCCGGCCAGTCCATCAACAACCGCGCCACCTATCCCGACGACTATGGATTCTCTGACACAAGCGGTGCTGGGAGCCGGCATCCAGGGCAGCCTGATGGGCCGGTACCAGGGTCGCAAGGCCTTGCTGTACGGCGGCCTGCTTGCCACCTTGCCCGACCTGGATGTCCTGGTGAGCTACCCCGATCCGGTGTCGCTCATGACCTACCATCGCGGCTTTTCGCATTCCGTCTTCGTGCTGGGCGGCCTGGCTGCCGTGCTGGCATGGCTGATACGCAAGAAATGGCCGCATGCGCCCTACAGCGCCGGGCGCCTGTTCCTGACGCTGTTCCTGGTGCTGGTCACACACCCCGTCCTGGACGCGTTCACGGTGTATGGCACGCAGCTCTTCTGGCCGTGGCCCAGCGTGCCGGAAAGCTGGTCGGCGATGTTCATCATCGACCCGGTCTATACGGTGCCGTTGGCCCTGGCGGTATTGGCCGCTGCGATTTTCGGCTGCACGGGCGGGACGCGCCGCGCCCTGGCAATAGTGTTGATGCTGGGCACGGTGTACCTGGGCGCGGCCCTGGCAGGGCGCTGGCACGCAGAAGAGCGGGTCAGGCAGGCGCTGTTGCAGCAAGGCGTGCGCCCGACTGCCGTGCTGGCAACCCCCATGCCGTTCAATATTTTGTTGTGGCGCGTGCTGGCCAAAGACGGCCACGGTCAGTACTACGAAGCCGTAAGCGGCTGGCTCGACAGACATCCCCCCGAAATGCTGGCGCTGCCGCTGCACCTGGCGCAGCGGCCCATTCTGGACGGGGTGGCATTGCACGATCGCCTGCGCTGGTTCACGGACGATTGGCTGCGCTACGACGTGATCGGCGACGTCCTGGTGGTGACCGACCTGCGCATGGGTGTGGCCGGCTATTACACCTTTCGATTCGTGATGGCCGAGCGCGGCGCCGATGGGCGCTGGCATCCCGTGGTGCCGCGCCGGTGGCCGAGCGGGCGCGGCGGATGGCCGCAGATGCAGTTGCTGCTGGCGCGCATCTTCGACAGCAGCACGCCGTTGCCGCTGGCCGAATGGGCCGCCTACGCCGCGCGGGCGCTGCCGTAAACGCCGCGCACTACATCAGTATGCCGGGCTCGTGCTTGATGGTCTGCATCACGATGTGCGTATAGAACGCCTGGACGTTGTCGTCTCGTTCGAACAGCCGGTCGGCCAACGCCAGGTAATCGTCCATGTCGCGCATATGGGCGATCAATACGCAACTGACGTCGCCGGTGACCATATAGCATTGCGTGACGGTCGGTTCGATACGCACGCGCGCAAGAAAGTCCTGCCGGTGAACCGTGCCATGCCGCGCGAATTCCACGGTGACAATGGCGGTCAATCCATGAGCGACCCGGGCGGGGTCCACCACGGCCACGATGCGCCGAATGATGCCTTGCTTTTTTAGCCGGGCAACGCGCCGCAGGCAGGCCGAGGGCGACAGGCCCACGCGCGCTGCGAGCGCGGCGTTGGAAAGGTCGGCATCACGCTGCAGTTGCGCCAGGATGCGCACGTCCAGGTTGTCCAGGGTCATATTGGGTTTTCAGGCTAGCGGGGTCGCACGCCCGCCGGTGCGCGCGTGCATTGGGCGATTCGTGCAGTTTCAAGGCAACTTAGCACAATAATCGTGCGCGATACACAATAAAATGCGTCCTAATTTCGCGGCGGCTGCCTTATGCTGGTGCCCCGACTCTCATTGCATACTGGATGTTCCCCGTGCCGTATCTCGTCAACCTGTGGCGCCGCAGCCGGCGCTTGTTCCTGGTCCTGGTAAAGGTGATGCTGCCGGTCATGGCGCTGGTCCAGGTCATGCAGTGGCTGGGTTGGGTCGACGCTCTGGGTCGTGTCATCGCGCCCGCCATGGGGCTGCTGAATCTGCCGCCCGAGGCCGGCATGATCTGGGTGGCGGGCATGTGCGTGGGGGTGTATGGCGCCATTGCCGCCATGATCAGCCTGGCGCCGACACTGGATTTCACCGCTGCCCAGTTGAGCGCCTTGTGCGCCATGGTGCTGTTTGCGCACGGTCTGCCGGTGGAGCAGGCCATCGTGCGCCGCGCCGGCGCGAGCTTCTGGGCAACGGGCGCGCTACGCGTGGGGGCGGCCGTCCTGTATGCGGCCATCGTGGGGTGGGCCTGCAGTTGGGGCGGCTGGTTGCAAGACCCGGTTTCCCTGGGTTGGCTGCAGGGTTCGGCCCTGGAGGGGGAACCCGCCGGCAGCGGCCTGATGGCCTGGCTGCAGAGCACCGCCGTGTCGTTGCTGATTACATACGGAGTGATTGTCGCGCTGTTAGTACTGCTCGACATCTTCGACCGGACCGGGCTGACCCGTGCCATTACGGCCCTGTTGATGCCGTTGTTGCGCCTGTCGGGCCTGAACGCCCAGGTTGCTCCGGTGACCACCGTGGGCGTCCTCCTGGGCTTGAGCTACGGCGGCGCGCTCATCATTGAAGAGGCTGACAAGAACGAACTGTCGGCGCGCACGCGCTTTCTGGCGCTGGCCTGGATTTCGCTGTCGCACTCGCTTATCGAAGATACCGCGCTGCTGCTGACGCTGGGCGCGGATATCTGGATCATCCTGGTGGGGCGCGTGGCCCTGACCCTTGCCATCGTGGCGCTGCTGGCGCGGGTGATCAAGGGAGACGGGCCCGCCGATGCCCGGCTCAGCCCGGCCGCAGGCTGAATGCGCAAGCAGGCGCGCTCAGGGCAGGCGCGCCGCGATTTCCGCGATGAGCCTGCGCGCGGCCTCGAGCTTGGAGCCCGCCGGCAACGGGTGGGGGCCGTTGGCGTCGAACAGCACCAGTTCGGTGGTGTCTGCGTCCATGACCTTGTGGGCCAGGTTGCCCACCAACAGGGGGATGCCCTTGCGCAGGCGCTTGGCCTCGGCATGTTCTGCCAGTTTTTCGGTTTCGGCCGCAAAGCCTACGCACCATGGCCCATTGGGCAGCTTGGCGACTTCGGCCAGGATATCCGGGTTGGGCTCGAATTCGAGCACGGGCGCGCCGCCGCCTTCGGTGGTTTTCTTCAGTTTCTGATCGCTGACGTTTTTCACGCGCCAGTCGGCCACGGCTGCTACCGCGATAAATACGTCGGCGTCGTGCGCGTTGGCCATGACGGCGTCGTGCATCTGGCGCGCGGTGGTCACCGACAGCGCGGTAACGCCACGCGGGATGGGCAGGGCGGTCGCGCCGGTTACCAGCGTGACCCGCGCGCCGGCTTCGCGCGCGGCCCGCGCCAATGCGTAACCGGTCTTGCCCGACGAGCGGTTGCTCAGCACACGCACGGGGTCCACGGGTTCGGAAGTGGGCCCGGCGGTCAACAACAGGTGACGGCCGGCCAGCACCTTGGGTTGGAAAAAGGCAATCAGGTCGACCAGCAGTTCGTGCGCTTCAAGCATGCGGCCGTCGCCGGTTTCGCCACAGGCCTGCTCGCCGGACGCCGGCCCCAGCACGGTGATGCCGTCGGCCCGCAGTTGCGCCACATTGCGTTGAGTCGCGGGGTTGGCCCACATCTCGCGGTTCATGGCGGGAGCCACCAGCAGCGGGCAGGCGCGCGCCAGGCACAGCGTAGAGAGCAGGTCGTCGGCCATGCCGTACACCAGCTTGGCCATGAAGTCGGCGCTGGCCGGCGCCACGAGCACAGCGTCGGCGCCGCGGGTCAGTTCGATATGCGCCATGTTGTTGCCGATGCGCGCATCCCAGGCGTCGACATAGACCGGCCGTCCGGACAGGGCCTGCATGGTGACCGGCGTAATGAAATGGGTGGCGGCTTCTGTCATGACGACATCGACCACGGCCCCCTGTTCCGTCAGGCGCCTGACCAGCTCGGCGATCTTGTAGCAGGCGATGCCGCCAGTCAGGCCGAGGACGATGCGTTTGCGGGCAAGATCAAGCATGGAGGGCCGGCGAGCGAGCGCCGTCAGTCAGGGCGTGAAAGGAATGAAGTGATTTTAAGCGTTGCGGGAGCGGCGCGTGCGCAACAGTTCGTCCAGCACCAGCAGTACGGCGCCGCACGTGATGCTGATGTCCGCCACGTTGAACGCCGGGTAGTACCAGTCTTTCCAGTAGAAAAGCAGGAAATCGATGACGTGCCCGTAGGCCAGGCGGTCGATCACGTTGCCCAGCGCGCCGCCCAGAATCAGCGTCAGCGCCAGGCAGAAACGCGGCTGTTCACGGTGGCGCCGAAGCATCCAGACGATGATGACCGCGGCCACGATCCCCAGCGTCGTGAAGAACCAGCGTTGCCAGCCGCCTTCGGATGCCAGGAAACTGAAGGCCGCCCCGCGGTTGTACATCAACGTGAAGTCGAACACCGGCAGTACATTCAGGCGCTCGCCGTATTCGAAGGCCGCGTCGAAATACAGCTTGGTGACCTGGTCCAGGATGATTATCGCCGCCGCCAGCGCCAGCCAATGCCCGATACGGGGCGTACGGCTGGACGGGGCGGGGGCTTTGCCGGCTGCAGTGGCAGCCATGCGTCAGGCCTTCTCGCGCGGTTCGCCCGCGCCGAACAGGTTGCTGACACAACGGCCGCAGATCTCCGGATGGTCGGCATGGCTGCCCACATCCAGGCGCCAATGCCAGCAGCGCTCGCATTTCTGGTGCGCCGAGGGCGCGATTTCGATGCGCAGCTCGCCCTCGCCCGCATGTACGGTTGCGCGCGAGACAATCAGGACGAAACGCAGGTCGTCGCCCAGACTTTGCAGCAATTCAAGATCGGCGCCATGGGCATACATGTCGACTTCGGCCTGCAGCGACGAACCGATGCCGCCGGCGGTACGCACTTCTTCGAGCTTGCGCTGGACCTCGGCACGGATCGTGCGCAGGCGCGCCCACTTCTGCAGCAAGGCGTCGCTGTCGGCGTCCGGCGGCAAGGTGTGATAAACCTCGGTGAAAATGGTGACACGCCCCGCATCTGCCTGGTTGCGCAAGGCAGAGTCGGCCAGCACCTTCCAGGCTTCTTCGGCGGTGAACGACAGGATAGGCGCCATCAGCTTGAGCAGCGCCTGCGTGATCTCGGCCAGGGCTGTCTGTGCCGAGCGCCGTGCGCGGCTGTCGGCGGCCGTGGTGTACAGCCGGTCTTTGAGGATATCCAGGTAGAACGCGCCCAGGTCTTCCGAACAGAAAGTCTGCAGGCGCGCCACCGCAGGGTGGAAGTCGTAGCGTTCGCAATGCGCCACGACTTCGGCCTGCATCTGCGCCGTCATTGCAAGCGCGTACCGGTCGATTTCCAGCAGCTCGCCATAAGGCACCGCCTGGCCCACGGCGTCGAAGTCGGCCAGGTTGGCCAGCAGGAAGCGCAGCGTGTTGCGGATGCGCCGATAGCCTTCGACCACCCGCTTGAGGATCTCGTCGGAAATGGAGAGCTCGCCGGAATAGTCGGTGGATGCCACCCACAGGCGCAGGATCTCGGCGCCCAGCGAGTCGGAAACCTTTTGCGGGGCAATCACATTGCCCACCGACTTGCTCATTTTGCGGCCCTGGCCATCGACGACGAACCCGTGCGTCAGCAAGCCTTTGTAGGGGGGCTGCCCATACAGCATGCAGCCGGTCAGCAACGACGAATGGAACCAGCCGCGGTGCTGGTCCGAGCCTTCCAGGTAAAGGTCGGCCGGCCACGCCAGTTCGGCGCCGTGCGAGCCGCCCAGTACCTGGTCTTTGCCGCCCAGCACGGTGGCGTGGGTAGTTCCGGAATCGAACCACACATCGAGCGTGTCGCGGTTCTTTTCGTATTGATCGGCCTCGTCGCCCAGCAATTCGCGGGGGTCCAGCGCCTGCCAGGCTTCGATGCCGTGCTTTTCGACGCGCTGGGCCACCTGTTCGAGCAGTTCGGGCGTGCGGGGGTGCAGCGCGCCCGTTTCCTTGTGCACGAAGAAGGCCATCGGCACGCCCCACTGGCGTTGCCGCGACAGCGTCCAGTCGGGGCGGTTTGCGATCATGGCGTGCAGCCGCGCGCGTCCCCAGGCGGGGTAGAACGCCGTGGCCTCGATGCCGGCCAGGGCCGTCTCACGCAGCGTGGGGCCGCCGTCGGCGGGCTTGACGTCCATGCCGGCAAACCACTGGCTGGTGGCGCGGAAGATCACCGGCGTCTTGTGGCGCCAGCAGTGCATATAGCTGTGGGGCAGCTTCTGTACATGCATGAGCGAGCCGGCCGCCTTCAGGGCGTCGACGATGCGAGGATTGGCGTCCCAGATCGACAGCCCGCCGAACAACGGCAAGCTTTCCGCATATTTGCCATCGCCCAGCACGGGATTGAGGATGTCGTCGTCGGCCAGGCCATGCGCCTTGCAGGATACGAAGTCCTCGATACCGTAGGCGGGCGCGGAATGCACGACGCCGGTGCCGGTATCCAGCGTGACATAGTCCCCCACGTAAACAGGCGAGCTGCGGTCATAGCCGGCGTCGGCCTGGGCCAGCGGATGATGAAAGCGCAGGCCCGCCAGCGCCGCCCCGGTAGCCGTGGCGATCACTTCGCCCTGCAGGCCCCAGGCCTGCAGGCAGGGCTCGACACGTTCGCGCGCCAGCAGCAAAAGCGGGCCATGCGCGGGAACCGGCGTGACGCGGACCAGCGCGTAGTCGATTTCCGGATGCACGTTCAAGGCCTGGTTGGCGGGGATGGTCCAGGGGGTGGTCGTCCAGATCACTACCGCGCCATCGTCTACCGAAGGCAGGCCGAACGCCTGGGCCAGCGCCGGTTTGTCGGCGAACGGAAAGGCCACGTCGATGGCAGGGTCGACGCGGTCCGCGTATTCGACCTCTGCCTCTGCCAGCGCCGAGCCGCAATCAAAACACCAGTTCACCGGCTTCAGCCCGCGGAACAGGTACCCCTTTTGCAGGATGTTGCCCAGCGCGCGGATTTCATTGGCCTCGTTGGCGTGGTTCATGGTCAGGTACGGGCGGTCCCATTCGCCCAATACGCCGAGCCGCTTGAAGTCCTTGCGCTGCCGGTCGATCTGCTCAAGCGCATAGGCGCGCGCCTTGGCCTGCACCTCGGTCACGGGCAGATGCTTGCCGTATTTTTTTTCGATCTGGATCTCGATCGGCATGCCGTGGCAGTCCCAACCGGGCACGTAGTGCGCATCGTAGCCCGCCATGTTGCGGCTCTTGACGATGATGTCCTTCAGGATCTTGTTGACCGCGTGGCCGATGTGGATATCGCCGTTCGCATAGGGCGGCCCGTCATGCAGAACAAAGCGAGGGCGCCCGCGGCTGGCCGCTCGGATGGCCTGGTAGACGTGGTTTTCTTCCCACTGGGCAACCCAGGCGGGTTCGCGCTTGGCGAGATCCCCCCGCATGGGAAAAGGGGTGTCGGGCAGGTTGAGGGTTTTTTTATAGTCCATGAACGGCAAAATAGGCGCGCGCATTTCGCGCGTCTTCGGCGATGGCGGCAGTCAGGGAAGGGAGATCAGGAAATTTTTCTTCGTCCCGCAGTTTGTGCAGGAACTCGACTCGCACGAGTTTACCGTATGCGTCGGCCCCGCCATCGAGCAGGTGTGCCTCGAGCAGCACCCGCCCGCCATCTTCGACCGTGGGGCGCACGCCCAGGCTGGCGACTGCCGGCCGGGCCTGGTCGCCCAGCCCGTGCACGCGCACGACATAGATGCCCGACCGTGCGGCGCAACGGGCGGCCACGCGCAGGTTCAGGGTGGGAAAGCCCAGGGTGCGGCCCAGTTTCTGGCCGTGGACGACATGGCCGCTGATCTGGAACGGCCGGCCCAGCAGGTCCTGGGCGCGGGCGATGTCGCCCACCGCCAGCGCGGTGCGTACCTCCGAGCTGGACACGCGATGGCCATGGTCGTCTGTCACGTCAGCCAGCGTCTGCACCTCGAAGCCATGCACCATGCCGGCCTCGCGCAACAGGTCGATGTCGCCGCTGCGCTTGCGGCCGAAGCGGAAATCTTCGCCCACCAGGAGCCACCGCGTGCACAGCCGGTTTACCAGCAGGTCTTCAATGAATGCGTTGGCCGACATATCGGCCAGCCGGGCGTCGAAGCGTTCGATCAGCACCTGCTGCATGCCGTGGCATGCCAGCGCTTCGAGCTTGTCGCGCAGCCCGGAAATGCGGGTGGGAGCGAGTTCGGGGCGCTGGTTCAGCCGGGCGAAATACTCGCGGGGATGCGGCTCGAACGTCATGACGCCTGGCACCAGGCCGCGCTCGAGGGCCACCTGCCTGACGCGCGCCAGGATGGCCTGGTGGCCGCGATGGACGCCATCGAAATTGCCGATGGTCAGGGCGCATGGCGCGCGCCGCGAGGCGGGCGGCGCGGATCGGTAGAAGTGCAGCGAGGTTTTCACGACCGAGAGTTTACAATTTTGGGTTGGCGTGCCTTCGGAATCTTTTATCTTGCCTGAATCTTCACCCATGACGTCCCGGCGCCGGCTGGTCATCCTGATATCCGGACGGGGCAGCAATATGCAAGCCCTGGTGCAGGCCTGCCGTGACCAGGCATGGCCGGCCGAGGTCTGCGCGGTCATCGCCAGCCGGCCCGACGCACAGGGGCTGGAATGGGCCCGCGAGCAGGGTATTGCCACCGGTGCACTGCACCACAAGGATTTTCCCTCGCGCGAAGCCTTCGACACCGCGCTCGCCGCGGAAATCGACCGGTACCGGCCCGATTATGTTGTGCTCGCCGGTTTCATGCGGGTGCTGACGCCGGCGTTCGTCAACCACTACGCCGGGCGGCTGGTAAATATCCATCCTTCGCTGTTGCCCATGTTCCCGGGCTTGCATACCCACGCCCAGGCGCTGGCAACGGGCGTGCGCCTGCACGGGTGTACCGTCCACTTTGTCACGCCGGTACTGGATCACGGGCCCATCATCGCCCAGGGTTGCGTGCCGGTGCTGGCCGGCGATACGCCCGATGCCCTTGCACAGCGCGTACTCGAGGTTGAACACCGTGTGTATCCGGCGGCGGTGCGCTGGCTCGCCGAGGGGCGGGTGCGCCTGACGGCCGACCAGCGGGTGGAAGTCGAGGGCGAGCCGCCTCGCTTGTTCACAGGAAGCGGGATGGGCTGACCGCCCGATGCCTTATCCTTCAGTGTTATGACCGGCCCGCATGTTTCGTTCGGGCCCCACTGGAATCACCATGACCAAGAATTCTGTTTCCCGGCAGCCCGCCACTTCGCGCCCCGCGCGAGGCGGACAGCGCCGCGCGCCGGCCGGCCGGGGGGCAAACCCCGCTGCCATCCATCCGCGCACCCCGCTGGCCGCCATCCGTATCGATCAGGTGCAGCGTGTGCTGGGCGAACTCCTGCAATGGCGCTATCCCGCCGACGCGGTGCTGTCGCACTGGTTCCGCGCGCATCCCGCCCTGGGCGGACGCGACCGCGCCGAAGTCGCCGAAGCGGTCTTCAATGTGCTGCGCAACCTGCGCAAATATCGGCAGCTGGCTGAAAGCGGCAGCGGGGCGGCATCCCGGCGGCTGGCCATTCTGGGCCTGGCGGCCACGTTGGGCACAGGCGCACTGCGGGACGGGCTGGGGGCCGAAGAAGATCAATGGCTGCAGCGCGTCGGCCGCATCGATCCGGCGACGCTGCCGCGTGCCGTACGCGCCAGCATGCCCGACTGGCTGGACGAACGGCTGGGCCAGCTGGACGATGCCGAAGGCCTGATGGCCGCGCTCAATGTGCCCGCGCCCCTGGATCTGCGCGTGAACCCCTTGAAAGCCGAACGCGACGCCGCGCTGGCTGCGCTGATCGACAGCCCTGCGGGCCGTTACGATCCCCGTCCCACGCCGCATTCCCCCTGGGGCATTCGCCTGGCCGGCCGTCCGGCGGTCAACCGCTGGCCGCAGTTCGAAAATGGCAGTATCGAAGTCCAGGACGAGGGCAGCCAGCTTCTGGCGCTTCTGGTTGGCCCGCGCCGCGGCGAGATGATCATCGATTTCTGCGCGGGCGCGGGCGGCAAAACCCTGCTGCTGGGGGCGCTGATGCGCTCTACCGGCCGCTTGTATGCGTTCGATGTGTCGGCGGCGCGCCTGGCCCGCGCCAAGCCGCGGTTCGCCCGCAGCGGCCTGTCCAACGTGGTCCCGGTGGCCATCGACAGCGAAAACGATGCGCGCGTCAAGCGCCTGGCGGGCAAGGCGCAACGTGTGCTGGTCGACGCGCCGTGCAGCGGCATCGGCACGCTGCGGCGCAACCCCGACCTGAAATGGCGACAACACCCCGAGGCGCTGGCCGAACTATGTACGTTGCAGGCTCGCATCCTGGCCAGCGCGGCGCGTTGCGTAGCTCCTGGCGGGCGGTTGGTATACGCCACCTGCAGCCTGCTGCCCGAAGAAAATGAAGCCCAGGCTGCGCAGTTCCTGGCCGCCCATCCCGGGTTCGAGCTGATCGATGGCGCGGCGCTGCTGCAGGCGCGGTGCCCCGATCTGGCTATCTCCGGTCCGTACGTGCGGCTGCGCCCCGACCTGCATGGCACCGACGGCTTCTTTGCCGCGGTTTTCGAACGCAAGAAAGTGGGTGCCGGGCAGGATGCCGGCGCGGCCGTGGTGTCGGATGCCGCTGCCGCCGAAACGACGGATCCCGCCACGTCTGCGTAGCGGGCCCGCTACCTGGGTCGGGCGGGCGCGGGGCGCGGCATGACACGTATGGCGGCGTCGATCTCTCTGGGGGCGGCGCCGCGCGCCTGGTACGTGACTTCCCATGCCATCGTGTCGCTGCCCGGTTGCAGCGCCTGGTAGCGGATCTGCACGGCAGGTACCGCCATGGTCCCGCAGCGGCCTCCCGTCTGTACGACTTGCCGTTGGAGTTTTACAACGGTCGCGCGCCCCAGGCGCGGTTTTTCCCCCAGTCGCACCCGGGGGGCGGCCAGTGCCTGGCAGCTTCCCCGGTCGATCTCGTAATACGTGCCCAAGGGCAGTTCCTGGCCCTGCGTAACCGCAGTGTTCAGGTCCGCCGCTTGCGTCGCTGTAACGCACAGACATAACAAGAAAAGGGGTCGCATGGCGCGGACAGTGTGCAGCAGTATTATCGAAGAGTGCAAGGCTTAGTCCTTGATTTGTCATTGAAAACTATTTTGAAAACCGGCTGTCCTAAGCCAACCAGGTAGGCTAAACTCCCTGGCATTCTTTTCTGCGAGGGTCGCAAAAAGCTTTATGGATCAATTCCTTTCCTTTCTTTCCGGGGGCTTAGCCCAAGCCACGTGGTGGCAGATCGTCCTGTACACGTTGGCCCTGACCCATGTCACCATCGTGTCGGTCACGATCTTCCTGCACCGCAGCCAGGCGCACCGCGGCCTTGATCTGCATCCGGCAGTCATGCACTTCTTCCGGTTCTGGCTCTGGCTGACCACCGGCATGGTCACGAAGGAATGGGTTGCCATCCATCGCAAGCACCACGCCAAATGCGAGAAAGAAGGCGACCCGCATTCGCCCATGCTGTTCGGCGTCTGGAAGGTGCTGTTTCGTGGCGCCGAGCTGTACCGCCTGGAATCCAATAATAAAGAAACCATGGCCAAGTTCGGCCACGGCACGCCCGACGACTGGCTCGAGCGCAACCTGTATTCCAAGCACAGCCTGATGGGCGTGCTGATCATGCTGGGCATCGACGTCGCGCTGTTCGGCGCCGTCGGCCTGACGGTGTGGGCCGTGCAGATGGCCTGGATCCCCTTCTGGGCGGCTGGCGTGGTCAACGGCATCGGCCATTATTGGGGCTACCGCAACTACAACAGCCCCGATACCAGCACCAACGTGTTTCCGTGGGGCATCGTGATCGGCGGCGAAGAGCTGCACAACAACCACCATGCGCACGGCACTTCGGCCAAGTTCTCGGCCAAGTGGTACGAATTCGACATCGGCTGGTGCTATATCAGCGTGCTCAAATTCTTCGGCCTGGCCAAGGTCAAGAAGGTTGCGCCCAAGCTCAAGCTCGAATCCAGCGCCAAGGCCATCGACCTGCGCACGCTGCAAGGCGTCATCACGCACCGCTACGAAGTCATGGCGCGCTATGCCGACATCGTCAAGACCGCTGTGCGCGAAGAGCTTGCCAAGCGCCAGTCGGCCCAGGATGAATCCGTCTCGCGCCTGCAACGCGTGCGCCGCTGGCTGCATCGCAACGAAGAAGTGCTGCAACCCGAGCAGCGTGCCGAGGTCGACCAGGCCATCGCACAGAACACGGCCCTGGCAACGCTGGTGCAGATGCGCCGCGAACTCGGCCGCCTGTGGGAAAGTTCCAGTGCCAGCAGCGAACAACTGCTGCACGACCTGCAGGCCTGGTGCCAACGCGCCCAGCAAAGCGGCATCGCCGGGCTCGAGCAATTCGCGCATCGCCTGAGCCGCTACGCGGCATGATGCTAGAGAAGCTCAATCCTGAACAACGTGCCGCCGTAACGCTCGAACCGCAGCATGCCCTGGTCCTGGCCGGGGCGGGCAGCGGCAAGACCCGGGTGCTCACCACCCGCATGGCCTGGCTGATTCAAACCGGCCAGGCCAGTCCTTTTGGGCTGCTGGCGGTCACGTTCACCAACAAGGCTGCGCGCGAGATGGTTGCTCGCATGTCGGCCATTTTGCCGATCGACACGCGCGGCCTCTGGATCGGTACATTCCACGGCCTGTGCAACCGCCTGCTGCGTGCGCACCACCGCGACGCCGGACTGCCGCAAACGTTCCAGATCCTCGACACGGCAGATCAACTGGCTGCAATCAAGCGCCTGCTCAAGGCCAATGGCCTGGACGACGACAAATATCCGCCGCGGGACGTGCAGCGCTTCATCAACGGCGCCAAAGAAGACGGCCAGCGCCCGGCGGATGTGCAGGCCTACGACAGCCACCAGCGCAGGCTGGTCGAAATCTATCAACTGTACGAAGCCCAGTGCCAGCGCGAGGGCGTGGTGGATTTCGCCGAGCTGCTGTTGCGCGCGTACGAATTGCTCAGCCGCAATGCCCCCGTGCGCGAACACTATCAGCGGCGCTTTCGCCACATCCTGGTCGACGAGTTCCAGGACACCAATACGCTGCAATACCAGTGGCTGAAGCTGCTGGCCGGCGGCGGCGCCGCCATCTTTGCCGTGGGCGACGACGACCAATCCATCTACGCATTCCGTGGCGCCAATGTCGGCAACATGGCCGACTTCGAGCGCGACTACGCGCGCGGCACCGTCATCCGCCTGGAGCAGAACTATCGCTCGTACGGGCATATCCTGGATTCCGCCAATGCGCTCATCGGCCATAACAGTGGCCGCCTGGGCAAGAACCTCTGGACGGAACAGGGAGAAGGCGAGCCGGTGCGCGTGGTCGAGCAGCCCACAGACGGCCTCGAGGCGCAGTGGGTCGTCGACGAAGTGCGGTCACTTATCAACGAAGGCAGCCTGCGACGCGAAATCGCCGTGCTGTACCGCAGTAACGCGCAATCGCGCGTGCTGGAGCACGCGCTGTTCTCTGCCGGCATCCCGTACAAGGTGTATGGCGGGTTGCGCTTTTTCGAGCGTCAGGAAATCAAGCACGCACTGGCCTACCTGCGTCTGATGGCCAACCCCCATGACGACACGTCTTGGATGCGGGTCGTCAATTTTCCTACGCGCGGCATCGGAGCGCGCACGCTCGAATTGCTGGCCGATGCGGCGCGCGCGCAAGATTCCAGCCTGTTCGGGGCCGTGGCCCGAGTGCCGGGCAAAGGCGGCGCCAACCTGGCGCAATTCGCCCAGTTGATCGGACGCCTGGCGCACGAAACACAAGACCTTCCGCTGCCCGAGCTGGTCGGCCACATGCTCGAGGCGAGCGGGCTGATCGCTCACTACAAGACCGAGCGCGAGGGTGCCGAGCGCCTTGAAAACCTTAACGAACTGGTCACCGCGGCGGCCGTATTCGCCTCGGAAGAGAACTACGAGGGGCTGCCGGCGGGGCGTGTGCCCGACCTGGGGCCGGATGTGCCTTCAGATGGCCTGACGCCCCTGGCGGCCTTCCTGACCCACGCGGCGCTCGAGGCCGGCGACAACCAGGCACAGGCCGGTCAGGACGCTGTCCAGCTCATGACCGTCCATGCAGCCAAGGGGCTGGAATTCGACGCGGTGTTCATCACCGGCCTCGAAGAGGGCCTGTTTCCGCACGAAAACAGCATTCTCGAGCCCGCCGGCCTTGAGGAAGAGCGGCGCCTGATGTACGTGGCGATCACCCGTGCCCGCCAGCGCCTGTATCTCAGCCTGGCCCAGAGCCGCATGTTGCACGGCCAGACACGCTATGCAATGCGCTCGCGCTTTCTGGACGAAATCCCCGAGCAGCACTTGAAATGGCTGACGCCCCGCATGGGGTCGATACCCGCGCAGAGCGGCTTTGGCGATTCAGGCTGGGCGAGCCGCGGCGACGCTTTCGGCCGCCGGTCTACCGGCACGATCTCGCCTCGCCAGCCCAGGGGAGTCACCAGCGGGGTCACCGTCGGCGACAGGCAGTATCGTATCGGGCAGGGGGTGCGGCATGCGCGCTTTGGCGACGGCACCATCATCGGCTTGAGCGGCGCGGGCCAGGACGCCCAGGCTCAGATCCAGTTTCGCGACGTGGGCGCCAAGACTTTGGCGCTGGGCATCGCCAAACTGGACATCATCCAGGGGTAGGCACATGGGCAGCAGCGACGACACCCAAACCGAATTGGCGGCTCTGCGCGCCGAAGTAGACGAGATCGATCAACAGATCATGCTGCTGTTGGGCGTGCGGTTTCGCTGCACCGACATGATCGCCGAGCTCAAGCAGGCGGGCGGGCTGGATCCCTTTGATCAAGAGCGCGCTCAACAGCAGCTCGAGCGTATCCGCGATGTTGCCATCGACGCCGGCGTGCCTCCTGATCTTGCCGTGACGATCCTGCGTGCCATTATCGATGTGGTCGTGGCCGATCATCGCCAGCAGCGCGATCGCCCGTACTCGTAACGCGGCCCGCATGGCGCAGTGCCGGGACAGGCCCTGCGCCATGGCTGGGGGCGATCAGTTGCCGGACGAGGCGGCCAGTTCATCCAGTGATGTCTGGACTTGCAGCCATTCTTCTTCAAGCACATCCAGGCGCTTGGCCAGTTCGCCATGTTCGGCCATCACCTGCTGCCGCTCGACGCGGCGGGCGTCCGAATAAAGATCGGGGTCCGCGATCAGCGCGTCCAGTGCGTGCAACCGTTGGCGCAACTGGTCCATTTCGCGTTCTACTTTGTCCAGCTGCGTCTGTAGCGGCTTGCGCAGCGACGCCAGTTTCTGGCGTTGTTCCGCTTCGAGGCGGCGCTGGGTCTTGCGGTCGGGCGCAGCATTGTCCGGATCGCGGGCCGCGGTTTCTGCGCGCGCCTCGGCCCGCATCGCGGCGTTGCGTTGGTTCAGCCAGTCACGATAGTCTTCCAGGTCGCCATCGAACTCGCGCACCTGGCCATCGGCCACAATCCAGAAGCTGTCGACAGTGGTGCGCAGCAGATGGCGGTCGTGCGACACCAGCAACATGCTGCCGGAAAACTCGGCCAGGGCCGTGGCCAGGGCCTCGCGTGTTTCGACGTCCAGGTGGTTGCTGGGTTCGTCCAGCAGCAGCAGGTTGGGTTTCTGCCAGACAATCAATGCCAGTGCCAGCCGCGCCTTTTCGCCGCCGGACATCGGGCCCACCAGGCCGGTGGCCGCGTCGCCCGAAAAGCCGAATCCGCCCAGGTAATTGCGCAGTTCCTGTTCGCGCGCATCGGGCGCCAGGCGTGCCAGGTGCGCCAGTGGGGTGGCCTGCAGATCCAGCATGTCGAGCTGGTGCTGGTGGAAATAGCCAATCGCCAGGCCCCGCGACGCTCGTCGCTGGCCGGCCTGCACCGGCAGCTCTTCAGCCAGGGTCTTGATCAGGGTGCTCTTGCCTGCCCCGTTGGCGCCGAGTATGCCGATGCGGCTGCCGGCGCGCACCATCAGGGTGACGTCGCGCAGAATGGGCACCTGCGTTCCGGATGCATCGGTATAGCCCGCGGCCAGATTTTCCAGCGCCAGCAGCGGGTCTGGCATATGGTCGGGCGACGGGATGCGTATATCGATGCCTGCCTCGGCATGTACCGGCGCCAATGCTTCCATGCGCGCCAATGCCTTGACGCGGCTTTGGGCCTGCTTGGCCTTGGAAGCCTTGGCTTTGAAGCGGTCGATGAAGCTCTGCAGGCGGGCAGCTTCGCGCGCCTGGCGCTCATGCGCAAGCCCGGTCTGGCGTAGCCTTTCGGCGCGCTGGGTCAGGAAGTCCTGGTAACCGCCGCGATAGCGGATCAGTTTGCCGTGGTCGAAATGCAGGATGACGCGCGCGACCGCATCCAGGAATTCGGTGTCGTGCGAAATCAGCAGCACCGTGCCGGAATAGGCGGCCAGCCACTTCTCCAGCCACAACATCGCGTCCAGGTCCAGGTGGTTGGTGGGCTCGTCCAGCAACAGCAGTTCGGAAGGCGCCATCAGCGCCCGCGCAAGCGCCAGACGCATGCGCCATCCGCCCGAAAAACTGGCCACAGGCCTGAGCCATTCGTCCGGAGCAAACCCCAACCCAGCCAGCAGCTGCTCGGCGCGCGAATTGGCGCTCCAGGCACCTGCTTCGGACAGTGCGGCCTCGAGTTCGCCGATGCGCGTGCCCTGGTCGTCCGGCACGGCCGCGCGTTGCGCCTGCAGATCGCGCAGGTGCGTGTCGCCGTCGATGACGAATTCCCGCGCCGGGCGATCATCGGCGGCGATTTCCTGTTGCACGCTCGCAATGCGCCAGCCGGCCGGCACGTCCAGTGTGCCGGCGTCCGGATCCAGGCTGCCGGTAAGTAAGGCGAATAACGATGATTTGCCGGCGCCGTTCTTGCCAACGAACCCCACGCGCTCGCCCGGGTTCACCACGAAATCTGCGCCTTCGAGCAGCACCTTGGTGCCGCGACGCAAGGTCAATCCTGTAGCGCGTATCACGGCGTGGCCGTATGCGGGGCGAGCTGGTCGCGTGCGAGCAGCAAGATTTGGTCGCTGGCCGCTTCGGTGTCCAGCCACACGGGCTGCAGCTGCGGAAAAGCCGCGTCAAAGTGTTCGCGCTCATGCCCGATTTCGAGCACCAGCACGCCTTGCGGCGCCAGGTAACGCGGCGCGGCAGCCAGAATGCTGCGCACCAGATCCATGCCATCCACGCCTCCGGCCAGCGCCAGGCTGGGCTCGTGGCGATATTCCTGGGGCAGGGCGGCCATCGAGCCGCTGTTTACATATGGCGGGTTGCAGACGATCACGTCATAGGCGCGTTGCGGCAGTTCGTCGAACAGGTTGCTGCGATACAGGGTAAGGCGGTCCTGCAGGCCGTAGTCGTCGACGTTGCGGCGCGCCACCTCCAGCGCGTCTGCCGAAACGTCCACGGCATCGACATGCGCATCGGGAAACGCCAGCGCAGCCAGGATCGCCAGGCAGCCCGAGCCCGTGCACATGTCCAGTGCCGTGCCTACCGCGTCAGGCTCGACCCAGGGCGCCAGGCCTTGCTCCAGCAGTTCTGCAATAGGCGAGCGCGGCACGATGACGCGCGGGTCGACATAAAACCGATGTCCGCACAGCCAGGCCTCCTGGGTGAGATAGGCCGCCGGCATGCGCCCGGTTACGCGCCGTTCCAGCAGGTCGAGCACGCGCGCGCGTTCGTCGGGCAGCACCCTGGCGTCGATGAACGGGTCCAGCGTGTCCAGTGGCAGGTGCAGGGCATGCAAGACCAGGTAGACAGCCTCGTCCCAGGCGTTGTCGCTGCCGTGGCCCAGCGCGACGCCGGCCTCGCGCAGGCGCGAGACGCCGTAGCGGATCAGGTCGCGCAGTGTCTGCAATTCGGGGTGAGAAGCAGGTGGCATGAATTCCTAGCGGGGCAGCAACAGATTTTCCAGCGTGCGCCGGTAAATGTTCTTCAGGGGTTCGAGCGCGTCGAGCGCGATGCGCTCGTTGACCTTGTGGATCGTGGCGTTGACCGGACCGAACTCGATGACCTGCGGGCAGATCTTGGCGATGAAGCGGCCGTCGGATGTGCCGCCCGTGGTGGACAGTTCGGCCGCCGCCCCTGTTTCGGCGCGTATGGCTTCGACCAGCGCGTCGGTAAGCGTGCCGCGGGGTGTCAGGAAGGGCTCGCCACCCAGTTCCCATTGCAGTTCGTATTCCAGGCCGTGCTTGTCCAGCATCGCGTGGACGCGCTGCTTCAGGCCGTCCGGCGTGCTGGCCGTCGAGAACCGGAAGTTGAACAGCACGACCGCCTCGCCAGGCACGACATTGGTGGCGCCCGTTCCGGCCCGCAAATTGGATACCTGGAACGTGGTGGGTGGAAAGTACTCGTTGCCGCGGTCCCATTCCGTGGCCGCCAGTTCCGCCAGGGCGGGGGCCAGCTGGTGTACCGGGTTGCGCGCCAGGTGGGGATAAGCCACGTGACCCTGAATACCCTTGACGGTGAGCCGGCCCGACAGTGAGCCGCGCCGCCCGTTCTTGCAGGTATCTCCGAGCACGTCCACCGACGTGGGTTCGCCCACGATGCAGTAATCGATCTGTTCGCCGCGCGCCTGCAGTTCGTTGCAGACGATGACGGTGCCATCCACCGCGGGGCCTTCCTCATCCGAGGTGAGCAGCAGCCCGATCGAGCCGGCGTGGCCGGCATGGGCGGCCACGAATTCCTCGGCCGCCACCACGAAGGCGGCAATCGAGCTTTTCATGTCGGCCGCCCCGCGTCCATACAGGTGGCCGTCGCGTTCGGTCGGCACGAACGGGTCGCTATCCCATTTTTCGCGCGGGCCGGGCGGCACCACGTCGGTGTGACCGGCGAACACCACCAGGGGGCCGGCGCTGCCGCGCCGTGCCCAAAGGTTGGTGACCCCGCCGCGGGCGATGGTCTCGCAGCGAAAGCCTGCCTGCTCCAGGCGCTGCGCGAGCAGCACCTGGCAGTCGACGTCATCCGGCGTGACCGAAGGGCGGGCGATCAGCTCGCGCACCAGCGCGAGTACGGCGCTGTTGGCGGTCATCAGGCCCTCAGCAGGTCGTTGATGCTGGTCTTGGCGCGGGTCTGCGCATCGACGCGCTTGACGATCACCGCGCAAGCCAGGCTGTGCGAGCCGTCTTCGGCCGGCAGCGAACCGGGCACCACGACCGAGCCGGACGGTATGCGGCCGTACGTGACCTTGCCCGTGGCGCGGTCGTAGATCTTGGTGCTTTGCGACAGGTACACGCCCATGGCCAGCACCGAGTTTTCTTCAACGACGACGCCTTCCACGACTTCCGAGCGCGCGCCGATGAAGCAGTTGTCTTCGATGATGGTGGGGTTGGCTTGCAGGGGCTCGAGTACGCCGCCGATGCCCACGCCGCCGGACAAGTGCACGTTCTTGCCAATCTGCGCGCACGAGCCCACCGTGGCCCAGGTGTCGACCATGGTGCCTTCATCGACATAGGCGCCGATGTTCACATACGACGGCATCAGCACGACGTTGCGGCCAATGAAGGCGCCCCGGCGCGCTACGGCGGGTGGTACAACGCGGTAGCCGCCATGCTGGAATGCGGTGTCGCCGAATTCAGCGAACTTCAGCGGCACTTTGTCGTAGAACTGCATGGGCGACTGGCCCATGATGGCATTGTCGTACAGGCGGAACGACAGCAGCACGGCTTTCTTGATCCATTGGTGCACGATCCAGCCCGCCTCGGTTTTCTCGGCCACGCGCAGGCGGCCCAGATCCAGCGCGGCGATGGTCTGGTCGACGGCTTCGCGCACTTCGGCGGTGGCGTCGACGGGCGACAGGCTGGTACGGTTTTCCCAGGCGTTTTCGATGGTGGTCTGAAGATCGAGAGTCATAACGGCTCAGCTACGTAAAAAGGGTTGATCAAAGCGTGGTGCGAACAAACTGGGCAATGCGGCCCGCGGCCTCGACGCATTGTGCCAGGGGCGCTACCAGGGCGATGCGGATGCGGCCATGGCCGGGGTTGACCCCGTGCGCTTCGCGGGCCAGGTAGCTGCCCGGCAGCACGGTAACGCCGGTGCGTGCGTAAAGATCGCGTGCGAATGCCGTGTCCGACCCGGCCACCGGCAGCCACAGGTAGAAAGATGCCTGCGGATGCCGGGCATCGAGCGCGGGCTGCAGCAGCGGCACGACGGCGGCAAATTTTTCGCGATATTGGGCGCGATTGTCGCGCACATGGGTTTCATCGTTCCAGGCCGCGACGCTGGCGGCCGAGACAACCGGGCTCATGGCGCTGCCATGATAGGTCCGGTACAGCAGGAAGCGGTCCAGCAGGCGCGCATCGCCTGCAACAAAGCCCGAGCGCAGTCCCGGCACGTTCGAACGCTTGGACAGGCTCGAGAACACCACCAGATTCTTGTAGTCGTCGCGCCCGAGCCTGCGAGCCGCCTGCAAGGCGCCCAGCGGCGCGTCGCCCTCCTCGAAGTAGATCTCCGAATAGCACTCGTCTGACGCAATGGCGAAACCATAGCGGTCCGACAAGTCGAACAGGATGCGCCAGTCTTCCAGCGGCATGACGTTGCCTGCGGGGTTGCCCGGCGTGCAGACGAACACCAGCTGCGTGCGCCGCCATGTCGCCTCGCGCACGCCCAGCCAGTCGCAGCCAAAGTTGCGCGACGGGTCGGCATTGACGTAGTAGGGCTGTGCGCCAGCCAGCAAGGCCGCGCCTTCGTAGATCTGGTAGAAGGGGTTGGGGCACACCACCAGCGGCTGTTGTGCTGCGTCCAGCACCGTCTGTGCGAACGAAAACAAGGCTTCGCGCGAACCGAGCACCGGCAGCACCTGGGTGTCAGGGTTGGGAGCAGGAATGCTGTAGCGGCGCGCCAGCCACTGGGAAATGGCCGCGCGCAGCGCGGGGTCGCCCTTGGTGGCCGGGTACACCGACAAGCCCCCGAGATTGTTGCAAAGCGCCTGCCCTACGCAGGCAGGGGCGGCGTGCTTGGGCTCGCCTATCGACAGGTCGATGGGAGCAATATCGGCCGGCGGGGGGCCGGCCGATTCAAGCAGCGCCCGCAATTTCGTGAAGGGATAAGAGTGCAGGGCATCAAGGCGCGAGTTCATGACGCAAGATTTTAGCAAGCAAGCTACAATACCGGGCTTGGCTTTGCGAAGGTGGCGAAATTGGTAGACGCACCAGGTTTAGGTCCTGACGCCGTAACAGGTGTGCGGGTTCGAGTCCCGCCCTTCGCACCAACTCATTTCGCCGCAGCCTGAACGGGCGGCGGCTGGGGCCGGGTCGGCCCCATCAGCAAGAGTCACCGTGCAACACTACGAAGACCTTTTCTGGGCCATGGCGGCCATCGTGGCCGCGTCATTGGCCGGCGGCGCGCTGCTGGGCCGTTGCGCGACCGTGGCGCGCAGCCTGGCGGGCGTCGCGGCGATATCGGCCCTGGTGGTGGTGCTGGTGGTTGTGCTTGCCGGCCGCGCCGGGCTCGGCGATATCGTCACCTTGCTGGCCGTTGCAGCCTTCATGTTTTCACTGGTCATCGGCACGGCCGCCACACTGGTGTCGCGCAAGGTGTGGCGCCTGCGCAGGGTCAGGCGCCTGCCGCCCGGCAGCGCCTGACACCGCGGCGCGCTCAGTCGTCGTCTTCCGGCTCCTCGTCGTCTTCATCCTGCTGGTCCAGCGCATCGTGTCCTTTCCACGTCAAGCGCCAATGCGGTTGGCTTGCCTGGCCGTTTTGCGCGACCATGGAGATGAGCCCCGCGTCCGCAAGGATGTCCAGATGGTGCACCATCACGGCAGTGGCCGGCGCGTCCGGCATGCTGGCCGCCACGGCCGCCTCGATATCCTGCTGCGACAGCGACGCCGCATCGGCATTGCGCAGTTCACTCAAAATCGTTACCACCAGATCAAAATCACGCTGCATGGGCCGCTCCCGGACAAGACCAGATCACACCATACCAGCACTTGTGTGGTGCGTGCGACAGTTTCCGATGCGGCTGGTATAGTCGCGGCCCGGCGCACACCTACGGATGCATAAGCCATGGATATAACCAGTCGTCAAGTTGCAACAATCGCGCACGGCGTGCACCTCGAGACCACGCTCGACGGCGAGCGTATCGACGCTTACGTCGTCATTGGCGCGCCCGACCTCGAAATGGTGGCCGATATCGTGCCGCGCGACAAAGCCGAGGCCGGTGCCGATATCCATGTGGCTGCGGTCGATGCGGTAGATACCGCGCAAGAGCAGGTGGACCAGGTGCTCGAAAACGTCAATCCGGCAGATGTGGTTGTGTTCCTGTGCGCGGATGAAGACGCATACAACGCGGCGCTGGATCTCCTGGGCGTTCCCCTCGACTAGCGCGCGCTGGCGCGCGATTGCGGCCCGGCGCCACAGGCTTGCCCGGCCTTCGCGCGACGCGCGCGGACCGCTCGGACGCGGATTGGTTCCAATATCACCCGTGTGCCGTTTCGCTTTGTTGCATTATTGGCACGTATTTTTGAGGATTATGTTGACTTGTGAGGGGAACCTAACGATAGTGTCGGGACACGATCTCAAGCGTTGCGATTTTCGTTCAGTGCAGTGCCTTTTCCGGCCAGCGTTATTGTTCTACTGTCCCCTCCTTGTTGATTCGTGACCCCCGGGCATTTGCCCATTATCTCTAGGAAATACAGTATGGAAACCGGCGTTGTTAAGTGGTTCAACTCGGAAAAGGGCTACGGCTTCATTACCCCGGAAGCGGGCGGCAAGGATTTGTTCGCGCACTTCTCGGAAATCCAGGCCAACGGCTTCAAGTCCCTGGAAGAAAACCAACGCGTCAGCTTCGTGACCGCTAACGGCCCCAAGGGTCCGCAAGCCACGAAAATCCAGGTGATCTAAGCTCCTGGCACTAAAAAAGCCCCTTCGGGGGCTTTTTTATTGGTGCGCCATCCAGTCGGTCTGTCCGGCGCCGGGGCAGACGCGCGCGTTCATCCCGGGCGCGCTCGTGTACGGGCGTTGACGCGTTTCCGGGTTCCCCCATACACTGGCTGAGCGAGATTCTCAAGCGACGTGGTCGCCGCTCCAGTCGCCGTACACGGTAGCCAGTTGCCCATCCCATCCTTGAAGATCTGGCGTCCCGCGAGCAATCGCTATTCCGAAGGTGAAGGGCACATCCATGGCAACAGGCATCGTCAAGTGGTTCAACGCTGAAAAGGGTTACGGGTTCATTACTCCCGACGACGGCAGTAAAGACCTTTTCGCGCATTACTCGGAAATCAGCAGCGAAGGCTACAAGTCGCTGCAGGAAAACCAGCGAGTGACGTTCGAAGTCGGGCAAGGGCCGAAGGGCCCTAGCGCCAAGAACATCAAAGTCACCAGCTGACCGCTGCGGCGCTGTCCGCAGGGGTATCGTGCGCCTCGCCGGCCCTGGGCCGGGCGGGGCGTTTTTGTCTGACCGCTATCGGCGCGAGCCGACAAAGATGTAAACAAATATGGCAGTTGCTGCGCCTGCCGGCCGGTATTGGCCGGCCGTTCAGGCGGCACAGGGTGGGGAGTTCCCCAGGTCTGGCTACCCGTTCAAGCAGGGGCCTGGAGCTTTACGGTAAAATGCGCCGTTTACCTGTTCGTTCACTTACTTTCGGAAAATTTGATGCAGCCTGAGGTTGAAACCCTATCTGGTCTGGAACGCCGTGTCGATCTGACGGTTTCCGTGGCCGACGTCGAAAAGGAAGTCCAGGCGCAACTCAAGCGCGTTGCCCGTACCGCCAAGGTGCCCGGATTCCGTCCTGGCAAGGCTCCGCTGGCCATGCTCGAACGCAGCCATGGCCCCGGCATCCGCTACGACGTCATCAACGGCCAAGTCGGCCGCGCCTTTGAACAAGCCGTCGAGGGCGCCAAGTTGCGCGTCGCGGGCGCGCCCACGCTCGAGCCCAAGACTGAAGGTGTTGCCGACGACACCCTGGCCTTCAGCGCCACGTTCGAGGTCTATCCCGAAGTAACCTTGCCCGACCTTTCGGCCTTGTCCGTTACGCGTTACGCCACGCCTGTGACCGACGCCGAAGTGCAACAGACGCTCGATGTGCTGCGCAAGCAGCGCGCTACCTACGAAGCCCGCACCGACCGCGCCGCCCAGGATGGCGATCGCGTCACGCTCGACTTTGCGGGCACCATCGACGGCGTGCCGTTCGAAGGCGGCAAGGCCGAGGACTTCCCGTTCGTGCTGGGTCAGGGTCGCATGCTGCCGGAGTTCGAAGCGGCGGCCACGGGCTTGAAGGCCGGTGAAAGCAAAGTGTTCCCGCTCAAGTTCCCCGACGACTACCAGGGCAAGGAAGTGGCGGGCAAAACCGCCGAATTCACCATCACCGTCAAGGAAGTGGCCGAAGCCATCCTGCCCGAGGTCGACGCCGAGTTCGCCCGGGCGCTCGGCCAGGCCGAAGGCGATGTCGAGAAGCTCAAGGCCGACGTCCGCACCAACATCGAGCGCGAGGTCAAGGCTCGCACCCAGGGCCGCACCAAGGCCAGCGTCATGGACGCCCTGGTCGAAGCCGGCAAATTCGATGTGCCCAAGGCGCTGGTCGACAGCGACGTGCAGAGCCGCGTGCAGGCCGCCCGCGAAGAGCTCAAGCAGCGCGGTGTGCCCAATGCCGAATCCGTGCCGATCCCGGCCGAAATGTTCACCACCGAGTCCGAGCGCCGCGTGCGTCTGGGCCTGCTGGTGTCCGAACTGGTCAAGCAGGCCCAGTTGCAGGCCAAGCCGGAGCAGGTGCGCGCGCGCATCGAAGAGTTCGCGCAAAACTACGAGCAGCCGGCTCAGGTGGTCAGCTACTACCTTGCTGATCGCCAGCGTCGTGCCGAAATCGAGGCTATCGTGCTCGAAGACAACGTCGTTGAGCACGTGCTCAGCCAAGCCAAGGTCACTGAAGAACAGGTGGCCTTCGATCAGTTGATGGGGATGGCATAAACATATGCAGCGTTTTACCGATTTCTACGCGTCAATGTACGGTGGGGCGTCGGTCACGCCCACCGGGTTGGGATACATCCCGATGGTCATCGAGCAGTCGGGGCGCGGCGAGCGCGCCTACGACATCTACTCGCGCCTGCTGCGCGAGCGCCTCGTGTTCCTGGTGGGCCCCGTCAACGACAACACGGCCAACCTCATCGTGGCGCAGCTGCTGTTTCTGGAATCGGAAAACCCTGACAAAGACATCTCGCTGTACATCAACTCGCCCGGTGGGTCGGTCTATGCCGGCATGGCAATCTACGACACCATGCAGTTCGTCAAGCCCGATGTGTCCACGTTGTGCACGGGCCTGGCAGCCAGCATGGGCGCGTTCCTGCTTGCCGCGGGCAAGAAGGGCAAGCGGTTCACGCTGCCCAACTCGCGCATCATGATCCACCAACCCTCGGGCGGGGCGCAGGGGCAGGCTTCCGACATCCAGATCCAGGCTCGCGAGATCCTGGACCTGCGCGAACGCCTGAACCGCATCCTGGCAGAGAATACCGGCCAGCCCGTCGACCGCATCGCCATAGACACCGAGCGTGACAACTTCATGTCCGCCGAAGATGCGGTATCGTATGGTCTGGTGGACAAGGTTCTCGCATCCCGCTCCGAGAGCTAGGCCGCGGTAATCCCGCGGGCAGTGCGGTACCGTCACGTCCGAGTAAGCGCTGAATGTGCCGGCCCGGCCCGGGCCGCCATATTCTCACCAGAGATACGAAACACATATGCCTGACAAGAAGGGATCGGCCGACGCAAAGGTGCTGCATTGCTCGTTCTGCAATAAAAGCCAGCACGAAGTCCGCAAGCTGATCGCGGGGCCATCGGTGTTCATTTGCGACGAGTGCATCGACCTCTGCAATGACATCATCCGCGAAGAAGCGCAGGCCAGTGCGCGTGCGGCCATACGGTCCGAGTTGCCCACGCCGTCCGAAATCAAGACGTTCCTCGACCAGTACGTCATTGGCCAGAGCCTGCCCAAGCGCATGTTGGCGGTGGCCGTATACAACCACTACAAGCGCATCCGTCACGGCGAGATCAAGGGCGACGACGTCGAACTGTCCAAGAGCAACATCATGCTCATCGGACCTACCGGTTCGGGCAAGACGTTGCTCGCACAGACCCTGGCGCGCATGCTGAATGTGCCCTTCGTCATGGCCGACGCCACGACACTGACCGAGGCCGGCTACGTAGGCGAAGACGTCGAAAACATCATCCAGAAGCTGCTGCAGAACTGCAACTACGAGGTCGAGAAGGCGCAGCGCGCCATCATCTACATCGACGAAATCGACAAAATCTCGCGCAAATCCGACAACCCGTCGATCACGCGCGACGTGTCCGGCGAAGGCGTGCAGCAGGCTTTGCTCAAGCTCATCGAAGGCACGGTGGCCTCGGTGCCGCCGCAGGGCGGCCGCAAGCACCCCAACCAGGACTTCGTCCAAGTCGACACGACCAACATTCTGTTTATTGTGGGCGGCGCCTTCGACGGGCTCGAAAAGGTCATCCGCGACCGCACCGAGAAGTCCGGCATCGGCTTTTCGGCTTCGGTACGCGCCAAGTCCGAGCGCGGGGTAGGGGAACTGTTCAGCGAAGTCGAACCGGAAGATCTGATCAAGTTCGGGCTCATTCCCGAACTGGTGGGTCGACTGCCGGTGGTCGCCACGCTCGACGAGCTTGACGAGGCCGCGCTGGTACAAATTCTTACCGAACCCAAGAACTCGCTCATCAAGCAGTTCCAGAAGCTGTTCGCCATGGAAGGCGCGGAACTCGACGTGCGTCCGGGGGCCCTGAAGGCCATCGCCCGCAAGGCGCTCAAGCGCAAGACTGGCGCGCGCGGGCTGCGCTCCATTATCGAGGCGGCATTGCTCGACACCATGTACGATCTGCCTTCCCAGGGCAATGTCGGCAGGGTGGTGCTCGACGAGAACGTCATCGACGGCGACGGCAAGCCGCTGTTGATCTACGCCGACGAAACCACCGCGCCCGACAAGCCGGCGCGCAACCAGGTTCGAGGTGCGGCAGCCTGAAAATGAATGAAGCAAAAAAACCCGTTACGTAACGGGTTTTTTGCCTATAGCGCCCGCCCGGATGCCGGCCGCTTGATTTTTCGGCTATCGTTCCCATATCAGACGTAACCCATACGGATAAAAACGTCCGACCGGACGTCCGTACCGATACGCCGAGTCTCACAAGGAATTTTTTATGTCTGCCAGCCAGACCCTGCCTTCAGAACCCATCGATCTGCCGCTGCTTCCGCTGCGCGACGTCGTGGTGTTCCCGCACATGGTCATCCCGCTGTTCGTCGGGCGCCCGCGTTCGATCAAGGCGCTCGAGGTGGCAATGGAAGCCGGCAAGAGCATCATGTTGGTGGCGCAGAAGTCCGCCGGCAAGGACGACCCCACGCCCGAAGACGTCTATGAAATCGGCTGCGTGGCGGGCATCCTGCAAATGCTCAAGCTGCCCGACGGCACCGTAAAGGTATTGGTCGAAGGCACCCAGCGCGCCCGCATCGACAGCATCGAAGACGCCGAATCGCACTTCGTGTGCCAGGTGACCCCCGTGGCGCATGACGTCGTGCAGGGGGCCGAAACCGAGGCGCTGCGCCGCGCCATCGTGGCCCAGTTCGAGCAGTACGTCAAACTCAATAAAAAGATCCCGCCCGAGATCCTGACTTCGCTTGCAGGCATCGATGACGCCGGCCGCCTGGCCGACACCATTGCCGCGCATCTGCCGCTCAAGCTTGAGCAAAAGCAGAAGATGCTCGAAATCCTGGGCACCTCCGAGCGCCTTGAAGGGCTGCTGACGCAACTCGAAACCGAGATCGATATCCTCCAGGTCGAAAAGCGCATTCGTGGCCGCGTCAAGAAGCAAATGGAGAAAAGCCAGCGCGACTACTACCTGAACGAGCAGGTCAAGGCCATCCAGAAGGAACTCGGCGAAGGCGAAGAGGGCGCTGACATCGAGGAACTCGAGAAGAAGATCATCGCCGCGCACATGCCCAAAGAGGCGCGCAAAAAGGCCGACGCTGAACTGAAGAAGCTCAAGCTGATGTCGCCGATGTCCGCCGAAGCCACGGTGGTGCGCAACTATATCGACACGCTGATCAACCTTCCCTGGAAGCGCAAGAGCAAGATCAACAACTCTATCGGCAATGCCGAGAAGGTACTTGACGACGACCACTACGGCCTGGAAAAGGTCAAGGAACGCATCCTTGAATATCTCGCCGTGCAGCAACGGGTGGACAAGGTCAAGGCGCCCATTCTGTGTCTGGTCGGCCCCCCGGGGGTAGGCAAGACCTCGCTGGGCCAGTCGATCGCCCGCGCCACCAATCGCAAGTTCGTGCGCATGGCGCTGGGCGGCGTGCGCGATGAAGCCGAGATCCGCGGTCATCGCCGCACCTACATTGGTTCGATGCCTGGCAAGATTCTGCAGAACATGAGCAAGGTGGCGGTGCGCAACCCGCTGTTCCTGCTCGACGAAATCGACAAGCTGGGCATGGATTTCCGCGGCGACCCGTCGTCGGCCCTGCTTGAAGTGCTCGACCCCGAACAGAACCACACGTTCCAGGACCATTACGTCGAGGTCGACTTCGACCTGTCTGATGTCATGTTCGTGGCAACCAGCAATACGCTGAACATTCCGCCGGCCCTGCTCGACCGTATGGAAGTCATTCGCCTGTCGGGTTACACCGAAGACGAAAAGGTTCACATCGCTCGTGACCACCTGCTGCCCAAGCTGATGAAGAACAATGGGCTGAAAGAGTCCGAGCTTACGGTCGATGATTCGGCCCTGCGCGATATCGTGCGGTATTACACCCGCGAAGCCGGCGTGCGTGCGCTCGAGCGCGAAGTCGGCAAGATCTGCCGCAAGGTGGTCAAGGAACTGCTGTCCGAAGCCGACAAAGCCAAGGCCGATGGCAAGCCCGCGCAGCCGGCGCCGGTGCATGTCAATGCCGACAACCTCAACGATTACCTGGGCGTGCGGCGTTACACCTTCGGCATGGCCGAGAAAGAGAACCAGATCGGACAGGTCACGGGGCTTGCCTGGACCGAAGTGGGCGGCGACCTGCTGACCATCGAAGTCGCCGACATGCCGGGCAAGGGCGCGATTCAGCGCACGGGTTCGCTGGGCGACGTCATGAAGGAATCGGTAGAAGCCGCGCGCACCGTAGTGCGCTCGCGGGCGCGTCGTCTGGGCTTTGCCGACGGTGTTTTCGAAAAGCGCGACATGCACGTACACGTGCCTGAAGGCGCAACCCCCAAGGACGGCCCTTCGGCTGGTATCGCCATCACGACGGCCATGGTTTCGGCGCTTTCGGGTATTCCCGTGCGCGCCGACGTTGCCATGACCGGCGAAATCACCCTGCGCGGCGAGGTGCTGCCCATCGGTGGCTTGAAAGAAAAGCTGTTGGCCGCGCATCGTGGCGGTATCAAGACGGTGTTGATCCCCGAGGAAAACGTCAAAGACTTGGCCGAGATTCCGGACAACGTCAAGAACCAGCTCGAGATCGTGCCGGTGCGCTGGATCGACAAGGTGCTGGAACTGGCGCTTGAGCGCCAGCCCGAACCCCTGGCCGACGATGATGCCGTGAAAGAGCCGCTGGTCAGCAAGCCGGCCGACCCCGCGCCGACAGACCCTGTCTTCAAGCATTAAGGGTTGTAGGGGCGGTTATCCGCCCGGGCAAAAAAACAGGGCGCTACATGGCGCCCTGTTTTTTTTTGCGTGCTCGCCGCGCCGGTTCGATTTTTTTTGCACACCGTTGCCGGCGCGGAGACTCTCGTTGTGGGCCGGCGGGATGCCGCCTTGGCCAGGCCGGCGGCGCCTTAGTGCAACGGTTGGGTGCGAATCAGCCCTACCGCAATACCTTCAAGCGCGAATTCCTGAGTGTTGTCGACGAGGATGGGAGAGAAGTCGGGGTTTTCGGGCAGCAGCTCGATGCGACCCTGGCGGCGCTGCAAGCGCTTGACGGTGACGTCGTCACCCAGGCGGGCGACGATGATCTGCCCGTTGCGAGCGTCGGCGGCGCGTTTTACCGCGAGCAGGTCGCCTTCCAGAATGCCTGCGTCGCGCATGCTCATGCCGCGTACCTTCAACAGGTAGTCGGGAGCCTGCGCGAACAAGGCTGGGTCGACGCCGATTTCGCGCTCGACGTGTTCGGCAGCCAGGATGGGGCTGCCGGCCGCCACCCTGCCCACCAGCGGCAGCAGCAGCCGCCCGACGGTGTCGGCCATGCCGGCCAGCGCGGACGATGCAGCAGCGGATGCGGCGGCAGCGGATGCGGAGGAGTGGCCGGCGTCTTTCAGGCGTATGCCGCGCGACGCGCCGGCTGTGAGTTCAATGGCCCCTTTGCGCGCCAGCGCCTTGAGATGGTCTTCGGCGGCGTTGGGCGAGCGGAACCCCAGCGCGCGGGCGATTTCTGCCCGCGTGGGAGGAAAACCGGTGCGCTCGACCGTAACCCGGATGAGATCCAGGATTTCCTGCTGGCGGTCGGTGAGTTTAGTGGCCATGGCGATGATCCGAAAGGCGGACTGTATGGATATACAGCGTGGATTCTGGACGAGCGCGGGCGAAAATGCAAGCGCCGTGCAGCGGGAGCGGCTGCGCGGTTTGTTGCACGGGTGTGGCATGGACGAGCGTCGCCGCGGATCCGGCCGCGGGGAAAGCCGACTCGCAACAAAAAAGGCCCGTCCTTTGCCGGACGGGCCTTGCTGCGCAGTGGCCGGGCTTACTGCTTGATGACTGCGGCGATCGCGTTGGCGACGGTGTCGATATTGCGGCTGTTCAAGGCCGCCACGCAGATGCGGCCGCTGGACACAGCGTAAATGCCATGTTGCTCGCGCAGGACGTCCACCTGAGCGGAGGTCAGGCCGGAATACGAGAACATTCCGCGTTGCTGCAGCACGAAGCTGAAGTCCTGCGTGGCGCCTGCGGCGGCGATTTTCTCGACCAGTTCCTTGCGCATCAGGCGGATGCGGTCGCGCATGCCAGCCAGTTCTTCTTCCCACAGCGCATAGAGCTCCGGCGTATTCAGCACGGTGGAGACCACCGTGCCGCCGTGCGTGGGCGGGTTCGAATAGTTGGTGCGGATGACGCGCTTGAGCTGGCTGAGCACGCGCGTGGCTTCGTCCTTGTTGCCGGCCACTACAGTCAGCGCGCCCACCCGCTCGCCGTACAACGAGAACGATTTGGAGAACGACGAGCTGATCAGCATGGTCAGCCCCAGGCTTGCAAACAGGCGCACTACCGCGGCGTCTTCCTGCAGGCCTGCGCCAAAGCCCTGGTAGGCGATGTCGAGGAAGGGCACCAGGTTGCGCGCCTTGACGACCTGTGCGATCTGCTGCCATTGCTCGGGCGTCGGGTCGACGCCGGTGGGGTTGTGGCAGCACGCGTGCAGCACCACGATGGTCTGTTCCGGCGCGGCCTGCAGCGAGGCCAGCATGCCCGGGAAGTCCAGGCCATGAGTGGCCGGGTCGTAGTAGGCATACGTATCGACCGTGAAGCCCGCGCGTTCGAACAGCGCCCGGTGGTTCTCCCAGCTGGGGTTGCTGATCAGCACTCTGGATTGCGGCAGCAACTGGCGCAGGAAGTCGGCGCCGATCTTCAGGGCGCCGGTGCCGCCCAGCGCCTGGGCGGTCAGGACGCGGCCTTCTGCGGCCAGCGAGGAGTCCGCGCCCAGCAGCAGCGTTTGCGCGCCTTTGTTGTAGCCGGCGATGCCTTCGATCGGCAGGTAACCCCGCGCCGACGCGGCCTCGATGCGCGCGATTTCCGCCTTGCGCACCGCCGACAGCAGCGGAATACGGCCATCGTCGTCGTAGTACACACCCACGCCCAGGTTGACTTTACCGGGGCGGGTATCGGCGTTGTACTGTTCGTTCAGACCCAGGATGGGGTCGCGCGGCGCAAGTTCGACGGAATCGAAAAGGGAGCTCATGGGAGTTCAGTAAGGTGTGTGGACGCGAGAAGGCCCGCTGTGGATAATGGGGGGTTTACCCTGAAACAGTCTAGCATGACCGCCCCCGGATTCGTCGATTTTCCCGACAGCCCCTTCCATTTGTACCAGCCCTATCCGCCGGCTGGCGACCAGCCCACGGCCATCGACAGCCTGGTGCAGGGCATACAGGACGGGCTCATGTACCAGACGCTGCTCGGGGTAACCGGCTCGGGCAAGACGTACACCATGGCGAACATCATCGCCAGGCTGGGGCGGCCCGCGCTGGTGCTGGCGCCCAACAAGACCTTGGCCGCCCAGCTGTACGCCGAAATGCGCGAGTTCTTTCCCAAGAATGCGGTGGAGTATTTCGTTTCGTATTACGACTACTACCAGCCTGAGGCCTACGTGCCGACACGCGACCTGTTCATTGAAAAAGACTCGTCCATCAACGAGCACATCGAACAGATGCGGCTGTCGGCCACCAAAAGCCTGCTGGAGCGGCGCGACACAGTCATTGTGGGCACCGTATCGTGCATATACGGTATCGGCAACCCCGGCGACTACCATGCCATGGTGCTGATCCTGCGCGCCGGCGATCGCATTTCGCGCCGCGAAGTGCTGGCGCGCCTGGTGGCCATGCAGTACACCCGCAATGACGCCGATTTCACCCGCGGGACTTTCCGCGCCCGCGGCGAAACGCTCGACATCTTTCCGGCCGAAAGCCCGGAACTCGCCGTGCGCGTCACCCTTTTCGACGACGAAATCGAGTCGCTCGAACTGTTCGACCCGCTTACCGGCCGCGTGCGCCAGAAGGTGCCCCGGTTCACCGTGTACCCGGGTTCGCACTATGTCACCCCGCGCGATACCGTGTTGCGCGCCATCGAAACGATCAAGGAAGAACTGCGCGAACGGCTGAAGCTGCTTACCGCCGAAGGCAAGCTGGTCGAGGCCCAGCGTCTGGAGCAGCGCACCCGCTTCGACCTCGAAATGCTGCAGGAACTCGGTTTCTGCAAGGGCATCGAAAACTACTCCCGGCACTTGTCGGGCGCGGCGCCCGGCGAGCCGCCGCCGACGCTCATCGATTACCTTCCCGCCGACGCCCTGATGTTCATCGACGAAAGCCATGTCACCATCGGGCAGCTGGGCGGGATGTACCGTGGCGACCGGGCACGCAAAGAAACGCTGGTGCAGTATGGCTTCCGGCTGCCGTCGGCGCTCGACAACCGGCCGCTGCGCCTCGAAGAATTCGAGGCGCGCATGCGGCAATGCGTGTTCGTGTCCGCGACGCCGGCCGCCTACGAGCAGGAGCACACTGACAACGTCGTCGAACAGGTGGTGCGCCCCACCGGGCTCGTCGATCCCCAGGTCGAAGTGCGCCCCGCGCGCACGCAGGTCGACGACCTGCTTGGTGAGATCAAGCGGCGGGTGGCGGTCCAGGAACGCGTGCTGGTCACCACGCTGACCAAGCGCATGGCCGAAGACCTTACCGATTTCCTGGCCGAGCACGGGGTGCGCGTGCGGTACCTGCATTCCGACATCGACACCGTCGAGCGCGTCGAGATCATCCGCGACCTGCGGCTGGGCACCTTTGACGTGCTGGTGGGCATCAACTTGCTGCGCGAAGGGTTGGATATCCCCGAAGTTTCGCTGGTGGCCATCCTGGACGCCGACAAAGAAGGCTTCCTGCGATCCGAGCGCAGCCTGATCCAGACCATCGGGCGCGCGGCGCGCAACCTCAACGGGCACGCCATTCTTTATGCCGACAACATTACGGCGTCCATGCGGCGCGCCATCGACGAAACCGGGCGCCGCCGCGCCAAGCAACTGAAGTTCAACGCCGACCACGGCATTACCGCACGCGGCGTCAACAAAGCCGTGCGCGAGCTGATCGACGGGATTGTCGCCCCGGCGCGCCACGATACGCTCGAAGCCGCGGTGGCGCCGGAACTGCTGGCCGACGAAAAGGCAATGGCGCGCGAAATCCGGCGCCTGGAAAAGTTGATGACCGATCACGCGCGCAACCTGGAATTCGAGCAGGCGGCCGCCGCGCGCGACGCCCTCAATGCGCTCAAGCAGAAGGTCTTGCTGGGCGGCGGCGCCTAGCATGGCGCGGCCCCGGATCGGCATTAAAAATGGGCTGATAACAGCCTTGTGTTGCATCGCAGCCAGCGCTCCGCGGCTGTTACAAATGCGGCGCAACAAAAACCGAGAATAAGCTTTCAGTGATCGCTATAAGCTATTGATTTGATATAGATAAACAATGGCTGTGATTGCGCGCTGCATGACTGCGCAAATGCAAAAAAAACTTGCTATATTCCGGGTTTTCCCTCAGACTTGCACCCATGATGACCAAGGTACTTTTCGTTTGCATGGGTAATATCTGTCGCTCGCCGAGCGCAGAGGGCGTTTTTCGCCATTTGGTGAACGATGCCGGCTTGGGCGATGTCGTACATGTGGATTCCGCAGGTACGCACGCCTATCACATTGGCGAGGCGCCGGACGCGCGCGCGCAGGCGGCGGCCCGTAAGCGCGGCTACGAGATCGGCCATTGCCTGGCTCGTCAGGTCACGGCCGACGACTTCCGCGAATTCGACCTCATTCTGGCTATGGACTGGGACAATCTGTCTGCGTTGCAGCAACAGTGTCCCAAGCAATATCAGCACAAGCTGATGCTGCTGATGCGCTTTGCCAACGAATTCGAAGAAGCCACGGTGCCCGATCCCTACTACGGCGGGCCTGAAGGTTTCGGCAAAGTGCTCGATTACCTTGAAGACGCCTGTCAGGGCGTGCTCGAACTCGTCCGCAAGCGCGCAACCCAATATCAGGCTGCCTGAACCGCAGCTTTCCCGCAAAACCGCGCCCAGGCGCGGTTTTTTGCGACTGCGATGACTTAGCAGTTTAGTCGGGAATTTGCTATACTTGAGGTAATTACTCAGGTATTGGTTGCCCATCCGGGGTGGCCTGCCGGTTTTACAGGAAACCACCATGCGGCTTACGACGAAAGGGCGGTTCGCGGTCACCGCGATGATCGACCTGGCCATGCGGCAGCACAGCGGTCCGGTGACTCTCGCGGCGATCAGCCAGCGCCAGAATATTTCGCTTTCCTATTTGGAACAACTCTTCGGCAAGTTGCGCCGCCACGAACTGGTCGACAGCGTGCGGGGCCCGGGCGGCGGCTATTCGCTGGCCCGCTTGGCGCGCAACGTCACTGTGGCCGACATCATTTTCGCAGTCGACGAACCCCTGGATGCCACCAACTGTGGCGGCAAGCACGATTGCACCAGCGGCAAGGACGGCAAGTCGGGCAAGTGCATGACCCACGAGCTCTGGACCACGCTGAACCGCAAGATGGTCGACTATCTTGATTCCGTTTCCCTGCAAGACCTGGTGGACCAGCAGCGGCTGCGCCAGTTGCAGGAAGCCTCCCAGGCGGCGCAGAGCTGTGCGGCTGTACGGGTAGAGCGCGGCAGTGCCGGCGCCCCCGCAGCCTCGAGCTCTTCAGTTGCCGCCGGTGCCACCGTATAAGAAGCAGGAGCCTTTCCCTCATGACCACCCGCCCGATTTACCTTGATTATTCCGCCACCACGCCGGTCGATCCGCGCGTGGTCGAAAAAATGGTGCCCTGGTTGTACGACAATTTCGGCAACCCGGCTTCGCGCAGCCACGCGTTTGGCTGGGAAGCCGAGGAAGCGGTCGAAAATGCGCGCCGTGAAGTGGCATTGCTGGTCAACGCCGACCCCCGCGAAATCATCTGGACATCCGGCGCCACCGAGTCCGACAACCTGGCCATCAAGGGCGCCGCCAACTTCTATTCCGAGCGCGGCAAGCACATCGTCACCGTCAAGACCGAGCACAAAGCAGTGCTGGATACCTGTCGCGAGCTCGAGCGGCAGGGCTTCGAGGTGACGTATCTCGACGTGCGCGACGATGGCCTGATCGACCTGGATGTATTCAAGTCGGCGTTGCGGCCGGACACCGTGCTGGTTTCGGTGATGATGGTCAATAACGAAATCGGCGTGATCCAGGACATTGAAACCCTGGGCGAGATCTGCCGCGAAAAGGGCATCGTGTTTCACGTCGACGCGGCCCAGGCTACCGGCAAGGTGGCCATCGATCTGCAAAAGCTGAAAGTCGACCTGATGTCGTTTTCGGCGCACAAGACGTACGGCCCCAAGGGTATCGGGGCGCTGTATGTGCGCCGCAAGCCCCGGGTGCGCATCGAAGCGCAGATGCACGGGGGCGGGCATGAGCGCGGCTTCCGTTCGGGCACGCTGGCCACGCACCAGATTGTCGGCATGGGCGAGGCTTTCCGGCTGGCCCGCGAAGAAATGGGCACCGAGAACGAGCGTGTCCGCATGCTGCGCGACCGCCTGTGGTCGGGTCTGTCCCAGATCGAGGAAACCTACCTGAACGGCGATTTCGAGCAGCGTGTTCCGCACAACCTGAACGTCAGCTTCAACTACGTCGAGGGCGAATCGCTGATCATGGCCATCAAGGAACTGGCGGTGTCCAGCGGCTCGGCGTGCACGTCGGCGAGTCTGGAGCCGTCGTACGTGCTGCGGGCGCTGGGGCGCAACGATGAACTGGCGCACAGTTCGATCCGTTTCACGCTGGGACGCTTCACGACCGAGCAGGATATCGACTTCACGATTGAACTGATCAAGAGCCGCGTGGGCAAGTTGCGCGACATGTCGCCGCTTTGGGAAATGGCCCAGGCCGGCATAGACCTGAACACCGTACAGTGGGCTGCTCACTGAGCCTGCACGCGACCGACACAGGAGAATCACCATGGCATACAGCGCCAAAGTACTGGATCACTACGAAAACCCCCGCAACGTGGGCTCGTTCGACAAGGGCGACGAGTCCGTGGGCACCGGCATGGTCGGCGCGCCCGCCTGTGGCGACGTCATGAAGCTGCAGATCAAGGTCAGCGAGTCGGGCGTCATCGAAGACGCGCGCTTCAAGACCTACGGCTGCGGGTCTGCCATCGCCTCGAGCTCGCTGGTTACCGAATGGGTCAAGGGCAAGACCCTGGACGAAGCCCTGTCCATCCGCAACACCCAGATCGCCGAGGAGCTGGCGTTGCCGCCCGTGAAGATCCACTGTTCGATCCTTGCCGAAGACGCCATCAAGGCTGCAGTGCACGACTACAAGGCCAAGCACGAGGCCCCCGTGGATTCGGTAGCGGCTGCCACGACGAACTGATATGCCCATTACCCTGACCCAACAGGCGGCCTCGCATATCGGGCGCTACTTGCAGAAGCGCGGCAAGGGCGTAGGGTTGCGGCTGGGCGTGCGTACCACGGGGTGCTCGGGCATGGCCTACAAGCTCGAGTACGTGGATGAGCCCTCTCCCGAAGACTTGGTGTTCGAGAACTTCGGGGTGAAGGTGTTCATCGACCCCAAGAGTTTCGCCTACCTGGACGGGACCGAGCTCGACTACGCCCGCGAGGGCTTGAACGAAGGGTTCAAGTTCCGTAACCCCAACGAAAAGGCGACCTGCGGCTGCGGCGAGTCGTTCACGGTGTAGCCTTTGGCGGCAGACGATCACTTCAGCCTGTTCGGCCTGCCCGCGCAGTTCGACATCGATACGCAGGCGCTCGAGCAAGCCTGGCGACGCGTGGCGGCGCAAGTGCACCCCGACCGCTACGCAACGGCCAGCCCAGCCGAGCGGCGGGTGGCCATGCAATGGGCGGCTCGCGCCAACGAAGCCTACAGGCAGTTGCGCGATCCGTTGCTGCGAGCCCGCTATCTGTGCGAGCAGGCGGGCATAGACCTGCAGACCGAAAGCAATACCGCGATGGATCCCGCGTTTCTGATGCAGCAGCTGCAGTGGCGCGAGATGCTGGACGACGCGCGTACCGATGCGGCCGTGCACGCCGCGCTGCAAGCCGAATTGAACGACGCGCGCCAACAGATGCACGCCACGCTCGCCATGCTGCTGGACGAACGCCGCGACTACGCCGCCGCCGGCACGAAGGTGCGCGAGTGGATGTTCGTCGACAAACTGACGCGTGAACTCGCGGCCAGCCGGCCGCCCGGCTGACGGCGGCCCCCAAGGGCCCGCGCCAAGCCGCTATTCCGCTTACCGACCTGAAGCTTAATCATGGCCTTATTGCAGATTTCCGAGCCTGGCGAATCGCCCGCCCCGCACCAGCGCAAGCTTGCGGTGGGTATCGACCTGGGCACGACCCATTCCCTGGTGGCCGCGGTGCGTAGCGGCACGCCCGAAGTCCTGAACGATGCCGACGGGCAGCCTTTGCTGCCGTCGGCCGTACGCTATTTTCCGGATGGCAGGGTGGCCATCGGCCGCGAGGCCCTGGCAGGCCAGAGCTCCGACCCGTTCAATACGGTGGTTTCCGTCAAGCGGTTCATGGGGCGCTCGATCGACGAAGCGCAGGCCAGCGGCGCACCTTATGAATTCGTGGACGCCCCCGGAATGGTACGGCTGCATACGGTGCAGGGCGATCTCAGCCCCGTGGAAATCTCTGCCCAGATCCTGGCCGTGCTGCGCCAGCGTGCCGAAGACGTGCTGGGCGATGACCTGGTCGGGGCAGTTATTACCGTGCCAGCGTATTTCGACGATGCACAGCGCCAGGCTACCCGCGACGCGGCCCGTCTCGCGGGCCTGAACGTATTGCGCCTGCTCAACGAGCCGACCGCCGCAGCCATCGCGTACGGGCTCGACCAGGCGGCCGAGGGCACCTACGCGGTGTACGACCTTGGCGGCGGCACTTTCGATATTTCCATACTGCGCCTGACCAAGGGTGTATTCGAGGTGGTGTCCACGGGCGGCGACACCGCGCTGGGCGGCGACGATTTCGACTGGGCCATCAGTGAGTTTGCTCGCGAGTCGCTGGGCGAAGCGCCATTTGCGCCAGCCGACCGGCGCAACGTGCTGGTTGCCGCACGCCAGGCGCGCGAAGCGCTTTCGCAGGCCGAGCAGGCGCCGCTGCGCGTTGCGTTGCAGGATGGCCGCGAGGTCGACCTGACGCTCACGCGCGCGCAATTCGAGGAACTGGCCCGGCCGCTGGTGCAGCGGACGCTGGACCGCGCACGCTCGGCCCTGCACGACGCCGGCCTGTCTGTGTCGGAGGTCAAGGGTGTGGTGATGGTGGGCGGAGCCACCCGCATGCCGGTGGTGCGCCGGGCAGTGGCCGAATTGTTCGGTACCGAGCCGCTCGTCGACCTCGATCCGGACCAAGTGGTGGCGCTGGGGGCGGCGTTGCAGGCCAACCTGCTGGCCGGCAATCGCATGCCGGGCGAAGATTGGCTGCTGCTCGACGTCATTCCGCTGTCGCTGGGGCTGGAAACCATGGGCGGCCTGGTTGAGCGCATCATCCCGCGCAACAGCACCATCCCCGTTGCGCGCGCGCAGGAATTCACCACGTTCAAGGACGGCCAGGGAGCCATGAGCGTGCATGTGGTGCAGGGCGAGCGCGAGCTCGTGTCCGATTGCCGGTCGCTGGCGCGATTCGAGTTGCGCGGTATTCCACCCATGGTGGCGGGCGCCGCCCGCATCCGGGTCACATTCCAGGTCGATGCCGACGGTTTGCTGAGTGTGACGGCCCGTGAACAGAGCACCGGCGTCGAAGCCGCCGTGGCGGTCAAGCCATCGTATGGCTTGTCGGACGACGAGATTACGCGCATGTTGGCCGACAGCGTGGCGCAGGCCGACAGCGACGCCCAGGCGCGCATGCTGCGCGAGCAGCAAGTGGAGGCCCGGCGCCTGGTCGAATCCGTACAGGCCGCGCTGGCCGCAGACGCCGACCTGCTGGACGCCGAGGAACGCGCCCTGGTGGATGCCCGCCTGCAGGCGGCGATCGCCGCGCGGGAATCCGAGGATGTCGACACGGTGCGCAACGCCGTGCAGGCGCTTTCGGACGCTACCGAGGATTTCGCCGCGCGCCGCATGGACCGCGGAATTCGTGCCGCCCTGGCTGGCCGTAAACTGGACGAAATCGCCTGATATAACTACCGTATGCCCAAACTTACCGTACTGCCTCACCCGGACGTCTGCCCAGAAGGGGCGGTGATCGAAAACGCCCCCCAGGGCACGTCCATTTGCCGCGTGCTGCTCGATAACCATATCGAAATCGAGCATGCCTGTGAGCTGTCGTGCGCATGCACGACGTGCCATGTCATCGTGCGCGAAGGTTTCGGGTCGCTCGAGGATGCCACGGACGACGAAGAAGATTTGCTGGACAAGGCCTGGGGACTGAGCCCGACTTCGCGCTTGTCGTGCCAGGCGCGGATTGCCCAGGCCGACCTGACGATCGAAATTCCCAAGTACACCATCAACCACGCCAAAGAGGAACACTGATGAAGTGGGTTGATACTTACGAGATCGCCGCCGCGCTGGCGGATGCGCACCCCGACGTGGACCCTGCCACGGTACGATTCACGCAACTGCGCGAGTGGGTAATTGCGCTGCCCGGGTTCGACGACGACGCGGCGCGCAGCGGCGAGAAAATCCTGGAAGCGATACAGATGGCCTGGATCGACGAAGCTGCCTGACTGCGCGTCGATCCGGCCACACCGTTGCGGCGTCTTTCGTAATCCCTCATTGATCCGAGTGCCATGACTGCCTTGCGTTTCGGCCTAGCTGCCAACCGCCTGCATCACGAAACGCCCGATGCGGCCTTGTTCGACTGGCTGCGCGCCAGTTCTGCGGGCATACGCAATCTGGGGATGCAGCTGCACACGGTGGGGCGCACGCACGACGCCATTCTGCGTGAAGGCATGTTGCAGGGTTATAGCGGCCTGATCCGCTATCCGTATGGACGCGAGGGCGGGCTGATGAAGCTGGTGGCCCGGGTGACCGAAGGGCGCGATGGCGACGCGCCTTTCGACGGCGCGATCTACCTGATCGATCCGGTCGACCCCTCGTCCATTTTTCCGGAGGCCCTGGCGCTCAAGCGGCAGTGCATCACGCATGGCCGGCCGTTCATCTCGACGCTGGCGGGCGCTATCGAATGGATCGAAGTGGAGTCCGTCCTGGCACAGCTTCCGCCCGACCCGGCCGTGTCGCGCTATTTCGATTTCGGGTCGCAGACCATCGCCCTGATTGCGCACGACGCGCTCAAGGACGAAATGATGGCTTTCGCGGCCGAACACTTCGACTTGTTGTCGCAGTTTGCCGGACGCGTGGCCACCGGCACGACCGGCGGCCGCCTGAACGAACTGGCATGGTCGCGCGGCTGGCCCGCCGACAAACCCTGGGTGCATCGTTACCTGAGCGGCCCGCTGGGCGGCGATGCCCAGATTGCCGAACTGGTGCTGGAGCACCGCTGCCAACGGGTGGCTTTCTTTGAAGATCCGCACGTGGCACGGCAACACGAGGCCGACATCCAGTTGCTCGAGCGCGCGGTGCGCGTGGCTACCCGCCATGCCACTTGCGTGACCTCGCCCAGCGTGGCCAGGCGCTGGGCGCAGGCCGTGACCATACGCCAGCAGAAAGCCCGACGCTGAGGGCACAGGCCCGCATGCGCCACCAGGGCGGCATGGCGCCGCCCGCTAGCGGCGCTTGAACAACACGATGACGCCGCACGCCAGCGACAGCGCCAGCAGCACGCCGGCGATACGCAGCAGGCCGGTGCCGCCCAGCACGTCGCCGGCCCCCGTAACGGTGTCGGAAATGCCGCCCAGCCAGAGCAGCGCGCAGAACAAAGACAATATGAACAGCACCACGCCCGCGGTGGCCAGCAAGGTCAGCGCCAGCCGGTTGGCGGGGGCACGGGCGGCAGTGGCGCGGCGCCTGGGCAGGACCAGGTACAACACCCCCAGGATGACGGCCGCGATGATCAGCAACTTGATGAGCAAGGCGGCCTCCCGGGTCAGTCTTCGCGCCGCAGGTGCGGGAACAGGATGACGTCGCGGATGCTGGGGCTGTTGGTCAGCAGCATGACCAGCCGGTCGATGCCGATGCCGCACCCGCCGGTGGGCGGCATGCCGTATTCAAGGGCACGGATGTAGTCGGCGTCGAAGTACATGGCTTCTTCGTCGCCCGCGTCCTTGGCCTCGACCTGGGCATGAAAGCGTGCGGCCTGGTCTTCCGGGTCGTTGAGTTCGGAAAACCCGTTGGCGATTTCACGGCCCGTCATGAAAAGCTCGAAGCGCTCGGTAATGCCCGCCCGCGTATCCGAAGCGCGGGCCAGCGGCGAGACTTCGACCGGATAGTCGATGATGTAGGTGGGGTTCCACAGCTGCGCTTCGGCGGTTTCTTCGAACAGCGCGAGCTGCAGCGCCCCCAGGCCGGCGCGAGCCAGCACCGGGCCATTGATGTCGGTGCCGAATTTCTTCAGCTCTGCGCGCAGGAAGGCGGCGTCGTCGAGCTGGGCCTGCGTATACCCCGGCGCATACTTGAGTATGGCTTCGCAGATCGTAAGGCGATCGAACGGCCGGGAAAGATCGAGTTCGCGGTCCTGGTATCGCAGCACTGCGCTGCCGGTGGCCGCAACGGCGGCCTGGCGCAAGATCTGCTCGGTGAAGTCCATCAGCCAGCGGTAATCCGCATAGGCCGCGTAGAACTCCATCATGGTGAACTCGGGGTTGTGCCGGGGGCTGACGCCTTCGTTGCGGAAGTTGCGGTTGATCTCGAACACGCGCTCGAATCCGCCGACGATCAGGCGCTTCAGGTAGAGCTCGGGCGCAATGCGCAGGAACATTTCCATGTCGAGCGCATTATGGTGCGTGACAAACGGCTTGGCCGCCGCGCCGCCGGGAATGGGGTGCAGCATGGGCGTCTCGACTTCGAGGAAGCCGGCGTCGAGCATGACCTGGCGGATGGCGCCCACGGCCTTGCTGCGGATCTCGAACGTGCGGCGCGTGTCCTCGGTCATGATGAGGTCGACGTACCGCTGGCGATAGCGCAGTTCCTGGTCGGCCACGCCGTGGAACTTGTCGGGCAGCGGCCGCAACGACTTCGCCAGCAGCCGGGCCGTGGCGGCGTGCACGGACAGTTCACCCTTGTTCGTCTTGAAAACCGACCCTTCGATCGCGATGATGTCGCCGATGTCCCATTGCTTGAAAGCCGCGTAGGCCTCTTCGCCCAGTGTGCCGCGGTCAAGGTAGATCTGGATGCGGCCGCTGCCGTCTTGTACGGTGGCGAAACTGGCCTTGCCCATGACGCGCTTGAGCATCATGCGGCCGGCCACCTTCACCTGCTTGTCGGCGCTGGCCAGGGCTTCCTGGTCTTGCTCGCCATATTGGCGATGCAGGTCGGCGGCATGTGCGTCGGGCACGAAATCGTTGGGGTACGCGACGCCGGCTTCACGCAGCTTGGCCAGCTTGGCGCGCCGCTCGGCGATCAAGCGGTTTTCATCCTGGGCAGCCGGGGCGGGCGAGTGGTCGGTCATGGTGGATCAGTTGTAATTGCGGATGTCGTCGATTTCGGTCGCACCGAAATCATCGCGGTCTAGGTAGGCGAGGATGCGGTCGGCCACGGCCGACGGCGATGCAAGCTGGCCGGTGGCGTGGAGTTCCTGGAAACGGGGCAGGGCCGGGAAGCTGGAGGGATCGCTGGCGCGTATGGCCTGCTGCATGTCGGTGTCGACCACGCCCGGGGCCAGGGCGACGGCACGTACGCCGCTGGCGCCTTGTTCCTGGTTCAGCACACGGGTGTACATGTCGAGCGCGGCCTTGGTGGCGCAGTAGACGCCCCAGCCCGCATTGGGATTGCGGCCGGCGCCCGAAGAGATATTGAGAATGCGGCGCTGCGCCTGCAGGCCTTGCACCGCCGACACGAAATGCGCTGAAAGCAGCATGACGGCGGTGACATTCAAGTTGAAGGCGCCGGCGATGGCGGCGCCTTCGGTAAGCGAGGCAGTGCTGGCCACGGGTTGCACCGTGCCGGCATTGTTGATGAGCAGATAACGCTTGGCGTCGCGGGGCAGCGCCGACGCGATGCGGGTGGCGGCCGCGGCCGCTGCCTGCAGGTCGGACAGGTCGACCTGGATCTGCTCCAGTTCGGCGCCCTGCGCCTGGGCGTGGGCAGCCAGATCCGGATCGGCGCGGCGCGCCAGCGTAATCAGGCGCGTGCCGGGCCGGGCCAGGCCGCGGGCCAGCGCCGCGCCTATGCCGCGGGAGGCGCCGGTCAGGATTGCGATCGTATCGGTCATGCGCTTGCCTCTTGAGGGGTTCACGATAGAAAGCGGCGCGCAAGCGCGCCGCCGTGGATCACACGCCTTGCTTCAGGCTGGCCTGGATGAAGGCATCGAGGTCGCCATCGAGGACTTTCTGGGTGTTGGAGATTTCGACGTTGGTGCGCAGGTCTTTGATGCGGCTCTGGTCGAGCACGTAGGAACGGATCTGGTGCCCCCAGCCTACGTCGGTCTTGGAGTCTTCGAGCTTTTGCTGTTCGGCCATGCGGTTGCGCATCTCGAGCTCGTAGAGTTTCGACTTGAGCATCTGCATGGCTTCGGCGCGGTTGCGGTGCTGCGAGCGGTCGTTCTGGCACTGCACAACGATGCCGGTGGGGATGTGGGTCAGCCGCACCGCCGAGTCGGTCTTGTTGATGTGCTGCCCGCCCGCCCCGCTGGCGCGGTAGGTGTCTGTGCGCAGGTCGGCCGGATTGACCTCGACCTCGAACGAGTCGTCGACTTCGGGATAAACAAAGACGCTGGCAAAAGACGTGTGCCGTCCGCCGGAGGAGTCGAACGGGCTCTTGCGCACCAGCCGATGCACGCCGGTTTCGGTGCGCAGGTAGCCGAACGCGTATTCGCCTTCGATCTTGATGGTGGCCGATTTCAGGCCGGCGACTTCGCCTTCGGATTCTTCGAGCACCTCGGCCTTGAAGCCCTTGCGTTCCGCGTACTTGAGATACTGGCGCAGCAGCATCGACGCCCAGTCCTGCGCTTCGGTGCCGCCCGCGCCTGCCTGGATGTCCATGAAGCAGTTCAGCGGATCGGCCGGATTGGCGAACATCCGCCGGAATTCCAGGTCTTCGAGCTGTTCCTGGAATGTGTCGGCATCGCGCTCGATGGACGATAGGGTGGCGTCGTCGTCGTCGGAGGCAGCCAGTTCGAACAGTTCGAGCGAATCGGCGATACCCGCACGCAGGTGCGTCAGGGTTTCAACGACGGTTTCGAGGGATTTTTTTTCGCGGCCCAGGTCCTGGGCGTGCTTGGGATCGTTCCAGACCGCCGGGTCTTCCAGTTCGGCGTTGACGACGTGCAGGCGTTCGGCCTTCAGGTCGTAGTCAAAGATACCTCCGTAGCGCCTGCTCGCGCTCTGCGTAGTCTGCGAGGCGGGCGGCTAGCTGGTTCTGGCGTTCGGCTTCCATGATGTGTCCTGGCTTGATTCCGGTGCGAAACCAAGCATTTTAGCGTGGATTATTCGGCGTGTTCGACGACGAGCTGGGCCGATACGATGCCGTTCCAGACGTTGGGTTCCAGCCGGTAGGCCACGCGCACGTGTCCGGGCAGCGGCTGGTCGTGTCCAAACCAGATGGCGTCGAACCGCTGATGGCCGCGCTCCAGCGACAGCTTCAGGTGCTTTTCGCCCACCAGCCGCTGATTGCGCACGGCGAATTCGTCCAGGAACAGGGGCGGCGCGAAACCCGCCCCCCATACCTGCTGCTGCAGCAGCGTGGCCACCTCGGCGTTGGCATAGCCGGACTCGAGCGATCCGTCGGTTTCCAGCAGCGGCTCGAACGAGTGGCGTCCGGTAAGTTCGCGCACGGCCGCGTCGAATGCGGGCGCGAAGGCGGGGAAGTCGTCCCGGCCCAGCGTCAGGCCGGCCGCCATGGCGTGGCCGCCGAATTTCCGGATAAGCCCCGGGTGGCGCTTGGAGACGAGATCGAGCGCATCGCGCAGGTGCACATCGGGGATGGAGCGCCCCGATCCGCGGATTTCTGTATCGCCGGCCGGGGCAAACGCCAGGGTAGGGCGCCAGAATTTTTCTTTCAGGCGCGACGCCACCAGCCCGACCACACCCTGGTGCCAGCCCGGGTCGAAGACGCATACCGTGGCGCCGCCCGTGTCGCCGGCCGCGTCCATGGCGGCCAGCGCCTGGTCGCGCATTTCGGCCTCGATGCCGCGCCGCTCGCGGTTGATCTGGTCGAGCTGGCGCGCCATGTCGAGCGCCTGGTCTTCATCGTCGGTGGTCAGGCAGGCGATGCCCAGGCTCATGTCGGCCAGGCGGCCCGCCGCATTGATGCGCGGACCCAGGGCGAAGCCCAGGTCAAAGCCGCTGGCGTTGCGCGGCTCGCGCGCGGCCACTGCGAACAGGGCGCGCACGCCGGGCTGCATGCGGCCGCTGCGCATGCGCTGCAGCCCCTGCGTGACCAGCAGGCGATTGTTGGCGTCGAGCTTGACTACGTCGGCCACGGTGCCCAGGGCCACCAGATCGGCCAGGGCATCCAGGCGCGGGCCTGCGTCCGGCGCATAGACGCCGCGCCGACGCAGCTCGGCTCGCAGGGCCAGCATGAGATAGAAGATCACGCCCACGCCGGCCAGGTTTTTGGAGGGGAAGCCGCAGCCCGGCTGATTCGGATTGACGATCGCCAGGGCGTCGGGCAACGTGTCGCCGGGCAGGTGATGGTCCGTGACTAGTACGCCTATTCCTGCCGCATTGGCCGCCGCTACGCCATCGACGCTGGCGATGCCGTTATCCACGGTGATGATCATGTCCGGCTTGCCGTTGCGATGATTGCAGGCCAGCTCGACGACGGCCGGCGACAAGCCGTAGCCGGTCTCGAAGCGGTTGGGCACCAGGAAATCCACGTCTGCCCCGAAGGCCCGCAATGCGCGCAGGCCCACGGCGCATGCCGTCGCACCGTCGCAATCGTAGTCGGCCACGATCAACAGCCGCTTGCGCTGCGCGATCGCATCAGCCAGGATGGCCGCGGCAGTCGCGACGTGGGTCAGGGTTGCCGGCGGCAGCAGCGCGGGCCAGGCCAGGCGTGTCTGATCGGGATGCGTGACGCCGCGTGCAGCCCACAGGCGCGCCAGCAGCGGGTGTATGCCTGCGGCCTGCAGGGTGCGGCAGGCGTCGAAATCGGCGGGGCGGATTGTCAGACGGGGCGAGACCACCAGCTATTCCAGTTTTTGTTCGGGGCAGGCAGCCAGCCCAGCAGGCGGCTGCGGGGTTTGAGGGTCAGATGGGCGCGGCGGTCGGCGCCCAGCAATAGAAGCTGCATGGGTTCGAGGGGACGCCGTGCCGCATCGGCCAGCGGCCGCAGCCGCAGCCGGTCGATGTCGGCAAGCGCCTGCAGCCATGCGGACCAATCGGCGGCACGATGCGGAGCGTCCAGCTCATCGGCCACCATCGCCGGCGGGGCGTCGGCGGCTTTCCAGGCGGTGCCGCCGCCGTATAGCCACAAGGCATTGACGGGCGGCGCGCCGCGCGCCTGGCGGGCTTCATTGGCCGGATGCCCGTGCCATGCCATCTGTATTTCGTTCAGCAACCGGCGCCACGGACGCATGGCCGGGTCCTGGCTCCACCAGTCGCGCAGCGGCTGGCCTGCGACGGCGGCCGGACTGGCCGTGGCGGGCGCCAGGCCTGCGGGCAAGCCGAGGCGCCAGCGTTGCGGCGCCAGCGGTTGAACGGCGAACCCCGCGGCGTCGAGGCTGGGCCGCGCGGCCTGCAGCAGGGCATCGCTCTCGTCCGCGCGCACGTCCATTTGCGCCGGATCGAGCAGCACGGCCTGGTCGGCGCCCAATGCCAGGTGCGACAGCTCGGCCAGCCACACCGGCTCGCCGTCCGGGGCATGGCCTGGGGCCAGCAATGGTCCCAGCCCGCTGCCCAGCGGCAGGCCTTGGGCAGGCCGGTAGCCTGCCTGCTCCAGCTGCCAGCCTTCGTAAGGCGTGCAACCGTGCGTGCGCACATCGAACCGTTCCACCCGTGCGGTTGCGGCCTGCAGCCAGGCGTGCAGCACGGGGGCTTGCTGCGGCAGCAGGCGGGCCAATTCGGCGGCAACCGGCGGGGGCGGCAGTGCGCCCGGGATGGCTATGAACATGGCGCAGATTGTAGTCGCAGCGCGCGGCTGCTGGCTGTCGTGGCAGTTAATGCCATAATGCGCGGGTGCTGAAAATACCTTATGAACTCTGGATCGGCGCCCGCTATGCGGGCATGGCCCGCATCCGCCAGCGACGCGGGCGCCGCGACCGCTTTATTTCTTTCATTGCCGCCACTTCCATGGCGGGCATCGCGCTGGGCGTCGCCGCCTTGATCGTGGTGCTGTCGGTGATGAACGGGTTCCAGAAAGAAGTACGCGACCGCATGTTGTCGGTCTTGCCGCACATCGAGCTCTACATTCCGGGCGCCGTGCCCGAGCGGGTGCTGGAGCAATGGCGGCAGTTTGCCGACGCGGCCGAACGCAACAGCGAGGTCAGGGGTGCGGCGCCTTTCGTGGCCGCACAAGCCATGCTGGCGCGGGGCCAGGCGCTGCAGGGGGTGCAGGTGCGCGGCATCGACCCCGGCACCGAGGCCCAGGTTTCCGATGTGCCCGGCCAGATGAGCACCGGCCGGCTTTCCGACCTGCAGCCGGGCAGTTTCGGCGTGGTGCTGGGCAGCGACCTGGCCAATGCCCTGGGCGTGCAGGTGGGCGATACGTTGCTGGTGCTGGCCCCGCAAGGCTCGATCAGCCCGGCGGGCTTTACGCCCCGGATGCGGCAGTTCACGGTAGTGGGCACCTTTCACTCGGGGCATTACGAATACGATTCCAGCCTGGCGTTCGTCAATGCACAGGATGCGGCGCGGGTGTTCCGCGACAGCGGCACGGCGGGAGTGCGGCTGCGGATCCAGGACATGCAAAGGGCGCCGCAGGTGGCGGCCGAGCTCGGCAAGGTGCTGCCGCCCTATGTCATGGCCAGCGACTGGTCGCGCAACAACCGTACGTGGTTCGCGGCGGTGCAGACAGAAAAACGCATGATGTTCCTGATTCTTGCCCTGATCGTGGCCGTGGCGGCTTTCAACCTGCTGTCGTCGCTGGTAATGGCCGTGAAGGACAAACAGTCGGATATCGCGATCCTGCGCACGCTGGGCGCTGGCCCGGGCGAGGTGGCGCGCATCTTTCTGGTGCAGGGCGCATTGATAGGCGTGGTCGGCACCGTGGTCGGCGTGCTTGGCGGCATGCTCATCGCCTATAACGTGCACGTCATCGTGCCCTTCATCGAAGGGTTGCTGGGCATACATTTCCTGCCTCGCGAGATCTACTTCATCAGCCAGCTGCCTTCCGATCCGCGCTCGGGCGACATCATCTCCATAGGCGTGACTTCGCTGGTGCTTTCGCTTCTGGCCACGCTGTACCCGAGCTGGCGCGCTTCGCGCCTGCAACCCGCCCAGGTGCTGCGCCATGACTGACGCCGTTTCTATGTCCGCTCCCGACACGCCGGCCCTGGAAGCCCGCAACCTGGTAAAGACCTACGACGAGGGGCCGGCGCGCATCCAGGTGCTGGATAACGTCAGCCTGACCGTGCAACGCGGCGAGATGGTTGCCATCATAGGCGCGTCGGGCTCGGGCAAGAGCACGCTGCTGCACATCCTGGGTCTGCTCGATGTGCCCACCTCGGGGCAGGTCACCGTAGACGGGGTGGCGGGCAACGGGCTGTCAGAGTCGCAAAAGAGCGCACTGCGCAACCGCAGCCTGGGGTTCGTGTACCAGTTCCACCACCTGCTGCCCGAGTTCTCAGCGCTTGACAACGTTGCCATGCCGCTCATTGTCAGGCGCGAACCGCGCGACAAGGCGCGCATCGCCGCGCGCGAGGTGCTGGAGCTGGTGGGCCTTGCAGCGCGCGAAGGGCATTTTCCCGGCCAGTTGTCTGGCGGTGAAAGGCAGCGCGTTGCCCTGGCGCGTGCGCTGGTCACCCGGCCGGCATGCGTGCTGGCCGACGAGCCCACAGGCAATCTGGACCGCGGCACGGCGCACAAGATGTTCGAATTGCTGACCCGCGTAAACCGGGAATCCGGCACAGCGTTTGCTATCGTCACGCATGATGCCGAACTGGCCAGGCTGGCCGACCGCCAGTTGCTGATGGAAAGCGGGCAACTGGTGTCGGGATAGCACTGCCATGGGTCGCGGCCGCGGGCCGCGAAGCGCAAGCCGTACCGAATCGCTATGTTGATCGACACGCACTGCCACCTGGATGCCGAGGAATTCGACGCCGACCGCCACGACGTAGCGCGGCAGGCGCATGCGGCCGGCGTGAGGCATATCGTCATCCCCGCGGTCGAGCGCGCCAACTTTTGCGTCGTGCGCGATCTTGCCCGACGGATCGAAGGCGGAACATACGCGCTGGGCATACATCCATTGTTCGTCCAACGCGCCCGGCAAGAGGACCTGGATGCCTTGCGCGAGGCCGTGGTGTCGGCACTGGACGACCCGCACTTCGTCGCCATCGGCGAGATCGGCCTGGATTTCTTCGTGCCGGAGATCGCCTCGGGTCAGGCGCGGGATAAGCAGGAGCGCTTCTACGACGCTCAATTGGCCATGGCCGCGGAATTCGACCTGCCCGTGCTGCTGCATGTGCGTCGTTCGCAAGATATCGTATTGAAGTATCTGCGGCGTCGCATCGGCGTGCGCAGCGGCATTGCCCATGCATTCAACGGCAGCGCCCAGCAGGCCCAGGGGTTTGTCGAACGCGGCTTTGCCCTGGGGCTGGGGGGCGCCATGACATATGCGCGCGCGTTGCAGATACGCCGCCATGCCACCGACATCGGCCTCGAGCACCTGGTGTTGGAAACCGACGCTCCGGATATTCCTCCCGCCTGGCTGCACCGGCCAAACCGGCGCAACGACCCCGCGCAACTGCCGCGAATTGCCCAAGTGCTGGCGGAGCTGCGCGGCATCGAACTCCACGAGATCGCGCGGGCGACCACGGCCAACGCACGCCGCGTGCTGCCTCGCCTGCCGGCCTGAATTTGCTTGCTGGTTCCATCGTGCGTTGATGAAACGCAACGCCTTGTTGCGCCATATGGCTGTCGCAGATTGACATAATTCTGAGAATCAATATCATTTGCGCAGCTTAAATAAAGCTGAATGCAAATGATCCATGCGTGCGGGGCAGGCTGACGCCCGCGGCGCTTTTTTCGATTTCAGATTCCGGAGATTATGTCGTGACTGCTTCTATGTCCGCGCCGCCCGAGGTGCCGCTATCGCAACCCTGGCGTGCCGCGCGATACCCTGCCTTGGTGGCCGCACTTGCTGCCGCCTGGTCTGCTTGCGCGCAGCAGGGTTTGGCCGAGGACACCATGGGCATCGCCCAGATGGACACCGTTGTGGTGACGGCGGCCGGGTTCGAGCAGGAAATCAAGAACGCGCCGGCTTCGATTTCGGTAGTGACGCGCGAGCAGCTGGAGGCGCGGCCGTTTCATAACCTGGCCGATGCGGTCGCCGATATCGAAGGTGTGTCGGTCGAGCGGGGCGGCAAGGCCGGCGGCATGAACATCAGTATTCGCGGCATGCCGAGCGACTACACGCTGATCCTGGTGGACGGCAAACGCGTCAACCGCAACAGCAGCGGGTCGCGCCCCAACGGTTTTGGCGATGTCGACACCAATTTCATCCCTCCCATGGCAGCGATCGACCGCATCGAAGTGGTGCGGGGGCCGATGTCCACCCTGTACGGCTCCGACGCGATGGGCGGCGTGATCAACATCATTACGCGCAAGGTGGCCGAGGACTGGATGGGCCAGGTTACGGTAGATGGCACCGTGCAAGGCGACAATCGGTTCGGCAACAGCTATGGCTCGGCGTTCTACCTGAGCGGGCCCATCAAGTCGGACATGCTGGGCTTGTCCCTGCGTGGCGGCTACCAGCGCCGCCTGGCGGCAACCGGCCAATACCCTGCCAATCTGGCCGAATACAACAGCGGCGACTATACGGGCGACGTCGGCAGTTTCAGCGGCCTGGGCGAAAGCAAGTTGACGAACGTGGGCATGCAGCTGGCGTTGACCCCCACTCGCGACCACGACATCCTGTTCGATGTGGACCAGAGCTGGCAGCAGTACGATAACTCCAACAGCCAGGTGGGTACGCTCAACAGTGAGGTCGAGCCGGGCCGCGCCGGCGGCGGCTATGCGCCCGAGTTGAAGTTCAACCGCACGCGCTACGCGCTTACTCACCTTGGCCGGTATGCGTCGGTTACGTCGGACACGAGCCTGGTGTACGACACTACCGAGACCAAAGGGCGCACCAACCCCATGAGTTCGCCGCGGCAGCCGGCCGATGGTACGTCTCGCAAGCTGGAATACGACAACTGGGTGTTCGACACGAAGTGGACCATGCCGCTGTTCAACGATCGCCACAACCTGACGGTAGGCGGTCAGTGGCGCGAGCAGAAGTTCGTCGACTCGCTGGCGTCGGCGCCGCTGGACCTGACGCAGTGGCAATGGGCGTTGTTCGCCGAAGATGAATGGCGCATCGTGGACGACCTGGCCCTGACCCTGGGCGCGCGCTACGACCGCAACCAGCAGTTCGGCGGAGAATGGAGCCCGCGGGGCTACCTGGTGTGGAACGCCACGCCGTCATGGACGTTCAAGGGCGGCGTCAGCCGCGGTTACAAGACGCCCGACATCAATCTCATGACCGACGGCATCATCGGCCTGGGCGGGCAGGGCACCATCCCCTTGCTGGGCAATTCGGAACTCACTCCCGAGCGCAGCACGTCATCCGAACTCGGCGTGCTGTTCGACGACCAGGAAGGCCTGCGCGGCAACCTGACGTTCTTCCATACGAAGTTCAAGGACAAGATCGATACCGAAGATGTGCCCAACTGCCGCGCGCCCGGCAACAACGTTCCGGGCTGCCTGGACCTGGGAGACTGGCGTCGGCGCGGCGTGCCGGTGGACACATTCTCGCGGCGCGTCAACATCGATTCGGCCACCATACGCGGCCTGGAAATCGGCGGTACGGTGCCGCTCTACGAAGGCCTGTCGTTCAATGGCAACTACACCTACACCGCCAGCGAGCAGACGTCGGGCGCTTCCGAGGGCCAGCCGCTGGGCTCGCAGCCGCGCCACGCCTTGAACCTGGGGTTGAACTGGAGCATCAACGAGCGCGCCAACACGTGGATTCGCGGCGAATACCGCGCCAAGCAGTTCCAGGGCGTGGACTGGAACGAAAAACAGGTGTTCTATAAACCGTACTGGCTGACCAGCGTGGGCGGATCGTATGTCGTGAACAAGAACGTCACCGTGTCGGCCGCCGTGTTCAACCTGTTCGACAAGAATTTCGTCGACTACGGGCCGCCTCGCACGGGCACCAGCGCGCCTGTGGCCGACGCGAGCTGGAGCAACTCGTATCGCCAGGTGCTGGAAGGCCGCCGCCTTTGGGTGTCTGCCAACATCACGTTCTAGGCAAGGTGCCGGCGCGGCCTGACGGCCGCCAGGGACTTTTCCATTCACTGCACGCCCCCGATGCCCCGGCCACGGCCTACGCTGTGCGCTTTGGGGGAACAGCATCGTCGGGCGTCTTTTCCTGTTGGCCATACTGGCGGGCGTATCGGCCGTCCAGCTGCTGCCAGAGTTGCCTGCCGCGAACCGGTGGGGGTTGTGGGCGGTGTCGTGGCTGCCGTCGGCCGTCGTGGCGTCGAGTCGGCGGCGCCACCGGCTGGCCGGCCAGTGCGCTGCGGCCTGGTTCGGCTTCGGGTTGGGCGCAGTATGGGCCGCCTGGCATGCCCACGCCAGGCTCGATGACGCGCTGGCGCCCGCGCATCATGATGTGGTCACGCGGCTTGCCGTGCGCGTGACTGACCTTGCCCAGGGTGATGCCGGGCAATGGCGCTTTACGGGCGAGCCGGCCGAGGGCGCCCCTGCCGGCGTACCGGCGCGCATCGCGGTGTCGTGGCGGGCGTCCCAAGGCATGCGGCTGCCCGAACCCTTGCCCGGCCAGGTATGGCGCATGGCGCTGGTGCTGCGCCACCCGCACGGCACGCGCAACCCGCATGGCAATGATGCCGAAGGGCGCTTTTTTGCATCGGGCATAGGCGCGATGGCAACCGTGCGCGGCATGCCCGTGTTGCTGCGCGATCAGCCGTGGGCCAGCGCAGGCGTCGTGATAGAACGCATGCGACACCATGTGCGTGCCGCCATGCGCGAGGCCATCGGGCAGCGGCGCTACGCGCCGGTGCTAGTGGCGTTGGCCATGGGAGACCAGGCTGGAGTGCTACGCGACGATTGGCGGATATTCAATCGCACGGGCATCACGCACCTGGTATCGATCAGCGGCATGCATGTGACCCTGATCGCCGGGCTTGGAGGGTACCTCGCCATGTTCGCCTGGCGCCGGGCGCGCTGGCGTCACATCGGCCTGCCGGAGCGGGTGCCCGCCCAGATGGTCGGCGCTGCGGTCGCGCTGGGCACTGCGCTGTTGTACTGCCTGCTGGCGGGATGGGGCGTGCCGGCGCGCCGCACGTTCTTCATGCTGGCGGTGGTGGCGGTGGCGGCCATGATGCGGCTGCCCCTGTCCGGCATGCGCGTGCTGGCGCTGGCAGCGGCGGCCGTGGTGTTGTTTGATCCGTGGGCGGTGCTGGCGCCGGGTTTCTGGCTCTCGTTCGGCGCGGTGGCGATTCTGCTGCGCGCCGCCGACACGCCGGCGCCTGCCGCCCGGAGCGGCTGGACTGTGCGCCTGGGCCGCCTGGTGCAGGAATTCAGCCGCATCCAGATGGCCATTACGCTGGGTTTGGTGCCATTGCTGGCTTACCTGGTGCACCAGGTGTCGCTCGCCTCGCCCGTGGTCAATGCATACGCTATTCCCATCGTCAGTTTTCTGGTGACGCCGCTGGCCTTGCTGTGCGCTGCGTTCGCGGCCGTGCCGGGGCTGCAGTTCGTCGGGCAGGCCTGCGGCATTGTCGGGCATGCGATTTTCGAAGCGATGATGTGGCCCACGCTATGGGCCGCAGCATCGCCGTGGGCCGTGATGGACGTCGCGGCGGCGCCGTGGCCATGGGTGGCGCTCGCCGCGGTGGGCGTGGCCTGGGCGCTGCAGCCATCGGGCTGGCCGGCGCGCGGCGCGGGTTGGCTGCTGTTGCTGCCCATGCTCTGCTGGCGGCCGGAGCGGCCTGCCGCCGGTCACTGGACCCTTACCGCGCTGGATGTGGGGCAGGGCAGCGCCATCGTGCTCGAAACGGCCACGCAGGCATGGCTGATCGACACCGGCCCGCGCCATGGCGATGCGGCCGATGCCGGCGAACGCTATATCGTGCCGTTCCTGCGGGCGAGGGGTTATCGGCGCCTGGACGGGCTGGTGGTCTCCCACGCCGACCTGGACCATGCCGGCGGCCTGGCCAGCGTGCTGGCATCGATGCCCGTTTCCCAGGCGCATGCATCGTTCGACATGCGCGCGAAAGTGACGGCGGACACCACCCCTGCCGGTGCTGCGATGCCGCGCCTGCCGCAGTCCATGCGGCGCTGTGCGGCGGGGCAGGCATGGCATGTCGATGGCGTGGCGTTCCGTTTCCTGCATCCGCCCGAGGGCGCAGGCGGCGAGGGCAACGCGTACAGTTGCGTACTGCTGGTGCAAGGACGCTCGCACGCCGTGCTGCTGCCGGGCGACATCGGCGCCGCCCAGGAGCGCGGCGTGGCACGGCAGCTTCCTCGCACGGACGTAGTGTTGGCGCCGCACCACGGCTCGGCCACGTCCTCCAGCGCCCCACTGGTCGGCGCCGCGCAGGCCACCCACGTGATCGCCCAGGCCGGACGCCTGAACCGCTTCCGGCACCCGTCGCCCCGGGTGCAGGCACGCTGGGAGGCCGCCGGCGCGCGGTTCTGGCGCACAGACGTGCACGGCGCCGTTACCGTCATCTCGGCTCCGGGCGATCTGGAAGTGCGAGCACATGCGCTGGCCTCGCGGCGCTATTGGCACCGGGAGGCTCGCCACTGATGCTGCTATAAGATGTAGCTCTTGTTCGTCCAGGCGGAGCACTACATGCAGGCACCCCGATTCGATTTCGTCACATGCGCCAGCGCTGCAGGATTGCATCGCATGGCCTATACCGAATGGGGCGATCCCGACAACGACCGGATACTGCTCTGCGTGCATGGCCTGACCCGCACCGGGCGCGATTTCGATACCTTGGCGCGACGGCTTGCCGGCCAGTACCGTGTGGTGTGCCCGGATGTCGTGGGACGAGGACGGTCTGATTGGCTGAGCAATCCTGCGCTGTATACCGTGCCGCAGTACGTGTCCGACATGGTGACGCTGATCGCCCGGCTGCGACCCGCTACGCTGGCTTGGGTGGGCACCTCGATGGGCGGACTGATCGGACTGGGGCTGGCGGGCGCCGCGGCATACGCCCGCATGGCGCGTGCCTCGCAGCCCAATGGTGGCGACTGGCCCGAAGGCCGCGACATCCGGTTCGAGCGTATGGTGCTCAATGACGTCGGCCCGCGGCTCGAACTGGCGGCGCTGGCGCGCATTGGGCAGTATGTCGGGCAGCCAGGGCGTTTCGACTCGTTTGACCAGGCGGTGCGGGCGGTGCGCGAGGTATCGGCCACCTTCGGGCCGCACACCGATGAGCAATGGGAGGATCTGGCCAGGCACGTGTACGTGCAGCGCGACGGCAAGTGGGTCAAACACTACGACCTGAACCTGGCACTGCCGCTTGCGGCGCAGACGGCGGACGCCTACGCCACCGGCGAGCAGGTCCTATGGCACGCGTACGATTCGCTGGACTGCCCGGTGTTGGTCGTGCGCGGCGCGCAGTCGGATCTGCTGACGGCCGAAACCGCGGCCGAGATGCTGGCGCGCAACCCGCGAGCAAGGCTGGTAGAAGTGCCCGACGTGGGGCATGCGCCTACGCTCCTGGACGACGCACAGGTCGATCCGGTGGCGAAATTTTTGCTTGCTCATCCGGCAGCCTGAAACGGACTGCGCGCGCCCTGCGGCCGTACAATGAACTCATGCCTACCGCTCTCAACGTCGATCTGCATTGCCATTCCACCGTGTCCGACGGCGTGTTGCCGCCGGCCCAGGTGGCTGCGCGCGCATGCGCCAATGGGGTCGATGTGTGGGCGCTGACCGATCACGACGAGGTCGGCGGCTTGGCCGAGGCGGGCGCCGCGGCAGCGGGCTTCGGTATGCGATTTGTCACCGGCGTCGAAATATCGGTGACGTGGGCAGCGCAAACGGTTCACATTGTCGGCCTGGGCTTCGATGCGGCCAACCAGGCCCTGGTGCACGGGCTGCGAGCCACGCGTGCGGGCCGCGCCGAGCGTGCGCGCCGCATGGGACAGCGCCTGGCCGAATTGGGTATTCCCGGCACGTATGAAGGCGCCTTGCCCTTTGCGGGCAACCCCGAACTGGTCAGCCGCACGCACTTTGCAAGGTACATGGTGCAGGCGGGCCATTGCCCCGATGTGCAGACCGTATTCAACAAATATCTGGGCGACGATTGCCCGGGGTACGTGCCCATGCAATGGGCAAAGCTCGCCGACGCGGTGACATGGATCCGCCAGGCCGGTGGCCGCGCCGTCATCGCGCATCCGGGCCGCTACAAATATACGCCCACCCAGTTTGATGCCCTTTTTGAAGAGTTTCTGCAGTGCGGAGGCGAGGGCATCGAAGTCACCACGGGCAGCCATACGGTCGAAGAAGCAAGGCATTATGCGCAGGTGGCGCGGCGCTACGGCTTCCTGGCCTCGCGCGGCTCGGATTTCCACAGCCCGCGTGAAAGCCGGGTCGACCTGGGTGCGCTTGCGCCGTTGCCTGCAGACCTAAAACCCGTATGGCACGACTGGTTCTGAAGTTTCCATGAACAAGGCTTTTGTCAAGGAATCCGATCGCGACGACGACGATGAGCTGCCCGACGCGCAGGTCCTGCCGGCCGGCACGCGCAACTACATGACGCCTGCGGGCTATGCCAGGCTGCGCGACGAGTTGGCGCACCTGATGAATGTCGAGCGGCCGGCCGTTGTGCAGGTCGTGTCGTGGGCCGCGTCAAATGGCGACCGCTCCGAGAACGGCGACTATCTCTACGGCAAGAAGCGGCTGCGCGAAATCGATCGGCGGATGCGGTTCCTGACCAAGCGGCTCGACGTGGCCGAGGTGGTCGACCCCTCGGCGCAGCCCAACCGCGACCAGGTGTTCTTCGGCGCCACGGTCACCTACATGGACAAGGCGGGCGAGACACACGCCGTCACCATCGTCGGCGTCGACGAGGCCGAACCGCTCACGGGCAAGATCAGCTGGATATCGCCCGTGGCGCGTGCGCTGATCAAGGCCCGCGAGGGCGACACCGTGGTGCTGCGCACACCGGGCGGCGTCGAAGAGCTCGAGATCCTCGAAGTCAATTATCCCGACCCGGCCTGAACGGGCCGGAACACACTTGCGCGGCCGCGGGTGTCCGGCCTCGTCGGCCCCAGGCGCCGCCGCGCAAAAAAACACGGACGCCCGATGGCGTCCGTGCTGGAGGCGGGTTCTGTGCCCGGCCTTCCGGTGGCGGCAATGCCGCCGTTCTCCCCTGTGGGCTGCTGCTTATTTCGTGCGGGCCGCGATCGACTTCTCGGCCAGGTCGACCAGTTCCTGGCCGATGCGCGACTTCCATTTGTCGTATACGGGCTTGGTTGCCTTCACGAACGCCGCGTGCTGTTCCTGCGTCAGCGAAGTAACCGTCACGCCATGCCCTTCGATTTCCTTGAGCAGCGATGGGTCTTGCGGCGTGACACCCTTGCGCGCGATGGCGATCTGGCGCTTGCCGGCTTCCAGCGCTGCTTCACGCACGATCTTGCGGTCGGCCTCGGACCACGATTCCCAGACCTCGCGGTTGACCACGAACACCAACGGGTCGGCCACATAGTTCCATAAGGTCAGGTACTTCTGCGCAACATCGTACAGCTTGGCGCCGGTGTAGATGGACAGCGGGTTTTCCTGGCCGTCCACCGCGCCGCTGGCCAGCGCCGGCTGCGCGTCTGCCCAGCTCATTTGCGTAGGGTTGGCTCCCAGGGCCGTAAAAGTATCGATGTACAGCGGCGACCCCACTACGCGCAGCTTCAGGCCCTTGAGGTCTTCAGGCTTGGACACGGGGTGGCGCGAATTGCTCAGCTGGCGGTAGCCGTTTTCGCCCCAGGCCAGCGGCACCACGCCCGCTTTCTCGATAACCTTGAAGAGCTCCTGGCCGACTTCGCCCTGCACCAGTGCGTCGATGGCGGCATAGTCGGGCATCAGGAAGGGCAGCGAGAACAGGTTCAGTTGCCTGACCTGGGGCGACCAGTTGATGGTAGAGCCCACGGCCATGTCGATCACGCCCTGGCGTATTGCGGTGAATTCGCGTGTCTGGTCGCCCTGCACGAGCGAGGTGCCGGGATACACCTTGATGTTGATGCGGCCGTCGGTGCGCTCGCGTACCAGGTCCGACCAGATGGTGGCGCCCTGGCCCCACGGGAACGTGGTGCCGACCACGATGGACAGCTTGTACTCCGATTTGTAATTCTGTGCGTGCGCCGCCGGCACGGCCAGCGTGATGGCCGCGCACAAGGCGGCGCCGATCATGTTGCGTAATTTCATCGTGTTCTCCTCGCTATATGACGTTGTGGATTTATCAGGCCGCCTTGCTTCAGTATCCTAGGTAATGCGGCAGCCAGAGAGCCAGCTGCGGAAAGGCCAGCACGGCTATCAGTACCAGGAACATAGCGCCCAGCAACCATAGCACCCAGGGAATCGTCGACTCCATCGGCACGCGCGCGATGCGGCACGACACCATCAGGTTGACGGCCAATGGCGGCGTGAACTGGCCCAGCGCCACCTTCAAGGTCAGGATCACGCCGAACCACACCGGGTCCCAACCGTAGGCGTCGGCGATCGGCATGAGCAGCGGCACGAAGATCAGGAATATCGAGATCCCGTCCAGGAACATGCCCATGATCATCAGCAACAGGACCAGCAGCGCCAGCACGCCCCATTCGCCCAGGCCGGAGTTGACGATGGCATGTGTAACAGGGTCGATGATGCTGAGCGTGGACAGGGCCCACGCAAAAATGCCGGCCAGCGCCACCACCAGCATGATGACCGCCGACAGCTCGGCCGCCTCTCGCAAGATGATGAACAGGTCGCGCACTTTGATGCTGCGGTGAATGCACATGCCCACGAACAGGCCATAGAACACCGCGACCACGGCGGCTTCGGTGGGCGTGAACCAGCCCATGCGCATACCGCCCAATATCAGTACCGGGGCGGCCAGCCCCCAGCTGGCCTCGCGCAGGCTGGCCCAGAACGGGGGGCGGGGCAGGTGGGCTTCCAGCCCGCCGAACTTGTTTCTGCGAGCCAGCCAGACCGTGGGCACGATCAGGGCGATGCCGGCGAGCAGGCCGGGCACCATCCCGGCCGCGAACAGCGCGGGCACCGAGGCGCCGGGCACCAGCACCGAATAGATAATGAAGGCAATCGACGGCGGGATCAGGATGTCTGTGGCCGCCCCGGCGGCCACCACCGATGCCGAGAACGAACCCGGATAGCCGGCGCGTGACATCGCGGCGATCATGACCGCGCCCACGGCGGCTGCACAAGCCGGCCCCGAGCCCGAAATGCCGCCCAGGAACATGGCAACGGCAATTGCCACCAGCGGCAACATGCCCGGCCCGCGCCCCACGATGGCAATCGCCAGGTCGACCAGCCGTCGCGCGACCCCCGACCGGTCGAAGATCGAACCGACCAGCACGAACATGGGGATGGCCAGCAGGGGATACTTGGCCAGGCCGGCGTAGAAATTCTGCGGCACCGCGAGCAGGCCGAACCATGCCACGTCCTGGTTCGACATCACGATCGCCAGCGTGCCTGCCACACCCAGCGCCACGCCTACCGGCACGCCGATGATCATCAGCGCCGCGAACACGACGAAGAGCAGGGTGGCGATCATCGCCGCTCGCTCCAGAGCCGGCGCAGTGTGCCGAGGGTGCGCAGTGCAACCACTGCCGCCAGCACGGGCAGCCATATGGAATACCACCACGTAGGCACACCTATGGCCGGCGAAGTCTCTTCATAGATGTACTCGTCGTACACCAGCCGCGTCGACAGCACGGTAAGCAGGACGAAGAACAGCAGCACCACCACGTTGGAAACCAACGCCAGGCGGCGCTGGCGGGCCGGCGAGCCGGCGTCGGCTACCGCTTCGATCCGGATATGGTGGTTGCGCACGAATGCGGCGCTGCCGCCCGCCATGGTCAGCACAATCAGCAGGAATACCGAAATTTCTTCCGTCCAGGCAAATGACTGGTCGGTAAAGTAGCGCACCAGCACGTTGCCGAACGTAATGAGCGCAAGCACCGCCAGCACGCTCACTGCCAGCCAGTCTTCCAGGGCCAGGGGGACTTTTACGGCAGGATCGCGTTCGTCGGGGATGATGGGCTCGACCGGTTCGGCCGGTTCGGTGTGGACATCATGGCGGGGCATTGGCAACAGCGGCAAGGCGGGCAAGTCGGGATCGCAGCATCCTACCCGCGGTGCGGCGGCGCGTTAGTGCGTGTTTTCCCGTGGATGAAGACGCGGCACAACATACTGCAGCGCAATAAAAACTCTACATGCATGGGTCGACTTCTCGATGAAATCGCCGGGTTTCCGCAAAAGGCATGAATATTGCAACGCGGCAATCTGGACGCCCGCCACGGGAATTATTTTGTAACCGGGGCCATTTCGTGCGTGATTCCGGGCCGGGGCTGGCGCGGCGAAGCGCCAATTCCGGGAAATCCCTGAAAAGGTAAAATCCCTGTTTTGCCTTTCCTCAATTTCAAACGGCGCCCGCATCGTGTCTTTCGTTCAGCATCTGCCCGGTTCTTCCGTCCTTTCCGCTTTTCGCCGCGAGCGGCTGCTGGCGCAATTGCGCGAAGCGGGCTTGCCCGTCGCCGATATCTCGGCCCGCTACGAGCATTTCGTCAGCACCGATGCGCGGCTGGACGACGCCCGGCAACAGCAGCTTGTGCAACTGCTCGACTACGGCACCGAGCCGGCCGGCGAAGTCCCGCCCAAGAGCCTGTCCCTGCTGGTCATCCCCCGCCTGGGCACGATCTCGCCGTGGGCCAGCAAGGCGACCGACATCGCGCATAACTGCGGCCTGGATGCCGTGCGCCGCGTCGAGCGTGGCGTGCGTTATTTCCTGGTTCCCGAACGCGGGCTGCTCGGCGCCAAGACGCTGGACGAAACCATGCTGGCGCGTGCGGCCGATTGCCTGCACGACCGCATGACCGAAACGGTGGTCAATGCCGATTTCGACGCGCAGGCGTTGTTCCAGCCGCTCGAAGGCAAGCCGATGCGCACGGTGCCGGTGCAGGCCGACGGGCGCGCCGCGCTGGCCGAGGCCAACATCGCCCTGGGCCTGGCGTTGTCCGAGGACGAAATCGATTATCTCGCACAGGCATTCGGGGCGCTGGGGCGCGATCCCACCGACGTCGAACTCATGATGTTCGCGCAGGCCAACAGCGAACACTGCCGCCACAAGATCTTCAACGCGCAGTGGGTCATCGATGGCCAACCGCAATCCGAGACCCTTTTCGGCATGATCCGCGCCACGCACAGGGCGCAGCCCGAAGGCACCGTGGTGGCCTATTCCGACAACGCCGCGATCATGCAGGGCGGCCCGGCGCAGCGTTTCCAGGCCGGCGTTCCGGCTTCGGACAGCGCCGGCGATGGCAATGGCGACGCGACGCGCTATGTGCGTCGTGACGCGGTCGTCCACACCCTGATGAAGGTCGAAACGCACAACCATCCTACGGCGATCGCGCCATTTCCAGGCGCCGCGACGGGCGCGGGCGGCGAGATCCGCGACGAAGGCGCCACGGGCCGGGGTTCCAAGCCGAAGGCCGGCCTGACCGGCTTCACCGTGTCGCACTTGCGTTTTTCCGACGCTTTGCAACCCTGGGAAGCCGACCATCACGGGCTGCCCGATCGCATCGCCTCGCCGCTGTCGATCATGATCGACGGCCCCATCGGCGGCGCGGCCTTCAACAACGAATTCGGGCGTCCCAATCTGCTGGGCTACTTCCGTACCTACGAGCAAACGGCCGGCGGCACGCGCTGGGGCTACCACAAGCCCATCATGATCGCGGGCGGCCTGGGTTCCATCGACGCCGACCTCACGCACAAAGAAGTCATCCCCCCCGGGGCGCTGCTCATCCAGCTGGGCGGCCCGGGCTTTCGCATCGGCATGGGCGGTGGCGCTGCGTCCAGCATCAGCATGGGCAGCAATTCCGCCGAGCTCGATTTTGATTCGGTGCAGCGCGGCAATCCGGAAATCGAACGCCGGGCGCAGGAAGTCATCGACCGCTGCTGGCAGCAGGGCAAGGCCAACCCCATCCTGGCCATTCACGACGTGGGCGCCGGAGGGTTGTCCAACGCTTTTCCCGAACTGGTCAACGATGCCGGGCGCGGCGCCGTATTCGACCTCAAGCGCGTGCCGCTCGAAGAATCCGGCCTGTCGCCCGCCGAAATCTGGAGCAACGAGTCCCAAGAGCGATACGTGCTGGCGATTCTGCCGCAAGACCTTGAACGCTTCGATGCGATCGCGCGGCGCGAGCGCTGCCCCTATGCCGTGGTGGGCGTGGCTACCGAATCGCGGCAGTTGCGCGTGGTCGATGGTGAAGGCCTGCCAGGGCTGGACGCCGAGCAGGCGGCCGGCGCGGCCGGTACGCGGCCCGTCGACGTGCCCATCGACGTCATCCTGGGCAAGCCGCCGCGCATGACGCGCGATGTGCAACGCCTGCCGGCGGTCGCCGAGCCGCTCGACCTGGTCGGCATCGATCTCACCGAGGCCGCCTACCGCGTGCTGCGTCATCCCACCGTGGCCAATAAATCGTTCCTCATCACGATCGGCGACCGCACCGTGGGCGGCCTGTCCAGCCGCGACCAGATGGTCGGGCCCTGGCAGGTTCCCGTGGCCGACTGCGCCGTCACCCTGGCCGACTATGAGGGTTTCCGGGGCGAGGCCATGGCCATGGGCGAGCGTACGCCCTTGGCGGTGCTCGATGCCCCCGCGTCCGGCCGCATGGCGGTTGCCGAGGCGCTGACCAACCTGGCCGCCGCCGATGTGGCCCGCCTCGAAGATATCAAGCTTTCGGCCAACTGGATGGCGGCCTGCGGCGTGCCCGGGCAGGATGCCGCGCTGTACGACACCGTGTCCGCCGTCAGCGAGCTGTGCCAGGCCACCGGCCTGTCCATTCCGGTGGGCAAGGATTCGCTGTCCATGAAAACCTCCTGGGAACAGGACGGCGAGCAGCGCCAGGTCGTGGCTCCGGTGTCGCTCATCGTGACCGCGTTTGCGCCGGTGGGAGACGTGCGCGCCAGCCTCACCCCGCAATTGCGCACGGACGCCGGCGACAGCGTGCTCATCGTCATCGACCTGGGACGCGGCCGGCACCGCATGGGCGGCTCGATCCTGGCGCAGGCGTACAACCAGGTCGGCGACAGCGTGCCCGACATCGATACGCCGCAAGACCTGCGCACGTTCTTCGTCACGATCCGCACGCTGGCCGAAGCCGGCGTATTGCTGGCCTACCATGACCGCTCCGACGGCGGCCTGTTTGCCACGCTGTGCGAAATGGCGTTCGCAGGCCGCACCGGCATTTCGGTCAACCTGGACATGCTCACGTTCGACCCCGGCTCGGCCGACTGGGGCGACTACAAGATCCGCCCCGAACAAGTGGCGGTGCAGCGCGACGAACTCACGCTCAAGGCCTTGTTTTCCGAAGAGGCGGGCGCCGTCATCCAGGTGCCTGCGGCGCAGCGCGATGCGGTGATGCAGGTGCTGCGCGGCGCCGGCCTGTCGGCGCATTCGCATGTCATCGGCGGCCTGAACGATGCCGACATGGTCGAATTCTTCCGCGATGGCAAAAAGGTGTGGAGCCAGCCGCGCGCCGAGTTGGGCCGCGCCTGGAGCGAAGTCAGCTATCGCATCATGGCGCGTCGCGACAATCCGGCCTGCGCGCAGGCTGAACTCGATACCTGGAACGACGTCGCCGATCCCGGCCTGTCTCCGCGCGTGAGCTTCGACCCCCAGGAAGACGTCGCAGCGCCGTTCATCGCCGGCGGCGCGCGTCCCCGCGTGGCCATCCTGCGTGAACAGGGCTGCAACAGCCAGGTGGAGATGGCCTGGGCGTTCGACACCGCCGGCTTCGAGGCCATCGACGTGCACATGACCGACCTGCTGGCGGGCCGCATCGATCTCAGCGCCATGCAAGGGCTGGTCGCCGTGGGTGGCTTCAGCTATGGCGACGTCCTGGGCGCGGGCGAGGGCTGGGCCCGCACCATCCGCTTCAACAGCCGTCTTTCCGACCAGTTCGCCGCCTACTTCAACCGCCCCGACACCTTCGCGCTGGGAGTGTGCAATGGCTGCCAGATGATGGCTGCGCTGGCGCCCATGATCCCCGGCGCCGAGCACTGGCCGCGCTTTACCCGCAACCAGTCCGAAAAGTACGAAGCGCGCCTGTCGCTGGTCGAAATCGCCGATACGCCGTCGATTTTCTTTGCGGGCATGGCGGGAACCCGGGTGCCCGTCGCGGTAGCGCATGGCGAAGGCTACGCCAACTACGCGGTGCAGGGCGATGCCGCCAAGGCGCTGGTGGCGGCGCGTTTCGTCGATCACCGCGGCAACCCCACCGAAGCCTATCCGTTCAATCCCAATGGCAGCCCGGGCGGGCAGACCTCGGTCACCACCGCCGACGGCCGCTTTACGGTCATCATGCCGCACCCGGAGCGCGTCACGCGCAATGTGATGATGTCGTGGGCGCCGCAAAAATGGGGCGCGGCCGACAGCGGCGGCGCCTACAGCCCCTGGATGCGCATGTTCCGCAATGCCCGGGTGTGGGTAGGCTGATCGGCGAAGAATCCGGGCCGCCCGCAGCGCTCCGTTGGCAGGGGCGCCGGGCAGGCGCCCCTTTTTTTGGTGCCCGGGCATAAAATCCAGGTTCAGCCCTGCCGGAGAACTCCGCCATGAACGCCCGCATTCCCGACGACGCCCTGCCGCCCACGCTCGATCCCGACGCCCTGCAGGCGTATGTCGACCGCCAGTGGGATGACGAGATCATCCCGGCGCTGACCGACTATATCGCCGTGCCGGCCAAGAGCCCGGCCTTCGACGCCGACTGGGAAAAAAACGCCTATATCGAGCGCGTGGTGCGCGATGCGGCGCAGTGGGTGGAATCACGCAAGGTGGCGGGGCTGAAGCTCGAGGTGGTGCGCCTGCCTGGCCGCACGCCGGTCATTTTCTTCGACGCGCCCGCCACGCGCGCCGATAGCGGCGACACCATACTGTTGTACGGCCATCTCGACAAGCAGCCGGAATTCTCGGGATGGCGTTCCGACCTGGGCCCCTGGACGCCCAAATATGAGGACGGCAAGCTCTACGGCCGCGGCGGCGCAGACGACGGCTATGCCATCTACGCGTCTCTCACCGCGATCATGGCGCTGGACGCGCAGGGCGTGGCCCGCCCGCGCTGCGTGGGCATCGTGGAAACGTGCGAAGAATCCGGCAGCTATGACCTCCTGCCCTATATCGATGCCCTGCGCGACCGCCTGGGCAATGTCGCGCTGGTGGTGTGCCTGGATTCGGGCGCGGGCAACTATGACCAGCTCTGGATGACCACCTCGCTGCGTGGCCTGGTCGCGGGCACCCTCGAAGTCCAGGTCCTGGACGAAGGCGTGCATTCGGGCGATTCCAGCGGCGTGGTGCCCTCCAGTTTCCGCATCCTGCGCCATCTGCTCGACCGCCTGGAAGACAGCTCGACCGGCCGTCTGCTGCCGCAAAGCCTGCATTGCGAAATTCCGGCCCAGCGCCGCGAACAGGTGCGCGAGACGGCGCGCATTCTGGGCGACGAAGTCTGGCGCCGCTTTCCCTGGAGCTGTGGCGCCGAGGGCGGCTTTGTGTTGCCCATGACGACGCATCCCGAAGAAGCGCTGCTGAACCGCACCTGGCGGCCGACCCTGTCGGTTACCGGAGCCGAAGGCCTGCCGCCGCTGTCCAGCGCCGGCAATGTGCTGCGTCCGCGCACCGCCTTCAAACTTTCGCTGCGCCTGCCGCCGCTGGTCGACGCCGTGTCGGCTTCGCAAGAAATCAAGCAATTGCTCGAAGCCGATTCCCCCTATAACGCCAAGGTCATCTTCCATGCCGACCAGGGCGCCGCAACCGGCTGGAACGCGCCCGAGTCGGCGGCCTGGCTCACCCGGGCGCTTGACGCCGCTTCGCACCAGTACTACGGCGCGCCTTGTGGCTATATCGGGCAGGGCGGCACGATTCCCCTGATGAGCATGCTGCAGCAGGGGTTTCCCAAGGCGCAGTTCATGGTGTGCGGCGTGCTGGGGCCCCGCTCGAACGCGCACGGCCCCAACGAGTTCCTGCATGTACCGTACGGCAAGCGCCTGACCGCCGCCGTTGCGCAAACCATGGCGGCCATGCCGGTTTGATCGAGAGCCCATGATACATACCGCCGGCGCCTATCAGCGCGTCATCGACGAAACTCGCCTCTGGGTGGAGCGCGCCGTCATCGGCCTGAATCTGTGCCCGTTTGCCAAGGCGGTGCAAGTCAAGCAGCAAGTACGCTATGCGGCCAGCGACGCCACCGACGCCGAGGGCGTGCTGGCCGACCTGGAAGACGAACTGCTGCTGTTGTCGCAGGCCGATGACCAGGAAATCGACACCACGCTGCTGATCGTGCCGGACGCGCTGGATGATTTCTACGAATTCAACGATTTCGGCGACCTGTCGGACCGCCTGCTCAGGCGCATGCGACTGGTGGGCACACTGCAGGTGGCGACGTTCCATCCCGCGTTCCAGTTTGCCGACAGCCTGCCTGACGACATCGAAAACTGCACCAACCGGTCGCCGCATCCGATTCTTCATTTATTGCGAGAAGACAGCATCGACCGCGCCGTAGAGGCTTATGCCGATGCTGCGGAAATCTACGAGAAGAACATCCAGACGATGCAGCGGCTGGGCTGGGAGGGCTGGCGCAAGCTCATGGCGGGCTGACCGCCTGGCACGGGCGCCGCTAGCGCGGACGCCGGGCGTATCGCGCGGCCAGAATGGCGCATACCATCAGCTGTATCTGATGGAACAGCATCAGGGGCAGCACCATGGCGCCCACCGCCTGGCCCGCGAAAATCACCTGGGCCATCGGAATGCCGCTGGCCAGGCTTTTCTTCGAGCCCCCGAACAGCAGCGTAATGCGGTCTTCGAGCTTGAACTTGAACACCCGGCCCAGCGCCACGCAACCCAGCAGCGACAACGCCAGCAGCACGCCGCACGTCAGCACCAGGCCCATCAGGGCGGGGGCAGGGGTGTCACGCCACAGACCTTCGTTGACCGACTCGGAAAAAGCGGTATACACCACCAGCAGGATAGAGCCCTGGTCCACGTACTTGAGCAGGCTCTTGTGGCGGAACACCCAGGCGCCGATCCACGGGCGAAATAGCTGCCCCAGCACGAACGGCAGCAACAGCTGCAGCATGATCTTGCCCACGGCATCGAATGAAACCGGCGCGCTCGCGCTGGCCACCACGACCACACCCACCAGCAGCGGCGTCAGGAAGATGCCCAGCAGGCTGGAGGCCGAGGCGCTGCACACGGCCGCGGGCACATTGCCGCGCGCCATCGAAGTAAATGCGATAGCCGACTGCACCGTGGCCGGCAGGCAGCACAGGAACAGCACGCCGGTGTAGAGTTCGGGCGTTACCAGCGGCTGCAGCAGCGGCTTCAGTGCCAGGCCCAGCAGCGGAAACATCACGAACGTGGCCGAGAATATCGTCAGGTGCAGGCGCCAGTGCATCATGCCGGCCACGATGGCTTCACGGGGCAGGCGCGCGCCATGAAGGAAGAACAGCAGGGCGATGGCGACGTTGGTGATCGTTTCAGATGCCGCCATGCCGACGCCGTGGGCGGGCAGCACGCTCGCGATGATGACGGTGGCAGCAATAAAGAGCGTGAAGCGGTCAGGCAGAAAGCGGGTGTGGCGGGACATGAGACGGCTGGCGCGGGTGGCGCCACGGTGAGCGCCGAAGGCCGGTATTGTAGACCCGCCGTGCAACGCCCCGTGTTCAGGGCGTCATGGACAGGGCCAGATCGAACGCCGCCACCAGCGATGCCGCATCGGCAACGCCTTTGCCGGCAATGTCGAACGCCGTGCCGTGGTCGACGCTGGTGCGCACGAAGGGCAGGCCCACCGTGACATTGACGCCTTGATCCAGGCCCAGGTATTTCACGGGTATCAAGCCCTGGTCGTGATACTGGGCCACCACGATGTCGAATTCGCCCCGGCGCGCGCGCATGAACACGGTATCGCCGGGCCAGGGGCCCGATACGTCCAGGCCGGCGTCGCGGGCCTGGGCGATGGCCGGCCCGATGATGTCGATGTCTTCGCGTCCGAACTTGCCGTCTTCGCCCGCATGCGGGTTCAGCCCGGCCACGGCGATGCGCGGCCGTGCAATGCCCATCTGGCGGCATGCGCGGTCGGCGAGCCGGATGGCGCGGGATTCTGCCTGCAACGTGATGGCGCGCGGCACGTCGGCCAGCGCGATGTGTATGGTTACCAGCAGCACGCGCAGTTCGTCGTTGGCCAGCATCATGGCGTAATCGGCCGTGTGCGTGCGTTCTGCCAGGATTTCGGTATGGCCCGGCTGGTCTATGCCCGCCAGATGCATCGAATGCTTGCTCAGCGGCGCGGTCACAATGGCCCGGATGTGGCCGGCCTGCGCGGCATCGATCGCCGCGCAGAGATAGTCGTAGGCGGCCTGCCCCGCGGGCGCGCAGGCCTGGCCCACGGGCAGGTCCGGCGGCAACGGGGCGCCGCACGGCACCACTTCGATGCATCCCGGCTCGCATTGCGCCTGCGCGGCAGAGCCGACTTCAACGACGTCCAGGCGCGCGCCCAGGGCGGCCGCGGCGCGCCGCATGATGCCGGCATCGCCATAAACGACCGCCGGCGCCCGCAGGCCTTGCGCGCACGCCTTGACGATGATTTCCGGGCCGATGCCGGCTGCATCTCCCATGGTGATGCCGACAGGCCGGGCAGGGGTCATTACAGTACGTCGCCCGCGTAGTCGGCCAGCCGCGAGCGTTCGCCGCGCTGCAAGGTGACATGCCCGGCGTGCGGCCAGCCCTTGAAGCGGTCAACCACGAACGTCAGGCCCGAACTGCCTTCGGTAAGGTAGGGCGTGTCGATCTGGGCGATGTTGCCCAGGCACACCACCTTGGTGCCCGGGCCGGCGCGTGTCACCAGGGTTTTCATCTGCTTGGGCGTCAGGTTCTGGGCTTCATCGATGATGAGGTACTTGTTCAGGAACGTGCGGCCCCGCATGAAGTTCAGCGACTTGACCTTGATCCGCGAGCGGATCAGGTCCATGGTGGCCGCGCGGCCCCAGTCGCCGCCGTCGCCGTCGCCCATGTTGAGCACATCCAGGTTGTCTTCCAGCGCTCCCATCCAGGGCAGCATTTTTTCTTCTTCGGTGCCCGGCAGGAAGCCGATGTCTTCGCCCACGGGCACGGTCACGCGCGTCATGATGATTTCGGTATAGCGCTTGGTTTCAAGCACCTGCGTGATGCCGGAAGCCAGCGCCAGCAGCGTCTTGCCCGTGCCGGCCTGCCCCAGGAGCGATACGAAATCGCAGTCGGGATTCATCAGCAGGTTCAGCGCGAAGTTCTGCTCGCGGTTGCGCGCCGTGATGCCCCACACGTTGTTCTTGCCGTGCGTGTAGTCGCGCAGCGTGGCCAGCACCGCCGTTTTGCCGCTGACTTCGCGCACCTGCGCATACAGCGGCATCTGCCCCTCGAAATACACGAACTGGTTGACGACGAACTGCGCGCAGAGCGGCCCGTGCACGCGGTAAAACGTGGTGCCGCCTTGCTGCCAGGATTCGACGTCCTTGCCATGGCGGTTCCAGAAGTCTTCGGGCAGCTGCATCACGCCCGAATACATCAGGTCGGTGTCTTCCAGGACGTGATCGTTGTAATAGTCTTCGGCCGCCATGCCCAGCGTGCGCGCCTTCAGGCGCATGTTGATGTCCTTGGACACCAGCACGACTTCGCGCTGCGGGTAGCGTTCCTGCAGCGCGCGCACCACGCCCAGGATCTGATTGTCGGCCTTGCCCATCGGCAGGTCGGCCGGCAGCGTGCTGTGTATGGCCGTGGTCTGGAACATCAGGCGACCGGTGGCTTCTTTGTTGCCCAGCGCGCTCAGTTCGAGGCCGTCGTCCAGCTGGCTGGCGTCATGCACCAGCGCGTCGAGCGAGCGGCTTACCTGCCGCGCGTTGCGCGCCACTTCCGACATGCCCTTTTTCTGGTGATCGAGCTCTTCGAGCGTCATCATGGGCAGGAAGATGTCGTGTTCTTCGAAGCGGAATAACGAACTCGGGTCGTGCAGCAGCACGTTGGTGTCCAGCACGAAGAGCTTGCGTCCGGCGGCGCCGGCGCGGGCTTTCGGCTTGCGCGCCGGCGCCGCGGCCGGCGTCGGGCGTCGCGAGGGCGCGGCCGGCGCGGCCGGCACGGCCTGCGCCGCCGGGGCGGAATGCGTTTTCAGGCCATCCAGTTCGGGCTGCACGGGCAGCGCAGCCGCTGCAGCCGGGGCGCTCTTGGGGGTGTCGGCCCGCCTGGAGGGCTTGGTTTTGGTACGGGCGGCTTCGCCCGAGGGGAATGTCAGGATAGCTGCGGGTCGGGAGGGCAACTTCGGTAGCGGCATGTAGGGGGATCTCCTGTGGGGCCGGCTATAGCGCCTGACAAAAAAAGTTCTCGGTTCAACCGATGCTGCGGGCGGCCTGCAGCACTTCGTTGGCGTGGTTGGGCACCTTCACCCCGCGCCATTCCTGCACGAGCCGGCCTTCGGCATCGATGAGGAAGGTGCTGCGCTCGATGCCGCGTACCTGTTTACCGTACATATTCTTCTGCTTGATGACGCCGTACAGATTGCATACGGTTTCGTCGGCATCGGAAATCAGGGGAAAGGGCAACTGGTGCTTGGCCTGGAAGTTCGCGTGCGACTTCAGGGAATCGCGCGACACGCCAATGACGACGGCGCCCGTGGCCAGGAAATCGGCGTGCAGGTCGCGGAAATCCTGGCTTTCAGTGGTGCAGCCCGGGGTGTTGTCCTTGGGGTAGAAATACAGCACGACGGCACGGCCGCGGCATTGTTCGAGACTGAGAGGGCCTATCGTGCTTTCGGCGGTGAAAGACGGGGCGGGCTTGCCTATGTGAGGCGTCATGCGGGGGAATCTCCGTCGGTGGGCAGCAGGGCGACGATTACGCGCCGGCCCTCGGCCATCAGGATGTTGTAGGTGCGCGCGGCTGCCTGCGTATCCATGACTTCCACGCCCACGCCGGCGGCCAGCATGGGGCGCAGCACGTCGTGCGGCAACAGCCGCTGCCGCGCGCCCGTGCCTACCAGCAGCACTTCGGGGCCCTGGCCACGGGCCGGGGCCGCCGATTCGGGCGCGTCCAGGAAGGCCATGGGGTCGCTTGTCGCCTGGGTCAGGCCGGCAGCCTGCTGCAGCAGGGCGGCGGTGATATCTGTGGCGGTCCGGACCGGCCACTCGGCGACGGCGCCTTCGGGACCGAAGGCCACCGCGTGGGAAAATCGTACCTGGTTGACCTCGATGTAACCGTCACCGTAGGCGGTTACCGTGTTCAGGGCCGATGCAGGGTCAGTATGCAGCTTCAATAAAAACTCCGGCTTGATGCTTCCGATGATAGCGCATTGGAATCGGGCCATGTTGCAGGATATCCCTGGGCGAGGGGGGGTGGAATGCCCCATTTGCCGCCTGGGCCCGCTTGCGCTAGATTACTGAGTTTTGCTGCGCCGCAAACTGCGCTGCGCGTCCCGCCTTAACCCTAGGAATGTCCCCATGAGGAAGTTCTCCCGCATCGAGCGTCTGCCGCCGTACGTGTTCAATATCACTGGCGAGCTCAAAATGGCCGCCCGGCGGCGCGGCGAGGACATCATCGACATGTCCATGGGCAACCCCGACGGCCCCACGCCCAAGCACATCGTCGACAAGCTGGTCGAAGCCTCGACGCGGCCCACGACGCACGGCTATTCCGTATCCAAGGGCATCCCGCGGCTGCGCAAGGCCATCTGCGACTGGTACCAGCGCCGCTATGCCGTCGGCCTCGACCCCGACAGCGAGGCTATCGTCACGATCGGCTCGAAAGAGGGCCTGGCGCACCTGATGCTGGCCACGCTCGACCGCGGCGACACCGTGCTGGTGCCCAACCCCAGCTACCCCATCCACATCTACGGCGCCGTCATCGCGGGCGCCAACATCCGCTCGGTGCGCATGACGCCGGGCGTCGATTTTTTCGAAGAGCTCGAGCGCGCGGTGCGCGAATCCATTCCCAAGCCCAAGATGATGATTCTGGGCTTTCCCAGCAATCCCACCGCGCAATGCGTCGACCTGTTGTTCTTCGAGCGGGTGGTCGCGCTGGCCAAGGAACACGATATCCTGGTCGTGCACGACCTGGCGTACGCCGACATCTGCTTCGATGGCTACGTCGCGCCGTCCATCATGCAGGTGGAAGGGGCGCGCGACGTGGCAGTCGAATTCTTCACCATGAGCAAGAGCTATAACATGGCCGGCTGGCGCATCGGCTACATGGTGGGCAACCGCGAACTCGTCAATGCGCTGGCGCGCATCAAGAGCTACCACGACTACGGCACCTTCACGCCGATCCAGGTGGCTTCGATCGCGGCGCTGGACGGCCCGCAGGAATGCGTGACCGAAGTCGTCGAGCAGTACCGCAGCCGTCGCGACGTGCTGGCGCGCGGCCTGCATGAAGCGGGCTGGAACGTCGAGATCCCCAAGGCCTCGATGTACATCTGGGCGCTGATTCCCGAACCTTACCGGGCCATGGGTTCGCTCGAATTCGCCAAGCGCCTGTTGTCTGACGCGAAGGTCGCCGTTTCGCCCGGCATCGGCTTCGGAGAATACGGCGACGAATACGTGCGCTTCGCGCTCATCGAAAACGAGCAGCGCACGCGCCAGGCCGTGCGCGGCATCAAGGATATGTTCCGCAAAGACGGGCTGCTGAAGTAAACGAGCCGCCGTCGGCACATGGCGGCATGCCGCCATGTGCCGATGCCCGCCGTATCTGGAAACTGAAATGACGAATTCTGCAAGTACGCTGTCTGCCACGCCCGCTTCCTTTCCGCGCGCCGAGCTGCAACCCATCAAGATCGGCTTGCTGGGCCTGGGCGTGGTGGGCGGGGGCACCTGGACAGTGCTGTCGCGCAACGCCGAAGAAATCGCCCGCCGGGCCGGAAGGCGCATCGAGGTCAGCCGGGTTGCCGTGCGCGACGTCGCCAAGGCGCGCGCCCGCGTGGGCGACGGGGTGGCGGTCGATAGCGACGTGCATGCGCTGGTGCGCGATCCCGAAGTGGATATCGTGGTCGAACTGATCGGCGGCGATACGCTGGCGCGCGAACTCGTGCTCGAAGCCATTGCGCATGGCAAGCACGTGGTCACCGCGAACAAGGCGTTGCTGGCCAAGCATGGCAACGAAATCTTCGCCGCGGCCTCTGCGCAAGGCGTGATGGTCGCCTTCGAGGCGGCCGTGGCGGGCGGCATTCCCATCATCAAGGCCATACGCGAAGGGCTGACGGCCAATCGTATCGAATGGCTGGCCGGCATCATCAACGGCACCACGAACTTCATCCTGTCCGAAATGCGATCGCGCGGCCTGCCGTTTGCCGACGTGCTGGCAGAAGCGCAACGGCTGGGCTACGCCGAGGCCGATCCGACGTTCGACATCGAAGGCGTCGACGCCGCCCATAAACTGACCCTGTTGGCCTCGCTCGCGTTCGGGGTGCCGGTGCAGTTCGACAAAGCCTATATCGAGGGCATTTCGCAACTGGCCCAGGAAGACATCGCCCACGCCGAGCGCCTGGGGTATCGGATCAAGCTGCTGGGCATCACCAAGCGCCGCACCGATGGCATCGAGTTGCGCGTGCATCCGGCGCTGGTGCCCGCCGAGCGCCTGATCGCCAACGTCGAAGGCGCGATGAACGCTGTGCTGGTGCGCGGCGACGCCGTGGGCCCCACGCTTTACTACGGGCAGGGCGCCGGCGAAGAACCCACCGCATCGGCCGTGGTGGCCGATCTGGTCGATGTCACGCGACTGCATACGGCCGATCCGGGCAACCGCGTGCCGCACCTGGCTTTCCAGCCCGATGCGCTGTCCGACCTGCCCATTCTGCCTATCGAGCAGGTCAGCACCTCGTACTACCTGCGCCTGCGCGTAGACGACCAGCCTGGCGTGCTGGCCGATATCGCCCGCGTGCTGGCCGACCATTCCATTTCCATTGGCTCCATGATCCAGCAGCCGTCCCATATCGGCGGGGCCGACATCATCTTCCTGACACATCAGGCGACAGAAGGCGATGTGGCGCGCGCCATCTGCAGCATCGAGCAATTGCCGTTCGTGCGTTCCAACGTGACGCGCCTGCGTGTCGAGACACTGACATGAAATACATATCCACCCGCGGCGGCATGGCCCCGCAAGCCTTCAGCGACATCCTGCTCGAAGGCCTGGCGCCCGATGGCGGCCTGGCCGTGCCCGAGACGCTGCCGCAGATCTCTGCCGAAACGCTCGAAAGCTGGCGCGGCCTGTCGTACCCCGAACTGGCCTATGAGGTCCTGTCACGCTTTGCCACCGACATTCCCGCCGACGACTTGCGCGCACTGACGCGCGCAGCCTATCGGCAGGGCGTCTTCAGCAGCGAAGATATCGTGCCGTTGCGCCCGCTCGATGGCGGGCTGCATCTGCTGGGCCTGTCCGAGGGGCCGACACTGGCCTTCAAGGACATGGCCATGCAGTTCCTCGGCCAAGTGTTCGAGTATGTGCTCACGCAGCGCAACGCCACCCTGAACATCCTGGGCGCCACCTCGGGTGACACGGGGTCGGCGGCCGAGTATGCCTTGCGCGGCAAGAAAGGCGTGGCCGTGTTCATGCTGTCGCCGCACGGCCGCATGAGCGCGTTCCAGCGCGCGCAGATGTATTCGCTGCAAGACGAAAACATCCACAACATCGCCGTGCGCGGCGTGTTCGACGACGCGCAGGATATCGTCAAGGCCCTGGCGGGCGACCTGGAATTCAAGACGCGTTACCGCATCGGCGCTGTCAATTCCATCAACTGGGCGCGCATCGCGGCCCAGGTGGTGTATTACTTTCAGGGCTGGCTGCGCGCCACCACCGCGCCGGGGCAGGAAGTCTCGTTTGCCGTGCCGTCGGGCAATTTCGGCAACATCCTGTCGGGCCACATTGCGCGATCCATGGGCTTGCCGGTGCGTCGCCTGGTGCTGGCCACCAACGAGAACAATGTGCTGGAAGAATTTTTCCGCACGGGTATCTATCGTCCGCGCGGGGCGGCCGATACGTTCGCCACGTCCAGCCCGTCCATGGACATTTCGCGGGCGTCCAATTTCGAGCGCTTTGTGTTCGACCTCACGGGCCGCGATCCGGGCCGTGTACAGGCGTTGTGGGCAGGGCTTGCGCGCGATGGCTACTTCGACCTGTCCGAGCTGAAGCCGGAATTCGAATCGCGCTATGGCTTCCTGGCAGGCACCAGCACGCATGCCGACCGGCTGGCAGTTATCCGTTCCACGTACGACACCACGGGCGTTCTGGTTGATCCGCATACCGCCGATGGGGTGAAGGTGGCTCGCGAGTTCGTCGAGCCTGGCGTGCCCATGCTCGTGCTCGAGACAGCCTTGCCGGCGAAATTCTCGGACACCATCGAGGCTGCCCTGGGCCGTCCCGTTACGCCGCCGCCCGCGCTGGCAGGGCTGGAATCGCTGCCCCAGCGGGTCACGGTCTTGGACTGCGACGCACAGTTGGTTCGACGCTACATCGAGGCTCATGCCAAGGTGTAAGGGTGTATCCGCTGTGTAAGTTTGCAACCCCGAAAAAACCCCGGAGCGTTCATGCCGGGGTTTTTTTTATCGCCGGCGCCGCGCACGATCGCGTCAATGCGTAGGCGCGCCGGCGCGGGCCGCGCCATTACACACTTATGCATTTTGCCGACATCCCGTCACTGTCCGGGCACGGGCGCGAGCCTACAGTGAAACTTCGTTCAACCAGACGGAGAAACGCCCATGAAACTCAAGACCACGACGCTTGCCCTGATCCTGTCCGGAGTCGGCGTACTGGCGGGTTGCTCGTCGCCCTCGGTGGTGCATACGCGCGACGGCGGCCAGGTCGTGACCCCGGATGAGCCCGAGTACGACAAGAATAGCGGCTTTTACGAGTACGAACAGAACGGCAGCAAAGTCCAGATGAACAAGGACGACGTGAAGACGATCGAAGAGGTTGATTGATCGTTCTGGCTTGCCGGGTAGCCGGCATTGCGGCGCTCAAGTTAAAAAGGTGTCTGGCTCCTGCAAGAGCCGGACACCTTCGACAGCGCAATCAGGCTTGCGCAGCTGTCGCTTCCGCGTGGTAGCGGCCCACGCGCTCCACCTCGTTTTTTGATCCCAGTATGACGCTGACGCGCTGATGCAGCTTTTCGGGCTGGATGTCCAGAATGCGCTGGTTGCCGTCGATTGCCGCGCCGCCCGCCTGCTCGATGATCATGCTCATGGGATTGGCTTCGTACATCAGGCGCAGCTTGCCCGCCTTGCCCGGTTCGCGCGCATCCCAGGGATACATGAAGATGCCGCCGCGGGTCAGGATGCGATGCACATCGGCCACCATCGAGGCGATCCAGCGCATGTTGTAGTCTTTGCCCAACGGGCCGGTGGTGCCGGCAAGGCATTCGTCGATATAGCGCCGCACGGGCGGGGCCCAATGGCGCATGTTCGACATGTTGATGGCAAATTCTTTGGTGTCTTCGGGTACGCGGATCTGGTCGTGCGTCAGTACCCACGAGCCCATTTCGCGGTCCAGCGTAAAGCCGACGACGCCATTGCCGATGGTGAGCACCAGCATGGTCTGCGGCCCGTACACCGCGTAGCCTGCCGCAACCTGCTGGTTGCCGGGCTGCAGGAAATCCTGTTCGCAGACTTCGGCCCCGGACACGTGATGAGGGGCGCGCAATACCGAGAAAATCGTGCCGATCGACACGTTGACGTCGATGTTCGACGAGCCGTCCAGGGGATCGAACAGCAGCAGATACTCGCCCTTGGGATACCGGTTGGGAATCAGATGGATGGTTTCCATTTCTTCGGACGCCATCGCGGCCAGGTGGCCGCCCCATTCGTTGGCCTCGAGCAAGATTTCGTTGGACAGGACGTCCAGTTTTTTCTGGACTTCGCCCTGGACGTTTTCGGAGTCCAGGCTGCCCAGCACGCCGCCCAGCGCGCCTTTGCTGACGGCGTGGCTGATCGCCTTGCAGGCGCGGGCCACGATTTCGATCAGCAGGCGTACTTCGGGGGCCAGCGCATCGGCCGAGCGCTGCTGCTCGACCAAGTATTGAGTAAGGGTTTTGTGTTTCAAGAGCGGTCTCCGTTGGCAGCGAATAAGGGCCTGGAACTCAAGCGGCGAGATCCAGTGCCTTGGATACGATTTCGACAACATTGCGCGACAGGCCAGGCTGGCTGCGAACCGTCTGCAGCGCTTGCTGCATGGGCGTGCGCAACGCGGGCACGAAGCGACTCCAGTTGTCGAGCGCGCGCGCCAATCTGGCGGCGATTTCGGGGTTTAGCGCGTCCAGGGCCAGAACCTGCTCGGCCCAATAAGCATAGCCGTCGCCATCCGGGCGGTGCATGCCGCGCGCATTGTTCAGGCAGAACTGGAATACCAGCGCGCGCGCGCGGTTGGGGTTGCGCAGTGTGAAGGCCGGATGCGCCATCAGCGCGCGCACGGCAGCCACATCGGTACTGATGGCGGTGGCCTGAAGCGCGAACCATTTGTCGACGACCAGCGGATCGTCCTGCCAGCCGGCATAGAAGGTTGCCAATGCCTCGGCGGCGACGTCGGGATGGCCATGATTCACCAGGGCGGACAGGGCGGCCAGGCGGTCGGTCATGTTGTCTGCCTGGGCGAATTGGTCTTGCGCCAGTGTTTGCGCGCCATTGATTTCCGCCGCCATCAGGTGTGCAAGCGCCTGGTTCTTCAGGGCGCGGCGGCCCGCGGGGCCGGGGGCCGGGCTGTACGCACCGGGCGTCTGGTTGGCATCGAAGGCGTTGCGCCATTGATCGGCGAGTTCACGGCCCAGCGCGGCGCGCAGGAAGTCGCGCGCCACGGCCAGGGCGCGCGGGTCGATCTCGTGCATGCGTTCGGCCAGCGTTTTCTCCGAAGGCAGGGCCAGCGCGCGCGCGCGGTAGCCCGCGTCCAGCGCAGGGTCGGTAAGCAGCGCGCGCCAAGCGTCGACAAACCCGGCGTCCACGCGCAGGTCGGCGCCCGACTGGTGCTGCGCCGCCAGGCCGAGTATCTGCCGGGTCGCGAGCTCCTGTCCGGCTTCCCATCGTGCGAACGGGTCGGTGTCGTGGGCGGACAGCAGGGCCAGCTCGGCATCGGTCCAGTTGTATTCCACGATCACCGGCGCGGAAAATCCGCGCAGCAACGATGGCACTGGCTTGGCGGGAATGTCTTCGAACACCCATTGCTGGCGCGCCTGCGTCAATTCCAGCAGCACCGTATCTTGCGCCGCGCCGTTGCCCAGCCGCAGCGGCTGGGCACGCCCCTGCGGGTCGAGCAGGCCCAGGGCAAAAGGAATGTGGAAAGGCTGCTTGACATAGTCGCTGCCGGCGCGTTTTTCCACCCCAACCGGCGGGCATTGTTGCGCCAGGGTGACGGTGCAGCGCCGCGTGGCGGGTTGGTAATCCAGTGTGACCGTCACGCGCGGCGTACCCGCCTGGCTGTACCAGCGACGGAATACCGCAAGGTCGCGCCCGGGATGCTGGCGCATGTAGACCGATTCCATCGCCGCGACGAAGTCGTCGCAGGTCACGGCCTGGCCATCGTGGCGGCGGAAGTACTCGTCCATGCCTGCGCGAAAGCCCTCGGCGCCCAAAAGCGTGTGCTGCATGCGGATGACCTCGGCCCCCTTCTCGTATACCGTGGCGGTATAGAAGTTGCCGATTTCCTGGTAGCTTTCCGGACGTATGGGATGAGCCATGGGGCCGGCGTCTTCGGGAAACTGCGCGGCGCGCAGCGTGACCACGTCATCGATGCGCTTGACGGCGCGCGCGCTGGCGGCCGCGGCGGGGTCCAGATCGCGCGCCATCATGTCGGCGGTGAATTCCTGGTCGCGGAATACCGTCAGGCCTTCTTTCAGGCTGAGCTGGAACCAGTCGCGGCAGGTGACCCGGTTGCCCGTCCAGTTATGGAAGTATTCATGGCCGATGACGGCCTCGATGCCTTCGTAATTGGCGTCGGTGGCGGTTTGCGGGTCGGCCAGCACATATGCGGCATTGAAAATGTTCAAGCCCTTGTTTTCCATGGCGCCCATGTTGAAGTCGCGCACTGCGACCACCATGAAACGGTCCAGGTCGAGCTCGAGGCCGAAGCGGGTTTCGTCCCAGCGCAGCGCCCGCTCCAGCGATTCCAGAGCCCATTGCGTGCGGTCTTCCGAGCCGGGGTCGCTGTATACCTGCAGCAGAACGGCGCGCCCGGACGCCGTGCGCACCGTGGTCTCGCGGTGCGTCAGGCGGCCGGCCACCAGCGCGAACAAATAGCAGGGCTTGGGGAAGGGGTCTTCCCATTGGGCTTGCTGGCGCCCGTCCGGCAGCGTGGCGGTGTCCAGCAGGTTGCCGTTGGACAGCAGGACGGGGAAGTCGGGGCTTGCCCGCAGCGTGACGTGGTAGCGCGACATGACGTCGGGCCGGTCGGCAAACCAGGTAATGCGCCGGAACCCTTCAGCCTCGCATTGCGTGAAGAAATTGCCGCCCGACACGTATAGGCCCATCAGGGTCGAATTGGCCTGGGGCCGGCAACGGCTGGCGATCTCGACCACGGCCTCGGGCGGCAGGCCGCAGATGCTCAGGGTTTCGTCGTCGAGCGTGTACCCGCTTGCCGGCCAGTCCCGGCCATCGACGCGCAGCGATATCAGTTGCAGGTCGGTGCCATCGAGCACGAGCGGCGCGTCTGGGGCGGCGTCTGCCTTGCGCTGCACCCGCAGCTTGCTTTGCACGAGTGTGGAATCGGGATCAAGGTCGAACTCCAGCGACACTTCCGGAATCGCGTACGGGTAGGGTCGATAATCCTTGCGATACACGGTTACAGGGGTTTCGGTACGCATGCGCGGAATCAGTCCAGAATAGGCAATGGCGTATTGTAGTGGCACGCTATGTGCTCGATGGCCGGCAGAAATATCCCGTTGAAAACTTTCGGGCCCCGGCGCGGTCGAAACTTGCGTACGATAGGCGCCCTGGGAGAAGCATCATGTCAGCAATCTGGTCGAAAATGTGGCGCTGGGCCGCCTTGGCTTTGGTTTTGTCGGCGGGTTTGCTAAGCGGATGCGCCGCGCCCACGGTGCAGGCGCGGGTGACGTCCTTCCAGCAATGGCCGGCCGGGGTCGAAGGCCAGACCTATAAATTCGTGGACGCCACGCCAGGACAGGCCGGCAACCTTGAATACCAGACCTATCAAGACGCGCTGCGGGCAAGCATCGGGCCCACCGGTCTGGTCGAGGCTCAACCGGGCCAGAAAGCGCGTTTTCATGTGTCGTTCGAATATGGGGCGCAGCAGACTCAGGTGATGGTGCGCCGCGCCTACGATCCATATTTCTATGGCGGGTTCGGCGGATTTTACGGGCCCCGCTGGTGGGGGCCGGGCGTGGGCTATTGGGGCCCCGATTGGGTAGACGTGCCCGCCGTGGCCTATCGCAACCGGCTCAGCGTGCAGATAACCGATACCGCCCGGGGCGGCGCCGAAGTATATCGGGCGTCGGCTTATATCGTGACTGGGCAGGAAGACCTGGTGCGCACCATGCCGTACCTGGCACGCGCGATTTTCGACGGTTTTCCGGGTAATAATGGCTCGGAGCGTCAGGTTGAATACCCGTCGGGGCGCTAGGGCGTCGCGTTATATCCGCGTTCTGTTACGTTACCGTGCTGAAACCGGCGGCGTGGGCGCCGCCGGTGGCTCTTGCAGGCAATGCCGGGCCGTTGCGCCGCCGTTAATCGGCAATAAGAAAGGCCTCGCGGGTGCGGCCCGCGGCCTCTTCGGCCGTCAACCAGCGCGGGGGCTTGCCGCGGCCGCTCCAGGTTTCGCCGGTTTCGGGGTGGCGATATTTGGGCGCCACCTGACGCTTGGCGGGAGCCGCCTTGCGTGCGCTGGCGCCGCGCGGCGCCTTGACGCCTTTATTAAAGGCCAACGCAATTTCTTCAGGGGTAATATTGTATTCGCGCATGGACGTAATGATTGACGCGATTACCGGTTTGCGCCGCTTATTCTGCAAAGCTTCGGCTTTTTTTTGCAATTTGTTGATTTCTCTTTCTATCTTTGCTTGCAAGGCGGAATAGCTTTCTCGGGCCATGTGGTGTCCTGGGATTTATTGGGTATATACGAAATGGCGCCGCATAATGTTCGAAGTTGCGGCATTACGCACATAATACAGAAGTTCATATGTGGCGAACATTATGGTGCGCTGTTTTTAATTTGGCAGAGGGTCTAAATATGGGTAATTCTGGCTCGAATTCGACGCATGTGGCCGCAATTCAGATGATTTCCACGCCCAATGTGCAGGATAATCTTGCGCAAGCCGCCGAATTAATCGAGAAGGCCGCCGCCGCCGGGGCGCGCCTGGTTTCCTTGCCCGAATATTTCTGCTTCATGGGCCATGGCGACCTGCAAAAGCTTGAAATCAAAGAAGAACCCGGCGCCGGGCCCGTCCAGGACTTTCTTGCAGCACAGGCGCGCCGCCATCAGGTATGGCTGGCGGGGGGAACCTTACCGCTGGCGTGCCCGGATCCCGGCCGCGTATTCAATACGACGTTTGTATACGGCCCGGACGGTCAGCCGGCGGCTCGCTATGACAAGATCCATTTATTCAATTTCAAGCGCGGCAACGAAGCGTACGACGAGTCCATCGCGATCCGTCCGGGTGACACGGTACGGGCTTTCGATGCGCCGTGGGGGCGGGTGGGTTTGTCGGTGTGTTACGACCTGCGCTTTCCCGAGCTGTATCGGGCGTTGGGGCAAGTGGACCTGATTCTGGTGCCCGCGGCATTTACCTATACCACCGGTAAAGCGCACTGGGAATTATTGCTGCGCGCGCGCGCCATTGAAAACCAATGTTATGTGCTCGCTGCCGCCCAGGGCGGCCGCCACCCCAATGGCCGCCGTACCTGGGGCCATTCGATGCTGATCGACCCCTGGGGCGAAATTATCGACGTATTGCCAGAGGGGCCGGGCGTGGTCAGCGGTACCATAGAGGCTGAGCGTCTGGCGCAAGTGCGGGCCTTGCTGCCCGCGCTGCGCCATCGCGTCCTGTAGACACAGAGACAACATTTAATGAACCTGATAGATCCTGATATTCAATCCCTGGCCACTGCCAAGTCACTGCTGCTCGACCCCTGGGGTCTGGACGAAGCGCACCTGGCCCGGGCCCTGGGCGAGATTTTCACCCACAAGGTCGACTATGCCGACCTGTATTTCCAGTACACGCGCAGCGAAGGCTGGAGCCTCGAAGAAGGCATCGTCAAGACCGGCAGTTTTTCCATCGGGCAGGGCGTGGGCGTGCGCGCCATCAGCGGCGAGAAAACCGCCTTTGCCTATTCCGATTCGCTGTCGCCGGACGCGCTGCTGTCCTCGGCCCATGCGGTGCGGGGCATTGCACGGCGGGGCGCGGGCAAGGTGAAGGTGGCCGCGCAGGTGCCGCCTGTTTCAGGCCGCAGCCTGTATGCGGACATCGACCCGCTGTCGACCCTGACCGCGCCCGAAAAAGTGGCGCTGCTCGAGCGCGTCGAGCGCATGGCGCGCGCGCGCGACCCGCACGTCATCCAGGTGATGGCCGGGCTCGGCGCCGAATACGACGTAGTGCTCGTGGCCGGCAGCGATGGGCGGCTGGCGGCCGATGTGCGTCCGCTGGTGCGGCTGTCGCTGACCGTGATCGCCGAGCGCAACGGGCGTCGCGAGATGGGCCATGCCGGCGGCGGCGGGCGCCTGGGCCTCGATTATTTTTCCGACGAAATTCTGCAGGGCTATGTCGAGCGCGCGGTACACGAGGCCATGGTCAATCTCGAGGCCCGGCCTGCGCCCGCCGGTGAAATGACGGTGGTGCTGGGGTCGGGCTGGCCGGGCATCTTGCTGCACGAAGCGGTGGGGCACGGCCTGGAGGGCGATTTCAACCGTAAAGGGTCCAGTATTTTTTCGGGGCGCATAGGCCAACGGGTGGCGTCCAAGGGCGTTACCGTCATCGACGACGGAACTTTGCCCGATCGTCGCGGTTCGCTGAATATCGACGACGAAGGCAATGCCACGCAGTGCAATGTGCTGATCGAAGACGGCATTTTGCGCGGCTATATGCAAGATACGCTGAATGCGCGGTTGATGAAGACGGCGGCCACCGGCAACGGGCGCCGTGAGTCGTTCGCGCATCTTCCCATGCCCCGCATGACCAACACCTACATGCTGGCGGGCGACACGCCGCCGCAGGAAATCATCGCCTCGGTCAAGCGCGGCCTGTACGCGGCCAACTTCGGCGGCGGCCAGGTCGATATCACGAACGGCAAGTTCGTGTTTTCGGCTTCCGAGGCCTACATGATCGAGAACGGCAAGGTGACCTATCCCGTCAAGGGAGCCACGCTGATCGGCAATGGCCCCGACGCGATGAACCGCGTCAGCCTGATCGGCAACGACCTGCAGCTCGATTCGGGCGTGGGCACCTGCGGCAAGGACGGCCAGAGCGTGCCCGTGGGCGTGGGGATGCCGACCGTGCGCATGGATGGCCTGACGGTGGGCGGCACAGGCTGAGCGCCCGGCCGGGCATCAGGGTGCGCCGAGCCAGCCGCCTACGCTGGCCGGGTCGACCCGCGCCAGTTCATGCGGCCGCTGGTCACGCCACAGTGTCAGGCTGTCGCCGGCGTGCAGTTCCACATAATCGCGCGGGCCGGCCGCCGGGGTCTGCACCCTTACGGTTCCGGCCTGTACTTGCACTTGCAAGGCGTCGGGGGTTGCCCGAACATTGAATCGGGTATCCGGCACGGGAACGCGGGTGCCGACGATTTCAATGGTGTCCGGGCCGTTGCTCACTTCAAAGGCGGCGCGGCGCTGCCAGCGCACATGGAAAAATGCCTCGCCGCTGCCCAGCGCGATGCGACGCCGCCGGGAAAAATACGCGACGGCCAGGGCGGTATTGCGGTTGAGCGCCACGGTGGAATCGTCGGGCAGCGTCAGCTTGAGCAGTTCGCCGCTGCCCGTGCGCGCCTGCGTGCTGTACTGGGGCGACGTGTCGCGCATGACCCAACTGGCGGTAAATAACAGCGCCAGCCCCAACAGCACGACGCCGGCGCCTATCGTCAGCCAGCGCCGCGTGCGAGTCCATACCTCGGTGGCCATATCGTTCGGTGTTGTCCTGGGAACCAAGAGTGTAGCGCCCGGGCGGATCAAGGGGCGCGCAGCAGGGGGTACGGATTGATGGCGCCGCCCGATTGATATATGCCGTAATGCAGATGCGGCGGTGTGCCGCGCGCGTTGCCGCTGTTGCCGACGTAGCCCAGCGGCTCGCCCGGCGCCACCAGTTTGCCCGGGGCGGCGGCCGCGTAGCCGTCCAGGTGCGCGTAATAGTGCATCTGCCTGCCCGGGCCCAGCACCCACGCGACCTTGCCGCCTATGGGCGTGGTGTCCAGGCGCGTTACCACGCCCTCTGTGGCTGACAGCACCGGCGTGCCGCGCGGCGCGAATATGTCGATGCCCTCGTGGCGGCGATCGGCGCCACGGGACGCGCCCCAGGTGTCGGCCAGTTGCTGTGGCGCGACCCCGGCCACCGGGACGGGCAGGGCGGTGGGCGCGGGCTGGAGACTCAACCTGACGATGTGCCAGGGCGCGCGCCAGCCGTCGGGCAGGCGGGGCCAGCCCCACCAGGCCAGGGCGCCCAGCGCCACGAGCAGGGCCAGGCGCTTTGTTGCGCGCCAGAGCCAGGACAATCTGGTGAGTCGAGCAGTCATGAGGGTTGGATGGCTGGCTGCCGGCCGGGTTCCGCAGCCAGAAAACCGTGGACGGCCGAAAAACTATGTGCTAGAGTTTGCCGCTATGAAATTCGCGTCCCCCGCTTTTTATTTTTATTTTTTTGGGTTTCTGAAGCCGCTGGCGGAGGAAGGGGCACGCTCAACCTGAAGTTCGTACCGAATCCCTCAAAAAAGCCGCCAGCACCCTGGCGGCTTTTTTGTGCCGTCAGCCTGGCGGGTCATCCAGGAGCTTTACCGTGTCGCACAATACCGACGACTTACGCATTCGCGAAATCAAAGAACTGAACCCGCCGTCGCACGTCATGCGCGAGTTTCCCTGCACCCAGCAGGCATCCGAAACCGTTTTCCAGGCGCGCCAGGGCATGCACCGCATCTTGCACGGCATGGACGACCGCCTGATTGTCGTCATCGGCCCTTGTTCTATTCACGATACCCGTGCGGCCCTCGAGTACGCATCGCGCCTGAAGCCAGTGCGCGACCGCCTGCTCGGCGAACTCGAAATCGTGATGCGGGTGTACTTCGAGAAGCCGCGCACCACGGTGGGATGGAAGGGGCTCATCAACGACCCGGCGCTGGACGGCAGTTTCGACATCAACCGCGGTATCCGGGTGGCCCGCGAGCTGCTGCTGGACATCAACACGCAGGGGCTGCCCGCCGGCTGCGAGTTCCTGGACATGATCACCCCGCAGTACATCGCTGACCTGGTGTCCTGGGGCGCCATCGGGGCGCGCACGACCGAAAGCCAGGTTCATCGCGAGCTGGCTTCCGGGCTGTCGTGTCCGGTGGGTTTCAAGAACGGCACCGACGGCAATGTGAAGATCGCCGTCGATGCGATCAAGGCCGCGTCGCAGCCGCATCATTTTCTTTCGGTGACCAAGGGCGGGCACTCTGCCATTGTCGCAACGGCTGGCAATGAAGACTGCCACGTGATCCTGCGCGGCGGCAAGGCGCCCAACTACGATGCGGCCAGTGTCTCGGCGGCATGCCAGGAAATGGCCAAGTCGGGGTTGGCGCAGCGCGTCATGATCGACGCCAGCCACGCCAACAGCAGCAAGAAGCCCGAGAATCAGCCGCTGGTGGCCGACGACGTGGCGCGCCAGGTCGAGGCCGGTGATGCACGCATTGTCGGCCTGATGGTAGAGAGCCACCTGGTAGGGGGGCGGCAGGATATGCTGCCGGGGGAACCGCTGGTCTACGGCCAGAGCATCACCGACGGCTGCATCGATTGGGACGCTTCGGTGCAGGTGCTGGAACGGCTGGCCCGCGCCGTGAAAGAGCGGCGCCGGGTGCTGGCCACCGCCGGCAAATAGGCGCACGGGGGCGGGCACGGCCACGGCGCCAGCCACAGGCGGCCGCCAGGCTGCGGGCGGCGTAGAATGGAAGGTTCCAAATCTTTCCTGCGTTGATGTCGCCATGAATGCACCCGCCACAGCCGAAACCCTGCGCCGCCCGGTTCCTTCTTCATGCCTGGATGCCCTGCGCGCGCAGTTCGCTGACCGCCTTTCTGTGTCGCACGCCGTGCGCGAGCATCATGGGCGCGACGAATCGCCGTATCCGCCCATGCTGCCCGATGCTGTGGTGTTTGCCGAAACCACCGAAGAGGTGGCGGCGGTGGCCCGCCTTTGCAATGAGCATCGCGTGCCGCTCATTCCCTACGGCGCCGGGTCATCGCTGGAAGGCCATCTGCTGGCCATCCAGGGCGGTATCAGCCTGGACCTGTCGCGCATGAACCAGCTGCTGGCCGTCAATGCCGAAGACCTGACCGCCACGGTACAGGCCGGGGTGACACGCAAGCAACTCAACGAGCAGATCCGCGATACCGGCTTGTTCTTTCCCATCGACCCGGGCGCCGACGCCAGCCTGGGCGGCATGGCCGCGACGCGGGCATCGGGCACCAACGCGGTACGGTACGGCACCATGCGCGAGAACGTCGTGTCGCTGACGGTGGTCACTGCCGACGGTCGCGTCATCCGCACTTCGAGCCGGGCGCGCAAGTCATCGGCAGGCTACGACCTTACCCGCCTGTTCGTGGGCAGCGAAGGCACGCTGGGCATCATCACCGAGGTAACCGTGCGCCTGTATCCGCAGCCCGAGGCAGTGTCCGCAGCGGTTTGCAACTTTCCGGTGCTCGATGAGGCCGTCATGAGCGTCATCGAGATCATCCAGATGGGCGTGCCCGTGGCCCGGGTGGAATTCATGGATACGGCCGCGGTGCGCGCGGTCAATCTGCACAGCAAGCTGAACCTGCGCGAATCGCCCATGCTGGTGTTCGAGTTCCACGGCAGCCCTGCGGGCGTGCAAGAGCAGGCCGCACTGGTGCAGAGCATCACGGCCGACCACGGCGGCATGGATTTCGAGTGGGCCGAGCGTCCCGAAGACCGCAACCGGCTCTGGACGGCGCGGCACAATGCCTACTTCGCGGGGCTGCAGCTGCGGCCCGGTTGCCGCGCCAGCACGACCGACGTCTGCGTGCCCATTTCCCGGCTGGCGGATTGCGTGCGGGAAACCGTCGACGAACTTGAACAGGCCAGCTTTCCCTACACCATCGTCGGTCACGTGGGCGACGGCAATTTCCACGTACTGATGTTGCTGGATCCCGACAGCGAAGCAGAATGGCAAGAGTCTGAAACCATAAATCACAATTTGGTGCGGCGCGCGATCGCCGCCGACGGCACGTGCACGGGCGAACACGGCATCGGCCTGCACAAGATGCAATTCATGGCAGATGAGCACGGCCCCGATGCGCTGGCCCTTATGCGCAGCATCAAGCATGCCCTGGATCCTCACAATATCCTCAATCCGGGCAAGGTAATCAGCTGGTAGCCGGGGCGGGCGGGGTTTGGTTGGGGCGTGCGTGTGCGGGTAAATCCGCTCTGCCGCGAACGATAGGCGCGCGCTATCGTTGCGCTCATGAATTCCCTGGCAGAACCGAACCTCAGTCACGCCTCGCAGCCTTTCTCCGCCACCCGCGTCATCGACGCACTGCACGGGGTGTTGCCGGCCCATTGCGTGCTCCACCGTGAAGAAGACACGCGCCCATACGAATGCGACGGCCTGTCGCTGTATCGGACGCTGCCGCCCGTCGTGGTGCTTCCCGAAACCGAGGAGCAGGTGGTGGCCGTACTGCGGCTGTGCAAGCGCATGAACGTGCCCGTGGTGGCGCGCGGCGCCGGCACGGGCCTGTCGGGCGGCGCCATGCCGCATTCACAAGGCATATTGGTGGGGTTGGCCAAATTCAACCGCATCAAGCACGTGGATGTGGCCAGCTGCACGGCCGTCGTCGAGCCGGGGGTGCGAAATCTTGCCATCTCCGAGGCGGCCGCGCCTTATGGCCTGTATTACGCGCCAGACCCGTCGAGCCAGATTGCCTGCACCATCGGCGGCAACGTGGCTGAAAATTCAGGGGGCGTGCATTGCCTGAAATACGGCCTGACTGTGCATAACGTGTTGCGCGCGCGCGTGGTCACCATCGAGGGCGACGTGGTCGAGCTGGGCTCCGATGCGCCCGACGCTCCGGGGCTGGACCTGCTGGCGTTGTTCGTCGGCTCCGAAGGCATGCTGGGGCTCGTGACCGAAATAACCGTCAAGCTGATACCCAGGCCTGCGTGCGCGCAGGTGATCATGGCCAGCTTCTCCAGCATCGAGGCCGCCGGGCAGGCCGTGACCGACGTCATCGCTGCCGGCATCATACCGGCCGGGCTCGAGATGATGGATCGACGGGCGGTGCAGATGGTCGAGCCCTTCGTCAATGCGGGCTACGATCTCACGGCGCAGGCCATACTGCTGTGCGAATCCGACGGCACACCCGAAGAAGTCGCCCACGAAGTCGAGCGCATGGAGGCGGTTTTCCGCCAGGCCGGCGCCACGCGCCTGCAGGTCTCGCGCGACGAAGCCGAACGGCTGCGGTTCTGGGCAGGGCGCAAGAACGCCTTTCCCGCTGCAGGCCGGATCTCGCCCGACTATTACTGTATGGACGGCACGATTCCTCGTCGCCACCTGGCGCGCGTGCTGGGCGCCATCGAACAGATGGAAGATGAGTTCGGGCTGCGCTGCGCCAATGTGTTTCACGCGGGAGACGGCAACCTGCATCCGTTGATCCTGTTTGATTCCAATAAGCCCGACGAGGTCGAGCGGGCGGAAAAATTCGGCGCGGCAATTCTTGAGCTGTGCGTGCAGGTGGGAGGCACCCTGACCGGAGAGCACGGGGTGGGAATGGAGAAGATAAATCAAATGTGTGTGCAATTTTCGCGTGATGAACTGGACGCGTTTCTTGCAGTGAAGAGGGCGTTTGACCCTCCTGGCCTGCTGAACCCCGAAAAGGTCATACCGACCCTGGCTCGCTGCGCGGAATACGGCAAGATGCACGTACACGCGGGCCAAATAAGTTTTCCCGATCTGGCGCGCTTCTAGGGCTGCGCTTTATGGAATTTGTCCTCAGGGAACTGTGCGAGCAGGTCATGACGGCGCGCGCCGGCCACCGGCCGCTGTTTGTGATGGGCGGCGGCAGCAAATCGTTCTACGGCAACTACCGGGCGGTGACGCCCCAGGACGGCCACTGCCTGCTCGACATGACCCCTTACAACGGCATCATCAGCTACCAGCCGTCCGAGCTGGTTGTGACGGCGCGCGCCGGCACGCCGCTGGCCATGCTGGAAGCGGTGCTCGATGAACAGGGGCAGATGCTGGCGTTCGAGCCGCCGCATTTCGGGTCGACGGCCACCGTTGGCGGCTGTGTGGCCGCGGGCCTGGCCGGGCCGCGCCGGATGGCGGCAGGGGCGGTGCGCGATTACGTGCTGGGCGCGCGGTTGCTCGATTCGCAGGGCCGCGTTCTGTCATTCGGCGGCGAAGTCATGAAGAACGTGGCGGGCTACGATGTATCGCGGTTACTGGCCGGGTCGCATGGGATCTTCGGCGCGATTCTCGATGTATCGCTCAAGGTGATGCCGCGGCCCTACGAGGAACGCACTGTTCGTTACGACGCCACAGAGGCGCAGGCGCTGCAACACTTCGCGGCCTGGCGCGCCCGGCCGCTTGCGGTGTCGGCCAGCTGCTGGGTCCCGGCCGATGGCGACGAAGGCTGCGTGACGGTACGCCTGTCCGGCGCTCCTGCGGCGGTACGCTCGGCAGCCAGGCACATCGGCGGCGATGAAATGGACCCGGCCGACGCGCAACGGTTCTGGACGTCGCTGCGGGAGCAGACGCATCCGTTTTTCAGCCGCGGCCTGCCCCTGTGGCGCCTGGCTTTGCCGCCGGCGGCGCCGGGGCTGGGGCTGGACAGGCCGGCACTGATCGAATGGGGCGGCGGCCAGCGTTGGGTCAGCGGCAACGCCGACGCGCATGCGATGCGCGAGCTTGCGCAGCGGCTTGGCGGACACGCCACGTTGTTCCGCGCCAACGGCACGGCGACCCCGGACGATGGCGTGTTCCATCCGCTTTCGCCCGGCGTGGCGGCGATTACGCGGCGCCTGAAACATGAACTGGATCCGGCCGGCTTGTTCAATCCAGGCCGCCTGGTACGGGAGCTATGACCCGGTATGCAAACTAATCTTGCTTCCTGGGCGCGTGACACCGACAACGGCCGCGAGGCCGACGCTATCCTGCGCCGCTGCGTGCATTGCGGGTTCTGTACGGCCACGTGCCCGACGTACCAGGTGCTCGGCGACGAGCTGGATGGGCCGCGCGGCCGCATCTATCTCATCAAGCAGGTGCTTGAAGGCGCGCAGCCCTCCCATTCGACTCAACAGCATCTGGACCGCTGCCTGACATGCCGCAACTGTGAAACCACCTGTCCGTCGGGGGTGCAGTACGGGCACCTGGTCGATATCGGGCGCCGCCTGGTCGACGAAAAGGTGCGGCGCCCGTGGCGCGACCGCATGATGCGGCTGCTGTTGCGCAAAGGAATGAACTCCGCCCTGTTCGCTGCGGCGATGCGCGCGGGACAGATGCTGCGGGAACTGTTGCCGGCCGCGCTCAGGCGCAAGGTGCCGGTGCGGCGCGACCCGGGGCGGTTGCCGGACACCAGGGGCCATGCGCGCCAGGTGCTGCTGCTGGCCGGCTGTGTGCAGCCAGCCATGATGCCCACCATCGATGCCGCCACCGTGCGCGTGCTGGATGCGATCGGCATCGGGGCGCGTGCGACGCCCGGCGCAGGGTGCTGCGGAGCCATCAACTTTCACCTCGACGCCCAGGACGAAGCGTTGGACCAGATGCGGGCCAACATCGATGTCTGGTGGCCGATGGTCGAGCGCGGCGAGATCGAGGCCATCGTGATGAATGCGTCCGGGTGCGGCGCCATGGTCAAGGAATACGCCCACCATCTGCGCAAGGACGCGCGCTATGCCGGGAAAGCGGCGCGCATCGTCGAAATGGTAAAGGACGTAGCCGAGGTCGTGGCTCCGCATGCGCCGGCATTGCGCACCCGCATGGCACGCGCCGGCAAGGCGGCATTCCATCCGCCTTGCACGTTGCAGCACTGGCAGGGCCTGCGCACAGTCAGCGAACGCCTGCTGGCCGATCTGGGGTTTGAGCTGCAGCCTTTCGCCGACACCCATCTGTGTTGCGGCTCGGCGGGCGCCTATTCGGTGCTGAACCCCGACATGGCGCTGGAACTGCGCGACCGCAAGCTCAAGTCCATCGCGGCGCAGGCGCCGCCCATCATCCTGTCGTCGAACATGGGTTGTGTTGCCCACCTGCAAAGCGGTACCGATACGCCGGTGCGGCACTGGATCGAGATCGTGGACGAACTATTGCAGGCGCAGACGACGAAGTCGTAGCGCGGCCGCGTTGGGGCAGGCGCGGGCCTACCTGGCCTTGGGCGCGCCCGCGGACAGGAATCTGTCGCCCTGGTGCTTTTTCAGCGCCCCGGACAATGCGCGCTCATAGTCTGGGCGGGCCTGCTCCAGCCGCGCACGGCCGGCATCGGTAAGCACCGTATAAACGCCGCGCCTGTCGTCCGGACAAAGGTCGCGCACGGTCAGGGCGGCGCGTTCGAGCCGTTCGACCATGCGCGAGACCGAACTCTGGTTCAGCCCCAGGTGCGAGGCCAGGTCCTGCATGCGCAGTTCCGCGTTTTCGGCTTGCGCCAGGGCGGCCAGCGCACGGTATTCCGACAGCCCCAGGCCGTGGCCGGCCTGCAGCGTCTTGCCCAGGTCGTTCTCGACTGCCGCAACCACCTGGATCAGGTGCAGCCATGCGTCGCTCTTCTTGCTCATTCCGGAACCGATGTCAGCCTGCAGAAAAGCACATTTTCGCATATGCATGGCCATGCAAGTTGGCGCCCATGCCCGTCATGGCGCGCGGCCGCGCGCCCGGTGCGCATGAAAGGGCTTGTGGGCCGGCGGCACCGCGAGCCGCGCCGAGGCCGCAGCGGGCCAATCCAGCGGGTCGTGCGCGAAGATCCGATAGGTGTCGCGGTAGTCGAATCCATGCGCGGCGGCCTCGTCGCGGCTGGCTGCAAACCAGATCTGCGTCACACCCGCATAAAGCGCGGCCAGGTAACACAGGGCACATGGTTCGCCAGATGCCAGCAGGATCGTGCCGGGCAGGCGCGTCGCACCTGCCCGTGCGCAGGCATTGCGCATGGCCTGCACTTCCGCGTGGGCCGTAGGATCATGGTGTTCGCGCACCTGGTTCACACCACTGCCCAGCACGCGGCCATGAACATCCAGCACCATGGCAGCAAAGGGTATGCCTCCGCGGTCCACTTGGCGCAGTGACAGCTCCACTGTTTCCTGCATGCGCTTGAGAATGAGTTCCTGGGGTTGGCCGTTCATTGCCTGGCCCCCGAGGCTGCGCCTTGCGCGAGTGTCGCGAGCCGCGCGCTGTCGGCCAGCTTCAGCCACACCACGCCCGCGATGATCACCGCCAGCCAGAACGCCTGCGCCAGGGTGAGCGGCTGGTGCAACATTACGCTGCCCAGGGCGGCTGCACCCACCGAACCTATGCCGGCCCATACTGCGTAGCCGATGCCCACGTCGATGGTGCGCAGCGCCACGCTCAGCGTGTATAGCGTCAGCAGGAAAAACACCCCGGCGGCGAGTGACCAGTCCAGAACTGTGAAGGCCTTGCTGCTGGCTACGCTCAGTGCGTAGCCGATCTCGAAAGCACTTGCCAGCATCAGCATCAGCCAGGCTCGCCCGTTGTTTGTTTGCTTTTCAGTAGTCATGTCGTTTCCCATCCTTTTCTGTTAAGCCGCGCCGCTTAGCCGCAGGCCCACCACGCCGCCTATCACAAGCAATATACCGAGTAGTTTCTTGCCGGTTATCGGTTGACCGAAGAACAGTGCGCCGAGTATCACAATGCCCACGCCGGCCACTGACGTCCAGATTGCGTAGCCCACGCCCACATCGAAGGTGAGCAGGGCAAGGCTCAGGAAAAACGTCGCGATGGCGCCGCTGGCAAGCGTGGCGACCGTCCAGCCGAGACGGGTGAATCCCATGGCCTTGCCTGCGCTGACGGCGACGGCGATCTCGAACACTACGGCGACGCTCAGATAGATCCAGTTCATGTTGTTTCCTTAAATAGAGACCAGGGCGCTGGCCAACGCAGCCGGGGCCGGTATGCCGCGGAAGGTCTGGTTGCCCACGATGATGGTTGGTACGGAGGTGATGCCCAGGACATCGCGCGCGTGATGCTGCGCCGCGCGGTGTGCGCCGCTGTATCGGCCGGAATCAAGCGCTTGGCGGGCTTCTTCTGAGTCCAGCCCCGATTGCCCGGCCAGCCGTACCAGAACTTCGGCGTTGCCGATGTCCTGACCGTCCTGGAAAAATGCGCGCAGAACCTGCATGGTGTACGAATGGCCCCGGCCACGCTCTTGAGCCAGCCACAGCAGCTCGCTGGCCAATCGGGTGCGGGGTTGAGGAGAAATCGCAGGCAGGCGGATGGGCACGCCGAGCCGTTCAGCCAGCGGATAGACGGATTGCCGCCAGACTTCAGGCAGGTACGCGTCCTGCGGCTTGAGCGTCGGCACCGGGTAGGGCCTCAGTTCAAAGGCCCGCCAATCGATGCGGAACTCGTTGCCGGCCAGGCTTTCCGACAGGGTCTTTTCTGCCAGCAGGCAGTACGGGCATACAAAGTCGGAGTAGACGGTGATGGTATGCATGGGTTCTCCATATAAATGCATGTGCATGCATATTATTGGCGTTGCGCAGGCATGTCAACATAAATGTATGTGCATGCATTTATTTAGCGGGCGTACGAAAGATAAGCCGCATTTGTCGCGGCTTGGGAGAATGTCGGGGAAGGGGGGCGGCGGCCCACGCGGGGCCGCGACGAAGGGTCAGACGTCCGGCCGCAGGGGCCAGGCGGCCGGTCCGGCGGCTTGGTTCAGCCCAGCTGCGTACGGGTCCAGTCGAGCAGGGCGGCCGTCAGGTCGCGCAGATCGCTCTTCAGCTTGGCATAGTTGGCGGTGGGGCGCAGGCTGGTTTCATCCATGTAGAGTTTGCGGTTGATCTCTACCTGCAGGCTGTGACGGCCTTGCGAAGGTTGGCCGAAGGCACGCACCAGCTCAACGCCCTTGTAAGGGTCGTTGACAGTAACGTCGTAGCCGCGCTCGGCCAGCCAGGCCGCGACGAACTCGCGGAACGCCGGATCGCTGGTCGAGCCGTCACGGTCGCCCAGCACGAAATCGGGATGCACCAGGCCAGGCTTGTCGGTGGCGTACGCGCCGGCGACGCTGGGCATGGAGTGGCAGTTGATGTGCCAGACCTTGCCGTGGCGCGCATGTGCGGCGTCGATCAGCTGGCCCAGGCGCGCGTGGTATGGCTTCCAGCAGGCATCGATGCGATGCCGCACTTCGTCCACGCTGAGTTTGCGGTCGTACAGCGGCGTGCCGTCATCCAGCATGCGCCATACCAGGCCTTTGCCCAGCTTTACCTTGGGCGATTCCGGCAGCGGCTCGGGCCAGGGCTGATCGAGCAGTTGCGGATCGATTTCTTCGACCGAACGGTTGGCGTCGATATAGGCGCGTGGAAACGAGGCCGCGATCAGCGGCACGCCCATCGATACCGCATCGCCCCACAGGTCATCGACCCAGGTGTCTTCCGCCGTGCGCAGTGCGCCCAGGGGCGCCGATGATGCGAAATCCGGGGGGTAGGCGGTGCCGCTGTGCGGCGAGTCCAGCACCAGGGCGGCCGAGGCTTCGGGATAGTCGGCGGGCAGCGCCAGGCGATAGGACAGGGGTTCGGTGATGAGCATGGGGATGGCAAGGCAAAAGCGGAAAAGCCTCCGCCCGGGGAGGGCGGAGGCCCGATCGATCAGTCGATCTTGACGTTGGCTTCTTTGGCGATACGCTTGTTCTTGGCGATTTCGGCCGAGATCTGCTGGGCGTATGCGTCGGGCGTGTTGGCCACGGGCGCGGCGCCCAGGTTTTCCAGGCGTTGGATCACGGCAGGGTCAGCGCTGGCCTTCACGACGGCGGCGTACAGCTTGTCGACGATGGGCTTGGGCAGATTGCCCGGCGCCACGAGCCCGAACCAGGACGAATCGTTTACGGGTTCCAGCCCGGCTTCGGCGAAAGTAGGCACGTCCGGCAGCGCGGCGACGCGCTTGGGCGAGGCCACCGCCAGCGCCACGAGCTTGCCGGCCTGTATGTGCGGCAGCGACGAAGGCAGGTTGTCATACAGCACGTCCACCTGGCCGGCCAGCGTGTCGTTCAGCGCCGGGCCGACGCCACGATAGGGCACGTGCATCAGGTCGGTGCCGGACGCCATCTTGAAGAGTTCGCCCATCATGTGGGACACCGAGCCGTTGCCGGCCGAGGCGTACGCAAGCTTGCCCGGCTCTTTCTTGACCAGCGCAATGAACTCGGCCATGTTCTTGGCCGGCACCTTGGGGTTGACGACCATGACGTTGGGCACGGCTGCCAGGTTCGAGATCGGCGTGAAGTCTTTCTCGGCGTCGAAGGGCAGGTTGTGGTAAATGGCCGGGTTGATGCCATGGGTGCTCACCGTGGCGATGCCCAGCGTGTAGCCATCGGGTTCGCTGCTGGCCAGCTGGGCGCTGCCGATAGAGCCGCCGGCGCCAGCCTTGTTTTCCACCACCACGGGTTGGCCCAGCACCTTGCCGAGCTGGTCGGCGAACAGGCGGCCGACGATATCGGTGGTGCCGCCGGGCGGGAAGGGCACGACCAGGCGTATCGGTTTGTTGGGATACGCGTCCTGGGCGTGGGCGATGCCTGCGCCCAGCGGCGAGGCCAGCACGGCGGCCAGAGACAGGCCTAGAATGACATTGCGACGTTGCATGGATTCCCCTGAAAGAAATAGTCGGTGCGTTGCGATTCGCAAACTCCACGATTCTGGGCGGCGCGCGCCCATTTGCGCAAACGAAAGATTCTCCGTAAGCTATTCCTTTTGGTCATGCTTGTTGTTGTAATTCGTTACGAATTGCCTCGCGCCCGATGCGCCGATTCTGTCCTTCCCTTACCGACCTCCGGGCCTTTGAAGTCGCTGCCAGACATAGCAGCTTCACGCGGGCGGCTCAGGAACTCTGCGTAACGCAGGGGGCCGTCAGCAAACAAGTGAAACACCTCGAACAGTTTCTTGGGGTGGAACTATTCCTGCGCATCCGGCAGGGCCTGGTCCTGACGGAAGCAGGGCAAAGCTATCTGAAGAAAATCCAGGCGGGCCTGGGGCAGATCGAGGCTGCCACGGTCGAGCTTATCGCTCACCAGGGCAAGGGCGGCACGCTGTACCTGACCTGCATGCCCACGTTCGGCGCGCGGTGGCTTATTCCCCGCCTGGCGGCGTTCATGAGGGTGCGGCCGGATATCCATGTGGAGTTCCTGCCTCATCGCCTGGGCTACGACTTTTCCAACCATGAGCTGGACGCCGCTGTACGATTTGGCGACGGCATCTGGCCCGGCAGCGGGGCCGATTACATCGTGGGGCGGGATGTCGTGCCCGTATGCAGCCCGCGCCTGATTTCGGACGGCTGTGAGCAGGCCGACGAACTGTTGCGCTATCCGCTACTGCACCACACGTCCGCACTGGAAGGCTGGCGCGATTGGTTCGAGCAGGCCGGTTGCGACACGCGGCGCGCGCTCGAGGGCGCACGTTTCGATCAGTATTCCCTGTTGTCGCAGGCCGCCGCCGCCGGCTTTGGCATTGCGCTGATTCCGCGCTGCCTCATCGAAGACGAGCTTCGCGACGGCAAGCTGGCGTTGGCGTTGCAGTTGCCGATACGCGCACGCCAGGGCTATTACCTGTGCTACCCCGAGCAGAAGGCCAGCCTGCCCATCCTGCAGGCATTTCGCGCCTGGCTGATGGAGGTGTCCGCGGCGGCCGAGCCGCGTCCGGCAGAGGCATCCGCATCGGTCCGGGCCGCCTCGCTCTAAAATGGCCGCCATGTCACCTGCAACACTCCCCCCGATTTCCGGCAAAGGCCGCCGCGTAGTCGTCGGCATGTCCGGCGGCGTCGATTCGTCCGTTTCCGCCTGGCTGCTCAAGCAGCAGGGGTACGAAGTCATCGGCCTGTTCATGAAGAACTGGGAAGACGATGACGATTCGGAATATTGCTCGACCCGCCAGGACTTGCTGGACGCGGCCAGCGTAGCCGACCTGGTGGGTGTGGAATTCGAGTACGTCAATTTTGCCGCCGAATACAAAGACCGCGTCTTCGCCGAGTTTCTGCGCGAGTATTCGGCCGGCCGCACGCCCAATCCCGATGTGCTGTGCAACGCCGAGATCAAGTTCAAGGCGTTTCTCGACCATGCGATGACGCTTGGCGCCGACCATATTGCCACGGGCCATTACGCTCGGGTGCGCGCCATTGCCGGGCCGCATGGCCGCGAATACCAGTTGCTGAAAGCGCTGGATGCCACCAAAGACCAGAGCTACTTCCTGCACAGGCTGAACCAGGCGCAGCTGTCGCGCACCTTGTTCCCGCTGGGGGAAATCAACAAGACCGAGGTGCGCCGGATCGCCCATGAAATCGGGTTGCACAATGCCGCCAAGAAAGATTCGACTGGCATCTGCTTTATCGGCGAGCGGCCGTTTCGCGAGTTCCTGAACCGCTACCTGCCGAGCGAGCCGGGCGATATCCTGACGCCGGAAGGCCAGCGCGTGGGGCGCCATCACGGCTTGTCTTTCTATACGCTGGGCCAGCGCAAGGGGTTGGGGGTGGGCGGCGTCAAGGGCAGCCAGCGCGAAGACGGCACGGCCGACGCCTGGTACGTGGCCCGCAAGGACCTCGAACGCAATATTCTGTATGTCGTGCAGGGTCACGACCATCCATGGCTGCTTTCGAGCAGCCTGAAGGCGCAGGACGCCAGCTGGGTGGCGGGCCGTCCGCCGCAACCGGGCGACTACGGCGCCAAGACGCGTTACCGCCAGGCCGACGCGGCCTGCGCCATCGATGCCGTCACGCAAACCGATTTCGGGCTGTCATTCAGCCAGCCCCAGTGGGCGGTAACCCCCGGCCAGTCGGCCGTACTGTATGACGGCGATATTTGCCTGGGCGGCGGCATCATCGCCTGATGCCGCCCGGGCCGCGCGCACGTTTTTTCTATCAAGCCAAGGAGTAGTACGTGGATGTAGCAATGCTGGTTTGCCTGTTGGCGCTGGGAGCCGTGGTGGGGTTCGCGGCCGGCCTGCTGGGCATCGGTGGGGGGATGCTGCTGGTTCCCTTCCTGACAATGCTGTTTACCTGGCAGGGGATGTCGCCGGATCTTATCGTGCACGCCGCCATCGCCACGTCCATGACCTCCATTCTGTTTACTTCGGTATCCAGTGTGCGCGCGCACCAGCGCAAGGGCACCATTCAATGGAAGATCGTGTTCGCCATGGCGCCGGGCATCATCGTGGGCGGCTTGCTGTCGGGCGGCGCCGCGTTTGCGGCGTTGAGTACCGCCTGGCTGTCCCTGTTCTTTGCGCTGTTCGTGGGTTATTCGGCCTGGAGCATGTTGCGCAACAAAAAGCCCAAGCCGTCCCGCCAGATGCCGGGTATCGCGGGCACCACGGCGGCCGGCGCCGGTATCGGGTTCCTGTCGGGGCTGGTGGGCGCCGGGGGCGGGTTCCTGTCGGTTCCGTTCATGGTCTGGTGCAATGTCGCGCTGCACTCCGCCGTGTCCACGTCGGCCGCGCTGGGGTTTCCCATTGCCCTTGCCAATAGTGTCGGCTACGTCGTGTCGGGCCTGAACGAGCAGATCAGCCGGCCAGGCATGCTGGGCTACATCTATTGGCCGGCCTTGCTGGCCCTGGTGGCCACCAGCGTGCTTACCGCGCCGGCTGGCGCCCGCATGGCGCATCGCCTGCCCGTGGCCACGCTCAAGCGGGTATTTGCCTGCCTGTTGTTTGCGCTGGCCGCATACATGCTGGTCAAGGCCTGGCAGGCATTCGCGATGTAAGCGCACAACTGGGGTTGCGCCCGCTTGCGGGCGTGGCCCCATGCCCGGACGCATATGATCAGACTCCGGCGCGGCCCGCCGCGCGGCGGCCTGGCGGCGCCGGAAACCGCGCTTACCGCGGGGGCGCGCTGTCGATGAACGAGACGCGCGCCGACAGTTTTTCGTACAGGCGCGCCAGATGGGAATGGTCCGCGCGCCAGTCCAGCGACGCAAAACGGAAATCAAGGTATCCCAGCGCGCATCCCACGGCGATGTCGGCCAGGGTGTAGTTCACGCCCATGCAATGCGGCTGGTCGCCCAGGCTGGTGTTCATCGCGTCCAGAGACGCGTGAATCTTCCGATACTGGCGCTCGATCCAGTCCGGGCTGCGCTGCGTCTCGGGGCGTTGGTTTTCTTTTACGATCGTGACACAGGCGTCAAGCACGCCATCGGCAATGGCCTCCCAGCACTTGACTGCGGCGCGCTCGCGCCCCGATTGCGGAATCAGCCGGGCAACCGGCGACAGGGTATCCACGTACTCGACGATGACGCGCGAATCGAACAGAGCGCCGCCGTCTTCCATGACCAGGCAGGGCACTTTGCCCAGCGGGTTGTAGGTGTGGATCTGGGTGTCGGGAGACCAGACGTTTTCGAGTTCGAGCTGGAAGTCCAGCTTCTTCTCGGCCATGACGACCCGCACTTTGCGGACATAGGGACTGGTAAGCGAGCCGATCAGTTTCATGGAGGCCACAAGCGAAGTCGGAAAGCGGCCGCAGTATAGCAGGAGCGGTATCCGCTAATGTGCGAAGTTCTCTTTATGCCACGGATTGTTGCCAAGTTGTTACACAGCCTGGGTGATAAAATCGCCAGCCCGCCCGTTCATTCGTCTTTTCCCCCACTTCGCCATGCAAATCGCCGATCAGATCAGTTATCTCAATGCGCTGTCCCCATTGGACGGCCGCTACGCCGCCCGGGGCGATGCGCTGCGGGGGCTTTTGTCCGAGGCGGGCTTCATGGCCCATCGGGTCGAAGTCGAAGTGGCGTGGCTGGTGGCGTTGTCCGACGCCGGCCTGCCCGAACTGCCCCCATTCACGCAGGCCGCGCGCAGCCGGCTGGCCCAATTGGTGCGCGACTTCTCCGAATCCGATGCCGCCCGCATCAAGGAAATCGAACGCACCACCAATCACGACGTCAAGGCGGTGGAATACTGGCTGAAAGAGCAGGTTGAAGGCGACCCCGAACTGGCCCGCGCCGCCGAATTCATCCATTTTGCCTGCACGTCGGAAGACATCAACAATACGTCGCATGCACTGATGCTGACCCGTGCGCGCTCCCAGGTGCTGGTTCCGCGCCTGCGCCAGATAGCCGACACCCTGCAGGCAATGGCCGGGCAGCATGCCGACCAGCCGATGCTGTCGCGTACGCACGGCCAGCCGGCCAGCCCCACCACGCTGGGCAAGGAGTTCGCCAATGTGGCGGCCCGGCTGCAGCGCGCCATTGCCGCCATCGAGGCGGTCGAGCCGCTGGCAAAACTCAACGGCGCCACGGGCAACTACAACGCGCACCTGTCGGCCTATCCCGAGATCGATTGGCCCGCCTTCAGCGCGCGCGTGCTGGCCGGCCTGGGGCTGACGCAAAATCGCCACACCATCCAGATCGAACCGCACGACTGGATGGCGGCGCTGTTTGACGCCGTGGCGCGTGCCAACGTCATCGTGCTGGATCTCGATCGCGATATCTGGGGGTATGTGGCGCTGGGGTACTTCAAGCAGCGCCTGAAAGAAGGCGAGGTGGGGTCTTCCACCATGCCGCACAAGGTCAACCCTATCGATTTCGAGAATTCCGAAGGCAACCTGGGACTGGCCAATGCCGTGCTGCGCCATTTGTCCGAGAAGCTGCCGGTGTCGCGCTGGCAGCGCGACCTTACCGACTCCACCGTGCTGCGCAACCTGGGGGTGGGGTTCGGGTACAGCCTGGTGGCGTGGGACTCGTGCCTGCGCGGCCTGGGCAAGCTGGAAGTGAATGCCGCCGCCATCGATGCGGATATCGACGCATGCTGGGAGGTGCTGGCCGAGCCGGTGCAGACCGTGATGCGTCGCTACGGGTTGCCTCAGCCTTACGAACAGCTCAAGGCCCTTACCCGGGGCAAGGGCATCACCGAAGAAGCCTTGCGCGAATTCATCCAGGGCCTGGAGTTGCCCGACGAACCCAAGGCGCGCCTGCTGGCCATGACGCCCCGCACGTACGTGGGGCTGGCGGCGCAACTTGCCCGGGCGATATAGTCCGTACACTGCCGGTCGTCCGGCTTTGTCTGTCCTTCACGGGAGATTATTCATGAAGCAGTTCCCCATGTTGGCTCTTGCCGCCTGTATCAGTGTCACGTCGCTGTGGCCCGCTGCGGCGCATGCGCAGTTCGCCAAGCCGGCCGACGCCATCAAGTACCGGCAGTCGGCGCTCGCGCTGATGGGCTCGCATTTTGGCCGCATGCAACCGGTCATCAAGGGCCAGGCGCCGTACGATGCCGAGCAGATCAAGGCGAATGTGCAAATCCTGAATACGCTGGCCGCCTTGCCCTGGGCTGCGTTCGGGCCGGGCACCGAAGGCGGCGATGCGCGTCCGGAAGTCTGGAGCGATGCGGCCGGTTTCGAGCAGAAGCGCGAACGGTTCGCCCAGAGCATGACCAAGCTTACCGCGGCGGCTGATTCGGGCGACCTGGACAAACTGCGCGCGGCTTTTGGCGATGTGGGAGCAAGCTGCAAGGCCTGCCACGACTCGTACCGGAAGAAGAAATAACGGCTGTCCGTGGCCGAAAAGCAAACCCCCCGGCGCCCTTGCGGGCGCCGGGGGGTCTGTCTTGTATGGTTGGGCGGCCAGCTAAAACGAGAAGCTGGCGACCACTTCCAGCGACCGTATCCAGAATACGAGCGCGGCGGCAAGGCCGGCGACCAGCAGGGCGCGCAGCCATATGTGCAGCCCGTCATCGGCGGGCGGGGTGCCGGGCGGCACATCCTGCGGGCGAGCGTCTCCGGTGATCATGGTGCGCACCAGGCGTTTGCGGCGCACTACCGCATACCAGGCCACGGCCAGCAAGTGCAGGCAGACCAGGCCTATGATGACCCACTCGTTGGTGCCGTGCCACGACGTAAACCATGCCGACAAGGGCTCATCGACGCGCGCGTAGAGCGGGCCTTGCGTCATGATGTCGTCGGTGGCGAACAGGCCGCTGACTGCCTGGAAACCCACAACGGCCAGCAGGGCGAGCACAGACCAGGCGCCCAGGGGGTTGTGTCCGGCCGGGGCCATCGCCCCTTGCAGATAGCGTTTGACCGCTGCGGGGCCTCGCACGAAGGTGGCGAACCGGGCATAGCGCGGCCCTACCAACCCCCACATCAACCGGAATGCCACCAGCCCCAGCGTGGCCAGGCCGAACCATACATGCCATTCCATGTACAAGCCGCCGAGCTTGACGCTGATGTATGCGCCGACGATGCAGGCGGCCAGGGCCCAGTGGAACAGGCGGGTGGGAAGATCCCAGATGCGTACGGACGAACGTGTGTGCTGCATGGGCAAGACAAAAGAAGGCGACGACGCCGACTTTAGCATGCGTGCCGGCGATGCCGGCCGGGTCAGGCAGTGCGGGATTCCGGGCGGCGCACCGGCTCGATGCGGTGCACGTGTTCGTGGCGAAAGCGGATACGCATGGCGGGGCCGACGGACTGCCCGCACGGCCGCACCAGGTCAGTGGTGTAGGTCACCGTGCCGTTGATCGGCGCGTTGTAGATCACGGTGGCGCGGATTTCGGGCCCGTTGGCAGGTTTGAGGTGCACCACGTCGCCCACGTGAATAGGCGTGTGGTCGAGCTTGCAGTGGCGGTCGCGAGGCAGGAGCTGGGCGACGTTCAGGGGGTGGATGGATCGGTTCATATTGTTTCCTTTCGAGTTGTCGTTATGGAAATGCAGCAACGTGCGTGCGCATGCAGGGGCGACGTGGCCTGTGTGCACTAGCTGGTACGATCGGGCATACGCAAGCGCAATGCGCTTCGATGCGGCTCGGGGCGGTTGCCGATGTCGGCGGGAAGTTGCCGCCCGCGTACCGGGCGGCAGCCATGGCAGGCACTGCGGCGCAATGACCAGCCGGATGGCTGCGACGGGATGACTTTATTGAATAGCCGGACGAATCGCGTTGACGGCCGGCAATCTTTTCGAATACCCGTGTATTGAGCGCGCCCTGGCTGGGGCGTCGCAAACCATTAATAGTAGGACTAAATTATTGTTTTGTCAATACTTTTTTGGGTTCAGTGCCCTTGATGCCTGAGGGCGGCGTCCTGGTGGGCAAGACGCTGCGCTTCGATGATCTGGTCTTCCAGTTCGGGTGACATTTCGAGTGCCACCTGCGCGCCACCGCCAGGCGAATGCTCAAGCTTCAAAGTGATGCGCTGGCCGGCAAAGGCGGCCGGGGCAGCCTGGATGTCGATATAGCGTTGCAGCAGGGCGTCGACCGCCAGCTGGGCGCGTGCCAGGGCGGCGTCGTCAATCGTGGGCGACGCCAGTTCCTGGTTGACCGTGCGCGCCAGGTCTGAAGTGAAGAACAGGAATGCCGTGGCGCCGCGGCAGTCAGGGTGGCTGTAGCCCCAGGGTTGCGGGGTGGCGTCGGGTCTGGTGGTCATGCCGAGCATTGTAGGGCAAGAGGCCGGCTAGCTGCGGGCGGCTAGCTGCGGGCGGCCAGCTGCGGGCGGCCAGCTGCGGTCGCGGCTGTCACATATCGATTCCCAGGCAACAATACCTGTATACCCGCCCTGCAGGGGCGCAGTTCAGGTAATGTTCGAACCGGCGGCAAGACAGCCGGGCCGGGAGGACTCTTGAGTATTGAGCGTATGGTGGTGAACGGATGGTTTCGCCTGGCCTGGCTGGCGGTGGTCGGGCTGGCGCTTGCGGCATGCATGAATAACGAACCTGAAGAGCGCGCGGCATTTATCGCATGGTTGCAGCCACAGGCTATGCCCGAGCACACCGGCCCGTTGCGCGTGCCGGATGATGCGCAGCGCGATGCCTTCGGCACATACGCCCGACATTACGAGGTGCTGGCAGATTACGACCAGGTCGCCCGGCGGGCAGTCGACGTCTTGAAGGCCGCGCTCGAGCACGACGAACTTCATACCCTGGCGCAGTTGCTCGAGCGCGGGCCGGCGCTGGCCACCGACCGCCAGGCGCTGGCGCGCGCGCGTGACGACCTGCAGCAGGCGCTGGGCCACGCGAACGCCGAGGTCGCCGAACTGCGGCAGCCAGACGAAGTGCTACGCGTCTATGCGCCGGTATACCAGCGCATCGTCATCGACCAAGGGGCCCGACTGGACGTTTGGCTCGCGACCGCGGCAGCGGCGACGGACGATGCGTTGCGTGTCGTGGAATACGTGGACCGGCACGGCGATCAGATCGCGGTAACCGCAGACGCCGCGGCGGTGCGCGACCCATCCGTACTGCACGAACTCAATCGGCTGCTCGATATTCTGAACGGACACGCGACGACCATCGGTCAGGCCCGGGCCGGTCTTTGGGCCCTTGCCCCCGACTGATCTGCGGCGGGCTTTGTACAATGCGCATCACACTGCAACCGCCGGGACAGGACTGAAACATGAGCGGATCTAGCCTGCATTACCGTTTTTTCTTGCTGTTGCTGACCGTAGTCACAATCGCTTTCCTGGCAGTGTTGTGGCCGTTCTACGGCGCCGTGTTCTGGGGCGCCATCCTGGCCATCATTTTTGCTCCGGTGCATCGGCAAATCGCGGCCAAGCTGGGGGCGCGCCGCAACCTGGCCGCGCTTATCTCGTTGACCCTGGTCTTGCTGGTGGTGATAGTGCCCGTAGCCTTCATCGCCGGGTCGCTCGTGCAAGAGGGCGCCAACCTGTACCAGCGCGTCAAGTCCGGCAGCGTGAACTTCGGCGCGTATTTTCAGCAGGTTCTGGGCGCGCTGCCGGTGTCGGTGCAGGAACTGCTCGACCGTTTCGGCCTGGGCGACCTGACCAGCATGCAAGACAAGCTGACCGCCGGCGTCATGCAGGGTAGCCAGTTTCTTGCCACACAGGCCTTCAACATCGGGCAGGATACCTTCCAGTTCGTGATCAGCTTCGGCGTCATGCTGTACCTGCTGTTCTTTCTGCTGCGCGACGGATCATTGCTGTCGGCGCGGCTGCGCGGCGCGCTGCCGCTGAGCAAGGCGCGCAAGACGCATCTGCTGCGCAAGTTCACCACGGTCATACGCGCCACCGTCAAGGGCAATATCGTGGTGGCCGCAGTGCAGGGCGCCCTGGGCGGCACGATTTTCTTCCTGCTGGGAGTACAGGGCCCGGTGCTGTGGGGCGTGGTCATGGCGTTCCTGTCGCTGTTGCCCGCCATCGGCGCCGGCCTGGTCTGGGTGCCGGTAGCCATTTACTTCCTGGGCACCGGCGCTGTCTGGCAAGGGGTGGTGCTTATCCTGTTCGGAGTGCTGGTGATCGGCATGGTCGACAACGTGCTGCGGCCCCTGCTGGTGGGCAAGGACACCAAGCTGCCCGACTATGTCGTGCTGATATCCACCTTGGGAGGCATGGCTCTGTTCGGCCTGAATGGCTTCGTCATCGGGCCCCTGGTGGCGGCGCTGTTTGTGGCCTGCTGGGATCTGTTCAGCACCGACCTCGACAAGGCCCGGGCGCGGGACGACCTGCCCGCATCCGATGGGATGTAGGCAAGTGTGGCAGTTGTAACCGCGCAGTAATCGTTCTCAACGATTGCAAAGGAAACACGTGCGGGTACGTGTCTTGCTCTACCCTGGAAGGGCATCACTTCACAGGGAGATCAAGCCATGGACACGCTTTCTGCTTTCGCTTCCAAGGTGAGTTATTCCATCCGGCCACGGGTGCATGAGGTCGACTTCGGCGAATATCGCGGATGCGTCGATATCATCGGGCGCGAAGGTGCGCATACGTTCAGCTTTGCGCGCTTCTGCGACATGGTGCGATCGGGGCGCGAGCGCGCCGAGCTTGATGCGCTGCGCCTGGCCAGGCATCTGCAGGCCACCGAGTGTAAAGACGGCAAAAGCTGGATATTGCCGGGGCAGGTCAGCGCACGGTGCGAACCGGCTCTGGTGGAAGACGTGCCCAGCAGCCTGCTGCGGCCCGCCAAGCCGGGCAAGCCCGGGCGGCATTTGCGCGTGGCCGCGTAGCCGGGCCCGCACGCTCGATGCAGAATGGCCCGCCCAAGCGCGGGCCATTTGGCTGTTGGCGGCACGGCGATGTGGATGCGGGCAGGAATTGGGCGACGTTGAGCCGGGCGCGCGAATAACTACGTCACGCCGGACGCGCGAATAAAAACGGCCCGCATTGCTGCGGGCCGTGTAATTCTGGTGGCGCATCCCTGATTCTCGAAAGCCACTTCAAAAATCAGGGAAAACCTTTATTTATCAAATCATTAGAGGCTGCTTGACCCCCAGTGTACCAGTACCGTGTGCCAGTGTCCAAGCCCATTTTTTGGGCTACCCGAGCCAGAAAAAAAGAGGTCCATATACAAGTTAGGAACGTGGGTTTATTCGACTGAATCATAGCCCGCAGTGACCAGAGCCACTTGTATAGGAACCTCAGAATGAAAGACAAAAACGACGTCAGCGGTGCGGCATCCAGGGCGCAGACGCGCAAGAAACTACAGGCCATTGTTGACCAGGAGCTGACGTGGGACGGGCATTTGGATGCCGACGTCCTCAAAGGAGGCGTAAAGGGGGCCGCTTTGTATGCCGCTCTCCAGAACCGTGCCAGGCAGATGGGGCATACGTTGCAAGAAATGTGCGAGTTCATTGACCTGCCCCCAGACTTAGTACGAAATCGATGTAGAGTCCGTTCACAAAGGAACGGCAATGAAGAAACGATTTACGGAAGAACAGATCATCGGGGTGCTGAAGGAGGCCGAGGCAGGGGCCAAGGTGGCCGAACTGTGCCGCAAGCACGGGATCTCGGAGGCCACCTACTACAACTGGAAGGCGAAGTTCGGCGGTATGACCGTCTCGGACGCCCAGCGCCTGAAGGAACTGGAGCAAGAGAACAACAAGCTCAAGAAGCTGTTGGCTGAATCGATGCTGGACAAGGCTGCGCTTCAGGACCTTTTGAGCCGAAAGTAGCAAGCCCGCAGGCCAAACGCGAAGCGGTCAGAACGTTGATGACCGAGCGCGGCATGGGTATCACCCGGGCCTGCGGGCTGGTAGGCATTTCCCGGTCGCTATTCGCTTATGAAAGTAAGCGTACGGGCGATGTGGCATTGATCGAGCGCATGAAGGAGATGGCAGCGCTCAAGCGACGCTACGGTTATCGGCGCATCCATATTCTGCTGCGCCGTGAAGGCTGGCAGATGAATCACAAGCGGGTCTGGCGGCTTTACAGCCAAGCCGGCTTGAGCGTTCGTAAGCGTCGCCGCAAGCGCATCGCTCCCGCAGAGCGGGTAGTTCGTCCCGTTGCGACGGCGCCGAATCAGAGCTGGTCGATGGACTTCGTGTCCGACGGTCTGGCCTATGGCCGCAGGTTCCGGTGCTTGAACATCGTCGATGACTACACGCGCGAGTGTCTTGCCATCGAGGTCGATACATCACTGCCGGGATTGCGGGTGGCGCAGGTGCTGCAACGGCTTGCGGAACTGCATGGGCTGCCCAAATCCATCACCGTGGACAACGGCCCAGAGTTTGCCGGCAGGGCCTTGGACGCTTGGGCCTATCAGGTCGGCGTGAAGCTGTCGTTCATCAGACCAGGCAAACCCGTGGAGAATGCATACATCGAGAGCTTCAACGGAAAATTCCGCGATGAATGCCTGAATGAGCATTGGTTCCTGTCGCTGCGCCAAGCCAAATCCTTGATCGAAGACTGGCGCGTCGAGTACAACACCGAACGCCCGCATAGCGCGCTGGGATACTTAACGCCGGAGCAGTTTGCTCAGGCGCATCGACAACAACGGTTTTTAACCCTGGACTCTATGTCGGTGCCGTACTAAGTCTGGGGGCAGGTCAGGGACACCCCGCCGGAACCAATAACTTTGCGACTGCGGGTGGGGAAACAGATACGGTGTTTTTTCAAGTAAACGAGTCATTTGGGGTAGCCTTCTAAACGTTGATTTGATGGCTGGTTCCCAAGGCATTTGTACCAGTGTTTTGTACCAGCCTTTTGTACCAGCTACAGCGTCTAGCAACCCCCAACCACACTTAAATAAAGTGCGACTTTAGATTTGATAAATCCCTTATAAATCAAGGGCTTACCAGAAAATTTGCGTAAAAAAGCCCCGAAGCACAAGGCCTCGGGGCTTTTTGATATCTCTGGTGGCGCATCCCTGATTCGAACAGGGGACCTGCGGATTATGATTCCGTCGCTCTAACCGGCTGAGCTAATGCGCCTAAGCAAGGGGGCATGATATGCCTGCGCCTGCTTCCTGCCTGGCAACGCGTGCCCGGGCAAGAACAAAATTCTAGCACGATCATTTTGCTTCTTGCAAACAGCCTAGGCGTCACGCGCCAGGCGGATCCCGGAGAACTGCCATCGCGCTTCCGGCGGGAAGAAATTGCGGTAAGTGGCGCGGATATGGCCGGGCGGCGTGACGCACGAGCCGCCGCGCAGCACAAACTGGTTGCACATGAATTTGCCGTTGTATTCGCCCACCGCGCCCGCCGCGGGCGCGTAGCCCGGATACGCGTCGTAGGCGCTGCAGGTCCATTCCCAGGTGTCGCCATAGAGCTGGGCGGGTTCCGTGGGCACGCGGCCCCCGGCGGGCGCGGGCTGGGGGTGCAGTCGTTGCGCGTCGAGCAGGTTGGCGGGGCCGGGCTCGGCGAGCGTGCGGGCCGCGTGTTCCCATTCGGCTTCACGAGGCAGCCGCGCCTGTTTCCAGCGCGCATAGGCATCCGCTTCGTAGTAGCTGATATGCGTCACTGGCGCGGCCGGATCAAGCGGCTGCATGCCTTGCAGGGTGAACGCGTGCCAGCCGCCCTGGTGATGTTCCCAGTACAGCGGCGCCTGCCATTGTTCGCTGCATACGCGTTCCCACCCCAGCGACAGCCACAGTTCGGGGCGGCGATAGCCGCCGTCGTTCATGAACTCCAGGTATTCAGCTTGGGTGACCAGGCGGTCGGCCAGCAGGAACGGCTGCAGCAGTACATCATGGGGCGGGCCTTCGTTGTCGAAGGCGAAACCGGCCTGTTCGTGGCCGATGCGCACGATGCCGCCCTTGTAGCGCACCCAGCCCGCGGGCAAGCTGGGCGTTGTGCCGGATGGCTGCGACGCCTGCGCATAGGCCGGTCGCAGCGGGTTCAAGGACAGGGCGTGCTTGATGTCGGTGAGAATGAGTTCCTGGTGCTGCTGTTCGTGATTCAGGCCAAGTTCGGCCAGCGCGGCGCAAGCGGGGTCGGCCGAGTCGCCGAGCAGTTTCGCCATGGCCAGGTCTACGTGTTCACGATATCGCAGAACGTCATCCAGAGACGGCCGCGACAGCATGCCGCGCTGCGGACGCGGATGCTTTTCGCCCACGGCGTTGTAGTACGAGTTGAACAGCACCCGGTATTGCGGGTGGAACGGTTCGTAGCCGGGCTGGAATCGCGTCAGCAGGAAAGTCTCGAAGAACCAGGTTGTGTGGGCCAGGTGCCATTTCACCGGGCTGCAGTCGGGCATGGACTGGATCTGGCAATCTTCGGCGCTCAGGGGTTGCGCGAGCATGCGCGTCAATCCGCGCACATCGGCATAGCGTTGCGCAAGTTCACGCACGGGCGGCGTTGCGGCAAGAGAATCTGGCCCGGCGGGCTGTGCTGGCAAGACGGGAGCGTCCATGGCGTCTCGGGTATTGCGGATCAAGCGCGGGCGCTGAACACGGAAAACCAGCCGCGCTCGTCCGACCAATGTTGTATGTCGCGAAAGCCCGCCTGGGCGAGCAGGTCGCGGAATTTCTCGGGCGTGTACTTATACGAGTTCTCGGTATGAATGCGCTGGCCGGCGGCAAAGCGCCGCTGTCCTGCGGGCCAGCGTACGAGCACATCGCGTTGCGCCTGCAGGAACATCTGGATGCGCGAGTTGGCTTCATCGTAGTGCGCCACGTGGGACCAGTCATCCACCTGGAAGTCGCTGCCCAGCAACTGGTTTACGTGTCGCAGCAGGTTGAGATTGAATGCGGCGGTCAGGCGCAATGCGTCGTCATAGGCCGGCTCGAGTATGCTGCGCGGCTTGACCCGGTCGACGCCCACCAGCAGGCCCCCGCCGGGGCAGGCGGCGCGGATGCGCGCGAGCATCCGCGCTGCCCGGCCGGGGTCGAGGTTTCCGATGCTCGAGCCGGGGTAGAAAAACAGCCGGTTCCGTTCGGGAATGGCGTGCGGCAGGTCGAGCGTGTCGTGGACATCCTGGCAGACTGCCATGATCTCGATATCCGGATGCGCGTGTTGCAGGCGCTGTACCGCCGTTTGCAGGTAGCCGGCCGAGATATCAATAGGCACGTAGCGGCGCGGTTGCAGGCTGGCGAACAGGCGTTCGGCCTTGACACAGTCGCCGGCGCCCACGTCTATCAAGGCCTCGACTTTCCCCGCATGCGCGGCGATATCGGCCGCATGCTCCTGCAGTATCTCTGCTTCGCAGCGGGTGGGGTAGTACTCGGGCAGTAGCGTGATGGCTGTGAACAGACTGGAGCCCAGGCGGTCGTACAGGTACTTGGGGTCAATATGCGGCGATGGGGCCAGCAACCCGGCCTGTAGTTCCTGGCTGGCCTGCGCCGGCGCGCCGGGCGAGTCTTCTGCCAGGGCGTGCGACGCGGGGGCGAACATGCTGCGGGGTGGGACCATTCGACGGTTTCCAGGCAGTTGTGCGTAGGCTATTGTCGCGGCGCACCCCGTTGCGCTGTCAAGCATACGACGCCGATTGCAATGCTTTTTAACTAAACGATAGCCAATCGGCCGAGTTCCCGAACAAGTGTATCTGGGGTGGCTTCGGCGAAATACTGCATTACCGCTGGTTGCCAAAGCAGGGGGATTCGCCGTCGGACTACGAGCAGAATAGGGGCACGGTCTATCTGCCAAGGGTCTGCGTATGTCGTCGATAATCGTTGCCCGTTTCGATAGTGTTCCATCGGCCAAGAGCGCCGCCCATGCCCTGTTTACCGATGGGTTCCGCGAAGACGCGGTGAGCCTGTTCCGCGGCGGCCGGCGCACTGGGCAAGTGCAATCGTGGGCGGATGACCCCGAGGCGCAGGCCGGCCAGGTCCGCTACAGCCTGGCTTGGCGCGCAGCGGCCCTGGCAGCCGTGGGCGCATTGCTGGCCACCGTCGCGGCAATTTTTCTGTCCAGCGGCGATATTGCCGTGGTGGTCGGGGGCGCGCTCGGCGCCTGCGCCGGGGCGGCGGTAGGCGCGTGGTGGGCAGGGCGCAGCCTGATGATGCAACGCGACCAGCGTCTGCGCACCGTGCCCGCAGCCGACCAGGCAGTATTGCTGGCCGTACAGGTGGAGCCGGACGAAGAAGAAGCGGTGATGGCGCTGCTGCGCGACGCGGGCGGGTTCCAGGTAGACCGGGAGCACGGTCGGTGGCGCGGCGGACGCTGGACGGATGTCGAGGCGCAAAGGCGCCCGGCCGCCCGCCGCGCGCCGGTGTCGCACCGCACCCAGTGGCAACCCTGAGCCGCGACATTCCCCATGAACGCCGGCTACTCGAGAGTTGCGGCAAGGTTGATGTGCCTGCTCGCGGCGGGCGCCTTGGCGGCGTGTGCGAGCGTGCCAGACTCCGAGCAGCGGCAGGCCCGCAAGGTGCAGGCGGGCCTGTCGGCCGATTCGGGCTGGGCCAGCTACGAACGCGGAAAGGCCATCGCGGCGCGTGCGCCGGATGCGCGCAACAGGGATTTCCTGGCACGGCACCAGGCAGTTGAAGAAGCAATCAGCGGAGCTCCGCTAGTTGCCGGCAACGACGTGCATCTGCTGGCCGATGGGCCCGCCACCTACCGCGCGATGCTCGAATCCATTGCGCACGCGCGGCGCTACGTGCACATGGAAACCTACATCTTCGACGACGACGATGAAGGGCGGCGCTTTGCCGACGCGCTGATCGCCGCCCGTCAGCGCGGCGCCGCCGTGGCGGTGATGATCGACGCGGTGGGCACGCTGGGTACGGCCGATACCCTGTTCGACCGCATGCGCGAGGCGGGTGTGCAGGTCGTCGTGTTCAACCCGGTCAATCCGGTGCGAGCGCGTGCGGGATGGTCGCCCAATCAGCGCAATCACCGCAAGATCCTGGTGGTGGACGGTCAGGTGGGTTATCTGGGCGGCCTGAATGTCAGCAGCGTATATTCGTCGGGGTCGAATCCCGGCAAGGATGGCCGCGAGTCGCAGCCGTGGCGCGATACGCATATCCGCATTGAGGGGCCCGCGGTGGCCGAACTGGAACGCGTGTTGCTCGCGGGCTGGGAATCGCAGAAGGGGCCGCCGCTTGAGCACACCGATTTTTTTCCCCAGGTGCCCAGGCAGGGCGACCTCGCGGTGCGCATCCTGGCCAATCAGCCCGATCGCAGCGACGGCTATACGGTGTACCTGACGCTGATGTCGGCCTTCGAAAGCGCGCAGACGTCCATACACATCACCATGGCGTACTTCGTGCCGGACCCGGCGTTCATCGAAGTGCTCATGAATGCCGCGCGCCGGGGCGTGGACGTCGTGCTGGTGCTGCCCGGGTTCAGCGATTCGTCGCTGGTGTTCCATGCCGGTCGATCGCACTATGAAGACCTGCTCGAGGCCGGCGTGAAAATCTACGAACGTCGCGATGCGCTGCTGCATGCCAAGACGGCCGTCGTGGACGGGGTGTGGTCCACGGTGGGGTCAAGCAATATGGACTGGCGCAGTTTTGCGCTGAACTACGAAGTCAATGCCGTAATTCTGGGGCCGCGTTTTGGCGCCGAAATGGAAGCCCTGTTCGAACGGGATGTGGCCGCCGCGCAGCAGGTCACCCTGCAGGAATGGCGTGCGCGTGGCGCCGATGATCGGTTCATGGAGTTTTTTTCGCGCCTGTTCGAACGCTGGCTATAGGCGGCCGGCCGGGCCCCGGGCGGCCGCGCTGACTCAGTGCGCGTGCATGGTTTGTTCGCGATGCAGCGCGGCCAGGGCGACGGTAACGTCATGCGCCGGCTGGAATGAATCGGGGCGAGCCATCGACCAGCCCACCTTGAACACGTTGTGCCGGAATTCGCCGCGCAGCAGTTCGCCCGGCTCAAGCTCCGGATACAGCGCGGACAGCAGCCGCACTTCGCTGGTGGATACGCGACGGGCAATGTGGTGCGGGCGCAGTTGGCTGGGATGCGTCAGGCCGGCAGCCTGCAGCAGCTCGGCCAACGCCTGCAGCGTATTGCCATGGAAATTCGCCGCGCGCTGGGCCTTGTCCGGCACCACCAGGGCCCGCTGGCGCCCCGGATCCTGGGTGGTGACTCCGGTAGGGCATTTATCGGTATGGCAAGCCTGGGCCTGGATGCAGCCGATGGCGAACATGAAGCCGCGGGCCGAGTTGCACCAGTCGGCGCCCATGGCCATGGCGCGAGCCATGTCAAAGGCGGTGATGATCTTGCCCGAGGCCCCCAGCCGGATGCGATCGCGAAGGTTGATGCCGATAAGAGTGTTGTGCACCAGGCGCAGGCCTTCGCGCAATGGGGTGCCGACGTGGTCGACGAACTCGACCGGCGCCGCGCCGGTGCCGCCTTCGGCGCCGTCGACAACGATGAAGTCGGGCGTGATGCCGGTTTCCAGCATGGCCTTGGCGATGGCAAACCATTCCCATGGATGGCCCACGCACAGTTTGAATCCCACAGGCTTGCCCTCGGACAGCTGGCGCAGGCGCTGCACGAAGTGCAGCAGGCCAATGGGAGAATCAAACGCGCTGTGGCTGGACGGCGAGTTGCAGTCTTGTCCGGGCGCGACACCCCGCGCTTCGGCGATTTCGGCAGTGACCTTGGCGCCCGGCAGGATGCCGCCGTGGCCCGGCTTGGCCCCTTGCGACAGTTTTATCTCGATCATTTTTACCTGGGGCGTACAGGCGTTGCGCACAAAGGCCTGTTCGGAGAAGGCGCCGTTTTCGTCGCGGCATCCGAAGTACCCCGAGCCGATGTTCCACACCAGCGCGCCGCCGGCCTTGCGGTGATACCGGCTGATACCGCCTTCGCCGGTGTCGTGCGCGAAGTCGCCCAGGCGTGCGCCTTCGTTCAACGCCATGACGGCGTTGGCCGAAAGCGCGCCGAAGCTCATCGCAGAAATGTTGAACGCCGACATCGAGTACGGCTGGGTGCATTCCGGCCCGCCCACCATGACGCGGAAATCCGCATCCGCAATGCGCGCCGGCACCAGCGAATGGTTGACCCATTCGTAGCGCTCGCCATACACATCTTCGCGGGTGCCGAATGGACGCTTGTCGATTTCCTGCTTGGCGCGCTGGTAAACGATAGAGCGCTGTGCGCGCGAGAACGGCGTGGCCTGCGTATCGTCTTCCAGAAAATACTGGCGGATCTCTGGCCGGATGAACTCGAAAAAGAAGCGCAGATTGCCCAGGATGGGGTAGTTGCGCCGAATCGCGTGCCGCGGCTGGATCAGGTCATAGACGCCCAGCAGGGTCAACAGCGTCAGCGGAACCACAGCCCAGAGCCAGTGGGGCGAAATCGCGAATGCGAGACTCGCCGACAGCGCTGTGCCCAGTATCACGAGGACGAAGGTGGTATAGCGGCCAAACATCCAGCTCATGTGTGTCTCCTGTGGAGGATGACGGCAACCTTACCACCAGATGCGGCGAGATCAGTAGTATGTCAGCCGCACTGCCAGTGCAGCCAGCGTCACCAGCAGCACCGGCAGCGTGAGCACGATGCCCGTCTTGAAGTAATAGCCCCAGGTGATCCGCAAGCCCTTGCGGGCCAGCACATGCAGCCAAAGCAGCGTGGCCAGGCTGCCTATGGGGGTGATCTTGGGGCCCAGGTCGGTGCCGATGACGTTGGCGTAGATCATGGCGTCGCGCACCGCGCCGGTGGCGCCGGTGTCGGCAATGGCCAGCGCGCCCACCAGCACTGCGGGCAGGTTGTTCATCACCGAGGCGAGAAAGGCCGTCACCACGCCCGTGCCCAGCGCCGCGCCCCATATGCCCATTTCGGCAAAGGCATCGAGCAGTTCCGCCAGGTGCGCGGTAAGGCCGGCATTGCGCAGGCCATACACCACCAGGTACATGCCCAGCGAAAAGACCACAATGTGCCAGGGCGCCTGGCGCATGACGCGACGTGTGCCGACGATGTGCTGGCGTCCGGCCACCAGCAGCAGGATGAGCGCGCCGGCGGCGGCGATGGCGCTGACAGGGACGCCAAGGGGCTCCAGCACGAAGAAGCCGCCAAGCAGCAGCACCAGCACTGCCACCCCGGCGCGGAACGTGACGGGGTCGCGCACTGCCGAGCGGGGAGCGGGCAGCTGCGACACATCGTAGCGGGCCGGAATGTGGCGGCGGAAGTATAGAAACAGTACCGCCAGGGTGGCGGCTACGGCCGCAAAGTTGACGGGCACCATTACAGACGCATAGCGGCCGAAACCGATCCCGAAGAAATCCGCCGAGACAATATTGACCAGGTTGGACACCACCAGCGGCGTGCTGGCCGTGTCGGCGATGAATCCCGCGGCCATGACGAAAGCCAGCGTCGCGCCGGGCCCGAACCCCAGCGCCAGCAGCATTTCCATGACGATGGGAGTCATGATCAGCGCCGCACCATCGTTGGCAAACAGCGCCGACACCGCCGCGCCCAGCAGCACGACCAGCGCGAACAGCCAATGCCCACGGCCCCGGCCCCAGCGGGCCACGTGCAGCGCCGCCCATTCGAAGAAACCCGCCGCATCCAGGATGATGCTGGTGATGATGATGGCAATGAAGGTGGCCGTTGCGTTCCATACGATCTGCCAGACCGCCGCGACGTCGGCCAGGTGCACCACGCCGGTGGCCAGCGCCAGCGCGGCGCCGGCGCTGGCGCTCCAGCCGATGCCCAGGCCGCGCGGCTGCCAGATGACGAAGGTAAGCGTAGCGATGAAGATGAAAGCGGGCAGCAGCATGGGAACGACGGTCACGAGAGTTCGCGGGTGCTGATCCAGGCAACCAGCAGGCTGACGGTCACCACTGACAGCAAGGTGGAAACCAGGATGGCCCGGGATGCGGCGCGGGCGTCCCGGCCGTACATCTGAGCCAGCATGAAAGGCCCGGTGCCGATGGGAAGGGCGGCCATCAGCACGGCGCACCACGCCCATAGCGCAGGCTGGGGGAATATGACAAACGCAAACAGTGCCGTGGCAGCCGGCTGCAGCAACAGCTTGCCGGCGACCAGTCGCGCAACGGCGGCATTGTGGCCGCCGGGCCGCGCCTGCGCCAGGAACAAACCTATCGTGACCAGTGCGCAGGGGCTGGCAGAAGCGCCCAGCAGTTCCACGTAACGATCCAGCCCCACGGGCAGCGAAACACCGGACCCGGCGCAGGCCAGCCCGAGCAGCGGCGCGATCAGCAGCGGGTTGCGCGCCAGGGCGCGCATGACTTTCGCGAGCGTGATGCCCACGTGGCGGCCACGATGCTGATCGAACTCGATCAGGGCGATTGCCACGCCGAACAGGCCGCAGGCCGTCAACAGGGTGGTGATGACAGCCGGAGCCAGGCTGGCGGGCCCGAGCAGCGCCAGGCACAGCGGAATGCCCATATAGCCCGCGTTGGTGTACGAAGCCGCCAGCCCTTCGATGGCGAGATCGGTCAGGCCCTGGCGGCGTCGCCCGGGATGCAGGCATGCCGCGGCAAACGTGATCGCAATGCCGCCCGCGAACGACGCCACGAACCCCCACGGCACCTGGCCGGTGTCGGCGTTGGCCATTGCCCGAAACAGCAGGGCCGGCAGAGACAGATAAACAACGTAGCGGTTCAGGGCGTCGGTTGCCGCGGCGCCCAGCACCCCCAGGCGGGCGGCCAGCCAGCCAGTCAGGATCAGGGCAAATACCGGCAGGGCGGCGGTGACGACGGCGTCCATGAAATGGCGGGGGCGAAAAGACCGCACATTCTACTGTGCCGGCGGGTTTGCGCCAGCCGCGTTGCCTGCGAAAATCTACGCCTGTGCGTGGGCGCGAACGCCCTCATCGACTTCTGGAGATCTGCCATGCCGACTTCGCCCGCCATCCGCATCGTTCTGGGAACCTGGGACCGCCTGCGCGATGACGCCTATGTGGTACGACACGAAGTTTTCGTGGTGGAGCAGGGCGTTGCGCCCGACATCGAACTCGATGACAACGACGCCGTTTCCGTGCATGCGGTGGCCTACGATGAGCGGGGCACGCCGGTCGCAACCGGCAGGCTCCTGCCCGACGGCCACATCGGCCGCATGGCGGTGCGCAAGGCGTTGCGCGGCGCCGGAGTCGGCGGGCAGGTGCTGGATGCGTTGATTTCGCAAGGGCGGGGCGACGGGCATCGGATGCTGGTGCTGCACGCCCAGACCCACGCCCGCCACTTTTACGAGGCCCACGGCTTTGTCGCGCAGGGGGACGAATTCATGGAAGCCGGTATCAGCCACGTTGCCATGAGCCGAAATTTGGCCGGCTAGGCGAGCGGGCCGCCCGGCAGCACCGGCGCAGACCTGCGCCGGGCAATAAAAAAACCCGAGCGTCCGGCAGGACGATCGGGTTTCTGGCGCATCGCGCAGGTAAACGCGATGTAGTAATTGGTGCCCAGGAGAGGACTCGAACCTCCACACCTTGCGGCACATGGACCTGAACCATGCGCGTCTACCAATTCCGCCACCTGGGCGCTGTTATTCGGGCGCGGTGTTGTTTAATCGCGTTTGAATATCAGAGGACGCGCATTATGCACACTTTTCAGACGGCGCGCAACTTGGGCGCCGGAAGGCGGCCCGTTTGCATGCGCTGCCAGCGGCCACAGGCGCATTGCCTGTGTCCGCTGATTCCGGACCTGGACAGCCGTACGCGCGTGGTGGTGCTGCAACATCCGGATGAGGCGCGTCATGCGCTCAATACCGCGCGCCTGGCTGTGCTGGGCCTGCGCAATGCCAGCCTGCACGCAGGAACGGAATTCGACCCCGGCCTGTGGCGGATTCCCGGGTATGAACCCTGCCTGCTTTTTCCCGGCGAGACTGCGCAGGCGCTGACGCCCGGCGCGACGCCACCGGACGCGGCGCCACGCGTGCTGGTGGTGCCCGACGGTACTTGGCGCCACGCGCGCCAATTGCTTGCCAGGCACGCCAGCCTGGCCGAGTTGCCGCGCGTCACGTTGCCGCCGGGGCTGACCTCGCGCTACCGGGTGCGTCATGCGGGGGAGCCGGGCGCGCTGTCGACCATCGAGGCGATTGCCGCCGCGCTGCAGGCGCTGGAGTCGCCGCGCTCATACGACGCGCTGCTCAAGCCGTTCGAGGCGCTGGTGGCGGGCCAGATTTCCGCCATGGGGCGTGCGCGCTACGAGCGCGACCATGTGCGGCGCGCCGGCCCGCGCGCGCTGCGCGGACGGCAAGATCCGGACTGAGCAGCGGGGCGCGGCAGGCGCAGTGGACAAAAAACAACCCCCGGGAGCCTGAAGCTGCCGGGGGCTGGGTTGGCATTCGGTTGTGCCGAATTGCCGGAATTCCGTGGTGCCCAGGAGAGGACTCGAACCTCCACACCTTGCGGCACATGGACCTGAACCATGCGCGTCTACCAATTCCGCCACCTGGGCACTGAGCAAAACTTACGGTGTAGTGTGATACGCTGCAATTACTGGCAACGCGCTACGTGGTTTACCATAAGGTCTCGCTGCAGTGATCAGCCTTGGGCAGACCACAGAAGCAAAAGATTATATACAGGATTTCCAACTTTGGCAAAACGATCGAACAAAGATTCAAACAACAATAACAACGGCAGATCAGGATTCGTATTGCCCGAAACGCCTCCGGATTTCGACCCCGACGTCCCGTCCCGCGAGGCTATTCTTGCAACCCTGCGTTCGGCGGGGGCGCCATTGTCGCCGGTCGAGCTGGCCGAACGCATGGATGTGCTGCGGCCGGAAACCCTGGTGGGTTTCGAGCGCCGCCTGGCGGCCATGGAACGAGATGGCCAGCTGATGCCCAACCGCAAGGGGGTGCTGCTGCTTGCCACCAAGCTTGATTTCGTGGCCGGCAAGGTGCAAGGGCATCGCGATGGTTTCGGCTTCCTGCTGCGCGATGATGGCGGGCCGGACCTGTTCTTGTCGCCGCGCGAGATGCTCAAGGTGCTGCATGGCGACCGTGTGCTGGTGAAGCCTTCGGGCGAATACCGCGGCAAGCCCGAAGGCACGATCGTCGAGGTGATCGAGCGGCGCACCAACAAGCTGGTGGGCCGCTTTCTGCATGAGCATGGGCTGTCTATCGTCGTGCCCGAAGACCAGCGCATCAAGCACGATATTCTGATTCCGCCCAGCGATACCAACGGGGCGCAGCATGGCCAGGTGGTGTCGGTGCAGATCATCGAGCAGCCCACCCGCCATACACAGCCCCTGGGCCGCGTCGCCGAGGTGCTGGGCGAAATCGACGACCCGGGCATGGAAATCGAGATTGCGGTGCGCAAGTTCGACGTGCCGGTCGAGTTCTCGGAGCCTGCCGCCCGCCAGGCGGCGCGGCTGCCCGACGTGGTGCGCAAGGCGGACCTGAAAGACCGCATCGACCTGCGCGACGTGCCGCTGATCACCATCGACGGCGAGGATGCGCGCGATTTCGATGACGCCGTGTACTGCGAGCCGGTGGAGCTCGGCACGGCTGCGCGCAAGCGCCCCGGCTGGCGGCTGTTGGTGGCCATCGCCGACGTCAGCCATTACGTGACCCCGGGCGATGCGCTGGACGGCGACGCGATCGAGCGCGGCACCAGCGTGTATTTCCCGAGGCGGGTCATCCCCATGCTGCCGGAATCGCTGTCCAACGGCCTGTGTTCGCTGAACCCGCAGGTCGACCGCCTGGTGCTGGTCTGCGACATGGTGATACCGGCCAGCGGGGCCAAGGCGGGCACTGTCACTGCCTACCAGTTCTACAACGCGGTGATGAATTCGCATGCGCGCACCACCTACACGCAGGTCTGGGAGGCGCTGCAGCAGCCGGGAGGCCCGGTGGCTCATGCGCTGGGCGACCTCATGCCGCACGTGCGCCATCTGCACGAGCTCTACCAGCTGCTGTCGCAACAGCGCAGAAAGCGCGGGGCGATCGATTTCGACACCGTCGAGACGAAGATCGTCTGCAATGAGCTGGGCCGCATCGAACAGATCGTGGGCGTGGTGCGCAACGACGCGCACAAGCTCATCGAAGAATGCATGCTGGCCGCCAACACTTGCGCGGCCGATTTTATGGTGCGCAGCAAGCATCCCGGCCTGTATCGCATCCATGAAGGCCCCACGCCCGAACGGCTGACATCGCTGCGCGAGTTCCTGCGCACCATGGGCCTTGCGCTTGGCGGCGGCGACGACCCCACCGCCAAGGATTACGGCGAGTTTCTTGACAGCGTGCGCGGCAGGCCGGACTTCCAGTTGCTGCAGACGATGTGCCTGCGCTCGATGCAGCAGGCAATCTACAGCCCAGAGAACGTCGGCCATTTCGGCCTGGCGTATCCCGCCTACAGCCATTTCACTTCGCCCATCCGTCGTTATCCCGACCTGCTGACGCACCGGGTGATCAAGGCGTTGCTGGCCGGCAAGCGCTACGTCCCGGGTCTTGAGGACCAGCCCGTGGTGATTGGCCGCACCCAGCGCGAGCACGAGCACGCCACCTGGGAAAAGCTCGGCCTGCTGCTGTCGGCCAGCGAACGGCGCGCCGACGAGGCTTCGCGCGATGTCGAGGCCTGGCTGAAGTGCTGGTTCGTGAAAGAGCGCGTGGGCGAGGATTTCAGCGGTACGGTGACCGGCGTGGCGAGTTTCGGCGTGTTCGTGACGCTGGACACCTTGCACGTGGAAGGCCTGGTGCACGTTTCCGAGTTGGGCGGCGAGTATTTCCAGTTCAACGAATCGCTGCATGAACTGCGCGGCGAGCGCACAGGCATGCGCTACCGGCTTACCGACAAGGTGCAGGTGCAGGTGTCGCGTGTCGATCTGGAAGCGCGCCGCATCGAGTTCCGGCTGGTCAAGGGCACCAGCTTCGAGGCGCTGCGCAAGGCAGCTTCGCGCAACCCCGACGAGCCGCGCAAGATCAAGAAGGCTGCCGCGCCCAAGCCCGAGGCGCTGAAGGGCCAGACCGCCAAGCAGCGGCGCGCCGAGGCCAAGAAGGCGGCCAAGCCGGCGCCTGCGGCCAAGAAGCGCGGCGCGGCCACCAAGACAGCCTCGCGCACGCGGCGCTGATGCTCCCCAGGCCGGCGGCGTGCCTTGGCGCGCCGCCGGCGCGCGGCTTGCGCACGCAGTAACATGGCGGAAATGTCCCCGGGCGCGCCGGGGCAGCCGGCCCTTGGCGGCCGGCCTTCCGTTACCCAAGATTAAGGTGAAAGTTTCATGGCGTCGGCCCAAGTCCTGGCGGGATTTCATGCGGTGGTGGCGCGGTTGCGCCACGCGCCCGACTCAGTCAAAGACATCTACGTCGAGGCATCGCGTCGCGACAAGCGCATGCTGGCATTCCTGGAGCAGGCCGAACGCGCGGGGCGGCGCGTGCATCCGGTGTCTGCCGAGCGGCTCGATGGCCTGGCGCGCGGCACCCGCCACCAGGGCGTGGTCGCCCTGGCCGACCAACGTCAGCTGGCCGTGGACGTGGACGAAGTGCTGGACACGATAGAGGGGCCCGCGCTGTTGCTGGTGCTGGACGGCGTGACCGACCCGCACAATCTTGGCGCCTGCCTGCGCACGGCCGATGCCGCGGGCGTGCACGCTGTCGTGGCGCCGCGCGACCGGGCGGTGGGGTTGAACAGCACCGTGCAGCGGGTGGCGTGCGGCGCCGCCGATACGGTTCCGTACATAACCGTCACAAACCTTGCCCGCACCTTGCGCGCGCTGAAAGAGCGCGGCATATGGGTGGTGGGCACCGACGACCAGGCCCCCGACAGCCTGCATGCCGTCGATGCGCGCCAGCCGCTGGCCTGGGTAATGGGAGCCGAAGGCGAGGGAATGCGCCGCCTGACGCGCGAAACCTGCGACCAGTTGGTCAACATCCCCATGCTGGGATCGGTGGAGAGCCTGAACGTCAGCGTGGCCAGCGCCGTATGCCTGTACGAGGCCGTGCGCCAGCGCCAGGAGTAAACTTTCTGCGCCGGGCCCATTTCCTTGTGGCGCAACGCGCCGCCTAGATTCCTATTTCATCATGCACCAGATCGGCTTTACCACCGCCATTCTTCATTCCGACCGTCAGCGCGCCGTTGAGCATGGCGCTGTGCACCAGCCCATCCATACGTCGTCCGAGTTCGCCTACGAAGACGCGCGCGAACTGGCCGCCGTGTTTCAGGGCAAGGCAGGCTTTACGTACGGACGGCAGGGCACGCCCACCACCACCGCGCTGGAAGCGAAGATCACCGGCATGGAGCAGGGCGCCGGCACGGTTACCTTCGCCACGGGCATGGCTTCGCTGGCCGCGGTGTTTTCGACACTGCTGCGCAAGGGCGACCACCTGTTGTCCAGCCACTATGTTTTCGGCAACACGAACAGCCTGCTGGGCACGCTGTCGGAACTCGGCGTCGAAGTCAGCTACGTGGATCCCACCGACGTGGCGCAGGTGCGGGCCGCACTGCGGCCCAATACCCGCATGGTGTTTACCGAAACCATCGCCAACCCCGGCACCCAGCTGGCCGACCTGGCCGGCATCGGCGCACTCTGCCGCGAGCGGGGGCTGGTGTATATGGTCGACAACACACTGACCTCGCCCTGGTTGCTGCAGGGACGCTCGGTGGGGGCGTCGCTGGTGATGAATTCGCTGTCCAAATACATAGGCGGGCATGGCCATGCATTGGGCGGCGCCATCACCGACACCGGCCTGTACGACTGGTCGAACTATCCGAACATCCACGACAGCTACCGCAAGGGGCCGCCTACCGGCTGGGGGCTGTTGCAGATCAAGAAGAAGGGCCTGCGCGATATGGGCGGCACCTTGTCGGCCGATTCGGCGCATCGCATCGCCATCGGTTCCGAGACGCTCGCGCTGCGCATGGCGGCGCATTGCAGCAATGCGCTGGCCCTGGCCCGCATGCTCGACGCGCATCCGGGCGTGTCGAAAGTGCATTACCCAGGCCTGCCCAGCCATCCACAGCACCAGCGGGCCGCCGAACTTTTCGGACAACGTTATGGCGGGCTTCTGGGCATTGAGCTGGCTGCGGGCGTGGATTGTTTTGATTTCCTGAATCGCCTGAAGGTCGTGCTGATGGCCACGCATCTGGGCGACACGCGCAGCCTGGCGCTACCCGCGGCACACACCATCTATTACGAGATGGGGGCGGCGCGTCGCGCCGAGATGGGGATTTCGGACAGCCTGATCCGGGTGTCCGTGGGCATTGAAGACCAGGCGGACCTGCTGCACGACTTCGACCAGGCGCTATCGGCCTGTCTGGCGTAATTCGCGCCGTCCTGCTCGCAGGCTTGCCATGCTTATACACATTGCAGAAGTTTTCAGCGCCGAAGAAGCGGCGCAGATCCGCCGTCGCCTGCAAGAGGCCGACTGGGTAGACGGCCGCGCCACCGCCGGCCACCAGTCGGCCCAGGTCAAGCGCAACAGGCAGCTGCCCGAGCAGCATCCGCTTGCCCAGGAGTTGGGCAACCAGATTCTGCAGCGGCTGTCGGCCAACAATCTCTTCATGTCGGCGGCGCTGCCTTGCAAGATATTCCCGCCGTTGTTCAATCGCTACGAAGGCGGCGAGGCTTTCGGCTATCACGTCGACAATGCCGTGCGCGCCGTGCCCGGCTCCAGCGAACGGGTGCGCACCGACTTGTCGGCCACCCTGTTTTTCTCTGATCCGGCGTCGTACGACGGCGGCGAATTGGTGGTGGACGACACGTACGGGCCGCGTGCGGTCAAGCTGCCGGCCGGGCACATGGTGTTGTATCCGGGTACAAGTCTGCACAAGGTGAATCCGGTTACGCGGGGTGCTCGCATCAGCGCGTTTTTCTGGATGCAGAGCCTGGTGCGCGAGGACAGCCAGCGCGCGTTGCTGCTGGACATGGATGTGGCGATCCAGCGCCTGAACCAGGACGCGGCAGGGCATCCGTCCATTGTGCAGCTCACCGGCGTGTACCACAATCTGCTGCGCCGCTGGGCCGAAGTCTGAAACACGCGTGCTGCCGGCGCGGCATGCGCGAACGCAAATGTACTTATGCGGCGCGCCTCTGTCAGCCAGTATTGGCGCGGTTCTTGGCTAGTTTTCCTCTTGACAGCCGCTTCGGCGCAAGGCCTAATACGTCTCTGCGTCGCTGACACTTCGCCGCCATAGCGTGCGGCAAAGTCTCCGCGACGCAGCAATTTTGCAGTTGCGCTTGGTAGTGCCCAGAAGCATTCCACTCGTCCGTTCTTCCGCCTGCCGGCACCCGAGATCCACACTCGAAAGCCGCGGCGCGCCCGACAGAACCAAATACCGTGAGGGGTAAACCTGAATGAACAAAACCGAACTCATCGATCATATCGCCAGCAAGGCTGATATTTCCAAGGCTGCTGCCGGCCGTTCGCTTGACGCCCTGATCGGTGCTGTCAAGACCACGCTCAAGAAGGGCGGTACGGTCACGCTGGTGGGCTTCGGCACGTTCGCCGTTTCGGCGCGCGCCGCTCGCACGGGCCGCAACCCGCGCACGGGCGAAACGATCAAGATCAAGAAGGCCAAGGTGCCGAAGTTCCGTCCCGGCAAGGCCCTGAAAGACGCCGTCAACTGATTGACGACGCATCGTGCGGCGCCCGGGGCGCCGCAACCCTGAAGCCCTTGATCGGCGCCTGGCGCGGCCTCAAGGGCTTTAGTATTTTTTGGCCACACTGCAAACAAAAAGGCACCCGATGCCGGGTGCCTTGATGCGGGGGGTGGTGGGTGCTACAGGGGTCGAACCTGTGACCTACGCCTTGTAAGGGCGCCGCTCTACCAACTGAGCTAAGCACCCCCTCTGCCGTTCGCGTGACTGCATGGCAGCAACGCGCTGCGCAGTATACCGGAGCCGCAGGCATGCCGCAAATGCATTCGCCGTAGCTGCCGGCGCACACTTGCCGCATCTTGCCTGCGGCGGTCATCGGTTACATGCCGGCGGGCATGGGATGCATCATGTTGGCGTTCATGTTGTGCAATACCCAGGCCGAGCCGCCCACGATGATGGCTATGACGAATACCGAGAACACGAACACCGAGAGGTTGTCGCGTTGCGAGGGCGAAGTGCCCATGTGCAGGAAGTACACCAGCTGCACCAGCAGCTGCACGACGCACAGCACCACGATGCCGGGCAGCGCCAGGCGCTGCGGCACGGCATCGGCCATCACCAGGCCGAACGACAGCAACGTCAGGATGATCGAAAGGCCGAAGCCCACCAGGTACGATTTCAGGGTGCCATGGGCGGCGCTGTCGTGGTGATCCCGGTCGTGGCCGGCAGAGGTCGTATGGTGCGGCATCAGAGCGCTCCCATGAGATAGACGAAGGTAAACACGCAGATCCAGACAATGTCCAGGAAGTGCCAGAACAGGCTCAGGCATGCCAGGCGGCGGGTGTTGGTGGAATCGAGTCCGTGGCGGCGCAGCATGTCCACCATTACCACGATCCACACCAGGCCGAACGTGACGTGCAGCCCGTGGGTGCCGATGAGCATGAAGAAGGCCGACAGGTAGGCGCTGCGCTGCGGGCCCGCGCCGATGCTGATCAGGTGGTGGAATTCGTACACTTCCATGGCGATGAAGCCCGCTCCGAACAGGAACGTCACCCACAGCCAGCCGATGACGCGGCGCTTGTTGGCCGCATGCATGTTCAACATGGCCATGCCGAAGGTGAAACTGCTGACCAGCAGCAGCATGGTCTCGGTAAGTACGAACTTCAGGTCGAACAGCTCTTTGCCCGTGGGGCCGCCGGCGGTGGCCTGCGACAGCACGGCAAACGTGGCGAACAATACTGAAAAGATCAGCAAGTCGCTCATCAGGTAGATCCAGAATCCGAACACGGTCTTGGATCCATCGTCATGGTGTCCGGCGTGGCCGGCCCCATGGGGCAGGGTGGTGACAGCTTGGGTCATGGCTCAGGCGGCTTTCGATAGATTGGCAAAATGGGCGGACTCGATGCGCTCGACTTCGGCCGCGGGCACGTAGTAATCGATGTCGCGGTCATAGGCGCGCACGATGAAGCTGCCGATCATGCCGACCAGGCCCACGATGGCCATCCACCAGATGTGCCAGATCAGGCCGAAGCACATGGCCAGCCCGAAGGCGCCGATGTAGACGCCGGCCGCCGTATTGCGCGGCATGTGGATGTCTTCGTAGCTGGCCGGCCGGACGTGTGCCACGCCTTTTTCCTTGTTTTCCCAGTGCTGGTCCAGGTGCTCGACATGGGGCACGTGCGCAAAGTTGTAGAACGGCGCGGGTGACGGAATCGACCATTCGAGCGTACGGCCGCCCCAGGGGTCGCCCGTGATGTCCAGGTTCTGCTTGCGGTCGCGGATGCTGACGAACACTTGTTGCAGCAGGAACCAGATGCCCAGCGCCACGAAGCAGGCGCCGACCAGGGCGACGATGAGATAGGGTTGCCAGTCGGGGTTGTCGTAATGGTTCAACCGGCGGGTCATGCCCTTGAAGCCCAGGATGTACAGCGGCATGAAGGCCAGGTAGAAGCCCACCAGCCAGCACCAGAACGAATACTTGCCCAGGCGCTCGTTCAGTTTGAAGCCGAAGGCCTTGGGAAACCAGTACGTCATCGCGGCGATGCAGCCGAACACCACGCCGCCGATGATCACGTTATGGAAGTGCGCGATCAGGAACAGGCTGTTGTGCAGCACGAACGATACGGCGGGAATGGCCATCAGCACGCCGGTCATGCCGCCGATGACGAAGGTGACCATGAACCCCACGGTCCACAGCATGGGCGAGGTCATTTCCACGCGCCCGCGGTACATGGTGAAGAGCCAGTTGAAGACCTTCACCCCCGTGGGCACCGAGATGATCATCGTCATGATGCCGAAGAACGCATTGACGTTGGCGCCCGACCCCATGGTGAAGAAGTGGTGCAGCCACACCAGGAACGACAGGACGCCAATCGCCGCGGTGGCGTATACCATCGACTTGTAGCCGAACAGCGGCTTCTTGCAGTACGTGGCGACGATTTCCGAGAACGCGCCGAAGCACGGCAGGATCAGGATATAGACCTCGGGGTGACCCCAGATCCAGATCAGGTTCACGTACATCATGACGTTGCCGCCAAGATCATTTGTGAAGAAGTGCGTGCCCAGGTAGCGGTCGGCGGTCAGCAGCGCCAGCGTGGCGGCGAGCACCGGGAAGGCGGCCACGATCAGCACGTTGGTGACCAGCGCCGTCCAGGTAAAGACGGGCATCTTCATCAGGCCCATGCCCGGCGCGCGCATGCGCAGGATGGTGACGATGAAGTTGATGCCGCTGAGCGTCGTGCCCAGCCCTGATATCTGCAGCGCCCACAGGTAATAGTCGACCCCGACGCCCGGGCTGTAATCCAGGCCCGACAGCGGCGGATAGGCCAGCCAGCCCGTCGCGGCGAACTCGCCCACGAACAGCGACAGCATCATCAGCACGACGCCGGCGCCGAACAGCCAGAAGCTCAGCGAATTCAGGAACGGGTAGGCCACGTCGCGCGCGCCGATCTGCAGGGGCACTACGATGTTCATCAGGCCGGTGATGAAAGGCATGGCCATGAAGAAGATCATGATCACGCCGTGCGCGGTGAAGATCTGGTCATAATGGTGCGGCGGCAATATGCCGGCCGCATCGCCGGCGGCCACCGCCTGCTGGGTGCGCATCATGATGGCATCGGCGAAGCCGCGCAGCAGCATGACCAGCGCCACGATGATGTACATGACGCCGATGCGCTTGTGGTCGACCGACGTCAGCCATTCAGTCCACAGATACTTCCACTTGCCGTAGTAAGTCACCGCGCCTACCAGGGCGGTTCCCAGGATCACGCACGCGACCAGCGTCCCCAGGATGATGGGGTCGTGGTAGGGAACGGCGTCTAGGGTCAGTTTGCCGAACATCAGTTGTTTCCTGCTATCAGATTCTTTGAGGTGGGCGTGCAGGTGGCGGGATCCAGGCCGGCCATCTTGCTCATCTGGTTATGCATGATGTAGTCGAACATGCCGGTAGGAGCGCTGGAATACCGGGTCACGGCGGCATGCGTGCCGGGCTGGGCCAGGGCCTCGTAGGTTTGCGGGGTCAGCGGGTTGCCGGCGGCGCGCGCCTGGGCGATCCAGTCGTCGAAACCCTGTTGCGAGGTGGCGATGGCCTGGAAGCGCATGCCGGAGAATCCGCCGCCGCTGTAGTTTGCCGAAATGCCTGCGTAGGTGCCGGCTTCGCGTGCAATCAGGTGAAGCTTGGTTTCCATGCCGGCCATCGAGTAGATCTGGCTGCCCAGCTGCGGAATAAAAAACGAGTTCATGACCGACGCCGACGTGATGCGGAAATGCACCGGCGCGTCGACAGGGAAGGCGATCTCGTTGACGGTGGCGATGTCGTAGTCGGGGTAGATGAAAAGCCACTTCCAGTCCAGCGACACCACGTCGATATTGATGGGCTTGACGGTGGACTCGATGGGGCGGTAGGGGTCCAGCGCGTGCGACGAGCGCCAGGTAAGCACGGCCAGGATGCCGACGATGATGCAAGGGATCGTCCACACCACCACTTCGATGCGGGTCGAGTGCGCCCAGCGCGGCATGTACACCGCCTTGGTGTTCGAGGCGCGGTACTTCCATGCGAAGTACAGCGTCATCGCGATGACGGGCACCACGATCAGGAGCATCAGCCCCAGGGCGGTCAGGATCAGGGTCTTTTCTTGGGCGCCAATGTCGCCCTTGGGGTCGAGCACTTCCATGGTGCAGCCGCCGAGCAGCATGAGCGCACCGATGCCGAGCATGCGCCCGCAGGTGGCAAGGTGGGGGTGTTTCACGTACAGCCTTGAGGGTGGATCGCCGTGATAGGCAAAAGGTCGCAGCGCACGCTTTGCGCGAACGCAAATTTGCGGTGAGGCGCCATGCTAATAGTTTGCTGCGGCGCAAACATGCGACGAAAAGTCGCATCTTTTCGGCGGCCATCCGCCGCTATGGGGGGAAACCCTGGGTTGTCGCAGGGGAGGCGACTCGCGGAGCCGCCGGGTGGGTGCGACAACGCGTCGCACCCGGCAGAAGATGTATCAGCCCACGGAAAGGTCGCGTTCGGGGCCTGGCTTCTTGGCCAGCTTGCGTTGCAGCGAGCGCCGATGCATGCCCAGCAGCCGCGCGGCCGCCGACACGTTGCCCCCGCATTCGTGCAGCGCCTGCTGGATGTGTTCCCATTCCAGCCGGTGCAGCGGCGTCATGGTGGATTCGATGGCGACGGATTCGGGCTTGGCCAGGCCCAGGGTGCGCAGGATCATCGGCGCGGTGGCCGGCTTGGGCAGGTAGTCGTCGGCGCCGCGCTTGATCGCTTCTACTGCAGTGGCCACGCTTGCATAACCGGTTACCAGCAGGATGCGCATGTCGGCGCGCAGCGCGCGCAGGGGGCGGATGAGGGTCAGGCCGGAATCTTCGCCCAGCCGCAGATCCACCAGCGAGAACGCCGGCAGGATTTCTTCTGCGACGCGCAGAGCTTCGGCAATGCTTGTGGCTATGCGGGTTTCCAGGCCATGGCGGGCCAGGCTGCGCTGCAGGGTGCGCACGTAGATTTCGTCGTCATCGATCAACAGGCCGAGCTCGGATGGGTTCATGCTGGTGTTCCGGTGGCGCGTGGCGCGCGGGGCGCGAACGGCAGGTAAAAACGGATGCGGGCGCCTCCTCCGTCGGCCGCGGTCATGGTCATTTCGCCGCCCAGTTGTTCTACGGTGGCGTGCGATAAAGCGAGTCCTACGCCAAGCCCGCCGGGCTTGCCGCTATGAAACAGGCTGGTGGCCGGCAGCAGGGCATGGTCGGGGTCGAATCCCCGGCCATGGTCGCGGACTTCGCCCTGGAGCGCGCCGTCGCGGTATTCGAGATGCAGGTCCACGCGCGCGCTGCCGGCGGCTTCGCCGGCGTCGGCGGCATTGTTCAGTAGCGCCTGCAGCAGGTGGGCAATGGCAGGTTCCACCCTGAGACTGGCGGGCAGCTCGCCGGTGCGGCGCAGGTCTATGGTGGGGCGCACCAGGCGCCACTGGCTGACTACCCGCACCAGGTCGACTTCGGTGGGCACCGCCAGGTTGCGTATGCGCTCGCGGCAAAGCGCCAGCAGCTGGCCCAGCAAGGCGGCGTCGGCACGCAGGCCATCTGTTTGCGCTTCGGCGGCGATTTCATCTGCTAGCAAGGCCATGGTAGCCAGCGGGGTGTTCAGTTCGTGGGCCATGGCGGCCGCGTGCGTGGCCAGCGCCACGATGCCTTCATTGCGCGTGAAGCGCTCGCGCAGCGCGGCCAGTTCCCGTTCGCGGCTGCGCAGGTCTGCCGCCAGGCGGGTCGAGAAATACAGGACCACCATGGCAGAAATGAAAAAACTGGCGCCTATGCCCCACAGTATCAGCGAATAGGGATCGTGCTGCCCTTGCAGCGGCTGCCCGAGCATGGCCGAGGCTGCGTAGCCGGCCAGGCACGCCATGGCGGCGGCCAACGCCCATCCGCGCGGCAATGCGAGCGCCGCCAGCGCGATCAGGATGATGAACATCAGGCCGAACGGATTGTGGATGCCGCCGCTCCAGGTGATCATCCAGGCCAATACGACGATATCGACCAGCAGGTGGGCGAACGCGACGGCCGGCCCGGTTTGGCCACGGCTGCGGCGCACGCGCACGATGGCGTACAGGTTGAATGCCACGAGCGCCGCGACGCCGCTCCAGAGCGGCCCGAGGGGCAGGTTCAGGCCGAGCGGGCCGCTTGCCACCAGCACCGTCGCCGCCTGGCCCGCGATAGCCAGCCAGCGCAGGCTGCACAGCGTGCGTAGGAATGAGTTGGAGGAACTACCGGACATGTCGAGAACCAGGGGCCGGCGCAGGCGGCAGTGCAGCCGGCAGGCCGGGCGGGCGAGGGAGCCCGCGGTGTAAAGGCCCGCCGTGCGGCGGCGCCAGGCGCGCACCCGTGCAGCGAGCGCCGTGCCTGCATTGTATTGCGATTTGCGGCCGCTTGCTGCGCTGCAGCGAAACGCTTGCTCCGCCGGCGGCCATACGCGCATACTGCGGTCGCGGGCGCGGCTCGCGCCTGTTGGTTTTTCCTGGAGTTTTCATGAACGCACGGAATCGTCCCCGCATCGGCATTACGTACTGCACCCAATGCCAATGGCTGTTGCGGGCCGCATGGATGGCGCAAGAATTGCTGTCGACCTTTGGCACCGATATTGCGTCGGTCGCGCTGGTGCCCGGAACGGGCGGGGTGTTCCGCATCCATTACGACGACCGCGTCATCTGGGACCGCACGGTCGACGGAGGGTTCCCGGACGCCAAGGTGCTCAAGCAGCGGGTGCGCGATTGCCTGGATCCGGGCCGGGACCTGGGCCATATTGACCGCACGCGGACGGACGCTTGAGCGGCCGTGGCCGCATTCAAAAAGTATGTGCGAATCATTCGCATTTAATATATTATGTCGGACTTGGAATTCGCCGGCCCCGGCGTTCCCCGGCGTGGTGCCGGTTGCGCGGCCGGCCGACACTGACGCATTTCGGCTGATTCATGCCACGTCTTCAACACGGTTGGTCTACTCGTTCGCATACATCCCTGGGTTTACGGGCTGGCGCCGCAATGGCGGTGCTGGCGGCCCACATGGCGGTGGTTGCTGCCATTGTCTGGATGCCCGAAGAGAGCCCGCCCAAGTTGCTGGAACCCGAAGCCGTCATGGTCAGCGTCATCGAGGCGCCCGTGCCGCAGATGGCCCAGGCGGAGCCCGTCGTCGAGCCGCCGCCGCCCGAACCGGAACCTGAGCCCGAACCCGAACCCGAGCCTGAACCTGAACCTATTCCCGAGCCCGAGCCGGTGGTCGAGCCCGAGCCCGAGCCGGAGCCGGAGCCTATCATCGAGCCCGAGCCGGAACCGGTGGTAGAAAAAGCGCCCGAGCCGGCGCCCAAACCCAAACCCAAGCCGAAGCCCAAACCCAAGCCCAAGCCCAAGCCCAAACCTCAGCCCAAGGTCGAGAAGCCCGTCGAGCCGCCCAAGACGCCGCCGCCGCCGGCCGGTGCGCCCCAGGGCGAGCAGCAGGTGACCCAGGCGCCCGTGCAGGGGCCGCCGCCCGACGAACCGATCATGGTGTCCAGCGTGGAATATATGGGCCGACGGCCCATGCCCGTGTATCCCATGACTTCCAAGCGCCTGCGTGAAGAGGGGCGGGTGGTGGTGCTGGTGGAGATCAATACCCGTGGGCTGGTCGAGCGCGCGTCGGTTGCTCAGTCGTCGGGCTACGAGCGGCTTGACGAGTCGGCGTTGACCGCCGCTCGAAAGGCGCGGTTCAAGCCCTTGATGCGCAATGGCGTGGCGTACCCGGCCAAGGCCAAATTACCGTTCGATTTCGTGATGAGGAACTGAGATGTCCAACGCTATGCATAACGCCATTGTGGTGGCGCAGGCGAGCACCGCCCCCGCTGCGCCCGCCGCCCCGGCAGCGGCCGCCCCGGCGGCAGCCGCGGTGGAGCCGGGCGCATCCGCGGCGCTGCCCGCCGCGCAGCAGGCGGCCGACGCCCTGGGCCAGGCCCCGGCGCTGGCGCAGGCCGCTGCCACGACGCCGCCGGCGCCGCTGCCGGTGCCGGCAGACATGGGCTTCCTGCATTTCATCGCGCAGAGCGATTTTGTCGGCAAGGCCTTGTTTGTCATCCTGATCGTAATGTCACTGGTGACGTGGTATCTCATCCTGGTGAAGTTCGTCAGCAACGTGCGCATGCGCCGCCGCTCGGCGGAGTTCCTGAACAAGTTCTGGAATTCCAGCTCGCTGGAGCAGGTCGAGAATGAAATCGTGACGCACGGGGCGCGCGACCCGTTCTCGCACCTGACCAGCCATGCGATGCATGCGCAGGCGCATCATGCGAAATTCGGCGCCACCAAGCTCGAAGAGACGGGGGCCAACGGCGAATTCGTGACGCGAACCATGCGCAAGGTCATCGATGAAGAGACCGCCAAGCTGGAAAACGGCCTGACTGTGCTGGCTTCGGTAGGGTCGACCGCTCCGTTTGTCGGCCTGTTCGGCACGGTATGGGGCGTGTACCACGCACTCGTGGGCATCGGACTGGCCGACGGCGTGACCATCAACCGCATCGCCGGGCCGGTGGGCGAGGCGCTCATCATGACCGGCCTGGGCCTGGCGGTGGCAATCCCGGCCGTGCTGGCATACAACGCGTTCGTACGCGGCAACCGCGTCTTCCTGTCGCGCCTGGACGCTTTCGCACATGACCTGTTCGCCTTCCTGAGCACGGGCCAGCAAGTCGCCGTGTCCGATGGCAAGGTGCGCGCACTGCGGCGCCAGCCCCATGCCGGATCCGGCCGGGGAGCGCAGTAATGGCTTTCGGCAGCTTCGACAGCAAGGGTCCGGGCAGTCACGCTGTCTCGGAGATCAACATGGTGCCGTTGATCGACGTGATGCTGGTGCTGCTGGTGATCTTCATCATCACGGCGCCGCTGATGGCGCACTCGATCCGCATCAATATGCCGCAGGTCAGCTCGGAGCAGGTGCAGGAAGAGCCCAAGACCGTCGACCTGGCTATCGACGCCGCGGGCGCGTTGTTCTGGGATGAACAGCCGGTTGCCATCGAGGACCTGCCCAACCGCTTCGCGACGCTGGCGCAGGACAAGCCGCAGCCCGAACTTCGCATACGCGCCGATTTGAATACGCGCTACGAGACGCTGGCCAAGGTCATGGCGGCCGCACGCCGCTCGGGGTTGTCGCGCATCGGTTTCATCACGGCGCCGCAGCCCGACGGCGCGGCGGCGGACACCGGCGTGCCCGGCACCGGCGCCGCAGCACCGGCTGCCGCAGCACCGGCTGCGGGAAAATGATCGTATCGGGCGAGGGGCTTGCGCCGGTTTCTTTGTCTTCGCGTTAGAATCGCCACATGCGAGTCCTCGTAATCGAAGATGACACCACCCTGGGCCATGCGCTGCAGGAGTTCCTCGCCGACCAAGGCTACGCGGTCGACTGGCTGGCTGACGGAGACAAGGCCCCGGGCGCGCTCGCGGGGCAGCCTTACGACCTGCTGCTGCTCGACCTGAACCTGCCGGGCCGCAGCGGCCTGGACATACTGCGCCAGTTGCGCCAGGACGGCAACCAGATCCCCGTGCTCATTGTCACGGCGCGCGACGGCCTGGACGACCGCGTGGCCGGTCTTGACGCGGGCGCCGACGACTACGTCACCAAGCCTTTCGATCTTCCCGAACTTGCCGCGCGTGTACGCGCCTTCGGTCGTCGCCGCGCGGGCCAGGCTCAGCCCCTGATCGAGGCCGGCCAACTAGTATTCGATACGGTAGGACGCGAAGTGCGCGCCAACGGCCAGCGCCTGTCGCTGTCGGTGCGCGAATTGTCCGTGCTCGAAATGTTGATGGCGCGCGCGGGCAGGGTGGTCACCAAGCGGCAGATCGTCAATTCGCTGTCGGCCTGGGATGCCGATTTCAGCGAGAACGCCGTCGAGGTCTACGTCTACCGCCTGCGCAAGCGGCTGGAGGGCACCGGCGCCAGTATCCAGACGGTGCGCGGCTTCGGCTACCTGCTGGATACCGAACAGGCGTGAACAGGCCCGGCCGGCACGGCTGCGCACCGGCCCGGCCGGCGACCCCCACCATGCACGACTCTCCCACTGCAACCGCTGCCACCGTGCGCTGGCGTCTTCGGCGCGGTTCGCTGGCGCGCTATCTGGTCAAACGTCTGCTTCCGCCCATCCTGCTGCTGGTGGCGCTGGACCTGCTCGCCACTTGGGTCATCAGCCACAAACTGGATATGGCCGGCTGGATGCTGGAGGATTTCTTCTGGCTGATGGTCGTGGGGCAGGCCGTGCTGGTGCTGGTGTTCGCGGGGGTGATCGTGCAGGGTATACGTTCGGGGCTGCGTTCGGTCAACCATCTGTCCGATGAAATCAGGCAGCGCTCCATCGACGATATGCAGCCGCTGGAAGTGGCCGGCGTGCCGGTTGAGATCGAGCCCCTGGTCACCCATACCAACGACCTGCTGCGCCGCCTGGATGCCTCGCTGGCGGCGCAGCGCCGCTTCATCGGCCACGCGGCGCACCAGTTGCGCACCCCGTTGAGCGGGCTGCGTCTGGAATCCGAACTGATGCTGTCGCGGCCCTTGCCCGACGATGTGCGTGCGCGCGCCGAACGCATCAAGGCGGTCAGCGACCGCATGATACGCCTGGGACAGCAGTTGCTGGTGCTGGCGCGCGCCGACCCCAACGTGCGCCCGCAAGACAGTTTCGTGCGCATCGATCTGTGTGAATGGGTCAGGGCCAGTGGCGCTGAATGGATACCCCAAGCCCGGGCGGCGCAGTTCGCCATTGACCTGGCGGCGCCCGACGAGCCGGTGTGGATCGACGGCGACCCGTTGCTGCTGGATGAATTGCTGGGCAACCTGATCGACAACGCCGTACGTTATGGCAAGGGCGGCGGACGCATCACCCTGACGGTGGGAATCAACCCGCCGACCTTGACCGTCGAAGACGACGGGCCCGGCATTTCGCGCGACGAGCGCGAGCGGGTATTCGAGGCTTTTTATCGCTCGCCGGGCAGCACGGCGGGGGGCTCGGGGCTGGGACTGGCCATCGTGCGCGAGATCGCGCAGGCGCATGGCGCCTGGTGGAAGCTCACCAGCCGGCCCGAATATGCCGGCACGCGCCTGTCGGTGGTGTTTCCCGGACCCCGCAAAGGGGCGCAACTGACACGCCACGACCGCGCATCATGACTTCACCCAGGCCCGGCCCGTTGTCGGGCCATGCGCAGGCGCCGACTCCCGGGGCGATGTTGATGCTGGGCGCGTTGGGCGTCGTGTATGGCGATATCGGCACCAGCCCCCTGTATACGTTGCGGGCCTGCCTGACAAGTTTTGGCGACTTCGCCCCGGCGCATGTGCTGGGCGTGTTGTCCATATTGTTCTGGCTGTTGATGCTGGTGGTGTCGGTCAAGTACGTGGCGCTTGTGCTGCGGGCCGACAACCGCGGCGAAGGCGGCACGCTGGCCCTGCTGGAACTGGCGGTGCGCGGCCGGCAAGGCCGCACACGCTGGGCGCTGATCGTGCTGGGCATTTTCGGCGCAGCGCTTTTCTACGGCGACAGCATGATCACGCCGGCCATTTCGGTGCTGTCGGCCGTCGAAGGTATAGGCGTGGTGTCGCACCGGTTCGACGCCTGGGTGGTGCCGATCTCGCTTGCCGTGCTGGTGTCGCTGTTTGCCATCCAGTCGCATGGGACGGGCGCAATGGGAAAGCTGTTCGGGCCCGTGATGGCGCTGTGGTTCGCCTCGCTTGCGGCGCTGGGCGGGTGGCAGGTCTGGCAGGCGCCCCAGGTGTTGCAGGCGCTCAACCCTATCTGGGCGTTCAGGCTGATCGAAGAGTTTCCCCTGGGCAGCTTCCTGCTGCTGGGGGCCGTGGTGCTGGCCTTGACGGGCGCCGAGGCGCTGTATGCCGACATGGGGCATTTCGGCAGGCCCGCCATCCGGCGCGCCTGGTTCGCGATGGTTCTGCCGGCGTTGGCGCTCTGTTATTTCGGGCAGGGCGCCTTGCTGTTGCGCGATCCGCAGGCCATTCGCAATCCGTTCTTCCTGATGGCGCCGGGCTGGGCCCTGGCGCCGCTGGTGGCGCTGGCAACGATCGCCACCGTCGTGGCATCGCAGGCGGTGATATCCGGGGCATTTTCCGTCACGCGGCAGGCGGTGCAGCTCGGCTTCTGGCCGCGCATGCAGATCCTGCATACGTCGGCGGCGGAGAAAGGGCAGATCTACCTGCCGCAGGTCAACGCCATGCTTCTGGTGGCGGTGCTGGCGCTGGTGGCGTTATTCCGGAACTCGGAGAACCTGGCAGCCGCCTATGGCTTTGCGGTAACAGGCACCATGCTGGTGACCACGGTACTGGCTTTTGCGGTGCTGCCGCGCGGCTCCGCCGGCGCGCGGCGGGCATTGTGGCTGGCCGGGCTGAGCGTACTGTTGATCGTAGACCTGCTGCTGTTCGGCGCCAACGTGTTGAAGATTCACGAAGGCGGATGGCTGCCGCTGCTGGTGGGGGTGGCCGTGTTCACGATGATGATGACGTGGCGGCGCGGCCGGCAATTGCTGGCCACCCTGCAGCAGCGCGACCATCAGCCCCTGAAGGAGTTCATGCTGGGTCTTGCGCAGTTTCCGCCGGCCCAGGTGCCCGGCACGGCGGTTTTCATGGCCATGAATCCCGGCGTGGTGCCCGCCGCGCTGCTGCACAACCTGAAGCACAACAAGGTGCTGCATGAACAGGTGCTGTTCCTGACCATACAGGTGGCTGACGTGCCATACGTGTCGTCGGACGAGCGCTATGTGCTGGACCGCATAGGCACGTCGTGCTGGCAGGTGGTGGCGCAGTACGGGTTCAAGGAAGCCCCCGATGTGCCCGCCGTGCTGCGGCTGGTGGCGCAGGCCTGTCCCGAAATTGACCTGGAACCTATGCGCACGTCGTACTTCGTGTCCAGGCAGACCGTGGTGGCCGCGCGCCGGCCCGCCATGCAGCGCTGGCGCCGCGCATTGTTTTCGTTCATGGCGCGCAATGGAATGCGCAGCACCAAGTTCTTCAAGATACCGCCGAACCGGGTGGTAGAAATGGGGATGCAGGTAGAGCTGTAGCTTGCCTGCGATGCGGCTCCGCGCGCCCGGAACGGGCACGCGGGTGCGCGGGGGAATTTACTTCTTGGCGTCTTTCAGCTGGGGCAGCGATGCGCCCGCCGATGGCGCCAGCAAGCCGGTCTGGACGTACGTGTGGAGCTTCTCGCGCGTGTCGATGATGTCGAGGTTGCGCATGGTGAGCTGGCCGATGCGGTCGGCGGGCGAGAAGGTCGAATCGCCCTTTTCCATGGTGAGGCGCTCGGGCTTGTAGGTCAGGTTGGCCGATTCCGTATTGAGGATGGAATAGTCGTTGCCACGGCGCAGTTCCAGCGTCACTTCGCCGGTAACGGCGCGCGCGACCCAGCGCTGTGCGGTTTCGCGCAGCATGATGGCCTGCGGATCGAACCAGCGGCCCTGGTACAGCAGGCGGCCCAGCTTGCGGCCGTTTTCGCGGTACTGCTCGATGGTGTCTTCGTTGTGGATGCCGGTGACCAGGCGTTCGTACGCGATGAAAAGCAGCGCCATGCCCGGGGCTTCGTAGATGCCGCGGCTCTTGGCTTCGATGATGCGGTTTTCGATCTGGTCGCTCATGCCCAGGCCGTGGCGCCCGCCGATGCGGTTGGCCTCGAGCAGCAGCTCGACCAGGTCGGGGTATTCGACGCCATTGAGCGCAACCGGTACGCCTTCGTCGAACCGCACCCGGACTTCTTCGGCCTTGACCGAGACGTCGTCGCGCCAGAAAGCCACGCCCATGATCGGCTGGACGATCTTGATGCCCGAATTCAGATGTTCGAGATCTTTGGCTTCGTGGGTCGCGCCCAGCATGTTCGAGTCGGTGGAGTAGGCTTTCTCGGCCGACATTTTGTAGTCGAAGCCCGCCTGCTGCATGTATTGCGACATTTCGGCGCGACCGCCCAGCTCGTCGATGAACAGCTGGTCGAGCCAGGGCTTGTAGATCTTGAGGTCGGGGTTGGTGAGCAGGCCGTACCGGTAGAAACGCTCGATGTCGTTGCCCTTGTACGTGCTGCCGTCGCCCCAGATGTTGACGCCGTCTTCTTTCATGGCGGCCACGAGCATGGTGCCGGTGACGGCGCGCCCGATGGGCGTGGTGTTGAAGTACGTGATGCCGGCGGTGCTGATGTGGAAGGCGCCGGCCTGCAGGGCCGCGATGCCTTCGGCAGCCAGCTGGGCCCGGCAATCGACCAGGCGGGCGTTCTCGGCGCCGTATTCCATGGCGCGGCGGGGGATGGCGTCGTAGTCGGACTCGTCGGGCTGGCCCAGGTTGGCCGTATAGGCATACGGGATCGCGCCCTTGTTGCGCATCCACAGCAGCGCAGCACTGGTGTCCAGGCCGCCCGAAAAGGCAATGCCGACCTTCTGGCCGACGGGAAGGTGGGGAAGGATAGTGGTCATTGTGAGTTCTAAGCGCCTACGGACAGACAGGGCAGTGGCGGGGCGCGGGGTGCGCGCTCGCCGCGGTTGAAGCAGGGATTTTAGCGCGTTTGCGTTCGCAGCCGGCCAGGCGGCCGTTGCGTTGGCGCCGGGTGCGGGCAGCGGCAGCCCGGCCCGGCCCATGCCGCGCGGGCGCTATTCGACGCGGCCCAGCAGCAGGAATTCCATCAGGGCCTTCTGGACGTGCAGCCGGTTTTCGGCTTCGTCCCAGACCACGCTTTGCGGGCCGTCGATGACTTCGCCGGTGACTTCCTCGCCACGATGGGCCGGCAGGCAGTGCATGAAGATTGCCTGGGGATCGGCGGCAGCCATCATTTCGGCGTCGACGCACCAGTCGGCGAAGGCCGCGCGGCGGGCGTCGTTCTCGGCTTCGTAGCCCATGCTGGTCCAGACGTCGGTGGTGACCAGGTGCGCGCCGCGGCAGGCCTCGATGGGGTCGGCGAACTGGCGCAGCACGCCGGCAGGCGGCGCGCCCACTCGCGCCGGATCGAGTTCGTAGCCGGGCGGGGACGAGACGTGCAGGGTGAAACCCAGCATCTCGGCTGCCTGCAGCCAGGTATACGACATGTTGTTGGCGTCGCCGATCCAGGCCACGGTTTTGCCTGCGATAGGCCCGCGATGTTCGATGAAGGTGAACAGGTCGGCAAGGATCTGGCAGGGGTGGTATTCGTTGGTAAGTCCGTTGATGACCGGCACCCGGGAATGCGCGGCAAAGCGCTCGATGCGGGTTTGCTCGAAGGTGCGGATCATGACGATATCGACCATGCGCGAAATCACGCGTGCCGTGTCTTCGACGGGCTCGGCCCGGCCCAGCTGCGAATCGTTCGATGTCAGGTTGATGACCGAGCCGCCCATCTGGTACATGCCCGCCTCGAATGACACGCGGGTGCGGGTGCTGGCTTTTTCGAACACCATGGCCAGGGTGCGGTCGTGCAGCGGCATATGGGGCTCGTAGCGCTTGAACTTGTCTTTGATCAGGCGGGCGCGTTCGAGCACATAGGCGATTTCGGCCGGAGAAAAGTCCCGGAACTGCAGGAAGTGCCGCAAGGGGCCGGTCTGGTGCGTGGGAGGTGTCATGGTCGAGACGGCAGGGCCAAAAGAGCAATCATATACAATTCGCGGCGCGGGCCGCATCTTTGGTGCCTGGCCAGTCTAGACCCTGCACACGCAGCCCGTGGTGAAAAATACATGGCAACTCGCGTCAAACAATTCGTTATCCACGGCGTTACCGAAAGTGGCGCCCGGTTCCGGCCGAGCGACTGGGCCGAACGTCTGGCCGGCGTCATGGCGCAGTTCCGGCCACCGGGATCCACGGGCAGCCACCTGACGTATTCTCCGTATGTGGTGCCCGTCATGATCGACGGCGTGCGCGGCATCGTGGTCGACCAGCGTCTGCGCGAGCTAGAACCGCTGGCATATAAGTTCGTGGTCGATTTTGCCCACGACAACAACCTCAGGACCGAAGAGCGCGAAGTCTGATGCGGCCCCCGTGCCGGCCGCCGGCCGGCACGGCCGGCTGGCTTACTCGACCGGCGTCACCAGTTTGCCGGTCTGGAAGAACGACTGCAGGTTTTCCAGCATCAGGTCTTCCATGGCCATCCGGGTTTCATACGTCGCGCTGCCGATGTGGGGCAGCAGCACGGTGTTGTCGCTGGTTTTCAGGGCGTCCGGAACGTTGGGTTCGTGCTCGAAGACGTCCAGCGCGGCGCCGCCCAGCTTGCCATTTTCGAGCGCGGTGACCAGCGCCTGTTCGTCGATGACGGGGCCGCGCGCGATGTTGACGATGATGCCCTTGGTGCCGAGCGCCTCGATGACTTCCTGGTTGACCAGGTGCCGGGTCTGCGGCCCGCCCACGGTGGCCACCACCAGGAAGTCGGCCCAGCGCGCCAGTTCGACCAGCGTCGCTTCGTAGCCGTACGGCGAGTCTTCGCGCGGGCGACGGTTGTGGTAGCGCACCTCCATGTCGAAGCCTTGGCCACGCCGGGCGATGGCCTGGCCGATGCGGCCCAGCCCCACGATGCCGAGCTTCTTGCCGCTGACGCGCGTGCCCAGGGGGATGTTGCCGTGGACCTGGCCCCAACGTCCCGCCCGCACGTAGCGGTCGCCCAGGGTCATGCGGCGCGCCCCGGCGATGATCAGGCCCCAGGCCAGGTCCGCCACGCAGTCGGTGAGTACGTCGGGGGTGTTGCTGACCATTACGCCGCGCGCGCGCGCGGCCTGCAGATCGATGGTTTCGTATCCCACGCCCCAGCTGCAGATGGACTTCAGGTCGGGCAGCGCCTCGATCAATTCGGCGTTGGCGCCCATGGTGGCCGAGGTGACCAGGGCGGTGATGCCCTTGCCGTACTCGGCCAGCGCAGCCTTGCGGTCGGTGTGCTTCCAGAGTTCGAGGACGTCATAGGCGTCGGCCAGCCGCTGGTTGGCCGACGGAGAACCGGCCAGGGAGCCGACCTGCAGGATGCGATGCTTGGAGGCCATGTCGTGTAAGCGCTATCAGGGAGGAAAGCTCAAATGCTACTTGATTACGGGCCGGCCTGTGCATGCCGGCCCGGGCGCGAGCCTCGTGTCACTGCAACTGGATGCCGGCGTCTTTGATCACCTGTTTCCAGCGCTTGACCTCGGCTTGCTGGAAGGCGGCGAATTCTTCGGGGGAATTGGCCACAACCTCGAAGCCCAGGCCTTGCAGCGTCTTGGTGACATCGGGCTCGCGCAGCGTCTTGCGCAGGGCGTCGGACAGCGTTTTTGCCACGGGCGCGGGGGTGTCCTTGGGCACGGCAAAGCCCTGCCACGAATACACCACCATGTCGGGAATGCCGGCTTCGGCCAGCGTGGGCACATCGGGCAGGTCGGGCGCGCGCTTTTCGCCCGTAATGGCCAGCGCCTTCAGCTTGCCTGCCAGTACGTGCTTCTGAACCGCGCCCAGATTCTGGAACGACACATTGACCTGCGAGCCCAGCAGGTCGGCGATGGCCGCAGCGCCGCCGCGGTAGGGCACATCGACACCCGTGGTCCCGGTGCGCTGGCGGAACAGGATTGCCGACAGGTGATCGGACGACCCCGTGCCCGACGATGCGTAAGAGACTTCGCCAGGATGCTTTTTCGCATACTCGACGAGCTCGGCCACCGTGTTGGGCGCAAACGAGGGCGGCGCGACCAGCACGTTGGGATTGCGCACGGCCTGTGTCAGGTACCGGAAGTCCTTGCTGGGGTTGTAGGCGAGTTCTTTGTACAACGCTTCGTTGATGGCGAAGGTGCCGATCGAGCCCACCATCATGGTGTAACCGTCGGCGGGAGCGCGGGCCAGGGCCTGCGCGCCGATGGCGCTGTTGGCGCCCGGCTTGTTCTCGGCCACGAACGTCTGGCCCAGCTGTTTCTGCATGCCCGGTAGCACCGAGCGCGCCGTAATGTCAGACGAGCCGCCCGGCACGAACGGAACGATCACGGTGACCGGCTTGTCGGGATACGAGGCCGCGTGCGCGGCCTGGCCACCCAGCAAGGCCAGGCTGGCAGTGGCGATAGCACTGATCAGTTTGTTCACGATGTCTCCTGGTGCGCGTGTTGTTGGGAACAGCCGCCGGCCACGCGCGCCAGCGGCCTGGAAATTAAGCGGGTCAGTCGACCCGCGCGCCCGACTGCTGCACCGCCTTGGCCCACTTGGCGGTTTCCTGCGCCATGAACTGCCCGAACTCGGCGGGCGTCATGGATTGCGGCTGCGCACCCAGGGCAACGAAGCGCTCGCGCACGGCCGGGTCCTGCAGGATTTTCGCGACATCGCGCTGCACCTTGTCGACGATGGGCCGGGCAGTGCCTGCCGGCGCCAGCAGGCCGAACCAGCTGGATGCATCGTAGCCGTCGACGCCGGCCTGCGCCATCGTGGGAACATCGGGCAGGGCGGGTGAGCGCTCGGCGCTGGTGACGGCAAGCGGCCGCAACTTGCCTGCCTTCAGGAAGCCCATCGACGAGGGCAGGTTGTCGAAGATCAGGTCGGCCGAGCCGCTCATGACGTCGGTGAGCGCGGGGCTGCTGCCCTTGTAAGGCACATGGGTCATCCTGGTGCCGGTCATGGCCATGAACAGTTCACCCGACAGGTGAGTGGAGGTGCCGTTGCCCGTGGACGCCATGTTCACCTTGCCGGGGTTGGCTTTCAGGTACGCGATCAGGTCGGCGACCGAACGGATGTTGTTGCGATCCGCGAACGCGGGATTGAGTTCGAGGATGTTGGGCACCGGTATGACCATGGTGACCGGCGTGAAATCCTTTACCGGATCATAGGGCAGCCGGGCATAGACCGACTGATTGATGGCGTGGGTGCTGACGGTGCCCATCAGCAGGGTATAGCCATCGGGGCGGGCGCGAGCGGCTTCGGCCGTGCCTACGTTGCCGCCGGCGCCGGCGCGGTTGTCGACCACGACCGGCTGGTTCCAGGCTTTGCCGAGTTCGGCGGCCACGACCCGCGCCGCGATGTCTGTGGTGCCGCCGGCGGGGAAGGGCACCAGGATGGTGACCTGGCGGGCGGGGTAGTCGTCGGCTGCGCCTGCGGGCGCCACCGCAAACAGGGCGGCAGCGCCCAGCGCGGCCATTGCGGAACGGAACGCGGGTTTTGCAAGCATTGCGGGTGTCTCCTGGCGCTCGGAAGGCGCATGTCTTGTGGTGGGAAAAGCCAGCGCCCGCGCGGTGGGGCGCGAAGGCCTGCGCGGCGCTTCTGCCTGTGCCGCCGGTAATTCATGTTGTCAAACAAATATATGTATTGAGCATTCACTTGTCAACCAAGTATACTTTTTTGGACACTTGTCTTACCTCTGGCATCCAGGAGAATTCCGCCATGAAAACCACACCGGTCAGCACGGCCGACCTGCAGCGATCCGTGATTGCCGTGCCCCCCTTTGCGCGCCAGGCCGACTTGTCGCCGGACGAGGCAGCCAACCGCGCGCTGTTGCGCCACCTGGAGCAAGGCGGCGTGCGCAGCGTGATGTACGGCGGCAATGCCAATTTCTACAACATCAGCGTCAGTGAATACGCGCGCGTGGTCGACTTCCTGGCCGAAAGCGCGGGTGCGGACACCTGGGTGCTGCCGTCGGCCGGGCCCGACTTCGGCAAGCTGATGGACCAGGCCGCCATCCTGCGCAGCCGCGAATTTCCCACCGCCATGCTGCTGCCGATGTCGTTTCCCTATACCGATGCGGGGCTGGCAGATGGGATCCGGCGCTTCAGCGATGCGCTGGGCAAGCCGGTGGTGGTGTACCTGAAGAGTTCCGGCTACCTGGCGCCGGCCACGCTTGCCCGATTGATCGAAGAACAGCGCATCGTCGCGCTCAAGTATGCGGTCGTGTGCCCGGATCCGGCCGACGATCCCTACCTCGAATCTCTGCTGCGGGCCATCGACCCGCGCTGGCTGGTCAGCGGCAGCGGCGAGCGGCCGGCCATTACGCATTTCCGCAAATTCGGGCTCAAGAGCTTTACGTCGGGCTCGGTGTGCATCGCTCCGCGCGGCGCGATGCGCATGTTGCAGCTGTTGCACGCCGGGCGCTTCGACGAGGCCGAGCAGGTGCGCGCACAGTACCTGGGCATGGAAGACTGCCGCGACGAGATCAGCCCCATCCGCGTGCTGCACGACGCCGTGACGCTGGCGGGCGTGGCCGACATGGGGCCGATGCTGCCCTTGGTGACCGGCTTGTCCGAGCAGGATCGCCAGCGCGTGGCCCCGGTGGCGCGCGCACTGCTGCAGTGGGACAAGGAAGTCGTGCCGGCCTGATCGGGCAAGCCCGCGATAGACGGGCGCCGGCGCAAGGTTTTTCCACGCAGCGCTTTATACCGGAGACACGCGATGCATGATGCCGATATGCGGCCACGCCGCAATGCTTGCAAGAAAAACCCCGGCGGCGGCGATTTGGCCGACGCTTCACGCCGGCGCCTGCTGGCCACCGCCGGCGCGGCCGCCCTGGCCGCGTTGCCGGGCGCGGCGCTGGCGTGGCGGCCATCGCCCGTTTATCCCGATCCGGCCATCCAGGTGCTGGATCCGGCATTCGAGCCATACCGCCTGTTCAATGCCGGCGTCGAGCGCATTGCCACGGACATGCGCTGGGCGGAAGGCCCCGTATGGTTCGGCGACGGGCGCTTCCTGCTCTGGAGCGATATTCCCAACGACCGCATCATGAAATGGGAAGAGGAAACTGGCAACGTAAGCGTCTTTCGCAAGCCGTCGAATTACGCCAACGGCAACACCCGCGACCGCCAGGGCCGCCTGGTCACCTGCGAACACCTTACCCGACGCGTCACGCGCACGGAATACGACGGTTCGATAACGGTGCTGATGGACAGCTACCAGGGCAAGCCGCTGAACTCGCCCAACGATGTCATCTGCCATACCGATGGCGCCGTCTGGTTTTCCGATCCGCCTTTCGGCATCGGCGGCAACTATGAAGGCCGCAAGGCCCAGGCGCAGCTGCCGCATACCGTTTATCGCATCGATCCGGCCACGGGCGAGGGCGCTGCCATGATCACCGACCTGAAAGGCGTCAACGGGCTGTGCTTTTCGCCGGACGGCGCCCTGCTTTATGTGGTCGAGGGGCGCGCCACGCCCAACCGCCTGATCCATGTGTACGACGTGGCCGATGGCGGCCGGCAGTTGGCCAACCGCCGGGTCTTCCTGGATGCCCAGGGCGGCACGCTGGACGGCATGCGCTGCGATGTGGACGGCAATCTGTGGTGCGGCTGGGGCATGGGCGAAGGCAAGGACGGCGTCATGGTGATTTCGCCGCAGGGCAAGCGGATCGGCCATATCCATCTGCCCGAACGCTGCGCCAACCTGTGTTTCGGCGGTGCGCAGCGCAATCGCCTGTTCATGGCTTCGTCGCATTCTGTGTATGCCTTGTACGTCAACACGCAGGGAGCGCCGGGTGGTTGAGCAGGCGGTGCTTCACAAATGGTATATAGGTGTGTGCGCCTGGGCGCCACGCCCATGCGCCGCGAGTGATTCGTACAGGTTGTGCGCTACGTTCAAAGGGAAGCAAGGTGAAACGCAACAGAACGGCCCGCGTCGCGCCGGCGGGCGACGGCATGGCCGCCGCCCAGCCGCAGGCTGGCACAGGAGAGGCCGCCATCGGCACGCTGGTGCTGGAGCGCGGCCAGCGTGTAAGGCTGGCCGACCAGCTGTACGGCCAGATCTTCGAGCAGATCGCCGCCGGCAATCTCAATGTCGGCGACAAGCTTCCGTCGGAACATGAAATCTGCGAGCGATTCGGCGTTTCGCGGCCGGTGGTCCGCGAGGCGTTGCTGCGCCTGCGTGCCGATGGGCTGATCACCGCGCACCAGGGGCTGGGCACCTTTGTCAGCCAGCAGCCCGCGCCGCGGCTCAAGACGTTCAGCGACGTGCGCAACGTGGGCGCCTACCTTCGGGCCCAGGAAATCCGCATGGCGCTCGAAGGCGATGCCGCGCGGCTGGCTGCCCTGCGCCGCACCGATGAAGAATTGCGCACCATTGCCGAGGCGCATGCGGCATTCGTCGATGCCCTGGATCGCGGGCACGTATCGCCCGAAGCGGACCTGGCCTTTCATGCCAGTATTGCGCAGGCGACCGGCAACGATTATTACCTGGGTGTGCTCGAATCCATACATGAATCCATCAGTGGCTTCATGCGCCTGTCGCTGAGCCTGACGCGCACGGGCTCGCGCCAGCGCGCGCAGCGCGTCGCCGACGAGCATGCCGCCATCCTGGGCGCCATACGCGAACAGGACGGCGAGCGGGCCCGCGTGGCGATGCAGTTTCACCTGGGGCAGGCGCGCCACCGCCTCGTCGACCGCGAGCGCGATTGACGTTTCGCCCACGCTGCGCCCATCAATAAATGCATAGCCAGGAGACCTCAGTGCAGTCCAGCGGCAATGACTTCGTGACCCGGGTGCGCGCCGAGCAGGTGCGCGAACAGATACTCATGGTGCTGGTGGCCTGGGGCATGGCCCACGACCTGGCCGCCCTCACGGCCGGGCTCATGGCCGAGACCGACCTGCTGGGCATCGATTCGCACGGCATTTCGATGTTGCCGTCCTACGAATCCAAGTTGCATGCCGGTACCCTGCGCATTGACGCACGTCCGCGCCTGGTGCGCGAAGCGGCCTCGACGGCTTTGCTCGACGGCATGGGCGGCCTGGGCTACCCGGCGGCGGCCCAGGGTATGCAGCTGGCGGTGGACAAGGCGCTCGAATACGGGGTGGGCGCGGTTTCGGTGCGCAATTCGCATCACTTCGGCGCGGCTGGCGTCTACGCCCGCATGGCCGCACAGCGCGGCGTGGTCGGCCTGGTCACCAGCAGCGCGACCACCCTCATCATGGTCCCCACGCATGGATCGATGCCGGTGCTGGGCACCAACCCCATTGCGTTCGCCGCGCCGGCCGCGCAGAACGACCCTTTCGTGCTCGACATGGCCACGACCACCGTCGCCGCCAACAAGGTCAAGGTGTACGAGTTCCACGACAAGGCCTTGCCCGCAGGCTGGGCGGTGGACGGGCAGGGTCATAGCGTGACCGATCCGACGCAGGCCATGCAGTACATCTTCGATCGCCCCGAAGGGGGGCTGACGCCGCTGGGCGGCACGCCCGACATGAGCAGCCACAAGGGTTACGGGCTGGCCGTGATGGCGCAGCTGTTGGGCGGCACGCTCGGTGGCAGCGCGATGGCGGCACGCCACGCCCGGACGCGGCGGCCCGGAGACCCGGACGACATCGGGCATTTCTTCCTGGCGCTCAATCCCGACGCGTTTCGCGAGTCGGGCTCGTTCGAAGATGAGGTGGACGACGTGCTGGACACGTTGCGCGATACGCCGCCCGCGGACCCCACGCAGCCCGTGCTGGTGGCGGGCGACCCCGAGGCCGCCGAGCGCGACCGGCGCCTGCGCGAGGGCATTCCGCTGCCGGCCGCATTGGATCAACGCCTGCGCGCGATCTGCCAGCGCAGCAACGTACCGTATCTGCTGGGCGCCTGACGCGCCAGGCACGTACCGGCGCCCGCCCCCCATCCAGACGACCTATCGAAGGATCCGCCCGACATGACTGACAACTCTCAGCGCAAACGTCCCGAAGATCTACGCAGCCATCGCTGGTATGGAGTCAAAGACCTGCGTTCATTCGGCCACCGGTCGCGCACCGCCCAAATGGGGTATCACCGCTCCGACTACGCCGGCAAGCCGGTCATCGCCATCATCAACACCTGGAGCGACATCAACCCCTGTCACAGCCATTTCAAGCAGCGTGTGGAAGAGGTCAAGCGCGGCATCTGGCAGGCGGGCGGCTTTCCGGTGGAAATGCCGGCGATGAGCCTGTCCGAGCCGTTCCAGAAGCCGACCACCATGTTGTACCGCAACCTGCTGGCCATGGAAACGGAAGAACTGCTGCGTTCTTACCCCGCGGATGGCTGTGTGTTGATGGGCGGCTGCGACAAGACCACGCCGGCCCTGCTGATGGGCGCGGCCTCGATGAACCTGCCCACGATTTTCGTGCCGGCCGGCCCCATGCTGCGCGGCAACTGGAACGGCAATACGCTGGGCTCCGGATCCGACACCTGGAAGTACTGGGCCGAACTGCGCGCCGGCAACATCACCGAAGACGATTGGCAAGGCATTGAAGACGGTATCGCGCGCTCGCCGGGTCATTGCATGACCATGGGCACGGCTTCCACGATGACCGCCGCGGTGGAAGCGCTGGGGATGTGCCTGTCGGGCTATTCGTCGATTCCCGCTCCCGATTCGCGCCATGCGCAAATGGCCACGCTGTCGGGCAAGCGCATCGTCGACATGGTGTGGCACGACATCACGCCTTCCAGCCTGCTGACGGCCGCGTCGTTCGATAACGCCGTGCGCGTGGCGCTGGCCCTGTCGGGTTCGACCAATGCGGTGGTGCATCTTATCGCGATGGCGCGGCGATGCGGGTTCGGGCTTGATCTGGCGCGCTTTGACAGCCTGGCGCGCACGACGCCGGTATTGGCCGACCTGCGCCCGGCCGGCAAGTACCTGATGGAAGATTTTTATTATGCGGGCGGACTGCGGGCGCTGATGGCGCAGCTGGGCGACCTGCTCGACACCAGTCAGCAGACCGTCGACGGGCGCACGCTGGGCGAGAATATCGCGGGCGCGCGCGTATTCAACGACGATGTGATCCGCTCGCGCGACCGTGCCCTGGTGGCCTGCGACGGATTGGCGGTGTTGCGCGGCAATCTTGCGCCCGATGGCGCCGTGATCAAGCCGCCGGCAATGGAGGCGCGCCTGCAGGTCCATACGGGCCGCGCGGTGGTGTTCCGCGACTACAACGACATGGCCGCTCGCATCGACGACCCGCAGCTCGACATCGACGCCGATAGCGTCATCGTGCTGCAGAATGCCGGCCCGCAGGGCGCGCCCGGCATGCCCGAATGGGGCCAGCTGCCCATTCCGCAGAAGCTGCTCAAGCAGGGCGTGCGCGACATGGTGCGTATATCGGACGCGCGCATGAGCGGCACCAGCTATGGCGCATGCGTGCTGCACGTGGCGCCCGAGTCATACATAGGCGGGCCGCTGGCGCTGGTGCGCGACGGCGACATGATTACACTGGACGTACCGAACCGGCGTCTGGACGTGCAGCTGAGCGACGCGGAACTGGCGCAACGCAAGGCGGCCTGGCAGCCGCCGCCGCCGCGTTTCGAACGTGGCTATGGCGTGCTGTACCTGAAGCATGTCAGCCAGGCCAACGTCGGCTGTGACTTCGACTTCCTGCAGACCGAGCCGCAGGCGGGCGGGGAAGCGCCCGAGCCCGAAATCCATTAAGCGGGAACGCTGCGCCGAACCCGACTGAGCCCGCTATCCCAAGGAAAAGCAATGATCTCACCGTTACCCAACCGCTTCCGGCAACGCATCCTGGCGCGCGAACGGCTGATCGGTTTCTGGATGTGCATGTCCAGCCACATCACGGCCGAACTGGCCGGCCTGGCAAATTTCGACTGGCTGTTGCTCGATGGCGAGCATTCGCCCAACGACATCCCGATGTTCCTGCAGCAGTTGCAGGCGCTGCAGGGCAGTGACAGCGCGCCGGTGGGCCGTCCGTCATGGAACGATCCAGTCGAGATCAAGCGCCTGCTCGATATCGGGTTCTATAACTTGTTGATCCCGTTCATCGAATCCGAAGACGACGCACGCCGCGCGGTGGCAGCCACGCGCTATCCGCCGCAAGGCATGCGGGGCGTGGCAGGCATGCAGCGCAGCAACCGGTACGGCTCCGTGCCGGATTATCTGCACACGATCAACGACAACATCTGCGTGCTGCTGCAGATCGAAAGCCGGCCCGGCATCGAGGCGGTGGACGAGATTGCCGCAGTCGAAGGCGTGGATGGCGTATTCATCGGCCCTTCGGATCTGGCGGCAGCGCTGGGCCATCTGGGCAATCCCGGGCATCCCGAAGTGCAGGAGGCCATTCGCCACCTGTACCAGCGCGTCAAGGCCCAGGGCAAGGCGGTGGGTATCCTGGCGCCCGTGGCGGCGGATGCGCGCCGCTACCTTGACATGGGTATGCACTTCGTTGCGGTGGGCACTGACCTGGGCGTGTTCAAGCAGGCGACATTTGCCTTGCGCGAGGCGTTTCCCACGTAAACGAAGGGGGCGGCAAGCACCGCGCCATGACAAAAAGGACGCCCGCGAGCGTCCCCTTGTATTGCCGTATTCATGCCGCCCCGCGATGGGGCGGCAGAATGACTTACGCCAGCGCCTTGATGGCGGCGGCCAGGCGGCTCTTGTGGCGAGCGGCCTTGTTCTTGTGGATGATGTTCTTGTCAGCCACGCGGTCGATCACGCTGGTAGCTTTCTGGAACACTTCGCCTGCCGCCGCCTTGTCGCCGGCGGCAATGGCTTGGCGTACGCGCTTGATGGCGGTGCGCAGCATCGAGCGCAGGCTGGAATTGTGCTTGTTGCGCTGCACCGATTGACGAGCGCGTTTGCGTGCTTGGGCGGTATTGGCCATGTTGCGATATGTAGTGAATTCGGCAAAGTCCAATATTCTAACAAGTCTGCCGAAGATTGCAAGGTATTTGCGGCAAGAGCGTCACTGGGCTCAGGCCGATGACACGCCGATGGATATGAACCATGGCGTGTAGCGGCGCACCGTGATGGGCATGCCGGCCTCCAGACTACGCAGTGTAGCGGACACGTCGTCCAGCGGAAATCGCCCCGATACAGGCAGGCCGCCGGCTGCCATGGATACCCGCAAGGCGCCACGGTAGTAGGGACGCAGGATGTCCACCACATCGGCAAGGGGTTGGCCGCGCGCGTCGATAATGCCGTTTTCCCAGGCGGCCGCCGCTGCAAGGTCGGCGCGTGCCGCGCCGACGCGCACGGCATCAAAGCGCACACCCATGCCCGGGGCAAGCACATTGTGCATGCCTGCTCGGGTTTCGATGGCCACGGGGTCCTCGTGCGCCACCACCAGGGTGCGGTGCGGCAACTGGCGCACCATATAGCGGTTGCCCGCCGAGCGGACGATACCCTCGGCGGTCTCGACGACGAACTGGCGGTCGTCGTAAGCGCTGGCGGCGACCATGACGGCCCCCGCCCGCAGTTTCAACAGGCGCATGCCGGGGGTGAAGGTCAGGTCCACCTCGCTGCGCGCGTCGAGCAGCAGTTCGCTGCCGTCGGACAGTTTGTAACGGCGCCGCTCGGCAGTGCCCGTGGTCGCATCGGCGGCCAGGCCGCCCAGAGGGTAGTAGAAATTGCCAATATAGGCGGCCGAGGCGCCCCCCGCGGCCAGCAGGGTCGCGCCCGCCAGGAAGCGGCGGCGCGCGGGGGAAACCGGGGCGGCATGCGCCGGGGCTTCCTGAGCGGCAGGGGGAGTGAATTCATATCCTTCCGGGTACGTATCACCCAAGCGTCCGAAAGCGCCGCCACCCAGCGTGACGGCTAGCTGCTGCCATGCGCTGTCGTGTTGCGGATTGGCCTGGCGCCAGGCCATGAAATCGGCGTAATCGCGCTGCGTTGCGCGGCCGGAACGCAACAATAGCAGCCAGTTGACCACCTGGTCAGACAAGGGAGACGGCTGGCTGGAGGGAGAAGTCGGTGCCATAAGCAACCCCGGACGGCGACCAAGCACTTGCATTCGCAGATAGTAATGCTTTTTTTACTTTAAATTACATGATAGCGCGAAAAGTTCTCGTTTATTTACAGGTCTGGTCGAAAACTGCAATTTTCGTGACTTTGTAAGACCTCAGGGGTTGCGACGCCGGGCGAAATCGCGTGGCCGGAAGCCGCAGACAAACAGCGTGGCGAAGTAAGCCGCGCCGCTGGCGCACAAGACGGCGGCCAGCCATAGCGCCCGATGGGCGGGGGCGGCCTGCAGGGCCACCCAGTCCAGGTGACGGCTTGCGTAAACAAGCACGGCCGCCAGGGCGCCCAGACCCGGAACCAGCCGCAGCACGAAGGCGGGCCAGCCCGCCTGGGGTCGGTACAGCCCCCTGCGCCGCAGCCCGATGAGCAGCGCCAGGGCGTTCAGGGTGGCGCCCAGGCCGATGGCCAGGGCCAGGCCGGCGTGAGCCAGCGCGGGCACCAGGACCAGATTCATCAACTGGGTGGCCACGAGCACCATGATGGCGATTTTTACGGGCGTGCGGATATCCTGCTGCGCGTAGAAACCGGGGGCGAGGATCTTCACTCCCAGGATGCCGATCAGTCCGGCGGCATAGCAGACGACGGCCAGGCGGGTCTGCGCCACGTCGCCGGCGTTGAAGGCGCCGTAATGGAACAGCGTGGCCACCAGGCCGTCCGACAGCAGGGCCAGCCCCATGGCGGCCGGCAGGCCCAGCAGCAATATCAGTCGCAGGCCCCAGTCGAGCAATGACGAATAGGCGGCGTCGTCCTGCCGCGCGTGCGCGGCCGACAGGCTGGGCAACAGCACGGTGCCCAGCGCGACCCCCAGCAACGCGGTGGGAAATTCCATCAGGCGATCGGCGAACGACAGCCAGGTCACGCTGCCTGGCGTGAGCCAGGTTGCAATATTGGTGTTGATCAGCAGTGAAATCTGGGCGACCGAGACGCCCAGCGTGGCGGGCGCCATCTGCTTGAGTATGCGCTGCACGGTGGGATCGCGCCACGCCAGGGACGGGCTGGTGCGCAGCCGGGGCAGCAGGCCCAGGCGCGCCAGCGCCGTCCATTGGATGGCCAGCTGGGCCACGCCGCCCGCCATGACGCCGATGGCCAGTGCATAGATGGGCACCTGCATGCGCGGCGCCAACCACAGGCAGGCGGCAATCATGGACAGGTTCAGCAGCACGGGCGTGAAGGCCGGAACGGCGAAGCGCCGCCAGGTGTTGAGCACGCCGGAGGCGAACGCGACCAGGGACATGCACACGATGTACGGGAACATCACGCGCGTCATCCACACGGCTGCGCCGAACTCGGCGCCCCGCGCGGCATCGCGCATGCCGCTGGCCATGGCAGTGACGACCCAGGGCGCAGCCAGGATGCCCAGCAGGGTGATCGTCATCAGCGCCAGCGTGAGCAGCAAGGCTACGCGGTCGAGCAGGGTGCGGACTTCGGACAGGCTGCGCTCATTGCGCGCCGCGCCCAGAATGGGCACGAATGCCTGCGCGAAGGCGCCCTCGGCGAACAGCCGCCGCAACAGGTTGGGGATGCGGAACGCAACCCAGAAAGCATCCGTGAGCGGCCCCGCGCCAAAGGCGCGCGCGATCAGGATGTCGCGAAGCAGGCCGGTTATGCGCGACAGCAACGTAAAGCTGCTGACGGTGGCGGCCGAGCGGAATAGACCCATGAGTGTTGGTGCAAGCGCGCGCCGCCAGGGCGCGCGCGGGCCCTGTTACTTGGGTGGCATGCGGATCGCGCCGTCGAGGCGGATCGTTTCGCCGTTGAGCATGTCGTTGGTGATGATGCTGTGGACGAGTTTTGCGTAGTCTTCGGGGCGGCCGAGGCGTGCGGGGAAGGGGATGCTGGCGGCCAGTGAATCCTGCACTTCTTGCGGCATGCCGAAGATCATCGGGGTGCCGAAAATACCCGGGGCGATGGTCATGCAGCGGATGCCCGTCCTGGCCAGGTCGCGCGCGATGGGCAGCGTCATGCCCGCCACGCCGGCCTTGGACGCGGCGTAGGCGGCCTGGCCGATCTGGCCGTCGAACGCGGCCACGGAGGCGGTATTGATCAGCACGCCGCGCTCGCCGGTCGCCTCGGGGGTGTTGGCGCTCATGGCCTCGGCGGCCAGGCGCATCATGTTGAAGCTGCCCACCAGGTTGATCGCGATGACCTTCTGGAACAGATCGAGCGGGTGAGCGCCGTTCTTGCCCACGATCTTGGCCGCCGGCGCAACCCCGGCGCAGTTGACCAGGCCGAACAGCGGCCCAAGTTCAAGGGCGGCCGCCACGGCCTGCCGGCCGTCGGCTTCCTGGGTGACGTCGCAGTGCACGTAGCGCTGGCCCAGCTCTTTGGCCAACGCCTGGCCGGGTTCGTCCTGTACGTCGGCAATGACGACCTTGGCGCCGTTGTCCACCAACATGCGCGCCGTGCCGGCGCCCAGGCCCGATGCGCCGCCGGTGACGATAAATACCTTGTTCGCTATTTCCATGGGGGGAATCTCTGAAACGGTTGCATGGGGTGGCGCCGCGAACGTGTCGCGGCGCGGGAGGTTGCCGGGTGCGCGGCTCAGCTGGCCAACGCCTGGAACAGGCGGGCCTTGATGTCTTCGACGGCGCCCACGCCGGAGATCTTGCGATACTTGGGCGCCTTGGCGTCGCCGGCCTGCGCCCACGAGGAGTAGTAGTCCACCAGCGGGCGGGTCTGCTTCTGGTACACGGCCAGGCGATTGCGCACGGTATCTTCGCGGTCGTCGTCGCGCTGCACCAGGGGTTCGCCGGTGATGTCGTCCAGGCCTTCCTGCTTGGGCGGGTTGAAACGCAGGTGGTAGCTGCGGCCGCTGGCAGGGTGCACGCGGCGCCCGCTCATGCGTTCGATGATGTCGTCTTCGGGAACTTCGATTTCAACGACGTAGTCCAGCGCCACGCCGGCGCTCTTGAGTGCGTCGGCCTGCGGAATGGTGCGCGGGAATCCGTCGAACAGGTAGCCGTTGGCGCAGCCGGGTTGCTTCAGGCGGTCCTGGACGAGGCCGATGATGATGTCGTCGGACACCAGGCCGCCCGCATCCATGACCTTCTTGGCTTCCAGGCCCAGGGGCGTGCCTGCTTTCACGGCCGCGCGCAGCATGTCGCCGGTGGAGATCTGCGGAATCGCGTAGTGCTGGGTGACGAAGGCCGCCTGGGTGCCTTTGCCGGCGCCGGGAGGTCCTAGCAGGATGAGACGCATGGGTGCTCCTGAATGGTGGGTGATTTTTTTGACCGGGAAAGATTATGCCGCAACGCAGCACCCCATGTTGCCGCGTCTATCAAGGGAAACCCCTTATAAGGCGGCGTAAATTTGCCGGACGCGTTCCAGGTCGGCCGGGGTATCGACGCCCGCCATGGGGGCGTGCGGCGTGCGGTGTACGACAATTGCGTGGCCGTGCTCGAGCGCGCGCAGTTGCTCAAGGGCTTCGTAGCGTTCCAGCATGCCTTGCGGCAGCGCCGGGAACCTGCGCAGGAAGCCGGCGCGATAGGCATACAGGCCGATATGGTGCAGGGCGGGCAGGCCGGGAGCCAGGGTTTCGGGCCGGGCCGCCAGGGCGTCGCGCGCCCAGGGGATCGGTGCACGCGAAAAATACAGGGCGCGCCCGTCGGCGGCGCACACGACCTTCACCACATTGGGGTCGAACAGCGACCGGGCGTCGGCCACCGGACAGGCGCAAGTGGCGATGGCCGCGTCGGGATGTTCGTGCAGGGTGGCCGCGACGGCATCGATAAGCGCAGGGTCGATCAGGGGTTCGTCGCCCTGCACATTGACCACGACGGCATCGTCGCCCAGGCCCAGGTGCTCGATGGCTTCGGCGAGCCGGTCGGTGCCCGTGGGATGGTCGGCCCGGGTAAGCAGGGCCTGGTGGCCATGCGATTCGACGGCCTGCGCCACGCGATGATCGTCGGTGGCGATGCAGACGCGCGCGGCCCCGGATCGCGCGGCGCGTTCGGCGACGCGCACAACCATGGGCTTGCCGACGATATCGGCCAGCGGCTTGTCCGGCAGCCGGGTGGATGCCATGCGGGCCGGGATCAGGGCGACAAAGCTCACGGTTCAGCCGGCGTCAGGCCGCGCGGCATCGAGTTGCCGGGCTTCCGACTCGAGCATGACGGGAATGCCGTCGCGCACGGGGTAGGCCAGGCGATCGGCGCGGCAGATCAATTCGGCCTGGGCGCGATCGAAGTCGAGGCGGCCCTTGCATAGCGGGCACACGAGCGTATCGAGTAAACGGGATTCCATGCCGCGATTCTAAAGCAGTTTGGGGCGCCTCAGCGCGGGGCGTCGCCGATTGCGTGTCGCAGGCGTGCCGCCAGCCAGTGGAATAGTTCCGGATCGGAAAAATGCGCTTCTACGGGCACTTCCCAAAGGCGCGGGTCGTTCAGGCCGCGGCATTTGATCGCATCTTTGGATGTGATGAGGATGGCTGCGGCGCCGACCGATTCGAAGGGCGATCGCCGGTAATCGTAGTGGTCCGGCAAGGCCAGGCAGGGATCGGGCCGCAGCCCCGCCGCCCGCAGTGTTGCGAAATAGCGCTGTGGGTTGCCTATCCCGGCCGCCGCGGCCACAGAAGGGAACAGGGCCACATCGGCAAAGTCGGCAAGCGGACGGCGCGTGTCGCTCGAAAGGTGGCGGGCGTCGGCCGGTTGCAGCCACATGTCGGCGCGCCGGGGCCCGCCGGCATGATGCGCCGGGGGCGTGCCGGGCGCCCGATTGGTGATGATGACGTCCACCGATTCGAGCCGGGAGGCCGGCTCGCGCAAGGGGCCGGCCGGCAGCAGGCGGCCGTTGCCCAGGCCGCGTTCGTCCTGGACCACGATTTCGATGTCGCGGGCCAGCGCAAGATGTTGCAGCCCGTCGTCGGACACGATCACGTCCACTTCGGGGTGGCGCGCCAGGAGCGCCTGGGCGGCCAGCGCACGGCGCGGATGAACGGCCACCGGCGCCCCGGTCGTGCGCGCGATCAGCGCCGGCTCGTCACCGAAGTCGGACGGCGCAAGCTCGCCCTGGCCGACGCGCGGCTGCGGGCCGACCTGCGCGCCGTAGCCGCGGCTGACTACGCCCGGCGTCCAGCCGCTTGCGCGCAGCGCCTGTACGGTGGCGATGGCCACCGGCGTCTTGCCCGTGCCGCCTACGTAGATGTTGCCGATGACCACCACCGGCACCGGCGCGCGGTACACGGCTCGCCGGCCGGCGCGAAATTGGGCGCGCCGCCGCTCGACATGCCAGCCCGTGATAGCGGCCAGAGGTTGCAGCAAGCGGGCCAGCCAGCTGTTGCGCTGCCAGTGGCGCTGTGCGAATGCGGCGCGGTCGACGGCTTTCACCGGGCGTTCTGGGCCGCGAAGTTGACCCTGCCGATACCGGCCATGCGCGCGGCTTCCATGACATTGACCACCGATTGATGGGTGGCCTGCGCATCGGCGTTGATGAGCAACAGCGGTTGGCTGTGGCCGGCGGCGGCCCGCAAAAGCGCCTGCGCCATGTCGGCGGCGTCGGGCGCATCCACCAGCGTGCCGTTGACCGCGTAGCGGCCGTCGCGGCTGATGGCGACTTCGATGGCCGGCGGCGTTTCGAGCTCTATGGCCGCTTCGGGCAGTTGGACCTGCAGTTGCGTGTAGCGGGTAAACGACGTGGTGGCGGCCAGGAAGATCAGGATGACCAGCAGTACGTCGATCAGCGGGATCAGGTTGATCTCGAGATCGTCGGCATTGCCGCGCGTGCCCCGGAAATTCATGGCTGGCGGCCGCCCGGCGCCGCCAGCGCGCCTGCGCGCGCCACCCGGGCGGCAATCTGCTCCATGGCGTTGACCAGGCTGTCGACGCGTCCGCGAAAGTAGCGGTGGGCGATCATTGCCGGAATGGCGATGAGAATGCCGAACGCGGTGTTGTAGAGCGCGATGGAAATGCCCCGGGCGAGCTGCGCGGGGTCGCCGCCTGTGGGCGTGTACGAGCCGAAGATTTCGATCATGCCGACCACGGTGCCGAACAGACCCATCAGCGGCGCAATGACCGCCACTGTACCCAGGGCCGCAACGTACCGGTTCAGATCGTGGGCGACTGCGCGCCCCACATCCTCGACGGCGGCGCGCTGTACCTCGCGCGGCTGGTGCCGATGCCGCAGCACCTCGGCCAGCACGCGGCCCAGCGGCGAGTTGCGTTCCAGGCGCGACAGGGCTTCCGGCGCGTCCTGCCCGTTGCGCTGCATTTCCGCCACTTGGTCGGCCAGCCCGCGGGGCATGACCAGGCTGCGCCGCAGCGAGAGAAAGCGTTCGACGATCAGGGCCAGGCCCAGCACGGACGTGGCGAGCAGCGGCCAGATCGGCCAGCCGGCCTCTTGGAAAATGGACAGCAAGTCTGAAGCTCCTGGAATGGCCGCGCGCTTCGGGCGGCCAGGCTCAAGGGCGAACTGTAACGGCCCTGGGCCGCTCGTGGCAAGACCGCTTCCCGGCAATGCAACTATCCACAATTTTTGTGGATAATTCTGTGCAAAACTTCCGGCAAAGGCGGATAAATGCTGCTTTTGCGCTGGGTCGCGCCAGCGGAGCTCGCAAGGGCAGATTCGATTTATTGTTGAAAATCAAACACTTGATACGAATTTGCTAGCGCTGCGGGCAGGCGCAATTGCTGCGGCGCGTTGAGATATCATCGGGGCCCGCCCGCCAAGCCCTGTGGACAGATATCCCGCCGGAAAGCCTTATGACAATTGAATTTCCCGTAAAAAACCACGTATTTACGCGGGATATCATGACGGTCGCCCAGCTGAACCAAGCAGTAGGGCAGTTGCTGGAGACAAATGTCCCGGTGGTGTGGGTTCGTGGCGAGATATCCAACTTTACGCAGGCTGCGTCGGGGCACTGGTACTTCACGCTGAAAGACAGCCGTGCTGCCGTGCGCACCGTGATGTTCCGCAGCCGCGCCGCGGCGGTGGGGTTCGTGCCGCGCGCGGGAGACCAGGTAGAAGTCCGCGCCCGGGTGTCGCTGTACGAGCCGCGGGGCGACTACCAATTGCAGGCCGACGCCATGCGGCGCGCCGGGCTGGGCAATCTGTACGAGGCGTTCCTGCGCCTGAAGGCGCAACTGGAATCAGAAGGCCTGTTCGACCCGGCCGCCAAGCGCACCCCGGTGGCGCTGCCCCGGGCGATCGGCGTCATCACTTCGCTGCACGCGGCGGCTCTGCGCGACGTGCTGTCCGCGCTGGCGCGTCGCGCGCCGCAAGTGCCCGTGGTGATTTATCCCGCGCCGGTGCAGGGGGCGGATGCGGCGGCCCGGCTGGCCGCGCAGCTGCAGGCCGCCAATGCACGCCAGGAAGTGGACACGCTGTTGCTGGTACGCGGCGGCGGCAGTATCGAAGACCTGTGGAGCTTCAACGACGAGACGCTGGCGCGGCTGGTGGCGGCCAGCCCGATCCCGGTGATCAGCGGCGTCGGCCACGAAACGGACTTCACCATTGTCGACTTCGTGGCTGACCTGCGCGCGCCGACACCCACCGCCGCAGCCGAGCTGGCGTGCGTGCCGCGCGCCGATCTGCTGGGGCAGGTAGGTCAGGCGGCCCGGCGCCTGGCGCGTGCCCAACAGCGCCGCCTGGAAATCGCGGCCCAGCGGCTGGATCGCGCGGCAGCGCAATTGATCTCGCCGGCGAGCCGCCTGGCGCACCAGGCCGAGCGCCTGAACTCGTTGCGGCACCGTCTCGCCGCCGCGTGGGGCAGGCCGCATGGCCGTCGCGCCGCGCGCCTGGATCTCGCGGTGCAGCGCCTGGCGCACGCAACCCCTGATACGGGGCGGGCGGGCGAACGGCTCAATTCGCTGGCGCGCCGGATGGTCCAGGCGCATACGCGACATCTGGATGCGCGGCGGGCGCGCATCGCGGCGGTGGCCGCGCAGTTGCGCGCGCTGGATCCGCAGCACACGCTGGCGCGCGGCTATGCCATTGCGCGCGACGCGCAGGGCCGCATCGTGCGTGATGGCGCGGCGCTGGCGGGCGGGCAGGAGCTCGACCTGAAGTTCGCGGCGGGCGCGGCGCGCGTACATGTCGTCGAGCCGCGCAGCGACAGCCCAGAAACCTGAGCGGCGCACAGCGCCGACATGCGAGGGCAGGGCGCCGCATCGCCGCCTGGCGACGCTATTCCTGCGCCCGAACAGGGTTAAGCTGCCGCACGCCGGCCAAGGCCGATACAATGGCAGCGCTTGATCGTGCACTCAACAAAGAAGGAACCCAAATGGCACATACTCTTCCCCCCCTGCCTTATGCCCTGGATGCATTGGCTCCGCACATCTCGAAAGAAACGCTCGAGTTTCACTACGGCAAGCACCACCAGACTTACGTCACGAACCTGAACAACCTGGTTCCCGGCACCGAATTCGAAAACGCCACGCTCGAAGAAATCGTCAAGAAGTCGTCGGGCGGCATTTTCAACAATGCAGCGCAGGTCTGGAACCACACGTTCTACTGGAACAGCCTGGCTCCCAACGCCGGCGGCGCACCCTCGGGCGCACTGGCCGACGCCATCAACGCCAAATGGGGCAGCTTCGACGCCTTCAAGGAAGCCTTCAACAAGTCCGCCGCCGGCAACTTCGGTTCGGGCTGGACCTGGCTGGTAAAGAAGGCCGACGGCTCGCTCGATATCGTCAACACCAGCAATGCCGCCACGCCGCTGACCACCGACGACAAGCCCCTGCTGACCTGTGATGTGTGGGAACACGCCTACTACATCGACTATCGCAACGCGCGACCCAAGTACCTGGAAAACTTCTGGGCGCTGGTCAACTGGGACTTCGCGGCAAAGAACTACGCCTGATCCCGAGCATCAGTGTCTGGCAAGGCGCCCGGCCCCGGCCGGGCGTTTTTTATTGGCGGCGCAGCCGGCGCGACACCGCCAGACCCGTCGGCCCGATGGTAAGGTAGCGCCTGGCTGCGCCGCGCCGGACGCAGCATTCCTGTTCCCCGTGCCCCATGTCGATATCGCATTCAGTGTCTTCGCGTTTGCTTATCGTTGCGCGCCGCAAGGCGCGCCAGACCCGGCGGCTGTCTCGCAAGAGCATGCCCCTGATGTTGTTGCTGGGCGGCGCCGCGCTGGTGGCGTTGGTCGCGCTGGCTTTTGCCCAACTGGCCGATCTGGCGCTGGAGTGGAACCGCGCCTGGGTGGCCGATTACGGTTGGGCGGCATTCATCCTGATTCCTGCGGCGTTTGCCTTGTTGCGCTGGGCCACCATCCGGCTTGCGCCCAATGCGGCGGGCAGCGGCATTCCGCAGGTAATCGGCGCGTTGTCGATGGCGCCCGGGCCGGCGCAGACGAGCCTGGTGTCGCTGCGCCAGACGTTGTGGAAGATTCCGCTTACCTTCCTGGGTCTGGCGGCCGGCGCTTCGGCCGGGCGCGAAGGTCCGTCGGTTCAGGTCGGCGCCGCGCTGATGCTGGCCTGGGGCCGCTTCTGGCAGCGGCTGGGCGTGCCGCTGCGGGGTTTTCATGCCAACGAGCTGTTGGCCGCTGGCGCGGCAGGGGGCCTGGCCGCAGCGTTCAATGCGCCGCTGGCCGGCGTGATCTTCGCCATCGAAGAACTCGGGCGCGGCACGGTGTTGCGCTGGCAGCGGCTGGTGCTGATAGGGGTGCTGGCTTCGGGTTTCCTGGTCGTGGCGCTGGCGGGCAACAACCCTTATTTCGGCATCTTCCAGGGTGAGGCATTGCCTCACTATATGGCGTTGTGGGTGTTGCTGTGCGGGCTGGTCAACGGCATTCTGGGCGGTGTGTTCGGGCGCCTGCTGAGCAAGGGGCCTGCGGGCATGGCGCCTGCAGCATGGCGCGCCTGGATCCGTTCGCACCCGATCTGGACTGCGGCGGCGATGGGCCTGGCGCTGGCCGTATTGGGCGCGCTCAGCCAGCACACGGTGTACGGCACGGGCTACGCCGTGGCGGGCGGCCTGCTGGCTGGCGAGTCCGAAGGCCCGGCGGCGTTCGGCCTGGCGAAGATCGCCGCTACCGTAGTGTCGTACTGGGCCGGTATTCCCGGCGGCATCTTCACACCTGCGCTCACCGCCGGCGCCGGCGTCGGCCAGCATTTGTGGGACCTGGCAGGCGGGGACATCGACCGGCGCGTACTGGTGCTGATATCCATGGCGGCATTCCTGGCCGCAGCCACCCAATCTCCGCTGACGGCCAGCGTAATCGTGATGGAAATGACCGGCAGCCAGCCGATGCTGTTCTGGCTGTTGATCGGCTCGCTATCCGCATCGCTGGTTGCGCGCCAGTTCTGCCCGCAGCCGTTCTACCACTTTGCCGCAGGGCGCTTCCGCCGCCAGGCGCAGCTCGACGCGGCGCGCGCGGGCCGCGAGCGCGCCCCGTAGTGTCCGGCTGGTGTTCGCTAGGCGGGCAATGTCCGCCATGCGGACAGGCGCGGCCGCTGTCGCACTGCGCCGCCGGCGCCTGACGTAACATCGCTGAGTTCAAGACTTTTTATCTACTGTCGAGCCAGACCCATGACTGTGCATGCCTACATCTGCGATGCCATCCGTACTCCTTTCGGCCGCTACGGCGGCGCCCTGGCGCCGGTGCGCGCCGACGACCTGGCCGCCATTCCCATCAAGGCACTGATGGCGCGCAATCCCGGTGTGCATTGGGAAGAACTGACCGACGTCATCCTGGGCTGCGCCAACCAGGCCGGCGAAGATAACCGCAACGTGGCTCGCATGGCCGCGCTGCTGGCCGGGCTGCCTATCGAAGTTCCGGGCGCCACGCTCAACCGTCTCTGCGGCTCGGGGCTGGATGCCGTGGGCACCGCCGCGCGCGCCATCCGTGCCGGCGAAGCCGGCCTGATGCTGGCCGGCGGCGTGGAAAGCATGACGCGTGCGCCCTTTGTCATGGGAAAGGCCAATACTGCCTTTTCGCGCGATGCCGCCATCTATGACACCACCATCGGATGGCGCTTCGTCAACAAGCTCATGAAGGCGCAGTACGGCGTGGACTCGATGCCTGAAACCGCCGAAAACGTGGCGGACGATTTCAACATCAGCCGCGAAGACCAGGACAAGTTCGCCCTGGCGAGCCAGCAAAAAACCGCCCGCGCGCAGCAGGAAGGCTTTTTCGACGCCGAGATCACCCCGGTGTCGATCGCGCAGAAAAAAGGCGATCCGGTCATCGTCGATAAAGACGAGCATCCGCGCCAGACCAGCCTTGAATCCCTGGCGCGCCTGAAAGGCGTCGTGCGTGAAGGCGGCACGGTAACGGCGGGCAATGCCTCGGGCGTCAACGACGGCGCGGCCGCGCTGCTGCTGGCCGACGAGCGGAGCGCAGCCCGCCACGGGCTGACCCCGCGCGCCAGGGTTGTCGGCATGGCCACCGCGGGCGTGGCGCCCCGCATCATGGGCATGGGCCCCGCACCGGCCACGCGCAAGGTGCTCGAGCTCACCGGTTTGAAGCTGGACCAGATCGATGTCATCGAATTGAACGAGGCCTTCGCGGCCCAGGGCCTGGCCGTGTTGCGCGATCTGGGCATTGCCGATGACGATCCTCGCGTCAACCCCAACGGGGGCGCCATCGCGCTGGGGCACCCGCTGGGGGCCAGCGGCGCCCGCCTGGCCACGACTGCCGTAAACCAATTGCACCGCACCGGCGGGCGTTACGCGTTGTGCACCATGTGCATCGGCGTGGGCCAGGGCATCGCGCTGGTGCTCGAGCGCGTGTAATCGTCCGGCATGCGCAAAAAGAGCCGGCTTGCCGGCTCTTTTTGTTTGACGGCCGCTCAATTGCGCGGCAGGCCCTTGATCAGATTCCCTGCTTTGATGCCGCGCCTGGCATACCAGCCCTGGGCCATTTCCAGCGCATAGCGCACCGGCCGCGCCGAACAGTGCGCGTCGTCGGTCTGGGGCGCCATGTCGGCAATGTTCACGATCACGCCGTCATCGGCGATAAAGGCGATGGACAACGGCAGGGGCGTGTTGCGCATCCAGAAGCACTGCAGGTCCGGCGAGTCGAATACGAACAGCATGCCGTTGTTGTCGGGCAGGCTCTGCCGGTGCATCAGTCCGATGCGACGGGATTCTTCGGTATCGGCGAGTTCGGCCTGGATGACGTGGATGCCAGCGGTGAGCTTGGCCACGGGCAGCGGCGGCTGTGCGGTGACGGGGCCGGATTGCGCGCTTGTATGGCACGGCAGGCCCAGCCACAAGGCAACAACGGCGGCCGCACCCGTCAACAGGCGAGGCAAAGACAACGGGCGATGGGTCGACATGTAGCGGGAAAACGGCGGACAATAACAGCAGGGCGGGGCATTGCGCCCCGCCCGGGCATTAACGCCGCAACGCCGGCCTGCCGGCCCGCGTGCGGCGCTGTACAGCAGATAATGGGCGTCAGGCCGACGTAATATTCAGTGCCTGCTTGCCTTTAGGGCCCTGGATGATTTCGAAAGCCACTTTCTGGCCTTCTTTCAGGGTCTTGAAACCGTTCATCTGGATGGACGAAAAATGCGCGAACAAATCTTCACCGCCGTCATCGGGCGTTATGAAGCCGAAACCCTTCGCATCGTTGAACCATTTGACGGTACCCGTCGATTTGGGATTGTCCCCTTGGACGGCGGTTGCGGTCGTATCAGACATGCGGACTGCCTCATTGAATCGTATGTTTGACAGAAGGCAGCGGCCACACCGGAGCCTTCCGGCTTCCGGGCGCACGTCGCCGCGGCGACCCGCCCCCGAATGCGCCGATAATGCTCTGCTTTTCTGTAACGAGTCAAGTGTGGAAACTACGCATTTCTCCGTATAACTTTGGCTAAGTACTGGCGTTGTCGGCCCCAGTTTCAATAGAATCCCGCCTTATGAGTACCACCTTGGATAGCCAGCACGACTTGCATGTGGAGAAGGCGCCCGCCCGCGCCGCGCCGCCGCCGATGTATCAAGTGGTGCTGCTCAATGATGACTACACGCCGATGGAATTCGTCGTGAAGGTCTTGCAGAAGTTCTTCGGCAAGAACCCGGAAGACGCCACGCGCATCATGTTGCAGGTGCACCATGAAGGCCGCGGCGCCTGTGGGGTGTATCCCCGCGACGTGGCCGCCACGCGCATCGCGCAAGTATCCCAGTACGCGCGCGCGCGCCAGCATCCGCTGCAGTGTGTCATGGAACCCGTACAAGAATAGAAAGACCCGCTGTACCTGCTTGGCCGCGGGCGCATGCCTGTCGCCGGTCCGGGGCGCGCCGCGCCCGCATACGCTGCATAAGGCATGTCATGAGTCAGAAAAGGGGAACACTCGGTATCCTGGCGGTATTGCTTGCCGTCGCACTGGGGATGGGGTGGCTGGCGGGCCGCGCTGTCGTGCCGCCCACGTACGGCACCTCCGGCCAGGCCGGCAGTTCCACGGAAAAACCGCCTTCGGCGGCTTCGCCTGCCATGCCGCCGGCTGCCACGGTGGGGCGCGCCGATCCGTTTGGCGTGCTGGACTGCCAGGCGCGCGAGTACAACGATACCCTGGCCCTGGCCGTGACTTTCACCCAGCCGGTGGATCGCCGGGCATCGCTGGACAGCTTTTTTTCGGTGATGGACGCGGGGCCCGCCAAAGACGAGGGCGAAGGCGGCACGGCCGGTTCCGCTGCCGCAGGCAAGGGCAATGATACGAACCCCGGCCCGGGCAAGCCGGTGCAGGGCGTCTGGGTAGTGGGTGACAACCCGCGCATGGTGTACTTTCCGTACGTGCTGCCGCAGCGCAGCTACGCGGTGCGGATTCAGGCCGCTATGCCGGGTGCGCAGGGTGCGACGCTGGGCGCCGGCCACCAATGCACGGTCCAGACCCCGGCCATGCCGCCTTCGTTCTATTTTGCCAGCCGTGGCGTGGTGCTGCCGGCCGGGCAGAACGGCGGCCTTCCCATCACTACCGTAAATATCCCCGAGGTAGACGTGCAGTTCCTGCGCGTCGCGCCCGAGCGCATGCCGGACTTTTTCGACAGGGTGCTGGGCCTGCGCGACAGCCGGGCCGATAACGGCGAGGACAACGAGGACGACGAATGGCGCTATGCCGATAACCGCAGCCTGAAGGGCTCGGTCAGCAACTGGGACCTGGACCGGCTGCACAGCCTGACCACCAGTGTCTACCAGGGCCGTTTCCTGACCGATGACCGTCCCAACCGCCGGCATGTCACATATCTTCCGGTCGAGAACATTGCCGAGTTGCGCGAGCCGGGCATCTATGTGGCGGTCATGAGCGAGCCGGGGCGCTTTCGCTACGAATACCAGGTCACGTACTTCTACGTCAGCGACATCGGGCTGCATGCGCGGCGCTACGCCGATCGCATCGAAGCCTTTACCATGTCGCTGCGTTCGGGCCAGCCGCTGACCGATACTGAGGTCGAGCTGGTGGACGCATCGGGCAAGGTGTTGGGGCGGACGCGCGCCGATTCTTCGGGGCATGTGAGCTTTGACGGCGACTCGTCGCGCGCCCGCCTGCTGCGCGCGGTGCGCGGAGCCGAGCTGACCGTGCTGGCGCTGGGCGAGCCGGCGCTCGATTTGTCCGAATACGACATAGGCGGCCATCCGTCCAGGCCCAACAATCTGTTTGTGTATGCCGGCCGGGATCTCTACCGGCCCGGCGAATCCTTCCAGGTGTCGGTGCTGCCGCGCGACCCCGATGGCCGCGCGCTTGCGGCGGCGCCGCTTACCGCCACCCTGAAGCGTCCCGACGGCCGCGTGGTGCGCAGCGAGCTGTGGCAGCCTTCCGGGCAGGCGGGCGGGTATGTCGAGCACCCGATCAACCTGCCGCCCGATGCGCAAACCGGCAAATGGCTGCTGGAGCTGCGGGTAGATCCGGCCAGCCGCGTTCCCGATGCAGCGTGGTGGTTCCAGGTGGAAGAGTTCCTGCCCGAACGCATGAAGCTGCGGCTGGAATCCCGGCAGGCCGTGCTGTCGCCGGGCGAGCCCTGGCACATCGATGTGCAAGGCGACTATCTGTACGGCGCGCCGGCGGCGGGCAACCGCCTGCTTGCCAGCTTCCAGGTGCGCCGCGACCGCTATCCCCTGGCCGAGCAGTGGCCCGGTTTTCTGTTCGGCGACGCCGCCGATGACACGCTGCGCCATTACGAAGAACTGCCGCAGGGCGAGCTGGATGCGCAGGGCGCAGCGCACCTGACGGTAGATCCCCAGGGCGCCGGCGTGGCCCATTCGCCGTTGCGCGTGCGGCTGTCTGCGAGCCTGCTCGAATCGGGCGGGCGGCCGGTGGTGCGCTCCATCGAGCGCACAGTGTGGCCGGCCGCCGAGCTCATTGCCATACGGCCGCTCTTTGACAATGACGTGGCGCGCGAAGGCGCGCCGGCCTCGTTCGAAGTGGTGCGTGTCGACGCCGCAGGCAAGGTCGCACCGCTGGCCGAGGCCCAATTGCGGCTGTACCGCGAACACCGCCGGTATTACTGGCGCTATGACGATCAGCGGGGCTGGAACAGCGGCTATACCGACTCCGAAGAACTGGTGGAATCGCGCGTCATCGCGCTGCCGGACCGCACCTCGCTGAGCCTGCCGGTAGGGTGGGGCCGCTACCGGCTCGAGATAGCCGACCCGCAGACGGGGCAAGTGATGCGCTATCGCTTCTATGCCGGCTGGGGGGCGCAGGACGCGGACGCGGTAGGCAACCGGCCGGACCGCGTGCAGATGAAGCTCGAAGGCGTGCCGGCGCGGCTGGGCGATAGCGTCCGGCTGACGGTGACGCCTCCGCATGACGGGCATGCGCTGGTGACGGTCGAGGGTGACCGCATGTTGTGGTCGCGCTGGCTTGCGGTGCAGGCCACCGGCACCGTCCTGGACATTCCTGTCGACCCCGCCTGGAAACGACATGACCTGTATGTGTCGGCCGTGGTGTTCCGCCCCGGCAGCGAGGGCGACCGCGTCACGCCGGCGCGCGCGGTGGGCCTGGCGTTCCTGCCCATCGCCAGCGAGGACCGCCGGCTGGGCGTGACGCTCCAGGCGCCTGCCAAGGTAGAGCCCGAGCAGCGCACCATGGTGCGCATCAAGGTCGATGGCGCCGCGGGCGGGGTGGCCACGGCAACCTTGTCGGCGGTGGACGTGGGCATTCTCAATATCAGTCAGTACGCCACGCCCGATCCGCTGGATTTTTTCTTCGGCAAGCATCGCTACGCCGCGGAAATGCGCGATATCTACGGCAAGCTCATCGAGAAAATGGACGGCGCCACCGGACGCCTGAAATGGGGGGGCGATGCAGCCCTGCGCGGCGACAGCCGCAGCCTGCCTCGCAAGGTCAAGCTGGTCGACCTGTTTTCCGGCCCTGTGCTGCTCGACGAAAGCGGCCAGGCCGATATTGCGCTGGATCTGCCTGATTTCAACGGCACCCTGCGGCTCATGGCAGTGGCGTTCACCGACGACCGCTACGGCAGCGCCGAGGCCGAAATGGTGGTGGCAGCTCCCATCGTGGCCGAACTCAGTACGCCACGATTTATCACGCCAGGCGACCAGGCCGCCGTGGCGCTGGACCTGACCAACCTCAGCGGCGCGACGCAGCAGGTCAGGGTCGACCTGCGCGCGCTCGACCCGCTCGCAATCGACGACGGCGTGCGCAGCGTAACCTTGAAAGACCGCCAACGCGCCACCTTGCGCTTTGTGGCAACCGCCACCGGATCGTACGGCCTGGGACGGCTGCGTTTGCAGATTGACGGGCAGGGCGGGGCGCGTCCCGTGCACATCGTCCGGGAATCCGTGCTGCAAGTGCAGCCGGCGCATGCCGCCGAAAACCGGGTGCAACGCCTGCGTCTTGCGCCGGGCGAGAGTTTTGCGCCGGGCGGCGCATCGATTTCGGGCTACTACACCGATTCCATCACCGCCAGCCTGAGCCTGTCGAACCGTCCACCCATCAACGTGACCCGGCTGGTGCAGCGGCTGCTCAGCTATCCGTACGGGTGCACAGAGCAAACGATCAGCGCCGCCGTGCCCTGGATCCTGATCGATGATGCGCAAGCGCGGCGCTACAGCCTGCCCGGACGCACGCAGCAGGAACGCGCCGGGCAGGTCGCCAACGCGTTGGCACGCCTGGCTGGCATGCGCAACGCATCGGGCGCCTATTCCCTATGGGGCGACGGTTCGTCACAGGACATCTGGCTGACGGCATACGCGGCGGGCTTCATGCAGGACGCGCGCGACCATGGCTTTGCCATACCCGATGACGCGCTGACGCGGTCACAGGCGTGGTTGCTGCAACAGCTGCAGCAAAGCGGCGGGCGTTTCGGAACCTGGCCGGAGCAGTTGCGCCGCAATCTGGACAGCGGGCGCATCGACCGCGACGATATGGCCACCTTGCGCAACGACCATCGGCGATTCGCCAGCTTTGCCGCTGCCGCGCTGACGCTGGCCCGCGATCGCCAGGCGCCGCTTTCCACGGTGCGCCAACTGTACGACCGGTATCAAGAAAGGGCCCTGTCTCCCTTGCCGCTGTTGCAGCTGGCGGCAGCATTCCAGTTAATGGGCGACGCCGGGCGGATGGAGCAGGCCGTCAAGCAGGCCCTGGACCGTCCGTACGGCATGCGGCGGCATGGGGGCAGCGCCTATGCCGATGAGTGGCTCGGCGACTATGGCAGTGCGGTGCGTGACTACGCGCAGGCCTATGCGCTGGCGGTGCAATACCAGTTGGCGCAGGATGGCCGCGAGCGCTGGCTGACTCAGCTCGACGGCCGCCTGCAAGGGCGCAGCTATTTCTCTACACAGGAACAGATGGCGCTGCTGCTGGCGGCGGAGGCCGCCGGTGGCGATGCGACCCAACCGTGGGCGGCCGCGCTGACCACCGCCGCCGGGACGCAGGCGCTGGCCGGAACGGCCGACCGCACCGTCGCACTGGATGGCGCTGCACTTGCCGGCCTGCAGCTGACCAACACCGGCGTGCAACCGCTGTTCATCGAGCTCGATCTGCAAGGCACGCCGGTACTGCCGCCTGCGCCGCGCAGCGATGCCATCCGCGTGCAGCGCAGCTGGTATCTGCCGGACGGACGTGCGTGGGACGGCGGCGCGCTGCGCACCGGCGACCTGCTGGTGGTAAAGCTGCGCGTGTCGGCCAACCAGGCCGTGCCCGACGCGCTGGTGGTCGATCGCGTGCCGGCAGGTTTCGAGGTAGAGAACCTGAACCTCTCGCAAAGCCCCGACATGCAGGACTGGAAGATCGGCGGCACCCGGGTGGCCGACGCCATGACCAACCCGGCCATCAAGCACCGCGAGTTCCGCGACGACCGATACGTGGCCGCCGTTGCGCTGAACCGCCACCCGGTCGACATCTTTTATATGGCGCGCGTGGTCACGCCGGGGCGTTTTGCCGTGCCGTCCAGCATGGCGGAAGACATGTACCGGCCGGAACTGCGAGGCGTAGGCGAACGATGGACGCACATCGAGATCCGCGACCGCGGCGCCGCCGCAACGCGCTAGCCCGGGGGCGGTGGCGCCGCATTCTGGCGTTGCCGGCCGAGGTCCTGCTGGGCGGCGCGGCGTTGCTGCTCGCGCTCGACCGCCTGTTTCCGCTGCCGGCCGCCGACAATGGCGGCGCGGTCGTGGTCGTGGCTGCCGACGGCACGCCCCTGCGCACCTACCCCAGCCGGGATGGCATATGGCGTTATCCCGTGGCGCCGGCGCAGGTCGCGCCTGTCTACCTGGAAACGCTGCTGGCCTACGAAGACCGCTGGTTCTATTGGCATCCGGGCGTCAATCCGGTGTCGCTCGCCCGCGCCGGCTGGCAATGGCTCGTCCATGGCCGCATCGTGTCCGGCGGCTCGACGCTGACCATGCAGGTCGCCCGCTTGCTGGATCCCCACCTGTCGGCGCGGCCTTCGCGCTCGCTGGCTGCCAAGCTGCACCAGATCGGCCGCGCGCTGCAGCTGGAGTGGCACTACAGCAAGGACGAAATCCTGGCCCTGTATCTGGCGCGTGCGCCCATGGGCGGCATCGTCGAGGGCGTGGAAATGGGGGCGCGGCTGTGGCTGGGAAAATCGGCCATCGACCTGAGCCCGGCCGAGGCCGCCCTGTTGACGGCCTTGCCGCAGGCGCCGTCCCGCCTGCGGCCCGACAGACATCCGCAGGCGGCCCGGGCGGCGCGCGACAAGGTGCTGGAGCGTATGCGGGCCAGGGGCTGGACGGGCGCCGAAGTGGCCGATGCCAAGCTCGAAACCGTGGTGGCGCCGCCCCTGCGGGCGCGCTGGCTTGCGCCCCTGGCCGCCCAGCGGCTCGTGGTGTCGCAGCAGCAGGCCGGCGGCAGGCCTGCCGTGGTGGCGTCGACCTTGGATTCCAACATCCAGGCCACCACCGAAGGCATGTTGCTCGACCGCGTCGCCGCGTTGCCGCCCCGGGTGTCGATGGCGGTGTTGGTCATGGACAACGATACGCTCGAGATCAAGGCATACGCGGGCTCGGCAGATTTTTCCGATGCCGCCCGCTATGCGCACGTCGATATGGTGCGCGGGGTGCGGTCCCCGGGGTCCACGCTGAAGCCGTTTCTGTACGCGCAGGCGCTGGACGACGGCCTGGTGCATTCCGAAAGCCTGCTGCTCGATGCGCCTTTGTCCTTCGGCGGGTATGCGCCGGGCAATTTCCAGGCGGCGTTTTCCGGCCCGGTCAGCGTGGCGCAGGCGCTGCAGCGTTCGCTTAACGTGCCGGCGGTCGATCTGCTGGACCGCGTCGGGCCGGCTCGCTTTGCCTCGATGCTGCTGGCCGGCGGGGTGCATTTGCGCCTGCCCGACGGCGCCGCGCCCAACCTGAGCTTGATTTTGGGCGGGGCCGGCACCACATTGGAAGAATTGGTGGGCGCATACCGGGCGCTGGCCCGCGGCGGCCTGGCCGGCCGGCCGCGCCTGTTGCCCGCCCAACCGCGTGTCGAGTCCCGCATGTTCAGCGCAGGGGCGGCGTGGATCGTGCGCGACATACTCGAAGGCGGCGGGCACCCCGACCGGCCCCTGCTGCAAACCGGCAGGGCGCTTGCCTGGAAAACCGGCACCAGTTTCGGCTTTCGCGACGCCTGGGCCGTCGGCGTCACCGATGCCTGGACCATCGGCGTGTGGGTGGGCCGGCCCGACGGCACTCCCAATCCGGGTTTTTTCGGCGCGAACGTGGCCGCGCCGCTGCTGCATGACCTTGTCGCGGCATTGCCTGCCGGCGTTGCGCCGCGGTCGCCGCGCCCGTCCAGTGTCCGCGCCGTGATCACATGCTGGCCGCATGGATGGCGGCAGGGCGGCGTGCCGGCCGGCCCGTGCACGCAGCCGCGCGCTGCGTGGGCGCTCGACGACACGGTGCCGCCGAGCTTTGCCGGCTACGCCGACGCTGCCGAGGGCCCGCTGCGCCTGGCAGGCGTGGCCAACGGGTCGGTGTTGAGACCGGTACCGGGCCGGCAAGAAGTAGTACTGGATGTAAGCGTACAGGGCGCGCGAGGTCAGGTATGGTGGATGCTGAACGGACGCGTGCGCCAGCAGGGCGCGCCATCGGCGCCGTTGAAACTCGCAATGGTGCACAATGGCCGCTATACCTTAACCGCGATGGATGAGCAAGGCCGTTACGATCGTGTGGTTTTTGAAATCGCTGGCGTTGCGCCCTGATCAGCTTAGAATATGAATCGTGTATTTCGACCGCTTCGATGCGTTACGGAGGAAGCGTGATTTCCCAAGAACTTGAAGTCAGCCTGCATATGGCTTTTGTCGAGGCCCGTTCGGCCCGGCATGAATTCATTACCGTAGAGCATCTGCTTTTGTCGCTGCTCGACAATGCGTCGGCTGTTGAAGTCCTGCGCGCCTGCGCCGCCAATCTGGACGACCTGCGTCGCAACCTGCGCCAGTTCGTGTCCGAGAACACGCCCGTCATTCCCACGGGCGCCGAAGTCGACACGCAGCCCACGCTGGGCTTTCAGCGTGTCATCCAGCGCGCCATCATGCATGTATCGGCGGGCGGCACCGGCAAGAAACCCGTTACCGGCGCCAACGTGCTGGTGGCCATCTTCGGTGAAAAAGATTCCCACGCCGTGTACTACCTGCAACAGCAGGGCGTTACCCGGCTGGACGTCGTCAACTTCCTGTCGCACGGAATCACCAAGCAGCCGCAGGAAGACGCGCCGGCCGCCCCGAAAGAGCAGCCAGGCGCCGAGGAAGCGGGCGAATCCCGCCAGTCGCCGCTGGATCAGTACGCCAACGACCTGAACGCGGCCGCGCTGGCCGGCCGCATCGATCCCCTTATCGGGCGCGAACACGAGGTCGAGCGCGTCATCCAGGTGTTGTGCCGCCGCCGCAAGAACAACCCCCTGCTCGTGGGCGAAGCCGGCGTGGGCAAGACCGCCATCGCCGAAGGCTTGGCGTGGCGCGTCACGCGCGGCGAAGTGCCGGAAATCCTGCAAGGGGCCCATGTGTACGCGCTCGACATGGGCGCGCTGCTGGCCGGCACCAAATACCGTGGCGATTTCGAACAGCGCCTCAAGGGCGTCCTGAAGCAAATCCGCGGCAACCCCGACGCCATCCTGTTCATCGACGAAATCCACACGCTTATCGGGGCCGGTTCCGCCTCCGGCGGCACGCTCGATGCATCCAACCTGCTCAAGCCGGCCCTGTCGTCCGGGCAGCTCAAGTGCATCGGCGCCACCACCTATACCGAATTCCGCGGGGTATTCGAAAAAGACCACGCCCTGTCGCGCCGCTTCCAGAAAATCGACGTGTCCGAGCCCAGCGTCGAGCAAACCGTGCAGATCCTGCGCGGCCTGAAGAGCCGCTTCGAAGAGCACCACAACGTGCGTTATTCGGCAGCCGCGCTCAGCGCCGCGGCCGAGCTCTCGGCCCGCTACATCAACGATCGGCACCTGCCCGACAAGGCCATCGACGTCATCGACGAAGCCGGCGCCGCGCAGCGACTGCTGCCGCGCTCGCGCCAGAAAAAAGTCATCGGCAAGGTCGACATCGAAAATATCGTGTCCAAGATCGCGCGCATTCCGCCGCAGTCGGTTTCCAACGACGACCGCAGCAAGCTGGCCACGCTCGAACGCGACCTCAAAACCGTCGTGTTCGGCCAGGACACCGCCATCGAAGCCTTGGCCGCCGCCATCAAGATGGCGCGCTCGGGCCTGGGCAAACCCGACCGTCCGATCGGTTCGTTCCTGTTTTCGGGCCCCACGGGCGTAGGCAAGACCGAGGTGGCGCGCCAACTGGCGTTCACCATGGGTGTCGAGCTGCTGCGCTTCGACATGTCCGAATATATGGAACGCCACGCGGTGTCGCGCCTGATCGGTGCGCCGCCGGGGTATGTCGGCTTCGACCAGGGCGGCCTGCTTACCGAAGCCATCACCAAGCAGCCGCACTGCGTGCTGCTGCTCGATGAAATCGAGAAGGCGCATCCGGATGTGTTCAACATCCTGCTGCAGGTCATGGACCACGGCACCCTTACCGACAACAACGGGCGCAAGGCCGATTTCCGCAACGTCATCATCATCATGACCACCAACGCGGGCGCCGAGACGCTGAATCGTCCGTCCATCGGGTTTTCCAACAGCCGCGTGGTTGGCGATGAAATGGCCGAAATCCGGCGCATGTTCACGCCTGAATTCCGCAACCGGCTCGACGCCATCATTCCGTTCGCGCCGCTGTCGCGCGATATCATCCTGCGGGTGGTCGACAAGTTCCTCATGCAGCTCGAAGACCAGCTGCACGAGCGCCGCGTCGACGCCGTGTTCACGGACGTGCTGCGCGAGCACCTGGCCAAAGAGGGCTTCGACCCGCTCATGGGTGCGCGTCCGATGCAGCGGCTCATCCAGGACACCATCCGCCGTGCGCTTGCCGACGAACTCCTGTTCGGCAAACTGGCCGATGGCGGCACGGTCACCGTCGACCTCGATGACGCCGGCAAGGTGAAACTGAGCTTCAACGGCTCCGGAAAATCCTCGGGTTCGGGGGCGCCCGACAAGCAGGAAGTCGAACTGGTCGATTGATTTGACACGCGAGCCCCTGATCTCGTGCGAACACTGCGCCAATATCTTCAGGCGCCACGAACTGCAGCCGGGCGAGACCGCGTCTTGCTCGCGCTGCGGCACCATTCTCTGGCGCTATAGCCGCATCTCCCTCTCTGGCTGGCTGGCGCTCACGCTGGCCGCTCTCATCACGTTCGTGGTGGCCAACGGCTACCCCGTAATCAAGATGTCGGTGCGCGGCATGACGCGCGAGGCGTCGCTGCTGGACGCCGTGGTCATGACCTGGCAACAGGGTTACGTGGCCACGGCCTTGATGACCGGCCTGGCCGGCTTCATGCTGCCCTTGGCGCAACTGTGCCTGCTCGCCTGGGTGCTGGTGCCGCTGGCGTCCGGGCGCGAGCCGCGCGGATTGCGGCCGGCCATGCGGCTGCTGGGCATGTTGCGGCCCTGGTGCATGGTGCCCGTGTTCCTGCTGGGCGTCGTGGTGTCCGTGGTCAAACTCGCCGGCATGGCCCGGGTCGGCCCGGCGCCGGGCCTGTTCGCGTTCGGGGCGCTGACGGTGCTGCTGACCATGCTCGACCGGCTGTCGCCGCACGCCATCTGGCGGCATGCCGAGCAGCAGGGGGTGGTGCCGGTGCGCGTGCCCAGCCCCGAGCCGGGGCAGGTGCTGGCCGGCTGCCATGTGTGCGGGCAGGTGCAGGCCATGGGCCATCCAGACGCCGGACACGCGGGCGTGGCCCGGTGCGTGCGCTGCCATGCCGCCATGCATCACCGCAAGCCCAACAGCCTGGGCCGGACATGGGCGTTGCTGCTGGCCGCCTCGGTACTGTACGTGCCCGCCAATGTGCTGCCCATCATGAACATCGGTTCCATCCTGGGCGACAGCGGTCATACCATCCTGGGGGGTGTGGTCGAGCTATGGGAAACCGGCTCCTGGGACATCGCGCTCATTGTGTTCGTGGCCAGCGTCGTGGTGCCTCTTACCAAGATACTGGCCTTGGTCGTGCTGGCGTGCGCGGTACAGTGGCGCAGCGAGGCCAACCTCAGGCAGCGCACGCGCTTGTACGAGATGGTCGAGCTCATCGGCCAGTGGTCGATGCTGGATGTGTTCGTCGTGATATTGTTGTCCGCCCTCGCGCATTTCCGGGGCATTCTCGAAATATCGGCGGGCCCGGCAGCCGGCGCGTTCGGGCTGGTGGTCATTCTTACCATGCTGGCGGCCATGAGCTTCGATCCCCGCCTGGCATGGGACCGCGCGGCGCAAGGCGCCGGACCACAAGGTACTGAGCGCGGTTTCGCCGCGGGCGGGCACAATACGGCATAACCCTACAAATAAACACGATATGGCCGATCAAACCCGATCATCCGACACAGACGGCATCGATGTGCCTGAAGTCGCACGCAAGAGGCAACGCCGCGTTTCGTGGATATGGCTGGTTCCAGTCGTCGCGTTGCTGGCGGGCCTGTCGCTGGTGATACGCACCTGGATGGCCGTGGGCCCCGAGGTGGCCATCGAGTTCAATACCGCCGAAGGGCTGGAAGTCGGCAAGACGCAGGTGCGCTACAAAGACGTGGTGGTGGGCGTTGTCGAGAACATCCGTTTCAACGACGACCGCTCCAAGGTCATCGTGCAGGCCCAGTTGAGCAAAGAGGCCGCCGGGTTGGCGACCGAAGGCACCAATTTCTGGGTGGTGCGGCCTCGCCTGGGCCTCAGCGGGGTGTCGGGCCTGGGCACGCTGCTGTCGGGTGCATATATCGGCGTGGACGCGGCAGACGGGGCGGGCGCCACCACCACCGCCACCAAATTCGAGTTCGTCGGCCTGGAAACGCCGCCGGCGGTCACGCATGACCGCGCCGGCAAACGCTTCATGCTCAAGGCCCACGATCTGGGGTCGCTGGATATCGGTTCGCCCGTGTATTTCCGGCGCATTACCGTCGGACGCGTCATCGGCTACAAGCTCGACGACGACGGCAAGGCCGTCAATGTCGAGGTTTTCATCGATGCGCCCAACGACAAGTTCGTTACCGCGGGCACCCGGTTCTGGAATGCAAGCGGGGTAGACCTGACCGTTGACGGCAGTGGCCTGAAACTGCACACACAATCGCTGGTATCGCTGGCGCTGGGCGGCGTAGCGTTCGCCCCGGTCAACCTCAGCGACGAAACACCGGCCAAGCCGGACACGGAATTCCAGCTTTACACCAGTGAAAGCGACGCCAAGGCCAACCCCGACGGCGACCCGGTGCCTATCCGCATGCGCTTTGACCAGTCGGTGCGGGGCCTGAGCGTGGGCGCCACGATCGACTTCCAGGGCATCGCGCTGGGCGAGGTCACGCAGATCACTGTGGATTTCGATTCAGACAAGAAGCGCTTCTTCGCCGTGGTGGACGCTTCGCTGTATCCGGAGCGGCTGGGTCCGGTCTACGACCGGGTGCAGGAGCGGGCCAGGCGCGAGGGCGGCGGGGCCGAGGGCAAGCTCTTGGCATCCATGATCCAGCACGGTCTGCGCGCGCAGTTGCGCACAGCCAACCTGCTGACGGGCCAGTTGTATGTCGTGCTCGAGCATTTCCCCAAGGCCGAGCCTGTCCAGTTCCACTTGACGCACCCGCTCATGATCCCGACCGTGCCGGGCAACCTCGAACAACTGCAGCAGCAACTTACCAATATCGTTGCCAAGATCGACAAGATCCCGTTCGAGGAAATCGGCCGTGACCTGCGCAGCACTCTGTCGAGCGCGTCGAAGCTGATGAACAACCTGGACAAGAGCCTGGCGCCGGAGGCCCGGGCCACGCTGCGGGCGGCTCGCCAGTCGTTGGACAACATCAACGAATTGCTGGCCAATGATGCCGCGCTGCCCGTCAACGCCGAGCGCGCCATGCAGGAACTGGGGCGCGCGGCGCGCTCGCTCCGGGCCCTGGCCGATTACCTGCAAGCCAACCCTCAAGCGCTGATCCGCGGCCGCGGGCCCGATTCGTTGCCCGGCGCTTCCAGGAACTGACCTATGCGTATGTATACCCGTGCGTCCCTTCTTGCCGCCGCGGCGTTGATTTCGGCCTGCAGCACGTCGCCGCCCGCGCAGTTCTACACGTTGCAGCCGGCCCGGGATGCCCGGCCCTCGCCGGCGGCGCCGGCGGGTTTCCAGATCGAAATTGCGTCGGTTTCCGTGCCCATGCAGGCCGACCAGCCGCAGATCATGCTGCGCGAACGCGCCACCGACAACTCGCTGACTCCGTTGTATTCACACCGCTGGAGCGCGCCATTGCCCGACGAGATCCGGTCGGCCCTGTCGGATGTGCTGACGCGCGATCTGGGCGCGCTGAACGTGCAGGCCCTGCAGCCCTCGCCGGGCACGCCGGTGTGGCGGGTACAGGTGGACGTACAGCGCTTTGACATCGTGGGTGACGCCGCGGCGCGCCTGGATGCCACCTGGCGGGTGCGGCCGGTGCACCACAAACACGGCAAATCCTTGCTGTGCCGTACCCTGGTGCAGGTCGAGCCGTCGGGCCAGAGCATATCGGAACTCGTTCAGGCCCAGCAGCAGGCGGTGCGCCTCTTGGCCGACACCATTGCTTCGGCCATCCGATCGGATGGCGCCCGGGCAACCCCTGCGGCGGCCAATGTGCAGCTCGAGGGCTGCAGTATAGGGTAAACCCTTACGGGTTAACCATCATACAACCCGGGTTGTATCTTCCTTAGTATCTTGGTTGTCCCTCTTGGCGGCGGCCGCGCGCGTGCATGGCCGGACGCCGCCGCTGACCCCGTATCGCGGGGTGAATACTGAACTAAGGATTACATTAATCATGGCCAGCACCACACTGGGCGTCAAAGTAGACGACTCGTTGCGTGATCGCTTGAAAGCCGCCGCGCGGAACCTCGGTTGCACCCCTCACTGGCTGCACAAGCAGGCGCTGGTGGCTTATCTCGAAAGAATCGAGCGCGGGCAGGTGCCTGCCGAAATATCCCATCTTTCCCGCTCCGATGAGCCGGATCTCGACAGCGCCGATCTCGACACCGCCCCGGTCACGCCGCCGTTTTTCGAGTTCGGCCAGGACGTACAGCCGCAATCGGTGTTGCGCGCCGCGATCACGGCCGCCTATCGCCGCCCGGAGCCCGAATGCGTGCCGTTACTGTTGGGCCAGGCGCGCATGCCCAATGCCGAAAAAATCCACGCCATGGCCGCGCGCCTGGTGCAGGCGCTGCGCGACAAGGGCCGCGGCGGCGGGGTAGAGGGGCTGATACACGAATTTTCATTATCGAGCCAGGAAGGCGTCGCGCTGATGTGCCTGGCCGAGGCGCTGCTGCGCATTCCCGATCGCGCCACACGCGATGCGCTGATCCGCGACAAGATTTCGCGCGGCGACTGGCGCGCCCATATGGGCGGATCGCAATCGTTGTTTGTCAATGCCGCCACGTGGGGGCTGATGCTGACCGGCAAGCTGGTGGCGGTCAACAGCGAACAATCGTTGTCCAAGGCCTTGACGCGCCTTATTGGCAAAGGGGGCGAGCCCCTGGTGCGCAAGGGCGTGAACCTGGCCATGCGCATGATGGGCGAGCAGTTCGTGTCGGGGCAGACCATTTCCGAAGCGCTGGCCAACAATCGCAAACTCGAGGCCCGGGGCTTTCGCTATTCGTACGACATGCTGGGCGAGGCCGCCACGACCAGCGAGGACGCCAGCCGCTACTACGCCTCGTACGAGCAGGCCATCCACGCCATCGGCAAGGCCGCCGCGGGCCGCGGCATCTACGAAGGGCCGGGCATTTCGATCAAGCTTTCAGCCCTGCATCCGACTTATTCGCGCGCCCAGCGCGATCGCGTCATGGAAGAGCTGCTGCCCCGCGTGAAGGCGCTAACGGTGCTTGCGCGCAGCTACGACATCGGCCTGAATATCGACGCCGAAGAGGCCGACCGTCTCGAAATATCGCTGGACCTGCTCGAGGCGCTGTGCCTGGCGCCCGAGCTCGAGGGCTGGAACGGCATTGGTTTTGTGGTGCAGGCCTACCAGAAGCGCGCTCCGTTCGTCATCGACTACATCATCGACCTGGCGCGCCGCAGCCGCCATCGCATCATGGTGCGCCTGGTCAAGGGCGCCTACTGGGATACCGAGATCAAGCGAGCCCAGGTCGATGGCCTGGAAGGCTATCCGGTGTATACGCGCAAGGTCTATACCGATATGTCGTACCTGGCGTGCGCGCGCAAGCTGCTGGGCGCGCCCGAGGCCGTGTATCCGCAGTTCGCAACGCACAATGCGTACACGTTGTCGGCGGTGTACCACCTGGCAGGCCAGAACTATTACCCCGGGCAGTACGAATTCCAGTGCCTGCACGGCATGGGCGAGCCCCTGTATGAAGAAGTCGTCGGACCGGTATCGCAGAATAAGCTGAACCGGCCGTGCCGCATCTACGCGCCGGTGGGCACGCACGAAACCTTGCTGGCCTATCTGGTGCGACGCCTGCTCGAAAATGGCGCCAACACCTCGTTCGTGAACCTGATCGGCGACGAGAGCATTTCCGTGGACGAACTGGTCGCCGACCCGGTAGACGTGGCCTCGCGCATTGCGCCGCTGGGCGCCCCGCACGACAAGATTCCGCTGCCGCGCGAGCTCTACGGCCCGGCGGGCAGTGGCGCGCGACCCAACTCGGCCGGTCTGGACCTGACCAACGAGCATCGCCTGGGCTCGCTTGCCGCCGCGCTGCTGGGAAGCGCCGCCACGCCATGGCAGGCGGCGCCCATGCTGGGCGAGTCCAGCGTGGCATGGGACGCCGCGCGCGCGGCGGATGTGCGCAATCCTGCGGACCATCGCGACGTGGTGGGCCAGGTCATCGAAGCCGACGCCGATGACGTCGATGCGGCGGTGAGCGCTGCCGGGAACGCCGCGCCGATCTGGCAATCCACGCCGGTGGGCGAGCGCGCGCAGTGCCTGCGTCGCGCGGCGCAGCTGCTCGAAGAAGGCATGCAGCCGCTGCTGGGCCTGATCGTGCGCGAAGCCGGCAAATCATTGCCCAACGCCATCGCCGAAGTGCGAGAGGCCGTGGACTTTCTGCGCTATTACGCCGACCAGGCCGAGCGCGAATTCAACAACGACACCCACCGCCCGCTGGGCACGGTGTTGTGTATCAGCCCCTGGAACTTCCCGCTGGCCATTTTCACCGGCCAGGTGGCCGCGGCGCTGGTGGCGGGCAACACGGTCATTGCCAAACCGGCCGAGCAGACGTGCCTGATTGCCGCGCAGGCGGTACGCGTGCTGCGCGAAGCGGGTGTGCCGGCCGGCGCCGTGCAATTGTTGCCGGGCCGTGGCGAGACCATAGGCGCGCAACTGGTTCAGCACCCGGCCATCGATGGGGTGATGTTCACGGGGTCGACCGACGTGGCGCGCCTGATCGCGCACACGCTTGCACAGCGGCTGGATGACCGCGGGCACACCATACCGCTGATCGCCGAGACGGGCGGGCAGAATGCCATGATCGTCGACTCTTCGGCGCTGGCCGAGCAAGTGGTGTTCGACGTGCTGGACTCGGCCTTCGATTCGGCGGGCCAGCGCTGTTCGGCCCTGCGTGTGCTGTGCCTGCAGGAAGACAGCGCCGACCACGTCCTGCACATGCTGCGCGGCGCGATGCGCGAGCTGCGCGTGGGCAACCCCGACCAGCTCAAGACCGATGTCGGGCCGGTCATCGACGTCGACGCCCGCGACAACATCCTGCGCCATATCGAGGCCATGCAGTCGGCGGGGCATCGCGTCGACCAGGTGGAGCTGGACCCCGGCTGCCGGTACGGCACGTTCGTGCCGCCGACATTGATCGAAATCGACAATATCGCCGAGCTGACGCGCGAAGTATTCGGGCCGGTGCTGCACGTGCTGCGCTATCGGCGCGAAGAGCTCGACCAGGTGCTCGAGCAGATCAATGCCACCGGCTATGGCCTGACCTTCGGCGTGCACAGTCGCATCGACGAAACCATCAACGACGTGACGCAACGCGTGCATGCCGGCAACGTGTACGTCAACCGCAATATCGTGGGTGCGGTTGTGGGCGTGCAGCCCTTTGGCGGCGAGGGCCTGTCGGGCACCGGCCCCAAGGCGGGCGGCCCGCTGTACCTGTATCGGCTGCTGGCCACTCGCCCGCCGGGCCTGCCGCCGTGCGTGGCGACGTCGGACCCGTTGCCCAGAACGCTTGCGCTGCCGGGGCCCACGGGGGAACAGAACACCTATGTGCTGCGGCCGCGCGGCACGGTGCTGTGCGTGCCCGCCACCGAAGCCGGCGTGCGTGCGCAGTACGCCGCCGTGCAGGCCACCGGCAATCTCGCGCTGTTCCTGGACACGCCGGTTGTGCGGGCGTGGCGCGAGGCGCAGGGGGCGGGGGCGTCAGTCACCCTGGTGGGCGATGCCGAGATCGACACCGCCGATTTCCAGGCAGTACTGTTTGAAGGCGATGGCGATGCTCTGCGTGGCTGGAACCAGCGTATCGCCGCACGCAGCGGCCCGATACTGACCGTGCAGGGCTTGACGTCCGACGCCGTGGCGGGCGGCGCGGCCTATGCCCAGGAACTGCTGCTGGCCGAGCGCTCGATCAGCGTCAACACGGCTGCAGCAGGCGGCAATGCCAGTCTGATGTCCATCGGATAACGGGTTGTACACGGGTTATCGCCAATAGCGCCGGGGGTTGCACCTGATTGAAAATTCGGTGCTACTTCCAGGCAGCCCGCCACTGCGGACTTGCCCGGGCTGACCGCCCGCGCATTTCAGGTCGACAATGATTAGCTTGCCGCGCCACAAGCGCGTCAGGCAAATGTATCGCCCCATTCACACAGGAGGGTTCACATGAAATCCGCATTTTCCCGCCCGGCCTTGCTGGCCGCTTTCGCCGCGGCCTGCGTGGCCGGTGCCGCGCACGCCGAAGAAATCAAGTTCGGTTTTGCGGCGCCCCTGACAGGCCCGCAGTCACACTACGGCGAAGACATGCAAAATGGCCTGACGCTCGCGCTCGAAGAGGCCAATAAGAAGGGTATCAAGGTCGATGGCGAAACCGCGAAATTCGTGCTGGTGTCGCGCGACGACCAGGCCGACCCGCGCACCGCCGTGCAAGTGGCCCAGCAATTGGTCGATGAAGACGTCGACGGCATTCTCGGCCACTTCAACTCGGGCACCACCATTCCGGCGTCGCGCGTCTACAACGAGGCCGGGCTGCCGCAGATCGCCATGGCGACCTCGCCCGAATATACCAGCCAGGGCTACGACACGACCTTCCGCATGATGACCAGCGACACCCAGCAGGGCGCTGCGGTGGGGCAGTTCATTGTCGAGAAGCTCAATGCCAAGAAGGTCGCGATCATCGACGACCGCACGGCCTACGGCCAGGGCCTGGCCGACGAAGTCGAGAAGGCCGTCAAGAAGGCCGGCGGCGAGATCGTGCGCCGCGAGTACACCACCGACAAGGCCAACGACTTCACGTCCATTCTTACCAACATCAAGGCCGCGGGCCCGGATGCCATTTTCTATGGCGGCCTGGACGCGCAATCGGGCCCCATGAAGCGGCAGCTCGTGCGCCTGGGCATCCAGGCGCCGCTGGTGTCCGGCGAGATGACGCGCAGCGATACCTTCATCAAGCTGGCGGGCGACGCGGCCGACGGCACGTACGCGTCGCTGGCGGGCGTGCCGCTGGAGCAGATGGCGGCCGGCAAAGACTTCGCGCAGCGCTACGAAGCCCGCTTCAAGAAGGCGCCCGGCGTCTACGCGCCCTATGCCTACGACGGCGCCTGGAACATGATCACCGCCATCGAGCAAGCCGATTCGGCCAATCCGGAAGACTACCTGCCCAAGCTTGCGCAGCTGCAGCGCAAAGGCGCCACGAGCGAACACATCGCCTATGACTCCAAGGGCGACCTGAAAGAGGTCTCGGTCACCATCTACCAGGTCAAGAACGGCAAGTGGGAAATGGTCCAGACCATGGTAAGCCAGGCCGACTGAGCGAGCCGGCGGGATGCGCGCGCGGGACGGCCGTGCGCGCGTGAGCACGGCGCGGCACCGCGTCCGCGCCGTGCGGCGTTTCTCTCAATGAGCACCTGTCGAGCCCGGGCCTTATGGACATCTTCATTCAACAACTCATTAACGGCCTGACGCTGGGTAGCGTCTATGCGCTTGTGGCGCTGGGCTACACGATGGTGTACGGCATCATCGGATTGATCAACTTCGCCCATGGCGACGTCGTGATGATCGGCGCCATGGCGGCCACCATGATCGCGGCGGCGCTGGTCGGCGGCGACCCCACGGTGTCCGCGTTCGCGGTCCTGGGCGCGGGCCTGCTGGTGTCGGTGCCGCTGTGCATGGGAGTGGGCTGGACGGCCGAGCGCCTGGCGTACCGGCCGTTGCGCCGCGCGCCACGCCTGGCGGCGCTCATTACCGCCATAGGCGTGTCCATCATCCTGCAGAACGTGGCCATGATGGTGTGGGGCCGCAACTACCTGAATTTTCCGCAGGTGCTGCACCCCCAGGTGTATGAACTGGCCGGGGCGCGCATGAGCTCGCTGCAGATCGCCATCGTGGTGATCGCTGCGCTGATCATGGGCGCGCTGCTGCTGGTCGTGCACAAGACCCGCCTGGGCACGGCCATGCGCGCCACCGCACAGAACCGCGAGGTGGCCGGCCTGATGGGCGTGGACATCAATACCGTGATTTCGGCTGCGTTCCTGATCGGCTCGGCGCTGGCCGCGGTGGCCGGCATGATGGTCACCACCTATTACGGCGTGGCGCAGTACACCATGGGTTTCATGCTGGGCCTGAAGGCCTTTACCGCCGCGGTGCTGGGCGGCATCGGCAACCTGGCGGGCGCCATGGCCGGCGGCCTGCTGCTGGGCATCATCGAAGCGCTTGGAGCCGGCTACATTGGCGACCTGACCGGGGGATTCCTGGGCAGCCACTATCAGGACGTGTTCGCGTTCGTGGTACTGGTCATGGTGCTGATCTTCCGCCCGTCCGGCCTGCTGGGCGAGCGCGTGGGAGACCGCGCATGAAGGCGGCACTGAACAAACACGGCCTGTCGCCCCGCATGCTGGTGGGCGTCGTGCTTATCGGCGTGGCGCTGGCGGTGCTGCCCTTCGTGCTTGGCGCGGCAGGGCAGAGCTGGGTGCGCATACTCAACTTCGCTCTGCTGTACGTGATGCTGGCGCTGGGCCTGAATATCGTGGTGGGCTTCGCGGGGCTGCTCGACCTGGGCTACATCGCCTTTTATGCCGTCGGCGCCTATACGTGGGCGCTGCTCGCTTCGCCGCATTTCGGCCTGCACTTGCCGTTCTGGGTCATCCTGCCCATCAGCCTGGGGCTGGCATGCCTGTTCGGCGTGCTGCTCGGCGCGCCCACCCTGAAGCTGCGCGGCGATTACCTGGCCATTGTCACGCTGGGTTTTGGCGAGATCATCCGCATCTTCCTCAATAACCTCAACGCCCCGGTAAACATCACCAACGGCCCGCAGGGCATCAACCGCATCGACGGCTTCAAGGTTGGTGAATTCATGTTCGGCCGCAGCGAGTCGATACTGGGCATGCGCATCACCGGCCCGGAAAAGTACTACTACCTGCTGTTGGGCCTGACGCTGCTGATTGTTCTGGTGTGCGTGCGCCTGCAGAACTCGCGCATCGGCCGTGCATGGGAGGCCGTGCGCGAAGACGAGATCGCGGCCAAGGCCATGGGTATCAATACCCGCAACATCAAGCTGCTCGCGTTTGCCATGGGCGCCTCGTTCGGCGGCATCGCGGGTTCGCTTTTTGCCTCGATGCAGGGTTTCGTCAGCCCGGAAAGCTTCAGCCTGACCGAATCCATTTCCGTGCTGTGCATGGTCGTGCTGGGGGGCATGGGCAATATTCCGGGCGTGATCCTCGGCGCCATTCTGCTGGCCGCGCTGCCGGAGTTTCTGCGCGCGGTGGTCGAGCCCCTGCAACGGCTGGTGTTCGGCGAAGTGGTGCTCGATCCGGAAGGCATCCGCATGCTGCTGTTCGGCCTGGCCATGGTGTGCGTCATGCTGTTCCGTCCAGCCGGACTGTGGCCTTCGGCGGTGCGCAAGCGCGAACTCACCACCCAGACCGGAGGCCAGGCATGAGCACTATCCTGAAAGCCGAAGGCCTGGGCAAGCGGTTCGGGGGCCTGCGCGCCCTGAGCGATGTCAGCTTCGACATACAGGCAGGCGAAATCTATGGCCTGATCGGCCCGAACGGCGCCGGCAAGACCACGCTGTTCAACGTGCTGACCGGCCTGTATATCCCCGAGGAAGGCCGCTGCATGTTCGACGGTTCCGCGCTTACCGGCCTGAAGCCTCACGAAGTGGCGCAGGCCGGGCTGGCGCGCACCTTCCAGAACATCCGTCTGTTTGCCAACCTGAGCGCGATCGAGAACGTGATGATCGGACGGCACGTGCGCACCGGCGCCGGGGTGCTGGGCGCCATTTTCCGCACGCGCGCCGAGCGCGCCGAAGAGGCGGCCATCGAGCGTCGCGCGCACGAACTGCTGGAATACGTCGGTATCGCGGCGCGCGCCAACGACGTGGCGCGCTCGCTGTCGTATGGCGACCAGCGGCGCCTGGAGATCGCCCGGGCGCTGGCAACCGAGCCCAAGCTGCTGGCGCTGGACGAGCCCGCTGCCGGCATGAACGCGTCCGAAACGCTGGTGCTGCGGCAGTTGATCGAGAAGATCCGCGCCGACGGCATCACCGTGCTGCTGATCGAACACGACATGAAACTGGTCATGGGGCTGTGCGACCGGGTGCTGGTGCTGGAATACGGCAAGGTGCTCGCGCAAGGCAGGCCCGCCCAGGTGCAGCGCGACCCCAAGGTGATAGAGGCCTACCTGGGCGCGGGCGCGGCCCACGACGCGCCCGCGCAATCATCGGAGCAAGCATCATGAGCGCGACCCAGCCTTTACTTGAGTTGCGCGGCCTGGCGGTCGCGTATGGAGGAATACGCGCGGTGCGCGGCATCGACCTGCATGTCAATGCCGGGGAGCTGGTGTGCCTGATCGGCGCCAATGGCGCCGGCAAGAGCACGACCCTGCGGGCCATCTGCGGACTGGTGCCGCCATCGGACGGCGATATTGTCTATGACGGCCAGTCCATCAAGGGTCGAAAATCGTTCGAACTGGTGCGGCAGGGCCTGGTCATGGTGCCCGAAGGGCGGGGTATATTCGGCCAGCTCACCATTGAAGAAAACCTGGCCATGGGCGCCTACGTGCGTCGCGACGCGGCCCAGGTGCGCCGCGATACCGAGCACGTATTCACGCTGTTTCCGCGCCTGGCCGAAAGGCGCAGGCAGCCCGCGGGCACCTTGTCGGGCGGCGAGCAGCAGATGGTGGCCATGGGCCGCGCAATGATCGCGCGGCCACGGCTGCTGCTGCTGGACGAACCCTCGATGGGGCTCGCGCCCCTGATGGTGGAGAAAGTCTTCGAAGTGGTGCGGGCCATTGCGGACGAAGGCGTGACGATCCTGCTAATCGAGCAGAATGCCAGGCTGGCGCTTGAACACAGCCATCGCGGCTACGTGATGGAGTCCGGGTCGCTGACCCTGTCGGGGCCGGCGCGCGAACTGCTTACCGACCCCAAAGTGCGCGCGGCCTACCTGGGCGAAACCGAGGAAACCGCCTGACCCGCAGCGCCCGCGCGGGTGGCTTGGCTGGTCGCTTCGCGGCGGCCTCGGCCGCGAAAAACAGCAACGCCGCAGGCGCGGCGTTGCAAACGGCAGTGCCAGGGCCCCAAGGCCCTGGCAGATGATGCGGATCAGCTGTGATAGGCCGATTCGCCGTGGCTGGTGACGTCGAGGCCCTCACGCTCCTGGTCTTCGGGAACCCGCAGGCCGCACAGCGCATTGGCGATCTTGTACGCGATCCAGGCCACCACGCCCGACCACACAATGGTCAGCAGCACGCCCTCGAGCTGCACCCACACTTGGCCGAGGATCTGGCCGGCGCTTTCCAGGCCCGGGCCGCCCAGCGCTTGCGCGTTGAACACGCCGGTCAGCAAGGCGCCCACGATACCGCCCACGCCATGCACGCCGAATACATCCAGGGCGTCGTCGGCGCGCAGCATGCGCTTCAGGCCATTGACCCCCCACACGCAAATGATGCCGGCGGACACGCCGATGACCAACGCTCCGCCGGGGCCCACCAGGCCGGCGGCGGGCGTGATGCCTACCAGGCCGGCGATGGCGCCCGAGGCCGCGCCCAGCATCGAAGGCTTGCCCTTGACGGCCCATTCGGTAAACAGCCAGGCCAGCACCGCGCCCGCCGTGGCGATCATGGTGTTGAAGAACGCCAGCGTGGCGCCGCCGTTGGCGGCCAGCGCCGAACCCGCATTGAAGCCGAACCAGCCCACCCACAGCAGGGCCGCGCCGATGAAGGTCATCGACAGGTTGTGCGGCTGCATGGCTTCACGGCCATAACCCAGCCGCTTGCCCACCACATACGCGCCCACCAGGCCCGCGATGCCTGCATTGATATGCACAACCGTGCCGCCGGCGAAATCCAGCGCGCCGCGCGCATTCAGCAGGCCGGGCGCCGTGTCCGAGGCGAACCACACCATATGCGCGATGGGAACGTAGGCGAAGGTGAACCAGATCACCGTGAAGACCAGCACGGCCGAGAACCGTGCGCGCTCGGCGAAGCTGCCCACGATCAGCGCGCACGTGATGCCCGCGAAGGTGGCCTGGAACGATGCGAACAACAGTTCGGTCAGGGTGCCGGACATGGCGTACGACCCGTCGGCCGGCGTGAACATGCCCGAGAAGAATGCCCGCGAAAGGCCCCCGAAGAACGCGTTGCCTTCGGTGAAAGCCAGTGAGTAACCATAGACGAACCACAGCACGATGCCCAGGGCGAAGGTGCAGAGCACCTGCAGCAGCACGGACAGTACGTTCTTGCTGCGCACCATCCCGCCATAGAACAGCGCGAGACCCGGCACGGCCATCATCAATACCAGCAGGGTGGAAACAAGCAACCAGGAGATATCCGCTTTATCCATTTTTCAGGCTCCAATGCATCTTTCTTTATCGTTGTTTACAGCGCGGCCTCGCCGGATTCGCCGGTCCGGATGCGAATTACCTGTTCCAGGGGCGCGGTGAAGATCTTCCCGTCACCGATCTTGCCGGTGCGGGCCGATTGTTCGATCACGTCGATGACCTGGTCGACCAGATGGTCGGGCACGGCGGCCTCGACCCGCAGCTTGGGCAGGAAGTCCACCGCGTATTCGGCGCCCCGGTACAGTTCGGTGTGGCCTTTCTGGCGGCCGAATCCCTTGACTTCCGTTACGGTCAGGCCCTGGACGCCGATACCGGATAGCGCCACCCGTACTTCGTCGAGCTTGAAAGGCTTGATGATGGCGATGATGAGTTTCATGGCAATTCCTCTCTTGGTTGCACATAGGCATGCCCAATCAAGCAACATCCATGCCATGTTTGGCCGCGGGGTCACGGCCGTCGCGCAGAGAGGGACGCAGGGCGGCCAGCGCTTGCGCGGCGCGCCATGGCGGTGCAGGCGTGCCCACCGGTATGCCCCACATTGGGGCATCGCACCTGACCGGGGCGACCTGCAACAAAATATTGATGGAACAAGTTTGTTGTATCGAATTGCTGCGCGAGGAGGGGGCGGCACCGTGGCGCGGGCGGCCGACCCTTTGGGCGGGTGGTGGGCGTTTTCCCTTGAGCGGGCGTGCAAAGCACGCATTTCCGGCGGCATTCGGAGTGTCAGAATTGGCCCGAATTTGGTCATAGATGTATCAGGCCGCTGATACGGGGAATTACATGACGCCGCTTGTGGCGCGCGCCGCCCTGGGGAAGAATCAAGCCATGTCGCATGTGGATGCGGCCAGCACCTCCGGGTGTGATTGCTTCTGGGAGTCGCCCGGTGGCGATTCGGTTTTCTCCTGTGCTTTGAGGCGGCGCCGCTTGCGGCCCGCCCATTTTTTTGGGCGCGTGCAGAACAGGTTCGCGTCTACACTGTAGGCACCGAACATGAATGCGAGGATGTCATGAACCGCACGCAGTGGCTTGAAGATTTTCAGAAGAACCTGTCCGACCTGATCGCCCGCAGCCCGGCGGCCGATCTCGAACGCAACGTCAAGGCCATGATGGGCCAGGCGTTCACCCGGATGGACCTGATCACGCGCGAAGAATTCGATGTGCAGACCGAGTTGCTGGCGCGTGCGCGCGAGCGGGTTGATCAGCTCGATGCGCAGGTGCGTCAACTGGAAGCGCGCGTGGCCGCGCTGGAGGGCGGCCCCTCGTCCCAGGCCGATGCCTGAGGGCCAGCCGCGCTTGGCGTGACAATCCCGGCACGGCGGGCCTTCCGGGCCGCGGCCGTGCTTGCATACTGGCGGTTTTCCATACGCAACCGCCATGACTCTTGCCATCCTTGCCAGCCGGGCCCTCTGTGGCGCAGAGGCGCCGGCTGTGCGAGTCGAAACGCACCTGGGGCCGGGCCTGCCGGCCTTTACCGTCGTGGGCCTGCCCGACACTGAAGTGCGCGAAAGCCGCGAGCGGGTGAGGGCGGCCATTCTTAACAGCGGTTTCGAATTTCCCAATGGCCGCCTCACGGTCAACCTGTCGCCCGCCGATCTGCCCAAGGCGTCGGCCCGTTTCGACTTGCCGATCGCACTGGGCGTGCTGCTCGCGTCGGGCCAGGTGGCCGTGCCGGGGCCGGACGGGGCCGCGGCGCCCGCGGGCCTGCAACACCTGGTGCTGGCCGGCGAGCTTTCCCTGACGGGGGCGCTTGTGCCGGTGGGCGCGCCGCTTCCCCTGGCCTTGGCCGTGGCGCGCGAACAGCCCGCGGCGGCGCTGGTGCTTCCGGCAGGCAGCGCCGAAGTGGCGGCCTGGGTGCCCGGGCTGCGTGTGCTGCGGGCGGCGACGCTGGCCGACGTGGCGGCCCACCTGGCCGGCACCGTGCCGCTGCCCCAGGCGCAACCTGGCGCGTGGCCGCCCGCCGGCCCGTTGCCCTGCCTGGCAGACGTGCGGGGGCAGCCCATGGCGCGCCGCGCGCTCGAGGTGGCCGCTGCCGGGGCGCACAGCCTGCTCATGGTGGGGCCCCCGGGAGCCGGCAAAAGCATGTTGGCGCAGCGCCTGCCGGGCCTTTTGCCGCCGCTGTCGCGCACCCAGGCGCTGGAAGCCGCCGCCGTGGCGGGCCTGGTGGGGCAGCAAGGGGTGGCCGCGGCGCTGTCGGGCCAACCGCCGTTCCGTGCGCCGCATCACGGCGCCACGGCCGCCGCGCTGATCGGCGGCGGCTCGCGGCCTCGCCCGGGCGAAGTGAGCCTGGCTCATCACGGTGTGCTGTTCCTGGACGAACTGCCCGAATTCGAGCGCCGCGCGCTCGAATCGCTGCGCGAACCCCTGGAAACCGGCCGCGTGGCCATTGCGCGCGCCCGTCACGCGGTACAGTACCCGGCGCGGTTCCAGCTGGTGGCCGCCATGAATCCGTGCCCATGCGGCTGGCGGGGCCACCCCGCGCGTCCCTGTCATTGCACGCCCGACCAGGTGGCACGTTACCTGGGCCGGATATCCGGCCCGCTGTTCGACCGCCTGGACCTGTCCATAGAATTGCCGGCCGCGGCGCCCGAGTGGCTGGATGGCCCGCCGGGCGAGCCGTCCGAGGCGGTGCGCGCGCGAGTGGCCCGCTGCCGTGAACAGCAGGAACGGCGCCAGGGCGGCCCCAATGCCGGCCTGCAAGGCGCCGCCCTGGAAGCCAGCTGCGCGCTGGACGCCGACGGCCGGGCCTTGCTGCAGCAGGCCATGCGTCGCCTGCACGGTTCGGCCAGGGCCACGCATCGCGCGTTGAGGGTGGCGCGTACCGTGGCCGACCTGGACGGCGAGCCGCTCATCCTGGTCCGGCACGTTGCCGAGGCGCTTCAGTACCGGTGCACTTTGCGGTAGGCGCGCGCCGTTCGACAACGGCGCCAAAATCGCCTTATAATCAAGGGCTTTTCTTGGATGGCCCCAGTGGTTTCGGGTTGCCAGGCAAAAGAAGCGAAGTAGAAGCGAAGTAGTTTTGTAGTACCCCAGCAGTTGAAGCACCAGAAGTGGGCCCGGGTATGGCAAGCCTTGTCTATGCACAAGCACCTGAGGTTCATGTAATCATCAACAAGTAGGAATCATCATGCCCAAGATGAAAACCAAGAAAAGCGCGTCCAAGCGCTTTCAGGTTCGCGGCAGCGGATCCATCAAGCGTGGCCAGGCTTTCAAGCGCCACATCCTGACCAAGAAAACCACCAAGAACAAGCGCCAGCTGCGCGGTTCGGCGGCGGTTCATGAAACCAACGTGGCCTCCGTCAAGGCCATGATGCCTTTCGCTTGATAAAGGAGATCCACTATGCCTCGCGTTAAACGTGGCGTTACCGCCCGTGCCCGTCACAAGAAAGTCATTGCCGCTGCCAAGGGTTACCGCGGCCGCCGCGGCAATGTGTTCCGCATTGCCAAGCAGGCAGTCATGCGCGCCGGGCAATATGCCTACCGCGACCGCCGCAACAAGAAGCGCACCTTCCGCGCCCTGTGGATCACCCGCATCAACGCCGCCGTGCGTGAGCAGGGCATGAGCTACAGCGTGTTCATCGCCGGCCTGAAAAAGGCGTCGATCGAACTCGACCGCAAGGTGCTGGCCGACCTGGCCGTACGCGACAAGGCCGGCTTTGCCGCCATCGTGCAGCAGGCCAAGGCAGCCTTGTCTGCCTGATCGCGCATCGCATCGCGCAATTGCTGCAAACGGGGCTGTAGGCCCCGTTTGCGTTTTGCCGCCGGGCCGCCCCCAGGCAGGACGCCCCCACGGGTAGCAAGCAAGGCGCAGCGTGGGGGCGTTGTTTTTAGGCTGTGAATCCATGACTCTATTGGCTGACGACCTGGTTTCCCAGGCCAAAGAACGCTTTGCCGCGGCTCAGGACGCCGTCGCCCTGGAAAACGCCAAGGCGCGCTTTCTGGGCAAGGAAGGCGCACTGACCATGCTGCTCAAGGGGCTGGCCAAGCTCGACCCCGAACAGAAGCGCCAGATGGGGGCGCGCATCAACCAGGCCAAGCAGCAGATCGAAGCACTGCTGAACCAGCGCCGCGCCGAGCTGGCGCAGGCCGAGCTGGACGCCCGCCTGGCTTCTGAAACCATCGATGTCACGCTGCCCGGCCGCGGTCGCGCGCCCGGCGGCATACACCCGGTGGCGCGCAGCTGGGAACGCGTCGAAGACATCTTCCGCTCTATCGGTTTCGACGTGGCGGACGGCCCCGAGATCGAGAACGACTGGACCAACTTCACGGCCCTGAACAACCCGCTGGACCATCCGGCGCGGTCCATGCAGGATACGTTCTACGTCGACCTGCAGGACGGCGACGGCCTGCCGCTGTTGCTGCGCACGCATACCAGCCCCATGCAGGTGCGCTATGCGCGCATGCACAAGCCGCCCATCAAGGTCATCGCGCCGGGGCGCACCTACCGTGTCGACAGCGATGCGACGCATTCGCCGATGTTCCACCAGGTAGAAGGGCTCTGGATCGCCGAAGACATTTCCTTTGCCGACCTGAAGGGTGTCTACACCGATTTCCTGCGCCGCTTTTTTGAAAGCGACGACCTGGTCGTGCGCTTTCGCCCGTCGTTCTTTCCGTTTACCGAGCCTTCGGCCGAGATCGACATGATGTTCACGTCCGGCCCCAACCGCGGGCGCTGGCTGGAGATCTCCGGCTCGGGCCAGGTGCATCCGCAAGTGGTGCGCAACTTCGGCCTCGATCCCGAGCGCTACATCGGTTTCGCGTTCGGCTCCGGCCTCGAGCGCCTGACCATGCTGCGCTACGGCGTCAACGACCTGCGCCAATTCTACGAAGGCGACCTGCGCTTCCTGCGCCAGTTCAACGAATAACCGACGGCTGATCATGCAATTTCCCGAATCCTGGCTGCGCGCCCTGGTCAATCCCGATATCGCAACCGACGAGCTCGCCCACCGGCTCACCATGGCCGGCCTGGAAGTCGAAGAAACCGCGCCCGTGGCGCCGCCGTTCGCGGGCGTGGTGGTGGCGCGCATCGTTTCGATTGCCCCGCATCCCGATGCCGACAAGCTGCGCGTGTGCCAGGTCGATGACGGCTCTGGTGAACTACTGCAGATCGTGTGCGGCGCGCCCAATGCCGCGCAGGGGCTGACGGTGCCGCTGGCGCGCGTGGGCGCAGAGCTGCCGGGCGGAATCAAAATCGGCGTGGCCAAGATGCGCGGCGTGCCGTCTTCGGGCATGCTGTGCTCGGCGCGCGAGCTGGGCCTGTCGCAAGACCATGGGGGCCTGCTCGAACTGCCTGATGCATTCAAGCCCGGCCAGCCGCTGCGCGAGGCGCTCGACCTCGACGACACCCTGTTTACGCTAAAGCTCACCCCCAACCGCGCCGATTGCCTGTCCATCCTGGGCGTGGCGCGCGAAGTGTCCGCCCTGACGGGCGCGCCGCTGTCGGTGCCCGCCGCGCAGCCCGTGCCGGTCACCTTGCAGGATCGCGTGCCGGTCACCATCCAGGCGCCCGATCTGTGCGGCCGGTTTGCCGGCCGGGTGATCCGGGGCGTGAACGCGCGCGCGCAAACGCCGGCCTGGATGAAATCGCGGCTCGAGCGCGCCGGCCAACGATCGGTGTCCGCACTGGTCGATATCTCCAACTACGTCATGCTGGAACTCGGCCGCCCCTCGCACGTGTTCGACCTGGACAAGATCCACGGCGACATCCAGGTGCGCTGGGCGCGCGACGGTGAAACCCTTGAACTGCTCAACGGGCAGACGGTCGAGCTCAACAGCAAGGTCGGCGTGGTGGCTGCGGGCGAGCAAGTCGAAAGCCTGGCCGGCATCATGGGGGGCGAAGCCACGGCGGTCACGCTGGATACCGCCAACATCTATGTCGAGGCGGCCTTCTGGTGGCCCGAGGCCATCGCCGGTCGTGCGCGCCGTTATAAGTTCAGCTCCGAGGCCAGCCATCGGTTCGAGCGCGGCGTCGATTACGCCAGCATTCCCGAGCACCTGGAATTCATCACGCGGCTGATCGTCGACATCTGCGGTGGCCAGGTTGGCCCCGTGGACGACCAGGTGGCGCGCCTGCCCAGCCGCGAACCGGTTCGCATGCGCCTGTCGCGTTGCCACCGCGTGCTGGGCGTTGAAGTGCCGCACGATGAAGTGACGCAGATCTTCACTCGCCTGGGCCTGCCGCACCGGACAGACGGCGACGACTTCATCGTCGAGCCGCCGTCTTACCGCTTTGACCTGTTGCTCGAAGAAGACCTGATCGAAGAGGTTGCGCGCATCTACGGTTTCGAGCGCCTGCCCGATGTGCCGCCGGTGGCGCGGGCGCAGATGTTCTCGCATCCGGAAGCGCGTCGCGGCCCGCACACGTTGCGCCGCCTGGCCGCAGCGCAGGACTATCAAGAAGTCGTCAACTACAGCTTCGTAGAAGAAGCCTGGGAACGCGACTACGCGGGCAACGAAAACCCGGTGCGCCTGCTCAATCCCATCGCCAGCCATCTGTCGGTGATGCGCTCCAGCCTGATCGCCGGGCTGGTCGCCAATATTCGCTACAACGCCAATCGCAAGCAGACGCGCGTGCGCGTGTTTGAACTGGGCCGGGTGTTCTTGCGCGACGCTGCGCAACCCGATGGCCCGCTCGAAGTGGCCGGCGTGCGCCAGCCGCTGTACCTGGCCGGCGCGGCCTGGGGGCCGGCTGTTGAAGAGCAGTGGGGCGTGCCTACCCGCCACGTCGATTTCTATGACGTCAAGATGGATGTGCAGGCGCTGTTCGGGGTGCGCGCGGCACGCTTGCGATTCGAGCCCGCCGTCCATCCCGCCATGCATCCGGGGCGCAGCGCCCGCGTGCTGCTCGATCGCCAGCCCGTGGGCTGGATCGGCGAGCTGCATCCGCGCTGGGCGCAGCAATCCGACCTGCAGCACGCGCCGGTGGTGTTCGAACTCGAAGTCCAGGCGCTGACACAGGGTAGCCTGCCGCAGGTGCGCGAACTGTCGCGCCAGCCCGTGGTGGTGCGCGACCTGGCCCTGTGGGTTGATCTGTCGGTCAGTGCGCAAGCCATGCTCGACACGGTGGCCGCCGCGGTGGCGGCCGACCCGCAGCTGGCGGTGGTGCAGGAAGCCAGGCTGTTCGACGTGTGGCGCGACCGGCCGGCAGACGGCCGCCGCGCTACCGAGAAAAGCCTTGCCTTTCGCTTCTGGCTACAGGACACTGAGATCACGCTGGACGAAGCTCGCGTGGCCGATTGCCTGGCACGTATCAACCAGGCGCTGGCCAGCGCCCATGGCGCGCGGCAGCGCGCCTGACTCGAATAGGGGACTTCCATGCTTCCCGAGCCGCGCACCCTTACCAAGGCCGAACTCGCCGAACTGCTGTTCGAGCGGGTGGGCCTGAACAAGCGTGAAGCCAAGGACATTGTCGACACGTTCTTCGAAGAGATACGCGATGCGCTCGCGCGCGGCGAGCCCGTGAAGCTGTCGGGCTTCGGCAATTTCCAGGTTCGCAACAAGCCACCGCGTCCCGGCCGCAATCCCAAGACCGGTGAAACCATTCCCATCGCGGCCCGGCGCGTGGTGACTTTCCACGCCAGCCAGAAACTGAAAAGCGCTGTCGAGCAGGCCGATCCGGTCCAAGGTGCCGACAGCACCAGGGAGTGATACCCTTTGTCGGTAATTGTTATCGGAATGCCGCCCTTGCCCGGCATAAAATCCTGACATGACTCGTCCCGAAACCACTGCCGCACTTCCCCCGATTCCCGCCAAGCGCTACTTCACCATTGGCGAAGTCAGCGACCTGTGCCAGGTCAAGCCGCACGTGCTGCGCTATTGGGAACAGGAATTCACGCAGCTCAAGCCAGTGAAGCGGCGCGGCAACCGCCGCTATTACCAGCACCACGAAGTGCTGCTCATCCGTCGCATCCGCTCGCTGCTGTACGAGCAAGGCTTCACGATCAGCGGTGCGCGCAATCGCCTGGGTGATGCGCGCGATATTGCGCACGACCAAGACGCCGCGGTGCGCCTGAGCGCCGCCGAACTGCAGGCATTGCGGGCCGAACTGGGCAATGTGTCGGCCATGTTGGGCGAAGCCTTGGGTGCCGCGCACACGGCAGACAAACCCGCCTGACGCACGGGACGCAATCGATAAAAAAACCTGCCTCATGCGATGCAGGTTTTTTTTTGTTCTGATATACTCTCGTTCTTTCGGGGCGTAGCGCAGCCTGGTAGCGCACTTGCATGGGGTGCAAGGGGTCGCGAGTTCGAATCCCGCCGTCCCGACCAGAAATACAGCGGTAAAAAAGGGCTTACATGCTTTTGGCATGTAAGCCCTTTGTCTTTTTACGCGCTTGCGAGCGCTGCCGCGATGGTTCAGTGCCATGACCGTGGGCCCAGTCGCCGCCCATGTGCGCCGCCAGGCGCAATTTCGTCGGCTAAATAGCTAATTTCGTCGAAAAATTCTTGTTCGCCACAAACTCGAACAACAAAATCGCGTTCGTAGAAGTTCCACGCCGGCGGCGCGTTGCGTTGCGAGAATCCGCCGTGCCCACGAAGCGAGAACAACATGAACAAGAATTCCGTGCATCGAGGCAGTGTAGCGGCCAGGCTCTCTTGCCAAGGCGCACTGCGGCTGGCGATCATGTCCGCGCTGGGAACCTGCGCAGTGGGCCTGCCCGGCGGCGCGCAGGCCGACTACTGGTGCGAGGGCGGCTCCACGCAAAACATTCCCGCGGGAAATTATGGCTACGCCTATTCCGTGTGCCAGGGCGATGCGGGCGAGGACAAAAGTGGCGAGAAAGATGGCGACAGCGGGCCGCCAGTTTCCATCACCACCAACGGCGGCTCGTTCAGCGAGGATGCCAGCACGTGGCTGCCCCTGGACGACTACGATTACCAGCTGGGGGTAGTGACGGCGGCATCGATCGGAGGCGCCGGCGTGGACGAAGGCTCGGCCGGCGCCAGCGGTTATGTAACGATCAACAATACCGCCAATATTTCGCTCACGGCGACGACGCAAGAACAGGGATCCATCAACGGCCTGCTTAGCGGGATATCACTGGGCGGCCAGGGCGACCTGACCAACGACAACAACAACTCCAACGGCGGGCCGGGAGGCCTGGCGCAGGCGGTCTCCATCACCAACACCGGCGAACTGACCATAGACGGCACGGTGCCCTCGAATGGTGGCCTGTTCGGCATCAATGCCCTGGCCCAGGGCGGCGGCGGCGGAGACCAGAATGACCCCGCCCTGGACTATGGCGACCAGGTGGGTGGCGACGGCGCCAACGCCAGCACGGTCACCATAATCGACAGCGGCATCGTCAATATGGGCAGCAGCGATACGCGCCTGAAAACGTCGGGCACGGGGATGGCGCTGGCCGCGCGTTCGCTGGGCGGCGCGGGAGGCGACTACAACAGCAATGCCGGCACCGGCGGCACGGTGCAGGTCACGCATCGGGGCTCAACCAGCAGCTACTGGCAGCTATACGAAAATAGCAAAATCTTCGGTATCAAAGCGGAAAGCCTGGGCGCAGACGGTAATGGCGCCAATCCGAACAACCCCGACAACAGCGACAACGGGGGTGACGGCGGCGGCGACGGCGACGGCTGGACCCAGAAGGTCACGGTGGATGCCTACGGCACTGTGCTGCTGGACCTGGCGGGGTCCGATCCCGATGTCGCGGTCGAAGGGGCGGGCATCGCGGCGCGCGCCGTCGGCGGCAAGGGCGGCAAGGGCCCCGCCAAAGATCATTGGGGCGGCGATGGCGGCATGGGCGGCGCCGTCACGGTGAACCTGTATTCCGGCGCCAGCGTGACGACCCGCGGCGATAATCTTCCCGCTATTGCCGCGCAGAGCCTGGGCGGGCAGGGGGGCGACGCCGACGACGGCACGGCCCTGGCCGGGCAGGGAGGCGGGGGCGGCTTTGGCGGCGCGGCCGGCACCGTCAACGTGACCACGCAGAGCAACAGCATTGTGTCCACATCAGGCATGTATTCTTCGGGCATCATCGCGCAGTCTATCGGTGGCGGCGGTGGCACCGGCAGCGACTTTGTCGCGGTATTGGGCGGCCAGGGGGGCAATGGCGGCAATGGCGGCGACGCGGGCGCGGTCACCATTACGACCGCCGGCTCGGTCCAGACCACGGGCGACCACGCGTTCGGCGTGGTGGCGCAATCCATCGCCGGCAGCGGCGGAACCGGTGGCGCGGACACCTCGGCCGCGGTCGCGCTGGGCGGCGACGGCGCCGGCGGCGGCACGGCCAACCTGGTAACCATGAACAACTCGGGCACCATCGGCACCCTGGGCTACAACGCACACGGCATGGTGGGTCAATCCATCGGCGGCGGAGGCGGCGCCTCGGGCAGCGCTACGGGCCTGCTCAGCGTGGGAGGCAATGCGGCCGGCTCTACCGGGTCTTCCGGCGGCGAAGTGGTCATGGGCAATACGGGAACCATCACTACCGCCGGCAACGCATCCATCGGCATCGTCATGCAATCGATCGGCGGCGGCGGCGGCAGCGGCGGCGACAGCAAAGGCGTGGTCGGCGTGGGCGGCGCCGGGGCCGCTGGCGGCGACGGCGCGAGCGTGATCCTCAATGACCTGGGCTCTGTCTCCACTGCAGGCCAGTACAGCCCCGCAGTGCTGGCACAGTCTATAGGCGGGGGTGGCGGCAACGGCGGCGACACGTTCACGGCATCGGCGGTCGTATCGGTGGCCATAGGCGGCAGCGCCAGCGGGGGCGGCGATGGCGGCTCGGTCTGCCTGAGCAATCATGGCGGCTGCGCGAATGGCTGGGCCTCTTACTCGGCGTCCGCGATCGACACCCATGGCGATTATGCCCCGGGCATCATTGCCCAGAGTATCGGCGGCGGCGGAGGCAACGGCGGCAGCGTCACGAATGTCAGCGCCCTGTCGTTCGTGGCCCTGCAGATGGGCGGCACGGGCGGCGGCGGCGGCGTATCCGACGAGGTCAAGGTGGGCTACACCAACCTGAATATCAACACAGGCGGGGCTCATTCCACCGGCATCCTGGCCCAATCGATCGGGGGCGGTGGCGGCAATGGCGGCTCGGCCAGCTATTACGACGCGTCAATCGGGTTCAATGCCGCTGTGGTGTTGGGCGGCAGCGGCGGGGAAGGCAACACGGGCGACTCGGCTATCGTCAATCTCAGCAATTCTTTTATTGCTACCGGCATGGACTATGCGTCGGCCGACCCCGAAACCTACGCGCCGAATGACTCTTTCGGTATTCTGGCGCAAAGCATCGGCGGAGGCGGGGGCAACGGCGGCAGTTCGAGCGCCAGCGATATGGTCATTGCTGTCCCCACAGGCGAAGGCGAGTCGCTGGCGTTCAATTTCCAGGCGACCATGGGCGGCAACGGCGGCGCCGGCGGCCACGCCTGCCCGGCGGGCGAAAGTTCGTGCGTCACCGAAGTCGTATTGCAGAATGGCTCGTCCATCGGCACTCTGGGCGATGGCTCGCACGCCATCGTGGCGCAATCCATCGGAGGAGGCGGCGGCAACGGCGGCGATTCTTCGGCGCTGTCGACCATACTCGGCGATGAAACCACCATCTCGGCCGAGATGGGCATGTCGCTGGGCGGCGCCGGGGGCGCGGCCGGCAATGGCGGCGCCGTGACCATCGCGCTGGGCGACAGCGGCAGTGCGTATGCGCCTGCGCCCGGCGCGATGCCGTTGCCTCCTGCGTCCAGCGTGCTTCCTTGGTCCAGCATTACCACGTACGGCAACTTCGCCAATGGCGTGCTGGCGCAGTCGATCGGCGGCGGGGGCGGCAACGGCGGCGTAGGCAGCAGCGATGCCTACACCCATGGCGGCCCTGCCAACGTCAAGCTGAGCATCGCGCTGGGGGGCACGGGCGGTTCGGGAGGCACTGGCGGCGAAGTCGACATTACGCTGAATCCCAATTTCGTTATCCGGACCCTGGGTTCCGGGTCGCGCGGTATTGTCGCGCAGTCGATCGGCGGAGGCGGCGGCGCATCGCAGGGCGGCACCTTGAGCCTGTCGGCGGGAATGGACAACGCACCTTCGGGCCGCCTGCAATTGGGTCTGGGCGCGCACGGGGGCTCGGGCAGCCAGGGGGGCGCTGTCAACGCCGTTCTGAGCGGCGCCATCCGCACTGAAGGGGGCGATGCAGATGGCGTGCTGCTGCAATCAATTGGCGGGGGCGGCGGGCTGGGCGGGTCGCTCGGCGCCGATGCGTCGTCACACTCCATCCTGGATCGCATCGGCATCTATAACGACAACCAGCAACGGCTCGATGATTCGGGGTCGACGTACCAATTTGGTGTAGACCTGGGCGGCCACGGTGGAACCGGTGGCAACGGCGGCGAAGTGCAGGTGGCCTTCGACGGGCAGATCGCCACGGTTGGCGACTGGGCCGATGGCCTGGTCGCGCAGTCCATTGGAGGCGGGGGCGGCGCGGGCGGATCTTCCACGGCCTCTGGCAGCAAGGTCAAGGCAAATGTGCTGATCGGGCTGGGGGGCCATGGCGGGGCGGCGGGCAACGGCGGCGATGTCGTTTTCAGCTTCGACGGCTCGCATGACGACAGCATCTCTACACAGGGGTATCACGCCTACGCTGCCTTGCTGCAAAGCGTCGGCGGGGGCGGAGGCCTGGGAGGCGATGGCTCTGACCAGGCCACAGGCACCCTGACGGTAGGCGGATCACATGGCGGCGACGCAGGCGCGGGCGGCGACGGTGGCGCCATCCGGACTATCAATGGCAGCACGGCCGGATGGTTGGCGGCATCGACCCGGGGCGACGAGTCTGTGGGGCTGGCCATGCAATCCATCGGTGGCGGCGGCGGCATCGGTGGCGCGGGCAACAGCGCGTCGAAGCTGCTTGAAGAAAACAGCCATGCCATCTCGGTATCGGTAGGCGGCAAAGGCGGCGCGGCGGGCAACGGCGGCACGATCGATGTGACCCTGGGTGTCAACATCGAGACTAACGGCGATCGCGCCCATGGCCTGCTGGCGCAAACCATAGGCGGCGGCGGGGGTGTGGGTGGCGCTGGCGCGGCCGGCAACCTGAGCAGTGTCGCCCTGGGCGGGCGCGGCGGCGCAGCAGGAAATGGCGGCACGCTAACTTTGGGCTTGAACGCGGGCAGTGTATTGGCGACGCATGGCGCCGGATCTCACGCCCTCGTTGCGCAATCCATCGGCGGAGGCGGCGGAATCGCGGGCGATACATCCGTGGGCATACAGCTGGGCGCGGACGACTGGACCGCCGCTGCGCACGATGGCAGTGAAATTGGCGGCGACGGCGACGGTGGTGTCGTTACCGTGAACGCGGACGGCGACATCTGGACATCCGGCATCAATGCCTTCGGCATCATCGCGCAGTCCATCGGCGGCGGCGGAGGCCTGGGCGGCAGTGCCGAAAGCGGCTTTGCGGGCAGTACGGCGCCCATCGGCGGTACGGGCTACGGCAACGATGTCACGGTCAATCAATCCGGTAGTGTCAGTGCGCAAGGCGAAGGCTCGACCGGCATTTTTGCTCAAAGCGCCGGCCCGCAAGGATCGGGCGCTGTCACCGTGAACGTCAGCGGCACAGTCACCGGCGGTGCGGGGCCTGATGGTTATGCGGTGTGGTTGGTCGGCAGCCGGCAAAACACACTGAACGTGAACGGAACCGGCAAAATCGTTGCTGGGGCCGGAGGTGCGGCCGTGAATCATGACGGCGCCGCGCTGGGGGGCAACGGCGCCGGGTTGGCCAGCGCCGCCGCCGACACGGCCTCGCTGACTATCAACAACGCCGGCACGATACTGGGCAATATCGAATGCGCCGACGGTACCGGCGGCATTGCATGCACGGCGTACAACGCCGCCACCGGCACGCTGAGCGACGCCACGCTGTACCAAGCCCACATCAATAACGCGGGCGTGGTGGGCATAGGCAGGCCGGGATCGTTCGACGAACTGGCCGTTGCCGGAGACTTCAACTTGCAATCGGGAGGGTACCTGCGGGCCGTGGTGGACTTTGAGCAGCTCAAGTCGCCTCGCATGGTCGTGCAGGGCGATACGCGCCTGGATGGCCAGATCGATGTGCGGCCGACTGCGCTGCTTCCCGATCGGGAACTCGTCGTCGCGACGCTCGAGGGCAACGTACACGGTGTGCCCGACGCATTGGACAGCCCCGTGATCGATTACGCCGCCAGGCTGGATGGCAAGAACGTGCGTGTAAAAGCCGCCAACGCCGATTTCGCATCGCCGTCGATGGGGTTGGCCGACAATCCCCGGGCGGTGGCGCGCCATGTGCAGGACACCTGGAGCAAGGGCGGCAATTCCGCCATGGCGCCGCTGTATGCGGTGCTGGACAAGGCCTCGCGCCAGGGCAGCGATACCTATTCCAGCCGGCTGGCCGACTTGTCGCCCGGCGTGGCGGTAGCGCCGGCCGCGCAGATGCAGGCCGGCATGGCGAGCTTCACGGGCGCCATGATGTCGTGCCCGGTATTCCAGGGCGCCGATGCGTTCACGGGCGAGCAGAACTGCGTGTGGGGCCAGGTGTCTGGCGTAAACACTAACCAGGACGGCGATGGCGGCGTATCGGGCTTTTCGTTCGATGGCGTCACGTACCAGTTCGGCGGGCAGCAGCAGGTGAGCCCGGGCTGGTTCCTGGGGGGCTCGGTGGCCTACCAGAATACGCACATGCGCGGCGACGACGGCCGCGTCAGCGGCAAAGGCGACAGCGGCTATGCCGGGCTGGTGCTCAAGCGCGAAGCCGGGCCGTGGACGTTCTCGGCGGCATTGAGCGGCAGTTATGGCCAGTACGACATCGACCGCCGCATCCGTATCCCGGGGCTGCAGAGCCAGGCCAGCGCAGACCTGGACGTGTATGGCGCTGCCCTGCGCCTGCGCGCCGCACGCACATTCGCCTCGGAACGGTTCTACCTGAAGCCGTATGTCGACGTGGATATGTTCTATACCCACATGCCGGGCTACAGCGAATCGCGCAACGACCTGCACCTGGACGTGGACAGCAGCAACCAGTTTGTCATGGGCCTGTCGCCGACGCTTGAAGTCGGGGGCCGCGTGCCGCTGGGCAACGGCGCGATCATGCGGCCGTACATGTATGGGGGCGTTTCGTTCCTGTCCGAGGACGAATACACGGTCAACGCGCATCTGCAGGGCGCGCCGGCCGGGTCGGGGTCGTTCGAGACCGCGGTGCCCATGGATGATGTCATCGGACGGATCGGCGCGGGCCTGCAAGTGTCGCACGCCGGTGGCATCGATTTCCGCCTGCAGTACGACGGCGAGTTTTCATCGCATACCCAGAGCCACCGCGGCTCGCTGAAGGTTATGGTGCCGTTCTGATAGGCCGCGCGGCGGTGCTGTTCAACTGGTGCGGCCGGTGGCAGGAGTGGCCAGGTACGACAGCACCGCGTCCGCCGAGGGGCCGACCTGGTGCACGGCTTCCTGCAATTGTTCGGGGGTGACGCCGCATCGCTCGCTCCAGTAGCGGCATTCGCGCTCGTCGTCGATATTGATGGTGGACGTGTCTTGCGGGACGAAGTTCTGCGTGGGGTCGCTCATGGCATGGTGCTCCATGGTGGATCGAACCCTCGCCTTCAGCAAGCGCCGTGCCTTGGTCAGTTACATCACGTAAGGGTAATTCCGTCCTAACGCGGCGAGATAACCGTACTACAGTGAATTGCGTCGCCAAGATTCTCCGCGGCGCGAACCCCCAAGGAGAAAACGATATGTCCAACAGCCCTATGAAGGCATGGAGCGATTACAAACCCAGCAAAACTGTCTGGCTATGGTCGTGCGTGGGTGCAGCGGTCGCGACGATGGTGGTCGGCTTTACAGCCGGCGGCTGGGTGACTGCCACTACCGCGCAAGAGCAGGCCGAGGCATCGACTCACGCCGCCGTCGCGCAATTGGCGGCGGGCATCTGCGTCCACCGGTTCATGGCGGCGCCGGATGCTCAGGCGGCCTTGGCCGCGCTCAAGAGCGCCGACTCGTGGAAGCGCGACACGATGATCGAGAAGGGCGGCTGGGTCACCTTCGCCGACGCGCAGGCGCCGGTGGACGGCGCCGCGGACTTGTGCGCCAGCAAGTTGATGGAATCATCGGCGGCCGGCACGCCCACGGTGCCGCGCACCACAGGCGCTTCTTGATCGGTCCGGCCCGCGGCGGGCGCCGGACCGGCGCAGCCGTCAGTAAGGGCCGCCGTCCTTGCCGGGCGCGGCCGGCGCGCCCTTGAAGTCCTGCGCGAGCTTTTCGGCGGCGCGGGCCAGCAGCGTAGCATCGACGCCTACCGCGACGAAAGTCGCGCCCAGCTCCAGGCAGTGGCGGGCCTGTGCGGCGTCCGCGTGCAGAATGCCGGCAGCCTTGCCTGCGCGCACAATGCGAACGATGGCGTCATCGATGGCCGCGCGCACTTCCGGGTGGCCCGGGTTACCCATATGCCCCATGGTGGCCGACAGGTCGGCCGGGCCGATGAACACGCCGTCGACACCATCGACGGCCAGGATTTCGTCAAGCGCTTGCAGGCCTTCCGGCGTTTCGATCTGCACCAGCAGGCACATTTCGTCATTGGCGCGCCGGATGTAGTCGGGAATGCGATTCCAGCGCGACGCACGGGCCAGCGCTGCGCCCAGGCCGCGGATGCCTTCGGGCGGATAGCGCATGGCCGATACCGCGGCGGCCGCTTCTTCGGCCGACTGGATCATGGGCACCAGCAGCGTTTGCGCGCCGGCGTCGAGCAACTGCTTGATCTGCACAAAGTCGTTCCAGGACGGGCGCACGACGGGCGCCACCGGATACGCGGCGACCGCCTGCAATTGCGCCAGCACGGTCTGCACGGTGTTCGGTGCGTGTTCGCCGTCGATGAGCAGCCAGTCGAATCCGGCGCCCGCGCAGATTTCGGCGGGGTAGGGGTGGGCCATGCCGGCCCACAGGCCGATCTGCGGTTGCCCGGCGCGCAGCGCGCGCTTGAAATTGTTGGTCAGGATATCCATGTGCGTGAGCTTATACGAAGCGGCAGTTGACCGTGCCCAGCGGTCCGTAGTCGACGGCAAAAGTATCGCCCGGCTTGGCGAACACCGGCCGGGTGAAAGAGCCGGACAGGATGATCTGGCCGGGCTCGAGCGTGACGCCGCGCGGGCCCAGCCGGTTGGCCAGCCATACGACGCCATTGGCGGGATGGTTCAGCACTCCGGCGGCCAGCCCGGTTTCTTCGATGATGGCGTTGCGCGTCATGATGGCCCCCGCCCAGCGCAGGTCCAGGTCGTGCATGCGCACCGGACGGCCGCCTTGCACGACGCCCGCGTTGGCGGCGTTATCGGCGATGGTATCGAAGACTTTGCGCGGCCGCTTGGTGTCGGGGTCGATCATGTGCGAGCGGGCATCGATGATTTCCAGCGCAGGCACGACGTAGTCCACGGCGTTGTACACGTCGGCCAGGGTCACGCCGGGGCCGCGCAGCGGCTTGGCCAGGATGAACGCCAGCTCGACTTCCAGGCGCGGCGCGATGAAGCGGCTGGATGGGATCTCGCCCTCGTTAAAGAACATGTCGTCGAGCAGGGTGCCCGAATCGGGTTCGTCGATCTGCGACGCCTGCTGCATGGCGCGCGAGGTCAGGCCGATTTTATGGCCCTTGACCACCCGGCCTTCGGCGAGTTTGATCTCGAGCCACTGCTGCTGTATGGCGTAGGCATCGTCGATCGTGATGTCGGGGTGGTCCAGCGAAATCTGGCGGATCTGCGTGCGGCTGCGTTCCGCCTCGTGCAGGCGGGCGGCCAGGGCCTTGGTGGTGGCGAGGTCGAGCATCGGGATATCCGTGTAATAGTTAACACGTTATCTATTATGGGGAATGCCGCCACCCCTGGCAAGCCCGCCATGGCGGGCTATGCAGGCGGGTGGCGCTTGATATGTTCGATGGCGGCGTCGATGTCGTGGTAGAGCCGCTCCAGGCGCGCTTTGCCCAATGAGGCTTCCAGGCGTTCGTAGCAGGCGTCCACTTGCGGCCGCAGGGTGTCGATGAGCCGCCGGGCCTTGGGGGTCAGGGTGATGTCCTGCCGGCGTTGGTCGGCGCTGGAGCGCGTGCGTTCGATCAGGCCGGATTGCTCCATGCCGATCAGCATGCGCGTCAGGCTGGGGCGCAGGATCTGGCATTGCGCCGCGATCTGGTTGGGCTCCATGGGTTCCAGTTCGCTGAGGGTGCGCAATACGCGCCATTGCTGTTCGGTGATGCCCGCGGCATGCAGGATGGGCCGGAAATGCGCCATCAGGGTTTCGCGCGCATGCAGCAGCAGATGGGGCAGGTTGCGATGGTGGAACTGGCTCATGCGCGGCATGTTAGCAAGATAAGCGGCATGCACCGGTGAAATGCGCAGGCGGCGCGCCCCCGGGGGCGCGCACAATAAAGAGCGCCCCAACTCGCGATGAGTGTGGGGCGCTCTTGCCTGGCTTCGCACGCATGGGTGTCAGAACGCCTGGCAACTTTAATTTAGTGCCGCCGCGCTGCCAATGCAAGCACAAAATCGTATCAGCGTTTACCATCCGCCAGGCGCCGCCGCACGCGACGCAAGGGGGACGCAATTGCCGATGGATGGCGCACTGTTACTGATCGTCGTAGGCGCAGCCGTGGCCGGCTTCGTCCAGGGCCTGGCCGGTTTCGGGTTCGGCCTGGTGGCCATGGCGTTCTGGGCCTGGGCGCTGGACGCCCGCCTGGCGGCGGCCCTGGCGGTATCGTGCGGGCTGGCCGGCCAAGTGCTGGCCGCCCTGACCGTGCGGCGGGGATTCGACGCGCGGCGCCTGTTGCCCTTCCTGGCCGGCGGCCTGCTTGGGATTCCCGTGGGGGCAGCGGCATTGCCGCTGCTGGATCCGGCGCTGTTCAAGGCCCTTGTCGGCGCCATTCTGGCGATCTGGTGCCCATTCATGCTGGCAGCCCGGCGCCTGCCACGCATCACCCGAGGCGGGCGCGTGGCCGATGCCACGGTGGGCGCGCTGGGCGGGGTCATGGGCGGCCTGGGCGGATTCACCGGAGTGGTGCCTACGCTATGGTGTACGTTGCGCGGGTTCGACAAGGACGCGCAACGGGCCATTATCCAGAACTTCAACCTGGCCATGCTGGCGGCCACGCTGGCCACGTATCTGTACCGGGGCGTTGTCACTACCCAGACGGCGCCGTATGTGGCCATTGCCATTGCCGCCATGTTGTTGCCGGGCTGGCTGGGCGCGCGCGCGTATCTGGGCATCAGCGATGCAATGTTTCGCAAGCTCGTGCTGGGGTTGCTGACGGCGGCGGGCTGGGCGATGCTGGCATCGTCGCTGCCGGCGTTGTGGCGCTGAGCCCGGCATGCCGCATGCTATCGTAGATGCAGCACTTTCATTATTTTGTACACACATGCCGCGCATGAAGATCCAACAGGGCGAACTGGCCCGCTGGCTGCAGGTTGTCGCCGACGGTGAATCCGAAGGGGTGCCGGCCGCGCAGGTCCCGCCCCATGTTGCCGAAAGCCTCATCATCCTGCGCTGTGTGCGCGAGGCCGACGCCGGCCGGCTCGTACTGACCGACAAGGGCCGCCTGGCGCTGCGCATGCAGGCGCCGGGCGCCATCCACCTGCAGTAGGCCTCGCGTCCACGGGGCGGGCGTCCCACTATCGCGCCCGGGGGCACGTCGGTAATATGAACTTGCGTGCCGCTTGCGGGTCCAACCACCTAGCGGACCTTCACCAACGGACCCCGCCAGCGCCACGCGTGGATCCACGCGTTTAGGTAACCGACTGGGAGGCAGCCATGCAGCATCATGACCAGGAAGTACTGATCGACGTATCCACAGCGGCCATGGATACCGGCGGATACGGTGTACTGCTGACGGTAACGGCCGAAGGGGGCACTGAAGTCGATGCCGCCTTTTCGTATCTGGGCGATTGCGCATCGTTGCACGAGGCGCGCGACCGTGCAGAAGTCTTCGCCCAGAACTGGGTAGAAGAAAACATCTTCCGCTGACCACACACAGGCGGAAACTTGCAGGCCGCGCGCGCCCATGACGTGGAATCGATGGCTGGCCCGGCTTCGGCCTGAATCCGGGTTATCGTCGCTGCTTCGTCATTTTCGGCGCGCGCCACCGGCGCGCCAGGCATCGATGGCCGCTCCGCTTTCCGATCTTTCCCTCACGATCCAGGCATTGCGCTGGCACTTCAACGAAGTCATCCTGCCGTTGTGGTGCGGCGCGGGTTTCAACACGCAAATGGGCCTGCCCTGCGAGTCGCTGTCGGGCGGCGCTGCGCAGCCGCTGCCGGCGCAGCGCTATCGCGCCATGGCGTGCGCGCGGCAACTGTATGTGTATTCGCGCGCGCCCGACCCTGCGCATGCGCGCCATGCCGACCGCCTGTTCGAAGCGCTGGCCCGCCATTTCCGCGACGACAGGCATGGGGGCTGGCGCTATAGCATCGACGCAGACGGTCATCCGCTCGACGACACCCAGGATCTCTACACGCATGCGTTCGTCGTCTTTGCCTGCGCGGCATACTTCGAACGGTCGCGCAACGCCGACGCGCGCCAGGCCATGCTGCACACGGCCGAGACCATCGAGGCGCGCTTTCGCCGCCCGGATGGCCTGTACCACGCGGCCATGTCGGCCGATTGGCGACAGGCGCGCCAGCCGCCGGCCCAGAATCCCATGATGCACCTGACCGAAGCGTACCTGGCCGCGGCCCGCGTGGCCGAGCCCGCCTGGTTCGCGCAGAATCTGCGCGGCATCGCGCAGGCGGTGGCCGATGCCTTCCTGCACGCGCCCAGTCTCTGCATTGCCGAGGCCCCCCTGGGCACGCCGGGCAACCGCATCGAGCCCGGCCATCAGTTCGAATGGTTTGTGCTGCTGCACAGCGCGCCGGCCGTGTTCGCCGGGCTGGAACTGCCCCTGGCCGTGCCGCGCGGCTGCGACTGGGCGCGGCGGCACGGGGTAGACCGCGGCACGTGCGGCGTGCTGGCCTCGCTACATGAAGACGGGCAGGTCCGCGACCCGGTGCAGCGGCTCTGGGCGCAAACCGAGTATGGCCGCTACCTGGCGGCCATTGGCGACAGCGGCGCGCTGGCCAGCCAGTTGGCCGCCTTGCGGCGACGCTTCCTCACGCCGTGGGGCTGGCACGAGTGCCTGCATCCGGACGACACCGTGGCGCGCGCCGATATGCCGTCCACGACTCCGTATCACCTGGCGACTTGCTATGAAGGGCTGCCCGCAGCCTGATGCGCTTGCGCAACACTCGCGCGCCACCGCCGTAGACCAATTCGTTTACAATTTGCGAATTATTGTCTAGAGGTATGGCATGAGCGTTATGTGTGCAGGTTGCCAGGGGATCACGCCCGGCATACCCGGTATTGAGCCGCATGCCGGGCTGGGGCACCAGGGCTTTGTGCACCCTCAGGCCAAGGGGCGCGAGGGCTGCCGTGAAGACCACTTCCGCTGCCTGGAATGTGGCGCCAAATGGCTGCGCGAAACCGACAAATGGGGCACTGACCAGGGGTTCAAGCTGGCCCCCTAGGCTGGGCACGACCGCGCCCCTTCGCGCGGTCTGCCGCCTCCTTGGGCCGCTGCGCCTGCGGCTTCAGTCGACCCGGGCGCCCGAGGCGCGCACCACTTCTCCCCAACGCTTTACGTCCGCCGCAAGGATTTTCTCGAATTCGGCGGGGCTGGTGGCAAACGGCTCGGCCCCTTGCGCGTTGAAGCTTTCCACGACCTTCGGATCCGCCAACGCCGCATTGACGGTCTCGTTGATGCGCGTGATGCGCGCCGGCGGCGTGCCCTTGGGCGCCATCAGGCCGAACCAGGGGTTGACGTCGAAGCTCTTGAAGCCTGCCTCGGCGATGGTGGGGATATCCGGGAACGACTTGGCCCGCTGGGCGCTGGTGACCGCCAGGGCGCGCAGCGCGCCGCCCTTGATTGAGCCGGCTACCGACGGCAGGCTGGTGAACACCATGTCGATGCGTCCGCCCAGCAGGTCCTGCAGGGCGGGCGCGGCGCCTCGGTAAGGCACGTGCTGCAGCGGCACCTGCGCGGCGCTGCTGAACATTTCGCCCAGCAGGTGGTTGACCGAGCCGTTGCCTGCCGAACCGTAGGTCAGGTTGCCTTTCTTGGCCGCCTGCACCACGTCGTCCACGCTTTTGTAGGGTGAATCGGGCCGCGTGACCAGCACGAAAGGCAGCGTGGCCAGCGTGGCCACCGGCGCGAAATCGGCGCCGGGGTCGAAATTCAGCTGCTGGTAGAGCGCGCCGTTGATGGCCTGCGTGCCGACATAGCTCATCAGCAGGGTATAGCCGTCGGGCGGGGCCGCGAGCACCGCTTCCATGCCCACGTTGCCGCCGGCGCCCGCGCGGTTTTCGATGACCACGGTCTGCTTCCATTTGTCGCCCAGCTGCTGGCCGATGATGCGCGCCAGCGTATCCGATGCGCCGCCCGGGGTCTGCGGCACAATGATGCGCACGGGTTTGTCGGGATATTCTTGCACGGCGGCCGCGGGTGCGCCCAGCGCGGCCGACAGCAGCAGGCCCAGGGCCCAGGGTATGTAACGCATGTGTCTCTCCTTTGGTGTTGCCGGCCTTATGACTGGCCGTGCGGTTGTGCCAGGCCGCTCAGCAGGCGCGCCAGCTGGTCGGGCAGGGGCAGGGCAAAAAATGCATTGTCCTGTGTGGCGATGAATTCGGCTGCCCGGATCTCCAGCAGGCGGCGCAGGCGGTAGCGGGCGCGCTGCTGGCGGATGGCTTCGTGCCGGCGCGTGGACGCCAGCCATGCCTGGTGGCGGTCGATCGCGTCGGACAGGGCCTGGATCGAATCCGGCTGGTCTTGCGCCACCAGCAGCACCGGCGGCACCCAGGCGTCGGCCGCATGGCGCATGGCCGAGGCAATGCGCTTGATGTCGGCGGCCATCTTGCGCGCGCCGGGCAGGTCGGCTTTGCTGACGACAAAGATGTCGGCCATTTCCATGATGCCCGCCTTCATGGCTTGCACCGTGTCCCCGCTGTCGGGCAGCAGCACCAGCACCAGGGTGTCCACGTGCATGCGCGCGGCATATTCGGCCTGGCCCACGCCCACGGTTTCCAGCAGCACTTCGACGAATCCGAAGTCATCCATGGCGTCCAGCATTTCGGGCAGGTTGTCGGCCAGCCCGTCGGACGTGCGGCGCGACCCCAGGGAACGGATGTACAGCTCGTCGATGCCCGCCAGTTCGTCCATGCGTACCCGGTCGCCCAGGATGGCGCCGCCGCTCTTGGGGCTGCTGGGGTCGACAGCAAGCGCGCCCAGGCGCCCGCCGCCCAGGCGGGCCAGGGCCAGCCGTCCCAGCAGGGTGCTCTTGCCCGCGCCGGGCGCGCCCGTAATGCCGATACGGCGCGCCGCGTGGGCGGGTTGCCGGGGCGGCTGCGCCGCCAGTTCGAGCGGGCTGGCGTTGGCCAGCCGCGTCAGCGTGCGGCCCAGGGCAAGACGATCCAGGGGCGGGGTGGCTGTCATGGGCCGGCCCAGCTCATGATTTCGTCGCGGTGTTCGTCCAGCAACGGCGGCAGCGCGCGTGGGGCCTCCTGGTCTTCGAAACGCACGGGGCTGGCGACCGCCCGCAACGGCAGGCTGCCGTCGCCCAATTGCACCACCAGCTTGCGAGCGGCCGCGATGTCGCTGTCCAGCGCTTCGTTCAGCGTGCCCACCCGGGCCGCGACGATGCCCAGCGGCGCCAGGCGGTCCGCCCATTGCGCCGCCGTCGCGCCGGCCAGTTCATGGGTGATCGCCGTCACGACTTCGGCGCGGTGCGCGCGGCGGGCCGCCATTGTGGCGAAATGCGGATGTTCGACCCAGTCCGTGCGTCCGATCTCGTGGCAGAAAATGCGCCAGAATTTGTCGTGCGTGATAAACAGCACCAGCCATCCGTCGGCAGTGGGGAACAACTGCGCCGGCACAACATAGGGGTGCGAAGACGCCGGCAGGCGCTCGATGGTCTCGCCCGCATTCAAAGCCGCGCCCGCCAGGTAGTTGAGCTGGGACAGCATCACGTCATACATCGATACGTCCACCTGGCCGCCCCGGCCTTGCACGACCTTGGCAAGCAGGCCCAGCGCGGCCACCAGCCCCGCCGAGTTGTCCACCGCCGAATAGCCGGCCTTGGCCGGCGGCGCGTCGGGTTCGCCCGTGATGGCCATGACGCCCGTCATCGCCTGGATCACGTAGTCGTACGCCGGGTTTTCGGAATACGGGCCCTCGAGTCCGTAGCCGGTGAGCGCCACGCACACCAGTTTGTCGTTGTGGATCCGCAGCGCGTCGTAGGTCAATCCCAGCTTGCGTATCGCCGATGGCCGCAAATTGGTGACGAGCGCATGCGAACGGGCGGCGATGCGGCCCAGCGCGGCCTGGCCTGCTGCGCTGGCCAGGTCCAGCACGATGCTTTTCTTGTTGCGGTTCAGGCTGGCGAAGTATGCGTTGTGCGGGCCGATACTGTGCGGGCTGATGGTGCGGCCGATATCGCCTTCGCGCGGCTCGATCTTGATGACTTCCGCCCCCATGTCGGCCAGCATCAGGCCGCAATAGGGGCCGGCCAGCATATGGCCGACTTCAATGATGCGGATGCCCGCCAGCGGCGCGTTCATGCGGGGTTCCTTGCCGCGCCGGCCTCATGCAGGCGCTGCGCGAGTATGCCGATCATCTGCTCCAGGGGCATGTCGGCAGTGAAGATGGCGGCCACGCCCAGTTCCAGCAGCGCGGGATGGTCGCTGGCCGGAATCGTTCCGCCCAGAAAGACCCGGACATCTGTGGCGCCGAGCTCGCGCAATTGCGCGATGACTTCGCGCGTGAGTTCATGGTGACTGCCCGACAGAATGCTCAGGCCCACTGCGTCCACGCCTTCATCGACCGCCACCTGGGCAATTTGCCGCGGCGTGCGGCGCAGGCCGGTGTAGATGACTTCGGCCCCCGCATTGCGCAGGCTGAGCGCGACGATCTTGGCGCCGATGTCGTGGCCGTCCAGCCCGGGCTTGCCGACCAGGATGCGCTTGCCGGCCAGCGCGGGCTTGTCTTGGGTAGGCGTGTTCATAGATTGACGGGCTCCTTGAATTCACCCCATTCTTTTTTCAGGCATGCCACCATCTCTCCGACGGTGGCGTAGGCATGGCAGCAATCGACCAGGTAAGGCATCAGGTTTTCGCGGTCTTTGGCCGCGGCGCCGGCGAGCTTGGCCAGCGACGCATCCACCGCGGCCTGGCTGCGCGTATCCAGCACGCGCTGGAATTTCTCGAGCGCGCGCTGCGCCACAGTGGGGTCCAGCGTGAACACGTCGCCGATCTTGGTTTCGTCGCCCGGCCTGGCGAAATGGTTCTGCCCCACGATGACCTGCTCGCCGGCGTCGATAGCCAGCTTGCGTTCCAGCCCCCGCTCGGCCAGGCGCAGCTGTATCCAGCCGTCTTCGATGGCGCGGATGACGCCGCCATACTCGTCGATCTCGGCCATCACCTGTTCGATCTTTTCTTCCATGCGTTCGGTGTGCTGCTCAAGAAAGTAGCTGCCACCCAGCGGGTCCACGGAGTTGGCGATGCCGCTTTCGTAGGCAATGATCTGCTGGGTGCGCAGCGCCAGCTCGGCTGAAAACTCGGTGGGTATCTGGTAGGCCTCGTCCAGCGCGCACGTGAAGATCGACTGCGCGCCGCCCAGCACGGCCGCCATGGTTTCCACGGTGACGCGCACCACGTTGTTGTAGGGTTGCGGCGCCACCAGCGAAGAGCCGCCGCACACCACGCCGAAGCGGAAATGCTGGGCCTTGGGATCCTGCACGCCATAGCGTTCTTTCATCAGGCGCGCCCACAGCCTGCGTCCCGCGCGGAACTTGGCGATCTCTTCAAAGAAGTCCATATGGACATAGAAGAAGAACGACAGGCGCTTGGCGAACTTTTCGATATCGCCGCCGCGTTCGCGCAGTTCGTCCACATAGGCCAGCCCGTTGGCGATGGTATAGGCCATTTCCTCGGCGGCCGTCGCGCCCGCGTCGCGCACGTGCGCCCCCGCAATGCTGATGGGGTTGAAGCGCGGCGATACATCGTTCGAATACAGGATGGTGTCGGCGATCAGGCGCATGGATGGCCGCACCGGAAAAATCCAGGTGCCGCGCGCCACGTATTCCTTCAGGATGTCGTTCTGGATCGTGCCCGTGAGCTTGCTGCGCGGCACGTTCTGCTTGTCGGCCACCGCAAGGTACATCGCATAGATGATGGCCGCCGTGCCGTTGATGGTGAACGAGGTCGAGATGCGCGACAGGTCCAGGCCGTCGAACAGGATTTCGGCCTCGCTGAGATTGGACAGCGAAACGCCGACCTTGCCGATCTCGGGCCGCGCCATCGGGTCGCTGGGATCGAGCCCGCACTGAGTGGGCAGGTCCAGCGCCACCGAAAGGCCCGTCTGGCCCTGTTCCAGCAGGAACTTGTAGCGCGCGTTCGATTCTTCGGCGGTGCCGAAGCCGGAATACTGGCGGAAGGTCCACAGGCGGCCCTGGTAGCCGTCCGGAAATATGCCCCGTGTGTACGGGTACTGGCCGGGCATCCCGATGCGGGACGGATCGACCGAATCGGGGCCGACGCTGACGGGAATCTCGATGCCGCTTCGATTGACCGAATGCAGGCGTGGCGGCCGTTCGGGCTGGGGGTGGCTACTCATTGTTTTCCTTTCGATAGGATCTGCTCGCTGGCGCGCCAATGGTCGCCATGCAGCCAGGTGCTTAACAAATGCTGTTGCTCGGTGGCGCGCGCGGCGTCGTAGGCGGCGCCCTGGCGCCACGCCCGGACCTGGGCCTTGATACCGCGCAGCACCTGCGGCGGGCAGGCAAGCATGGGGCGCAGAAAGGCCTGTATGTCGGCGCCATCGGGCCCGTCGGCGATGACGGCATCGGCCAGCCCCCAGGCCAGGGCCTGCTGCGCATCCACAAGCTCGCTGCGCGCCATCATGCGCATGGCGCGCGCTCCGCCGACCAGCCGGCACAAGTCCGTTCCGCCGCCCCAGGCCGACGTGATCGCCAGGCGCGCCTGCACAAAGCCGATGCGCGCGTGGCTGGCCTGCAGACGCAGGTCGCAGGCCAGGGCCAGTTCGGCGCCGCCGCCGATGGCGTCACCGTTCAGATAGGCCACGACCGGCACCGGGCACTCGCGCACGGCGTCCAGCGCCGCGCGGGCCTGGCCCGCCATGGCCAGCGTGGCCGCTTCGTCGCGCACGGTGGCCAGGTCGCGCAGGTCGCCGCCGGCGGCGAAATAACGGTCACCCGCGCCGCTCAATACGATAAGGCGGGTATCGGGGTGGGCGCCGGCGTCCGTCACGGCCTGCCCCACGGCGTCGAGCAGGGGGCGCGCCAGCGCGTTGTGCTTGGCAGGGCGGTTGATGGTGATCCGGCATGCCCCGGATGGCTGGCGGTCTATGAGTACGTCTTCGGTGCCTGGCAAGTCGTGTCTCCGTCTTTTAGGTCGGCCGCGTCATGCGTGAGCAGACCGTACTCGCATGCTAGGCGCGCAATTTTTCTGCATCAAGGACAAAAGTTCGGTATTCTGAACAAATAGCGTCCGTGTGGCCGCCGCAGGCCCGATTCGCCGCTTTTTGTTCAGCCCGCCGAATTTCGCGCGAGCCCCTCATGCATCCGGAGCCCCCGCCATGTCCTCCAGCAATGTCACCGCCGTCGATCGCCTGCTCGACATCTTCGAAGCCTTCCAGGCCAGCCAGCGTCCCCTGTCCCTGACCGAACTGGCGGATGTGGCGGGCCTGCCCAAGAGCACCTGCCACGCCATCGTGGGCACCTTGACGGCCCGGGGTTATCTGTATTCCCTGACGCGCCCGCGCTCGCTGTATCCCACCAAGCGCATGTTCGATGTGGCGCGCGACATCGTCGCCAAAGACCCGTTCGTCGAGCGCATGACGCCCGTGCTCGAACGGCTGCGCGACGCTTCGCGCGAGACGGTCATCCTGGGCAAGCGCCAGGGCGACGCCGTGGTGTACCTGCAGGTAGTGGAAGGCACCCATTCGATCCGTTATTCGGCCAAGCCCGGGGAGTTGAAGCCGCTGCATTCCAGTTCGATAGGCAAGGCGATGCTCGGATGCGTGAAAGACGCCGAACTGAAGGACTGGCTGCAGGGCCATGCGCTGCCCGGAATCACGCTCGCCACGCTCACCGATCCCGAAGCGCTGCTGGCGGATGTGCAACAGGGCCGCAAGCTCGGGTACTACCGCACGCTGGGCGAGAACGTGGACGACGTGTGGGCCGTGGCGTCATCGCTGGTGCTCAACAAAGAGACCTTCGCGGTGGCGGTGGCCGGCCCGAAGCACCGCATGGAAGGCACAATGGCCGAATGCGCGCGACTGCTGGTCGCCGCCTGCAGCTTCATCCTGAGGCAATCGCAATCCAGGCCGTGACTGCGCCACGCAATGCCTTGTTTCAGGCGCGGCACGGCAGGGGCGCTATCATGGTCCGGCAAGCCGGCTGGCATGCAGCTTGCCGGTTAATGACTTCATCTGCCATTCGGAGGTCCCATGGTGCAGGCACCCATACTGAAACTGAATGACGGCAACACCATCCCGCAACTTGGCCTGGGCGTCTGGCAAGTGCCCAACGGCGAGGCGGCGCAGTGCATCAAAGAGGCGCTGGCTGCCGGCTACCGGCTGATCGACACGGCGGCCATCTACGGCAACGAGGCAGGGGTGGGCGAAGGATTGCGCGCGTCGGGCGTGGCCCGCAAAGACCTGTTCATCACTACCAAACTATGGAATGACAGGCATAGCTACGACGACGCCCAGAAAGCCATGGACGAAAGCCTGAACAAGCTGGGCCTGGCTTACGTAGACCTTTACCTGATCCACTGGCCCGTGGCGGGCAGCGACGCCTACCTGGATGCCTGGCGCGCGCTGGTTGCCATGAAAGAAGACGGACGCGCGCGATCGATCGGCGTATCGAACTTTCCGCGGGCGCAGTTGCAGCGGCTGGTCGACGAAACCGGCGTGGTGCCGGCGGTGAACCAGATCGAACTGCACCCGGAATTTGCGCAGAAGGAATTGCGGGCTTTCCATGCCGAGCTGGGTATCGCCACGCAATGCTGGAGCCCCCTGGGGCAGGGCGCCGTCATGCGCCACGACACGCTCGTGGCGCTGGCCGCGAAATATGGAAAGTCGCCCGCGCAGGTCACGCTGCGATGGCATGTGCAGAATGGCCTGCTGCCGATTCCCAAGTCGGTGACGCCCGAGCGCATTCGCGCCAATATCGATGTTTTCGATTTCGAGCTGTCGGCCGACGACATGGCTGCCATCGACAACCTGCCCGAGGGGCCGCGGGTGGGGCCCGACCCCGAGCGCTTCAAGGGCTGAGCTCAGCGCGGCGACGGAAACCACCAGTAGCGGGCAATGACGAGCAGCAGAATGCTCAGCGACACCCAAGAAGCCCAATGCCATGCGCCGGTGCCCAGCAGCGCCGCCAGCAGGCCGAATACGCTGAGCACGCCCAATGCGATGGGCACGCCCCAGATGAACCAGAAACGCCGGCGCGGGGTCATGCGGGGCTCCGTTGCGGCGTCGCCTGCCGGTGGCGCCGCACGAGCTCGGCGACGCGGGCGTCGGTGGCCCTGCGGCGTGCAACCCACAGGTACAGGCCGCTGCCCAGCACCACGATGGTGACCAGGTCGAGCAGCGTCCACAGAATCTTCAGGGGCATGCCGCCGTAGTCGCCGAAGTGCAGCGGGCGCGAGATTTCCAGGGCAGTCAGGTACCAGGGCATGCGGGCCACCGCGCTGAGTTCGCCGGTGACGCCGTCAACCAGCACCGGACTGTTCAGCTTGGAAGTCAGCGGCGTATTGCCGCGCAGCCAGACGATGTAATGGTGAGGGCTGCCGAAGGCGTTGCCGGGATACGCAATGAACGAGACTTCGCGGTCGGGCAGGGCCTTCATGGCGGTGTCGGCGGCCTGTTGCACCGATGCCAGCGCCGTGGGCACGGGGCGGCCCTGGTACGGCGCCAGGATGCGGGGCAGTTCGGTGGATTGCCACAGGCGGAACAGCGGCGTGGAAAGCTCGTTGATGACGCCAGTGAGGCCGACCACGAATGCCCAGACCAGGGTGACGATGCCCAGCAGGTTATGCAGGTCCAGCCATTTCAGGCGGGTGGAACGTGCGGCGCGCACGGTGCCGAATTCCAGCTTTTTCATGAACGGGCCATACAGCACCACGCCCGATACGATGGCCACGACGAACAGCAACCCCATGAACCCCAGGAACAGTTCCCCGGCCAGCCCCGCGAACAGGTCGACGTGCAGCGCCAGCATGATGCCCATGAATGAAAAGCGGTCTTCGGCATAAGGCGGGCCATCGTGCAGCACGTCGGTGGTGCGCAGGTCCACGCGCACGGCGTGGCCTTTTTCGACGGCCTTGCCCAGTTCGGGCACCATGCCCACATACGCCTGGGGTTCGTGGTCGTCGATATAGACGTAGTCCACGTATTCGTCCGGGTAGAGCGCCCTGGCCTGCGCCACGATGCGGTCCAGGCTGGCGCGTGGCGCGTCTGCCGGCAGCTCGGCCACCGGCTTGCCCTCATCGAACAGGTGCTCGATTTCGTGGTGGAAGATCAGCGGCAGGCCGGTCAGGCAGATGACCAGCAGAAATAGGGTACAGACCAGGCTGGTCCATTTGTGTATCAGGTACCAGGCCTTGACGGTGGTCGCGGTGGTCATGGAGCGCGCGTCCGTGAGCGTGAAGAAACCTGAACGATATCATGAACAATATCTATTCTCATCATTAGTGCGTCATTAAAACGCCGCTGCAGACAAAAAAAGCACGTGCGTGCACGTGCCGGGCAAGGGCGCTGGGCCGGGCCGCTCTGGGCCGGGCCGCGCCAGGCCGGGCCGCGGGCGCCCGGCCGCCGAACTCAAAGCGGACGCAATTCGACCGACCCTGGCGACTGGATGGGCCGCGCGCTGGCCGGGCCCGTGGCGGAAGGAACGGGGATGGTCACGATGGGCGCGGGGCCGCTGCGCGGCGGTGCCGCGGCGGGCATGGCCGGAGCGTCCGCCTGGCCCACCTGGGGGGTGTAGGCGGGCGGCGGCGCCGGCACCGGAATGGAAGCCGGACCAGGCGACGGGCCGGCGGGCGGCGCCGGGTTGAGTGGCCGCACCTGTGTGGGCGCATTGTCGGCCGGGCGCATGTTGTTCAGGAAATCCGTGAGCTCATCGCCCGTGGACAGGTCCAGCGCCGCCACTGCCTGCCCGGGCGGGAACTCGGAAAAGTAGTATTCGCCGTTGTGCACGATAAGGCCGCCCGGCAGGGGGCGCTGCGGCTGCTCGGGCACATCTTGCAGTACCGGTTTCGTGTAGTCGAGCCAGGTGGACAGGGCCAGGCCGCTGCCGAATGCGTTGCTGCCCAGCGACCGCGGCTGGTCGAAACCCATCCACACGGTGGTGCTGAGCGTGGGCGTATAGCCGCTGAACCAGACATCCACCGCGTCATTGGTGGTGCCGGTCTTGCCGCCCAGGTCGGAACGCTTGAGCGTGCGCTTGGCCCGGGCGCCCGTGCCGATGGATGCGACATCGCGCAGCATGTCGTCCATGATCCATGCGGTGCGGGGATCGATGGCCCGGGCTGCCTCGTCGCCGGCGGCCACCGGCTGCGCCTGCATCAGCACCTTGCCGGCTCGGTCGGTGACGCGGTCGATCAGGTAGGGGGGCACGCGGTACCCGCCGTTGGCGAATATGCTGTAGGCGCTTGCCATCTGCAGCGGCGTGGCGCCGCCGGCGCCCAGGGCCAGCGGCAGCACGGCCGGCCAGCGCTCTTTCTGGAAGCCGAAGCGGGTCAGGTAGTCCTGCGCGTATTCCGGCGTGATGGCCTGCAGAATGCGTATCGACACCATGTTCTTCGACCGGTACAGCCCTTCGCGCAGGGTCTGCATGGGTTCGTAGCGGTTGCCGTCGTTCTTGGGCGTCCAGGGCCGCGAGCCGGTCTGTTCGACAGTGAGCTCGAATGGCATGTCGGATACCTGGGTGGCCGGGGTCATGCCGCGCTCGAGCGCCGCCGCGTAGACAAAGGGCTTGATGGTGGAGCCGGGCTGCCGGAACGCCTGGGTGGCGCGGTTGAACGAGCCGCGGTAGAAGTCGAAGCCGCCGACCATGGCGCGTATGGCGCCGTCTTGCGGCGACATCGACACCAGCGCGGCCTGCAGGGCCGGCATGTTGATGATTTCCCAAGTGTCGCCCTGACGGCGGACATAGACGACGGAGCCGCGGCGGATCTGCCGGTCGGCGTCGGCCTTGGGGTTGAGCGCCCGGGCAACGACCGCCAGGGCTTTCTTGTCGGAAATCGTGACGATCTCGGTGGCGCTGCGCGCGACGGTGACTTCAGTGGGGCTGGCCGACAGCACCACGCCGGCCAGCAGGTCGCCGCTGTCGGGGGTGTCTTCCTGTACGCTGTCGAGGATTTCTTCGAATGCCTGGCGGTCTTGTTCGATGCCGTCGGGCAGGTCGATCTGGTCTTCGGGGCCCGGGTAGGGCGCGCGCCGGGTGTAGTCCAGCACGCCGGCACGCACCGCTTCGTAGGCAGCCTGCTGGGCTTTCGAGTCGATGGTGGTGTAGACATCCAGGCCCAGCGTGTAGGTTTCATCCTGGAACATGCCATACATGATCTGGCGCACCAGTTCGGCCGGGTACTCGCCATGCACCGTGAAGCCGTTGGCCTGCGCGCCCTCGCTGCCGCGTATCAGCAGCGGTTGCGCAAGCGCGGCCTGCGTCTGTTCGGGCGTCAGGTATCCCAGCGCCTGCATGCGGCCCAGCACGTAGTGCTGGCGGATCTTGGCGCGTTCGAGGTTGGTGATGGGGTTCGAGCGCGACGGCGCCTTGGGAACGCCCGCCAGCAGCGCGGCCTCGGCGGCGGTGACCTCGGACAGCGGCTTGCCGAAATAGGTGCGCGAGGCCGCGGCAAACCCATACGCCCGGTGGCCCAGGTAGATCTGGTTCATATAGAGCTCAAGGATCTGGTCCTTGGTGAGCTCGGATTCGATCTTGAAGGTCAGCAGCAGTTCGTAGAACTTGCGCAGGTAGGTTTTTTCGGACGACAGGTAGAAGTTGCGCGCCACCTGCATGGTGATGGTGCTGGCGCCCTGCGACTTGGACATGCTGACCACGTTGGCCAGGCCCGCGCGCAGCATGCCCATCCAGTCGATGCCGCGGTGCTCGTAGAAGTCGTCGTCTTCGGCGGCCAGGATGGCCTGCTTCATGACGAGCGGGATTTCTTCGAAGCGCACCACGTTGCGGTGTTCTTCGCCGAATTCGCCGATGAGCACGCCGTCGGCCGTGTAGATGCGCAGCGGCACGCTGGGCCGGTAGTCGGTCATGGCATGCAGCGCGGGCAGGTTGGGCCAGGTAAGCCCGATAGCCAGGCCCAGCAGCAGCGCGCCGCATAGCCCCAGCCCGGCGACAGCCACGGCGGCCTTGGCCAGGAAGCGTCGATGCGTGAACTTTTTCAAGCCCCGGCGGGGGGAGGAAGGACGATTTTCAGGGGTATTCATTGCTGCCGATTCTAGGCCAGAACCGGATAGACCCATCAAGGGCCCATTAGGTTTCGTAACTAAAGATGGCAGAGCGGCGTGGCCATGCCGGCCGCGCCGCCCAGGTTGTGCATTATGGTTGCAGGTGTTCTACAAAAAACGCCTCCATGGCGGCGTAGAACTCGAACTTGTTTTCGTCATTGTGAAATCCGTGCCCTTCGTTGTCTTTGACCAGATACTGGACCTCGACGCCGCGCGACCGCAATGCCTGGACCACCTGGTCGCTTTCGGCCTTGTTGACGCGCGGGTCCTGGGCCCCCTGGGCGATCAGCAGCGGCGCGCGGATGCGCTCGACGTGCAACGCGGGAGACGTGGCCGCCAGGCGTTCGCGATCGCGCTCGGGATGGCCCACCATGTCGTACATCTTGGCCAGCAGCGGTTTCCAGTACGGCGGAATGGTGTTCATGAAGGTGAACAGATTGGACACGCCGACATAGTCGACCGCCGCGGCGTACACCTCGGGCGTGAACGCCACGCCGGCCAGCGCCGCATACCCGCCGTAGCTGCCGCCATAGATGCCGATGCGCGCCGGATCGGCAATGCCTTGCCCGATGAGCCAGTGCACGCCGTCGGTGATGTCGTCCTGCATGGCCAGGCCCCATTGCCCGAAGCCGGCTTCCCAGAAGCGGCGGCCATAGCCGGTAGAGCCGCGGAAGTTGATCTGCAGCACGCAGAAGCCGCGATTGGCAAGGAATTGTACTTCGGGGTTGTAGCCCCATCCGTCGCGCGCCCAGGGGCCGCCGTGCGGGTTGACAATGCAGGGCAGGCCGCGCGCCGGGCGGCCGGCGGGCAGGGTCAGGTAGCCGTGTATTTCCAGGCCGTCGCGGCTGGTGTAACGCACGGGCCGCACCGGCGACATGTCGGCCTCGGGTATGGCGGGGTTGATCTCGGCGAGCCTGTGCAGCGCGTCCGTGCCTGCGCGGAACAGGTAGCGTGAACCCGGTGTGCGGTCGTTATAGGCCGCGACGATATAGGTGTCTTCGTCGCGGTTCCAGCCTTGCAGGGCGACGTCGTAGCCGGGCAGCAGGCTTTCGAGCTGTCGGTACAGCGACTGGGTCTGGTCGTCGAAGTAGTGGCGGCGCGGTTTGTCGGTCTGGTAGGCGGCCAGGGTCAGCACGCGGCGCTTGCGCGAGTACATGGCCGCGTCCAGGTCGACTTCGTCCGTGGCGTATACCAGTTCTTCCTGGTCGGGACGCGCAGGGTCTATGATGACCAGGGCAAGCTTGTCCCGCCCGCGGTTGCTCAAGGCATAAAAGCCCCGGTCGTCGAAGGTGAAAAACAGCGGCGTGACGCTGGTGCGGTAATCGGTCGTGATCAGCGGGCGCAGCGGCTCGGCTTCATCGTCGCGATACAGTAGCGTCGTGTCCAGGCCATCGCTGGCAAGCGCGGCGCGCACCCTGCCGGCGTGGTCGGTTTGCCAGCCCACCACGTTGCCCGGGTTCTGCGCCACCAGCACCGCAGCCCCCGTCTGCACGTCGACCCGGTAGACGTCAAACACCTGCGGATCGCGCTGGTTGTGACTGATGAGCACGTGGCGAGGGTCGTCGGGCAGGTCGTCTTCGATGCCCGCCCGCACGCCCTCATACGGCGTCAGGTCGCGTACCGAGCCGGTTTGCGCATCGACGGCCAGCACGTGGAAGTTCTCGTCGCCGCCGAAATCTTTCTGGTACAGCACCGTGTCGTTGCCCTTCCAGAAGAAGTCGCTGACGTCGCGCGCCGTTTCGCCAGTCAGGCGACGCGGCTCGCCGGTGGGGCGGCCGTCCTGCAGCGGCTGGACGAAGATGTTCATGCGGGCAGGGTGCCCGTCCACCGCGACGGGTTGCATGAACCCCAGCATCCGGCCGTCGTCGGCCAGGCGGAAGTAGCCGCGGTCCGGGTTGCGAAAGAAGTCTTTCAGGGGGTACTGGCGGGGCGGCTGGGCAGCCGGGGGCAAGGCATGGGGCAAGGCGGTCTCCTGGGCCGGATGGCCGGCGCGATCTGTCGATCATGCCACAGGCGCCGCGGCGTGGTCGAACCCGCCGCGGGCGGCCCGCTGGCCGGCGGCGCGCGGATTGCGGGATAATCGCAGCCACTTCAGGGAGTCGACATGATCAGAGTTGCAATGGCGGCGGCCGTGGCCGCGCTGGGGCTGGCGGGCTGCTCCACCGGTCTTTCCAGCGGCGGCGGGCTGCATGACAGCCTTTCCGTGCAATCCAGTTATCGCGATGCGTACCAGGCCGCGACGGCGCAGGCCCGGCGCTGCCTGCAGGGCACCGGGGCGTACACCGTGCACGGCCAGATCGATGACACCGCGCGAACCGCACTGGTGCGCGTCGAGGCGCCTTTCACCGGCGATGACGTGACCCGCGTGCAGATCGCCGCCACCGGCGAGCGCCAGTCGAAGGTGGACATTGCCATGTGGGGCCGCGGCATCTGGAACGAGGACGCCGTGCGCGCCATGCGCGAAGCCATCATCTACGGATTGCCGTCTTGTGTGGCGTACATGCCGGGCGATCCGCGTCCCCAGGACAACGCGCCCCTGCCGCAGCCGCGCTAGGCGCCTGCGGCGCGCCGTTCAATCGCCGCCCGGACGGCGCCTGATGATCTTGAAAGTGGCCGAGGCCTTGGCCACCAGTTCGCCGTCGGCGCCGCGCACTTCGCCCTCGCAAAAGGCGATCGACGCGCCGCGCCGCAGGCAACGCGCTTCAATGACAAGATCGGTGGTGCCGGGCGCCATGAAACTGGTGGTCATGTCTATCGTGGCCATGCCCAGGCCGGGCTCGCCGCCCCGCGCCGCAGCGCTCAGCGTGAAGTCCAGCACCGCCATCATGGTGCCGCCATGGATGTCGCCCCGGCTGTTGGTCAGGTCGGCGCGCCAGGGCAGGACGGTGCGGGCCTGGTCGGGCCCCACGCGCTCGGGCACCAGGCCCAGCAGGCTCATCAGCGGGATGGTCAGGCCAAAATAGTCGGTCGTCGCGGGCGTGGTCATGGGTACGGCAGCTTCCAGGTAGTGCTTGACAGCGCGTCATAATATGCCGATTTTCGCCGTTGCGCCGGTGCGCCCGCGGCCTTCGTACTGCAAGTTGCCTGTCATGCCTTCGCCCATGCGCAAGATCGTACACATCGACATGGACGCGTTCTACGCGTCTGTCGAACAGCGCGATAACCCGTCGCTGCGCGGGCTGCCGGTAGTGGTGGCCTGGGAAGGGCCGCGCTCGGTGGTCTGTGCGGCTTCTTACGAGGCGCGCCGCTACGGCGTGCATTCGGCGATGTCGGTGGCCCGCGCGCAGCGCCTGTGCCCGCAGGCGCTTTATGTGCCGCCCGATTTCAACCGATACCGCGACGTGTCGCGCCAGGTGCGGCAGATTTTCATGCGCCATACCGACCTGGTCGAGCCATTGTCGCTCGACGAGGCGTATCTGGACGTCACCGCCAACAAGCAGGGCCTGGCGTCGGCCACCGATGTCGCGCGCGCGATCCGGCATGAAATCCGGCAGGCCACGCAGTTGACCGCTTCGGCCGGGGTGGCGCCCAACAAGTTCCTGGCCAAGATCGCGTCCGATTGGAACAAGCCCGATGGCCTGTTCGTCATCAAGCCCTCGCAGGTGCTTGCGTTTCTGCAGCCCTTGCCGGTGCGCAAGGTGCCCGGGGTGGGCAAGGTGATGCAGTCGCGCCTGGCGGCGCTGGGCGTGCAGACGGTGGGCGACCTGGCGCGTTTCAGCGCGGCAGAGCTGGAGCATCATTTCGGCCGCTATGGGTTGCGGCTGCACGAGCTGTCGCGCGGCGTGGACACGCGCCCGGTGCAGCCGGATGCGCCGTTGCAGCAGATTTCGGCGGAAACCACCTTTGCCACCGATTTGCGGCTGGACGCGCTGGACGAAACGCTTGCGCGCCTGGCGGCCAAGGTATGGGAGCAGGGCACGCGCAAGGGGGCTATCGGACGCACCGTGGTGCTCAAGCTCAAGACAGACCGCTTCCGCATCCTGACGCGCACGCTGACGCTGGCGCGGCCCGTGGAATCGGCGGCCATGCTGGCCGAGGCGGCGCGCCAGTTGTGCACGCGGGTGGATCTGCCGCCCGCCACGCGCTACAGGCTGGCCGGCGTGGGGATGAGCAATTTCGACGAGGGCGCCGTGCCGGGCCGCCAGGCCCGGCTGGACCTGTTCGGCCACGAGGCGCCTGCGCCCGCTACTACACCAGGCGCTGCTTGACCTGCTGAGATACCAGCGTCATGTCGGCGCGGCCGGCAAGGGCGGGTTTCAGGATGGCCATGACCTTGCCCATGGCCGGGCCGCCGCTGACGCCTTGCGCGGCCACCGCTGCCAGCGCGGCGCTGATGGCCGCGTCGATTTCTTCCGGGGTGGCGGCCTGCGGCAGGAATTCGCGCAGCACATCGAGTTCGGCGGTTTCCTGGGCGGCGGTTTCCAGGCGGCCGGCTTTTTCGTATGCCGTGATGGATTCGCGTCGCTGCTTGACCTGTTTTTCGATGACGGCCGTGATGTCGGCATCGCTCAGTTCGTGGCGGTCGTCGACTTCTTTCTGCTTGATGGCGGCGGACAGGAACCTCAGGGTAGCAAGGCGCTGCGAGTCGCGCGCGCGCATGGCGTCTTTGATGGCATCGGACAAGCGGGTCTTGAGCGAGTTGCTGCTCATGAAAATACCTTTAATGGGATACGGCTGAACCCATGTTTTAACCGGGCGCGCGGGCGCTGCGCAAACGGGCACGGCGAGCGGTCGCTTAAACATGTAGAATAAATACATGTTCAAGTTTTATCGTGAAAGGAGCAGTACACATGTTGAGCCAGGAAGTCCGCACGCTGGTGAAGTCCACGGCGCCTGTTCTGAAAACCCATGGCGAGGCGCTTACCTGCCATTTCTATGCGCGCATGTTCCAGCACAACCCGGAACTGAAGCAGGTTTTCAACCAGGGCCACCAGGAAGGCGGGCAGCAGCAGCAGGCGTTGGCGGCGGCCGTGGCTGCCTACGCGGAACACATTGACGATCCGTCGGTGCTGGCGCCGGTCATCACGCGCATCGTGCACAAGCATGTCAGCCTGGGCATACGCCCCGAGCACTACGCCATTGTGGGCAAGCACTTGCTGGCGTCCATCCGCGAAGTGCTGGGCGAGGCCGCCACGGACGAACTCGTCGCCGCCTGGGCGGCCGCCTACGGCCAATTGGCCGACCTGCTGATCGCCGAAGAAGCGCGCCTGTATGCGCAGTCGGCCAGCAAAGAGGGCGGCTGGACGGGCTGGCGCGCCTTCCGGGTGGAACGCAAGGTGCCCGAAAGTGCCGAGATCACCTCGTTTTACCTGGCGCCCGCCGACGGCGGCCCGGTGCCCGGATACCTGCCGGGCCAGTACATCTCGCTACGGGTCTATGTGCCCGAACTGGGGTTGATGCAGCCGCGCCAATACAGCCTGTCCGACGCGCCGGGCCAGGGCCGCCTGCGCATCTCCGTCAAGCGCGAAGGCGGCCGGGGCGGGGCGCCCGCCGGCAGCGTATCGAACGTTTTGCATAACCACATCAACGAAGGCGATGTGCTCGACCTGGCGCCGCCGCAGGGCGATTTCACGCTCGACGACCAGCGCGCCGCGCCCGTGGTGCTGCTCAGCGGCGGCGTGGGGCTGACTCCCATGGTGTCGATGCTGAACCACCTGGTGGCGCGCGACGACGGCCGCCAGATCCGTTTCGTGCATGCTTGCCGCGACCGCTCGGTGCATGCCATGAAACAGCACGTCAACGCCGTGGCGCAAGAGCGGCCCAACGTGCGCAAGATCGTTTACTACGAAACGGTGGGCGCCGAAGACCAGCCCGGCATCGATTACGACTATTCCGGCCGGGTCGATCTGCACGCCATACGCGATGTGGCGGTGCTGCCGGACGCCGATTACTACTTGTGCGGGCCGCTGCCGTTCATGGACGAACAGCGCCGCGCGCTGTCTGAACTGGGCGTGCCGCCCCAGCGCATCCATGCCGAAGTATTCGGCACGGGCGGGCCGGGCGCATAGCGGTATAGTCTGGCCCCATGCAACTGACCCGATACACCGACTTCGGCCTGCGCGTACTGATGTACCTGACGCAGGCGGGGGCGCGCGAGACGCCCGTGACGATTCCCGAGATCGCCGAGCGTTTCGCGGTATCGCGCAATCATATGGTCAAGGTGGTGCACTTCCTGGGCCAGCAGGGCTGGGTGGCCACCACGCGGGGCAAGGGCGGCGGCTTGCGGCTGGCCCACCCGCCCACGGCGTACCGCCTGGGCGACCTGGTGCACACACTCGAGCGCCAGGGCCAGCTCATCAACTGCGCGCAGCCCCCTTGCGCGCTCAATGGCATGTGCCGCTTGTCGGGCCTGTTGGCCGACGGCCTGCAGGTCTTTTTCGACACGCTGAACCGGCACACCCTGGCAGATCTGGTGCGCGCGCCCACCGGCGAGGCCATTGTGCAGTTGTACCGGGCGGCCTGAACGGCCTGCCATGGCGGAATTTCCCGCGTTTTTCGCGGAGCAAACCTTAGGTTATGGGTGCCCGCCGCATTGGCATTTGTGCCACGCGCCCCCGCGTCCCACAATGACCTTGGAATGATTGTTCAAGGTTTGCCATGAAAATCTGCGTAATCGGCGCCGGGGTGGTGGGAGTCACCTCGGCCTATTTTCTTGCCCGGCAGGGTCACGAGGTTGTCCTGGTCGACAGCCGCGCCAATCCGGCGACGGTGTCCAGCTATGCCAACGGCGGGCAGCTCAGCTACAGCTATGTGGCGCCACTGGCGGGCCCCGGCGTGTTGCCCAATGTGCCGGCGTGGCTGCTGCGGGCCGATTCGCCGTTGCGCTTCCGGCCGCGCCTGGACCCTCACCAATGGCTGTGGAGCCTGCGCTTCGCGCTGGCGTGCCGCGCGTCGGTGGCGCAGGTTTCCACGGCGCAACTGCAATCGCTGTCGTACCTGAGCCGTGACGTGCTGCACCGGTTGCTGGCCGAAGAAAATCTGGATTTCGGCCACGTGCGCAACGGCAAGCTGATTGCCTACCGCAGCCCTGAACTGCTCGAAAAGGCCCGCAAGCTCGTGGCCTACCAGGCTTCGCTGGGCGCCGAGCAGCGCGTCCTGGATGCGGTAGAAACACTGGAACTCGAACCCGCCCTGGCCGGGCTGGGAGCAAGCCTGGCGGGGGCGGTATATACGCCGAGCGAAGAAGCAGGCGATTGCCGCCAGTTCACCGAAGGCCTGTTCAAGCGCCTGCAGGCGTTGGGCAATGCCGAATGCCGCATGGCCAGCCCCGTGCACCGGTTGCGGCGCGAAGGCCGCAAGATCGTGGCGGTGGAAACCGCAACGGGCGACATAGCCGCCGACGCCGTGGTGCTGGCGGCCGGCATGGGCGCGCGCGCGCTCATCAAGCCGCTGGGCCAGGACTTGCCGCTGTATCCGCTGAAGGGCTATAGCCTGACCGTGCCGCTGGAACCGGGCGACACCACCGCGCTGGCCATCAGCGTCACCGATTACGAGCGGCGCATCGTCTATGCGCGCGTCGGTGGCGTGCTGCGCATCGCCGCGATGGTAGACATAGGCAGTGCCGACGCCGATATCGATCCCGCGCGCATTGCCCTGCTCAAGCGGCAGGTGCACGAGATTTTCCCGAACCTGGACTTGAGCAAGGCCGAAGCGTGGGCCGGCTTGCGTCCGGCCACGCCCACCGGCAAGCCGCAAATCGGCGCCGCGCGGGTGGCCGACAATCTGTGGCTGAACATCGGCCATGGCGCACTGGGCTTTACGCTGGCGTGCGGCAGCGCGGCGCTGCTGACCGCGCAGATGTCGGGGCTGGAACTGCCTATCGATGCGCTGCCGTTTCGGCCGTAGGCGGGCGGCTTGCTGTAGATGCTTTGAGTTCTTGAGTCGCCTTGCCGTGCGCGTCCACGGGTTGCCACGAAGGGGCGATACAACGGGAACGCTGACGCTTCGTTGAATCCAGGCATAGTCCTGTCCGGTTTGCGCGGGCGGGCGGTGCGTTGGGCGGCGGGGCAGCCGGCGCAGCCGGCCGAGGGTGCCTGTATGCACCCGAGCCCGACGCACGTGCACCGCCCGCCCGCGCAAACCGGGCAGGACGGCCCAAGAAAACGCACCCCCCGGCAACCATCCACTTCATCGCCCTGAAAATTTCCCGCGCCCGGAAAGAATCCCAAAGACCGGATCAATGAAAATTCCGGCTCCGCGCCTGCAGATTTCCCAGCAACCCCGATAAATCCACCAGCCGCCGTGCGATCAGGTGCCGCACGCCGCCGACGTTCTGCCACACTCCGTACACCCCAAGCAGCGTCGCCCCCAGCAATTCGCGGCGCTGGCGCTCGATAAGCTCCGTGCGCACCACCACATTGACGGGCCCGGTTTCGTCTTCCAGCGTCACGAAAATCGTTCCCTTGGCCGTCTGAGGCCGCTGGCGCACCGTAACCAGCCCGCAGGCCCGCGCCAGGCGCCGGTCGGGATAGGTATTGAGCACCTCGGCGGGCTCGAATCGCAACGCTCCCAGACGAGACCGCAGCAACGCCAGCGGATGGCTGCGCAGCGTCAGGCGCAGGCTGCGATAGTCAGCCGAAACCGATTGCCCCTCGGTAGGGTCGGGCAACACGGGCGCATCGGTATCGGCGCTATCCGCATCGCGCAGCAAATCGCGATGGGCCACGCTGGCGCTGGCTTCCCAACTGGCCAGGCGGCGGTGGCCGGCCAGGCTGTTCAACGCATCGGCCGCGGCCAGCGCATCCAGATCACGCCGCGTCAGCGCCGCGCGGCGGCCCAGGTCGCGCGTGTCCGAAAACGGCGCTTGCGCGCGCGCCTGCTCAATACGCCGTGCGGCGGCTTCCGCAAGCCCCTGCACCTGGTTCAGGCCCAGGCGCACAGCCGGACGGCCTGGCGCGTCGGGCAGGCCTTCCAGGCCGGCTTCCCAGCCGCTGGATGAGACGTCTGCGGGCAGCACGGTGACGCCGTGCCGGCGGGCATCCTGCACCAGTTGCGCGGGCGCATAAAACCCCATGGGCTGCGAATTGAGCAAGGCGGCCAGGAACGCCTCCGGCTCGTGACACTTGAGCCAGGAGCTCGCGTAGGCCAGCAGGGCGAAACTGGCCGCGTGGCTTTCGGGGAAACCATATTCGCCGAACCCTTCGATCTGGCGGATGATGGCCTCGGCGAATGCCATGCTGTAGCCGTTCTTGAGCAAACCCTGCACCAGCTTCTTGTTGAAGCGGTCGATGCCGCCCTTGCGTTTCCAGGCTGCCATCGAACGCCGCAGTTCGTCGGCTTCGCCTGGAGTGAAATCGGCCGCCACCATGGCGATCTGCATGACCTGTTCCTGGAAGATCGGTACGCCCAGCGTGCGCGACAGCACGGTTTCCACGGCCTTGCTGGGATAGGTCACGCGTTCCTGCTTCTGGCGCCGGCGCAAGTACGGATGCACCATGCCGCCCTGTATCGGCCCCGGCCGCACGATGGCCACCTGCACCACCAGGTCGTAGTATTCGCGCGGCTGCAGGCGCGGCAGCATGCTCATTTGCGCACGCGATTCGATCTGGAAAACGCCCACGGTGTCGGCGGCGCAGATCATGTCGTAGGTGGCCGGGTCGTCTTGCGGAATATCCTGCAGCGCCAGGGGCTGGCCGCGCCGCCGGGCGGCCAGGTCCAGGGCGCGATGCAGGACAGACAGCATGCCCAGCGCCAGGATGTCGACCTTGAGCAGGCCCAGGGCGTCGAGGTCGTCCTTGTCCCATTGCACGACGCTGCGGTCGGGCATGGCGGCGTTTTCGATGGGCACCAGGCGGGCCAGGTTGTCGCGCGCGATGACAAAGCCACCGGGGTGCTGCGACAGGTGGCGGGGAAAGCCCATCAGCGTCTCGGCCAGCGCGGCCCAATGCCGCGCCTCGCGCGATGCCGGATCCAGCCCGCAATTGCCCAGCGTGTTCAGCATGGCATGCTTGCCGTCCCACCATTGGTGCGCGCGCGCCACCGCGTCGATGATGCCTGGGTCGATGCCCAGCGCGCGGCCGGTATCGCGCAGCACGCTGCGCGGGCGGTATGAAATCACCACGCCCGTCAGCGCGGCGCGGTGCCGCCCGTATTTTGTGTAGATGTATTGAATGACTTCTTCGCGCCGCTGGTGTTCGAAGTCCACATCGATATCAGGCGGCTCGTTGCGTTCTTTGCTGATGAAGCGTTCGAACAGCGCCTGGCTTTTGTCTGGCGGCACCGCGGTAATGTCCAGGCAATAGCACACCGCCGAATTGGCGGCCGAGCCGCGCCCCTGGCACAGGATGTTGTTGCGACGCGCATATTGCACGATGTCGTACACCGTGAGGAAGTAGGGTTCGTACTTCAGTTCGGAAATCAAGGCCAGTTCTTTTTCGACCAGCGCCACCACGGTGGCGGGAACCTCGCCCGGGTAGCGGCGGCGCATGCCCGCATAGACTTCCTGGCGCAGATAGCTTGCGGGCGTGGCGCCGGGGGGCACGATTTCATCGGGATATTCGTAACGCAGCTGATCAAGCGAAAAGGCGCAGCGTTGCGCGATGGCCAGGGTCTGGGCCAGGGTTTCGGGCGGGTACAGCGACGCGAGCCGCAGGCGGGTGCGCAAGTGCTGTTCGGCGTTGGCCTGCAGGCTGTAGCCGCATTGCGCCACGCTGCGCCGGGTGCGTATGGCTGCCAGGGTATCGTGCAGCGGCTTGCGTGAGCGCAGGTGCATCTGCACGCAACCCACGGCCACCACCGGCAGCCCGCTGGCCTGTGCGGCGTGCTGCACGGCCGCGCGATGCAGGTCGTCGCGGGCGTGGTGCAGCAGGGTCAGGCCCACCCACGCGCGGCCGGCGAAATGCCGCGCCACCCAGCAGGCCTGCGCGGCCAGGGTGTCGGCATCGATGCCGGCCGGCGGCGCCAGGATGGCCAGGCAATCGGGCATGCCGCGCAGGTGTGCGTGGGCGGGCGCGGGTGCGGCGATGTCATCGGCATACAGGCGGTATTCGCCCTTGGGCGCGCGCGAGCGCGCCCAGGTGATCAGTTCGGACAGGTTGCCGTAGCCTTCACGGTTCTGCGCCAGCAGTACCAGCGTCAATGGCGGCGTATCGGGGCCTTGCTGCAAGACCAGGGTGCTGCCGATGATGAGCGACAGGTTGCATGCCTTGGCCGCCACGTGCGCCCGCACCACGCCCGCCAGCGAGCACTCGTCGGTGATGGCCAGCGCGGCGTAGCCCAGCTGCGCGGCCTGTTCCACCAGCTCGCCGGGATGCGAGGCGCCTTGCAGGAAAGAAAAATTCGACAGGCACTGCAATTCGGCATAGGCCGGCAGCAGGCCGGGCAAGGCAGACTGCATCATGCGTAGCGTCCGTGCAGAAACCAGCGCGCGTGCTCGGTATCGCGCTCGCGGTAGATCCAGTAGCGCACTGTGGCGGCATCTTCGGCCACGAAGTAGTCGCGCACCGTCAGGGGCGCGTCCCACCAGCCGCTTTCGATGCGCTCGGGGCCGCGCACCAGTCGCAAGGCCTGTCCGGCATAAACGGGACGATGTCCCGCTTCTGTCAGTTGCAGGGGCGGATCAAGCAGCCAGAAGGGCCGGTCCAGCGGCCCGGGATGGGCGGCCATGCCGGCCGGGCCGTCTTGCGCGGCTTGCCAGCCGTTGGCGACTTCAGGGCGATGATCGGCCACGGGCTGGGCATGCAATACCCGATGGCGGCCCAGCCGGGCGCTGAGCAGGTCGATCAGCCGGGCATGTTCGGCGGGAGTGCCGCCGGGTTCGGGAAACAGGCAGGCGCTGGCGGCGGGCTGTTCCACGGTGTCGGTCACGCTGAGCACCAGGGCGATGACCGGGGCCTGGAGTTGCAGGCGGTCGAGTTTTTCGCGCAGCAGATCCAGCAGGTGCGACTGTTGCCATGCCGGCTGGGCCAGGCTCAGGGGCAATTCGGTAGGGGCCCGGGCGTGCCGGCCGCGTTCGTGTTCGAGGATCAGGTTCAGGTGCTGCACGGCGCGCCGCCGTGCAGCCAGCCAGCCGCACAGGGGTTCGAGCAGGCGGCGCGTCCAGGCCAGCAGGGCGTCGGCGTGCTGGAGATAATCGGGCAGTTCCAGCCGTTGCCGGAAGCGCGCGGGCGGCTGGATCCAGGCGTGGCATTCGGGTTGCGTGCCGTAGGCGGCATCGAGCTCTTGGGTGAGCGTGGTACCGCAGCGCCGCTGCAGACCGGCGCGGGGCAGGCGGCGCAAGGCGCCCAGCGTATGGCAGCCCAGGTCGCCCAGCCATTCCAGGCGGGGCCTGGCGCCCGGCAGCAGGGCGCAGGGCAGGGCATCGAGGCGCCGCGCCAGGGTTGCCGCCTGCAATGCCCGGCGCGGTGTGCGGGCCGCCGCGTGGTGTGCCAGCAGCCAGGCGCCCTGGGCGGTAGGGGCCATGCCCAGCCGGGCATGCAGGCTCATGGCGCGCAAGGTGGCGGCCACGCGCCGGTGCAGGGCGCGCGGCCCGCCGAAATACGTCAGGCTGGCGCCCACTTGCAGCAACACGGTATCCGGGCCGGCCAGGGCGATGTCGGGCGTGTACTGCAGCAGGGCCAGCGAGGCTTCGTGCAGCAGCGTGTTTTCGGCAGGCGCATCGCGATCCAGCAGCGGAATATCGGGCGCCATGGCGGCCGCGCCCGCGCGGCGCATGCCGGCCCGCAACCCGGCGGCGGCCGCTGCCGGCGTCAGGGCGGCGATGCGTTCGTGGTCCAGCACCGCAAACGCCGCATCAGGAGACCACTGAGGGCGTGCGGCGTCCAGCGGCAGGCAGCGCAGGAAGACGGCGATCCAGAGGGGCATGGCGAGTGGGGGCGTAAGCCGGCGCCGAAGCGGGCTCGAAAACGATATGCAGGGGTTCGGCGCAGGCCGGCCCGCGCCGCTTCAGGATATGAACCGACAGCCCGCCGGGGGCGGGGGCCAGGGCCAGGCGCAGCGGCGCAGGCGAAGCCTGCTGGGCCGCCGTAGCCGGACGCAGGATGAAGCACAGCGTGTCGTGGCCCTGGGCCGCCAGGTGCAGCCGGCGCAATGCCTCGGGCCGCGCCCGGGGCAGCCAGCACATCAAGGCCCCGCAAGTGCCGTGTTTCAGGATTTGCTCGGCAGCCCACAGGGCGTCGGCAGGACGTTCGGGCGCCACCCAGAGCAGTTGCCGGGGATCCAGCCGCCAGCCTTGCCAGCAGGCCAGATGCGGGACATGAGGAGGCTGCACCAGCGCGATGACATGGCGGCGGTCGAGTTGGGCCAGCGCCGGCTGCAACAGGCGGATTTCGCCAATGCCGGGATGGGGGGCCAGCAGTTCGACCAGCGCGCCCTGCGGCCACCCGCCCGCGGGCAACTGCGCAGACAGTGCGGCATGGCCGGTGGGCACGCCGCGGGCGGCGCTGCGCGCCAATTGCGTGGCGCGCCACAGGGCGGGGTGGATGTGTTCGGGCTGCATGGCAAAAACGTATTTACTGTACAAATATACAGTATTTGTCCGAGGAAGTGGGCTGGCCTATTCGCGCCGCATCACCGTCGTGCCCCCAGGTCTACAATGATCCAACGCCACATCCACAGCCGCGCCCCGTTCCTCTCATGTCCCACGCCGACGCCTACGAATCCCTGCCTGCCGCCGATATCAGGCAGTTGTTCATCCTGCTGCACGGCGTGGGGGGCACGCCCCAGGACATGCAGCCGCTGGCGCAGGCCCTGCGCGGGGCGTTCCCGCAGGCCGCGATCCTGGTCCCGGCCGGCTTCGAACCCTATGACGGCGCCGCTGCCGGCCGGCAGTGGTTCTCGGTCAGCGGCGTCACCGACGACAACCGCCCCGAACGCGTGGCCCGTGCCATGCCGGCCCTGGTCGATTACGTTCGCGGGGCGCAGGCGCGGTTCGGCCTGCTGCAATCCGACACCGCACTGGCGGGGTTTTCACAAGGCGCGATCATGGCGCTCGAAGCCGTGCAGGCCCACGATGGGTTGGCCGGGCGCGTGTTGGCGTTTTCCGGCCGGTATGCCCAGCTGCCCAAGGCAGCGCCGCAATACACCACCATCCACCTGCTGCATGGCGCCGATGATCCGGTGATGGCCGTGGGGCATACGCAGGCCGCGCAGGCGCGGCTGCAGGCGCTGCATGGCGATGCCACGATAGACGTTGCCAGCCGCGTCGGCCACTCGTTGCATCCGGCCCTGGTGCAACGGGCCATTGAACGCCTGCAAACCTGTGTGCCGCTGCGCAGCTGGGAAGCGGCCCTGGGTCTGTCCCAGACACCGCCCCAGGGCACGACCCTGCATTAGCTTGTTCCCGCCTTCCGGCCGCCGCGGCTTCAGGCCTGGCCGCTGGCGATGATGACCAGCGCACGGGCGGTCTTGCGGCCCTCGGCGCTCAGGCTGTGGGGCAGGTATCCCGGAAAGCGCACGCTGTCGTCGCGTTCGAGCACGACGGTATGTTCGCCGAAATGCACCCGCACCCGGCCTTCCAGCACGAAGATCAGTTCGTCTCCGTTGTGGCGCGCCACGCTCTGTTGGCCATGCGTGCCTACCTGCACCACCATTACCGACAGACCGCTGTTGGGCGCGCCCATCGTAATGGCTTCGTAGGCGTGCTCGCCCGGATCGCCGGGCGCCGTCGCCACCCTGTGCCGTTCGTCGGCGCGCACGACGTGGATTTCATCCTGCGGATCGGTTTCGCCCAGCAGCGCCGACAGCGACGTACCCAGGACCACCGCCACGGTGTGCAACGACCCCACCGACGCGAATTTCTCGCCGCGCTCCAGGCGCGACAGGAAGCCTTTGTCGAGCTGGGTCAGTTCGGACAACCCCGCCAGTGTCAACTTGCGCTGGCGGCGCATCGCCCGTATCCGCAATCCCACCTGCTGGGCATCGGGGGCGGTGGCGGCGGCGAGTGTGCGGCGTTTCGGCGGCATGGATGAAGGGCAGTCAGGACGGCGAAGGCTGCATGATGCCACTTTTGTGATTGTGTGGCAGGGGCGCCCTGCGGGTTTCCCCTTGTTGAGGAATCAGGCAATTGTTTGTACGTTAGACAACAAGTTGCCTAAAAGGCAACCACAAAAACTACATCAGGCAGGCCTTCGCGCCAGCCGGCATTTACCAGGATGATGATTGATGTCTGATTACGCTTCCCAAGACAAGGACGCGCTGCGCCGCCGTGTCGATCGCGAGATCGAAGAACGCGCGACCCAGCAGGCCGACTGGACCTCCGCCCAGAAAATGGCGCTGGCCTGCCGCATGCTGGCCGCGCAAGGCCATTGGCACGGTGGCTTGGCCGGCCAGATCACCGCGCGCGGCGACCAGCCGGGCACCATCTGGACCTTGCCGTTCGGCCTGGGCGCCGACGAGGCCCGCGCCAGCGAGTTGATCCTCATCGATGAAGACATCAACCCGCTGGACGGCAAGTCGCTGCCCAACCCCGCCAACCGCTTTCACGCGTGGATCTACCGGCACCGGCCCGACGTGCAGTGCATTGTGCATACGCATCCACCCGCGGTGTCTGCGCTGTCGATGGTGGGCGAGCCGCTGGTGGTAGCGCACATGGACGCCACGCCTTTCTTCGATGATTGCGCCTACCTGGCCGAATGGCCGGGCCTGCCCATCGGTGACGACGAGGGCCAGATCATTTCGACCGCGTTGGGCGACAAGCGCGCCATTCTGCTGGCCAACCACGGCATGCTGACCGCCGGCAAGTCAATCGAAGAGGCCACGGTGATGGCCTTGTGGCTGGAGCAAGTGGCGGCGTTGCAATTGCGGGCCCGCGCAATAGGGCCGGTCAAGCCGGTGCCCGCCGAACGCGCTCGCGAGGCCCATGATTTCCTGGTCAAGCCCAAGATCCTGGGCCTGACGTTCGCCTATTTCGCCCGCCGCGCCCTGCGCGAGGCGCCCGATTGCATCGATTAAGGAATCCGTGCCATGCAACGACGTCGTTTTCTGACTCTCGCCGGCGCCGGTGGCGCCGCGCTGGCTGCGCCGGCAGTGGCGCAGGATGCGCCCGTGATCCAGTGGCGCATGCCCAGCAGCTTTCCGCGATCGCTCGATACCGTGTGGGGAGCGGCGGAGTTCCTGTGCGCGCGCGTGGCTGCGCTGACCGATGGCAAGTTCAGCATCCGGCCGTTTTCGGCGGGAGAACTGGTGCCGCCGCTGCAGGTGCTGGATGCGGTGCAGAATGGCACCACCGAATGCGGCCACACGGCGGGTTTTTATTACGTGGGCAAAGAGCCTGCGCTGGTGTTCGACACGGGCGTGCCGTTCGGGTTGACCCCGCGTCAGCACAATGCGTGGCTGCTGTATGGCGGCGGCGCGCAGTTGATCGATGAGCTGTATGCCGGCTTCAACGCCCTGGCGATTCCGTGCGGCAACACGGGCGCGCAGATGGGCGGCTGGTTCCGCAAGGAAATCAACACTCCCGCCGATTTCAAGGGCTTGCGAATCCGTACGCCCGGGCTGCTCAGCATGGTGTACCAGAAGCTGGGCGCCATTCCACAGCAGGTGGCCGGCAGCGATATCTACCCCGCCCTGGAGAAAGGCGCGCTCGATGCCGTGGAATTCGTGGGCCCCTACGATGACGAGAAGCTGGGCTTTGCCAAGGTGGCCCAGTATTACTACGGCCCCGGCGTCATGGAGCTGGGCGCCAATCTGTGCGTCACCGTCAACCGCGACAGCTGGGCCAGGCTCCCGCCCCGCTACCAGGAGGCCCTGCGTGCGGCCAGCGCACTCGCGGCCGATGACCTCCTCGCCAAATACGACGCCAACAATATCGGGGCGCTCAAGCGCCTGGTGGGGCAGGGCGTCAAGCTGAAGTCGTGGCCGCCCGAGGTCATGCACGCCATGCAGCGCGCCACGCGCGAGGTGCTGGAGGAATACGCCGGCAAGAATCCTGCCTTTGCGAAAGTGCTGGCTTCGTGGCGAGCCTTCCGCAATGACCAGCTGCTGTGGGCCAGCGTCAACGACGGCGCCGCCGAGAACTACCTGATGGCGACCCGCCAGCAGGGCCTATAGCGAGCAGGTCGCCTGGCCGCTAGCCCGTGCAGTCGGCCCAGCAGTTGGGGGTCTCGTACAGGCGTACGCGCGCCAGGCGCAGTTGCGCGCCATAGTGGCTGTGATAGTGCGGCGCCAGGGTGGCGAAAACCACCTGCGCCAGGTTTTCGGCCGTGGGTATGCAGTCGAGCACCACGGTCTTGTGGCCGGGCAGGCTGTCGAGAAACTCGCGCACCGCCGTGTCGCCGCGATAGACCAGGAACGCGTGGTCCCAGGGGTCGACGATATGACGCTTGGCGATGGCCTTGATTTCCGAGAAATCCATCAGCATGCCGTTGTCGGACTGGCCGGGCGCATCGACCACGTCGCCCTGCAACGTGATTTCAAGAACATAGCGATGCCCGTGCAGGTTTCGGCACTGGCTGCGATGGTCGGGAATGCGGTGGCCGGCGTCGAATTCGAGTTTGCGGGTCACCGAGATCATGCGTGGCTCCGCCAGGCACGTGAACAGTTCATGGAATGCCTATGTATTTGTGGGTTTGCAGGCTGAGCCGCCATTGAGGGTGCTGCAGGCAATACTGCACCGCCTGCTCGGTGTGGGCCGCGCGCCGGGGGCCATCCATGGGCTGCAGGAAAAAATGCTGGAAGTCCAGGTGCGCAAACGCTTCGGGCCGCGCGTCGGGTTGCGGATAGACCAGCTTGAGCTCGTGCCCGCGTTCGATCACCACTTCCGCGCTGCCCTTGGGGCTGACACAGATCCAGTCGACGCCGTCGGGCGCGGGCAGCGTGCCGTTGGTTTCAATGGCCACGGTAAAGCCGCGGGCGTGCACTTCGTGCAGCAAGGGGGCGTCGAGCTGCAGCAGGGGTTCGCCGCCCGTGAACACCACGTAGCGGTCGCGCGTATCCGGCCCCCATGCCGCGGCGATTGCGTCGGCCAGCAGGGCCGCGCTGGCGAACTTGCCGCCGCCCGGGCCGTCGGTGCCCACGAAGTCGGTGTCGCAGAACGTGCAGGCCGCCGCCGCACGGTCGGATTCGCGCCCCGACCACAGGTTGCAGCCGGCAAAGCGGCAGAATACTGCGGCGCGGCCTGCCTGGGCGCCTTCGCCCTGCAGTGTCTTGAAGATTTCTTTGGTGGAGTATGTCATGCCATGCAGGCGGCACATGGCCGGCCCTGTCCAAACCGCCATTTTAGCGGCACGGCGCCAGTCGCGGCGGCGGGCTGGCTGGCGTAGACTGACGGCCTGCCATGTACCACGTTCAAGATGACCTGTACCTGGACGAACGCGATATCGAGTTCGGCATGATCCGCGCGCAGGGCGCCGGCGGCCAGAACGTCAACAAGGTATCCAGCGCCGTCCATCTGCGCTTCGATGTGCGCGCATCCGGCCTGCCGGCGCACATCAAGGAAGCGCTGTGCGCGCTGCCCGACCGCCGGGTGTCCGGCGAAGGCGTCATCGTGATCAAGGCGCAGAGCTCCCGCAGCCAGGAAAAGAACCGCGCCGAGGCGCTCGAGCGGCTGGCCGATATGGTGCGGCTGGCCGCCCGGCCGGCCAAGCCGCGCCATCCCACCCGGCCCACGCGCGCCTCGCAGCGCCGCCGGGTGCAGCGCAAAGTGCTGCGCGGCGAGATCAAGCGCCTGCGGGGCAAGATCAGCGATGACTGAAGCGCGGCCCCATTTGCCCAATCACGACACCCACACATGAAAGCGCCCCCTCGCCACGCCTATCTTTGCCTGCTGGCCACGCTGTACGCGATATGGTGGCTGATACTGGCCATTGATCCGCATGACCGTCCGGCATGGCTGCTGGAAAACGCGCTGGTGCTGCTGTTTGGGGCGGCGCTGGTGTTCACGCGGCGCTGGTTCGCGTTTTCGCGCGTGTCGTACACCTTGATCTTCCTGTTCATGTGCCTGCATGCCGTCGGCTCGCACTACACCTATTCGCTGGTGCCCTACGACGACTGGTGGCGCGCCCTGACCGGGCACAGCCTGAACGAGGCGCTTGGCTGGCAGCGCAACCATTTCGACCGCCTGGTGCACTTTTCGTATGGCCTGCTGTTTGCCTATCCCATCCGCGAAATCTTCCTGCGCGTGGTCGAGGTGCGGGGCTTCTGGGGGTACCTGCTGCCGCTGGACGTGGCGCTGTCTACCTCGGCGCTTTATGAACTGGTCGAATGGGGCGCCGCCGTGATGTTCGGCGGCGACCTGGGAACAGCCTATCTGGGTACCCAGGGCGATATCTGGGACGCCCAGAAAGACATGGCCCTGGCCGCCGCAGGCGCCTGCATTGCGATGCTGGTGACCGCGTTGGCTAACTGGCGCGCGCATCGCGACCTGGCGCGCGAATGGGCCGACAGCCTCAAGCCGGCAGCGCGCCAGTCCGCACGCGGCGCATAGCGACCTGCGGTGCGCCGCGTGGGGCGCCGGGCGCCGGCCGACGCTTTGCGTCCCGGCCTGCCGGGTCAGGCATTCCAGGTGAATGTGGCCCGCGCCGTGCCGCTCTGCGGCACGGAGATCTGCCGGGTTTTTTCATCGTCCTTGAAGCTGGCCGATACGTGGTAGCGCCCGGCCGGCAGCTTCACCAGCAGATAGGGGCCGTTGGCAGTGGTATCGAGCACCGTGGCGCCTTGCGCGTCGGTGATCTTGACCCGCACGTCGGCCAGGTAGGCGCCGCCTTGCGACGACGCGAATGTCAGTGCCAGCGGATACTGGCTGCTGGCGGCCTTGATGGCCTCGGACTCGTCATAACCGAATCCCCCGGTCAGATATTGCACCTGGCCTTGCTGCTGCACCGGCGGCAGGACGCCGGCGGTTTGCGCGCCGGCCGATCCGGCGGCCAGTGCCAGGCACCCGGCCGCCAGCGCGGCGGCCAGGCGCGAAGGAGTATGGCGTGGGTTCATGGGCATTCTCCGATAGGAAAGGCCCGGCGCCAGCCGCGGCCGGGCTCGCGGGCGCCCGGCCCGCCGGGCGTAACCATTTAGATGATATTGCGGGCGGCGAGTTCGTCACGCCACAGGTTGCAACCGGTGTTTCCGCAAGTGTCCCGTTTCCGGGCGGTTTACGGCGCGTGTGACCGGCGCGTCACGGGGCGGCGCGCCACGCGAACAACAGGTCGCTGTCGCCCTGCGGCTGGCCATCGGGGCCGTAGCGGCGCTCGTGCAGCTCGCCGCGCCCGCCGGCGTGCAGCGCCAGCACCGTGGATCCGCGCGTGCCGTAATCGGGGCTGATGATGAACGGGCTGCTCAGCAGCCGCTCGCGCGCCAGGCCGATGCCGGTGTCGGGCAGGCTGGCGTCGTCGGCCGGCGTGTCGTCGCGCAAGGCGTCGTACAACGCCGCGAGATCGGGTTGCGGCGTGGCGCGCAGTACACGCCGGAAGGCGGCCTTGACGCGCGCCAGCTTGGGCCACGGGGTGTCGAGCAGGTGGTTGGATACGGCGTAGATGCCGGGCGTCAACTGGCGTGGCGCGCCATTGCGGTTGCTGACATACCAGCAGACGGCCGCATCGCCCACGATCAGGTTGAATCCGTTGTACCGGCCGCCGCGCTCGTGCACCGCGGCGGCGTAGTCGGCGGGCGAAGCCTCGCCGCGCAGATAGTCTTCGACCAGCGCGCCGCGCGTCGGCGCGTCGGGCAACACGTTGGCGGGGTCGCGGAAGTTGGTGACGAGCGCATAGCGTCCGCGCTCATTCGCGGCCATCCATGCGCCGCCGGCTCGCAGGTCGCGCCCGCCATAGATGACGGGGCGGGCCGGCCAGGCGGCCGCGGGCTGGGTGGGGCGCGCATGGAATTCATCGCGATTGGCGGCGATCAAGACCGGGATGCCGGTGACGGCATGCAGGGCCAGCACGGCCAGACACATAACACGTTTCCTGTCGGGTGCCCGCCTGCGTTGCGGCTGGCGCCGCGGCGCGGCGTGATTCAGTTGGCCGGGCCGGCATACGCGGGAGCACATTCATGGCAATTGGACGACGAAGCGTCCGGATGCGGGGATGATACGCTTTCTGCCTCGTTCCACCACCCGCCGCCCAGGGCCTGCAGCAATGCGGCGGTGTCTGCGTAGCGGTCGGCCTGGGCCTGCACGCGCGCCGCTCGCGTGCGCCATTGCTCGCGCCGGGCGTCCAGCAACGCCAGCTGACTGACGCCCCCCGCCTGGTAAAGCCGCTCGGTAATGCGATATGCCTGCTCGGCCTGTTGGTCGGCTTCGGTGGCCGCCTGCAGGGTCGCGGCATCCGCATGCACCGCGCGCAAGGCATCGGCCACTTGCTGGAAGCCCTGCAGCACGGTGTCGCGATAAGCCGCCGCAGCGCCCTGCAAAGCCGCCTCGGCCGCGCGCTGGCGGGCCAGCAATTCGCCGCCGCGAAACAGCGGCTGGGTCAGCCCCAATGCCAGGTTCCAGACATTGACACCGTCGGCCATGTCGCCGGCCCGGGTGCGTTGTGATCCGAAACTGCCTGTCAGCGTAAAACGGGGGTAGCGGTTTGCCGCGGCCACGCCCGCGTCGGCGGTGGCGCGCCGCCACAGGGATTCCGCCGCGAGGATGTCCGGCCGCTGCCGCACCAGTTGCGACGGTACGCCCAGCGGCACGTCCAGCGGCAGTTGCAGGTCGGCCAGCGACAACGCCGGCAGCGCAGCCTGCGACGGCAACCGCCCCAGGTACACCGCGAGCTGGTGGCGCGCGCGATCCAGCTCTTGTTCCAGGGGCGGCAGCTCGGCGCGCGCCTGCGCCACCAGCGATTCCTGGCGCCGCACATCCAGGGCCGACACGCCGCCTGCATGGTGGCGCTGGCGCAGGATGGCCAGCTGGCGTGTCTGCGCGGCCAGTAATTCGCGATGGGCGTCCAGGCACTCCTGCAGGCCGGCCTGGCGGATCGCGGTTGTCACCACGTTGCCGGCGAGCATCATGCGGGCCGCCTGCAACTCGTATTGCTGGTGGTCGGCCTGCGCCTGCAGCCCTTCTATCGCGCTACGTTCGGCGCCGAACACATCCAGCGTGTACGACACTTCGATAGACGCGTTGTACAGCGTGAAGGGGGGTGGCAGTTCGGTGACGGGAATGCCATAGGCCGAGGGGTCGACTTTCTGGCGCGCGCCTGACGCTTCCGCGTCAACTGAAGGCAGGGTGCGCGCGCCGGCTTGCGCGCGCAGTTCTTCCTGCGCCTGCAACAGGCGTGCGCGCGCCTGTTGCAGTGTGGGGCTGTGTTCCAGGGCCTGGCGCACCAGCTGGTCCAGGGCGGGCGAGCGGAACAGCGTCCACCATTGAGCCGGGATGTCCGTGCCCGCATGCAGGCGTTGTGCGGGAACCGACTCGTTGCCGGATGTCGACGCCGCGGCGGGCGCGGCCGCGTAGCGCTGTACGTCCGGCGGGGCCGGACGCTCGAAATCGGGGCCGACGGCGCAGCCGGACAGGGCCGCAGCCAGGATGCCGCCGGCCCAGGCCACGCCGGGCCGCCGCATCAATCGCGAAACGAGAAGATAAGGGCTCATGCGTCAATCCAGGGTGCGGCGATAGAACTTCACCGCCAGTGCCATGACCAGGACCGTGAACAGCAGCAGCGGCCATACATGCGGCCACAGGTCGGCCCAGCCGCTGCCCTTGAGCAGGATGCCGCGGATCAGCCGGTTGAAGTATGTCAGCGGCAGCAGGTTGCCCACGTGCTGCGCCCAGATGGGCATGCCGTGAAACGGAAACATGAACCCCGACAGCAGGATGTTGGGCAGGAAATAGAACGTGGTCAGCTGCATGGCCTGCAGCTGGTTCTGCGCCAGCGAAGACAGGGTGATGCCCACGGTCAGGTTGGCCGCCACGAACAGCGAGGCCGCCAGGTATGCCGCCACCAGGCTGCCCATGAAGGGCACGTGGAACACGTAGCGGGCGGCCAGCAGGATGATGGTGGCCTGCGCAAGCCCGATGAAAATGTAGGGCACGATCTTGCCGGTCATGACTTCCAGCGGATGCACCGGCGTGGCCAGCAGGTTTTCCATGGTGCCGCGTTCGCGTTCGCGGGTCATGGCCAGGCCCGTCATCATCACCAGCGTCATGCTCAATATCACGCCCATCAGGCCGGGCACGGTGTTGTATTGGGCGATCTGCTCTTCGTTGTACAGGCGGTGCACGCGCACGTCGAATGGCGGCTCGCCGCCGGCCAGGTGCGCCAGCGGGCCGGTAAGGTCTTTGCGCGCCACGGCCTGGCTCAGCTGCGTGGCCGCGGCCACCGCCATGCCCGTGGCGGTAGGGTCGGTTGCGTCGGCCTCGATCAGCAGCGCGGGCCGTTCGCCGCGCAGCAGGCTGCGCGTGAAATCGGGCGGAATGGTCAGCACGAACAGGACACGCCCCTGCGCCAGCGCTGCGCGGCCCGCCTCTTCGTTGGGCAGTTCTTCGACGATATTGAAGTAGTCCGACGCCTTCATGGCCGACACGAAGGTGCGGGTGAACTCGCTGTGGTCGGATGCGATGACCGCCGTGGGCATCTGCTTGGGGTCCGTGTTGATGGCATATCCGAACAGGGCCAGTTCCATGATGGGTATGCCCACGATCATGCCGAAGGTAAGGCGGTCGCGGCGCAGCTGCAGGAATTCCTTGAGCACCATGCTCCACCACCGCAGCCACGAAAACCGCCGCTCGCGCGCGCTCATGGCCGCCCGCCGTAGTTGTCGGTGGAGCGGTTCATCAGGTAGATGAACACGTCTTCCAGGCTGGTGTCGACGGGCTCGGCGCGCAGGTCGCTGCCCTGGATGGCCGCGCGCACGGTGCGTTCAAGCGTGTCGTGGTCGGCGCCGCTGACGTGCAGCGCCGCGCCGAAGGCAACGGTCTGGTCCACGCCGGGGCTGCTGCGCAGGCGCTGGCCCAGCGAAACCAGATCCTGCCCGTGGATGGCCCAGGTCGCCAATCCCTGTTCGGCGGTGACGCTGGCGGCCGTGCCCTGGGTCAGCAGCCGGCCATAGGCCAGGTACGCCAGCTTATGGCAGCGTTCGGCTTCGTCCATGTAGTGCGTGCTGACCAGCACGGAAATGCCGCGCGCGGCCAGCATGTGGAGCTCTTCCCAGAAGTCGCGGCGCGCCGTGGGGTCGACCCCCGCGGTGGGTTCGTCCAGCAGCAGGAGCCGGGGCTCGTGCAGCAGGCAGGCCGCCAGGGCCAGGCGCTGCTTCCATCCGCCCGACAGTGCGCCGGTAAGCTGGTTGGCGCGGCTCTGCAGGCCCAGGTTTTCGAGCGCCTGGTCGACGGCGTCGCGGCGGTTGGGCATTTCGTACATGCGCGCGACGAAGTCGAGGTTCTCGCGTATGGTCAGGTCTTCCCAGTACGAGAACTTCTGCGTCATGTATCCCACGTGGCGCTTGATGTCGGCGCTTTGGGTCAGGATGTCGTAGCCCAGGCAGGTGCCGCTGCCCGAATCGGGCGTAAGCAGGCCGCACATGAGCCGTATGCAGGTTGTCTTGCCGCTGCCGTTCGGGCCCAGGAACCCGAAGATCTCGCCCCGGCGCACCTGCAGCGACACGTCGTTGACCACTTGCTTGTCGCCGAACCGCTTGCTCAGGCCCTGCACATCGATCACCAGTTCGCTGTCGGCAGTTGCGCTCATTGCAGCGTGACCTCCACGGGCTGGCCCGGATGCAGGCGCGCCGCGGCCTGCGGTTCGGGGTGCGCTTCGATCATGTAGACGAGTTTGCCGCGGCTGTCGCGGCTGTAGATCACCGGCGGGGTGTATTCGGCTTGCTGCGACACGTAAGTGATGGCCGCGGGTATCGCCTGGCCGCAACCGTCGCAATGCACGTCCACGCGCTGGCCGATGCGCAGCGCGCCCAGCGCCGCTTCGGGCACGAAGAACCGCAGTTTGATGTTGTCCGGCGGCAGCAGGCGCACCACGGGGTTGCCGGCCGCCACCCATTCTCCGGGGCGGAACATGGTGTCGTACACGCGTGCGGCCTGGGCGGCGGCAACCTGCTTTTGCGCCAGGGCCCATTCAGCCTGGGCCAGCGCGGCGCTTGCCGCCTCGACCTGGGCGTCCTGCGCCTTCAATTGTTCGCGCCGGCCCGGCAGTTCCGCGACCTGCAGCTGCGCGCGCAATTCGCGCGCGCGGGCGGCGCTGGCTTGCGCCTGGGCGCGGCTGTCATCGAGCTGGGCTTGCGCGATGCCGCCGGCCGCGAATTGGGCGCGATCGCGCTTGTACTGCGCCGCGGCGCGGCCGGCTTCGGCGTCGGCCTGCGCGAGCTGCGCGCGCACGACCTCGACTTCCTGAGGGCGCTTGCCGCTGTCCAGGTCCAGGCGCCGCGCCCGCGCGGCGTCCAGCCGGGCGCGTGCTTCGCGCCGCGCCTGGGCTTCCGGCGTGGCGTCCAGCGAAAAAAGCGGGGCCCCGGCGGCAACCTCGTCGCCTCGCGCAACGTGCAATGCCTGCAAGCGCCCGGGGCGCTCGGGCGCCATGTAGACGAATTCGCCTTCCACGTAACCTTGATAGAAGGCCTGGCGGTTGTCATCGCAGGCGGCCAGCAGCAGGGGCAGGCAGGCAGCGGCCAGAACGTGGCGCAGCCGCAGATTACGGCGATTCGCGAGCGGGCGCGATCGGGCGGGCATATCAGGCTCCAGGATGAGAGGCGGCGGAGGGTGGCGCGGCAGAAGCCGTGAACAGTCCTCCGGACAACAAGGCGAGCGCGTGGGCAATAATCGTGCCGGCATCGGGCGCGGCGTTGTCCGCGTCTTTCCACAGGCGCTGCGACAACGCGGCCGTGGCCATGGGCAGCATCGTGATGCCCAGAATCGACAAAAACACCAGGCGCGGCTCGATCCCCGGGTTCACGATGCCGGCCGCCTGCCCGGCGCGGATAGCGTGGGCGAACCCGTGCAGGCGGTCGACAGGCAAACGGCTGAATACTCTTTCCCGCAGCATGCCGCCTTCGTTGACGACTTCGCGCATCCACAGCGGGGGCAGCCACGGGCGTTCGCTGGCGCATTGCACGATGCGCGTCACGATCTGGGTGGCCATGGCGCGCAGATCGGGGGCGGCGCTTTGCGCGGCGGCGGCGGGGGCCCACACATAAGCGATGAGGGGCCCCAGGCGTTCGGCCACCACGACGTCGAGCAGTTGATCCCGGTTCTTGAAGTAGTAATGCACCATGGCTGGAGTGACGCCTGCGTGCACCGCGATGTGGGCAAGCGTGGTGCCGGCCACCCCTTTCGAGGCGAACAGCGTCGTGGCGGCATCGAGCAAGGCGTCGCGGCCATCGGCGCGCCGCGGACGGCCGGGCTTGCGAGGTGGGGAGCGGGTGGCATCGGTCATGGCGGCATTTTAATTAACTAATTAGTTAATTAAAAGAGGCAGGCATACGAGGCCGGGCACGAACCGCTCGATGGCGGCAGGAAGAGGCCCAGGCAGCGGTGCTGCGCTGGGCCGCAGCGTCAGTCCAGGCGGTAATGCGCCGCGGTGCGCGCGAAGTCTTCGACCGTGCCGCGTTGCCAGGCCGCGTCGTGGCCCAATTCTTCGGCCAGGATGCGGGCGACTTCGGGGGCGGCCAGCATGGCGGCCTGGCTGTCCAGGAACAATGCCCGATTGCGCCGCGCCAGCACGTCTTCGGCGCTGCGCGCAAGCTCGTGCCGCGCGGCGAACCGCACGTGCGCTTCGGTCAGGCCGCTGGCCTTGACCAGCACATGATCCAGGCCCGGCAGCGCGCGTAGCGCCGGCAGGTCGGTGCCGTAGTAGCTGTCGGGCGTGCCGTAGTGCACGCCATCGGGCAGCGCGCCGGCGCCGTGCAGCGGCAATTCGGCGGTGCGGCAGAACGCCTGGGGCAGCAACTGGTGCTGGATGGCGGTGTCGATCACATCCTGCGCCATCTTGCGATAGGTGGTCCATTTGCCGCCGGTTACCGTCACCAGGCCGGCGCGCGACACCACGATGGTGTGCTCGCGCGACAGGCTCTTGGTAGAGGCTTCTCCGGTGGCTTTCACCAGCGGACGCAGGCCGGCCCAGACGCTGGTGACGTCGGCGCGGGTGGGCTGCCGGCTCAGGTAGCGGGCGGCCGTCTGCAGGATAAAGGTGATTTCGTCGTCCCTGGCCGGCGGTTCCAGCGGCAGGTCGTCGCGCGGCGCATCGGTGGTGCCGACAATGGTGTGACCGTTCCAGGGCACCACGAACAGCACCCGGCCGTCGTCGGTCTTGGGAATGAGAACGGCCTTGTCGCCCGGCAGGAAGTCGCGCGGCAGTGTCAGGTGCACGCCCTGGCTGGGCGCCACCATGGTTTGCGCCTGCGGGTCGTCCATGCGGCGCACGCTGTCGACCCACACCCCGGTGGCGTTGATCACGCAGCGGGCGCGCAGCGTGTATTGCGTATCGCCCAGCACGTCCTGCACGACCACTCCGTCGATGGCGCCCTGCCGGTTGCGCGTCAGGCCGCCGGCCCGCACGTAGTTGATGGCGGTGCCGCCCAGGTCGAACAGCGTACGCATCAGGGCCATGGCCAGCCGCGCATCGTCGAACTGGCCGTCGTAATACAGCACGCCGCCGCGCAGCCTGCGCCCGCCCACGGATTGCGCCACGGTGGACGCCTGGGTCAGGGTTTCGGTGCGCGACAGCCAGCGGCTGGGCGACAGGTTCAGCCTGCCGGCCAGCATGTCATACATTTTCAGGCCGGCGCCGTAGAACGGCTGGTCGAACAGGCCGTAGGCGGGCACCACGAAGCCCAGCGGCCACACCAGGTGGGGGGCGTTGCGGTTGAGCAGGCCGCGCTCGTGCAGGGCCTCGCGCACCAGGCTGATATTGCCCTGGGCCAGGTAACGCACGCCGCCGTGCACGAGCTTAGTGGCCTTGCTGGATGTGCCTTTGGCGAAGTCGGCCGCTTCGATCAGCAATGTGCGGTATCCGCGCGCTGCGGCGTCCACGGCGGTGCCCAGCCCGGTGGCACCGCCGCCGATCACGATGACGTCCCAGGCGGCCGGGTCGTTCAAGGTTTCGAGCAGGGCGGGGCGGCTCGGCATGGGCTGGGAAGCAGGGGTGGGATTCATAAGGGAAAGACGGTCGGCATATGGCGTGGATAAAGGTTCAAGAGCCGGGGTGCGCGGTCATGGCGGGCAGGGCGTCGGCTTGGTCGCCGGCGGCGGCGATTTCGCAGCGCACGCCGGCTTCCTGCAATGCCTGGGCAAGGGGTTCTTGCGGCCATGCGTCGGTAAAGAAGCGGTCGATCTGCGAAATGTGCGCCAGTTCGACCATGGCCTGTCTCTGGAACTTGCTGCTGTCGGCGGCCAGCCAGACTTCGCGGGACTGTTCGATGATGCAGCGCGCCACGCGCACTTCGCGGAAGTCGTAGTCGCGCAGCGTGCCGTCGGCTTCGATGCCCGAAATGCCGATCAGGCCGATGTCGACCTTGAACTGGCGGATGAAGTCGATGGTGGCTTCGCCCACGATGCCGCGGTCGCGCGGCCGCACGACGCCGCCGGCGATAATGACTTCGCAGTCGGGGTTGTCCGACAGGATGTCCGCCACGTGCAGGTTGTTGGTAATGACCCGCAGGCCGCGGTGGTGCAGCAGGGCGCGCGCAATGGCTTCGGTGGTGGTGCCGATGTTCAGGATCAGCGAACAGCCGTCGGGCACGGCTTGCGCGACGGCATCTGCGATACGCTGCTTGGCGTCGGCGTGCAGGCCTTGCCGCTTGCGGTATGCGATGTTCTCGATGGTGGAGGCCTCGATGCGCACACCGCCGTGAAAGCGCGACAGCAGCCCGGCCTCGGCCAACAGGTTGACGTCGCGCCGCACCGTTTGCAGCGTGACGCCGAAGTGGCGGGCCAGGGCTTCGATGGTGGCGGACCCCTGGGAGCGGACCAGCTCCACCAGGGCGCTTTGGCGCGGGTTCAGTGTCATATTCGAATCATAAAGCAACAAAAGCGAAAAATAATGACGCGCTGCAAGATTGTTTTTCGTTCGCTTGTTGGGTAAAACGCAAAAAAGCAAAAAAACAACGAAAGCGAAGTGCATCAGCCCACCCCGGAGGAGAACGATGCAGTTGACGCTGGACCAGATTGCCCTGCAGGCGGGCTCGCAGACCCACCTGTATCCCATGAGCCTGGCCCCCGTGCCCGGCGCGATGACGGTGTTGCTGGGCGCCACGCAGGCGGGCAAGACGAGCCTGATGCGCATCATGGCAGGCCTGGATCGCCCGACACAGGGCAGGGTGCTGGTCGACGGCGCCGACGTCACCGGGGTTCCCGTGCGGCGGCGCAACGTGGCGATGGTGTACCAGCAGTTCATCAACTATCCGTCGATGACGGTGTACGACAACATCGCGTCGCCGCTGAAGCTCAGCGGCGCGCCCGACATCGCCCGCCGCGTGCTGGCCATGGCCGAACGGCTGCATATCGAGCATTTGCTGCAGCGCTATCCCGCCGAACTGTCGGGCGGACAGCAACAGCGGGTCGCCCTGGCGCGCGCCCTGGCCAAAGACGCGCCGCTGATCCTGCTGGACGAGCCGCTGGTGAACCTGGACTACAAGCTGCGCGAAGCCCTGCGCGATGAGCTGGCGGCGTTGTTTGCCGACGGCGCGTCCACCGTCGTGTACGCCACCACGGAACCCGCCGAAGCCTTGCTGCTGGGCGGTTATACGGCCGTGCTCGATGCGGGGGAGCTGCTGCAGTACGGTCCGGCCGCGCAGGTGTTTCACCGGCCGGCCTCGCTGCGGGTGGCCCTGGCCTACAGCGACCCGCCCATGAATCTGTTCGCGGCGCAGCGCACCGCCGACGCCATCGTGCTGCCTGGCGGCGTGGCCGCCGCGCGGCGCCTGGCCCAGGGCGTGGAGTCGGACACGCTGACGGCGGGGTTGCGCGCCGGAGCCTTCCATCTGCAGCCCGCGCCGGGACGGGTGGCCTTGCCGGGCGTGGTGAAACTGGCCGAGATATCCGGTTCCGACACCTACCTGCATGCGGAAACGGCGGCCGGCGCCGTGGTGGCCCAGCTGCCTGGGGTGCACCACCATGGGTTGGACGATGCGTTGACCCTGTACTTCGACCCCGCCAGCCTGTATGCCTTCGATGCCGATGGCCGCTTGCTGGCTGCCGGCGGCCCCGGGGAGGCAGGCTGATGGCGGCCATTGAACTCGACCTGGCGCATTCGTATGTGCGCAACCCGCGCAGCGACGACGATTACGCTTTGCTGCCATTGCATTTCACCTTCCGGGACGGCGGAGCGTACGCGCTGCTCGGGCCGTCGGGCTGCGGGAAGACAACGCTGCTGAACTGCGTGTCGGGGCTGTTGCGCCCGTCGCAGGGCCGCATATTGTTCGACGGGCGTGACGTCACCGGTCTGACCCCCCAGCAGCGCAATATCGCCCAGGTATTCCAGTTTCCGGTGGTGTACGACACCATGACGGTGGCGCAGAATCTGGCGTTTCCGTTGCGCAACCGCGGCATGCCGCCGGCGCATATCCGCGAGCGCGTGGGCCGCATCGCCGAAATGCTGGAACTGTCCGCGCTGCTGGACCGCCGCGCCAGCGGACTGGCGGCCGACGCCAAGCAGAAAATTTCGCTGGGACGCGGGCTGGTGCGCAGCGACGTGTCCGCCGTGCTGTTTGACGAGCCGCTCACCGTCATCGATCCCCACCTCAAGTGGCAGCTGCGGCGCAAGCTGAAAGAGATCCATCAAGAGCTCAAGCTGACGCTGATTTATGTGACGCACGATCAGACCGAGGCGCTGACGTTTGCCGAACACGTGGTGGTGATGTCGCGCGGCAAGGCGGTGCAGATCGGCACGCCGGGCGACTTGTTCGAGCGGCCCGCGCATACTTTCGTGGGGCATTTCATCGGCTCGCCGGGCATGAACTTCCTGCCGGCGCAGTGGCGCGAGGGCGCCCTGGAAGTCGGCGGATACCGCCTTGCCGGCCTGTCGCCCGGCCAGGCCGATGTACTGGCGGGCGCCGACACGCTGCAGCTGGGTGTGCGGCCCGAATACCTGCAGCCTTGCGAACCGCATACGCAGGGCGCGGTGCCGGTGCGCATCACGCGCGTGCAGGACCTGGGCACCTATTTGCTGCTTACCGGCGATTTCCAGGGCGCCGTGCTGCGGGCGCGCGCCGCGGCGGGCCACGCTCCTGCCGTCGGCGATACGGCGTGGCTGCCGCTGGTGAATCCGCATACCTGCTTCTACCGCAACGAGGAGCGCCTGACATGAAGCCCATCAATCAACGCGCCTGGCTGCTGGTGCTGCCGGTGGTGATCTGCGTGGCCTTCTCGGCGATCCTGCCGCTGATGACCATCGTGAACTATTCGGTGCAGGACATCATCGCGCCGGATCGCCGGGTCTTTGTCGGCACCGAATGGTATGCCATGGTGCTGCAGGACGAGGAACTGCACGGGGCCTTGCTGCGGCAGATCGGGTTTTCGCTGGCCGTGCTGGCGATCGAAGTCCCGCTTGGAATCCTGCTGGCGCTGTGCATGCCCGCATCGGGCTGGCGCGCATCGGCCGTGCTGGTGATCATTGCGCTGTCGCTGCTGATTCCGTGGAACGTGGTGGGCACCATCTGGCAGGTATTCGGCCGCACCGATATCGGGCTGATGGGCGCCGCGCTCACCTGGCTGGGCGTCGATTATCACTACACCGGCCATCCTCTGGATGCCTGGCTGACCGTGCTGGCCATGGACGTCTGGCATTGGACGCCGCTGGTCGCGCTGCTGTGCTATGCCGGCCTGCGCGCCATTCCCGAAGCCTATTACCAGGCCGCGCGCATCGATGGCGCATCGCGCGTGGCCGTGTTCCGCTACATCCAGCTGCCGAAACTGCGCGGCGTGCTCATGATCGCGGTGCTGCTGCGCTTCATGGACAGCTTCATGATCTACACCGAGCCTTTCGTGCTGACTGGCGGCGGGCCCGGCAACGCCACGACCTTCCTGTCGCAGTACCTGACGCAGAAGGCCGTGGGGCAGTTCGACCTGGGGCCTGCGGCGGCGTTCTCTATTGTGTATTTCCTGATTATCCTGCTGCTGTGCTTCATCCTGTACAACTGGATGTTGCGGGCCGGCACCGCAGCCGAGGAGACCGGACATGAGTGATCGATTCACCGTCGGGCGCGCGGCGTTCCTGGTGTTGTACCTGGTGTTCGCCATCCTGCCGCTGTATTGGATGTTGAACATGTCGTTCAAGACCAATACCGAGATCGTCAGCACGCTTACGTTCTGGCCGCGCAATTTCACCCTGGACCACTACCGCACCATCTTCACGGATCCGGCCTGGTATTCGGGGTATATCAACTCGCTGATCTATGTGGCCATCAACACCGTCGTGTCGCTGGCGGTGGCGCTGCCCGCGGCGTATGCGTTTTCGCGCTACCGCTTCATCGGCGACAAGCATGTGTTTTTCTGGCTGCTTACCAATCGCATGACGCCGCCTGCGGTGTTCTTGCTGCCGTTCTTCCAGCTGTACAGCTCGTTGGGGTTGATGGACACGCACCTGGCGGTCGCATTGGCGCACCTGGTGTTCAACGTGCCCCTGGCCGTATGGATACTCGAAGGCTTCATGTCGGGCGTCCCGCGCGAGATCGATGAAACCGCGTACGTCGACGGTTATTCGTTCCCGCGTTTCTTCCTGACGATCTTCCTGCCGCTGATCAAATCGGGCGTGGGAGTCGCCGCCTTTTTCTGCTTCATGTTCAGCTGGGTCGAGCTGCTGCTGGCCCGCACGCTGACCTCGGTCAACGCCAAGCCCATCGTGGCCACCATGACGCGCACCGTGTCGGCGTCCGGCATGGACTGGGGCGTGCTGGCGGCGGCGGGCGTGCTGACGATCGTGCCCGGGGGCATCGTGATCTGGTTCGTCCGGCACTACATCGCCAAGGGTTTTGCGATGGGCCGGGTATAGCGACGCGGAGGACGGGCATGTTCGACTGGATGGTATGGACAACGCCGGTGGCAGTGTTTTTTGCCTGCATCGTGCTGATGCTGGCCGGCATGACGGTGTGGGAACTCAAATCGCCCACACGGCTGCGCAAGGGGTTCCTGCCTATTGCTACCACGCGTGGCGATCGCCTGTTCATCGGGCTGATGGCGGCGGCGTGGGTGAACCTGGCCTATGTGGGCCTGGGCGAGCACCTGATGGATTGGTTCGGGCTCGACGATCCGCCCACGGTCTGGATCAGTTTCGCGGTGTCGATGCTGGTGCTGGCGTGGATCATGCGCAAAGGATAGCTGTTGCCGTTCCGATAACGAGTTGTGAGACGACCGTCGGCCATGTCTTCCCAGGCCCGGTCCGCAGCAAAAGGGGAAGGTACATCGAGGAGCAAGGTCATGAAACTGCGCAGGCAAGCCGTGGCGGCAAGCATCGCCCTGATGGGGTGCTCGGCCGCATGGGCAGCAATGCCCGAGGCCCAGAAATGGGTGGACGCCGAATTTCAGCCGTCGACGTTGTCAAAGGATCAGCAGCTGGCCGAAATGCAATGGTTCATCGAAGCGGCCGCCAAGCTCAAGGCCAAGGGCGTCAACGAGGTCAATGTCGTGTCCGAGACCATCACGACCCACGAGTACGAATCCAAGACGCTGGCGCGGGCTTTCACCGAGATCACCGGCATCAAGGTCAACCACGATCTCATCCAGGAAGGCGACGTGGTCGAGAAGCTGCAGACGTCGATGCAGTCGGGCAAGTCGATCTACGACGGCTGGATCTCCGACTCGGACCTGATCGGCACGCATTATCGCTATGGCGCGATCCTGCCGCTGTCGGACTATATCGCCGGCGCGGGCAAAGAGTGGACGAACCCGGGGCTGGACTTGAACGACTTCATCGGCACGAAGTTCACCACCGCGCCCGACGGCAAGCTGTATCAGCTGCCGGACCAGCAGTTCGCCAATGTGTACTGGTTCCGCGCCGACTGGTTCGCGCGTCCGGACCTGCGCGAGAAGTTCAAGGCCAAGTACGGATATGACCTGGGCGTGCCGACCAACTGGTCGGCCTACGAGGACATTGCCGACTTCTTTACCAACGATGTAAAGGAACTCGATGGCAAGAAGGTCTATGGCCACATGGACTACGGCAAGAAAGATCCGTCGCTGGGGTGGCGCTTTACCGACGCCTGGCTGTCGATGGCAGGCGCGGCCGACAAAGGGCTGCCCAACGGCATGCCGGTCGACGAATGGGGCATACGCGTGGCCGATGATAAATGCACGCCGGTGGGCGCGTCTGTGGCGCGCGGCGGGGCCACCAACAGTCCGGCCGCGGTGTATGCGCTGACCAAGTACGTCGACTGGATGAAGAAATACGCGCCGCCGCAGGCCATGGGCATGACCTTCTCCGAGTCCGGCCCCGTGCCGGCGCAGGGCCAGATCGCCCAGCAGATCTTCTGGTACACCGCCTTTACCGCGGACATGACCAAGAAAGGCCTGCCGGTCGTCAACGAAGACGGCACGCCCAAGTGGCGCATGGCGCCGTCGCCTTACGGGCCCTACTGGAAAGAGGGCATGCAGAACGGCTACCAGGACGTGGGGTCGTGGACCTTCTTCAAGTCCACCGATCCTGACCGGCTGGCCGCCGCGTGGCTGTATGCGCAGTTCGTCACGTCCAAGACCGTGTCGCTGAAAAAATCGATAACCGGGCTGACTTTCATTCGAGACAGCGACATCAACAGCGATTACTTTACGGAAAATGCCGACCGCTACGGCGGGCTGATAGAGTTCTATCGCAGCCCGGCGCGCGTGGCCTGGACCCCCACGGGCAACAACGTGCCCGACTATCCCAAGCTGGCGCAATTGTGGTGGAAGAATGTCGCCACGGCGGTCACGGGCGAACAGACCCCGCAGCAGGCCATGGATAACCTTGCCGACGAAATGGACCGCGTGATGGCCCGTCTTGAGCGCGCCGGCATGGCCCAGTGCGCGCCCAAGCTCAACAAGAAGAGCGACCCGTCGAAGTGGCTGTCCGATGAGCACGCCCCCTGGAAGAAACTGGCCAACGAGAAACCGCAAGGCCAGACCATTCCGTACGACCAGCTGCTGCAAGCCTGGAAGGCCGGCAAAGTGCGTTGATCCGCGCGTGGAAGGCATCTCGCGCACCCAGGGGGTCTTTTGCACGGAAGGTGTCTCGCGCACCCAGGGTGTCTCTCGCGCGGAAGGTGTCTGACACCCTACGGGAGTCAGACACCTTTTCTCTCCGCCTGCGGCGTCTGACTGCCTTCCACTGCGCCTCCGGTGTCTGACTCCCGTAGGGTGTCAGACACCTTCCCCCACATCCGGCAGTGCGATCCGGGCCGTGCCGGGCAGCACCCATAGCGCGCATTCGCGGGTGGCGTCGATACAGCCGCCGTCCGCGTACACGCCCTGCGGATCGCGCCGCCGCAGCATGCGCGCCAGTACGCTGTCCAACGCAGCCGGGTCGCCCAAGGTGCGTGCCGCGTGTTCTTCGACAATGGCTTCGTCGATCATGAGCCGGCCCTGCGCATCCCGCTGCGCCGCGTCACGCCAATGGTAGATTTCGACGCATTTCGCGGCCAGCGTATACGGCCGGTCGCGCTTCCAGAAGTTGTTGAACAACCCGCCGCCCAGGTAAAACACCCAAGACCCTTCGTAGCCCTCGACATTGGATGAATGCGCGTCGGGGTTGCGGAACCACAGGCGATCGCCCGGCACGTAATACCTGGACGGCAACGGGTGCTGCATCGAGCCGTACTCGCGCAGGAACACCTCGTGGAACTGCCCAGACATGATGGCCCGCGTTTCCCACTGCTTCTGCAGGCGCTCGTACAGCGCCGGGTGCGCTGCCTGCAGTTCAAGCGCAATGCCCAGCAGCGTCACGTATTCTGTGGCCCGGTAGCACGAAAACGAATACAACTTGCCCGACGCTTCCGGCTGCGTGGCCTTGCGCAGCGCGTCGATCAGTGACACGCCGGGTTCGATCGTGAAACCGCGCGCGTCGTCGTAGCGCCAGTACCCCGCCGGGCGCTCGGCGTGTTCGGTGTCGAACGCCAGGGCCGTCTTGCGGGCGGCCTGGACAATATGCTGGCGTATCCGCACCGCGCTGCGCATTTCTGCCGCCCCGGGAAACGGAAACGGCTCAGGTCCCAGCAGCATCGCCAGCACGATTTCGCGCGCCAGGTCGTCGGCATTGCCATGCGTGTCCAGGCCCAGCGCCGTGCAAAGGCCGGTGGTATCGCGTTGCGGCGCCAGTTTCGGCAGGGCGGGCGCGGGCTCGAACTGCACGGCGCAGGGCCCGTCGGGCAGCGCCACGAAGTACGGGTGCAAGCCCCATGCGCGCAACATGGCAAGCGCGGCGTCGCGTTCGGCAGGCAGGGCTCGCTCGTGGGCAGTCTCGATGCGTATGCCTTGCCGCGCGGCGATGTCGGGGGGCGTGTCGGTGTGGGGCATGCGTCGGCTCCGCTTGCCGGCGCAGTGGGGGGGCTGATGGCGGCGCCGTGTGGCGCCAGATTCTACCGTTGAGCGGAAACTTGCGGTATCCCCCGCGGCAACAGGCGCGCCAGCGACTCGGCATCCATGAAGCGGATGCTGTGCCGTGCCGCGAACTCCCGCGCGGGGGCCGATGGCGTACCCAGGGATACGTAAATGCCTTCCCCGGCGCCGGCGGCCGCCAGTGCGGCGTGCAGGCGTTGCAGAGGTTCGACGCCCGTGTGCGCAGCCTTCCAGCGCCGCGCGGAAAGCAGCGCCCGGGCGCCGCCGGCGCGGGTCAGCGCGAAATCGGCGGCCTTGCCGTCCAGCCGGGTGACCTCGCAGCCGTCGCGGCGCAGGGCGGCTTCGAGCACGTCGGCAAAGGCCGGCCAGGGCAGGGCGGCCAAGGTCGCGGCGGTCTGCTCGACGCGCGCCGCCGACGGTTTGCCGCGTTGCTTCCAGGCGGCGATCCCGGCGATCACAAGGAACGGAATGGCGCCGAATGCCGGAAATGCCGCGTACGCCGGCGGCACTGCCGCCACCGCAACCACCACCAGCGCGGTCGCGATCACTAGGCTGATCCACCACGGCGAGCGCAGCAAGATACCGAACAGCGAATTCCTGGCCATGAACTTCATGCAATGTTCCTATTCAGTGTTCCGGTTGACTGCGGCGCCGACCCGTCACGGGCGAGGCGCGTCCGACGAGGCGGCCGGCCCCGGGGCCGGCGCGGCGGGTTCAGCGGGTTCGGCCGGGGCGGCGGCAGGCGTCGGCGTGCCCGCGGGAGCGGCCGCGGGAGCGGCCGGTTGGGGCGCCGCACTTGCCGACCCGTCCGGGGCGCGCGCCATCCATGCGATCAGCGAGGCGCGCATGGCTTCTTCGACCGACATGTCGATGGGGTTGACCCATTCGGTGGGCACGAACACCGTGTAGCCGCCGATCATGTATCCCATGGGCAGATACACCGCCACGCGCTCGCCCGGTAAAAAACCTTCCGGCAGCCCGGCCGTGCCGCGGCGTGTAATCAGCCCGACCAGTTCCAGGGGCTGCCCGGGGATGCGCAACACCACCACGTGCTGAGTGTCGGTCTTGGCGCTGGGCGAGAAATAGTCGGCAAAGCTCTTGAGCGACGAATAGATGCTCTTGACCACCGGTATGTTGGTGAACGGCATTTCCACCAGCAGGAACACACGCTGCACGCGTTCCTTCGAGACCAGGTACCCCACCAGCAGGATGCCCAGTATGCCCAGGCCCAGGCCCATGCCGGGTATGTAGAAACTGCCGATGAACGGGCTGAGCAGCGCCATGGCCACACGTTCGGTCCAGGAAAGCAGGATATACAGAACGTAGATCGTCAGTGCGATCGGCAATAAGGTAATCAGACCGCGAAAAAAGTATCGGGACAGGCGTGTCATGGAAATGAGTTTCCGGTAAGGCTTAGGGGCGGGCATGTCGCGATCCTCAGTGGCTGTAGGTCGGCAGGAACAGAGTTTCCTTGATTTCTTCCATTACGACATAGCTGCGCGACTCGGCCGAGGCCGGCAGGCGCTTCAGGATCTCGCCCAACAGCCGCCGGTATTCGTTCATTTCGGTCAGCCGGGCCTTTACCAGATAGTCGAAATCGCCCGACACCAGGTGGCATTCCATGACTTCGGGCACGTAAAGCAGTTCCTGCTTGACGCGGTCGAACATGTCGCCCGACTTGGCCGACAGCTTGATTTCCAGGAACACCAGCAAATTGCGACCCAGGGCCGCCGGATTGACGCGAGCGTAATAGCCCGAGATGACGCCTTCGCGTTCCAGGCGCTTGACGCGCTCGGAACATGGCGTGGCCGACAGGTTGACGCGCTCGGCCAGGTCGGTAATGGACATCCGCCCGTCGCGCTGCAGGATATCGAGAATTTTCAGGTCGGTACGGTCGAGTTCGCGCATTTCACTCTTGCAGGGCGCTTAAAGGCCATGCCGCCAGTAAAAAATTGAATCGGGGCCGCCGATTTTAGTGCTTTTCACTGCCGCATCGCTCCTAGACTATTTGTTTATCAGTGTGGCCTGTCTAAAACGGAATTTCTTATGCATGTCATCGTCCTGGGCGCCGGCGTCATCGGCGTGACAACCGCTTACTACCTCGCGCGGCACGGCGCCAGGGTAACGGTGCTGGATCGCCAGCCCGAGGCCGCCAGCGAAACCAGCTACGCCAATGCCGGCCAGGTCTCGCCCGGCTATTCCACCCCCTGGGCGGCGCCGGGCATTCCGCTCAAGGCCCTGAAATGGTTGTTCCAGAAAGACGCGCCGTTGGCCATACGGCCCGACGGCACCCTGTACCAGTGGCGCTGGATGGCGGCGATGCTGGCCAATTGTTCCGCCAGCCGCTATGCCGTCAATAAAGAGCGCATGCTGCGCCTGGCCGAATACAGCCGTGATTGCCTGCGCGAACTGCGGGCCGAGACCGGCATCCAGTACGAACAACGCGCTTTGGGCACGCTGCAGCTGTTCCGCACCCCCGCCCAGTTTGCCGCCGCGCAGCGTGACATCCAGGTGCTCGAGCGCTGCGGCGTGCCCTACGAGCTGCTCGACCGCGCACGCCTGCAGACAGCCGAGCCGGCCCTGGCCCGCAGCGCCCATAAGCTGGCGGGCGGTTTGCGTCTGCCCAACGACGAAACCGGCGACTGCCGCCTGTTCACGCGCCGGCTCGCGCAGATGGCGGCCGACCTGGGCGTCGAGTTCCGCCATGGCCAGCAAGTGCAGGGCCTGCAAACGGCCGGCGCTCAGGTGCAGGGCGTGCAGGTGGATGGCGAACTACTGTCGGCCGACCGCTATGTCGCGGCGTTCGGCAGCTATACCCGGGGTTTTCTGGCGCCGCTGGGGCTGGACCTGCCGGTCTACCCGGTCAAGGGATATTCCCTTACCGTGCCCCTGGCCCAGGCCGATGCCGCGCCGGTGTCCACGGTGCTGGATGAAACCTACAAAGTGGCCATTACTCGTTTCGACAACCGTATCCGCGTCGGCGGCATGGCCGAGCTCGCAGGGTTCGACTTGAGCCTCAAGCCGGCACGCCGTCGTACGCTCGAACGCGTGGTCACCGACCTGTATCCCGGGTGCGGCGACGTGTCCCAGGCGGAATTCTGGACCGGGCTGCGCCCCATGACGCCCGACAGCACGCCCATCGTGGGCCCCACGCGCTATGCCAACCTGTTTCTCAATACGGGGCATGGCACGCTGGGCTGGACCATGGCCTGCGGATCCGGCAAGCTGGTGGCCGACCTGGTCACCGGGCACCAGCCCGCCATACGCGCCGACGACCTCGACCTGTCGCGCTACGGGGCCTCGCGCCTGCGGGCGGGCCGCGAACCGCTGGGCGCGCGTTCGGCGGCGTAGCGCGCCGCCACGCAACTTCCCGGGCCGGCGCGATCTGCGCCGGCCTTGTGCCACAATCGCGCATGGCCGCCGTCAGGCGCAGGCACTACCCGGGTAACGACGCGTGATCCACCTTCTACATACCGCCGACTGGCAGATCGGCCGGCAGTACGGCCAGTTCGATAACGATGATGCCGCCATGCTGGCCGAGGCCCGCTACGAGGCAGTTGGCCGCATTGCGGCATTGGCTGCCCAGCGGCGGGTCGATGCGGTGCTGGTGGCCGGCGACGTGTTCGATACCCAGGCCGTGTCCGACCGCAGCATCCGCAGGCTGTTCGACGCTCTGGACGCGTATTCCGGTCCGTGGGTGCTGATTGCCGGGAACCACGACGCGGCGCTGGCCGACAGTGTCTGGACGCGGGCGCGTCAGCTGGGCTGCGTCAGGCCCAACGTACATATCCCCCTGCGGCCCGCCCTGGTCGATTTCCCGGACCTGAACCTGGCCGTGCTGGCCGCGCCGCTCACGCAACGCCACACCTACGATGACACCACCGCCGTATTCGATACGCTGGCCGCCGAGGCGGGGCGCATACGGGTGGGGCTTGCGCACGGCAGCGTCGCCGGCCGGCTGCCGGATGCCGTGGATTCCGCCAACCCGGTCGCCGCCGACCGGGCCAGCCGCGCTGGCCTGGACTACCTGGCCCTGGGCGATTGGCACGGATGTCTGCAGATCGATGCGCGAACCTGGTATTCGGGCACGCCGGAGCCCGACCGGTTCCGGGCCAATGCCTCCGGCTGCGTGCTGGACGTGCGCATACCCGGGCCCGGCGCAGTGCCCGTGGTCGAGCAGTTGCCGGTGGCCCGGTATCGCTGGCAGCAATGGGCCGAATCGCTGGTGTTGCCGTCGGACGCCGAAGCGCTCGCGCACCGGCTGCAGGCCGTGGGCCCGGACGATGTGCTGCGCGTGGAACTGTCCGGCCAGCTGCCTCTGGACGCCTGGGATGCACTGCAGGACGCCATTGCGCGCGCCACGGCCCGTGCGCGGGCCTTGCTGCTGGACGCCGAGCAGGTATCCCTGACGCCCCACATGCAGGATCTGGCCGCGCTGGGTGCGAGCGGCTACGTGGCCGAAGTCGCGGCGCAATTGCAGGCGTTGCAGGATGACCCCACGCAGGCTGCGCCGGCCCGGCAGGCGCTGCGCCTGCTGGTGCAGTTCCAGCGCGAGCGGGAGCAGACGCCATGAAACTGCGCCGCATAGCCATTGAAGAGTTCCGCAGATTTCGCAGCGGCGCGGCGCTGGACGATCTGGCCGACGGGCTGAACGTCATTGCCGGCCCCAACGAGGCGGGCAAGAGCACGTTCGTGGCGGCGATCCGGGCGGCGTTTCTGGAACGCTACAAGACCACCAAGGTGGCCGACCTGGCTCCGTGGGGCATGCAGGGCGCCCGGCCGTCCATCGAGATCGATTTCGAGCACGCCGGCCGTCGCTACCTGCTGCGCAAATCGTTTCTCAGCCGCGCGCGCTGCGAGCTGCTGGTCGACGGCGGCGCCGAGCGCCACGAAGGCGAGGCCGCCGAAACCGCGCTGGCCAGCCTGCTGGGGTTCGAATTTCCGGCCAAGGGGAGCAGTCGCCCCGAACATGGCGGCATACCGGGCTTGCTGTGGATCGCGCAAGGCGAAGGGCAGAACCTGGCCGAGCCGGCCGCGCATGCGCAGGCGCATTTGCGCGACGCCCTGACGCGGCTGACAGGCGAGCTTGCCGGCGCCGACGGCGATTACCTGTACGAGCGCGTCGAAGCCGAACGCGCCGCGTTGCGCGACGCGCGCAGCGGCCGGCCCAAGGGGGCTTTTCGCGACGCAGAAGACGCCTTCCTGCAGGCGATGCAGAAAGCCGAGGCGCTCGCTGCCGCCAAGGGCGCGCTGGACGCCGATGTCGACCGGCTTGCCGAACTGCGGCGCGACTACGACAAGGCACAGCAAGAACAGCCATGGCTCGAGCTCGAGCAGCGGGCCGCGCAGGCGCGCGCACGGCTTGCCGAGATCAGCCGCGAGCGCGAGGCGCTGGCCGGTTTGCAGCGCGAGCTCGCACAAGCCGACGACACGCTGTCGCTGCTGCACGACCAGGTCCAGCGCGACCAGCGCGACGGCGAGGTGCTGCGCGAGCTGCAGGCCAAGGCCGAGGCGGCAGCCGCCGAAATCGAGCCGGCCGGCGCGGCGCTCGAGCGCGCCCAGCAATTGCAGCAGCAGGCCGGCGAGCGCCTGGCGCAGTGTCAGGCGCAAGTTGCCGCGGCGCACCAGGCCGCGCAAAGGCAGGATTGCGACGCGCAACTGAGCCGGCTCGATGACGACCTGCGCAGGCTGGATGACGCCATTGCGCAGGCCGCGCAGATCCAGGAGCAGCGACAGCAGTTGCAGCGCACCGTGGCAAGCCTGGCTATCGATATGCAGGCCTTGCGCGCGTTGCGCGAACTGGAACAGCGCATTGTCCAGTTGCAGACGCAGCAGCGCGCCGGCGCGACGCGACTGCAGTACGACCTGCAAGGCGGCCAGCAAATCGATCTGGACGGCGCCGCCCTGGCCGGAGCCGGCGACACGCTGCTGGTCGAGGCCGTTGCGCTGCGCATCCCCGGCGTCGGTACATTGCGCATCGAGCCGGGCGGGCGCGACCTGCCTGCGGTGCAGGCCGCGTTGCAGACGGCGTTGGGCGAGCGCGGCGCCTTGCTCGCACGCCTGCAGGCCGACGACCTTGCTGCTGCCGAATCGCGCGCCGCGGCCTACGAGCAGGCACGCCGCGATCTCGATCTGGCGGACAAATACCTGCGCATCCAGGCGCCGGACGGCACAGACGCTCTGCATGCCGCCCGCGCGCAAGCCCAGGAGCGGCGCGCGCAGCTGCAGGGCTTGCGCGAGCGCCTGCCCGAACCCCGCCAGCCCGTCGCGGATCTGGCGCAGGCGCAGCAGGCCCAGCGTGACGCAACCGGCGAGGCCGACCAGGCCGCGCAAGGCGTGGTGCATGCGCGCACCTATCTGGATACCCTGCGAGCGCGCGCACAGGTGCTGCACGACCAATGGATGGCGCAGCAGCGCGAGTTCCACAGCGCCACGCGGGCCGAGCAGCGTGACCAGCGCAGCGCCAGGCTGGTCGAAGTGCGAGCGGGGCGGGACACGCTGGCGCGTCGCGTGCACGAGGCGCAGGCCGCCCTGCAGGCGCACCAGCCCGAACTGATCCAGCAAGATGTGCAACGCTACGAACAGTCGGCAGTGCTGGCGCGCGCCGAACAAGAGCGTCGCCATGCCGAACTGCTGCAGCTGCAGGGCAAGCTTGAGCAGGCGCAGGCCCAGGGGCTGGGCGAACAGCTGCTGCAGGCGCAGGCCGATGCCCAGCGCTTGGCCAGGCGTCGCGACGAGTTCGCCGCGCGCGCACAGGCCCTGGACCTGCTCTGGCGCTTGCTCGCAGAAGGGCGGGCGGCGGCCACGCAGCGGCTTCTGGATCCGCTGGCGCGGCGGCTGCAGCACTATGTGGGTCTGCTGTTTCCCGGTGCGCAATCGCGCCTGGATGAGACGCTGACACCCGCGGCGCTGGCCCGCGGAGGCGGCGAAGATGCGCTCGATGCGTTAAGTTTCGGCACGCGCGAACAGCTTGGCGTGCTGGCGCGCCTGGCATATGCCGACCTGCTGCAGCAGGCCGGGCGTCCTACCTTGCTGGTGCTGGACGACACCCTGGTGCACGCGGACGAAAAGCGCCGCGAATTGATGAAACGCGCGCTCTACGACGCGGCATCGCGCCATCAGGTGCTGCTTTTTACCTGCCACCCCCAAGCCTGGCAGGACATGGGCGTGGGCATCCGGTCTGTTCCCGCGTAGGCCGGTTCAAGCGTCGGTACGGCGGTGTCTGACACCTTCGGAGCAAGCGTCGGTACGGCGGTGTCTGACACCTTCGAGGACGGTTCAAACATCGGTATGGCGGTGTCTGACACCTTCGGAGTCAGACACCGGTTTCGGCAACGGTACTGCGGCGTCCGACGCGCGGCAACGTACTGCGGTGTCTGACTCCGAAGGTGTCAGACACCCACCCGCGCGCCTGCGCGGCGCGTCAGTTCAGCTTGATGTTCTGCTCGTTGGCGATGCGCTTGCGCAGCTCAAGCTCGCGCTTGATCAGCGCCGCATACTGCTCGGGCGTGCCGCCGTCGACCAGTGCGCCGCGGTCTTGCAGGCGCTGGCGGATGGCCGGGTCCTGCAGCGCCTTGGCGGCCGCGTCGTGCACGCGAGCCACGATGGCGGGCGACACGCCGGCCGGGGCCACCAGGCCATACCAGGCCATGTTGTCCATGGCGGGCAGGCCCGCTTCCGCAAAGGTCGGCACGTCGGGCAGCCCGGCGACGCGAGCCGTGGACGCCACCGCCAGGGCGCGCAGCTTGCCCGCCTGGATGTGCGCAATAGAAGAGGGCAGGTTGTCGAATTGCGCGCTTACCTGCCCGGCCAGGGTGTCGTTCAGGGCCGGACCCGATCCCCGGTAGGGCACGTGGATCATGTCGGTGCCGGTCAACGATTTGAACAGCTCGCCATCCAGATGCGAAATACTGCCTGTGCCGGCCGAGGCGTAACTGTACTTGCCGGGGTTCTCCTTGAGCAGCGCAATGAACTCCTGCAGGTTGCCGGCCGGCGTCTTGGGGTTGACGCTCAATACGTTGGGCACATTGACCAGGTTGATGATGGGCACGAAGTCCTTCAGCGGATCGTAGGGCGTCTGCGCATTGGTGGCCGGGTTGGTCGCCATGGTGCTGACGGTGGCCACGCCTATCGTGTAACCGTCGGGCGCGGCGTTGGTCAGGGCTTCCGCGCCGATGGATCCGCCGCCTCCGCCGCGGTTTTCTACTACCACCGGCTGGCCCAGCTCACGGCCCAGGCCATCGGCCACGATGCGCGCCACAAGGTCGGTGGTGCCCCCGGCCGCAAACGGCACCAGCAGGCGCACGGGGCGCTCGGGGTAAGCTTGCGCATGGGCAGCGCCGCCTCCCAGGAAGCACGCGGCTGCTGCGGTGATAATTGCTGTTTTGATGGCGGTTTTCTTCTTCAACTTACGTCTCCGTCTGGGCTTGCTGGCCAACTGGCCGGTAAAAAGGGGTTTTATTGCACCGTGCGAACCTTACTAGAATCTGATATTTTTCGGGGGGGATTCCCGGCCGGCTTCGTTGACGCGCAGGCGTCGCGGCCGCGGCGCCGCAATGGCGTGCCATGCCAGGGTCTCCGAATAATGCCAGCCCGGCCATTGGCGCCGCTCTTGCCCGCGAGCGACGCCGATGGTCTTCCCGGAACGACATGTCGCTGATTCTTATCCTCGCTCTGCCGTTTATCGGCAGCCTGTGCGCCGCGCTGCTGCCTTCCAATGCCCGCAATGCCGAAGCGTGGCTGGCCGGCCTGATCGCGCTTGCCTGTACCTTGCTGGTGGCCTTCCAGTATCCGCACGTCGCCGATGGCGGCATCGTCCGCGCCGATCTGGAATGGGCGCCCGCGCTGGGCCTGCAGTTCACGCTGCGCATGGACGGGTTTGCATGGCTGTTCGCGCTGATCGTGTCGGCCATGGGGGCGCTGGTCGTGCTGTATGCGCGGTATTACATGTCGCCCGAAGATCCGGTGCCGCGCTTTTTCTCGTTTTTCCAGGCGTTCATGGCGGCCATGCTCGGGGTGGTGCTGTCGGGCAATCTGATACAGCTCGTGCTGTTCTGGGAAATGACCAGCCTGGCCTCGTTCATGCTGATCGCTTACTGGCATCACCGGCTCGACGCCAAGCGGGGCGCCCGCATGGCATTGACGGTCACCGGGGCGGGCGGCCTGTGCTTGCTGGCAGGGGTGCTCATCCTGGGCCATATCGTGGGTAGCTACGACCTCGACCAGGTGCTGGCTTCTGGCGAGCTGGTTCGCAACGACCCCTGGTATCCGGCCGTAATTATCCTGGTCGCTCTCGGGGCGCTGACCAAGAGCGCCCAGTTCCCGTTCCAGTTCTGGCTGCCCAACGCCATGGCGGCGCCCACCCCGGTGTCGGCGTATCTGCATTCAGCCACCATGGTGAAGGCCGGGGTCTTTTTGCTGGCCCGCTTCTGGCCGGTGCTGGCCGGCACCGACGAATGGTTCTGGATCATCGGAGGAGCAGGGCTGTGTTCGCTGGTGCTGGGCGCCTACGCGGCGATTTTCCAGCAGGACATGAAAGGCGTGCTGGCGTATTCCACCATCAGCCATCTTGGACTGATCACCTTGCTGCTGGGCATGAACAGCCCGCTGGGGCTGGTGGCCGCCATATTCCACATGGTCAATCACGCCACGTTCAAGGCGTCGCTGTTCATGGCGGCCGGCATCGTCGACCACGAAACCGGCACGCGCGACCTTTCCCGGCTCAGCGGCCTGCGGCGCGCCATGCCCATTACCGCCACGCTGGCCATGGTGGCGGCCGCTGCCATGGCCGGCGTTCCGCTGCTCAACGGCTTCATCTCCAAAGAAATGTTCTTTGCCGAGACCACGTTCGTCAGCGGCGATCCGGTCGTGCAGTATGGGTTGCCGGCCATGGCCGTGCTGGCCAGCGCGTTCAGCGTCACGTACTCGCTGCGGTTCATCCTGCAGGTATTCTTCGGCCCGCCGGCGCACGACCTGCCGCGCGCTCCCCATGAGCCGCCGCGGTGGATGCTGGTGCCCAGCGGCTTGCTGGTGCTGTGCTGCCTGGTGGTGGGCATCATTCCGGGGCTGACGGTGGGCCCGTTCCTGCACACGGCCGCGGGCAGCGTGCTGGGCCCGGACATGCCGGCCTACAGCCTGTCGGTATGGCACGGCCTGAACCTGCCTTTGATGATGAGCTTCGTCGCCATGGTTGCCGGCGTGGCGCTGTACCTGGCGTTGCGCGCGCGCCAGCGCAAGTATCCGGGCCGTGTGCCATTCATCTACCGCTTCGACGGCCGGCGTTCGTTCGAATTCCTGCTTGACTATTCCAGCGTGGCCGCCAGCTGGCTGCTGGCCCGGTTGGCGTCGCCCCGCCTGCAGGTGCAGATGCTGTTGATCGTACTGGGCGCCTTGCTGGTGGCATGGCTGCCGCTGCACACGGGCGACTGGAACGACGCGCCGGCCGGCCTTACGCCGTTGGACCCCGCCTTTGCCGTGCTCTGGATCGTGGGCGGCATTTGCGCAATAGGGACAGCGTTCCAGGCCAAGTATCACCGCCTTGCCGCCCTGATTCTTGCCGGGGGCGCAGGCCTGGCCACCTGCATGACCTTCGTCTGGTTCTCGGCGCCCGACCTGGCGCTCACGCAGCTGGCCGTCGAAGTGGTGACCGTTGTGCTGCTGTTGTCGGGCCTGCGCTGGCTGCCGCGCCGTATCGAAGGCGGGCTGGACGGCGAACGCCACGAAACGCGCGCCCAATTGCGCCGCACACGCGATCTCGTGATTGCTGCCGTAGCGGGCACGTCGGTGGCGGCGCTTGCCTATGCCGTCCTGACCCGCGGTCCGCAACAGACAATCTCCGAGTTCTTTGTCGACAAGGCGCTGTCCGAAGGGGGCGGCACCAATGTGGTAAACGTGATCCTGGTCGACTTCCGCGGCTTTGATACGCTGGGCGAGATCACCGTGGTGGGCATTGTTGCCCTGACGGTCTATGCGCTGCTGCGCCGCTTCCGGCCGGCTCCCGAAAGCGCCGGCCTGCCGCACCAGCAGCAAGACCCGGCCAGCGCTCCCACGGCCGCGCCCGATATTCACGCGGTGCTGCCTGCGGGCGCGCTCGCGCTGCCCGCTGTGCTGGTGCGCCTGTTGCTGCCCATTGCGGCAATGGCGTCGGCGTACTTGCTGCTGCGCGGCCATAACCAGCCGGGTGGCGGGTTCGTGGGGGGCCTCGTAATGGCGACCGCCGTTCTGTTGCAATACATGGTGGGCGGCGTGTATTGGGTGGAATCGCGCAGCCGCCTCAATCCGCAACACTGGATCGCGCTCGGGCTGTTGTGCGCCGGCCTGACGGCGCTGGCCGCCGGACTGGCGTCTCGTCCGTTCCTGTCGGCGCTGGCCTGGGACCTGGCCGTGCCGCTGATTGGCCATATTCATGTTTCAACTGTGCTGTTGTTCGATATTGGGGTTTATATGCTGGTTGTGGGCGGCACGTTATTGATCTTGGTCGCGCTGGCGCACCAATCGCTGCGCGCGCAACGCAAGGCAGCCGCCGAGGCCCAGGCGGCAATCGAATCGGGGAGCGCTGCCTGATGGAACTCATTTACGCGGCGGCGATAGGCGTGATGGCAGGGTCGGGCGTGTGGCTGATCCTGCGCCCGCGCACATTCCAGGTCATCATGGGCCTGACGCTGGTTTCCTATGCCGTGAACCTGTTCATTTTCGGAATGGGCCGGCTGATGGTGGGGCGGCCTCCCGTGCTGGAAACCACCGGGGCTGTCGATCCCTCCACACTGGCCGATCCGCTGCCCCAGGCGCTGGTGCTCACCGCCATTGTCATCGGCTTTGCCACGACGGCGCTGTTCCTGGTCGTGCTGCTTGCATCCCGCGGCCTCACCGGCACCGACCATGTTGATGGCAGGGAGTCGGAATCTTGATCGACCTGCTGCAACACGCTCCTATCTATCCCATTGCGGTGCCGCTGGTGGCCGGCGCAGCCATGCTGCTGCTGGCCGACACGAGCCGCAATGCGCGCGCCGCGATCGCCGTGGTTTCGAGTCTGGCCCAGCTGGCCGCCGCGGTGGTGCTGCTGGCCCTCGCGGCCGGGGCCTGGGGTTATTGGCCCAATGAAATCGGCGTGTACCTGCCGGGTGACTGGCCCGCGCCGTTCGGCATCGTGCTGGTGGTCGACCGCCTGGCTGCGATCATGCTCGCGCTCAATGCCGTACTGGGGTTGATGGCGCTCATTTATTCGCTGGCACGCTGGGACCGCCTGGGCGTGCATTTCCATCCGTTGTTCCAGTTCTTGCTGATGGGACTGAACGGAGCCTTCCTCACCGGCGACCTGTTCAACCTCTTCGTATTCTTCGAAGTGCTGCTGGCGGCATCCTATGGCTTGCTGCTGCACGGCTCCGGCGTGGCGCGGGTCAGCGCGGGGCTGCATTACATTGTCGTGAACCTGGTGGCATCGTTCCTGCTGCTGATCAGCATCGCCCTGATCTACGGCGTGACCGGCACCCTGAACATGGCCGACCTGGCGGTGCGCGCGGGCACGCTGGACGGCAGCGAGCGCCTGCTGTTCGAAGCAGGCGCCGCGGTGCTGGGCCTGGCGTTCCTGGTGAAGGCGGGCGCATGGCCGCTCAACCTGTGGCTCGTGCGCGGCTACGGTTCGGCCAGCGCGCCGGTGGCGGCGGTGTTTTCCATCATGACCAAAGTCGGCATCTATGCGTTGCTGCGCATCGGTTCGCTGCTGCTGCCCACCGGCGCGCCGGCGGCCTTCAGCCTCGAATGGATGTTCGCCGCGGGCCTGGCCACCCTGGTGTTCGGGGCGATAGGCCTGCTGGCCACGCAGCAGCTCGAACAGATGGTGAGCTACTGCGTCATCATATCGGCCGGCACGCTGCTGACCGCGCTGGGCATGCCGGGCGTCACCCTGACGGGGCCCGCGCTGTTCTACCTGCTGAGCTCGGTGCTGACCACCGGGGCCTTTTTCCTGTTGGTCGAGCTCGTCGAGCGCACCCGCACCTTCGGCGCCAACGTCCTCGCCGTCACCATGGACATGTTCGACCTGGACGATCCCGAGACGCCCAACCGGTCCGACGACGTGGTGGGCGTGGCGATCCCGGCCGCCATGGCCTTCCTGGGCCTGGCGTTCGTGTCCTGCGCCTTGCTCGTGACGGGGCTGCCGCCGCTGTCCGGCTTCGTGGCCAAGTTCTCGTTGCTGTCGGCTGCGGTAACCGCGGCCAACGAGTCGGCCCAACCCGCCGATGCCTGGATTCTCGTGGCGGCGGTGCTGGTTTCCGGCCTGGCCGGCATCGTGGCATTCGGCCGCGCCGGCATGCGCGTGTTCTGGAGCGCCGACGAGCGCACCACGCCGCGGCTGCGCGTGATCGAGGCAGGCCCCGTGGCGGTGCTGATCCTGCTGTGCGTGGCGCTGGCCGCGGGGGCCGGGCCCGTCTCGGCCTACCTGGATGAGGCGGCGCGTTCGCTCGACCAGCCGGCGCAGTACATCGATGCCGTGCTGTCGGCCGACACGGTGCGCAGCCTGGAGGGCAAGTGATGCGGCGCCTGTACTGGTTTCTGTTGCCGCTGGTGCTGCTGGCGCTCTGGCTGGTGCTCAATCAGTCTCTGTCGGCTGGGCAGATCGCGTTGGGCGCGGCGCTGGCGCTATGGCTGGGATACGCGTCCACGCGGCTGCGGCCGCTGCGCAGCCGCCCGCACCGCCTGTGGCTGTTTCCGGGCCTGCTGTGGCGGGTGGCGGTCGATATTGCCAAGTCCAACATTGCCGTGGGCCGGCTCATCATCGACCACCGTCGTGAATTCAACCCGGGCTATGTCCATATACCGCTCGACCTGCGCGATCCGCACGCGCAGGCGCTGCTCGGGTGCATCGTCACCTACACGCCCGGCACCGTGTGGGTGGATGTGTCCGACAACACGCTGACGCTGCACGTGCTCGACCTCGAAAACGAGCAGGCCTGGATCGACCTGATCAAGCAGCGCTACGAGCGGACCCTGAAGGAGATCTTCGAATGAACACCGTGCTGTACTGGGCAGCTTCCTTCGCGCTGCTGTGCTTCGTACTGGGCATGGCTTGCGCCACGGTCCGCATGGTGCGCGGCCCTACGGCGCAAGACCGCGTGCTGGGCCTGGACGCCTTTTACGTCAATGGCATGTTGGGCATCCTGACCTTCGGCATCCGGTCGGGCACAGCCGTGTACTTTGACGTGGCTCTGCTGATTGCCCTGTTCGGCTTCGTGGGCGCCACGGCGATGGCCAAGTTCCTGCTGCGCGGCGAGGTCATCGAGCCATGAGCGCCGATATCCCCCTGTGGGCGGGCATTCCTGCCGCGATCCTCTTGGTGGCCGGCGGCTTGCTGGCGCTGGTCGGTTCGCTGGGCCTGCTGCGCTTTGACAATTTTTTCTGCCGGATCCACGCGCCCACGCTGGGCAACACCATGGGCGCGGGGTGCGTACTGGCGGCCTCGATGCTGGTGTTCTCCGCTACTGAACACCGGCCCGTGGTGCACGAAATCCTGATCACACTGTTGCTGTTCGTGTCCTCGCCGGTCACGGCCATGCTGCTGATGCGCGCCGCCATTTATCGCGGCCGCCGCAAACGGGGCGAAGCCTACCCCGCCGATGCGCCGCCCCGCGAACGTTACGGGCGGACGGATCTGTAACATCTGCATTCCGCTTGGGCACGCGCTTTCCCTTACCTTAAATGCACGGCCGCGCCCTGGCGCGGCGCAGCAAAAGGAGCGAAAGATGAACATGCGACGTATGCAGCAACTGTATTGCGCCCTGGCCCTGGGCGCAGCGGGCCTGGCCGGTGCGCCAGCAGCCCTGGCAGCCGGCGCGGCGGCGTCCGGCTCCATCCAGTCCCAGTATGAACTCGATGTACAGCGGTGCAACACGGGGCAGACTCACCAGGATCGCGCCACCTGCCTGCGCGAGGCCGGAGCGGCCCGCGAAGAGGCCGCGCGCAACCGGTTGGACAACAACCAGTCCGCCAACTTCGATGCCAACGCCACGGCGCGCTGCAACAACTTGCCAGCAACCCAGCGTGAAGATTGCCTGCGCCAGATGGCCTCGCCCAGCAGCGTCAGAGGCAGCGTGGAAAGCGGCGGGGTGCTGCGCGAGACGGTGATCCAGGTTCCCGCCCAGCCGTCTGGCGCCAGCACGCCGGGCGTCGGCACGCCGGGCGTCGGTACGCCGGGCGTCGTCACGCCGGGCGCGGGTATCCCTGGCACGACAACGCCGGCTCCGGCAACGCCCTTGCCGCCGGCCACGGCGCCTGGGGCCCCCATGCCGGCTCCCGTGTCGCCGGGCGCCGCGCCGGGCACTGTCGCGCCGCCGCCGGCGCCCGTCACGCCCGTGCCGGCGCGTTAACGCGGCGTGCTGATTGCGGTTCCCGGCCACGCCCGGGGCCGCAATCAGGCAAAATGTCGGCTATTGCCGACTTTGCGCCGCTTTCATGTCCGACGTCATTGCCCTGATTTTCGACTTCGACGACACGCTGGCTCCCGACAGCACGTCCGGCTTCCTCGACAGCCTTGGGGTGGATACGGCCGCCTTCTGGAAAGACAAGGTGGGGCCGCTGCTTTCCGACCAGGACTGGGACCCGGTGCCCGCCTACCTGTATCAGATGATCGAGCTCTCGCGCAGCGGCGCCAACGGGCTCATCACCCGGCAGAGGCTGGCCGACTGGGGCGCCCGCCTGCCTCTGCACGATGGGGTCGACACCTTGTTCCAGCGGCTGCGCGCGGCCGTGCGCGCCGAACATCCGCAAGTGCAGCTCGAGTTCTACCTGATTTCCAGCGGTATTGGCGATGTCGTGCGCGCCACGCCCATTGCGCATGAATTTACCGAGATCTGGGCATCGGAATTCGTGTATGGCCCGGACCAGGGCATTGTGTTTCCCCGCCGCCTGGTCAGCTTTACCGACAAGACCCGCTACTTGTTCCACATTCAGAAAGGCATCATTGGCCGCGAATTTCGCAACAAACCCTTTGAGGTCAACCGCAAGGTGCCCGAAGACCGCCTGCGCGTGCCGTTCGACCAGATGGTGTTCGTGGGCGATGGCTATACCGATATTCCATGCTTTTCGCTGATACGCCGCGCCGGCGGGTTCGCCTTCGGCGTGTGGGATCCCAAGCACCGCGACAAGCGCAGCCGCGCATGGGGTTTTATCGAGGAAGGGCGGGTCTCGAACCTGAACCAGGCCCGCTACGACGAACAAGCGGAACTGTATCAGTGGCTGGAAGAAGCGGTGGTCAGCCTGGCCGGCCGCATCGCGCTGAAGTCGCGGGTGTACCGTGGCTGAGCCCGCAGGGGCGACAGGCGCCGCATCTTCCCTGGACACCGACATGATGGCCCTGGCCCTCGAACAGGCCCAGGCCGCATGGCAGGCCGGCGAGGTGCCGGTGGGGGCCGTCGTGGCCGATCCGCAGGGCAGGGTGCTGGGGGTCGGCTACAACCGCACCATCACCGATAGCGATCCCACGGCCCACGCCGAAATCGTGGCCCTGCGCGCGGCCGCGACGCATATGGGCAATTACCGGCTGCCCGGCCTGACGCTGTATGTCACGCTCGAACCGTGCGTCATGTGCATCGGGGCCATGCTGCACGCGCGGCTGGCGCGCGTGGCCTACGGCGCATCCGATCCCAAGACCGGCGCCTGCGGCAGCGTTCTCGATGTTGCCGCTATCCAGCGGTTGAACCACCACACCACAATCACCGGCGGCGTCCTGGCTGAACCTTGCGGCGACCTGCTGCGCCGGTTCTTTCGCGAACGCCGCGCCAAGGAATCCACTGCATGAGTACCGCCCAACACCCGCCTCACGGGCATCATGACCACGCCTGCACCGACGGCTGCGAGCACCACCAGGCGCCGGCCGGTGGCATTTACCTTATCTCGCCATCGTCGGCGGTGGGCGATCCGGCCGCATTGCAGCGGGCCTGCCAGCGACTCGCGCAACAGGGTTTCAAGACCACTGTGGACCGCGCCGCGCTGGCGGTGCACCAGCGCTTTGCCGGCACCGACAAGCAACGCCTGGCTGGCCTGGCGCGCGCCATCCGCCAGAAGCATCCCATTGTGATGGCCACGCGCGGCGGCTATGGGCTGAGCCGGCTGCTGCCCGACATCGATTGGCGCGCCATGGCCGACAGCGGCAAGCGCTTCGTGGGCATGAGCGATTTCACGGCGTTCAACCTCGCGCTGCTGGCGCAAACCGGGGCCGTCAGTTATACCGGCGCCACGGCCGTGGCCGATTTCGGCGGCACTCGGGTCGACGACCTGACGCCGGCCTTGTTTGGCGAACTCATGCGCGGCGAACTCGAGATTCTCAGCTTCGAAACGCCCGACGCCGATCCGGTCGATTGCCGGGGCATCCTGTGGGGCGGCAACCTGGCCACGCTGGTGTCGCTGGTGGGCACGCCGTACCTGCCCAGGATACGCGGCGGCATCCTGTTCCTGGAAGACGTGGCCGAACATCCCTACCGGGTCGAGCGCATGCTGGCGCAGTTGTGGCAGGCGGGCATCCTGCAGCGCCAGAAGGCCATCGTGCTGGGGCATTTCAGCAATTACAGGCTGGCGCCCCATGACGCGGGGTACGACATGCCGGAAGTCCTGAAGTGGCTGCGGCGCACCGTCAAGGTTCCGGTCGTCACCGGCTTGCCCTACGGCCACATCGACACAAAGGCCACGCTGCCCATCGGCAAGAAGGTGGGCCTGGCCACCGAGCCGGGCATGGCGCACCTGGTGATCGACGAACACCACCATTGACCTTACCGGTTTGCCGCTCGGCGCGGCTCGGCGTCATTACGACGCTTCGGGCGGAGCCCAGCGCGGCCGGCGCTTTTCCAGAAATGCCGCAATGCCTTCGCGGCCATCGTCGCTGGCGCGCTGCGCCGCCAGCCGGGCGGCCGTGTCGCCTATTGCGTCGGCGTCGATAGCGCGGCCAGCCAGGTCGCGAATCAACCGCTTGCACTGCGCCACGGCGTGCGGCGAAGCGAACATGAAGGCCCCCAGCAGGGCATTGATGTGCGAGTCCAGTTCGTCTGTCTCGCATAGTTCCTGCACCAGGCCCAGGCGCCACGCTTCGGCGGCATCGAAGGTCTCGGCGGTCAGGAACCAGCGGCTGGCCGCGCGCGCGCCGATCGCGCGCAATACATAGGGCGAGATCATTGCCGGTATCAGGCCCAGCCGTGTCTCGGTCAGCGCAAATCGCGCCTCGCGGCCGGCCACGGCAATATCGCACGCGGTAACCAGCCCCATGCCGCCAGCCATGCAGGGCCCGTGGACACGCGCGATGGTGGGTTTGGAGCACGTGTAGATGCTGTGCAGCAAGTTGGCCAGGCCCATGGCGTCGGCGCGGTTCTCGTCCTGGCTCGCCTGTGCGCTCTGGCGCATCGCGTTCAGGTCCGCGCCCGCGCAAAAGGCCTTGCCGCGTGCGGCCAGCACAATGGCGCGCACTTCGGCGTCCTGTTCCAGCGTCGCGAACACGTCGGTCAGCTCGGCGATCATCCGCGCATCCAGCGCGTTGCGCACCTCCGGCCGGTTGAGCCAGACCACGGCAGTCTGGGGGCCATACGCAACTTCCACGGTTTGCAGCATATGCAGCGTCCTTCAAATGACGGTGAATCAACGGTAGAGCACAGTGGGCAACCACATGCCGATGCCCGGAAACATGTACAACAGGAAGATCGCAACCACCTGTATGGCCATGAAGGGCATCATCCCCAGGAAGATCTGGTTCAGTGTCACGTGCGGCGGCGACACACCCTTCAAATAGAACGCCGACATGGCCACGGGCGGCGACAGGAAGGCGGTTTGCAGGTTCAGCGCCACCAGCAGGCCGAAGAACAGCGGGTCGATATCGAAGCTGACGAGCAGCGGCACGAAAATCGGCATGAAGATAACAATGATCTCCGTCCATTCCAGGGGCCATCCCAGCAGGAAGATGATGATCTGGGCCAGCAGCATGAACTCGACGGGCGTCAGGCCCATCGACAGCACCCATTCCTCGATCAGGCGCTGTCCGCCCAGCAAGGCAAAGGCCGCCGAGAAGATCGACGACCCCACGAACAGCCAGCACACCATGGCGGATGTCTTGGCGGTCAGATACACCGACTCTTTCAGCATTGGCATGTTCAGGCGCCGGTATGCCAGCGCCAGCAGCGCGCCGCCCATCGCGCCCATCGCGGCCGCCTCGCTGGGCGTCGCCAGCCCAAAGGTGATAGTGCCCAGCACGGCGGCGATCAGCATGCTCAGGGGGAAGAACGAGCCCAGCAGCATCTTGAAGACTTCCAGCCGCACCCATGTCAGCAGCGCGTAGAACAGCGCCAGCAAAGCCAGGCATACGCCAAAGAAAATCCAGTATCCGGCCGGCGCCGGCAGGCGTGCGGGGCCTTCATCCGCCTGGGGCGTGTCCGGGGGAGCGGCGCCTGCGCCATCGGCGGACGGGGTGCCCGGCGGCTCGCTCAGGCCCCCATCGGCCGGCGGTTCGGCCAGCGAGCCGCCCTCTATGGGCGGCTCGGCAAGCCCGTAGTCATAATCCTGGCCGCTGCCCAGCCGCAGTTCGTCAGGAATCTCGTACACGACCGGGGGCTTGGTGACGACGTGGTATACGCTGCCCGTCAGCACCGCGAATGCCAGCAGCGGCAACAATGCTGCCGCCATATTGCGGCTCAGGAAGGCGAACGACACCGAACTGTTGCGCCGCCCCTTGAACATGGCCGCCAGCATGCCTGTCACGGCGTGCGTATAGCCCTGGCGCGTCAGGGTGTCCGCGTCGGCGGGCAGTGGCAGGCGCCGCTCTTCTGCCGTAAGGGGCGGCGCCATGTCGGGCCGCAACTTTGCCACCACCATCACATAGCCCACGTACAGGGCGGTCAGCATCAGGCCGGGAAAGAACGCGCCTGCGTACAACTGCACGACCGATACGCCCGTCGTGGCCCCGTACACGATCAGCATCACGGATGGCGGCAACAGGATGCCCAGGCAGCCACCCGCGGTAATCGACCCCGCCGTCAGGCGCACGCTGTAACCCGCCTTCAGCATGGCCGGCATGGCCAGCAGCCCCATCAAGGTGACCACTGCGCCGACGATACCGGTTGCTGTCGCGAAGATGGCGCAGGTGGCCAGCGTGGCCACCGCCAGCGCGCCGGGCAGCCGGGCCAGGGCCAGATGCATGGAGCGGAACAGTTTTTCGATCAGGTTGCCGCGCTCGACCAGGTAGCCCATGAACACGAACAACGGCACCGAGATCAGCGCGTCGTTGGTCATGGTGGCGTAGGTTCGCTGCACCATCAGGTCCAGGGTCTGCCGCAACGACAATTGCGCGTCGGGGTTCTGCAGGAAATAGGCCAGGAAGGTAAAGATGACGCCCATGCCCATCAGGGTGAACGCCGTGGGAAAGCCCAGCATGATGGCCACCACGATAAGAGCCAGCATCAGCAGCCCCAGGTGTCCGGTGGTGATGTCCGACCAGGGTGTCAGAAAACCGATCAGCGCAAGAACGATGCCTATGCAGCTCAGGCCAAACCACAGTGCCTTGTGGATTCTCATTTGGCCTTCTCCTCATCTACAACGTATCGGTCCAGCTCGGCAATATCCTCATCCTTGACCTGCACCAGTTCCTTGAGCTTGTCGACGTCGACTTCCTCCACATCTTCTTCGCGCGATGGCCACTTGCCCTGTCGCAGGCACAGGGCGCAACGGGCGATTTCCGCGAGCCCTTGCAACAGCAGGAATGCCCCCGCAATGGGAATGAACGCCTTGAACGGATAGATGGGCGGGCCATCGGCCATCAGCGACGAATGCTCGCGTATGGCGATCGACTCGCCCGCGTAATACCACCCGGCCCAGACCAGGGCCACCACGCCGGGTATGAAAAACGCGATGTACAGCACGATATCCAGGGTGGCCTGTACGCGCGGCGGCAGGAAGCCGTACAGGATGTCTCCGCGCACGTGCCCGTTCTTGGCCAGTGTGTAGGCTCCGGCCATCATGAACAGCACACCGTAATACATCAGCTGCAGGTCGAATGCCCAGGCGCTGGGAGTGTTGAACACATACCGGGCCGTCACTTCCCAGCATATATGTACGGTCAGTACCACGATGAGCCAGGCGAAGGCCTGGCCCACGAAGGTAGACAGCCGGTCTACCATGCGTATCAGCTTGAGCATCGAATGCCATCCAGGTCGTGAACAGGGCGTGCAAAACAACGCACCCGCCCGCCGCGCCGCTCAATGTCGGGGGCGCGGGTAGGGGCGGGTGCACAGCCGCGGCGATCCATCAGCCCGCGGCAGTTCAGGCGGCCGGCTTGCGAGCGAAGTAATGGTTGAACGCCATCCTGAAGTTGACCGATACGTCGTTGTGCCAGCGCCCCGCGCGTTCGGCAAAGGCGCGTTGCGAGTCCAGCACCTTCTTGAACAACGGATTCTCGGCGGACCGCTTTTCGATCATCTGATCCCAGATCTTGAGCTGCTGTTGCAGGATCGCGTCGGGCGTTTTGTAGAACTTGACGTTGTGATCCTTCTGCAGCTTGATGTAGTCGGACGAATAGCGGTCGGCCGCCTTCCACGACATATCGGCGCTGGCGGCCTGCGCGGCATATGCCAGGATGTGCTTCAGGTGCTGGGGCAGCGCGTCATACCGCTTTTTATTGAACAGCACCTCGAACTGTTCGGCGCTCTGGTGAAAGCTCTGCAACATGCAGATCTTGGACACATCCTGGAAGCCCAATGCCAGGTCGGACGATGCGTTGTTGAATTCGGCGCCGTCCAGCAGGCCCCGGTCCAGGGCGGGCACGATCTCGCCGCCCGGCAGCGCGTTCACGGCAGCCCCCATGGCCGAATACATGTCGATGGCCAGGCCCACGGTGCGGAATTTCACGCCCTTTACGTCTTCGGCCTTGGTAATGGGACGCTTGAACCAGCCGAAGGGCTGGGTGGGCATGGGGCCATACATCAGCGACACCACGTTCACCCCCATGGCCTGCTGTATTTCCGTCAGCAGTTCCTTGCCGCCGCCATACTCGTGCCAGGCCAGCAGCATGTTGGCGTCCATGCCGAACGCAGGGCCGGATCCCCACAGCGCCACCGCCGTGTTCTTGCCGTACCAATAAGCCACCACGCCGTGGCCGCCATCGAGCGTGCCGGCCGAAACGGCGTCGAGCAGGTCGAACGCCTTGACGACGGCGCCCGCGGGCAGCACCTCTATCTTCAACTGGCCCTCGGCCATGTCGTTGACCTTGCGTGCGTAGTCTTGCGCGAACTCGTGGAAAATGTCGTTGGACGGCCAGGTGCTCTGGAAGCGCAGCGACACAGGCGAGCCCTGCGCGCGGGTAATGGCCGGAAAGCCCAGGGCCGCGGTGCCCGCTATGGACGTCGCGCCCGCGATGAAACGACGGCGGGAAGAGGGGGGGTGTTGCATGGCTTGTTGTCTCCGGTTTTTTGACTGCGTGAACCAACTTGTTGTGCACAACTTGTGGGACAGCGGACTACAGGACAAAGCGCAATGCATGAAGCGTGCGGCCGCACAGAGAAACAGCCGCCGCATGGCGGGTGGGTCGCAAGGCGATTAAACCGTGCCGGGCGTGATCTGACAATTGCCTGACGCTTGGTGATAACCCGTACCGATTCTGCCGAACGTCCACCGTCCGCGCGCGGCGCCATTCGCGGGAAGGGCCCCTTGGCTGCTAAACTACCCGGTTTACCCCTGCGTCTGCGACGCGCCTGCCTCCAATTCCACAGCCGTGATTTCTACCGCCAATCTCACTATCCAGTTCGGCCCCAAGCCCCTATTCGAAAACGTCAGCGTCAAGTTCGGGGAAGGCAACCGATATGGTCTGATCGGGGCCAACGGCTCGGGCAAGTCGACGTTCATGAAAATCATCGGCGGCGATCTCGAGCCGTCGGCCGGCAACGTGTCGCTCGAGCCGGGGGTGCGGCTGGGCAAGTTGCGCCAGGACCAGTTCGCGTATGAAGACATGCGCGTGCTCGACGTCGTGATGATGGGCCACACCGAAATGTGGGCGGCCATGACCGAGCGCGACGCGATCTACGCCAACCCCGACGCCACCGAAGACGACTACATGCGGGCCGCCGAGCTCGAGGCCAAGTTCGCCGAATACGACGGCTACACGGCCGAAGCCCGCGCGGGCGAACTGCTGCTGGGGCTGGAGTTCGCCGTCGACCAGCACCAACTGCCCATGCGCGAAATCGCGCCCGGCTGGAAACTGCGCGTGCTGCTTGCGCAGGCGCTGTTTTCCAATCCGGACGTGCTGCTGCTCGACGAACCCACCAACAACCTCGATATCAACACCATCCGCTGGCTGGAAACGGTGCTCAACAGCTACCAGAGCACCATGATCATCATCAGCCACGACCGGCACTTCCTGAACCAGGTCTGCACCCATATGGCGGACGTGGACTATGGCGAAATCCGCATCTATCCGGGCAACTACGACGACTACATGCTGGCGTCCACGCAAGCCCGCGAGCGCCTGGTGGCCAACAACGCCAAGGCCAAGGAGCGCGTCGCCGAACTCCAGGACTTCGTGCGGCGCTTCTCGGCCAACAAGTCCAAGTCGCGCCAGGCGACCTCGCGCCTGAAGCAGATCGACCGCATCAAAGCAGAGCAGGTCGTCGTCAAGCCATCATCGCGCCAGAACCCGTACATACGGTTCGAACAGAACAAGGTCATGCATCGCCTGGCCGCCACCATCGAACGCTTGTCCAAGTCGTACGACGCGCCTGTCATTCGCGATTTTTCGGCCATGATCGACGCCGGCGAAAAGATCGCCATCATCGGCGCCAACGGCGTGGGCAAGACCACGCTTCTGCGCATGCTGGCGGGCGATCTCGCGCCCGATTCGGGCTCGATCAAATGGTCGGATAACGCCGACCTCGGCTACATGGCGCAAGACGTATCCGACCAGTTCCAGCAGTCGGACATCAATCTGTTCGACTGGATGAGCGAATACCGCCAGCCCGGCGACGACGATCAGGCCATCCGGTCCGTGCTGGGCCGCCTGTTGTTCTCGGCCGACGACCTGCCCAAGGCGCCGCGCGTGCTGTCGGGGGGCGAGAAAAACCGCATGACCTTCGGCCGACTGATGCTGGGCCGGCATAACGTCATGCTGCTCGACGAGCCGACCAACCACTTGGACATGGAATCCATCGAATCGCTGCAGTTCGCGCTCGAAAAATACCAGGGCACCCTGATATTCGTGTCGCACGACCGCGAGTTCGTGTCCGGCCTGGCCACACGGGTCATCGAAATCCTGCCCGACGGCGAAATCGTGGACTACCGTGGCGGATACGAAGACTACCTGGCTTCCCGCGGCATCGAAGGCTGACCGGCCCAAAGCCGGCCCAGGCGGGCCGGCCTGCCCGCGCCGGCTCTTTCTATATGCCTGATAGTTATTAAAGAATTATAAAAATATTGTTTGGATTCATATAACGGATTGTTAGATTAGGGGCTCTTTACACGCCACCGTGCGAGCCCCATCCCCATGAATCTGACTTTCGATCACGTCCACAAGAACTTCGGCGCCCTGCAGGTCGTGGACGGTTTCTCCAGTGAATTCAAGACTGGAGAGCTGGTCGCCCTGGTGGGTCCGTCCGGCTGCGGGAAGTCCACCTTGCTGCACATGGCCGCCGGGCTCGAGACCCCCACGCAGGGTCAGGTGCTGGCCGACGGCAAGCCGGTGGCCGGCCCGCACCCCAGCCGCACGCTGGTGTTCCAGGAACACGCGCTGTACCCGTGGCTGACGCTGCGCGACAACGTGGCGCTGGCCCTGGAATTCCAGAATGTCGCCAAGGCGACGGCGCGCGAAAAGGCCGTGGGCTGGCTGGCGCGAGTGGGGCTGGAAGGCTTCGAAAACTATTATCCGCAACAGGTTTCAGGGGGCATGCGCCAGCGTGCGGCTCTGGCGCGCGCGTTTATCGCGCAACCCCAGACCATGCTGATGGATGAGCCGTTCGGCGCGCTGGATGCGCTGACTCGGCTCAGCCTGCAAGACGTCCTGCGCCAGCTTATTCAACAAGAAAAGCCTTCTGTGCTGCTGGTCACGCACGATGTGGACGAGGCCCTGTTCCTGGCCGACCGCGTGGTCGTGTTCAGCGCGCGGCCTGCTCGTGTGCTGCGCGAATTCAATCTGAAGCATCGCCGCAAGACGCACGACCTGGCCGACCTCGCCGGCGAAAAGCGCGAGATCCTCAGCCTGTTGGGCATCCGCGTCGCCGACAGCGACATCGCGCTGGCGGCCTGACGGCGCCCCGGCCCGCGGCCCTTCCATGGCGCCCGACGGCGCCGCATCGAATTTCATATCACTATCTGTTGAAGCACTGGAGAGCAAACAATGAGACTCAAGAACTGGTTGGCCGCCACGCTGGCCACCGCAGCGGCGGCCATGGCGCTCGCCTCGACTGCCGCCGCGGCCGAAAAGTTCCGCGTGGGCTATCTGCGCGTCATGGACGATGCGCAGGCCATCGTGGCCCAGGAGGGCGACTTCTACAAGAACGCCGGGCTGGATACTGAGCTGGTGGAGTTCAAGTCGGGCACCGACCTGATCAAGGCGATTGTCGGCGGCCAGCTCGACATCGGCGTGCTGGGCTTTACCAACGCCGTGGCGTGGGCGTCCAAGGGCGCCGATCTGAAGGTCGTGGGCGGCGCGCAACAGGGGTACCACTCGCTGCTGGTGCGCGAAGGCACGGGCATCGACGATATCGCGGGCCTCAAGGGCAAGACGCTGGCCTCACAGAGCGAGGGCAGTACGGCGGACGTGGTGCTCAAGGGCGTAGTGCTGAAAGAGGGCGGCCTGCAGCCCTCGGACGTGAACATCATGGGCGTCAGCCCTGCCGTTGCGGTGCAATCGCTGGTCGGGCAGCGCGTCGACGCGGCGTTCCTGTTCGAGCCCTATGACCGCATCGCGCAACTGGTCGCCCCGGTCAAGCAGATCTACGAGGTGGGCCAGGCCTGGCCGTTCCCGTGCATGGTGGTGATCACCTCGGGCGAAGTGCTTGAAAAGCGCAAGGACGATGTATGGAAGGCGCTGGACGCGCAAAAGGCCGCCATCGACCTGCTGCAGCAGAATCCCTCCAAGGCCGCAAGCCTGATCGCTTCTTACTTCATTGCCGAGCCTACCCTCAAGACGCTCAAGCGTGGCGAGCTGCCGCGCGAGACGGTCATCGAAGAAGCCATCAAGACGCAGGTCTTTACGGCCAAGCTTACCGACAAGGACGCGGCGCGCATGCAGGAAATCGCCGATATCCTGCAGGCGCAGGGCTCGCTCAAGACCCGCGACGGCAAGCCGTACGATGTCTCGACCATCGTTGACCTTTCGTGGCAAGAGGCGCGCAAGCTTTGACCTCCTCGACCCGCGTAACAGGGCTGCGCAAGCACCTCGCCGGGGTGCTTGGCGTGGCTTTCATCCTACTGCTCTGGCAAGCCGCGGCCTGGGCGCTGCCCGACTTCCTGATGCCGGGCGTGCCCACGGTGGTGCTGCGCCTGCTGCACGACCTGGGCGACCCGGGCTTTCACCAGAGCCTCATGGGCACGCTGGGCCGGCTGGGAGCGGGCTACGGCCTGGCCCTGCTGGCCGGTGTCGGGTTCGGGCTGGTGGCGGCGGTGCTGTATTTCTTTCGCGAAGTGCTGCGCAGCGCCATTGTCATCCTGCAATCCATTCCGTCCATTGCCTGGGTGCCGCTCTTTCTGATCGTCATGGGGTTCGGCAGCGCGCCCATCATTGTGGTCGTCGCGTTGGCGGCGTTCTTTCCGGCGGCGCTCAGCGTCATGAACGCCACCGAATCCGTGCAACGGGTGCATGTGTCGGCCGCGCGCGTCATGGGCGCCACGCGCTGGGGCTTGATCAAGCGCGTCTATCTGCCCGCCGTCATGCCCGAGCTGATCACCGGCGCGCAACTGGCCTTCGGCAATGCGTGGCGGGCCCTGATTTCGGCCGAAATGCTGATCGGCTTCGGCAAAGGGTTGGGGCGGTCGCTGGCGTATTCGGGTGAAATCGCCGACATGAGCGGCGTGATGATGAACATCCTGGTGATAGCGATTCTTGCCGCCCTGATCGACCAGCTCGTGCTTGAAAACCTCAAGCACCGCCTGTTGCGGTATCAGTACGTTTAACCGGACGGAAGGCGGGGCTTGCCCCCGCCGCTTAGCACCATGCCTGGCTTGAAAGTTGTTTCTCACGCGCGCCGCGCCCTGGCCACAGGGCTTGCGGCCTGGCTGCTGTGCGCGCAGGCGGCGGGTCCGGCCGATGCGGCGGACCAGCCGTTCGGAAAGGCGCGCGAACGCGGCACGCTCGTGGTTGGCGTGCCATACCTGGCGCCGCCTGCGGCGGCAGGCGCCAAGGTGCGTACGCCCGAGCGCCTGGACACTGTTGCGGCGGCGCGCCTGGCCGAGCAGCTCGGCCTCGCCCTTGAAGTGGTGCAGATCCCGCCCGCGCGACAGGCCCAGGCGCTGGCCGACGGCGTGGTCGACGTGCTGCTCGCCGACCGTGTCGCGGACCAGTCTGCCCCCGCGTTGCAGGGCGACGGCACGGCCGTGGTGGCGGCGGGCTATGTGACGCGCCCCAAGGCGGTTATCCGCAGCGACACGCCGTTGCGCGACTGGAGCCAGGCAAAGGGCCTTACCGTATGCATGTCCACCGCTGCCTTTCAGGCGCAGGCGCTGGCCGCGACCTGGGGCGCAAAGGTGCAGACTCATCGGGTGCCGTCCGATGCGCTGGTGGCGGTACGGGAAGGCAGCTGCGATATCGGCCTGGTGGACGACACGGTGTGGGGCCCGTTGATGCAGTTCCCCGAATGGAAGAAGTTTTCGGCAACGCTGCCTGTCACCGGCCCGCAGGCGGAACTGGTATGGGTGGCCCGCAATGGCGATCAGGCCACGGCCCGCTGGCTGGCCGCCACCATGCGCCAATGGCGCAGCCAGGGCGTCTGGCAAGCCATGGCGCGCAAGTGGGCGCGCGACGTCGCGTTCGACGTTTATCTGGACCAGGAAGTCCCCGACTGCCACGGCTGACGGGCGGCGGGCGCCGGCCGCCTACAATCCCGGGGTATGAGCGAAACCCTGAGCGCGGCGAGCGCGCATCAAGAAGACATCAAGAAGAGCCGTTTCCAGGCTTACGCGGCGCCGGTGGCCAGCGTGGACGAAGCCATGGCGTTTTTCGCCGCGCACAGCGATCCGACGGCCACCCACAATTGCTGGGCTTACCGTATCGGGCAGGCTTATCGCTTCAATGACGATGGCGAGCCGGGCGGGACGGCCGGGCGCCCCATATTGCAGGCCATAGAGGGGCAGGGGCTGGATCGGGTCGCGGTGCTGGTGGTCAGGTGGTTCGGGGGCGTCAAGCTGGGCGCGGGCGGCCTGGTGCGGGCCTACGGCGGCTGCGCGGCACAATGCCTGCGCCTGGCGCCCCGCGTCCCGATTGTGGATATGGCCACCGTTACGTGCCGCTGCGAATACGCTGAACTGCCCTTGCTCAAGGCGCGCGTCGCGCAAGCCGGCGCGCAGGTGCAGGCCGAATCTTTTGGCGGCGAGGGCGCGTCGCTGGTGCTGCGGGTGCCGCGCGACGCGTTATCCAACGTGGAACAGATCGCCGCCGACGTTACGCGCGGCCGCGCCGGCTGGCAAGTCCGCGATTAGCCGGCGAGCCCGCAGGCGCCTATTTGTCGGTGTCGCCTTGCGCGGCGGCGATTTCCTGGTGCACCTTTTCCATGTCCACCGCCTTGATCTTCTCGAGCAGTTCCTGAAGCTGGCCGGCGGACAGGGCGCCGGGCTGCGAGAACATCAGCACTTGTTCACGGAACACCATCAGGGTGGGAATCGAGCGGATGCCCAGGGCGCCGGCCAGCTCCTGCTCTTCGTCGGTATTGACCTTGGCAAAGGTTACGTCGGTGTGGTCTTTGGCGGCTTGCTCGAATACGGGAGCGAAGCCGCGGCAGGGGCCGCACCAGGGCGCCCAGAAGTCCACGATCAGGGTGTTGTCGGGCGTGATGGCTTCCTGGAAGGATTCTTTGGTGAGTTCGAGAATGCTGCTCATGCTTGGCGTCCTTGCCGCCGAATGGGCGGCGTCGATGGCCGGATCGGCCGATTGGGCGGGCGCTTGCCGGGCGTCCGCGCGAAAATCCCGCCGCGGGGCGGGGGTGCGGGCCTACGCTGCGGCCTGGGCGGCTGCGTTTTGCTTCAGCGTAGCAAGTATTTCGTAAGAGCGCAGGCGATCGGCGTGGCGATAGAAATCGGAAACAATCATGACCTCGTCGGCCTCGGTCTGGGCGATCAGCGCCTGCAGACCGGCCTTGACGGTGGCAGGGCCTCCGACGATCGAGGCTGCCAGTTTCTGTTCCACTGCATGCTGCTCCCACTCGTTCCAGAGCCCGTCCATGCTGGCGACCGGGGGCTGCAGCTGCAGGCGGTTGCCGCGCACCAGCGACAGGAATTTCAATTGCTGGGTGGTGGCCAGGTAACGGGCGTGCTCGTCGGTGTCGGCGGCGATTACCGGTACGCCTATCATCGCGTAGGGGCGCGACAGCGTTGCCGATGGCTTGAACAGATGCCGGTACAGGCGCATGGCGGCCATGCCTTCGGGCGAGAAGTGGCCGGCGAACGAGAAGGGCAGCCCCAGTTCGGCTGCCAGGCGTGCGCTGAAGTCGCTGGAACCCAATAGCCAGATGGGGATGTCCAGGCCGGCGCCGGGAATGGCGCGCACGCTCTGGCCGGGGCGTTCCGGCGCCAGGAAGGCGCGCAGTTCGTCGAGCAGGGCAGGAAATTCCAGCCCGCTGCGCGGGCCGCGCCGCAAGGCGTGCTGTGTGGCGCCGTCGCTGCCCGGCGCGCGGCCCAGGCCCAGGTCGATGCGTCCGGGAAACAGGCTTTCCAGGGTGCCGAACTGTTCGGCGATGATCAGCGGGGCATGGTTGGGCAGCATGATGCCGCCCGAACCCACTCGCAGGGTGCTGGTGCGGGCGGCAACGTGGCCGATGAGCACGGCGGTGGCGCTGCTGGCCACTCCGGTGATGTTGTGGTGTTCGGCGAGCCAGAACCGCTTGTATCCCCAGCGCTCGACGTGCTGGGCCAGGTCCACGGTGTTCTGGAACGCCTGCGCGGCAGTGCCGCCCTGCACGATGGGGGCAAGGTCCAGTACGGAAAACGGCACGCGGGCCAGATCGGTCATGGTGGTAAGGCTCCCGGAAGTCATGACAATAAAGCGCCCGAAGCCGGGCGCCTGTGCAATTTCCGGACAGTGTATCGGCGATTGCGCTGCAAGGCGCGATCAACCGCACTCTTGATCAGGTCGATAGAAACTGCCAATGGCCGAGGAAGTATGCACGGGCGGGTTGCTGTTGGCGCGCAGGCACGCAATCGCCATGCCGATGGACGCAGCGTCCGGCGTAGGCGCCGGCATGGCAACGACGGGCTGTGCAGTCCGGTGCGGGTCAGCTTCGTCCCATGCCCGACTTCCGCGGGGTACGACAGGCGTCTGACCGCCGTAGAGTGCGTCAGGTGCCTGCCCCCGTAGAGTGCGTCAGGTGTCTGACTCCCGAAGGGTGTCAGACATCGAGACACCGGTAAGCAGTCGCGGCCTTGTTCGGTTCTGGCGCCGTCCCGCGCCGTGGGGGCTTGCAGGGCGGCGCACGTGCGTCGGGCTCGGGCGCATGCAGGCGCCCTCGGCCGGCTGCGCCGGCTGCCCCGCCGCCCAACGCGCCGCCCTGCAAGCCCCCACGGCGCGGGACTGTGGCAAGAAAGCGATGGAGCGGTGTCGTTCTCGCGCGGGCGCGCATATCCGCCAGGTGTCTGACACCCGAAGGGAGTCAGACACCGCGATCAGGCACCACGACCAGCAAGCCTGGGTCTCGCCGACTTCGTCAGGTGTCTGACTCCCGAAGGGTGTCAGACATCGAGATCGAAGGGTGTCAGACACCGCGATCAGCCGCCCCGACCAGGAAGCCTGGGTCTCGCGGACTTCGTCAGGTGTCTGACTCCCGAAGGGTGTCAGACACCGAGACCGGTTCCCGCAGCGAGCTGCACTCGCTTCATGCTCTATCCGTCACTCGGGGAAGAATGCGTACCGTATGACGAACAGCGCTGCCACCAGCCACGTGGCGGCATGGACTTCGCGGGCGCGGCCGGTGCAGGTCTTGAGCACGACGTAGCTGATGAACCCGAAGGCCAGCCCGTTGGCGATCGAATAGGTGAATGGCATGATCAGCGCCGTCAAAGCCGCGGGAGTGGCTTCGGACACTTCGTTCCAGTCGATATCGATCAGCTCGCGCATCATCAGGCCCGCCACATAGAGCAGGGCGGGCGCCGTGGCGTAGGCGGGCACCGAGCCGGCAAGCGGCGAAATGAACAGTGCGGCCAGGAACAGCACGCCGACCACCAGTGCCGTCAGGCCGGTGCGGCCGCCGGCTTGTACGCCCGAGGCGCTTTCGACATATGCGGTTGTGCTGCTGGTGCCCAGCACGGAGCCGGCCACGATGGCGGTGCTGTCTGCGAAGAGCGCGCGGCCCAGGCGGTTGGGGCGGTCTTCGGGCACCAGGCCGGCCCGCTTGGCCACGCCCATCAGCGTGCCGGTGGCGTCGAAGACTTCAACCAGCACGAACACCAGGATCACGTGCACGAAGCCCGTGTGCAGGGCGCCCATGATGTCCAGTTGCATGAACGTGGGCGCCAGGCTGGGCGGCGACGAGAAGACGCCGTGGAATTCGTTGTAGCCCAGGGCCATGGACAGCAGCGTGACGGCCAGGATGCCGATCAGGATGGCTCCGCGCACGCGCAATGCGTCCAGCGCTGCGATGATGAAGAACCCCAGAATGGCGAACAGCGGGCCGTGGCCGCGCAGGTCGCCCAAGGTTACCTTGGTAGCCGGATGCGCCACCACGATACCGGCGTTGGACAGCGCGATAATGGCCAGGAACAGCCCGATGCCGGCCGCGATGGCGCTGCGCAGCGAATGCGGAATGCCCTTGATCAGCCATCCGCGCGCGCCGGTAACGGTAAGCAGCAGGAAGATCACGCCGGAGATGAACACTGCGCCCAGCGCCTGTTCCCAGGTATAGCCCATGGTCTTGACCACGGTGAACGCGAAGAAGGCATTCAGGCCCATGCCAGGCGCCATCCCGATGGGCCAGTTGGCCACCAGCGCCATGATCAGAGTGCCCAGCGCGGCGGCCAGGCATGTGGCGACAAACACGGCATTACGGTCCATGCCGGTTGACGACAAGATATCCGGATTGACGAAGATGATGTAGGACATCGTCAGGAATGTCGTCAGGCCGGCGACGATCTCGGTACGGGCATTGGTACCGTGCTCGCGCAGTTTGAATAGCTTCTCCAGCATTTTTCGGTTCCCCGGTAATTGGTAGGCGCGGTGTTAGAAAGCCGCCATTTTCGCACCAGATGTAAACTTCCTGCCATGATCATCCTAGGCTTTGAAAGTTCGTGTGATGAAACCGGCGTGGCGGCCGTATGCACCGAACGCGGTTTGCTCTCGCACGCGCTACATACCCAGATCGCCATGCATCAGGAATACGGCGGCGTGGTGCCCGAGCTCGCCTCGCGCGACCATATCCGCCGCACAGTGCCGCTGGCCCGCCAGGTTCTGGCCGATGCGGGCCTGGGCCTGCAGGATGTCGACGCGGTGGCCTACACGGCCGGGCCGGGCCTGGCCGGGGCCTTGCTGGTCGGCGCCAGTGTGGCGCAGGCATTTGCCTGGGCCCGCGGACTGCCTGCCATTCCCATTCATCACCTGGAAGGGCATTTGCTGTCGCCTCTGCTGGATGATCCGCGCCCCGATTTCCCTTTTGTGGCGCTGCTGGTGTCGGGCGGCCATACGCAGCTGATGCGTGTGGACGGCGTGGGCCGCTACGCCTTGCTGGGCGAAACCCTGGATGACGCGGCGGGCGAGGCGTTCGACAAGTCGGCCAAGCTGCTGGGCCTGGGGTACCCCGGCGGGCCGGCGCTGGCGCGCCTGGCGTCCCACGGCAATGCGCAGCGTTTCGTCCTGCCGCGCCCCATGCTGCACAGCGGCGACCTGGACTTCAGCTTCAGCGGCCTGAAAACCGCCGTCCTGACGCGGGTAAAAGAGGCCGAGCGCGAAGGGGGGCTGGATGATGCCGCGCGCGCCGACCTGGCGGCGGCCACGCAGGCGGCGATTGTTGAAGTGCTGGTGGCCAAGTCCGCGCGCGCGCTCAAGCAAACGGGGCTGAAGCGCCTGGTGGTGGCCGGAGGGGTGGGCGCCAACGAACAGTTGCGCGAACAGCTCGCGCGCGCCTTGAAGCCCTTGGGCGCACGCGCCTATTTCCCGCCGCTGTCACTGTGCACCGACAATGGCGCCATGATCGCCTTTGCCGCGGCCGAGCGGGTCAAGGCGGGCCTGGCCACGCTGCGCGCCGGCCAGCACGCGTTTACCGTGCGGCCCCGCTGGGACCTGGCCGACATTGGCGCGGACGCGGCCCCCGCGCGCTAGGCTTTTTTACGGCTGCCGATGCGGCTTTCTGTGCCGGCCATCAGCCGTGCAATATTGGCGCGGTGCCGGTAGAACAGCAAAATGGTAATGACGCCCAGCGCCACGCCGATGGGCGCCTGGGCGTACCACGCCACGCCGGAACCGAACAGGTAGTACACGGGCGCGAAAAACGCGGCCACCAGGGCGGCCAGCGACGAATAGCGGGTGAATACCGCCACGATCACCCACGTGGCCGCGGTTGCCAGCGCCAGGCCGGGATGGATGGCCAGCAGGATGCCCAGGGCGGTCGCGACGCCCTTGCCTCCGCGAAAGCCCAGGAATACCGGGTACAGATGGCCCAGAAAGGCGGCCAGCGCCACCATGGCGAACGCGTTCCAGGTCAGGCCCGGCGCCAGCGCCTGCGCCAGCCACAGTGCAAACCAGCCCTTGGCGGCATCGCCCACGAGCGTCAGCGCGGCCGCGGCCTTGCTGCCCGAGCGCAGCACATTGGTGGCGCCAGGGTTCTTCGAGCCGTAGCTGCGCGGGTCTTTCAGGCCCATCAGCTTGCTGACCACCACCGCGAAGGGGATGGACCCGATCAGGTAGGCCAGGGCGACAAGCGCCGCGCTGAAGAAGAACGAAGGGGCTGTCTGCACCATGACTGAAGTCCGTTTTGATAGCTGATCGCTCGCATAGAGCTCGTGGCTGCGGATTCTACCGCGCAGCCCGCGGCGGCGTCTGCGGGTTATCCATAAGGCCAGACTGCGGCCCGGCTCCCGTGGTGTTCCGGACACTGGCCGGCAGCATTACGGCGGTACAATCGGTCGCGTTTCAATGAGTGCGCTTTCTTCTGGATGCACAATGCGGATTCTGGTTTCTAACGACGATGGCTATACGGCGCCAGGCCTGGAAGCCCTGGTTCAGGCCCTGCAGGGGCTGGGCGAACTGACTGTCGTGGCGCCCGAAACCAATCACAGCGGCGCCTCGAATTCGCTTACGCTGAATCGTCCGCTCACCGTGCGCACCGCCGCCAACGGCTTTGTGTGTGTCAACGGAACGCCTTCCGATTGTGTACACGTCGCGCTCACGGGCCTCATGGACGCCCGCCCCGACCTGGTGGTGTCGGGTATCAACAACGGCGCCAATATGGGCGACGACACCCTGTATTCCGGCACCGTGGCCGCTGCGGCCGAGGGATACCTGTTCGGCATCCCGGCCATCGCGTTCTCGCTGGTCGAAAAGGGCTGGCAACACATTGACGCGGCCGCCCGCATTGCGCGCCAGATCGTTGAAAGGCAGATCGCCCAACGCCTGGCCGCGCCCCTGCTGCTCAATGTCAATATCCCCAGCCTGCCGTACGAGGCTATCAGCGGCATCGAGGTCACGCGGCTGGGCAAGCGCCATCCGTCCGAGCCGGTGGTGCGCACCACCACGCCTTACGGAGATACGGTGTATTGGATCGGCCGCGTGGGCCTGGCCGCGGATGCCGCGCCCGGCACCGACTTTCATGCCGTGACGCAGGGCGCGGTGTCTATCACCCCGTTGCGCCTGGACCTGACACAGCACAGCCAGCTCGACGAAGTCCGGCAATGGGCGGAACCGCTATGCGCAAGCCAGTGACACCTCCCGGCGCCGCGTCGCGTCCGCGCCAGGCCCAGTATGGATCTACGGCGCTTGCGCCCGGCATTACCGCGGCCAACAGCAATACCCGCATCTCGCCCCCCACGCTGGCGCGGCCTGCGCCAGCCGGCGGGGCAGCAGGGCAGGGCGGCAACCTGGGGTTGAACTCCGACCGCCTGCGCCATGCCATGGTGCAGCGTCTGCGCAGCCAGGGCATCAGCGATGAGCGCGTACTCAATGCCATGGCCGCCGTGCCGCGCCACATTTTCGTCGACGAGGCGTTGGCCAGCCGGGCCTATGAAGACGCCGCGTTGCCTATCGGCCATTCTCAGACAATTTCACAGCCCTGGGTGGTGGCGCGCATGATCGCCGCCGCCTGCGAAGACCGTACGCCTACGCGCGTGCTCGAGGTCGGCGCAGGTTGCGGTTATCAAGCCGCGGTACTCGCGCAGTTCGTGCGCGATGTGCACGCCATCGAGCGCATCCGGGGCCTGTTCGAACTGGCCCGCACCCATCTGCGCGCCTTGCGGCTGACCACGCGCGTACGGCTGGTCCATGGCGACGGCATGCTGGGCCTGCCCGGCGCCGCGCCTTTCGATGCTATTGTTGTGGCTGCGGCCGGGCTGTCCATCCCCCAGGCGTTGCTGACGCAGCTGGCGATGGGCGGCCGTCTGATCGCACCCGAAGGCGGATCCAGCCAGCGGCTGGTGCTCATCGAACGTACGGGCGCCGCCAGCTGGAAGCGCACCGAGCTCGAAGCCGTCCGCTTCGTCCCGCTCAGGGCCGGAATACAATCTTGAGCTACCAGGAGAAACACATGCTCAACGGGCAGTTGCCACTGACCGAACTTTCTTATCCCGCGGTTCGCGCCGCGCGCTTGCCGCGAACCGCGCGGCTGGCGGGTATGTTCAGCCTGGCACTGCTGGCCGGGTGCTCGTTCAACAAGAACCGCGCCCCGGTCGTCGATCTCTCGAACCAGCCACCCGCGTCGGTGCAGCCGGGCGGCACGTATGTCGTCAAGCCGGGCGACACGCTATACCAGATTGCCCGGGCGCATAACCTGGGAATCGATGAGATCAAGCGCTGGAACAACATCAGCGACGCCAACCAGTTGTCGGTGGGGCAGGTGCTGAAATTGTCCGGCAGCGCGGCTGGCGCCAGCACGCCGCCCGCCACGCCGGTCACCCCTGCCGTGTCCGCCGAGCCCAAGCCGGTTCCGCTGGACCAGCCCGAGCCGCCCGCCACCGCTACGCCGCCTGCCGAGGCGCCGGCCGCGGTGCCCACGCCGCCGCGCGCGTCGGACGCCAGCCTCATCAGCTGGGGCTGGCCGGCAAGCGGCCCCATTCTGCAAGCGTTCAGCAGCAGCACCAAAGGCATCGACATCGGCGGTTCGCTCGGCGATCCGGTGGCCGCCGCGGCCGACGGCAAGGTCATGTACAGCGGCAACGGCGTGCGCGGCCTGGGCAATCTCATCATCATCAACCACCAGAACGGTTTCATCACCGCCTACGCGCACAACCAGACGCTGCTGGTCAAGACCGGGCAAACCGTCAAGCGCGGCGCCAAGATCGCCGAAGTCGGCCAGAGCGACACCACGTCGCCCCGCCTGCATTTCGAGATTCGCCGCCAGGGCACGCCTGTCGACCCGCTGCAATATCTGCCGCCCCGATGACGCCCACGCTCGTGTTCGACCTCGAAACGCTGCCTGATGTCGACGGGCTGCGCAAGCTGAACGGCTGGGGTCCCGAAGTTCCGGACGCCGAAGTCGCAGAGCGCGCCTTCCAGGCGCGCCGCGACACGGTGGGACACGATTTCCTGCCCCTGCACCTGCAGCGCGTGGCCGTCATCGGCTGCGTGTTCCGCGACGACCAGGGGTTTCGCGTCAAGACACTCGGCCAGCCGGGCGACTCCGAGGCCACGCTGCTCGGCCTGTTTTTCAAGACCATCGAACGCTACACCCCGCGCCTGGTCAGCTGGAACGGTTCGGGCTTCGACCTGCCGGTGCTGCACTATCGCAGCCTGATCCACGGCGTGCCCGCCCCGCGCTACTGGGATACCGGTGAAGACGACCGCGAGTTCAAGTTCAACAACTATCTGGGCCGATATCACAACCGCCACATCGACCTGATGGACTTGCTGGCCAAGTACAACGGCCGCGCCAATGCTCCGCTCGATGAATTGGCCAAGCTGTGCGGTTTTCCGGGCAAGCTGGGCATGGATGGCAGCCAGGTGTGGCCCGCATGGCAGCAGGGCAAGGCCGACGAGATCCGCGCCTACTGTGAAACCGACGTGGTCAACACCTGGCTGGTGTACTGCCGCTTCCGTTTCCTGCGCGGCGAACTCGACACCGACGCATACCAGGCCGAAGTCCAGCTGGTACGCGACACCCTCGCGAGCAGCCAGGCCGCGCACTGGCGCGAGTACCTGGCGGCCTGGAACGCGGGGGGCTAGGGCGGCCGCAACCAACTGAAATATCGGGCGGGCTGCCAGTAACCCGCATGAAACCGGCCCGGCCGGACAATGGTCTCGCGTTCTACTTCAAGGAGACCTTTATGTCCCGAATCGCGATCCGTTCTACGCTTGCCGCCCTTGGCCTGGCCGTGGCCGCCGCAGGCTTCACAGCTCCTGCGTTCGCGGCGCCCGATGCCGACGGCGCGCGCCATGACCAGCGCCACCATCGCGGCGGCAAACATGGCCATCACCATTTCGGCATGTACAAGGATGGATTCATGATCCCCGGTGTCGGCCCGCTTTCCAAGAAGCAGGTTGAAGCGCTGAAGCTCGACGCCAGCCAGAAGTCCGCTTTTGATGCCGCCCGGCGGTCCCAGGATGCGCTGCGCAAATCCATGCGCGAGGCCGGCGCCCAGCGTCACGACCTGCTCAAGAGCCAGCTGGCTGATGGCAAGCTTGACCCCCGGGCGCTCGTGGCCAGCGCCGATGAAGGCCGCGAGCAATTCCGCCAGCAGGCCGGCGAGGTTCAAGGCAAGTGGCTGGCCGCCTGGGATACTCTGAACGATGGCCAACGCAAGCAGGTGGCCGAATGGGTCAAGGCGCGTCACGACAAGATGCAGCAGCGCATCGCCAAGATGCAGGAAAGGCAGGCCAAGAGGCAAGAGCGCTCTGCCGCGCAGCCTGCTGCGGCCAGCGCGGCGCCGGCCAACTGACGTGCACGCGGGTGTGCTGCGCAGACGCGCAGCACCTGCCGGCGGGCGGCCCTATGGGCCGCTTTTTTTTCGCGCGAGGCCGGCATCTGGCGGCATGCCCCGGACCGGCGCAAGCCCGGCCGGCGGATTGCTCCGAGAATGTGCGTGCAGCCCCGATACGGTGCATGGCAGCGCTGCGGCAAGCCTGTCGACACGGCGCATGCAGCATGTCCGGAGTTGGCATGAAAGGTGCTTTGTGAACAGGGCCAGTGGCGCTTCACCGGGGCGCCACGGAAACACCAGACCGGCAGTCCCGCCGGCGTTCCGGACCTTTCCGCACAGGATACGCATCCATGAAACGCACGCTGCTTGCCTTGCCCCTGGCGCTTTGCGCCGCATTCGCCGCCACTTCATACGCCGAAACCGACCTGGGCGCGGGCTTCTCGCTCAGCGGCAACGCCACCATCGTCAACGACTACCGTTTCCGCGGATACTCGCAGACCAACTTCCGTCCCGCCGTGCAGGTGGGTTTCGATCTGTCCCACAGTTCGGGCTTTTATGTGGGCAACTGGAACTCGAATGTGTCCGACTACGTGTTTCCGGAAGGCAACCTGGAAATGGACTTCTACGGAGGCTGGAAGGGCGAAGTGGGGCACGGAATCGGTCTTGACGTAGGCGCCCTCTATTACTACTACCCCGGTTCCTCGTCGCCCAAGGGCGGCAACTACAACAACACGGATCTGTACGTCGGGCTCAGCTACGGCTCTTACTCGCTGAAGTATTCGTACACGCCAAGCGATTTCTTCAGCACGCCCGACACGAAGGGCACGTGGTATCTGGACGGCACGGCCAATTTCGACCTGGGCGAAGGCTGGGGCCTGGTGGCGCACGTGGGCTACCAGAAGCTGAAGAAGCAGCAGAACATGGATGGCGATTCCATCGGCCATTATGTGGACTACAAGCTGGGGGTCACCAAAGACCTCAATGGCTGGGTACTGGGGCTGGCCGCCGTAGGGGCGAGCGAAGACAACTGGCTGCCCACCAAGAACGGCCACCCGTCGGGGCGGCTGGGCGCGGTGTTCTCCGTCAGCCGCAGCTTCTAGACGTCGCGCGCGCAGCACTTCGGCTTCTTTTACAATGGCCGGTTGCCCGAATCAGCCTGGACCTACCCAAGATGGCCGAAGTACTGAATATCGAATCCCTGGACCTGGAGGCCCGGGGAATCGCCCACCGCGATGGCAAAGCCATATTTGTCGAAGGCGCATTGCCCGGCGAGCGCGTCACTGCAGAAACTGTCAGGCGCAAGCCGTCGTATGAAATCGCCCGCGTCCAGGATGTCCTGCGCCCGTCACCCCTGCGGGTAGCGCCGCGCTGCCCGCATTTCGGCGTGTGCGGCGGCTGTGCCATGCAGCACCTGGAACCCAGCGCGCAAGTGGCCATCAAGCAACGCGCCCTGGAAGACACTTTCTGGCACGTAGGCCGGTTGCGGCCGGCGCGCATGCTGGCGCCGCTGCACGGGCCCACGTGGGGCTATCGATATCGCGCCCGCCTGTCGGTACGCGTCGTGCCCAAGAAGGGCGGAGTGCTGGTTGGGTTTCACGAACGCAAGAGCAGTTACGTGGCCGATATGCGCGAATGCCACGTCCTGCCGCCCCACGTCAGCGATCTGTTGATGCCATTGCGCGGCATGATCGCGCAGATGTCCGTGCCCACCCGCCTGCCGCAAATTGAAGTGTCGCTGGGCGAGGGCGTCACGGTATTGGTGCTGCGCCACCTCGAGCCGCTCGTGGATGCCGACATCGCGGTGCTGCGGCAGTTTGCCGAACGCTACGATGTCCAGTGGTGGCTGCAACCCAAGGGGCCCGACACGGTGCACCCGCTTGATCCCGCCCATGCGGATACGCTGGCTTACACGATGCCCGAGTTCGGCCTGCGCATGCCGTATCGCCCCACCGACTTTACGCAGGTCAACCATGCCATCAACCGCGCGATGGTGTCGCGCGCGCTCAACCTGCTTGGCACGCAGCCCGGCGACCGGGTGGCCGATCTGTTCTGCGGGCTGGGCAACTTCACCCTGCCGCTGGCCACGCGTGCGCGGGAAGTGGTGGGTGTGGAGGGCAGCAAGGCGCTTACCGACCGTGCGTTGGACGCCGCCCGCCGGCACGGCCTGTCCGAACGCACCCGCTTCGCCACACTCAACTTGTTCGAGGTGGATGTGGCGTGGCTGCGCGGGCTGGGTCATTTCGATCGCATGCTCATCGACCCGCCGCGCGAAGGCGCGCAGGCCGTGGCGCGGGCGCTGGCCGTGCTCGGCCCGGACGAGCGCCCGCACCGCATTGTCTACGTGTCGTGCAACCCCGCCACGCTGGCCCGCGATGCGGCCATCATGGTCCACGAGGGCGGGTATGCGCTCAAGAGCGCGGGCGTGATCAACATGTTCCCGCACACCGGCCATGTCGAGTCCATCGCGGTGTTCGAATCCTTGCCCGCCCACGAGGTGCTGGCGATCCAGCAACGGGCGCGCAGCAAGGCGGAATCCGAAGCGGAATCCGAGGCGGCCGGCGTCTAGGCCTGTATCAGGTTCCTTTCCGGGTAAGCAGGCGCCGCCAGCGGCGGCCCCGCGGCCCGGTCAGGCGGCGGGGCCGCCCAGCTCGTCGATGATGGGGCAGGTGGGCCGGCCATCGCCATGGCAGTGCTGCGCCAGGTGGCGCAATGTGTCGGCCATTTGCTGCAGCTCGGCCGCCTTGCGTTCCAGGCCCGCCACGTGGTCCAGGGCGATGCGCTTGACGTCGGCGCTGGCGCGGTTGCGGTCACGCCACAAGGCCAGCAGTTCATGCATCTGTTCCACCGAGAATCCCAGGTCGCGGGCTCGCCGGATGAAGCGCAGCGTATGCAGGTCGGCATCGCCGTACACCCGGTAGCCCGACTCGGTGCGGGTGGCCGGTCCGATAAGGCCGATGCTCTCGTAATAGCGGATCATCTTGGCAGAAATGCCGCAGGCTTTCGCGGCTTGTCCGATATTCATGCCCGTGGCTCCGTTGCGTGCTGCGCCCGCCCGCGTGCGGCGGCGCCGTAACCGCGCAGGCGCAGCGCGTTGCCCAGCACGAACACGCTCGACAGCGCCATGGCGCCCGCGGCAAACATGGGCGACAGTTGCAGGCCGAAGGCGGGATACAGCGCACCCGCGGCCACGGGTATCAAGGCCGCGTTGTAGGCAAAGGCCCAGAACAGGTTCTGACGGATATTGGCCAGCGTCGCGCGGCTCAGCCCGATGGCATCGGGTACGCCGCGCAGGTCATCGGCCATCAGCACGACCGACGCCGCTTCGATGGCCACGTCGGTGCCCGTGCCGATCGCGATGCCGATATCGGCAGCCGCCAGCGCAGGCGCGTCGTTGATGCCGTCGCCCACGAACGCCAGCCGCTTGCCGCCCGTACGCAGCGCATCGATGGCTTGTACTTTGCCATCGGGCAGCACTTCGGCCCGCACCTCGTCGATGTCCAGCTGGCGCGCCACGGCCCGGGCGGTCGAGGCGTTGTCGCCGGTGATCATGGCAGTCTGGATGCCCATCGCGTGCAGGGCGGCAATCGCCTCGACAGCAGAGGGCTTGAGCGGATCGCTCACGGCCAGCAACGCGGCCGCGGCGCCATCGATTGCCACATATACGGGCGTCTTGCCGGCTTCGCCCCACTGCGCCGCCAGGTCAGCGAACATCGACGCGTCGACGTTTTCCTGCCGCATCAGTCGCGCCGCTCCGGCAATGATGCTGCGGCCCTCGACGGTGGCTCGCACGCCGGCGCCCGTCACGGCGTGGAATTCCGAGGCGCGCAGCGTGGGCACCCGGCGTTCGCCGGCGGCCTGCACGATGGCCCGTGCGATGGGGTGTTCGGATCGCTGCTGCACCGCCGCCAGCCAGCTCAATACCTGCACGGCGTCAAAACCCGGCGTGGCGTGCAGGTCTGTAAGCACCGGTTTGCCCAGCGTAAGCGTGCCGGTCTTGTCGAAGGCCACGATGTCTACGTCGCGCAACGATTGCAGCGCGTCGCCCTGGCGGAACAATACGCCCATGTCCGCGCCGCGCCCTGTGCCCACCATGATCGACGTCGGCGTGGCCAGGCCCATCGCGCACGGGCACGCAATGATCAGCACGGCAACCGCATTGACAAGCGCGTGCGTGAGCGCTGGCGCTGGCCCCCACGCCAGCCAGGCAAGGAAGGTCAGGAGGGCGGTCGCCATGACCGCGGGCACGAACCAGGCCGTGACCTGATCGACCAGCGCCTGGATGGGCAGCCTGGCCCCCTGGGCTGCCTGCACCATGCGGATGATGCGCGCCAGCATGGTATCGGCGCCCGTATGCGTTACGCGCATCGTGAAGCTGCCCGAAGTATTCAACGTGCCGCCGGTGGCGCGCATGCCGGCGCCTTTCTCGACCGGCATGGGTTCGCCGGTCAGCATCGATTCGTCGATGTAGGAATTGCCTTCGATGATGTCGCCGTCGATGGGAATTTCTTCGCCTGGACGCACCAGCACGAGTTCGCCGCGGCGCACCTGTTCGATGGGCACGTCCTGCGGCTGCTCGCCGCGTATTACGCGGGCGGTGCGCGGCTGCAGTCCGACCAGGCGCTTGATGGCCGCGCCGGTGCGCCCTTTGGCGCGAGCCTCGAGCATGCGCCCCAGCAGGATCAGGGTCACGATCACCGCGGCGGCCTCGAAGTACACGTGTCGCGCGTTGTCGGGCAGCCATTGCGGCATGAAGGTGGTCACGCTGGAATACGCCCAGGCGGCCCCGGCGCCCAGCGCAACGAGCGAGTTCATCTCGGGGGCCAGGCGCCCCAACGCGGCCAGCCCCTTGATAAAGAACACTCGGCCCGGCCATGCCAGCACCAGGGTCGTCAAGACAAACTGCAGCAGCCAGCTGTTGCGCGTGCCTAGGGTGGCGGCCACCCAGTGATGCAGCGCCGGAACTGCGTGCCCGCCCATTTCCAGCACAAAAACCGGCAGGGTCAGCACCAAGGCAATCAGGAAAGCGCGGCGCAGTTCGCGCGCCTCGTCGGTGCGGGCCTGTTCTTGCATCGCGGCCGTGTCGTCGCCGGCAGTAACAGGCCGCGCCGCATAACCCAAGCGGGTCACTGCCGCCACCAGCGCCTGCGCATCGGCATCGCGCCCGTGCTGCACCTGGGCACGTTCGGTCGCCAGGTTGACATGGGCCGCTCCCACGCCAGGTACCGCCGCAAGCGCCTTTTCGACGCGCTTGACGCAAGAGGCGCAGGTCATGCCTTCGATGGCGAGTTCGGTGTGCAGGGTGGCAGGGGAGGTCATGCAGGGCTCCGGCAGGGCATGTACACGGCAGTAGTATCATCCTTGCCATAATGGGAAGGTCAACGGCGAATTATACGGTTGACCTTCCCATCATGGGAAGGTATAGCCTGGGCATCTCATGTGCTGAAGAGCGGGCGGGCCATCCGCGGCCCGGCCACGTCAAACTGTCTCAAGGAGCTTTCATGGCCTTCGAATTCAATGTTCCCGACATGTCCTGCGGTCACTGTGTGTCGGCTATTACCCAGGCCGTGCAACAGGCGGCGCCCGGTGCGCAGGTCACCGCAGATCTGTCCAGCAAACGCGTAAGTGTGCAAGGCGCGCCGTCGATGGAACCTGTACGCGCGGCGATCGTCGATGCGGGATATGAGGTACAGATCATCAAATAGCGAGTATTGATAGTGTCTAGCTATTGATTATGTTTAATAATTAAATTTGATATATTGATAGTGGCTATTTATCATCTCTTCCATGGTGGTTAGGCCACCGACCTCTAGGAGATGAATTGATGTTGCAGAATCGTGAAGGCCAGCGCGTCCCTGACGTAACTTTCCCCGTACGCCAGGGCAATGACTGGAAACAGGTAACTACCGACGATCTGTTCAAGAACAAGACCGTAGTGGTCTTTTCGTTGCCGGGCGCTTTTACGCCCACTTGCTCGTCCACCCATCTGCCGCGCTACAACGAACTGGCGTCGACGTTCCGTGCCGCGGGCGTGGACGACATTATCTGCGTATCGGTCAATGACACCTTCGTCATGAACGAGTGGGCCAAAGACCAGGAATCCGCCAATATCACGCTGCTGCCCGACGGCAACGGCGATTTCACCGAAGGCATGGGCATGCTGGTGGACAAGCGCGACCTGGGCTTCGGCAAGCGCAGCTGGCGCTATTCGATGCTGGTAAAGGATGGCGTCGTGCAGAAGATGTTCATCGAGCCGCAGAAAGAAGGCGACCCGTTTGAAGTATCGGACGCCGACACGATGCTGGCGTACATCGCCCCCAACGCCAAGAAGCCCGACCAGGCCGTGGTGTTTTCCAAGCCGGGCTGCCCGTTCTGCGTCGAGGCCAAGCAGTTGCTCGTCGAGAAGGGTTTCGATCCCATCGAGATTCCCCTCGAGCACAAAGTGCGGGGCCGCGTCATCGGCGCCGTATCGGGCAAGGGCACTGCGCCCCAGGTGTTCATCAATGGCGCGCTGGTGGGCGGCCTGGAAGACCTGAAGGCTCATCTGGCCTGAGGCCGGCGCAACGCGGGCCTGCTTACCTGGCCGCCGCAAGGCGCGCCAGGCATGCCTTATCTTTGGTTGCCGCTTGTACGGCGGCACCGGCACAGCACGGAATACTCATGAAATCACTGCATACCGACGTCGCCGTCATCGGCGCGGGCACTGCGGGCCTGGCGGCATATCGCGCGGCGCGCGGCGCCGGCAAGCGCGCGCTGCTTATCGAGGGCGGCCCCTATGGCACCACCTGCGCACGCGTGGGCTGCATGCCTTCCAAACTGTTGATCGCCGCGGCCGAAGCCGCGCACGGTGCGGCGCATGCCAAGGCGTTCGGCGTGCATATTGACGGCGCCGTGCGTGTCGACGGACGCGAAGTCATGGACCGCGTCCGGCGTGAGCGCGATCGCTTTGTCGGGTTTGTCCTGCAAGGCGTCGAGAACATCCCGGCGCAGGACAAGGTCGCCGGTTACGCCCGTTTCGTGTCCGATACGGTGCTGCGTGTGGATGACGCCATCGAGATCCAGGCCGGCAATGTGGTCATAGCCACCGGTTCACGGCCTTCTGTGCCCGCCTCGTTCGCGGCGCTGGGCGACCGCATGGTGATCAATGACGATGTGTTCGCCTGGCAGGACCTGCCGCGCAGCGTCGCTGTGTTCGGTCCCGGCGTCATAGGGCTCGAGCTGGGCCAGGCCCTGGCGCGCCTGGGCGTGCGGGTGCGGGTATTCGGCGTCAGCGGCAGCCTGGGCGGCATCAGCGACCCCGACGTGCGCCAGCGCGCGCGCCGTGTCTTCCAGGACGAGTTCTACCTGGATCCGGACGCGCGCGTCCTGTCTACAGCGCGGGTTGGCGATCAGGTGGAAGTGCGCTTTCTCGCCCTAGACAACACCGAAAAGACCGAATACTTCGACTACGCCCTGGTGGCCACCGGGCGCAAGCCCAATGTCGACGGGCTGGATCTGCACCAGACCAGCATCGAGCTGGACGCGCGCGGTGTGCCGCTGTTCAATCGCGACACCCTGCAGGCCGGGCAGTCGCCCATTTTCATCGCGGGCGATGCCAACGCCGACGTGCCGCTCTTGCACGAGGCGGCCGATGAAGGACGCATCGCGGGCATGAATGCGGCGCGCTTTCCCGACGTGCAGCCCGGCTTGCGGCGCGCGCCCCTGGCCGTGGTGTTCTCGGACCCGCAGATCGCCGTGGTCGGCACGCCTTATGCACGCCTGGCATCGGGCAGCTTCGTGACCGGCGAGGTCGATTTCGGCGACCAGGGACGCTCGCGCGTCATGCTCAAAAACAAGGGCATGCTGCACGTGTATGCCGACATCGAATCGGGCGTGTTCCTGGGGGCGGAAATGGTCGGCCCGGCTGCCGAGCACATGGGTCATTTACTGGCGTGGTCCGTGCAGCAGCGCATGACCATCGGCCAGATGCTCGACATGCCCTTCTATCATCCCGTGGTGGAAGAGGGCCTGCGCACAGCGCTGCGCGACGCCGCCGCGCGCCTTGAACAGGCCCGCACGGCAGAAAAGCGCGCAGCCTGAAACACCCGCCGCGGCACGGTAGGCAGGTGTCTGACATCCTTTGCGGGCTGGGATGTAGGGTGATGCGCGGGGGGTGTCTGACACCCTTCGGGAGTCAGACACCGGTTTGGTGTATGGGCTGGATGTTGGGTGATGCGCGGGGGGTGTCTGACACCCTTCGGGAGTCAGACACCGGTTTGGTGTATGGGCTGGGATGTTGGGTGATGCGGGGGGTGTCTGACACCCTTTGGGTGTCTGACACCGAGGCCGTCGCCGGACGAGGCCCTCAACGCTACGCGGCCTGTTTGCTCGTTTCTTCTCCCGCCAGCGCATCCAGCACGGCGCGCTCGAACTGCATCTGCGTGCGCGGCCGGTCGAATACCGCTCCGGAAAGGATAAAGACGTCTTCGACGCGGTCGCCCAGGGTCATGATTTTGGCCATGCTGACACTGACAGCGTGTTCGGCGAACACGCGCGTCAAGGCGTGCAGCAACCCGGGGCGGTCCGTTGCAGTTACCGACAGGCGCCATGATTGGCTGCGCTCGTCGGGCTGCAGCTCGGCCTGGGGCATGATGGGAAATACCTTCGACAGCCGCGATTGACGCCGACGCGACGCCGCGCCGTATCCCGCGCGCGAGCCGACGGCTTCGTGCGGGTCGCGCAGCCGCTGGGCCAGTTCGTGCTCGACCAGGGTGGCCTGGGCGCGCAGATCCAGGGTGCCTTCGGGCAGCAGCACGATGAAGCTGTCAAGCGCCCACCCATGCCGGGTGGTATGCACGCGTGCATCCTGGATGCCCATGGATTTCGCATCGAAGTACGCGCAAATCGCCGCGAACAGCTCGGGCACGTCGGGCGTGTAGACCATGACCTGCAGGCCCTCGCCCTGTTCGGTGGGGCGCGCACGCACCACCGGGCCGTCGGGCTCGACCTGATAGTACAGGTGGCGGGTATGCCAGGCGATGTCCGAGGCGTCGTGCCTCAGGAAGTACGCCACGTCGAGTTCATTCCAGAACGCTTCGCGCGCATCGTCGCGCAGGCCCGCCAGGCGCGTCAGCCGCGCGGCTTCTTCCTTGCGCTCGGTCAGCACGGTATGCGTGTCGGCCGGAGAGCTGCCCAGCGCGGCGAGCGTGAGCCTGTACAGGTCTTCGAGCAGCTTGCCTTTCCAGGCGTTCCACACTTTGGGGCTGGTGCCGCGTATGTCGGCCACCGTCAGCAGATACAGCGCCGTCAGGCGTCGTTCATCGCGCACGACCGATGCGAATTCGTTGATGACGGCCGGGTCGGATAAATCGCGCTTCTGCGCGACCGCCGACATCAGCAAGTGTTGGCGTACCAGGAATTCCACCAGGTCGGCATCGTCTGCGTCCAGCCCGTGGTCTTGCGCAAAACGCCGCACATCGCGCGCGCCCAGTTCGGAATGGTCGCCGCCGCGCCCCTTGGCGATATCGTGGAACAGCGCGGCCACATAGAGCAGCCAGTGGCGTTCCAGGTTGGCGATCAACTGGCTGGCCAACGGATATTCCTGCGCATGCTCGGGCATGGTGAACCGCCGGATGTTGCGCACCACCGCCAGCGTGTGCTGGTCCACCGTATAGGCATGGAACAGGTCGTGCTGCATCTGCCCGACAATACGCCGGAACACGGGCAGATAGCGGGGCAGGATGTTCAGCATCGTCATCCGGCGCAATTCGTGCACAATGCCGCGCGGCTGTTGCAGGATCTGCAGGAACAGCTTGCGGTTGACCGGGTTGCGGCGAAACTGCGCGTCGATGCGGTGCCGCGAATGCCATATCGCCCGTAGCGTGCGCGGCGTCAGGCCGGTCAGTTCCGGATGCTGCTGCATCACAAGAAAGGCGCGCAGCAGCAGCGTCGGCTTGCGCTCGAAGCCGTCGTCGCGCACGATATCCAGGCGGCCGCGCAAGTTGCGGAAATCCACGTCGATCTCGCGCGCTCCGGTGTCGGGCATCGGGAACAGCCGCTCTTCGATGCTGGGCACCAGAATCGCGTTCAGTTGCGTCACCAGGCGCGCCGCCCAGTAATAGCGCTGCATCAACAGTTCGCTGCCGCGGCGCGTGGCGGTGGCCTTGATGCCGTAGATATCGGCAAGGCCCGGCTGCAGGTCGAACAGCACCCGATCTTCGCGGCGGCCCGTCAGCAGGTGCAATTCGATGCGCAGCCGCTTGAACGCCTGCTCGGCGCGGCGCAGGTCGCGGGCCTCGGCGGGCGTCAGCAGGCCTGCCTGGGCCACCTCGCGCCAGGTGCGCCCAAACCCTGCCGCGCGCGCCATCCATAGAATCACCTGCAGATCGCGCAACCCGCCCGGAGATTCCTTGCAATTGGGTTCCAGCGCGTAGGGCGTTTCCTGGTAGCGCGCGTGACGTTGCTGCATTTCGACCCGCTTGGCCTGGAAGAAGGCGGGCGCGTCCAGCTGGGCCTGGATGGCGGCCTCGAACTGTTTCATCAGGGTCCGGCTGCCGGCCAGCCAGCGCGATTCGAGCAGCGCGGTCTCGACCGTGATGTCGGCCTGCGCCTCTTGCTCGCAGTCGGCCAGCGTACGCACGCTATGGCCGGGCTCCAGTCCCAGGTCCCATAAGGCTGCCACCAGGCTCTCGATGGCGCGGGCGTCTTCGGGGCCAGGGCGGTGTGGCAGCAGTATCAGCAAATCCACATCGGAATGCGGATACAGCTCGCCGCGCCCGTAGCCGCCCACGGCGGCCAGTGTGGCCCCGGCGGGCAAGGGATGCAGTTTGAGCAGCTCGCGCAGGGTGTGGTCCACGACGCGCCGCAGTTCGGATAACAGCGTGTCCGGCCTTCCATGCTGGCGGAATTGCGCAATGGCGGCGCTGCGGGCGGCTTCCAGCCGCCCGCGCAGGTCAGTCAGCGAAAGGGTGGCCGCGGCGATCATGGTGTGCCTCAAGCAGGCAGCGTCAGACGTTCGGCCACGAAATCCGGCGGCTGGCGCACGCCCGGTGACAGTGTCAGGACTTCATAACCCGTGTCGGTGACCAGCACGGTGTGCTCCCATTGCGCCGACAGGCTGTGGTCGCGCGTGACCACGGTCCAGCCGTCGGCCAGCTGTCGGATCTCGCGTCGGCCGGCGTTGATCATGGGTTCGATGGTGAAGATCATGCCCGTGGTCAGGCGCACGCCGCTGCCGGGCTTGCCGTAGTGCAGCACCTGCGGGTCTTCGTGAAAGTTGCGTCCGATGCCGTGCCCGCAGAACTCGCGCACCACCGAATAGCCGTTGGCTTCGGCATGCTTCTGGATGGCATGGCCGACATCGCCAAGCGTGGCGCCGTTGCGCACTTGCTGAATGCCTTTCCACATGCACTCGAAGGTGACTTCGGCCAGCCGGCGCGACTGTATCGTGGGCTCGCCCACGTGGTACATGCGGCTGGTATCGCCGAACCAGCCATCCTTGATGATCGTTACGTCGATGTTCACCGCATCGCCGTTCTTGAGCACCTTGTCGCCCGGGATGCCGTGGCAGACCTGGTGGTTGACCGACGTGCAGATGGCCCCGGGGAAGGGCGGGTAGCCGGGCGGCGCATAGCCCACGGTGGCCGATTTCACCTTCAGCTCGTCGGTCAGGTATTCCAGGCACAGACGGTCGAGCTCGCCCGTCGTGACGCCAGGCTTGACGTGAGGAGTAATGAAATCAAGGATCTGCGCGGCGGCGCGGCAGGCCGCGCGCATTTTGTCGAGGTCGGCGGGGTCGGTAACTATGCCCATGTATCGGCTTGAGTATCGGGGTGGAAAAATAGTAGAATTATAGGCTTGCCTAAAAAACCGGGGCAGCGCCCAACGCTAGTTAATTGTAGGCCCATGGCTTGCGCCATGGCTGTACGGCTGGTATCGCGGGGCGACGGTCGGGGTTTTTTTGGCTTGTTTTTCCATCCTGGTAATCAGGAAATCGCGTGTTGCGCCGCCTAGGGTGCTTGCCTGGTCAGGGCGGGTACGGGCGCAGCACAAGACCCAACCCTCGGAGAATTTCATGTCTTTGATGCGCGAAATGCTGGAAGCCGGTGTCCATTTTGGCCACCAGACCCGCTACTGGAATCCCAAGATGGCCCCGTATATCTTCGGCCATCGCAACAAGATCCACATCATCAACCTTGAGCAAACGGTGGCCAAGTACCAAGAGGCCGCCAAGTTCGTCAAGCAACTCGCGGCCCGTGGCGGCAACATCCTGTTCGTCGGCACCAAGCGCGCCGCCCGTGAGCTGGTGGCCACCGAAGCCGCCCGCTGCGGCATGCCCTATGTCGACGCCCGCTGGCTGGGCGGCATGCTCACCAACTTCAAGACCGTCAAGACCTCGGTCAAGCGCCTGAAGGAAATGGAAGCCGTCGTCGCCGACGGTGGCGCCGAGCGCATGATCAAGAAAGAAGGCCTGCTGTTCCAGCGCGAGCTCGACAAACTCAACAAGTCCATCGGCGGCATCAAAGACATGAACGGCCTGCCCGACGCGCTGTTCGTCATTGACGTCGGCTACCACAAGATCGCCGTGGCCGAAGCCCGCACGCTGGGCATCCCCGTCGTGGCCGTGGTTGATACCAACCATTCGCCCGAAGGGATCGACTACGTCATCCCCGGTAACGACGACTCGGCCAAGGCCATCGCGCTGTACGCCAAGGGTATCGCCGATGCCGTGCTGGAAGGCCGCGAGCAAAGCCTGAATGGCTTGGTCGAAGAAGCCGGCGAAGGCTCGGAAGAGTTCGTCGAGGTGCAGGACAACCAGGCCTGATGCGGCCCGGGCTTCGCCGCATGGCAAGCCGCGCCGTCCGCCGCTCGATGCAGTCGGGCTGGCCCGCGGCGCCATGCGGTTGATGGCCTTGTTGTAACCGTCCCGTCGGGCGCCGGCCAGCGGCCACCACCGCACTCCGCCCGCCCGGCAAGCTGCAAGCATCGAGACGGATTCCCGTCTCAGGGCCCGCTACGGCGGGCGTCCTGTCGAATCAATCTGCGTGTTCCGCTGCCGTCGGTGCACGTCTTACCGAAACTGGAGCAATCATGGCTGAAATTACCGCTGCCCTTGTCAAGGAACTGCGCGAAAAAACCGACGCGCCCATGATGGAGTGCAAGAAAGCCCTGACCGAAGCCGAGGGCGATCTGGCCCGCGCCGAAGAAATCCTGCGCGTCAAGCTGGGTAACAAGGCCAGCAAGGCGGCCGCCCGCGTCACGGCCGACGGCCTGATCGGCCTGTACATCTCGGCCGACGCCAAGCAGGGCGCCGTCGTCGAAGTGAACTGCGAAACCGATTTCGTCGCCAAGAACGACGATTTCGTGGCGTTCGTGAACAAGGTTGCCGAACTGGCCACCACCCAGAACCCCGCCGACGTCGAAGCCCTGTCGGCGTTGCCCATGGGCGAAGGCACGGTTGAAACCACCCGTACCGCGCTGGTAGGCAAGATCGGTGAAAACGTCTCGATCCGCCGCTTCGAGCGCATCGAAACGCCCAACGCCCTGGCCAGCTATGTGCACGGCGGCCGCATCGGCGTGCTGGTGGAATACGCCGGCAGCGAAGAGGTCGGCAAAGACCTGGCCATGCACATTGCGGCCACCAAGCCCAAGGCGCTGAACGCCGAAGGCGTGCCCGCCGCCGATATCGCCGCCGAGCGTTCGGTTGCCGAGCAGAAGGCCGCCGAATCCGGCAAGCCGGCCGAGATCGTCGCCAAGATGGTCGAAGGCTCGGTGCAGAAGTTCCTGAAGGAAGTCACGCTGATGTCGCAGCCCTTCGTCAAGAACGACAAGCAGTCGGTCGAGCAGATGCTCAAGGAAAAGAACGCCTCCATCAGCAAGTTCGTGCTGTTCGTGGTGGGCGAGGGCATCGAGAAAAAATCCAGCGACTTCGCCGCCGAAGTTGCCGCCGCCGCCGGTCGCGCCTGACCTTCCGCGGTGCCTGGGGCCGGCTAGATAAATGTCTAGTCCGGCCCTATTTCTTGTCTTACACTTTCGTCGGATCGTTCCCTGGGACATCTTCCTATGAGCAGCAGGTCATATAAGCGGGTTCTTCTCAAATTGTCCGGCGAGGCGCTGATGGGCGAAGATGCGTTCGGCATCAATCGCAGCACCATCGTGCGCATGACCGAAGAAATCGCCGAAGTCGTCGCGCTGGGCGTGGAACTCGCCATCGTCATCGGCGGCGGCAACATCTTCCGCGGGGTCGCCCCTGGCGCGCAGGGCATGGACCGCGCCACCGCCGACTACATGGGCATGATGGCGACCATCATGAACGCCCTGGCCTTGCAGGACGCGCTCAAGCACAAGGGTGTGGACACCCGCGTGCAATCGGCGCTGAACATCGACCAGGTGGTCGAGCCGTACATCCGGCCCAAGGCGCTTCGGTACCTCGAAGAAGGCAAGGTCGTGATTTTCGCGGCCGGGACGGGCAACCCCTTCTTTACCACCGATACCGCGGCCGCGCTGCGCGGCGCCGAGATCGGCGCCGAGATCGTGCTCAAGGCCACCAAGGTCGACGGCATCTACAGCGCCGATCCCAACAAAGACCCAACGGCGACGCGTTATGCGCGCATCAGCTTCGACGAGGCCATCGTGCGCCGCCTCGAAGTCATGGATGCCACGGCATTCGCGCTGTGCCGGGACCAGAAATTGCCCATCAAGGTGTTTTCGATCAACAAGTCGGGGGCGCTCAAGCGCGCCGTCAGCGGCGAAGACGAAGGCACGCTGGTACACGTTTAAGCAAAGGAAATCCTCATGAGCGTCGCAGAAATCCGTAAATCCGCCGAATCCAGGATGGCCAAGTCGCTTGAGACGCTGAAGGTCAACCTGTCCAAGATCCGCACGGGGCGTGCCCACACGGGCATCCTGGACCACGTCCAGGTTGAATACTACGGTTCCCAGGTGCCCGTGAGCCAGGTCGCCAACGTGAACCTGGTCGATGCGCGCACCATCAGCGTGCAACCCTACGAAAAGCCCATGGCCCAGGTCATCGAAAAGGCCATTCGCGAATCGGATCTCGGGCTCAACCCCATGAGCATGGGCGACACCATCCGCGTGCCCATGCCCGCGCTTACCGAAGAGCGCCGCCGCGACCTCACCAAAGTGGTCAAATCCGAAGGCGAGGATGCCAAGGTGGCGGTCCGCAACCTGCGCCGCGAAGCCAATGAAGGCCTCAAGAAGCTGGTCAAGGACAAGGAAATCTCCGAAGACGACGAACGCCGCGCCCAGGACGACATCCAGAAGCTCACCGACCGCAACGTGGCCGAGATCGACAAGCTCGTCACGCAGAAAGAAGCCGAAATCATGACCGTATAATCGGTCCAGGTACCGATTTCACGCGCCGCCAGTGCCGTACCGCTGCTTGCTTGCATGGCAGGGTGGCGGCGAGGCGGCGCGGTTCTTTTGGTTTCCCGGCCCACGCGGGCCCATCCGGCACGACGCTTCAGCTCATGGCTATCAGTTCTACCCAGGCGATTCCCGCCACCCAGGCGGTTCCGCAGCACGTTGCCATCATCATGGACGGCAATGGCCGCTGGGCTACGCGCCGGCACCTGCCGCGCACCGCCGGGCATGCAAAGGGAGTGCAGGCCGTGCGCCGGGTGGTCGAAGCCTGCGGGCGGCGGGGCGTGCGTTACCTTACGCTGTTCGCCTTCAGCTCGGAAAACTGGCGTCGCCCCCCCGAAGAAGTCTCGTTGCTGATGCGGCTGTTCGTCCAGGCGCTGGAACGCGAGGTCGACAAGCTCAATGAGCAGGGGGTGCGGCTGCACGTCGTGGGCGACATGTCGCGCTTCGAGCCGCGCCTGCAGTCGCTTATCGCCGATGCGCAGGTGCGCACGGCCCATAACGACCGCCTGCATTTGTCGGTAGCCGCCAACTATGGCGGGCGCTGGGATGTCCTGCAAGCCATGCGGGCCATGCTCATCCAGCACCCCGACCTGGCCCGCGAACCCCAACGTATCGACGAAAGCCACCTGGCGCCGCATCTGTCGATGGCGTGGGCGCCAGAGCCCGACCTGTTCATCCGCACCGGCGGCGAACAGCGCATTTCCAATTTCCTGGTCTGGCAGCTGGCTTATACCGAGCTGTATTTCACCGACCAGTACTGGCCCGATTTCGGGGCAGCCGAACTCGATGCCGCGTTTGAGTGGTACCGCAATCGCGAACGCCGCTTCGGGCGCACCAGCGAGCAATTGCGCAACGACAGCGCACAGTGATCCGGAGAACCGCATGCTAGGCCAACGAGTCGTTACCGCCGTGGTGTTGCTGGCCGTGCTGGCGGCCGCATTGGCCGCCGGCAATCCGGGGTGGTTCATGGCCCTGCTGGCTGTCGCTGCGGCATGCGCGTGCTGGGAATGGCTGCGCCTGACGCTGCCGCAGCCGCCATCGCGCACGCTCTGTATAGGCGTGGCGGCCGCTATGCTCGCCCTCATGCTGTGGCTGGCGTGGACGTGGTTGTCCGGCCAGCCCGCCGGGGCGGGATGGGGCGCCGCCATCGTGCGCTGGCTGGTGCCGGCGGTGGCCGCCATCTGGCTGTTGGCGGTTGTTCCTGCCGTGGTGCGCGGCCGGGCCGACAAACCCGCGGCCAGCATGGGTTGGTCGCTGTTCAGCGTTCCGGCCGTCCTGGCGGCCTGGTCGGTCCTGGCCCTTATGTACCTCTCGGGCGGCGGGTGGTTCGTGGTGTCGTTGCTGGCGCTGGTCTGGATCGCCGATATCGCCGCCTATTTCGCGGGCCGCGCGTTCGGGCGGCGCAAGCTCGCTCCGCGGGTCAGCCCCGGCAAGACCATCGAAGGCGCCGTGGCGGGCATCCTGGGCGCCGTCGTGTGGGTCTGGGTGTCCAGCATGTGGGCCGGCAGCTTCGGCGCCGCGCTGGTCGAGCGCGGCTCGCTGTGGCTGGCGTTGCCGGCCGCCGCCGTGCTGGGCGCAATATCCATCGTGGGCGATCTGTTCGAATCCTTGTTGAAGCGTCGCGCGGGCCGCAAAGACTCCAGCGCCTTGCTGCCGGGGCATGGCGGCGTGTACGACCGCATCGATGCCATCCTGCCCGTCGCGCCGTTCGCCATGCTGTTGTCTGGAGTGTTGTCTTGACTCGTCTTCAACGCGTAGCGGTCCTCGGGTCGACCGGTTCCATCGGCGAAAGCACGCTGGACGTCATCGCGCGTCATCCCGAAAGGCTGCGGGTTTTCGCGCTATCGGCGCATAGCCGCATGGAACGCCTGGCCGAACAGGCCTGCGCCAGCAGCGCGCCGGTGGTGGTGGTGCCCGACCGGGCGGCGCGCCAGCGCTTTATCGATGCGTGGCCCGCGGGCCGCACGCCTCCCGAGATCCGCGTCGGCGCCCAGGCGCTGGCCGACACGGCAGCCGACACGCAATGCGATACCGTCATGGCGGCCATCGTGGGCGCCGCGGGGCTGCCGGCCGCCCTGGCCGCCGCGCAGGCGGGCAAGCGGGTGCTGCTGGCCAACAAAGAGGCGCTGGTCGCCGCGGGCGGGCTTTTCATGCGCGCCGTGCGCGAGCACGGCGCAGAGCTGCTGCCCATCGACAGCGAGCACAACGCCATCTTTCAATGCCTGCCGCGCGGTGATCGCGCCCACGTGCCCAGCGAGCCTGCCAGGGGCGTGCGCCGTCTCCTGCTCACGGCCTCGGGTGGCCCTTTCCGGCGTGTCGATCCCGTCGATTTGCACGACGTCACGCCGGCTCAGGCGTGCGCGCACCCCAACTGGACGATGGGGCGCAAAATCTCGGTCGATTCGGCCACCATGCTGAACAAGGGCCTGGAGGTCATCGAGGCGCACTGGCTGTTTGCCATGCCTGCCGACCGCATCGAAGTCTTGATCCATCCGCAAAGCGTCGTGCACTCGCTGGTCGAATATGAAGATGGTTCGGTGCTGGCCCAACTGGGGCAACCCGACATGCGCACGCCCATTTCGTATGGGTTGGGTTTCCCCGAGCGCATCAGCAGCGGCGTGGGGCCGCTGGACCTTGCACGCTGCGGCAAGCTGGAGTTCGAAACGCCCAACATGGAGCGCTTTCCGTGCCTGCAACTGGCTTTCGACGCCTTGCGGGCAGGGCAGGCCGCCTGCGTGACCCTCAATGCCGCCAACGAGGTCGCTGTCGAAGCGTTCCTGGCAGGGCGCCTGCGCTACACCTGGATTCCCCGTGTAATCACCGCCGCGCTCGAATGGCAGCAGCGCCAGTCTTCTGTTACGCTCGATAGCCTGGCCGACGTCCTGGCGCTCGACGCCGCAGCCCGGCGTTATGCCGGCAATCTCGGCCTGGCCTGATCTACGCCGCCCTCATACACCGATACATGCTTTTCACCCTGCTTGCCTTTGTCGTAGCCCTGGGCACACTCATTACATTCCACGAGCTCGGCCACTATTGGGTGGCGCGGCTGTGCGGGGTGCGCGTGCTGCGGTTTTCCGTGGGCTTTGGCAGGGTCCTGGCGCGCCGCACCGACCGGCACGGCACCGAGTGGGCGATCTCGGCCATCCCGCTGGGCGGGTACGTCAAGATGCAGGACGACCCGCCGGCCGGCGCCACGCCCGCCCAGGCGGCGCAGTCGTTCAACGCGCAGCCGGTGGGTCGCCGCATTGCCATCGTGGCCGCAGGGCCGCTGTTCAACCTGATTCTCGCCGTGCTGCTTTATGCCGGATTGAACCTGGCCGGCACACAGGAGCCCGCCCCGGTGCTTGCCGTGCCGGCCGCCGGCACGCCCGCCGCCCAGGCCGGCCTGCAGGGGGGCGACCATATCGTGGCCATCGACGGCCGGCCGGTAGTTTCCTGGAACGACGCACGCTGGCGCCTGCTGGACATGCTGTCGTCCGGCGGCCGCGCGCAGGTCGATGTGCGCTCGGCCGACGGCGCAGCCCGGCAGCATACCCTGCAAGTGTCTCCCAGCCGCATGGATCCCGCCCAGGGCGACCCGCTGGCCGAATCCGGCCTGCGCCTGGCGCTGCCCAAACCCATCGTGCGAGAAGTCTTCGCCTCAGGCGAGGGCGAGCATGCCGGCCTGCGCGCGGGCGACCTCATCATCCGCGCCGGGCAGGTTGCCGATCCCGATACGGGGCAGCTCGTGCGCATCATCCAGCAGCACGCCGGGCAGTCGCTGCCGCTGACGATCGTGCGCGATGGCGCCCAGGTGTCGCTCACCGTCGTGCCGCGCGCCGAAACTGTCGAAGGCCAGACCATCGGCCGCATCGGCGTGCAGCTGGGCGGCGAGGCGCCCATGGTCACGGTGCGCTACGGCCTGCTCGAAAGCCTGGGCCGGGCCACCGTACGCACCTGGGACACAGCCTGGCTGTCATTGCGCATGATGGGTCGCATGGTCATCGGCGAAGTGTCGTGGCGCAACATCAGCGGCCCGGTCACCATCGCCGACTACGCGGGGCAGACGGCGCGCCTGGGCCTGGCGGCCTACGTGGCTTACCTGGCGCTCATCAGCATCAGCCTGGGCGTCCTCAACCTGTTGCCGATTCCGATGCTCGATGGCGGGCATCTGCTGTACTATCTCGTCGAAATTGTGCGCGGCAGCCCGCCGCCCGACCGCTGGATCGATATCGGACAGCGCACGGGCATCGGCCTGTTGGCAGGGCTGATGGCGCTGGCCCTGTTCAACGATTTTGCGCGCCTGTTCACCTGACTTGCGATCGAATAAAATCGTCCGCCATTTGCTACACCTAGGATAGCCAAGCCCATGTCTTTACGGATATTTCATCACAAGAAGGGCGTCATGCCGAGCTTGATCGCCGCGCTGCTCATGCCGGCCCTGGCTCACGCGTTCGACCCTTTTGTCGTGCGGGATATCCGCGTAGAAGGCATCCAGCGCACTGACGCCGGCACGGTGTTCGGCTACCTGCCGGTAAAGGTGGGCGAAGAATTCACCGAGGCCGAAGCCACCGAGGCCGTCCGCCGCCTGTATGCCACCGGCTTTTTCAGCGATGTGCGCATCCAGACCGACAACGACGTCGTGGTGGTCGTGGTCCAGGAACGCCCCACGATCGCGTCCGTCACGTTCAACGGCATGCGCGAGTTCGACTCCAAGGCGATCACCACGTCGCTGATGCAGGTGGGCTTCGGGGAAGGGCGCATCTTCGACCAGTCGATGCTCGAGCGCGCCGAATACGAGCTCAAGGAACAATACCTGGGCAAGGGCAAGTACGGGGTCGAAGTCACCTCCACGGTCACTCCCTTGCCGCGCAACCGGGTCGGCGTCAGCTTCGATGTGTTCGAAGGCGAAGTCGCCAAGATCCGCCAGATCAGCGTGGTGGGCAACAAGGCCTTCTCCGAAAGCGAACTGCTCGACCTGTTCGACCTCACCACGCCCGGCTGGCTTACCTGGTACACCAACACTGACAAATACTCGCGCGAAAAGCTCGAGGGCGACATCGAACGGCTGCGGTCGTTCTACCTCGACCAGGGCTACCTGGAGTTTTCCGTCGAGCCGCCGCAGGTCACCATTTCGCCCGACCGCAAGGACATCTACATCACCGTCACCCTGCACGAGGGCGAACCCTACAAGGTGCGCAGCGTGAAGCTGGCGGGCAACCTGCTGGGCCTGGACAAAGAGATCAACGACCTGGTGCAGGTCAAGCCAGGCGAGACCTTCTCGGCCGCGCAGGCCAACGATTCGGCCAAGGCCATCACGGATTACCTGGGCGAGCTCGGTTATGCATTCGCCAACGTGAACCCCAACCCGACGCTCGATCGCGCCAAGCACGAAGCCGACGTCACGTTCTATGTCGATCCCAGCCGGCGGGTCTACGTGCGCCGCATCCAGATCGGCGGCAATACCCGCACCCGCGACGAGGTCGTGCGCCGCGAAATGCGCCAGGAAGAGGCCGCGTGGTACGACTCGGGCGACCTCAAGGTTTCTCGCGACCGCATCGACCGGCTGGGGTATTTCAGCGAAGTCAACGTGTCCACCGATCCGGTGCCGGGCTCGCCCGACCAGGTCGACGTCAACGTCGACGTCAAGGAAAAGCCCACCGGCATGATCAACCTGGGCGTGGGCTACGGTTCATCCGAAAAGGCCATTCTTTCGGCGGGCATCAGCGAAGACAACGTGTTCGGCAGCGGCACCAACCTGACGCTGCAGTTCAACACCAGCAAGACCAATCGCGCCGCGGTGCTTTCGCACACCGACCCGTATTTCACCAAGGACGGCATCAGCCGCACCACGTCGGCCTACTACCGCGTGACCGAGCCCTGGGACAACAACGACGGCGACTACCGCGTCAAGGCGATGGGCCTGGGCATGAACTTCGGCGTGCCCATCTCTGAATACGACCGTGTGTTCCTGGGTGCTACGTTCGAACGCAACCAGATCGACCTGTACAACAACTCGCCGCTGGCCTACCGCGACTTCGTGGACCAATACGGCGACAGCACGAACGCCCTGATCTTCAATGTGGGCTGGTCCAAAGACACCCGCGACAGCGCGCTGGCCCCGACCAAGGGTTCGTACACCCGCCTGAAGGGCGATTTCTCCACCATGGACCTGAAGTACTACCTGCTCACAGCGCAGCAGCAGTACTACATTCCCCTGGGGCGCAGCTACACGCTGGCGCTCAACGGCATGATCGACTACGGCCGCAGCTATGGCAGCCTGGACTACCCGGTCATCAAGAACGTCTATGCGGGCGGCATCGGCACCGTGCGCGGCTACGACGGCGCCTCGCTGGGTCCGCGCGACACGCTTACCGGCGACTATCTGGGCGGATCGCGGCGTATCGTTGCCAATGCGCAGCTGTACCTGCCGTTCCCCGGCGCATCCAAAGATCGTACGCTGCGGTGGTTCGTGTTCGCCGATGCCGGCCAGGTGGCGGCGGGCAGCGGCATGAATTGCACGGCCGGCGAACCGGGCCGCGAGGTCGACGATCCTTGCGGCTGGCGCTATTCTGCGGGTATCGGGCTGTCGTGGCAGTCCCCGCTGGGGCCGCTGCAGCTGTCGTATGCCCGTCCGCTGAACGCCAAGTCGGGCGACGATCGCCAGAGCTTCCAGTTCCAGATCGGTACGGGTTTCTGATCGCCGTCAGTTACGCCTGATCACACGGGCAGGTGGCGGCGCCCCGGCGGGCCGCCTGTTTAGTGGCACAATATCGGCTTTGCTTTACCTCATTGGAAGGTGAGATTTTCATGATGTCTGATTTCGCACTCAACACCTCGAGCCCGGCGCGACGCGTCGGCAAACTGCGCGGTACGCTGGCCTTGGCGGGTGCGCTGCTCCTGGGTTCCGTCGTGGCGCTTCCTGCCCACGCGCAAGGCACCAAGATCGGCTTCGTGAACACCGAGCGCATTCTGCGCGAGTCTGCACCGGCCAAGTCCGCGCAGTCCAAGATCGAGTCCGAATTCAAGAAGCGCGACGACGAACTCCAGCGCCTGAGCAACAACTTGCGCGCCCAGGCCGAAAAGTTCGACAAAGACGCGCCGGTGCTGTCCGAAACCGACCGCACCAACCGCCAGCGTGAGTTGTCGCGCCTTGATACCGAGCTGCAGCGCAAGCGCCGCGAGTTCCAGGAAGACTTCAACCGGCGTCGCAACGAGGAATTCTCGGCCATCGTCAACAAGGCCAACCAGGCCATCAAGCGCATTGCCGAGCAAGAGAACTACGACCTCATTGTGCAGGACGCCGTGACGGTCAATCCGCGTGTGGATATCACCGACAAGGTGATCCAGGCCCTCGGCAAATAATCGGCGGCGTCACACGCATGCCGATCCTGCTGGATCCCGCCCGCGCGCCGACCCTGGACGCACTGCTGGCGGCTGCCCACACCCAAGGCCTCGAATGGCATATTGAGCCTGCGGCAGGCGACCCTGCGGCAGGCGATCCTGCGGCAGGCGGTGCCATGCCCCGTATAAGGGGCATCGGCACGCTGTCCTCCGCGGGGCCCGAAGAAATCAGCTTCCTGACCAACCCGCGCTACCAGAGCCAGTTGGCCGATACTCGCGCAGCGGCCGTCATCCTGTCGCCCGAAGCGGCCCGGGCGCTGGCGGACAACCCTGCGGCGCCGGCATGCGCCCGGGTGGTTTGTTCCCAGCCCTACCTGCTTTATGCGCGGTTGGCCCAGTGGTTCGACGCCGCGCGCCAGCCTGCGCAACCTGCCGGCATACACCCGTTGGCAGTGGTTGCCGATGACGCCGTGATCGAAGACGGCGTGCGCATCGGCCCGCATTGTGTGGTCGAATCCGGCGCTCGCGTCGGACGCGGCAGCACGCTGGGGCCGGGATGCGTGATCGGCGCCGGCTCGTCGCTGGGCCCCGACTGCCTGCTGCACGCGCGGGTCACCCTGTACCCCAACGTGCGGGTGGGCGCGCGCGCCATTCTGCACAGCGGCGTCGTGCTGGGAGCCGACGGCTTCGGCTTCGCACCGGACCCGACGCTGGGCAAGGGCGCTTGGGGCAAGATCGCCCAGCTGGGGGGGGTGCGCATCGGCGATGACGTCGAAATCGGCGCCAACACCACCATCGACCGCGGCGCCCTCGAAGACACCGACATCGGCGATGGCGTCAAGCTCGACAACCAGATCATGCTGGGGCACAACGTGCGTGTGGGCGCCCATACGGCCATGGCCGCTTGCGTGGGCGTCGCGGGGTCCACGGTTATCGGCTCGCGCTGCACCATTGGCGGCGCGGCCATGCTTTCCGGCCACCTGACGCTGGCCGACGACGTCCATATCTCGGGCGGCACCGCGGTCACCTCGAGCATCACGCAACCCGGCCGCTATACGGGCGTGTATCCTTACGCTGAGCATGGTCAATGGCAGCGCAACGCCGCGGTCATACAGCAACTGTCACATTTGCGCCGCCGCCTGCGGTCGCTTGAAAAATCCTGATCGATCCGCCGGCCGTGCCGGCGCGGCAGAACTATTAAAACAGTAGGAAACTTTACGAATGGAACTCGACATCAAGGCGATCATGGAGCGCTTGCCGCATCGCTACCCGATGCTGCTTATCGATCGCGTGTTGGAGATCGTGCCGGGCAAGTCCATCGTCGCCATCAAGAACGTGTCCATCAACGAGCCGTTCTTCGAGGGTCATTTCCCGCATCATCCCGTCATGCCGGGCGTTCTCATCACCGAAGCCATGGCCCAGGCCGCGGCGCTGTTCTCGTTTACCGACGAAGACGGCGGCCTGAAATGCGACAGCGCCAAGACGGCCTACTATCTGGTGGGCATCGACGACGCCAGGTTCCGCCGCCCGGTGGTGCCGGGCGATCAGCTTCGCCTGGAAGTGCAGGCCGAACGCCTGAGCCGCGCCATCTGCAAGTACCAGGGCAAGGCCCTGGTCGACGGCCAGATCGTGGCCGAGGCCAAGCTCATGTGCGCCATCCGCAGTCTGGAAGCCTAAATGTCCGGAAACATCCATCCCACCGCCATCGTAGACCCCGCCGCCCAGATCGACCAGAGCGTGCGGATTGGCCCATATTGCGTCGTGGGGCCCGGCGTCACGATAGGCGCCGGGACGGAAGTCGGCCCGCATTGCGTCCTGGATGGCGTCACCACCATCGGCCGCGACAACCGCTTCTACCGGTTTTGCTCCATCGGCGGCATGCCGCAAGACAAAAAGTACGCCGGCGAACCCACGCGCCTGGTGATCGGCGACCGCAATACGGTGCGCGAGTTCACCACCTTCAATACGGGCACCGTGCAGGACGGCGGCGTCACCACGCTGGGCGATGACAACTGGATCATGGCCTATGTGCATATCGCGCACGATTGCCATATCGGCAGCAACACGATCCTGGCCAACTCCGTGCAACTGGGCGGCCACGTGCATGTGGGCGACTGGGCCATCGTGGGCGGCCTGACCGGCGTGCACCAGTTCAGCAAGATCGGCTCCCACAGCATGACCGGCGGCAACAGCTCGCTGATGCAGGACATGCCGCCCTACGTGCTGGGCGCGGGCAATCCGTGCCGGCCGGTCGGCGTCAACGTCGAGGGCCTGCGTCGCCGCGGGTTCAGCGCCGAAGTCATCTCCAGCCTGCGCGAGGCCTACAAGATCGTGTATCGGCGCGGCTTGTCGCTGGACGAGGCGCGCGCCGAACTGCGCGCGCGCCAGAAATCGCACCCCGAGGCCGAACAGGCCCTGCAGATATGGCTGGACTTCTTCGACGCCTCCAGCCGGGGCATCATCCGGCCATGAGCTTGTCCGTGGGCATGGTGGCGGGCGAGCCCTCGGGCGACCTGCTGGCCAGCCGGGTCATCGCGGGGCTGCGCCAGCGCGACGCCGGCCTGTCGTGCCAGGGGATAGGCGGGCCCGCCATGCAGGACGCCGGCTTCCAAGCGTGGCATCCCATGCATGCGCTGACCGTGTTCGGCTATGTAGACGCGCTCAAGCGCCTGCCGGGGCTGCTGCGCACCTACGGCGACGTCAAGCGCCGCTGGCTCGCGCAGCCGCCGTCGGTGTTCGTGGGCGTGGACGCTCCCGACTTCAACCTGAAGCTCGAGTTGCAGCTGCGGCAGGCGGGCATTCCCACGGTGCACTTCGTCGGTCCGTCGATCTGGGCCTGGCGCTACGAGCGCATCAACAAGATCCGCGCGGCCGTGTCGCACATGCTGGTGCTGTTTCCGTTCGAAGAAGAGCTCTACCGCAAGGAAGGCATTCCGGTCACCTATGTGGGCCACCCGCTGGCCGATGCCATTGCTCTGCAACCCGACCGCCAGGCCGCCCGGCAGCGCCTGGGCCTGGACGACAACGCCCGCGTACTGGCGATCCTGCCGGGCAGCAGGTCGTCCGAGATCCGCATTCTGGCGCCCCGGTTCCTGCAGGCCGCGCAACAACTGCAACGGCGCGATCCGCGCCTGGTGTGCATTGTGCCCATGGTCAACGCGCAGCGCCGCCAGGAATTCGAAGCCGTGCTGGCGCAGTATCCGGTGCCCGGGCTGCGGTGCCTCACCGCCGATGACCTGCCCGCCGCGGCGGGGCAGCCCGTGGCCTGGAGCGCGCTCGAGGCCAGCGACGCAGTGCTGGTCGCCAGCGGCACGGCCACGCTTGAAACGGCGCTGTTCAAGCGCCCGATGGTGATCTCGTACTATCTGTCGCCGTGGATGCGCCGCATCATGGCCTGGAAATCGGGCCAGCAGCGCCCCTATCTGCCCTGGGTGGGGCTGCCCAATGTGCTGTTGCGCGACTTCGCGGTGCCGGAGTTGCTGCAAGATGACGCCACGCCCGATAAACTTGCCGAAGCGACCTGGGTGGCCCTGACCGACGAGGCGCACGCCGCCCGCATCGAAACCCGATTCACCGCGCTGCATCGCGACCTGACCCGCGATACGGCGCGCCTGGCCGCGCAGGCCATTGTCGAGGTAGCCCATGGCGCAGCATAGCCTGTTCGCCGCCACGCCCGATTTTGCCGGCGTCCTGATGGCCGGGGTGGACGAGGCTGGCCGGGGCCCGCTGGCGGGCGGCGTGTATGCCGCCGCGGTCATCCTCGATCCGGGCCGTCCGGTCGACGGCCTGGCCGACTCCAAGGCGCTTACGCCCGAAAGGCGTGAAGAACTGGCCGGGTACATCCAGGAGCGTGCGATGGCATGGTGCGTGGCCAGCGCATCGGTGTGCGAGATCGACACCCTGAACATCCTGCGGGCGACGATGCTGGCCATGCAGCGCGCCGTCGAGGGCCTGGCGCACGTGCCGCAGGTGGCGATGGTCGATGGCAACCAGGCGCCGCCCCTGCGTTGCACCGTGCAAACCGTGATCAAGGGCGACGCCCTAGTGCCCGCCATCTCGGCCGCGTCGATCCTGGCCAAGACGGCGCGCGATGCGGATCTGCTGCGCCTGCATCAGCAGTATCCACAATACGGCTTCGACCAGCACAAGGGCTATTGCACGCCGCTGCACGTCGAGCGCCTGCGCCAGCATGGCCCTTGCCCCGAGCATCGCCGCAGCTTCGCCCCGGTCCGCGAGCGCCTGGCCGTGCCCGCATGAAACACATTACGTCGCGCGACAATCCCGCCTTCAAGCAGTTGTCGCGCCTGGGCGCGCACGCGGGGCGGCGCGGCGCGCAAGCCATCCTGGAAGGCGTGCATTTGTGCCAGGCGTGGCTGCAGCACGTCGGCGCCCCGTCCATGGCCGTCTTTGACGCCGAACGGGTGCAATATCCGGAACTCGCGGCTTTGCTGGCGGCGTTGCCGTCGAACCTGGTGCTGCTGGCCGATGCGCGCCTGCTGCGCCAGCTCGAAACCGTAGAAACCGGCCAGGGCGTGTTGTTCATCGTGGATCCGCCGGAGCCGGCGCTGCCGGCGCGCCTGGCCGAGCCCATGGTGTGGCTGGATCGCGTGCAGGACCCGGGCAATGTCGGCACCATCCTGCGCAGCTGCGCGGCGGCTGGAATCGAAAGAGTGCTTTTGTCGGCGGGCTGTGCGGCGGCCTGGTCGCCCAAAGTGTTGCGGGCGGGGCAGGGCGCGCATTTTGCCCTGGCGCTGCACGAACACGTTGACCTGCCGGGCTGTACAGAGCGGCTGGAAGTTCCCCTGGCGGTCACCACGCTGGGCAACGCCGTCAGCCTGTACGAGGCCGCGTTGCCGGCAGCCTGCGCCTGGGTATTCGGCCACGAAGGTCAGGGGGTGTCGCCCGCATTGCAACAGGCCGCCGTGCTGCGGGTGCGCATCGACCACGAGCCGGCGGTGGAATCGCTCAATGTCGCGGTGGCGGCCGCGCTGTGCCTGTTCGAGCAACGCCGCCAGCACCGGGCCGGCGGCTGACGGGCGCACCGCGCCCCCGCCGCGGGCCTCAGTTCGACCGGCCCAGGCCCACTTCCTGCATCACCGTGGTGGCGATCTCCTCGATGGACTTCGTCGTGGTCGACAGCCAGGAAATCCCTTCACGTCGCATCATGCGTTCGGCTTCCGCGACCTCGTAGCGGCACTGGTCCAGGTTGGCGTATTTGCTGTTGGGACGCCGTTCGTGGCGCACCTCGGCCAGGCGCTCGGGCTGGATAGACAGGCCGAACAGCTTGGCGCGGTACGGCGCAACCGTGGAAGGCAGGGTGCCCCGCTCGAAATCGTCGGGCGTCAGGGGAAAATTGGCGGCCTTGATCGCGTACTGCATGGCCAGGTACAGGCTGGTTGGGGTTTTCCCGCAGCGCGATACGCCCACCAGGATCACGTCGGCCTGGTCGAGCTGGTTGATGAACTGCCCGTCGTCGTGCGCCAGGCTGAAATTGATGGCGTCGATACGATTGCGGTATTGCTCGGAGTTGGCCGCCATATGCGACCGGCCCACCGAATGGCTGGATTTCAGGCCCAGGGCCTTTTCGATGTGGCCGACGAAGGTGCCGAACAGGTCCAGGAAGACCCCGTTGGCGGCGCGCACGGTTTTCATGCTGGCCGGATCGACCAGGGTGCTGAACACGATGGGAGGCACCCCGGTTTCACGGGCGTTTCGATCGATACGCGCCGCGACTTCGCGGGCTTTTTCCTGTGTGTCGATGAACGGCAGGCGCACGGGCTTGAAATGTACTTCTTCGAACTGCGACAGGACCGAGTGACTGAACGTTTCCGCGGTGATGCCTGTACTGTCGGAAACGATGTAGACGGTGCGTTCGATAGTGGGGGAAGCCATATGTAAAATATTCCAACCAAAGGGGAAAGCCATGGTGCCCGACCGGGTACAATCTGCCCCCGAATAAGTCACCCCAAGAGCGGTCCAAGGCCAGTTTGGTCAGCGCATCCGGATGCATTGACCAAACTCGCTTTCTCTCCATTGTAAAAGGTGACTTCAATGTCGTATGTCGTTTCGTTCGAGCAGCTCCGCATGTCGGATGTGGACTCGGTAGGAGGCAAAAACGCATCATTAGGTGAAATGATCAGCCAGCTGTCTGGCGCGGGGGTACGCGTGCCGGGCGGCTTTGCCACGACTGCCGAGGCCTTTCGCGACTTTCTCAAAGCCTCGGGACTGGACCGTCGTATCGCTGATCGTCTGAGCACCCTCAACCCCGAAGATGTCCGCGAGCTGGCCACTGCTGGCGCCGAGATCCGCCAATGGATCGTCGACGCGCCGTTCTCGCCGGAATTCGAACAGCAGATCCGCACCGCCTTCGCCGAGCTCGATGCCGACGGCAAGGGGTCTTTTGCCGTGCGCTCGTCGGCCACCGCCGAAGACTTGCCCGACGCCTCGTTTGCCGGCCAGCAGGAAACCTTCCTGAACGTCGTCGGCATCGACGACGTGCTGGACAAGATCCGCCACGTATTCGCCTCGCTGTACAACGACCGCGCCATTTCCTATCGCGTACACAAGGGCTACGCGCACGCCGAAGTGGCATTGTCGGCAGGTGTGCAGCGCATGGTGCGCTCCGACAAGGGCAGCGCCGGCGTGATGTTCACCATCGACACCGAATCGGGCTTCAAGGACGTGGTGTTCATCACCTCGTCCTATGGGCTGGGCGAGACGGTGGTGCAGGGCGCCGTGAACCCGGATGAGTTCTATGTGTTCAAGCCCACGCTCGAGCAGGGCCACTATCCGATCGTCAGCCGTCGCATCGGCTCCAAGCTGATCAAGATGGAGTTCGATCCCGAGCGCCCCGAAGGCCGCGCCGTGCGCACGGTGGACGTGCCGGTGTCCGAGCGCAACCGTTATTCGCTGACGGACGACGAAGTGATCGAACTGGCCCGGTATGCGGTCATCATCGAGAAGCACTACGGCCGGCCCATGGATATCGAATGGGGCCGCGACGGCATCGACGGCAAGATCTACATTCTGCAGGCGCGTCCCGAAACGGTGAAGTCGCAGCAGGGCAGCAACGACGTGCAGCAGCGCTATCGCCTGAAGGCCACCGGCCAGGTGCTGGTGACCGGACGCGCCATCGGCCAGAAGATCGGTTCCGGCCCGGTGCGCGTGGTGGCCGACATTTCCGAGATGGACAAGGTGCAGGCCGGCGACGTGCTCGTTACCGACATGACCGACCCCAACTGGGAACCCGTCATGAAGCGCGCTTCGGCCATCGTGACCAATCGTGGAGGACGCACGTGCCACGCGGCCATCATTGCGCGCGAACTGGGTATCCCCGCGGTGGTCGGCTGCGGCGAGGCCACCGACCTGCTCAAGGAAGGCCAGGCAGTCACGGTGTCGTGCGCCGAGGGCGACGAAGGCCGCATTTACGATGGCCTGATCGAGACCGAAGTCGAGGAAGTGCGCCGTGGCGAGATGCCGCCCATCGACGTAAAGATCATGATGAACGTGGGCAATCCGCAGCTGGCCTTCGATTTCGCGCAGATTCCCAATGCCGGCGTGGGCCTTGCCCGCCTGGAGTTCATCATCAACAACAACATCGGCATCCACCCGAAGGCGGTGCTCGACTATCCCAATGTCGATGGCGAACTGAAAAAGGCCGTGGAATCGGCCGCGCGCGGCTATGCCAGCCCGCGCGCGTTCTTTGTCGAGAAGCTGGCCGAAGGCATCGCCACCATTGCGGCGGCGTTCTGGCCCAAGTCGGTCATCGTGCGCATGTCCGATTTCAAGTCGAACGAGTATCGCAAGCTGGTGGGCGGCTCGCGCTATGAGCCCGAAGAAGAAAACCCCATGCTGGGTTTCCGCGGCGCTTCGCGCTACATCGCCGCCGAGTTCGGCGAGTGCTTCCGCATGGAATGCGAGGCGCTCAAGAAGGTGCGCGACGATATGGGCCTGACCAACGTCGAGATCATGGTGCCTTTCGTGCGTACCGTCAGCCAGGCTGCCCGGGTCGTCGAATTGCTGGGCTCGCATGGCCTGGCGCGCGGCGAAAACGGCCTGAAGCTCATCATGATGTGCGAGGTTCCCTCCAACGCCATTCTGGCCGATGAGTTCCTGCAGTACTTCGATGGTTTCTCCATCGGTTCGAACGACATGACCCAGCTGACGCTGGGCCTGGACCGCGATTCGGGCATGGAACTGCTGGCCGCCGATTTCGACGAGCGCGACGACGCGGTGAAATTCATGCTGCGCCGGGCCATCAAGGCCTGCCTGGCGGCGAACAAGTACGTCGGCATCTGCGGCCAGGGCCCCAGCGACCACCCCGATTTCGCTCAATGGCTCAAGGACGAAGGCATCCTGTCGATGTCCCTGAACCCCGATACGGTGGTGGATACCTGGCAACGTCTGGCCAAGCAGGGCTGAAGCTGCTCGGCTTGCCGTCAGGCAAGCTTGCCGGTGTGAACAAGCCTGGCGCCTTTGGGGCGCCAGGTTTTTTTGTGCGCGGCGGCTGGGTGCGGTGTGTGACACCCGGCGGGAGTCAGGCACCAGCAATCGGCTTTTCGGCTGGGTGGTGTCTGACACCCTGGCGGGAGTCAGACACCTGGACGTGGGCTGCCTGGAAGTGTGCTGCCTGGAAGTGGGCTGCCGCCGGTGTCTGACTCCCGTAGGGTGTCAGACACCCTGGGTGGCTGGCGACGCCGCCGCGCGCGCTTTATGCCTGTTGAGTGGCGGCCGCGTGGTCGGTGTGAGCAAGCCTGGCGCCTTTGGGGCGCCAGGCTTTTTTGTGCGCGGCGGCTGGGTGCGGTGTGTGACACCCGGCGGGAGTCAGGCACCAGCAATCGGCTTTTCGGCTGGGTGGTGTCTGACACCCTGGCGGGAGTCAGACACCTGGACGTGGGCTGCGTGGACATGGGCTGCCTGGAAGTGGGCTGCCTGGAAGTGGGCTGCCGCCGGTGTCTGACTCCCGTAGGGTGTCAGACACCCTGGATGGCTGGCGACGCCGCCGCGCGCGCTTTATGCCTGTTGAGTGGCGGGCGCGTGGTTCAGGCGCAGGAACCTGCGCAGCAGGCTGGCCGCGGTAGGGGTGGGCTTCAGGTTGGCGGCCAGCGCGGCGGCGTCCAGGCCTTCGCGCGCATAAACGGCCTGATAGCGTATCAGGTGCGCGCGCAGGAATTCCGGGCCGAATTCCGGATGAAACTGCGATGAATAAATACCGGGAGCCAGGCGCACCAGCTGATGGGCGTCGAGCGCCGAGCGCGCCAGGGTCACGGCGCCATCGGGCAGGCGCGTGATGGTCTGGGCGTGCAGCAGTTGCGCGGGAAAGCTCACCGGCAAGCCGGCCATGAGCGGGTCGCCTTCGGCGGCGGACAGGCAGTCGATGGTTTGCGTGCCCAGTTCGCGGCCCTGCGGGTTGAAGTCGACGGCCCCGCCCAGTGCATAGGCAAGCAGCTGGTGGCCGTAGCAGACGCCGAACATGGGCAGGCGCTGCGCGGCGGCCTGGCGCAGCCACTGGGCCGTCTGTTCGCTCCAGCTTTCGTGGTCGGTGACCATGGCCGGGGAGCCGGTGATCAGCACCGCGCGATAGGCGTCGGCGCCCAGAGGCGTTTGCCCCTCGAAGACGCGCACGATATGTGCGGCATCGGCGGCCAGGCCCGCGGCATGGCGCAGCATCTGCGCATAATCGCCGTGGCGGCGCCGCAGGCCGTCGTCGGGGTCGCCAGTGTGCAGGATGAGCACGGGACGTTCAGGGCGGACGGCGGAGTTCATGCCGCCATGATAAGCTCCGCGCCGCGATTTCGCACGGTGTGTGGCGGAAATCCGTACAATCGACGCGGTATCAATTTGAACTGGACAAGTCGTATGGGCATGTGGATCTGGTTCGGCCTGGCGGCGCTGGCGCTGATCGGCGAAGTCGCCAGCGGCACCTTCTACCTGCTGCTGGTTGCCTTGGGGCTGGTCGGGGGCGGCATTGCCGCGTGGCTGGCCGCGGGCTTCGAATGGCAGCTGGCCGCGTGCGCGCTGGTAGCGCTGCTGGGGCTGCTGGTGTTGCGCCGCGCCGGCGTCTTGAAAAAGCGCGAGGTCAACGCTGCGCGCAACGCCGATGTCAACATGGATATCGGCCAGACCGTACAAGTAGAAGCCTGGTCCGACGCCGGGGCGGCCCGGGTGTGGTATCGCGGCGCGCACTGGCAGGCCGAACTGGCCGCCGGCCACCCGCGCATGGCGGGCGCCCATGTCATCGCCGAAGTGCGCGGCAATTGCCTGGTGCTGGCGCCCAAGAGCGCGGCGCATGGCTGACATGCTTATTCACTACCACCCAGGGAACTTCCATGATGTTTGACACTTCCACCATCACCCTGATCGTACTGGTCATCCTGGCCTTGCTGGTCATCATCAAGGCCATTGCCATCGTTCCGCAGCAACATGCCTGGGTGGTCGAGCGCCTGGGCAAATTCGATCGGGTGCTCTCGCCCGGCGCGGGCTTTGTCATCCCGTTCATCGAGCGGGTGTCGTACAAGCACTCGCTGAAGGAAATTCCGCTGGATGTGCCCAGCCAGGTCTGCATCACCCGCGACAACACCCAGCTGCAGGTCGACGGCGTGCTGTATTTCCAGGTAACCGACGCCATGCGCGCATCGTACGGGTCGTCCAACTATATTTCGGCCATTACCCAGCTGGCCCAGACCACGCTGCGTTCGGTGATCGGCAAAATGGAACTCGACCGCACGTTCGAAGAACGCGAGTTCATCAACAGCACCATCGTCAGCGCGCTGGACGAGGCCGCCCTGAATTGGGGCGTGAAGGTGTTGCGCTACGAAATCAAGGATCTGACTCCGCCCAACGAAATCCTGCGCGCCATGCAGGCGCAGATCACGGCCGAGCGCGAAAAGCGGGCGCTTATCGCCGCTTCGGAAGGCCGTCGCCAGGAGCAGATCAACATCGCTACCGGCGAACGGGAAGCCGCCATCGCGCGCTCCGAAGGCGAAAAGCAGGCGCAGATCAACCAGGCGCAGGGCGAGGCAGCGGCCGTGCTGGCCATTGCCGAAGCGACGGCCAAGGCCATCACGCAGGTCGGCGAGGCCGTGCGCCAGCCGGGTGGCATGGAAGCGGTGAACCTGCAGGTGGCCGAACGCTACGTGGATGCGTTCAGCAATGTGGCCAAGGAAGGCAATACGCTGATCCTGCCGTCGAACCTGGCAGACGTGGGCGGGTTGATCGCCTCGGCCATGACGATCGTGAAGTCCGGCAAGACGGCCTGACAGGCCGGACGCGCCAGGCGGGCCCAGGGGCCCGCCTAGTCGCCCTTGCGCGCATTGCGCGTGTCGTGCTTCATCATGCGTTCTTTCTCGCGCTGCCAGTCTTTTTCGCGCGCCGTGTCGCGCTTGTCGTACAGTTTCTTGCCGCGGCCCAGCGCGAAATCAAGCTTGATGCGCCCATTCTTGTAGTGCAGGTTCAGCGGCACCAGGGTATAGCCGCGTTGCTCGACCTTGCCGATCAGCTTGCTGATTTCTTCGGCCTTGAGCAGCAGCTTGCGCGTGCGCATGGCGTCGGGGTGGATGTGCGTGGACGCGGTCGGCAATGGGCTGACATGCATGCCCAGCAGATAGAGTTCGCCGTCGCGCACGATGACGTAGCTTTCTTTCAGTTGCACGCGGCCTTCGCGGATCGCCTTGACTTCCCAGCCCTGCAGAACCAGGCCGGCTTCGTAGCGGTCTTCGATGAAATAGTCGTGCGAGGCCTTGCGGTTGTCGATGATGCTCATGAGGCGGAAAATCCGGAGGTAGCGGCGCTACCGGTAAAATCTGATCATTCTAGCCATTTGCGATAGCCGATGCACAAAGTACAGCGATCCGTCCTGGTTCCCTACAGCGCCGCGCAGATGTTCGATCTGGTGGCCGACGTGGAGAAGTATCCCGAATTCATGCCCTGGTGCGGCGGCGCCGAGGTGCAGTCGCGCACCGAGCACGGCATGCAGGCATCGATCCAGATCAGTTTTGCCGGCATGAAGCAGCGGTTCACCACGCGCAACACGCACAATTATCCCGAGCGCATCGAGCTCGAACTGGTCGACGGCCCGTTTTCGATGCTGGTGGGGCACTGGGAGTTCCATGCCCTGGCCCCGGACGCCTGCAAGGTGCTGTTCACTCTGGAATACGCCTTTTCCAACCGGGCGCTCGAGATGGTGGTGGGGCCGGTTTTCAACCGCATTGCCACGAGCTTCATCGATTCGTTCACCAAGCGGGCGCAGGCAGTGTATGGCGAATGAAGCGGGCACGCTGCAGGTGTGCGTATGCTTTGCCGAATCTGCAACCTCGGCATGGCAGCGCACGGTGCGCCTGCCGGCTTCGGCCACGGCCGCCGACGCGGTGCGCGCCAGCGGGTTTGCAACCCAGTACCCTGGCCGCGATGCCTGGGAGCACGGGGTGGGAATCTACGGCAAGTCCTGCCAGCCCGGCACGCCGCTGTCTGACGGCGATCGCCTGGAAATCTACCGGCCCCTGACCTTCGACCCCAAGATATCGCGCCGGCGCCGCGCCGAGCACCGGCGCGCCAAGGCGGCGCGACAGGGGCGCGAGCGCCCCCCAGGGCTGCTCTAGCCCGCCGGCCGGCCCATGCGGGCTCCATTGTCGCCGGCCTGACAAAATCCGCCTGCCCATCGGGCGTAATATCAGGTTCAAAAGGTTTACGTTTACGTTAACGTCATGCAAAATCGGCGCTTGACCGGCGTGGCGGCCCACAAGGCAGCCACGGCGCATCAAGACCGATCAACAGGAGACAACCGTGGATCTGGAACTGACCGACGAGCAGCAGGCCTTCGCCCAGGCCGCGCGCGATTTCGCCGAAGGAGAGCTCGCGCCCCATGCGGCGCACTGGGACGCCGAAGGCATTTTTCCGCGCGAAGCCCTGGGGCGCGCGGGCGAACTGGGGTTCTGCGCCATCTATGCCGCCGAAGACATCGGCGGGTTGGGGCTGCCCAGGCTGGACGCCACCCTGGTGTTCGAGGAAATGGCCGCCGTCGACCCTTCGACCACGGCATTCCTCACCATTCACAATATGGCCACCTGGATGATCGGCCAATGGGCCACGCCCGCCGTGCGCGAAGCGTGGGGGCCATTGCTGGCCAGCGGGCAGAAGCTGGCTTCGTATTGTCTGACCGAGCCGGGGGCGGGCTCGGACGCCGGATCGCTGGCCACCCGCGCGGAGCTCGATGGCGGCGAATATGTGCTGAACGGCGCCAAGGCTTTTATTTCGGGCGGCGGCGATACGGACTTGCTGGTCGTCATGGCGCGCACGGGAGCCGGCGGGCCGGGCGGCGTCAGCGCGTTCGCGGTGCCGGCCGACAGCCCGGGAATCAGCTACGGTCGTAAAGAAGAAAAAATGGGGTGGAACAGCCAGTCGACCCGACCCATCACTTTCGAGAACGTCCGGGTGCCGGCCGAAAACCTGCTGGGCCGGGAAGGCGAAGGCTTCAAGATCGCCATGAAAGGCCTGGATGGCGGCCGCATCAACATCGGCACATGTTCGGTGGGGGCGGCACAGGGCGCGCTGGATGCCGCGCGGCGCTATATGCACGAGCGCAGCCAGTTCGGACGGCGGCTGGCCGAGTTCCAGGCCCTGCAGTTCAAGCTGGCCGACATGGCCACGCATCTGGTCGCCGCGCGCCAGATGGTGCGGCTGGCAGCCTGCAAGCTCGACGCCGGTTCGCCCGACGCCGGCACCTACTGCGCGATGGCCAAGCGCTTTGCCACCGACATGGGGTTCCAGATCTGCCTTGATGCGCAGCAGATCCACGGCGGCTATGGGTACTTGCGCGACTATCCTCTGGAGCGCCTGGTGCGCGATACTCGGGTTCACCAGATACTCGAGGGCACCAACGAAATCATGCGTGTCATCGTGGCCCGTCAATTGCTCGAAAAGGGAGCCGATATCAGATGAACCCGCCGGTGCTGTTCGAAGAAAAGGCCGCGTCCAACGGTATGCGCGTGGGCATTGCGACGCTGAACGCGCCGCAGACGCTCAACGGGTTGTCGCTCGAAATGGTCGATCTGCTTGCCGAGCGCCTGGATGTATGGGCGCGCGACGCCGGGCTGGCCATTGTGGTGCTGCAGGGGGCGGGCGACAAGGCATTCAGCGCCGGCGGCGACCTGCATGGCCTGTATCGCAGCATGCAGCAGCATCGCGGGCAGGGCGCCTGGGCCAACCGGCTGGCGCGCGATTTCTTCGAACGCGAATATCGCCTGGACTACCGCATTCATACCTACCCCAAGCCGCTGCTGTGCTGGGGGCATGGCATCGTGATGGGCGGCGGCGTGGGGCTCATGATGGGAGCCAGCCATCGCGTGGTCAGCGAAACATCGCGCATCGCCATGCCCGAAATTTCCATCGGCCTGTTTCCCGACGTAGGGGGAAGCTGGCTGCTCAACCGCATGCCGGGTCGCACGGGCCTGTTCCTGGCCCTGACGGGCGCGCACCTGAACACCTCCGATGCCTTCTACGCGGGGGTGGCCGATTTCCGCCTCGATTCGGCAGACTGGCCGCGTTTCATGCAAACCCTGCTCGACACCCCATGGGCAGGCCAGGCCGGCGGGCCCGGCAATGGCGCACCGCCGCCGCGCTCCATCAACGATGGGCTGTTGCGTCGCGCGCTGCTGGCGCACGAGCCGCCCGCGCCCCTGCCGCCGGGGCCGCTGCGCCAGCATGCCTTCCAGATCAACAGCCTGTGCAGCGGCAACGACCTGGGCGCCATCCACCAGGCCATCGCGGCCCTTGAAGAACATGCCGATCCCTGGCTGGCACGCGCGGCGGCCACCATGCTGGCCGGCTCTCCCGGTTCGGCGCGGCTGGCTTTTACCCTGCAGCAGCGCACCCGCCTGTGCTCGCTGGCCGACGTGTTTCGCACCGAGTACATCGCCGCGCTGGCTTGCGCGGCCCATGGCGATTTCGCCGAAGGCATACGGGCCCTGCTTATCGATAAAGACAAGCAGCCCAAATGGAATCCGGCCACCCTTGACGACGCGAGCGAAGCCTGGGTGCAGCGCTTTTTCGAGCCGCCCTGGCCCGAAGGCGAGCCGCATCCGCTTGCCGATCTCGGGCCGCCCGAAAACTGACTGCCTCGGCCCCGCGCCCGGTTCAGGCGCCCGGCCGGGCATTACCGTTGTCATCAATAAAAACCAAGGAGACCCAACATGAGCAGTATCGCGTTCATCGGCCTGGGCAACATGGGCGCGCCCATGGCGCACAACCTGATCAAGGCCGGCCATCAACTCACCGTATTCGATCTGGTGCCGCAGGCCGTGCAGGGCCTGGCGGCGGCGGGCGCGCGCGCCGCAGCCGACGCAACCGAGGCCGTCAAGGGCGCCGAAGTCGTGGTAACCATGCTGCCGGCCAGCAAGCATGTCGAAGCGCTCTATCTTGCCGACGACCTGCTTGCCGCCATCGATGCCGCCGCGCTCGTCATCGACTGCAGCACCATCGCGCCAGATTCCGCCCGCAAGGTGGCGGCGGCCGCCAAGGCCCGCGGGCTGGCCATGATAGACGCGCCGGTGTCCGGCGGAACGGGCGGCGCAGTGGCCGGCACGCTGACCTTCATCGTCGGCGGCGAAGCCGACGCGCTGCAACGCGCAATGCCCGTGTTGCAATGCATGGGCAAGAACATCTTCCATGCGGGGGCGGCCGGGGCAGGGCAGGTTGCCAAGATCTGCAACAACATGCTGCTCGGCATCCTGATGGCAGGCACGTCCGAGGCCCTGGCGCTGGGTGTGGCCAATGGCCTGGATCCCAAAGTGTTGTCCGACATCATTGCAAAAAGCTCGGGGCGCAACTGGGCCACCGAGCTCTACAATCCGTGGCCGGGCGTCATGGATCATGCGCCGGCATCCAAGGGCTATGCGGGTGGGTTTGGCGTGGATCTCATGCTCAAGGACCTGGGCCTGGCGGCAGAATCCGCCCTGTCCACGCGCTCGTCTATTCCGCTGGGCGAACTGGCGCGCAACCTGTATTCATTGCATAGCGCGGCGGGCACTGGCAAGCTCGATTTCTCCAGTATCGTGAAGCTCTACACGGACAAGGCCGCATGAACGCCGCCGCAGTTGCCGAGGCGGCCCAACGGGTGCGCAGCAGTTTCGCCCGCCAGACCGTCATGTCGGCATTCGGCGCAACGCTGGCCCGCGTCGAACCGGGGCAGGTGGATATCGAACTTGCCTACCAGCCCCAGCTTTGCCAGCAGAACGGCTACCTGCATGCCGGCATTTCCACCACCATCGCCGACACTGCGGGCGGGTACGCGGCACTGACCCTGTTCGAACCGGGCGAAGACGTACTGACCTCGGAATTCAAGATGAACTTCCTGGCCCCCGCCGACGGCGAACGCTTCGTGGCCAGCGGCCGCGTCGTCAAGCCCGGCAGACGCCTGAGCATTTGCCAGGTCGAGGTGCGCGCTTATCGAGACGACGAGCCCACGCTCTGCCTGATCGGGCTGATGACGGCCGTGCGTGTGGCGCCGCGTTAAGATTGCGGCTCGCCCACTCTGTTTCTTTCGCCGCACATGCCCGCCAAAGAGCATCACCGCATTTTCCGCTCAGGATGGCTGCGCGCGGCCGTGCTGGGCGCCAACGACGGCATCGTGTCCACGGCCAGCCTTATTGCGGGCGTGGCGGCGGCGGGCGCTTCTCACCAGGCTGTGCTGACCTCCGGGTTGGCCGGGCTGGTGGCGGGCGCGCTTTCCATGGCGGCGGGCGAATACGTATCCGTGCGAACGCAAGCCGACACCGAGGCCGCCGACCTGCGGCTGGAACAACGCGCGCTTACGGGCAATTCGGCCCAGGAACTGCAAGAACTCGCCGATATCTATGTCGGCCGCGGCGTGGCGCCCGCGCTTGCCCGGCAGGTGGCCGAACAGCTTACCCGTCACGATGCGCTTGACGCCCACGCCCGCGACGAACTCGGCATCCTGATGCATAACCGGGCGCGTCCGGTGCAGGCGGCTCTGGCGTCTGCCATATCGTTTGCCAGCGGCGCGGCGCTGCCTCTGGTCACGGCGGTTTTTACACCCGTGGAGCAGGCCGTCGGGGTGGTCACCGCGACGTCGGTGGCGTCGCTGGCGCTGCTGGGCGCAATGGCAGCGCATGCAGGCGGCGCCCCCGTGCTGCCCGCCGCGCTACGCGTCACGCTACTGGGCGCGGCCGCCATGCTGCTGACCGCCGGTATCGGCGCATTGTTCGGCGTGGCGGTATAGCGCGCCGCCGGCGTTCAGTCGCCTGGCCCTTCCATCAAGGCGTACGGCAACGGCGCTACGGCGATATGCGGGCCGTCGGGGCTGCCGATGCGCAGTTCGCCCGCGGCAAGCGCCGACAGGGCAATTTCGAACAACACGCCGTCGCGCGATGCATCGATGACTCGCCCGCACGGCTCTTGCGGCTGGCCTGCGTCGTAGATGTCTGTGCCGGGCGCAGGGGCATCCCCCTGGCTGGCCAGGCGGCCATAGGCGGCCCGACGCTTCACCGTGCCCCGGTAATGGCTGCGCGCCACCACCTCTTGGCCGGGATAGCAGCCCTTGGTAAAGTTCACCCCCCCGATGAGGTCGAGGTTCAGCGTCTGAGGTATGAACAGGTCTTGCGTAGCCGCGCTGATCCAGGGCAGGCCGGCAGCCAGGTCGGCGCTGCGCCACTGGTCCGGGTCGCACGCGGCGAATTCGTTTGCCAGGCCGGCAGCCTGCGCCCGCGCGAGTTGCTCGTCGCTCGCGATCCACCACCAGCGCGGGGCCGCGCCCGCAGACGGCGCCGCAATCCAGGTGCCGCTGGGCAGTTCGACGCGCTGCCAGGGTGTAACGGGCAGATCGCCGCCCAGGGCGGCCTGCAGGGCGGGCAGGGCCGCCGGTTCGCACCGTACGCCCGCGGCATGCAGCGGGGCGATGGCCAGCTTGGCCTTGGCCCGCAGTACAAACATCGACAGGCGCTTGACCAGGGCATCGGCCAGATCGCGCCGCACCAGGGCGTACGCGCGGCTGGCATCGGGTGCGGCGGCTGCATCCACGGCGGGCTGGGCAAGCCAGAGCACCATCGTGGCCAACAGCCGTCCCTTGGCGGTGCAATAGCCTGCCAGCCGCGCGGTGTCGGGCGGCAGGCTGGCGACGTCCTGGGTCAGTTGGCCGTGCAGGAACGGCAGGGCGTCTTCGCCCGATGCAGACACGACGGCATAGTCGGGCAAGGGGGCGCACAGGACCGAACCATCGGACTGAGTAGCGATCAAACTGAAAAATGCATGCATGGCAGGAATGTGGCAGCGAAGGCGGGGCGCCGACAGGGTGCCCGCAGATATGTCGATGATACCCGCGGCGGCCGGCCTTCGGGCGCAATTCCGGGTGCGCGACAGGGCCGGCAAGGCCTGCCGACTCCGCCATATCCATTAAACTGCGCACACTTATGAAAAAGCTCTACGTCTATTTTCTGGTTGCCTGCCTGGCCGTGACGCTGCTGGCCGCCGCCGCGGCCGCCGGTGCGTGGTTCTGGGTAAAGCGGCCGCTGGACCTGCCAGCCGAACGGATCGAGTTCATCGTGCCTGCCGGCAGTACGCCGCGCGCCGTCGCGCGCGCCATGAACGACGCCGGCATTCCGGTGTGGCAAGATGGCTTTGCATGGCTGGCACGACTTTCCGAACGAGACAAGCTGATCCAGGCGGGCGGATACGAGGCGCGCGCCGGGGACAGCCCCTGGACGCTGCTCGATCGGCTGGCGCGCGGCGACATGGTGCAGCGCCAGCTTACGTTCGTGGAAGGGTGGACATTCGCGCAGTTCCGCCAGGCGCTGCGCGCCCATCCCGATGTGAAGCAGACCCTGGGCGATATCAGCGACGCCGAACTGATGGCCAGGCTGGGATCGCCGTACAAGGCGCCCGAAGGGCTGTTTTTTCCCGATACATATGTGTTTACGCCCGGCACGACCGACCTGGATCTTCTGCGCCGCGCCTACCAATTGCAGCAGCAGGTGCTGGGCGAAGTCTGGGCGCAGCGCCAGCCCGGCCTGCCGCTCGACACGCCATACCAGGCGCTGATCCTCGCGTCTATCATTGAGAAAGAAACCGGGCATGGGCCTGAACGCACGCGTGTTGCCGGTGTGTTCGTGAACCGGCTCAGGCTGGGCATGATGCTGCAGACCGACCCGACAGTGATCTACGGCATGGGCGAACGCTACCAGGGGCGGATAAGGCGGGCCGACCTGCAGACCGACACCCCGTGGAACACCTATACGCGCGCAGGCCTTCCCCCCACGCCGATTGCGGCGGCAGGGCGTGCGGCGTTGCTCGCGGCGGTGCAGCCCGAACGGCACAAGTACCTGTATTTCGTATCGCGCGGCAACGGCACCAGCGAGTTTTCAGCCAACCTGGCCGAACATAACCGCAACGTGGCGCGCTACATCCTGGGGCGTAACTGATGAACCCACGCGGACGTTTCATTACGCTGGAAGGCGTGGACGGCGCCGGCAAGAGCACACATGCCGCCTGGCTGGCCGACACACTGCGCGCCTGGGGCTACACCGTGGTCGCCACGCGCGAACCGGGCGGCACCCCGCTGGGCGAGACGCTGCGCGGGCTGGTGCTGTCCGAATCCATGAGCCTGGACACCGAGACGCTTCTGATGTTCGCGGCGCGCTGCGAGCACCTGGCCCAAGTGATCGAGCCTGCCCTGGCGCGGGGCGACTGGGTGGTATGCGACCGCTATACCGACGCCACCTATGCCTACCAGGGCGGCGGCCGGCAGCTGGGCGCGGAACGCGTGGCCGTGCTCGAACAATGGATGCGCCCGGCGCTGCAGCCGGACCGCACCTGGTTGTTCGACGTACCCCTTGAGCTCGCGCGCGCGCGCCTGGCCGATGCGCGCCAGCCAGATCGTTTCGAGCGCGAAGCCGCCGAGTTCTTCGAACGCACCCGCGCCGCCTACCATGCCCGCGCGGCGGCGCATCCCGGGCGCATACGGATAGTGGATTCCAGCCGGCCGGTGGAACAGGTGCGTGCCCAACTGCACGCAGAGCTGCGCGCCCTGACCGAGACCGCATGAGCACCGCCGCCTTTCTGCCCTGGCAGCACGACATTGCCCGCTCCTGGCTGGCCGGACGCGAGCGCTTCGCCCACGCCTGGCTCATTCACGGCATGGGCGGCATCGGCAAGCTCGATTTTGCGCTTGCGGCGGCCGCCAGCCTGCTGTGCGAATCGCCGCGCGACCTCCTGGCCTGCGGCGCCTGTCCCGCCTGCAGGTGGGTGGCCGGCGGCAACCATCCCGACTTGCGCCGCATCCGCCCCGAGGCGATCGCCTTGCAAGAGGGCGCCGAGGCCGCGGAAAGCGGCGACGAAACCGAGCCGGCCACCGGCACGGCCGCTAAAAGGCAGCCTTCCCGGGAAATCCGCATCGACCAGATCCGCGCACTGGAATCGTGGTTCAACACGGCCACGCACCGCGGCGGCTGGCGCGTGGCGCTGCTTTATCCGGCGCACGCCCTGAACGTCATTTCGGCCAATGCCTTGCTGAAGGTGCTGGAAGAACCGCCGCCGCACACGGTATTCCTGCTGGTCGCCGACGCGCCCGACCGCCTGCTGCCCACGCTGGTGTCACGCTGCCGCCGCCTGCCTCTGCCGGCGCCCGGGCCGCAAGAATCGCTGCAATGGCTGCAGGAACAAGGCGTCGAACCGGCCGCCGACTGGCTCGCCGCCGCCGGTGGCGCTCCGCTGGCCGCACTGCGGCGAGCTCGCGCAAGCGAACAGGCCTGTCCCGATTGGCTTGCCCAGCTGATCAAGCCGCTGGCGCAAGGCCAGGCGCCCGATATAGGGACGCTGTCCGAGTCGCTGGAGAAGGTGGCCGCGCCTGATTGGCTGGATGCGCTGCAGCGCCTGTACACCGACCTGGTGCTGGCACAGGCCAAGGCGCCTGTGCGGTATTTTCCATCCCTGGCCGCGCCGGTGGCGAAAGTCTCCGCCAGCGCCGACGCGGTGCGCCTGGCCGACACCGCGCGCTGGCTCACGCAGCAGCGCCGGCTGGCCACGCACCCGCTCAATGCCAAGCTGCTCGCACATGCGACGCTGCAGCGCGTGGTGCTATCCTGCCAAGGATAGGCGCGCGGCTGGCCCACGCCGGGCTCCTGAAAACTGAGTAACTGCCACTCCATGTACGTCGATTCACACTGCCATCTGAACTTTCCCGAGCTCGCGCAGGAATTGCCCGATATTCTTCAGCGCATGGCGGACAACCAGGTCACCCACGCGTTGGTCGTCAGCGTTGATCTGCCCGACTGGCCCGGCCTGATCGAACTGGTGCAGCCTCACCGGAACCTGTGGGCCTCGGTGGGGGTGCATCCCGACTACGAAGCGACTTCCGATCCCACCGAAGCCGAACTGCTGCAGTTGTCGCATCATCCCAAAGTGGTGGCCATCGGTGAAACCGGACTGGATTATTACCGCCTGAGCGAGCCGCTGGATTGGCAGCGCGAGCGCTTCCGCCGCCATATCCGCGTGGCGCGGCAGGCGAACCTGCCGCTCATCATTCACACCCGGGACTCGGTGGCCGACACATTGCAGATCCTGCGGGAAGAGAATGCCGCGCAAGTAGGGGGCGTGATGCATTGCTTTACCGAATCGTGGGAAATGGCGCAGGCTGCCATGGATCTGAACTTTCACATATCGCTGTCGGGCATCGTCACCTTCAAGAACGCGGCGGTCGTGCACGAGGTGGCCGCCAAGATGCCGCTGGATCGGCTGTTGATCGAGACCGATTCTCCGTACCTGGCGCCGGTGCCATTTCGCGGCAAGCGCAATGACCCATCAAAAGTCATCCACGTCGCGCAAAAGATCGCCGACCTGCAGGGCCGGGATGTATCGGAAGTGGCGCACGCGTCTACTGAAAATTTCTTTAAATTATTCAATAAGATAGACCGGTAGTCTAAAGTTATTTATTTAAAGTCGAATATCTAGAGTGCTTTATTTAAAGTAATTTCTCAAAAATGGTCGCCATGCCTGTGTCCTGCATAAAAGATTCCTGGTTTCGCCCGCTGGCTGCCGTGTGCCTGGCCGCAGGCCTGGCATGGGGTGCGGCCGCCCCTGTGGCGGCCGCCGAGGCGCCGCCCAACTTCTGGGTGTATGTACACAACGACAAAGCGGCCGACCTGCGCGAGCTGCTGGCCCAGGGGGCAGACCCCAACGTGCGCTACAAAAATGGCCAGCCCGCGCTGATGCGCGCCGTGGTAGACGGCGCCTGGCAGGTGTTCGACCTGTTGGCGACAGACCCCCGCACCGACCTCGAGGCGGTGAACCCGGCCAACGAAACGGCCTTGATGTACCTGGCCGTGGCGGGGCAGACGGATCGGGCGCGCGCGCTTATTGCGCGCGGCGCGCAGGTGAACCGGCTGGGCTGGACGCCGCTGCACTATGCGGCCTCCAAGGGGCATGTGGATACCGCCAGACTGCTGTTGCAGCACAAGGCCATGGTCAACGCGCCTTCGCCCGACGGAACGACGCCGCTCATGATGGCAGCGCTATCGGGCAGCCGCGAGATGGTGCAGGTACTGCTGGATGCGGGTGGCGACGTGACGACGCGCAATCTGAAGGGCCAGAACGCCGCCGACTGGGCGCGTCAGGGCAAGGCAGGCAAGCTGGCCGACGAACTCACGGAACTGATCGCTGCCGCGCAGGCGCGCCGGGAAGCGCTGCGGTCCGGCGAGAACCCGTCTTCGGCGCCCGCGGCGCCTGCCGCGCAACCCGCGCAGCCCGCCCAGGCCCCGCGCCCGGCGGCGCAAGCATCCGACGATGACGCGCCGTCGCTGTCGGGCGTGTCGGGGGTTCGTTTGAACAAATACTGAGCCACGCCGCCCCGGCCGGCGGCCGGGCTCGTTGGGCGCATGCAGGTGCGGGGCGCGCGTCAGCCCAGCAACAGGGGGAATTCCCGTTCGGCCGTCGCGGGCAGGGGGGTCATCGGCCCGTTTGCGGTTTCCAGCACATAGCCCGCGCTGATCACCAGCGCCGCCGACTGGCCGTGACGCACGTCGGGCAGTTGCCAACTCGCGCTGCCCAGGGGCGTGGGCGCATCGGCAGAGGGGGCGAGCGTTGTGTCCTGGGCCAGGGGCTGGATGTCGCCGCACTCGCCGTCGATCTTGAGCCGTGCGGTGGCAAAGAAGCGCGGCGAGCCCGCCAGCGCGGCCGAATGCCGCCCGGCAGCCGACACCGAAATCGTGCGGCCCCGTACGGCATATTCGCCTGTCAGGAAATAAGAACCGACCACCGGCCCGTTACGGGTAGACAGATAGGCCAGCTGGCGCAGGTTGAAGGGGTATGCGCCTTCGACAAATCCGGCGGGTTCTCCCAGGCGTGCAGCCAGCACCTTGCCAGAGGCGATCAGGCCGGCGACGTGGCGGGCCGCGTCGTCCAGGCTGCGGGGCTGCGCAGCCGAATACTCCGGCTCGACGGCATGGCACAGCTTCATGAGGGCCAGGCGATTGCCATCATCGCTCAGGAAGTCGCGCAGCATTGATTCGGTGCCGGCCCGGTCGGCGGCGCGCCCGGGGGCGCGGCCGCCTTGGGGATACCGGGGCGTCAGCATCAGAACTTCGCTCGAGTGCCGCAATACGACGGATGGGGAATGCAAGCCAATCGACATAAAAGCCTCGCGCAAAAACAGGGCGCCCGCAACGGCGCAGAAAGCCGGTTCATTCTATCGATGTGACTATTGCAGGATCGGCTCCGTCGGCAACACTATGTAAAGCATTGCGGTGGCCCGCGGGCGGTAAGTTAGCCTAAGGTGTCGAGGCGGCGTGCAAGGTTTTGAGCCCGCAGCGGCTTCTGCCGCTGTGACGTGTTGCAACGACTGTATTGCAGCCCCACGTCGTCATGGCTTGCGCCGGCGATCCGCACGGTATGAGCGGGCGCACTATCATTCGTCCCCATTATATTTTTTTGTTATTTAATGGGGACAGCGATGGTTTTGGTGGCTACAATTAAATCAGTCCTAGCCTGGAGACTCTGCTCATGTCCGATAAGCCCACCCATGCATTGCCGTCGTATCTGGATGCCGCACATGTAGGCCCTTGGGGTATCTACCTTCAACAAGTCGACCGCGTCACCCCCTACCTGGGGTCGCTGGCACGTTGGGTAGAAACCTTGAAGCGGCCCAAGCGCGCCCTGATCGTCGATGTGCCTATCGAACTGGACAACGGCAGCGTTGCCCACTTTGAAGGGTACCGGGTGCAGCACAACACATCGCGCGGGCCGGGCAAGGGAGGGGTGCGGTTTCACCAGGACGTCACGCTGTCCGAGGTCATGGCCCTGGCCGCCTGGATGTCGATCAAGAATGCCGCGGTGAACCTGCCCTATGGCGGCGCCAAGGGGGGCATCCGGGTCGACCCGCGCCAGCTCTCGATGGCCGAGCTTGAACGCATGACGCGCCGCTATACCTCGGAAATCGGCGTCATCATCGGCCCCACCAAGGATATTCCCGCGCCCGACGTGAACACCAACGCGCAGACGATGGCGTGGATGATGGACACGTACTCGATGAACGAAGGCTCCACTTCCACCGGCGTGGTCACCGGCAAGCCGATATCGCTTGGCGGAAGCCTGGGCCGGGTCGAGGCTACCGGACGCGGCGTGTACGTCACCGCGTGCGAAGCGGCACGGGACCGCAACATCGACGTTTCGCAAGCCACTGTCATCGTGCAGGGCTTCGGTAACGTGGGTGGCACGGCGGCCCGCCTGTTCCATGAAACCGGGGCCAAGGTTATTGCGGTGCAAGACCATACGGGCACGGTATACAACGCCGCGGGCTTGGACGTGCACAAGCTGTTGTCGCATGTGTCGCAAAAGGGCGGTGTGGCCGGTTTCAGCGGCGGCGAGGCCCTGGACAACGCGCAGTTCTGGGAACTGGAAACCGATTTCCTCATTCCGGCCGCTCTGGAAGGGCAGATCAACGAGTCCAATGCGCACAAGGTGCGCGCCAAGATCGTGGTCGAGGGGGCCAACGGCCCCACCACGCCCGAGGCCGACGATATTCTCAACGACAACGGCGTATATGTGGTGCCCGATGTGCTGGCCAACGCCGGCGGCGTGACGGTCAGCTATTTCGAGTGGGTGCAGGACTTCTCGAGCTTTTTCTGGAGCGAAGAGGAAATCAACCACCGCCTCGAGCGCCTGATGCGCGAAGCCTATTCGGCCGTATCGCAGATGGCCAAGGAACATAAGGTGACGCTGCGCACCGCGGCGTTCATCGTGGCTTGCACGCGCATTCTGCAGGCGCGTCAGGTACGCGGGCTGTACCCCTGAGGCCGCCGCCAAGGCCGTGGGGGTTCGGGCCGGCGCCTTCGGGCGCCGGTTTTTTCATGCCGCCGGCATGAATTCGGGCCGCAGCACGCCGTGCAGTTCACTGTAGGGGATCAGCAATTCGGGCTGGCCATGCGAATACGGTGCGATGGAATAGGCGTCGTACTTGATGACCATGCCTTCGGGGGTAAGCGCGAAATTATCGCTTTCCTGGAACGGCCACATGCGGTTGTAGGTTTGCGGATCGCGCTGCGCGTCTTCGTTGCGGGTGAGCCAGGCGGCGTGAGCCCGGCGCAAGGCCTCGACGTATGCGGTCCGGCCGCCGGGCAGCAGGGCTTCGTCCAGCGCCAGCACGCGGTTCTGGTCGCGCTGCCAGTTCAGGTATTGCGTGGCAGGTATCCCGTGCGCCGCGCCCGTCAAATATTGTCCGGTGTGCAGTTCGAGCGCGATGATGTTGCCGCTGACGGCCTTGACGCTTGCCTTGAAGATTGTGCTGTCGCGCGACTGGGCGGTTTGCCAGAAGTATTGCGCATACTCGGCCAGGGTGCCGTAGGGCCGCGGCCGGTCGGGATCCACACCCGTCATGTAGGCCAGCACGTGGTCGACCAGTTCGGTCAGCCTGGGAATGTCCGGAAAGGCGACGCTGTCGATCTCGATACGCGGACACTGGCCTTCGCAGCCGGGCCTGGTGCCCTGCCATTGGATCTTCTCGACAGCAAGCCCGGCGACTTGCGCTTCGGTCTTGGCGGGTTGCGGCGTGGCGGATGGCAGGCTGATTGTGTCGGCCGGCGCGCTGGCGCAGCCGGCCAGCACTGCGAGCGCGGCGCCGGCCAGGCCGGCGCGGGCGTGCGTCAGGGCGCGGAATAACGGGAAGTGGCGTTGCATCAAGGTACCAGGGCTGTCCATTCGGGGGTCGAGAATTTTTCGCGGGCCTGCAGGCGCGCTTGTTCCAGCGTGCTTGCGTCCAACTGCACGGGTTGCAGCGTCGCCAGGCTGCCGAACGTCTGCAACATGCGTTCGATGATGGCATCGCGCGCCAGGCCGGTTTGGGTGCGCAGCGGATCGACCCGCTTCTTGGCGCTGGTGGTGCCCTTGTCTGACAGTTTTTCGCGTCCGATGCGCAGCACCTGCACCATTTTGTCGGCGTCGATGTCGTACGACATGGTGACATGGTGCAGCACCGCGCCGCTGCGGCGCGCCTGAGCTGCGCCGCCGATCTTGCCGCCTTCCGAGGTTATGTCGTTCAGCGGCTGGTACCAGGCCTTGATGCCCAGATCATGCAGCGCACGTATTACCCAGCCGTCGAGGAATTCGTACGACTGCTGGAAGGTCAGGCCCTGCACCAGCGCCTGGGGCACGCTGAGCGAATAGGTGATGGTGTTGCCGGGTTCCACGAACATCGCGCCGCCGCCGCTGACCCGGCGCACCACGGTGACGCCGTGTCGCCTTGCGCCGTCGGGGTCGACCTCGTTTTTCAGCGACTGGAAGCGCCCGATAATCACGGCCGGCTCGGACCATTCCCAGATGCGCAGCGTGGGCGGGCGCAGGCCCGCGCCCACCTCGTCGGTTATGACGGCGTCCAGTGCCATGTGCAGCGCGGGGGGCTGCGGGCCTTCGTGGACCAGCTGCCATGAATAGTCGTTCCAGTGGGTACGGGTGCTCATGCAAGGGCTCTGCGGATGGTGACGGCCACGGCCTGGGGCGTGAAGCCGAAAAGTTCGGCCTCGGCAGGCAGGCCATCTTGTACGGCCCGTGCAAGGCGGGCTTCGTCGGCGTCGGCGGGCAGGCCTTCCAGCGCCTGGTTGATGAGATCGAGCGCGTCGGGGGGCTCGAGGAAAAAATCGCCGCTCAGGCGTACGTTGGCCAGCTTGCCGTTCTGGACATCAAGATCGACGACCACCAGCTTGCCGCCAGGAACTTTGTATTCTCCGTGCATTGACGTAAGACTCCGGATCAGCCCGCCAGTTCCAGCTTCATGCCTTCATGGGTGGCGGCAAAGCCAAGCGATTCGTAGAAGCGCCGCGCCTCGGCGCGCTTTTTGTCGGTAGTGAGCTGGACCAGGCCGCAACCGCGGTCGCGGCACACCTGGATGGCCCACTGGAACATCGCGCGGCCGGTGCCGGCGCCACGTTCGGCCGCCGCCACGCGCACGCTTTCGATCTGCCCGCGCCACATGCCGCGCCGCGACAAGCCCGGTATGAAGCTGAGCTGCAGGCAGCCCACCACGCGGCCGTCGCGTTCGGCAACCGCCAGCAGCTGGTTGGCGTCGCGCTCGATGGCCGCGTAGGCTTGCACATAGCAGTCGCTGGCCGGCATGGCGGGGTCTTCGCGCCGGTTTCCCAGCACGTCGTCGGCCAGCAGCGCGACGATGGCGTCCAGATCGGTGGGGCGTGCGGGCCGGAATTGCAAGCCAGTATCGGTACTCATGCAGGAACGACGGGTTATTGCAGACAGGCAAGCTTAGCGCACTTGCTGCGATGTCTGGCCGAACAGGATGCGGCGCGATTCTTCGGTGTGTACCGAAGGCGCGGTGTTGATTTCCGCGGCCTTTTCATACGCGCGCCTGGTGGCCGGCCGGGCCTCGATGGCGTGAAACCAGCGTTTGAGATGCGGAAAATCATCCAGGTTCTGCCCCTGGCGTTCGTGCGGGACGATCCACGGGTAAGCCGCCATGTCCGCGATCGAATAATCGCCCGCCACAAACTCGCGATCGGCCAGGCGCTTGTTCAGCACGCCATACAGACGGTTGGTTTCATTGACGTAGCGATCGATGGCGTAGGGAATGCGTTCGGGCGCGTACACCGAGAAATGGTGGTTCTGGCCCGCCATCGGCCCCAGGCCGCCCATCTGCCAGAACAGCCATTGCAAGGTGTCGGCCCGGCCGCGCATATCCCGCGCAATGAATTGGCCTGTTTTGTCTGCCAGATAGAGCAGGATGGCGCCCGACTCGAACAGCGACACCGGCTCGCCGCCATCGGCCGGCTGCCGGTCCACAATGGCGGGTATGCGATTGTTGGGCGCAATGGCCAGGAAATGCGGCTGGAATTGTTCGCCTTTGCTGATGTTGACGGGGTGGATCCGGTACGGCAGGCCGGTTTCCTCCAGAAACATGGTGATCTTGTGACCGTTGGGCGTAGTCCAGTAATAGAGATCGATCATTGAGCGGTTCCTTGCTATGCCGTCGCGGCTGGCGGCGTCAGGTGGGCTGTCCATGATAGCGGGCCGGGGTTGCGGCATGCCGCAAGCCCCGGCCGGCAACGGGGGTATGCGGGGGCGCCCTCAGGCCGCGTCCGCCGGGCGCGCGCAGGCGGACCGGCCTGGCGCCGCCGGGCCCCAGTTCATGCTGACGCCGGCCGCGGCCACCAGTATCAAGCCCACGCCGGCCATCTGCAGCCAGGCCATGCGCTGGCCGTAGAGCGCGTAATCCAGGATGATGGCCGTCGCCGGGTAGATAAAGGCCAGCGCCGCGACCGAGGTGGTCGGCAATTTCTGGATGGCCGAGTACAGCAGAATGTAGGTCAGGGTGGTGTGCACCAGCCCGATGGCTACCAGTGCTCCCCATTCGGCCGGTTCCCCAGGCAGCGCGCTCCAGTCTGCCATAGGCAGCAACAGCAGCGCGCCCAGGCTGACCTGCACCAGCGCCAGCACGTGGGGAGCAATATGCCTGAGCCGCTTCACAATGATGGACGTCACCGCGTACAGCGCTCCGGCGCCCAGCGCGAGCCCCAGTCCGGTCAGGTAGCTGCCGGCCTGGGCAAGGTCTGCGGACTCGATGCGCAGCACCAGCACCAGCCCGCCGAACGCGACCGCCGACCAGCTGAGCTTGCCCAGGCCGGGGCGTTCGCCCAGGAAGATCGCGCCAAGCGCGATCAGGAAAAACGGCTGGAAGTTGTACACCGCGGTGGCCAGAGATATCGAGGCGAGCGGGTACGCCGCGAACAGCAACACCCAGTTCAAGACGATTGCCACGCCGGCCAGCAGGGTCCAGCCGAAAGTGGCCGGCGTAAAAATGCCCGGGCGCAGCAGGCCGCGCGCCAGGCAGTACACCAACAGCCCTACGGCGCCGAACACGCAACGCAGGAACACCACGTTCCAGGCGCTTTGCCCCGACTCCAGCACAAAGACTCCCACGGTGCCCGATATTCCCATGGCAGCGGCCATCTGGACCAGGCCGCCGCGTTCACTGTTTGGCTTCATTGCAGTTCTCCCGCTGGGGCATCGATGAGCGATGCCGGCAAGAAAAATTATCCCAGGCCAATGCGCGGCGTAATATAACTATCGTATTGAATGTTCGCCGAGAAACCTTTTTTTATTAGGGAAATAATCGCATGAGCCTAACAAGCGAAAATGCCGTCCTGGATGGCATCGATCGCCGCCTGCTCGAGATGCTGGCGGCCAATGCACGCGTCACCACCGCGCAGCTGGCGCGGCAGGTAGGCATGTCGCCGCCCAGTGTGGCCGACCGCGTGCGCAGGCTCGAAGAGGCCGGCATCCTGCGCGGATATACGGTAGACGTAGACCCTGTCGCGTTGGGCTATACGCTGACGGCCATTGTGCGCATACGCCCGCTGCCCGGGCAGTTGCGCAAGGTAGAAAAGCTGATCGCGGGCATCGGCCAGTTTGTCGAATGCGACAAGGTGACGGGCGACGACTGTTTCATTGCCCGGTTGCTGCTGCAGTCGATTTCGCAACTCGACGCGGTGCTGGACCGCATCAACGAATGTGCGCAGACCAATACCGCCATCGTCAAGGCCACCACCGTGCGGCGGCGTTTGCCGCCGCTGCAGGGGCAGCGCGCATAGCGCCCGCGATGGCGGTCAGGTGGAAGCGTCGCAGGCCCGCACGATGTCGTCCTTCAGAGCCGCCGGCTTGTCAGTGGGCGCATAGCGCCTGATGACACGCCCGTCGCGCCCCACCAGGAACTTGGTGAAGTTCCACTTGATGGCTTCCGTGCCCAGCACGCCCGGCTTTTCCCCCTTGAGCCAGCGGAACAGCGGGTGGGCATGGGCGCCATTGACTTCGACCTTGGCGAACATCGGAAACGTCACGCCGTACTCGCGACTGCAGAATTCGCCGATGGTCGCCTCGTCGCCGGGCTCCTGGTTGCCGAACTGGTTGCAGGGAAAGCCCAGCACGGTGAGGCCCGACGCGCGATAGTCCCGGTACAGTGCCTCGAGGCCGGCGTATTGCGGCGTAAAGCCGCATTTCGACGCCACGTTCACCACCAGCAGCACCTGTCCGCGATAGATCTCCAGGGGCTGCTCGTTGCCGCCCAGGTCGGTGGCCGAAAATTCGTAGATAGTGCTCATGGGCGTACCTCTGTTATAGGAAAGCCGCTGCTGCGGTGGGCGCTGCGCCAGTGTAATGCGCGAGTAGGGCCGCTTAAACCAATTGCAGGTCTTGTGGTTCGACACCCGGAAAGACTTCTTGCAGGCGGCGGCCGTCCAGGCCATACAGGCGCGCGAACAGGCCGGCGAACACGGCGCGATAGTCGTTCAGGACGGGGTAGTCACGGTCCTGGTGCAGCGTGTCGGGGCGTACTTCTACCTGGTTTCCGGCCACGCGGCCGCCGCGCACGCCGCCGCCCAGTACCCAATACACGGTTCCATGCCCATGGTCGGTGCCCTTGCTGCCATTTTCGCGGAACGTGCGACCGAACTCGCTGATGACCACCACCGTGGTGTCGCGCCAGGCAGGGCCCATCGCGGCCTTGTAAGAAACCAGGGCGCGGCCGAGCTGCCCCAGCTTGCTGGCGAGCGTGCCCTGTACGCCGCCTTGGGCCACGTGAGTATCCCATCCCCCAACGTCCAGAAAGCCCAGGTTGTAGCGCTCGGCCATCAGGCGGCCCACGCGCGTCGCCTCGCGTTCAAGCTGGCTGCCCGGAATGGCTTTGCCATTGGCCTGTTGCATTTCTTGTTCGAGTTCGCGGCGCGCGATGGCGCTCAGTTCGATGCCTTCATTCACCGCTGCGCTGAACTCGGTATCGCGGTACATCTGGCCGATGGCCTCGGTGCGGCTTGCACCCAATATCTGACGGCCCGTCCGGCCTGCCAGATCGATGTTCGGCACTGGAAGCGCACCACGCCAGATCTGCGGCACGTCCGTCGTAAATGACACAGGGCGCGTCGTATCCCTGCCCAGCGTCTCTGCCAGGCGATTCAGAAATCCATTGCGGTAGCGGTTGCGGGGGGCAGCGGGTTGGCCCAGCTCAATGGCGTTCTGTGTGGCGAAATGGCTGCGACTGAGGTCGTCGGTGCCGGCGAAAGGAATGAAGGCCAGCTCGCGCGCCTTGTACAACGGCGCCAGCGTGGCTTGCATGGCAGGATGCAGGCCCCAGCCGTCGGTCAGCGCCAGCGCGGCGTCGGCGTCATCGCCCGGTCGCGGGATGGCGATAGTGGGCCGGGATTCATAGTAAAAGTCGCTCGAAACCGGTATGAGCAGGCTGCTGCTGTCGTACGCGCCGCGCATGAACACGACCAGCAGCCGGGGCGCGCCTTGCGGCGCGGCGAACAGGTGGGTGCCAAGCAAGGCCAGAGGAGCGCTTGCTGCGAATTTGAGCAGGTCTCGTCGTTGCATCATCGTATCCGGCGCAGGCCTATCTGCGCATGAATTCAGGGGAAGCCAGCAGGTAAGTGTTGGCGTCTTGTATCGTCCGAGCTGACTCGATGGCCTGCCGCGTGGCGGGCGATAGTGCTTCGTAGCGCTGTGTGCGTTTATAGATCTCGGGCAGGCTCGGAACAGGAGGCAACTGCACAGGGGGCTTTTGGCCGGCTGCCTGGTAGAAGCGCCCTGGCGCCACGATCACGCGCCGCGCCCAGTCAAAACGGCTTGTAAGTTGGCCCGATCCCGACCATTCGGACTGGGTCAACGGGTAACCGTCAGGCGTAATGCGCCTGTATAGCGGCTGGCCAAGCCGGTTGAGCCATTGATTGGCTGTATCCACGCGCGCCACCGGAGGAAATTCGGCATACGCCAGGCGCAGCGACGAATAGACGTAATGCATCGGGTCTTTGAATTTTCCGGCATCCAATGACGCAATGAACGGCTGCGATGCAAACAGGGTGCGCAAGGTGGCCGCGATATCTCCGTCGCTGGACTGGAATGTCTTGGCCATCGCGGCCACCAGATCGTCGGGAGGGCGGTCAGCCACGAAAAACTGGGCCAGCTTTCGGCTGATGTGGCGCGCCGTTGCCGGATGACGCGCCAGGATATCTATCGCTTCGTCTACTTCGGCAAGACCGGTCCCCGCGATCTTCCGCTGTAGAAACAGCTTGTCTCCGTAGTCGTGAAAGCGTGGGTTGAACAGGAAATTGCCTTCCTGCACGACTTGGCTCCGGAGTTCGGCCGGCACTTTGGGAGGGGTACTGCGATAGTTGACCCCCAGGCCGGTCAGGATACGCGCCAGTTCCTGCACGTCTTTTTGTGAGTAGCCGCCGTCCACGCCCAGCGTGTGCAGTTCCATCAGCTCGCGCGCATAGTTTTCGTTGATACGGCCGGCGCGGTTGTAATGGTTATCCAGATACAACAGCATGGACGGAGAACGGACGGTCGCGGCCAGCAGGTCGTGAAACCTGCCCAGGGCGTGTGGCCGTACCGCGCGGTCTTCATAGTCGGCCAGCGCAACCCCGACGTGGCCCTTGGGGGCGTACATGTTGAAGTGGTTCATCCAGAACCAGGTCATTTGCTCGTGCAGCTGGTTCGACGAATACAGAGCGCGCCAGGTGGTGCGCCGTGCGGTGTCTGCAGCGCGAGTGCTGGCGATCGCCTGCATCCGCCGGCGCATCGCCGTCTTTTCGGGGCCATCAGGCATATCTCGCAGCAACTGCCGGTATTCGCTGATCTTGGCGAATGCCGCCGACGCGCTCTGTTGCGAAATCGTCAGGCGGTCGATGTAGCCTTGTATGGCCCGGGGCAGCTGTGGCGTGGCCGGGGCCGAAAGCTGCGCATCGATATAGCCCTGCGTTCCCAATTTGCGGGCGCGTTCGAACTCAGCTGGCGTAAATCCCCAGGTCAGGCGGTCGACCAGGGCGGGCAGCGCCGCAGGGTCGATGGCGGGCGGGGCCGCCGCGGCGGGCGCTGCCGCCCATGCGGCACACCAGGCCAACGCCGCAGCCCAGTAGATCAGGCGACGAACCGATATCACCGTGTTCCCTCGTAGAAAGCGTTGCTGCGTACATGCCGCAGCAGCATTGCTGTTCAGACTATCATGGGCCAGGCAATGGCCTATCGGCCTTGATACGCCCTGACACAGTTGGTTCAGTCTTGCTGTGAGGCGGGGCAGGAGAGGAAACATGCATGATTTGGTAGATCGGCTGCAGGCCATGCTGGCCAAAGGCCAGGACAACTTGCTTTTGCGTTTCTCGCTGGGCAAAGCTTATGCCGAGCGGGAAGAGTTCGACACCGCGGCCATGCATCTGCGCGCCGCGCTCGAGTTCGATCCGAGCTACTCCGTGGCCTGGAAATGGCTGGGCAAGGCCTTGCAGGGGCAGGGCGATGTCGATGGCGCCCGCGCAGCGTGGCAATCGGGCATTGACGCGGCCAGCGCGCGCGGCGACCAGCAGGTGGTGAAAGAGCTGCAGGTGTTTCTCAAGCGGCTGGACAAGGCGGCAAACCGGTGAACCCGCCCGGATGGAGACCCGGGCCGGCGCCGGCGGTTCGTTGTTGACGCGCGGGCCGGCCGGTTATGTAATCGCCGGGAGTCAGGCGCAGCGAGATGGAAGACCGATGGACGATGCACCGCAGTACACCGACGGCCAGGCGTGGCACAGCAAGACCGGCCGGGATGCCCTGCAGGGGCTTTGGCGCCTGCTGGATATGCCCGACGAAGCGATGGACTACATCGATCTTTCCGGTGGCGAGCCGGCGCTGCCGTCGTCGTTCGCAGTGGGCGTGGCCGCGCAGGCCAGCATGGCGGCCGCCGCGCTGGCCGCGGCAGAACTGTGGCATTTGCGGGGTGGCAGGCGGCAGCGGGTGGCCGTGGACATGCTGCATGCCGCGCATGAATGCCGCAGCTATTTCACACTGGATGGCGTGGCGCCCGATGTGCACGACAAGCTTACCGGTGTGTATCGGTGCGGCGACGGCGGATGGGTGCGCATCCATGCCAACTTCGCGCATCACCGGGACGGGGCGCTGGCCTTGCTTGGCCTGCCCGCCGGGCCGGCCACCGGGCGCGAGCAGGTCGAGCAGGCATTGTCAAAGTGGCGGGCGCTCGATTTCGAGGACCGCGCCGCCGAGGCCGGCCTGGTGGTCTCTGCCATGCGCACCTTCGAACAATGGGACCGTCACCCGCAGGGGCTGGCCCTGGCCGGACAGCCGCCCGTCACTATCGAGCGCATCGGGCACGCCGACCCGCGCCCCTTGCCCCGCTACGGGCACGACGCCCGTCCGCTCAAAGACATACGGGTGCTCGACCTGACGCGCATCATCGCAGGGCCTGTGTGCGGGCGGGCCCTGGCCGCATATGGCGCGGACGTCATGCTGATCAACTCGCCCCGCCTGCCCAATATCGACACCATTGCCGAGACCAGCCGGGGCAAGCTGTCGGTGCACGCCGATCTCGAAACCGCCGATGGCCGCATCGCGCTGGCCAACCTGCTGCGCAGCGCGCATATTTTCGTGCAAGGGTATCGGCCCGGCGCCATGCCATCGCTGGGCTTTGGCCCGGAAGAAGCGGCGCGCATGCGGCCGGGCATCGTATATGTGTCGCTGTCCGCCTACGGCAATAGCGGCCCGTGGGCGGGGCGGCGCGGCTTCGATTCGCTGGTGCAGACCGCCACCGGTTTCAACCATGCCGAAGGCCTGGCGGCCGGTGTTTGCGCGCCTCGGCCCATGCCTCTGCAGATCCTGGACCACGCATCCGGTTACCTGATGGCCTACGGCGCCCAGGCGGCGCTGGCGCGCCAGGCCACGGAAGGAGGCTCGTGGCACGTGCGGGTATCGCTGGCACAGACGGCGGGGTGGCTGCGCTCGCTGGGCCGCGTACCGGGCGGCCTGCAGATCGCCACGCCTCCCATCGACGGCTTCCTGGAGCAGGAAACGTCCGGCTTCGGCCAATTGGCTGCGGTGCGGCATGCCGCGCAGTTTTCCCTGACGCCGGCGCGCTGGGCGCGGCCGTCGATGCCGCCCGGATCGCACCCCACGGTGTGGCCCTTCAGCTAGGGTTCGCCGCCTGCCTGCGGGCCGCTGAATTGGGTAGACTGTTGGTTTGGCATAGGAGCTCGTATGTCTGCGACCATTTATCACAATCCCAGGTGCAGCACGTCGCGCAACGTGTTGCAAATGATCCGCGATGCCGGCATCGAACCCACTGTTATCGAATACCTGAAATCGCCGCCGTCGCGCCAGACTCTGGCTGGCCTTATCCAGCAGTCGGGGCTGACAGTGCGCGAAGCGGTGCGCACCAAAGAATCGCTTTACCAGGAACTGGGGCTGGACGCCGAAGGGGTATCCGACAGCGATTTGCTGGACGCCATGGCCGACAACCCCATTCTCATCAACCGGCCGTTCGTGGTCACCGAACAGGGCGCACGCCTGTGCCGCCCCGCCGAGCGCGTGCTCGAAATCCTGCCTGGCGCAACGCGCTGATTGCGCTGGCCCAGCCGCCCTAGCGGCGGCTGGCGGGGTGGGCTGCGCGCCAGTCGCGCAGCGCCTGCAGCGTATTGCCTACATGGCGGTCGGGGCTCATGTCTGTGTAGGCGTAAAGAATCCTGCTGTCCGGCGTGATCACGTACGACACCCGCTTGGCATATTCCGGCCGCCTGTCGTGTACGGCGTCATAAGCCTTCATGACCGTCCGGTCTTCGTCGGCAGCTACCGCGAATTTGCCGCGGCATTCGCTTACCGAGAACTTCTTCAGAGTGTCGATATCGTCGGCCGACACGCCGATGACGGTTGCCCCCAGCGACTTGTACTCGTCTACGGCTTCGGCAAAATTGCGCGCCTCGATTGTGCAGCCCTGCGTGAATGCCGCCGGATAGAAATACAGCACCACCGGTCCGCGGGCCAGCGCCTGGCTGAGCGTAAAGGTGTAGGCTTGCCCGCCCAGCGAGGCCGGGACGGTAAAGTCGGGGGCCCGGGCGCCCGCCGGCAATTCGGCGTGCGCGGCGCTGGCGACGGACAGGCCCAGCGTCAGCGCCAGCAAGGCAATAACAGGCTTCATGGTGGTTTCCCGGGTACGTGGCCGCGGCGCCGCTCATTGGCAGCGGCGCTCATGTTCCTCATGCTAGCACCGCCTGGCCGGCTGCGAACCAAGAAAAAGGGCCCGTCTGTGCGGGCCCATGCTTGCGGATGCCGATGCGCGGCGTCAGTTCCAGCGGCCGCCCGGGCTCGCGAGGCTGAAGCGCCCGGCGCCCATGAAGGCCACCGCCAGCCCGCTGAACAGGAACATGCCTTGCAGTTCCAGGGCCCAGCCGCCTTGCGGGGTCATGCTGAACAACTGCCCCATGTGCGCCAGGAAGATCGCAAATACCATGTTGATGGCGATCAGCAGGCCGCCAATGCGGCTATAGATGCCCAGTATCACCAGCAGCGGCGCGATAACCTCGCCGATATAGGCGCCATAGGCCACGAAGCCCGGCAACCCGTGCGACGACAGCATGCCGGATATGCCACCCACGCCCCCCGACAATTTCGCCAGGCCGTGCAACAGCACCAGGATGCCCACGCTCAGGCGCAGGATGAGCTTGCCGGTATCGTCAGATTTCATCATGGAAAATTCTCTTGTGTTTGTTGATGGGCCGCGGCAGCTGGCCGCAGTGGCGCAGGGGCTTATTCGCGGGCGCAGTCATTATTGCAAATCTTCCATGAATGGCAATAGGCGGGGCAGGACAGCGTCGAGCCGCCCGGGACCCGTCGTGCGTCTTTTCTGCTAAGGTCGTAGCAAGGCCGGTGGGCCGGCCTGAAGGAGGCCTGTTCATGTCCAAAGTCATGTCCGACCCCTGGTGCTCCGGCGTGATTCCGCCTTATATGCTGGATCGCCTGGCGCGGCACGCCAGTCCGCGGGTGCGCCAACGCGCGCTGGCCACGCTGCACATCGACCGGCAGGAGCGCAGCTTGCGCCCCACGCGGGCGACGCTGCTGGCCCAGCGTCAGGCGCCGGGCGCCGCGTTGCACCCGCCAGGCCAGGTTCAGCGCGCCGTCTACAGCGCAGCCCACGGTACCGCGCTGCCAGGCCAGCTGGTGCGAACAGAAGGGCAGCCGCCCAGCGGCGACCTTGCGGCAGACGAGGCATACGCGCACCTGGGCGCTACGTACGAGTTCTTCTGGAAGGTATACCGGCGCCACTCCATCGACAACGCGGGCCTGCCCCTGGTGGGCACCGTGCATTACGGCGAAGACTACGACAACGCGTTCTGGAACGGCACGCAGATGGTGTTTGGCGACGGCGACGGCGAAATATTCAACCGCTTTACGGTGGCCGTGGAAATCGTGGGCCACGAGCTCGCCCATGGCGTGATCGACCACGAGGCAGCCCTGCAATACCAGGGCCAGTCGGGGGCGCTGAATGAATCCCTGTCGGATGTGTTCGGCGTGCTGGTCAAGCAATACCAGGCCGGCCAGCGGGCGGACCAGGCCGACTGGCTGGTCGGCGCCGGCCTGTTCACGCAGGCGGTCAATGCCAAGGCGTTGCGCTCGATGGCCCAGCCCGGCTCGGCCTACGATGACCCGGCGCTGGGCAAGGACCCGCAACCCGCGCATATGCGCGACTATGTACATACATCCGACGACAACGGCGGCGTGCATATCAACTCGGGCATTCCCAACCGGGCGTTCTACCTGGCGGCCACTGCCCTGGGCGGCCCGGCCTGGGAACGTGCGGGCCGCGTCTGGTATGACGTCCTGCGCGACAGGCGCCTGGGCGCCCAGGCCGACTTCGCCACCTTTGCCCGGTTGACGGTGGATGCCGCGAGCGCCGACGCCGCAACCCGCCAGGCTGTCAGCGACGCCTGGCGCCAGGTGGGGGTGCTGCCGTGATCGAATTGCCGCCGCTGTCAGAGGCGACCTGGGTGCGTGTGTCGCGGCAGGGCGGCATCGCCTATATACCCGCACGCGCCGCGCCGCGCGATTTCGATTTGCGGCAATGCCCGGAAGACTTGCGGCGCGAAGTGTGCCAGGCGCTGCAGCAGGCCGCGCCGCTGGCAGGCCCGGAAGATGCGCCGGGGGGCGACCAGCGCTATTTCCGCATAGAGATCGAGTTTGTCGGCCGCGCGCCCGGCGTGCAGTTTCAGGTGCCCGAGGCCCGGGCGCCTGATGGGTTGGTGCGGCTGTGGAAGCGCGGCTAGCGCGCGGGCAAGGCGCGTTTATTTCACCAGGGTGACCGGCACCGGGGCCAGCGCGATGACCTTGTGGGCCACCGAACCCAGCAACAGCCCGGGCAGGGCGCTGAGTCCGCGCGTGCCCATGACGATATGGTCGCAGGCGTGCGACCGCGCATAATCGGCAATGACTTGCGCCGACTGGCCGGCCTGTACGGTCACATGCAGGGCCAGGCCCGATTGTTCGGCGATTTTTCGTGCTTCGTCCAGCGCCTTGGCGCCTTCTTCGTTGTAGTAGTCGTGGACTTCCTGCTTGCTCAGGAACATGCGTGCGTGGCCCGACAGGATGGGCAGCGGGGCGTTGAGCAAATGCAGTTCGGCGTCGGCATGCTGGCCTGCCATGGTGATGGCGGTTTTCAATGCACGCAGGGCGCAATCGGAACCATCGATGGGAACAAGGATCTTGAACATGGCAGCTCCGTATAGGATGAATGCAATTGGGAATTGCTAATCCAGCATAGCGAATCGTCTCAATGGGCGCTTGATATAAATCAAAAGTTTCAAGCCGAAGGGCCGGTCTCGATACGCGGACTGTCGCCGGACAGGCTGCCGGTGTCCAGGTAGGACGATGCCTGCGCGGTACCCAGCGAGTTGCGCACCCATACCAGCTCAGCGGCCACGGCGACGGCAATTTCGGCCGGCGTGCGGCTGGCGATGCGCAGCCCCACCGGCCCGTGCAGGCGCGCAATGTGCGCATCGTCGAGGTCGAACTGGCGCAGGCGTTCGCGGCGCTTGGCCTGGTTGGCGCGCGAACCCAGGGCGCCAACATAGAAGGCCGGCGACTTGAGGGCCTCGAGCAGGGCCATGTCGTCGAGCTTGGGGTCGTGGGTCAGGGCGACGATGGCGGTGCGGGCGTCCACGCCGATTTCGAGCACGGCATCGTCGGGCATGCTGGTAAGCAGGGTGCAGTGCGGCACATCCCACTCGGCGTGCACTTCTTCGCGCGGATCGCACACCAGGACGCGGAAGTCGAGCATCGTGGCGATGCCGCCGAGCGCGCGTGCGGTCTGATTGGCGCCGATGATCAGCAGCCGCCATTGCGGCCCGTAGACAGCGCGCAGGATCCGGCCGTCGAAATCCGGGCCGTCGGCTGGATCGGCTGCCGTCACCGAGCAGGCGCCGGTGTGCAGATCCAGCGTGCGCGCGACCAGTCGCTGGGCGTCGATGGCCGCCAGCACAGGAGCCAGCCATTGCGCGCCGTCCAGCGGTTCGACGACCAGGCGCAGCGTGCCGCCGCAAGGCAGGCCAAAGCGGGCCGCCTCGTCGCTGGTGACGCCGTAGGTGACGCGCTCGGGCTTGTCGGGAAGCTGCCCGGCCCGGGCGCGGTTGGAAAGATCGTCTTCCACGCAACCGCCGGATACCGAGCCAGCCATGCGCCCATCGGCCCGCAGCGCCATCAGAGCGCCTGCCTGCCGCGGGGCTGAGCCCCAGGTCTGGGCCACGGTAGCCAGGTGCACTTTGTGGCCCTGGGCTATCCAGTCGCGCGCCTGGCGCAGTACGTCCATATCGAGGGGATTCATGAGCTTGAGTCTCCTGTGAGCAGGTCTTGGGGGACGTCGATATCCATCAGGATGCCGGGGTCATCGCAGTTGATTTCAAGCGCGCCGTGGCGCGCCACCAGGGCCCGGGCGCCAGAATCGCCTTCGAGCCCAGCGAGTTCGTGCAGGAAGGCGGCGCCAAATACCACGGGGTGGCCGCGCCTGCCCTGGTATGCGGGCGCCACGATGCGATCCGGGCCGGCGTGTTGCAGCAGCTGGTGCAGCGTGCTGGCGCGTACCCAGGGCATGTCGGCCAGCGCGACGACGCAGCCGGGCAGTTGGCCGCCAGGAGCCGGGCGGGCCAGCAAATGGCGGGCGGCGGCGGCCAGAGAGATGCCCATGCCGCGCGGCGGGGGCGGCGCCTGCAGAAGGGAGCAGCCCAGGCGCGACAGCATGGTGGCGAGTTCCGGCGGCTGGCCGCCTACCACCGCGATCGTATCGGGCAAGACGGAAAGCAAGGTGGACGCACTGGCCTGCGCCACCGCGCGGCCATCGAGCAGCGCGGCGAGCAGCTTGTGGGCGCCGTCGCCGTCGTGCGGGCGCGCAGCGCGGAATCGCGAGCCTTCGCCGGCCGCGAGCAATACCCCCACGCAATAATGTGCTGCCACCTGACCGGCCCTGTTCCATCGCACCCGAACGTTCGAGAATAGGCCCGCGCACAGGACACCGTCAACCCGGCTGCCGGCCAGCGGGCACGGGCGTCGGGCCGCCATGCCGCGCTATTGCGGTGGCGCCACAGGCCTCAGGGGCAGGTTCAGCAGACCCGCGAGGGTGCGCGCGTCCCTCGGCGCCTTGACCTTGATGTCGTTGTCGAAATAGCAATAGATGTCGCGCGGGCCGTAGGCGCGCCCGGGGCGCGGCCCGGCGCGCCGCGCATCACGCGGCTCTTTGCCGTGCGACCAGGCGCGGATGCGGCTGGCCCAGCGCTTCAATGCTTCATCGGTATAGCCGCTGGCGTACAGTTCCTTGTCGCCGTGCAGCCGCAGATACGCGAAGTCGGCGGTGGGGTCTTCCAGCAGCGGCCATTTGCCGGCGGTATCGGCGGTGACCAGTGCGACGTTATGGGCGCGCAGCATCTGCACGAACTCCGGGCAGGCGAAACTCTCGTGGCGGATCTCGACGGCGTGGCGCACCGGGCGGCGCGGGCCGGGATCCAGCGCGGCACGCCCGGCCATGCGCTCGTCGTGCCGCGCCGCCAGCCGTGCCGCCGCGTCGGTGTCGGCCGGCAGCAGCGACAGGAAATGCTCGAAACGCTCCGGGTCGAATGGCATCGACGGCGGAAACTGCCACAGTATCGGGCCCAGTTTTTCCTGCAGTTCGAACAGGCCCGAGGCCAGGAAATTCGCCAGGGGTGTATCGATATCTCGCAGCCGCAACCGGTGGGTGATGTAGCGCGTGCCCTTGACGCTGAACATGAACCCGCCAGGCGTGGCGTCGCGCCAGCGCGCGAACCACTCCGGCCGCTGCAGCGAATAGAACGTGCCGTTGATCTCGATAGTGGGCACCTGATGCGAGGCGTACGTGAGTTCCTGCGCTTGCGGCAGGTCGTCGGGATAGAAAGTGCCGCGCCAGGGCGCATAGCGCCAGCCGGAAATACCTATCCGGATGGCGCTGGGGTGTGCGGACGGTCGGGTCATGGCGTGACCCGCCAGCAAGAATCGGGCCGCCTCCGGCGGCCCCGCGCCTACAGTTCGAGCACGATCTTCTTGCCCGCCGCGCGCGAACAACACGACATCATCTTCGAGTTGGAGGCCCGTTCGCCGCGGGTAAGCACCACATCGCGATGATCGACGTCGCCGGCAAGCACGCGGACCTCGCACGAGCCGCACAGGCCTTCTTCGCAGTCGCTCTGGACATCGATATTGGCGGCGCGCAGCGCCGCCAGCAGCGTCTGGTCCGCCGCCACGTGGACGACCAGGCCCGAGTCCCTGAGTTCTGCGTCGAACGCGTGCTCGCGGGACGGATCCAGTTTGCCGGCCGAGGAATGAAAATGCTCGACACGCAGCGCGTCTTCCGGCCAGCCGCGATCGGCACAGGCGGTGGCCAGCGCATCCAGCATGCGTTGCGGCCCGCATGCGTAGATCTGGGCATCGGCGGGCGCGCGTTCCAGCAGGGCACGGAAGTCGTTGCGCCGCTGCTCGTCCGATACATAGACATGCAGACGGTCGCCATGCAGGCCGGCCAGCTCGTCCAGCATCGCCATGCCGGCGCGTGTACGGCCGCTGTAGTGCAGCTGGTAGTCGATGCCTTGTTCGCGGGCTGCGCGCGCCATGGCGCTGATAGGCGTAATGCCAATGCCGCCCGCCACCAACAGCACATGCCGGGCGTCGGGGTCGAGCCGGAAATGGTTGCGGGGGCCGCGGATGCGCAGCCTGTCGCCAGGCCGGACATGGCTGTGCACCCATTGCGAACCGCCGCGTCCCGCCGGTTCGCGCAGCACGGCTATTTCGAAACTGGTGCTGTCGGCAGGATCGCCACACAGGGAATACTGCCGCGACATGCCGGTGTCGCCGCATTCGATGTCGATATGCGCGCCGGGCGCCCAGCGCGGCAGGGGTGACCCATCCAGGCTGGCCAGGCGCAGCCGCACGATGTCGCGGCAGGCGGGTTCTACGTGTTGCACCACCACGGTACGCGTGATGGCATGGACGGTGGGTTCGCCGATGCGCGCCGGGTGCTGTATGTGCAGCAATTCCGGGCGTTGACGTTCGGGGTTGAGCGCCGGGTTCCATTCCACCCACAGGTGCTCCGGGCCTCGGAACGAGGTGTTGGGCAGGTAGGTGAACTGCTGTTCGGCGAGCCGCATGTGCGGCAGCCGCCGCGTGAACTCCTGCAGAAAGATCTGCATCTCCATGCGGGCCAGGTTCTTGCCCATGCATTGATGCGCGCCGTAGCCGAAGGTGAGCTGGTCAGTGGCGTTCTCGCGCCGGATGTCGAACAGGTCGGCGTCGGCAAAGTGCCGTTCGTCATGGTTGGCCGACGAGGACACAATGAGCAGCCTGGCGCCTGCCGGAATCTTCACGCCGGAAATTTCCACGTCTTTGGTGGCCAGCCGCCGCCATGCCGCCACCGATCCGTTGTGACGCAGGCATTCCTCTACGGCATTGGGAATCAGGCCCGGGTCTTCGCAGATGTCGCGCCAGGCCTGGGGGTGCTGCAGCAGCAGCTTCATGGCGTTGGCCGACGCGTTGGCGGTGGTTTCATGGGCGGCCACGATGCCCGCCATCATCATCGAATGCAGATATGAGTCCGTGACGATATCCGGATGCTCTTTCTGCTTGCGTATGCCGTACTGCATCCATCCGGGGCCCGACGGATCGCGCCGCATTTTCTCGAGCACCTTGCCGGCGAACTGCCAGAAGTTGCCCACGGCGTGCGCCACCGCCACCTGTTCCTCCGGCCTGGGGCGGCCCCACGTGTTCACGGTGTGCGCAATGGAGTATTTGCGCAGCATGTCCATGTCTTCTTCGGGCACGCCCAGGAAGTGCAGGGCCACGGTCAGCGGAACTTCCCAAAGAATCTGGTCGACCAGGTCGGCGCGGCCGTCATCGATGAAGCGGTCGACATACTCGCGCGTCAGGCGCCGCACCAACGGTTCGTGATGCTTGAGCGCGGCGGGCGTAAAGGGTTCCATCAGCACGCGCCGCCGCGGCATGTGCGCGGGTTCGTCTTCGTTGACCAGCGTGCGGTTCATCGCATAGCCGTACGATTCCAGCACGGCATTGGCCTCGGGGCCCGTAGGGGTGATTTTTTCCAGGGCGATCGACGGGCTGAAGGTCAGGTTGTCGCGGAAGATCGCCTTGATGTCGTCATAGCGCGTCACGACCCAGTAGCCCAGCCTGGGGCTGTAGAACACCGGCTCCTGTTCCCGCGCCCAGCGCAGGTATTCGGGCGGGTCCTGTTGATAGGCATCGCCAAAAGGGTCGAACTCCGCGGCGCGCGGACTGACGGGGCAGCCCGCGCCGGACGCGGTGTGGTCGATGGGGCAGCCCGAAGGGCGAGCCGTTTCGATCGGGGTCATGACGGGCGAACCTCAGTCCAGCTTGATGTTCAGGTCCTGGATCAGCTTGTGCCAGCGGGCGCGTTCCCGTTGCAGCAGGGCGTTGAACTCTGCCGGGGTGTCGCCCACGGGCTCTATGCCGAAATCCACCAGGCGCTTATTGACGGCGGGGTCGTTGATCGTCGCCACCAATTGCTTGTTCAGGGCGTCAATGACTGCCGGCGCTGTCTTGGCGGGCACCACCAGCCCCACCAGGGCGGCGGCCTCGACATTCTTGTAGCCCAGCTCGGCAAAGGTGGGCACATCGGGCAGCTGGGGCAGGCGGGTGGGGTTGGCCACCGCCAGGGGGCGCACCTTGCCTGCCTTGATAAAGCCGGCCCCGGCGGCCATGTCCACCATCATCGCGGGCACCTGGCCCGCGGCCAGGTCGCTCAGCGCCGGGGCGGCGCCCCGATACGGCACGTGCACCATGTTATTCAGGCCGGTCTCGACCTTGAACAGCTCCATGGCCAGGTGGTGCGGGCTGCCAGCCCCGGCCGAAGCGAAGTTCATGCCGCTTTGCTTGCCGCGCGCCTCATCGATGAAGGCCTTGACGTCGGTGGCCTTGCTGGCCGGGCCCACCACCAGAATCATGGGGAACTTGCCCATCAGGGACACGGGCGCCAGGTCTTGGGCCGGGTTGTACGACAGCTGCTTGTAGAGCACCGGGTTGAATACCAGCGTGCCGTTGTCGGCCGACAGCATGGTGTAGCCATCGGGCGCCGCGCGCGCGGTGTCGGACGCACCGATAGCCGTGTTGCCGCCCGGCTTGTTGTCCACCACGACGGGTTGGCCGATGCGCTCCGACAGCGCCTGCCCGATGGTGCGGGCCAGGAAATCAGAGCCGCCGCCGGCGGCATAGGGCACGATCCAGCGCAGCGGCTTGCTGGGGTAATCCTGGGCGGCTGCGCCGGCAGGCGCCAGCATCGGCAGGGCTAGCAGCCCGATGGTCATCAGGGTCTTGCGCAGGGACATAGTCTCTCTCCAGAGGGATGCGCGGCGGGGCGCGGTTCTTATTCTTGCGTAAATCATATACGCTATGCGTAAATGAATAAATGCGACGCGCCCGAGTGTTTTCCCTATCCCTGGATTGCCTATATGCCTAGCAAAACCCCCAAGCCGCGCGCGCCGTCGGCCGCCGCAAGCCCCGCACCCGACCGCCGCCAGCGCGTGCAGGCGGTGGAAACCGGCATGGCGGTACTCAAGGGTCTCGCCCGGCTGGGCGGGCGCGCCACACTGACGGCGCTGGCAGCCCATGTGCAGGAAAGCCCGGCCAAGGTGCACCGCTACCTGGCCAGCCTGATCGAACAAGAGCTGGTCCAGCAGGATGCCGTTACACAGCAGTACTACCTGGGCCTGCAGACGCTGCTGCTGGGCGTTGCGGCGATGCGCCAGGCCGACCCCATCCGCCTGGCCGAACCTGCACTGGCGCGCCTGCGCGAATCGCTCGAAGTGACATGCTTTCTTGCCGTCATGGGCAATAAGGGGCCCACCATTGTGCGGTTCGAAGAGCCCGGCCTGCCGGTGACCTTGAACGTGCGGGTAGGGTCGGTGATGCCGTTGCTTTGGTCGGCCACGGGCCGGGTGTTTCTGGCGCAACTCGATGAGCCGGCGGTTCTGGCGCGCGCCCGGGCGGAACTGGACGCCGCGCAGCCCGAACAGCGCGCGCTGCTCGACAGCGCAGACCCCATCGGCACATTGCGCCGCGCCGTGCGCTCCGCGGGATGCGCCACGGTTCGCGACACCAACCTCAAGGGCATCAGCGCGGTGGCGGCGCCAGTGGCCGATTACACGGGCCGTACATGTGCGGTGCTGACGGCGCTGGGCGCGACCGGTGGTTTCGATGCATCGGCCGACGGGCCCATTGCGGCGGCGGTGCGCCGCGAAGCACGCGCCATCAGCACGCTGCTGGGCCATCAGGCCGATGCGCCTGCATCCGACGGCGCGTGAGCGAGCGGTTTAAAGTTCAATATATGAAACCTCGGTAGATACGCCTCCTTCCTCTGGCTGCACATCAGGCCTAACGTACCTGCAACCCGCATTCGCCCGGCGAACGCGCGGCAGATAACAACAGAGGAGAGAGACATGGTCGTATCCGACGGTTTCCTGCGGCGTGCAGGAGCGGTTTGCCTGGTGGCCTGCATGGCTCTGCTGGCGTATCCGGCCCAGGCGAAAGAGCGCTGGCGCGCATACACCTATAACGCGGTATCCACGGTGACAGCCGCCAAAGGCCTGAAGGGCCTGCTCGACGCCATCCAGGAAGAAACGGGGGGCGAACTGAGCATCCGCCTGAACCTGGGCGGCACCATACCGATAGCGGCGACCAACATTACGCAGGCCGTGTCCGACAACATCGTGCAGATGGGCGACGACGCCTTTTTCCTGGGCAGCGTGCCGGTGGGCGGAATTGTGCGGCTGCCCTTGTTCCTGCCCACGCGCGCGCAGTTCGAGCAGGCCTGGGGCATCGAAGAAAAATACCTGCGCGAGGAGTACGCCAAGAAGAACATTACGCTGCTTGGCCGTTATATCTTCCCCGAGAACGTGTTCTGGTCCAAGAAGAAGCTGACGTCGCTTGCCGACATCGCCGGACAGAAGATCCGTGTCATTTCGCCTGAGCAGGCCGAGTTCATCAAGCTGCTGGGCGGCATCCCGGTAACCCTGGGTACGTCCGAAGTGGCCGCGGCCATCGACCGTGGCGTCATCGACGGCGTGCTGACGGCCAGTTCTGGATACGGCTACGTATGGCGCGACCTGCTGACGCACAGCTACCGCATGAATGTCAGCTTCATCGATTCGCTGATTCTCGTGAATACGGACGCCTGGCAGGCGTTGAGCGCGGACACGCGCGCCAAAGTCCAGGCCCTGGTCGATGAACACACGCGCCGCACCACCGACGCCATGGCAGCCGAAGATGCAGACCTGACCCGCAAGCTGGCGGCAGAAGGAATGGTGATCACGGAGCCCAGCGCGGCCGAACTGGCTGAGGCCGAGCAGCGCATCAAGCCGTACTGGACGCAGTGGGGCCAGGAGCGGCCTGCTGTGCAGGAAGCCTTGCGGGAAGTTCGCCAGGCAGTGGGGCGCTGACCATGACGCCGGGCGATCAACTCATATATGGCGAGCCGCCTCGGGTCTTGCCGGATCCGGCGTGCCCGCAGCCTGATGCCGGGCAACCGCTTGCGGACCCCGCGGCCGGCCCGGACGGGGACGCGTTCAGCCCGCCCGAGGGCATCACGGCGCGTTGGGGCCGATGGGCCGCCCAGGTGCTTGTGGTCGGGCTGGTGCTGTTGATGGGCGCGGAGATGGTGGTGCGCTCCGCCTTTGGCTGGTCGATCCAGTTCAGCAACGAGCTGGGCGGCTATGCGCTGGTGGCCATTACCTTTCTGTCGCTTGCCTCGGGCCAGCTGCTGCATGCCTACCACAGCGTGCATTTCGTCGAAAAGCGCCTTGGCCCGCGCGGGCGGGCGCGCCTGCGCCTGTTTTTCGACCTGCTGGCCACGGCGGTCACGCTGGTGCTGTTTGTGGAGCTGGCGCGGTTCGAGTGGCTGAGCTGGAAGTCTGGCGACGTGGCTGCCACAACCCTGATGACGCCGCTGTGGATACCCCGGCTGGCCATGCCATTGGGCACGCTGGCCCTGTTGTGGGCGCTGTTGCGCGTGCTGGCGGGCGACGTGCGGCGCCTGCGGGCGCTGCCGCGCTGAGCTCGCTTTCTCTCGGTTCTGATAGCGGAGGACGCCATGGGTGGCGAATACCTGATCGTCTTGATTTTTGCGCTTTTCATCGGCCTGCTGGCCACCGGCCTGGCGGTGCCGTATGCCATCCTGCTGCCGGGTGTGCTTTACCTGTACCTGGAAGGCGGCATAGGCGCGCTGCATGGGCTCGGCATAACGACCTGGGGCAGCATGGACGCCTACACACTGACTGCCATCCCGCTGTTTGTGCTGATGGCCGAGGTGCTGCAGGGCAGTGGAGTGGGCATGCGCATGTACGGCGGGCTGTCGCGGCTGGTGCGCCGCATACCGGGCGGGCTGCTGCAGACCAATATCGCGGGATGCGCCGTATTCGCCGCCGTGAGCGGCTCCAGCATAGCCACTGCCGCCTCGATCGGGCAGGTGGCGCTGCCCGAACTGAAGGCGCGCAAATACGACGCCCGGCTTGCCACCGGCTCGCTGGCCGCGGGCGGCACGCTGGGCATACTGATACCCCCGTCCATCGCCATGATTGTGTACGCCACTTTTACCGAAACGTCGGTGGCCAAGCTGTTCATGGCGGGAGTCGTGCCCGGTATTGTGCTGACCTTGATGTTCATGTTGTATGTGGCGATCAAGGCAATGGCGCACCCCGAAATCGCGCCTGCCGAGACGGGCAGGCTGACATGGCAGATGGTGCTGCATTCCCTGGTGGACATCGTTCCGGTGCTGTTGCTTATCCTGGGCATCATGGGGGCCATCTATACCGGCATTGCCACGCCCACAGAGGCGGCAGCGGCCGGATGCCTGCTGGCCGTGGCGATCGCTGCCCTCTACGGAGACCTCTCCTGGGCCGAGTTCGCGGCCAGCCTGAAGCGGTCCACGCTGATGGTCAGCAATATCCTGTTCATCACGTACGCGGCTTTTGTTTTTTCGTACGCCATGAGTTATGCGGGGGTGGGCGAGGCGCTGACGGAATTCATCGTCGACATGAACCTGAGCAAGACGGGCTTTTTCATCGCATTGCTCATCCTGTTCACTGCACTGGGCGCGCTGGTCGAAAGCCTGGGCATGATCGTGATCACGGTGCCGCTCCTGTACCCGCTGCTGGCCACTTATGGCATCGACCCCGTGTGGTTCGGCGTGGTGGTGGTGCTGTTCATTGAAATGGGCCAGATCACGCCGCCTATCGGCATCAACCTGTTCGTCATCCAGAGTATCGCGCGCGGAAATCTGTCGGACGTGGTGGTGGGCACCATCCCGTTTCACCTGCTGATGTTCCTGCTGTTGCTGATGCTGGTGGTCTGGCCCGAACTGGCGCTCTGGCTACCCAACCATATTTCTGGCAATTGACCCTACACAGGAGACACCATGTACGCAGCGCCGGAGCAACTGCAAGCTGAAGTATTCGCACGTATTCCCGAACATTACCTGGTGCGCGGCCGTGCCAGCGACTGGGCGCGCACGCAGCTGCATGGGGCGGCGGCGCCGGTGTTCCTGGAAGGCCCGTCCTTCGACCGCCAGGGCAACCTGTGGGTGGTGGACATTCCGTGGGGCCGGATCTTCCGCATCGATCCGCAGGGCAGGGTAGAGCTGGCGGCCGAATACGATGGCGAACCCAACGGCCTGAAGTTCCATCCGGACGGCCGCGCCTTCATTACCGACTATCGCAACGGGCTGATGGTGATGGATCCGGCCACGGGCCGCGTGGAGTCGTACCTGGAACGGGCGCGGCTGGAGCGTTTCAAGGGGTGCAACGACCTGTTCTTCGCTGCGAACGGCGATCTGTACTTCACCGACCAGGGGCAGTCGGGCCTGCACGATCCCGGCGGGCGGCTATACCGCCTGCGGGCCGGCGGGCAACTGGACATTGTGCTGCAAGGCATCCCCAGCCCCAATGGACTGGTGATGAATCTGGATGAAACCGCGATCTATCTGGCCGTGACGCGGGCCAACGCCATCTGGCGCGTGCCGCTGATGGAAGATGGCACGGCAACGAAAGTCGGGGTATATATTCAGATGTCTGGCGGAGGCGGGCCGGATGGCATTGCGCTGGACGCCGAAGGCGGCCTGGCGGTGTGCCATGTGGGCTTTGGCGCGGTATGGGTGTTCAGCCCGCGCGGCGAGCCCCGGTATCGCATCGATGCGCCCGAAGGGTTGTACACCACCAATTGCGCCTATGGCGGCCCCGACGGACGCACGCTGTACATGATCGAATCGCGCACCGGCTGCGTGTTTACCGCAAGGCTGCCGGTCAAGGGAAAAACAATGTATTCGCACGTGCCCGCCTGACACAGAAGCGGGCGGCACGCGGAAAGAGGGGAGAGGAACAGCAGCATGGATCTCGAACACCTGGCACTGGAACTGCCTGTCCAGACCGCACCCGATCGCACCGGCACGCAGAGCCTGGGGCGCGGCATCAAGCTGATGCGCATGATCGCCACGCGCCCCGACTTCGGCTGGCGCCTGTCCGACCTGGCGGCCGCCTGTAAGCAGGACAAGGGCACCGTGCATCGCATGCTGGCGTGCCTGGTGGAAGAAAGGCTGGTGGTACAGCGCCCGGTCGACCGGCGTTACTTGCCGGGCCCCCTGATGTACGAGCTGGGCCTGGCGCTGCCTGCGCGCGTGCAGTTCCAGCGCCGCGCCGAATCGCTGCTGCAATCGTTCACGCGGCGCATGGGAGGCATCGCCTTGCTGCTGTTGCGCAGCGGCAGCGAGTACGTATGCAGTGTCAGGGCCGGAACCCTGCAATTGTCGGGGCTGATGGTGCAGGCGGGAACGCGCCGGCCTCTCTTTACGTCGGTGGGCGGAGTGGCCATTATCCAGACCCTGCCGCCCGAGGAAGCCCGCCAGGTGCTGCTGAGCAACGTCGCGCAGGAAATCGCCGGGCACGGCACCATGCGGCTGCACGGGCTGCAGAAAATGCAGGAACGTTCCGACCGGCATGGCTGGGGCGTCAACCTGGGCGATGTCGTGCAGGGCGTGCATGCGTTTGCCGTGCCGGTTCGATACGCAAGCGGCGGCGCCTTCGCGGCCGTCTGCCTGATCGGCACGCCCGAGCAATATGGCCAGGCCCGCCTGCCGGAATTGCACGAAGCGCTGCTCTCGATAGCGGGCGCCCTGGAGTCCGAAGCGCACAAGTTCAGTATATGAAATAGACGCCGAGGCTCCCGGTGGCGGCGCGCAAAAGCTCGCTTAAGGTTACGGCGTCGCCACTTTCACTAGAGCCAGCGCCGTGAACGTTCAATCCGCCATCAATCTGGAAGACATGCGCCGCATGGCGCGCCGCAAGCTGCCGCGCATCGCCTTTGATTTCATCGATGGCGGCGCGGACGGGGAACTGTGCCTGCAGCGCAACCGCGCCGCCTTCGAGCGCTATTGCCTGGTGCCGCGCTATCTGCGCGACGTTTCCCGGCGCGATCAGTCGGTGGAGCTGTTCGGGCGGCGCTACGCGAGCCCGATCGGCATTTCGCCCACGGGGCTGGCCGGGCTGTTTCGCCCTGATGCCGACCTGATGCTGGCGGCGGCCGCGCGCAGCGCCGATGTGCCGTTCCTGCTGTCCAGCGCCAGCAATGCGGCCTGGGAGGACGCCATCGCCATCGCGCCCGACCACGTATGGTTCCAGATGTATTGCACGCGCGACGAGCATATCAACGACGACCTGGTCCGCCGCGCCCGCGAGGCCCGCACCCGGGTGCTGGTGGTGTCGGTGGATGTGCCGGTCAACTCCAACCGCGAACGCAACCGGCGCAATGGCTTTTCGCGGCCATTCCGCATGACGGCCGGCGTGGTGCTGGAAGCGCTGGGGCATCCGGCCTGGGTGCTGCGCTATCTGCGCACGGGCGGGATTCCCATGATGCAGAACTGGAAACCCTACGCGAAAACGGGCGCCGATGCGGCCAGCGTCGCCGATCTCTATGGCACGTTGACGCCAGCGCCCATGATCACCTGGCGGCACATGCAGCGCATCCGCCAGAACTGGACGGGGCCGCTGGTAATCAAGGGGCTGCTGCATCCCGAAGATGCGCGGCAGGCCGTGCGCCTGGGTGTGGACGGCATCGTGGTCTCGAACCACGGCGGACGCCAGCTCGATGCCGCGCCCGCGCCGCTGGACATGCTGCCGGCCATCCGCGAGGCCGTGGGCGACCGGATGACGCTGATCCTGGACAGCGGCGTGCGGCGGGGGTCGGATGTGGCCATCGCGCGCGCGCTGGGCGCGTCGTCGACAATTTTCGGCAGGCCGACACTGTATGCGGTAGCCGCGGGCGGCCAGGCCGGCGCCGAGCGGGCACTGCAGATCGTGCGCAACGAGCTGGACATGGTAATGACGCAGATCGGTTGCGAGTCGTACCAGGAGCTGGACGGCAGCTATCTGTGGGCCGCCGGCCACGGCATGAGCCAGCCGCAGGGCGAGTACGCGCGCCGGCTGGCATCCGCCTGAAGCCCTGACGTCCGTCCGGGTGTTGTTCGCATAATGTGTATTATGTAAAGTGACTATGATGCGGGGCTCATCCCGGCGGCATGGTCGTATTGGCTCTGTGGCCTGCTCCCCGCGTTCCAGCGGTGCGCGCCGCGGCGCTAGAACGCATACGACGCCATCAGCCCTGCGCTCCAGTTCCTGCCGGCGGCCGGTTCGAAGTACCGGCCGTTTCCTTCGTTGACGATCACCGAGCCGATGTACTCGCGATCGAACAGGTTGTCCACGCGGGCGTACGCATCCCACGTCCACGCCTCGCGCTGCCAGCGATAGCCGGCGGACACGGCCGCCACGAAGTAGCTGGCCGCCGCGTCGCTGTTGGCGTCGTCCACATATACCTTGCCCATATAGCGGCCTTCCAGCCCGGCCCGCCACCCCTGGGGCGGATTCCATTGCACGGCGCCGTAGAGCATCTGCCGGGCGATGCCGGGAATGCGGTTGCCGGCCCGGATGTCGGAGCCGGCAATGTCATCGCGATACCGCGCATCGATCCAGGTATAGGCAAGACTGCCCTGCCAGTCGCGCGCAAGCTGCCCGCTCCAGCCCAGTTCCAGCCCGTTTCGGCGCGTACGCCCGCCGTTGCGATATGAGGTTCGGCCGTTGATGCTGCCCGCCGAGACAATTTCGTTGCGGGTATCGGTATGGAACAGCGCAGCGGAAAACAGGCCGTCGGCCAGCTCTGTCTTGTAGCCGAGTTCGTAGTTATTGCTGATGGCAGGTTCCAGGCCCAGGTTCAACCCGGCCAGGCCGTCCGGGCGGTACGACACCTCGTTGGTCGTGGGCGTTTCAAACCCCTGGCCATACGACACGTACACCGAGCTCGACGGCGTGGGCGCATAGCGCAGCGATGCCGCCGGCAAGGCGCGGCGATAGCTGGCCCTGCCGCTGTCATCAGCGTTTCCGGGCTGCACGTAGTCATCGTCCGAATCCAGGCGTACGGTGCTGTACCGCAGCCCTGCGTCCGCTGTCCAGCGCGGCGCGAAGTTCCACGAAGCCTGCAGGTAGGGATCCAGGTTATAGACGCGGTTCGTTTCGTCGCGGCGCAGGCGCCCTTTTACGCCCAGCTCGGTGGGCGCGAGCGCCGGGCCGGTGAAGTTCTCGTAGCCTTTGCGATCTTCGTGCAGGCTGTCGTATGCCAGGCCCCCTACCAGCGTCAGCGGCTTGCCGGCCATCGCCAGGCGCGAAGTCCAGCGCAGGTCCACGCCGCCGTACTGGCGTTGCAGGCCTATGACGCCGCCCGCCTGCCCGGGGTTGAGCTGGACAGCAGGCGGTATCGACAGATACTGCGTCATGTCCCGCTGGCCGAAGTACGCCATGGCGCGCAGTTCGTGGTCCGCGCCGACCTGTCTTTCATACAGCAGGCCGCCCTGCGTCTGTCGCACACTCTTGCGGGTGTTGTACTGGCTCGCCTGCGGCGTGGCCTGGCGCGGATCCTGCTCGTACTGGTCGCGCGTCAGGCCCAGCGGATCCTGCGCTTTTACATCGACGCTGTTGACGATGACGGTCAGCCGGCTGTCATCGTCAAGCTGCATGCCGAGCTTGGCGTTGCCCAGGTTCTTGCGTGCGGCGCTGTGGTCGCGATAACCATCGGTGGTAAGCCGGTTGGCGCTGAGCACGTAATCCAGAGCATCGGTCGCCCCGCTGGCCTTGACGCCGTAGTGATACGTGGCATAGCTGCCCGCGGAGACCGCCGCCTGCATGCGGGGCGGCCGTTCGCCGTCTTCGGTGAATACCTGCACGACGCCGCCCGACGAATTGCCGTACAACGCGGAAAACGGGCCGCGCAGCACTTCGACGCGCGCCACCGACGCAATATCGATGTTGGACGTCTGGCCTTGCCCGTCCGGCATCGTGGCGGGTATGCCGTCGACATACAGGCGCACGCCGCGCACGCCGAACGTGGACCGTGCGCCGAATCCACGCATCGACAGCTGCAGATCCTGCGCGTAGTTCTGGCGGTCTTGTATCTGCAGACCGGGCACGCTGCCCAGCCCCTGGGCCAGGCTGATGCCGGGCGAGTTCCAGCGCAGTTCGTCGCCAGGCACCATGTTCACCGACGCAGGTGTGTCCAGCACAGACGTGCTGTAGTGGATGCTGGTGACGATGACCGGCTCAAGCATCGGCGCGGCGTCGGGTGCCGGCGCCGCGCGCGGCCCTGCCAGGGGCGCAATCGCGCCCAGCGTCGACAACAGGCCAATGACGGCGCAGCGCAAGGCCGGCGCCTACTGGACGCGGGCCGCGGCCGCGTGCCGCGCGCTTGCCGCTGTCGGCCGCTCCGTGGGCGTCACCCGCCATATCGTGTTCGACAAGTCGTCGGCCACGATCAGCGCGCCTTGCGGGTCCACCGTTACGCCCACGGGGCGGCCGCGCGTGGTGCCGTCGCTATCGCGAAAGCCCGCCACGAAGTCTATGGGCGTGCCCGACGGCCGGCCGTCCTGGAACGGTACGAACACGACCTTGTAGCCCACGGGTTCGCTGCGATTCCAGCTGCCATGCTCACCGACGAAAACACCGTCGGTGAACTGGCCGCCCATGGCCTGGTTCGAAAAGGCGACGCCCAGCGCGGCCACGTGCGCGCCCAGCGCGTAGTCCGGCTTGACCGCCGCGGCGACTTTATCGGGATCCTGCGGGCGGACGCGGTCGTCCACATTCTGGCCCCAGTAGCTATAGGGCCAGCCGTAGAAGGCGCCTTCCTGGACGGCCGTAAGGTAGTCGGGCACCAGGTCGCCGCCGATCTCGTCGCGTTCGTTCACGACCGCCCACAGCTGGCCCGTGCCCGGCTGTATGGCCAGTGCCGTGGGGTTGCGCAGCCCGGTGGCGTAGGTCTTGTATTCGCCGGTGCGGGCGTTGATGCGCCATATGCGGGCACGGTCGGCTTCCGCGGTCATGCCGCGTTCGGTGATGTTGCTGTTGGACCCGATGCCGACATACAGATATTGCCCGTCCGCGCTTGCGGCCAGCGCCTTGGTCCAGTGGTGGTTTATCTCGGACGGCAGCGGAGTTACCGTTTCGGGCGGCCCGCTGGCCTTGGTTTGCCCCGGCTGGTAGTCGAAGCGCACCAGCGCGTCCTGGTTGGCCACATAAAGGTCATTGCCCACCAGCGCCAGCCCGTACGGCGCGTTCAGCCCTTCGGCGAAAGTGGACTGTTCGTACGTGCCGTCGCCGTCGGGGTCGCTGAGCAGGGTGAGCCGGTTGCCGCCCTTTACCGAACTGGTGCCCTTGGCCTTGATAATGCCCGCGATCACGTCTTTGGGCTTGAGTTTGGCGGCATAGCCTCCCCTGCCCTCGGCCACCAGGATGTCGCCGTTGGGAAGCAGCAGCGTCTGGCGCGGAATCTTCAGATCTGTGGCAATGGCGGTAATGGTGTACCCATCCGGCACGGTGGGCTTTTTGCCGTCCCACGGCGCGGGCTCGGCGATCACCATGTCGGGCAGCAGCCCCTGCCGGGGTGCAGGCAGTTCGGGATCCGGTCCCACCTGCGACGGTCCGATCTGCGCGTGGCATAGGCCTGCGGCGGCAATGAGCGGCACGAATGCGAAGATGCGTCGTGTGATCATGCGGCACCTCGGATGTGCGGGGTGCGAAAGCCCAGCCACAGAGCGGCGCAGGCCAGTATGGTGGCAACGGCCGACAGCACCAGGCCGGTCGGCATGCTGCCCCAGGCGTCGCGCGCATGAATCAGCGCGCTGAAAAAACCCACGACCCAGGTCACGATCAGTACCACGGCGTACGGAACGATGCCGCGTGCGCGTTGGCTGGCCATGAACAGCCCGGCAATCGCAAAGGCCAGCGCCACGCCTGCGAACACCAGGGCCCCGGCCAGCAGCCATGAGGCAAAGTTGTTCCACTGGATCTGGAAAGTATTGGCATAGGCAAGATCCGCCAGGGTTGCGCCCAGAAACAAGGGCAGCATGCCGGCCAGGAACAAGGCATGCAGCGGATGCACCGTAAGTACATAGCGTGGTTCGACGATCAGGGGCACGAGGCAGTCTCCTTTCTGGCGGCGCCGGCGGCGGGTCGCCTGCCGGCAGCAAGAACGGTGCCCGCCCATCGTATCGCGCCCTTCGCGGGCCCGTGAATTGCGGGGCTGGCCGCGCAACCCCCCGCCAATCTGCGATCAAGGAGGCCAAGATGGCAAAGTGTGATTCCTGCGGCAACGAATACGACAAGAGTTTCGAAATCAGAATATCCGGAAAAACTTACACGTTCGATAGTTTCGAGTGCGCGATCCGCACGGTAGCGCCGGTGTGCGAGCATTGCGACGTGCGCATTATCGGCCATGGCCTGGAGCGTGAAGGACGCATGTTCTGCTGCGCGCATTGCGCCAGCGAGCAAGGCGTGCCCGAACTGCGCGACCGGTCCGGGTGAGCGTTTCGCGGGGCCGGAAAGTCTGCTACAAACACGTCCAGCGGGCGGCGCGCCAAGCTGCGCACGGCCCCCCTGCCCCTTTCCCGGAGACCCTGGCCAGATGAAGCTCTATTACTATCCCGGCAACGCCAGCATGGCGCCACACTGTCTGCTTGAAGAAATCGGGCAGCCATTCGAGCTATCGCTGGTAGACCGGGCGCGCAATGCGCACAAGGCGCCCGATTACCTGGGGCTGAACCCCAATGGGCTGATACCCGTGCTGGCCGATGGCGATCTCGTGCTCTACGAATCGGCCGCAATCTGCCTGCATCTGGCCGACCGCTATCCGGATGCCCGCCTTGCGCCGGCCCTGGGCACGGACGCGCGCGCGCAATGCTACAAATGGCTGATGTGGTGCACGAACACGGTGCAGGCCACTGCCCTGCTCTACTTCTATCCCGAGCGGTGGGTCCAAGCCGGCAACACCGAAGGCGCGGCGCAGGTCAAGGCGCATGCCGAAACGAAGATCAACGGTCTGCTGGACCAGATCGACAACCACCTGGCGGGCGTCGAAGGCCCCTGGTTCCTGGGTGAGCAATACTCCGTGCTGGACCCTTACGTGATGATGCTGTGCCGCTGGACGCGCGGGTTTCCCCGGCCGGCGCGCGACTTGCCGCATATCGGGCCCTACCTGCAGCGCGTGCTGGCCCGGCCCGCCGTACAGCGCGCATTGCAAACCGAAGGCCTGGCGCCGCCCGTGGTGTAGGGCGGCAGCGTACGTGGCGGCCGCCCGCCGGGCAGGCGCGCCACGTTTCACCCGACGGCGATCATCTCCGGCATGAAGACCGCCCGCAGGCAGTTATCCTGCTTGTGCTTGAACATGGCATAGCCTTCGGCGCCCTGGTCCAGCGACATGGGGTGCGTCAGCAAGAACGACGGATCGAGCCGGCCTTCGCGGATGTGCTCGAATAACTGCGGCACATAGCGCTGCCCCGCCTGCTGGCCGGAACGCACCGTCAACGCCTTGTTCACGATGGCGCCCATGGGGAATTTATCCATGAAGCCGCCGTACACGCCCATGACCGACACCGTGCCGCCCTTGCGGCAGGCGCGTATGGCCTGGCGGAGCGCGACGCCGCGGTCGTTGTGCATGAAGGTTTGCTGCTTGACGTAGTCGTACCAGTACTGGGGGCCGTCGCCATGGGCCTCCATGCCGACACAGTCGATGCAGCGATCGGGCCCGCGGCCGCCGGTCATTTCCAGCAGGGCCTCATGCACGTCGGTTTCATCGTAGTTGATCACTTCGGCCTTGCAACGGGCGCTGGCCAGCCGCAGCCGTTCGGGCAGGCGATCGATGGCGATCACGCGCTCTGCGCCCATCAGGTAGGCCGAGCAGATGGCCATCAGCCCCACCCCGCCGCAGCCCCATACGGCCACGATGTCGCCCGGTTCGATGGCGGCGAGGTCCGCGCCCATATAGCCCGTGGGCACGGCGTCCGATACGAACACGGCCTGATCGTCGCGCACGCCGTCGGGTATCTTGAAAGCGTTGACCTCGCCGTACGGCACCCGTATGTATTCGGCATGGCTGCCGGCGTAACCGCCGAACGCGTGGCTGTACCCAAGGATGCCGGCGCAGGCATGGCCGTACGCCAGTTCAGTCATGTGGGGTTTGGCGTTGGTGTTGTCGCAGCACGAGAATGCCTGGCGCAGGCAGTGCTCGCATGCGCCGCACGCCAGGATGGATACCACCACCACCCTGTCGCCCTTCTGCAGTGCCGTGACGGCGCTGCCCGTGTCGACGATTTCGCCCAGGAACTCATGGCCCAGCACATCGCCGGGCTTGAGCGCGGGCACGTAGCCACTGATCAGGTGCAGATCGGAACCGCACACGGAAGACATGCCTACCTTGACCAGAATATCCCTGGGGTTCAGGATCGCCGGGTCGGGGATCCGTTCTATGCCCAGTTCGTTGGTGCCCTGCCAGCAAAGCGCGCGCATCTGAAATCTCCCTATTGTGGGCGCGACTGCGCCACGGTGGTTTCGCCGGTTTCCATCAATTGTTTCAGCCGCCGGAGGTCGTCAGCCATCTGGTTATGCGGCGTCTCGGGCAGCAGCATGCGGCTGGCCAGCCGGCCCGCATGGCCGTATGGGGGCTGATAGGCGATTTCGGCTCGCACTTCGGTGCCGCGGTTGCCCGGCGCATCGCGAAATTCCACCCACCCTGCGTTGGGCACGTCCGCGTCGGCTTCCGATTCCCAGGCGATACGCTCGTTCTCGCGATCGTCGGTCACGTACGAGATCCATTGAACGGTTCGGCCCATGGGGGCCTTCACCGTCCAGCAGGAACGCTGCGGGCTCAGCACGTCAATGCGCCGCACATGTTTCATGAAGGCCGGCAAGTTGGTGAAGTCGCGCCAGAAGCGGTAGAGCTCATCGCGCGGCCGGCCGATGGTGACGGCGTACTCCGTTACGGTGGCGGCGTGCCATCCCCGCGAGCCGGCCACCTGTCGTTCATAGGGCGAAGACTGCACGGCGCGCTTGACCAGGCTATGTCCCGTGGCGGCGCGGCAGAACAGGCCCAGCGCGGTGGCGGTGGCCAATGTGGCGCCGGCGCCGCGATGCCGCGATCCCCATGCCAACAGAAGCAGGCCTGCCATCCCTGACACGATGCGGCCGCCGGGCGTTACATTCGCACCTTTTTCGCGCCTGGCGTGGGCCGGCGCATCATTGATCCACCCGTTGCGTGACGCGACGCCGGATGCGTCTGCGTCAAAAGTGGCGTTGTCCGGCCAGTTGGTCTCGCCCATAGCGGCTCCTGTGTGTGAGAGTTCGGCCGCTTGCGTGGGGGTCGCCACGCTGCGGCGGATGGCTGCCGCAAACGCAGCAATCGTCATGCCGGCCGCGTCGTGGCGTCGGCATGCGACATCAAGCCGCGCGCGTACCTTCCCGTTGGCCGCAGGAACGGGGATTGCTTGCCAAGCGGCTTTTCGGGAGGCCACCTATGGGCACTATCAACAACCTTTGGGACAACGCCGGCGTGCCGCTGGACCGCCAGCGCTTTACCTGGCGCGACATGGTCGGCAAGCCGATCAGCAAATTGGACGATGACGCGTTTACCCGTATCCGCATCATTCTGCTCAACGGGCTGGAAACCGATGCGTTGCGGCTCAAACACATTGCCGCGCGCTTCAATGGCCCGCTGCGCGTGCCGCTGGCCCAGCTGCGACGCGTGGAGCAGCATCAGGCCACCATGATCAACTGGCTGCTTTCCGCCGATCATTCGCCCCTGGAAACCACCATTGCGTACGAGCAGGTCGCCATCGAGGTGACGGCGGCCGTCGCCCAGGCCGAGCCCGACCCCTACCAGGCGCAGGGCTATCGCTTCGGGCTGCTTGAAGATTTTGACCACCTGTATCGCTACAGCGCCATGCTGGACCGCCTGGAAGGCAAGGACGCCAACAACATCCTGCAGGGGTACACCGATATCGTGCCGGGCCGCCCCACGGTCGACGAGCACCGCGCGCCGGAAGACGATGTCAGGCGCAGCTATCAGCGCGAGCAGGCCAGCCTGCTGACCAAGATGCACGCCACGCTGATCACCGCGGCCGAATACCAGACTCACGACTACTACATGAACATCGGGCCCCTGTTTGCCGACCCGTTGGCGCGACGGCTGTACGCAGAAATCGCGTCGGTCGAAGAGCAGCATGTGACGCAGTACGGCTCATTGCAAGACCCCGAAGAATCCTTACTGGAAAAGCTGCTGATCCACGAGGCGACCGAGGTCTATACGTACTACAGCTGTGTGGAGCAGGAAACCAACCCCAGGATCAAGGCGATCTGGGAACGTTTCCTGGACTACGAGCTGGGCCACCTGGCGGTGGTGAAATCGCTGTTCAAACAGCATGAACGGCGCGACCCGGAGGAAGTACTGGGCACGGTGATCCCCGCTACGCTGAGTTTCGCGCCGCAGCGCGACTTCATCCGCACCGTGCTGGCCAATGAAGTATCGCTGCGCACCAATGGCACCGCCTACGTGCCGGCGGACCAGGAAAGCGAGGCCTCGATCGAGATGCGCCGCACCCTGAACGCCGCAGGCTCGCCCAGCAGCATCGTATCGGCGGGCTATCAATGGACTCCGGGCACCGAGCTCAATCGCCCCGGCAACCGACCCTGATCGAGGACGTTATGGAAAACACTGTGAAAACTGGCATGAATCGCACCGGCATGCAGATGGCGCCGCTACAGGGGCCCACGCAAGTCAAGTTCGCGGCCCAGCAAGGCCCTGCGCCCGGCGGGCCCGAAGCGGCGCTTGCCGAACGCGTCGCATACGCCCGTGAGGCCGACCGCGTGGGCTCGGTGCCGATTCCGGGAACCGGCAAGGGCCTCGTGACCACGGCCGCCAGCAAAATCACCGGCAACAACCCCGAGGTGCTGATCGACAAGCTGGGCCAGCGCCTGGCCTACGAACGGTCGGGCACCCGCCTGTATGAGGCGGCGTTAGTCAAGGTGCAAGACGATCTGGACGAGCGCATGACGCAATTGCGTGTGGACCTGATGGCGATCCGCAACGAGGAAGAGGCTCACTTCCATATGCTGGCCGAAGTGATTGAAAGCCTGGGCGCCGATCCTACCGCCCAGACCCCGGGGGCAGATGTCAGCGGCGTGGCGGCCATGGGGCTCATCCAGGTGATCACCGACCCGCGCACCTCTGTGCCGCAGTGCCTGGAGGCGCTGCTGACCGCGGAACTCACGGACCATGCGTCGTGGGAATTGCTGGTCGACCTGGCCCAGCAGCAGGGGCACGACGACATGGCGGCGCGATTCACCGATGCCTTGACGGCCGAGGCGCGCCACACGGCCGTCATCCAGCAATGGCTGCGGGATTGCCTGGCCCGCGAAGCCACCTGAGGACGAACGGCCTGGCGGCATTCCCGGGTGGTCGGGAATGCCGTCGCGTTTGCCCGAATATGAATTTCCGTTCGCCTTTGCATGAGGAACCCCGCATGAGCCCCACCCGCCCCCCAGATCGTCCCGATGCCGCTGATAGCGACCACGGCGTTGAACCATCCACCGAAAGCCAGACCGATATTGCACATCGCGTGCAGCAAGGTATCAGCGATGCCAACAAGCGCGACCACCGCAAGGATGACGCGCCGCCCGACCGTCGCAAATCCGGCCAGTACGACGGCAATCCCAACCCCGAGCCGGCTGCCGAAGACGGGGTGTCCAGGCCTGCCGACGACACGCCGGCCGTGCTGCCGACGCGGTCGGGCCCGCGCGAGCCATGAAAGAGCCAGCCCAGGGCCATGACACCGCCGCGCGGCGCAGCCCCGCCTGGGGCGGTTACCTGTTGGGCTTCGGCATGGGCGGCTTCTTTGATGGCATCCTGCTGCACCAGGTCCTGCAGTGGCACCATCTGCTGTCGGCATACCAGGCCGGCCCTTTGGGGGATCTGCGCGTGCAGGTCATGGCAGACGGCATCTTCCATGTGCTGATGTATGTCGTGGCCATGGCCGGGCTATGGGTGTTGTACCGCGCGCGGCGCGCGGGGCCGCCATCCCGCCGGAGGCTGCTGGCCGCGTTTCTGGTCGGATTCGGCATATGGCATGTCGTGGACGCCGTACTGTCTCACTGGCTTGCCGGCATACACCGGATCCGCATGGACGTTCCAAACCCCCTGCCCTGGGATCTGGGCTGGCTGTTGGTCTTCGGACTGCTCCCGCTGTTTGCCGGGCTGTGGTTGCGGCGCCGCGCCGATCCGCCCGGCGGCGGGCAAGGTGGCGGCCATGGTATGGCCCTGCTGCTTGCCGCGGCCGTAGTGACGGCGGCAGTGTTCAACCTGGTGCCGCTGCGCAAGGCGCCTGCCGATGCGACGGTTGTGGTGTTGCGCCCCGGCGCCGCGGCAGCCGGGCTTTTTACGGCGCTTGACGACACGGGCGCAGCGATAATCTGGGCCGATGCGGGCGGCGGCGTGTGGGTATTGCATGGTGTGCCGCTCGGCCAGCGCCTGTCGCTGTATGGCGCGGGTGCCATGTATGTCAGCGGCGGCGCCGTTCCCGCCGGCTGCGCGGCATGGTTGACGCCACAGGTCGCACAGGCGCCCACTTAGACGCGCGCCGACGGATCAGGAGCCGGCCGGATGGGAAGTGATAATTGACAACCGCCCTGCGACTACCGATACTCACCGGGACTTTCGCGCGCCAGTCCGCGCATCTTCCGGAGACAACAATGCAGAACAAGAGTATCGGTATGCTGGCGCGGTCCGCGCTATTGGCCGCAACGCTGCTCGGCGGCGCCGCAACCGCCTGGATGCCAGCCGCGACGGCGGCCACGGCCGCCGAGATTTCGCGCGATGCCACACAGGCCTTGAAAGAACTGACCCAGCAAGAACCCAAGGCCCGCACGCTGGCCGAGAAGGCCACGGCCGTACTGGTGTTTCCCAAGATCGTGAAGGCGGGCATGCTGATCGGCGGCGAAGGCGGCGAAGGCGCGCTGATCAAGAATGGCGCCGTACAGGGTTACTACAACCTCGGCGCCGTGTCATTCGGCCTGCAGGCAGGCATCCAGACGTTCGGCTACGCCCTGTTCTTCATGAACGAGCAGGCACTGCAATACCTTGACCGCAGCGACGGCTGGTCCATCGGCGCCGGCCCGTCCGTGGTCGTCGTGGACAAGGGCATTGCCGCCAGCCTGACCAGCACGACGCTCACGCAAGACGTGTATGCCATTCCGTTCGGCCAGAAAGGCCTGATGGCGGGCGTGGGGCTGGAAGGCTCGAAAATCACGCGCATCAATCCCAACTGAGTTCCGCACGGCCCGGCGTCCGCGAGGCGTGCGGCTGCTCAAGGGTGTCTGACACCTTCGGAGTCAGACACCGTGCCACCGCCCGGTGCATCAATCCTAGCTGAGCTCCGCACGGCCCCGGCGTCCGCGACGGCCTGGGTGTCTGACTCCGAAGACACCGCCCTGATGAAGGCACGTCCGATGGTGCGGGATACTCGCCAGGCACCTTGCGCATTTACAAAAACAGCGACTGCAGCGATTGGCGCTGTTGCGGCGTCAGGATGGGCCCGTGGCCCGCGAGCAGGTTGTCGCTTTGCCGATCCGGCCGGCTGGTGGCCGGAATGACTGCGGTGACGGCCGGATGGCTGAGCGCAAACCGCAGGAACGCCTGCGCCCACGACGTGATCCCCGCCGCGGCCGCCCACGGCGGCAGGGGCTTGCCGGCGACCTGCCGGAACAGGCGTCCGTCGTCGAATGCGCGGTTGACCAGCACCGCCACCCCCATCTGCTGGGCCATCGGGAACAAGCGGGATTCGGCTGCCGTGGAAATCACCGAATAGTTGATCTGCAGAAAATCGGGCTTGCCCTCTTGCACTGCCGCGGCGAGCTCGTCATGCCCGCCTTCGTGGTAATGCGTCAGGCCCGAGTAGCGTACCCTGCCCTGCGCCTTGAGTTCGTTGATCAGGGCAAGTTGCGTGCGCCAGTCGATCAGGTTGTGCACCTGCAGCAGCTCGATGTGTGTGGTTTTCAGGCGCTGCAACGATTGCTCGAACTGCGCCAGCCCGGCATCGCGGCCCGTCGCGCCGATCTTGGTGCAAATGAACGCGCGTTCGCGCAATCCGAGCTCGGCCAGCAGGTCGCCCAGCACTGTTTCCGCCCGCCCGTAGCTGGGGGCGGTATCGATCAGGGTACCGCCGCCGCTGAAGAACCGCTGCAGTACCTCTCGAATCGGCGCCCGCTCCGATGCTTCGCTGCCTACATTGAAGCTGTCGGCGGTGCCCATGCCGATGACGGGTACTTGCTGCCCCGTGGCCGGGATAGCGCGGGTCTGCATGGCGGGGCGCGCGGACGTCGCTGCGCGGGCGCGCGGCAATTGTGTGGCCAGGATCAGGGCGGGCGCCCCGGCAAGAAGGCGGCGGCGGGTCAGCATAACGCGGGCTCGTGTTGCGTATGACTGTTTATTCTTGACCGGATCGCCGCGCGCCGCAACCGTCCCGCAAGCCCGGGCCTGGCCCGGGCAATCGCGCATCCACCCTGCCAGCGCGCTCAATCCGCGGGCTCGCGCACGATCGGGCAAGTCATGCAGTGACCGCCGCCCCGCCCTCGTCCGAGCTCGGCGCCCACGAACGTAACCACCTCGATGCCCGCCTTGCGCAACTGCGTATTGGTGTAGACGTTGCGGTCGTACGCCAGTACCACCCCGGGGGCAATGCACACAAGGTTGGCCCCGCTGTCCCACTGCGTGCGCTCGCGCATGTAGGCGTTGCCGCCGGTTTCCACCACGCGCATCCGGGGCACGCCCAGGGCCTGGCCGATCACTTCCGGCAGCGTCCCTTCTTCCTTGCGCAGATCGAGCTGGCCCGGGCGGTCGCCGGGCCGGTATGAAAACGCCTTGATTCCGTTGACGATGTCCGGGTACACCAGCAGGCAGTCGCGGTCCGCGAATGTCAGCACTGTATCCAGATGCATGGCCGCGCGCAGCTTGGGCATGGCGGCCACAATGACACGGTCGGCGGCGTCGCGCTCGAAGAGCGCGGCCGCAAGCTGGCTTATCGCCTGCCGCGAGGTGCGTTCGCTCATGCCGATCAGCACGGTGCGGTTGCCGATGGGCATGACGTCACCGCCTTCCAGGGTGGCCAGGCCGTGATCCCGTGTGGGGTCGCCCCACCATACGTTGACCTTGCCGGCAAAGTCGGGGTGGAACTTGTAGATGGCCGAGGTCAGAATGGTTTCTTCGTGGCGCGCCGGCCAGTACAGCGCGTTGAGCGTGACGCCCCCATAGATCCAGCAGGTGGTGTCGCGCGTATACAGCGTGTTGGGCAGCGGCGGCAGCAGATACTCGGTGACGCCGGCGGCTTCCCTGATCAGTTCCAGCCGCTGCCCGCCGATCGACTCGGGAAACTCTTCGGTAGACAGGCCGCCTATCAGGGTTTCGGCAAGCTGCCGCGGCGGCAGTTCGTCCAGGTAGGCGCGTATTTCATCAAGCAGCTCCAACCCGACCTGGTTGGCCACCACCTGGTTGTCCAGTATCCACTTGCGGGCCTCGGGTAACGCCACCGTTTCGGCCAGCAGATTGTGCATTTCCAGGACTTCGACGCCGCGGTCGCGCATTTTCGTCATGAAGTCGAAATGGTCGCGCTTTGCGTTGTCTACCCACATCACATCGTCGAACAACAGCGCATCACAATTGGAAGGGGTCAGCCGCTGGTGCGCGCGGCCCGGCGCGCACACCATCACCTTGCGCAATTGTCCGACTTCGGAATGAACGCCAAATTCTGAATGGTCTGCCATGATCAGCTCCTGCAGGTTAAATCGCGATCCATCCGCGCACGAGTCCGACAATGGCGGCTATGCAGCCCGCCCATGCCGCAACAAAGACGAGTAGTTCAAAGCGGGTGAACAGACGCCGTCGTTGTTCCCGGCGCGCCCAGTAATACAGCACCGAGCCCGGCGCATACAGCAGCGCCGACAACAACACGAACTTCATGCCGCCCGCGTAAACCATGAAGGCCGTGTAAAGCGCCGCGATAGCGGCAATCACCAGGTCGCGCTGCCGCGCCTTGCCGTCCTCATAGGTCTCGCCCCGCCGGGCCAGCATGAAGCCGTAGCCCGCCACCAGGAAGTACGGAATCAGCGACATGGCGCTGGTCAGGCTCAACATCAGCGCGAAGGCGTCCGTGGACCAGTAGGTGCTGATGACGAATAACTGCACGATGATGTTGGTCAGCCACAAGGCCGCCGACGGCACGCCGTTTTTGTTCTCGCGGGCAAAAATCCGCGGCATGTCATCATTGTTCGACGCCGCATGCAGGACTTCCGCGCAGATCAGCGACCAGGCCAGGTACGCCCCCAGCACTGAAATGAGCAGGCCCGCGCTGATGAACACGGCGCCCCACGGCCCCACCACCGCGGCGAGCACGCCCGCCATGGACGGCTGCCGCAGCGCCGCGATATCGGCCTGTTCCATCACGGCGTAGGGCAATAGCGACACCAGCACCATCAGGAACAGCGCCGACACGAAGCCGATCAGCGTCGCCACCCCTACATGCGAGCGTTGCGAGGCATAGCGGGAATAGACGCTTGCGCCTTCGATGCCAAGGAAGACAAATACCGTCACGAGCATGGTCAGGCGTACCTGCTCGAACAGGCTGGGGCCATCCGGCGCCTGCACGCCCCAGAGGTTGGCGCGGAACAGATCAAGCTTGAATGCAACGAACAGCACGACGATGAACAGCAGAATGGGTATGACCTTGGCCACCGTGACCACTGCGTTGATGAACGCCGCCTGTTGCACGCCCCGCAGGATCAGGAAGTGAAACAGCCAGATTCCCGCGGATGCCGTTGCGATCGCGATCACGGTGTTGCCGTCGCCGAATATCGGAAAAAATGCGCCCAGCGTGGACTTGATCAGCACCCAGTACGACACGTTGCCGATGCAGCTGCCTATCCAGTAGCCGAAGGCGGACAGGAATCCCAGGTAGTCGCCGAAGCCGGCCTTGGCATAGGCGAACACCCCGGCATCCAGGCGGGGCTTGCGTTCGGCGAGCGTCTGGAAGACCCTGGCCAGCGTGTACATTCCTGATCCGGCGATGGCCCAGGCAATGATGGCTCCGATAACGCCCGTCGCCCCGCCGAAGGTGCGCGGCAAGGAAAATATGCCCGCGCCTATCATCGAGCCCACCACCATGGCGGTCAGGGCCATCAGGCCCAGTTTCTTCTCGGTGCTGTGTTCCATTGTTCACCTCGGCTCAAAAGGTTCCCGCAGCGGACCGCGCCCGCCCTGTCCGGCGCACGGACCGCCATGGCGCTTCATCTGGGTATTGCTTGGTCTACTCGCTCCAGCAGATAGCTGTAGAAGGGGTTGGATGTCAGGCGCGCCAGCGTGTCCATGCCGATCACGAACGCGCCCACCTCGCCGCGTATCGACATGGCCCCCAGGCTGACGCCGTATTCTTCAATGTTGTCGGGGTGCTGCCCGTACAGCGTGTCGCTGGTGGGAAACGGCAGCGCCACGTGCGACAGCGAGTAGATCTCGCGCGGATAGTGCAGATCCAGCGGCCGGTCGGTAAAGCCGGCCGCGCCGGCCTGCGTCACCCGCTCGATCATGCGGCTGGACGATTCATTCTCGTTGGTGATCAGGGTCAGCCGGTAATTGCGCTGGCCGCCCGGCAGCGTGCCGGCAATCGCCCATTCCATGCCCCGGCGGAATAATGGCCTCAGCTTGGTGGCGCGGTTCAGGTCGAACAGCACCAGCTCGCTGCCATTGGCGGGCAGGCGCGCGTAAAGCGCATTGATCAACGCGCGCGTGCTCACCGTAAAGTCCAGCACCGAGTGAAAGGTGATGATGGGAGCAAGCCTTTCCAGGCTGCCGTCGCGCTGCCTGGCCGCCAGTTCGCTTTGCAGCTCGCGTGTCAGCTCATAGGATTGCCGCGCCGCATTGATGGGAAACGAGTTGTACTTGAACGGATTGAATTCCGGCACGACGCTCAGCCAGGCGGCCTTGGCAAACGCCGGCAGCAGCGCGGGCAGCCCGGCCAGGCCGGCGAACCGCGCAAAGCGGGTGATGCCGATCATGGGAGAAATCAGCACCAGCCTGTCGGGCCGCGCCAGCGCGTCGTCGTCCAGGGCATCCAACGCGTACATCAGCGCCAGCGCGCCGCCATTGGAAAATCCCACGATGTGCAGCGGCCGGGGCGCAGGCGCCTGGCGGCGGGCCTCCCGCACCGCCAGGCGGGTGGCGGCGGCCCAGTCTTCCCAGTGAGTGTCGGTCAGGGATGCGGGAACGGTGCCGTGGCCGGGCAGCCGGATGACCACCACCACATAGCCCACGGCCCGGTAATGCGCTGCGATATGCCGCAAGCTGTATGGCGAATCCGTCAGGCCATGCAGCATCACCACAGCCCCCGCCGGCTCGCCATCGGGCGTCATGACATACGAACGGTTCCAGTCGCGCGGGAAATGGTTGGGATTGACGCCTGCGCCTTCGAAATAGCGGTTGCTGTCGACCTGGTCGTGCGCGTCGAGCCCGGCGCTGACATGCTGGCGCACCAGCGCGAACAGGCGCTGTTCGTGGGCAAGGTATTGCTGCCAGGACGTCAGGTCCAACTCCGCCGCGCGCAGTTCGTCGGGCACGTAGGTATGCCATGGCGCAAGCGGTGGCCCCTGTTGGATGGCATAAATGCGCAGTCCCAGAAGCAGCATCAGCACGGCTGCCAGTGCGATTGCGGTGATTCTGGCCCAGGCCTTCAGCTTAGCGACCACGCCCCGCCCCCTTCGCGCCGGAAGTTCGGTGGAGCCCTGCCGGCTGCCCCGCGTGGGCGAGGCTGCGCCGGGCAGGTGGCCTACCCCCGGCGCGCCCGCGCCGCCGCAACGCGCCTGAACGGCCCGCCGTGCGGCCATGCGGCAGACAACGTCGTGCCGCGTAGCCCAACAGTCGGCGCCATCGGTGCTTGCATGGAAGCGCTCCGGCAAAATGTCGACGCACAGGCCAGCCTGCAACTAGCGCGGGTCTGCCCCCAGTCACTGCCCCGACGACTTACGTCGCAAGACTCAGTGACAGTTACAACGGTTTTAGTATCGTTGTGTGAAATACGCAAGCTTATGGGGGGTTTTATTCAAACAAACGTTACGTTTGCGGGCGGTGTGTCCGCCTGGCCGGCATGTCGCGGCCATGACGCGCCGCTGTACACTAACGCACCTTTTTGTCGATTACAGGAAGCTCGTCCCTATGCGACTGTTGATTGCCCTGCTTCTGCCCTGGCTGGGCTTTTTCACCATTGGCCGGCCCATTGCCGGCATTGTGTGCCTGATTCTGCAGATCACACTGATCGGCTGGATTCCCGCGGCGATATGGGCCGTCTACGCGCTCAGCCAGTACAACACCGACAAGAAAATCAAAGAGGCCATGCAGTCCCGCTAGGCCTGGCGTGGTCTGCGCCCCGCGCTAGTCTTCGGATGCGCGGGGGGGGCCTTCTCCATATAAGTCTTCATCGTCCTGCACGTCACCGAATTTTCCGTGGCGCGCATCCCGGTAGCCGTCGCTGCGATCCTGTCGCGCACCTGGCGCGACGCCATACCCCCGGTTGAAACCCTCGCCTTCATAGTTGCCGCTTTCGGCGCCGGCTTCGTACGGCTCTGCCTCGGCCCCCGTGCCGCTGCCATGCGTGCCCGGATGCGGGGTTTGCGGGGCTGCCAGGCCCGGCGGGCTGCTGGAGCTGTCTTGCCGGCGGCCGGTATCTGCGGGCGCCGGGGAACTCCCCTGCTCTTGGGCGCGCTCACGATCTCCGGAAAGTTCGTGCTCGTTGCGGGCATCGGGCGCGGCCCCCACGCCATTGTTGCCTTCGGCCGGACCCAGGTCGCTATGCGGCACCTGCGCGCCTTCTGAAAGGGGCGAGACGTGGCGCCCGCGGGGGTGGTCGGGGGTGGGGTTATTGCTGTGTGGCATGCGTGTCTCCTTATTGCGCCGCCGGCGCGGGCGCTAAAGGGTTGGTGGACGCAAGGCTTGTGCCGGGGCGGTGTCTGGCACGGCCATCGGCGGTTGTGGGGTGTCTGACACCCTGTGGGAGTCAGACACCGATCAGCGGCGGGCGTGGAACGGGTGTGGGTGTCTGACTCCGAAGGTGTCAGACACCGTGCAACTTGCTTACCGCGCACCGTGCAGCTTGCCGCGGCTTACCGCGGTTGGGTGTGGGGTGTCTGCCACCCTGCGGGAGTCAGACACCGATCAGCGGGGGTCGTGGAACGGGTGTGGGTGTCTGACTCCGAAGGTGTCAGACACCGTGCAACTTGCTTACCGCGCACCGTGCAGCTTGCCGCGGCTTACCGCGGTTGCAGCACCAGCGTGTCGCTGCGTTCGCTTTCTACTTTTTCGCGGCTGAAGGCCATGGGGATATATTTACCGGTGGCCCAGCCTTCGAGCAGGTCGCGATAGTGCGGGCTGCGCGGATCGGCCGACTGGCCCGGGGTGTTCTGCATGCGCGAGTTGTCCCACGCTCCCACGTCGATAACCTGCCGATACGATGCGCCGCTGATCTGCCGGAAATCCGACTTGCGGAAGGTGGCGCGATGCACCGTGTCATTGTCGCCGCTGACCGGATAGCGCGGCGTGCCATACGCCTTGGCCGTTGCCGGGGGCAACAGCCCCGCCAGGCCGTGTTCGAACTGGATGTGATGCAGACGGCCCCACTCCCATTGTTTCGAATCGGTGCCCAGTGTTGCCGTCAGGTTGCGCATGCCATCGGCCAGGGCGGCCAGCAGCAGCGCATCCCTTCCTTGGTCGGGTCGCGGGCCGAAGGCGGCATCGGGCGTGGCCAGTTTGTCGAGCGCCTTGCGGGTAGACAGCTCGCCGAACACCGCCCGCCCCTGCGGCGGAACGTACAGGTCGGATACGCGCTTGATGACCTCGGGCAGCCAGAACTCATACACCGTAGCCGCTTCGGAATCGATCTCGGTGCGGTAGTCCCAGTCTTTCAGCAGACGCAGCGCCTCGCCCACCAGCGGATCGGTCGAGTTCAGGCCCTTCGCATACCCGGCCAGCGTGCGCGCCGGAATAGACAGGTTGTCGTACTGCAGCTGCTGCGAGGCTTCCAGGTCCAGCCCGCTGCGGTCGGCCAGCACTTCACGGATACGCAGTGCGCGGTAGGGTTCTGACCACGTGCGCGCCGCCATGTCTTTATACGGATAGTCGTACGGCAGGTTGTACTCATTGGCCGTGGCGATATAGCCCTCGGGCGGGTTGAACGCCTTGGGCAGCGAGCTGGTGGGCAAGAAGCCGTTCCATTCGAAATCCCCATGCCCCGGCACGGGCAGCAGCCCCGACCAGTCGGGCCGGTTGCGCAACGGCGCGATACTGCCGCCGAACCAGCCGATATTGCCGTCTACGTCGGCGTACACCATGTTCTCGCTGGGCGTGTAGTGCTTCTCCATGCCAGCCACGAATTCCTGCCAGTTCTGCGCCTGGTTCAGGCGCAGGCTGGCCAGGTAGGCCGCCGTGCCCGGAAACTCCAGATATGCCGCGCGCAGTGCGTAGGCCTTGTTGCGCGCCGGGTCTGTGTGGATGACAGGCCCGTGCCGCGTGAACTTCAGCTGCCGCACCGCCGCCGGCTGGCCGCGTACCGGAATGGTCTCGTCCACGGTGCGCATGGTTTCCCATCCGCCGCGATAGCGATACTGGTCCGGGTTGGCCGGGTTGGTGTCGTAGACATACAGGTCTTCTTCGTCGGCGAACGAAAAAATCGTCAGGCCGAAGGCGATGCGGTCGTTGTGGCCCATGGACACGCCCGGCAGCGCCGGCTCGCCCGCCCCGATGACATTCCACCCCGGTGCGTTCAGGTGCACCATGTAGCGCAGCGACGGCATGGCGATGCTGCGGTGCGGGTCGCCGGCCAGGATGGGGCGGCCCGTTGCGGTGCGCTGCCCCGCGATCACCCAGTTATTGCTTTCGTAGCGAGCCGCCATGGCGTCCGGTTCGGCGTCCAGCACGGCGACCCTGTCGGCCGACAGGCGCCGCGCCAGTTCGGCGCGTTCTGCTTCGGCCAGCGGGCTGCGCGGAAAATCGGCCGCGACGAACGCCTGACCCTTGCGCGCCAGGTTGTAATCGGCCAGCACCGCCTCGGTGATGTCATTGACATTCAGCCCCGCGGGCATCTGCAGCGCCAGGGGCGGTTCGTACACGTTCAGGTCCTGTACGGTGTTCAGGCCCAGCGCGGCCACCTGACGCGCCAGCTTCACCTCGCTGGCCAGGTTGCGCGTCAGGCCATAGATTCGGATCAACGAGGTCTGCGGGCTCCAGTAGCCGGGCTCGGTGCCGGTTAGCGTGAACTCGGGCGGCATGTGCTCGGGGTTGGCCTTGACCCAGTCTACGTAGGCGTTGATGCCTTGCGCGAACGCCGTCAGGATGGCCTGCCCTTCGGGGTGGTAACTGGAGAACTCGGCCTGCAGGTCGCCACGGTACAGGAAAAGCCGCGCTGCGCGGTCTTGTTCGATGAACCGGGGCCCGAATTGTTCGGCCATCTTGCCTTCGCCCTGCCGGCGCCACAGGTCCAGCTGCCACATGCGGTCGCGTGCGGCGCTGAAACCCTGGGCAAAGAACAGATCGTGCTGGTTCTGCGCATAGATGTGCGAAACGCCGTACTTGTCGCGCAATATTTCAACCGGTTGTGTCAGCCCCGGCATATCAATGGTGGCTTTCTTGCTGCCCGGCGCGGCGCAGCCAGCCAGCAAAGCCATGGCGCCGCACAGCAGCCAAGCGCCTATCCTGCGATGGTATGGTCGCATGCTCTTCTCCTCTGTGTACCCCACACACGCGCGCGAATTATTTCAGCCGGCGCAACATTGTTAAGGTAGTCAGATGGCGAAGAAATACTGTTTTATTTTATGAGTGCTTGCTTCGAGTGTAACCACGCGGCTACAGCATCTGCCCCAGGAACTGGCGCGCCCGGGGATGTTGCGGAGCCTGGAAAAAGGCCCGTGCGGGCGCAGCTTCGAGTATGCGGCCTTCGTCCATGAACACCACGCGATGCGCCGCTTCGCGTGCAAACCCCATTTCGTGGGTGACGACCAGCATGGTCATGTGTTCATCGGCAAGCTGCCGCATGGTGCGCAGCACTTCGCCGGTGAGCTCGGGATCGAGCGCCGAGGTGGGCTCGTCAAACAGCATGATCCGGGGTTCGAGCGCCAGCGCCCGGGCGATGGCGACTCGCTGTTTCTGGCCGCCGGACAGGCGCGAAGGATAGTTGTCGCGCTTGTTCAACAGCCCCACCTTGCGCAACAGCTCCTCGGCCTTGGGTATGGCGACATCTCGGGGCACGCCCTGCACCGTGACAGGCGCCTCGATGATGTTCTGCAGCACCGTCATGTGGGGAAACAGGTTGAACGACTGAAACACCATGCCCATCTTGCGGCAGATGCGCCGCAGGTCGGCGTCGCGCGCATACACGCTGGGCCCGCCTGATACGGCAGTGGCCAGCGGCTCGCCTTCGACGTGGATGCTGCCCTCGTCGATGGTTTCCAGGTGGATCAGGCAGCGCAGGAAGGTGCTCTTGCCCGAGCCCGACGGCCCGATCACCGCCACCACCTCGCCCTTGCGCAGCGTCAGCGACACGTCGTCCAGCACTTTGACGTGCCCGAACGACTTGCCGATGCCGCGCGCTTCAATCATGATGGCGCGCTCGGCCGCGTCGGCCCCAGCGCTATTGGTCGTACTTGGCATAGCGTTTTTCCATGTGCTGGAACAGCCAGGTCAGCAACAGCGTCATGATCAGATAGAAGGCCGCCGCCACCAGGAACGGCGTCGTCGTGAAATCGCGCTGCACAATGCCGCGCGCGGTGCGCAGGATATCGTTGAGCGCCAGCACGTAGATGAGCGACGTGTCTTTGACCAGGGTGATGGTTTCGTTGCTGAGCGGCGGCAGCACGCGCTGCACCATCTGCGGCAGGACCACGCGCCGCAGCGTCTGCAGATAGGTCATGCCCAGCACCTTGCTGCCTTCATACTGGCCGCGGTCGATGGACTGGATGCCCGCGCGGAAGATCTCGGCGAAATAGGCAGCGTAGTTCAGGGCAAAGGCCACCACCGCCGCCGGGAAGTCAGGCAGGCGCACCCCGACCACCGGCACGAAGGGCAAGGCAAAATAGATGAACAGCATCTGCAGCATGAGCGGGGTGCCGCGCATGAGCCAGATGTATGCGTTGACGAGCTGGCTGAGCAGCCGCCAATGGGAAATGCGCGCCAGCGCCAGCAGCAGCCCCAGGGGCAGCGCCAGCGCCAGTGTCACGAAAAACAGCGTCAGGGTGGTCTTGGCCCCCTGTGCCATCGGCCCCAGCAGGGAGATGACGTAGTCCATGCGGCGATCCGGTCGGCCGGGCCGGGGGGCGCATGCCCCCGGACGGGCTTATTTAATGATGTTGGCGCCGAACCACTGTTGGGCGATGCGGGCGGCGGTGCCGTCTTTCTTCATGGCGTCGAGCGTCTGGTCGATCTTGGCCAGGAGCTCGGTGTCTTCTTTGCGCAGCCCCACGCCGTAGTCTTCGGTGCCGAAGTTTTCTTCCAGCACGCGGTACTGCCCTGCCCGCTTGCCGGCCAGATAACGGCCCACGACCTCATCGAGCACGACCGCGTCGAGCCGGCCGGCCGACAGGTCCATCAGGGCCGTGACGTTGTCGCCGAACATTTTCAGTTCTTTCAGGCTGGCGGCCACGGCCTGGTCTTTATTGATGGCGTCAATGGCGCTGCTGCCGTCTTGTGCGCCCACCACGCGGCCGGCCAGGTCGGCCTTGGTCTGCACCGGCGAGTCGGCCGCCACCACGATGATCTGGTGGTTGGCCATGTACGGAGCCGTGAACGCGATGTTTTTCTTGCGTTCTTCGGTGATGGTCAGGCCGTTCCAGAGCACATCGACACGTTTGCCGTTGAGCTCGGCTTCTTTGGCGCTCCAGTCGATGGGCTTGAATTCGACTTCCATGTCCAGGCGGCGCATGGCTTCGCGAGCCATGTCGATATCGAAACCGACGATCTGGTTGTTTTCGTCGCGAAATCCCATGGGCGGGAAGTTGTCATCCAGGCCCACGACGATTTTCTGGGCGGGGGCCGGCGCGCCGGCTTGCGGCGCCGTATCTTCGCCCTGGCCGCAAGCCGCGAGCAGCGACGTGGCGCAAACCAGGAAGACAGCAGTGAGTTTTTTCATGTGAGGAGTACGCCTAGGCGCGCGAAGGAAGAATCAACAGATGGCCCGCAAAAGGCCGAACTGTTGATTATATCCAGTCTGGACTAGGGTTTGCCCGTATCGCGGCGCAAACCCGGCGCGGGCAGACCGCTCCGGGCCGTGGCGGCTGCGCCGATGGGCTAGCGATACACCAGCACGGGCAGCTTGGACTTGGCCAGCACCTTCTGTGTCTGGCTGCCCAGCACCATGGCGGCCATGCCGCTGCGGCCGTGCGAACACATTGCGATGAGGTCGCAGCCCGCGTTGGCGGCATAGTCGACGATGGCCACATAGGGCTGGCTTTCTTCGTGGACGTGCGTGGCGCAGTCGACCCCCGCCTGCCGGGCCCGCTCTGCCGCGGCATCGAGCCAGGCCTGCGCGCGGGCGCGAGATTGCTGCCGCAGTTGCTGGTGCACGCCGGGAAGCTGTACGCCTTCCGAAGCCGACAGGTGCAGCGGCTCGATGACCGTCATGATCGTGACCTTGGCGCGCAGCGCCTGGGCGAGTTCTATGCCGCGCGCCAGGCCGATCTGGGAAAGTTCGGAACCGTCGATGGGAAGCAGGATGTGTTGATACATTAGGGACGCTCTTGGAAAGTGGCGGGCGGAAGCCCCGCCTGCGGCCCAGGGTAGTGCGCCCTGCTGCGGCGACGCTTGATGGCGATCAAGCGCCGCCGCACAGCCCGTTCAAGCGTCCACGGCGGCCTGGATTTTGCCGAACAAGGTGTCGGCGTACGCGGAATCGAGCCACCGCACGATGACCACCATGCGCCGCTCGGGCTCGACCCAGGTGAAGGAGCTGCCGGCGCCGATGCCGAAGAAGCTGGATTCGCTGACGCTGGGAAAGATGCGCCGGTCCTGGTTGAGCCAGATCAGAAAGCCATAGTATGGCGCCAGGCTGCAGGGGGTGCGCATGGCGCGCAGCCAATCCGCGGAGATGATCTGGCGGTTGTTGGCACGCCCGTCGTCGAGCAGCATGCGCCCGATAAGCGCCTGGTCTTCTGCACTGATGGACATGCCGCCGCCCCAATGCGATCCGCCCGGAACGGATGGCATCAGTTGGCCGTCGATGTCGACCCAGGCATTGTCGTAGCAGGCCCAGTGCCAGTCGTCGCTGGCGCCCAGGGGCTGCATGATGGCTTCGCGGAAAACTTCGGGCAACGGCTTGCGAAACAGGTGCAGCAACGCGTACGACAGCTGGTTGATGCGTACGTCGTTGTATTCCCAGTAGCTGCCCGGTTCTTGCAGCGGGCGCGCGTCGCCCTTCTTGCCTTGCGGCGGTTCGCCGAAGGTGACTGCGCGATAGCGGTCGACCTGGTCGGGCACGCCAAACCGTTCGCCTTCCCATTCGCTGGTCTGCTGCAGCAGGTGCCGCCACGTGATGCGCGCATTGCGGCCGCTGTCGAAACCGATGCCGGGCACGCGCGCGCGCACCGGCTCGTCCACGTCGGGCAGCAGGCCCCGATCGTGCGCCACGCCCGCAACCAGGGCCAGATACATCTTGGCCACGCTGAAGGTCAGGTCGGCGCGGCGCGGCTCGCCCCAGGACGCCACGGTGCATCCGTCCACCACTACCAGGCCCGTTACCGGGCCGCGGCCGTGCACGGGCCCCAACAACCGGTTCCAGGGCGGAGGGTCTTGCTGGTGCACGCCCCACACGCCATCGACCTCGCGGTCCCAACCGGTTTCGTGTTCTTGCGCGTAGCGGATCGCCTGCTGCATCAAAGCGTCTTGCATGTTGGTCCTTTGGTATACCAATGGGAGGGCAAGCACGCATGATACGCAAGCGCCCAGGCACCGGCAATTGCCATCCGCATTTGTGCGCGGGCGAGGCGGCGCCTCAGGAGCAGGGCGGGTTTTGGGCGGCATCCAGGGTATTCCCCATGCATGTCCGCATGTCGGGTGCTTTATAGTTGCCGCAGCACTCTATACGTTGGTATACAAATGTGCAGCGACTCCGCCCTGATATCCGCTGATGCAGGCCATGCGGTCGGCCCGGCCGGCGCCGCCCATGCCCGGCGCTCGCGGCCCGCGCCCGTTCTGTGTCGGACCCTGGGCGCAACGTTATGACGCCTGTGGCCTGCCCACCCGGCTTGCGCGCAAACTCGCGCGTGCCGCCGTTGCCGCCCCGCGCGCATCCGCCATAGCAGGCGCCAGACCCGCGCCCGGGCTAGCGGCACCGACGGGCCCGGGAACGATTCACGCAGCAACGCAGTATTCCGCTTATTCGTCCATACGGTTTACAGGAGCCTGCCATGGCTGAACGTCGCGTCAGTTTCGTTGCACCACGTTTTTTTCGTTTGCCCGCCGCCGCCCTGCTGCTGGCCGGCGCCGCCCTGGCCGCCCACCCCGCCTGGGCCGGCAAACAGGATGACACGCTGCGCATGGCGTACGACCAGGCGCCGGAAAGCGTGGACCCGTACTTCAATAACGTGCGCATCGGGGTGATCATCGCCGCCAACGTCTGGGACACGCTGCTGTATCGCGACCCCCTGACCAACGAATACAAGGGCCAGCTGGCCAAGAGCTGGAAGCAGGTCGACGACAAGACGCTGGAGTTCGAACTGCGCGAAGGCGTCAAGTTCCACAATGGCGAGGAGTTCGACGCGGATTCGGTGGTCTACACCCTGAACTTCGTGGCCGATCCCAAGAACAAGGCCACCACGCAGCAGAATGTGCGCTGGATCGACAAGGTCGAGAAACTGGACAAGTACAAGGTGCGCCTGACCACCAAAGAGCCCTTCCCGGCCGCCAAGGAATACCTGTCGACGACGGTGGCCATCCATCCCGCCAAGTACTACGCCGAGGTCGGCCCGCAGGGCATGAACGCCAAGCCGGTGGGCAGCGGGCCATACAAGGTCACCGAGTACGTGCCCGGCAAGTCGATCACCCTGGAAGCCAACAAAGACTATTTCAAGGATTCGCCCAAGGCGCAGCCGAAGATCGGCAAGGTGGTGATCCGCTTCATTCCCGACCGCCAGACCCAGATGGCCGAGGTGATATCGGGAGGCCAGGACTTCATCATGCACGTGCCCAAGGACCAGGCGGAGCAGTTGAAGACGCTGCCCCACCTGCAGGTCAAGAGCGGCAACACCATGCGCATCGTGTTCATGCAGATGAACATCCTGGACAATACGCCGGCCCCCCAGCTCAAGGACGAACGCGTGCGCAAGGCCATCCTGCATGCCATCGACCGGGAAGCCATCGTCAAGAATATTGTGGGTGAAGGATCCGAGATCCTGAACACCATCTGCACGCCGTCGCAGGAAGGCTGCACCGATGACGGGGCGCCGGTATACAAGTACGACCCGGCGCTTGCCAAGAAGCTGCTGGCCGAGGCGGGCCATCCCGATGGCTTTGACATCGACATCGTGGCCTATCGCGAACGCAACCAGACCGAGGCCATCATCAACTATCTGCAGGCGGTGGGCATACGCGCCAAGCTCAACTTCCTGCAGTATGCGGCCATGCGCGACATGATACGCGCCGGCAAGGCGTCGCTTACCCACCAGACCTGGGGCTCGAACCTGGTGAACGACGTATCGGCTTCGACGCCGGTGTACTTCGCGTTCGGCAACGACGACATCACCCGCGACGCCGAAGTGCGCGACCTGCTGGACAAGGGCGACCGCACCATCGACAGCGCGCAGCGCAACGCCACCTACAAGAAGGCGCTGACCCTGATTGCCGAGCGCGCGTACGCCGCCCCGTTGTGGTCGCTGCCGGTGTACTACGTGGCCAGCAAGGACGTGGAGTTCAAGGCGTACCCGGACGAACTGGTGCGCTTCTGGGACATGGGCTGGAACTGATCTCGCGCGGCCGGGAGGAAGGTGATGCTTGCGTTCGTGCTCCGGCGCCTGGGCCTGGCTGTACTGGTGGCGCTGACCGTCTCGATCCTGGCCTTTCTGCTGTTGCATCTGTCCGGCGACCCGGCCATGGCGCTGGCCGGCGAAGGCGCCCGCGAAGCGGACATCGAGATGATACGCAAGACATATGGGCTGGACCGGCCCATTGTCGTGCAGTATGCGGACTGGCTGTGGAACATTCTGAACGGCCGGTTCGGCACCTCGGTGTATTTCAAGACCGACGCGGGCCCCTTGATCTTTTCCAAGCTAAAGACCACGCTGTGGCTGGGCCTGGCGGCATTGGGCGTGGCCCTGTCCATCTCGATTCCGCTGGGGGTGCTGGCCGCTCTGTACAAGGGCAGCCTGGCCGACCGCCTGTGCCTGGCGGTGGCAGTGCTGGGCCAGGCCCTGCCCAACTTTTTCTTCGCGCTCTTGCTGATCATGCTGTTTTCGATCACCTGGAGAGTGCTGCCGGTGTCCGGCAGCGGCACCTGGCAGCATTTCGTGATGCCGGCCATTGCGCTGGGCTATTACGTGGCGCCGGCCTTCATGCGGCTGATCCGCGCCGGAATGATAGAGGTGCTGGGCGCCGACTACATCCGCACGGCCCGCGCCAAGGGGCTGCCGGCGGGCACCGTGATCTTCAAGCATGCCCTGCGCAACGCCATCGTGCCGGTGGTGGCGCTGGCGGCCGTGCAGCTGGGCTACCTGCTGGGCGGGTCGGTCGTCATCGAGACCATCTTCGCGCTGGATGGCCTGGGCTACCTGGCCTACCAGAGCATTACTTATAAAGACTATCCCGTCATGCAGTTGATCGTGTTGTTGCTGTCGGTGCTGTATGTGCTGCTGACCCTGGCGGCCGACGTCGCCAATGCCTGGCTGGACCCGCGGATCAGGGTGGCGTGACCATGGCCACGCCGTTACCCCCCGTGCTTGCCGGCGCACCCGCACCGGATGCGCCCGCGGCCGCCCCGGCACGCCTGACGTGGCGGCGGCTATGGCACAACCAGGCATTGCTCACCGGCGGACTGATTCTGGCGCTGATCGTGCTGGCCGCGCTTTTCGCCCCCTGGCTGGCCCCTCATGACCCCTACTACCAGGACCTGGCCCACCGCACCGTGCCCCCCGTCTGGTACGACAAAGGCAGCTGGCTGCACCCGCTGGGCACCGACCAGCTGGGCCGCGATTATCTGTCACGCCTGTTGTACGGCGCGCGCATATCGCTCTTGATCGGCGCAAGCGTGGCGCTGATCTCGGGCCTGATCGGCACGGCGCTGGGCATGGCGGCCGGCTATTTCGGCGGGCGCATCGACATGGTGGTGTCGTTCCTGATCACCACGCGGCTGTCGATGCCGGTGATCCTGGTGGCGCTGGCCACCGTGGCCATTGTGGGAGGCTCGCTGTGGGTGGTCATTCTGGTGCTGGGCCTGCTCAAATGGGACCGCTATGCCGTGGTCATGCGCAGCGCCACCCAGCAGGTGCGGTCGCTGGAATATGTATCGGCCGCCCAGGCCGCCGGCGCCTCGACCTGGCGCATCGTGCGCGGCGAGGTGCTGCCCAATGTGGTGCCCCATCTGATCGTGATCGCCACGCTGGAGGCGGCCAGCGCCATCCTGCTCGAGGCCGCGCTGTCTTTCCTTGGGCTGGGCGTGCAGCCTCCCCTGCCCTCGTGGGGGCTGATGATTTCCGAGGCCAAGGCGTATATGTTCTTTTCGTTCTGGCTTATTGCCATACCCGGCAGTGCGCTGGCGCTGCTGATATTCGCCATCAACCTGGCCGGCGACGGCCTGCACCAGTGGCTGACTCCGGACGACAGGGCCTGACCCATGAGCGCTGACGATATCGTGCTGGATGTGGAAGACCTGCGGGTCGACATCGATACCCCGCGCGCAGCGGTGCATGCGGTGCGGGGAGTGTCGTTCCAGGTGCGCCGCGGCGAGACGCTGTGCCTGGTGGGCGAATCGGGTTGCGGAAAATCCATGACTTCGCTGGCCATCATGGGGCTTTTGCCGCGCGCCGCGCGCCGCAGCACGTCCCGGCTGGCAGTGCTGGGCGAAGACCTTGCGCAAGCCAGCAGGCGGCGCGTCAATGCGCTGCGCGGCAACAAGATGGCGATGATCTTCCAGGAACCCATGACTGCCCTGAACCCCGCCTACACCATCGGGGAGCAGTTATCCGAGCATTACCGGCATCACCGGCGCGCCAGCGCCGCGCAGGCGCGCGAGCGCGCCGTCGAGCTGCTGGAGAAAGTCGGCATCGCCTCGGCAGGGCAACGGCTGGGGCAGTACCCTCACCAATTGTCCGGCGGCCTGCGGCAGCGCGTGATGATCGCCATGGCGTTGATGTGCGGTCCCGAACTGCTGATCGCAGACGAACCCAGCACGGCGCTGGACGTCACCATCCAGGCACAGATCCTGCGCCTGCTGGCCGACCTGCAGGCCGAGCTGGGCATCGCCATGGTGTTGATCACGCATGACCTGGGCGTGGTGGCTCGGATTGCCCGCCAGGTGGCGGTGATGTACGCCGGGCAGATTGTGGAACAGGCGCCGGTGGCCGAATTGTTCGCAGCGCCCCGCCACCCCTATACCGAGGGCCTGTTGGCCTGTATTCCGGTGCCGGGGCGCACGCAGCCGGGCACTCCCCTGGGCACGATTCCCGGGGTGGTGCCGGCGCTTGCCGGCGAACTGCGCGGCTGCGCTTTCCGCGAGCGTTGCCCGCATGCCCAGGAGCAATGCCGGCACGAGGTGCCTGTGCAACATGCACCCACGGGGCGCGAATGGCGCTGCATTCTGGAGGCCGCCTGATGGACGCGCTGCTACAGGCCCGGGGCGTGAGCCGCAGCTTCGAAGTCAAGACCGGCATGTTTCAGCCCCGCCGCACGCTGCACGCGGTCAACGACGTAGACCTTGCCGTGCCGCGCGGCGGCGTGCTTGGCATCGTGGGCGAATCGGGTTGCGGGAAATCCACCCTGGCGCGCCTGCTGCTGGGGCTGATTCCGCCGACAAGCGGCGAGATCAGTATCGAAGGCCGGGACATACGCGCCATGTCGCGCCGTGGCGTGGCGCGACGCGTGCAACCGGTTTTCCAGGATCCGTATTCGTCATTGAACCCCCGCCGCGATATCGCGTCGATTGTGTCGCTGCCGCTCGAGGTGCACGGCATTCCCGATCCCCGCCGCCGCAAGGCCATCGAGATGCTGGAGCGCGTGGGCTTGCCTGCGCGGCTGGCGGGCAATACGCCGGGCCAGCTGTCGGGCGGCCAACGGCAACGCGTGGCGATTGCGCGCGCGCTGGTAATGAACCCCGAAATCGTCATCTGCGACGAACCCACGTCGGCGCTGGACGTGTCGGTGCAGGCGCAGATCATGAACCTGCTGATGGCATTGCGCGAAGAGTTCAACCTGACCTATGTCTTCATCAGCCATAACCTTGCGGTGGTCGAGCATATCGCCACGCACGTGTCGGTAATGTACCTGGGCCGCGTGGTCGAATCGGCGCCGGCCGCCGAGCTGTTCCGCCAGCCGCGCCACCCCTACACGCAAGCGTTGCTGGCCTCGGTGCTGACACCCGAGCCCGGGCTGGGCATTCCGGACACCGGACTGGGGCTGGCCTTTCCCGACCCCATCAATCCGCCGCCCGGCTGCCCTTTCCATCCACGCTGCAAGCATGCCATGCCCCAGTGCCGGCAGCAGCGCCCCAACCTGGCGCCCCAGGACCGCTCGCTGGTGGCATGCCATCTCTATTCACCGCCTACCCAAGGAAGCGCCCAGCCATGAGTCGTGCCCAAGCTCTCGCCAATGCCGAACAGTGTTTTGATTCAGGCGCTTTCCGGGCCCTGCTCGCGCGCCGCCTGGCGATCCCGACCGAGAGCCAGAACCCGGAGCGCGCCGACGTGCTCGCGTCGTACCTGGAAGCAGAAATGCGGCCGGCCTTCGAGGCCATGGGTTTTGCGTGCGCCACCCTGACGCATCCACAGGCCCGTGCACCGTTCCTGTATGCCGAACGCATTGAAGACCCGGCGCTGCCCACCGTGTTCGGCTACGGCCATGGCGATGTGATCCGCGGCCTGGACCGCGAATGGCATGATGGTCTGTCGCCCTGGGAACTGGCCGAACGCGACGGGCGCTGGTACGGCCGCGGAATCGCCGACAACAAGGGGCAGCACAGCATCAACATGGAAGCCTTGCGCCTGGTGCTGCAGGCGCGCGGCAAGCTGGGTTTCAACGTCAAGTACCTGATAGAAATGGGCGAGGAAACCGGTTCGATGGGCCTGCGCGAGCTGTGCGCGCAACATAAAGAACGCTTTGCCGCCGACTTGCTGATCGCCTCGGACGGGCCGCGCCTGAGCGCCGCGCGCCCTACGGTGTTTCTGGGCGCGCGCGGCAGCCTGAATTTTGACCTGAGCATCGAGGCGCGCCAGGGCGCCCATCATTCCGGCAACTGGGGCGGGCTGATCTCCAACCCCGGTATCCAGCTTGCGCACGCGATCTCGACGCTGGTATCGCCCTGCGGGCAGATACGCGTGCCCGAATGGGTGCCGGCCGGGTTGCCCGACGCCGTGCGCCGCGCGCTGGCCGATTGCCAGGTGGACGGCGGCGCCGATGGTCCGCAGATCGAGCCCGACTGGGGCGAGCCCGGGTTGTCGCCGGCCGAACGCGTATTCGGCTGGTGCTCGTTCGAAGTGCTGGCATACAAGACGGGCAATCCGGACACGCCCGTGAATGCGATCCCGGCGCGGGCCTGGGCGCGTTGCCAATTGCGTTTCGTGGTGGGCGTAGATCCGGCTCAGCTGCTGCCGGCGCTGCGCCGCCACCTGGACCGCCAGGGCTTTCCCATGGTGAAGATTCAGACCACCCGCGAAACCATGTTCCATGCCACGCGCATTGACCCGGACGACCCCTGGGTACGCTGGGCGGTCGCGTCACTGGAAGCCACCAGCGGAAAGAAAGTGGCCATACTGCCCAACCTGGGCGGGTCGCTGCCCAACGATATTTTCACCGACGTTCTGGGCCTGCGCACCATCTGGGTGCCGCATTCGTACCCCGGATGCTCGCAGCACGCGCCCAACGAACACCTGCCGCCCGAGCTGCTGCGCGAGGCCCTGGGGTTGATGACCGGCCTTTACTGGGACCTGGGCGCGGGCGGCACGCCGCCGCTGCAGCGCTGAGCTGCCATGCGCCCGGCGCGCACGCGCCGTATTGCCGGCCGGGGGCCAGGGTCAGGTGTAGGCCTGGAACACCCGGGTCAGGCCCCAGCGGCGCACCAGCAGCACCTCGTAAGGATGCTTGCGCCCCTGGTATTCGGGCCCGTCCATCCCGGGCGAACCCAGCGGCATGCCGGGCACGGCCAGGCCGATCGCCGCGGGCTGCTCGCGCAAGAGCCGCTGGATGTCGCTGGCCGGCACATGCCCTTCCAGCGCATAGCCCTGTACTCGCGCGCTATGGCATGACGCGTACTCGGCGGGCATGCCCAGTTTCCGGCGTATGGGCCCGGTGTCGGGGACATCTTCGACCTGGACCTGGAAACCATACTCGTGCAGATGGGCGATCCAGTCGGTGCAGCAGCCGCAGGTGGGAGACTTCCATACCTGGACCCGCGCCGCCGCGGGTTGCGACCGCGCCAGCGCTGGCGCCAGTGCAGGCGCCAGCGCCAGCCCGCCCAGCAGGCGGCGGCGCGTCAGGAAAGACGGGCAAGATGAAGATGACATGGCAGTACCTGGCATAGGGCCGACGATAAACCGCCAGCGTACACCGGCCGGCCGCGTCGTGGCGCAAAGGCGCGGCCGGCCCTTGCGATCTGGCGCAACCCCAGCCGCGGTCAGGCGACTGGCCGTGGCGCAGCGGGTGCGTCGTCTTCGTCTTCGCTGACCCGGTCCAGCTCATTACCCAGGACGTCTTCGCCGCCGGCGCCGGTTTCTCTTGAAAGCCGGCGTCGCGTCTGGCCGGCGGCCCGGGCGTTGCCGTGTTCGTCCGGGCGGTCGGTCTGCAGGAACAGGTTGGCCGGCGGGGCGTAGCCGTTCTTGTCCTGGCCGAAGTAAACCACAGTGTGCGGATACGGCAGTTCGATGCCCGCGGCGTTGAAGTGTTTCTTGACCAGCCGGTTATAGCCGCGCTGCACCGCCCATTGCATGCCGGGCGTGGTCTTGATCAGCACGCGTATCGTCACGCCTTTTTCGCTGAGCGCGGTGACGCCGGGAATGCTGATGTCTTCAAGCACCTCGGGCGCCAGCACTTCGTCCTGCATCAGCTCTTCGAAAGCCTGGCGCAGGTGGTGGACGGCATCGTCGACGCTTTCGCGGTGCGCGATGGTGTACTCGCCCAGATGGTACGAGAAGTCGCGCATGTGGTTGGACACGACATCGACAGACGAGAAGGGAATCAGGTGATAGCCGCCGTCCAGCGTGCGTATGCCCACCGAGCGTATGGTGATCTTTTCCACCGTGCCGAAGATGCCGGCCACTTGCACCACGTCGTTCTGGTTCATGCCGTTTTCAAGCTGGATGAACACGCCTGTGATGATGTCTTGCACCAGCTTCTGCGAACCGAAGCCGATTGCCAGGCCCACGACCCCTGCCCCGGCGATCAGCGGCGCGATGTCGACGCCGATCTGCGACAGCACCACCAGCACTGTCAGGGTCACGATGACGATCAGGGCGGCATTGCGGAACAGCGCCAGCAGCGTGCGCTCGCGGGCGGTGGGCGTGCCCGAACCCTCGCTGAGGCTGAGCCTGTGTTCGATGATGCTGGCGATCAGCGTCCAGGCAACGGCGGCGATCAGCAGGATGATGGCCACATTGACAACGGTGCGCACAGCCGTCGCGCCGGCATCCGACACCAGCCAGCTCGACAGGTCGAACACCCGCCACGCGTCCAGAACGAACAGCGCGACAACGATGCGGATAAGTACGCCCAGCCCTTTCAGCGCGGCGGGCACGTAGGCGTTGACCCGGGCCTCGAGCATGGGCAGCCTGGTCCGCACGTCCTGCGGCAGGACGATGCGGCGCGACAGCGCGCCGTGCAGCACAACGAGCAGCAACGCGCCCACTCCCAGCGACAGCAGGGACTGTATGGTGGCCTGCACCATGAACGGCAATGCGTGTTCGGTATCGACCTGGCTGACGACCAGCAGCACGGTGAAATAGCCGACAGCCAGCCAGTGCCAGGTGCGCGCCAGCAGCCGGAACCATGTGCCGAAGTACGACGCCGTGGCCTGCGCGGCGCGTCTTTCCAGGCGTTGCCGCAATGCCACGCGGTTGCGCCATATTGTGCGCACCGCATACAGGTACGCCGCGAGCATGATGATCAGGCCCAGCAGTTCGCCGATAGACTCAGTCAGCAAGGCCTTGGCCAGCGGTTCGGCGAGCAGCAGGCCGTAGCCGATGGCCGTGGCGATGCGGCCCAGCCGGCTGTTCCAGTAGCGCGCCAGATCGTCTTCCATCGTGAACAGGCGCAACATGGGATACCGCGTGGCGAACACGCCGCGGATCAGCGCCTTGGCGAATTCCACGGCGATATAGGCCCGCACGAACATCACCTGCGCGGCGCTGATGTCTCCCCGCGGCGAGGTGCCGTAAAGCCCCGCTAGGTAGCCCGCGAGCCCGGCCGCCAGCACGATGGCCAGGTCTATGACCAGGGCGCCGGTCATTGCGCCGGCGCGGCGCAACATCACCGCCAGCACCGCGCCTCGTGGGGCGCCGGCCGTTGTATGAGGCTGGCGCGCGAGCCAGCGGTCGATGCGCGCATACGCATGCGCGGCGATGGCGCGCAGCAGCCAGAATGCCACCAGGGTTACCGCAGCCACCAGGGCGACCCCCAGCAGCGCGCTCGAAAGCTCTTGACGTTGCTGGGGCGTCATGCCGCCGCTGCTCAACGACGTCAATTCGTCTACGGCGCGGCCCGCGTGGGTGGCCATGCCGGCCAGGAAGGCCTGGGCGCTTTGCGCCAGGCGGCCCGGCAATGAGGGCGCGCTCGCCGTTTGCTGCGACGCCTCGTCCCCTGCCGCCGGCGCGGCATCGCGCAATTGTTCAACCAGCCGTTGACGCGCGGCGGGATCTTCCAGCAGATCCGCCAGGCGGGCGGGCGTCAGTTCGGATGTGTCGGTGGCGGTCGGCGCCTGCGTGGAAGACGTGTCGGCTGCCTGCGCGGCATGGGCGGCGCCGCCCACCAACATCGCCAGCAGCAGGATGAAGATGCAGCACGCATTCCTTGCCCAGGGCACGGCGGACCAGGCGCGTGGCAACGCCGATTCGATGAACATGCCCAAGGGTCTGGTATAGGGTGCTGGCCGGGTCAAATGGGGGACCTCCACAACAAGCGGCACTGCAAGCGCGGGCCGCGACGACGCGGCCTTCCGCAATGGGAAGGCCGTTGCCATGATAAAGCCCGCTGCAGCGGCAGGACAAACTGCCGCCCCGCGCATCATGGCAGATGCGGGGTGTGGCGGGTTTGGCAGGCTCTGGCGAAAAAGAAACGGGCCGCGCAACACGTTATGCGCTGCGCGGCCCGTGCGGGCGGAGAGCCGTCGCGCCCGCACGGGCGCGACGTGTCAGGCTCAGGCGTCCTGGCGCGCCGCCTGGGCGGCGGGCGCGGCGGCCCGCTTGCGCGCCGCGATCCAGCGGCCCAGGCCCACCACAAAGAGCGCACCCACGACCTCGGCGGCGAGCTTGGTGGCGCCCGAGATCTCGCCAAACTGCTCGACCACGACCACATCGGTAACCAGCATGCCGCCGGCAATCCAGCCCAGCAGGCCCGCGCCGAATGTCACGACCAGCGGGTAGCGGTCGATGAGCTTGAGCACCAGCGTGCTGCCCCAGATGATGATGGGCACGCTGACCACCAGGCCGAAGATCACCAGTCCGATCTGGTGCGAGGGGTCGGCCATCTGCGCCGCGCCCGCGATGGCGATCACGTTGTCCAGGCTCATGACGAAGTCCGCTACGATAATGGTCTTGACGGCTGCCCATACCGACGCGCCGCCCTGGATGTTGCCGTGCGCGTCCTCTTCGGGGATCAGCAGTTTGACGCCGACCCACAGCAGCAGCAAGGCGCCTACGATCTTCAGGTAGGGAATCGTCAACAGGGTGAGCGCGAAGGCAATCAGTACGACGCGCAAGCCAATGGCGCCGGCGGTGCCCCATAGAATGCCCTGCATGCGCTGCTTGGCCGGCAGATTGCGGCATGCCAGTGCAATGACTACAGCGTTGTCGCCGCCCAGCAGGATGTCGATAAGAATAATCTGGAACACGGCGGCCCAGCTGAGGGTTTGCAGGAACTCAAGCATGCAATCTCCGAGGTAAATAAGGTAGTAAAGACGCTGTTTCAGCCATTCTTACAACTAGCTGAATTCAAAGAGGCTGAATAATACCTTACAGTGGCCCCGCCGGAACGGCGTTGACGTGTTGTTACCAGTGACCCCGCACCCGGCCAACCACGGGGTAGCGTCCGAAATATTCCTTAAAATCAACGGATTAGCCAAGATTCTGCGGGATCTGCGCTAGCTTGGGCACGCGGCATGCGTACAGGGCGGACACCCGCCTACAGCGCCATTACTATGTCCAAGCTGAAAGCCAACGGTTCCGCGGCTCCCCCCGCGCTGGTCGTGCCCTATCCGCGCCGCCTGGGCGCGAGCGCCCACGACATCGCCAGTCATCGCGCCCTGGCGGGCAAGCTGGCAACCGTGCTGGGATGCCCGTGCGTCCTGGACTACGAACCCGGCGGCGACGCGCGCCCCGGCCGCGAGCGAATCTACTATGTGCCCGCGATGACGCTTGGCGCGCCGGCGGCCGAGCGGCTGGGCATCGGGAACGAGGCCGACCTGTATGGCGGAGTGGTGCCTTATGAGTTCGTCGCCACCAAGGCCATCTCGCACCCTGTGCTGGAGCGCGCTCATGCCGCGCCGCCGCCCGGGTGGCAGGCCAGGCTCGGCGAGCGGCTGCGCGGCTGTGTGCTGCAGGGCTATACCGTTTTTTCTTGCCAGGACGCATTGCGTGCGGGCGCCCTGCTGCTGCGCGACGGCCCGGTGCGCATCAAGCCCGTGCATGCCACCGCGGGACGCGGGCAACTGACCGCGCACGACGAGGCTGACCTGCGCGCCGCGGTACGCAGCCTGGACGAAAGCGAATTCGCGCAGTGCGGGCTGGTGCTGGAAGAACACCTGGAAGACGTGGACACTTATAGCGTGGGCGTGGCAAGACTGCCCGGCCTGTGCGCAAGCTATGTCGGCACGCAACGGCTCACCCGCGACAACCAGGGCGCGGCGGTTTATGGCGGCTCGGACATGATATTCGTGCGCGGTGACCTGGACGTGCTGGCGGCTCGCCATTGGCCGGCCGCCCTGCGGCACGCTATCGGACTGGCCATGCAGTATGACCGCGCCATCGAGCTGAGCTACCCGGGCTTCTATGCTTCGCGCCGCAACTACGATGTGGCCGGCGGCCGCAATGCGCAGGGCCAGTATCGCTATGGCGTGCTGGAACAGTCGTGGCGGGCCGGCGGCGCCAGCATGGGCGAAGCCTGCGCGCTAGAGGCTTTCGCCGCCGACGCCGGCCTGACACGGGTGCGCGCCAGGACCACGGAAAGCTATGGGGAAGGCAACGGCGAGCCCGCCGACGCCCTGCTGATCTACGACGACGATGACCCCTTCGTAGGCCGTATCCGAAAGTCCGCGGGAGTGGTGCGCCATGGCCACGAGTAACCATTCCGTGACGATCAACGTCGATGGGCAGGATCTGTCGGGCACGTTCCTGGCGCCTGCCACGCGGATGCCGGGCGTGCTGTTCATCCACGGCTGGGGCGGCAGCCAGCAGTTCGACCTGGTGCGCGCCCGCAGCATTGCCGGCCTGGGATGTGTATGCCTGACCTTCGACTTGCGCGGCCATGCGGCCACCGAGACGCAGCGCGCGCGCGTATCGCGCGCCGACAGCCTGCGCGACGTGCTGGCCGCCTATGACCGATTGCTCAGCCACCCGTGGATCGACCGCACGGCCATCGCCGTGGTGGGCAGCAGCTACGGCGGCTATCTTGCCGCCCTGCTGTCGGCGCTGCGGCCCGTGCGCTGGCTGGCGTTGCACGTGCCCGCTCTGTATCGCGACGAGGAATGGGAGCGCCCCAAGGGCGCCCTGGAGCGTGAAAGCCTGGCTGCCTACCGCCGGGCCCGCGTGGCCCCCGGGGAAAACCGGGCCCTGGCCGCGTGTGAAGCTTTTACCGGCGATGTGCTCATTGTGGAAGCCGAGCACGACGCGTTTATTCCCCATTCGACCATCATGAACTACCGGTCGGCGTTCGTGCGCGCGCACTCGATGACGCATCGCATCGTGGACGGCGCCGACCATGCGCTGACCGATAAAGCCGCCCAACGGGCGTACACCACCATATTGCTGGGCTGGGCGACCGAAATGATTGTCGGCGCCCGCGTGGGCGGCGAGCCTCTGCCGCCGCGCTAGCCCGGCCGGGCACGCCTCTTGCAAAGCCGCTGTCGATCTACGGAGTGTGTGGCATGAATGAAATAGAACGCGTGGCCCGCTACATGCGCGAGCAGTCCCTGGCGCTGGTGACGGCAGAGTCCTGTACCGCAGGCCTGATTGCCGCCACGCTTGCGGATGTGCCGGGCGCCGGCAGTTTGCTCGATTGTGCGTTCGTGACTTATGCGCCGCAGGCCAAGATGCGCTGCCTCGGGCTGGATCAGGGGCTGCTGCAGCGCTGCAACCTGACCAGCGAACCGGTCGCCCGCGCCATGGCGCTGGGCGCCAGCCGGCTGAGCCCGGCGCCCGTGGCAATCGCCAACACCGGCGTGTCGGACGCTACGGACGACGACATCGAGCCAGGCACCCAGTGTTATGCGTGGCTGTTCAGAAGCGGCGCGGCCGATGGGCGGCCGGTGATCTACACCGAAACCCGCGTGTTCTCCGGCGGGCGCAATGCGATCCGCCAGGCCAGCGCCCGTTATGCGCTGTCGCGCCTGCCTCATTACCACCGGGCATGGCAGGCCGGCGAATCCCCTACCCCTGCCATATCGGCAAAGGAGCCAACATGAAACCCACTGATCGACCCGATTCGAAACCGGATCCCACCGAAGACGATACGCCAAGGGAATCGCAGCAAAGCCACGGCGACAATCAGAACCGCAGCAAAAAGGATGGCCATGCGACCCAGGTCGGTACTGGCCAGGATCAGCAAAGCCAGCGGCAGCGTGGCGGCGGAGCCCGCCGCTCATAGGTTCGGCCGCGAACCTGCAGTTAACGATGCGCCCCGATCACCCGCAGCATTTCGCGGTTGAAGGCCGGAATATCGTCGGGCTTGCGACTGCTGACGAGATTGCCGTCTACCACCACCTCCTGGTCAACCCAGTGCGCGCCGGCGTTGCGCAGGTCGTCCTGTACCGAGGGCCAGCTTGTCAGCGTCCGGCCGCGCAGCAGATCGGCAGACGCCAGCAGCCACGGCCCGTGGCATATGACGGCGATGACCTTGCCCTGCTCCTGCATGGCCCGCACGAAATCGCGGGCGGCGGGGTGCATGCGGATCTCGTCGGCATTGACGACCCCGCCCGGCAACAGCACGGCATCGAAATCCGCGGCGCGGGCCTCGCTGAAGATCAGGTCCACGTCGAACCGGTCTCCTTTGTCGATGTGATGCATGCCCAGGATGGGCTCGCGCGCGGCCGATACGAGCGCGGTGCGCGCGCCCTGCTGCGCCAGCGCCTCGCGAGGCCGCGTCAGTTCCACTTGCTCAAAGCCATCCACCGCGAGGATAGCAACGTTGACATCTTTCAAGGAACCTTCCATAGATACCTCCGTTGTACATGAAGTCCGCAACGGGGGGCAGCAACCCGTGTTCCCGCTGCCCGCCGAAAGCGGCCTGGTGTATGTGGACGACCGGCGGCCCGGTTTTACCCGCGCGCGCACCCGCGCAGGCAAGTTCCGCTACCTGGACACGCAGGGCAAGGTCATCAGGGACCCGGCCGTGGTGAGGCGCATCGATGCGTTGGCCATCCCGCCCGCATATACCGAGGTCTGGATCTGCCCCCAGGCCAATGGCCATCTGCAGGCTACCGGTCGCGATGCACGCGGGCGCAAGCAGTATCGCTATCATCCCGACTGGACGGCCGTGCGCGATGCCAGCAAGTATGGGCAGCTGCTGGAATTCGCCGCGGGGCTGCCGCGCATACGGCGCCGGGTCGAGCGCGACATGCGGTTACGGGCGCTGTCGCAGGACAAGGTGCTGGCCGTCGTGGTGCGCTTGCTGGAAATCACGCTTATCCGCATCGGCACACGCGAATATGCCCGCGCCAACAAGTCGTATGGCCTGACGACGCTGAAGCGTCGCCATACTGCCGTGGCGGGCGATCGCCTGCGCCTGCGGTTCATCGGCAAGAGCGGCGTGCCCCACGATGTGACGGTCAGTGACGCGCGGGTGGCGCGCACCGTCAAGCGCTGCATGGATCTGCCGGGGCAGCAACTGTTTCACTACCGCGACGCCGACGGACAGGCGCGGCCGGTGAGCTCGGAAATGGTCAATGCATACTTGAAAGAGGCCGGCGGAGGCGGTTTCACGGCCAAACACTACCGCACTTGGGCAGGCTCGGTGATGGCGTTCGCCCTGCTGCAGCGCCTGCCGGCGGCCAGCGAAAGCGAGGCCAAGCGCAACATGGTCCAGGTCGTCAAGCAGGTAGCCGGCCGCCTGAGCAACACCCCGGCGGTATGTCGCAGTTGTTATATACATCCCGCGATTCTGCAAGCATACGTGCGCGGCGAATTGCCCCCACGCGGCGCGGCCCCCGACTCGCCGCGCGGCCTGAATGCCGACGAGCGACGCCTGTGGCATTTCCTGCGGACATACTCGTACCCGGCGACCGCCTGAGGCGGCAGCGCCGGGCAACCGTCAGAACAAGTGCGTACGCACGTGCTTGGCGTTGGGCCTCGGCTTGGAGCCATCGGCCCAGCTCGAATCATCCCGGGTGTCGCGGGGAGGGTCGCTGGCCTGCGCGGCCTCGTCTGGCGTGTGTTTGCCGGGTTTGGAAGGCTGGGTGGGCACTTGTACCGGCCCCTTCGGGGGCAGGACTTTGCCCGCCACCGCATCGGCGCCTTTGCCCTGCTGTGCTTGGGTATCCGGTGTATCCGGCTGTGCGCGCTTGCCTGCTCGCTTGCGACTGGCATGGGTCATGGTGTCGGGCCTCCGTTTATACCTGCGGCGTGCCCGAGGGCGCCTGGGGCCGTCCAACACTGACAGGCTCGCGTTGAGGCGGCTCCAGCGGGTTGAAGTCCTGCCATTTGCCGTTCATCCACCGTCCGTTGGCCCGCTCCACGTCGGCGCCTCCGGCTTCGCGCAGCAACGCCGCCGCGCGGGCTTCCTGGTCCGGCTGCACGTGAAGGGCCAGCAGTACACCCGCCTGGCGCACTTCGGGATGCTGCCTGGGGGCGGCCGGATGGCGGCGTCGCCCTCGGCCGGACACCCACAAGGCTCCACCCAGCGCGCCGATATAGGCGCCCACCCCGCCGGCCGCCGCCACCGCGATGGCGGACGGCTGGAACTGCCACGCCACCGCCGCGCATACCAACGCAAACAGAATGCCCAGCCCGGCCGCGCCCAGCATGGCGCCCACGGACGCACCGCGGGCGTCGGGGTCCGCCCGACGGTCTCCACCTACGGGATAAATGCCGTGCTCGCCCGCGATCCCTACGTAGAACGTGTGCATGTCCTCATCGCGATAGCCGGCCTCGAACAGCCGTTGCGCGGCCACCTCGGCCTGGTCAAAGGTCTGGAACCGCGCTGCAACGATCAATGCCATCATGGTCTCCTGCTAATGGTTGTGGCGCTGCGTACAGGCAAGCAATTCCTGTACCCGGCCCGACACCACGCGCCGCCGCGCGAGTACAGACCTCAGCCCCCTGCCTATATCCCGCGCGAGCCGCCAGCGCTGGCGTGCGGTCGGTTGCAGGCGGAACTCGCGCAAGGTGGCGCGCCAGGCCATCGCCGCAGGCAGGCGCAGCCAGGCAGTCCATATCGCGTTGCGCGCCAGCAGCCGGCGGCGCAACGTCGCGTCGCGCGCGGACGATGGCCAATGCCGCGTACATACTGCAGGGGCGTAGACAATGCGCCAGCCGCGCTCGAGCGCATCCAGCGCCAGCAGGGATTCCTCGCCGCCAATCAGCAGTGGCGGCCAGTACCCCCCCACAGCGCGGAACACCTCGGTGCGCATGACGCAGGCGCCGGCCATGAAGCCCATCAGGCAGGGACCGACGCCCGGCTGTTCCGGCAAGGGGCTTTCCTGCATGGCGCTGCAGGCCGGGTCGGGCTTGGCGGCGTCGCCCACCAGGACGCGGGCATTCAGTATGCCGATCTCGGGCGTGGCATCGAGTATGCGGATGGCGGCCTCCAGGGCGCCCGGTTCCCAGCAGGTGTCGTCGTCGCAGAACGCAACGTAGTCAGTCTGGACTTGGCGAACGCCCAGGTTGCGACCGGCGGCGCCCAGGTTGTCCGGGGCCTGCACCAGCGTGATGTCGGGGAAGCGGCGTCGCACCGCGGCGGCCGTGCCGTCGGCGCTGGCATTGTCCACCACCACCACCGGGTACTGTGCGGGCAGGCTCCCGAGCCGGTCCAGGGTGCGCAACAATTCGCTGCGTCGGTTATACGTCAGCACCACAATGGACAGGCGCGGCGGCATCATTTCCCTGCTTGCTCCGCCGACAGTTCCCAATAGCGCTCCGGCGCCGCGTCATCGCCCTGCCCCGGCACCAGCCCCAACGGTTCCAGTTGGCTTGCATAGGCGGCCACGGCGCGGGTCTTGCGCTCGCCGCGGTACGCGGGGCCCGGCACGGGTGTGGCCACGATGTGCTGTGCGCGCAGCGCCGCCAGCCTGGATTGCACTAGCCCGGGCTTGCGGCGGTACAGGGCTTCCTCGTAGGCAAGCCAGCGTCCTCCCAGCGGCCGTTCAAACAGCCGCCATATGGTCAGCGCCGCCTCCGACACCCGCAGATGATCGCGATGAAACAGCCCCAGCGGCAACAGCAACACGGCAGGCTGCAGTGTCGTGAGCGCAGTGGCCAGCATGCCGGTCAGCCGCCCGGGCCCGGCCTGCTGGCGGGTGTACTGCTCATCCAGCAGCCCCAGGTCAAGATTGCGGGCGCCGAGCACCGCCATGGCGGCGCGGTTTTCTTCGTGGCGTGCCAGCATCGCCTGGTCGGCGCTCTGGAAGCCGCAACGCCGATCCCAGTCGGTCAGCGGCGTGGAGCTCGGCGGCACCCCCGAGTACACCGTCAGCACTGTGCTTCCCGGGCATGCCGCGAGCCAATTGCCGCAACTCAGTACGGCGTCGTCGAAGTGGGGGGAAATCACGACGACGCTGCCCGACATGTCCATAGCCTACCTCGTCTTACTGCGCCTCGGCGGCAGCGGCGCGCGTGGGGCGATCTGCCGTCCGCCGGCGAAAATATTCGATCGTGCGCGCCAGCCCCGTCGCCAGCGATGTGGTGGGGTTCCAGTCCAGCCGCTCGCGCGCCAGGGTGATATCGGGGCAACGCTGCATCGGGTCGTCTTGCGGCAGTTCATGGAACTGCAGGGGCGAACTGCTTTTCGTCAGCTCCAGCACCAGCCGCGCCATGTGCAGCACAGTGATTTCAGCCGGGTTGCCCAGATTGACAGGCTGGCAGAGTTCAGGCGGGCTCTCCATCAGGCGCACCAGGCCTTCGACCAGATCGTCTACATAACAGAACGAGCGCGTCTGGACGCCATCGCCGTAGATGCTGAGCGGCCGGCCCGCCAGCGCCTGCACGATGAAATTCGATACCACGCGGCCGTCGTCGGCAGCCATGCCGGGCCCATAGGTATTGAAGATGCGCGCGATCTTCACGGTGACGCCACGGCGGCCGTACTCGGTGAACAGGGTTTCCGCGCATCGCTTGCCTTCGTCATAGCAAGAGCGCGGGCCCACCGGATTGACGTGGCCCCAGTACGCCTCGCGCTGCGGACTCTCGAGCGGGTCCCCGTAGACTTCGCTGGTCGACGCCTGCAGGATGCGCGCGCCGGTGCGGGCCGCCATCTCGAGCAGCTGCGTGGCGCCCTGCACGCAGGTGCGCAAGGTTGCAACCGGATCGGCCTGGTAGTGAACCGGCGAGGCGGGGCAAGCCAGGTTATAGATCCGGTCTGCCCGTATATCGGCGGGCAGCGGCACGGCCACATCGTGCCTGAGCACGGTCAGCCCCGGATGCGCGGCCAGGCCGGCCAGGTTCTCTGCCCGCCCGGTCTGGAAGTTGTCCACGCAGACCACGTCCCACCCATCGGACAGCAGGCGGCGGCACAAGTGCGATCCCAGGAAACCCGCGCCGCCGGCTACCAGCGCCCGCGGAGCGCTTATCGTGCTGTCTTTCATGATGACTCCGTCAACGTGGCGAAGACCTGGTTCCAGTCCTCGACAAACCGCTCGATGGAAAATCGCCGCAAGGCGGTCGCTCGCGCTGCCTGGCCCCAGGCGCGCGCCAGCTCCGCGTCGTCGATCAATTGCCGGGTCACATCGAGCAGGCGTTCGGGCCGGCTATCGACGTAACCGTCCTGGCCGTTGGTGATGACGCATGGCAATTCGGTGGCGGCAAAACCCACGACCGGCAACCCGCAAAGCATGGCTTCTACCAGTGACAGGCCCAGGCTGGCATAGCGCACCGGACTGAAAAAGCAGCGGTACCGCGCCATGAAAGCCGCGACTTCCATGTTGGGCACTTCGCCCAGGCCGCCCGCGGCTTCGGCGTCCATGCCGATCAGGTCCAGCGGGACCCGGGCGGCCGCCTGCGTATAGAGGTCGGCGCCCACCCGGCGTCCGCGCCGCATCAAGTGGTTCACCACCACGATGCCCCGGGGCAGATCGCCCCGGTACAGGTAGCCGGGATCGGGCAGCCCATGTTCCACGACGCGCTGGGCGATGCCGTGGTTGTCCCACATGACGGCGTTATGGGGCGTTACGTGCACCAGCAGGCCGCGCTCATGCCGGAACGGATGCATCGACTCCGCGGGCAGAGGCGCGGGCGGGTTATGTTCGATGTACGCGCACGGCAGGCGCCGTTGAGCGGCCGTCAGCAATAGCGGCGCGTCAGCCAGGTTCTGGGCCGACTGGTAAATGACCAGGTCGAACTCCAGGTTCCTGACCTGCCAGGCCGGCACTCCATGCACGTTCTCACCCCAGGGGATCTTGCGGCCCAGGGCCCCGTAGCCGGGACGATCGTCTTCGGTTTGCGGCACGTAGAAGTCGTGCGGCGCCTGCGTCAGCGCGTACAGATAATTGCCATGTACGTGCCAGACCAGGATGCGCAGCCGCCGCCGGCCGCGGGGCGATTCAAGAGGCGACATGATGGGGCTCTTCAAGATGTCGACACGCGCGCGCCAGCACGTCGTCGGCCGATATGGCCAGCGCGCAAGGGTGGCCTATCGGGCAGGTGTCGTAGCTGCACGGACGGCAAGGCATGTTGGCCGACAGCACGCTGTGGCGCCGGCCGTCCAACGGCGCCCAGCGGCGCACGTCGCTGCCCGATGCAACGACGACGCTGGGCACGCGCATCGCCGCGGCCACGTGCGACATGCCGGTGTCGTTGCAGATAACCAGACGGCACTGTTCCACCAGGGCGGCCAGTTCGCCCAGCGTGGTGCGGCCGCACAGGTTCGCAGCCCGCGTGCCGCACTCGCGCCACATGGCGCCCACCAGCGCGGCTTCATTGGGCGTGCCCGTCAGGGCAATCTGCCAACCTCGGGCCGCGATGGCGCCGGCCACCTGCGCGAACCGCGCGGTCGGCCAGCGCCGCGACGGCAGCCGCGCGCCCACATGCATCACGACCGTGCGACGCGGCTCCAGGCCTTCCTGCCGCAACAACGCCGCGGCGGCCGACGCCTCGCGGGCGCTGACAGGCAGCTCCAGCGTGGAATCCCACGCGGCCAGGCCCAGCCAGCGCAGCAATGCCAGGTAACGCAAAGGCTCGGGCATGCGGTCCGGCCATGGCATTCGGCATCCCGGAACGGCCTCGGCCTGCGTGGGCACGAACCCCGCCCAGTGGCGCGCGCCCAGGCAGCGCACGATGTCATTGGAATGTTTGCCGCTGCCATGCATCTGCAGCGCCACGTCAAATTGCATGGCATGCGCGCGCTGGTAGAACTGCGGCAAGGCCTGTTCGCGGGCCGCCTGTTCGGGAAAGTTCGCCGTTCCCGGAAACTCCAGCAGGTCATCGATGTACCGGTCGAAACGCTGGACGAAGTCGCGCGCGTTGGGAAGTCCCACCAGGGTGATATGCGCCTGTGGAAAAGCCTGGCGCAGGGCGCGCAATGCGGGCACGGCGCACAGCATATCGCCCAATTGCAGCGCGCGGAAAACCGCGATGCGCGGCGTGGCGCCGCCAGTAGTGCAGGATATGTTCATGGAAAGCGCAGTCCGTAACGGCTTATCCCGATCAGCCGCCAGGTGATGGACAGCAGCGGGATAAAGGCGGAAGTCAGGGCCAGCTCGGCCACGTGCGCCGGAGCGCGCGACGCGCCACGCAAACGGCGCACGAAAAATACAAGCGTCAGCGCCAGCCAGAGCGCGCCGAATATCGCCGCCGCCCCGGCATGGCCTGCCAGCATCGCCACGATCGCGGCTGCCAGCGACAGGGCGTGCGCCAGGTAGAACCAGGGCGGGCCGCGTCGCACCCGGGCACGGTACAGGCGCGGATATTTGCGATACAGCAGTACGTCGAACATGACTTTCTTCTGCATGCGCAGGCCCACGGCGAAGGGAGCCGGGCGCACGGGGTGCAGCACCCGCGCGTGGGGCGTGCGCACCACTGTCATGCCGTGCTCCAGCAACGCGAAGTACAGGTCCGAATCTTCGCGCCATGCCATGGTGTAGCGCGTATCGAAGCCGCCCACGGCCTGCAGCGCGTCGCGCCGCACGAAACAGTTTGCCGTGACAAACTCCGCGCGCGTCAGGCCGGCCGCATCGCGCTCATAATCGGTGGGCGGCTGCGCAATCGGCATGTCGATGGCGCCCGCGACGGCATGCACGCCCGGCTCCATTGCCAGCATCCCCTGCCATAGCCAGTCTGCGGCGGGGATGGTGTCATCGTCGGTGAAGGCAATGATGTCCGCCATGGCGCCACGCCAGCCCAGGTTGCGCGCAGCGGCAGGGCCCTGCGTGTCGCTGGCCGCCAGGTAGCGGACCCGCGGGGCGGCGCCGTCGGCGGCGTCAAAGCCCTGCACCAGGCTGCGCGTGCCGGGGTCTGCGCCGTCGTCGCAGACGATGACCTCATAGGCGCGTCCGGGAAAATCCTGGGTCGCCAGCGCCCGCAGGCAGCGCCGCAACAGTTCGGGACGCCCGCGGGTGGGTACCACAACCGACATGAGCAGCTTTTTCCCGCCGGGACTCATCGCGGCTTCTCCAGCAGGTACGAGCCGATGACCAGCGCATCCAGGGGCGAAGTCCAGAAGCACTCTACGGCATCGCGCGGCGAGCACACCACCGGCTCGCCGCGTGTGTTGAACGAAGTGTTCACCAGCACCGGCACGCCTGTACGCTTTTCGAAGGCCGCGAGCAGGTCGTAGTAGCGCTCGTTCTGGTCGCGCCGGATGGTCTGAACGCGTGCCGTGCCGTCGATGTGCCGCACCGCCGGAATCCGGGCGGCGCGGTGCGGCAGCACGTCGTAGACAAACAGCATGAAGGGCGCGCATAACGGGCTCTCGCCTCGCGCGTCGAACCACTGCGCTGCCCGCTCCTGCAGAACCACCGGAGCCACGGGCCGGAAATCCTCGCGGTCTTTCAGGCCGTTCAGGCGAGCCTGCATGCCGCTGTCCAGCGGAGAGGCCAGTATCGAACGCGCGCCCAGCGCCCGCGGCCCGAACTCCATGCGTCCCTGGAACCACCCCAGGATCTTTTCCTGCGCCAGCAGCTCGGCAGCCTCTTCGGCTACGTTGTCCAGCTTGCGGAACGCCAGGCGCGACCGGTACAGGAAACGTTCGATTTCATCGTCGTCGTACGCAGGGCCCAGATAGGCGTGCTCCATGGCCCAGCGGCGCGGCCCGCCGCGCCTTTGCTGGTCGACATAGAGCGCGGCGCCCAGCGACGTGCCGGAGTCACCCGCCGCCGGCTGCACCCATACACGCTCGAATGGGCCATCGCGGCTGAGCCGGGCGTTCATTACGCAATTGAGCGCCACGCCGCCCGCCATCGCCAGGTGCCGCGCGCCGGTCTGGCCATGCAGCCAGCGGGCCATGTGCAGAGTGGTTTCTTCCAGTACGTACTGCAGCGAACTGGCGAGGTTCTTGTGGTGTGTATCAAAGGGCGCGCCGCGCTGCCGGGGCGGGCCGAAGCGCTCGTGCAGGCGCGCGGGTTCTATCCGGTAGCCGCCCTCGTCTTCCAGGCGCACGATTTCGCGCAGCTGCGACAGGTATTCGGGCTGCCCGAAGGAAGCCAGGGCCATCACCTTGTATTCGTCCGATGAATGCAGAAAGCCCAGATATCGGGTGACGTCTTCGTACAGCAGTCCCAGCGAGTGCGGAAGCTCGACCTGCTTCAACCGGGTATAGCGGCCATCTCGATACACCCCATAACTGGTGCTGGCGCGCTCCCCTCGGCCATCCAGTGTCAGCACAGCAGTTTCTTCGCATGGCGCGGCCAGAAAGGCACTGGCTTCGTGCGACAGGTGGTGGTCCAGGAAGATCCATCGCGACTGGATATGATCGAGCGTAAGGCCATCGAAGCGCGCCTTCAGGTGGTGCGGCGCGCCGTCCAGCAATTGCCGGGGGGCATTCAGCACATACGACGTGAACAGGGGATCCCACGGCGAACCTTCGTGCGCGCGCGCGGTCGAGCGCGACGGCTCCAGCGGCAGCAGGATATGCCCGTTTTCCTGCGGCGGCTGCGGCAGCAGCGCCGGGTCGAAGGCATACACGATATGGTCCACATCGCGCAGCACGATTCCCGCCTCGGCCAGGCAGTAGTCGATGGCGTGGTATGGCAGCTGCCACGTAGAAAACGGAACCGGACGCTTGCCATGCTTGATGCGCGTAAAGCGCTCTTCCTCGGCTGCGGCAAGCACGACCCCGTCGCGCACCAGTGTGGCAGAGCAATCATGAAAGGCAGCATTGATTCCGAGTGTGTACATCGCGGTTCCTTCTGGTGTCGGCGTAGATCAGGGCGCCATGCTTACCGACGGCGCGCCGCTTCCTGCAAGCAATTCCCGCGCCGCTGCCGCCACGCTGGCCGGCGCCACTTTTGCCAGGCACGCGTGGTGCCCCTGCGGGCAGACACTGCGGTAGCAGTACTTGCATGGCACGTCGTGAAACAACACCCGATGGGGCACTTGCCAGGGCGTATGCTGCGGATTGGTCAACGCGTATAGATCGACCACCGGCACGCCCAGCGCCGCGGCGATATGCGCAGGCCCGCTGTTGTTGCATACCAGCACGGCGGCGGCCTCGATGGCTGCTGCGAGTTCCCCCAGGTTCAGTTCGCCGCTCAAGTCCACCAGCCCCGGAGCCAGGCGGCGCTGCCCGGCAAGTGCGCCATGCAGGCCCCGGTCTGCCGCCGTGCCCAACAGCACAATGCGCCGTCCCTCGTTGCGCATGGCCGCGATGGCTTGTGCGAACAGCGCGGGGGGATATCGGCGCGACGAAGCGCTCGCGCCGGGATGCACGGCAATCCACCCGCCCTGCTCCGCCACGCCCGCGGCATCCAGGCGCGCGCGCAGCCCGACACGGTCAGCCGGCCGCACCCGCCAGGCCATGGTCGTGGTAGCGCTGTGCGCGCCCACCGTCGCGACCAGATCGAGCTGGCGCTGCACCTCGTGGCGGATGTCGCTTTCGGGCTCGCATTCCCGGACCCAGTCTGTCACCAGTCGGTACGGATTCTCGCGGCTGTGCGCCAATACCCGTGGGATGCCCGCCAGATGGCACAGCAAGGCGGCCGGCAACGCACTCTGGCTGTACACCGTAAAAATCACGGCTGCGTCATAGCGTCCGGCGGCAAGCCGCCTTATCATGTCCACGTCCTGACCGTTGCCCTGCGCGTCGTTCTTTACCCAGGCGGCGTCATAGCGCAGCACATCGTCCACGTCGGGCAGGAAATCCGCCGCCGCTGCGCCCGCCGTGCTGGCCAGCAGGGTCAGGTGCGGACGTCCCGGCAGATTCTTCAGCGCGCGCATCGCCGGCGTGGTCATCAGCACATCGCCAAGGTTGTCCAGCCGTACGCAAAGAATGCGGCGCGCGGCACGCCACGCGGGATTCGTCGCCGTCATGCCACCTCCGCTGCCGGCCGTTGCAGGCGTTGCACAACCATGCGTGCGGCATGCGCCAGAGTGGGAACGCGCGCCGTCGGAGTGCGCCAGGGGCCGCGCACCCATTCGGTTTCATTTCCCACGTCCAGCAGTATCGTCCGGCAGCCGGCGCGATTGCCTGCCTCGACATCGTCGAGAATGTCGCCGATCAGCCAGGAACGAGCCAGGTCGATCCGATACTCGCGGGCAGCCCGCAGCAGCAGCCCGGGCTGGGGCTTGCGGCACGCGCACACGCCGGAATACGGCGCCACGCTGCCCCGGGGATGGTGAGGGCACCAGTAAAAGCCCGCCAGCGATGCGCCGGCGGCGGCAAACATCTCGTGCAGCCGCATGCGCACCGCCGTCAGCGCGTGCGGCTCGAAGCGGCCCAGCGCCACGCCGGGCTGGTTGCTGACCACGATCAGCGGAATCTGCAGCGACGCCAGCAGGCCCAGGCCCTCGAGCGCGCCATCGGCAAAGCGCATCCGCTCCGGGGCTACGTTGTAAGGCACGTCGGCCAGGATCGTGCCGTCCTTATCGAGGAAGATGGCGGGCGTCAGGGCCACGAGGTTTCCTTCATGGGCAGGACCATGACCTCCGGCACTACCGTTTCGTCCGGCTGCGTCAAGACAAAACGCACCGCGCGCGCGACATTCTGCGGATCCTGCAGGCAGCTGGTATCAATATCGGGAAAGCGGTCGAGCAGGAATGGCGTGCGCATCCCGCCGGCGATCACGGCGCTGACCTTCAGGCCCATGGCGCGCAGCTCGGCGTGCAAGGCATGGGACAGGCCCAGCAGCCCCCATTTCGACGCGTGGTAGGCGCTGGCGTTGGGCCAGGCGCGGCGCGCTGCCGTGGAAGCAATATTGACGATATGCCCATGGGGCGCCAGGCGATTCTTCGCCAGCTTGGCCATCAGGAACGGGCCGGTCAGGTTGGTGCGCAGCACTCTTTCCCAGGCCGCCACGTCCAGCTCGTCGATCGGCGCGGTGACGTCGACGCCGGCGTTATTGATCACGGCGTCCAGCTTTCCGTAGCGTTCGATTGCCAGGTCCAGCGCCGCGGATACCTGGGCCTCGTCACCGACGTCCATAGTGACTGCGCATGCCCGGGCGCCATCCTGCGTCAGGCGGGCCGCCTCTTCGTGCGCCCGCGCTTCGTCGATGTCCGCCACAACCACATGCGCGCCCTCGGCAGCCAGCATGCCGCATATCGCCGCGCCCAATCCGCTGCCGCCGCCGGTGACCAGCACCACGCGCCCCGCCAGGCTTTCGTTTTCCCTCATTGCATTCTCCGTATTGCCGCCGCGCTGCGCGTACGCGGGCGCGGCGGCGTCAAAGGAAGTGTCCGGCTACGCTTTGCCCTTGCCACTTACCAATACGGAGGCTGGTCGTAGTATTCGTAGAGATCCTGCGCCCATTGCCTGTCGCCCATGGCCGGCCAGTGGTCTTTGTCGAAACCCTGGGCGTTCTGCAGTCGTTCTTTCGAAACGTCCAGTACGAAGCACTTGCGATCGGTGTCCAGCACCAGCGCGCTCCAGGGCACCGCGTAAAGCTTGTCGCCCACTCCGAGCAGGCCGCCGTGTGACAGCACCGCGTATGCGATGCGTCCTTGCGGCACATCCAGCATGATGTCCTGGATGGTGCCCAGCTTCTCGTTTGCCGGGTTGTAGACGTCGTTGCCCGTGAGCGTGTCGGCCGCCATGATTTCCGGCCCCGGCCCGTCGGCCGTCGCCTTGCCTTTGCCGATGATGCGCGTCTGGCTCGTGGTGTCAGTGGTCATGATGAATCTCCTTAGCGGCAGCGGCCGCCGTTATTGCATGCGGGTGTCGTTGGGATGGCTGGTGCCTCCCACGCGTATATGGTTCTGGATGTCGTTGACGCCCAGGCAGTCGTCCACGCAGTCTTCGACGGCATGCTTGGTATGGCGCGACGGCACGCTGCCCTCCAGCGTGACTACGCCATCGCTGACCTGCACGGATACATCGCTGACATCCAGGCCGCTGTGACTGAGGCGCTCGCAGACGTCTTCGCGCACGCGCTCGTCCGACCTGACGTAGCCCTTGGGCGTAATGCGCTGAGACCGCTGCAACGCCGGGTCCCGCGAGCCGTAGCGGCGCTCGTCCGCCCACTGCCGCCGGGCGTCGCTATCGTGTCCGTACCTGTCCTCATCATCGCCATAACGCAGCTGCTGACGCTGCAGGCCGGGGTCTTCGCCTCGGAACCCGCCATAGCTGCTCTGGCCCGGATCCGCGCTGCGGCTGCGCACGCGTTCGTAGGGGCCGGTTTCGCGGGTGCCGGGATACTGGCCGCCCTGTTCATACGGCGCGCCGCGCGGGTTGGGCCGCCCGCCGCCCACCGGCTCCCGGGGCCGATCGGCGTAGTCGCGGCCATAGGAAGGCTCCTCGGCGCCCCACCGGCCGCTCTGCCTCGTGTAATGCTCGCGGCGATAGCGATGTGCGTCGTCCTGATCGTGCCCGTGGTCCGGGCGACGATCGTCCCCGCCGTAATACTGCGGGTCCGGTCGTTTTGAATGTTTCATGGCTCGCCTCCTGCTCGAATCGCCGGCGGATCGGAGAAGCCGTTCCGCCCGACATGCACAGGCAAGCAATCGGTGTGCCGCCCGCGCATGGCGGCCGCACACGCCGGCGGGCGGGAAAACTTACACCCCGCAGTAAGAAATCAGGGGCTGAGGGAGCCGTTCGCACGCTGCCGTCCCAGCAGCGCAGATATCGTGGCCAGCAACTCGCGCGGGTCGACGGGCTTGGATACGTGGATCTGGAAGCCGGCAAGCAAGGCGCGCAGCCGATATTCCGCTCCGGTATGGCCCGACAGCGCCAGCGCGGGCATGCGGGCGCCCAGCGGCACGCCCCGCTCGGCTTCGAGCGTACGGATGCGCCCGATGACCTCATAGCCTTCCATGTCCCCAAGCGAGATATCGCACACGAGCAGGTCGGGCCAGTCATCGCCGGAGGGCGACAGCGCCGTCAGCACCTGCGCGCCGCTGGCGCACGTGCGCACCGCCGCGCCCCGGTCGGCGAGCACCTCGGCCACGAGATCGCGGGCATCTTCCTGGTCGTCGGCCACCATGATGGTGACGCCGGCCAGATCGATGCCGGCCGGTTCGGACGCCGCTGCGGGCATTTCGTCTACCGCGCGCAGAGGAAACTCCAGGGTATAGACCATGCCCGCGCCGGGCTGGGCCACGGCTCGCAGGCTGCCGCCCAGGCGTTCCGCTTCGGCCTGCGCCTGGGCCGGGTTCAATGCCACCATGCTGCGCAGCACCTCGGGCTCGTTTTCGTCCGCCGCCTGGGCCGCCGCCTCTTCCGGAGCCAGACGTTCATCCGCGATACTGAGCCGCGTCACCGGGCCGTCTCTGCCCAGCCTCAGCTCGATGCGGCCGCCCGGCGGCGTCACCGCCACGGCGTGCGCGTACAGATTCCAGACCAGCTGTTGCAGCGCGCTGGGGTCACCCGTAATGCGCGCGGCTTCGGCTGCGATCTGCGTATAAAGATTTACGCCCTTGGCGGCCAACAGCGGGCGTGCCGCGTCCAGCACCCCCGCCACCAGCGCCACCAGGTTCACGGGCTGCATCGTCAGCCGGGTCGCGGCGGCCTCGAGCGCATGCTGCTGGCGCTGCAGGTTCCACATCTGGGCATAGACCCCCTGGCGCGCGAGCAACTGCTCGTGCGTGCCCTGTTCCACCACATGGCCGTGCTCCATCACGAGAATCAGGTCGGCGTCCACGATTGTGGACAAGCGGTGTGCGATGACCAGCGTGCTGCGCCCCTGCGATATGCGTGTGAGCTCGGCCTGGATGGCGCGTTCGGTGCGAGTATCCAGCGCGGAAGTCGCTTCGTCGAAGACCATGACGCGGGGGTTCTTCAGCAGCGCCCGCGCGATGGCAATGCGCTGGCGCTCTCCGCCCGACAGCTTGACGCCGCGCTCGCCCACGCGGGTGTCGTAGCCGGCCGGCAGGCTGGAAATAAAGTCGTCGACACGCGCGCCGCGTGCGGCTTCGACAATGGCCTCACGGGTGGCCTCGGGGTCGCTGTACGCAATGTTGTAAGCGATCGTCTCGTCAAACAGCAGCGTATCCTGCGGCACGATGCCCACCGCGCGGCGCAGGCTTTGCGGGTCGACGTACCGCAGGTCCTGGCCATCGACGACGATTCTGCCCTCGTCCGGGTCGTAAAAGCGGAACAGCAGCCGCGCCAGTGTCGATTTTCCCGAACCACTGCCCCCCACCACTGCCACGGTTGCGCCGGGCGGAATGCTGAAACTCACGTTCCACAATATCTGTCGCCCGGGCTCGTAGCCGAAGCTGACATTGTCGAACTGCACCGCCCCTTCGCGCACTTGCAAGGGGGGAAGCCCGTGGTCGTCGGCTACCTCGGGCTGCACCTGCAGCAATGCGCCCACGCGCTCTGCATTGATGAAGGCTTCCTTCGCCTGGCGGAAGACCAGGCCCAGGGTGTTCAGCGGCAGGCAAATCTGAATAATGTAGGCATTGACCAGCACCAGGTCGCCCACTGTCATGCGCATGTTCACCACTTGCTGTCCGGCCAGCAGCATGACCGACCCCACGCCGAACGCGATAATGGCGCTCTGCGAGATGTGCAGCGCCGAAAGCGACCGCTGATTGACGATGCCCACGTCCACCCAGCGCCGCAGTATGTCGGCGAGCCGCCGCGATTCGAGCAGTTCATTGGCATAGAGCTTTACCGCTTCATAGTTCAGCAGGCTGTCGACCATGCGCCCGCTGGCCTGCGAGTCGAACTCATTGATCTGGCGCTGAAACGGCGCGCGCCTTTCGGTCAGTATGGTGGTAACCACCGCATAGGCAGAGAAAGTGACCAGCACGATCACCGCAAACCACAAACTGTATCCGGCTACCAGGATCACCAGCACCGACACGATCTCTACCAGCGTGGGCAGCAGCGTGAACAGCGCGGTGCCCAGCAAAAAGCCCACTCCCGCTGTGCCGCGCTCAACATCGCGCGACAGTACCCCGGTTTGCCGGCCGCCGTGGAACCGCGCTCCCAGGCGGTGCAGATGCTCAAACATGCGAACCCGGAAGTCCGCCACGGCCATCTGCGTCACGCGCACGAACACCAGGTCGCGCAGTTCGGTGAAAAGGCTGCCCGCGAACCGCAACAGGGCGTAGCCCAGCAGCAAGAAAACCGGCAGCGTCAGCAGCACGCCCGGCTCGCTCAATGCGTCGACGATGCGCTTGAGCACTGCTGGCACGGCCACCATCAGCAGCTTGGCCGTCACCAGCAACAGCACCGCCAGCGCGGTACGCCGGCGGTGCGTCCATAGCGCCTGCAGAATGCTGCGGCTGACCTCCTGGCGCGCGCGGGCGGCGCTGCGGTCTTCTGTCATGTGGGCAGTCGGATACGGCGGGCGCGCGCGAGCGCCCTCGCCTGCCTCAGGCAGGCGCTACGCGGCGCACCCGGTCAGCGTCGCCAGTGGTCGGACGCCAGGCACGCGCCGATGGCTATGCCTACCAGGATGGCCAGCCCCGCCGTCTTCCAGGCGTGGTCATGCACGTAACCGTCGGCGGCCGACGACACCTGGCGGTAGCGGCCCACCGCCGAGCGCTCCCAGTCCTGGGCCTGTTCGCGCGCCACTTCCAGCTGGCGCTTGAGCCGGTCGCGCGTCGCCTCGACTTCGGCGCCGCTGTATGACGCAGTAGCCCGCAACAGGTCTTCTACGCCGGCGACCATATCGCGCAACCCGCTCTTGATGCGATGGCTCGAGTCGTGGTCGCGATGATTGAACATACTCATAAACGCCTCCTTGTTGATGTGCCGGGCGCCCCGGCTCGACCGCCCGGGCTGCAAGCCGCATGCCCGCCCACATCCGTCGGCCCGAATCAGTCGGCCTGACGGGCCCGCCCCTGTACAACGGCCTTGAACAAATGCGCGACGGCGCCGGCAAAGGCCTCGTCATACCAGGGATTGGCGCCACTGACGCCCACCACAATGCCGTCTACGCACGCGCTGCCCCACACCGTACCGTCCGACGGACGCAGCATGTGTGGGCGCGTCTCGCATATCACCTGGCTGGGCATGCCCGTGCGCCACGATATCGCCGCCTTGGCACGCGCATAGGCGGCGTAATCGGCATCCCAGGCAGCGCGGTCGCCCACGCTGTGCTCATAAAGTACGGCTTCCTCGAACGAGGCGGTCCGATCGGCGGCGGGGTCCAGCACCACAATATGCAGGAAGCCGCTTTCCCCTACGCGGCGGTCGGCCATGGCAGCCTCTATCATGGGCATGGCCATCGCCACGGCCCGGGCAGCGGCCTCGCGGTCGGCAAACATCGCCCTGCTTTCTGCCCGACCCGCCATCAGAGTTCCCGGGTGGCGCGTCGCCAGGTGGCTTCGAATGCCTCGTCCTGGTAATGGTCGATGCCGGGCGTCTGTTGCGGGTCTACGCCGGGCATGGGGTTGGGAATGCTGTCCGGCGGGTCGGGCCTGCGGTCGGGCGGCGGCGGCACTTCGTCCGGATTTCTTGGCGGATCCTGCACAGGGTCGGTGGGCATCGGCGTATGCATGCGCAGGTCTGCCGCCGGCATGGGGTGTGGGGTGTAGATCATCGTCTGCTCCTCGAGTGAGTGCGGTAAAAAAGGCCGGCCGGCTCAGCCGGCCCACCATTGCTTGATGGTGGCGCGCAACGCGGCGCCGCCCGAAGCGTCTTCCTGGCGCAGCGCCTTCAAATAGCTTTGAACCTGCTTGATCGGCACATGGGGCGGGATGGGCGGCACTTCGGGGTCGGTAACCATCTCCAGCAGCACCGGCCGCCGCGCGGCCAGCGCGCGGTCCCAGGCAGGGCCCGCTTCATCGGGGTCGTCCACGCGGATGCCTTCCAGGCCCAGCAGACGCGCAAACTCGGCGTACGGAAAAGCCGGCAGGCACTGCGAGTCTTTGAAGCGCGGATCGCCGGCCATGCGCTGCTCCCAGGTCACCATATTCAGGTCGCCGTTGTTGAGCACCATGACAATCAGGGTGGGATCGGCCCAGTCCTTCCAGCGATGGGCGATGGTGATCAGCTCGTTCAGCCCGTTCATCTGCATGGCGCCGTCGCCCGCCAGGGCAAAGACGGGCCGGTCGGGATGCGCGAGCTTGGCGGCGACCGCATACGGCACGGCGCTGCCCATACTGGCCAGCCCGCCGGACAGCGATGCGTCCATGCCTTTGCGCACGCGCAAGTGCTGCGCGTACCACACGGCGGCAGACCCGGAATCGCAGGTGATGATGCTGCGGTCGGGCAGGCGCGACGACAGCTCCCAGAACGGCCGCTGCGGATTCATGGGCCGGGCAGCCAGCATGGCGCGGGTCTCGACGGTCTGCCACCATCGCGCCACGTCCTTCTCTATTTTTTCCCGCCAGTGGCGCGATTCCTTGCGGCGCAGCAAGGGCAGCAGCGCCTGCAGTGTCGCCTTGCTGTCGCCCACCAGGCCCTGTTCCACGGGATATCGCAGGCTGATCATGCGGCCGTCGCGATCGATCTGAACGGCGCGCGCCTGGCCCTCGGCCGGCAGGAACTCGCTGTAAGGAAACGCAGTGCCCACCATCAGCAGCGTGTCGCACTCATTCATCATCCGCCAGCTGGGCTGGGTGCCCAGCATGCCGATGGAACCGGTCACGCCGGCCGCATCATCGGGCAGCACCGTCTTGCCCAGCAAGGCTTTTGCGATGCCCGCGCCCAGCAGATCGGCCACCTGCAGCAATTCATCGCCCGCCGCCGCCGCACCCGCGCCTGCCAGGATGGCCACGCGCTCGCCCTTGTTCAGGATGTCGGCCGCGTTCTGCAACGCGGTTTGCGCCGGGGCGCCCGCGTGCGATGTGACGCCGATGCCGCTGTGGACCGTGCCATGCTCGCGAGGCGGCGCGGGCACGGCCGGCAGATCCTGCACATCGTTTGGCACGATCAGGCAGGTCACAGCGCGGCGCTCCAGCGCGATGCGGATGGCGCGGTCCACCAGATGGCGCGCCTGCACAGGGCTCGCGGCCACCTGTACGAAATCGTGCGCGACGTCCTTGAACAGGCTCGCGAGGTCTACTTCCTGCTGATAATCGCCGCCCAGTGCACTGCGGGCCTGCTGGCCCACGATGGCCACGACCGGCTGATGGTCGAGCTTCGCGTCATACAGCCCGTTCAGCAGATGGATCGCACCGGGCCCGGACGTGGCCATGCATACGCCCACCTGGCCGGTGAACTTGGCATGGGCGCACGCCATGAAAGCCGCCGTTTCTTCGTGGCGCGCCTGGATGAACTCCAGTTCGTCGGTGCGGCCAAACGCGCCGATCAGGCCATTGATGCCGTCGCCCGGATATCCGTACACGCGACGGATGCCCCATTGCGCCAGCCGCGTGAGTATGAAATCGGATACGGTACCCTGCATGACTGCTCCCGGACAGATGTCTATCGAGAGCAGTCACAGCAAGCGCCATGCCTGTAGCGCCGGCCTCGTCAGGGGCCGGGCGGCGGCTTGTCGTCGGTGAGTACGATATGCCCGGCGCGGGCATATTCTTCAAGGCGGTTGTATAGCGTCTTGGCGCTGATGCCCAATACCGCGGCAGTTTGTTTCTTGACGCCGCCGCAACGTTCCAGCGTGGCGAGGATCAGCCTGCGGTCGGCCTCGGCCAACGTGATGCCCAGCGGCACCGTGACGCGCGCGGCCTGACTGCCGCCGTCGGGGGAAATCTGCGGCTGCAGGGCGTCGGCCGACAATACGCCCTCTTCGGCCAGGATGTAGGCCCTGCGCACGAAGTTCTTGAGCTCGCGCACATTGCCCGGCCACGCGTATTCGAAAATGGCCTGGCGCGCCTGCTCGGAAAACTGCTTGTCTTCGCCGTATTTCTCGTTCAGGGCCGCCAGAAAGCGGTCGGCCAGGAACAGAATGTCGGTGCCGCGCTCGCGCAGCGGCGGCAGTTCGACGGGAAAGACGCTCAGACGGTAATACAGGTCTTCGCGCAGCTTGCCGTCTTGTATGGCCTGTTCGGGGTTGCGGTTGGTGGCCGCCACCACGCGGATGTCGCATGCGATTTCGCGGTGGGTACCCACCCGCATGAACCGGCCGGTTTCCAGCACCCGCAACAGCTTGACCTGCAGGTCAAGCGGCATTTCGGTGACCTCGTCCAGGAACAAGGTGCCCGAGTCGGCGCGTTCGAAGTACCCCTTGTGCTGCCGGTCGGCGCCGGTAAAGCTGCCGCGCTCGTGGCCGAACAACTCGCTTTCGATCAGGTGCGGCGAAATGGCGCCGCAATTGACGGCAATGAACGGTTTGTTGCGGCGGCTGCTGAGTTCGTGGATGGCGTGCGCGGCCAGTTCCTTGCCCGTGCCGCTTTCGCCTATGAGCAGGGTCGTAACGTCGGTGGCGGCCACGCGCGACAACTGCGTGTACAGCTTTTCCATGCACTCGGACTGACCGAGCAGCTTGCCGAAACGGCCGGGTTCCTGGAAAGGCCCGGTGTCGGGCGCGGAGCCGCAGTTGGCCGCGACGCGCGTCATGATTTCGGAAAGGCGGTCCATGCATACCGGCTTGACCAGGTAGTCCGTGGCCCCCAGCCGCAACGCCTCGACGGCGTTATCCATACTGCCGTGCCCTGTGATCACCACGATCTCGGCATCGGAATTGGGCATGCGGCTGAAGATGTCCATGCCGCTGGCCCCCGGCAGCCGCACATCGGTAAGCACCAGGTCGGGAGATTGACGCTGCAGCTGGATTACCGCGTCTTTCATTGTGGCGGCCTGCGCCACCGTAAAACCGTGTTCGCGGCCAATTTCGGCCAGCACTTCGCGGACTGCCTCATCGTCGTCCAGCACAAGCAAATGTGGCATTGTTGCTCCGTAGAGGTGTAGCGCCGACCCCTGCGGCCGGTCATCCATGCTTGGTGAGCATACCGCGCGGCGGCGGCTTTGGGCGCACGTCAGGCCCCCGGTTCCACCAACGATTGCCAATGTTTGCACATGGTTGCAAATTTGACCATAGGCGCTACCGTATCATCCGGAATGGATCACGGCGGCCCCTCGGGCCCGATAATTGCGCGGGGAAACAGGTTTATGCAGGCACTCTCGTCCGCGCCGTCACGTACGCCGGCGGGCTCGGCGCACTTGTTCAACGACATGTTCGACGGCATGTGCGCCCAAATGCGCGAATTCGGCACGCAGGTACAACGTGCCGCGCGCAGCGACGCCACTGTTTTCATCATTGGCGAAAGCGGCACCGGCAAGGAAGTCGTGGCGCGCGCCATCCATGAAGGCAGCGATCGCGCCGCCCAACCCTTTGTCGCCGTCAATTGCGGCGCGATCAGCAGTTCGCTGGTGCATGCGCAGTTGTTTGGCCACGAGAAAGGCAGCTTTACTGGCGCGCTGGCCCAGTCCGCCGGTTATTTCGAATCGGCCAGCGGCGGCACGCTTTTCCTGGATGAAGTCACCGAAATGTCTGACGCGCTGCAGGTGCAGTTTCTGCGCGTGCTCGAGACCTGCACGTACCAGCGCGTAGGCGGCACCGAGCTGCTGCATACGGACGTGCGCATTGTCTGCGCCAGCAACCGCGACCCCATGGCGGCGGTAGAACGCGGCGAGTTGCGCCAGGACTTCCTGCACCGTCTGCTGGTGGTGCCACTGCGCGTACCGCCCTTGCGCGAGCGCGAAGGCGACGTGCGCGTGCTGGCGCAACGGTTCCTGGATGCCCTGAACCGCACGCACCAGACCCGCAAGCGCTTCTCGCCGCGCATGCTGGATTCGCTTTCCAGTTATGACTGGCCCGGCAATGTGCGGGAATTGCGCAATGTGGTGCAACGGGCATTCATCATGTCGGACCACGTGGTCGAAGCGGACTTTCATCGCCGGGCCCCGCGCAATGCGGGCCAGGACGCGCGCGACGGCAAGCTCAGCTTCCCGGTCGGCACATCGCTTGACGAGGCCCAGCGCGACCTCATCCTGGCAACGCTGGCACACCATGACGGCGACAAACAGCGCGCCGCCGATACGCTCGGCATCAGCCTGAAGACGCTGTACAACCGCCTGGGCGCCTACGCCGACAGCGCTTCGACCGGCAAGCCCGGCTAAGGGCCCGCGCCGCCGGCCCCGGCGACAGGAACACCGCTTGCTTGCTGGCCGCCTGTTTTGCCTGGCGGAGAAAGCGTGTGTTCTTAAACGATCTTGTCCAATACAGTCTGCTCGGCAGCCCGCTCTGGGCCTGGGCCTTGACGGCCGTTCTGGCGGGGGTTTTTCTGCTTGCCATGCGCGCGGCGCTGAGCCTGGTGCGCACCCGCCTGCAACGGCGCCTGGAAGCGGGGCCGCGCCCCGGAATTTCTCTTGCGCTGGAAATACTCGGGCGCACCAGCTGGCTCATTCTGTTCCTGATCGCCATTCTGCTCGCGGCGCGCGTCAGCGGCGTGATTGCGGCCTGGTCGGTGGCGGCGTCGCACCTGTGGTTCGTGCTGGCGGTTCTGCAGATCGCCTTGTGGATAGATCGCGCCATTGGCGCCGGCCTGGTGCGCACGCTGGTAGGCCGCGTAGGGGGGCGGGCCGTCACCGCCATGCTGATGGCACTGCTGCTGCGCATTGTGCTCTGGACCATAGTCGTGCTGGCCATGCTGGACAACCTTGGCGTGAACATCACGGCGCTGGTGGCCAGCCTTGGCATCGGCGGCGTGGCCGTCGCGCTGGCCGTGCAGACCATACTGAGCGACCTGTTCGCCTCGATTTCCATCGGGCTGGACAAGCCGTTCGAAGTGGGCGACTTCATTGTGTTCGGCTCGGTCGCGGGCAGCATCGAGCACATTGGCTTGAAGACCACACGCATCCGCAGCCTGGGCGGCGAACAGATCGTGTGCTCGAACACCGAGCTGCTCAAGCAGACCATCCAAAATTACAAGCGCATGCAACAACGGCGCATTGTGTTCGGGTTTACCTTGTCGTACCGCACTTCCCCCGAGGACGCGGCCGCCGTCCCCGACATTGTGCGCCGCCAGATCGAGGCGTCGTCCGACACGCGCTTCGACCGCGCGCATTTCGCAAGTTTCGGGGAAAGCGGGCTGGTGTTCGAGGCCGTGTACTACGTCATGAGCGCCGATTACAACCGTTATATGGATATCCAGCAGCAGATCAATCTGGGCCTGCTGCGCGAACTGCGCGACGCCGACATCGCCATCGCGGTGCCCGAACGCCGCGTGCGGGTATCGCGCGATCTTGCGGCACAGCCGGCGCCTGAGCCGCTTGCCGTGCCGAGCCAGCCCTGATCCAAAGCGACCGCTGCGGCCAGCGCGCCGACCCTCGCTTGGACCCCGGCGACAAGGCGCGCGCTGCATCGCAGCACCGGCGGCAACATCGGGCACGCTGTTTGCGTAAAGGGCGCCGGGCCCGGATGGGGCCCGGTTTTCCTTGAACAGAATGACACTCGCATGGGAGCAGTCATGGCGCGAATAAGAAGCTTGATGGTGACATCCGAAGCCTACCCTTTGGCCAAGAGCGGCGGATTGGGCGACGCGGTAACCGGATTGGCGCGCGCGTTGAGCCGAGCGGGCACCGATGTCAGCGTGCTGCTGCCCGCGTACCGTGGTGTGCTCGAACGGGTGGCGGGCGTGCGCCATATCGCCCACCTTGCGGGCATGCCCGGCGGCGAAGCCACGTTGGTGGCCGCGCTATGCCCCGAAACCGGGCTGCCCCTGTACCTGTTGTGCAACGATGCCCTGTACGACCGGCCGGGCCTGTACCTGGACGAGGAAGGCCAGCCCTATGCCGACAATGCCCTGCGGTTCGCCGCGCTGTCACACGCTGCGGTAAGGCTGGCCGGCGGACTGCCCGGCGCCCGGTCGCCCGATATCCTGCATGCCCAGGACTGGCATGCAGGCCTGGTTCCGCTGCTGGTGCGCGCCGCCGGCCTGCGTTACGTGAAAACGGTCATCACGGTGCACAACCTGGCGTTCCAGGGCGTTTTCCCGCTGGCCTGCGCCCGCGAGCTGGGAATTCCGCAAGCTTATTGCACCGACGACGGGGCGCGCTTCTACGACCAGCTCAGCTTCCTGAAAGCCGGCCTGCGCTACGCCGACCGCATCACGACGGTCAGCCGCAACTATGCGCGCGAGATACTTACGCCGAAGTTCGGCTGCGGGCTGGACCCGCTGCTGCGCGCCCGCGAGTCCGACCTTCTGGCCACTCCGAACGGCATCGACGACCGCCTCTGGAACCCTGCCACAGATCCCTACCTGGGCAGGCATTGCTACAGCGCCCGCAATCCGGCCAAGAAAGCCCGGGCCAAGGCGGCGCTGCAGAAGGCTTTTGGCCTGGCGGTGGACGTGTCCAGCCCGCTGCTTGCGATGGGCAGCCGCCTGACCGAACAGAAAATGGCGGACGTGGCCATCCAGGCCCTTCCGCAAGCCTTGCAGCGCCATGCCGGCTTGCAGGTCGCGGTCATAGGCCGTGGCGAAGCTCGCTACGAACACGCACTGACGGAAATCGCCGCCCGGTATCCCGGGCGTTGCACGGTGCGCATCGGCTATGACGAAGCTACCGCCCACCGCCTGCACGCCGGCGCCGACATGCTGCTGCACGGCAGCCGGTTTGAACCGTTCGGCCTGACGCCGCTGTACGCGATGCGGTACGGCACCGTGCCGATAGGGTCCCGCGTGGGCGGCATGGCCGACACCATCGTCGACCCCGGCGCGCCCGGGGCCGACCAGGCCATGCTGGCCGCGACCGGCATCCTCTTCGATGGCGACGGCGCGGACGACATGGGCGCGGCCATCGACCGGGCGCTGCGCCTGTATGCGCAACCTGCCGTGTGGCAAAGCATGCAGCGCAACGGCATGGCGTGCGACTTCAGCTGGAACTCTGCCGTCGAACCCTACGTAGCGCTGTTCGAGAGCCTGGCAGGCAAGGTGCCGCGCGGCCAGGTTCCGGCTCCGGCCCTGCGCCCCACGCCCGTGCCGGCTTATGCGGGCCGTTCGCTGGACGGCATCGCCGTGCCGGCAGCGTACTGACGCCGAGATGCGCATGGAAAGCAGCACGCGTCCACCGATCTTTACGTCCGCCGAGCCCGCCGGCGTGCGCGAGCCCTTGCGCCTGTATCTTGCGCAGGGGCCGCAGGCCCAAGCCGGCGTCGCCGCATGGGGCGCCCTTTGCGCACACGTGCGCGATGCGGGATTCAACGGCGTGGTGGTCGAGCCGCTATGGGAGCGCGCCGTGGCAACCGCCGCATGGCCGGCGCCCCGCGACCCGGACCGTCCGCATCCGGCCATGGGGTCGGAAACGGCCATGCCCGCTCTGCTGGCGCGCCTTGCCGGCGAGGCGGCGCGCCACGACCTGCAGTTGTACATGGATCTGGTCATGGACCGGACTTCGGCAGAGTCCCCTTCGTGCCGCCAGCATCCCGATTGGTACGAGAGCCCGGCTGATGATCCCGCGCGCGATCCCCGCAGCGAACCCGAACTGCGCGGCATCCGCCGCCTGCGCCCCGGCCCGCTGCCCGCCGAGCTCCTGGACGACTGGCGTCAACGCTTGGCGTTGTGGCTGGACGCAGGCCTGGCGGGCTTTCGTATCGACGCGCCCCACCGCATCGGGTCCGAAGACTGGCACACGCTGCTCGGCCCGTTGCGCGCCGCGTATCCCGACAGCAGCTTCCTGGCCTGGACGCCCGGCATGGATCCGGGCCAACTGAAAAGCCTGCGCAGCGCCGGGTTCGATGCCGTGTTCTCGTCGCTGCCCTGGTGGGATCGCCGGTCGGCCTGGCTGGCCGACGAGCATGAGCGCCTGCGCGCCGTGGCGCCGGTCATCGCCATGGCCGCCCCGCTGCCCGAGGCCGCACCGCCAGTGCAGGTTGCGCGCGGGGTCTGGTCGGCGGCGGTCAGCGGCGACGGCATACTGGTGGCGGGTGGGATCGAGACGCACGCGCCGCTGTACCGGCAGGTCAACGAGTGGCTGGGCGCGTTGCCCGCCGCGGGCGCGTTGCGCGTGGCGCCCGGCGTTGGCAACCATTGCACCGTGCTCGTGCATCACGACGCGTGGGCCGGCGACCCATTGCCCGGCGCCCGTGTCCTGCTTGTGAATCCATCCGACCGTGTGGCCGCGCGCGTAGATTGGCAGCATATCGGCCCCATGCTGCCGGCAGGCGCGCTGCGGCACGACGGCATTCCTGCCGAACTGCGCCTGCACGGGGATGAACTGCCGCCGGGCGGCGCGGCTGCCTTCACCGTCCGTCCCGGCGCGCCGGTGCAGGTTCCGGATACCGGGCGCCGACCTGGCGCGCGCGGGCAGCGCGGCACCCGCATCGTGGTGGAGAACGTCGCTCCCGCGGTGGATGGCGGCCTGTATCCGGCCAAATGCGTGGCGCAAGACACCGTACTCGTACAGGCGGATATCTTTACCGACGGCCACGAGAAGCTGAGCGCGCAGGTGCTCTGGCGCGCCGTCGACGAGCCCGACTGGAACGAAGCCCCCATGCGCGAGCTGTCCAACGACCGTTGGGAGGCCGCCATACGCCCGCAACGCATAGGGCGGCATGAGTTTGTCATCAGCGCGTGGCGCGACACCTGGAAGACTTTCCGCGCCGACCTCGTGAAAAAGCGAGACGCCGGGCAGGACCTCGGGGCCGACCTGCTCGACGGCGCCGCGCTGTTGCGCGATGCCCTGGCACGCGGGCGGGCACAGTCCGCCAATGAAGCCTCACTTGCCCCGCTGGCGCACGCCCTGCGCGCGCTCGAAGAAGGCAACGACGGCGCCGCCGCTGCCCTGTTCGCCCAACCGCTGTCGCAGGCCATGGAACGCTGGTCCGACAGGCCCTTCCATTATCTGAGCCCGGCTCCGTGGCCGCTGTGGGTGGACAGGCGCGCCGCCACCTATGCAAGCTGGTACGAATTGTTCCCCCGCTCGCAGGCCGCCGAGCTGGGGCGACACGGCACCTTCGACGATGTCGTGGCGCGGCTGCCGCACATACGCGACATGGGCTTTGACGTGCTGTACTTTCCGCCCATACACCCCATCGGACGTACGCACCGCAAGGGCCCGAACAACAGCCTGCACAGCGAGCCAGGCGACGTGGGCAGCCCCTATGCGATTGGTGCCGCCGAAGGCGGCCACGACGCCATCCATCCGGAACTCGGGACACTGGCCGACTTCTTGCGCCTGGTGGAACATGCGCGCCGGCACGGCCTGGAAATCGCCCTGGATTTCGCCATCCAGTGCTCTCCGGACCACCCTTGGCTGGCGCGGCATCCGGAATGGTTCGAGCGGCGCGCCGACGGGACCATACGCTATGCCGAAAACCCGCCCAAGAAGTACGAAGACATTGTCAACGTATCGTTCTACGGCGGCAGCGGCCGGCGCGCGCGCAAGTCGGCGCTGTGGGGCGCCCTGCGCGATATCGTGCTCTTCTGGGTGAGCCACGGCGTGCGCATCTTCCGCGTCGACAACCCGCATACCAAGCCGTTGCCGTTCTGGGAGTGGCTGATCGCCGAAGTTCAGGGGCGCTATCCGGACGTGATTTTCCTGTCCGAGGCGTTTACGCGTCCCAAGATGATGTACCGGCTGGCCAAGCTCGGCTTCACGCAGTCGTATACGTACTTCACGTGGCGCAATACGCGCGTCGAGCTGGCCGATTACCTTCGCGAGGTATCGCGTCCGCCGGTGGCCGATTTTTTCCGTCCGCATTTCTTCGTGAACACGCCGGACATCAACCCGTATTTTCTGCAGACATCCGGCCGGGCGGGGTTCTTGATCAGGGCCGCGCTGGCGGCGACGACATCCGGACTATGGGGCGTATACAGCGGGTTCGAACTGTGCGAGTACCAGCCGGTGCCTGGCAAAGAGGAATACCTGGACTCGGAAAAGTACCAATTGCGGCAGCGCGACTGGCACGCGCCGGGCAACATCATCGCGCACATCGCCAAGCTGAACGCGGTGCGCCGCGGCAGCCCCGCGCTGCAGACCCACCGCGGATTCACAGCCATCGACACGGGCAATGACCAGGTGCTGTGTTTCTTCAAGGCCACCCCGTGCCGCAGCGATGTGGTGCTGGCCGCCATCAGCCTGGACCCGCACCGGCCCCAGGGCCTGCAGATGGAAGCGCCTTTCTGGCTGTTCGGCCTGGCCGACGACGGCCTGTTGCATGCCTACGACCTGCTGCACGACCACCAGGAGTCCTGGCGGGGCAAATGGCGGGACTTCACGTTGACGCCAGAGCAGCCCTACCGGTTGTGGCGGCTGTCGATTGCCGATTGATAACGAGTCATTATGCCAACCGCAACTACCGCACTGCCCTCGCCCGGCAACAACCCGCTCTGGTACAAGGACGCGGTCATCTACCAGCTGCACATCCGTTCGTTCTTCGACGCAAACAACGACGGCATAGGCGACTTCGAAGGCCTGATCTCCAAGCTGGATTACATTGCCAGCCTGGGCGTGGACACTATCTGGCTCCTGCCCTTCTATCCTTCGCCGCGCCGCGACGATGGCTACGACATCGCCGACTACCGGGGCGTACATCCGGACTACGGCACCATCGCGGATGCACGCCGGTTCATCCGCGCGGCACATGCCCGCGGACTGCGGGTGATCACCGAACTGGTCGTGAACCATACGTCCGACCAGCACCCGTGGTTCCAGCGCGCCCGCCGTGCCCGTCCCGGCAGCGCCGCGCGCAACTATTACGTATGGTCCGACGACGACCAGGCCTACGCCGGCACGCGCATCATTTTCTGCGACACCGAAAAATCGAACTGGACGCGCGATCCCGTGGCGGGCGCCTATTACTGGCACCGCTTTTATTCGCACCAGCCGGACCTGAACTACGACAACCCGCAAGTCTTGAAAGAGATACTGGCCGTGCTGCGCTATTGGCTGGACATGGGCGTGGACGGGCTACGGCTGGACGCGGTGCCCTACCTGGTGGAACGGGAGGGAACGAACAATGAAAACCTGCCCGAGACGCACGCGATATTGCGCCGCATACGCGCCGTGATCGATGCGGAGTATCCGGGCCGCATGCTGCTCGCCGAGGCCAACCAGTGGCCCGAAGATGCGCAGGAATATTTCGGCAACGGCGACGAATGCCACATGTCGTTCCATTTTCCGCTGATGCCGCGCATGTACATGGCCATCGCCCAGGAGGACCGCTTTCCAATCACCGACATCATCCGCCAGACACCGGAGATTCCCGAGACCTGCCAGTGGGCGATCTTTCTGCGCAACCACGACGAGCTGACGCTGGAAATGGTAACCAGCGAAGAGCGCGATTACCTGTGGAACGTGTACGCGGCGGACCAGCGCGCCCGCATCAACCTGGGCATCCGCCGGCGCCTTGCGCCGCTGCTGGAGCGCGATCGCCGGCGCATCGAACTGATGAACAGCCTGTTGCTGTCGATGCCGGGTACGCCGGTGCTGTATTACGGCGATGAACTCGGCATGGGCGACAACATCCACCTGGGGGACCGGGACGGGGTGCGCACCCCCATGCAGTGGTCGCCCGATCGCAATGGCGGGTTCTCGCGCGCAGACCCCGAGCGCCTGCCGCTGCCGGTGCTGATGGGGCCGCTGTACGGGTACGAAGCCGTCAACGTCGAGGCACAGCAGCGGGACCCGCATTCGCTGCTGAACTGGACCCGGCGCATGGTGGCCAAGCGCCGCCAGTCGCGCGTGTTCGGCCGCGGCACGCTGCGCTTTCTGTACCCCGGCAATCGCAAGATCCTGGCCTATCTGCGCCAGGACGCCGACTGCACCATCCTGTGCGTGGCCAACCTGTCCAACGCCGCCCAGCCGGTCGAACTCGATCTTGCGGAGTTCGCGGGCAAAGTGCCGGTGGAAATGTTGGGCGACAGCCCCTTCCCCGATATCGGCACCCTGCCGTATCTCCTGACCCTGCCGCCCTATGGCTTTTATTGGTTCGACCTGAGCGCCGAGCATGCGCCGCCGGCGTGGCATGCGCAGCAGCCCGAACAGATGTCGGACCTGCACACGCTGGTGCTGCGGGGCCGCAGCAGCTTTGCGCTGACGGACTCGTCGCGTCGCGCCCTAGAGCACGACGTGCTGCCCGCCTACCTGGCCCGACAGCGCTGGTTTCCGTCGGAACACCGCGCCGGCACCGCGAAACTCGTGGCCATCGCCCACCTGGACGGCGGCGACGCCGAATACCTGATATGCGAGGTGGAGACCGGCACGGGCTCCGAGCGCCCGCGCCTGCATGTGCCGCTTTCGCTCAGCTGGCGTGCGGCGGACCCCCACGATTACGTTCTGGCGCGCACAAGGCGCGGGGCGGACCTGGGTACGCTGGCGGACGCCTCGCGCCAGGAGGGATACGTGCGCGCGCTGCTGGCCGGGCTACGGGCTGGCGCGGAGCGATCCGCACCAGACACCGGCGAGGCGGAGCTGTGTTTCCTGCCCGAGCCCGGCCTGCGCAGCCTGGACCTGCCCCCCGACGTGCCGCTGCGCTGGCACGGAGGCGAACAGAGCAACACATCGATCACCGTCGGCGACCACGCCGTGCTCAAGATCGTGCGCCGCATCGAACCCGGTATCTCGCCCGAGGTCGAGATGTCGCGGCGGTTGACGCAGGCGGGCTATGCCAACACGCCCGCCCTGCTCGGAGAAGTCGCTCGGCGCGATGCCGACGGAACCATGCGCACCCTTGCGGTAATGCATGCCTACCTGGTGCACGAAGGCGACGCATGGACCTGGACGAACGACTATCTCAAACGCGCGCTCGACGATGCGCTGCCGCGCAACGCCAGCGTCGACGAATTCGACGAGATGCTGGCCGGCTACAGCACCGTCGCCGGAACAATAGGGCGGCGCCTTGCCGAACTGCACAATGTACTGGCGGAACCCGTCGACGATCCGGCCTTCGACCCGCGCCCGGCCACTGCCGAGGACGCCGCCTTGCATGCGCAGGCTATCGCAGCCATGCTGGATCAGGCGCTCGAGCTGCTGGGGCAGATCGAATCGCAACTGGATCCCACCACACATGCTTGCGTCATCTGGCTGCGCGAGCATCGCGACCGGCTCGCCGGTCATCTGGCCGCCTTGGCGCAGGCCCAGATCGGCGCGCCGCAGCTGCGCATCCACGGTGATTTTCACCTGGGGCAAGTGCTCCTGGCACAGACCGACGCCTATCTGATCGACTTCGAAGGCGAGCCGGCACGCGCGCTGTCCGAACGCCGCGCCCGGACCTGCCCCTTGAAAGACGTGGCGGGCATGTTGAGATCCTTTGACTATGCCGCGGCGACGGCCAGCCGCGCGGAGTTGCCCGGAACCGTGGCCGGCGACGGCGGCGCGGGCGCGCCCGGCGAGGCCGAACAGGATCGCCGTGGCCAGCTGCTGGCCAGGTTCCGTTCTCGAGCCGCGCAGGCGTTCCTGCAGAGCTACCGCGCGGCGTGTGCGCCCGCGCTGCAATTGCCCGCCGACCGCGAGCACGCGCTGCTGCAGGCGACGCTGATAGAAAAGGCCGCCTACGAAGTGTTCTACGAGGCGCGCTACCGGCCCGACTGGGTCGCCATCCCTTTATGCAGCCTGGCCGAGCTGGCCCGGGCCGAACTGATGGCCCACGCCATCGACAACGAGGAGCATCGTTCATGATCGAGACGGCGCAGACCGCCCTACCCCGCCTGGCTCCCAGCGTACAGGAAGCCTTGCTGGCAGGCGAATATCCGGATGCGTTCGGCGTCCTGGGACCGCACGACATTGATGGCCGGACGGTGCTGCGGGCCTTGCTGCCCGGCTCGCTGAGCGTGGAGGCGGTATTCGACGACGGCTCCGCATTGGCCTTGCCCGCCGCCGGCGACGGGCTTTACATCGCAGATATCACGCGGCATTGCAGAAACGGCGTGCGACCGCACTACAAGCTGCGCGTGCAATGGCCGGGCGGCGTCGAAGAACTGGAAGATCCCTACGCGTTCGGCCCATTGCTGGACGACGAGCATCTGGGCATGCTCGCCCAGGGCTCATGGCTGTACGCAGGCCAGTGCCTGGGCCCCAGGCACTGCGAAGTCGACGGCGTGCGCGGGGTACGTTTCGCCGTATGGGCGCCCAACGCCCGGCGAGTCGCGCTGGTCGGCGACTTCAACGGCTGGAACGGGCTGCGCCACGGAATGCGGCTGCGTCATACCGCCGGCGTCTGGGAGATCTTTGTGCCGGCCGTGGCGCCGCAAAGCCGCTACAAGTTCCAGATCTGGGGCGCCGACGGCGTCACCACGCTGCGGGCCGATCCCATGGCGCGCCAGGCCGAGGCGCCGCCGGCCACGGCATCGCTGGTACCGGACGAGACGGGCTACCACTGGAACGATTCCGCATGGATGGACAGCCGCGCAGCCCGGCAGCGGCCGGACGCGCCCCTGTCGGTCTACGAACTGCATGTGGGTTCGTGGCTGGCAGACACCGGGCCCGGGCCGCTATGGGACCGCCTGGCCGACCGGTTGCCCGCCTATGCGCGTGCGCTGGGCTTTACCCATATCGAGCTGATGCCGGTTATGGAGCATCCGTTCGGCGGCTCGTGGGGATACCAGCCGCTGGGCATGTTCGCGCCCAGCGCGCGCTATGGCACGCCCGCCGATTTCGCACGTTTTGTCGACCAGTGCCACGCCGCGGGGCTGGGCGTGATCCTGGACTGGGTGCCCGCGCACTTTCCCAATGACCTGCACGGATTGGCGCACTTCGACGGCACCGCGCTATATGAGTACGCCGACCCCCGGGAAGGATTCCATCCCGATTGGAACACGATGGTCTACAACCTTGGGCGCAACGAAGTAAAGGCTTTCATGATCGCAAGCGCGCTGCACTGGCTGCGCGAGTTCCATATCGACGGACTGCGCGTCGACGCGGTGGCGTCCATGCTGTATCGCGACTACAGCCGCGGGCCCGGCGAGTGGATTCCCAACCGCTATGGCGGCCGGGAAAACCTGGAGTCGGTGGACTTTCTGCGCGAGCTGAACACGGTGGTGGCTTGCGAATGCCCGGGCGCCATCACCATTGCCGAAGAATCCACGGCCTGGCCCGGCGTCACCGCGCCCGTGGCCGATGGCGGCCTGGGGTTCGACTACAAATGGAACATGGGCTGGATGCACGACACCCTGCGGTATATGCGCCATGACCCCGTGCACCGGCGCTTTCACCACCACGACGTCACGTTCGGCATGATGTATGCCTATTCCGAGCGCTACATCCTGCCCCTGTCGCACGATGAAGTGGTGCACGGCAAGGGCTCGCTGCTGGGCAAGATGCCGGGCGGGCACGCCGACAGGTTGGCCAACCTGCGCATGTATTACGGCTATATGTGGGCGCACCCCGGCAAAAAACTGCTGTTCATGGGCGGCGAGATCGCCCAGGAAGCGGAATGGAACCATGATGCGCCCATCGACTGGGGCCTGCTCGATGACCCCGCGCGCCGCGGCATACAGCGGCTGGTGGCGGACCTGAACCGGCTGTACAGCGAATTGCCCGAACTGCACAAGCGCGATGCCGACCCCGCGGGCTTTGCCTGGATGGTGGGCGATGACGAAACCAATAGCGTATTGGCTTTTGTGCGCACGGACGGCCAGCATCACGTACTGGCCGTGTGCAACTTCACGCCGGTGGCCAGGCACGAATACCGCATCGGCGTACCCAGGCCCGGCCGCTGGCGCGCGCGCCTGAATACCGACGACGCGGCCTATGGCGGCACCGGCCTGGACGGCCCGGTGCTGGTCGATACGCAGGAAGCGCCCGCGCACGGCCAGGAGCAGTCCATCACGCTGACCCTGCCGCCGCTGTCGACACTGCTGCTCAGACATGAAGGATGATCATGGCCAACAATACCCCGTACCGGCTGAGCGCGGGCTCTCCCTACCCGCTGGGCGCAACCAGCGACGGGCTGGGCATCAACTTCGCGGTTTTCTCGGCCAACGCCACGCGCATCGAACTCTGCATCTTTGATGAACACGGCCGCAAGGAATTGTGCCGCCTGCCCCTGCCCGAATGTACCGACGAAGTCTGGCATGGCTATCTGCCCGACGCCCAGCCGGGCCTGGTGTACGGGTATCGCGCGCACGGGCCCTACGACCCGCAGAACGGCCACCGTTTCAATCCGAACAAACTGCTGCTGGACCCGTACGCGCGGCGCCTGGTCGGTCCATTGCGCTGGTCGGATGCGCTGTTCGGCTATCGCATGCAGCACGCCAAGGCCGACCTGAGCATCGACAGGCGCGACAGCGCCGCCGCCATGCCGAAGGCAGTGGTAACCGACGACTATTTCGACTGGGGACGCAGCGCCCCGCCGGGCACGTCGTGGAACGACACCGTACTGTATGAGGTGCACCTGCGCGGCGCGTCCATGCAACGCGATGACCTGCGCGCGCCGCTGCGCGGCACGGCCACAGCATTGGCCGATCCGCGCTTCGTGGAACACCTGCACAAACTGGGCGTTACCGCCGTAGAGCTGCTGCCCATACATGCGTTCCTGCAGGACCGCTTCCTGGTCGAGCGCGGCCTGCGCAACTACTGGGGCTACAGCACCCTGTCGTTTTTCGCGCCCGAACCGTCGTATGTGCCGCAAGGCGGCCCCAATGAGCTCAAGCAGGCCATACGCCGGCTGCATGCCGCCGGCATAGAAGTGATACTGGATGTGGTCTATAACCACACGTGCGAAGGCAGCGAACTGGGGCCCACCCTGTCGTGGCGCGGGCTGGACAACGCCAGCTACTATCGGTTGATACCGGGCCAGGAGCGCTACTACGTCAACGACACAGGCTGCGGCAATACGCTGAACATATCGCATCCGCGGGTGCTGCAGATGGTGATGGACTCGCTGCGTTACTGGGCCTCGGCATACCAGGTCGACGGCTTCCGGTTCGACCTGGGCGTCACGCTCGGACGCGAAGGCACCGGCTTTGATCCCGGCTCCGGCTTCTTTGACGCGATCCTGCAAGACCCGCAGCTGTCACGCCTGAAGCTGATATCCGAGCCTTGGGACATCGGCCCGGATGGCTACCAGCTGGGCCAGCATCCCCCCGGTTTCTCTGAATGGAACGACCGATTCCGCGATAGCGTGCGGCGATACTGGCGCGGCGACGATGGCATGGTGGGCGAACTGGCCGCGCGCCTGGCCGGGTCCCGGGACCTGTTCGACCGGCGGCACCGGCGTCCCTGGGCCAGCATCAACTACATCGCGTCGCACGATGGCTTCACACTGCGCGATATCGTCAGCTACGAGTCCAGCCATAACGAAGCCAACGGCGAAAACGGCAACGACGGGCATTCCGAGAACTTCAGCGCCAACTGGGGTCACGAAGGCCCCACCGACGACCGGGCGATCCTGCAAGTGCGCGCCCGTCTGCAGCGCGCGATGCTGGCCACCGTGATGCTGGCCGACGGCACACCCATGCTGCTGGCCGGAGACGAGTTCGGCAACAGCCAGGACGGCAACAACAACGCCTATTGCCAGGACACGGCGATCAGCTGGCTCGACTGGAACGATCTCGCGCAGGAACCAGGAGCCGAACTCGCGGCCTACACTGCGCGCCTGACGGCATTGCGGCGCGCTCGCAGCAGCCTGCGCACCTCGCGCTACGGCGACGCCAGCCAGGAAGCCGCGCCCGGCCTGCCACAGTTGTCCTGGTTTACAGAAGGCGGACAACCCATGGATGCCGCGGCATGGGAAGACGCCGCGCGCCGCACCCTCGCGATGCGGCGCGCGGCGGCGGATGGCGAGGCCGCGGCCGATGTCACCCTGCTGATGGTCAATGCCGGCAGCGAGCCGGTTCGCTTCCAATTACCGCCACCTGCGCTGCGATGGACGCTGGAACTGGACAGCGCCCGTGCACAACAACATCCCGCCAAGCCGCTGCAGGGCGACACGGTGGAAGTCGCCGCGCGCAGCGTGGTCGTACTGGGCGCGAAAGCGCCGCGAGAATCCGCATGACCGGCGCCCTGATCCCCGATCCGGCCGGCGCGCCGCCCGGCAGGCCCAAGCCCGATGCCGATGGGGCCCACCCTCAGTTCGGCGCACACGTGCAGGCCGACGGCACGACGCGCTTTCGCCTGTGGGCGCCTTCTGCGCCCGCCACGCTGGCGCTGGAAGTCGAAGGTTCAGCGCCCATCGCCCTGCGGCCCGATGCCGAGGGATGGGTGCAGGCCGACGTCGCGTGCGCGCCGGGCGCGCGCTACCGGTATCGCCTTGACGCGGACCGCACCGTGCCCGACCCCGCATCGCGCCAGCAGGCCGGCGATGTGCATGACCACAGCATCGTCAGCGAGTCCGGGGGATACGCGTGGGCGCACCCGGACTGGGCTGGCCGCCCCTGGGAACAGGCGGTGATCTATGAAGCGCATCCCGGGCTGGCCGGAGGATTCGCCGGCCTGCAGCAGCGCCTGCCGCGCCTGGCCGCTCTGGGCGTCACGGTGCTGGAACTGATGCCCATCGCTGATTTTGCGGGCCGGCGCAACTGGGGATACGACGGCGTGCTGCCCTTCGCGCCCGATGGCAGCTACGGCACGCCCACCGATCTCAAGCGCCTCATCGATGCCGCGCATGGGCTGGGCATGTGCGTCATGCTCGACGTCGTCTACAACCACTTCGGCCCCGACGGCAACTATCTTGCGCAGTATGCACGCGAGTTCTTCCGCGACGATATACAGACGCCATGGGGTCCGGCCATCGATTTCAGGCGGCCGCAGGTGTGCCGCTATTTCGAAGAAAACGCCTTGTACTGGCTGACGGAATACCGTTTCGACGGACTGCGCCTGGACGCGGTGCATGCCATCGCCAACCCGGAATGGCTGCCCCGCCTGGCCCGCTACGTGCGCAGCCATATCCCGACCAACCGCCATATCCACCTGGTGCTGGAAAACGACGACAACCGCGCGACGCTGTTGCGCCAGGGGTTCGATGCCCAATGGAACGACGACGCGCACCATGTGCTGCACCATTTGCTGACGGGGGAAACCCACGGGTATTACGCAGACTATGCACGCGATACCGCGGCCATGCTGGCGCGTTGCCTGGCCGAGGGCTTTGCCTACCAGGGCGAAGCCACGGCGCGCGACGCGCAACGCAGGCGCGGCGAGCCCAGCGGCGACCTGCCGCCCACCGCATTCGTGCTGTTCCTGCAGAACCATGACCAGACCGGCAACCGCGCGTTCGGCGAGCGCCTGCGCACCCTGGTCGGCGAGCGGCCCGACGCGCTGCGTGCCGCCGTGGCCCTGCAACTGCTCGCGCCTCATATTCCTCTGCTGTTCATGGGGGAAGAGTGCGGCTCGTCGGCCCCCTTCCTGTATTTCACGGATTACAGCGACGCGGATCTGGCCCGGGCCGTGCGCGAGGGTCGCCAGCGCGAATTCGACCTGGCGGCCCAGGCGGGGCAGGATGCGCCGCAGCCGCTGCCCGACCCCAACGACGCCGGCACCTACGCGGCGAGCTACCCCTGGACGGACGAGCCGGACGCACAGCTCTGGTACGACTACTATCAGGCTTTGCTGGCGGTGCGCCAGCGCATGATCGTCCCTCGCCTGGCGGGAGCCCGCAGTGAAGGCGCCCAGCCTCTCGGGCCACACGCCGTCGCGGCGCACTGGCGCATGGGCGACGGCGCCAGGCTGTGTCTCTACGCGAACCTGGGCCAGGCCGACGCAGTCGCGCCAGAACTGGATCCGCCTGACGGCAACGCGGTGCTGCTCTTTCAGAGCTGCGCGGGCGCTTGCGATGCCCTGATGCAGGGTCGCATTCCCGCGGCGTGCGCCCTGTGGCTGCTCGAGGAGCCGGCATGAGCAGCGCCTGGACCCCGCAGGACCCGCTCGAGGCGCTGGCCGACGCGGCCGGTATCGCCGTGGAGTGGGTGAATGCTCGCGGCGAGCCCCGGAAAGTATCGCCAGACACCTTGCGAGCCGTGCTTGGCGCCATGGATCTGGACGCCGCCACGCCGGCGCAGGCGCGCGAGAGTATGGACGCCCTGCGTCGCACCGACGACGCGCCGCCCGCGCTCACCGTCGCGATGGCGGGCGAGACCCTGGATCTGCCCCCCGCCCGCTCGCACCGTTATGTCATGCACTTCGAAAACGGCACGCGGGCCGAAGGCGTGGCGCAAGACCGCGAGGGGCGGCTGCAGGTGCCTGTGCCCGACCATCCCGGCTATCACACCCTGGAGATCGACGGGCGCCAGTATCGGCTGGCGGTCGCGCCCGCGCGCTGCCCCACGCCGGCCGAACTGCTGCAGCAAGAGGCGCCGCGCGCCTGGGGCATGGCCGCGCAGATATATAGTTTGCGTCGCGCAGACTCCACGCATCCATGCGCGGCCGGGTATGGCGATTTCGGAGCGCTCGCCGAAATGGTGGTGCAAGCCGCCCGACTCGGCGCCGACGCCATGGCGATCAGCCCCGTGCATGCGATGTTCGGCGCCGAACCCGACGCCTGCAGCCCGTACTCGCCTTCCAGCCGCTTGTTCCTGAACGTGCTGTACGCGGACCCATGCGCGGTATTCGATGTGGAGCAGGTGCGGGCCGCCGCGGCGGCCGTCGACGCAAGCGGCAGCGCGGCGGCGCTGGAACGCCTGCCCCTGGTGGACTGGGAAACGGCAGGCAGCCTGCGTCTGGCGCTGCTGCGTCGGCTCTACGACGGTTTCGAACATGCCTCTCCTGCCCTGCGGGCCGACTATGCGCGCTTTCGGCAGGCCGGCGGCGACGCCTTGCAGAGCCATGCAATATTCGAGGTGCTGCACGCGCGGCACGGCGCCGACTGGCGACAATGGCCCGCCGAGCTGCGCAATTCCCGGTCCACGCGCACCCACGGCTTTGGCGCCGCACACGAGCGTGAGGTCGGCTTCCATGTGTTCGCACAGTGGTTGGCGCGCGCCAGTCTGGCACATGCGCAGACCGCGGCGCGCGGCGCCGGCATGCGCCTGGGGCTGATCGCCGACCTTGCCGTCGGCACCGACCCGCGCGGCAGCCACGCATGGAGCCGGCAGGCCGACATTATCGAGGGCCTGTCGATAGGCGCCCCGCCCGACCTGTTCAACCCATCGGGCCAGGAATGGGGGCTCGCGGCCTTCTCGCCGCGCGCGCTGCAGACGCACGGTTACGGCGCCTTCATTGAGTTGCTGCGCGCGGTGCTGGCGGACACGGGGGGCATGCGCGTGGATCACATCCTGGGGCTTGCGCGACTGTGGGTCGTGCCCGCGGGCGCGCCGCCCGCGGCGGGCGCCTACCTGCGCTACCCCCTGCAAGACCTGCTGCGCCTGATCGCGCTGGAAGCCTGGCGCCACCAGGCCCTGATCGTGGGCGAGAATCTGGGCACGGTCCCCGAGGGGTTCAACGAACGGTTGGCGCAGCATGGCGTGCTGGGCACCACCGTGCTGTGGTTCCAGACCGAGCCGCTGCCGCCGGACGCGCCGGCGCATGCGCAGCCCGCTTTCATGCCGCCGTCCCGCTGGCCGGACGATGCGCTGGCCATGCCCGCCACCCATGATCTGCCCACCGTAAGGGGATGGTGGGAAGGCCGTGATCTCGATTGGCGGCGCCGCCTGTTCCGCGACCCTTCCGACACTGCCGCGCGGGCCATCATCCGCGGCCGCCGCGCGTCGCTGTGGGCCGGTTTGCGGCAAGCCGGGCTGGCGCCCGCCGGGCCGCCGCCCGACGAAGCGCCGATTGCGGCCGCGCTGAGCCTGGTGGCCGCGACGCCCGCTGCGCTGATGCTGGCTCCGCTGGAAGACCTGGCGGGCCTGGCCGACCAGCCCAACCTGCCCGGCACCGTCAGCCAGCACCCCAACTGGCGGCAGCGCCTGCCCGACGTCAAGAACGGCCTGCTGGACGATCCCCGGCTGCGGGCCCGCATCGATTCCATCAAGAAAGTACGGAGCCGTCCATGACGCCCCGCGCCACCGTCCGCCTGCAATTGCACGCCGACTTTACCCTGGACGACGCACGCGCCCAGGTGCCCTATTACTCCCGCCTGGGCGTAAGCCACTATTACGTGTCCCCCATCACCACGGCGTGCCCAGGGTCCACGCATGGCTACGACGTGGCCGATCATCGCCGCGTCAATCCCGACATCGGCGGCATGGAGGCGCTGCGCAGCCTGGTCCGCGAACTGCGCGCCCACCAGATGGGCCTGATCGTCGACATCGTGCCCAATCACATGGCGGCCCATGTCGCCAATCCGTGGTGGCGCGATGTCCTGGCTCACGGGCCCGACAGTGACTATGCCGACTGGTTCGACATCGACTGGGAGCCGGCCGATCCGGCGCTGCATGGCAAGCTGCTGCTTCCCCAACTGGCCCGGCCGTACGGCGCCAGTCTGCGCGCAGGAGACATCCGCCTGGTATACGACGACGCGCGGCAAGCCTGCGTGATCGAGGCCGGGGGCACACGGCTGCCGCTGGCGCCGGGCACCGAACCTGCGCAGGACCGCCCCGGCGTGCCGCGCGATAGCCACGACCCCGCCAGCGCCGACGGCCGGGCGCGGCTGCACCAGTTGCTGGAACGCCAGCACTATCGGCTGGCGTGGTGGCGTACGGCGGCCGACCAGATCAATTGGCGGCGCTTTTTCGAGGTTTCCAGCCTGGTCGGCGTGCGCATCGAGCTGCCCGAGGTCTTCGACGCTGTCCACGAGCTGACCTTGCAGCTGTATGCCGAAGGGTTGATCGACGGCGTGCGCGTCGATCATGTAGACGGCGTTGCCGACCCCATCGGCTACTGCGCCCGGCTGCGCGCCGCCCTTCTGGCGCATGGCCAGGCGCGCATGGCCGCCGGCCTGCCTCGCGATCCCTACCTGGTCGTCGAGAAAATCCTGGGTGCAGGCGAAACGCTGGACCAGCGCTGGGAAATTGACGGAACCACGGGCTACGACTTCATGGATCAGGCCGGCGCGCTGCTGCACGACCCGGCCGCAGCTTCGGTACTGATCCAGGCCTGGCAGGTGCTGGCCGGCGACCCTCGGCCCGTGGGGCAGCAGCTCGAAGCGGCGCGCCTGCGCATGCTGTCGCGCCACTTCGCCGCAGAACGCCGCGCCCTGGTGCGCGCGCTGCAGCAGTTGGCCCGACAGGACCTGGACACGCGCGATTGGAGCGAAGATGCGATCGATCGGGTATTGACGCGCCTGCTGGCCGCATTTCCCGTGTACCGCAGCTATGCCGGCCCCGAGGGCCGCAGCGCGGCCGACCAGGCCTATTGCCAGGCTGCGGCCACACGGGCCCGGCACGTGGCCGGCACCGCGCTCTCGCGCGCCGACACAGACCTGCTCGAGCAGATCGTCCACTGGCTCTGCGGCGAAGCAGCCACGAGCGCGGCTGCACACGCGGTGCGGCGGTTTCAGCAGCTGACCCCCCCGCTGGCGGCCAAAGCGCTGGAAGACACGCTCTTCTATCGTTACGGCCCCCTGCTTTCCCGCAACGAAGTAGGCGCGTCGCCGGACAAGTTCTCGCTGTCCGCCGAAGAGTTCCACCGCGCCTGCGCGGCCCGCGCGCGGCGCTTTCCCGCGGCGATGCTGGCCACCGCCACGCATGACCACAAGCGGGGCGAGGACGTGCGCGCGCGCCTTGCCGTGTTGACCGAAATGCCGCTGGAATGGCTGCGCCGCGCACAGCAATGGCTGGGCCCGGCCGATGGCGCGCCGGTAGCCGCCGACCGCTATATGCTGCTTCAGACCCTGGTGGGCGCCTGGCCGCCCGGCCTGACGCCGGACGACGAGCCTGCCGTGCAGGCGTTTTTCGAGCGGGTGCACGAGTGGCAAGTCAAAGCCGTGCGGGAAGCCAAGCGCCATTCGAGCTGGACCGAACCCGACGAGGCCTACGAACAGGCATGTTCACAGTATCTTGACCAACTGCGTCGGCCGGCGGACAACGGCGCCGCGCCGCTGGAACAGATTGCGGCATTTGCCGGCAGCATCGCCCTGCCCGGGATGCTCAACAGCCTGGCGCAGGCCACGCTGCGCATGACGGTTCCCGGCATGCCCGACCTGTACCAGGGCACCGAATTCTGGGATTTCAGCCTGGTCGACCCCGACAACCGGCGTCCGGTGGACTATGAGGCGCGAGCCGAAGCCCTGGGAAATCAGCCGGTAGCCATGGATATCTCGCAAGCATCAGCCCCGGCCTGGCAGTCCGGACAGGTCAAGCAGGGCCTGATCCACTCCCTGTTGCGGCTGCGCGCGGCGCACAGGTTGCTGTTCGACCATGGCGCCTACTTGCCCTTGTCCCTGCATGGCACACAGGCCGTGCACCTGCTGGCGTTCGCCCGCAGCCACGGCGACCAGCACGTGTTAGTGGTCGTGCCCCGGCTGTGCGCCTTGAAACTTGCCAACCCGGCGCAAGCGGCCGGCTTCTGGAGCGATACGCGCGTGCGCCTGCCCGCGGGCCTGGCGCGCATGGCCTGGCGTGATATCTGGTCTGACGACGTCCTGCGTCCGGACGCCCACGGTTGCCTCGACGTCCGGGCGCTATTGCAGAACCGGCCCGTCGGCGTCAGGCTGGCTGCATAGGGAGGCCGCCGGCCCGGGCGCCGGCGCGTGTTGCCGCGCCAACATGCGCCTGACGCGTCGCAGCATGTCCCCCAGCGAGAAAGGCTTCAATATCACTTCCAGCCCTTCGCCCTGGAATTCGCTGCCATCGACCACGTTCTCGGCGTAGCCTGTCATGAACAGTACATTCAGGCCCGGATGCGATTCGCGTGCAATGTCGGCCAGCTGCCTGCCGTTCAGCCCGGGCAGGCCCACGTCGGTCAACAGCAAGTCTACGCGCGGCGTCTGCGCAAGCAGCCGCGCGCCCGCTTCGCCGTCATGGGCGGCCAGGACCTGTACCCGCAGGCTGGACAGGCTTTCGCGCACCATTTCGCGCACATTGTGGTCATCTTCGACCAGCACGACCACCGCGTCGGCAGGCACGGCCAGGTCATCGGCAGGGTCGTGAGGCACCGGTCCGGCCTGCCCCACGGGCTCTCCCCGGTAGCGCGGCAGGTACAGGCGCACCGATGTGCCCTGCCCCTCGGCGCTTTCCATGATGACGAGGCCGCCGGCCTGGCGGGCGAAGCCGTAGATCATCGACAGGCCCAGGCCCGTGCCTTCGCCCAACGGCTTCGTGGTGAAAAATGGCTCGAATGCCCGCGCCAGCACCTCGGACGACATGCCGCAGCCCTGGTCCTGCACCAGCACCTCGATGAAGTCCCCTGGCGCCACATCGGGGTGCTGCCGCAGGAAGCCTGCGTCCAGCTGCGTATTGCGCGCCTCCACCCGCAATGTGCCGCCGTCGGGCATGGCGTCGCAAGCGTTGATCACCAGGTTCAGCAAAGCGCTCTCGAGCTGGTTGGCGTCGCATTTGACGGTATGCAGGCCGGCGTCGGCGCGACAGGCCAGCGTGACGCCCTCGCCGGTATAGCGGCGAAACAGGTCCTCCATGGACACGAGCGTCGCGCCCAGATCCAGCGCCTTGGGATCCAGGGGCTGGCGCCGCGAGAAACTCAGCAGCCGCTGGGTCAGCCGCGCCGCGCGTGCGGTGGAATCCGTCGCCGTGGTGATGAAGCGGCTGGCTTCCTCGTACTTGCCGGCCTCGAATTTGCGTTGGATAAGATACAGCGCGCCGCTGATGCCCTGCAGCATGTTGTTGAAATCATGCGCAATGCCGCCGGTCAGGCGGCCCACGGCCTCCATCTTCTGCGACTGCATGAGCGCGGCCTGCGCCTGCCTGAGCTGTTCGGCCTGCAGCTTGAAATCGGTGTCATCGCGTCCGACAAGATAAAAGTTGTCCTGCGCCCAGGAGCCCGTCCAGGCAATCCAGTTGTATGTCCCGCGCTTGTTCAACAGGCGGCATTCGATATGGCGCGCTTTCTGCACCGAGCCCGGGTCGGCGGGCGGCAGCAGATTCATCCGCAGGCCTGCCAGGTCTTCGCTGTGCACCAGTTCTTCAAGCGGCATGGCCAGGAACTGCTCCGGGGTCCAGCCAAGTATGACGCGCACGGCGGGGTTCACACTTACGAACCGGCCGCGCGAATTCGCCACCGCCAGCAATTCCGGAGACAGGCGCCAGATGCGATCGCGCTCGGCAATGGCCGACTCCACACGCTGTTCCAGCACGCGCGCATATTGCGATCGTTCTATCGCATCGCACAGACGCTCGGCGACCTCTTCCAGGAAGGCGATATCGGGGCCTTTAAGGGCGTGGTCGCGATGCGGCCGCACATACAGCATGCCCGACGGCCATCCCCAGCGCCGCAACGGAATCGCAATGGCCACGGGGCTGGCGTCACCGGCCTGGTTGGTCAGCAGCGGCGACAGGTACGTGGTGCGGCCGCTATCGTGGGCCTGCGCGCATTCGCCTCCGATGCGCCCGGCGTCAAACAATTCGCCGTCCTGACGCGCCTGGTCGGACATCCAGTGCATGGCGGTACGCGCGAGCTCGCCGCCAGGCCCGAATTCCAGTATCGCGGCCACGCTCAGGTTCAAATGCCGGCCCAGGGCTTCGCAGGCCACATGCTCGATGTCGGATTGCTGGTGGATTTCGCGCATCTGGTCCACCAGCGACAACAAGAAATTCTTGCGATGCTGCCCCGCCCACAGTTCTCGCTCGGCGGCTTTGCGCGCGGTAATGTCCAGCACCAGAACCGTAATGCGTTCGGGGCCTTCTTTGTGCACGTGCGCCTCGTACCAGGCGTCGCGGCCCTGATGAGGCGCTTCCAGTTCGAATTGGGCCGAAACTCCGGTGTCCACCACATTGGCGAAGGTTTCCATGATCATGTCGGGCACGCCGGGGATCATTTCGCGCAGTGAATGCCCCAGCGTATCGCCCGCATGCAGGCCGCTCTGCATCTCGAACGCGGGATTCACCTCCAGGAACCGGAAGTCCGTCACCTGCCCGTTGCGGGTGCGCATGGCTTCGCAAAGAAAAAACCCTTCCTGCATCCGCTGGAACATGCCGCGCCAGCGCTCGTTGCTCTCGCGCAGCGCCTGTTCGGTGCGAAAGCGCTCGATCGCCAGCGCCGCCGTGCGCGCCACGACGGCCATCGCATCGACGTCTTGCGGGGCGGGCATGTGCTCCGCCCGGTAATAGTTAGAAAAAACGCCCAGCAGCTTGCCATCGGTGCCCTTGATGGGGGTGGCCCAGCACGCCTTCAGGCCATGCCGCCTTGCCGGTTCGCGCCAGCGCTCCCAATTGGGATGCTGCTGTATGTCGCCGACATAAACCGGCGTGCCCAGGTAGGCCGCCGCGCCCCATGATGCAATGTCGGGCCCGATGGGAACGTCGTCGATGGATGACATGAACTCGTCAGGCAGGCTGGGCGCCACCAGGTGGCGCAGACGCCCCTGCTCTTCATCGAGCAGCATGATGGAGGTGCACAGCGCGACGCCGGACTGCTGCTCCACCGCGCGCAGCAGGTAGGCCATGACATCGGCCAACGGCATGCCGTCGGCGATACGTTGCAGCAGGACGCGCTCATCCTCCAGCCTTGCGCGAGTGTCGGCCCAGGGATTGCGCACGGTGTCTTGTTTGGTGAACATCTGATCCTCATACAGGCGGGCAACGGCCCGCGGGTACGGCCAATGCTCCGCACAGGCGGGCGGGTGCGTCAGCACGTAGCGTGCCCGGGTCGGCTCGCCCCAGGGGAAAACGCGCCTTTTTTTTCGCGCCGTGTAAAAACTTCGCGCCCACCTGCCGCTGCGCTCATGGCGACGCCAGGCACGCTACTTGCATAGCGCTGCCCATGCTAACGGAGAATCTTATGCCCGGCCGGGAAGCGCCGCCCCAACAAGGGCCTGTCGTCAAGGTACTGACGGTCAATGTCCATAAAGGTTTCACGTTGTTCAACCGGCGCTTCATCTTGCATGAGTTGCGCGCCGCGTTGCGCGACGCCGAGCCCGACATCGTGTTCCTGCAGGAAGTCATAGGCACGCATCATCGGCATGCGCGCCGGCTCGCTTCCTGGCCCGCGACTTCGCAATACGAATTCCTGGCCGACAGCCTGTGGAGCGACTTCGCCTACGGGCGCAACGCCGTCTATCCCGACGGTGACCACGGCAATGCAGTCTTGTCTCGCTGGCCCATCGTCGAACACCAGAACCACGACGTATCGATAGGCACCCAGGAAAGCCGCGGAATGCTGCACTGCAAGGTACGCCACCCGCAGCTTGCCGATGACATGCACGTGGTGTGCGTGCACCTGGGGCTGCGCGAGGCGCATCGTCAGACCCAGCTCGGGCGCCTGTGCGCGCTGGTGCGCCAGATCGATGACAGTGCGCCCGTTCTGGTTGCCGGCGACTTCAACGACTGGCGCCGCCGCGCGGGCCAGCTGCTGGCGGGTTGCGCCATGCACGACGTCTACCGCGGCACGCTGGGACGCGAGCCGCGCACATTCCCTGCCCGCTGGCCCTTGCTGGCGCTGGACCGCATCTATGTGCGCAATGTGACGGCGGCCAAGCCGGTGGCCCTGGCCTCTCGCGTATGGCGGCATTTGTCGGACCATGCGCCCCTGGCTGCCGAGGTGCGGCTATGACCGGCGTCTGGCGACACGACAATACCGTCGAACTCCTGGAAAACGGCGAGGCTTTCTTTCCGCGCGTGTTCCAGGCGATACGGGGCGCGCAACACGAGGTCCTGCTGGAGACCTTCATCCTGTTCGACGACGAGGTGGGCCGCGAGCTGCGCCAGGCGTTGATCGAGGCGGCGCAGCGCGGCGCGCAGGTCGACGTCACTGTCGACGGGTATGGGTCCGATTGCCTGGACGAGGCGTTCATCGGCGGACTGACTGAAGCCGGCGTGCGCTTCCACATCTTCGACCCGTATCCGCGCCTCTTCGGTTTTCGCGTCAATGCGTTGCGGCGGCTGCATCGCAAGCTCGTCGTGGTGGATGGCGAAGTGGCGTTTGTCGGCGGCATCAACTATTCGGCCGATCATCTTGCCTCTTTCGGGCCCGAGGCCAAGCAGGACTACGCCGCCGAACTGCGCGGCCCCATTGTGGACGATATCCGCGCATTCGCGCGCGACGTCGTGCAGCGCGGGCGCCGCCGTCGCTGGCCGCGGCCGCGACGCCGGGGCGCCGCCAGCGGGCCGGCCGGCCAGGGCGCGGTGCTGTTCGTCACCCGCGACAACGACCGCCACAGTACCGATATCGAGCGCTACTACCGGGCCGGCTTCCGTACCGCGCAACACGACATTATCGTGGCCAACGCGTATTTCTTTCCGGGCTACAGGCTGCTGCGCGACCTGCGCAATGCCGCCCGTCGGGGGGTGCGCGTGCGCCTCATCCTGCAGGGCGAGCCCGACATGCCCGTTGCCAAGCTGGCCGCGCGTACGCTGTACGACTATCTGATGTCGGCAGGGGTGCACATCTACGAATACTGCGAGCGCCCGCTGCACGGCAAGGTGGCTTGCATCGACGACGAATGGGCCACGATCGGCTCCAGCAATCTGGATCCGCTGAGCCTGGCACTGAACCTGGAAGCCAATGTCGTGGTACGCGACCGTGCGTTCACCGCCGACCTGCGCACCTCGCTCGAGCGCCTGATGCAACGCCATTGCCGGCGCATTGTCCCGCAACAGGGCGTCAGGCGCGTGCTGCGCCGCCTGTGGTTTGGCGTGGCCATCTACCACGTGCTGCGGCACTTTCCCACCTGGGCATCGTTGCTTCCGTCGCGCCCGCCACGGCTGGAACGCATCGACCCCCCCTCCCCCGCGGCGCCTGCCGACGAGAGCAATCATGAATAAACTGCGCCGGCTGTTCCATCACTCTTCCTGGCGCGCCATGCGCCGCTTCTGGAAGCGCACACGCAGGATCTGGACGGCTGTGCTCATGATGGCGGTTGTCGTGCTGCTGGTGCAGCTGGCCCGCGACGTCGAATGGCGCGAGGTCTGGAGCACATTGCGCAAGATGCCGGTGGCCGTCCTGGTGGAAAGCGCCTGCCTGGTGCCCATCGCTTACCTGGCCTACAGCTCGTACGATCTGCTGGGACGCGCCTATACCGGGCACAAGCTGCGCAAGCTCACCACGATGATGGTTGCATTCGTCAGCTATTCCGCCAACGTCAATCTGGGCGCCCTGGTGGGCGGCGTGGGCCTGCGCTTTCGCCTGTACAGCAAGCTGGGTTTGCGGGTGTCGGTCATATCGAAGGTGCTGGCCATGAGCATCTTCACCAATTGGCTGGGGTATGTGTTTCTGTTCGGCGTGCTGTTCACGTTGCATGAGGCGCCCGCAGAATGGCGGCTGAGCCCCTGGGCGCTGCGCGCAGCAGGCCTGGTCATGCTGGCCCTGACCGCCGGCTACCTTGCCCTTTGCGCTTTTGCGCGCCGCCGGCACCTGCACATCGCCGGGCGACACATTCCCTTGCCCACGTTGCGCATCGCGGCATTGCAGCTGGTGTTGTCGGTCATTTGCTGGGGCGCGCTCGGCGGGATCCTCTATTTGCTGTTCGGTCGGGAAGTGTCGTACACCTTGGTGCTGGCGGCATTGCTGCTCAGCAGCATAGCCGGCGCAATCGTGCACATGCCGGGCGGCGTAGGCGTGCTGGAAGCTGTATTCGTAGCCATGCTGGCGCACGAAGTGCCGAAATCCCAGGTGCTGGGAACATTACTTGCCTATCGTGCGCTTTATTACCTGGGACCGCTGGTGATCGCCATGCTGATGTACGCCACGCTGGAAGCGCGGTTGCGCCGCCAGGGCGGGGCCACGGCACGCGCGGCGCCTGCCGGTGCGGCAGGAAAATCGTCCGGCGCCACAGGCTAATACCGTACACGCCATCATGGAATTCAGGTGATTGTCAGCGCCCGGGGCGCTCAATAAATAGCGGTTCTGCATCCGCGACGTTCGACGCGATGTCCGCCGCGGGCCCTCCGCCTATTCTGGATACGCCATGGAAACACTGACCCATCACGCGCCCCACGGACACGAGGCTCCGCACGGTTGGCGCCGTTGGCTGTTTGCCACCAACCACAAAGACATCGGGACGATGTATCTCATCTTCTCGTTCGTCATGCTTCTTGTAGGCGGCTTGCTGGCGTTGCTGCTGCGCACCGAGCTCTTCGAGCCGGGCCTGCAGTTCTTCCAGCCCGAACTGTTCAACCAGTTCACCACCATGCACGGCCTTATCATGATCTTCGGCGCGATCATGCCGTCGTTCGTGGGCTTCGCCAACTGGATGATTCCGATGCAGATCGGCGCGTCCGACATGGCCTTTGCGCGCATGAACAACTTCAGCTTCTGGCTGCTGCCCGTGGCCGCCTCCATGCTTACGATGTCCTTCTTCGTATCCGGGGGCGCCACTGCGGCGGGCTGGACGCTGTACGCCCCGCTGTCCACACAGATGGGCCCGGGCATGGATCTGGCCATTTTTGCCGTGCACCTGATGGGCGCCTCGTCCATCATGGGCGCGATCAACGTCATCGTCACCATCCTGAACATGCGCGCTCCCGGCATGACGCTGATGAAGATGCCGATGTTCTGCTGGACCTGGCTGATCACCGCCTTCCTGCTGATCGCCGTGATGCCCGTGCTGGCCGCCGCCATCACCATGCTGCTGACCGACCGCCACTTCGGCACCGGCTTCTTCAATGCGGCCGCCGGCGGCGACCCGGTGATGTACCAGCACGTGTTCTGGTTCTTCGGGCACCCCGAGGTCTACATCATGATCCTGCCGGCCTTCGGCATCGTGTCCATGGTGGTGCCCGCGTTCTCCCGAAAAAAATTGTTCGGCTACGCGTCCATGGTGTATGCCACCTCGGCCATCGCGGTGCTGTCGTTCATCGTGTGGGCGCACCATATGTTCACCACCGGCATGCCCGTTGCCGGCCAGCTGTACTTCATGTACGCCACCATGCTGATCTCCATACCCACGGGGGTGAAGGTGTTCAACTGGGTGGCCACCATGTGGCGGGGTTCGCTCACCCTGGAGACGCCCATGCTGTTCGCCATCGGCTTCATTTTCGTGTTCACCATGGGTGGCTTCACGGGCCTGATCCTGGCCGTGGCGCCCATCGACATCCAGGTTCACGACACCTACTACGTGGTGGCGCACTTCCACTACGTGCTGGTGGCCGGCTCGCTGTTCGCGCTGTTCGCGGGCGCATACTACTGGGTGCCCAAGTGGACGGGCCGCATGTACAACGAGAAGCTGGGCAAAGTGCACTTCTGGTTCACCCTGATCTCGTTCAACATCACGTTCTTCCCCATGCACTTCCTGGGGCTGGCCGGCATGCCGCGCCGCTACGCCGACTACGCCGCGCAGTTCACCACCTTCCACCAGATGGCCACCATCGGCGCGTTCTGGTTCGGGCTGTCGCAGCTGCTGTTCCTGTATGTCATGGTGCAGTGCTACCGCGGCAAGGGCGCGACCGCGGCAGCCAAGCCCTGGGAAGGCGCCGAAGGCCTGGAATGGACCGTGCCGTCGCCCGCGCCGCATCATACATTTGCCCTGCCGCCCGAGGTGCATTGAGTCGCTGCCATGTTTTCCGCCCCAACCTGCACGGGCGCGATGCCAGCCCGTCGCTCTACTGAAGAAACCGCCGCGATTGCGGCCGCCGACATCGAACGACGCTGGACGCTCAAGCGCAACTGCTGCGTCATGCCACGGGAATTCCTGCAGGGCATGGCCGTCACGGCCGGCCTGGTGCTGGTGGTCAGCCTGGCGTTCAGCTGGCGCGGGCTGTGGCTGGTGGCGCTGTTCGGGGCGATGGAGATCGCCCTGATCGCGGGCGCCACCGTGTGTTTCGCCCGGCATGTGCGCGACGGCGAGACAGTCACGCTGCTTACCGACGGCCGCATGATCGTCGACATCTGCACGGCCGGCAACACCACGCGCCATGTGTTCAACCGCAACTGGGCACGCCTCGTGCGTCCGTCCGACTCGCCGGACGCGCTCTGGCTGCATTACGGCTCGGTGCGCGTGCGGCTGGCTCGCCACGTGCCGCCGGAGCGGCGCCGCGACCTTGAAACCGACCTGCGACGTTCGCTGCCCTGGCGCGGCCCACCCGGCACGTGCCGGGCGGCGGCCGCACCCCACACGGGAGATCAGCATGACCGTCCGATTGAAAAAACTGCATGACCAGGTCATGGTCATTACCGGCGCCAGCAGCGGCATAGGCCTTGCCACCGCCCGCATGGCCGCACGCCAGGGCGCCAAAGTGGTGCTGGCCTGCCGCAACCAGCAGGCGCTGGACGAAATCGTGGAAAGCATCAGGGCCGAAGGCGGCGATGCGCTCGCCGTGCAGGCCGACGTGGGCGTTGCCGCCGACCACGACCGCATACTGGGCGCCGCCACCGAAAAATACGGGCTGGTCGACACCTGGGTAAACAATGCCGGCGTGTCCATCTTCGGGCGGCTGGAAGACGTACCGGTCGAGGACCAGCGCAAGCTCTTCGACACCAATTACTGGGGCGTTGTCTACGGATCCATCACGGCCGTGGCGCATCTCAAGAAGCACGGCGGCGCGCTCATCAACATCGGCAGCGAAGTTTCCGACCGCGCCGTGCCGCTTCAGGGGGCTTATTCCGCGTCGAAGCATGCCGTCAAGGGCTACACCGACGCCCTGCGGATGGAGCTGGAGGCGGAAGGCGCGCCCGTATCGGTCACCCTGATCAAGCCGGCCTCTGTCGCAACCGGCTATGCCCGCCACGCCCGGAACTACATGGACGTGGAACCCAGCCTGCCGCCACCCATATATGCCGCGGACACCGTGGCCCGCGCGATCCTGTACGCGGCCCAGCATCCGCGCCGCGACATCTACGTGGGCAGCGCCTCTAAAGTCATGTCCTCCATGGGCTGGCGCATGCCGGGCGTGGCCGACCAGCTGGCGGGCTGGCTGATCCGCAAGCAGCGCAGCGAAACTGCCGCCGCCGATCGCGCCGATGCACTCTATGAAGCCGGCGCGCCTGTGCAGGACGATACGGCGCGCGACGGCGCGCACGCGCCCCATGTGCGGCGGCACAGCATGTATACGCAGCTTTCCACCAGCGGGCGCGGGCTGGTGTGGGCGGGCGCGGCAGCGCTGATCTGCGGCACCGTCCTGACTGCCGCGCGCGGCCGCCGCTGGCACTGAGCGGCATTGGCCGATGCCGGGCTCCTTGCGGGGCCCGGCATTCTCTAGCCTGCACCGCGCGCCCGCGGCTTGTATGATCACTCCTGTCCCGCCGCGGCCGCGGCATCCGAACGCGCTACATACTAATGAACACCGGTAAAGACACCATCGGCATGATAGGCGTTGGCCTCATGGGCCACGGCATCGCCACCAATATCGTCAAGCATGGCCATCGCCTGGTCCTGCTCGATCACCCCGGCAACCAGCCCGTGGACAAGCTGCTGGCCGCCGGCGCGGCCAAGGTCGCCAGCCCCGCGCAGGTGGCGCGCCAGGCCAACATCATCATCCTGTGCGTAACGGGCACGCCGCAGGTAGAAGACGTGCTGTTCAGCCCAGACGGCCTGCTGCAGGGCCTGCGGCCGGGCACCGTCGTCATCGATTGCTCTACCGCGATTCCCTCCTCCACGGTGCGCATTGCGCAGACACTGGCCGAAGCCGGCGCGCAGTTCCTCGACGCCCCCATGACCCGCACGCCCAAAGAGGCCGCCGAAGGCCGCCTGAACCTGCTGGTTGGCGGCGATCGCGCGCTGTATGACCGCTGCCTGCCGCTGCTGCGCTGCTACGCCGAAAATATTTCGTACGCAGGCCCGGTGGGATCCGGCCATCGCATGAAGCTCATCCACAACTATGTTTCGCTGGGGTGTGCGGCCATCATTGCCGAAGCCGCCGCGTGCGCGCAGCGGGCAGGCATCGAGCCGGACGTGCTGGTGGACATCCTGGCCAAGGGCGGCGGCGGCGGCGTCGCACTGGATCGCATGCGCCCTTTCCTGCAGTCCGGCGACGACTCGGGGCTGCGCTTCTCGCTGTCCAACGCGCGCAAAGACTTGAATTACTACACCACCATGGCTGAAGAAGCGGGCGCCGTGCATGGCGCAGCCAGCGCCATCGAACAGTTGTTCGAACTCGGCGCGCAGGCGTGCCCGCCGCAGGCCACGGTGCCGCACCTGGTGGACGTACTGGCCCGCAGCCCGCGCGAGACCTGACCCCGGGCGCGCCAGGCGCGCCTTGTAGAGCGTGGCGCTGCGCACTACCATGGGACCAGGGCTTGCGTTGCAAGCCCTTCCAGGAGGGCCGCCATGCCGCCACGAGTACCCCACCTGACTGCCTGCGCCTGCGAAAGACGCCTGTTGCAAGGGCTGGTCTGGCTGTTCCTGGCGGCGGCGCTCGTGTTCGCGGGGGCACACGCCCGTGAACCGGCCGCGTTGCCGGCGCAGCCCGCTCCGGTAGTCGTCCTGCAGTTGCAGGGCGCAGTGGGCCCGGCCACTACCGAATACCTGCGGCGCGGGCTGGCCGAGGCAGACCGGCGGCGCGCCGCTGCAGTAGTGCTGCGCATCGACACCCCCGGCGGCCTGGCCTCGTCCATGCGCGAGATTGTGCGCGATATTGTCGGATCGCCTGTGCCCGTCATCGGCTACGTTGCGCCCGGCGGCGCGCGGGCCGCCAGCGCCGGCACCTACATACTTTATGCCTGTCATGTCGCCGCCATGGCGCCTGCCACCAATCTGGGCGCGGCAACACCCGTGCAGATGGGCGGGCCCGGCGCGCCGGCCGACCGCCCCGCATCCCCCGAAAAGCGCGAGGGCGGGCCGGACAAGAAACCCGACAGCGCTGGCGCCGGCGGCGGCGATGCGCGCGAGCGCAAGGCCATCAATGATGCGGCGGCATTCATCCGGGGCCTGGCCGAACTGCGCGGGCGCAATGCACAATGGGCCGAAGACGCCGTGCGGGGCGCCGCCAGCCTGAATGCATCCGAAGCGCAGGCGCAGAACGTCGTAGACCTGCTGGCCAACGACATGCAGGACCTGCTCGCCAAGGCCGACGGGCGCGAGGTGCGCGTGAACGCGTCCGCCATCCCGCTCGCCACGCGCAACGCCCCGCTGGTGGAACTGCAGCCCGACTGGCGGACCCGCGTGCTGTCGGTGATCACCGACCCCAACATAGCCTACATACTGCTCTTGCTGGGCATATACGGCATCCTTTTCGAGATGATGAATCCCGGAGCCATCCTGCCCGGCGCGCTCGGAACCATCGCCCTGGTGACTGCGTTGTTCGCCCTGAATATGCTGCCCGTCAGCTACGCGGGGCTTGGCCTGGTGGTGCTGGGCATCGCGCTGATGGCGGCCGAAGCGTTTACGCCCACGCTCGGATTGCTGGGTGTGGCCGGCCTGGCGTTGTTCGCGTTCGGCTCGCTGTTTCTGTACGACACCCCGGCCGCCGACTTTTCCCTGTCGGTGCCCGTGGTGGCCACCGCGGCCGCCGCCAGCGCCCTGGTGCTGTTCATGATCTTCTTTGTTGCTTTGCGGGCCCAGCGCAAGCGCGTGGTGGCCGCAGGCAGCGCCCAGCCCGGCCAGCGCGTCGAGGTGCTGTCGTGGCATGGGCATTGCGGATTGGTGCGGGCCGGCGGCGAAACCTGGCAGGCGCGGTCCGATACGCCCCTGCGGCCGGGCGAGCAGGCCATCGTCCAGGGTCGCCAGGGCCTGGTTCTGCAATTGCAGCCCTCTGACACCCCTCACAAGGAACAGCAATGACGCTTATCGTATCCGTGGTTCTGGCAGCGCTGCTGGTGCTGCTGGCCGTATCGATGATCCGTGTCCTGCGCGAGTACGAGCGCGGCGTAGTCTTCACCCTGGGACGGTTCACCGGCGTAAAGGGGCCGGGGCTGATCATCCTGATTCCCGTGGTGCAGCAGATGGTGCGTGTCGATATGCGGACTGTCGTGCTCGACGTGCCCACGCAGGACATTATTTCGCGCGACAACGTGTCCGTGAAGGTCAACGCGGTGCTCTACTTCCGCGTCGTCGATGCCGACCGCGCAGTCATCCAGGTCGAACAATACATGGACGCCACGAGCCAGCTCGCGCAGACCACGCTGCGCTCGGTGTTGGGCAAGCATGAGCTCGACGAGATGCTCTCCGAACGAGACAAGCTCAATGCCGACCTGCAGGAAATCCTCGACCGCCAGACCGAAGACTGGGGCATCAAGGTCGCCAACGTCGAAATAAAACATGTCGATATCGACGAAAGCATGGTGCGCGCCATCGCGCGCCAGGCCGAAGCCGAACGCAACCGGCGCGCGCGCATCATCAACGCCGAAGGCGAACAGCAGGCGGCCGAAAAGCTCGTGCAAGCGGCCCGCGTACTGGCCAGCACGCCCGAAGCCATGCAGTTGCGCTTCCTGTCCAGCCTGTACGACATCGCTGGCGACAAATCATCCACCATTGTGTTCCCGGTGCCGATAGACCTGCTGCGCGGCGTATTCGACAAGGCCGCGGCGCGGCCGCATGCCGGCGCCGCGGATGCCCCTGCAAGATAGGCGCATCACAGCTGGCCGCTTTCCACGGCGGCCAGCATCGGCGAGTCGGCCTGCCAATACTGCATGGCCTGCAGTTCCCGAGCCTTCTCCAGGTGGCTCTGCAGCATGGGCACCACGCTTGCCGCGTACGCCTGGATTTGCGGATCTTTGCTGTTGCGCACGGTGCGCTTGTACAGTCGCAGCACGGCCGCCTGCCCTTCCAGGGCGACTTTGGTCAGATAAAGTTCATCGAACTCGCCGGGCGCGGCCTTCTGCAATTCTCCCAGCACGGCATGCTGCTCGGCCCCCACGGCAGTGGGCACCGAGCGCGATTTGTCGGCCGCCAGCGCGAGCAGGCTGGCCCGCGCATGCGCGTGATCGGCTCTGACGGCCCGCGCGTACTCCCGGACCTCGCTGCGCGTGGCGCGCTGCAGCGCCAGCTCGCCGGAGCGCAACTCGAACAGCCCCGCCCGCGTGGCGGCTTCCATGAACAGGCGATCTTGCTGGTCCAGCGCGGCAGAGGACGCGTATGCCTGTATACCCACAATAACAGCCGCCGCAGCCACGGCGGCGATGCCGGCCATCTTCCACGGATCCATGTCAGTCTCCCCCAATGTGGCCCGCCAGCGCGGGCGACTCAGGGATAGCAACCCGCGTGCCTGCGGGGGGCGATGCAGCTGCCCCCTTCCCGCGGCCCGCAGGCGGGGCGATGGGCGGCGGGTGTCCGGACAGCTACGAGCGATTGTCCACCGGCGGCGCGCCCGGCGTCTGGTTGCCCGGGTCCCACAAGTCATCCGGCTCCACCCCGGGTGGAATCCGCACCTTGGCGCCGGCGCGGTTCGGGTCGGCCGGACGATCGTTGAGCGTGCGCTCGGCGTCGCGCCGGGGCTCGCGATCCGCTTGTTTGTCGGACTCATCGGGCTGGGTAGGTTTCTGGCCAGTGGCATTCATAACGGCTCCTCATTGACGTCGACAGCAATGCGTCTTCCGCAAGCGGCATACCCGCGCCCGCGCCGGGCACGGCGTTTGCGATAAGCCCGGCGGGCGCCGCGGGCGCGCCCCTACGCCAAGGAGCTGAACCATGTCACAAGCAATGCTTCCGGTCTCGCCGTTTCCCTTTCGCGCAGTGCCTCGTCCGCCAGGCCTGGGCCCCAGCGATTCGTCGGATTCGGGCAGCGACCTGCCCGGCCCGGGCGGCGACCACGACACCGACTCCCAGGGCACGGGCGAGCGCGAAAGCGTGGAGCCCACCCTGGATGAGGACAGCGGCGCCGACATCGAGACGGACCGCATCGTGGACGAAGAAGAAGCCGGACTCGCGCGCACGCGCCCCGATCCGGCCCGCAACGGCGGCCAGCCGGACTGAAGCCAGGCCGCTGTCAGGCGGCCCCCACTGCACTGGTAACTAATGGAGCTGGGCCATGGATGTGAATTGGCCGGAACTGTTTCGTCTGACGGTGCCGCCGCTGGAGCTCTTCGTGCGCGGATCGGCAATGTACTGGTTCATACTGATTCTCCTGCGCATAGCGGGGCGGCGCGATATCGGATCGATGGGCGTGGCCGACATGCTGGTGCTGGTGCTGATTGCCGACGCCGCGCAGAACGGCATGGCGGGGCAGTACCAGTCCATCACCGATGGCGCGATCCTGGTGGCGGTAATCGTCGGATGGGTGGCTCTGATCGACCGCCTGACCTATTTTCTGCCCTGGCTGGACAGGATGCTGGAACCCAAGCAGATATGCCTGGTACGCGATGGCCGGATGCTGCGTCGCAATATGCGGCGCGAATACATCACACCCGACGAATTGTTGAGCGAATTGAGGCAACAGGGCTGCCACGGCCTGGCCGACGTCAGTCGCGCCTATATCGAGCCCGACGGCAATATCAGCGTGCTGAAGCGGCCGGGCGCGCCCTGACCTGCGGCTCGCCAGTGCGGCGCGGCCGCTCGCCGCGGCCCGCACTTCCCCCTACCCCCTGCGTCAGGCCGCCAGCTCCTGCGGCCGCGTATAACGCCGGGCTGGCGCTCGCGTGCGCACGGCCAGCTCGTCATACACAGCCAGCAAGTCCTTGCCCACCTGCTGCCACGTGAACAGGCGGCGCGCGCGCCGTGCCCCCGCCCATCCCATCTTCTGGCGCAATGTCGCGTCGCTTGCCAGTTGGGCCAATCGCGCGGCAAGCGCCTGCGGATCGCGGGCGGGCACCAGAAAGCCAGTCTTGCCGTCCTTGATCGTGCTGCGTATGCCGCCCGTGTCCGACCCCACCACCGGCCGCCCGCAAGCCATGGCCTCCACGGGCGTGATCCCGAATGGCTCGTACCACGGCGTGGTCACGAAGACATCGCTCGCGCTGTAATACCACTTCAACTCATCGCGGTCTTTGCGGCCGACGAAATCCACGCACGCCGTGACGCCGGCCTGCTCTGCCACCTGGCGCAACCGCGCCAGCTCGGGGCCATCGCGTTCATCGCCGCCCACCACGCAAAGACGCGCTGCCCTGCCGTAACGGTCGCGCAGCACTCCCAGGGCTTCGATCACGTTGTCCACGCCTTTGCGCTGCACCATCCGGCCCAGCTGCAGCACGCGGAAGTCCCCTTCCTGCCAGCCCAGGCGCCGGCGCGCCACGTTCGCATCGACGGGCGCCATTTCGCCCGGATCATAGCCGCAGGGCACGACGCGGATGCGGCCCGGATCCGCGTCGTAGAGATCCAGCAGGTCGCGCCTGTCCTGCGGGCATTCGGCGATGATGAGGCCCGCCTCGCGCACCACCGTGCTTTCGATATCGAAGCGGCTGTCGGGAAAACGGTCGGCTTCGCGCTGATGCAGTCGCCGCACGCGACCCAGCGCATGAAACGTCACCACCAGCGGCGTGCCGAAGCGCCGCGCCACCTCCAGGCTGGCATACGCCGACATGAAGAAGTTTGCGTGAATCACATCGTAGGGACGTGACTGCTGGGCGACGTGCCGCGACAGAAAAGCTGCGAAGTCGTCCATATACGGCAGCAAGTCTTCTTTGGGCACATACCGCGCGGGGCCCGCCGGCACGTGTATCACACGGATGCGCGGCTGCCAGGCCACCACTTGGGCCAGCATGGGGTCATCTCGGCGCGTGAAAATATCTACCTCATGTCCCGCCGCCGCGAACTGCCTGGCCGTCTGGGCGACATAAATGTTCTGCCCACCGCTGTCGACACTGCCGGCTCGCGCCAGGGGCGAGGCATGTTCGCTGACAATCGCGATCTTCTTCATAAAGGATTCTCCATACGGGACTGGACGCCGTCACTGCCAGGCGCTGCCCGCCAGAGTCGCAAGCACTATGCCGTCTCTGCGGTCCGGGCAGACGTACGGCGGCGCACGCCGGCTCCGGCACTTCTTACACGGCGCCGTAAGAAACGGACGCGCCGGGCATCCCTCTTGCGGACGCCCCGCTGGGGCCGACGAACTGGCATGGATCTTGCATGCTTACGAGTGTTCTGTTGGATATCGCCGTAAAAAGGAGACAACGTTGATTCACGCTACAGAGTTGCGCTTGCGCCAACAAACCGCACTGACGCCCCGCCTGCAACAGTCGGTCAAGCTGCTGCAGATGTCAGCCCTGGAGTTCAATCAGGAAGTGCGGCAAGCGCTGGTCGAAAACCCGTTCCTGGAAGAAGACGAAGAAAACCTTCCCGCATATATGGCGGGCGATGAAGCCGACGGCACGAACACGCCGGTGGAACCGGCCCAGGCTATCGCGCCATCAATCATTGCCAGCGAGAACGGCCCCGTCGAGTACTCTGGCGACTACCCCGCATCGCGCCATACCCACGACGGCGCGCCCATGGACATGGGCCAGTGGGTGGGCGCGTCCATCTCGTTGCAGGAGCGCCTGGACCAGGAACTGCGCACCTACCGCCTTTCGCCGCGTGACCGCCTGTTGGCGCAGTACATCGTGCAGGCGCTGGACGAAGACGGCTACCTGCGCCAGCCGCTGGATGAACTGGCCGACAATTCCATCTTTGGCACGCCGCCCGATGAAAGCGAGTGGCGCGCCGCGTTGCGCCTGGTGCAGCAACTGGATGTGCCGGGGCTCGGTGCGCGCGACCTGAAAGAATGCCTGACCCTGCAACTGCAGGCCATGGACGAGCAGCGCGCGGGCGTTGCCCTGGCGCGCCGTATTGTCGATGAACACCTGAACGTGCTGGCCCGTCACGACTATGAAGCGCTGCAGCGCGCGGTCGGTTCCAGCGAGTCGGAACTGAGGCAGGCCTGCGACATCATACGTTCGCTCGATCCGCGCCCGGGCCGGCGCTATGACCAGGCGCCGCCCGCCTACATTGTTCCGGACGTCATTGTCCGCAAGGAAAATGGCCAGTGGAAGGTGCATTGCAACCGCGGCGCCGTTCCGCAGCCTCGGCTGCATCGCGCGTATGCCGACCTGTTCCGGACCACGCGCTATCGCGATCGCGGGCCCATGGCGCAGGAACTGCAGGAAGCACGCTGGCTGGTGCGCAACGTCGAACAACGCTACAGCACGATACAGCGTGTGGCCGAAGCCATTGTCCGCTTGCAGCACATGTTCTTCGAATACGGGCCGGTGGCGCTGCGCCCACTGATGCTGCGCGAAGTGTCGGCCGAACTCGATATCCATGAATCCACGGTGTCGCGGGCGACGGCCAACAAGTACATGGCGACCCCGATGGGCATTCTGGAATTCAAGTATTTTTTCTCGCGCGAGCTGGCTACCGACACCGGCGGCTCTTGCTCGGCGGGCGCGGTGCGCGCGCTGATCGCCGATCTGATCGACAACGAAGATCCTCGCATGCCGCTGTCGGACGTGGCGCTGGCCAGCAGGCTGGCAGCCGACGGCATTGTCGTGGCGCGCCGCACCGTATCCAAATACCGCGCCCAGTTGAAGCGACCGCCGGCTGAAATGCGTCGGCAGTACTGACGCACCTGGCCGGCCGCACCCGGCCGGCCGCGCCTCGCCGGCCGCGCCTGGCCGGCCGCGCATCAATACAGACGGCGCTGCCTGGGGGTGCAGGCAGCGCCGCTTTTCTTTGCGCGCGGTGGTTGCGGCATGACCCCGGGGCGCTGCCGCCCCGGGATCCGCGTTATCACTTCCCGCCCGTGTTGGGCATCTTCGGATCCGTCGTGCCCGGCTCATTGCGGTTGGGCACCTGGTCCTGCGTGGTGGGCATACCCGTCGCGCTGCCCGGCGCTCCTTGATGACCCGGAGCCGTCGACGTGCTGCCATGCGTGCTCATCGAGCCCTGGTCACGGTGCGCCGGATTGGTTTCTCCAGCGGGGGGAACCTGTCCGGGAGGCACCGGCGTATTGGGCGGCACGGCCGTACTGTCGTTGGGCGTGGTCGAGGGCGAAGTGCTCGACGGCGTGCCCGTATCCGGGGTCGACTGCGCATAAGCGCCTGACGCCATCGCGCCCATCATCGCCACAGCCGCGGTCAGGGAAAGTAGTTCACGCTTCATGTGAGTCTCCTAAACAGTGGTCAGAGTCTTCGTTATCGCAACCTCCATGCCCGCGCATGGCCGGCGCAGCGCCGGGGCCGGCCCGTATCGGCCCATCCTGCAGCCCGCCAGCGTTACATAGACAGGTAAATCCCGCACACGCCAGCGGGCACGCGATTTGCGGCCACCGGCGCGGGCGCTTGTGCCCGTAAACCAATAAGGAGTAGTCATGAAGAACACCCGCCTTCTCAAAGCCCTGGGCGCGGCTGCGCTGGCCGCTACGCTGGCCGCCTGCGCCGCGCACGACGGACATCGCAGCGCGGGCCAATACACCGACGACACGGCGACGACGGCGCGCGTCAAGGCAGCCCTCGTCCAGACCGAGGGCGTGTCCGCCGCAGACGTGCAAGTGGAAACCTATAACGGCGTCGTGCAGTTGAGCGGCTTTGTGCCTAGCAAAGACGCCGCATCGCAGGCGGTACAGGCGGCGCGCGGCGTGGATGGCGTCAAGGAAGTGCGCAACGACATCCAGATCCGCGGCAAGTAAGTCGCATGCGAACGATGGCGCGCGCCTGCGCGTCGCACGCCATCGTTCGCGGGTCACCCGTTGACAATCTGCCCGCCGTTCGGATGCAGCACCTGCCCCGACATATAGCTGGCGTCATCGCTGGCCAGAAACACAAAGCACGGCGCGACCTCATCGGGCTGGCCCGGCCGGCCCATGGGTGTGTTCTTGCCGAACGATTCCAGGCTGTCCTCGGGGAAAGTCGAAGGAATCAACGGCGTCCAGATAGGGCCCGGCGCGACCGCGTTCACCCGTATTCCCCGCTCGGCCAGCGCGGTGGACAGTGAACGCGTAAAGGCCACGATCGCGCCCTTGGTCGCCGAATAGTCGATCAGCTTCGGATTGCCATGGTACGCGGTCACCGACGTCGTGTTCACGATCGCGCCGCCTTGCTGCATCAAGGGCAATATTTCCTGCGTCAGGCGGAACAGGGCAAAGAAGTTGGTGCGGAAGGTGCGCTCCAGCTGTTCGCGGCTGATGTTCTCGAACGTCTCCATGACGTGTTGCTCTGCGGCGTTGTTGACCAGCACGTCCACCCTGCCGAACGCTTCACGGGCCATGGCCACCACCTTCGCCAGATGCGCCTCGTCGCCCAGGTCGCCTGCCGCCAACAGGCAACGGGCGCCCGCTTGCGTCACGAGCCTCTCGGTTTCGCGCGCATCGTCATGCTCTTGCAGATACGTAACAAGCACATCGGCGCCCTCTTTGGCGTACGCGATCGCCACCGCCCGCCCGATGCCGCTGTCGCCGCCCGTTATCACCGCGCAGCGGCCTCGCAGCTTGCCCGCGGGCAGATAATCGCGTTCTTCGCCATCCGGGCGGGGGGACATGCGGTCCTGCCGCCCCGGCTGAGACTGCTGGCGGGGCTTGCCATCGTCGCTTGCCTGGGGAATTTGATTCGCTGACATACACAGATCTCCGGATGCGGTTGGCGCCGCGCGGACGCGCGGCACCGTGGCCGGCGCAAGACGCATGCCGGGGGCTATGGTTTTCCCCAGTGGGAAAGACGGCAGCGCTTGTGTAAAGTCAGTGGCCTGACCACTAGGCCACCAGGCATCCAGGCCCATGAGCACGTTCCACGCCGTCGCGGTGACGCGGCTCTATCGCATGATCGCCGACCAGATCGCCAGCCGCATACGCGCCGGCGATTTCCCCGCCGGCTCGCGCCTGCCGGCCGAACGGGATCTGGCCGAGCAGCTGCAGGTCAGCCGCTCTTCCATCCGCGAAGCCCTCATTGCCCTGGAAATCGAGGGATATGTCGAAGTGCGCGTAGGCACCGGCGTGTTCGTCCTTGCGCCGCGCGAAGACGGCAAGTATGGCCCGGCGACGGCTGCCGGGCCCGTGGCGACCGAGCCCAGCGATATCGGGCCCTTCGACCTGCTTGAAACCCGGCTCCTGCTAGAGCCCGAATGCGTGTCGCTCGCCGCCCAGCGCGGTTCTGCCGAGCAGATCGCGGCGATCCAGGCGGCTCATCGCGCCATGTCGCTGGCCGACTCCCCCGGCACGCACGATCGCGCTTTCCATGGCGCGATTGCCGAGGCCTGCGGCAATGCCGCGCTGGCTTCCGCCATTTCGCACATCTGGCAGCTGAGCACCGCCAGCCCGGTATTCAGCCGCCTGGAAGAACACTTCGTCACCACCCAGGTCTGGCAGGCGGCGCACCAGGAACACGAACGCATCCTGTCCGCCATTGTCGATCGCGACCCCATACGGGCGCGCCACGCCATGCACGATCACCTGGTCGGCATCCTGGCACGCCTGCGAGAAGATTTCGGCAGCGGCGGCCTGCGCTAGCTGTCGCCATCCCGCCCGAAAGGCCCCTAGACAACAACATCCCAAGGTGAAAACCATGCAGCTGACCCGTACTCTCACCACCCTGCTGGCTACCGCCGGCATCGCCCTCGCCGCTCCCGCCCAGGCTCTGGACATCAAGCTGGGCCACGTGCTGGCGCCCAGCCATAGCTGGCACAAAGCGGCCGAAGGGTTCGCCGCCGACGTCAAGGAAAAGACCGACGGCCGCGTCAACTTCGTGCTCTACCCCAGCGGCCAGCTGGGCAACGAAAAGACCATGATCGAAGGCCTGCAGATCGGCAGCCAGGGCGCGGCCATCATCGGCTCGGGTTCGCTGCAGCCGGTGGAGCCGAAGTTCGGCATCGTCGAGCTGCCCTACACCTGGAAGGACGCCCGGCAAGCCTACGCGGCCTATGACGGCGAGCTGGGGGAGGCGCTGGCCAAACTGGCAGCGGCCAAGAACCTGGTGATCCTGTCCTGGTGGGAAAACGGCTTTCGCCACCTGACCAACAATCGCGGCCCGATCAACACGCCGGCCGACCTCGACGGCCTGAAGACGCGCGTCACGCCCGACAAGATGCGCCTGGATACCTTCACCGCCCTGGGCGCCAATCCCGCGCCGCTGGCCTTCGGCGAGTTGTATTCCGCCCTGCAGCAGAAGGTGTTCGACGCGCAGGAAAACCCCTTGTCGATCATCTACACCTCGTCATTCTTCGAAGTGCAGAAGTACTTGTCGCTGACCGGCCACGTATGGGGTCCGGCCAGCCTGATCGTGGCCAAGCACACCTGGAACCGCATTTCGCCCGAAGACCAGAAGGTCGTACAGGCGGCCGCCGACAAGTGGCGCGACGAACAACGCAAGATGATCACCGAAAGCGACGCCGAGTATGTGGCGCGCCTGAAAGAAAAGGGAATGCAGGTCAACGAGGTCGACAAGGCGCCGTTCATCGCCGCCGTGGCGCCGGTCTGGAAAACCTATGAACCCATCTACGGCGCCGACCTGATGTCGGTGCTGCAGAAGTACCGCGAAGGTCAATAATGCTGCTGCGCCTTGCCGACCTGCTGTCGTGGGTCAGCAAGGCCATCGCCGCTGTGGCGGTGGCCGTGCTGGCCGCACTTATCACGTATGTCGTATTCCAGCGTTTCGTCACGCACGAAACGCCGCACTGGGCCGAAGAGCTGCCTCGCCTGGTGCTGGTGTGGGCCGCGTTTATCGGCGGCGTCACCTGCAGCCATGAACGAACCCACCTGCTGGCCGGATTGCTGCCCTTCTTTGTGCGCAACCGCCGCACGCTCGATTTCGTCGAGCGCCTGAACCAGCTGCTGATCATCATCGGCCTGGGCGTGCTCGGCTATGCCGGCTGGCAGCTCGCCCAGCTCACCATAGACCAGACTCTGCCCGCGCTGAACGTGTCGGCCGGCATGGTTTATATGGCCTTGCCCGTGGCGTGCGCGGCCGCGGTGCTGGTGCACGTGTCCCAATTACTCGCGGCCCGCGACGCCGCCTCGAAGGACCAATAAGATGTCAATGGGTGCCCTCTTTCTCATGGGCGTATTCACCGTCACGGTGCTGATCGACATGCCCATCGCCTTCGGGCTGGTGTTGTCGTGCCTGGCCTATCTTGCCGTGTACGACACCGCCCCGATGATGCTGGCTGCGCAGCAATATGTGGCGGGGCTCGACAGTTTCACGCTGCTGGCGATCCCTCTTTTCATCCTGGCCGCGCAGCTGATGAACGGCGCCGGCCTGACGCAACGCATCGTGCGCCTGTGCGCGGCGATCGTCGGCGATATCCGCGGCGGCCTGGCCGTGGTGGCGGTGCTGGCGTGCATGATGTTCGGCGCCTTGTCGGGCTCGGGCGTGGCAGACGTCATCGCCATTGGCAGCCTGCTGCTGCCCGCCATGGCTCGAAGCGGCTACGACAAGGGTTTCAGTTGCGCGCTGGTCGGCAGCGCGGGCGCCGCCTCGACCATCATTCCGCCCAGTATCGTGCTCATTGTGTACGGCACCATTACCGACACATCGGTAGGCAAACTGTTCCTGGCGGGCATTATTCCTGGCATTTTGCTGGGGATATCCCTGATCGTGGTGGCCATCTGGCAGGCCCGCAAATACAACTGGGCCGGCGGCGATCCGTTCAGCTGGGCCGAACTGCGCTCGGCGCTGGCCGGCGCCCTGCCTGCACTGATGGTTCCGGTGCTGATCGTCGGCGGCATCCGCATGGGTGTCTTCACAGCCACCGAAGCCGCTTCCAGCGCCATTGTGTACGCCTTGCTCGTGGGCTTCTTCTGGTACCGCAGCCTTACCCTGCGCACGGTCTGGGAAAGCCTGAAGTCCACCGGCGAAGGCAGCGCGGCCATCCTTCTGCTCATCGGCGCGTCCGGGCTGTTCGCCTGGATCCTGGTGGCCGAACAGGTGCCCCAGGCACTGTCGCAGATGCTGGTCCACTTCACCGACAGCAAGACCGCCGTGCTGCTGATCCTGACGGTGGTGCTGTTGCTGCTGGGCACATTCATGGAAGCCATTCCGGTCATCATCATCGTGGCCCCCGTGGTCATGCCGGTGCTCGCCCACTACAACATCGACCCGGTTCACTTCGGCATTCTGCTGTCCATCAACATGGCCATCGGCGCCAACACGCCGCCCGTGGGCGTCGACCTGATGGCTGCATGCAAGATCGGCGGCATCAACATGATGCAGACCCTGCGGCCGCTTACCTGGATGATGCTGGCCATGACCGCCGTGATGCTGCTGCTTACGTTTGTTCCCGAACTTGTCCTGTACTTGCCCAGGCACGTCCAATGAAACCTGAACTTCTCCCCTTGCGCCCTGCCCGGCTGCGCCGCAGCTGGATGTTCGTGCCCGGCCTGGACGAGGCTGCCCAGCGGCGCGGGCTGGAAAGCGGCGCCGACGTGCTGGTGGCCGACCTGGAAGAGTTCACCGCGCCTGCCGACCGGCCCGCCGCGCGCCAGCGCATCGTGGCGCTGTTCAAACTGTGCCGCGCGCGCGGCACGGTGGCCGCGGTGCGTATCAACACCCTGGCCGGCGACGGGCTGGCCGACCTGCGCGGCATCATGCCTGGCGCGCCCGACGCCATATTGCTGCCGCATGCCGAAAATGCCGAGCAGATCCGCGCGCTGGACGAGGCCATTGCGGCCTGCGAAGCCGAGTTCGGCCTGGCCGCCGGCCGCACCGAAATCGTGCCCACGCTGGAATCGGCCCGGGGCGTCAGCCGTGCGATCGAGATCCTGGGCGCCAGCGACCGCGTGTCGGCTTGCCTGCTGGCCGCCGAAGATCTCACCGCCGATCTCGGCGCCGAACGCGGCCCGGATGGCATCGAGCTGCACGCGCTGCGCAGCCGCTTCCTGGTCGACTGCGCGGCCGCCGGTTGCGTGCCCATCGATTGCCCTTTCAACTACCGCGACCCCCGGGCCCTGGCAGACGATCTGCGCTGGGCCCGCCGCATCGGGCTGAAGTCCAAGTGCGCGGTGTTTGCCGAGCAAGTGCCGGCCATACATGCCGCCTTCACGCCCAATGCCGCGGAAGTCCGGTCGGCCCGGGCCCTTGTGCTGGCGTACGAGGCGCAGAAGCGCGGCGAGCCGGATGCCGGCGCACCCATCGATCCGCCCGACTACAACACGGCGCGCCGCCTGCTGGCGCGCCATGCCGAATTCGAAGAATGGCATGCCGTGACGCATCCGGCGTCCTAGGAGACTTTGTATGACCCCCGCAATCCAGCCTTCGCGCAATGGCGGCCAGATTCTCATGCAGCAGTTGCGCGCGCATGGCGTGCATCGCGTATTCATGGTGGCTGGCGAAAGCTACTTGCCGTGCATTGACGCCCTGAACGAGCATGCCGGCGCGATCCAGCCTGTGGTATGCCGGCAAGAGAGCGGCGCGGCCTATATGGCCGAAGCCCATGGCAAGCTCACCGGCGAGCCCGGCATCTGCTTCGTGACGCGCGGACCTGGCGCCACCAACGCCAGCATCGGGGTGCACACGGCGTTTCAGGATTCGACGCCGATGATCCTGTTTGTTGGCCAGGTGGGCAACGACTTCTACGAACGCGAAGCTTTCCAGGAAATCGACTACCGCCGCATGTTCGGGCAGATGGCCAAGTGGGTCGCGCAGATCGACCGCACCGACCGCATTCCCGAATATGTATCGCGCGCCTTCAGGGTGGCCACCAGCGGGCGGCCCGGCCCGGTGGTGCTGGCGCTGCCCGAAGATGTCCTGTGGGGCCAGGCCTGCGTGCCCGACCTGCCGCGCTACGCACGTACCCCGCTCCACCCGGGCGCCGACGACCTGGAGCGCATGGTTGGACTGCTGGACCAGGCGCAGCGCCCGTTTCTCCTGGTGGGCGGCAGCGGCTGGACGGGTGACGCCATCGCACAGGTGGCCGCGTTCGCCCAACGCTTCGAACTGCCGGTGGGCACGGCCTGGCGTCGCCTGGAATGCTATGACCAGCGCCATGCCAATGCGGCCGGCCAGGTGGGCTGGGCCATGACGCCGGAGCTGCGCAAGCGTGTCCTGGACGCCGACCTGCTGCTGGCCGTGGGCACGCGCCTGGGCGAGGCCACTACCGAAGGCTACACACTCATCGAAAGCCCGCTGCCGCGCCAGAAACTGGTGCATGTGTACCCCGATCCCGGCGAACTGGGCCGGGTATTCGCGCCGACACTGGGCATCGCCAGCAGCGTGACGGCGTTCGCCGCCGCGCTCGACGGCCTGAACCCCGGCCACGCCGCCAGCCGCGCCGATGCCGTGCGCAGCGCGCACGCCGAGTACCTTGCCAGCCTCGCGCCGCTGCCCGCGCCGGGCGAGCTCAGCCTGGACGAGGCCGCCGCCCACGTCAACGCGCAGCTTCCCGCCGATGCCTGCATCACCGTCGGCGCGGGCAACTATGCGCTGTACCCGCATCGATACCGTCAGTTCACGGGCCCTGGCTCCAGCCTGGCGCCCACGGTCGGGGCCATGGGGTACGGCCTGCCCGCTGCAATCGCCGCCAAGCTGGAAAACCCGGCGCAGACGGTGGTGTGCTATGCAGGCGACGGCTGCTTCCAGATGAATATGCAGGAACTGGGAGTAGCCATGCAATACCGGCTGGGCATCATCGTTCTGGTGTTCAATAACGGCATGTGGGGCACGATCCGCGCCCACCAGGAACGCGATTTTCCCGGCCGCGACATCGCGCTGGGCTTCGACAACCCGGACTTCACGCAAATTATCAAGGGCTATGGCGGCTACGGCGAAGCCGTAGAGCGCACTGCCGATTTCGGGCCCGCGTTTGCCCGCGCCCGCGCGTTTGCCGAACGGGAGAACCTGCCCGCCCTGCTCGAACTCCGCTACGACCCCGACGGCATCGCCCCGGGCCAATCTCTGGCCGCCATCCGGGCCGACGCGCTGGCATCTCGGGCTACGCCCGCCTTTTCCTGAAAGGACCTTCACGATGACGACTCCGACCATATCCATTGACGGCAAGCGGCTCTGGCAGTCGCTGATGGACCTTGCAAAAATCGGCGCCACGCCCAAGGGCGGCAATTGCCGGTTGGCACTGACCGCGCTCGACGGCCAGGGGCGCGACCTGGTGGTCGGCTGGATGAAAGATGCCGGCCTGACCGTCCGCGTGGATCAAGTGGGCAATATCTTCGCGCGCCGCGCCGGCCGCAACGACACCCTGCCTGCCGTGATGACCGGCAGCCATATCGACACCCAGCCCACGGGCGGAAAATTCGACGGCTGTTACGGTGTGCTGGCCGGCCTTGAGGTCATGCGTACCCTCAACGATGCCGGCGTGCAGACCGAGGCGCCATTGGAACTTGCCATCTGGACCAACGAGGAAGGCTCTCGGTTCGTGCCGGTGATGATGGGCTCCGGCGTGTTCGCGGGTAAGTTTCCGCTCGAGACCGCGCTGAACGCGCGCGATGCGGACGGCAAATCCGTGCGCGACGAGCTGCAGGCCATCGGCTATGCGGGCGCCGATCCCGTGGGCGGCCGCCCCGTGGATGCCTACTTCGAGGCGCACATCGAACAAGGCCCCATTCTTGAACACGAAGACAAGGTGATCGGCGTGGTCACCGGATCGCTGGGCCTGCGCTGGTACGACGTCGTGGTCACGGGCATGGAAATGCACGCAGGCCCGACGCCCATGGCCATACGCAAAGATGCGCTGCTGGCAGCCAGCTACCTGGTGCAGGCAGTGATCGACATCGCCAACGCCAACCAGCCGCATGGCCGTGGCACGGTGGGCGAGATCCACGCACACCCCGGCTCGCGCAACGTGATTCCCGGTCAGGTGCGCATGACGGTAGACCTGCGTCACGAAGACGAAGCCACGCTCACCCGCATGCACGAAACGTGGAAGCAGGCCGCCCAGGATATCGCCACCCGCCACGGCGTTACCGTCGAAGTGAAAGATGTGCAGTACTTCCCGCCCACGCCCTTCGACCCGGATCTGGTGGGCAAAATCCGCGACGGCGCGGCCGCCCGCAACCTGCCCCGCATGGACATCGTCACGGGTGCGGGCCACGATGCGGTGTACATGGCGGCCGTGGCCCCCACGGCAATGATCTTCGTGCCGTGCAAAGATGGCATCAGCCACAACGAAATCGAAGACGCGCGCCCCGACCACCTGGAAGCCGGTTGCAACGTGCTGCTCGACGCCATGCTCAAGCGCGCCGGCATCGCAAGCTGAAGCGCGACCCGACAGGAGACTTCCCATGACTTTGCACGATCTTGAATACTGGCGCGCCAAGGCCGCCACCCTGACCCTGCGCGGCCAGGCCTATATCGACGGCGCTTACGTCGATGCGCTGGACGGCGCCACCTTCGCCGCGCACAGTCCCATCGATGGCCGCAAGCTGGCCGACGTGGCCGCTTGTGGAGAGGCCGATGTCGACCGCGCCGTACGAGCGGCGCGGCACGCCTTCGAGTCGGGCGTGTGGCGCGACCTGCCCCCGCGCGAACGCAAGACCCGGCTGCAGCGCCTGGCCGCGCTCATTACCGAACACACCGAAACGCTGGCGCTGGTCGAGACGCTGGATATGGGCAAGCCGATACGCGACGCGCTCGCCTTCGATCTGCCGGAAACGGCGCACTGCTACGCCTGGTTCGGTGAAGCCGTCGACAAGATATACGACGAAATCGCCCCCACCGGCGGCGAGTCGCTGGCCACCGTCACGCGTGAGCCATTGGGCGTCGTGGCGGCGGTCGTTCCCTGGAACTACCCGCTGCTGATGGCGGCCTGGAAGGTCGCGCCGGCCCTGGCGGCCGGCAACAGCGTGATCCTGAAGCCTGCCGAGCAGTCGTCGCTCAGCGCGATCATGCTGGCGGACCTGGCCGCGCAGGCCGGCATCCCGCCGGGCGTGTTCAACGTAGTGCCCGGCTTCGGCGCGCAGGCCGGCCAGGCGCTGGGCCTGCATCCCGACGTCGATTGCGTGGCCTTTACAGGGTCCACGGCTACCGGCAAGCGCTTCATGCAATATGCCGGCCAATCCAACCTGAAGCGCGTCTGGCTGGAATGCGGCGGCAAGTCGCCCCACATCGTGTTCGACGACTGCCCCGACCTGGACCGGGCGGCGCTGGCCGCGGCGGCGGGCATTTTTGTGAACCAGGGCGAAGTCTGCATCGCCGGTTCGCGCCTGTATGTGCAGGCGAGCATATACGATGAGTTCCTGGAACGCGTCACGGCGCATGCCCGCGCCATGCAGCCGGGCGACCCTCTGGACCCGGCCAGCGTAATCGGCGCCATGGTCGACGAGCGCCAGATGCAGTCGGTGCTGGCGCGCATCGACGCCGGACAGCGTGAAGGCGGAGTTTCACTGCGCGTGGGCGGCAACCGGGTGCTGGGCGACAGCGGCGGCTACTACATCGAACCCACCATCTTTGACTGCACCAGCCCCGACAACTCGCTGATGCGCGAAGAAATTTTCGGTCCGGTGCTCGCCGCCCAGCGCTTTACCACCGAAGACGAAGCCATCGCATTGGCCAACGACTCGATCTACGGTCTGGGCGCCGGCCTCTGGACGGCCAACCTCAGCCGCGCCCATCGTCTGTCGCGCCGCCTGCGCGCGGGCCTGGTCTGGGTCAACTGCTATGCCGAGGGCGACATCACCGTGCCGTTCGGCGGCGTCAAGCAGTCGGGCTTCGGCCGCGACAAATCCCTGCACGCCCTGGACAAATACAGCGACCTGAAAACCACCTGGATCAGCCTGGCCTGACACCGCGGCGCCAGATCGCCAGGTGTCTGACACCCAAAGGTGTCAGACACCCCCCGAATGAACGCAACCGCAACCCCATGCCACCGCGTCCCCGCGCCAGGTGTCTGACACCCAAAGGTGTCAGACACCCCCCGAATGAACGCAACCGCAACCCCATGCCACCGCACACCCGCGCCAGGTGTCTGACACCCAAAGGTGTCAGACTCCCCCCAAATGAACGCAACCGCAGCCCATACCACCGCGTCCCCGCGCCAGGTGTCTGACACCCAAAGGTGTCAGACACCCCCCGAATGAACGCAACCGCAGCCCATACCACCGCACACCCGCGCCAGGTGTCTGACACCCAAAGGTGTCAGACACCCCCCAAATGAACGCAACCGCAGCCCATACCACCGCACACCCGCGCCAGGTGTCTGACACCCAACGGTGTCAGACACCTCCCGGATGAACGCAACCGCAGCCCATACCACCGCGCACCCGCGCCAGGTGTCTGACACCCAACGGTGTCAGACACCCCCCGAATGAACGCAACCGCAGCCCATACCACCGCACACCCGCGCCAGGTGTCTGACACCCAAGGGTGTCAGACACCCCCCAAATGAACGCAACCGCAGCCCATACCACCGCGTCCCCGCGCCAGGTGTCTGACACCCAAAGGTGTCTGACCCCCCCCGAATGAACGAATCCATTCCCTCCCACCAACCGTAACAAAAGTTTGCATGTAGGCTAGAATCTCGGATTAGCGTCCCTGCCTTGCCCGCCATGTCCGAATCTGCTGCCGAAGTCCCACCCACTATCCTGGTCTACACCGAAGAACAGCGCGGCAGTTTCCTGGTCGAGTCGCCGCTGCTCGGCATGATTTCGGACGTGTCGGGCTCCGAAAAGCTCGTCGCCGTCTGCGATCCTTATAACCAGATCACCTTCCTGTATCGCGTCGACCACGGCACGAACAACCTTGACGCCGCGGCCATCATCGACCAGCCGGCGTCGCATTTCGACGGCAAGCACACCATCGTCATCAACGGCACCAGCTTCCGCCTGGGCCCCCCCGAAGCCGCCATGCGGCTGCTGCAAGGCAAGACGCGATGGATCCAGGACAAGGGCTCCGTGCTGTCGGTGCTGCTTCGCAACGCCGCAAGCCGCCATACCGGCTTTGCCTCGCGCCAGATACAGCGGGAACGCGTGCTGCACATCCCCGACGGCATCGCGATAGCGCCTCTGCCGCGCGCCTGAAGCTGGCGAACTGGCGCCAGGTGGCTATACCAAGTAACATTCCTAGCCCCCTCCTTGGCAGTACTTTCAAACGGATTCCATGCTTTTCAAAGACCAGCTTTTTCTTGCCAGCCAATATCTGGCGCCCCATCACCTGGTGTCGCGCCTGATGGGCCATGCCGCAGATTGCCGCACGCCCGCCGTCAAGAACTGGATGATCTCGCGCTTCGTGCGCCGATACGGCGTAGACATGAGCGAAGCCCAGCTGCAGGATCCGTTGGCCTACGAAACTTTCAACCAGTTCTTCACCCGCAAGCTCAGGCCCGGCGCCCGCCCCTTGGATGCCGAACCGGGCGGCGTAATCTGCCCGGTCGACGGCGCCATCAGCCAGCTCGGCCCCATTGAGCACGGCCGCATTTTCCAGGCCAAGGGGCACTCGTACAGTCTGACCAACCTGCTGGGCGGCGAGCCCGAGCGCGCGACGCCTTTCATCGGCGGCGATTTCGCCACCATCTATCTTTCGCCGCGCGACTATCACCGGGTGCACATGCCTTGCGCCGGCACCCTGCGCGAAATGGTGCACGTGCCCGGCCGCCTGTTCTCGGTCAATCCGCTGACGGCGTCCCATGTGCCCGAACTCTTCGCCCGCAACGAGCGGGTCGCCTGCCTGTTCGACACCGAATACGGCCCCATGGCCATGGTGCTGGTGGGCGCCATGATCGTGGCGTCCATCGAAACGGTATGGGGCGGGCTGATCACGCCGTACAAGCGGCGCATCCGCCACTGGCGCTACGACGCCGCGTCCCGGGCGCCCATCCACCTGGAAAAAGGCGCGGAAATGGGGTTGTTCAAGCTGGGCTCCACCGTCATCGTGCTGTTCGGCCCCAACCGCGTCCGCTGGACCGACACGCCGTCGGTGCGCGGGCCCGTGCGCATGGGCGAACTCATGGCCATGCCGGCCTGAGCGCTGGGCCGGGCCACGGCCTGGCCGCTACCACGGAAAATCAATCAGGTCGCCGTACAGCTGGCGCAGCTTTGCCTTGACCTCCGGCGACTGCTGATAGATGCGGATGAACTCAAGCAGACGCGGATCCTGCGCCTGTTCGGGCCGCGTCACCCACCGGATGGCGTAGCGCCGCACGTTTTCCGGGTCAGTGTTGTCAAACGCCAGGCCGTCCTTTTCGTCGATACCCGCATGCTTGGCAAAGGTCGTGTAGGTCACCGACGCGGTCACGTCATCGAACGTACGCGCCGATTGCGAACCTTCCACCTGGATCAGCGCCAGTTGCTTCGGATTGGCGACGATGTCCTGCATCGTGGCCTGATGGTCGGCGCCGGTGCGCAGCACCAGCAAGCCCATCGACTGCAACAGCAGCAGTGCTCGCCCCGCGTTGACCGGGTCGTTGGGGATTGCAATGCGCGCGCCCTGCGGCACGGGGTCGCCCCGTTTCAGCCGCTTGGAAAACAAACCTATGGTGGTGGAATAGCCGTAAGCAATGGGCGTGAGATTGGTGCCCCGGCTGCGGTTGAACAGTTGCAAGAACGGCTCGTGCTGGAAGAAATTCGCGTCGATCGAACCCTCGGCAGCGGCAATATTGGGCATGACCCAGTCGCTGAACTCCACCAGCTCTACTTTCAGCCCCTGCTTGCCGGCCTGGGCAATGGCGATTTCCGTTGCCTCGTTTGCGACACTGGGAATGACGCCTATGCGCAGCGGCCGCTCTGATGCGGCGCCGGCCGCGCCACCCATCGACAGCAGGAACAACAATGCGGCAAAGCCGGCCGTGAGTTTCTGGAACATGATGCAGGTACGCCCCGGGACGATAAAGCAGAAACCGTCATTGTGCCGCAGCGCCGCCCCAACCCGCCCGATGCCCCTGCGCATGACCTGGGCTCCCCCGTCGCGGCTTGCGCTGCGCATCCACATCGATAAGATACCGGTAGCCCAGCCGCCTTTCCCCGCGGCGAACCGGAGTCTGCCATCGTGTCCAGCATCTACCCGACTGCCCCTGCCGCGTCGCGCGCCATTACGCTTCTGGGCGCGCCCACCGACGTAGGCGCCGGCTCGCGCGGCGCGTCGATGGGGCCGGAAGCCTTGCGCGTCGCAGGGCTGGCCCAGGCGCTGCGCGCGCTGGGGCACCACGTCGAAGACGCCGGCAACCTGCCCGGCCCGGCCAACCCCGAGCTCCCCCCCGCCGACGGCCATCGCCACCTGCCCGAAGTGATCGCCTGGAACAGACAGGTACATGACGCCGTGCATACCGAACTGCGACGCGGCCGCCTGCCGGTGCTGATGGGGGGCGACCACTGCCTGGCCATCGGATCGATCAGCGCCGTGGCGCGGCATTGCCAAAGCGCGGGCAAACCGTTGCGCGTGCTGTGGTTCGATGCGCATGCCGATTTCAACACTCACGCGCACACGCCGTCCGGCAATATGCATGGCATGCCGGTCGCCTGTCTGTGCGGCCACGGGCCGGCGGCCCTGACTGCGCTGGCGGGCCATGCCCCCGCGCTGCAACCGGACTGGATACGCCAGATCGGTATCCGCAGCGTCGACGAAGGCGAAAAGCAACTGATCGACGCCGCCGGCATCCAGGTATACGACATGCGCACCATCGATGAGCTCGGAATGCGCGCCGTCATCGAGGCCGCCCTTGGCGACCTGGCCCCCGGCACGCATCTGCACGTGAGCTTCGACGTCGACTTTCTCGACCCGGAAATCGCACCCGCCGTTGCAACCAGCATTCCGGGCGGCCCCACATATCGCGAAGCCCAGCTGTGCATGGAAATGATCGCCGACACCGGCCTGCTGGGTTCACTGGATATCGTCGAACTCAATCCCGCGCTGGACGTGCGCAACAAAACCGCCGTTCTGGCCACCGAACTCGCGCAAAGCCTCTTCGGCAAGTCCACCCTGATCCGGCGCAATCGATAATCCCGCGGGCGCGGGCACGCTGTACGGCATGCCGCCCCGCCCCTGTACCGCACATACCAAGGAAATCACATGACCGACCGACAACTCACCATCCTCGCCGCGCTGAACATGATCGCCGCCGTGGGCGCGGGCGCGTTCGGGGCGCATGGACTCAAGCGGGTACTGTCTCCCGATTTGCTGGCTGTCTGGCAGACGGGCGTGCTGTATCACCTGGTCCACGCACTGGGCTTGTTCGTCGTGGTTCTGCTGGGTGCGCGTTTCGGCTCGGCGCTGCTGTCCACCGCCGGGGTGGTCATGTTTGCCGGCATCGTGCTTTTCAGCGGCAGCCTTTACCTGCTGGCAAGCACCGGCACGCGGTGGCTGGGCGCCATCACGCCGCTGGGCGGCGTGGCATTTCTGCTGGCCTGGGGCATGGTCGCCTGGGCGGCGTGGCGGTCCGCCTGACGCCTGGGCGGGGCCTTGCTACTCCAGGGGCGGGTCGAAATGGCGCGCCAGCACCTTGCCCACGTCGGGCTGCGCGGCCGCCTGCTCGGCAATCGCATACAGCGCGGGGCAGTTTTCCTTGAACCAGGCCGGCCCCGGACGCCAACGTATCATCACCGATATATACAGATCCAGCGCGCTGAACCGGCGCCCCAGCGCATGGGGCGCCCCCGCCAGGCGGTCTATTTCTTGCCATAGCTCGGCGCGCCGGGTATGCACGCGCGTGCGCAGCAGTTCCGCGGGGTCGCCCGGAGTCGTCCATTTGGCTGGCTCGTCCGCATACGTGAACGTGGGATATACCGCGCCCACGATGCGCATCAGCAAATGCCAGAACCGCTGCCGGTCGGTGCTGTCCGAAGGCGGCACCAGGCCCGCTCCGGGCGCGACATCGCTGATGTGCAGTACCATCGCCGCGCTTTCCGTCATTACTTCTCCACCGGGCAATACCAGGGTGGGAACCTGCCCCGTCGCGTTCAGGCGCAGCAACCGGTCCCGGCCGGGCCCGGGCTTCAGGTACGGCAAGTCGGTCACTGTGTACGGGATAGCGGCCAGGTCCAGCGCCATTTCTATGATCGCCGAACCACAGCCGCGCGATCCGATAAGCTCGTAGGTGCTCATTGCCTGCCTTCCTGTGTGGCGGGGGCCACGCGCAACAGCGCGCCGTCACCCGCGTCGGTCAAGACGTACACTTCGCCATCCGGCCCCTGGCGCACATCGCGTATGCGCGCGTTCAGGTCGTGCAGCAAGCGTTCCTCTGCGATGATTTCCTTGCCGCCCCGCAGTTGCAGGCGGATCAGTTCCTGGCCGCCCAGGGCGCCGATGAACAGCGATTCCCGCCATTCGGGATAGCGGTCGGCGTCGTAAAAAGCCATGCCGCTGATGGCCGGGGATTTCTTCCACCAGTACAGCGGGCCCTGCATGCCGGGCTGGCTCGTTCCCTTGGCTTCCGGGATGGCAAAGCCGGAATAATTGATGCCGTGCGTGGCCAGCGGCCAGCCGTAGTTAAGGCCCGGCTGCACGATATTGATTTCGTCGCCGCCGCGCGGCCCGTGCTCGTGTTCCCATAGTTCGCCCGTCCAGGGGTTCAGCGCCATACCTTGCGGATTGCGCATGCCGTACGTCCAGATCTCGGCGCGCGCGCCGGCCCGGCGCGCGAACGGGTTGTCGCGCGGCACTTGGCCGTCGGGGTGGATGCGCACAATCTTGCCCTGCAACTTGTCCAGGTCTTGCGCGGTCGGCCGGCGGTTGTTCTCGCCCAGCGCGATGTACAGCAGGCCATCCTTGCCGAACAGCATCCTGCCGCCATAGTGCTGGCCGCTGGATAACTTGGGTTCCTGGCGGAAAACCACCGTGAAGTCTTCCAGGCCGCGCGCATCGGCAGACAAGCGGCCGCGGCCCACCGCCGTGCCGCTGCGGTCGCCATCGGACTCGGCGTACGACAGATACACCAGGCGGTCCTGCTCGAAGTCGGGCGACAGCACCACATCCAGAAGGCCACCCTGCCCGCTTGCATGAACCTCGGGCAGGCCCGACAACGGCTGAGACAGGCCGGCCTGGGCATCCCAATGCCGCAAGCGTCCGGCACGCTCGGTGATCAGCATGCCGCCGCCCGGCAGAAACGCCAGCGACCACGGATGTTCCAGGCCTTTGGCCAAGGTGGTTACCCGGGCTTGGGCCCGCACAGGTTCGGGCGCCTGCGTCTGGGCCCCGACGGGCGCACCGCCCGCCAGCAACACGGCCAATCCGGCGGCGGACGCCACGAACCGGGGCCAGGCCCGGCAAGATGAAAATCTCGACATGAAGCACCTCGCAGCGTGCATGGGGCCCTGAAACTGTACTACATGCCCCCCACCACATCGCGCGACAAAACGTGTCAGAGACCCCAGGCCCCTCGCGCCCAGGTGTCTGACTCCCTTCGGGAGTCAGACACCAACACGGCATCCCCCCTCGCCCAGGTGTCTGACTCCCGAAGGGTGTCAGACACCAACACGGCCTCACCACCCCTCGCCCCAGGTGTCTGACTCCCGAAGGGTGTCAGACACCCACACGGCCTCACCACCCCTCGCCCCAGGTGTCTGACTCCCAAAGGGTGTCAGACACCAACACGGCATCACCCCCCTCGCCCCAGGTGTCTGACTCCCAAAGGGTGTCAGACACCAACACGGCATCACCCCCCTCGCCCCAGGTGTCTGACTCCCGAAGGGTGTCAGACACCAAAGGAACCAGCGGCCGACGCCGTCAGCCGCCCAGGTATGCCTTGCGTACCGCGTCGTTGGCCAGCAGGTTGGCGCCGGAGTCCTGCAGCACCACCCGGCCGTTTTCCAGCACATAGCCACGGTCGGCGACCTGCAGCGCCTTGTGGGCGTTCTGTTCCACCAGGAACACGGTGACGCCCTGCTCGCGGATGGTGCGGATGATGTCGAAGATCTGCGCGATGATCAAAGGCGCAAGCCCCAGCGTAGGCTCATCCAGCAGCAGCAGCTTGGGTTGCGTCATCAGCGCGCGTCCGATGGCCAGCATCTGCTGTTCGCCACCCGACATCAGGCCTGCGCGCTGGTTGGCCCGCTCTTTCAGGCGCGGGAACAGGCCGTACACGTGCTCCAGGCCCGCCTGGATAGCATCGCGGCTCGCGAAAAACCCGCCCATCATCAGGTTCTCGGACACCGTCAGATCCTTGAACACGCGCCGGCCCTCTGGCGATATGGCAATACCCGAACGCATGATGTGGTGCGTTTCCTTGCGGGTAATGTCTTCGCCCTCGAAGGTGATCGTGCCTTCACGCGCGCGCGGGTTGCCGCACACCGTCATCAGCAGCGTGGTCTTGCCGGCCCCGTTGGCGCCGATCAGCGTCACGATCTCGCCCTTGTTGACTTCTACCGACACGCCATTCAAGGCCTGGATGGCGCCGTAATACGTATGGATGTTGTCCAGCTTCAGCATCATTCTTCCCCCAGGTACGCCTTGATGACGCGCTCGTCACTGCGCACCTGCTCGGGCGTGCCCGTGGTGATCGGCTTGCCATGTTCCATGACCAGGATCCGGTCGGATATACCCATGATCAGGCTCATATCGTGCTCGATCAGCAAAACCGCCACGCCGAATTCGCGGCGCAGCTGGTCTATCAACTGTTGCAGATCGCGTTTTTCCTGCGGGTTCAGGCCGGCCGCGGGCTCGTCCAGCATCAACAGGCGCGGCTTGGTGATCATGCACCGCGCGATCTCCAGCCGCCGCTGGTGGCCATAGGCCAGATAGCCTGCCTCGCGGTTGGCGTATTCGCGCAGGCCCATAAAATCGAGCCAGTGCGCAGCCCGCGCCAACGCCGCGTCTTCTGATTCGCGGTACGACTTCAGCTTGAGCAGGCCGGGCAGCAGGCGCGACTCCACCTGCGTGTGCTGCGCCACCAGCAGGTTTTCCAGCACCGTCAGCTGCTTGAAGAGGCGCACGTTCTGGAAGGTGCGAACCAATCCGTGGCGGGCCACTTTGTGGCTGGGCAAGCCGGTGATCGGCTTATCGTCCATGACGATCTCGCCGGCGGTGGGCTTATAAAAGCCGCCCACGCAGTTGAACACCGTCGTCTTGCCCGCGCCGTTGGGGCCGATAATGGCGAAGACTTCGTCGCGGCGCACCTCGAACCCCACGCCGTCGACGGCCAGCAGGCCGCCGAACCGCATGCTCAGCCCGGCTACTTTCAACAATACTTCGCTCATTTGGCCAGCTCCACATGGGGACGCTTCATGGGCAACAGCCCTTGTGGACGCCACATCATCATCAGCACCATCACCAGGCCGAAAATCAGCATCCGATATTCGGCAAACTCGCGCGCCACTTCCGGCAACACGGTCAGCAGAATCGCGGCCAGAATCACGCCCACCTGGGAGCCCATGCCGCCCAGCACCACAATGGCCAGAATCAGCGCCGACTCGATGAAGGTGAACGATTCGGGGTTGACCATGCCCTGCCGCGCCGCGAAGAACGCGCCGCCAAAGCCCGCGAACATCGCGCCCAGCGTAAACGCCGACAGCTTGATGCGCGTGGGGTTCAGGCCCAGCGAGCGGCATGCGATCTCGTCTTCACGCAAAGCTTCCCATGCGCGCCCGACCGGCATGCGGATCAGCCGCGTGGATACGAACAGCGTCAGCAAGGCCAGCGCCAGCGCCATCAGGTACAGATAGTTCACCATGTGCTGGTTGTCGAACGTCCATCCCATGATGTCGTGGAAGGTACGCCCGCCCTCTTCGCTGGCGCGGCGCGACATTTCCATGCCGAACACGGTGGGCTTGGGAATGCCCGAGATGCCATCCGGGCCGCCCGTGATGAAGTTCAGGTTGATGAGCAGCAGGCGGATGATCTCGCCAAAGCCCAGCGTCACGATGGCAAGGTAGTCGCCGCGCAGGCGCAATACTGGGAAGCCCAGCAGGAACCCGAACAGTGCCGCCATGGCGCCTGCCAGCGGCAAGGCTTGCCAGAACCCCCAGTCAGCCCAGTGATACAGCAGCGCATACGTATAGGCGCCCACCGCGTAAAAGCCGACAAAACCAAGATCCAGCAGGCCGGCAAAGCCCACCACGATATTCAGGCCCAGCCCCAGCATGACGTAGATCAGCACCAGGGTGGCGATGTCGACCGAGCTGCGGCCGCTGAAAAACGGCCAGACCACGGCCGCCAGGATCAGCAGCGCGATGATCCACTTATTGCCCTTGGCAGGCGCTGCCGGCAACACGGGAATGCTGGTCTTGAGCCGCTGGAAGGGCTTGGCCAGCCAAGGGCGCACCAGTTGAAAAACAAACACCACTGCGGCAGCCAGGGCCACCATCTCCCAGTGGGCTTCCAGATGGGTGCGAGCGCCCTGGCGAACCAGCTGCAGCCCGAACACCGGCATGACGATGATGGCCGTCAGCACGGCCGCCATCGTCGCGTTCTTTAGGGTGTGGTTGGCCATCAGACTTTTTCCACCTCAGGTTTGCCGAGCAGTCCGGAAGGACGGAACAGCAGGATCAGCACCAGCAGCGAAAACGCCACAATGTCTTTGTATTGGGACGAGATATATGCTGCGGCCAGCGTCTCGGCCAGCCCCAGCAGCACTCCGCCCAGCATCGCGCCGGGAATGCTGCCGATACCGCCCAGCACTGCGGCGGTAAACGCCTTGATGCCGGCCAGGAAGCCGATGAACGGGTTGAGCTTGCCGATCGTGATGGCGATGAGCACGCCCCCCACGGCCGCCAGCATGGCGCCCAATATGAAGGTGAAAGAAATCACCCGGTTGGTGTCGATGCCCAGCAGGTTCGCCATGTGCATGTCCTGCGAGCAGGCGCGCGACGCCCGGCCCATGCGCGAATGCTTGATGAATAACCACAGCGCCACCATCAGCAGCACGGTGACCACGATGATCATCATGCGTGAATACGGCAGCGTCACGTCGAACTCCGAGCCCATCTGGAACTGCAGCGAGCCGGAAATCAGCGAAGGCACGGCCATGTCTCGCGCGCCTTGGCCCAGGGCCACCCAGTTCTGCAGGAAAATCGACATGCCGATGGCGGAAATCAATGCCACCAGACGCTGGCTGCCGCGCACGGGGCGGTAGGCCACGCGCTCGACGCTGAACCCATACACGCCCGTGACGGCTATCGCAACGAGCAGCATCGCCGCGATCAGGAATGGCAGGGGCAACCCGCTATTGGTGCCGATGGCGGTCAGGGTTACCAGGCCCACGTAGGCGCCGATCATGTAGATCTCGCCGTGGGCAAAGTTGATCATACCGATGATGCCGTAGACCATCGTGTAGCCGATGGCGATCAGCGCGTAGATCGCGCCCAGCGAAAGGCCATTGAAGACCTGCTGGGTAAGTTGAGGGATAAGGTCTGACATGGATGGAATACCTATGCTCCAAATGGTTCCGGCTCCGGTAGAACGACCCGGAGCCGGAAACCTGGGCGTGCGAACAAGTCCCGGCGGATGGCCGGGACGGCGCGAGTTTACAGCTGGGTCTTCTTGCCGTCTTTGTCCCACTTGAAGACGGCGAATTCAAAGTCCTTCAGGTCGCCCTTGGCGTCGTACTCGACTTTGCCGATGGCGGTGTCGAAGGCGGTCTTGTGCATGTAGTCTGCGACCTTGGCGGGGTCTTCGCCCACGGCGTCGATGCTCTTGGCCAGGATCTGCACGGCGGCATAGGCGGGCATCTGGAACGCGCCATCGGGATCGCGCTTGGCGTCACGGAAGGCTTTGACGATGCCTTCGTTGCCGGGCAGCTTGGTGAAGTCGGACGGCAGCGTCACCAGCAGGCCGTCGATGGCCGGGCCGGCGATGGCAACCAGGTCCTGGTTGGCGGTGCCTTCAGGGCCCATGAACTGCACATCCAGGCCCTGTTCACGCGACTGGCGCAGCAGCAGGCCCAGTTCCGGGTGGTAGCCGCCGAAATACACCAGGTCCACACCCGCGCTCTTGAGCTTGGTGATCACGGCCGAATAATCGCTGTCGCCAACGTTGATGCCTTCGAACATCACGACGTTGACCTTGTTCTTTTCCAGCGAATCCTTCACCTGGGTGGCCACGCCCGAGCCGTACGTCTGCTTGTCATGCAGCACCGCGACTTTCTGCGGCTTGAGCGTGTTGGCGATATAACGCGCGGCAAACGGGCCTTGCTGGTCGTCGCGGCCAATGGTGCGGAAGAAGAAGTGCGGTTTGGTGGTGTCGGTAACCAGCGGCGAGGTGGCGCCCGGGGTAATGGCCACGATGCCTTCTTGTTCGTAGACGTTCACCGCCGGCACGGTCACGCCCGAGCAGGCGTGCGCCACGGCGAACTTGGCTCCCGAATTGACCACGCGGTTGGCCGCGGGCACGGCCTGCTTGGGTTCGCAGCCATCGTCAATAAGAATGGGTTCGAGCTTCTTGCCTTTGACGCCCCCTTGGGCGTTGATGGTTTCGATAGCAGTCAGCGCGCCGGCCTGGATCTGCGTCCCGTATTGGGTGTTGGGCCCGGTCATGGGCTGCGGGATGCCGATCTTGATCGTATCGGCCGCCTGGGCCGCGCCGGCCAGGAGCAGCGCCCCAAAAGCCATGGCGACTGGGGTAACGCGTTGCAGAAGCTTCATTCGGATTCTCCAGCGATAGGGATGGACAGCTTTGGCCGGTAGCGGAGGCGCTGGGGGGTGCCTGGCGGCCCGATGCGACCATTGCCGGCTTCTTGGGCAAAAGTACAGCGTGGGCGGTATTCTGAAAGCACGACCTTGCGGTGTCACTGCGTGTATTCCCCAATATTTCGGGATCCATCAATAAATAGGGACGCTGTCGACGCAAAAATTGCAAAAACCGCCCGGCGCAGCGCTCCATGTACACAGCCCCGTACACACGATTTCCCCCGTAACAAGCGCCGCAAACCGTCCCCGTCCCTGCCCCGAAGTTGGGTGTCTGACACCCCAAGGTGTCAGACACCACCCGAACCAGCACCGCCTCCGCACCAGGGTGTCTGACACCCCAAGGTGTCAGACACCGCCCGACCCAGCACCGCCCTCCCCACAAGGGTGTCTGACACCCCAAGGTGTCAGACACCGAACCGGCGACACGCTGCTCGGGCCACCCACGCCGCGCGGCTGCCGGCGGCTACAATTGCGTCCCATGGACTCTCAGATCTCTATCGCCTTTATTGGCGGCGGCAATATGGCTACGGCGCTGGCGGCCGGCCTGGCCGGCAGGACCTGCCCGGCGGGCAACCTGCACGCCCTCGACCCCAGCCCCGACGTGCAGGAAAGCTGGCGCGCCCGTGGGGCCACAGCCTCAGCAACGCCGGACGCAACACTGCAGCGCTGCAACGTATGGATATACGCGGTCAAACCCCAGCAACTGCGCGACGCGGTGGCCGCAACCCGCCCCTGGCTGCAACCCGGCACCCTGGTCATCAGCGTGGCCGCCGGCATACGCGCGGACACGCTCGCAGGCTGGCTGGGCACGCCTGACGACCCCTGGCGCAATCTGGTGCGCTGCATGCCCAACACACCCGCCCTGGTGGGCGCCGGTGTCACCGGCTTGGCCGCCCTGCCGGGCGTGGACAGCGCCGGCCGCAAGCTGGCCGAAGAACTGCTGGGCTCCGTAGGCCAGGTCGTATGGGTTCAGGATGACGCCGCGCTGGACGCCGTCACCGCCCTGTCGGGCAGCGGCCCTGCCTACGTATTCCTGTTCCTGGAAGCCCTGATCGCGGGCGGCGTCTCCGTGGGCCTGACCCCCGACCAGGCGCGCCAGCTCGCCCTGGGCACCCTGGCGGGCGCCACCCGGCTGGCCGCACAATCCGACGATCCGCCCTCCCTGCTGCGCGAACGGGTTACCTCCAAGGGGGGTACCACCGCAGCGGCGCTGCAAGTCCTCCAGCAGGCCGATCTGCCGGCCGTGGTAGAACGCGCCTTGCACGCGGCCGCGCAACGCTCGCGCGAGCTGGCCAGCGAATTCGGCAAATGACCCGATCCCACGACTTCCAGCCCATGACCGCGCGGCAGTATGCCGTGGCGGTGTTCTGCATGGGGCTGATCGTGGTCGGCTCCAATATCCTGGTCCAGGTGCCGCTGAACGACTGGCTCACCTGGGGCGGGCTTTCGTATCCCGTGGCCTTCCTTGTCACCGACGTGCTCAACCGCCGGTTCGGGCCTGCGGCGGCGCGGCGCGTCGCCTGGGTAGGTTTCGGCGCCGCGCTGGTGGTGTCGGTATGGGTGGCCTCGCCGCGCATCGCGATGGCATCGGGCCTGGCCTATATTTGCGCCCAACTGGCCGACATCCAGGTTTTCGACCGCCTTCGCGAGCGGCGCTGGTGGCAGGCCCCCTTGCTGTCGGGAACTGTGGGTGCCGTGCTCGATACGGCCGTATTCTTCAGCGTGGCCTTCGCCGCCACCGGCACGCCGTGGGTCACCTGGATGCTGGGCGACCTGGCCATCAAGCTGGCCGTCAACCTCGGCATGCTGGCGCCGTTCCGGGCGTTGATGTGGAACCTGGCGCGCCCGGCCACCCTGCAACACCCCGCCCGCTGAGCCGGCCCCGCCACTGCCCGATCCCGATACTTTCCAACACGCCTGAATCCGCAGGCTTGACGTACGCTGTCAGTATTTGACAGCGCTAGCCTGTGATGTAAAAGTCACGACTTTGTCATATACCGTACATAAGGTGTCGTGTTTTCCATGGCAGATACGCTGCCCGTGGCAACGCAAACTGGAGGACCTTCCATGCGATCGCACCGCTTAGCCTTGACCGTAGCAGCCCTGTGCGCGGCTTTTGCCGCCACATCCGCCCAGGCCGTCACCGAGATCCAGTTCTGGCACTCCATGGAAGGCGCGCTGGGCGAGCGCGTCAACGAGCTCGTCCAGGAGTTCAACCAGAAAAACTCCGACTACAAGATCAACGCCGTATATAAAGGCAATTACGGCGAATCCATGAACGCCGGCATCGCCGCGTTCCGCGCCGGCAACGCCCCCGACATCCTGCAGGTGTTCGAAGTGGGCACCGCCACGATGATGTACGCCCGGGGCGCCATCAAGCCGGTGCAACAGATGTCCGAAGAAGCCGGCGAACCGCTCGATCCCAAGGCCTTCATCGGCGCAGTGGCCGGATACTACTCGTCGCGCGACGGCAAGCTGATCTCGATGCCGTTCAACAGCTCGACGGTCGTCTTCTACTACAACAAAGACGCCTTCAAGAAAGCCGGCCTCGACCCCGAAAAACCGCCCAAGACCTGGGAAGAACTGGCCGCAGCCGGACAGAAACTCAAGGCCGCCGGACAGGAATGCGGCTACACCACGTCGTGGCCGTCGTGGGTGCAACTCGAAACCTTTTCGGCCTGGCACAACGTGCCCTACGCCACCGAAGACAACGGCTTCGGCGGGCTCAACGCGCGCCTGGCCTTCGATACGCCCCTGCACGTACGGCACCTGGACAACCTGGCCAAGCTCGCCAAAGAAGGCATCTTCATGTACGGCGGGCGCGGCGACCAGCCCAACTCGCTGTTCATCGGCGGCAAGTGCGCCATGATCACCGGCTCGAGCGGCTTGCGCGCCAATATCTCGAAGAACGCCAAGTTCGAATTCGGCACGTCCACGCTGCCCTACTACGCAGACGTGTCCGGCGCCCCGCAGAACACCATCATCGGCGGCGCGTCTCTGTGGGTGTTCGCCAACAAGAAGCCCGAAGTCTACAAGGGCGTGACCAAGTTCTTCCATTTCCTGGCCAGCCCGGAAATCGCCGCCCGCTGGCACCAGCAGACCGGCTACGTGCCCGTCACCAAGGCGGCCTACGAACTTACCAAGAAGCAAGGTTTCTACGACAAGAACCCCGGCACCGAAGTGGGCGTACAGCAGCTCAACGTCGAAACCACCGCGCAATCGCGCGGCTTGCGCCTGGGCTTCTTGCCGCAGATCCGCGAAATCGAAGACCAGGAGATCGAACGCATCATGTCCGGCAAGGCCAGCGCCCAGGACAGCGTCAAGACCATGGTGTCGCGCGGTAACGAACTGCTCGAGAAGTTCGAAAAGAGCATCAAGTAAGCCAAGGTGCGCCGCCGGCCCCGTCCCGGGCGGCGGCTGCACCCGGCATGCAGCAAGGCGGCGCGGCGCGCCGCCGCTGTTTCACACCGGCGAACATCCATGGAAAAACGCGTTGTCTTCCGGCACAAGACCCTGCCCTATTTGCTGCTTGCGCCACAGATTGCCGTGACGCTGGTGTTTTTCTTCTGGCCCGCCGGCCAGGCCATGTGGCAGTCCATGCAACTGCAGGACGCCTTCGGCCTGTCGTCTGAATTCGTCGGCCTGGCCAACTTCATCGATTTGTTCCGGCAACCCGATTACCTGGACTCGTTCCGCGTGACGGCCGTCTTCTCGGTGCTGGTGGCCTTCGTGGGCCTGGCCGTATCGCTGCTGCTGGCGGTCATGGCCGACCGCGTCATGCGTGGCGCCGGGCTCTATAAAACGCTGCTGATATGGCCGTACGCCGTCGCACCGGCCGTGGTGGGCGTGCTGTGGCTTTTCCTGTTCTCGCCGTCCGTGGGCATCCTGGCGGTTGCGCTGCACCAGGTGGGGGTGGGCTGGAATCCCCGGCTGGATGGCGGCCAGGCCCTGACCCTGGTGGTCATCGCGGCCATCTGGAAGCAGATCTCGTACAACTTCCTGTTCTTCCTGGCCGGTCTGCAATCCATTCCACGGTCACTGATCGAAGCCGCCGCCATCGACGGCGCCTCGCCGGCGCGGCGCTTCTGGACCATCGTGTTTCCATTGCTGTCGCCCACCACGTTCTTCCTGCTGGTGGTCAACATCATCTATGCGTTCTTCGATACGTTCGCCATCGTCGACACCACTACGCAGGGCGGGCCCGGCACGGCCACCTCCATCCTGGTCTACAAGGTGTATAGCGATGCCTTCCACGGGCTGGATCTGGGGTCGTCGGCCGCGCAGTCGGTGGTGCTGATGGCCATCGTCGTCACCCTTACCGTGGCGCAGTTCCGCTACATCGACCGCAAAGTGCAGTACTGATACAAAGGCTCCCGACCATGGTTGAACGCCGTCCCTGGCTCGATATTCTGGCTCACGCGATCCTGTTGTGCGGCGTGGCGCTGGTGGCGTTTCCGCTGTACGTCACCTTCGTCGCGTCGACACAAACCGCGCAGGAAGTCGCGGCCGCCCCGATGTCGCTGCTGCCGGGGCCGCACTTCGCCGACAACTATGCGCGCGCCCTCGCCAACGCCGGCGTGGGGCGCATGCTGTATGTCAGCCTGATCATGGCTCTGGTGATTTCCATCGGCAAGATCGCCATTTCGTTGCTGTCGGCCTTTGCCGTGGTGTATTTTCGCTTCCCCGGGCGCATGTTCTTTTTCTGGATGATCTTCGTCACCCTGATGCTGCCGGTAGAAGTGCGTATCGCCCCTACCTACAAAGTGGTGGCGGACCTGGGCATGCTGAACAGCTACGCGGGCCTTACGCTGCCGCTCATTGCTTCGGCCACCGCCACGTTCCTGTTCCGCCAGTTCTTCCTGACCGTTCCGGACGAGCTGGTAGAGGCCGCCCGCATCGATGGCGCCGGCCCCTTGCGCTTCTTCCGCGACGTGCTGCTGCCCCTGTCGCGCACCAGTATCGCCGCGCTGTTCGTCATCCAGTTCATCTATGGCTGGAATCAGTATCTCTGGCCGCTGCTGATCACCACCCAGGAGAACATGTACCCCGTGGTCATCGGCATCAAGCGCATGATCAGCGGAGGCGACAGCGTCACCGAGTGGAACATCACCATGGCCACGGCCATGCTGGCCATGGTTCCGCCCGCGCTGGTCGTCATCCTGATGCAGAAATGGTTCGTCAAGGGCCTGGTCGACACTGAAAAGTAGCGCCCTCGCCGCCTCGCCCACGCAAAAGATCAATCCATGGCTACTCTCAGCTTTCGCAACGTCAAGAAAACCTATGCCGGCAACGTAGCCGTCATCCACGGCATCGACGCCGACGTCCGCGACGGCGAATTTATCGTGATCGTGGGCCCGTCGGGCTGCGGCAAATCCACGCTGATGCGCATGGTGGCCGGCCTGGAAACCGTCACCAGCGGCGAAATCCTGATCGACGACAAGGTCGTGAACGATCTCGAGCCCGCCGAGCGCGACATCGCCATGGTGTTCCAGAATTACGCCCTGTACCCGCACATGAGCGTGTTCGACAACATGGCGTACGGGCTCAAGATCCGCAAGTTTTCCAAAGAAGACATCCGCAAGCGCGTGCAGGCCGCGGCGCAGATTCTTGAACTGGACCAGTTGCTGGAGCGCCGCCCGCGCCAATTGTCGGGCGGCCAGCGCCAGCGCGTCGCCATGGGCCGCGCCATCGTGCGCGAACCCAAGGTCTTCCTGTTCGACGAGCCGCTGTCGAACCTGGACGCGAAGCTGCGTGTCGCCATGCGGCTGGAAATTCTCAAGCTCCATCGCCGCCTGGGCACCACCAGCCTGTACGTGACGCACGACCAGGTCGAAGCCATGACGCTGGCGCACCGCATGATCGTCATGCACCAGGGCGTGCCCGAGCAGATCGGCACGCCCATGGAAGTGTTCGAACGGCCTGCCTCCACTTTTGTGGCGGGCTTCATCGGTTCGCCACCCATGAACCTGCTGCCCGTCAACGTAGGCGGCGACGGCACCCTGCAGACGTCCGACGGCGCCGCGCTGGATATTTCCCCCTTGCAAGTGCCCGCCCAGGTGCGGGGCCGCCCGGCCATCCTGGGCATGCGGCCCGAGCACATGCTGCTCAACGCGCAAGGCCTGAAGGCCGAAGTCGAAATGGTCGAGACACTGGGCTCCGAGCAGTTGGTGCACTGCCGTTGCGGCCAGAGCGCCGTCGTCGTGCGCTGCTCTACCCGCCAACTGGCCGAAATGCCCGCCAGGCCCGGCGACCAGATCAGCATAGGCCCCGACGGCCGCCACCCGCTGCATTGGTTCGAACCCGACACCGGCCGCCGCGTCCAGGACACCTGACCCCCGGCCGGCTCCCGGCCGACCCACCTATGGCGACCCGCCGGCCTCGGCTACAACAGGCACCCGCGCCACGCGCGGCAACGACGCGGTAACGCGCCACAGGTGTCTGACACCCTTCGGGAGTCAGACACCGCCCTCGCCTCCCGTCACCACACCAGAACACGCCCCCATTCCCTCGGTGTCTGACTCCCGAAGGGTGTCAGACACCACCGCCGCCCGCACCACCCCCAAACACGCCCCCTTTCCCTCGGTGTCTGACTCCCGAAGGGTGTCAGACACCACCCCATGCACCCACGCGCCTCAACTGCACTCTGGCAAAAGCGCCATCCCTCGTCTTGCTATAGCCACTGGCATAGGTATCGTCGGTCTTCGTCCACGCCGTTGCCATCCCATGCCGAGACCTCCCCGCCTGCTCATCGCAAATCTTCCTTATCACATCGTTCAGCGCGGCCACAGGCGCCAGATCGTATTCGAGTCGGCGGGCGATCACCGCGCCTACTTGAATAACCTACGCCTGTTCAGTCGCAACTTCGGCATCGCCGTACACGCGTGGTGCCTGATGCCAAATCATGTACACCTGCTGCTGAGCCCTACCCAAGATCCGCGCGCATTGTCTGCCTTGATGCAGCGGCTTGCCAGAGCGGCTACCTGCCGGTGGAACGCACGAAAACACACCACCGGCTCGATCTGAGAAGCCCGATTCAAGGCACGGGCGGTACACGAGGAAAAATACCTGCTGGAATGCTGCCGCTATATCGAGCTCAACCCTGTACGCGCAGGCCTGGTCAAAGCGCCGGCGAGCTACCCGTGGTCGAGCTATCGGGAACGACTGGGTGTAACTCCGCAGCACATGCTGGACCACCATGCGCTATATCTGGCCATGGGCCGGGACGATACCGGCAGGCGCGCCGCTTATCGTCACTTCGTCGAAAGCGGGCTGCCGTCGAGCCCCGGCGGTTACCTTTAGGCCCCATCGAAAAGCGTCGGGAAACATCGTCCCGCGACACGGTGTCAGACACCCTTCGGGAGTCAGACACCGCAAGACCTTGCCCGTGCACACCGCCGTAAGATATACGTCAGGTGTCAGACACCCTTCGGGAGTCAGACACCGCAAGACCTTGCCCGTGCACACCGCCGTAGGATATACGTCAGGTGTCTGACTCCCGAAGGGTGTCTGACACCAACACCTCGCAAAGCGTTCGCCCGGCCGACCCGCCTATCGCGGCCAGCTGGCCTCGGCTACGGCAGGCACCGGCGGCACGCGCGGCAAGGGCGGGGTAACGCGCCAGACCGCGCGGCGACGCAGCGCCGCCAGCAGTTTCAAGCCCTGCGGCCAGTCGCCGAATCCGCTTTCCGCATTGATGTGGCCGCCTTCCGGCACCAATTCAAAGCGACTGCCCCATGCAGCTGCAAATTCCCGCGCCCGCTCCAGACTGCAGTACGGGTCGTTGTCGGACGCCACCACCACAGACTGAAAACGCAACGAATGCCCCGGAACAGGGGCAAACACCCGCAGGCATTCAGGCATATCGGCCTGTTCCACATCGGCAGGCGCGACCAGCAACGCGCCCGCCACTTTCGCATGCAGCGGCACGGGCAGGTTGACCACGGCCAGGCAGCCCAGGCTGTGCGCAATCAGAAGGACAGGACACTCTGCTGAGTCCACATACGAAGCCACCGCGGCATTCCATACTGCCGGATCGGGCGCTTCCCAATCGGGCTGCCGCACGCGTCGCGCATGCGGCAGGCAGTGTTCCCAGCGGCTTTGCCAGTGGCCAGGGCCGGAGTCCTTCCAGCCCGGAACGAGGATCGGTTGGAATCTCATGCAGCCAATCATGCCCCGCCGGCTAAAGATCGCAAACGAATAAATCGGCTTTTGCATATATGCCTGGGGGAATAAAGCCAATTGCGTGCCGGCGCCCATTCTGCCCCGATGTCCCCCGCAAAACGGCCCGGCTTTCAGGTATGCTTGCCGGCACAAGCCACGCGCCGCGCGATCCGCGGACGGCTTATATAACGACGCAAAGGAGATTCCCCATGACACAATCGTTTCGCCTTACTCCGATGCTGGCCGCACTAGGCCTGGCCGTCGGCCTGGGCATTTCGGCCGGTGCGCAGGCGCAAAGCATCAAGATCGGCGTGGTCGGCCCCACCACCGGGCCCGTTACCCAGTACGGCGCAATGGTCCGCGAAGGCGTCGACACCGCCGTCGAACGTATCAATGCCGCTGGCGGCGTCGATGGCAAGAAACTCGAAACCGTGGTGATCGACGACGGCTGCGAACCCAAGCAGGGGCCGGTAGCCGCCAACCGCGTGGTCAACGACGAAATCGGCTTTGTGGTAGGCCACGTGTGCTCGGGCGCCACCATCGCAGCCGCCGACATCTACAACAACGAAGGCGTGGTCATGATCACCCCTTCGGCCACGTCGCCCGCCCTTACCGACGGCAAGAACTACGAGTTCATCTTCCGCACCATAGGCCGTGACGACCAGCAAGGCCCGGCCGCCGCCCAGTTCATCCTCGACAAAATCAAGCCCAAGGCGGTCGCCGTACTGCACGACAAGCAATCCTACGGCCAGGGCATTGCCACCGCCGTGAAGGACAACCTCGAGAAAGGCGGCGTCAAGGTCGCCGTGTTCGAAGGCATCAATGCCGGCGACAGCGACTATTCGGCAGTCATTACCAAGCTCAAGTCCAACAATGTGGATTTTGTGTACTACGGCGGCTACCACCCCGAAATGGGCCTGCTGCTGCGCCAGGCCAACGAACAGGGCGTCAAGGCCAAGTTCATGGGTCCCGAAGGCGTGGGCAATCCGGACATCAACGCCATTGCGGGCGACGCCGCCGAAGGCATGCTGCTGACCCTGCCGGCCGACTTCACCCAGAACCCGGCCAACGCCGAAATCGTCAAGGCGTTCGAAAGCAAGAAGCGCAATGCCAGCGGCGCCTTCCAGCTCACCGCTTACACCGCCACGCAAGTCATCGCCGACGCCATCAAGGGGTCCGGCAGCACCGACCCCACCAAGGTCGCGCAATACTTGCACGCCAATACTTTCGACACCCCCATCGGCAAGACTTCCTGGAACAAACAGGGCGACCTGAATGAATTCGAGTTCCAGGTATTCACGTGGCACAAAGACGGAAGCAAGACGGCGTTCAAATAATGATCAGCTGAACCGCCGATCTGTCTTATTGCAAATAAGGCCCCGCGTTGCGGGGCCTTATTTTTGGCAGCAACAGAATTAATTTTTGAATCGTCGCAGAAACTCAAGTGCGGTAACGTCATTCACGGCACGTAGTTTTCTGTAACTCGTGCTTTCACCTGGTGCGCCCTGATTAGCCTAACAATTCGATTATTAAGGCTAATTTGCAACGATTAGAGATGCGGACACCCTCGCTGTTTTGTATCTGATTTTTGCGACGCAGCAGAGTTGCCTGAGTCAACCCCAATAAACTGTAAAATCTTGCCATCTGGTTTGACCCATGAAATGGTGATAATAGGCGCCTCGCTTCGCTTTCGAAGCAAGTCGCCTTTATTTTTTCCGGCGAAGCCAGCATTTCTTACGCCAGCACTTTCCTGCTCGCCATTTATCTTTTTTATTGGTCTGTTCAACAATTGCCTGTATATCCCGCACGCCCTACGTAATAGCCGGCTGATTTGCCGCCCGCCCGGTAAAAAATAACACCAAGAAATTTCGACAGCTGTTTGTTCGAAGGAAGAAATACATGGCAAAGCGCGTTGCCGTCGTGGGGTTTTCGTTCCGTTTTCCGCAAACCGATACTGAACGGTATTGGCCAGACCTGCTCAACGGTCGTGATCTCGTCACGCAGGTAGAAGCAGATCGCTGGGCGCAAGACCCTTATCTGCACCCGGCCAAAGACCACCCTGGCACCGCATATACCTTTGCTGCGGGGTCTATCGGCGACGTGTCGGGCTTCGACGCGCACTTCTTCGGCATTTCGCCGCGCGAAGCGGCGCTGATGGACCCTCAGCAACGCCTGTTGCTCGAGCTGTGCTGGGAAACCATCGACCACGCAGGCATGCGTCCCTCGGCGCTGCGCGGCAGCGATTGCGGTGTCTATATCGGCATTGCCAGCGCCGACTACGCCTATCGCATGGCCGACGATGTGAGCGCCGTCGACGCCTCGATGGCAACTGGAAATACGTCCAGCATTGCCGCCAACCGCCTGTCGTATGTATTCGATCTGCACGGCCCCAGCATGGCCGTCGACACCGCCTGCTCGTCATCACTGGTTGCCGTGCATCAGGCCTGCCGGGCCATTGTCACCGGCGAGACCAGCATGGCCATCGCCGGCGGCGTCAGCCTGCACCTGCACCCCTACGGCTTCATCACCTTTTCCAAGGCTTCCATGCTGTCGCCGGGCGGCCGTTGCAAGGTGTTCGACGCATCTGGAGACGGCTATGTGCGGTCCGAGGGCGGCGGCCTGTTCCTGCTGAAAGATTACGACCAGGCCTTGGCCGACGGCGACAACATCCTGGCGGTGATCGCCGGCAGCGCCGTCAACACTGACGGACGCAAGTCGGGGCTCACCGTGCCCAACGCCGACGCCCAGATCGCGCTGATGCGCCAGGTGTACGAGCAAGCGGGCATTCCCGTGACCGAGATCGACTACCTGGAGGCCCACGGCACCGGCACCGCCGTCGGCGATCCCATTGAAACCCGCGCTATCGGCGCAGCGCTTGGCCAGCCTCGTGGCCCCGGCAACCCCTTGCCCATCGGGTCGGTCAAGAGCAATCTGGGGCATCTGGAAGCCGCCTCCGGCGTGGCGGGGCTCGTCAAGGCCATCTACTGCCTGCAGCATCGCACCGTGCCGGCCACCATAGGCATCCGCACGCTCAATCCCGCCATCGATTTCCAGGACTGGAACATCGAGATCACGCAACAGAATTACCCGCTGCGCCGCACGGGCACGCTCACCATCGGCGTGAATTCTTTCGGATTCGGCGGCGCAAACGCCCATGTCATCTTGCAAAGCCCTCCTGCGCGCAATGACCAGCAGGCCGATAAGCTGGCAAGCACCGCAGCAGTGCCGGTGGTGGTGTCGGGCAAGACGCCGGAGGCCTTGAAGGCTGCTGCGCACAGCTTGGCCGGCGTGCTGCGCGGCCAACCGGCGCGCACGCTGTACGACGTGGCCTATCACTCCGCCATGCGCCGCGAATGGCACGCGGAACGCGCCGTCGTCTATGGCAACGACAGCGAAACCGTCGCCCAGGCGCTGAGCCAATTCGCCGACGGCGACGCCGCGCAATACAGCGTGGCCACGGGCAGCGCCATACCCGGCGCCCAAGGCCCGGTCTTTGTGTATTCCGGCAATGGCTCGCAATGGGCGGGCATGGGGCGCCAGTTGCTGGCAGAGCCGGTTTTTGCCGAAGCCGTGCACGAAATCGATAACTGCTTTGAACCGCTGGCCGGCTATCGGCTGGCCGACGAATTGGCGCGCACCGACATTGCCAATCAGTACGAACGCACCGAAATTGCGCAGCCGGCCTTGTTTGCCATCCAGGTTGGCATTACCCGGATGCTCGCGCAACGTGGCGTCCAGCCCACCGCCGTGGTGGGCCACAGCGTGGGTGAAGTCGCCGCGGGTTGGGCCTGCGGCGCCCTTGCGCTGACCGACGCGGTACAGGTCATTTTCCATCGCAGCCGCCTGCAAGGCACCACCAAAGGCCAGGGTTGCATGACGGCAGTCGGGGTCGACGGCGCGACCGCCCAGGCGCTGCTTGCCGAACTGCAATTGACCCAAGCGGTGTGCGTGGCTGGCTACAACAGCAGTCGAGGCGCAACGCTGGCCGGCGACCCTGCGGCCATGGCCTCGATCGAGGCCGTGCTGGCCGAACGCCAGATTTTCTACAAACGGCTCGGCCTCGACTACGCCTTCCATAGCGCCGCGATGGACCCCATCAGGTCCGGTTTGCGCAAGGCGCTGGCAAACCTGGCGCCACAAAGCGGTTACGTACCGTTCTATTCCACCGTTACCGGTCAGCCCATCGACGGCACGGGCCTGGATGCGGAATACTGGTGGCGCAACGTGCGCCAGCCCGTGCAGTTCCAGCAGGCAATCGACGCCCTGGTGCAAGGCGACCAGAACATTTACGTAGAAATCGGCCCGCACCCGGTATTGCGCTCGTATATCAATGACGCCCTGGCTGGCGCCGACCGCAAGGGCCGTGTGCTGCTTACCGCAAGCCGCGGCAATGACGAGCCGGCAAAGATCCGTGACGCAGCCGGGCAGATCCTGTGCAGCGGCGCGCAGATCAGCTGGCAAGATCTCTTTCCCTGGGAAGGCCGCCACATCACGCTTCCCGCCTATCCGTGGCAGCGCGAGCGCCACTGGCATCCCGTCACACCCGAAGGGCTGGGCCAGTTGCAGCGCGCCAAAGTGCACTCTTTGCTGGGCTATCCGGTACGCCAGCACGATGGCGTCTGGGACAACCAGCTCGACACGGCGCTGTACCCGTGGCTGGCCGACCACGTCGTGGGCGACGCTACGGTGTTTCCCGGCACGGGCTTTGCCGAGATTGCCCTGGCGGCCGCCGCGCAGTGGCAACCGGCCGAGTACCTGGAACTCGAAGAACTCGAAATACGCGCACCGCTGCTGCTGGCGGCCAGTCCGTCGAAACGCCTGCGCACCACGCTCGATGCTGCGGATGGCAGCCTGCGCATCGTGGCCAAGGATGTCGGCAGCACCGAGCCCTGGACGCTGCACGCGACGGCTCGCATTCTGCGCGAGGCCGGGCCCGCGCTGCTGGCCGAGCCGGCGATCGAATGCCCCGAGCGCGCGCCCGACTTCACTGCCAGCAGTCATGTGTTGCTGACGCAGGCCGTGGGCCTGGAATACGGGCCAGCCTTCCAGGCCATCAAGCAAGGCTGGACGCTGTCGCACGATACCGTCGTGGCCGCGCTCCAAACCGACAACATGCCGCAGCGCGACCTGGAGCGCAGCCACCTGCACCCTGCGTTGCTCGACAATGCATTCCAGTTGATTATCCAGTTGTTGCGCGATGATCCTGCCATGAGTCGTGGCGTGGCCTTCGTGCCGGCCAAGATCGGCCGCGTTTCGCTGCGCACCGACGCTGGCGCGCCCGCCTATGCGCGCGCCCGGCTGCTGCGGCGCGCCCCTCATTCGCTGACTGCCGAGTTTGCCCTGTACGACGCTGCCGGCATACAGATCGCGGCGGTGCACGACGTGCGTTTCCGCGGCATACGCCTGGCCAAGTCTTACGGCGAAACGCTCGACTTCCTGGACGAACTGGGCGTGCCCAGCCCGCATCCGCACGACCCTCGCAGCGCCCTCAGCACGCTCGACTCCGCCGCCGCGTCAGACCTGCTTGCCAGCGCCGTTGCCCTGGCCGCGCAACAGGGCACGCACGCATGCTATGCGCAAGAAATCGAGCCGCTGCTCGACAGCCTGTGCGACCGCTACGCCGTACGCGCCTTGCGCGGGCTGGCGCAGAATGGCCCGCACCTGTATGACAAAGCCGTAGAGCGTTGCCGCCAGACTGCTCCGGACGCATCCGCCCTGCTGGATCATCTGTTGGAACGCGCCGCCCAGGCAGGCCTGCTGGAACGCGCGCCCACCGGTTGGACATTCACAGAAGAAGGGCCTGCAACGCCAGATGTCGTCGATATCTGGAACAGCCTGGTGCGCGAATACCCCGATTACGCGCACGTAGTACATGCGGTCGGTCGCGTGGGCTTGCACCTGGAGAACCTGCTGCAAGGCCGCGCCGACATGAACGCCGTCTGCCCTCCCACGGCCTCTCCGGCTGCTCTGTTGCGGCATCTTCTGGGGGCGCAGGCGCGTGAACAGCTTGGCGGCGCGCTGCGCACGCTGCTCGCCCGCGCACAAACGGCCCTGCCGCCCGGCGCGCGCCTGGGAGTCCTGGAAATCAGCGCCCATGCCCCGGCATTCGCCGAAGACTGCTGCGGCGCCCTGGACTTCGGCGTAGCCGATTACCACTATGCCGCGCCCAGTGCCGAAGCACACGAGCGCGCCCAGCGCCTGCTCGAACGCTACCCGGATGCGAGCTGCAGCCAGCTTGAACCGCGGCCGTGCACTCCGGACCAACTTGCCATGCGCGGGCACGACCTGGTCATCCTGCACGCCGACGCCGCATACGCCGACGATGCCCGGAAAATGCTCGAATATGCGTGCGGCCTTCTGAAATCCGGCGCAACGCTGGTGCTGGTCGGCGCACACCCGGTAAGCTGGCTCGACGTGGTGGCTGGCGCGCGGCCCGATTGGTGGACTGCCGTCACCAGCGACGGCGGAAAAGCCTCGTCCCAGTACACGGCCCACTTCTGGCAAGAGGCCCTGGCGCAACACGGGTGCCCGGTCACTGTGCTGGCCGAGTTCAGCCCCGACACGCTCAGTGGCCCCTACCTGCTTGTGGGCGTCGCACAGACCACAGCCGGCAGCACTTCAACCGCCGACGCCTCGCCCACGACATCCTCCGGATTGCTGCTGCTGGCCAGCGCCGACGAATCCGAAACCGCGCTGGCTCACGCCCTGTCAGAGCGGTTGGCGGCCCAGGGCCATCGTACCCACATTCAACGCGATACAGACCCCGCGGCATTTGCTTCGGCCTACCGCCAGGCCAAGGCCCGATTGGGCCAGGTCGACGCCATTGTGCACCTGGATGGCCTGGCACACGCACAGGATGTCTCCGACCCCCAGGCCTTGCTGGCTGTGCAGGTACGCCGTTGCGCGCTGGCTGCCGGCGCCGCGCAGGCGCTGGAACGTGACGGCGGTACGGCGACGTTGTGGCTCGTCACCGCGGGCGCTGCCCAGCACCTGGCTCCCGGAGGCGCCACCGCCACGCCCGGCGACGCGGCGCTGCGCGGATATGGCCGCACCATGATCAATGAGGCAGCCCAGTTCGCCGTGCGCCTGCTGGACCTGCCGGACGCGAGGCCCACGGCCGCCGTGCTGGATGCGTTGGAACGCGAGCTCAGGTGGCCCGATGCCGAGCAAGAAGCCGCTCTCACGCCCCAAGGACACCGTTACGCACCGCGCCTGCGCACGGTCCCCCGCCCTGCAACAGAAAAAGACGCGCCCGGCAGTGTGGGCCGCATGCGCCTGGGTTTCGAGTTCCCGGGGCAGTTGCGCAACCTGCGCTGGGAGACCTGCGAGCCGGCCGAACTAGCCCCCCATGAAATCGAGATCGCCGTCCACGCCACCGGGCTGAATTTCCGCGACGTGATGTACGCCCTGGGCCTGCTGTCCGATGAAGCCATCGAAAGCGGCTTTGCGGGCCCGACGCTGGGGCTCGAGTTCGCCGGCACAGTCTTGCGTGCAGGCCCGGACGCCGGCGGTGACTACCAGCCGGGCGACGCGGTAGTGGGGTTCGGTCCCGCCAGCTTTGCCAACCGCGTGCACACCACAGCAAACGCCATCGCGCGCATTCCGCAGGGCATCTCGTTCGAGGCGGCAGCCACCATACCCAGCACTTTCTTCACGGTTTACTATGCCTTGCATCACCTTGCCCAACTCGAAGAAGGCGAAAAGGTACTGATACACGGCGCCGCAGGCGGCGTGGGCATTGCCGCCATCCAGTATGCGCAATGGCGTGGCGCAGAAATCTATGCCACTGCCGGCACCGCCGAAAAGCGCGATTTCCTGCGGCTGCTGGGCGTGCAGCACATTTATGACTCGCGATCGCTCGCCTATGCCGACGCCATACTGGCCGACACCGGCGGCAAAGGGGTGGACGTCGTGCTCAACTCTTTGGCAGGCGAGGCCATCAATCGCAACCTGCGTGTGCTCAAGCCTTTCGGACGCTTCCTCGAACTGGGCAAACGCGACTTCTACGAGAACACGCGCATAGGCCTGCGTCCGTTCCGCAACAACATCAGCTATTTCGGCATTGACGCCGACCAGCTGATGCACGAACGCCCTGCCCTGACGCGGCGCCTGTTTGGCGAAGTCATGGCCCTGTTCGCCGAGGGCGCGTTGCATCCGCTTCCCTACCAGGAATTCGACGCCAATGACATCGTGGACGCGTTCCGCTACATGCAGCAGTCGCGCCAGATAGGCAAGATAGTCGTCACGTATCGCAATGGCATCCAGTGCGCACACGATGCAGCCCTGCCTGCCGACAACCCGGCGGAGCTGGCCCTGTCGGCCGAGGCCTCCTACCTGGTCACCGGCGGGCTCAGCGGTTTCGGCCTGCGCACCGCCCAATGGTTGGCCGACCGCGGCGCGCGCCACCTGGCGCTGGTCAGCCGCAGCGGCCCTGCGTCCGAAGCCGCGCAGCAAGCCCTGGCCGCGTTGCAGGCTCGCGGCGTGGCTGTCCACGCCGCGGCGTGCGATGTCACCGACGCCCAGGCGCTGGCCAACCTGATGCAGCAACTCGCCGCCGACATGCCGCCCCTGAAGGGCGTCGTACACGCCGCCATGGTGATCGACGATGGCCTGGTACGTGGCGCGACTGCCGAACAAATCGAACGCGTCCTGGCGCCCAAGGTCGTCGGAGCCATGCGGCTGGATGCGGCCACGCGCCACCTGCCGCTGGATTTCTTCATCACCTTCTCGTCCGCCACCACACTGTTCGGCAATCCCGGCCAGGCCAACTACGTTGCGGCCAACGCCTTCCTCGAGGCGCTGTGCCGGCAACGGCGCGCGCAGGGCCTGCCCGCCACTTGCGTGCGCTGGGGCGCCATCGACGACGTCGGCTACCTGGCCCGCAACAAGAAGGTCAAGGACGCCTTGCAAAGCCGCATGGGAGGCGCCGCCCTGGCGTCGGAGTCCGCACTACAGGCGCTGGAAGCGATGTTGCTGGCCGACGCCAGTGACCTGGCCGTGCTCGAGCTGGACTGGCGCGCCCTGCGCCGCTTCCTGCCCAGCGCAGGCACGCCCAAGTTCAGCCTGCTGGCCCGCCGCGCCAGCGACACCGGCGAAGATGACGGCAGCGCGCACGACATTGCCCAGTTGCTCGCCACGCTGGACGACGATGCCCTGCAACCCCTGTTCGTCGACATGCTCAAGGCCGAAGTGGGTGAAATCCTGCGGGTACCGGCCGACAAGATCGACGCCGACGTCTCGGTCTACGACATGGGCCTGGATTCTCTGATGGGTGTAGAGCTGGTCGTGGCGCTGGAAGGCCGCTTCGGGATCCGCCTGCCGGTCATGGCCCTTAACGAGAGTCCGACGCTGACCAAGCTGGCGGCGCGACTGGTCCAGCTGCTGCGTAACGAAGGTGACGCCCCGTCGGGTCAGGACAACTTACTGGCCCAGGTCGAGCAAGTTGCCGCGCGGCACACCGATGAGGTGCCTGCGGAGGCCCTGGCCAAATTCGCCGATGAACTCAAATCGGGCGCGGTTGACGTCCAGCAACGCATGATCCACTAAACATCGTGAGCCAAGCCAAAAAAGGTCTACCCGGTTTATCCGCAAGCCTCAAGGACAAACTTATCCAGCAGGCGCTACAGCGCAAACTGCGCCAGGCGGGCCAGGAACAGGGCTCCCGTTCCGTACCGCTGGCACCCGCACGCAAGGGAAATATCTCCGAAGAGTTCTATCGGTTCGATATGCACCCCGGCTACCGCCAACTGCGCATCATGAATGAGGGCGCCGCCCGCATGGGCGTGCGCAGCCCCTTTTTCAAACTGCACGAAGGTACCGCCGGCGCCGACACCCGCATCGGCGGCAAGAGCTACGTCAATTACGCCAGCTACAACTATCTGGGCATGTCGGGCGACCCTGTCGTACAGGCCGCCGCCCGCGAGGCTATGGAGCGTTATGGCACTTCGGTGTCCGCCAGCCGCCTGGTATCCGGCGAAAGGCCCATACACCGGGAGCTCGAGCAGGCGCTTGCCGAGTTATACGACGTCGACGACGCGGTCGCTTTTGTCAGCGGCCACGCCACCAATGTGTCGGTCATCGGCTACCTGTTCGGGCCTCGCGACCTGATCCTACACGACGAATTCATTCACAACAGCGTATTACAAGGCGCTCAATTATCCGGGGCACGCCGCCTGCCCTTCGCCCACAACGACTGGGCCGCCCTGGACGCGATACTCGACGAGCAGCGCCATCAGTTCGAGCGCGTGCTGATCGTGCTGGAGGGTCTCTACAGCATGGACGGCGACTTTCCCGATTTGCCACGTTTTGTCGAGATCAAGCGCCGCCACAAGGCGTTCCTGATGGTGGACGAAGCCCATTCACTGGGCGTCATGGGCAAGCGGGGGTACGGCATACGCGAGCACTTTGGCCTGGCCGGCAAGGACGTAGACATCTGGATGGGCACGCTCAGCAAGACATTGGCAGGCTGCGGGGGCTACATCGCCGGCGAAGCCGCCCTGGTCGAGCACCTGAAATTCCTGGCGCCCGGCTTCCTGTACAGCGTAGGGATGCCGCCAGCCGTCGCCGCCGCATCGCTGGCGGCGCTGCGCAGGATGCAGGAAGTCCCGGAGCGGGTGGCCGCCCTGCAGGCGCGCGGCAGGTTCTTCCTGCAGCACGCCAGAGCAGCGGGCATCGATACGGGAAGCAGCGCCGGGCTTGCAGTCGTGCCGGCGATTACGGCCAGCTCGCTGAAAGCCGCGCGCCTGTCGGCCGCGTTATTCGAACACCAGATAAATGTGCAGCCGATTCTGTACCCTGCCGTGCCGGAACAGACAGCGCGGCTGCGATTCTTTATCAGTTGCCTGCATTCTGAATCCCAGCTGACACGTACGCTGGAAATATTATCCAAAATAATATAACCAACTGTAGTTTGCATAATGGCGCCGTAACACCGCCACACATATCAAACGAAGCGTAAATCCTCTCCAAGCCGAATTGCTTTAATCTACACCCCAATCATTTTGAGGAGAAGCAATGATCGCTCGGAACAAGCAAACCATCCCTTCGTCCCGATCCAACAAGGATATCGCCCTGGAGCTGGTAAAGGCCATGCTCGAAGGTGGCGCACTCGACGCCACCAGGGAGGGGGACGAGTGGAAAGACAAGTCACTGCAGAGCAAGGCACGCCTGGATGCCTCTTACGTTGCAAATCTGTATTTTTTTACGTTGCAGCGCCTGGAAAAGGCCGATGAACCAAAATCGGGAATTACGGCCGCATAACGCCACTCTTTGGTGCATTTTCCCAAGTCGCGCGGCACCCCTTAATGTATTTTTGTATTTCTATTGTAGCGCTGTTTTATTGGGAAAATTTGCAAATCGTATCGTTACCCCGCGCAACGCAGTAACAAGTACGCCCCAGAGGACGCTTTTAGCTACATGTAGTGCTTAGTTTTTACATATTTTACGTAACAGAATGGGCACATTATGCCCTTTTCTTTTTTCGCCAGTCACGCTGCTGAAACGCAGTTGGCCAATTATGGCGGTCGAAGCTTTTTATTATCTGCGCGCGCTACGACGTTCTGCGGGTAATTAAAAATAAACCCCTACAGTGAGAAAGCATGACGAAGGTGTTAACGGTATTCGGCACGCGGCCCGAGGCAATCAAAATGGCGCCGGTCGTAAACGCATTGGTGGCAGAAAAGGCCATTCAGTCCCGGGTTTGCGTCACGGGTCAGCATCGGCAAATGCTTGACCAGGTACTGGACCTGTTTTCCATCAAGGCCGACTACGATTTAAACGTCATGCGCCCGGGACAAGACCTGTACGGTATCACCAGCACCGTCCTCGAAGGCATGCGCGACGTCCTGCAGAATTTCCAGCCGGACTACGTCCTTGTTCACGGCGACACCACCACCACCCTCGCGGCCTCGCTTGCCGCTTTTTATGCGCGTATTCCGGTCGGCCACGTCGAGGCGGGTCTGCGCACTCGCAATATTTACTCGCCCTGGCCCGAAGAGGCCAACCGGCAACTGACCGGCCGGCTCGCCAGCGTGCACTTTGCGCCAACGGAACAGGCGCGGCGCAATCTGCTCGACGAGGGCGTGGACGACTCCACGATCAGGGTTACCGGCAATACAGTCATCGATGCCCTGCTCGCCACGCAGGAAAAGGCCAGCCAGGATCGTGCATTGCAGGAACAACTGCACGCGCAATACCCTTTTCTTGCGAAGAACAGCCGCATCGTGCTGATTACCGGGCATCGTCGCGAAAACTTCGGCGATGGTTTCCAGAATATCTGCGAAGCCATACGCGCGTTGAGCGAAAAATACCCGGATATGGATTTTGTCTACCCGGTCCACCTGAATCCCAACGTTCGCGAACCGGTGCATCGCCTGCTCAACCGGCTGGGCAATGTGCACCTGATCGAGCCGATGGAATATCTGCCATTCGTGTACCTGATGCAGCGGAGCTATCTCATCCTTACCGATTCGGGCGGCATACAGGAAGAAGCTCCTTCGCTGGGAAAACCGGTGCTGGTCATGCGAGACAACACCGAACGCCCAGAAGCCGTCGAAGCGGGCACGGTTCGGATGGTTGGCACCTCCGTGGAACGAATCATCGCCGGCGTCAGCGAGCTGGCCGATCACCCAGAAAGTTACAAACGCATGGCGCTGGCGCATAACCCCTATGGGGACGGCCGCGCTGCGATACGCATCGTTGAAGCGATCCTCGCCTCCTCCCCTGGTAAACAAGGTTGAACACAAATGAATGACAACTCCACCCAAACGGTGTCCGTCATCGGACTCGGGTACATTGGCCTGCCAACAGCCGCGATGATCGCGTCCCGCAAGGTAAAGGTCATCGGCGTCGACATCAATCAGCACGCCGTTGACACCATCAACCGTGGACGTATCCACATTATCGAACCCGGTCTGGAACGCATTGTTCAATCGGTCGTATCAGAAGGTTATCTGCGCGCGACCACCAAGCCGGAGCCAGCCGACGCTTTTCTTATCGCCGTCCCTACTCCATTCAAGGATGATCACGAGCCCGACGTTTCGTATATCCGGGCCGCGGTCGAAGCGATTGCGCCGGTGCTGAACACGGGCAACATCATTATTCTGGAATCGACATCTCCGGTCGGCACGACGGAACAAATGGTCCAGTGGTTGTCCGAGCTGCGGCCCGACTTGAAGTTGCCATTGCAGGGCAGCGTCGAAAGCGACGTCTACGTCGCCTACTGCCCAGAGCGCGTGCTGCCTGGCCAAGTGGTCCGGGAACTGGTCGAGAACGACCGCATCGTCGGCGGCATCAACCATATTTCGGCTCAGAAAGCCAAAAGCGTCTACCAGATTTTCGTGCAGGGCCAGTTGCTCGAAACGAACGCGCGCACGGCTGAGATGTCGAAGCTGACGGAAAACGCATTCCGCGACGTGAACATCGCGTTCGCAAATGAGCTTTCGCTCATTTGCGACAAGCTTGACATTAATGTCTGGGAATTGATCCAGCTAGCGAACCACCATCCAAGAGTCAATATCCTGCAGCCGGGCGCAGGCGTTGGCGGTCACTGCATCGCCGTAGACCCCTGGTTCATTGTCAGCAAAACTCCCGAGCAGGCGCGAATAACTCGCACCGCCCGTGAAGTAAACGATGGCAAGCCCGACTGGGTAGCCGCGCAGATCCTCGCGGCGATTCACAGCAAAGTCGTGGCTGGCCAAGATGAAGAGGATGTCACCGTCGCCCTGCTCGGACTCGCATTCAAGCCGGATATCGACGACCTGCGCGAAAGCCCGGCCATGCATATTGCCGAGAGGCTGCATGCCAAGACCCGAGCCAGGATCCTGCTGTGCGAGCCCTATATCGAGGAAAAACCTGCCAACCTGGCTGGCGAACTGGTGTCACCTGAAGCGGCTGTAGAGCGCGCCGATGTCGTGGCATTGCTGGTCAAGCACTCGCCGTTCAAGGAAGTGGATTTTTCCCGCTACGAAGACAAGGTCGTCATCGACGCCGTAGGGCTGCTGCACAAGTAAGCCGCATTTGTTGTTTTCATTACATTCGCGAGCCGCCTTCAGCTGCATCAGCTCAGTCGGCTCGCTTTAGCGTTTTTGCCTTTAGTGCCCAACCGGCCGCGCTGCGCAGTTTCACCGGTTGTTGACATACACGGAGTCGAAGTGAGCGGAACTACCTCGCATGATATGCCGATTGAAAATCCAGGCCTGCTGGATATAAGCAGATCGGACTGCCACGCGCTGTTAGCACTGTCCCACATCGGCGCGTTGGCCGAGTTCGACCGCAGTGTGGCAACCGCACTGGATGGCTCCCGCGTTCTGTTCGTCGGGATGAAGTCGCATCCGCTGGCCAAGGCCTTCAGCCGAACCTCTGCAACCCTCAAGTTCACCACTACCAAAAGCCTGGACCAGTCGGACAAGCCTCTGCACGAGTTTGACGCCGTCGTGATCACGCGCAGCGACCCCAACAGCGAGGTCGCCGCGCAACAGATCATGCGGGTGGCAGAACGCGTGCGAAAAAGCGCGTTCCTGCTCCTCAGGTTGCCTGCGATTTCACCCTATCCTGTCTGCGCGTCCCTCGCTGCGCTGCAGGCTCTGCATTTCCTCGACTATAAAGAAGGCGAGTTGCTGTGCATCGGCGGCGGCGTCGAGGGCAAGCTCGGTGAAATCGATTGGCATCGTGTCGCGGCGGTTTCCGCCGCCGCCTTCGACGAACGCCAGCAAAAGATCACCGTGGCCCTGCGCAGCTGGCAACGGGCAAAATCGCAGGTCTCCGCTACATCGGAAGTGCAGCTGGTCGAGGCAGCCGCCTCGCGCGCCGTCTCACAGGAAAGCAAGCTGCAAAAGGCACTGGATGCGGCGCTGGACCGCAATTGGCGCCTCGAGACCACGCTGAACTCGGTGTACCAGACAGACTCCTACCGCATCGGCGCCGCATTTGTGCAGGCCAGCCAGTCATGGCAAGGCTTTCTCAAGCTGCCGCTCGCGCTTTATGCGGTCCTGCGCGACGGTCGCCGCCGGCGTGCCTCGAAGAAGCTGGGCATCCGCAAGCACTGGGAAGACGGCCTGGCCAGCCTGGCCACGATCGATCCCATCAAGCTCAAACCCGATTGGCTGGCCAAGGTGCAGGCCGCGCTGGCCAACCACGACAACGCCCAGGTACACCACTTAATTGGCAAGCTATCCCGCTCGCGCGGCATGCAGCAGGCAGTGAACTATCTGCTGGTCGGCAAGGTGTTCCGGGCGCAGGGCCTGCACGAAGAAGAGTTCCAGCTAAGTCGGCTGGCCCGCGAAATCTCGGAAGACGAGCCAGTGTTGCGAGGGTGTTTCTGGGCCGCCATATTTTCCAATAAGGTCTCCGCCGCGTACCGCGTGGCGCAGGACCTGTATGCACGCTACGAAGGCGACGCGGCGGTACGCCGCACGCCGTTCTATCGCAATATCCAGCGTCATCCGGTCAATGTGCTGGGTCTGTTCAACGATGTACCCGTGGTAGAGCAAAGCCTGGCATCCGTCTCGCCGGTGCCGAACCGCGTAGTCTACTTTGCCCATAACGCGCTTCCTCTGTCTACGGGCGGCTATGCCGTGCGCACCCACGAGATTGCCCGCGCGCTGACGCGCGAAGGCTTCGACGTGCACGTTGTGACGCGTCCGGGTTACCCCAGGGACATGGTGTCGCACGGCAACATCCCTGCGCCGGACAAGGCCGTGCAGATCGACGGAGTGCACTATCACCAGATTCCCAAGCCGCTGCGCAAGAGCGCCAAGTACAGGGCCGGGCTGCAGACGGCCGAATACCTGCAGCGCGCCACGGATGCCATTATCGACAAGCTGCTCGAGCTGGCGCCATCCACCGTGGTTGCCGCGTCCAATTATGTCACCGCCCTGCCCGCCTATCGTGCGGCCAAAGCGCTCGGCCTGACCTACTTCTACGATATCCGCGGTTTCTGGGAGATCACCAAGGCCTCCAAGGACCCCGCCCATGCGCAAACCTTCGATTACGCGCTGGACCGGGAAATCGAATCCACGCTCGCGAAATCGGCCGACCGCGTCTACGCGCTGTCCGAGCGCCTGAAGCATGAACTGGTGAACCGCGGCGTGGCCGAAGAGAATGTCGGCCTGCTGCTCAGCGCCGGCAACCCCGAGACCTTCGCTTCCGGCGGTGTGGACCCGTCGATGAAACTGCGCCTGGGCATCCCCGTCGATCGGCTGGTCATCGGCTATGTGGGCACCTTTGCCTCCTACGAAGGACTGGAAGATCTCGTCGTGGCCTGCGCGCGGCTGAAATCCCTGGGCCATGAGTTCCGGCTGCTGCTCGTAGGGGGCAGCAACACAATGGCCAGCGATGCGGACCCCGCCATCGCCGAACTGCGCCGAAGCGCCGAAGCCCATGGCATCGCCGATTGGCTCGTCACGCCGGGCCGGCTTCCGTATGTTGACGTGCCCAGGATCTATACAGCCATCGACGTCTGCGCCTTCCCCCGCCGTTCCCAGCCCGTAACCGAACTGATTTCGCCCATCAAGCCGATCGAAGCCATGCTTGCGGGCAAGCCCCTGATCGCCGCCGACGTGGGCGGACTGACGGATCTCGTGCAGCCCGACGTCAACGGTGTGCTGTTCGAGAGCGGAAACGTGGACGACCTGGCTGGCAAACTGGCAGGGTACCTGACCGATGAGCAGGCGCGCCGTACCCTCGGAGAAAACGCCCGCCGCTGGGTGCTGGACAATCGCACCTGGAACACCACCGTCAAGGAATTCGCTGCCGACATCGGCCAGATACGGCGCCAGACGATGCGCGCCAAGCTGGCCTCGGACGGCTCCTTCCTGCAGGCGCTCAATCCGTCCGCCCTGCGCGCGCGCCACCGTCCGCTGTCGACTGAACTCGCGATATTCCGCGAACTCTTCGACGCTGCGCGCCACCAGGGCAAGCAGAACCCGATCCTGCCGACATCGAAACGACGCTCCGTGTACTTTCTGCACAGCAGTCTGCCGCACCTGTCCGGCGGCTATGCGACGCGGGCACATGGGCTCATCACCGGGATCACGCAAAGCGATTGGGACATCCGGCCGTATACGCGCCCCGGGTTTCCCAAGGACATCAAATCGGCGAACCGCCTGCTTACGTTTCCGGCCGTCGATGTTATCCAGGGCGTGAATTACCGACGAATTTTCAATGGTGAAGACCGCATGCGGGCCAGCGAACTGGCATACATGCTGTCAATGGCGGACGAGTTCTACCAGGTGCTCGTGCAGGAGCGCCCCACCCTCGTCCATGGCCGATCCACCTACTTGACGGCGCTGCCCGCCATGCTGGCCGCCACGCGGGCCGGCCTGCCTTTCGTCTACGAGGTATCGGGGCTTTGGGAACTGGTACACCAGTCGCGCGACACCTCCGGCGAAAAGACCGACCTGATCGAGCGCATCCGGGAACTGGAGAACTTCACTTTCTCCAAGGCGCAGGCGTTGATCACCCTGACCGACGACATGATGACCGAGCTGACGGGACGCGGAGTGCCCGACGGCCATATCACCCTGATTCCGAACTGCGTAGACCCCGAGAAGTTCGTGCCCTGCGAACGCGACCAGGCCCTGGCATCGGCCATCGGCATTTCACCTGGTACACCGGTCATCGGATACATCGGTTCATTTGTCGACTACGAAGGCCTCGACGATCTGCTTTCCGCGTCCCGGATCCTGCTGCAGCAAGGGCTCGACTTCAAGGTCTTGCTGGTTGGCGATGGCAATGGCAATCATGAGGAACTTGCCAAGGAACTCGGCGACAGCGTCATCCTGACCGGCCGGGTGCCTCATGAAGACATCGCCCGCTATTACTCGATCCTGGACGTCATCGTCTACGCGCGCAAACCCTGGGAAGTGTGCGAAACAGTGTCACCCATGAAGCCTTTCGAGGCGCTCGCGCAAGAAAAGGCCGTCATCGCCTCTAGCGTGCGCGCGCTTGCCAATATCATTCATGACGGCTCCACCGGCCTGATCTTCCAGAAGGGCAGCATCGAAGATCTGGCGGAAAAAATACGTACCTATGTCAACAACCCAGACCTGCGGCGGGAGCATGGACGAAAGGGTCGCCAATGGGTGATCGACAACCGCAGTTGGCGCAGTGCCGGCGCGGACGCTGTGCGCGTATACGGCCAGGCTCTGGAGCGCCACGAGGCCCCCGCCGCTGCCGACGCCCAGGCCCTCCGGGCCAACGGCCACACCGGCAAGCCGGCCGGCGCGCACGAGCTGGTCGGCATCGAATTAGATGGACAGGCTGCCCCTGCCGCACGCAGCCAAGTCCGTCATGCGCACGAGGCCAACGTGTCTCCTGTACCCCAGCTGGAAGGCTAGGACCCCGCAAAGCGCCAATCCTGGCCCGATACCTACATTGAGACAAATCGGATGATTACTACTACGACTCGCCCCATCAAGCCTGGCTATGCTCCGCAAATGTTCGACGCCACTGCGAGGCATGAGCCTGATGACCTGGGCGGCCTCGAGGAAGGCAGCTACCAGGCGCGCATCGGCGAATTGCAGATCGACTTCACTCTGTCCCAGACTGACCACGCGGCAAAACGTCTATTCGTGATTCTGGCGGGGCAACAGCGGGCTGACGCGGAATGGCCGCTGGAGCAACTGCCGCGGAAATTCACCAATCTTCCCGGCACGACAGTCCTCGTCAATGACCCCACACTGGCCTTGACGGCCAGGCACGCTATCGGATGGTTCTTCGGCAGTCGCGAGCAGTCAGGGATCGTATCCCTGTCGCTACTGGTCGACAGCCTGCGGCAGCGACTGGGAGTCGACAGGCATCGCATTTATATCGTCGGAGAGGCCTCGAGTGGGCTGGCCGCCATTCAACTGGGCTGCAAGATAGGAGATTGCTCGGTCATTTCGATCAACCCGCATACCGATATCCGGCTCTACAACCGCGCCTACGTCGCCGACTTTTTCGCCCACCTGGCCGTGAGCGACCCTTCTGTCCAATCGGCCGACCTGGAGTTCAATACGCGCCTGTCCGCCGTCGACGCCTTGCGTGATTCTCAGGAAACGCGCGTGATGTATTACGAAGGCCAACACAATGCAGACAAGCCCAACCGGCATTTCCAGCACTTTTGCCGCGAATTCGGCATTGACGAAGACGAACAGCTGAGCGATCTCGGCACGCTTCAAGTCATTCGCTCGAACGACGCCGCGGAGGCACCGGTCGGGTTCCGGCAACTGATGTCCCGGGCCATCAAACTGGCGGAACGCACCGCGGCCAAACCGGTGCGAAGCACGGCGGTCGAAGAAGTCGCACCCGCCGCCCGGCGATCGGGCCCCAACCCGTTCCTGACCAAGCTTGCGCCGCCGGATACGCTCGTGGCTCACCCGTGGGGAGTCTGCGGATCGCTCAAAGAACTGGATTCGACCAGTATCCAGAATGGCCGCTTCGTCGTACGCCACCGCGGCGGCGAGTTTCAATGTCTGCTGAACATCAAGCCGGATTCGAACAAGCTGTTCGTGATGCTATGCGGTGCGACGAACCGCCGCTTCGCCCACCCGGATTTCCACCGCGTCAGCTGGGCGCCCGAAATTCCCGGCTCTACGCTTTATGTCGCCGACCCCACACTGGGGGTGACCCGCAAACTCTCGCTGGCCTGGTACGTGGGCACACGCGATAACGACTGGGGCACGGGGCTGGCAGAAATGGTGCGCGCCGTGGCGGGCAAGCTGGGCCTGGGCACCGACTCCGTGATCACGTATGGGTCGTCGGGCGGCGGATTCGCGGCCCTGATGACGGCCGCCCGCCTGGGCGACGCCACGGCGGTCGCGATCAATCCACAGACACACGTGCTCCAGTACCACCCCAAGAACGTGCGCACCATGTTGCTTTCGAACTTCGGCACCTCCGAATACGAAGAACTGCCGCCGTCAATGGTCAGCCAGCGGTTTGACGCCATCCGGGCGTTCCGGGATGCGCCCAAGGCCAAGCTGCTTTATCTGCAGAACGTGAATGACATCCATCACTATGAGGAACACTACCTGCCGTTCTGCGAAAAACTGGGTCTGCCGATATACGGCGGGGTGAAAGATGGCCACCTGGAAACCTGGCCGTACAAAGATGCGCATGGGCACCGGGGCGAGCCCCCTGCCCTGGTGCCGGATATCCTTGCCAAGTCGATTGCGCTGAGCGACATCAGGGTCGTCGTCAGTACGCGCCAGCGTACGGATGCCATCTTCTGAGCCGGCCAGCCCGCATCAATATGCAAAGTGTGCTCACCTGGCTGGGCCAGCGGCTTGCCAAGGGGCCCGATCCGCAGGCCCGGTACGCCAGCGTTCGTGTCGGGCTGGTCAGCGATGACCTGACCAGCAGCGCCCTGGCAGCCGAAGTGCGGACGGTGCATCTCACACCGCAGAACTTCCGCGCGATTCTGACACGCAGGCAGGTTGATTTCGTTTTCGTGGAGTCGGCCTGGCTGGGATACAAGAAAAGCTGGCAATACAAGATCGCCAGCTACCCTAGCCATCCGGATCGCACTAACGAGGCGTTGATCGAGCTGGTGCACACCGCTCGAGACGCCGGTATTCCCTGCATGTTCTGGAACAAGGAAGACAGCGTTCATTTCGAGCGTTTCATCGACAGCGCACGCTGGTTTTCCGCCATCTACACTGTGGACGAGAACACACTGCCCCGCTACGCCGAGGCCACGCGCGGCCAGGCAAGGCTGGGGGTGCTGCCCTTTGCTGTGCAGCCGCGCATCCATGATGGCCAGCGCCGTGCCAACCCGGTCAGCCGCCTTTGCTTCGTCGGCAGCTATACCTGCAACATGCATTTCGAGCGCAAGGCACGGCAGGAAATGCTGTTCTCGGCCGCCTCGGCATGGGGCCTGGATATCTTCGACAGGAACTCGCGTCGCCGCAACCATATCTACCGCTACCCCAGTTTTCCCCGCACCAAGATATACCCCGCAGTGTCATACGAGCGTACTCCGCGCATATATCAGGAATATGTCGGGTCACTCAACGTCAATACCGTGGAAGATTCCCGGACGATGTTCTCGCGGCGGCTGGTGGAGATCATGGCCTCGGGCGGCCTGGCCATCACGACGCCCAGCGCTTCGGTGTCCCACCTGTTCAAGGACTGCTGCCATGTCGTGCACAGCAGGAGCGACGCGGTGCAACTGTTCGAACGGCTATCCCGCGGGCGGTCGCCACGCGATGCCGCGCTGATCAGCCACGGACGCGAAGTCGTGTTCAAGAATCACCTCTGGGTGCATCGCCTGCAGATGCTCGAAGAAGATGGAATGTTCTGAGGCCATGAAACGCACTTCCATTCAGGTGTTCCGCGCAGTCGTCTATGCACTCACCTTGCGCGAAATGCAGGGCCGCTTCGGCCGCGCCCGCATGGGTGCCATGTGGACGCTTTTCGAGCCTATCGCCCATTTGGTGGCGCTGACACTGATCATGGTGTACATCCGGGGCAGGACCATCCCCGGCATCGACTATCCCGTCTTCCTGCTCGTCAGCCTGACACCCTTCCTGCTGTACAAGAACATCGCCCTCAGGATGATGCTGAGCATGGAGGCCAACAAGGCACTGTTTGCCTACAAGCAAATCCAGCCATTCAGCAGCTTTATGGGCCGGGTCGTCGTCGAGTGCGTGCTCAGCACCACGGTCTTCATCCTGGCCTACCTGACGTTGACCTGGATAGGCATGAGCACCACGATTGCCAAGCCGGCGGAATGGGTGCTGATGCTGTTTCTCGGGCTGTTCTTTGCCATCGGGCTGGGGCTCGTACTGGCCGCGATCGCCACCCTGATGCCGGAAAGCAAGTTTCTCATCCGGCTGTTGTTCATGCCGTTGTACCTGATATCCGGCGTCATCATTCCGCCGTCGAGCTATCCGTCTACATGGCTTCCCATTCTGATGCTCAACCCGTTCATGAATGTGCTGGAGCTCATAAGGTCGAATATTTTTCCCTACTACCGCCCGGCAGACGGCACGTCGCTGAGTTACGTACTGGAATGCACGCTGGTGCTGCTGTTTCTGGGCATGGCTGCATATCGGCTGCTCCGTTATCGCATGATGGCGATCTAGTCGCCGCCACGGAGCCCAGCCATGTTTGAACTTCGCAACGTCACCAAGTCATTCCTGACCCCCAGAGGCAGGCGATATATCTTCCAGAATCTCAATCTCGTCTTGCCCGCCGGGAAGAACATCGGACTGATCGGCAGGAACGGCGCAGGCAAGACCACGCTGATGCGCCTGCTCGGCGGCGCGGATACGCCCGACAGCGGCCGCATCATCACCGACAAGAACATTTCCTGGCCTGTCGGGCTGGGCGGCGGATTTCAGGGCTCACTGACAGGCCGCGAGAACGTCAAGTTCGTTTGCCGTGTGCAAGGCGCCACCGGCGCGCAAATGCGTGCGAAGGTGCAATACGTGGAAGCGTTTGCCGAAATCGGCAAATGGTTCGACGAGCCGGTCAAATCGTATTCCTCCGGGATGCGCTCCCGCCTGGCATTCGGCCTGAGCATGGCTTTCGACTTCGATTACTACCTGATCGATGAAGTGTTGTCGGTGGGCGACCATCACATCCGGGAGAAAAGCACGCGCGTCTTCCGGGAAAAAATGCAGAAATCGAACATCATACTCGTCACGCATTCCATGGGGCAGATTGCAAAATTGTGCGATGTCGTCGTGCTGCTGAAGGAAGGACGGGCGACGTTATACAACGACGTGCAAGAAGGAATAAAGGCTTATCAACAATGAAGATAAAAACCGGCATCACTCTCCCAGGGCTACGGAAATCGCTCTTTGCATGGGTCGTCATCATCCCCACCCTGCTGGCGACGATCTATTTCGCGATCTTCGCGCATGATCGCTATGCCAGCACGGCGCTCGTGGTAGTGCGCCAGGCCCAGGAAAGCCCGGCGGCGGCGGTACCCGGGCTATCGCTGCTCACCGGGGTGCTGAACCCGACCTCGCGCGAAGAAACACTGTTTCTGAGCGAGTATGTGCGGTCCAATGACATGATGAATTACCTGGATCAGCAAATGCAGTGGCCTACCCTGTATGCCGGCCGCATCCGCGATCCGCTGTACTGGCTGCCCGAGGGCGCCGACAGCGAAGACCGCCTGGAATTTTTCCAACGCATCGTGCAGGTGCATTTCGACGATCTGACGGGCCTGTTGCGCGTTGAAGTCCAGGCCTTCGATGCCGCCACCGCAGAGCAGATGCTCTCCTTGATTCTTCGGCAGTCTGAACACTTCATTAACGAAATATCGCATCGCATCGCGCGCGACCATGTGGCATTTGCGGCTGAAGAACTGGTGCGCGCCCGTCGAACGTATGAAGAAAAGTCTGACCAGCTGGTCCAGTTCCAGAATGAACACGGCATGCTCGACAGCGAAGCCGTGGCCACCTCGCGTGCGGGCATCATTGCCAATATCGAGAGCCAGCTCGCCACCGAGCGCGCCACGCTGACCGCGCTGCTGAGCAAACTGGAACCGGCCAGCCCGCAGGCGCAGCAGCAGCGCAATCGTATCCGCGCGCTGGAGAAGCAACTGGTCGAAGAAAAAGAGAAACTCGCTTCCTCGTCGGGAACGGAGCGCCTGAACACCATCGCGGCACAGTTTCGCAACCTGTCGATCGACGCCCAAGTAGCCGAAGAAGCCTACAAGCTTGCGCTGTCGGCCCAGGAAAACGCCCGGATCGAGGCCAACAAAAAAATACGTTCGCTGGTAACGGTCGTGTCGCCCAATCGGCCAGACACCGCAGAATATCCAAGGTCGTTGTATAACATCATCACCTTGTTCGTGTTGTTGTGCTTGCTGTACGGAATACTGCGCTTCGTCCTTGTGACCATTGCTGACCATCGGGATTGAACAATGTCCGACACGGTACACACAGGTTGGTCATTACACTTGCGGCATGACATCGGGGAAGCAACATGAACCTAACGTTTTCCACTCGATTGATCGGCACGGCGTGTTTGTGCGCCGTTCTTTCCGGCTGCGGCATCTTGTCGGGCGCCGGCCCCTATAGTTCCAGCATCACGACCGAGGCGGGCAGCAACAGCCAGCTGCCCTACGAAGTCATTGACCTCGGTCCCAGTACGCTGGCGCCGTACGCCGTGGCCGCACCACAGTCGCCCAGCAACAAGGTTTCAAAAGTGGTGCCCTACGCCGTCCGGCTTGTGCCCGGGGACGTCATTTCCGTCCTGATCTCCGACAGCGCCACAGAAGGCGGCCTGTTTGCGCCATTAAGCATGGGCGGCACCAAGTTTTCCAATGTCCGCATCGACGCCCAGGGGCGCATCTCCCTGCCCTATGCGGGTCGGATTCACGTGAACCAGCTGACTCTGCCGCAGGTGGAAGCCGAGGTGCGCAAGCGGCTCGAGGGCAAGGCCATGGATCCGCAGGTCCATATCGAAATGGTGGGCGACTTGTCGGGTTCCGTGCTCGTTGCCGGGGCTGTAAAGACGCCCGGCAGGTATTCGGCACTGCAAGGCCCTCTTACGCTGCTGGATGCGATCAACATGGCCGGAGGGCCGTTGCTCGAACCTCATCTGACCAGCGTGACGATACGTACCGGCAAGAGCGTCAAGACGCTGAACTATGCCCAGGTGTTGAACGGTCAGAACATGCCGGTTGCGCCGCGCTCGGAGATCGTGGTTGAGCGGGCGCGCAAGCGTTTTGTGGCCATGGGCTCGGTGGTCGAGCCGGGGTTGCACGATCTGCCCTCCGAGCGCCCCAGCCTGCTGGAGGCGCTGGGAGTCGTGGGCGGCCTGAAAGAACAGGCTGCCGACCCTTCCGGCGTATTCATATTCCGGCGAACCCAAACCGATACAGGTGAACCGCGCGCCCAGGTGTTTCGCCTGAACATGCGCAATCCCGAATCCATATTCATAGCTGGGCAATTCGCCATACAACCGGAAGACGCCATCTATGTAACCAATGCAGCAGTATACGAATGGCAGAAGATCATTACCCCGATTGTCCAGACGCTGATACTTTCCAGGGCCTTCTAGGCGCAGGCACCAGGATTTCCCGGGCAAGCATCGGCTGGTTGGACTGGGGGCTTTGGCGCAGAACGGATCTTTCAGCCTTTCTGGGCCTGCCAATCTCGGTTCATGCCGGCACGGCCAGGCCATCAGCCGGCACGGCATTCCTTGGCTGGGGCAGAAAGCGCAGCGGGCTGCGCGCGCTGAAGGCGGCGCAACGATTCTCGCGCGCTTTCCTGCTGCTCGAAGACGGCTTCCTGCGCTCAGTCGGCGGTAACGGGCAACGCTCGTATTCCCTGGTCTCGGACGATGAAGGCATCTACTATGACGCCTCCTGCCCTTCGCGCCTGGAACGCCTGATCCGTAAACCGTTGTCTGACGCTCAAAGCGCGCGCGCCAGGCTCGTGATGGCAATGTGGCGGGACGGCCGCTTGTCCAAGTACAACGGTAGCCGAGACATCGAACCAGACCGGTTGCCGGCACGCTTTGTCCTCGTGGTGGACCAGACCTACCAGGATCTTTCGGTGCAGTATGGCAACGCCGACGCACGCACCTTTGATCGGATGCTGCACGCCGCGCTCGACGATAATCCCGATGCGCAAGTGCTGGTAAAGATCCACCCCGAAGTCGCGATGGGTCGCAAGAAGGGCTATTTCGATGTAGCCCGGCTGGCCGGCATGCCGCGCGTGACGGTGATTGCGGATGATCGGCATCCGGCCGCCCTGCTCGAACATGCGCAGGCGGTCTACGTGGCCACCTCTCAAATGGGCTTCGAAGCGCTGCTATATGGAAAGCCTGCGCATGTTTTCGGAACCCCGTTTTATGCGGGCTGGGGCTTGACGCATGACTACCAGCCCGCACCCAGCCGGCGCACGCCATGCACGCTCGAGCAACTGGTGCACGCCGCGCTGATCGACTATGCCAGCTATCTTGACCCCGACACGGGAAAAAGATGCAATGTGGAAACCTTGATCGCCTGGCTTGCACTGCAACGCCGCCTGCGCAACGATCTGCCGCCCGCCATGATCGCCGTGGGGTTTTCGAACTGGAAAAAGCGCTTCGTGCGCGAATTTCTGTCGGGCAGCACGATCAAGTTCGTGAAGTCGCCAGGGGCCCGTCATTCTGGCTTGCCGATGGCGATGTGGGGTGCAGCGGGCCGGCAGGAAATGCATGGTGCTCGTGCGCTGTACCGCATTGAAGATGGCTTTCTCAGATCCGTCGGACTGGGAGCCCAACTGATACGTCCGATATCATGGGTGATCGATGATATCGGCATCTACTACGATGCAACACAGCCTTCGCGGCTGGAGCGCTTGCTTGCCGACACAGCCTTCGACGAGGCCCTATGCTGCAGGGCTCGCATGCTGCGCGCCGAGATTCTCCGGCGCGGCATCACCAAATACAATCTCAAGTCACCGCGGCGCTGGCAACGGCCAGGCGGCCAGAGGGTGGTGCTGGTCGTGGGGCAAGTCGAAACGGACGCTTCCATCCATTTTGGTGCGAGCGCCCTGCGCACCAACCTTGCGCTGCTGCAAGCCGTGCGGCAGGCCGAACCGGGCGCGACGATTCTGTTCAAGCCCCATCCCGACATGGTCGCAGGGCTGCGGGAACCGGACGCCCACCAGGAACAACTCCTGGACTGGTGCGACGAACTCATCGACGATGTCGCGATCGACGCCCTTTACCCCGAAATGGACGCAGTCCATGTCAATACGTCTCTCGCGGGTTTCGAGGCGCTAATGCGCCAGATACCGGTTGTGGTTTGGGGGCAGCCTTTTTATGCCGGCTGGGGCCTTACCGACGACCGGGGGCTCAGCCCCGAAGTCATGAAGCGCCGTGGACGCAGACTTTCGCTGGATGAGCTGGTCGCCGCGACTTTGATACTGTACCCCCGTTATATCAATCCGGCCACCCGGCAATTTTGTACACCGGAACAAGCGGTTCGGCAGTTGGCAGGCGCCTCGCCCGAATCGAGACCCAGATCGCTGATACGCGGTGCAATCGCAAGGGCGTGCCGCAAAAAATGAAGAAGCACTTTCTCATGCTGCAGGGCGTGAACTCGCCCTTTTTCCAGCGCCTGGGCCAGGCGCTCATGCACGACGGCCACGACGTGCTGAAGGTCAATTTCAACTGTGGCGACGCCTGGTACAGCCGTGGCCTGCAACGCCTAGACTACAAAGGTCCGATCGAGGAACTCGGCCAGTTCTATAGCACCCTGATCGACACCAGAGAGATTACCGATGTAGTGTTGTTCGGTGATCGCCGGCCGCTGCACCGCGCCTGTATTTCCGTGGCTCGGGCGCGGAACCTGCCGGTTCATGTGTTCGAGGAAGGTTACTTCCGCCCGTACTGGATCACGCTGGAACGTGATGGCGTCAATGCACACTCGTCTCTGCCGCGCGATGCCGATTGGTACAGACGCACTGCCCCACGCATACCAGACTACGATAACGGCGAGGCATTTTCGTCGTCATTCAGCGCGCGCGCCTGGCACGATATCGCCTATAACGTGGCCGGTATGCGCAACCGCCTATATTTTCCCCATTATCGCGGTCACAGCCCCGTGCCTGCCTGGCTGGAATACCCTGCGTATCTGCGCAGGGGAATTTCGCTTATTTCTCGTCGCCGATACGACGCGTCACAAATCGACCGGATCGTCGCCGAAAAGTTGCCGTTCTGGCTGGTTCCTTTGCAGCTGAATACGGATGCACAGATCCGTGATCATTCGCCCATCAAAGACATGCCCGAATTCCTGCAACACGTTTTCGCGTCTTTCTCCCGATTTGGAAACGGCGCGGATCTGATGGTGATCAAGAACCATCCGTTGGACAGCGGGCTTATCAACTATCGCGCGGTCATCCGGCGCTTATGCACGGAATATGGTGTTCCCTGCCAGAATGTGATTTATCTGGAAAGTGGCTCATTGCCGATATTGCTCAGCCATGCCCGTGGCGTCGTCACGGTGAACAGCACTGTGGGCGGCTCGGCACTGATACACAATCGCCCGCTCTTCACGTTGGCCGACCCCATCTACAACCTGCCTGGCCTCACCTTCCAGGGCCGCCTGGACGAGTTCTGGACCAATCCGCCGCGTCCGGACGCCATGCTGTTCAAACAGTTCCGCAACGCCGTGATCCACCTCACGCAGGTCAACGGTGGTTTTTATACCCGACAGAGCATCGATATGGCAGTGCGCGGCGCTTTGCCCCGCCTGGCCCGCGCGACTCACCCGCTCGCCGACTACTGAGCGCGGCTACAGGCTCGCCAGCCATGTGCGGGCCAGATCCGACAGGACGAGATCCTGCTTGACGGCTTTGCCCTGGCCATAATTCGACCAGATCACGAAAGGCGTTTTCCCATCGGGCATATAAGTATCGTACACATGGCGCATGATGGGGATATGGTCGCCGAAAATGCAAAGACTGGTCTGCCTGGCACGGCCACGGAACGCTTCGGCCATTTGCCCGAACATGGCATCCGCGTTCTTCAGATGGCGCACGTAGGCCACGAGTTCGTCGTATTGGGGCGGTAACGGCCCGGCCGCGATCGCCTGCCTGTCCTGGTCGGTAACGCGCTCCCAATGCAGGGGGCCGTGGTTTTCCATGGTGATGACGTGCACATACAGGGGCTGGTCCGTGCGGGCATCCAGTTCACGAAGCACGCGTTGACCCAGGGGAATGTCTCCGTAGTAGGGGTGGCTGGCGTCGGTCGGATCGAAATCTTCCAGGCTGATGAACTCGTCGAACCCCAATATGGGAATGATGTCGGCCCTGCGATAGAAGGTCGCATGGAAAGGATGCAGGCAGATCGTGCGATAGCCTTGGGACTTAAGGTGACGCGCCAACGAGGAAGTGCCGGCCGGGGCAAGCCTGCGGTAGGGATTGAACCGGTGCACACCCAACTGGTGCTCGCCCAGGCCGGAAAGAAATGCGAACTCGCTACGGACCGTGTTCGCCCCCCAGGCGGGTACCTGCGCATGACCGTGCATGACCGATTCCGCGCAAAGGCGATCGAATTGCTGCAGGATATCCGCGTTTAAGTGCGGAACGTAGCGGCGAGGATCAAAAAACGATTCGCTCTGGATCGACACGAGATCGGGGCGCCGGCCCTCCGGGATCTGTCCCCACCCCGTGTTGTCGGACCGCGTCGGGATTTCTTTTTCGGCGACGGCATAGCCCCACAGGTAAGCGAGCTGTCCGATCCGGCGCAAATCCGAGGCCGCATCGAAACTCAGGCCTCGCAGAATGGCCGACTTGCAGCTTGCCAGCATTCCCAGCGCCGCCACGAGCACTGCGCCCGGCAGAAGCAGCATGTCCGCGGCAGATACGAAGATGGCAGGTTCGTACCGGACGGCGACCACGCATGCGGCCGCATACGCCGCGGCAAGTAGAGCGATCAACCACAAGTTGATGAAAGGCAAATACAGCCTGGGGTGTTTCAAAGCATCCAGAAAATACTCGATGTCTTGATACACAAAGGGTTCCCTCAGGGCACGGTGCTTGGCATTGCTCACGAGCACCAGCAGCAACTGCAGCAGCAGGAGATTCAGGACGCCGAATATGGGACGCCTGAATATCAGCAGCTCTATTGCGAACCCGACGCCAAAAATACCCGTGTGCGCCACCAGGGCGCGCCAGGGCCGCTTCCAGGGAACTGCCGAGCGCGGGACCAATGCGGCCTCGATCGCCCACGATAGCAAGAGCCCGGATACAGCGACAGCCCACAGCAGGCGCCATCCACCGTCAACCACGGTATCCCAGCCTTTGCAAGATCCACCCCGACACCGCCGGATGAATCACAGACAGCAAAAAACACCCCAGATTCAGCGGAAACGGAAAACTGACACGCGCCTTGTTTTTCTCCAGGCCGTGGCGTATTACCCGCGCGGCCTTGTCTGCCTTCCACAAGAACGGCTTCGGGCCCGGCATGTCGAAACACATTTGAGATTCCACGTACCCCGGCATTACTACGTTGACCCTGACGCCTTCTTGCGCCAGCAGGTCGCGCATGGCTTCGCCGTAGACCTTGACTGCCGCCTTGCTCGCACTGTAGCTGGGCGTTTCGGGCAGGCCGCGCCATGCCGCCAGCGAGCTGATCAGCGCAATCTGCCCGCTTCGGCGCGCCCGCATGGCCGGCAGGCATGCATGCACCGTGGCCATCACGGCCTTGATATTGACGTCGAACAGGCGGTGCATGTCGTCCCAGGATTCGCCCTGCCCTTCGGGCCCGGTGTTGATGTTGACGCCAGCGTTGGCAATGACAAGATCGGGGGCCATGGTCGCGCTGATGTCGGCCAGCCACTGCATAAGGGCGTCGTGATCGCGGATGTCTTGCGCATGCAGCACTGTACGGGCGCCCAGCGCCGCGCATTCCTGAGCAAGCTTGTCCAGTTGTATGCGATTGCGGCCATGCAGAACCAGCGTCCGGGTGCCGGCGCGAGCGTACTCCAGGGCCAGGGCGCTGCCTATACCGCCCGTAGCGCCCGTGATCAGGACGCATGCGGGCGCCTGTGGCGTAGTCATAAAGGTCGACACCGTGCGATTGCTTACACAAGCGGCCCGCGGCCGCTGGTGAAGCGGGGCTGAAACGACACCGGCTTCCCCAGGGGAAGCCGGCACCAATACCAGAGCGCAGAGGGGTTATTCGAGCAGGCTGCGCAGCATCCAGGCGTTTTTCTCGTGGATGTCCATACGCTGGGTCAGCAGGTCGGCGGTGGGCTGGTCGTTGGCGGCATCGGCTTTTTCGAAGGCCGCGCGCGCCGTCTTGGAGACGGCTTCGTTACCCTTGACCAGCAAACGCACCATTTCCAGGGCGTCGGGCACGTTGGCCGGCTCGGCGATGGAAGAAAGCTTGGAGAACTCGCGGTACGTGCCGGGGGCATGTACGCCCAGGGCGCGGATGCGTTCGGCGATGTCGTCCAGCGCAGCCCATTCTTCGGAATACTGGGTCATGAACATCTGGTGCAGCGTGTTGAACAGCGGACCCGTGACGTTCCAGTGGAAATTGTGCGTCATCAGATACAGGGTGTAGCTGTCGGCAAGTACCTTGGAAAGTTCGGCGGCGACAGCAGTACGGTCTTTATCGGAAATGCCGATGTTGATGCGCACCGCAGCAGTGCCGGCGGCTTTGGAAGACTTGGCCATGTAAAGCTCCTTTATTGGGACAACGACTGAACAAGAATACCACCGTAGACTAACGAATGAGTGATCGCAGGCCGTGTTGGCAGGTCATCGATCAACCTAAGTGGCCACGGCCTCTTTATCAAGCATTTTGACCCCCGGCAGGCCGCATTCGTAAACCGCCTGGGCAAGGGCCTCGATGGCGGCCAGCCTGGGAAAGCTGCGGCGCCAGGCCAGCACCACCCGACGCTCGGGCGGCTGCCCTTCGAAAGACAGGTATTTCAGCAGGGCGCGAGGTTGGGCTTCCGGTATCGCTGTCACCGGCAACACCGTTACGCCGATGCCGGCTGCCACCATATGTCGGATGGTCTCGAGCGAAGAGCCTTCGAACGTACGCTGGATGCCGTCGCTGGCCGCCGAAAAGCGCGACAGCTCGGGGCATACTTCCAGCACCTGGTCGCGAAAACAGTGTCCGGACCCGAGCAACAGCATGGTTTGCTGCTTCAGGTCTTCGGAACTGACGGCCTTGCGGTCGGCCCATTCGTGGTCGCGCGGGACGGCCACCACGAACGGTTCGTCATACAGCGGCTGGGTGACCAGGCCGGCCTCAGGTAGCGGCAAGGCCATGATGGCACAGTCGATCTCGCCCTGGCGCAGCAGCTCTACCAGGCGCAAGGTGAAGTTTTCCTGCAGCAGCAGCGGCATCTGTGGAGTGCGCGCAATCTGCATGGGCACCAGGCGCGGCAGCAGGTACGGGCCGATGGTGTGGATGACCCCGACACGCAACGGCCCCGCCAGCGGATCGTGGCCCTGGCGGGCGATTTCCTTGATGCTGGCGCTTTCTTCCAGCACTTTCTGCGCCTGCGTCACGATGCGCTGCCCGATGGCGGTAACGCCCACCTCGGAGCCGCCCCGTTCGAACAAGGTGACCCCCAGTTCATCTTCGAGCTTGCGTATGGCCACCGATAAGGTGGGCTGGCTGACGAAACATGCCTCGGCCGCGCGGCCGAAGTGGCGTTCGCGAGCGACCGCGACGATGTATTTAAGTTCGGTCAGAGTCATGTTGGTGCGTACCTTGCCACGGTCGGCGGTGGGTGACGGAAAATAAAACGGCTTTCATGTGCGCAGGAAGTCTTCGCGGCCGCGCATCCAGCGCGCCAGGTGTGCCTCGGCCACGGCGGGATGTTCGGCCCTTAGCCAGGCCGCCGCCTCGCGCGCCTGCTCTGCAATGCCGATGTCGGATTCCAGGTCGGCGAAACGCAACAAAGCCATGCCCGATTGCCGGGTGCCCAGGAATTCGCCAGGGCCGCGCAGTTCAAGGTCGCGGCGGGCTATCTCGAAGCCGTCCGACGTTTCGAACATGGCTCGCAGACGTTGCCGCGCCACTTGTGACAACGGCGTCTGGTACAGCAGCACGCATACCGATTCGGCGCTGCCCCGCCCTACCCGTCCGCGCAGCTGGTGCAACTGGGCCAGGCCGAAGCGTTCGGCATGTTCGATGACCATCAGCGACGCATTGGGAACGTCTACCCCGACCTCGATGACCGTGGTCGCCACCAGCAGGTCGATGTCGCCATCGCGAAACGCCTGCATGACGGCCGCCTTGTCGGCTTGCGGCAAGCGTCCATGCACCAGGCCCAGCCGCAGATCGGGCAGTTCCGCGCGCATGGCCTCGTAGGTGTCTACCGCCGTTTGCAGTTGCAGCGCCTCGCTTTCTTCGACCAGCGGGCACACCCAATAGGCTTGCCGGCCTTCGCGCACCGCGCCGGCTACATGCGCGACGACCTCGTCGCGGCGTGCGTCGGAGACCAGTTTGGTCACCACCGGCGTGCGGCCCGGCGGAAGTTCGTCGATAACCGAGACGTCCAGGTCCGCGAAGAAGGTCATCGCCAACGTGCGCGGAATAGGCGTGGCGCTCATGTTGAGCTGGTGAGGAACAGTGCGCCCCTCGGGCGCTTCGCCCTTGCGCGTCAGCGCCAGCCGCTGCCCGACCCCGAAACGGTGTTGCTCATCGACAATCGACAGCCCCAGGTTGTGGAATTCGACGTGGTCCTGGATGAGCGCCTGCGTGCCGACCACCAACTGCACGCTGCCATCGGCCGCACTGGCGGCGGCCTGGCGACGAGCCTTGGCGCTGAGGCTGCCGCTTAGCCAGGCCACATTTACGCCCAGCGGCTGCAACCACGAAACCAGCTTGCGAAAATGCTGCTCGGCCAGAATTTCTGTGGGAGCCATCAGCGCCACCTGTGCCCCGCAGGCAATAGCCTGGGCCGCCGCAAGCGCGGCAACGACTGTCTTGCCGCTGCCCACGTCGCCCTGAAGCAGGCGGTGCATCGGATGCGACCGGGACAGATCGCCGGAGATCTCCTGCACGACTCTTTGCTGAGCTCCGGTCAGCCGAAACGGCAAGGCCTGGTAAAGGCGCTGCACCAGCCCCCCCGGCTCGTCCCGGTGCGGCAACGGAGTGGCGCGAATCGAACGGCGCGCCGCGCGCGCAGCCGCCAACGATAACTGCTGGGCCAGCAGCTCGTCGAACTTGATGCGACGCCAGGCCGGGTGGCCGCGTTCGACGAGATCGTCTTCGGAAATCCCCGGCGGCGGCGCATGCAACAGGCGAATGGCAGGCGCAAACGGCATCAGCTCGTAGCGTTCGAGCGCCTCCGCGGGCAAGGTGTCGTCCAGATTGGCTTGCTGCAGCGCCTGCGTGATGGCTTTGCGCAATGACGGCTGCGACAGCCCGTCGGTGCTGGGGTAGACCGGCGTCAGGGCCTGGGGCAGCGGCGTGTCGGCGGCGGTCAGGCGCGGATGCACCATTTCACGGCCGAACAGGCCGCCGCGAACCTCGCCTCGCGCGCGCAGGCGACGCCCGGCGGCCACCTGCTTTTGCTGGCTGGGGTAAAAGTTCAGCCAGCGCAACTGCAATTCGCCCGTTTCGTCGGCCATGACGGCCGTCAACTGGCGGCGCGGCCGGTACAGGATTTCGCTGCGCAGGATCTCGCCTTCGACCTGGGCGGGCTCGCCCGGGCGCAGCGATGCGATCGGCACGATGCGCGTTTCGTCTTCGTAGCGCAGCGGCAAATGCAGAATACAGTCGTCAGCAGTCACCAGGCCCAGGCTGTGCAGCTTGCGCTGCACGTCCGTGAGCGATGTTCCGGCGGCAGAAGCGCCAGCGGATTTGCGGGCTGCGGCGGTGGCCGGCATGACGGCGCCTGGCTGCTGCGCGTGCGCGCAGCCTACAGAACCAGGATGGCCTCGACTTCGAACTGCGCGCCCTTGGGCAGGCTGGCCACGCCAATGGTCGAGCGCGCAGGAAACGGCTGCGGAATGATCTCGGCCATGATGGCGTTGGCGGCGGTGAACTTGTTCAGGTCGGTAAGGAACAGCGTCAGCTTGACGATATTGTCCAATGTGCCGCCCGCTTCTTTGATGACGGCCTGCATATTGGCAAACGCCTGGCGTACCTGGGCCTCGAAGTTTTCGGACACCAGGTCGCCGGTGCCTGGCTCGAGCCCGATCTGGCCGGACAAATACACCGTCTTGGTGCCGGTAACGGCAATCGCTTGCGAGTACGGGCCGACGGCGGCAGGCGCTTCGTCGGTATGGATGATCTGCTTGCTCATGGACCGTATCCTTGGGTCAGTCGGTTAGACACACTGCACTATTGGAGTTTACTCATCAATAGGCAATTGCGAAAGACAGAAGTTCCTGCCCATTGCGCACGAAATCGCCGCATGCACCTGCCGAAAGCGGCTTGGCCAGCGGAGACGTAGCCATCCCTGCCCCATGAATTGATCGGCCTGCTGGATGAATTTATCTTAATTTTCGATTTAACTTATTAAGCGCCCCTGCCTATAGTGCGGTGTACAACTACAGGAGACATTCATGCGCACCACTCCGCTACGATCACTTGCCGCCCTGCTCGCCAGCCTGCCCATGGTTGCAGCCGCCGCGCAGGACTTTCCCGCCAAGCCCATCACGTTCATTGTTCCGTTTACTGCGGGCAGCGCCACGGATCAGCTGGGCCGGGCCATCGGCCAAGGCGTGGCCGAACAGACAGGCCAATCGGTAGTGATCGAGAACAAGCCGGGCGCCAGCGCCATGATCGGGGCGCAGACAGCGGCGCGCGCCGCGCCCGACGGTTATACGGTGCTGATTACGACGAACACCACGCATGCGGCCAACGAACATCTTTACAAAAGCCTGCCCTACGACCCGGTAAAGGACTTTTCCCCCGTGACGCTGTTGGGCAAGGGTGGGCAATTTATGGTGGTCAACCCGTCCTCCGAGGCCAAGAGCGTGTCGGACTTCCTGGCGTTGGCCAGGAAGTCTCCGGGCAAGCTGAGTTTCGGCAGCGGCAGTTCTAGCAGCCGTATCGCCGGAGAACTGCTGCAGCAGATGGCCGACGTGAAGCTGCTGCACGTGCCGTACAAAAGCAATCCGCTGGCGATTACCGATCTGCTGGGCGGGCAGATCGACATGATGATCACGGACAGCGCCACTGGCCTGCCGCAGGTCGAAGCCGGCAAGCTGCGGGGGCTGGGCTTTACCGGTAGCGAACGGTCGCCGCTGGCGCCCAACCTGCCCACCATCGCCGAGGCCGGCGTGCCCGGCTACGAGATGGGCTACTGGTTCGGCGCCTATGTGCCGGCCGGCACGCCGCAGGCCGTGGTCACCAAGCTGAATGACTTGCTGATCAAAGCCACGCAGCGGCAGGCGGCGCAGCATTTCTACAAATCGACGGGCACCACCCCCGCCACGTCCACGCCCCAGGAGCTGGCGCAGTTCCAGCGCAACGAGTCGCAGAAGTGGGGCGACATTATCAAGAAGGCCGGCATACAGCCGGAATGACCCGCAGCAGTCCGTGTTTCCCCCTGGTACCCGCGGCCCGGCCTCGGTGCTAAAACCGACGGGCGGATATACCGCGCAAGGGGAAACACAGATGCAGCTTTCCAATCATTCGGCCCATCGCTGCGCGATCGCGGCCGCCATGCTGGCCGGTGCCTGCATGGCCACGCAGGCCACAGCCCAGACCCGTCTTGAACTGATCAACGAGTATCCGGCCACGTCGATCACCGCCTCGGCCGACCTGCAATTCGCCGATCTGGTCAAAAAAGCGTCGGCGGGCGGGATCGTCATTGAGACACGCCAGGAAAAGCAGAACCCTTACAAAGGGGATGCGCAGGTGGCGGCGGTGATCGACGGCAAAACCCAGATGGCGACGCTGTTCGGCGGGGTACTGGGCAACAAGGATACGCTGTTCCTGCTGTCGTCCCTGCCCTTCGCCGCCAGGGATTTCAAGCAGGCCCGCACTCTGTATGAATGCGCCCGCCCCGCGCTGGAACAGCGCGCGCAGGCGCTGGGCGCGCACTTGCTGTATGTGACGCCCTGGCCGCCTTCGGGGATCTGGTCGGTGCAGCCGCTGCAAAGCGAAGCCGACATCAAGGCCTTGAAGATCCGCACCTACGACGCCACCAGCAAGTCCGTGTTCGAGAGAGTGGGCGCGCAAAGCGTGCAGATGCCTTATTCCGCGCTGGCCGACAAACTGGCTGCCGGCGAGGTCAACGCAGTGCTGACCTCGGGCGACGGCGGCGCGGGTCGCAACCTGTGGAACCACCTGCCCCATTTCACCGCCGTAAGCTATTCGATACCGCTGAGCTACACCATCATCAATAAAAAGACCTGGGACGAGCTAGGCGCCGGCGACCAGGCGATTCTGAGCGAAGCGGCGAAGAAAGTCTCCGCCACGTCATGGGCTGGCGTCGAACAGCGCATTGAAGCCAACTATGCGCGCATGCGGGAAAACAAAATGACGCTCGCCACACAACCGTCTGATTCGATCATGGCGGCGCTCAAGCGCGCCGGGGATGAAGAAACGCAGGCATGGCTGAAGGCCAATCCGCTGTCCGATAAAGAGGCTGCCTGCCTGTCGGCGCCCGGAGCATGACGGCGTAGCAGCCCTCAGTGCGCCTACCTGAGGTTTCCAGCCTGCCACACGGACTTATCCGCGCAGCAGGCTGAGCACTGTCTGCGGAATCTGGTTGGCCTGGGCCAGCACGGCCTGCACAGCCTGCTGCACAATCTGGCTCCGTATCATATTGGACGTTTCCACGGCATAGTCGGCATCTTCGATACGCGATCGGGCCGAATTCAAGGCCAGCTGCGACGTCGACAGGCCCTCGAGCACAGATTCGAGCCGATTCTGAGTCGCGCCCAGATAGGTGCGATACCCGTCTACCTGCGCGATGGCGGCGTCGATCTGCGCCAGCGAATCCGGCTGCATAAGTTCGATCGTGTTCGCATTCGGGCCACTCAGGTAGAACTTGTTGTTGAGCCGGCCCGCCAGCGGATCGTATTCCACGAAGTGCCCCTGCCATTCGAGGTACTTCACGTAGTTGCCGTCTTTATCCCAGCCCAGTTTTACGTTGTCGATCGGCTGGTCGTCCAGGGTCACGCCGCGCGCGGGATCCTCGATGTCGGCCTGTTGGTAGCCATTGTGCACGCGATACGTAGCCACCCCGGATGCGTGGTCAAACACCAGGGCCCCTTCTGCCCGATGGTAGTAATCGTCGCCCACCTTGACTGCGTACTCGCCCGGCCGGGCGCTTCCATCGCGATTCCTGACCTGGTGGATGGTGATAGAACCCGGTGTCACGTGATAGGCGGCTTCCGCCTCGCCAGGTTTCAGCAGCACCCCGTCCCGGTTGATGATGCCTTCAAGCTCGAGCTTCCACGTGCCGGCATTGGCACCGCTGGCGATCGTAATCTCTGACAGCGGCGGCCCCACCGGAGGCCGGATAGCGTTCACGCCCAACGTATCGGTATTCAGCGGTTGCAGATTCAACTCCAGCGTATCGGATGCCTCGCTCGACAGCTGGAAGCGCAGCGACTGCTCGGCGTCGAGCAGGCCTCGCCCCGCAAAGTTCAGCTCTGCGCCGATGCGATTGATCTCGTCGCGGATCTGCGCGATTTCTGTCTGGATAAACTCCCGATCCTGGAAAGACAATGAGCCGTTGCGGTGCTGCACGGTGAGCTCGCGCATGCGCTGCAATAGCGAATTGATGTCGGATGCGCCCCCCTCCACGGTCTGCAGGAGACCGATGGCGTCAGACACGGTGCGCATGGCGGCCGCGTTGCCCTTGATCCGGCTTGTCATGCGGTTGGCGATGGCAAGCCCCGCCGCATCGTCGCGGGCCGAATTGATCCTCAGCCCGGACGATAGCCTTTCCACACTCGACCCCAGCACGGCCTGCGAGCGCTTGAGATGTGAGTTGGCCCACCCCGAGAAGGGGCTGAAATTTATCAACATAGGATTGCAACTGCGACGTAGACATGATGTATATCGTCCGCGCTTCGCAAAGATTTAGCTTTTCTACATATATTTTATGTTTCGTAACAATAACGGCGATTCTTGCTAACCCGCGCAATGCCCGACGCCCACGCGAAAAAGCCCTGCCCGCGAAACGGACAGGGCTTGCGCTGCGGTACCCGGGCGACGCGGGGCGGTTTACTTTTCGACGAACGCCCGTTCGACCACGTAGTCACCCGGCTCGCCAACCCCCGGCGACACCGTGAAGCCGCGCGAATCGAGCATGGCGCTGATGTCGGCCAGCATATGCGGGCTGCCGCAAAGCATGGCGCGATCGGTCTCGGGATTGATGGGCGGCAGGCCGATGTCTTGGCACAGCTTGCCGTTTTCAAGCAGCTCGGTGATGCGCCCCTGGTTGCGGAAGGGCTCGCGCGTGACCGTGGGATAGTAAATGAGCTTTTCGCGGACGACGTCGCCGAAGAATTCGTTGTTGGGCAGCTCGTTTTCGATGAAATCGGCGTAGGCCAGTTCGCTGACCCACCGCACGCCGTGCACCAGCACGACCTTTTCGAAGCGCTCGTAGACGTCGGGGTCTTTGATGATGCTCATGAAGGGAGCCAGGCCCGTGCCGGTGCCGAACAGGAACAGGTGCTTGCCCGGCTTGAGGTCGTCTACCACCAGCGTGCCCACCGGTTTGCGGCTGACCAGGATGGTGTCGCCTTCTTTCAGGTGTTGCAGGCGCGAGGTCAGGGGCCCGTTCTGGACCTTGATGCTGAGAAACTCAAGGTTTTCTTCGTAGTTGGCGCTGGCGATGCTGTAGGCACGCATGAGGGGCTTGCCTTCGACTTCCAGGCCGATCATGACGAAATGGCCGTTGTGGAACCGCAGGGCCGCGTCACGCGTGGTGGTGAAGGAAAAAAGCGTATCGTTCCAGTGGCGCACGCTCAGTACGCGCTCGGTATTGAAAGCTGCCATGTCGCTGAAATGGTACGACGCACCAGGTACGCCGGATGGATTTCCGTACTGCAGAAAAGACGCTGCACGGGCTAAGGGTTATCCCTATTTTAACGCGAGTGCTTGATAACTGCTCTCATTAATCCGTAATGCCTTTATAACTTTTTGATAGAGATCAGGCGTCCGGCCGCCAAGCCGTCTTCAAGTTGAACGCCAAACGGCTTCCTGTTATTGTCGCACCTACTTGATAATCATTTTCGTTAACGGACGCGCTGCGGCGTGCGTGCGGATGCCGCTTTGTGTCCGTTTTATCCTGCACTGGAGCTCTCCATGTCGATCCGACGCCTTTCCTTGACCCCCCTGCTGGGCGCGCTTGCGGTGGCTGGCAGCATCTTCGCCGCGCCCGCGGCGGCTGCTGACGAAGTCAGCCTGTACACCACTCGCGAACCGAAGCTGATCCAGCCGATGCTGGATGCGTTCACTAAAGAAAGCGGCATCAAGGTCAACACGGTGTTTGTCAAAGACGGCCTGCTGGAGCGTGTGAAAGCCGAAGGCGCGCAGTCGCCCGCCGACGTGTTGATGACCGTGGACATCGGCAACCTGATCGATCTGGTCGACGGCGGCGTCACCCAGCCCATCAAGTCGGAAACCCTGAATTCGGTGATCCCCGCCAACCTGCGCGGCGCGGACGGCCAGTGGTACACGCTGTCGCTGCGCGACCGCGTGCTGTATGCGGCCAATGATCTGGAACTCGACAGCTTCCACTATGAAGACTTGGCCGACCCGAAATGGAAGAACAAGGTGTGCATCCGCTCGGGCCAGCACCCCTATAACACGGGCATGGTGGCCGCAATGATCGCCCATGACGGAGCAGAAGCCACCGAGCAATGGCTGCGCGGCGTGAAAGCCAACCTGGCCCGCAAGGCGGCTGGCGGCGACCGTGACGTGGCGCGCGATATCCTGGGCGGCATTTGCGACATCGGCATCGCCAATGCGTATTACGTCGGCCACATGAAGAACGCCGAGCCGGGTACCGATGCCCGCAAATGGGGTGATGCGATCAAGGTTGTGCGTCCCACGTTCAAGAACGGCGGCGACGGCACGCACGTGAACATCAGCGGCGCGGCTGTGGCCAAGCATGCTCCCAACAAAGACAACGCCATCAAGCTGCTGGAATTCCTGGTGTCCGAGCCGGCCCAGACGCTGTACGCCCGTGCCAACTACGAATACCCGGTCCGCAAGGGTGTGAAATTGGATCCCGTGGTGGCCAGCTTTGGCGAATTGAAGGTAGACTCCCTGCCCGTTGCCGAAGTCGCCAAGTACCGCAAACAGGCCAGCGAACTCGTCGACAAAGTGGGCTTTGACAACTAAGCCTGCGTGAAAAGCGACGCATGGCCTGAACGGCCTTCGCGTTGTTCGGCGCCGGCCGGCGACGGCCGGCGCGGCGCAAACGTAATCAGGTGTCTGACTCCAGGCCGGAGATCAGGCACCTTCTTTCTTGAAGCATGCATACAGAAACCTTGCCTCGCCCATGGCGTTTGCGCGGACCTGAACGCGGCGCGGGGTGGCTGACTGGCGCCGCGCTGGTGGCGCTGGCTGTCCTGGCGCCGTTGGGCGCGCTGGCCTGGCAGGCGGCACATGCGGACCTATCTCACTGGTCGCACCTGACGCAGTACGTATTGCCCCAGGCGTTCGCCAACACCGCGCTGCTGCTGCTGGGCGTGGGCATATTGGTCACGATGCTGGGCACCGGCGCCGCCTGGCTGGTGACGGCGTACGAGTTTCCCACCCGCCGCACGCTGACCTGGACGCTGCTGCTGCCCCTGGCAGTGCCTACCTACATCATTGCCTTTGCCTATCTGGACCTGCTGCACCCCATCGGTCCGATCCAGACCGCAATACGCACCGTGCTTGGCTACGACAGCCCTCGAGAGTTCCGCCTGCCCGACCTGCGTTCTATCTACGGCGCCATTTTCGTGCTGGGCTTCGTGCTGTACCCGTACGTGTACCTGAGCACCCGCATCATGTTCATGACGCAGGCGGCCAGCCTGCTCGAGGCCGCGCGCACGCTGGGCGCCGGCCGTGTGGGCGTGTTCGTGCGGGTGGCCTTGCCGCTGGCGCGGCCGGCCATTGCCGTGGGCGCAAGCCTGGCGCTGCTGGAAACCCTGAACGACATCGGCGCGTCCGAATTCCTGGGCGTGCAGACCCTGACCGTGTCGGTATACACCACCTGGATCACCCGCTCAGACCTTGCCAGCGCGGCCCAGATCGCGCTGACGATGCTTGCCATCGTGGTGGGGCTGATCCTGCTGGAGCGGCACGGGCGCAAGCGCCAACGCTATGCCAATACGCAGCGGATGCGCCCGATGCAGCCGCGTCGGCTGCGCGGCGCGGCCGCCCTGCTCGCCATCGTGCTGGGCTGGATACCCGTCCTGATCGGTTTTGTGGCGCCGGCCGGATACCTGGTGGTAGAAACCTACAAGCGCCTGCATCTTGTGGGGGGCGTGTCCAGCCAACTGTTGAATGGCCTGTTCAATACGCTGGCTGTGGCGTTTACCGCCACCATCGTGACCCTGATTTGCGGGCTGATCGTGGCCTGGTCCGGCCGTACGTTACGCGAAAGCGCGCGTTTCAACCCGGGACGTGCATGCGCCCGCATTGCCAGCCTGGGTTACGCCGTGCCCGGCACAGTGCTGGCCATCGGGCTGCTGGTGCCGTTTACCTGGATCGATCGCCAGATAGGCGCGGTGTTCGGCACGCAAGGCCTGTTTTTGATGGGTTCGATGGGCGCCCTGGTATGCGCATACACAATGCGCTTCCTGGCGGTGTCGGTAGGCGGTATCGAAGCCGGGCTGGCGCGTATTCCGCCTTCGTTGGAACAGGCGTCCCGCCTGCTGGGGGAATCCGCCGGCAGCACGCTGCGCCGTGTGCATCTACCCTTGCTGCGCCCCGCGTTGGCCGCGGCCGCCCTGCTGGTTTTCGTGGACGCCATGAAAGAGCTGCCGGCCACGTTGCTGCTGCGACCGCTGAATTTCGAAACACTGGCGACCTGGCTATACGCCGAGGCCGCGCGCGGCACATACGAGGAAGGCGCGGTCGCAGCGCTGGCCATTGTGCTGGCCGGGCTGCTGCCCGTCATCCTGCTGGCGCGCACTAATTTGAAGATGGGACATTGATATCGTGCCCGACCTGCTTGAACTAGACCGCATCTGCCTGGCATACGATACCCCTCAGGGGCATAAGTCTGTGGTGCGGGACCTGTCGTTGTCGCTGCCCGCCGGCCATATCGGCTGCCTGCTCGGCGAATCCGGCTGTGGCAAAACCACCATCCTGCGCGCGATTGCGGGTTTCGAGCCGCTGCGCGCGGGGCACATCGCCCTGGACGGCACCATCATTTCGTCGCCCACGGTGCAGGTGGCTCCGGAGCTGCGCCGCGTAGGCATGATGTTCCAGGACTACGCGTTGTTTCCCCACCTGACCGCGGCGCAGAATGTAGCTTTTGGCCTGCGCCGGATGGGCAGCGCCCAACGTACCGCCCGCGTACGTGAAATGCTGGACCTGGTAGGGTTGGCGGCCTCGGCCGACAGTTATCCGCACGAGATATCCGGCGGCCAGCAGCAGCGCGTGGCGCTGGCTCGCGCACTGGCGCCGTCGCCCGAGCTGTTGCTGCTGGACGAGCCTTTCTCCAACCTGGACGTCGATACGCGCGAGCGCCTGGCGTTCGAGGTACGCGAAATCCTGAAATCGACTGGACATACGGCGATTCTGGTGACGCATAACCAGGCCGAAGCATTTGCCATCGCCGACCGCATCGGGGTCATGAAGGAAGGCAAGATCGTGCAATGGGATACGCCCTACAACCTGCACCACCACCCTGCGGACGGTTTCGTACGGGATTTCGTGCGGCGCGAAACGCTGGCGGCCCAGCGGCAACAGGCCTACGCCCGCGGAATGTAGCCGCCCGCAATACAGTAATGCCATTTGGGAAGGCGTCTGACCTCCGCAGGGTGTCTGACACCTGTCGGAGTCAGACACCGATTCGTTGGCGAGCGGCGGGGATGCGGTTTGGCGGGTGTCTGACTCCCGCAGGGTGTCTGACACCTATCGGAGTCAGACACCGGTTCGTTGGCGAGCGCGGTGACGCCGGACACTTATTGCCGCGGAGGTGGCAGCGGGATGTATTCGGTTTCATCGCCAGGCACGACCTGGTTGAAGCGGCTGCGTTCCCAGTCGAGCTTGGCTTGCTCGATGCGGTCTTTGCTGCTGGACACGAAGTTCCACCAGACGAAGCGCGGCCCGTCCAGGGGCTCGCCGCCCAGTATTGCAAATCGCGCCGTTTCCCGTGCCTTGATTTCGACCGGTTTTCCAGCGGCGAAAACCAGCAGCTGCCCCGGCTGATGGCTTTGGCCATCGACTTCGACCACGCCGCTGCTCAGGTATGCTGCGCGCTCTTCATGTTCGGCGGGCACGACCACGGTGGCGCCCGGCTGCAGCACGATATCTCCGAAGAACAGCGGCGACAGGGTGCGTACTGCGGAAGTCTGGCCGAATATCGAACCGGCCACCACGCGCGCCTGTACGCCCTCGCCTTCTATCAGCGGTTGCGCGTCGAGGCCGTAATGCACGAAGCCCGGATCGGTTTCTTCGTGCCGGCTGGGTAGCCCCACCCACAGCTGCAAGCCCCACAGCCGTTGGCCTGCGTCCCGCTGCGGCGGTGGCGTGCGTTCGGAATGGACGATGCCCCGCCCCGCTGTCATCCAGTTGAGCTCGCCAGGACGGATTTCCTGGACATGCCCGGCGCTGTCCCGGTGCATCATCGCGCCTTCGTACAGATACGTGACAGTCGACAGGCCGATATGCGGATGGGGACGCACGTCGACGCCTGCGCCGGGGTCGAACAGGGCCGGGCCCATCTCGTCCAGAAAGACAAACGGACCTACCGTGCGCCGCTGGGCGGAAGGCAAGGCGCGCCGCACTTCCAGGCCGCCGCCCAGGTCGCTGGTGCGCGGAACAATCAGGGTTTCGATACTGGACATGATGATTTCCTCTTCGGAAAAGACGCCTCTGGAAATGCGCCGGCCTGCGCCAGCGCCGCCACGCTTACGGTAAATCGAATACCAACACGTCGGCCTGCCTGCCGTCGCTGATGCGCACGGCCGCCTCGTCGGTCAGGGCCACCGCATCGCCGGCGGACAGTTCCACGCCGTTGACGGTCGCCTGGCCGCGCGCGATATGCACCCAGGCGCGACGCCCGGGCGCGAGCGACAGTTCGGCCTGTTCGCCGCCATCGAACAAACCCACGTACAACCGTGCATCCTGGTGGATGCGCATCGACCCATCAGCCCCGTCTGGCGACACCACCTGGCGCAACCGGCCCCGCTTTTCGCTTTCGGGAACGCGCTGCTCTTCGTATTCCGGCGCGATGCCCGTAACGTCGGGCTCGATCCAGATCTGCAGCAAATGGGTGTGCCGGTCGTCCAGCGGATTGAACTCGGAATGCATTACGCCGCGCCCTGCGCTCATGCGCTGCACGTCGCCAGGCCGGATGGTCGATCCGCTGCCCATGCTGTCTTTGTGCGCGACGGCGCCTTCCAGCACATAGGTAATGATCTCCATATCGCGGTGACCGTGCGTGCCGAAGCCGCGGCCCGGCGCGATGCGGTCGTCGTTGATCACGCGCAGCGGCCCGAACCCCATGTGCGCCGGGTCGTAATAGTTGGCAAACGAAAAGGTATGGTAGCTGTCCAGCCAGCCGTGGTTGGCATGGCCTCGTTCATGGCTACGGCGCAAAGTCAGCATGATCGACTCCTTTGAAAATTTTGAACTGGCGGCGCTGACCGCATGCACAGCAACGCCGCTGATAAGACGTATTGTGGGTGGAGTTCACTGACTTGTGGATGAAGCCGTTTGATGAGAGCATTCAATTTATTTGAATGATTTTTCCATGCAAGCAATAACGCCCGAACTGCTGTACATGGTAGACGCCATCGCCCGCCACGGCAGCTTTGCAAAAGCGGCGCGGGAACTCGGCAAAGTGCCCTCTGCCGTCACGTACGCGGTGCGCAAGCTCGAAGACGCCCTGGATGTACTTCTGTTTGATCGCAGCGGCCATCGCGCGCAACTGACTCCGGCGGGCCAGACGCTGCTGCAGGACGGACGCCAGGTATTGCAATCGCTCGATGCCCTGGCCGGCAGGGTCAAGCGGGTGGCCACCGGCTGGGAACTGGAACTGCGCGTGGCGGTAAACACGATACTGCCCCTGCCCCCGCTGTACGACGTCATCCGCGAGTTTCGCGAGGCTGCGTCCGTCACGACGTTACGCCTGTCCACCGAGGTGCTGGGCGGCAACTGGGATGCGCTGGCCAGCGGGCGCGCCGACCTTGTGATCGGCGCGGATGCGAATGGCGCCGCGCCAGCGGCTTACCGCTCGCATGCCATGGGCGAGGTCCAGTTCGGTTTTTGTGTGTCGCCGGACCATCCGCTGGCCTTGCTGGGCCGGCCCTTGCAGGCAAGCGACATCGCGGCGTATTGCGCCGTGGTGGTCGCTGATACGTCGCGCCACCTTCCCCCCCTGACGCGGGGCTTGCTGAACAGGCAGCCGCTGATTGTGATGCCCACCATGCAGGCCAAGATCGACGCACAGGTACGCGGCCTGGGCTGCGGATACCTGCCCTTGACGCTGGCCGCGCCCTACATCGTGCGCGGCGAGCTGGTCGAGTGCCAGATTGTCGATGGCGTGCCCATGACGGAACAGCTGGTGTATGCCTGGCGCGACCAGGCGCCGGGCGCGGCATTGAAATGGTGGCTGCAGAAGCTGCGTTCGCCCCGCCTGTGCGAAAGCCTGCTGGGACTACAGCAGGCCGGCTGAACAATGCCCGTTGTGCGTCGGCGCACGCCGCCCTACTCTTCGATGCCCAGTTCCCGCAGCTTGCGCGTAATGGTATTGCGGCCGATGCCCAGGCGGCTGGCCGCCTCTACGCGGCGGCCCCGGCTGGCATCCAGGGCGCTTTGCAGCAGGATGCGCTCGAACTGACGCGTCAGGGTTGCCATCACGGCCGGCTCGCCGCGCTGCAGCCGTTGCTGCGCATCGCGCAGCAACGCTGTCTGCCAGTCGGCGCCTTCGACGCGCGCCAGGGGCGCGGCAGGCGGCGCCGTGCCCGCCGGGAAGCCGCCCTGCACGGCCACCGCGACGCCGCTTACGGATGCTTGCGGTTGCAGCTGCGTGGCACGGATTTCGGGAGGCAGGTCGGCGGGCTCGATGGTCTGGCCCGGCGCCATCACGGTAAGCCAGTGGCAGAAGTTTTCGAGCTGGCGCACATTGCCGGGAAACTCGAAACGCTGCAGCGCCGCCATCGCGTCCGGCGTCAGCCGCTTGACCGGCACGCCCAGCGAGCGCGCACTGGCTGCCAGAAAATGGCTGGCCAGCGAAGGAATATCTTCGACACGCTCGCGCAACGGCGGCAGGCGCAAGCGGATAACGTTCAAACGGTGGAACAGATCTTCACGGAACAGGCCTTGCTCGACGCGCTGTTCCAGCGGCTGGTGCGTCGCCGCCACGATGCGCACGTCGACCCGAACGGGCTGCGCGCCGCCTACCCGGTAGAAACTGCCTTCGGCCAGCACACGCAGCAGCCGGGTCTGCAGCTCGATCGGCATGTCGCCGATTTCGTCCAGGAACAGGGTGCCCCCGTGCGCCTCTTCGAAACGGCCGCGGCGCAGCGTGTTGGCGCCGGTGAACGCACCGCGTTCATGGCCGAACAGCTCGGCTTCGAGCAGGTCGCGCGGAATGGCCGCCGCATTCAGGGCAACGAAAGGCCCGCCGGCCCTCGCCCCATGGCCGTGCAGCGCCCGCGCCACCAACTCCTTGCCGGTGCCCGATTCGCCGGTGATCAGCACCGTGACTTTCGATTGCGCCAGCCGGCCGATGGCGCGGAATACTTCCTGCATGGCAGTGGAAGATGACTGCGTCATCATCCACCGCTCGCCGCCGGGGCCGGGTTCGCCGGTGTCCATGTCGCTGGAGCGATCATCGTGCGGCGCCGATTCATTGACCGCGCGCTCGATCAGTTCCACCGCCTCGTTGACGTCGAACGGCTTGGCCAGATAGTCGAAGGCGCCGCCCTGGAAAGCCGATACCGTGCTGTCCAGGTCGGCGAACGCGGTCATGACGATGACGGGCAGGCGGGGATGGCGTTCTTTAATCTGGCGCAGCAGGTCCAGCCCGCTGCCGCCGGGCATGCGTATGTCGGATACCAAGGCGGCCGGCGCCTGGTCGTCCAGCGCTTCAAGCACGTCGCGCGCCTGCGAGAAACTGCGGGTGGGAATGCCGGCCCTGGCCAGCGCTTTTTCAAGTACCCACCGTATGGCCTGGTCGTCGTCAACGATCCATACTAGGTTGCTCATAGAGGGTGCTCCATGGGCAGGATCAGACGGAATTCAGTGTGCCTGGGACGGGATTCGAACTCGATGATGCCTCCGTGCTGCTGCACAAAATCCTGGGCCAGGCTCAGGCCCAGGCCGGTACCGCCAGGACGGGCCGTCACAAGCGGATGAAAGATGCGGTCCCGGATCGAATCGGGAACGCCGGGCCCGTTGTCGATGACGGACAGCACCAGGGCCAGGCGATGCTGCCGGTGCGCCAGCATCACCTGGCGCGCAACCCGTGTGCGCAGAGTGACCTGGCCAGCGGGGATATCGGGGCCTGTGGCCTGTTGCGAGAGTTCCTGCGCGGCGTTGCGCACCACATTAAGTACTGCCTGGATCAGGCGGGCGGCGTCGCCACGCAGGTCGGGCACGGATGCGTCGTAGTCGCGCACCAGGGTGATTCGGTCGCGAAATTCGGCCTGGATCAGCGCGCAGACGCGCTCGCAGACTTCGTGAATGTTGACGGACTGGGTATGCAATGGCACACGCTGAGGGCCGCTCAGGCGATCCACCAGCACCTGCAGGCGGTCGGCCTCCGAAATAATGACCTGCGTGTATTCGGCCAACGCCGCGTTGGGCAGCTCGGCCTCGAGCAACTGCGCAGCGCCGCGCAGCCCGCCCAGGGGGTTCTTGACTTCGTGGGCCAGGTTGCGCAGCAGTTCGCGGTGCGCTTCGATCTCTTCAACCAGCCGATGATTGCGGTCGGCCAATACGCGCTGCTCGATCTCGCGCGCTTCGATCAATACAGGCCAATCCTGGCTGGCCAATGATACGGTGGTGACGGAAACCTCGACAGACTCGCTGGCGCGGCGCACGGATGACAGCTGACGCACATCGGCAAACTGACCCGCGACGGCACGGTCGATGGAAGACTGCAGGTTCTCGGGATGGTCAAACAGCTTGGCTGCGGCCAGCCCCTTCAGTTGTCTGCGGGAACGGCCGAACAGGTCTTCTGCAGCCGCATTGGCATGTTCGACATGCCCGCGTCCGTTCAGCAGCAGAATGGCCGTGGCCAAAAGATCAAACGCTTCGACATTCATCATTCGCGGCACCTGGGGAAACGCACCAAGGGACTCTCAAGCCCACCAGCCCGCCATTGTTCGGGACGCACAGCGCTATGGTCGCCAGTGCCCGGGCCCCAAGGAACTCCAGACACCGCGCCCATCAGATGGCGCCGGCAAGCCCCGGTGCCTGACGCCCAACGGGGCAGACACCGGAACCCGCCTTGCCAGCTAGATCACAGGCTGTAGTACATGTCGAACTCGACCGGATGAGTCGTCATGCGCAGGCGCTGAACTTCACCTTCCTTCAGGGCCAGGTAGGCGTCGATCATGTCGTTGCTGAACACACCGCCGCGGGTCAGGAACTCGCGGTCTTTGTCCAGCGCCTCGAGCGCCTGGTCGAGCGATGCGCAGACGGTCGGGATCTTCGCGTCTTCTTCCGGCGGCAGGTCGTACAGGTTCTTGTCGGCGGGGTCGCCGGGGTGGATCTTGTTCTGCACGCCGTCCAGGCCGGCCATCATCAGGGCCGAGAAAGCCAGGTAGGGGTTGGCCAGCGGATCCGGGAAGCGGGTTTCGATACGGCGCGCCTTGGGGTTGCCGACGTAGGGGATGCGGATCGAGGCCGAGCGGTTGCGGGCCGAGTAGGCCAGCTTGACCGGCGCTTCGAAGTGCGGCACCAGGCGCTTGTACGAGTTGGTGCCCGGGTTGGTGATGGCGTTGAGCGCACGCGCGTGCTTGATGATGCCGCCGATGTAGTACATGGCGAACTCGGACAGGCCCGCGTAGCCGTTGCCCGCAAACAGGTTCTGGCCATCTTTCCAGATGGACTGGTGCACGTGCATGCCGGAACCGTTGTCGCCGACCACGGGCTTGGGCATGAACGTGGCGGTCTTGCCGTAGGCGTGCGCGACGTTGTGCACGACGTATTTCAGGATCTGGTTCCAGTCGGCGCGGCGCACCAGCGTATTGAACTTGGTGCCGATCTCGAGCTGGCCGGGGCCGGCAACTTCGTGGTGGTGCACTTCGACCGGCACACCCATTTGTTCGAGCAGCAGGCACATCTCGGAACGCATGTCCTGGAAGGAATCGACCGGGGGCACGGGGAAATACCCGCCCTTGACCGCCGGGCGATGGCCGGTGTTGCCGCCTTCGAATTCAATGGCCGACGACCACGAGGCCTCTTCGGACTTGATCTTCACGAAGGTGCCCGACATGTCCGTGTTCCAGGTCACGCCGTCGAACACGAAGAATTCGGGCTCGGGACCGAAGTAGGCGGTGTCGCCCAGGCCGGAAGACTTCAGGTAGGCTTCGGCGCGCTTGGCCAGCGAACGCGGATCGCGGTCGTACCCTTTCAGGTCCGAGGGCTCGACCACGTCGCAGCTGAAGATCAGCGTCGGCTCTTCGCGGAACGGATCGAGGTTTGCGGTGTCCAGGTCGGGAATGAGCAGCATGTCGGAAGCTTCGATGCCCTTCCAGCCCGGGATGGACGAACCGTCGAAAGCCTGGCCGCTTTCCAGCTTGTCTTCATCGATGGCCGAGGTGGGCACCGACACGTGATGCTCACGACCCGCAGTGTCGGTGAAGCGGAAATCAACAAACTTGACTTCTTGGTCGGCGATCTGTTTCAGGATGTCTTTCGGGCTTGCCATGTCATCTCCATTGATAAAAGCGCCGCGGTGTACGCTGTTCCGGCCGGCACGTACCCCAATAAAGCAAGATGCATGCCAAGACCCAACTCAGGGCATGAGCTCAGATATGCGCATTGAAAGGGGCATTATGCACCATACCGGTGCGCACTGCGATGTCTTGGTGCACAATTTTGGTGCAATACATGCACCGTATTGCAGCGTTACAGGAAGATTTCCTGTAAGTCGTTCAGGAAGCGCCAGCCCAGGGGGGTGGCGCGGATTCGCGCAGGGTCTGCATCGAGCAGCCCTCGCTCGGTGGCCGTTTGCAGGCGCTTGGCGATGGCGGCCAGCGACACGCCCGTACGGTCGGTAAACGAACTGGCCGCGACGCCTTCTTTAAGGCGCAAGGCGTTGAGCATGAATTCGAACGGCAATTCGTCGGACGGAACGCTGCGGTTCTCGGCAACATGGGTGCCATCCCGCGCCACGGCAGCGGCCATCCAGGATTCGGGGTTGCGCAGCCGCGCCTGCCGCACGATGCGGTCGTGAAACGACAGCTTGCCGTGCGCGCCAGGCCCCAAGCCCAGATAATCGCCGAATTCCCAATAATTGAGGTTGTGGCGGCACCGGGCGCCCGGCCGCGCATAGGCGGACACTTCGTAGCGCTGCAGGCCCGCTGACGCCAGGGTTTCTTCGACCGCGTCCTGCATGGCAGCGCTCAGGTCGTCATCGGGAACCTCGGGTGGATACTTGGCAAATACGGTATTGGGTTCAAGCGTCAGGTGATACAGCGACAGATGTTCCGTGCCGAACGACAGGGCCTGGCGCAGATCCTGGACACAGCCGTCCAGGTCTTGACCGGGCAACGCGAACATGACGTCCAGGTTGACCCGCGCGACAGCGCGCTGGGCCATATCGATGGCCGCGCGGGCCTGGGCGGCATCATGGATGCGGCCCAGCTTCTTCAATTGGGCATCATCGAAGCTCTGGATCCCCAGCGACAACCGATTGACGCCGCTGGCGGCATAGTCGCGCAAGCGCGCCGCCTCGGCGGCGCCGGGATTCGCCTCCATGGTGATTTCGGCATCAGGCAGCAGGTTCAGGCAGGCGCGCAGCATCGCCAACAGTTCGTCAAGCGCGGCGGCCGACAACAGACTGGGCGTGCCTCCGCCCAGGAAAACCGATATGACCTGCCTGCCCCAGACCAACGGCAGCGCCTGCTCCAGATCCGCCCGCAAGGCGTCCAGGTAGGCACGCTCGGGAAGCTCGGCGGGCATCGCATGCGAATTGAAGTCGCAATACGGACATTTGCGCACGCACCAAGGCACGTGTACGTACACAGACAAGGGCGGCAGGCTCGTCAGCGTGGCGCCCGGCGGCACCACCGTGCGCGCAGTAGCGCTCGAGCCCGCGGGCCGGATAGGTATGGTAGTGGCCACGACTTACCTATGCGGTGATGCCAGCCTGTCGAGCAACTGGGCCAGCCCCCGGGCGCGATGGCTGACCCGGTTTTTCTCGGCCGGATCCAGCTCGGCCGCAGTTCGGCCCAGCTCGGGCAGCAGAAAATGCGGATCGTAGCCAAAGCCATGCAGGCCCCGCGGAGCATCGACGATCTGGCCGTGCCACAGGCCTTCGCCTATGAGCGGACAGGGGTCGTCGTGGGTGCGCACCAGCACCAGCAGCGCGACATACGACGCCCTGCGGTCGGCCCCCCCTGCCAGGTTGCGGACCAGCAAGGCATTATTGGCGGCGTCGCTGCGTTCGGCCGCTGGGTCGGCCAACTGCGCATAGCGCGCGGAATATACGCCGGGCGCCCCGCCCAAGGCGGGCACGCACAGCCCGGAATCGTCGGCCAGCGCAGGCAGCCCGGTCAGCCGGCTGGCATGACGCGCCTTGGCCAGCGCGTTCTCGACGAAGGTGACATGCGGCTCTTCGGCTTCAGGCACGCCGAGTTCGCCCTGGGGAACGAGCGCGATCCCCAAGGGGGCGAACAGGGCCGAGAACTCACGCAGTTTGCCCGGGTTATTGGAAGCCAGGACGACCCGGCCGTAGGGGAAATCGATGCTGTTCGGATCCATGCCGCCATTGTAGTCCGGGGCCAGGGGGCCTCTGTGCCGGGGCGGCGGCGCCGAGCGTGGCGCCCGCCCTGGCGTGGCGCCTATTTTTCGCGTTCCGGCACGTCGGCCACCAGCATGTCGAGCAGTTCGCGCGCAAACGCCGGCAGGGCATCGCGGTTGCGCACGCAGATCTGCAGTTCGCGCAGGGCCCAGTCGTCGATCAGGGGCACGATGGCCACGTTCAGCCCGCGCGCATAGCGCAACGCCACCGACTCGGGAATGACGCCTATTCCCACGCCGCTTTCTATCATGCGGCACACGGCCTCGAAGTTGCCCACCTCTACCCGGAACTTGAAGGTGCGCCCCAGCGCCGCCGCGGCCTGTAACAGGAAGGGGTGGATGGCGCTCCATTCGGACAGGCCGACGTAATCGTTGCCCAGCGTATCGGCAAACGCGACGGCGGACTCGCCAGCCAGCGGATGCCCGGCCGGGGTGACCACCACCAGGCGATCTTTGCGGTAGGGAATGAACTGCAGATTCTGGTCTGCCGTATAGCCGGCCACGATGCCCAGGTCGGCCGAACCCTCGGCCACGGCGCGCACGATCAGGTAGCTCAGGCGTTCGCGCAGTTCGACGTTGACGTCCGGGTGGGCCGCCAGGAAGCGGCTGAGAACGGCTGGCATGAACTCGGTCATGGCCGTGGTGTTGGCCAACACCCGCACGTGGCCCTTTACGCCGCGCGCAAATTCCTGCATGTCGCCGCGCAGCTGCTCGATTTGCCGCATCACGGTGCGCGCATGGCGCGTCAGGGCCTCGCCCGAAGGAGTCAGCGTGACACCCTGGCTGGTGCGATACAGCAGCTGCGTACCGAAGTGCTCTTCGAGGTTCTTGATGCGCGTACTGGCCGCCGGCAGCGACAGATGCGTTTTTTCGGCACCGCGGGTAAGGCTGTGCCAGTCGCCGATATGTACTATCAACTGCAGATCGGTCAGATCAAAATGCCCGGCCATGTATTCCTCTTGTTCGGCAAATGCTAACCCGGTATTAAGCAATCATAAATTGGCAAGCGCGCCCGGGTTGCGGCAAAGTGCCGGATTATCCGTAGGCCTCATCATAGAACCCCGAATCATGTCTGACACCAATACGCAATTCCAGGACATCCGCGAAGCCGTCCGCGACCTTTGCTCGCAGTTTTCCGGCGAATACTTCCGGAAAATCGACGAACAGCGCGGCTACCCCGAAGAATTCGTCAACGCGCTGACCGAAGCCGGCTGGCTGGCGGCACTGATTCCCCAGGAATATGGCGGCTCGGGCCTGGGCCTGACCGAAGCGTCGGTCATTATGGAGGAAATCAACCGCAGCGGCGGCAACTCGGGCGTGTGCCACGGCCAGATGTACAACATGGGCACCCTGCTGCGCCATGGCTCCGAAGCGCAAAAGCGCGAGTTCCTGCCGCGCATCGCAAGCGGCGAACTGCGCCTGCAATCGATGGGCGTCACCGAGCCCACCACCGGCACCGACACCACCAAGATCAAGACCACCGCCGTGCGTCGCGGCGACCGCTACGTAATCAATGGGCAGAAGGTCTGGATCTCGCGGGTACAACATTCCGACTACATGATCCTGCTGGCCCGCACCACGCCGCTGGAACAGGTCACCCGCAAATCCGAGGGCATGTCGATTTTCCTGGTTGACCTGCACCACGCCGTCAAGAATGGCCTGGAAGTGCGGCCCATTCCCAACATGGTCAACCATGAAACCAACGAGCTGTTCTTCGACAACCTGGAAATTCCCGTCGAGAACCTGATCGGCGAAGAAGGCAAGGGTTTCAAGTACATCCTGGACGGCCTGAACGCCGAACGCACGCTGATCGCCGCCGAATGCATCGGCGACGGCTACTGGTTTATCGACAAGGTGACGGCATACGCCAAGGAGCGCGTAGTGTTCGGCCGCCCCATCGGCCAGAACCAGGGCGTGCAATTTCCCATTTCGCGCGCCTACATCAACGTCGAGGCGGCCAGCCTGATGCGCTACGAAGCCTGCCGCCTGTTTGACGCCCACCAGCCGTGCGGCGCCCAGGCAAACATGGCCAAGCTGCTGGCCGCCGACGCGTCATGGGAAGCGGCCAACGCCTGCCTGCAGTTCCATGGCGGCTTCGGCTTTGCCAATGAATACGATGTCGAGCGCAAATTCCGCGAAACCCGCCTGTACCAGGTTGCCCCGATTTCCACCAACCTGATTCTTGCCTATGTGGCCGAGCACGTGCTGGGCCTGCCCCGTTCATTCTGATGACTATGGCCGACCACCACTCCCACCCCAGCGCCGCGCTCGCGGAATTCGCCGCCAACCTGCGCTTTGAAGATATCCCTGCCGCCGTATTGCGGCGAGCCGAAGACCTGCTGCTTGACTGCCTGGGTTCGATACTGGCGGGCGCGGGCGCGCGGGCGGTGCAGGCCATCGAGCGCTATGCGGCGGCCATGGGGCCATCCGACGGGCCATCGCAAGTACTGATCACGCGGCGGCAGACCTCGCCATTGTTCGCCGCCATGGTCAACGCTGCGGCGGCACACGTGGTGGAACAAGACGACGTGCACAACGGTTCGGTGTTCCACCCTGCCGCCGTGGTGTTTCCGCCCGCGCTGGCGGTAGCCCAGGCGCTGGGCAGCTCGGGCAAGGACCTGCTCGTGGCTTCGGTGGCGGGCTACGAAGTGGGCATACGCGTAGGCGAATTCCTGGGGCGCTCGCACTACAAGATCTTCCACACCACCGGCACGGTGGGCACGCTGGCGGCGGCCGTCACGGTGGGCCGGCTGCTGGGCCTGAGTGCCGAACAGATGCTGCACGCCCTGGGCTCGGCCGGCACGCAGGCCGCCGGCTTGTGGGAATTCCTGCGCGATGCGGCCGATTCCAAGCAATTGCACACTGCCAAGGCGGCGGCCGACGGCCTGACCGCGGCCTACCTTGCCCAGGAAGGCTTCACGGGGGCGCGGCGCATCCTGGAAGGCGCCCAGGGCATGGCCGCCGGCATGTCCAGTGACGCGGACCCTGCTCGCCTGCTGGATCGCCTGGGCCAGCGCTGGGCCCTGGCGGAAACGTCATTCAAGTTCCATGCGTCGTGCCGTCACACACATCCCGCGGCAGACGCGCTGCAGTCGGCCATGCGCGAGCATGATCTGCGCGCCGAGGACCTGGCCGAAGTCATCGCGCATGTGCACCAGGGCGCCATTGACGTGCTGGGCCCGGTGGTCGACCCCAAGACGGTGCATCAATCCAAGTTTTCGATGGGTACGGTGCTGGGGCTGATCGCGCGCAGCGGGCGGGCGGGCCTGGCCGAGTTCGACGCGGCGCTGGGCGACCCGGACATCGCGGCGCTGCGCGGCAAGTTCCGCATGGAACTCGACGCCGAGGTCGACGGCGCCTACCCCGAACGCTGGATCGGCAAGGTCACCGTGCGCACCACCGACGGACGTGTGCTGCACGCGCGGGTCGACGAACCCAAGGGCGATCCAGGCAATACACTGAGTCGTCCGGAGATCGAAGAAAAGACGCTGCAGCTGGGGGTCTATGCACAGGCCGCCACCGAAGCCGAAGTGCGAAGCCTGATCGAATCGGTATGGGGGCTGGAAAACCTGCCGCGCGTGCAATCGCTGCTGCCGGCGAAGTGATGTTTCGCATGTAGGTGTCTGACACCCTCCGGGAGTCAGACACCGGCAATGGATACGCTGTGCAGGTTGGGCGTCTGACACCCCAAAATGTCAGACACCGCGCTCTTCGCATGTAGGTGTCTGACACCCTTCGGGAGTCAGACACCGGCAACGGAGACGCTGCTCAGATTGGTGTCTGACACCCATAGGGTGTCTGCCACCGCCGCTTCGGGAACCGCCCGTCGCGCTGCGATATGGCGGCTTATTGCTTCAGGGCGGTGCGCTGTTGGTGCACCAATTGCGCGATGCCTTGTTCGGCCAGCGCCAGCATGGCGTCCAGCTCGGCGCGGGTGAAGGTAGCGCCTTCGCCGGTGCCCTGCACTTCGACAAATGCGCCCGACCCCGTCATTACGACATTCACGTCAGCCTCGCACGCTGAGTCTTCTTCGTAGTCCAGGTCGAGCACCGGCCGGCCCGACACCAAGCCGACCGAGACGGCCGCCACGGCGTCGCGGATGGGGTTGACGGCCAGGTCTCCACGCTGCATCAACAGCGCCACGGCGTCGGCCGCCGCCACCCAGGCTCCCGTGATGCTGGCGCAGCGCGTGCCGCCGTCTGCCTGCAAGACGTCGCAATCCAGGTGCAGGGTGCGTTCGCCCAGCGCTTTCATATCGAACACGGCGCGCAGGCTGCGACCGATCAGGCGCTGGATTTCCTGGGTGCGCCCGCTTTGCTTGCCGCGCGCCGCCTCGCGGTCGCCGCGCGTATGCGTCGCACGCGGCAGCATGCCGTACTCGGCCGTCACCCAACCTTCGCCGCGGCCTTTCAGAAACGGCGGAACCTTATCGAGCACGCTGGCCGTGCACAGCACGTGCGTGTCGCCCGCGCGCACCAGCACGGACCCTTCTGCATAGCGGGTATAGCTGCGCTGCAGGCTGAACGGGCGCAGTTGGTCGGCCAGGCGGCCCGAGGGACGGGGCACGGCCGAGGCGGAAGTCGAGGTCACGGGGCAGACTCCTTAAAACGGGGATGTTGCGCCGCATTGTACGTGGAGGTTTGAGGTATCCTGCCGGAAACCGGGGCCATGCCCGCCCTGCTCTATTGCTTAATTCACCAGGACATCCTCATGATCCGCAGCATGACTGCTTTCGGCAACGCCCGCGCCGACCTCGAACAGGGCACCCTTGCCCTGGAACTGCGCAGCGTCAACAGCCGCTACCTGGACCTGTACTTTCGCCTGCCCGACGAACTGAGGCATGTCGAAACCCCGCTGCGCGAATTGCTTACCGCGAACCTCGGGCGTGGCAAGGTCGAGGTGCGGGTCTCGTATACGCGCAACGCCGGCGCCGACCTCGCCAAGCTGGACCCGGCCTGGCTTGAGCACCTGGCCGGGCAGTTGCAGGCGGCCCGCGACATACTGCCCGACGTTGCGGCGCCGCGCCTGGCCGAGCTCTTCAACTGGCCGGGGCAGCGCGGCAATGATGCGCTGGATCCGCAGATCTGGGGCGCCGCCTGCCTGCAGGCGGCCAAACAGGCGCTGACCCAATTGCAGGAAGGCCGCGAACGCGAAGGCCAGCGGCTGGCCGCCGCGATGCTGGAATGCGCCCAGGGCGTGGGCCGCATCGTCGAATCCGTTGAAGCACATCTGCCGCAATTATTGGCGGATCACCGTGAAAAGCTCGCGATCAAATTGCGCGAATCCGTAGAGGCGGCCTTTCCCGGCGGCTTCGCGCATATCACCGGCCCCGAGCTTTCCGAACGCCTGGCGCAAGAGGCCAACCTGTTCGCGCTGCGCGTGGATGTCGCCGAAGAACTGGCGCGGCTGCGCTCGCACCTGGAAGAACTGCGCCACCTGCTGGGCGGCGATGAAAAAGCCAAGGCGGGCGGCAAGCGCGGCGGCGGCAGCGCCGGCAAGCGCCTGGATTTTCTGTTCCAGGAAATGAACCGCGAGGCCAATACGCTGGGGTCCAAGGCGGGCAGCATGGACGTCACACGCGCTGCCATGGATCTGAAATTGCTGATCGAGCAGATGCGAGAGCAGGCGCAGAACATTGAATGACGCGGCACTTTCCGGCGCACGGCCTGCATAAGTTCACGCTGTGAAAAAGTACCGCGATTGCCCGATTCAAATCGCGCGGCTTCGGGGATATGGTGAGTCTCTATATTCTAAGAACCAGGAGAGACACTATGTTCAGCAAGTGGGTGGGGGCCGGCATTGCCGGGCTGGCGCTGGCACTGGGCAACGCCGCGCTGGCCGCGCAAGATTATCCCGACAAGCCGGTCAAGTTCATTGTGGCATCGGGCACCGCCAGCAGCCCCGATTCCATCAGCCGCCTCGTGGCCGAAAAATTGTCGGCCAAGTGGGGCCAGCCCGTGGTCATCGAGAACGCCGCCGGCCTGGGCGGCATTATCGGCACGGAACGCGCGTCGCGCGCCACCCCTGATGGCTATACGTTGGTGGTAAGCACCATCGGCGCCATGGCGGTGGGGGTCAGCCTGATGGACAACCTGCCCTACGACCCGGTCAAAGACTTCGAGCCGGTGACCATGCTCATGGCGATGCCCAACCTGTTTGTCGTGCATCCGAGCGTACCCGTGAAGAACTTGCAGGAACTGGTCGCCTATGTAAAGCAGAACCCCGGCAAACTTCGCTATGGGCACCCTGGCATCGGCACCACGCCGCATCTTTCGGCCGAACTGCTCAAGCAGATGACCGGCATCCAGATGGAAGGCATTCCGTACAAGGCCAGCTCGCAGATGACCACCGACTTTCTGTCGGGACAATACGAGGTGTTGTTTCACAACGCCTCGGTGCTGTTGCCCTACGTAAAGGCCGGCAAGGCAACGCTAATGGGCATAACCAGCCCCAAGCGCGTGCGCGCCCTGCCCGATGTGCCTACGGTGGCCGAGGCCGACACCGAATTGGCCGACTTCTCGGTACATGCCTGGTGGGGCCTGCACGCGCCGGCCGGTACGCCCGATGCCATCGTGCAGAAGGCCAGCAAGGACGTCGCCGAAATCCTGGCGCAGGCCGAGGTGACCAAGTGGGTAGAAGACCGGGGCGGTGAAGTGGGCGGCGGCACGCCGCAGGATCTTCGTGCCTACCAGGCCGCCGAGACCGAAAAATGGCGCAAGCTGATCAAGGAAGCCGGGATCAAGGCAAACTAAGACTGCCACGCTGCCTGCCGGCGCCTGATCCGGTTCATGAACCGGGCAGGCGCCGGCTTCCTTTTGCGTGGTCAGGCCGTGCGCCCATTCAATGCATTGGGAAACAGCACGGTATTTTCCAGACGGATATGGTCGACCAGGTCTTGCTTGAAGGTTCGCAGCTCGTCGTATAGCCTGGTCCATGTGCCGCATGCGCCGGCGGGCAGGTTCAGGCCGCCGGTAAGCCTGTCCAGGCGCACCAATGCATCGGCATGCTGGTCGTGTTCCATGCGCATGACGGTAATGGGAGCGCCCGCCTGCGGGCCGCGGCCCTGGGTGATGAGCGGAAACAGTACCTGTTCTTCCTTGCGCATATGGCTTTCGAGCTCTTGCAACATATCGTGCAAGTGCTCGGCGAGGCCCTGCGGGCAATCGGCATGGTCGTCATGCACCTGCTCGACTTTCAGCGCGAGTTCGATGGCCAGGCGCAGTTGCTCGCGATGGCGCTCGTGATAGCGCTGCAGAATGTGCGCAACCAGCTCGGCCAGGGGGGCATTGGACCATTGTTCGGCGGTGGGAGTGGAAATGAGATCAGCGGCTTGGTTCATGAAAACTCCGTCAGAAATTGCCTCTACGCTATAGCGAACGCCATGCCAGGAAAATCTCCTGGAAAATCAAGAGGAAAGTTCCAATACGGTCAAAAATACCCGCCTCGCTCAGGGTTTTTGATACCCCATCAGGGTAGACTTCACCCTTATGGAAACGCTATTGATCGCGGATCTGGTTGCCGATTTGCCCCCCGCCGTGCGCTCGCAACGGCTGGTATCCAGCCTGCGCGCACATTTCGGCTGCGGCGCCGTGGCTTTGCTGCGGCTTGAAGAAGATCACCTGCGGCCCGTCGCGGTGGACGGCCTGGTGCAGGACGCGCTGGGCCGCCGGTATGCGGTCAGCCAGCATCCCCGGCTGGCTGCCATTCTCAGCCGGCGCACCGTTACTTGCTTTCACCACGACAGCGACCTGCCCGACCCATACGACGGCCTGCTGGCTGATGTGCCAGGCCCATTACCGGTGCACGACTGTATGGGCGTCAGCCTGCATATAGAGGGCCAGCCATGGGGTGTGCTGACTTTGGACGCCTTGCAGGTAGGCGCCTTCGGCGCAGAGGCGCGCGCCGAGCTGCAGCGCCTGGCCACGCTTGTGGAAGCCGCCGTGCGTACCACGCGCCTGGAAGCGGAGATCCGCGCGCTGCGGGCTGTGCGCGGGCCGGCAGCCGGCGATGCCGCCGCGAATGTGGCCGCCGCAGAAGTGTTGGGACAAAGCCCCGCCATTGCCCACCTGCTGCATGAGCTGCAAGTGGTGGCCGATTCCGAATTGCCCGTGCTGCTCCTGGGCGAAACAGGGGTGGGCAAGGAACTGTTTGCGCATCGGCTGCACCGCTTGTCTCGGCGGCACGCACGTCCGCTGGTGCATGTAAATTGCGCGGCGCTGCCGGAATCGCTGGCAGAAAGCGAATTGTTCGGCCACGCCAAAGGCGCGTTCTCGGGCGCCATCACGGAACGGCCGGGCCGTTTCGAGGCCGCCAACCACGGCACGCTGTTCCTGGACGAAGTGGGCGAGCTGCCGTTGCCGGTGCAGGCGAAATTGCTGCGCGTCCTGCAGAACGGCGAGATCCAGCGCCTGGGCGACGATCGGCCGCGCCATGTCGATGTTCGTATCGTGGCGGCCACCAATCGCAACTTGCGCGACCTGGTCAGCGTAGGCGCATTCCGTGCGGACCTTTATCATCGCCTTTCGGTATACCCCATCCCCATCCCTCCTTTGCGCGATCGCGGCGATGATGTGTTGTTGCTGGCCGGCCGCTTCCTGGAAATCAACCGCGCCCGTCTCGGGTTGCGCAGCCTGAGGCTTTCGGGCACAGCCCAGGACGCACTGCGCCGCTATCGATGGCCGGGCAATGTGCGCGAACTGGAACATGTGATCAGCCGCGCCACCATCAAGGCGGTGAGTCGCGGCTTGCGCGCCAATGAAATCGTTACCCTGGAAGCCGGGCTGCTGGACCTGGACGGCCCGCCGCCCTCGCCCGCCCTGCCCGCGCCAGGGGTCGTCGAGGCCGCCGAGGGCCTGACCCTGCGCCAGGCGGTCGACGACGCGCAACGGGCAAGCATCCGTGTAGCGCTGGCTCGCCATGGCGGCAATTGGGCGCGGGCGGCGCGCGCGCTGGACATCGATTCGAGCAACCTGCACAAGCTGGCGCGCCGGCTCGGACTGAAGCAATAGCGAAGAACGGGTCGCCGGGCGGGCTCGGCGGCTTGTTCAGCCCGCAGCCTGGCGCAGCAGCCGGACCACCGATTGCGCCTCTTCCACGCTGTCAAATGGCACCGGGAATGAGCCGTCTTCATGTGCCGTCTGGATGCGCGGAATAGCCACCAGTCTGCCGCGGATGCTTAGCAGCAAGTAGTTGCCGATAGCGGCCCTTGTCACCTGCGCCAGTTTTTCCGACCCGCGCTGATTGAATTCAAAGCGCAGAAATACCTGGCCCCGACTGTCTTGGACGGGAATCACCTGGCGCAGGTCGGCCTGTGTGAACACCGGCTGGCGCGCCGCGTACAGGCTGACCTGGGGATTCGGCTGCACACGCGCCAGGCCCTCGGCGGGTTGCAGTTGCGCCAGGTGAAACGTCACGACAGGCGCCCCATTGACCGCGGGTTGCGCCATCGCCGCGCCGCCCGCCGTGCTGCCGGCGGGGGTTGCGGCTTGCGTTGCTGCAGCCACGCGGTCGCCGCGAGGCGGCGCGGCGTGCTGGCATGCCGTGAGCGCGATCAGCCCTATTGCAGCAGCCACGCTGCTCGTCAATCGTCGTGCGAAGGTGGTTTTCATCAAACAGCCCCTTATCGCTCGACCGTCCCCGCGCGCTGCAGAGCGGTGGCGATTTCGGCAATGCGAGTCTGTCCGGCCGGCGCGAGCGTCGCGCCGCCGAACCCGAACGACACATCGCTGCCCAAAGTGAAATTCCGGGATGAAAGCCTGGCGGCCGCGCCTGTGGGGCGGCAGTCGTCTGGCGCCCAATAGAAGCTGCGTGCGATCTTGTCATCGTCGAACAGCACTTTGAATTGGCAAGTGCGCACGCCCTGTGGGGTATGGAAGTGGAACAGGTAGTCCCACTCGCGCACCTGGAAGCCTTCGGCGAAATGCGGACGGCCGACAAGATCGTATACCTGGTCGCGGGTCGCGCCCGGCTGCAGCTGGGCAAGATTCTGCAGATTGGGATATGTGCCGGATTCGAGCGCGACCTTGGCGCGATCCGGAAAAACTGGCTGCTGCGTCGTGCCGTCGCGGCTGACATTGCTCAACGTGCCGCATCCGGCCAGCAACACGGCGGCTGCGCCGCAGGCAAGCCACGTCGTGCGGGGGGTAGTAGCGGTTTTCATGCATTGTTCCTTTGAGATCGAGTGTGGCTCATATCCGCCGCGCCGTGCGAAGGCGATCGCGGCGGCCCCGGGCGGCCGCACCGGGGTCACGTCCTGGCCCGGCTTACCATTGGTAGCCCACCCCTACCGCGCCGCCATAATCGCCACGCGAGTTGGTATTGCCCGACAGCTTCAGTACCCACTTGCCGTTGTCGGATACGGTTGAAACGCCCAAGGCAAAGCCCGATTCGCCGTTATAGGTTCCGCCCGCGACCGCCGCCATGCTCTTGCCGGGCAAGTACGCCTGCGGAAGACCGGCGGTCGCCATGGCCGCCGCTACCCCAGCACTGAGCTTGTTGTTCAGCCGGCTCATGTCGCCCTTGACCTGGTTGATCTGGTTCTGCAGGCTGCCGGTGGCCGACTGCAGCTGGCCCAGGTTGACCGCATCGGTAGGCGCCGTGCCGGCGGCGACATTGGTGATCTTTTTATTGTTCATGTTGATGCCGCCCTGATTGATCGTGGGGCCGTTCTCGATCGCGACTTCCTTGGCTCTTACCGTATCGGCCTTGACTTCCTTGGCCGTAACCGAATTGACCGTGATGTCTTGCGACATGCTTACCTTGATCGTGTTGTTGCCGTCCGCCGAGGTACTGCGGGTGATCTCGACGTTGTCGCCGTTGACGAATTCGACCGTCTTGCCTGGCGCAACCTTGGAGGCTCCGTCGCCATTGGCTTCGATCTGCCAGCCGGCGTTGGCGATTTGCTCGACGTTCTCGATCTTGTCCGTCAGGTCGTTGTTTACGCCGTTCAGGGCGTCGTTGACATTGTTGTAGGTCTTACTGCCCACGTTCAGTTCCGTCACCAGCTTGCCGTTTTCATATTTCGAATTGCCGCCCAGCGCATCGGCCACCTGCGTGCCCTGCTCGTGCAGTTGAGCGCCGTTCACCGCATCGGTACTGGTTTCCGAAATCTCGCCCTGGGCCAGATTCGTGATCTTCGTGCCGCCGGTCTTGCCGCCATCGGTCGAGACGTCGCCCTCGAGCGTAATCGAGCTCTTCGGATCACCGATGTTGCCGTCATACTTCACGGCGCGATCGTTCAGGTCGGAGACGTTCTGCTCAACGTCGCGCAGCTGGCTGACGTTGACCGCGTCGGTGGGATCGGTGCCGGCCGCGACATTGGTGATCTTGAACCCACCGGCGTTGATGCCGGTGCTGGCCGAGATGATGACATTGCCGGCGCGCAGCCCGTCATTGCCGACGAACACGTTGCTGCCTACACCGAGGCCCGCGGCAGTCAAGGTGACGTCGTCTCCGACCTTCACCCCGCTGTCATCGAGTACGGTGTCGCCTGCCGTAACGGAGTCGACGACCAAGTCGGGATTCAGGTTTACCTTGACGTCATTGCCGTTCTTGGCGATGACCACGTTGCCGTCGTCGTTGGCGAAGTCGACCACTTCGCCAGGCTTGACCTGCGTCTGGTCGCCCGCCGCGTTCCCGTTGACCGACAACTGCCATCCCGTACGCGCAACATTTTCAATGCCCTTGAGCTGGCTGACGTTGACGGCATCGGTGTCGTTCACCCCCGCCGCCACATTGACGATGGCGCTGCCGCCTGCGTCGATGCCGCTATGGGTGATGCTGGGGCCGCCTGTGATAGTCAGCCCGCTGGACGCCAGGGTGGCATCGCCGAGCTTGATACTGCCGTCTGGCCCCAGGTCCAGGTTGCGGGCCAGCGCGATCTTCACGCCGCCTGCGGTAGTCTCGGTACGGATATTCGCATCCGCGCCGGTAAACGATACCGCCTCGCCGAGTTTGCGTTCCAGCGGGGCGCCCGCGTCGGCCGTAAAGCTCAGCGGCCTGTTGGCCAGTTCGGTCAGCTGGTCCACGTTCACCGCGTCGGTGCCCGCCTCGCCCCGGGCCACATTGGTGACCTTGTTGCCGCCCATGTTCACCGTGGTGTTGCCACCCACGGCGAGCTCGCCCGGCCTGACCACCAGCGTGTTGTTGCCCAGGTTGGTCGTGCCGCCCACGCTCAGGTTGTTGGACACCGTCACGTTGGACACGTTGATCTGGTCGGCCAGCGCAAACTTCACGTCCGCGTCGGCCGCGCCCTTGCTGATCACGATGTTGCCGTCGCTGGATGCCAGGTCCACGGTGGCGCCCGGCGCGACATTGGATGGGTTGCCGCCTTCGGCGGTCAGGTTCCACCCCGCATTGGCGACGTTCTCCACGACCTTGAGCTGATCCACGTTAACCGCATCGGTGCCATTGACGCCCGCCGCCACGTTGGTGATGGTCTTGCCGCCCGCGTTGATGCCGCCGGTTGTCACACTGGGGCCATTGGCAATGACCAGCCCCGTGTTGCCCAGGGCCACGTTCGGGCCCACCGCCACGCCGGCGTTATTGATCACCGTATCGCCCATCTTCACGCTGCCCGTCGTGCCCAGATCGAGGTTCTTCTTGAGCGCATAGTCAATGACGGTATTGCCATTGGCCGACGTCCGCGTAACGGTAAGGTTGTTCTCGCCATTGGCCAGGCCGATATCTACCGTGTTCCCCTGGCCGGTGCTGACGTGGGTCGCCGCATCGCCATCGGTGCGCACGTTCCACCCTGTTGCCTTCAGTTGCGCGACGTTGACCGCGTCCGTGTCGGCGGTACCTGCCGCCACGCCGGTTATCTGGCGTCGCGTGCCGTTGCCGCCCACGGCCACCGCGCCCGTCGTGCTGCGAGTGGCGACGATGGCATTGTTGGCGGCCGTGGCGTTGCCATTGGGCTGATAGCCGATCACGTTGGCGCCCGCTGCCGATTGACTGCCGCTGCCCAGGGCGACGCCGCCCGCGACAGTGACACTGGCCCGGTTGCCCATGATGAACGCGTCGGCCACCGCCAGCGAGTTGCCGTTGCCGATGATGCGGCTTCCGGCGGCGGCGCTGCCCAGCGTATTGTCGTTGCCGAACGCACCGGCATTGCCAGCCGCCACCAGATTGGCGTTGCCCACCACCTGGGTGTCATTGCCGCTGACCGTATTGCTGTTGCCCGTGGCGCCGGATCCTGCGCCGTTGATCGCATTGGCAGCGCCCAACGCCAGGCCTTTCTCTGCGGTGACGGAATTGCCTGCGCCCAGCGCGCTGGCCTGCCTGCCGCTTACTGCCGAACCATCGCCAATTGCCAGTGCCTGCTCTGCCGTGGCGCTGGCGGCGCGGCCCAGCGAGGTCGCGTTCTTCGCATTTGCCAGGGCGCCCGTGCCGATGGCTATGGCATCGACGTTATTGGCGATCTCGTCGGGGCGCGGCGCGGCCTGGCCTGCCTGCGCGCCACGACCCATCGCGATGCCGTTCTGTGCATAGCCCTTGGCGTTCGTGCCGGATGCGATGGCGCTTTCCCCCGATGCGATGGCATTCGTGCCGCTGGCCGACGCGTCTGCCGCGGATGCATGGGCATTGCTGCCCACGGCCGTGGCATCGCGCGCCGAAGCTTCGGCGTTATAACCCTGGGCGATGCCGCGCACATCGGAAGCAAGGGCGCTCTGGCCTATTGCCACGCCATTGTCGGCTGTCGATTCTGCTTCTGTGCCGATGACGACCGAGTTGTCGACAGTCTGGCCCGGGCTCTTGATGTCGGCCTGGGCATTGGTGCCGATGACGATCGAGTTGTCTCCCTGGCTGCGCGCCGAGTCGCCGATCGCCACGCCGCTCTCGCCGTAGGCAAAGGAGTTGTTGCCTACCACCGTCGTATTGGCGCCCAGGGCATTGGTGTTGTAGCCCAGCGCCACTGCCCGGTCAGACTGGGAATAAGCCTGGTGGCCCATCGCCAGCGAGGAATTGCCCAGTGCGCTGGCCACGGGGCCGATGGCCATGGCGTCGTAGCCGGTTGCGCTCGTATTGCCGCGATTGCCCGGCAGGCTGGAATTCACGCTGTAGTAGCGAGCCGCATTGGCATCGATGGTTTCGTTCAATTGCTGCAGGTTCACGGCCTCGCCCGCGCTCTTGGCGGCCGCCACATTCAGTGTGCCGTCCGCGTTGTACTTGGCGGCTTCGGGCGGCAGCACGCTGATGCCGCCGCTGGTAACAGCGCCCAGCGCGTCGACTACGGTGTTGTACTTGTGCTCCACCCCTCCGGCGTCCACCAGGGTGATTTCGCTGTAGGCGCCGTCGGGTCCAACCGCCACCTGGCCACCTACCAGGTCAGCGACCTTTTGCTGCGCATTGCGCAGCTGCCCCACGTTGACCGCGTCGTAGGTCGCCGACCCGTCTGCCACGTTGACAATGCGACGCTTGCTGCCTGTAGCGGTATTGCCCACCGACACCACACTGCCACCGGGGAAAGTGCTGCCGGTCAGATAGCCCACGCCGTTGGCGTCGCTGGCCAGCGCAGCCGAATTCGCGCCCAGCGCCACGCCGGCTCCGTCGGAAACCGCATTCTTGCCCAGCGCGACGCCCTGGCCGCTCGTCACGCGCGCCTGCGTGCCCAGCGCGACCGAGCCTTCGCCTTGCGCGCTGGCCTGGTAGCCCAGGGCCGCCGCGTCGCGCTCAGCGTAGGTGTTCGAGCCCACGGCCGTCGCGTGGTCGACCTCGTTGGCGTTGCGATTGGCCTGGTACCCAATAGCGACGTTCAGGTCGCCGTCTACACCGGCGCCGGCCTGCGAGCCGATCGCGATGTTCTGGTCGCCCTGCACGCCCGAGCCGGCCTCGTAGCCCAGCGCGATGGTCTGATTGCCCACAACGTCCCGGCCCGCACGGGTGCCGATGGCAATGTGCGAAGTCCGGTCATTGCCTGCGGTTCCCAGGGTATTGACGCCCGCGCCGGTGCCCAGCGCGATGCTGTTGGCCGCATGCGCTTGCGCGCCGGTGCCGGCAGCCAGCGCATTGCCGCCCTGCGCACTGGCCGCGCCCAACGCAACCGAGTTCGTGCCGGATGCCGCGGCGTCCGCCCCAACGGCTACCGCGTTGGCGGCGCTGGCATCGGCCCGCGCACCGATAGCCGTAGCCCCGCTGCTGTAGTCGCCGCTTATCGCGGCGTCCGTGCCCATGGCCAGTGCGTCCTCCACGAATTCCGATTCGACCCGCGCCCCGTCGCCAAGCGCAACCGTACCCTTGCCGGCGGCGGCAGCCTGCCGGCCGATCGCGATGGCGCCTTCCCCTTCAGCCTGCGTGCTGGCGCCATCGCCCATGGCGATGCTGGAAGCCCCGGCAGCGCTGGCCGCCGGCCCTACGGCAACGGCTTCCTGGCCGTCGGCCGCCGCGTCAGCCGCAGCGGACTTGACGCGAAAATATTTGACTCCCGAGTACGTCGCAGCAACGCTGCCCAGTCCGAGCTTGGCCAGATGCTGATTGATGGTGTTGACTTCCTGGTTGGTCACAAACAGTTGGCCCCCTGTCACGGCCTCTTTGCTGCCGGCGGCCAGCGAACCGTTCTGCAGGTTGGTGATCCTGGCATTCTGCAAGTCCACGGCCGTCTTGCCCGCGTTGAACTTCACCGCGCTCGCATCCAGCGTCGTGATCGCGGACTGCGCCGCCTGCGCCTTCTGGTCCACTGTGAAAAGCTGGCCGCCGGTGACGGCTTCTTTGCTGCCCGCAGCCACGGCGCCATTCTGCAAGTTGGTGATCCTGGCATTCTGCACGTCGATGGCGGTCTTGCCCGCATTGAACTTCACCGCACTGGCGTCCAGGGCATTGACGGAATCCTGCGCGGCCTGTGCCTTCTGGTCGACGGCGTAAACCTGGCGACCGGTCACGGCCTCGGTACTGGCGGCGTCCAGCGTGGCGTCGGTCAGGCCGGTTACGGTGCCGCCCTGGCTGAACACAATACTGCCGCTGCCGCCATCGAAAACAATTTGATTGCCGTCCCAGCCGCCCGGGTTGGTACTGTCGGGAATCGTCACGTCTGCGTACGAGACGCCTGCCGCGCCCGCCGCCAAGACCGCCAAAGCGGCACGGGACAGCAACCGGGCACCCGACGTACGCTTGCCCCGGGCCTTGACGTTTTCGCCAACAGCAACATAAGTGCCGGTCGATTCGCACCAAACCGTTCGGTAAGTCTTGTTCATGCTGATCTCTACTCTGTCAATGATCGCTGTGATCGCCGGACGCCAAAGTGCGCTGGGGACTGATCTGTTATCGGAAACAGGCAACACGACGCCTACGTCGCATGCAATGGCATGCGACGGTGAATGCATCAAACCTGCGATTTATTTGCGCGGCATGGCGAACTTCAGTCCCGCGTAAACCGGCGTTGTGCCCGCATTTATGCTGTTAAAGCATCTAATCCTGCGGTCGCCGATATATTCGCTTCACTGCGCTTGTGTGAATTAGTTCTAATGCGCATGAAACTAGCACTTACGTGATTAACAAACACAAACATTGTTAAGCGTGCCGAATTTCCGATGGTCTTCCCGTATCCAGAATATGAAAACAGCCCTGCGCCGAGCCTGATCACGATGCTGAATTGAAGCTATGGCGACGCGCCTGTCCGGGCGTCATGCCGAACTTTTCCCGGAATATCTTTCCGAAATAAACAGGGTCGGTGAAACCGCAGTTCCAGCAAATTTCGGAAATGTTCTGATGTGCGTAACGCGGATCGGCCAGCATCTCCATAGCGCGACAAAGACGCTTGTTGCGCACCAAGGCCACGAATGTCACGCCGTCGCCATAGCGCGAGAACAGGTTCTGCACGTAGCGCGGCGACACCTGAAAATGATCGGCGGCCAATTCGCTGCTTATCTCGGCCATCGCGAAGTTATCTTCCACCCACGCGCAAATGTTCCGGTACAGGAGCTCCCCGCGGCTCTGGGCCCGCTCAGGGGACGCGCAGCGCTGCAGCCATGGCCTGGCCCCGCCGGCTCTCTCGCGCAGGGCGCGCCGAAGCAGGCTCATGATCTGCTGTTCTATCAAGGCGCCGCCCGATTCTTCACGGCCAATGAAAGCCAGTGTGGCCGCGTCGAGCGCGCCCAGATACGCCATCAGCAACCGCGCCCAGGCGCTGTCGAAACGCACATCGGCCGGGCGCTGCGCCAGGAGTTTGCGGTCCTGCGGCGACATGGCGGTATCGTGCATCAGCAACAAGGTGCCGTGGAAGTCCTGGAAGCTTCCGCAGTTGATCTCCTGGCCACGCAGCAGTACCAGCTGGAACTCGGGCAGCACCAACAATGCGCCTCTGCATAACACGGTAAGGCGCTGGCGCGCATACGCCAGCAGCCAGGAATCCGATGTGATCAATCGCTGCAGCGCCACGCCGGCGCTGGCATGGCGCTGGGCGTCAGGCGCCGCCTGCCGACGGGGTTCGGCGGGGTCGGAGGCGTCGAAACCATTGCACAGCAGTAAATGGGCCCCGCCTTGGCGAAACTTGAATACCAATGCGCCCGGCCCGTTGGCCGGGTCCCGCACGGACGAGTTTGCCGGATAACCAATAAGCGCCTGCACAATAGCCTACCCTTCCGCAAGTTTCGAGGAATAAGTAAACAGCCGAGGCTGTAACTCTGCGTATCAATATCTATCCTCGGAAGAGTGGGTCATTATGTGCAACAGGGAATAGATTAATCCTCCTGAATTTGCGTCTATATGCGCGTTGAAAGCAAACAAATGCAAATTCATATTACATGCAGTCATTCTAAGCATGAAATAACCGCAATATTCGCCCTATCCCATTTAGCGCAGTCGTTTTATTCCTGGATTACTAAAGTGATGGAATAAAGAGGGGGGCAGCCCGGAACCTTCGCAGTCAGGCGATATCGATTCCGTCGGGGGATGACGGGTTGGGGCCCTGGGGCGTTCCGGGAACGCGATCGGGGTCGTAAGGCGGGGGGTGCGTATCCGGCGTGGGTTCCTCCGGAGCGGGCTGGCCGGGCCAGTTGGGCTCGCCGGGCGGGACGCCCGGCGGGCCAGCCGGTTCTCGGTGCACGAGGGTGAAGTTATTCATGGGATGCCTCCTGTCATAAGGTTCGCCACGGACGGCAGGCGCGGCTAACGGCCAGAACCATGTTTGTGACCGCCGGAGCCGGCGCGCCCGCCGGGTATCTGCCCGTTCCCGTCGGGGCCCTGTTGCCCCGATTTCACCTGGCCCTGACCGCCGGGCATCGGCTGGGGATCGGCCTGCGCCGGCACGGGCTTCTGCTGCTCGGGCTGGGTAGGCGGCCGCAGCCGCTCGCCGGGGCTCGCGCTGGGCCGCTTGGGGTTTGAGTCGCTCTGCGCCTGCGTGGCCGAATCACCATCGCGCATGCGGCTGCTGTCTGGCATCGGGTGCGTACCCGGCTCCGTGGAACCGGCGCCGGGCGCAAGGGGCGCCTGGCTGGCCAGCGCCACAGGCACGGCTAGCAGGCACGCGGCCAACAACCCGGCACAGCGGGGTGTAAACGGAAAAACTTGCATAGTCGTCTCCTTGGCAGGTGATCGCCGCAGCAAGCGACATGCCGCTACTTGAGCGATTTGCGTTTGCGCGCGGCCAGCGCCAGCTGGCGGTACCGCTCGACCACTTCGTCGAGTTCGTCCTCTTCCATTTCTTCAATGTCCACTAGCTTCTCGTTCGCCCCTTTCAGGGCCATCAGCAGTTCGTCCAACTTGACGTGCAGCGCCCGGCTGTCCTTGTTCTGGTTCTGCTGGATAAGGAAGACCATCAGGAAGGTGATGATCGTGGTGCCGGTGTTCACCACCAGCTGCCAGACTTCCGAAAACCCTGCCCACGGGCCGGCGATCGCCCACAGTACGATCAGTGCGACAGCCATGCCAAAAGCGATAGGCGACCCGGTGGCGCGCGCCACCGCGGTAGCGAAATGGTCGAACATGCGGGCCGCCGAAGACTGCGGCCGCGCCTGCCTGGGTTCCGGCCGGCTCTGTCGAGCGGCCCGCCTGCGGCCGCCACGTTCGAGCTTGCCGCTACGAGTACGAGGCTTCATGACTGCTCCCGGACTGGAGATGCGCTGGCATACCCTTGGCTGAGCCACCGGCTCGGTCAGTCGCCCATCGCCAGGGCGGCCTCATCCGCCGTGACGCCAAGTCCATGGTATTTGCGGCCCAGGTCCATCGTGGCCTGGAAGAACCCCGCCTTGCTTCCGCAGTCGTAGCGCACCCCTTCGTACCGATATCCGAAGACGCTGCGCTCGCGCAGTAATTGGGCGATGCCGTCGGTCAACTGGATTTCTCCGCCCACGCCAGCCTGGGTGGCGCGCAACAAGTCGAAGATCCGCGGTTCAAGCACGTACCGTCCGACCACGGCAAGCGTGGTGGGCGCGCGCGCGGGTTGGGGTTTTTCTACGATGTCCTGCAACTGGGTGGTGCGCCCGTCGACACGATGGCCCGAGATGATCCCGTACTTGTCGGTCTGGTCGCGCGGCACGTTCTGGATGGCCAGCACACTGCCATCGTGCCGGCGGGCAGCGTCGATGAGCTGCGCGGTGGCCGACACGTCGGCGTCGATCAGGTCGTCGGCCAATAGCACCGCAAACGGCTCGTCTCCCACGATGTGCTGCGCGCACAGCACGGCGTGGCCCAGCCCCAGCGGGGCCGGCTGGCGGGTATAGATGCATGTGACGTGCGGCGGGATGACATTGCGCACCGCTTCGAGCAATGCGGTCTTGTGCTTGGCCAGCAACCCCGCCTCGAGCTCGGGAACGCTGTCGAAATGATCCTCGATGGCCCGCTTGTTCCGCCCCGTAACAAAAATCAGCTCGGTGATGCCGGCCTGCACCGCCTCTTCGACCGCATATTGAATCAGCGGCTTGTCCACGATGGGCAGCATTTCCTTAGGCATGGCCTTGGTGGCCGGCAAAAAACGGGTGCCCATGCCCGCGACGGGAAAAACGGCTTTGCGGATCGGCTTCATGACGCTCTCGATGAGTAGATAGTGCGGCGCATTGAGCAAATGGCGTGCCCGCCTACTATGCGCAAAATGTCAAGGCTGGTATGTCGGCATCATGGGCACTGTCAGGCGCTTGGCTGGCTAGTATCAGGGCAGCCCCCCGAAGGGCAGCTGCCCGCCGCGCCATCCAACGGCGGGCCGACAGACAAACCAAGGAGACCCGTCATGTTGCGCTTTTTTGCAGGTTGCCTGACCACCTTGTTGATCGCCGGCGCGGCGTGGGCGCAGGAATTTCCATCCCGCCCGATTACGATGATTGTCGGCGTGGCGCCCGGCGGCACGCTGGACACGCTGGCGCGGCTGATCGGCAATTCGCTGTCGAAGACGCTGGGGCAGCCGGTGGTGGTCGAAAACACCACCGGCGCCGGCGGCTTGATCGGCATGCAACGGCTGATGAAGTCCGAACCGGACGGCTACACCCTGATGTTCAGCAACTTGTCGATGGCCATCATCCCTCTGCTGAATCCGGACGCGGGGGTCGACCCGGTGCGCGACCTGGCCACGGTAAGCACGGTCGCCACGGTGCCGATGGTGCTGGCGGTCAGCAACAAGAGCGGCATCAAGGCCCTGCCCGACATGCTGACCCGCATGAAGTCTGCCCCCCGGCTGAATTTCGGGTCCGGCGGGCCGGGCACGACCGCGCATCTGGCCGAGGGCATGTTCCTGCATCTGTCCGGGTCGGAAGGCGAATTGATCCAGTATCGTGGCTCCGGCCCGGCGCTGACTGACCTGATGGCCGGGGTCATCGACGGCGTGCTGGACCAGACGGTGACCATCATGCCCTTGCACAAAGACGGGCGCGTGCGGGCGGTGGCAGTGTCCACGCCGCAGCGCCTGCCCCAAATGCCCGACGTTCCCACCTTCGCCGAAGGCGGATTGCCGCAGTTCGACCTGGCGATCTGGAACGGCGTGGTGGCGCCCAAGGGTACGCCGCGGCCCGTCATCGACAAGCTGGCCGAGGCATTGTCGGTAGTGATAGACAGCCCCGAATTCAAGGACCGGCTCGAACAGCTGGCCGCCCAGGCGCCCACCAGCGCGCAACGCGGCCCCGACCCGTTCGCGAAACTGCTGGCCCAGGACACCAAGCGCGTGGCAGACCTGGCCCAGCAGATCGGCCTGCGCCCCCGTTGAATCCGCCCTACCCTCGGCAAACAGAAGGAAACGTCATGCCTGACTTTACATATGGCTTTATCGGCCTGGGCAATATGGGGGGCCCCATGGCAGGCCGGCTGCTCGATGCCGGCTACGCACTGGCGGTCTATGACAGCAATGGCGCCGCCATCGAGGCGCTGCGCCAGCGCGGAGCGCGCCCCTGCGCCAGCATCCGCGAATTGTGCGATAGCGTCGACACGGTTTTCCTGAGTCTGCCCACCCCGGAGATCGTGCAGCAGGTCACGCTGGGCGCCGACGGCGTGATCGGCGGCACGCGCGTGAATCGCGTGGTGGACTTATCCACCATCGGGCCGCGCACGGCCCGCCTGGTGGCGCGCAGCCTGGCCGAGCGCAATATCACTTATATCGACGCCCCGGTCAGCGGCGGCGTGGGCGGCGCGCGGCGCGGCACGCTGGCCGTCATGGCCGCCTGCGAGCGCAGCCATTACGACCTGCTGGCGCCCACGCTCAAGCACTTCGGTCCGGCGTTCTACCTGGGTGCCGAGCCCGGCATGGGCCAGACGATGAAGCTGGCGAACAACCTGCTGTCGGCGGCGGCCGTGGCCATTACATCTGAGGCAATGGCCATGGGGGTGAAGGCCGGCCTGGACCCTGCGGTGATGCTCGACGTCATCAATGCCGGGTCGGGCCGCAATACCGCCACGCAAGACAAGTTCCCGAAGGCCGTGCTGACGGGCACCTTCGACATCGGATTCGCCGCCCGCCTGGCATACAAAGACGTGCGCCTGTGCGTGGATGAATCCGAAGCCATCGGCGTGCCCATGGTGGTGGGGTCGGCGGTGCGCGAAATGCTGCTGCTGACCACGGCGCTCTGCGGCGACGACGCCGACTTCACGCACGTGGCCAAGGTGCTCGAAACCTGGGGCGGCGTGCCCATCCGGGCGCGCGGCGGCAGTTGAGTACGGCCGGCCTCGGCCCCCGCCGTGTCGGCGCCGTGCTTCAGGAAAACACGGCGGGATCGGGGGTCCAGCGTCCTTGCTCGACGAGATCCTGGATCTGGCGACGCAGGATGGTGCCCAGCGCGCGCACTGCGTGGGTCGAAGGCCGCTGTGTCGAGGTGGCGATCACCAGCGACCGGGTGATGGTGGGCTGCACGATGCGCCAGATACGCATGCGTCGTTGCGCGATCTGCGAAGCCACGCATGCATACGACAGGACGGCGTAGCCCAGGCCGCTTTCCACCAGGCGCAGCATGGAATGCATGGCGTCGATTTCCAGTTCCACGTTGGGCGTCAGCCCGATACTGGCGAGCGACTCGTCGACCAGCACACGTATACCGTGCGGCCGGCTGGGCAGGATCATGGGAATGCGGCTCAGCCGTGCCGCCGGCACGGGGCCCGCGCCCACGCCCGCCGGATCGCCGGCCGGCCCCAGCAAGAAGAGTTCGTCGGTCAGCAAAGCCTCTGTGGGCAGGGTCGGGATGCCGAGTCGCGGCGCATCGTACAGCACCGAAATGTCGGTGCGGCCCGCCGCCAGCCATTCGAGCACATGGCCGCTGTAGCCTTCCATGAACTTCAGCGACATGCCCGGAAATGCGCGCCGGAACGCTTCGATCAACGACACGGACAGCACGGTCGATATGGAGGCCGGCATGCCCAGCACCACCGGCCCGGTGGGCGCACCGCCCAGGGCCTTGACGGCGACGGCCGCATCGCGGGCCGTATCGACCAGGCCGCGCGCATATTGCTCAAGCAAGGCGCCCGCCTGTGTCAATGTGACCCCTCGGCCGGTGCGATGGAACAGCGCCACGCCCAGCTCATCTTCCAGCGCCCTGATCTGCCGGCTGAGAATCGGCTGGCTGATCGACATGCGCATCGCCGCCCGCGAATACGCCCCAGCCTCGGCAATGCCGATGAAGAGTTCCAATTGCCGCAATTCCATGGCGCGCCCCATCCCGCGAAACGTGTCATCTTAGAGGAACCACGGCGCTCCGGAACAGGCACCGGCCTGCGGCACAGCATGGACCCGGCTATAGATTACGATGCTGACTGCTGGGCAACCCTGTCTTTGCCGCGATGACTCCTTTCGACCTGCTGATGGCCGCCTATTACCGGGCGGTCGACCCGGTGCTGACGCGCCTGCGCAAGCCGGCAAGACTACGCGGCTGGCCGGCCGAACTGCCCCTGCCGGTGCTGCCCCTGGCCGTTCGTGCCCGGATGGCCCACGGCAAGGCCGCGCAGCAGGCCTTGCGCCGCTTCTTGCGAGTGGCACGGCGTTACGACATGCGCACGGCCGACGAGCCCATCACAGCCGGCGCATCGCGGGCGGCTCCCATGATGCTGGATCTGTCGCGGTGCGGCTCACGGGCCGGCTTCGAAGCCCTGCTGCGCCAACGTTCACGACGCACCCTGCCCAAAATCCGCCATGCCCAACGCCTGGGCTACCTGGCCGAACGGTTTGCTCTGCCCATGCACGTGCATGATGTACATGCCGTGAAAACCTCAATGGCCGTACGCAGCGGCGGCCCCGTGCTGGCGCGCTGGCTGCTCAAGCCGGCGCACATTGCCTCGCCCGCCTCGGGCCCCATGCCCGTTCCCGTCCCGGCTTGCGCGACGCATTGGACCACCTGGTGGGGCGTGTTTCTGCCCGAGCCAGGCCATCACAACGGCGCACTGCGCACCGACCGCCGGCTGGTCGCGTATGTGAAGCTGACCCGGTGCGCTGACGTGGTGCATTACCTGGACATCATGGGCCACAAAGACCATCTGCCGCATGGCGTCATGCCCTTCATGCATGCCGCCATCGTGAACTGGCTGCTTGACGCGGCCGAACCGTGCGCAGCGGGCGTGCGCGCAGTCTGGTACGGGGCCCTGGAACACGGCGGGCCGGGCCTGCTGACCTGGAAAAAGCGCGCCGGCTTTGAACCGGTGCGCGTCATGCTGCTGCCCTGACAGGCATCGCGCAGGGGTGCTAGTTGCGCGGCCTGGCTGCCGCGCGCCGCGCGGACTGCACCATGGGATGCGCTAGAAAGTGGTCCAGCAGGTTCTGCCGCTGCCTGGGTGTGAGCGGCGAGTCGCCGATCAGGCCGGGCCAGCGGTCGCAGGCCGCCCTGACGCAATCGGCCACGGCCCTGGCCGCAGGCTTTTCAGGAATGCCCAGGCTTGCGCAGAAAGCGCGCAATATCGCCGGCGAAAGGCCCGGTTTTGCGCCGCCCGGTTGCCCCGCCCTGGCGCGCGGCAGCATGTCTGGTGGCATGATGTGCAGCGCGTGGCCCTGGCAGGGGTAATAGGCCGCGTAGCCGACGATATCGTAGGCGGGCGCCAGTTGGGGTGTCTCGCCGTCGCCATATACCACGCCCAGGTTCTTCAGGTGCATGTCCGGGTTGCCCAGCATCTCGTTGACGACCATGCGGCGCAGCAGTTCATGCACGGCAGATTCGCCCATCGATTCGAAGGCCAGCATGACGGCGGCCACGTCGAGATAACTGGCCGCGCGGTACTTTTCTTCGGGCATCGCCCCCAGAATCTGCGCGAAATCCTCGCAATGGATGCGATGGCCAGGTTGGCGGTCGTAGCGCACCACGGCCAGGAACTGCGTCCGGGCGTCGGCCTCGCCCAGGTCATAACCGTGCTCGACCGCGAGGCTCGCCAGAGGCTCGAGATACGCCTGGCAGACCTGGACGCCGGCCGCCCGCGCCAGCGCCAGCGACAGGGCCTCCAGCTCTGGCAGCAGCGGCTGGCCCACCACGGGCAGCTTGGCGATGATGTGAGTGTCATGGTCGCGCGTGCGGCCCACGTAGCGTTCCCCCTGCTTGATGACGCCCAACTTGGGCTGCACCCCCGACAGTGACACGCCCTGTTCCATGGGGTCGGCGGTAACCGTCATTTCGAGCGCGTCCTGGTCTTGCGTGACGTAATGCGCCAGGGCGTCGCGCGACAGTTCGACAGGCCGTGCGTATACGTTGCCGGGCAAGTCACCCCCGCAGGCCGCCAGCATTTCGAAATGGTCTTGGGGGTCGCATCCGCGGATACGCGCCACGTGATCGCGGAACACGCCTTCGGGCAGCAGGTTCTGGAAAAATGCCGGCAGCAGCCAGCCGTTCTGCGGCGAATGGCGTCCGTTCAGCGGCACGCTGCGCACGTCGGCCCAGAACGCAGCCTGGTCTTGCGGCGACGCAGCCAGATAGGCGGCCGACAGCACCGGGACGTCGATGCCGCGCGCGTAGGCGTCATCGGCGACAAAACGGGTGATGACCTCGGCGCCGGGCATCCGGTACTGGAACAGCACGCCCACCCGCAACGAACCAATGAAAATCGCGAGCGCCTGGACGTTCATTGCGATGCCTTTGTCACCGAGCGGCGCGCCAGTTCGATCCGGGTAGGCACTCTGGGCGGCGCCGGCTCGCCGGCCTGCACTGCAGGCGCGGCGCCCTTGGGCACCAGCAGCAGTTCCAGGCCCAGCCGATCGGCCAAGGCAAGCAGCGTGCTTACCTTGAAATCCTGATCACCGCTGAGCACATTGGTCAGTGTGCGCTGGGCGATGCCGGCCGCGTCACGCAGGGATGCCTGCGTCATGCCCTGCTCCCGCAGCCGCGCCCGCAGGATACTGGCGATTTCTGGCAGAGTGATCATGGCAATAAAGTAGTATTTCTTATGAGTTCACTACTATATTACCATCTGCGTGGGGATCGTGGTAATAAAATGGCATTAAAGTAGTGGAAAATCGAATTTCACTACTTTATTACTGTTACTGAAATGCCGTCTCCATGAAGGTGCGAAGCTTGCGCGAGTGCAGGCGCTCCGGGGGCATGTCGCGCAGTCGCTCCAACGCGCGAATCCCGATCTCGAGATGCTGGTTCACCTGGTTGCGATAGAACGCGCTGGCCATGCCGGGAAGCTTCAGCTCGCCATGCAGCGGTTTGTCCGACACGCACAACAGCGTGCCGTATGGCACCCGGAACCGGAAACCATTGGCGGCGATAGTGGCCGATTCCATGTCCAGCGCAATCGCGCGGGACTGGGTAAAGCGCTGCACCAGTTCATCGTGGTCGCGCAGTTCCCAATTGCGGTTATCGATACTGGCCACGGTGCCGGTGCGCATGATGCGCTTGAGTTCCCAGCCCGACAGCCCGGCCACCTCTTCCACAGCCTGTTCCAGCGCCACCTGCACCTCTGCCAGCGGAGGAACCGGCACCCAGGTGGGCAGGTCGTCATCGAGCACGTGATCTTCCCGCACGTAGCCGTGCGCCAGCACATAATCGCCAAGCCGCTGCGAATCGCGCAGGCCGGCGCAATGGCCCAGCATCAGCCAGGCATGGGGGCGCAGCACCGCAATGTGATCCGTGATGGTCTTGGCGTTGGAAGGCCCCACCCCGATGTTCACCAACGTAATTCCCGAGTGGTTGGGCCGCACCAGGTGATAAGCCGGCATCTGCGGTAGCCGCGGGGCGGCGCCAGGGGGCGACTGCGCGGTGGTATCGCCCCGATGGGTGACGCGGTTGCCGGGCTCGACCAGCGCGTCATAGTCGCCGCTGCCGCTGGCCATCAAGGCGCGGGCCCGCGCGCAGAACTCATCTACATAGAACTGATAGTTGGTGAACAGCACGAAGTTCTGAAAGAACGACGGCGCGGTGGCCGTGTAGTGCTGCAGGCGGTGCAGGGAATAATCCACCCGCGTTGCGGTGAACGGCGCCAGCGGGCGCGGCTCGCCATGCCTGCCCCGCCAGGATCCATTGACGATTGCGTCGTCGGTGACGGCCAGGTCGGGCACGTCGAACACGTCTCGCAAGGGCCGGCGCAAGCTTTCCAGTCGCTCGCCTTCAACATATGCCCCTTCAGGAAAGGCAAAATGCAAAGGGATGGGCGTGTCGGATTCCCCTACCTCTACGGGCACACCATGGTTCTGCAATAGCAGCCCTATCTGCTCCACCAGATAATCGCGAAACAGGTCCGGCTGCGTCACCGTGGTCTGGTACACCCCCGGTTCGGCGACGTGGCCGAACGACAGCCGGGTATCGATGGGGTCGTAGGTAGCCACCGCAAGGCGTATGGCCGGATAGCAGGCCCGGGCGGGGCCAGCCAGGTCACGCCCGTTGACTACGTCCTGGAAGGCGGCGCGGATATGGGCGGTATTGCGGGCGTAGATCTCGATGAGCCTGTTCACGGCCGCCCGCGCGTCGTGAAAGGGCTCGAAGGCCAGGGGCTCGGGGCGTTGGACAAAAGCGGCTGAAAAGTCAACTGTCATATGTGCATCCTGGGTGAAAACCAAGCTCGGGCGGCCTGTGGTCGATTATGCCGCAAGCGCATTGCCGCTTTGAGCAAGCTGCAAGCTGCCGGCATTTGCATGCATTTCCCTAGTAATAACCCCACAATGCAAAAAAACGTCAATACGTTAAAATGCCGCGTGCCCGTTGCAATAACGCCACATCTGCCGGCCTGACGCAGTCAGCCATTCCGCCCACTCCGCAATCTGAAGTGTCGCAATGACTCCACCGACGCGAAAAGTCCGTCCGTACCTACCCTCACTCCTGGCTGCTCCTCTTCTTGCGATCAGCCTGTCCTGGTCCCCCCCCGCTCAAGCCTCCATCGTTACAGACGCCATCGCCTCTTTGCAAGGGTTGCGCCTGTTCGACCCGCTGACTGTTCCGTCGTTGTCCGAAATGGTCGTGCGTGCGGGCCTGGACACCCTGGGCACGCCCTACGTATGGGGCGGCGACGACCCCGAGGACGGCTTTGATTGCAGCGGCCTGACCCAATTTGTGTATCGCGAGATCGCCGGGGTGGAATTGCCGCGCACCGCTCGCGCCCAACGCCGGGCCGGCACGGCCGTCAGCAAAAAACAGCTGCAACCCGGGGACCTGGTGTTTTTCACCACCCGGCGGCGCGGCGGCGTGTCGCACGTAGGCATCTACATCGGCCAGAACCAGTTCGTGCATGCCCCCACGCGCGGGGCCAAGGTTCGCATCGACAGCCTGGACAACCGTTATTGGTCGCGCAATTACGTCGCGGCGCGCCGCTACCTGGACACGGCGCCGGCCGGCGGGCCGCAGGGCCAATTGCTGGCTTCCGCAGACCAGGCGCACTGACATCCGGCCAGCCCCGGCTAGGGGCGCGCCTGGCACCTTATTCCTGCGTCATCGCCTTGATCGACGCGTGCAGGAACCGCAGGACGATCTCGCGATTCTTGCAACGCTGCGTACCCTTGCGCCATACCGCGCCGATATCCATCGTGGGCACGACCTCACTGACGTTGCAGCGGACGATCCGCCGCCCTTCCAGCGACCAGGGGCGGTACACCAGGTCGGACAGAATCGCCACCCCCTTCTGGAACGCAACCAGGCTGCGCACGGCTTCCAGCGACTTGCTCTGGAAATAGACATTGGGCCGCAGCTGGTGCCGGCGCCAGTACCGTTCCATGGTGTGGATATGCTCGTCCATGTCCAGCAGGATGTAGTCATACTGGGCCACATCATGCAGGCTGACTTTGGACCGCTGCTGCAAGGGGTGGTCCGGATGTGTCCAGAGCCGCCTGGGCGACTTGAGCATGATGTCGTATTCCAGTTCGTCACGCTCGGTCAGGTTGGACACGATCAGCAGCGCAAGGTCGATGCTGCCGTCCAGCAAAGCGCCTTCGATGCTGGGGCGGTCGCTCTCGATCATCTGGATGTGCAGATGCGGAAAATACTGTTCTGCCGTGGACAGCACGCTGGGCACCAGGTACGCCGAGATGGTTTCGGTCACGCCGATCCGCAGGCGGCCGCTCAGTTCGCTGGGCGCCGCGCGTATGTCCTGGATTGCCCGGGAAGCCGCATTTGTGACATTGCGCGCGTGCGACACGAACCGCTCGCCCGTTTCGGTCAGGCGCAACCCCTTGGCATGCCGCACGAACAGCGATACGCCCAGTGTCTGTTCCATGGCGCGCAATGCCACCGTTACCGAAGACTGCGACACGTTGCACCGCAGGGCCGCCTTGGAAACCTGCCCCGTCTCAGCCAGCGCGAGAAAGTACTCGAATTGCCGTAGCGTCAGCTGCATCTTTCCCGCCTTAAATATACATGTTATCTATATTGCATCTTACATAATATATATTAGCAATACTTCGATAGATCTCTTAGGATACGGGCCGTAGTTATAAGACCAGGGGGTGCATCACTATGTCCGCGCAAATCAGCGGCTTCTGTACGCTATGCCGTTCGCGCTGCGGGACGTTGAACACGGTTCGCGGCGATTCGCTAGTCCGCGTCCAGGCCGACCCCCGGCATCCCACCGGCAGCGCAACGTGCCCCAAGGGCCGCGCCGCGCCCGAACTGGTGCACAGCCCGCATCGCATTCTGCATCCCATGCGGCGCACGGCGCCCAAAGGGGCGGCCGACCCGGGCTGGCAACGTATCAGTTGGGATGAGGCGCTGGACGAAATCGCCACCCGCTTTGGCAAGATAAGAGAAGAAAGCGGCGCCGAGGCCGTGGCCTTCGGGGTCACCACCCCCAGCGGCACGCCTTTGTCCGACAGTATCGACTGGATCGAGCGCTTCGTGCGCGCCTTCGGCAGCCCCAACATTGCCTACGGCACGGAAGTCTGCAACTGGCACAAAGACCACGCGCACGCGTTCACCTTCGGCTGCGGCATCCCGGTGGCGGACTACGCCAATGCCGACCTGATCATGCTGTGGGGCCACAACCCGACCAATACCTGGCTCGCACAGGCCAACGCCATCGGCGAAGGACGGCGCGCCGGAGCGCGCCTGCTGGTGGTAGACCCACAGCGCACGGCGCTGGCCGCGCAGGCCGACGCGTGGCTGCCGGTCAGGCCAGGCACGGATGCCGCGCTGGCGCTCGGATTGGCCCACCAATTATTGTCCACCGGTCGCTATAACCGGGCATTTGTGCGCGACTGGACCAATGCGCCGCTGCTGGTTCGGGCGGATACCGGCAGGCTGGTGCGCGCCGGCGACATCTGGCCGCACTGCCCCACGCCGCAAGCCTGGGTGGCCTGGAACCTGGACGGCCAAGGCCCAGCACCCTACAACACCGAGTATTCTGCCGGCACGCAAGGCGCCGGATCATTCGCCCTGGAAGGTGAATACATCGTCGAGATCGACGGGCAACCCGTACGCTGCCATACCGTGCTGCAGGCCCTGGCCCAACGCTGCGCACAGTACACGCCCGTACACGTCGAAGCGGTGACGGGCGTGACGGCTGCGAGCTTGCTGGCTGCGGCCGATCTCATCGCACAAAGCCCGGCCATCGCGTACCACTCGTGGTCGGGCGTCGCCCAGAGCACCAACGCCACCCAGACGGACCGCGCCATCGCCGTGCTGTATGCGCTGACGGGCTGCTTCGACACACCCGGCGCGAACCGCCTCTATCCCAAGCCGGCGACCAACCCCGTCAACGGGCTCGACCTCATCCCTGCCGCGCAACGAGTCAAGGCGCTGGGCCTGCCGCAGCGGCCGCTAGGCCCGGCCGCCATGGGTTGGGTGATCGCACGTGACTTGTACCAGGCCATTCTTACCGGCCAGCCCTACCGTGTGCGGGCCTTCATGGGCTTCGGCACCAACCAGCTGGCGTCGCAAGCCGATGTGGAAATGGCACAGGCCGCGCTGCGCGAACTGGAATTCCACGTACATTGCGATCTGTTCGAGACCCCTACGGCCCGCTACGCGGATATTCTGCTGCCGGTCAACACACCATGGGAGCGCGAAGGCCTGCGCATCGGTTTCGAGATCACCCATGCCGCCCAGGAACGCGTACAGTTGCGTCCGCGCATGGTGACGCCGCGCGGCGAATCCCGTTCGGATAACGACATTGTGTTCAGCCTGGCGTGCCGCCTGGGCATGCAATCCATGTTCTTCGACGGCGAACTGGACCGGGCATGGAACCACCAACTGGCGCCGCTGGGCATCACCGTGGCAGACTTGCGCGGCACTCCGGACGGCAGCCTGCGCGTGCCGATGGTCCATCACGACCGCAAATATGGCCGGCCTCGCGCTGGCGCATCCGATGACGCCCAGGGCAGCCCCGTAACCGGCTTCGACACCCAGACCCGGCGCGTTGAACTGTATTCGGAACTGCTGCTGCGCCATGGGTACGACCCGCTACCCGCCCATGACAACCTGCTGGCGGCGGCAGGCGAGGATCGCGCCGCCTATCCGCTGACCATTACGTCGCGCAAGAACGGCAACTTCTGCCACAGCCAGCATCGCGCCCTGCCCTCGCTGCGCAAGCGGTCAAGGCAGCCGCAAGCGGTGCTCAACCCGCAACTGGCGGCGGAAAAAGGCATCGAGGCCGGCGATTGGGTTCGCGTCACCACGCCGGCCGGCTCCGCGCGCTTCGTGGCGGAGGTGGACCCCTATCTGAGCAAGGATGTGGTCTACGCCGAAGTGGGATGGTGGCAGGCCTGCCCGGAACTTGGCGAGCCCGGCTACGATGTCCGCGGGGACGACAACAGCAACTACAACGGGCTGATCTCGGCCCAGCGCGTAGACCCGATCAGCGGATCGGTGCCCATGCGCCAGTTCCCTTGCAATATCGAGCGCGATGCCGCGTTCGACGTGACGCAACGCCGCTGGGCCGGCCAGCGCGAGTTCGCCGTGGCCGCCGCGAACCGCGTGGCCGATGGCGTGCTGGAACTCGCCCTGGCCCCGCAAGACGGCGGCGCCCTGCCGGATTACCGCCCGGGCCAACATATCACCATCGAAGTGCCGATCGAAAACGGCGGCGCCCTGCAGCGCAGTTATTCGCTGATCGGCCCGGCCCGCCTGCGCTCGCGGCGCGAGTACCGCATTGCGGTGCGCCACCAGCGTGGCCGGGACGGTACCGGGCAAGCCTGGGAAGGCGCGATGTCGGGATTTCTGCATGCCCATGCCCGCGCCGGCATGCGCATCGGGGTGGCGGCCCCCGCGGGAACGTTCATTCTTCCCGAACAATCGCCCCAGCCCGTCGTGCTGTTTGCCGGCGGCATCGGCATTACGCCGTTTCTTTCATACCTTGAATCACTGCTGGATGCGCAAGACCCGCCCGCAGTCTGGCTGCACTATGCCAACCGCAGCGCACGCACCAAGGCATACGACGCTCGATTGCGCGAGCTTGGGGCACAATTGCCCGGCCTGACCATCCGGGATTATTTCGGCCAGCCTGGCGACGGCGGCGACCCCGCCCGCCTGTTGGGCGCCCATGTGGTGTCCGATGCGCTGATCGCCGCCCGCGCGCGCTTCTACATGTGCGGCCCGCCCGCCATGATGGACAGCCTGCGCGAAGGCCTGTGCGCACGGGGCGTACCCGCGTTCGACATATTCAGCGAGATTTTCCGCTCGCCGCCCGCCGTCGATGCGGACGATGCCGCGCGGCACCGGGTCCGCTTCAGCCGCTCGGGCGACATCCAGGCCGACTGGACCGCCGACCGCGGCACTCTGCTTGGGTTTGGCGAAAGCCTGGGGCTGACGATGCCCAGCGGTTGCCGCGTGGGGCAGTGCGAAAGCTGTGCGGTAACCATTGTTTCCGGACAGGTGCGCCACCTGCACGGCGAAGAACCCGAGGACGCAACGGTATGCCTGACCTGCCAGGCCGTGCCAGCCAGCGACCTGGTGCTGGATATTTGAAGGGCGGCAAGCAACGAGAACATCCGAAAACCTGCCGTCTACAGTCGTATTGACCATTAAAGGAGGGCTAGCCGCTGCAGCGACGGTTCACAAACAGGGGAGCGGAATCGATTATCCTCCGGTTCCGCAGTGAATTTAGGTACTTCAATAATCACAAGGCACGCACATGTCTCAACATAGCAACCACGCGGGCGCCCGGTCTTCCGGACTGATGGGCCCGATCAACAACTTTCTGGAACGGTGGATCCCGTCGGCGATGACCTTCGCCATGGCCCTGACCCTTATCGTGGCCATCATGGCGCTGTTCTGGACCGACACCGCGCCGACCGACATCGTCCGGTTCTGGGGCAACGGCCTGTCAGGCATCCTGGCGTTCATGACGCAGATGTGTCTGATTCTGCTGCTCGGCCACATCCTTGCCAACACGGGCCCTGTCCGCAAGGTGCTCATCGCCCTGGCGCGCGTTCCTTCGAGCCCGGCAGCCGCCTACATGTTCGTGTTCGTCATCAGCGCTGTGCTCTGCTTCTTCATCTGGGGCCTGGGCCTGATCGCGGGCGCCGTGCTGGCCCGCGAAGTCGCCGTGCAGGGCCGCGAGCGCGGCATCAAGCTGCATTTTCCGCTGCTGGTGGCCGCCGGGTATTCGGGGTTCATCGTCTGGCACATGGGTTATTCGGGCTCCGGCCCGCTCACGGCCGCCACCGAAGGCTCGTTCCTGGCCAAGGCGCTGGGCGGCACCACCATCCCGGTGTCGGAAACCATCTTCGCGCCGTGGAACCTGGCCGCCGTGGCGTTGACCATGATCGTGTGCGCCGTGCTGTTCTGGCTGGTCGCCCCCAAAGACGAATCGCGCGTGTACGAGCTGCCTGCCGACGTCGGTTCCGAAGAGCTCAGCGAAGCGAAGTACGAAGTCGTCACGCCGGGCGACCGCATCGACGCCTCGCGCATCCTGGTGTTCCTCTTCGGCCTGGCGCTGGTGGCATACCTGGTCATCCACTTCTCGCGCGGCGGCACCATTACGCTGGACATCGTCAACTGGTCGCTGCTGGCCCTGGTGCTGCTCTTTACCAAGAACGTGTTTGAGCTCATCCACCTGACGCGCAACGCGGCATCCAGCGTGGGCGAAATTCTGCTGCAGTTCCCGCTGTACGCCGGTATCCTGGGCATCATGCAGCACAGCGGCCTGATCGCCCTGTTCTCGGATGCATTCGTCGCGATCTCGACGCAGCAGACCTTCGGCATGCTGGCCTTCCTGTCGGCCGGCATCGTGAACTTCTTCGTGCCGTCCGGCGGCGGCCAGTTCGCCGTGCAAGGCCCCATCATGCTCGAGGCCGCCCGCCAGCTGAACGTGGATCCGGCCATCGCCATCATGGCCGTGGCCTATGGCGACCAGTGGACCAACATGCTGCAGCCCTTCTGGGCCCTGCCCATCCTGGCCATCGCGGGCCTGAAGATGCGCGACATCCTGGGCTACACCATGGTGACCCTGGTGGGTTCCGGTGTGGTCATGTTTGGCGCGCTGTGGTTCGCGTCTATATAAGCTGCGCCGCCTGACCGGCGCTTCCAGCAAAAACCCCCGCAGGCGGCAGCGCTTGCGGGGGTTTTGTTGCGCGGGCTACCGCAAGGTCAGCCGCGGCCCACGAACGGCATGTTGGTCGCCATGATGGTCATGAATTGCACGTTGGCGTCCAGCGGCAGGCTGGCCATCGACAGCACCGCCTGCGCCACGTGCGCGACGTCCATGCGCGGCTCCACCCGCTTGGCGCCGTCGGCCTGCAGGATGCCCTCGGCCATGCGCTGCGTCATGTCGGTGGCGGCATTGCCGATATCGATCTGCCCGCAGGCGATGCCATAGCTGCGGCAATCCAGCGAAATCGACTTGGTCAGCCCGGTGACGGCATGCTTGGTCGCCGTATAGGCGATCGAGAACGGCCGCGGCGCGTGCGCCGAGATCGAACCATTGTTGATGATGCGGCCGCCCTGGGGCTGTTGCGCCTTCATGAGCCGGATGGCGGCTTGCGCGCACAGGAACATGCCGGTCAGGTTGACGTCGACCACTTCACGCCAGGTATCGACGGGCAGGTCTTCGATAGGCACGGCCGGAGCGTTGCGGCCGGCGTTGTTGAACAGTACATCCAGGCGGCCGTAGGCCCGCTGGGTTTCATCGAACAACTGGCGCACTGCCTGCTCGTCGCAGACATCGGCGGGCACCACCAGCGCCCGTACGCCATCGTCGCCCGCCGCTGTGCGGGTCTGCTCCAGCAATTCGCGGCGGCGGCCCGCCAGCACGACGCGATAGCCCTGGGCCAGGAATTCCAACGCCACGGCGCGGCCGATGCCTGTGCCGGCGCCGGTTACCAAGGCGACGCGTGCGCCCGAGTGTTCATTCGACTGCATCAGTTTCTCCCTATGAAGGAACCGCGCAATCCTAACGCAATTGGCGGCGCAGGATTGCAAGCGCCCTTGACCGGCCCCGGCCGGGCGGCCCGGGCACTGCCTATAATATTTGGGTTGCCGCCCACAGGCGCGATCGCCCTGTCGCCGGCATGGTTTGCTATTCTTCGCCTCTTATCTGTCTGCCTTCCTACTCATGTCCGAACACCCCGGCAACGTTTTCATGGTCGTGGCCCCCAGCGGCGCCGGCAAGTCCAGCCTGGTCAGGGCGCTGCTCGACAGCGACAAGTCCCTGGTCCTGTCCGTGTCGTGCACCACGCGCGCGCCTCGCCAGGGCGAGGTCGACGGACGGGAATACCGGTTCATTTCCGTCGAGCAGTTCGAAACACTGCGTCGCGACCACCAGTTGCTGGAATGGGCAGAAGTCCATGGCAACTTCTACGGCACGCCGCGCGACTTGATCGAGCAGTCCACCCGTGCGGGCAAAGACGTGCTGCTCGAAATCGACTGGCAGGGCGCGCGCCAGGTTCGCCAGCAATATCCGCAGGCCATCGGCATCTTCATCCTGCCTCCGTCAATCGAAGAACTCGAAAATCGCCTGAAGGCGCGGGGCCAGGACGCCCCCTCGGTGATAGCGCGCCGCCTGCTGGCGGCGGGCGGCGAAATCGCTCACGCGCCGGAATGCGAATATGTTATTATTAATCAAGAATTTAGCGTAGCCTTGGCGGAACTTTCGCAGATCATCAGCGCCGCCCGGCTACGTTTTTCGTCTCAGGCGGTCCGCCACGCGCCCCTGTTCGCCCAGTTGGGCATTCCGGCGGCGCACTGAAGCGACTTACTCATTTCCAGAAAACGTTCCAGGTGCAATCCATGGCCCGAATTACCGTCGAAGACTGTCTGAACCAGATTCCCAACCGCTTCAAGCTGACGCTGGCGGCCACCTATCGCGCCCGCGAACTGGCGCAAGGCCATGCCCCGCGCATCGACAGCAAAGACAAGCCCACCGTCACCGCCCTGCGCGAAATCGCCGGCGGCCACACCGGCCTGGAAATGCTGCGTAAAGTCCCGACCTGATCGAGGCCAGGGGGCGGCAACATGGCTTTTCCCCGGCTGAAGTATGCTTCCACGGGCCTGCTCGCGGCATTGCGCGCAGGGTCCCGGCTGGGGCGGCGCCCCGGCAAAAAAGGCACACCGGCTGCCCGGACCGCGCCTGCGGATGCGCCCGACGACGCTGCGGCGGGTTCGTCGCCCGTCGCCTCGCTGGCGCCGCTTACCGAAATCATCTCGGGCTATCTCGACAAAAAAGATGTCGAACGGGTGCGCGAGGCGTACCGCTATGCCGACCAGGCGCACCTGGGGCAATTCCGGGCCAGCGGGTCTCCTTATATATCGCACCCCATCGCGGTCACCGAAATCTGCGCAGGCTGGAAGCTCGACGCCAACGCACTCTCGGCCGCGCTGTTGCACGACGTCATTGAAGACCAGGGCGTCACCAAGCAGGAACTGGCAGAAAAGTTCGGCCCCGAAGTCGCCGAACTCGTAGATGGCCTGTCCAAGCTCGACCGGCTCGATTTCGCCACCAAGGCCGAGCAGCAGGCCGAGAGCTTTCGCAAGATGCTCCTGGCCATGGCGCGCGACGTGCGCGTCATCCTCATCAAGCTGGCCGATCGCCTGCACAACATGCGCACGCTGGATGCAGTCAATCCGGCAAAGCGCCGCCGCATCGCCCGCGAAACACTGGAAATCTACGCGCCCATCGCAAACCGCCTGGGCCTGAACGTGTTGTTTCGCGAACTGCAGGACTTGTGTTTCGCGGCCATGTATCCCAACCGCTACCAAGTACTGTACAAGGCAGTGCTGGCCGCGCGCGGCAACCGCCGCGAAGTCATCAGCAAGATCGGCGACGCGGTATGCGCCGCCCTGCCCGCCGCCGGCATCGAAGCCGAGGTTACAGGGCGCGAAAAAACGCTGTACGGCATCTATTCCAAGATGGTCGAGCAGAAAAAGTCGTTTTCCGAAGTGCTCGACATCTACGGTTTTCGGGTCATCGTGCACACGCTGCCCGAGTGCTACCTGGCCCTGGGCACGCTGCACCAGCTGTACCGGCCGGTGCCGGGCAAGTTCAAAGACTACATCGCCATTCCCAAGGTCAACGGCTACCAGTCGCTGCACACCACGCTGGTGGGGCCGTACGGCACGCCCGTGGAATTCCAGTTCCGCACGCGCGACATGCATCACATTGCCGAAGAAGGCGTGGCGTCGCACTGGCTGTACAAAAGCGCCGACGTGTCGCTCAACGACCTTCAGAAGCGCACGCACCAGTGGCTGCAGTCGCTGCTCGACATCCAGAGCCAGACCGGCGATTCCGGCGAATTCCTCGAGCACGTCAAGGTCGACTTGTTCCCGGATGCCGTCTATGTATTCACCCCGCGCGGCAAGATCATCTCGCTGCCGCGTGGCGCCACGCCGGTTGATTTCGCGTATGCCATCCATACCGATATCGGCAACCAGGCCGTGGCGGCCAAGGTCAACAACGAATTCGTTCCGCTGCGCACCGAGCTGAGCAGTGGCGACGCAGTCGAGATCATCACCTCGCCTGCTTCCCGCCCCAATGCCCAGTGGCTCAATTACGTGCGCACCGGCCGCGCGCGTTCGGAAATCCGCCATTACCTGCGCACGGTCAAGTACGAAGAGTCCGTGGCGTTCGGCGAACGCCTGCTCGAGCAGGCCCTGCAGGAACTGCACCTGGAACTGCCGGCCGCCGACGACCCCACCTGGCAAAAGCTGGCGCGCAGTACGGGCGCGAGTTCGCGCGACGAGATCCTGGCCGACATCGGGCTGGGCAAGCGGCTGGCCACGGTGGTGGCGCGGCGCTTTGCGCCCGAGCACCAACTGGTGGCCACCACTGCCGCCGACGTAGACGAAATAACCTCTGCGCGCAGCGCGCCAATTCTGATCCAGGGCAACGAAGGCCAGGCCGTGCAACTGGCGCCATGCTGTGGCCCCCTGCCGGGCGACCCCATCGTGGGCGGCCTGCGCCTGGGCCACGGGCTGGTGGTGCATACCGCCGACTGCCCGATCGCCGTGCGCCAGCGCTCGCGCGAACCCGAACGCTGGGTCGGGGTGGCATGGGACTCTCAGACCGCCAAGCACCTTTCAACGCGGCTCGACGTCATCACCCGCAATGAGCGCGGCGTGCTGGGCAGGCTGGCTGCGGAAGTCACGGCGGCCGACGCCAATATCGTGCAGATCACCATGCACGACGATGCCGTGTCTACCGTGTCGCTGCACCTGACCATCCAGGTCGACAGCCGCAAGCATCTGGCGCAAGTCATCCGCGCCATCCGGCATGTGCCCCAGGTACAGAAAATCGTGCGCGTGAAGGGCTAGCCGCGTACGCCGCGGCCTTTGCGCCTTTACGCCACGTGCTGCAGGAAATCGCGCAGGCGCTGGCTCGGCGGGTTGGACAGCAACTCGGCGGGCGGCCCGTCATGAGCCACCTTGCCCCCGTCGATGAAAATCAGCCGGCTGCCTACCCTGCGCGCGAACTCCATCTCGTGCGTGACGACCACCATGGTCATCCCTTCTTCGGCCAGATCCCGCATCACCTTCAGCACTTCATGACGCAATTCGGGGTCGAGCGCGGACGTGGGCTCGTCGAACAGCATCAGCTTGGGCTTGATGGCCAGGGCCCGGGCAATGGCCACGCGCTGCTGCTGGCCGCCCGAGAGCTCCGACGGATAATGGTTCATGCGCTCGGCCAGGCCCACCTTGCCCAGCAGTTCTTCGGCCTGCCGGCGCGCCTCCTGGCGCGTAGCGCCGCGGGTGTGCACGGGCCCGAACATGACGTTTTCCAGCGCGGTCATCTGCGGAAACAGATTGAACTGCTGGAACACCATGCCGGCCTCGCGGCGAATGGCACGCACCTGGGCGGCCGGCCCCTTGACACTCTGGCCATCCACCAGCAGGTCGCCGCCCTCGATGGTTTCCAGCACGTTGATGCAGCGCAGGAACGTCGACTTGCCCGAACCGGACGGCCCCACCACCACCACGACTTCGCCGGCATCGATATTCAAAGAGATGCCGTCGAGCACGGTGGACTCGCCAAAGCGTTTGGTGACGTTGCGGAATTCGACCATGCTCATAGAATGCGCATCCTTTTCTCGACCAGGCGCAGGGCCAGGGCCAGTGCGCCGGTGAGGATCAAGTAGATGATGGCCACGGCGGACCAGATCTCGACCGCGCGGAAGTTGCTTGCCATGATTTCCTGACCCTGGCGGGTCAGTTCGGCCACGCCGATCACAATGAACAGCGACGAGTCTTTCAGGCTGATGATGCACTGGTTGCCCAGCGGCGGAATCATGCGGCGGAAAGCCACCGGCCCGATGATGTGCAGCAGTATCTTGTAGAACGGCAGGCCCATGGCCTGCCCCGCTTCTTTCAGGCCCTTGTGCACCGACAGCAGCGAGCCGCGCACGATTTCGGCGATATAGGCCCCCGAATTGATGATCAAGGTTGCGATGGCTGCCCACACTGCATCGATGCGCAATCCGGGCACCATCAGCGGCAGCGCGAAATAAATGAACATGACCTGCACGACGATGGGCGTGCCGCGGATGACCGCGACATAGACTTGCGCCACGGCCGACAGCAGGCGCGGCCCATAGGCTCGGCATACGCCCGCCACGGCGCCGAGCACGAAACCGCCCACCAGCCCCCAGAACGTGATCTTGACGGTCATCAGTGTGCCGTCAAGCAGATTGGGCATAGATGCCCAGATGACAGACCAGTCGAATTGCACGCTCGTTCCCTTGTATGGTGTCCCCGGGACGCCCACGGCGCCCCGGGGGGGTCGGCGCATACGCTAGCGGCTACGCCGGCCGGTTATGCCGCAACAACAGCGCTCAGGGCTGCTTGCCGAACCACTTGGTATAGATGGCGTCGTACTGGCCGTTGGACTTCAGGGTGGCGAGCGCCTGGTTCACTTTGGCCACCAGGTCGCTGCCCTTGGGAAAGGCTATGCCGTAGAAGTCGCCGCTCTTGACGGTGCCCACCACTTTCACGCGGCCCTTGCCGGCCGTGTTGGCGTAATACTGCACGTTGGGCGTATCGTGCACGGCCGCATCCACGCGGCCGGTTGCCAGTTCCAGATAGGCGTTGTCGATATTCGGAAACAGGCGCAGTTTGGCCTCGGGAACCTGCTTCTTCATGAAGTCGACGGTGGCGGTGCCGGTTTTCACGGCCACGTCCTTGCCGGCCAAGTCTTTGGCGGCCTTGATGTCGTTGTTATTGTCGGCCACCAGGATGGCCAGGCCGCTCTCGTAATAGGGATCGGAAAAATCGATGACCTGTTTGCGGTCGTCGCGGATCGTGATGCCGGCCAGCGCGACGTCGATGTTGCGGGTTTGCAGGCCCGGAATGATGCCGTTGAAGTCCATCGGCTGAAGCTTGTACTTCAGGTTCAGTTCCTTGGCGATGGCGGCCCACAGATCGATGTCAAAGCCGGTATAGGTATTGCCCTGCTTGAACTCGAAGGGAACGAAGGCCGTGTCGGTCGCCACGATCAGTTCCTTGTCTTGCGCGGAGGCAGTAGCCATGATGCCGATCAGGCCCAGGCCTACCAGCGCAGCAGCGATTTTGCGCTTGATCATCGATATTCTCCTGTAGAGGCATAGAGAGGGCCGGCCCCTGCCGGCCCGCACAGAGGGCGCCACAAGCGGATCACCGGGCGCCCGGCGGTTCATCTTAACTCATCTGTCCCCATGGCAGGCACGGCTACGATAATTACAATCGGATCATCCCCGGGAGATTCGCCATGCCATACAAACCTGTACACATCGCCGGCACCCGCCGTGAAACCGGCCAGGCGCTGGGCAAGCTGGCTCGTCCGCTGATGTCCGCATACCTGGAGCAGAACGCCACGTGGCACGCCTTGCGCCCGTGGCGCGGCCATGCGTATCTGCAGGAACTGGCGGGCCATGTGCAGGAGGCGCTGCCCGAGATCTGGGAAGAGTTCGAAGGCCTGGCCGAGGGGCTGCGCATGCCGGCCGACGATCTGTTGCTGTGGCATTGCCGCGGCGACCTGCTGCACAAGAGCGCCGACGGCTGCACGTCGGTGGCCCTGCAATCGTCCGGCGGCAAACGCTGGATCGCACACAACGAAGACGGCGACCCGTATCTGTATGGGCGTTGCCACGTCGTGGACGTACGGCCGGCGGGGGCGCCGGGCTATGTCAGTTTTTACTACCCGGGCTCGCTGCCCGGACACACGTTCGGCGCCAGCCGCGCAGGGGTGGTGCAAACGATCAATAACCTGCGTATCCGCGCTCGCCGCGCAGGGGTGCCCCGCATGTTCCTGGCGCGGGCGGTGCTCGACTGCACCAGCCTGGATCAGGCGGCCGATCTGCTGGCGCATATGCCCCGCGCGGGCGGCTTTCACCATACCCTGGGCGCGGCTGGCGACGACCGCCTGCTCAGCGTGGAAGCTACGCCGGGCGCGTGTTCGGTGGAGACCGTGGCACGCCGCTACGGCCATGCCAATCACGCCATCCACCAGGGCACGCAGGATGTTCCGCAGCTCATCACCGAGTCGTCGCGCGCGCGCCAGAATCGCATCGATACGCTGGTGGACACGTGGAACGAGCAATCGGGCGAAGCCGAACTGGTCGGCGCGCTGCATGACTGCGAAGGCCCGCTGCCCATACTGCGCCGCGCGCCCGACGACCCCGACGAAGAAAATACCCTGGCCACCGCCGTGTTCGAGCTGGACGACGATCACGTCACCCTGCGCATCTACGACCGCAAGCCCAAAGCCACACAGGAAATCGTCGTCGCGTAAATTGACGCCCGGTGTCAGACACCATTCACGTACCAGCGGTGTCAGACACCATTCACGTACCAGCGGTGTCAGACACCATTCACGTACCAGCGGTGTCAGACACCCTGCGGGAGTCAGACACCTGAGCATGCCCCGCCCCTGCCCTCGGTGTCTGACTCCCGCCAGGGTGTCAGACACCATTCAGGCACCGGCGGTGTCAGACACCTGACGACGCTCCTCCCCGCCCTGGATGTCTGACTCTGCCCGGCAGGCGAGCCGGCGTGTCTATGGCTGCCCGTACCCGCCGCCTCCCGGGGTTTCGACGACGAATACGTCGCCGGCCTTGAGTTCGGCGCTGTCCTGAGGGCCCAGGACTTGCACACTGCCATCGGCGCGCTCGATGTAGTTGCGGCCCACCTGCCCCGGGCTGCCGCCGGCCAGGCCGAACGGCGCGTGCACGCGGTTGTTGGACAGGATGGCGGCGGTCATGTCTTCCAGAAAGCGCACACGCCGCACACCGCCGTCGCCGCCCCGATACCTGCCTGCGCCGCCCGAACCGGGACGGATCTCGTACGATTCCAGACGTACCGGAAAGCGCAGTTCCAGCACTTCGGGATCGGTAAGCCGCGAGTTTGTCATGTGCGCCTGCACCACGGACGTCCCCCCGAAACCCTCGTCGCGCGGGCCTGTTGCGTCGATGCGCAGGGGGCCTGCGCCGGTGCCGCCCGAGATGGTTTCGTAGTACTGGTAGCGTGCGTTGCCGAACGTGAAGTTGTTCATGGTGCCCTGGCTGGCGGCCAACACCCCCAAGGCGCCATACAGCGCATTGACGATGCACATCGAGGTTTCGACGTTGCCCGCCACCACGGAGGCCGGCGGCTTGGGACGCAGCATCGAGCCTTCCGGCACGATGATCTCCAGCGGTTTCAGGCAGCCGGCGTTCAGCGGAATATCGTCATCGACCATGGTGCGGAACACATACAGCACGGCGGCCACGGCGATGGCGCCGGGCGCATTGAAGTTATTGTCCAATTGCGCCGACGTGCCGGTGAAATCGACCACCGCAGTACGCGCCTGCCGGTCGACCCGTACCGCCACGCGAATGACCGCGCCATTATCCAGCGGGTACTCGTAGCTGCCGTCCTTCAGGACGGAAATCACGCGGCGCACAGCCTCTTCGGCGTTGTCCTGCACATGACCCATGTAGGCGCGTACCACGTCCAGCCCGAAGTGCTCGCACATGCGCAGCAGTTCCTGCACGCCCTTCTCGTTGGCGGCGATCTGCGCGTGCAGGTCGGCGATGTTCTGATCGGGATTGCGCGCCGGCCAGCGGCCCGAGCCAAGGATCTCGCGCGCGGCGGCTTCGCGGAACTCGCCATCGCGCACCAGCTGGAAGTTGGTGAACAGCACTCCCTCGTCTTGCACCGTCCTGGAATCGGGGGGCATCGAGCCGGGCGTGGTGCCGCCGATGTCGGCATGGTGGCCGCGCGACCCCACGAAGAACAGAATCTCGCGGCCGTCCCGATCGAACACCGGCGTGATGACCGTTACGTCGGGCAGGTGCGTGCCGCCATGGTATGGATCGTTCACGACGTAGGCGTCGCCGGGCTGCATGCGGCCCGCGTTGGCCTGCATGATGGTCTTGATGGATTCTCCCATCGAGCCCAGGTGCACCGGCATGTGCGGGGCGTTGGCGATCAGGTTGCCATCGGCGTCGAAAATGGCGCAGGAAAAATCCAGGCGCTCTTTGATGTTGACCGAGTACGCCGTGTTCTGCAGCCGGTAGCCCATCTGCTCGGCAATGGACATAAACAGGTTGTTGAACACTTCCAGCATGACGGGATCGGCCTGCGTGCCCACGGCGCGGCGCTCCGGACGCGCCTGGACACGCCGGAGCACGATGTGGTCCAGCTCGGTAAGGTGCGCCTGCCAGCCCGGCTCGACCACGGTGGTCTGGTTCGGTTCGGAGATGATCGCAGGCCCCGGCAGCACGTCGCCGGGCACCAGGTCTGCGCGCACATACAGCGGCGTGTCGCGCCATGCGCCCTGCCCGTACATCTGCACGGTCTGGCGCGGCTGCGGCGCGCCGGCGCGCTGGCGCTGCGGCGGTGTCTCGTGCGCGGCCTCTCCGCCGCCGGTGGCTTCGACCGAAATCGTCTCGACCACCAGTTCGCGATCGGGCATCAGGAACGAGTAGCGCTGGCGATACGCGGACTCGAAGTCCTGCCGCACCTGCGCCAGGCTGCCATAGGGTATTTCGAGCGCGGTGTCGGTGCCGCGATATTTGACGTGCAGGCGGTGCTGCACCCGGATCTGCTCTGCCGGCACGTGCTGGCGCAGCAATTCGCCGCGCGCCTGATCGGCCAGTTCTTGCAGTTCGGCCTGCAATTGCGCCACCAGCGCCTCGTCCAGCACTTTCTCTACCGTTTTCTGCCGCATGTCGGCCTGGTCGGCCAGCCCCATGCCATAGGCCGACAGCACGCCGCCCAGGGGGTGCGCGAACACCGTGGTCATGCCCAGCGCATCGGCCACCAGGCAGGCATGCTGGCCGCCCGCGCCGCCGAACACCGTGAGCGCGTATTCCGTCACGTCGTGGCCGCGCTGCACCGAAATGCGCTTGATGGCCTCTGCCATATTGCCTACGGCAATTTCCAGGAACCCTTCGGCCAATTGCTCGGGGGTCATGTCGCGGCCCGTGGCGGTGCGCACCTCGGCTGCCATGGCCTCGAAGCCGCGTTGCACGGCCTCGCGGTCCAGCGGCTCGTCGGCGCCCGCCCCGAACACGCGGGGAAAGAAGTCAGGCTGGATCTTGCCCAACAGCACGTTGCAGTCCGTGACGGCCAGCGGCCCGCCCCGGCGATAGCACGCCGGACCGGGGTTGGCGCCCGCCGAATCAGGCCCCACGCGCAGGCGGGCGCCGTCAAAATGCAGGATCGAACCGCCGCCCGCCGCCACGGTGTGGATGCTCATCATGGGCGCGCGCATGCGCACGCCGGCCACCAGGGTTTCGAACTCGCGCTCGAACTCGCCGGCATAGTGAGATACGTCGGTGGACGTGCCGCCCATGTCGAAGCCGATAACTTGCTTGAAGCCCGCCAGTTCGCTGGTGCGCACCATGCCCACGATGCCGCCCGCCGGGCCGGACAAGATGGCGTCCTTGCCGCGGAAGCGATGTGCATCGGTCAGGCCGCCGCTGGACTGCATGAACATCAGGCGGATGCCGGGCAGCTCGGACGCCACCTGGTCGACGTAGCGCTTGAGAATGGGCGAAAGATAAGCATCGACCACGGTCGTATCGCCCCGCGACACGAACTTGATCAGCGGGCTGACTTCGTGCGACGCGGACACCTGCGTAAAGCCGATCTCGCGGGCCAGCGCCGCGGCGCGCTGTTCGTGCGCCGGCGCATGCCAGGCATGCATGAACACAATGGCCACGGCACGTATGCCGCTGTCATACGCTTGCCGCAGGCTCTGGCGCAGGCCGTCTTCGTCAAGGCCGCGCACTACCGTGCCGTCGGCATCGACGCGCTCGTCGGCCTCGGCCACGCTTTCGTACAGCATCTCGGGCAACAACACGTTGCGGTCGAACAGGCGCGGCCGGTTCTGGTACGCAATGCGCAAAGCGTCGCGGAACCCGCGGGTGGTCACCAGCAGCGTGCGTTCGCCCTTGCGTTCGAGCAGCGCGTTGGTGGCCACGGTGGTGCCCATTTTCACGCATTCGACCTGTTCGGCGGGCACCGGTTGACCGGGCAACAGCCCCAGCAGCCGGCGGATGCCCGCCACGGCCGCGTCGCGGTATTGCTCGGGGTTTTCCGACAACAGCTTTGCCGTCGCGGTGCCGCCGTCGGGGCGGCGGGCCACGATGTCGGTAAACGTGCCCCCACGGTCAATCCAGAATTGCCACTTCATAGTGTCCTCAGAAGGTAGATATCCCCGGCCGCGCACGCTGCGCCACCGGGTTGCCTGATGATTAAAGCGAGGTCGCCGCGCGGGCGGCCTGGTCATACAGCCCCGACAGCGCGCGCAGCGTCTTGGCCAGTTGACGATTGAACTCCACGCCCGATGGCGAGCCCGCCTCCAGCCCGTCGATCAGACATTGTTCGCGGATCTCGGTATAGCGCTTGATATAGGACGCGCCCTCGTCGGTCACGCTGTAGAACACTTCCTTGCCGTTGCGCTCGCCGGCGACGATGCCCAGGCGTTCGAGCTTCTTGAGCGAATAGTTGACGATGTGCGTGTCTTCGATGTTGAGCGTGAAGCAGATGTCGGCGAGCTTCTTGCTGCGCTGGCGGTGATGGACGTGGTGCAGCACCATGACGTCGTTGGCGGTAAGGTCGGGCAAACCCGCCGCCGCCATGCAGCGCACGATCCAGCGTTCGAACGCATGGCCCGCAATCATCAGGCCGAATTCCACTTCGGACAGGTCAGGCGCACGGCGGCTGACCAGGTGGGCGGACGAGGCGATGATCTGATTGGGCATAAGCAAAATTTCCGCAAAATCGATGCAGAGAAAATACTAATAATTTATCAACGTTTTATCAACATATAATTTTGGCGCCTGGCCGCTTGCTTCAGGCATCAAGCATTGGCGGCAAGGCTCATGGCGTGCGCGCGGCGCACACGGCCAGCCCCTAGGAATTACCCTAAGCGCGCCAATCTGCGGCCTGTGCGCGCTGTGTGCGCCTTAGAATTGCACGGTTTCTACAAAACCGCGGCAGGCATGCCACGGGGTCTTTCGCGCAAGCCGCCAGGCATGCGCCCATGAGTCGCTATAAGGGGATTTCTCATGAAAAAATATCTTTCACTGTTCGCCGGCAGCATTGCGCTGGCCTTCAGTGCCGGCGCCGCCGCCCAGACCACCTGGGACCTGCCCACGGCCTACCCTGCCAGCAACTTCCACGTCGAGAACCTGGTTGAATTCGCCAAAGAGGTGGACTCGCTGTCCAACGGCAAGCTGAAGATCACGCTGCACAACAACGCGTCGCTGTACAAGGCGCCCGAGATCAAGCGCGCAGTGCAAGGCAACCAGGCGCAGATCGGGGAAATCCTGCTGACCAACTTCGCCAACGAAGACCCGGTGTACGCGCTGGATGGCCTGCCTTTCCTGGCCACCGGTTACCCTGCGTCGTACAAGCTGTACCAGGCCCAGAAGCCCTTCCTGGAAAAGAAGCTGGCGTCGCAGGGCATGATGCTGCTGTACGCGGTGGCCTGGCCCCCGCAGGGCATCTTCGCCAACAAAGACCTCAAGACCATTGATGACCTGAAAGGCCTGAAGTGGCGCGCCTACAGCCCGGTCACGGCCAAGATCGCCGAACTGGTCGGCGCCCAGCCCGTTACCGTGCAACAGGCCGAACTGGCCCAGGCCATGGCCACCGGCGTGATCGATTCGTACATGTCGTCTGCTTCGACCGGATACGACACCAAGACCTACGAATACATCAAGAAGTGGTACGACACGCAGGCCTGGCTGCCCAAGAACGCCATCATCGTCAACAAGAAGGCGTTCGACGCGCTGGATCCCGCCACGCAGGAAGCCCTGAAGAAGGCCGGCGCACAGGCTGAAGAGCGCGGCTGGAAGATGTCGGAAGAAAAGAACAAGTGGTACCAGCAAGAGCTGACCAAGAACGGCCTGGAAATCATCACCCCCACGCCTGAGCTGCAATCGGCCCTGACCAAGGTGGGCGAACGCATGATCGAAGAATGGCTGCAGCGCGCCGGCCCGGACGGCAAAGCCATGGTCGACGCGTATCGCAAGATGTAATCACCCATGCGCCGATTTCTCGACACTTTGTACGGCATCGCCGGCCTGTTGGCCGGCGTATGCATGATCGGCGTGCTGGCCTCGGTGCTGGCCGCCATCGTGGCGCGCCAGATGGGCTGGAACATTCCCGGCACCGATGCCTACGCGGGCTACTTCATGGCCGCCGCCGGCTTCCTGGCGCTGGCCACCACCTTCAAGCACGGCGAACATATCCGCGTCACCCTGCTGCTGAACTCGCTGGCCGAGCGCAACGGCCGGCGCCTGGATATCTTCGCCCTGGCGGTGGGCACCGTGCTGGCAGCTGCGTTCGCGTATTTCAGCGCCAAGCTGGTCTACGACTCGCACCTCTATAACGACATTTCCACCGCCAACGACGCCACGCCGCTCTGGATTCCGCAGATCGCCATGGCCGTGGGCACCTTCCTGTTCCTGGTATCGCTGGTCGACGAACTGGTGCGCCGCCTGCGGGGCCTGCCCGCCCCCTCATCTCAGCAAACCCATGAATGAAGTCCTGGTAATTTCCCTGCTGGTCATTTCGATCTTCACTTTGCTGGGATGCGGTGTGTGGGTCGGGCTGACGCTGGCCGGCACCGCGTGGATAGGCATGGAGATTTTTTCGAGCCGCCCGGCCGGAGACGCCATGGCGGTCACGATCTGGGGCGCGGCATCGAGCTGGACGTTGACGGCCCTGCCGCTGTTTCTCTGGATGGGCGAGATCCTGTTCCGGACCCGGTTGTCCGAAGACCTGTTCAAGGGCCTGGCTCCATGGCTCAATCGCCTGCCCGGCCGGCTGCTGCATACCAACGTGATCGGCTGCGCGATCTTCGCAGCGGTATCGGGTTCCTCGGCAGCCACCGTCGCTACCGTGGGCAAGATGACCATTCCGGAACTCAAGCGCCGCGGCTACCCCGAAGACAAAGTCCTGGGCACGCTGTCCGGCGCGGGCACGCTGGGGCTGCTGATTCCGCCGTCGATCATCATGATCGTGTATGGGGTGGCGGCCGACGTGTCCATTGCGCGGCTGTTCATCGCGGGCATCGTGCCGGGCATCGTGCTGGCCGCCTTGTTCATGGGCTATATCGCGTGGTGGGCATGGCGCAACCCGGACAAGGTCCCTGCCGCGGACCAGTCCATGACGCTGGGCCAGAAGCTGTATCAGGCGCGGCACTTGATACCGGTGCTGTTGCTGATCGCGGCAGTGCTGGGTTCGATCTACATGGGCATTGCCACCGCCACCGAGGCCGCAGCCATCGGCGTGGTGGGCGCGCTGCTGCTGTCTCTTACGCAAGGGTCGTTGACGATCGAGTCGTTCAAGCAGTCGCTGACCGGCGCCACGCGCCTGTACTGCATGATCGCGCTGATTCTGGCCGGCGCGCAGTTCCTGACCCTGGCCATGGGCTACATCGGCCTGCCGCGCACGCTGGCCGAGTGGATCGGCGGCCTGGGCCTGTCGCAGTTCTGGCTGATCATGGCCTTGATGGTGTTCTTCATCGTGCTGGGCTGCTTCCTCGACGGGATTTCCATCGTGGTGCTGACCATGGGGGTGTTGTTGCCGACTGTGCAGGCGGCGGGCATTGACCTGATCTGGTTCGGCATATTCGTGGTGTTCGTGGTAGAAATGGCGCAGATCACGCCGCCGGTGGGCTTCAACCTGTTCGTACTGTCGGGCATGACCGGCCGCGAACTGCCCTACATCGCGCGAGCGTCGCTGCCGATGTTCGCGCTGATGATCGTGGCCGTGCTGCTCTTGTATATCGTGCCGGGCATCGCCACCTGGCTGCCTCAACATATGCGGATGTAAGCAGGCCGTCCGCCACGCGCATCATTGCATGTCCCGGTGTCTGACACCTTGCGGGAGTCAGACACCTTTCTTTTGGGGTTGCAGTGATGGGCTTGCGGGTGTCTGACTCCCGCAGGGTGTCAGACACCTTTCTTTTGGGGCTGCAGCGATGGGCTTGCAGGTGTCTGACTCCCGCAGGGTGTCAGACACCATCACGGCTGAAGAAACGGCGTGGGCCGCCGGCATGCGGGGGCAGAATTCCGGACGTCGGCGATGCCGCTGCCCCGCTACAGCACGGCCATGCGGCTGTTGAGCAGGTCGGTTACCAGCATGTGCCCGGGGGCGTGCGTGATGCAGAACTCGGGCTGCACGGCGGCCACTACCGACTGCGGCGTGACGCCGCAGGCCCAGAACACCGGAATTTCACCGGGCCGTATCTCTACCGCGTCGCCATAATCGGGCTGGTGGATATCGCGGATGCCGATCAGGGATGGGTCGCCCAGATGCACGGGCGCACCGTGCACCGAAGGAAAGCGCGAGGTGACCTGGATGGCGCGGATCGCATCCGCGGCCTTGAGCGGGCGCATCGACACAACCAGCGGCCCATGGAACGGCCCCGCCGGCTCGGTGGCTATGGACGTGCGATACATGGGCACGTTGCAGCCTTGCTCGATATGGCGCACCGGCAGACCGTTGTCGATCATGGCTTCTTCGAACGAAAACGAACAGCCGATCAGGAAGGCCACCAGGTCATCGCGCCACAGCGCGCGGACATCGGTGGGCTCGTCGACCAGATGGCCGTCGCGCCACACCCGGTAGCGCGGAATGTCGCTGCGCACATCGATATCCTTTCCGAGCGCAGGCAGAGAAGGATCGCCGGGTTCGGACACGGCCAGCAGCGGGCATGGCTTGGGATTGCGCTGGCAGAAGCGCAGAAAATCATTGGCCACGTCGGCGGGCAGGATGGCCAGGTTGGCCTGCACATGCCCCGGGGCAAGATTGGCCGTGGGGCCGGTAAGCTTGCCGGCCCGCGCATCGAGGCGCACCCGATGGGCCGCGCCGAGGTCTAGGGATTGCGTCATACGGGGTATTCCTGCGGCATGCCATGCATGCCGCGTCAGAGAAACTACAGTTGCAGCAGGTCTTCGACCGCCATGCCGATCGACAGAATGCGGCGGTCAGCGCCATTGGCGCCGGCAATCATCAAGCCCGCGGGCGCCGTGCCTGGTTCATGGCAAGGCACCGACACGGCGCAGCCATCCAGGAAGTTGATGAAAGTCGGGTTGCGCAGTATCAGGCCGTTGGCCGCGTAGTAGGCGTCGTCGCTGGCGGCAAGGTCTGCCACCTTGGGCGCGACCACGGGTACGGTGGGCATCAGCACCGCGTCGTATGCCGCGATACGGTGCTCCACCGCCGCGACCCAGGCTTCGCGCGCATCGAGCAGGTCCAGGTAATCGGCCGCCGACATCTCGGCGCCGCGGCGTATGCGCGAGACGACGCGAGGGTCGTAGCGATCGGCCGCGCGCGCGATCAGGTCGCGGTGCCAGGCCCAGGCTTCCGAGGCCGTGAAACCGCCCTTGGCATTGATGGCGGCCAACTGCGCAAACTCCGGCACTTCGATCTCGTCGATACGCGCGCCGGCTTCGGACAGACGCGACAACGCGGCAGAGAACGACCTGCCCACGTGCTCGTCAACGCCATCGAGCGCCAGCGTCGTGGGGACTGCCAGTCGCAGGCCTTCGAGCATGGCGGGCTGCCAATCGGCCACCTCGTCGCCCGCCAGGATGGCGTCCAGCGTCGCGCAGCAGCGCACCGTGGGAGCAAGCGGGCCGATGGAGTCCAGGCTGGTCGACAGCGGCAGCACGCCGGCCATGGACACGCGCCAGGCGCTGGGCTTGAACCCGGCCAGGCCGCACAGCGCGGCCGGGATGCGCACGGACCCCCCGGTGTCCGAGCCTATGGCGCCCAGCGCCATGCCATCGGTGACCGATACGGCGGCGCCGGACGAGGATCCGCCCGGGATGCGCGCGCTGGCGCGATCCCAGGGATTGAGCGGGGTGCCGTAGTGCGGATTGATGCCCAGGCCGGAATAGGCGAACTCCACCATGTTGGTGCGCCCGATGATGACCGCGCCGGCCGCGAGCAGGCGCTGCACCACCACGGCGTGCTCATCGGCCGCCGGCTCACCCTGGCGCGCCACCGAACCCGCAAGCGTGGTTTCGCCGGCCACATCGAACAAGTCTTTGATGGAAATGGGCAGCCCGTCGATGGGCGAGCGCGACAATCCGGCCGCACGCAAGGTGTCGGAGGCCTGCGCCGCGGCGCGCGCCTGTTGGGCGTACAGGCGCGTGTATACGCGGGCGCCCTCGCCCGCCGGATCCTGCGCGCGCGCCAGGGCGGATTCAGTCAATTCAGCAGAGCTGGAGCGGCCTTCGTGCAGGGCCGCTGCGGTGTCGTTCAAGGTAGGAAGCATGAAGTCCTCGTACCGCCGTGCGGGCGGGCTGGTCGATACACAATAAGTGCCGGCAGCCGCCGCTTCAGGCGACTTCGGGCAGCACCTCGACATCATAGCGGTGACGCAGCACACGCTGGCGGCGCGGGTCGGCCAGCTCCATGATGAAGGTAGTGGATGGACGGATGCCGCCGATGGCCGCGACGGTGCCGCAGGTCATGCCCGTGCCTTCGGGCAGCGGTTGGCCCTGCGTGTAGCCGGCGATCAATTCGCCGGGCGTGCGCAGCGTGGCCAGCGGACCTTCCTGATACAGCACCTCGGCGCCGTTCTCGACGATGTAGGCGCGCACCACCAGCTCGTCCCAGTACTCGGCCACATCGGCCAGGCGCCATGCCGTGGTTCCCACGGGCTTGGCGCATACTTGCTTGGACAGCGCGACGCTGTGCGCTTCGAGCTTGCGATCGGTATGATCGGACGCAATGCTGACAAACATGTCACCGCCGGCGGCGAAGACGAAGGTCTCGACCTCGCCCGAAGACGCGTCCCCTACTACCTGGATGCGGCTGGCCTGCGTCAACTGGTTCTCTGCGATGCGGTAATACAGCGGCACGCTGCTGGGCCGCGGCACGCCAAGAGCAGCAAGCTCTTCGATATGGTGTTCGATGGCCTCCCGGTCGCGCCCGGCCCAGCCGGCGACCACCAGGCTGCGGATGTCGGTCTCGACCGTGCGCGTGGCGCCGTCCGACTCCACTTGAAATACAGCTTTCATGATGAATCCTGGATGAAACTCGATAAAGAAATCCGCCGCGGCATCAGCCGAATACGCGCGGCAGCCACAAGGCCAGGTCGGGGAACACCGCCAGCAGGCCCAGCAACACGAACATGGCCAGCACGAACGGCAGGCTGCCGACGATGACGGCGCCCATGTTGCCGCTCTTGCGCAGGCTTTGCACCACGAACAGGTTCAGGCCCACTGGCGGCGTGATCAAGGCGGCCTCGACCAGCACGATGATGACGATGCCCAGCCAGATCGGGTCGTACCCCATCGCAATCATGATGGGCGCCACGATGGGAATCGTGGTGATCATCATGGACAGCGTTTCCATGAAGCAGCCCAGCACAAGATAGAACAGCACCAGGATCAGCAGCATCCACCCAGGCGACAGGCCCAGGCCCGTGATCGACTGCGTCAGCGCGTCGGTGATGCCGGTGGCCGACAAGACGAAATTCAGGAAACTGGCCGCGATCACGATCAGCATGATCATCGCCGTGGAACGCATGGTGCCTTCGATGGCTTCGCGCAGCATGGTCCACGTCAGCCGGCCAAAGCAGGCTGCAAGGATCAACGCCCCAAGCACGCCGAGCGCCGCCGCTTCGGTCGGCGTGGCCAGGCCCGCATAGATCGACCCCACCACCAGCAGGAAAATGCCCATGGGCGGCGCCAGGTGGATCAGGCTGGCCAGGCGTTGCGCCAGGCTGGCGCGGATCTTATGGCCGCCCCACTGCGGCTTGATGATGCACGCGACCGCCACGGTCAGCATGAACAGCGCCGCCAGCCCCAGGCCGGGCAGTATGCCGGCCAGGTACAGCTTGGGAACCGACGAATTGGTCAACACGCCGTAGATGACCAGGTTGATCGAAGGCGGAATCAGAATGCCCAGCGTGCCGCCGGCGGCCAGGCTGCCCAGGAACAGCGATTCGTTGTAGCCGTACTTTTTGATCTGCGGAAGGGCCACGGTGCCCACCGTGGCGGCCGTGGCGACACTCGAACCGGATGTGGCCGAGAACAAGGTGGATGCGCCGATGTTGGCGTGCATCAGGCCGCCCGGCAGCCAGGACAGCCACAGGCTCATGGCGCTGTACATGCGTTCGGCGAAACCCGAGCGCAGCAGCACTTCGCCGAGCATGATGAACAGCGGAATCGCCACCAGCAGGAACTCGTTGTTCGTGCTCCAGGAAATTTCGCCGATGGCCCGGGTAAGCGGCAGCATCGAATACAGCGGATCGAGGATCAGCCCCAGCAACCCCAGGGCCGCGCCTACGGGGATGGAAATGCCGATCAGCACCAGCAACAGGATAAGAGCGGTGGAAATCACGCTGCGCCCCCCTTGACCATACGTTCGCCGGCGGCGGCCTCGTCATCGGCCTCCTCTTGCGCCGAGCGCACGCCGCATATCTGCTTGACGAGGTCGATGTCGCCGGTGACCAGCGCGATCGAGGCGCGCACCAGCATCAGCGCAACCGTGATGCACATCCACAGCAGACCCAGCGCCCAGAGCCCCTGCGGTATCCACAAGGGCGTGGCCAGCGGCGTATTGGCCGCGGAATTCTGCCCCCATGACGTCTGTGCCATGCCCATGGCGAAGTAGGTCAGGTAGACCATGAAAATGCCCAATGCGACCAGCGACAGCCAGTCCAGCACGGCCGATACCCGCACCGGGAAATACTGGTACAGCACGTCCACGCGCACGTTGGCGCGCTGCAAGGTGGCAAACGCCAGCGCCCACGACGTGCTGATCGCAAACGCATAGCTGGACAATTCATCGGCTCCACCGGTGGTAAAACCAAAGAACTTGCGTGCCAGCACATCGAATGAGATCAACAGCACGCTGGCCACGGTAAGCGCGCCCCCTGCCCAGACCGCCACGCGCGAGAAGGACTCCGCGCGGCGCAGCAAGGCGCCGAGCGCCCGGATTTTTTCAGGTTCAGTCATAGTCATGCCCTTGAGGCTGCGTACGCCGCGCCAGGGCCCGAGGGTCCTGCGCGGCGTACGCCTTGACGCGGTGAATTACTTCTTGGCCTGCAGGCCCAGTTCTTTGCCGATGGTGGCGTTGAAGTCCTGGACGCATTGCGCGGAGCAGCGCGCGGCCCACTTCGGCAGCACGGCATCGTTGAGCGCCTTCTTCAGCAGTTCGCGATCGGCGTCAGTGGGTTGCACCAGCTTCATCTTGCCCTTGACCGGATACGGGCAGGCATCCGCGCCGGTGTTGCAGTCATAGCCTTCTTGCGTCTGGCGCGCAGCCGCATCCCAGATGTCGTCGACCAGCGTCTGGATATTGGTCTGCAGGAAACTGCGCACCTTGGGATCAAGCTTGTCCCAGGCTTTCTGGTTGACGGCGTGGATCTGCTGGTTCCAGTTGATGGGCAGCGCGTACAGGTGTGTCGACACCTCATACCATTTGGCCGAATAACCCGACAACGAACCGGTGATGGCGCAATCGACCACCTTGTTCTGAAGCGCCGGCACCACTTCGCCGAAAGCCATCGTGACGCTGGCGCCGCCCAGGGCCTCGACCAGTTCGGCGGTCGTGCGGCTGCTGGTGCGAACCTTCTTGCCCTTGACGTCGGCCAGGCTGTTGATCTCGGCGTTGCAGAACAGCACTTGTGCGGGATAGGTGGAAATGCCCAGCAGCTTCACATTGGCGCCATCGCCGTACACGCGGGCGTACACCGGCTCGAATGCCTTGGTGACGGCGCGCGCCGTCTTGACGTCGGGCGCCAGGCCTGCCAGGTCGATAGCCTCGTTGATGGGATTATCGCTGGCGAAGTACGACAGTGTGGCGGTGCCGAATTCGATGACGCCTTGCGACATCAGGCGCAGCAGTTCCGGGCCCTTCAGGCCCATTTCGTTAAAGCCCTTGATCTCGGCGGTGACCTGCCCGTTGGACAGTTCAGGCACGGTCTTGGTCCAGAAAGGTTTTTCGTAATCGTTATAGGCCGTCAGATTGCTCAGCCCGCCCACCACCTTGAGGTGGGTCTTGGGCAGGTCTTGCGCATGAGCGGCGGTTCCCAGTATTGCCAGGGCGGCGATGATCAAGGACTTCTTCATGGAGGATTCTCCTTGCAGGCGGGGTTCGATCGCGCGCCGGGCCCCGTTACCTGGTGGCGCGCTGCGGACTCATCAGGGCCTCGCCGTCCATGTCCGGACAGATGCGAGCCCATGCCGCGCATTGCACCGGGCGGCCGCAGGGCTGTCCAATCGTAAGTTGCGATGTCGAGACATAAATAATCTTTATGCCTACCGGCCCCCAGCAATGCCCACCGCCGCAAAGCCAGCATTCATGCGGGTTGCGGGACGACAAGCGACTATTGACGCAGCGCCGTTGCAGGGCCTCCGGCCGAGACGCAGTACCCGCCCATCAGGGAAAGCCCTAGCCTGCCGGCCGCGCTACAGAGGCGGCGAGATCCGCGTCAGCCGCCCCACGGCGGCATGCTGGGCCAACTGCGCAATGGTGCGCGCCATGTGGCTGTCGGGGCCCTGCACCCAGGTAGCGGTAAAGGCCAGATCGGGCAGAGGATCGCCCTGCACCTTCAACAGGCGCAATTCGCCGCTGGCCAGCTCTTTGTCCAGGAATACAGGCGCGATGACGCTGGTGCCGATGCAATCCAGCGTCATGCGCACCACCATGGATAGCGATGCGCTGCCGTACATGCGCGGCGACTGCACGCCGGCACGGGTCAACATATCGCGCACGAACAGATACGGGCTGCTGCTCGACGGGTAGGTGATGACAGGCAACGTTCCTATGCGCTGCAAGCTTATGGGCTCGGGCCCGAGCGCAAGCCGCGGGCTCGCCACCCAGGCCAGCGGATAGGCGCATAGCGGTACGTTCTCGAACCTGGCCTCGTGTATCGGGCCCATCAGGAAGGCCAGGTCGATCTGCCGGGACGTCAGGTGATTGCGCAGCACCGGTGTCGTGTCTACTTCGATCTGCAGCACCAGGGCCGGATAGGCTGCATGCAGGTGCTCGACAAGCCGGGGCAGCCAGGTCTGCACAATGGTTTCGGCCACGCCGATGCGCATCGGCCCGCGCATCACGTTCTGTTCACGCGCGGCTTGCAGCATGTCGCGGCGCAATTGCAGCATGCGCTCGGCATGCGAAACGAGTTCGTGCCCCTTGGCGGTAAGCGTCACGCCCCGCGCATCGCGCTCGAACAGGCGCACACCCAGGTCACGCTCGAGCGACGCGATGCGCTGCGACACGGCAGGCTGCGTCGTGTTGAGTTTTTCCGATGCCGCGCGGAAGCTGCCCAGCGTGGCCACCCAAAAAAAGGTCTCGATGTTTCGCAGATCTAGCATTGCCCGGTTCCGTGTCGCGGCGATCAGCGTATCATGTGCACCGCCTTGCATGGGTTGGCTGCCGCCGCCCCGCCCTTTGCTCCAGGAGACCGCATGACACGGGCTTTTACCGCGCCCGCCCCGACCGGCCCGCATTCCGGCGCCCGACCCACTCGCCCCTTGGTGGGCATCGTACTGTTGATTCTGTCGGCCTGGGTGCTGTCCTGCCTGGACGCCAGCGGCAAATGGGTAATGGAAGCCGGCGTGCCGCTGTGGCTGCTGTGCTGGGTGCGTTACCTGGTGCACCTGCTGCTGGTGCTTGCGCTGGTGCTGCCCCGCCGCGGCCTGGGGGTGCTGCGCAGTGTGCGCCCCCGCGAACAGCTGCTGCGCGGGGGATCGATGCTGCTGGCCACTCTGGCGTTCTTCACGACCCTGAGCTACATGCCGCAGGCCGAAGCCACGGCCATCAACTTTCTTGCCCCGCTGCTCGTGCTGGCGCTGGCGCCCTGGGTACTGAAAGAACCGCCCCGCATTTCCCGGTGGGTGGCCGCGGCCATCGCCTTCGGCGGCGTGCTGATCATCGTGCGGCCCGGTGGCGGCCTGCATCCGCTGGGCGTGATGTTCGGCTTGCTGACGGCGTGCTGCTTCGCGGCGCAATTCATCGCCACCCGCCGCGTGGCCCGCGATGACCCCTACACGTCCCTGATCTGGAGCGGCGCGGTGGGCACGGTGTGTCTGACACTGGCCCTGCCGGTCATCCTGCCGCCCGCCCTGCCGGTGCTGGCCGAGCTCAGCGCCGTGAACTGGCTGTTGCTGATATCCACGGGCGTGTCCGGCGCGCTGGGCCACCTGTTGCAGATCGGGGCGTACCGCAACGCGCCTGCCTCGACGCTTGCGCCCTTTGTCTACTTGCAGATTGTCAGCGCCACCGCGGTGGGCTGGATGTTCTGGGGGCATTTCCCCGATTCGCTGACCTGGCTGGGCATCGCCATCATCTGCACGAGCGGAATCGGCATCGGCGTGCTTGAATGGCGGCGCAGCCGCGTCGCCGCCCTGCGCCAGGCGGCCTGATCCGGTTCAGGCATAGCGCGCCCGCAAGCGGCAGGCCGACGCACCGCCGCGCGTCAGGCGGCCAGCCGCCCCGCCGCCAAGACTAGCTGGCGGCCGCAGCGCGCGGCCAGCTGCGCATCGTGGGTGACCAACACCAGCGTGGTGCCGTGCTCTCGGTGCAAATCGAACATCAGGTCAATGACGGTGGCGCCGGTGGCGGCGTCCAGGCTGCCCGTGGGCTCGTCGGCGAACAGCAGGTCGGGCTGCACGACGAAAGCGCGCGCCAGCGAAACGCGCTGTTGCTCGCCGCCCGACAAGGTACGGGGGTAGTGATGCAGCCGCTCGCCCAGCCCGACACGCTGCAACATGCTTTGCGCCGCTTCGCGGGCAGGCTGGCCCGCCAGCTCGAGCGGCAGCATGACGTTTTCGAGCGCGGTAAGGTTGGGCAGAAGCTGGAACGACTGGAATACAAAGCCCACGTGACGAGCCCGCAGGCGCGCCCGGCCGTCTTCGTCCAGCGCGAACAGGTCCTGCCCGGCCAGGCGCACCGTGCCCGAAGACGGAACATCCAGGCCCGCCATGAGTCCCAGCAGAGTGGACTTGCCGGACCCCGAACTGCCGGTGATGGCCACGGCGCTGCCGGCGGCCACCGTAAAATCGATTCCTTCCAGGATCGACAGCGTGCCGCCAGCGTCGGATACCTGCTTGCCCAGCCCTGCGACTTCGATCGAGACCTTACTATCCATGCGATTATTTTTCCGTTTGTTTGCCGCCGCCGCCATGGCCGCCGCCCTTGCCGTTCCCGCCGCCCAGGCTCAGACCGCCAATGACGCGCCCGGTTCCGCTGCCCGCACCTTGCTGGTAGTGGGCGACAGCCTTTCGGCCGAGTACGGCCTGGCCCGCGGCACGGGGTGGGTCGCGCTGCTTGCCGCGCGCATGGCAGAACAATACCCCAACTACCGGATTGTGAACGCCAGCATCAGCGGCGACACGACCAGCGGCGGCGCCAGCCGCCTGCCCGCCCTGCTCGACCGCCATCAGCCCGCCATCGTCATCCTGGAACTGGGCGCCAACGACGCCCTGCGAGGCCTGTCGCTGCAGATGACCGAACAGAATCTGCGCAACATGGCGCGCCGCTCGCGCGACGCCGGCGCCCGGGTGCTGATGGTGGGCATGCAGATCCCGCCCAACTACGGGCGCGATTACACCCAGCGCTTTGCAGATCTGTTCCCGGCCGTGGCCAAGGCCGAGCAGGCAGCGCTCGTGCCGTTCTTGATGGACGGCATGGCGACCGATCGGGCCATGTTCCAGGCCGACGGCATTCATCCCAACGAACAGGCGCAGCCGGCCCTGCTGGAAAACGTATGGGCCGCGTTGCGGCCCATGCTTGAACAGGATCAGCCGGCAGACTGATCGGAGCTTTGCAGCGCCGAGGCCGCCTCCGGCAGGATCTTCACCTGGTATTTGTCGCGCAGCATCTTCATGACCCCGGCGTCTTCGGCCTGGCCCCATGCGGCGCCCAGCTGGCGCGCCAGCATATCGCGCGCGGCTGCGTCGGCGGTGCCGGGCTCGATCTTGTCGAGCCGCACCACGACGTAGTCGTCGCCATCGGCCACGCCGGTGTAGGCGGGCAAGGGCTGGGCCGGCAACCGCATGGCGGCCTCCAGCACGGATTGCGAGAGCTGGCCGGGCTGCTGGCGCGACACCACGGTGGCTTCTGAAAAACCTTCGGGCACGGCGGCCGGGTCGGCCTTCCAGCCCTCGAGCGCGGCCGTGGCGGCCTGGCGCGCCGCTTCGGCGGCCCGCTCGTCGACCAGGCGGTCGCGGATAAGCTCGCTGACTTTTTCAAGCGGCGGAACGTGCTCGGGCTTTGATTCGCTGACGCGCACCGCCAGCATCGTGTCGGGCGACAGCTCGATCACGCCGGAGTTCTGCTTTTCGCGCAGCACTTCGGACGAAAAAAGCGCCTGGCGCACGCGCGGATTGTCGAGCAGTTGCGCATCGGGGCTGGCCGCCGCGGCGCCTTCGCCTGCCTGCTCGGCGGGCAACAGGCCGTCACGCGCGATGCCCGTGGCGGTGCGCAGTTTCAGGCCCAGTGCGTCGGCAGCCGGTTGCAGGCTGTCGCGCTGGTCGTACACGGTTTCGGTGAGCTTGGTGGCCATCTCGGCAAAGCGCGAGGCCGCGATCTGCTTGCGGATTTCGGCGGTGATCTCGTCGCGCACCTGGTCCAACGGCTTGAGGGCAGCAGGCTGCACTTCGGTGATTTTGACGATGTGCAGGCCGGACGGGCTTTCGACCACACCGGACACCTGGTCTTTGGACAGGCTCCAGATGGCTTTTTCGAGCGCCCCCGCGAGCATGCCAGGCGCCAGCCAGCCCAGGTCGCCGCCATTGTCGGCCGACCCTGCGTCCTGCGAATTGGCGCGCGCCAGTTCGGCAAACCGGGCGGGATCTGCCGCCGCCTGGCTGGCCAGGGCTTCGGCTTTGGCGCGCGCGGCCTTGCGCACGTCTTCGGACGCGCCCGCCGGCACTTCGATCATGATGTGGCTGGCGCGACGGCGCTCGGGCTGCCCGAAGCGCTGCTTGTTCTGCTCGTAATAGCTGGCGATGTCTTCGTCGTTTACCTGCACGCCTTGCGTGGCGGCCGCCTCGTCGAGCACCAGGTACTGTGCGGTGACGTGCTCGGGGACCACCAATTGCTGCTGGTTCGCGTCGTACCAGGCCTGGATATCCTGTTCGGACACCGACACCTGGGAACGATAGGCAGCGGCGTCAAAGCGGCGCAGTTGCACGGTACGGCGCTGCGTCAGGGCGGACTCGAGCGAGGCAATGACCGTGGCAGGGGCGGCGGCCGACTGCGAGATGGGGTCGAGCACCCTGGCCATGGCCAGGTCGCGGCGCAAGCCGGCCTCGAACGACGAGGGAGTCATGCCCTGGGCTGCCAGCACCTGGCGGTAACGCTCCGGCGAAAAGCGGCCGTTGTCCTGCACTTGCGGGATCGCGGCGATGGTATTGCGCAGCGTGCCGTCGGATACCGAGAACCGGTTGTCCGCCGCCACCTGCAGCAGCAGCCGTTGGTCGATAAGCTGGTTGAGCAGTTGTTCACGCATGGCCGGCGTGTCGACCAGGGCCGGGTCGAACTGGCTGCCGAGCTGCTGGCGGAACTGCTCGAGCTGGTTGCGGTGGGCCATATCGAATTCGCCCCGCGTGATGGGCTGGCCGGCAACCGTGGCCAGCTCGGGCTCGCGGCTCATGAAGCTGTCGTAGCCCTGTATGCCGACCAGGAAAAACGACGGCACGATCAGGATCAGCAGAATGAACTGCATCCAACGGCGGTGATTGCGAAATAGATCGAACATGGATTCCCTGGTTGCCGTATGCGCGCACAGGCCAGACGCCCCGCGCCGCATGAAAATGCATAAAAAAAGGCGAATCTGATCGCCCCTGCCGGGTGCCGGAACCGCACCTGCTCAGCGGCCGGAGTTTACCATTTTCGTCCTGGCGCTACAGGTGGCCGCCACGACCGCGCCGGCAGGCGGCAAAGGGGTTATTCTTGAAAGCCGCCTTCGAAAATACTTGATCACCGTCCACGGCATGCCCGCTCCCTGGCCCTACCCATCCCATATCGCCCATCGCGGCGGCGGCCTACTGGCCCCCGAAAATACCCTGGCCGCCATGCGCGCCGGCGCCCGGCACGGTTTCCGCATGGTCGAGTTCGACGTAAAGCTCAGCCGCGACGGGGTGCCCTTCCTGCTGCACGACGATACGCTGGATCGCACCACCGATGCCCAAGGGCCCGCCGCCGGGCTCGCGTATGCCGACCTGGCTCGCCTGGACGCGGGCGGCTGGCATTCGCCTGCCTACACGGGCGAGCCCGTGCCCACATTTCGCGCCGTAGCGCGCTACGCCATCGCCAATGGCATTGCGTGCAACGTCGAGATCAAGCCGAATCCCGGCCAGGAAACGCAGACCGGCACGGCCGTCGCGATGGCCGCGCGGCAATTGTGGCAAGATGTCGGCCCCGCTCCATTGCTGTCATCGTTTTCCGAGGCCGCGCTGGAAGCGGCGCGCGTGGCGGCCCCGGAACTGCCCCGTGCGCTGCTGGTAGAGGAAGTGCCGCAAGACTGGCTGCAGCGGCTGCGCCGCTACGAATGCGTTGCGCTGAATATCAACCACCGCGATGCCACGCCCGCGCTCATCGATGCTGTACACGAGGCCGGCTTTCGCATTGCAGCCTGGACCATCAACGACCCGGCGCGCGCCCGGCTGCTGTTGTCGTGGGGCCTGGATGGCATTTTCACCGACGCACTGGCCGATATCGCCCCGCCCAAATAAGCGCAGGATATTAATTTGTTCAGTTACCGACACGCCTTTCATGCCGGCAATCACGCGGACGTGCTCAAGCATGCCGTGCTGGTCCATAGCCTTGATTACCTGAACCGCAAAGATGCGCCCTATTGGGTGGTGGATACGCACGCCGGCGCGGGCCTTTATGCGCTGGATGGCGAATGGGCCGGCAAGAACGCGGAATTCGAAGACGGAATCGGCCGGCTGTGGCAAAGCGACGGACTGCCGCCGCTGCTGCATGAGTACGTGCAACGCATCCGCCGCTACAACCCGGGCCAGCGGCTGCGGCATTACCCCGGCTCCCCCTGGCTGACCCTGGATTCCCTGCGCGAACGCGACCGCCTGCGCCTGTTCGAGATGCACCCCACCGAATCCGAGGTGCTGGTCAAGAACCTGGAGCAGCTCGGCAGGACGGCGCTGCGCCAGACCACCATATATGGCGCGGACGGGTTCGAGGGCATGAAGGCGCTGCTGCCCCCTCCTACCCGGCGCGGCCTGGTGCTGATCGATCCGTCTTATGAAGACAAACAAGACTACAAGCGCACGCTCAATGCCGTAAAAGAAGGCCTGAAGCGTTTTGCCACCGGCACTTATGCCGTCTGGTACCCGCTGGTGCAGCGGCGCGAGGCCACCGAGCTGCCCCGACACCTGGAAAGCCTGCCGGTCAAGAACTGGCTGCACGTGACGCTCACAGTAAAAAAGCCGTCGGGCGACGGCTTCGGGCTGCATGGCAGCGGCATGTACGTGGTGAACCCGCCCTGGACGCTGCACGCCGCCCTGCAGGAAGCCATGCCGGCGCTTACCCGGCTGCTGGCGCAGGACGACCGCGCATCGTTCACCTTGCAGCATCGGGCAGCCTGACGCCGGCCGCCGCGGCCGGCGTCAGCGGCGCCCCAACGCGCCGCGCGCTCCCAGTATTACCAGCACACCGAAGAGCGCCAGGCTCCACAAGGCGTACTCCACGCCCAGCACTTCGACACTGGCATCCATGCAGGTGGCATAGATGCCGAACAGCCACGGCACCGCCCCGTCCAGCCCCGTGCCGCTCATGAACCGGTCGGCGAAGGTCTGGTCGCACGAAAACATGCGCGCCGCGACGTCGTACTGATACCAGGCCGCGGCAATGCCCCCGGCAGCCAGCACGGCGCAAGCGGCCGCGCAGACGCGTGCGAGCGCCGTTGCGCACGCCCCCGCCAGGGCCACTACCCCGATGACCAGATAGATCAGGCGCTGCAGCACGCACCATGCGCACGGGGGCATGTCGAATACGTGCTGCGATACCAGCGCCGCCGCAACAGCGCCAAAGCACAGCAGAGCGATAAGCAGCAACAGGCGCTGGCCAGGGATAAGCATGATGTAGACCGTGGTAAGTAAAACGGATCGCCGCGCCGGGAACCGCGCCCGGCGGCGCGGGCGGGCCGCGCCTTCAGCTGCCGTTGGACCGGTACCCCAGGTTGAACTGCAGGCCGCCGGCGGATTCTTCGTCGCTCGAGCTGCCGCGCGCCTGGCCCAGGCGTTCGAGGTACTCGGGCGTGATGTCACCGGTAATGTACTGGCCGTCGAAGCAAGAAGCCTCGAAGCGGGCCAGGGCCGGATTGATATCGGTCACGGCCTGCTGCATGTCGCGCAGGTCCTGGTAGATGAGCCCGTCGGCGCCTATGGTGCGCGCGATCTCTTCGTCCGAACGGCCCGTGGCGATGAGTTCGCTCTGCGTGGGCATGTCGATGCCGTACACGTTCGGAAAGCGCACCGGCGGCGCGGCAGAGGCGAGATAAACCTTGTTGGCGCCGGCAGCGCGCGCCATGTCGACGATCTCGCGGCTGGTCGTGCCGCGCACGATGGAATCGTCGACCAGCAGCACGTTCTTGCCCTTGAATTCCACGCCTATGGCGTTGAGCTTCTGGCGCACCGATTTGCGGCGCACCGCCTGCCCCGGCATGATGAAGGTGCGACCGACGTAGCGGTTCTTGATCAGCCCTTCACGGTAGTCGAGGTTCAGGCGTGCGGCCAGTTGCATGGCGGCCGGCCGCGACGAATCGGGGATGGGCATGACCACGTCGATGTCCCCCAGGCGCATGCTGCGAGCCACCTTGTCGGCCAGGTACTCGCCCATACGCAGGCGCGCGCCGTACACCGACACGCCGTCGATCAGCGAATCGGGCCGGGCAAAGTACACATATTCGAAGATGCACGGCACCAGTTGCGGGCTGTCGGCGCACTGGCGGCTGACCATGCGGCCGTCCAGATCGACAAACACGGCTTCGCCCGGCTGGACATCGCGCAGAAACTCGAACCCGCTGCCCTCCAGGGCCACGGACTCGGAAGCCACCATCCATTCGACGCCTTCATCGGTTTCCTGGCGGCCGATACACAAGGGCCGGATGCCATGCGGGTCGCGGAATGCCAGCATGCCGTAGCCGGAAATTTGCGCCACGACTGCATAGGCGCCGCGCACGCGCTTGTGCAGCGCCGCCACCGCGCGGAACATCGCGTCCTCGTCGAGCGATACGCCGTTGGCCGCCAGCTGCAGCTCGTGGGCCAGCACGTTGAGCAGGACTTCGGAGTCGGAATTGGTGTTGATATGGCGGCGGTCCACCCGATACAGCGATTCGCGCAGCTCGCGCCAGTTGGTCAGGTTGCCATTGTGGGCGAACGTGATGCCGAATGGCGCATTCACGTAGAACGGCTGCGCTTCTTCTTCGCTCTGGCTGGAGCCCGCAGTGGGATAACGCACGTGACCCAGGCCGCTGGTGCCGGGAAGCGAGCGCATGTTGCGTGTGCGGAATACGTCGCGCACCAGGCCATGCGCCTTGAACATATTGAAGTGGCTGCCGTGCGAGGTAGCTATGCCGGCCGCGTCCTGGCCACGATGCTGCAGCAGCAGCAAACCATCGTAGAGCAGCTGGTTGACTGGCCCGCGCCCCACGACCCCGATGATTCCACACATGGTGATTTCCCGTTTAACGAAACTTAGTATGGCAGCCACGTCGCAAGCGACGGGGGCAGCCATGACTTGATATGCCTGACGGCCTCGGTGGCCGAATGCGAAAACATGGCGTCCTGCCACCAGGGTTCTTGCGGCAGCGGCGTATATCCGCCCAATGCCACCAGGACCAGCACGAACAGCAGGCCGCGCGCCAACCCGAAGATGGCTCCCAGGCCATGGTCGGCGGGCGTGAGCCCCGTGGTGCGGATAAGCGCGGCCAGGGTCATGTTGACCAGCCCTACGCTCAGCAGCACCACGATGAACACCGCCGCATAAGCCACGCCCATGCGCAGCATCGCGGTTTCAATATAGGTTTCGAGCCAGCCATACACGGTAGGACCCCACCAGATGGCGGCCACGAAAGCCAGCACGAACGCCAGCAGCGACAGCACTTCTTTGAGCAGGCCGCGCACCAGGCCCAGCAGCGCCGACACTGCGAGGATGGCCAGGACGACGAAGTCGAAGCCGGTCACTGGCTGGCAATGAAACCGTTGTCGTAGCCCAGGGTGCGCAGGCGCGCCTGGGCCGCCTGCGCGGCATCGCGCGAGGGGAACGGCCCGACACGCAGGCGGTACTGCTGCTTGCCGCCCACCGACGCCTGCTCGACAAATGCATTGGTGACGCCTGCCTGGTGCAGTTTGGTGCGGCGCGACTGCGCGTCGGCCTGGCTGCTGTACGAGGCTATCTGCAGAACGTAGTTGCCTTTGGCGGTGCGGCTGGCCGGCTGGCTGGCCGACTCGGGCGCGCGGCCTTCAAGCAGCGCCAGTGCGCGCGCTCCATCGTCGTCGCGCGGCGGTTTGGCAGGCGGCTTGGGCGGCGCCGCAGGCGGGGCTGCCGGCGGTTGTTCGGGTTGCGCCTGCGCAGAAGCCGGCGGCGCGGCCGGGACAGGTTGCGAGGCCAGGTCGGGCGGCGCCGGCGGCTCGGCCGACGGCTGCGCACCGGAGGATTCCCCCTGCTGCGGCCCCGGGGCCTCGGGGGTGCCGGCGTCGGCCACTACGGGCGGCGACACATTGGGCTGATACGGCGTATTGCGGTCGGGAATGCGGATGGGAATGTCATCGGCCACGGGCACGGGCTCGGAGTCGAGCACCATGGGCAGCACGATGACGGCGGCCAGCACCAGAGCGACGGCGCCCGCCAGCCGGCGCCGGGCGCGCGCACGGAGTTCCGCCGCCTGGGCTTCGCTGGAGACCGACGGACGCGGCCGGGTTGGCGATGCCTGCGAGGCGGAATCTTTGCGAGAAAACAATCCCATGGACAGGAATTCCTTGACCTGGGCGAGGCCGGCGCCCCGCCTGCCCGAGACCTATGGTTTGCGGCCCAACGACTGCAAAACCGAGGCAACGGTGAGAAATGAGCCGAACACCACGATTCTATCACCCTCGCCCGCCCGGGCGCGCGCCGCGGCATAGGCCGCCGCGGGGTCTGGATAGGTCTGCACGGTGGGGGCCTCGTCGGCGGCGGGTGCGTTCCGGAGGGCGGCCGAGACATGCGAGGCCAGCGCTTCGCCCGAGCCGCCGCGCGCACCAGGCAGCGCGGCGCAATACCAGTGATCGATGCGGCTGGCGAGCTTGGCGATCACCCCATCGATATCCTTGTCGTTGAGCATGCCCACCACCGCATGGGTATAGGGGTGAAAACCCATGTTGTCGAGGTTCTGCGCCAGGACGGCGGCGGCATGCGGGTTGTGCGCCACGTCCAGGATGACCGCAGGCTGGCCCGGCAGAATCTGGAAGCGGCCGGGCAGCGAAGCCTGCAGCAGGCCGACGCGCACTGCCTGCTGGGGCACCGGCAGCCGATCGCGCACGGCTTCGAGCGCCGCCAGCGCTGCCGCGGCGTTGAGCAGCTGGTTGGCGCCGCGCAAGGCCGGGTAGGCAAGCGCGTTGCGACGCTGGCCGCGGCCGCCATAGGCCCATTGCTGGCGGTCGCCCGAATAATTGAAATCGTGGCCGAACCGCCAGAGGTCGGCGCCGATGGCCTGTGCGTGGTCGATCAGCGACTGCGGCGGCTGCGGGTCGCTGCAGATGGCCGGCTTGCCGGCGCGATAGATGTGCGCCTTTTCGAGACCGATCTGTTCGCGCGTGTCGCCCAGGTAGTCTGTATGGTCGATATCGACGCTGGTAATGATGGAACAGTCGGCGTCGACAATATTGACCGCATCGAGTCGCCCGCCCAGGCCGACTTCGAGCACCACCGCATCCAGCCGCGCCTGCGAGAACAGCCGCAGGATGGCCAGCGTGGTGAATTCGAAGTAAGTCAGCGTGACGGCGCCGCGCGCCGCCTCGACCGCCGCGAACTGTTCGGCAAGTTCGGCGTCGCTGGCCAATTGCCCGTTGATGCGGGCGCGCTCGTTGAAATCGATGAGATGCGGCGATGTGTACAGGCCGACCCGGTAGCCCGCCGCGAGCAGCATGGATTCGAGCATCGCGCAGGTGGAGCCTTTGCCATTGGTGCCGCCCACCACGAACTTCACGGCATCGAGCCGCAGCGCCAGGCGATCGGCCACCTGCCTGACTCGATCGAGCCCCAGGTCGATGGCCTTGCCATGGATGGACTCGAGATACTGCAGCCACTGCGGCAACGGAGATGTGGCATCGAGACAGGGGGCAGACATGACAACACACATAAATGGCAGACGCGGCAGTTTAGCAGCCAGGCAGGGCCTGCCCCCGCGATACCCCGCACGCCGACCCTGCCATCAGGAAAAATCTACTTGCCATGTGTTTTCACATGCATGAAAATGAATTCACAGTATCGAATACAGGAGACTGGGTATGCCCGACTATCCCCGCTGGCTGGTGCGCGAGTCCGACGTGCCGGGCTACCACCCCGCCAACCACACCGGCACCCTGAACCGCCGCCTGATCGGCGCCGATACGGTAGGCGCCCGCCAGCTCGAAGTGCTTGTGGGAGTGATAGAAAAGGGACAAGGCGCGCTGCCTCATTCGCACCCGGGCATCGAACAGGTGTGCTACCTGCTATCGGGCACGGCGCGCGCTCAGGTTGGCGACGAGTCGGCCGAAATGGTGCCCGGCGATTGCTGCTATTTCCCGCCCGATATTCCCCACGTATTCACCGTTACCAGCGAACAGCCCGCGCGCTTGCTGGTGATTTATGCGCCCCCTTATGAAGAATCGCCCGACCGCGTCATGCGCGGCAACGCGGCGCCCGCCGGCGCGGCCTGACCCCCGCGCCCCTGCCAGACAGGCGGCCGACAGACGCCGCCCATATCAGGAGACTCACCATGCTTTTACGCACGTTGCGCGCCGCCGCCCTTGCCGGCGCGGCCCTGGCGGCGGCCGGCCCCGCGCCGGCGGCCTACCCTGACAAACCGATCAGCCTGGTGGTGCCTTTTCCGGCAGGCTCGGGCACCGACGCCGTGGGCCGCATTTTTGCCGCCGAACTGGGCAACATTCTGGGCCAGCAGGTGGTGGTGGAAAACAAGCCCGGCGCCAACGCGACGATTGCCGCGCAGTATGTCGCGCGCGCCAAGCCGGACGGATACACGCTGTTCGTCACGACCAACACGTCGCACTCGGCCGTCCCGTTCCTGATGAAGAACGTATCGTACGACCCGGTAAAAGACTTCACGCCCATTGCGCGTGGCGGCAACCTGCCCTTTTTGCTGGTGGTCAACCCCCAGCGCCCCTACAAGAGCGTGCAGGAATTGATACGCCATGCCCGCGAGAACCCCGGGCGGGTGACCTACGCCACCGGCAACAGCACGGGCATTGTGGCCGGCGCCACGCTGGCCCGCCGCGCCGGCATCGACATTCTGCACGTGCCCTATAAGGGCACGCCGCAGGCCCTGACCGACCTGGTCGGCGGGCAGGTGGACTTCATGTTCACCGACCTGGCGTCCGGCCTGCCGTTCGTGCAGTCGGGGCAACTGCGCGCGCTGGCGGTATCGACGGCGCAGCGCAGCAGCATCGCGCCCGATCTGCCTTCGATGCGCGAAGCGGGAGTAAAAGACTTCGACCTGAATTCCTGGAACGGCTATTTCGGGCCGGCCGGCATGCCTCCGGAAATCGTGGCCCGGCTGAATGCGGCGATCAACCAGATCGTGTCCGACCCTCAGGTGCGGCAACGCCTGGCGGGCCTGGGTTTTGATGCCTTCAGCGGCACGCCCGAGAGTTTTGCGACGTTCGTGTCCGAGCAGCTCGACCTCTGGGGTACGTTGATCAAGGACGCAGGTATCCAGCCACAATGACTACATCCGCCGATACCGCCGGCCCCTTGGCCGGCGTACGCATACTGGATCTGAGTTCCGTTGTCATGGGCCCCTACTGCACGCAGGTACTGGCGGACCTGGGGGCCGACGTGATCAAGGTCGAATCTCCGTCGGGCGACAACATGCGCGCGGTGGGCCCCATGCGCAACAGCGGCATGGGGCATCTGTACTTGCACCTGAACCGCAACAAGAGGTCCATCGTGCTGGACCTGAAAACGCCCGCCGGGCGCGAGGCCTGCCTGAAGCTGGCGCAAGGCTGCGATGCGCTGCTGTATAACATCCGCCCCCGCGCCATGGCGCGGCTGGGGCTATCGTACGAGGAAGTGGCCGCGCGCAACCCGCGCATTGTGTATATCGGCGCCTACGGATTCAGCGAAGCCGGCCCCTATGCCGGCAGGCCCGCCTACGATGACCTGATCCAGGGACAGACCGGCATTGCCCACCTGTTCCGGCGCCAGGGGGCCGACCTGCCGCGCTACGCCCCATTGACGCTGGCCGATCGTGCGGTGGGCCTGCAGGTGGCGGTCGCGCTGGTGTCGGCCGTGCTGCACGCGCGCGGCCAGGGGCATGGCCAGGCGGTGGAGATTCCCATGTTCGAAGGCATGGCCCACATGGTGCTGGGCGACCACCTGGGCGGCCAGACGTTCGACCCGCCGCTGGGGCCAACGGGCTATGCGCGCCTGCTTTCGGCACATCGGCGTCCCTATGCCACCGCCGACGGCTACCTGTGCCTGCTGATCTACAACGACAAACACTGGCGCCGCTTCTTTACCCTGATCGGCCGCCCCGAGCTGGAACACGACCCGCGTTTCTGCTCGCATACGGCGCGGGCCTGTCATATCGACGAGGCATACGCCTTCGTGGCGGAAGTCATCCGCACGCGCACCACCAGCCAATGGCTGGACGATCTGGCGCGCGTCGACATTCCGGCGGCGCGCCTGTATTCCGTCGACGATCTGCTCGACGATGCGCACTTGCAGGCCACCGATTTCGTGCGCCAGGTCGAGCACCCCAGCGAGGGACGACTGCGCACCCCTGCTCCGCTAGGACGCTACGCCCGCACCCCGCTCGCCATCCGCCGGCCCGCGCCACGGCTGGGCGAGCACAGCCGCGAAATTCTGCGCGAGGCCGGCTGTACCGACGAAGAAATCGACGCCATGATTGCCGCGCGCGCCACTCTGGAAGGATCTGCCTGATGGATTTTGAGTTTTCTTCGGACCAGCTGACATTGCGCGATGCGATCAGCCGGGTCTGCGAACGATTTCCCGACGATTACTGGCTCACGCGCGACCGCGAAGGCGGTTTCCCGCACGAATTCCATGCGGCGCTGGCCAGCGACGGCTGGCTGGGCATCGCCATGCCGCAGGAGTATGGCGGCGCCGGCCTGGGCATGACCGAAGCCGCGCTCATGATGCAGACCATTGCGGCCTCGGGCGCAGGGTTCGCGGGTGCCTCAGCCGTGCACATGAACATCTTCGGGCTTAACCCCGTTGTCGTGTTCGGCACCGATGCGCAGCGCCGCCGCTGGCTGGAGCCCCTGATCGCCGGACGCGAAAAGGCCTGTTTCGCCGTCACCGAGCCCGATGCCGGGCTGGACACCACCAGGCTGTCGACGCTGGCTCGCCGCGAGGGTGACCAATACGTGGTGCATGGCCGCAAGATATGGATATCGACCGCGCAGGTCGCCCACAAGATGCTGCTGCTCGCGCGCACCACGCCGCTGGCCCAGGTATCCAGACCCACCGAGGGGCTGTCGCTGTTCTATACCGACCTGGACCGGAACAAGGTTGAGGTCCGCGAAATCGACAAGATGGGCCGCAAGGCCGTCGATTCGAACATGCTGTTCATCGACGGGCTGCGTATTCCGGTTGCCGACCGCATCGGCGAGGAAGGCCGGGGCTTCGAATATATCCTGCACGGCCTGAACCCCGAACGCATCCTGATTGCCGCGGAAGCGGTAGGAATCGGGCAGGCGGCGCTGGCCCGCGCGGTGCAGTACGCCGGCGAGCGCACCGTATTCGGCCGGCCCATCGGGCAGAACCAGGGGGTGCAGCATCCGCTGGCCCAGGCGTGGATGCAGCTGGAAGCCGCAAATCTGATGGTGTACCGGGCGGCGAGCCTGTACGACGCCGGCCTGCCCTGCGGCCCTTACGCCAACAGCGCCAAATACCTGGGCGCAGAAGCCGGCCACAACGCCTGCCAGACCGCCGTACTCACCCTGGGTGGCATGGGCTATGCCAAGGAATATCACGTGGAGCGCCTGCTGCGCGAAAGTTACATTGCGCGCATCGCGCCCGTGAGTCCGCAACTGATCATGTGCTTCATTGCGGAAAAGGTGCTGGGCCTGCCCAAGTCGTATTGACCGGCAGCGGGTATCGCACGCGGGTCAACCGCGTTGCTCCAGCGCGGTGCATGCCGCGCGCAGAATGCGCGCATACTCTTGCTGTTGCGGCTCGATGCGATAGATGGGGCCGCCCACCGATATGGCGTAGATTTCGCCGGACAGCGTCACGGGCCATGAAATGGCGCATACGTCGGGGATGGACTCGCCCAGGTTCATGAACCAGCCGCGCTGGCGCGACAACTCGAGATCGGCCTCCAGGGCCTGTACGGTCGTCAGCGTGCGTTCGTTGTGGCGCGTCAGGGGGCTGCGCCCCAGCAGGGCATGACGCGCATCCGGCTCCAGCATGGACATCAGCGCCTTGCCGAGGGAATTGGCGTGCAATTCCCGGAACTCGCCCGCCACGGGCGCATAACGGATGGTGTGCGGGGAATCGAGCACATCCAGGTATACGACCCTGGCTTCGCTCAGCTTGCCGAACACAATGGTTTCCTGGGTGGCGTCGCGCAGTTCCAACAGGCTGGGATAAACGCGGTCGAGCACCGGATCGGCGCGCGCGATGCGCTGCGCCATGGCCAGCAGGCGGCCGGTGGGGTAATAGCCCTGGCGCCGGCCGGTTTCGTAAAGGTAGCCCAGCTGGGACAGGGTGCGGATCAGCGCCAGGCAACTGGATACCGGCACGCCCAGCAACCGCGCCAGCTCGGACAGCGGCAGGGGCCGCCGTTCGCGGGCGTAGGTCTCGATGATTTCGATGACGCGCAGGGCCGTCTTGACGCTCATGGGTGAATCAAACCGAAAAAAGGGGCCGCGGCCTAAAGTTCCCCGTGGGGGTGCCGTAATGGTAGCTGAGAATTTCCCATATAACCCCGCGCGGCGCATACGCGCCGGTCCAATGGAGTGAACATGGCTGTCAGCCCGCTCGCCCCCGCGCTTGTTGCGCTGCCCACCGTGACTGTCCCGCCGGCTCCGGCAGAGCCGGCCATTGCTGTCACGCCGGCAGCCGCGTCCGCCGACAGCGGCGGCGCGCAGGATGCGGCGGCACATCCTGGCCGGCCTGCGCTGCCCCTGGAGCGTGTGCTGGACGAACTGAATGACCAGCTGCGCGCCTGGAAAACCCAGCTGCAGTTCGAGATCGACCCCCACGTGCACCAGGTGGTGGTCACCATCGTCGATTCGGAAACCGGCGAAGCCATCCGGACCATCCCTTCGGAAACGCTGCTGCGGGTCGCCCGGATGATCGTGCAGATGCAGGGCAACGCCGTGCAGACCACGGCGTGAAACGCCAAATTAGGCAGGCGTTCGGCCTTTGCCCGGCCAATCGCATGACGCGCCGCTTTGAAACAATCAGCTAGCTCGCAAGGAACGATATGGCCTCTATTACCTCATTGGGCGTCGGTTCGGGTCTGACCAACCTGGAAGACCTGCTCAAAAATCTCCGCACATCCGAAGAACTGCGCCTGAACCGCATCACGTCGCAACAGAACAGCTATAAATCGCGCATTTCGGCGTTCAGCAAGATCCAGGGAGGCGTCGAGGCCGTACAGAAGGCGGCTGCGGCATTGGCCGATCCGGCGACGCTGGGCGCAGTCAAGCATACCGTCAGCGGCGATGGCCTGACCGTGAAAACGGCGGCCGGCGCCGTAGCGGGCGACTATAAGATCGCCATCAGCCAGCTGGCTGTCGCCCAGACGTTGAAATCGGGCGCCGTGGAAAGCCGCACCACGCAGCTGGGTTCCGGAGGCGCCATCGAGATCGCTCTGCAGAATGGCGAAAGCGCCAAGGTAGAGCTGGGCACCGACACGTCCCTGAACGGGATTGCCAAAGCCATCAACGGCAGCGACGACGTGGGCGTGCGCGCCACCATCATTACCGACGGCAACGGCGAAAGCTACCTCATGCTTACCAGCAAGGCCACCGGCGAAAAGGCGGCCGTGCAGAGCATCACCTCGGACAACACCGCCGTACAGGGGGTGGTGGGTTATCAGGCTGGCGCGGCCTCGCCCATGAGCGAGCAGCAGGAAGCGAAAAACGCGCTTATCACGATCAATGGCATTGCGGTCGAAAGCCAGTCGAACACCATCGCCGACGCCATCGACGGCGTCACGCTGGAACTCGCGGATACCACCGAGCCTGGCGAGTTCGTCACCGTGTCGGTCACGAGCGACCCTGCGGCCCTGTCCAAGGCCGTCAAGGGGTTCGTCGATGCCTACAACGGCCTGCAAGCCACGATCGGCAGCCTGACGGCATTTGATGTCGAAGAACAGACGCAGAGCGCGCTCACCGGCGACAGCACCACGCGCGCGATTCAGTCGTCGCTGGCCGCGGCGCTGCGCGTGGCGACCAGCGAAGGCGCGCTGCGCACGTTGACCCAGCTGGGCGTGACCACCAATCCGACCTCGGGCAACCTGCAGCTGGACCAGGCCAAGCTGGACGAAGCCCTGGCGGCCAACCCCGGGGATGTGGCGCGCGTGCTGAGCGGCACGGGCGGCCTGGCTGAGAAATTCAAGGCCGCCACGGACGGCATCCTGGGCGCAAACGGATCGATCAAGACACGCAGCGAAGGCCTGCAGAAAACCGTGGACACCCTGCAGAGCCAGTACGACAGCACCAAGGAATCGATCGAGGCGACGATGAGCATCTATCGAGCCCAGTTCACGCGCCTGGACGCCCTGGTCACCCAGATGAACAGCATGAGCACGTACCTGACCCAACAGTTTGCCGCGCTCAGCGGCAACAGCAACAAGTAACCTTTCGGGTCCGCAACCATGACCTACGCCGCACGCCGCCCTGCCGGATATTCGGCCCGCTCGTACACCGATATCGGCCTGGAAACCCAGGTCATGAGCGCCAGCCCCGAACGTCTGATCACCCTGTTGTTCAATGGCGCACGGGCAGCCATCGCGCAGGCCCGCCTGCATCTGGAATCGGGCCGCATCGCCGAGCGCGGCGCGGCCATTTCCAAGGCCATCCGCATCGTGGACGAAGGCCTGAAGATGGGCCTGGACATGGAGGCCGGCGGCGACATGGCGGCCAACCTGGCCGATCTGTACGACTATATCGTCCGCGCTCTGCTACAGGCCAACTTGAAGGGCGACGCGGCTCAGCTGGAAACAGCCGACCGCCTGCTGTCAGACCTGGCGCAAGCCTGGCAAGCCGCCACCGACACCTCTGCCGGCCCCGTGCCGGCCTGACCCGCAGGGCCGCTTCCCACGGCCGTATCGCCACCTGCGCGAGACCTCTATGACGTCCCCCCAGCACCCATCGATCCTGGACATTTACCGGGAGATCGCCGATCTCACAGACGCAATGCTCTCGTCGGCCCAGTCGGGCGACTGGAGCGCTGTGCTGGCGCAGGGCCAACGCTATTGCGAATGTGTCGAACGACTGCGCGGCCTCGAACCCAAGCCCCCGCTGGACGACGCTGGCCGGGAGACCAAATATGAACTGCTGGTGCGCATCCTGGAAAACGACGCGGCGACACGCGACCTGGCGATTCCCCAGATGGCGCGCCTGAGCGATCTGCTGGGTCGCCTGAAGCGCCAGCGATCGCTGCTGTCGGCTTACGGCACGCGCGCCCCGGCCGCATGAGCGCGCTGGCGGTCGCATACCGGCATGACCGGGGGCCTGTATGAGTATCGGCCCATCTGCATTGGGCACAGTGCTGGTGCAACGGCTGGACGCCGTGCTGGGCACCACCATGGCCGCGCATGCCAACCTGGTTTCCGGCGCGCGGCCCGATGCCGTCGCCCAGCCCGGCGAGGCCGTGCGGCCCGGGCAGGCAGAGCATGCCGGCCGCTCGCCCCGCCAGCCGCTGGACCCCGCCGCGCGCGGACAGCGGGATGCCACCGTCGCAAATTCGAAAGACGCGGAAGCATCCGGGCAGCCGGCGCGCAGCCAGGTCACGCGTACCGATGCGACGGCCTCCGCGCCCACCACGCTGGGCCAGACGGCCCGCACCATCCTGGCGCTGCTGGCCCAGTACCCCGACCGGCCGCCGCCGGCGCGGGGCCAGGCCCCGCTATGGCCCGGACCCACGTCGCCCGCGGAGGGCGCCGCCCCCCCACGTTTGGCCGACGGCCACGCTCCGCTGCCCGGCGACGCACCGGCTCGGGGTGCCGCCGGACTGGCGGCAGCCCGGCCGGACGCTGCGGGCAATGCTCCCATGCCAGGCGCGCGGCCCGGCCATCCCGTTGCGGGCGTTGCGGCGCCGGCCATGACCGGCCTGCGCCTGCCTGCCGCGGCAACGCTGGCGGCCGCCCTGCGCCATGCCTTGCAGAACAGCGGCCTGTTCTATGAGTCGCACCTGAGCGATCTGGCCTACGGCCAGCGCACCGCCGACCAGCTGCGTGCGCAGCCGCAGGCATTGCTGCCCCGCGCGGCCCTGCCGCCCCATGAATCCGCCGGGCGGCCGCCCTTGCCTGCGCAAGGCGCCACACCGGGCGATGCGCCGGCAAGCACGCAGGCGCCTTCCCCTGGGCCGACGGGTATTCATCCGGAAGCCGCGCCGCTGGTGCGCCAGCAACTCGATATCCTCGCCAATCAGACGTTGGTCTGGCAGGGCCAGGCATGGCCGGGCACGCCCCTGGAATGGGAGGTCCGCCGCGACCGCCATGGCGAGGCCGACGAGGCCGGCACGCACTGGGCCACCCGTCTGACCCTAGACCTGCCCCGACTCGGACAAGTGCAGGCCCGGCTGACCCTGGCCAATGACCAGCTGGTCCTGCAATTGCTGGCGCCCCGCAGTGCGCGCGAGATCAACGCGGCCGCGCAGGCGCTGCGTGCAAACTTGCAGCGCGCCGGGCTGACGCTGACCCACCTGTCGGTGGATGCGGTGGCCGCGCACACGCCGCAGGCCACGCCATGAGCGCAGGCACGAACGACCATCCCGGCGCCGCGCGCAGTTCGGCGGTCGCGCTAAGCTACGGCGAACAAGACGCCGCGCCGCGCGTGGTCGCAAAAGGGTACGGACGGGTCGCGGACGCCATCGTGCGCACTGCACGCGACCATGGGCTGTATGTCCATGAATCGCGCGAGTTGGTCAGCTTGCTGATGCAGGTGGACCTGGATGCGCACATCCCCCCGCAGCTATACGCCGCAGTGGCAGAACTGCTCGCCTGGCTGTATCGTCTGGAGACCGGGGCCGCCGCCGACGACGACCCCGCTGCACCTGCCCCTCCCGGCCCAGATTCCGCCGCCCATCCATGACACCGGCCGCAGCCCCCGCCCTGCTTCGCCGCACCGACGAGATACGCTCGATATTGCGAACGCTGTCGCATCGGCAAAGCGGTGTATATGTGTGCAACGCGCTGGCCGAGCCAGACAGCGACGCGTGCGAGTCGCGCATCCTGGGGCCCGACTGGCGCCTGCCTCACTTTTTCTGGCGCCCGGAGGACATCCGGCACTGTCCGGCCCATCTGCGCGACTTACTGCCGGCGGGCGAAATATTGCTGGACTTCTCGGCAGTGACGCCGCAGGGCGACGAGGTGCGTTTCCGCGTCGCCCGCTCTATGACGGTGCATTTTCCGGATAGCAGCGCCGCCCTGCTGAGCGGCTTTCCGGACGTCGTGCAATATCTGCCCGCCGAACGACCGGTCGAGGCCTGACGACCCAACCCCCGCTACACCGCCATGGACGATATTTCTTTATAGGCGGCAACCAGGCGGTTACGCACCTGCACTGCCGTCTGGAACGCGATGGAGCTCTTTTGCAGGTCGATCATCACGTCGTTCAGCGATATGTCGGGCGCCCCGAGTTCGTATGCCTTGGCCTGATTGCTGGCCGAGGTCTGCGTCGCCGAAATCCGCTGCAGCGAACGTTGCAGCTCGGCGGCGAAGCTGGCGGGCTGGGGCGACAAGTCTGCGGCGGTGACGCCGTTGCTCTGGGCAGCCTGCACTACGGCGCGCATCTGCTGCAACATGCTTTCGATACCTGACAAACCCGATACGGCCATGGCCTCTCGCTTCCTTGCTGGTCAATAACAAAACAGATTGCAAGGGTACGCCTGCGCGGCTGGCGCCATAGCGTGCAATAGCCGGCAAAACACCCGGCACTTCAGCATATGCAGCAGGGGTTGCGCCCGGGTGGGCGCGCCCCGGAAATATGCAGGGCATAGCGGCACAAGTAACGCCAAAAAACGCTTGTTTTCGTCGATTGGAAGGGGATGGCTCGCCGCCATAATTCACGCTCCCCCGATACCAAGCACGTTGCATGCGTAACTTGCCACACCTGCCCATGTTGTCCGACTTCACGCTCTGCGAAGCCTGCCGGAGCCCCCGATGAACCAGCAGGCTACTCTAGGCGCCTCGCTGCTTACCAAGTTTCCCGCACTGGACAAAGTGCGCGCCCTGCCCAAGCCCCTGCTGCTGGGCGCGGCGGCCGCGCTGGTGGCCGTTATTGCCGTGCTTGCGCTATGGAGCCGGGAACCGGACTACAAGGTGCTGTTCTCGAACCTGGACGACCGTGACGGCGGCGCCATTGTCAGCGCATTGGGGCAAATGAACGTCCCGTACCGCTTCAGCGCGGATGGCAGCGCGTTGATGGTGCCCGCCGAACGCGTATATGCCACGCGCATGCAACTGGCCGGCCAAGGCCTGCCGCGCGGCGGCTCCGTGGGCTTCGAACTGCTGGACAACACGCGCTTCGGCGCGAGCCAGTTTGCGGAACAAGTGAATTACCAGCGGGGCCTGGAAGGCGAGCTGGCACGTTCCATCGAGGCCATGCATACTGTCCAGAATGCACGGGTGCATCTGGCCCTGCCCCGGCAGTCGCTGTTTGTGCGCGACCGGCAGGCCCCCACCGCTTCGGTGCTGCTGCACCTGCATCCGGGCCGCAGCCTGAGCGACGCGCAAGTCGCCGCGGTGGCATGGCTGGTGGCTTCCAGCGTGCCCGACCTGACCGCCGAGAACATTTCCATCGTCGACCAGAATGGCCGCCTGCTGTCCGCTCCGCTGGGTGAAGGCCGCGGCATGGACGCCGACCAGTCGCGGCTGCGGCGCGACATCGAGCAGCGCACCGTCGAGCGCATTCTCACCATCCTGAATCCGCTGGTCGGTCCGGGCAACGTGCAGGCCCAGGCCAGCGCCGAAATGGATTTCGCACGGCGCGAACAGACGTCCGAAGTCTATCGGCCCAATCAGGAACCCGGGCAGGCTGCGGTGCGCAGCAAGCAGACCAGCGATTCGCTGCAAACCGGCGACGACGTGGCGCGCGGTGTGCCGGGCGCCTTGAGCAACCAGCCGCCGGCCGCTGCCCAGGCTCCCATCGTCAACCCGCCACCGCCGCCGGCACAGCCCGGCCAGGCCGCACCCAATGCCGCTCAGGCCGTCGCCACGCCGGCGGCCACGGCGCTGCCCACCAGCAACCGCAGCGACGCCACCATCAACTATGAAGTCGACCGCACCATCAGCCATGTGAAGCAGCCCGTCGGGCAGCTCAAGCGGCTGTCGGTCGCCGTCGTGGTGAACTACCTGCCCGATGACCAGGGCGAACCGAAGCCGTTGCCGCCCGAAGAGCTCAGCAAGCTTACCAACCTGGTACGCGAGGCCATGGGCTATTCCGAGGCCCGCGGCGATTCCCTGAATCTGGTCAACAGCCAGTTCAACGACCAGCCTGTCCAGCCGCCCTTCTACCGCGACGCCGAACTGATCGATCTGGTCAAGACGGTACTGGCATGGGTGCTGGGCCTGGCACTGGCTATCTGGCTGTACCGCAGGTTTGCGCCGATGGTCAGCAACTATCTGAACCCCCCGGTTGACCCCGAGGAAGCAGAAGCCCGGCGCCTGGAGGCCCAGCGCGAAGCCCAGGCGGCCGCCCGCGCCAAGGAAGTGGATCGCTACGAAGACAACCTGCAGCGCGCCCGCGATATGGCCACCAAGGACCCGCGCGCGGTTGCCATGGTGATGCGTGCATGGATGACCAAAGATGAGAAATGATGGAAAACCGCTGGACGGCATCACGCGCAGCGCAGTGCTGATGATGTCGCTGGGCGAAGACGCCGCTGCGGAAGTCTTCAAGTACCTGACGGCACGCGAAGTCCAGCAGGTCGGCGCGTCAATGGCCAACCTGAAGCAGGTGACCCGCGGGGACGTGGCCGTGGTGCTCGAAGAGTTCCGCCAGGAGGCCGACCAGTTCATGGCCGTCACACTGGGTTCGGACGAATACATCCGGACCGTGCTGACCAAGGCGCTGGGCAGCGATCGCGCGGCGGGGCTGATCGAAGACATCCTGGAAGCCGGCGAAGGCGCCAGCGGCATCGACGCACTGAACTGGCTGGATCCTCATACGGTGGCCGAGCTGATCGGCGACGAACATCCGCAGATCATCGCCACCATCCTGGTACACCTGGAACGCGACCGCGCCGCCGGTGTGCTGGCGCTGCTTACCGACCGCCTGCGCAACGACGTCATGCTGCGCATCGCAACGTTCGGCGGCGTGCAGCCTGCCGCCCTGTCGGAGCTGACCGATGTGCTCAACGCCGTCCTGGCCGGCCAGGGCGCCAAGCGCAGCAAGATGGGCGGCGTGCGCACGGCGGCCGAGATCCTGAACATGATGAATTCGGCCGATGAAGAAGCCGTGGTGGAAAGCCTGCGCGAGCGCGACAGCGACCTGGCGCAGAAGATCGTCGACGAAATGTTTGTTTTCGACAACCTGATCGATGTCGAAGACCGTGCGCTGCAACTCATCCTCAAGGAAGTGGACAACGACAGCCTGATGGTGGCGCTCAAGGGCGCATCGGAAGAGCTGCGCAACAAGTTCCTGCGCAATATGTCGAGCCGCGCCGCCGACATCCTGCGCGAAGACCTGGAGGCGCAAGGTCCGATCCGCATGTCGAAAGTCGAGGGCGAGCAGAAGAAAATCCTGCAGATTGCCCGCCGCCTGGCCGAGAGCGGCCAGATCGTGCTGGGCAGCCAGGGAGACGACGCGTATGTCTGAGGCCCGGCGGCCGGGAAACGACGTGCTGCCGCGCGCTGCCTGGCGGCGGTGGCAGATGTCGTCGTTCGACCTGCCGGTCGAGGATATTGTCGAGGTCGCCACCAGCGAACCCGAGCCCGATCCCGGCCCCGACCGTGAAGCCATGCTGCGTGAAGCGCTGGCGCAGGCCCGCGAAGAAGGCCTGAGCGCAGGCATGGCGCAAGGCCGGGAACAGGGCTTGCGCGAAGGGCGCGAGACGGGCCACGCCGAAGGCCTGGAGGCCGGCCGTCGGGCCGGCTACGACGAGGGCCTGGCCCAGGGACGCGAGCAGGCCCGCCAGGAAGCGCTGCAGCTGCATAGCCTGGCCGATGCCTGCGCGAAGTCTGTGGCGGCGCTGGAAGCGCAAATGGGGCAGGCGTTGCTGACGCTGGCGCTGGATATTGCCGGCCAGGTGCTGCGCACCACGCTGGCCGAGCAGCCCGAAGCCATGCTGGCGGGCGTGCGCGAAGTGCTGCACATCAATCCGGCGTCCACGGGCGCCATGCGCCTGTGGGTGCATCCCGCCGACCTGGAACTGGTGCGCCTGCACCTGGCCGACGAACTGCGCGAGGGTGGCTGGCGCGTGGTGGCCGACGAGTCCATTACGCGCGGGGGGTGCCGCGCCGAAACGCCGTATGGCGATATCGACGCCACCCTGCAGACCCGCTGGCGCCGCATCGCTGCGTCGCTTGGCCGCAGCGTGACATGGGACGCGGCGCCATGAGCGCCGTCGCCGCGAGCGTGCCGGCGATCGAGCGCTGGGATGCCCAGCTGCGCATCGGGTCGATACGCGCCGCCGCGACGGAACCCTGGCTCGCCAGCGGCCGCATCACCCGGGCCACGGGCCTGGTGCTGCATGCCACGGGCCTGCGACTGCCGGTGGGCGCGGCGTGCCGCATCGAACTGGCGCGCGGCCACGATCTGTGGGCCGACGCCGAGGTGGTCGGATTTGACGGCCACACGCTTTTTCTGATGCCTCAGGCAGACATTTCCGGCTTGCCGCCCGGGGCCCGGGTGGTGCCGGGCGAACCGCCGGTGCAGCGCGCCATCCCCCTGCCCCGCACCGCCGAGCTCAATGGCAATGCCAAACCGCAGGTTGGGCGGCACCTGCCGGTGGGCAACGCGCTGCTCGGGCGCGTGCTGGACGGGGCGGGTCGGCCACTGGACGGGCTTGGTCCGCTTGCGGGAGCGGAACTGGCGCCTCTTTCCGCGCAGCCCATCAACCCGTTGTCGCGCGCGCCTATCGACACGGTGCTGGACGTAGGCGTGCGCGCCATCAACGGACTGCTGACGGTGGGCCGAGGCCAGCGCATGGGCCTGTTCGCCGGGTCGGGGGTGGGCAAGAGCGTGCTGCTGGGCATGATGGCCCGCTATACGCGAGCCGATGTCATCGTCGTCGGCCTGATCGGCGAGCGCGGCCGCGAAGTCAAGGAATTCATCGAACATAACCTCGGCGCCGACGGGCTGGCGCGGTCCGTCGTGGTGGCTGCCCCCGCCGACGTATCGCCTTTGCTGCGCCTGCAGGGCGCGGCCTATGCCACACGCCTGGCGGAGCACTTCCGCGACCAGGGGCAGGACGTCCTGTTGATCATGGACTCGCTGACCCGGTATGCGATGGCACAGCGGGAAATCGCGCTGGCCATTGGCGAACCGCCGGCCACCAAGGGATACCCGCCGTCGGTGTTCGCGCGGCTGCCCGCGCTGGTAGAGCGCGCCGGCATGGGCGCGGCGGGCCCGGGGGGCAAGGCGGGCTCCATTACCGCTTTCTATACGGTGCTGGCCGAGGGCGACGACCAGCAGGACCCCATTGCGGATTCTGCGCGAGCGATCCTGGATGGGCACGTGGTGCTGTCGCGTCACCTGGCCGAAGCCGGCCACTACCCCGCCATCGATATCGAGGCCTCGATATCGCGCGCCATGACCTCGCTGATTCCCGATGCACAGTACGCCGCCGTACGGCGCTTCAAGCAGACCCTGTCGCGCTACCAGCGCAATCGCGACCTGATCGCGGTGGGCGCCTACACCGCGGGCAATGACCCGCAGCTCGACGACGCCATCGCACGGTACCCGCGCCTGGAAGCCTTCCTGCAGCAGAACATCGGCGACAGCGTCTCGTACGAAGACGCCATCGACCAGTTGCGCGCCACATTCGAGACCAAGGAAGTGTATGTCTAGTCAACTGCCGCTGGATACGTTGATCGAACTGGCCAAGGAAAACGCCGACGATGCCGCCCGCGCGCTGGGCCGCCTCAGCACCGAACGCAATCGGGCCGAACAGCAACTGGCCATGTTGCAGGACTACCGCCAGGACTACCTGCAACGCCTGCAGGCCGCAATGCAGTCGGGCATGTCGGCAGCCGATTGCCACAACTATCAACGCTTTATCGGCACGCTGGACGATGCCATCAGCCAGCAGGGGGCCGTGCTGCGCCAGGCCGACGCGCAATTGGCGCAGGGCAAGCTGCATTGGCAGCAGCAACAGCGGAGACTGAACTCATTCGACGCGCTAGCCCAGCGCGAGCGGCGCGCGCATGCTTTGCGCGAGACGCGGCGCGAACAGCGCGCCAGCGACGAATTCGCCGCACGCCGGGCCTACCGCCACTTTCCGCTTTAACCGAACGTCGATCAGGATGCATCAATGACCGCGACCTCGCCCTCTCCTTTGCCCGTTACCGGCGCCGCCCCGGCCGCGCCATCGCGCCCCGGCACGCCGGCCGCAGCGAAGACTGCAGAGAGCTTCGCCCAGCAGCTGGCGCGGCGGCGCCATGCGGCCGACGAAGACGCTCGCGCCGCGGCATCGGCCGGGCCTTCCGCGCCTGCCAGGACGGATAGCGGCCTGCCGGCGGCCGACTCCGCGCCCGCCGCCTCGCCGCATGACTCTATCGTCGACGCAGCTGTCGCGCCGCCCGCCGAGCTTGGCGCTCTGGCCGCCGCGGCGGCCCCGGCTGCTTTGCCTGTGCAGTTGCCCGGCCAGGCGCTCGACATCGCCGCGCAGGCCGCGCAACTGCAGCAGCTGGCCGCGGCGCCGCTGCCAGCCGCCGCGCAAGGCGGCGATACGGCCCTGGCAACCGTCATGGCGCTGCCAGACACCGCCGCGCCCGAGACGGCCGCAACCAGGCCCGAGCAACTGGCGGCCGCGGCTGCATCACCCGCCCCGGCACCGAAGGCCGGGCATGCAGCCGGCGCCCCACCCGTGATGCCGGCGACGCCGCCTGCTATCGACGCCCGCAGCGTCACCGCCCCGCGCGATGCGCAGCACGGCTTCGTGCCCACGCCTTTGCCGCCGGGCCCCGACGAAGCCGCTGCCGATGCCGAATTGGCCCATGCAGCGCGTGCGCCTGTGCTGGAACCCGCCTGGCAGGATACCGGCCCGGCAAATACCGACGCTTACCAATTAATGGCGAGCCACGTCGGCGCCGGCCAGGCCGCTGCCCGCCCGGATCCTGGCCAGGCCTGGAACCAGGCGACCCACTCCGGGCCGCTCTCGCTGGGCGTGTTCACGCCGGTGGCGGCCACGCCTGCCTGGGGAGCCGACCTGGGGCGTCAGCTCGTGACCTTGAGTCACGACGCGGGGCAAGGCCGCCACACCGCCGAGCTTCGGCTGGACCCGCCCGATCTGGGCCCGCTGCGCGTCACGCTCAGCGTTAGCGACGGCGTAGCCAGCGCCAGCTTTGTTTCCGCCCACGCGGCCGTGCGCCACGCGGTGGAATCTGCACTGCCTCAGCTGCAGCAGGCGCTTGCCCAGGCCGGGCTGTCGCTCGGCCAGGCCAGTGTGGGCGAACACGGCAGCCAGCCTGGTTTCGACATGCAGCAACAGTCGCAGCAGCGCGGACAAGGCCGAGACGCCATGGCTGCGTCTGGCGACGGCCCTGCAACGACGCAGACGGCGCCCGTCACCTCTCACCGCGCGGATGGACTGGTGGACACCTTCGCCTAGCGTGTGCGCGGGCCCGCGCGCACGGCGCGGGCGCTGCCGGCCCCGTCATGACCCGATGACAGTCCGGCGCGCAATAGGCTGAGTTACGCGGGTTTCATCCTGTTTTTCCCGGGCAATCGCCGTTGGACTTTGCGGCAGAATCCCTTCAATTCCTAGCATCGATACCCTGATGGCCACTTCCAAGAATCCTTCCATGCCGGCGCGCTCCAGCCTGCCGCTGCGCACCACTGGCGGCAGCTCCATCATGCGAGGCCTGTTCTGGCTGCTGGCGCTGGCCATCGTGGCCTCGGCCAGCGTTGCCGTGACCTGGTTCATCATGCAGCGCCAGCATGCCGACACACTGGCGCAGGTACGGCTTGGCGTCGGCCAGCCCGACGCCGGATCGGCGCCGACGCCGACCGTGTTCGTCGCCCCGCCGGCCAAGCCCGCTCAGGTGCCGGCGCCCATCTTCATCCCGCTGGAAGCGTTTACGGTGACGCTGCTCAATGGCGACACCGAACGCCTGCTGCATGTGGGCATCACGCTGCGCGCCAATGACGAGCAGACGCGCATGCGCATCGAGAAGTACATGCCGGAAGTGCGCAGCCGCATCCTGATGGTGCTGTCGTCGCAGTCACCGGCCGCCGTCCAGACCCTGCAGGGCAAGGCCGATATGGCGCGCGCCATCGTCAACGCGGTAAACCAGCCGTTCCTGCCCCTGCCCGACGGCCAGCACGTCAGCGACGCCCTGTTCACCGCTTTTGTGGTTCAGTAAGCATGGCCTACGAGGCGTTTCTTTCGCAGGACGAAGTCGATGCCCTGCTGGCGGGCGTAACCGGCGAGGCAGACAGTAAAGAACGCGAGGCCGCCGACCCGCATGGCGCTCGCGCCTATGACCTGAGTTCGCCCGATCGTGTCGTGCGCCGGCGGATGCAGACGCTGGAGCTGATCAACGAACGCTTTGCGCGGCACTTGCGCAGCCTGCTGCTGAACTTCATGCGGCGCAACGCCGACATCACGGTCGGGTCGATCAAGATACTGAAGTACGCCGATTTCGAACGCAACCTGCCGGTACCCAGCAACCTGAACATGGTGCAGATGAAGCCGCTGCGCGGCACGGCCCTGTTCACCTACGACCCGACGCTGGTTTTCCTGGTGATCGACAGTCTGTTCGGCGGGGACGGCCGCTATCACACGCGGGTGGAAGGGCGTGATTTCACGACGACCGAACAGCGCATCATCCGCAGGCTGCTCAACCTCACGCTCGAGAGCTACGGCAAATCGTGGGAAGCGGTGTACCCCGTCGAGTTCGAGTATGTGCGCTCGGAGATGCATACCAAGTTCGCCAGCATCACCGGCAACAATGAAGTCGTGGTGGTGTCTTCATTCCACATAGAATTCGGCGCGACGGGCGGCGAGCTGAACATCTGCCTGCCCTATTCCATGATCGAGCCGGTGCGCGACCTGCTGACGCGGCCGCTGCAGGAAACCACGCTGGAAGAAGTCGACCAGCGCTGGACTCAGCAGCTGTCGCGCCAGGTGCGCAGCGCCGATGTGGATCTTGCGGCCGAATTCGCGACGATTCCTTCGTCCATAGGCGAACTGATGCGCCTGCAGGTGGGCGACATACTGCCCATCGAAGTGCCCGAGACCGTGATCGCCAGCGTCGACGGCGTGCCGCTGATGGAATGCGCCTACGGCGTCTTCAACGGGCAATACGCGCTGCGCGTGCAAAACCTGTTTTCCTACGATACCGATACAAACGAGGCTCCCGATCATGACTGACACGAACACGCCCGGCCAGACCGGCGCCGGTTCGTCCGCCAACCCGGCCGACGACTGGGCCGATGCGCTCGCCGAGCAATCCGCGGCGGCGCAGCCTCCCACCCAGGCCGACGGCCTGAAACCGCAGGACGACTGGGCCGGCGCCCTTGCAGAGCAGGCCGCCGCGCCGGCGACGATGCCCGCGGGGTCGCCGGCCGCGGGGTCGCCCGCCGCACTACCCGCAGGTGGGTCGGTGTTCAAGCCGTTGGCCAACGACATGGGCGGCAAGGGCAGCGACATCGACCTGATCATGGACGTGCCCGTCCAACTGACTGTGGAACTGGGACGCACTCGCCTGACAATCAAGAACCTGCTGCAACTGGGCCAGGGCTCGGTCGTCGAACTCGACGGGCTGGCCGGCGAACCCATGGACATCTTCGTCAACGGCTACTTGATCGCACAGGGCGAGGTTGTCGTCGTCGAAGACAAATATGGCATACGCCTGACGGACATCATCACGCCGTCCGAGCGCATCAACCGCCTGAACAACCGCCGCTGAGCGCCATGACCGAATCGGGCGTGCTGCGCGTGGTGCTGGGATTGCTGCTGGTCCTGGCCGCCATTCTGCTATCGGCCTGGCTGGCGCGCCGCGCTGGCCTTGCAGGCCGCACCCAGGGCGGACCGCTGCGCCAGGTGGCCAGCCTGACGCTCGGGCCGCGCCAGAGCGTCGCGCTGTTGCAGGTCGAGGATACCTGGCTGGTAGTGGGCGTAACCCCCAACCAGATCTCCACATTGCACACCTTGCCAGCCGGCGCACTGCCGCCGGCGGCCAACGAACTCGGCGCTTTCGCCGGCAAACTGGCCCAGGCATTGAAACGCCGCGCATGACGCCGGCCCCCCGCTCATGATGCAGCAATTCTCACTCCGCCGCCGCGGCCTGCCGCCGGCACTCGCAGCCCTGGCGCTGGCCGGCCTGGCGCTGTTTCCGGCCAGCGGTTTAGCGCAGGCCACCCTGCCCGCCCTGACCGCCACGCCGGGCCCCGGGGGCGCGCAAACGTATTCACTCAGCATGCAGACGCTGCTGCTGATGACCTCGCTGTCTTTCCTGCCGGCGGCCTTGCTGATGATGACGGGCTTCACGCGCATCATCATCGTGCTGGGCTTGCTGCGCAGCGCCATGGGCACCGCCATGTCGCCGCCGAACCACGTGCTGATCGGCCTGGCCCTGTTCCTGACGTTCTACACGATGTCCCCGGTGTTCGACCGCATCTATACCGAGGCCTATCAGCCGTTGTCCGAGGGAACGATCCCGTTCGAGACGGCCGTCGATCGCGCCGCCGCGCCGCTGCATACTTTCATGCTGCACCAGACCCGCGAGAATGACCTGACGCTGTTCGCCAATCTGGCCAACTTGCCCGCGCTGGAGGATCCCTCGCAGGTGCCGCTGAAGATCCTGGTGCCGGCCTTCATCACCAGCGAGCTCAAGACCGCTTTCCAGATCGGCTTTACGATCTTCATTCCGTTTCTGATCATCGACCTGGTGGTGGCCAGCGTGCTGATGGCGTTGGGCATGATGATGGTGCCGCCCGTCACGGTCGCGCTGCCCTTCAAGTTGATGCTCTTCGTGCTGGCCGATGGCTGGAACCTGCTGCTCGGATCGCTGGCCGGCAGTTTCTATCAATGACCGGAGCAAGCCGTGACTCCTGAAACCGTCATGTCCATGACCTACCAGGCGCTCAAGGTGGCGCTGGCCATGGCCGGCCCGCTGCTGCTCGTGACGATGGTGGTCGGCCTGGTGATCGCCATATTCCAGGCCGCGACGCAGATCAACGAAATGACACTGTCGTTCATTCCCAAGCTGGTGGCCATGTGCGGCGTACTGGTGCTGCTGGGCCCGTGGCTGCTCGGCCTGATGACGGACTACATCCGCCAGCTGATCGGCCAGATTCCGTTGCTGGTGTCGTAGCGCCGCCACGCCGTCCGCGCTGTAGAGATGATTGCCTTCACCCAGCAACAGCTAGATGGCTGGCTGCTGCAATTCCTGTGGCCTTTCGTGCGCATCCTGGCATTGGTGGGCACGGCTCCCCTTTTTTCCGAATCCAGCGTGCCCGTGCGGGTCAAGGTGGGACTGGCATTCGTGCTGACCGTCGCCATCGTGCCCGGCCTGCCCGCGCCGCCGCCCATTCCGCCGGGGTCGTTTGCCGGGTTGTGGCTGCTGGCGCAGCAGGTGCTGATCGGGCTGGCCATGGGCTTTACCATGCGCGTGGTGTTCGCTGCGGTGCAGACCGCGGGCGAGTTCGTAGGGCTGCAGATGGGGCTGTCCTTCGCCTCGTTCTTCGATCCGGGCACGGGCGCCAATACTGCCGTGCTGTCGCGCCTGTTCAATATCGTGACGATGCTGGTGTTCCTGGCGCTCGATGGACACCTGCTGGTATTGGCGGGGCTGGTTCATTCGTTCGATACCCTGCCCCTGGCCGACCTGTCGCTGCACCGGGAAGGCTGGGCGGTCGTGGCGCAATGGGGCCAGACCATCTTCGTATCGGGACTGTTGCTGGCCCTGCCGCTGATATGCGCGCTGCTCACCATCAACCTGGCGATGGGCATACTGAATCGCGCGTCTCCCCAGTTGTCGGTTTTTGCCGTGGGGTTCCCGGTCAGTCTCATCACCGGCCTGTTGCTGCTGACCGCCGTCCTGCCCCAGTCTGCGGGATTCCTGGAAGGCCTGATACGGGACGGCCTGCATACGATGGGTGAAGTGGTGGCCAGGCTGGCCGGTTTGGGCTGACCGGCGCTGCCCATGACGGGCATTGTGCCGGCGGTGCCTGACTTCACGGAAGCCAGGCACCCGTGGCGCGCACCCGCATCGCGCGGGGCACGCCCGGCTTAGCCCTGCGCCACCATGGGCGCTGCGTAGCCGCTCAACTGCTGCGCGGGCACTTCGATGACTTCGCCGGTATTGATCTTGAACACCGCCACGGCTTCGGCCAGGCGCTGCGCCTGCTCCTGCAGCGAACCCGCCGCCGCGGCCGCTTCCTCGACCAGCGCCGCGTTCTGCTGCGTCACCTCGTCCATCTGCGACACCGCGCGGTTGACCTGCTCGATACCGCCCGACTGCTCCTCCGAGGCCGCCGATATCTCGCCCATGATGTCCGTCACCCGCTTGACCGACGCCACAATCTCCTGCATCGTCGAACCGGCCCGCTCCACCTGCTGCGAGCCCGTGCCCACCTTGCTCACCGAGTCCTCGATCAGCACCTTGATCTCTTTGGCCGCCTGCGCGCTGCGCTGCGCCAGCGAACGAACCTCGCCGGCCACCACCGCAAAGCCCTTGCCCTGCTCGCCCGCGCGCGCCGCTTCCACCGCCGCATTCAGCGCCAGTATGTTCGTCTGGAACGCAATGCCGTCAATCACCGACACAATCTCGGAAATCTTGCGCGAACTCGCCGAGATCGCCTCCATCGTGTTGACCACCTCCGACACCGCCTCGCCGCCACGCTCGGCAACGTCCGAGGCGCTGGCCGCCAGCTGATTGGCCTGGCGCGCGTTGTCCGCATTCTGCTTGACCGTCGAGGCCAGCTCCTCCATCGACGCGGCCGTCTCCTCCAGCGACGCGGCCTGCTGCTCCGTGCGGCTGCTCAGGTCCGTGTTGCCCGCCGATATCTCCCGCGAACCCACGTTGATCTCGTCAACCCCGCGACGAACCTGCGACACCGTGCGCGCCAGGTTCTCCTGCATCCGCTTGAGCGCCGCAAACAACTGGCCTATCTCGTTGCTGTTGCGAACCTCTACCCGCGCCGTCAGGTCCCCGTTGGCAATCTTGTCAAAGTGCTGGCCAGCCTCGACCAGGGGACGCACGACCAGCCGGCCGAACACCATGCGCGCTACCAGCATCAACACCAGCGCCAGCGCCACCGCCACGCCGACCGCAGCCACCGCGCGCTGGAAGTTGGCCTGCGCCGCCGCCACGTTGGCGCTCTGCTGCGCCTGGATATAGTCGCTGAACTCCGCGATAGCCTCGATGAAGGTCGCGCTGCGCGGCGTGCCATACTCATTGTTGACCATGTAAAAGGTCGAATAGTCTTCGCTGCGCAGGGCTTCGACCATCGTATCGACCCCATCATCGATATACGCGCGGTAGCGGCGTACCAGGTTCATCGACAGACGGCGGCCGGTGTCGTCTTCCAGCATATTCTGCTGGAAGTCCGAGAAGCGCTTGCGCACGCCATCAAGGCGGGTGGTGGCGGAATCGAGCGCTTCCTTGGCGCCTTGCGCCGCGCTTTCGCCCGACCCCCAGCCAGACTCCTGCAAATAGCGCGCAGCCACCATCAGGTCGACGCGTGCGCGCAGCATGTCGCTGTTGATGATCTCGACCTGTTTGGCGCGGTCCGTCAGGTCCTGGATCCGGCGGATCGATTCATAGTTGGTCTGCAGGAAGTACGCCGCCAGCACGCCCACGGCTGCAATCAGCAGCGCGAAGAAGGCCATTACCGCCAGCAGCAAGGTGCCCACCCGCGCGTCGCGGATCTTCCAGGATCGTTTCTGTTTCGGGGCGCGCGCCCGCTTCTTGGTCTTGGCCGGCTTGGTACCGGCGTCGTAACTCGCTTCCATAGCTTCCCCGTCCATCACGAATATTCGGAAAAACACACATCGCCGGCGTGCGCCGGCGTCCGTTAGACCCTGGCTGATCGCGCCACTGCGGTCATTGCGCCGGCGGCGCCGGCACTGCAGCCCAGGGAGCGCCGGCGGGCCCATCCAGCCGCGCCGGCGGCGGACCCAGCAACTTGCGCCGCTCCCACGGCTCCAGCAAAACGTTGGTGCTGTCCACCAGGCCCAGCAGTCGGCCGTCGGGGCCGAAACGCAACAAGGCCTGCTTGCGGCCGTACAGACCGTCGGTCACCCAGGTAGCGTGGTACGACCACAGTGCCAGGGTGCTTCCGTCGGATTGGCCGTACAGCGTCTGCGGCGCGGCCCCCAATGCATAGGCGGCCTCGTCCATGGTCGACACGCCCGGCGTCAGCGCCGACAACTGCGACGCGTCGAAGTTTCGGCCGGTAGTCATGCAGCCCGACAGCAGGGCCGCCATGGCCAGTACCGCCGTCGCCATGCGCATACCCGTTTGCGCCAGGCGAACGCGCATCATCTGCGCATGCATCAGAAGGATTCCCAATCGTCGTCGGCCGACGATGCGCGCGGGTTCGCCTGCGAGCCCGCCGCCGCCCGTTGCGGCGTGAAAGCGCGCGCGGACCTAGGCGCCACGGCGCCATCGGAAGCCTGGTGCGCGGCAACCTTGCGCCGAGCCTGCGGGGCAGCCCCGGCGGCCGGCGCGGCGGCCGCTTGCGGACGCGTCGCCGCGCGGGCAGGTTCCTGTGCAGGCTGGGCGGCCTTCAGCTGCCGCGGCGCCGACTCGGGCATGGCCTGCCTGGGCTGGCCAGGGGCAGCGGGCGGGCGCGCGCCATCGGCCACGCGCGGCGCGCGCTGCGCGCTCAACTGCTGCGCGGGCACTTCGATGACTTCGCCGGTATTGATCTTGAACACCGCCACGGCTTCGGCCAGGCGCTGCGCCTGCTCCTGCAGCGAACCCGCCGCCGCGGCCGCTTCCTCGACCTGCGCCGCGTTCTGCTGCGTCACCTCGTCCATCTGCGACACCGCGCGGTTGACCTGCTCGATACCGCCCGACTGCTCCTCCGAGGCCGCCGATATCTCGCCCATGATGTCCGTCACCCGCTTGACCGACGCCACAATCTCCTGCATCGTCGAACCGGCCCGCTCCACCTGCTGCGAGCCCGTGCCCACCTTGCTCACCGAGTCCTCGATCAGCACCTTGATCTCTTTGGCCGCCTGCGCGCTGCGCTGCGCCAGCGAACGAACCTCGCCGGCCACCACCGCAAAGCCCTTGCCCTGCTCGCCCGCGCGCGCCGCTTCCACCGCCGCATTCAGCGCCAGTATGTTCGTCTGGAACGCAATGCCGTCAATCACCGACACAATCTCGGAAATCTTGCGCGAACTCGCCGAGATCGCCTCCATCGTGTTGACCACCTCCGACACCGCCTCGCCGCCACGCTCGGCAACGTCCGAGGCGCTGGCCGCCAGCTGATTGGCCTGGCGCGCGTTGTCCGCATTCTGCTTGACCGTCGAGGCCAGCTCCTCCATCGACGCGGCCGTCTCCTCCAGCGACGCGGCCTGCTGCTCCGTGCGGCTGCTCAGGTCCGTGTTGCCCGCCGATATCTCCCGCGAACCCACGTTGATCTCGTCAACCCCGCGACGAACCTGCGACACCGTGCGCGCCAGGTTCTCCTGCATCCGCTTGAGCGCCGCAAACAACTGGCCTATCTCGTTGCTGTTGCGAACCTCTACCCGCGCCGTCAGGTCCCCGTTGGCAATCTTGTCAAAGTGCTGGCCAGCTTCCCGCAGGGGCCGGAGCACGCTGCGTTGCATAAAGACCCAGCACAGGCCGGCCAGCACGAGCGAAATCAGCACCAGTGCAATGGACACCGTGCGCGACAGCATGTAGTCGGCTCTGGCATCGACTACGAGCTGGTCAGTGCGCGTATTGACGAACTGGAGATAATCCGAGAACGCCTGGTCGAAGGCCGCCGCCGCGGCCTGCGTACCGGTATTCTGTTCGATGAAAGCGCGCAGGTCCTGCCTGTCCATCGCATCGAACTGTCGCGCTGCGCTGCCGGCATAGCGCTGGTAGGCGGCATTCAGCGCCTGGGCTTTCTGCTCCAGCGCCTCGCTCTTGGTCATGTCCATGAACGCGGTGATCAGCCGCGCCGCACTCGCGCTGGCCGTACGCGCCTCATTCAGCGACTGGCTCGATTCGCGCAGGCGGCCCTCCTGCAGTTCAACGAGCGACGCAGATCCGCTCAAGCGGGCGCGCTGCAGCAGCGTGACCGCCTGGTATACCGGCGTCACCTGATTGGAGTACACGGCGTTGACCCGGTCGAGCTTGTCGTTGCTGGAGTACATGGCCAACCACGCAGCCGCGTTGGACACCAGCAGCGCCAGCAACAATACGCCGAGCACAAGCAGTATGCCGGTGCGAACTTTCAAATTTGACAGCATGATCCTGGGTCTATAAAGAGATAAACAGTAAAGCGCCAAAGGGCTCAACGCCCGCGGCTGAACAGGCTGGAACCCTGGATGGTCGAGAACGACGCCGCTGCGGCGTCCAGCGCCACCTTGCGCAGCAACAGCTGGGAAGTCACGCTATAGACGTCGACGTCTTCCAGGTCGGACAGCTGCTTGGTATACGACAACGTGCGTTGCGCGCCCACCGAGTCCAGGGCGTCGAGCTCGTTCAGGCGCGCGCCCACCGAGGCCTGCACGGTCAGCACGTTGTCCAGCGTCAGTGACAGTTTGCGGTTGGCGGTGGCCAGCATGTTGTTGATGGCCGTCATCGCCGCCGGGTCGTCCATGGCGGGCGTGGCCAGGGTGTCGATCAGGTCGCCGAGCGTCTCGAACATATCCATGTTCGATGCCTTGGGCGTTTGCACCGTGTAGGTATCCCCCGCAGCGGGCTGCCCCGAGATGCTGGCCCTGACGCCGCCCATGTCTATGGTCTGCCCTTCCACGAACGGCACCGGCGCCGGCGCAGGCACCGAACCCGGCACCGTGTCGGCCGTGTAGCTCAGCACGCCGCCCACGTCCGAGAATGTAATGATGAAGTCCTGCCCCACGTTGTTGCCAGCGGCCGGGGCGTCGAATGACACCTTGCCGAACTGCCCGGTTCCCGTGTTGGCGGCCCCGGCCTGCATGATGTAGGCCATCGATCCGCTGGCCGCCTTGCCGAAGATATCGGCGATCACATCGCTGCCGGCCATCTGGCGGCTCTGGTCTACCTGGATGATGCGCTGGCCATTGTCGCCGCCATAAGTGACCGAACCATCGGCATTGAGTGTCACCGGTTGCGCGTAACCGTCGTGGCCCGAAAACAGGTATTGCCCGTTGCCGTCCGTGGCGTTGGCCAGGCCCACCAGTTGCTCGCGCGCGGCCTGGAGCTCGGCCACCAGCGCCTGGCGGTCAGGGTCGCTGAGCGTGCCGCCCGCCTGCACAACCCGTTGCAGCACCGACTGCAGCGTGGTCACCGAGGACGCCAGGGCATTGCTTTCCAGGCCCAGGGTCTGCTTGGCCGTATCGCGGTTGTTCGCGTAGGTCGCATTCATGCTCGATGTCTGCGACACATTCACCGCCAGCGAGGCGGCAAGCGGATCATCGGCCGGCGTCAGCACGCGGCGGCCGCTGGCCAGCTGTTCCTGCAGGCGCGACAACGTCGCTTCTTGCTTGAGGATGCCGTTCAGGCCGTTCTGGTAGATAAGAGAAGTGCTCAGGCGCATGGTAAAAGCTCCGGTCCGTATCAGTCAGCTGCAATCAACCGCATCAGCGCAGGCCGAGCAAGGTGTCGAACACCGTGCTGGCCACATCCAGGATCCGGGCGCTGGCCTGGTACTGTTCCTGGTAGATCGTCAGGTTGACGTATTCCTCGTTGAGGTTCACGCCGGAAACCGACAGGTATGCCGAGGTCTGCTGTGTGATCAGGTTGCCCTGGGCCGTGTTGGCAGTCTTGATCTGCTGGGTCTGTACACCCACGTTGTTGATCAGCTGCGAAAACTGCCCGGCCAGGCTCAGCGTGCCGCCAGCCAGCACCTTCGTGGTCTGCAGCTTGGCGAGTTCCAGGCCGTTCGCGCCATTGGTCGTGCCCCCGGTCGCGTCGGCCAGGGCGATCTTGGCCGGGTCCGTGATCAACATGCTCAGATCGCGGGCGGCGTCGCGCATGGGCTGCAGCGTCCAGCTGTCGCCGGCCATGGCGGTGCCGCCCAGCTCCAGGCTCATGCCGTCGATCTCGATCGACGGCGGCGCGCCGGCCGGCGTCAAGGTCTGCGTCGCGCCGTCCGAGCGGCGGGTGACCTGGTAATTGGCGCCATCGAACACTATGTCGTACGAGGTCGCTCGCAACGCGCCCGCGTCGGTGAATGCGGCCGTCAGCGTGCCATCGCCGCCGTTTCCGGCCTTGGGAATGCCTGTGTGCACACCCAGGCCGAACATGGGCCCGCCAGGATCGCCGTTCAGGTCCAGCCCCGCCTCGTGTTGCGCATTGAACGCCAGCGCCAGCCCCACAGCCAGCTGGCCCAGCTGATCTTGCGCCGCGTCCAGCGATGCGCTGCGGAACTGCAGGAAGCCTCCCAGCTTTCCGCCGCTGATCTGGCTGTCGGCAAGCTCCACTTTTATCGTCGTGCCGCCGCCCGATGGCAGTGAATAGGCCAGTGCCATGCGCGTGGGATCGGCCGCCGACTGCACGGCCGCCAGCGGATACACGGTCGTGCCCGACAACAGCGTCTGTCCGCTTTGCAGGGTGATGTTCAGTGTGTCGCCCTGCTGGTAATAACGTACGCCCACCAGTTGGTTGAGCTCCGACAGCGCCTGGTCGCGCTGGTCCAGCAAGTCGTTAGGCGCATGGCCCGACTTGCCCTGCGCGACGACGATCTGCTGGTTCAGGTCGTTGATGCGCTCCAGGTAGCTGTTGACCTGCTCAACCGTGGTCGAGATCTGCGTATTGACCCCGTCGCGCAGATTCTGCAGCTCGCGATAGGCCGTATTGATCTGCGTGACCAGCGAGTTGGTTTTGCCTATCATGTCCTGGCGCACCGCAGGGTCGGCAGGGCTGCTCGCGCCGGCGTTCACACTGGCGAAAAAGCCCTCCAGCGCCGGCGTGATGCCTACGGTGCGGTCGGCGAACAGGTTGTTGATCTGCGATATCTGGTCGTAGTGGGTGGCCAGCTGGGCGCCCGAACCCTGGGCGCCTACCATCTGGCGATACAGGAAGCTGTCGTACTGGCGCTTGACGGTATCGACCTGCACGCCGCGGCCGAAGTAACCCTGCCCCGTCTCGGTGGCGCCGGCTGTCGAGGTGATCACGCGCTGGCGGCTGTAGCCGACCGTTGCCGAGTTGTTGATGTTGTGGCTGGTGACTTCCAGCCCCGCCTGCGAGGCATTCAACCCGGTGAGCGCCAAGTTGTACAGATTCATATTGCCGATATCCCGTAGAAAACCGCATTCGGTCCAGATACCGGGTTAACGGCACGCGCCCCGCCGAATTTAGCGCGCACCGTCAAATTCCCCGGCGCCTGCGCCGCCAAGCTGCGCCATCACCGCAATCAGCTTGTCGGCATATGCCGGGTCGGTGGCATAGCCGGCCGCCTGGATGCGCCGCGCGGCCTCGACCTCGTCGCGCGCGTGCAGAACAGATTCGTAACGCGGGCTTTCGCCGATCAGGCGCGCATAATCGGCAAACGATTCCTCATACGACCCGTAGGCGCGGAATGGCTCCACGACCTTGCGGGGCACGCCGTCCTGGTATTCGGTGGTCATCACGCTGACCACCTTGCCGCGCCAGCCCGCGCCGGCCTTGATGCCGAACAGGTTGTGGCTGGTGGCGCCGTTTTCGTATTTCAGTTCGCGCCGGCCCCACCCCGATTCCAGGGCCGCCTGGCCCAGGATCAGGCGCGCCGGCAGCCCCGTCTGGCGCGCCGCATGTTCGGCTGGCCCGGCCATGCGCGACACAAAGTCCACCACGTGCGCAGGAGCGCCATCGGCCACGGCCAACTCTCGCTCGCGCGCACGGTTGTTGCGCATCAGTTCCAGCAATGCCGCCACCTGGCGCGGGGCGCGCGCCGAGCCGTCGGCTGGCGCGGCGGCCAGGGCCGGATCCAGCGCCGCGTCGGCGCCCGCTGCCCGGCCCTGCTGCATCTGCTTCAGCATGGCCTGGGCCAGGCCGACACCCGGATCGGCCAACTGCAGCGCCAGTTGCTCGTCCGTCATGGTGCGCAGCATCTGCGACTGCTGGGAGTCGAACAGCCCTCCCTTGGGCGTGGCCTCGCGCATGCGCTTGAGCATCATCTGCAGAAACAGCGCTTCCACTTGCGTAGCAACCTGCTTCTGCGCACCGGCATCGTCGGGCCTTGAAGCGGCGCCGCGCTTGAGGTCAGCCAGGCGTCCCATGTCGAAGACCGACTGCTGAGAACCCGGTCGCGGCGTATAACTGACAAAAGCCATCAGATAATTTCCAGGTCGGCGCGCAGCGCGCCCGCCGATTTCATGGCCTGCAGGATGGCCAGCAGGTCCTGTGGCGTGGCGCCCAGCGCGTTCAACGCCTTTACAACGTCTGCCAGGTTGGCGCTGGTGCGCACGCGGTGCAGCGCGCCGTCTTCCTGGCGCACCTCGATCTGCGTGTTGGGCACCACCACCGTCTGCCCGCCGCCGAAGGGGGTGTCGGGCTGCGACACCTGCGCCTGGCGGTTGATGATGACGGACAGGCTGCCGTGCGCCACGGCCGCTTCGTCGATCATTACGGTCTGGTTCATCACCACCGACCCCGTGCGGGCGTTGATAATGACTTTGGCTGTGGCGGGCGCGCGCCGTACCTGCAGGTTCTCTACCTTGGCCAGGAAAGCGGCCTGCGCCGCTGCGTCGGCCGGCCCCCTGACCTGCACGACCCGGCCATCGACGGCCTCGGCCGTGCCTGGACCGAATGCCTGGTTCAGCGCCGCCACCACATTCTGGGTTGTGCCGAAGTCGGTCACATCCATTTCCAGGTAGATGCTGCCGTCGTGTGCGAACGAGGTAGGCACCGCGCGCTCGACAATCGCCCCGTCGGTAATGCGCCCGCCATTGAGCTGGTTGATCTGCACACTTGAGCCGCCCGCGGACGCCCCGGCCCCGCCCACCAGGATGTTGCCCTGGGCGATCGCATACACCTGGCTGTCGGCCCCCTTCAATGGCGTCATCAACAGCGTGCCGCCGCGCAGGCTCTTGGCATTGCCCATCGACGACACCACCACGTCCAGGCGCTGGCCGGGGCGCGCAAACGGCGGCAGCGTGGCCGTCACCATGACGGCGGCCACGTTCTTCAATTGCATGTTGCTGCCCGGCGGCACCGTAATGCCCAATTGCGAGAGCATGTTGGTCAGGCTTTGCTGGGTGAAAGGTGTCTGCCGCACCTGGTCGCCGCTGCCGTCCAGCCCGACCACCAGGCCATAGCCGATCAGCATATTGCCGCGCACCCCCTGTATGGAGGCCAGGTCCTTGATGCGTTCGGCATGCGCCGCGCCGCCCAGCGTCAGCAATGCCGCCAAGGCCAATGGGCCGGCGCGGCGCAGCAAAGCGGAAAACAGAGGAAAGAAAGTCATGGTCAGAACGGCGATGCGATCAGGAAAAAGCGCTGCAGCCAGCCCATGGTCTGCACTTCATCCATGACTCCCTTGCTGCGATACTCGATGCGGGCGTCGGCAACCTGGGTCGAAGACACCGAATTGGCGCCCGTTATCGAGCGTGGATCCACCACGCCGGAAAAGCGCACATATTCGCTGCCCCGGTTGATGGCGATCTGCTTTTCGCCCGCAACCTGCAGATTGCCGTTGGGCAGCACGCCTATCACCGTGGTGGTGATCGTGCCCGTGAACGTATTGTTGGCGCTTGTATCGCCCTTGCCCGATGCCTGGTTCGACCCCGACGCATCCGTGTCGAGCTTGGCATTGGCCCAGCTGTCCATGAAGCCGGGGGTGGCGGCAATACCCAGGCCAACGCTGCCGCTGCGGTTGGTATTGGTGGCGACGTTCTTGGCCGCGTTCGTGCGCTCGTTCAGCACGATGGTGACGATATCGCCCACGTTGCGGGGCCGCCGGTCTTCGAACAAGGGGTAATTGCCGTAGACCCTCGGCTGGTAAATGGCGCCATTGGGCTGCGCCGCCGCCATGGGCGGCGGCGGGGGCACGGCCGTGACGGGGCCGCTGACTATCGGTTCGGGCGGAATCATCGCACACCCGACAGCCGCCACTGCCAACATGGCCGCAAACAGCAGACGCAGCACATTCATGGGCATCACAACTGCGTCAGGCGAGCCAGCATTTCATCCGAGGTCTTCACAGCCTTGCTGTTCATCTCGTACGCGCGCTGCGTGGTGATCATGTTGACCAGCTCTTCGGCGACGTTCACATTGGACGTCTCGACATACTGCTGCAGGATGGAGCCCGCGCCATCGATGCCAGGCTGCAGAACGTTGGCCGGGCCCGACGAATCGGTTTCCAGGTACAGGTTTTCGCCTATGCTCTGCAGCCCGGGCGGATTGATGAAGGTCGCCAGCTGCAACTGGCCGATCTGCACGTTCAGGCCCGCAGCGCCCGGCTGGGTCACCGAAACGGTGCCGTCCTTGCCTATGGTCAGCGACAGCGCATTGTCCGGCACGTTGATAGGCGGCTGGACCACATAACCGCCCGCCGTGGTCAGCTGGCCGTTCTGGTCGACCTGCAGGGCGCCGTCACGCGTGTAGGCCTGCGTGCCATCGGGCAGCTCCACCTGCAGAAAACCCTTGCCGTCGATGGCGATATCCAGCTCGCCGCCGGTGTTGTTCATATTGCCCTGCGTGAACACCCGTTCGGTCGAGGCGACACGCACACCCGTGCCCAGCTGCAGGCCGGTGGGCAGCTGGTTGGCGTCACCCACCTGAGCGCCGGGCTGGCGCAGCGTCTGGTACATCAAGTCCTGGAAGATCGCCCGGCCCCGCTTGAAGCCGTTGGTCTGGACGTTGGCCAGGTTATTGGAAATGACGTCCATCGAAGTCTGCTGACCTTCGAGACCCGTCTTGGCAATCCACAGCGAACGCATCATGATGGAAACTCCTGGTGCAAGCCGGCGCCTGGGCCGGCTCGCATAGATAAAATTGAATCAGCCTCAGTTCATCGACAGCAGGCTGTTGGCCCGCTCGGCGTTCTGGTCTGCCTCGCTGATAACCTGCATCTGCATTTCGAACCGCCGGGCGTTCTCGATCATCCCTACCATCGCCTTGATGGGGCTGGCGTTGCTGCCTTCCAGCACCCCTGCCATGATGCGCATCGCCGGGTCGGCCGGCAGGGGCGGCGCGGGCTGGCCGCCCAACGGCGCCATGCGGAACACGCCGTCGTCGCCGCGCACCAGCTGCTCTGGCGGCGGGTTCACCAGTTTCAGGCGTCCCAGGTTGAGAATGTTGTTGGGAGGGTCGCCGGCCCCCAGAGCGGTAATGGTGCCGTCGCTGGCGATCGTCAACGTCGCCAGTTCCGGCACATCGACGATCCCGTTCTGGTCCGACAGCACGGGCTGCCCTTGCGCGGTCTGCAGCACACCATTGACTCCCACCTGCAGGTTGCCGGCGCGCGTGTAGGCCTCGCCTTGCGGCGTCTGCACTGCGAACCAGCCCGGGCCCGCGATGGCGACGTCCAGCGCGCGCCCGGTGGTTTCCATATTGCCCATCTCGAAATTGCTGCCGGGCGTGGACGCCACGGTGGAAACGCGAGTGGGCAGCGACGTGCCGTCCAGTACCGGCACCGACCGATACAGCGCGAGCTGCTCGCGAAAGCCCGGCGTGCTTACATTGGCCATGTTGTTGCTCAGCGCGGCCTGGTGCTCGCCGATGCGTGCCGCGCCGCTCATGGCGGTATAGATGATTCGGTCCATGCCTGATTTCCGTGCCTGGCGCCGCGCCTTAGCGCATGTTCATCAGCACTTGCATGATCTCGTCCTGCGTCTTGATCGTCTGCGCATTGGCCTGGTAGGTGCGTTGCGCGATGATCATGTTGACCAGTTCGCGGCTCATATCCACGTTGGATGCCTCCAGCGCCTGCCCCACCACCGGCGCCAGGCCGTTGGTGCCCGGCTGGCCCAGCGTGGCCTGGCCCGACGCGGCCGTTTCCGCCCAAGCGTTGTTGCCCACCGGCTGCAGCCCCTGCACATTGTTGAAGTTCGCCAGCGCCAGCACGCCCACCACCGCGCTCTCGCCATTGGAATAGTTGGCAAGCAGCGTGCCGTCCGAACCCACCGAAATGCCGCTGAATTCTCCGCTGGAATAGCCGTTCTGCACGACCTTCGGCGAGAAATCGCTGCCGTACTGGGTAACGCCGTCGTAGCTCATCGTGATGGCAAGCGGCTCGGCCGGCGAGGTCGCGCCGCCCGGCGTGGCAAAACTCAAGGCCACGGTGGGGGCCGACGTCAGGCGCCCTGCCGAGTCAAAGGTCAGCTGTTGGCCGCCGCCCCACACGCCGCCCGCTTCGGTGCTGGGCGCCATGGCCTGGCCGTCGAGGCTGTAGTACACCTCGTAGACGCTCTCGGTGGCGGTGCCCGGCCGCTTCACGAAGTACTGCATCATTTGATGCGAGTTGCCCAGCGAGTCGTACACCGTGGTGGGCACGGAGTCTGTATAGGTGGAAGCCAGCGTGGGATCAAAGGCCACCGCCGGATCGATGACGTCCGCATTCGCGTTCAAGTTGGACTGCAGCCCCGCCGTCGTGGTCGCGCTGGGCGCGATATTGCCTTGCGGCAGTCGCAGATCCACAGGCGCCGCCCCTACCGCGCCCGCGGCGTAGCCGGTCAGGCGAAAGCCCTGCGCATTGACGACGTAGAAATCCTTGTCGACCAGAAATTCGCCGTTGCGGGAATAAAACACCCCGCCGCTCTGGTCCGTCAGTCGGAAAAATCCCTTGGGACCGTCGATGGCGATGTCATATTCCCCGCCCGTGACACTGATGTTGCCCACCGAGAAGCGCTGGTTGATGGCCGACACTTTCACGCCCAGGCCTACGCGGGAACTCGCGTACACGTCGGCGAACGAGGCGGTGGCAGACTTGAAGCCCACCGTGCCCGAGTTGGCGATGTTGTTGCCGATGACGTCCAGATTCTGCGTCGCAGCGTTCAGGCCGCTCAATCCTTGTCCGAAACCCATGTGTTTTCTCGCTTGTTTGTATGTATCGAATCGATCGGCCGGCGTCAGGCCGCCAGCCCCCGCCTTGCGCCGTCAGGTGCCCAGCACCTTGCGCACATCCAGCACGCTGATCTGCCCTGCCAGGCCCAGGTCCAGCCTCAGCCCTTCTGTGGAATAAGCCACGCTCTTCACCTGGCCATATGTCAGGGCTTCGGCCTTGACCTTCTTGCCGTCGGCGTCGGTCGCCACGACGTTGACCGTGTACTTGCCGTCCACCAGCGCCTGGCCGCCGTCGTTCGTGCCGTCCCAGTTCAGCGTCAGCACGCCGGCGTCCTGTTCGCCCAGTTCGATAGTGCGCACCACGGCGCCCGAAGCGTCCACGATCTTTACGGTCACTTTTGCGGCGTCGCCCTGCACGTCCACGCCGAAGGGCGTCGCTACACGCTTGGATGGATCGCTCGCGTCGGTGCCCAGCGAGATCTTGTTGCCCGGAATCAGCACGCCCTTGCCTATCATCGCCACGGCGTTCATCGACTGCGACACGTCGATCTGGCCGCTGATGGCCAATAGCGTGTTCTTCAGATTGTTGATGCCCTCTACGGTGGAGATCTGTGCAAGCTGCGAAGTCAGCTCGGCGTTCTCCATGGGATTGAGCGGATCCTGGTTCTTCAGCTGCGTCACGAGCAGCGTCAGGAAGCGGTCCTGCAGGCCTTGCGCGCTGCTGGCGCTGTTGGCGGCGGTTTGCGCAAGCGCCAGCGCGGTGGGGTCGGGGGAATTGTTGACCGTGGTCATCCGGTGCTCCGATCAGGGGGTCACGACTGACCGATGGTCAGCGTCTTCATCATCAGTTGCTTGGCCGTGTTGAGCACCTCGACATTTGCCTGGTACGAACGCGATGCGGCGATCATATTGACCGTCTCGGCCACGGGATCGACGTTGGGCATGGTCACGTAGCCTTGCGCATCGGCCAGCGGGTGGGCCGGGTCGTAGACGCGCTTGGGCGGCGACGCGTCCTGGACGACGCCCGCCACGCGCACGCCGCCGATTTCCCGGCCGTACGGCTGGCCGGCGGCCGGATCGACCTGGAACACCACCTGGCGGGCGCGGTACGGCTGGCCGTCCGGGCCTACGACGCTGTCGGCATTGGCCAGATTGCTGGCTGCCACATTCATGCGCTGCGATTGCGCCTGCAGTGCCGAGCCGGATATTGCGAAGATGCTGGTCAGAGACATAACCTGGCCTACTCCTGAATGGCGGACATCATCGAGCGGATACGCCCGGAAACCAGCTGCAACGTGCTCTGGTAATGCATGGTGTTGTCTGCGAACCGCACGCGCTCGGCGTCCATATCCACCGTATTGCCATCTACGCTCGGCTGGTACGGCAGCCGATACTGCAGCTCCGTGGGATTGGGCATGGCGGCCTTGCCCGGGATATGACGCGCAGAGGTCAGCGCCAGATGGGTGTCGGGCAAGCGCATGCGGGTATCCAGCGCGTCGCGCATGGCGGCCTGGAAATCGAAATCCCGCGCTTTATAGTTGGGCGTGTCGGCGTTGGCGATATTCGAAGACAGCACCTCCTGCCGCTGCGCACGCAACGCGAGCGCCTGCTGGTAGAAGCGGAAATCCTCATTGAGCCGGTCTAGCATCCTGGAAGCGTCCTGCGCAAGAAAAGATGGGGACGAACAGAATGGCGGCCTGTCCGCCACTCCTTTTTGCATGACGGCATCTTAGGGGCGGCGCGCGCCACACAATCAACCAAATAAACCGTCATTTTTGAGTCAATTCGCCCCTTGCCCGCGTGGGCCGGCTCCTACAATGCCTGCATCATGCAAACGCTACCGCGCTTCTTCGCAGGCCTGGCAGTGGCCGCCTTGCTGCCATGCGCCACGGCTGCCCCGGCCGCGCCCGCCACGGCGGACGCCGCGGCCATCGGGCGGGCGGCCGAAGCGTTCCTGCGCGAGCAGGTGGGCCCCGTGCCAGGCGACTTATCCATCGCGCTTGACCCGATCGACACCGGCCGCACGCCGGCCTGTGACGCGCTGGCGCCGTTTCTGCCTTCGGCGTTGCGCCTGCGCTCGCGCATGACCATCGGCGTGCGCTGCACCGCGCCGCAACCCTGGACCCTTTATCTGCAGGCCAGCGTAAGCGTGCGGGGCACCTACTATGCGGCCGCGCATACCATCCGGCCCGGGCAAGCCATCCGGCCCCACGACCTGGCGCCGCGCAACGGCGACCTGGTGACGCTGCCGCCCGGCGTGGTAACCGACCCGGAATCAGCCATAGGCATGCGGGCGCGCTACCGCATTACCGCCGGCCAGACAATGAAAATCTCGGCGCTGCGCAGCGCCGACGCCATTACCCGCGGGCAGCAGGTCCGCATCACCGCGCGGGGCCGCGGCTTCGTGGTCAGCAGCGACGGACAGGCCCTGGCCGATGCTGCGCCGGGCGCCACGGTGCAGGTACGCACCAGCTCGGGCCAGGTCGTCAGCGGCATCGTCCGCAGCGCCAGCCTGGTAGAGGTGGCCCTATGACAAGGCCCTGCGCTGATGGGCGCCGCGAATCCGCGCTAAAGTTCTCCATCCGGCCGCCGTTACAACAACCAGAGCCGGCCACCATGTTGCGCGCCTGCCGGCGCCAAGCCCTGCGGAGAACCTCTTGAAAATCACGACACCTGCTTCCCGTCCGATCGGCCCCCAGGCGCCGACGGGGCGCACCGACGCCGCGGGCCACCCGGCGCAGGGAGCCGGCGCATCCGGACCGTCGAGCGCCCAGGTCGCCTTGAGCCCGGCCTCGCGCCAATTGCTGGCATTGCAGTCGGGCGACAACGATATCGACGTCGAACGCGTGGCGGCCATCCGCACGGCGATCGCGTCCGGCCAATTGCAGATCGACACGGGCCGCATCGCCGACAGCCTGATCGCCAGCGCCCGCGACCTGCTCAAGTAACCTCCCCTTTCTGTACGGCCTCGCCATGGAACTGCCCGATAGCCTGCTCGATTGCCTGGTGCGCGAAACCGCGCTGGTGTCCGAATTCTCGGTACTGCTCGAAGCGGAAACACAGGCATTGGTAAATCGCGAGGCATTCGACCAGTTGCCCGGGCTCGCGCAGCAAAAAGAAGAGCTGGCCTTAAGGCTTGCGGCACTGAGCGATCACCGCGACAGCTTGCTCGCACGCCTGGGCTTGCCCGCCGGACACGAAGGCACCGGCCAGGCAGCCGCGCAGGATGCCCGACTGTCCGAAACCTGGCAGGTTCTGCTGGCCCGGGCCGCCAAGGCGCGCGAGCTGAACGACCGCAACAGCGCGCTGGTCGAGCTCAGCCTGCGCTATACGCGGCAATCGCTCGATGCGCTGCGCGAGCTCAGCGGCGTGGCCACCGCAGGCACATACGATGCGCAGGGCCGCGGCCGCCGCGCCTACGGCGGCAAGAACATCGTCGCGGCCTGAGTTCAGGCCGCCATTTCCAGCATCGCAAAGATCTTCAGCAGCGCAGCCGGCGCCGCGCGCGGCGTCAGTTTGCGGCCACGCGCCAGCGCGCTCTGCAGCATGGCGTCCAGTACGCCGGCGCCGGGCGCCTGGGCTATCTGCCAGCATGCCGTCCCCAGTTGCGCGGCCACGGCCGCACGTGCCGCCGGATCCGACGCGTCCATCATTCCGGACAAGGCCGCCCACGCCCACGCCATATCGCGAAACGCGCGGCGCGCCTGGTCTTGCCGCACCAGCCAGCGGGCAACGACTGCGGCGTCGGCATCGGCCGCCGACAAACTGGTCAAGGCAAACAGTTGACGCAGCAGAGTGCCGTCGGCGGCAACGACCCTGGCGCACACCAGCCGCGCGTTCTGGGGCGGCGTGCCGCGTCGCGGCAAAGCCACTTCCGTGCCCGATGCCCAGAGCCCGGCAAGGCCGGCATCGCCTGCGCCCGCCGGGCGCAGCGCCGGCACGCCGGCCATGGCCGGCACAGGGCCGACGGGCAAGTATCCCAGCGATTTGCCCACGGCATTCAAGTGGGTAGGGCAATCGTCATGCAGGACTTTCAGCGCGCCCGCCTGGCGCATCACCCAGGCGGATCCTGGCGGCAAGACCCGCCACGGCGGTTCGTGGCCCGAGTCCAGCACATGCACCAGGGGAATGTTGGGCAGCCCGCCGGCCAACGCCGCCGCCACGTCGGCTGCGGCGCGGTCGGCGCGCGCGACGGCTTTCGGATCCGCCACGGCAGCCGCCCTCCGCGCCCAATGCACGGTGGCCTGCGCCGCGCCCAGTGCGTCGCCCCGGTCGCTCATGAGCACGGTGGCCCGCAAACCCGCTCCGGGCAAGCCGACGCCATTGAGGGAGGCCTCGCCATGCACCGCCAGCAGCCAACGTTCGCACGCCGCCGGAAATGCGCGCCGGATTGCCGCCAGGTCCTGATCGGCGCCCTGCCCCGCAGGGTCCCGAGCCTGGCCCAGGCCGCGCCACCTGTCGCGAGCCTGCCCGCTGGCCACATCCCGCTCAAGCCAGTCGCAAGCCTGGCCAAGCAGCGCCCGGCCATCGTCGCGCCCCGGCAGCAATGCCGCAGCCAACCACTGCCTGCGGCGCAGCGCGCCCGTGTCTGACGCAACGGCGCTGCTGGCGCGCCACAGTGTCGCCATATCGGCTTCGCTGGGCGCATACAGTGCCGGCGCGCGGGCCGGCGCGGCCAGCGCGCGGTCCACCAGTTCATCGGCGCGCGCCAGCGCCAGGTGCTCGGGCACCTTCTGCCCCACGCAGACGTAATGCACAGGCAGCCGGTGGCGGATGGCGGTATCCAGCGCCGGCCCCAGGCGCGAGGCTTCGTCCAGCTTGGTCAGGATGCAGCCGGCCACGTCTTCGCCGGCGCCGTTGCGGTACGCATGCGCCACTTCATCCAGCGTTTCGCCCTGGCTGGCCGCATTCAGTACCAGCAGGCGCCGCACTGGCCGCCCGGCGCCGCACAGCAACGCCGCCTGCGCGGCCACCTGGCGATCACGCTGGCTGATGCCGGTAGTATCGATGAGGATAATCTTGCGGTCCCCCAGTTCGGTCAGGGTGGCGCGCAACTCGGCCACATCCCGCACCGAGCGCGCCGGCACGCCCATCAGGCGTCCGTATATCTGCAATTGCTCGAGGGCCCCGATACGAAAATTGTCGGTGGTCAGCATTGCGACCCGCTGCCTGCCTTCGCGCGCTACACAGCGCGCGGCCAGCTTGGCCAGGGTCGTCGTCTTGCCCACGCCGGTCGGGCCTACCAGGGCGAAGACTCCGCCCTGGGCAAGCAAGTCGTCTTCGCATGCCAGTACGGGCAGGTGGGTCACCAGTTCATTGCGGGCCCACGACTGCGCCTGGCGCAGTTCCAGGCCGGCGGGCAGGCGTTCGAGCATGGCGCGCACCAGCCGCGCGCTGAATCCCGCGTCCAGCAGTGCGCGAAACAGCGCGGCGCGCTGCGGTTCGCGCCCCGGCGCCTCGACGCCACCCCACAACAGCCCGTCCAGGCGGCTTTCCAGCGCGCCGCGCAACGCGCCAATGGCCGCTTCCAGTGCGCCAGCTGATTCTGCGGCCGATGTCGGCGGCGCCGCCTGCACGACGGGCAGGCTTGCCTCTGGCAACGGCGCGGGCTGATCCGCCGGCGGGTCGTCCAGCGTGGCCAGCACTTCTATGCCCTCGGGCACGCTGCGGTTCGATACGATCAGCGCGTCGCTGCCGAGTGTCTCGCGCACCTGGCGCATGACGTCCCGGCTGGTGGCGCCTACAAAACGGCTGAGTTTCATGCGCCAGCCCCGATCAAGGCCGTGACGCGCAGCCTGCGTTCATCCGGAATTTCCGCGTTGGACAGTACGCCCAGCTGCGGCATGTGATGCCGCAGGAATCGCGCCAGCGGCGCCCGCAGCGGCGGCGACACCACCAGCACCGGCGCGTCGCCCTGCGCCTCCTGCCGGGCCACGCAACTCTGCGCTTCGCGTAGCAGCGTATCGGCCAGGCCTGGCTCCAGGCCGCCGCTGGTCGTCAGCGCCTGCACCAGCACGCGTTCGAGCTTGACGTCCAGGCCAATCACTCGAAGTTCACCGTCGCCCGGGAACCACTGCTGGGTGATGGCCCGCCCCAGCGCGCGACGCGTCAGGGCCACCAGTTCCGACACCACATCCATCTGCGCGCCGGCCGAGGCGGCCTGCGCGGCAAGGCGGGGAGCGTGCTCGGACAACGTATCGATAATCGAGCGCATGTCGCGGATGGGCACTTCTTCGGCCAACAGCCCCTGCAGCACTTTCTGCAACGTTGTCAGCGACAGGGTCTTGGGCACCAGGTCCTCTGCCAGCTTGGGCGCTTCGGCGGAAATGCGGTCCAGCAATTGCTGGGTTTCCTGGCGACCCAGCAGGCTGTCCCCATGGCGGTGCATCATATGGTTCAGGTGCGTGGCGACCACGGTGCTGGCGTCGACCACCGTGTACCCGGCCGCCTGCGCCGAATCGCGCTCGGCGCTGTCGATCCAGGTTGCCGGCAGGCCGAATGCCGGGTCTGTCGTGGACGTTCCCTTCAGGGGCGTGGTGACGCCGCCCGGGTCGATCGCCAGCCACTGGTTGGGCATGGCGGTCCCCCGGCCGATCTCGACCCCCGACAGCAGAATGCGATAGTCGTTCGGCTTGAGTTCCAGATTGTCGCGGATATGCACCACAGGGGGCAGGAAGCCCACATCCTGGGCAAACTTCTTGCGCAGACTGCGGATGCGATGCAGGAGCTCGCCGTTCTGGGCATGGTCAACCAGGGGTATCAGCCGGTATCCGACCTCCAGCCCCAGCGGATCGACCATCGACACGTCTTCCCAGCTTGCCTCGGCGGCCGCGGCCTGGGCCTGCGCCGCTGCTTGCGACGGCTGGGCGGCTTGCGCGCGGGCCGCCTCCCTGGCCCGCTGGCGCAGCGTCCATCCCGTACCCGCCAGAATAGCGGCCAACGTCAGGAAGGCCAGGTGCGGCATATTGGGTATCAGCCCCATGATGCCGATGATGGCAGCCGTCAGGAACAACACGCTGGGGTTGGAAAACAGCTGCGTGAGTATCTGCTGCCCCACGTCCTGGTCGGTCGCCACGCGCGAAACCACCACGCCGGCAGCGGTAGAAATCACCAGCGCCGGAATCTGCGCCACCAGGCCGTCGCCGATAGTCAGGAGGGTATAGACGCGCGCTGCGTCGCCGACAGCCATGTCGTGCTGCGCCATGCCGACGATCAAGCCGCCGATGACGTTGATCACCATGATCAGCAGGCCCGCGATAGCGTCACCGCGCACAAACTTGCTGGCGCCATCCATCGAGCCGAAGAAATCGGCCTCCTGGGCGACTTCACCGCGACGCCGCCGCGCTTCTTCCTCGCCGATCAGGCCGGCATTCAGGTCGGCGTCGATGGCCATCTGCTTGCCCGGCATCGCATCCAGGGTGAAGCGCGCGCCAACCTCGGCGATACGCCCTGCGCCCTTGGTGATGACGATGAAGTTGATGATGGTAAGAATGATGAACAGGATGATGCCGACCGCGAAGTTGCCGCCCACCAGAAAGTGCCCGAAAGCCTCGATCACCTTGCCGGCCGCGTCCGGCCCCGTATGGCCATTGAGCAGCACCACGCGGGTGGATGCCACGTTCAGCGACAGCCGCAACAAGGTGGCAAACAGCAGCACCGACGGAAATGCGGCAAAGTCCAGCGGCTTGCGAGTGAACATCGCCACCAGCAGAATCATCACCGACAACGCGATATTGAACGTAAACAGCAGGTCGAGCAGGAAGGTGGGCAGGGGCAACACCATCATGCCCAGCACCAGCACGATCAGCACCGGGCCTGCCAGCAGGCGCGCATTGGCCGCGCCGTGGGATTTCAAAGCGGAAAGCAATTGGCTCATGCGTATGACTCTTATAGGCGGCCCGCGCTATCGCGCGTGTGCCAGCGGATCCAGTTCGGCCGGTACCGGCAGGCTGGCCGGCGCGTCGGGCTCTGCGCCCCACTCTGCCCGCCAGCTGCGCAGCTGGAACACCCAGGCCAGGACTTCGGCCACGGCGGTGTAGAGCGCGGCGGGAATTTCCTGTCCGATCTCAACATGTTGGTGCAACGCTCGCGCCAGGGGCGGCGCCTGGAGCAGCGGCACGCGGTGCTCGCCGGCCAGCTCGCGTATGCGCGCGGCGATCAGCCCGGCCCCCTTGGCCACGACGCGCGGCGCGGCTTCCCCTTCGCCGTACCGCAGCGCCACGGCATAGTGCGTGGGGTTGGTCACCACCACGTCGGCGCGCGGCACCTCGCTCATCATGCGACGCCGCGCCATCGCGCGCTGCTGCTGGCGGATGCGCGCCTTGACGTGCGGGTCGCCTTCGCTTTCCTTGTGTTCCTGGCGCACATCCTCCTTGGACATGCGCAGCTTCTTCAAATGGCTCCATATCTGCCACGGCACGTCCAGCGCCACGATGATGGCCAGCGATGCCACGATCAGCGCCGCGCAGAACACCACCAGACCCAGCGCCTTGGCCAGCGCCGCCGTAGGCGCGACATGCATCAACCCCAGCATCTCGTCGCGATGCGCCGAGATGACGGCTACCGCCACGCCGCCAACCAGCAGCGCCTTGGCCAGCGCCTTGAACAACTCCACGGCGGTCTGTGCGGAAAACATGCGCTTGATGCCGGACAATAGGCTCAGCTTCGAAAAATTGGGCTGCAGCGGCTTGGTCGAAAACACAAAGCCGCCCAACAGCACGCTGCTGAGCACGGCGACCGCCATCAGCACGCCAAACAGCGGCAAGAGCACCAGCAAGACCTGGCCCGCGCCATCCACGGCCTGTTCGACCATGACGCCGGCATCGCGGCCTATCCGCGCATCGAACCCCAGCCCATTGCGCAATACACCCGCAATGCCGCGATAAAGCCACGCGCCGCTCAGCCACAGCCCGCCCGTCCCGGCGGCCAGCAGCAGAAACGTGCCAAGCTCGCGCGAACGCGCAATCTGCCCCTCTTCCCGCGCCTTTTCCAGGCGCCGGGGAGAGGCGGCTTCAGTTTTTTCAAGGTCGCTATCGTCGGCCATGCTCGCGGAGTCATCTGCCGCCCGCGTGGCAAAACGGAACGGCCCGCCGAGATTCTAGGGGGCCGCGCACCTGGCCGATCAGCCAAGAAGCAGGGAGAAACCGCGGCTATTCCATGCCGCGCACGCCTAGAATCCCAGGCTGGCAAGCAGGTCGTCGACCTGGTCCTGGCTGGTTACCACGTCGGCCTTGCCGGCAGGGTTGACCTGGGGGCCGTTGAGCAGCGACTGCGCTTCCTCGCGCCGCTCCTGGGGCACGTTGTCCAGCAACACCTGCAGCAGTTCACGCTCGATGGCGCCCACCACGTCCATCATGCGCATGATCACCTGCCCCGTCAGGTCCTGGAAATCCTGCGCCATCACGATTTCCATCAGGTGACCCTGGGTCTGCTGGGCAAGCGCGGGCACGCCCCCCAGGAACGCGCGCGTGTCCTTGACCAGTTCGCGCGCCTCGGGCAACTCCAGCGGCTGGTCGAACCATTGTTGCCAGCGGGCATCCAGCTGCGATGCCGTGCGCGACAGGTTGTCCTGGAGCGGTCCGGCCGCGTCGGTGGCGTTCAGCACGCGGGTAGCCGCCTGCTCGGTCATCTGCGCGACGTAGCGCAGCCTGTCTCGGGCGTCCGGAATCGCCTGGGCCGCGTCCTTGATCGCCTGGTCCAGCCCCAGTTCCCGCATACTGTCGCGCAGCATGCGCGTAAGCGACGCGATACGGTGTATCAGGTCGTTGGGGTCGGCGCTGCTGCCTGGTTCCATTGCGCTCATCGTGCACCTCAGCCGGCCAGTTTCTCGAAGATCTTGTTCAGCTTTTCTTCCAGCGTCGCCGCGGTGAAAGGCTTGACCACATAGCCGCTGGCGCCAGCCTGCGCAGCCGCGACGATGTTCTCCTTCTTGGCCTCGGCCGTGACCATGAGCACCGGCAACGATTTCAGCGCCGCATCCGCCCGGATCTGCTTGAGCATTTCCAGGCCGTCCAGATTGGGCATGTTCCAGTCCGACACCACGAACTGGAAATCGCCATTGCGCAGCTTCTCCAGGCCGATGGCCCCGTCTTCTGCTTCGTCCACGTTCTCGAAACCCAGCTCCTTGAGCAGGTTTCGAATAATGCGCCGCATGGTGGGAAAGTCGTCCACCACCAGAATCTTCATGCCCTTGTCTATCATTTCCACTCCAGAAGATTTACTCATTCAATATTGCGAGGCCGAAGGCGGGATCGCGTAAATGGCGCAGATGTCTGACTCCCACGGATGTCAGACACCTACACCCGCGTAGCGCGGTCGCCCAGCCTCGTCAAAATCCGTTCACTCATTTCCCACAGCGACACCACCTCGGCGGCCGCCCCCAGCGCGATGGCCTCGCGGGGCATGCCGAAAACGACGCAGCTGGCTTCATCCTGTGCAAGCGTATGCGCCCCCGCCTGCCGCATGGCCAGCAGGCCCGCGGCGCCATCCTTGCCCATGCCCGTCAGGATCACGCCGATGGCATTGCTCCCCGCCGCCTGGGCGGCCGAATTGAACAGCACATCCACCGACGGGCGATGGCGGTTCACCGGCGCGCTGTCCTCCAGCTCGATCACGTAGTTCGCGCCGCTGCGCCCCAGCTTCATGTGCGTGTCACCCCCCGGAGCCAGGTACACGTGCCCGGGCAGTACCCGCTCGCCGTGCGCCGCCTCACGCACCGTCACGGCGCACAGGGCATCCAGACGCTGCGCGAACGAACGCGTAAACCCGGCAGGCATATGCTGCGTAATGAGTATGGCGGGGCTGTCGGGCGGCATGGGCCGCAGCACCTCGCGGATCGCCTCCGTCCCGCCAGTGGACGCGCCCATCATGACCAGCTTCTCCGAACTGGCGTAAGGCGTACGCAGGCGGGCGGCAGGAGCTGACGGCGAGACAGTCGCCGTGACGCGCAGGCGCGCGCGGGCCGCGACCCGGATCTTGTCCGCGATCAGTTCGGAATACTCGAGCATGCCGTGCCGTATGCCCAGTTTGGGCTTGGTCACGTAGTCAATGGCGCCCAGCTCCAGTGCACGCAACGTGGTTTCGCCGCCCCGCTCGGTCAGCGACGACACCATCACTACAGGCATCGGGCGCAGCCGCATGAGCTTTTCGAGAAAATCGAGCCCGTCCATCCGCGGCATTTCCACATCCAGCGTCAGGACATCGGGGTTATGTTGCTTGATCAGCTCTCGGGCAACCAGCGGATCGGGCGCTACCGCCACCACTTCCATATCCGCGTGGCTATTGATGATCTCTGTCATCAGGCCGCGCACCAGCGCCGAATCGTCCACACACAGGACGCGTATCTTGCTCATCATTGCCACCTCACTGCTGGCCGGAAGCGCTCACGCATTCGTAGACGGTCTGCCCCTGCAGGCGAAAATCCCGGCTGATGTACGTGAAGTTTTCCGAGTGCCCGGCGAACAGCAGTCCCCCGTCTTTCAACATCGGGACAAACCGCTTCAAGATGCGCGCCTGGGTGGGTTTATCGAAATAAATCATGACGTTGCGGCAGAAAATCGCATCAAAGCGCTCACCGATCGGCCACACCGGCGCCAACAGATTCAACGGTTCGAACCGCACCATTCTCGCCAGTTCGCCACGCACGCGCACCTGCCCTTCGTTGGCTCCTCGTCCACGCAGAAAAAATCGCTTCAGGCGGGCGGGCTCCATCCGGGCCACCCGTTCGGCGGCATATATCCCGGCGCGAGCCCGGCTCAACACCTGAGTGTCGATGTCCGTGGCCAGCACGCTCGCCCGCGCCGCGCGCTGCCCCAGCGCTTCGGCCAGGGTCATGGCGATCGAATAGGGCTCTTCGCCCGTAGAAGCCGCGCAGCACCACACCGACACCGGGTCGCCCCGCCCCCGCACGAAGGCCTCCAGAATCGGAAAGTGGTGGGCCTCGCGAAAAAACGCGGTCAGGTTGGTCGTCAGCGCGTTGACGAAATCTTCCCATTCCGGCGAAGCCGGCTGGCGTTCCAGTTGATCGAGATAGCCCGAAAAATCCTGCCGACCCAGCGCGCGCAGGCGGCGGGTCAGCCGGCTATAGACCATTTCACGCTTGTGCTCGCCCAGCGAAATGCCGGCGCGCTCGTGGATCATGCGCCGCACTCGCGCGAAATCGGCGTCGCGGAACTCGAACTGCCGTTCCGCCTGGAAAGGAGTACCGGTGGCTGGACTGCACACAGCGTCACGACTGCAAGGCCAGTGCGCCCGGCGCGGGCGGGTGCGCGCCATCGGCCACGCGCGGCGCGCGCTGCGCGCTCAACTGCTGCGCGGGCACTTCGATGACTTCGCCGGTATTGATCTTGAACACCGCCACGGCTTCGGCCAGGCGCTGCGCCTGCTCCTGCAGCGAACCCGCCGCCGCGGCCGCTTCCTCGACCAGCGCCGCGTTCTGCTGCGTCACCTCGTCCATCTGCGACACCGCGCGGTTGACCTGCTCGATACCGCCCGACTGCTCCTCCGAGGCCGCCGATATCTCGCCCATGATGTCCGTCACCCGCTTGACCGACGCCACAATCTCCTGCATCGTCGAACCGGCCCGCTCCACCTGCTGCGAGCCCGTGCCCACCTTGCTCACCGAGTCCTCGATCAGCACCTTGATCTCTTTGGCCGCCTGCGCGCTGCGCTGCGCCAGCGAACGAACCTCGCCGGCCACCACCGCAAAGCCCTTGCCCTGCTCGCCCGCGCGCGCCGCTTCCACCGCCGCATTCAGCGCCAGTATGTTCGTCTGGAACGCAATGCCGTCAATCACCGACACAATCTCGGAAATCTTGCGCGAACTCGCCGAGATCGCCTCCATCGTGTTGACCACCTCCGACACCGCCTCGCCGCCACGCTCGGCAACGTCCGAGGCGCTGGCCGCCAGCTGATTGGCCTGGCGCGCGTTGTCCGCATTCTGCTTGACCGTCGAGGCCAGCTCCTCCATCGACGCGGCCGTCTCCTCCAGCGACGCGGCCTGCTGCTCCGTGCGGCTGCTCAGGTCCGTGTTGCCCGCCGATATCTCCCGCGAACCCACGTTGATCTCGTCAACCCCGCGACGAACCTGCGACACCGTGCGCGCCAGGTTCTCCTGCATCCGCTTGAGCGCCGCAAACAACTGGCCTATCTCGTTGCTGTTGCGAACCTCTACCCGCGCCGTCAGGTC
>NZ_NEVK01000005.1 GCF_002261265.1 Bordetella genomosp. 7 | reverse complement strand
TGACCCCACAAAGTTGGACGGTTTTGACCGTTATGTGGCCAGGAGCTGAGTTCTGTATTGCACGGGGCTCAGCCCGTTGAGTTTAAGCTTGATGCGCTCGTGATTGTAGTAATGGATATATCGGGCGATTCCGTCCTTTAGCTGCTCAATGGTCTGGAAGGTGCTCAGGTGGTAGAACTCGGCCTTGAGAGTGCCGAAGAAGCTCTCGATGGCCGCATTGTCCAGGCAGTTGCCTCGTCGTGACATGCTAGGGGTCACGCCGTGTTGCGCCAACAGTTCGCGGTAGGCGGGCATCTGGTACTGCCAGCCCTGATCCGAGTGCAGGATGGGACGCTCGGACGGGCCCAGCCGCGTGCAAGCCTGTTTGAGCATGTTGGCAACCATGGCAAAGCTTGGCCGGGTGGCCATTTCGTAGGCAAGGATCTCGCCGTTACAAAGGTCCATCACCGGCGAGAGATACAGCTTCTGCGCGCCGACTTTGAACTCGGTCACATCGGTGGCCCACTTCTTGTTCGGCTGCGCGGCCTGGAATTGGCGTTGCAGCACATTGGGGGCAAGCTGGTTGAGTGCGCCACGATAAGAGCGATATTTCTTGACCCGCACGCAAGACTTCAACCGCAGCAAGCCCATCAAGCGCTGCACGGTCTTGTGATTAACCGGCCAGCCTTGCTGGCGCACGACTTCGGTGATGCGCCGATAGCCATAGCGTCCTTGGTGCTGTTCAAAAATGGCGCAAATCCGGGCCTTCAACGACGCATACTTGTCACCGGCTTGCCCGGCCCGCCACTGGTAATAAAAGGTGCTGCGCGGCAGGCCTGCCACCGACAACAGGTCGGCCAGGGGAAAGTGTTGCCTTAGTTCAAGCACTATTTGCGCTTTTTCTGCTGCGCCGATTTCTGTTTGGCTTGAACCAAGGCATCGAGCTTTTTTAGGTACGCGTTCTCCGTGCGCAAGAACTGCAGCTCCTTGAGCAGGTCTTCGCGGGTGCGTGCGGCGTCAGGCAGCGCCGGCTTCTTGGGTAAAACCATCCTGGGAGGCCCTCCTGTATATGTTCGGGCTGAACCCTGTACATCATACTGGCGCTCCCAGCGAGCGATGATATTGAAGTTACGGATGTCGAACCACGCCGCCGTCTGGCGGTACGACAGCTCATGCTGCTTCATGTGCAGCAGAACCTTCCATTTGAACGCCTCGTCATAGCGGACACGCTTGGTACGGAGGCCGGCCACACCATGGATCCGATAGGCCGCCACCCAGCGGCGCAGCGCATGTCGACTCACACCATGACGTTGCGCTACCGCCGCAATCCCGGCATTGCCCTCGCAATACTCCTGAGCCGACGCCAGTTTGACCGATTCACTGTACTTCTCCATGAAATAACCCCAAAGTTGATATCCAACTTTTGGGGGTCACTTCACGGTATGGGTGACGTCGTGAGGTGTCTGACACCCTGCGGGAGTCAGACACCGGTATCGGTGACGCCGTGGGGTGTCTGACACCCTTGGGGAGTCAGACACCGGTGTCGGTGATGTCGTGAGGTGTCTGACACCCTTTGGGAGTCAGACACCGGGTGGGTTGGGTCGGGGGCGGGGCGGAGTGGTGTCTGACTCCCAAAGGGTGTCAGACACCGGCATAGCCGCACAAAACGTCACAGACCGGCATTAGCCGCACGAAGCGCGGCAGGCGCCGGCGAAGCCGCAAAGCTTCAGCCCGCGGCCCTTTCGGCGGCTTCGACGGTATTGACCAGCAACATCGCGATGGTCATGGGGCCCACGCCGCCGGGCACGGGAGTGATGGCGCCCGCCACCTCGCGTGCCGAGGCGAAATCCACGTCGCCGCACAATTTGCCGTCGGCGCCGCGATTGATGCCGACGTCGATGACGACCGCGCCCGGCTTGATCATGTCGCCGGTGATCATGCCGGGCTTGCCGGTGGCTACCACCAGCACATCGGCCCGGCGCGTCTGAGCGGCCAGGTCGCGCGTCTTGGAGTTACAGATAGTGATCGTGGCGCCGGCCTGCAGCAGCAGCATGGCCATGGGCTTGCCCACGATATTGCTTGCGCCCACGATGACTGCCTCGGCGCCGCGCAGCGGCACGCCTTCGGCTTCAAGCATCTTCATCACGCCGTACGGCGTGCACGGCCGGAACAGCGGCTGCCCCGTCATCAGCAAGCCCGCATTGCTGACGTGAAAGCCGTCCACGTCTTTTTCGGCGGCAATCGCTTCGATGACCTTGTGGCTGCTCATGTGGGCCGGCAACGGCAATTGCACGAGAATGCCGTGGATGGCCGGGTCGCGATTCAGGGCATCGATGCGCTCGAGCAGTTCGGCCTCTGACATGCTGGCCGGATATTGCTCTTTGATCGAGTACAGGCCCGCTTTTTCGCAGGCGGCCACTTTATTGCGCACATACACCTGCGAGGCAGGGTCGTCGCCCACCAGCACCACGGCCAGGCCGGGCCGCGCGCCCCGGGCCGCCAAGGCCTGCACGCGCCGGGCGACGTCTTCGCGGATACGCTGCGCCAGAGCCGCGCCGTCGATGATGCGGGCGCCCGTGTGCGCCGTGGGAGAGAGATCCTGCCGGGTCATGCATGTGCCTCGGGTTTGGCCAGCGCGACCTTCATCAGGTCGGCCACCGTGGTGACTTCCAGTTTTTCCATGATGTTGGCGCGATGCGCCTCTACCGTTTTGATGCTGATGCCCAGGTCATCGGCAATCTGCTTGTTCAGGCGTCCGGCGACGATGCGTTCCAGTACCTGTTGTTCGCGCGCGGTCAGGCGCGCCAGCATGGCCTCGTGGTCTTTCTGGGCCTGGAACTGGCTGACGCGCTGCGTGGCCTGTTCCAGCATGCGCGCCACGATTTCGCGCAGGTCGGATTCGTTGAAGGGCTTTTCCAGGAAGTCCACGGCGCCTTTCTTCATGGTCGAAACGGCCATGGGGACGTCGCCGTGCCCCGTGATGAACACGATGGGCAGCGGCGCGTTGCGCGCAAGAATCTGTTCCTGCAGCTCCAGGCCGCTCATGCCGGGCATGCGCACGTCGGCGATCAGCACGCCCACCTGTGCCGGGTCATATTCTTCAAGAAAGGTCTCGCCGCTGGCGAACGAGCGTACGCGGTAGCCGTTGGCCTCGAGCAGCCAGCGCAGCGAATCGCGTACCGCTTCGTCGTCGTCGACAATGAATACCGTGCTCGACTGGGGGGGGGTGTTCATGCGTGCAACTCCTCGGGCTGATCACTCTGCGCCGCCTTGTCGGGCGTGGCGCAGGGCAGGGTAAAGCGGAAAATAGTACCGCCGCTGGGGTTGGGGTCGGCCCACAGGCGGCCGTGATGCGACTCGATAATCGTACGGCAGATGTTCAGCCCCATGCCCAGGCCTTGCGACTTGGTGCTGAAAAAAGGTTCGAACAGGCGTTCCGGTTCGGCCAGGCCATGGCCTCGGTCGACGACGGCCACCTCGATCTGCTGTTCATGCTGGATCACGGCGACCTTGAGCACGTCGGAATCGCTGTTTTCCATGGCCTCAAGGCCATTTTTCAACAGATTGAGCAGGACCTGCTCGATAAGAATGGGGTCGGCCAGCACATCGGGCACGTTCGAAGGCACGAACGGTTCGATGCGGATGCGGCGCTTGCGGGCGTCGATTTCGGCAAAGCCGATGGCGTTGTCGACGATGCGGCCGATGGGCGCGCGCTGGCGGCGCGGCTCGCTGCGCTTGACGAACTCGCGGATGCGGCTGATGATCTTGCCGGCCCGCTCGGCCTGCGCGGCCGCTTTTTCCAGGGCAGGCAGCAGCATGGTCGGGCTGGTGTGCCCGGCCTTGACCAGCGCCACCGCTCCCATGCTGTAGTTGGCGATGGCCGTCAGCGGCTGGTTCAGTTCATGAGCCAGCGACGATGCCATTTCGCCCATGGTGGTCAGCCGGCTGGTCAGCTGGATTTTTTCTTGTTGCAGCCGCGAAGCCTCTTCGTGCTGGCGGCGCTCGGTGATATCGCGCGCCACCTGCATGCGCACCCGGCGGCCATCGGTCCAGGCCAGCATGCGATGGTGCACTTCGAACCAGCGCTGCACCGATGGCGCGAACACTTCCACCGATTCGTCGGTAAAGCGGCCGCGGCGTCCGGCCAGCAGTTCATCGTGGCCGCCAGTCTGGGCGCCGAACACGCGGCGGTAAGTGCGGTTGGCAAACAGCAGCTCGAGCCCGTCGTGCGTGTCGGCGGTAACCGAAATGGCGTCGTCCAGGCCTTCCAGCACGGTCATGAAACGCTCGTGCGCCGCCGTAAGGGCTTCGCGGATGCGCTTGGGCTCGGTGATGTCCGTCATCGAGGTCATCCAGCCGATCTGCGTGCCGTTGGGATCGAGCAGGGGCGATACATACATGCGCGCGGTAAAGCGCGAACCGTCGCGGCGCTGCGCCTCGACTTCCAGGCCGCTGCTGGGCGTCTTGCCCGAGGTCAGCACGTCCAGCGTATGCTGGTGCTGCTCGTAGCGGCCGGGCACCCAATACGGGAAAGGCGGGCTGCGGCCGATAAGGTCGGCTTCGTTCCAGCCTATCATCCGGCAGAAAGCGGGATTCACATAGGCAATGCGGCCTTCCATGTCCAGCACGCGCATGCCGGTGGACATGGAGTTTTCCATCGCGCGGCGAAAACCCGTTTCGGCGATCAGCGCGGCTTCTGCCTCGGACCGGAAGCGCGTATAGCGCCACAGCATCAACAGGCTGATGATGATCACGCACGACAGGGCGATCACCACCCACAGCAGGCGCTGCTGGCGGACTTCCTGGTCGATGGTGACAAACATGACGCTGTCGTCATGCAGGCGCTGCAGCCAGAAGAAGGCGCCCATCACGCATAAATACAGAATCAGCACCACCGCCGGCGTAATCCAATACACGCCGCGCCTGCGCTGGCGGGCGTGGTCGTGGAACGAATTCGGTATGTTGGATTTGGGCGGGCTGGACATAACGTTCGGGCCGTTTAGTGCGGGCATTTTAGAGCCTGTTGCAATCGCTTGCGCGATTGAGGCTATCGGGCCCGGGTGTGGGGCCCGTATATATTCAGCTCCTTGTCAACATTCCACATTACGAAATGCCGTACCGCAACATGAAATTTTCTGTGGGACGGGTTACTCTTCGCCTTTAGCGTCCCTTGCCGTACCCTATTGAGTCGATCGGCATGGCAATGGATAACCCCGGCACGTGCCGGACTACTGGTCTGCCCAGCCCATCATCCGGGAAGGGCGTGCTCGAATTGACAGGAGACACACGATGTCCTCTAACGCCCAGGCTCGCGCGCTATCTGCCGCCAATGACGAAGACACCCTGGAAACCCAGGAGTGGCTCGAAGCCCTGGCCGCCGTGCTCGATCGCGAAGGTCCCGAGCGCGCCCATTACCTGCTCGAGCGCCTGATCGATGCGGCGCGTCGTTCCGGGGCGCATATCCCATTTTCGCCGAACACCGCATACGTCAACACCATTCCGCCCGGGCTGGAGCCGGGGCATCCCGGCAATCTCGAGCTGGAGTCGCGTATCCGCTCGTACGTGCGCTGGAACGCCATGGCGATGGTGGTCAAGGCCAACAAACACAACCCGCCGGACGGCGGCGACCTTGGGGGGCATATCGCCTCGTTTGCTTCGCTGGCCACCATGATCGGCTGCGGGCAGAACCACTTCTGGCACGCCGAGACCGAAGACCACGGCGGCGACCTGGTGTATTTCCAGGGCCACACGTCGCCCGGCATGTATGGCCGCGCCTATCTCGAAGGCCGCCTGACAGAAGAACAGCTTAACCATTTCCGCCAGGAAGTCGACGGCAAGGGCCTGTCATCGTACCCGCACCCGAAGCTGATGCCGGATTTCTGGCAGTTTCCCACGGTGTCGATGGGCCTGGGCCCCCTGATGGCCATTTACCAGGCGCGCTTCCTGAAATACCTGCATGCGCGCGGCATTGCCGACACCAGCAAGCGCAAGGTCTGGGTGTTCTGCGGCGACGGCGAAATGGACGAGCCCGAGTCGCTGGGCGCCATCTCGCTGGCGGCACGCGAGAAGCTCGACAACCTGATCTTCGTCATCAACTGCAACCTGCAGCGGCTGGACGGCCCGGTACGCGGCAATGGCAAGATCATCCAGGAACTCGAAGGCGACTTCCGCGGCTCGGGCTGGAACGTCATCAAGCTGATCTGGGGCGGCTATTGGGATCCGCTGCTGGCGCACGACAAGGAAGGCATTCTGCGCCAGATCATGGAAGACACCGTGGACGGCGAATACCAGGCGTACAAGGCCAATGACGGCAAATTCGTGCGCGAACACTTCTTCGGCAAGCATCCCAAGCTGCTCGAGGCGGTATCGCGCATGAGCGACGAAGACATCTGGCGCCTGAACCGCGGCGGCCATGACCCGCACAAGGTGTATGCCGCGTTCAAGGCCGCCACCACCCACCAGGGCCAGCCCACCGTCATCCTGGCCAAGACCATCAAGGGTTACGGCATGGGCCATGTCGGCCAGGCCAAGAACCCCACTCACCAGCAGAAAAAGCTCGAACTGGATGCGATCCGCGAATTCCGCGACCGCTTCGCCATCCCCATTCCCGACGATCAGCTGGAAAAACTGCCGTACTTCAAGCCGGCCGAAGATTCGCCGGAAATGCAATACCTGCATGAGCGGCGCCGGGCGCTGGGCGGGTACCTGCCCAAGCGCCGCGTCAAGGCCGACGAGCACCTGAAGGCGCCCGCCCTGGACGCGTTCAAGGCGGTGCTCGAACCCACCGCGGAAGGCCGTGAGATTTCCACGACCCAGGCGTTCGTGCGCGTGTTGAACCAGCTGTTGCGCGACAAGGAACTCGGCCCGCGCGTGGTGCCCATCCTGGCCGACGAATCGCGCACCTTCGGCATGGAAGGGCTGTTCCGCCAGATCGGCATCTATGCGCCGGAAGGGCAGAAGTACACGCCGGTGGATAAAGACCAGGTCATGTACTACAAGGAGTCGGCCGACGGCCAACTGCTGCAGGAAGGCATCAACGAAGCGGGCGCCATGAGCTCGTGGATCGCGGCGGCCACGTCGTACTCCACGAACAACCGGATCATGATCCCGTTCTTCATCTACTACTCGATGTTCGGCTTCCAGCGCGTGGGCGACCTGACCTGGGCCGCCGGCGACATGCAGGCGCGCGGCTTCCTGTTGGGCGGCACCGCCGGGCGCACCACGCTCAACGGCGAAGGCCTGCAGCACCAGGACGGCCACAGCCACATCCTGGCCTCGACCATTCCGAACTGCGTGTCGTACGACCCGACCTTCGCACACGAAGTGGCCGTCATCATCCAGCACGGCCTCAAGCGCATGGTCGAAGACCAGGAGAACGTGTACTACTACCTGACGGTGATGAACGAAAACTACCCGCAGCCCGGCCTGAACAAGGGCGACGAGGAAGGCATCATCAAGGGGATGTACAAGCTGAAGTCGCACGGCAAGGGCAAACTGCGCGTGCAATTGCTGGGTTCGGGCACCATCCTGCGCGAAGTCATCGCCGCGCAGGATCTGCTGGAAGCCGACTGGGGCGTCGCTTCGGATGTTTGGAGCGTGACCAGCTTTACCGAGCTGCGCCGCGACGGCCTGGACGCCGACCGCCACAACCTGCTCCACCCGGAGCAGAAGCAGCCGCAAGTGCCGTACGTGACCGCCCAGCTCGCCAAGACCGAGGGCCCGATCATCGCGTCCACCGACTACATGAAGTTGTTTGCCGACCAGATCCGGCCCTTCGTGCCCGCCGACCGCACCTACCGCGTGCTGGGCGCCGATGGGTTCGGGCGGTCCGACTTCCGCTACAAGCTGCGCGAGCACTTCGAGGTCGACCGTCATTTCGTGGTGCTGGCCGCCTTGCGGTCCCTGGCCGACGAGGGCAAGGTGCCCGTATCCAAGGTTGCCGAGGCCATCAAGAAATACGGCATCAATCCCGAGAAAGCCAACCCGCATCACGCCTGAAGGTAAACAGACATGAGCAAACTCGTGGAAATCAAGGTTCCGGACATAGGCGACTTCAAGGAAGTGGAAGTCATCGAGGTGCTGGTGTCCGAGGGCGACACGATCAAGGCCGAGCAGAGCCTGATCACGGTGGAGTCGGACAAGGCGTCGATGGAAATTCCCGCCTCGGCCGGCGGTGTGGTGAAGTCGGTGAAGGTGAAGGTGGGCGACAAGGTGGCCGAAGGCGCCGTCATCCTTGAAATCGAGGCCGGCGAAGCGTCGGAGTCCGACTCATCCGATTCCCAAAAGGCGTCGGACACAGCCGGCAAACAACAAGCCGCGGACGACGCTCCCCGCACCCAGGGCCAGACCGTGGAAGCGCCCGACGTAGAACCGGCAGCCGGCAAGGCCCGGCCGGGCGGCGTCACTGAAATCGCGGTGCCGGACATCGGCGATTTCAAAGAGGTCGAAGTCATTGAAGTCATGGTGGCGGTGGGCGACACCATCGAACCCGAGCAAAGCCTCATCACCGTCGAGTCCGACAAGGCCTCGATGGAAATCCCGGCCTCGGCCGGCGGCGTGGTCAAGGAAGTCAGGGTGAAAGTGGGCGACAAGGTCGCCAAGGGTACCGTTATCGTGGTGGCAGAAGGCCAGGGCGGCGACGCCCAGCCGCAACAGGCCGCCCAGCCGGCCAGCCCGGCGCAGGGCCAGGCGCAGGAACAGCCTGCCGCCGCCAAGGACGCCACCGCCGCCCAGGCGGCGCCCGCGCCAGCCGCCAAGGCTCCTCCCACCGCTGCGCTCGAAGACCCGGGCCTGCCGCCCGGCAAGCTGCCGTACGCGTCGCCTTCGGTGCGCAAGTTTGCCCGCGAACTGGGCGTGAACCTGAGCAAGGTACAGGGGTCGGGCCGCAAGGGCCGCATTACCGCCGACGATGTGCGTGGCTTCGTCAAGCAGGCGCTGGCCGCGCCGGCGGCTGGCGGCGCGAGCCCGGATGGCGCCGCGCTGGGCCTGCTGCCCTGGCCGCAGGTCGACTTCACCAAGTTCGGTCCGATCGAAGCCAAGCCGCTGTCGCGCATCAAGAAGATTTCGGGCGCCAACCTGCACCGCAACTGGGTCATGATCCCGCACGTCACCAACAATGACGAGGCGGACATCACCGACCTGGAGGCGCTGCGCGTCACCCTGAACAAAGAAAACGAGAAGTCCGGCGTAAAGATCACCATGCTGGCCTTCCTGATCAAGGCCGTGGTTGCCGCCCTGAAGAAGTTTCCGGAGTTCAACGCGTCGCTCGATGGCGATCAGCTTGTCTACAAGCAGTATTACCACATCGGCTTTGCCGCCGATACGCCCAACGGGCTGGTGGTGCCGGTGATCCGCGACGCCGACAAGAAGGGCATACTCGACATCGCCAAGGAAATGGGCGAACTGTCGAAAAAGGCTCGCGAGGGCAAGATTTCCCCGGCGGAAATGCAGGGCGGCTGCTTTTCGATCTCGTCGCTGGGCGGCATCGGCGGCACGCACTTCACGCCCATCATCAATGCGCCCGAAGTGGCCATCCTGGGCGTGTCGCGCTCGGCGCACAAACCGGTATGGGACGGCAAGCAGTTCGTGCCGCGCCTGATCCTGCCGCTGTCGCTGTCGTACGACCATCGCGTCATCGACGGCGCGGCCGCTGCGCGCTTTAACGCGTACCTGGGCCAATTGCTGGCCGACTTCCGTCGTATTGCGCTGTAACCGGGGGCCTTATGAGCAAACTCGTGGAAATCAAGGTTCCGGACATAGGCGACTTCAAGGAAGTGGAAGTCATCGAGGTGCTGGTGTCCGAGGGCGACACGATCAAGGCCGAGCAGAGCCTGATCACGGTGGAGTCGGACAAGGCGTCGATGGAAATTCCCGCCTCGGCCGGCGGTGTGGTGAAGTCGGTGAAGGTGAAGGTGGGCGACAAGGTGGCCGAAGGCGCCGTCATCCTTGAAGTCGAGGCCGGCGAATCGAAGGGTTCCGCTCGGGAATCAAACAGCGAAGGCAAAGGCAAGACACAGGTGTCTGACTCCCAGCAGGCGTCAGGCACCGAACCCAAGTCGCAAGCCCCCGCCAAGAGCGCTTCCAGCGACCCCAGATCCGTCGCCCCCGCCGCGGCGCAATATAGCGGCTCTGCCGATGTCGAATGCGATGTCCTGGTGCTGGGCGCCGGCCCGGGCGGCTATTCCGCGGCCTTCCGCGCCGCCGACCTGGGGCTGTCCACGGTGTTGGTCGAACGCTACGACACCCTGGGCGGGGTATGCCTGAACGTGGGCTGCATTCCGTCGAAAGCCTTGCTGCATAACGCGGCGGTCATCGACGAGGCGCGTGCGCTCGCCGCGCACGGCATCAGCTTCGGCGAACCCAGGATCGACCTGGACAAGCTGCGCGGCTACAAAGACAGCGTCGTCGCCAAGCTGACCGGAGGCCTGGCCGGCATGGCCCGCGCGCGCAAGGTCAAGGTGGTGACGGGCGCAGGCGAGTTCGCCGATCCGCACCACATGACGGTCAAGGGCGCCGACGGCAAGAGCCAGACGATCCGCTTCAAGAACGCCATCATCGCCGCGGGCAGCCAGTCGGTGAAGCTGCCGTTCCTGCCCGAAGACGAGCGTATCGTCGATTCAACCGGCGCGCTGCAGTTGCGCTCCATTCCCAAGAAGATGCTGATCATCGGCGGCGGCATCATCGGCCTGGAAATGGGCACGGTGTACTCCACGCTGGGCGCGCGCCTGGATGTGGTCGAAATGCTCGACGGCCTGATGCAGGGAGCCGATCGCGACCTGGTCAAGGTGTGGCAGAAGATGAACGCCGGGCGCTTCGACAACATCATGCTCCAGACCAAGACCGTGGCCGCCGAGGCGAAGAAAGACGGTGTGTATGTCACCTTCGAGGGCGACGCCGCGCCCAAGGAACCGCAGCGCTACGACCTGGTCCTGCAGGCAGTGGGGCGCAGCCCCAACGGCAAGAATATCGGGGCCGACAAGGCGGGGGTTGCGGTTACCGAGCGCGGGTTCATCGAGGTCGACCGCCAGATGCGCACCAACGTCGCGCACATCTACGCCATCGGCGATATCGTGGGCCAGCCCATGCTGGCGCACAAGGCCGTGCATGAGGGCCACGTGGCGGCCGAGGCCGCCGCGGGCCAGAAGTCGTTCTTCGACGCCCGCGTCATCCCCTCGGTGGCCTACACCGATCCGGAAGTGGCCTGGGTCGGCCTGACCGAAGACGATGCCAAGAAGCAGGGAATCAAGATCGAAAAAGGCCTGTTCCCCTGGGCGGCATCCGGGCGGGCCATTGCCAATGGCCGCGACGAAGGCTTCACCAAGCTGTTGTTCGATGCCGAAACGCACCGCATCGTCGGAGGCGGCATCGTCGGCACACATGCGGGCGATCTGATCAGCGAGATCGCGCTCGCGATCGAAATGGGCGCAGACATGGTGGACATCGGCAAGACCATCCACCCGCATCCCACGCTGGGAGAATCGGTGGGCATGGCCGCGGAAGTCGCCGAAGGCGTGTGCACCGACCTGCCTCCGATGCGCAAGAAGTAAAACGCCTCGACGGCATAAGAAGCAGAAGCCGCCCTTTTGGGGCGGCTTCTGTTTTTTGGCAGGGTCGGTGCGGCCAGTATCACGCCGCCCGGGCTGCCGCCGGCAGGCTTTCGGTACTTGCAAGCGTCCCGCCTGCCCATTCGTGCCGATGCGCCAGAAACCAGGCGACGGTGCGGCGCAGGCCCGAGACGAAGGTCTCGGCAGGCGTCCAGCCCAGTTCGCGCTGGATCTTGCCGGCGTCGATCGCGTAGCGGAAATCGTGGCCCGGGCGATCGGCGATGAAGGTGATCAGGTCGGTGTAGCGTGCAACCCCGCGAGGCTTCTCGGGCGCCATTTCCTCCAGTAGGCCGCACAGCAGGTGAACCACGTCGATGTTGCGCATCTCATTGTGGCCGCCGATGTTATACGTGGCGCCGGTCGCGCCATGTTCGAGCACGGTGAACAGGGCGCGCGCGTGATCTTCGACATAGAGCCAGTCGCGGATCTGCTGTCCTTGCCCATATATGGGCAACGGCTGTCCGGCCAGCGCACGGGTGATTATCAGCGGAATAAGCTTTTCCGGATGCTGGTACGGGCCGTAGTTGTTGCTGCAGTTGCTCAGTACAACCGGTAATCCATAAGTGCGGTGCCAGGCGCGCACCAGGTGGTCCGATGCCGCTTTGCTGGCCGAATAGGGCGAGCTGGGGGCGTAAGGCGTGGTTTCTGTGAACAGCGTGCCGCTGTCATCCAGGTCGCCGTAGACCTCGTCCGTGGAAACGTGGTGAAAGCGAAAGCGTTGCCGTGCGCACGGGGATAGCTGCGACCAGTATTCGCGGGCCGCCTCCAGCAACATGTAGGTGCCGACGATATTGGTCTGTATGAATGCCGCAGGCCCACTGATGGATCGGTCTACATGGGATTCGGCAGCCAGGTGCATGACTGCGCACGGCCGGTAATGCTTGAAGATGCGCCGCAATGCGTCGGCGTTGCAGATGTCTTCCTGTTCGAGCACATACCGCCCGGGCCGGCCTGCAACGCATGATAGCGCTCGCAAGTTACCGGCATAGGTGAGCTTGTCGACATTGACTACGTCATACAGAGTGTGGTCGACAGCATGTCGTATAACGGCAGACCCAATAAAGCCGGCGCCGCCGGTAACGAGCAAAGGGCCGGGCAAGCCTTCGGTGCGATCGGGATCTGGCATGGAAAAGGGGGATGGTCAGGCGTGCGCCAGGGAATCCTGGGCTATGCGTTTCAGATACGCCCCGTAGGAGCTTTTTCCATACCGGTCGCTTTGCGCAAGCAGGCCGTCCTGGTCCAGCCAACCCTGGCGCCAGGCAATCTCTTCAATGCACGCAATCTTCATCCCTTGGCGGCGCTCCACCGTGGCGACGAAGTTCGCCGCATCGAGCAAGCCGTCCGGCGTGCCGGTGTCCAGCCACGCGAAGCCGCGTCCCAGCGGCTGCACGTGCAGCATACCCATTCGCATGTACTGGCGGTTGATGTCGGTGATCTCCAGCTCGCCCCGAGGGGATGGCGCGAGCCGCCGGGCAATGTCCACCACCTGATTGTCGTAGAAGTACAAGCCCGTTACCGCATGGTTGGAGCGCGGCGTGGCGGGCTTTTCCTCGATACTGACGGCCTTGCCGTGCGCGTCCACTTCAATGACGCCGAAGGGGCGCGCATCCAGCACCTGGTAGCTGAACACCGTGGCGCCCTCGGTGCGGGCGTTGGCTTTGCGCAGCATGGTGGATAGCCCCATGCCGTAGAACACGTTGTCGCCGAGGATCATCGCGACGTCAGAGTCGCCGATGAAATCAGCGCCTACGATAAATGCATCGGCCAGCCCCCTGGGTGCCGTCTGGCATTTGTAGGAAAGGTTGAGTCCGATGTCGGAACCGCTGCCCAGCAGCGATTCGAAACGCGGAAGATCCTGCGGGGTCGAGATAATCAGAATGTCGCGTATGCCCGCAAGCATCAGTACTGACAAGGGGTAATACACCATCGGCTTGTCGTATACCGGCAATAGCTGTTTGCTCGCACAGCACGTCATGGGGTGCAGACGCGTACCGTTGCCGCCGGCAAGAATGATGGCTTTGCGTTGGATAGACATGCGGACAAACGCCCCGGGGATCGATGAGCGGGACGCCCTGAAGCTGCGTTGCACGCAAGTATGCGGCGTTCGGCCCAGCGCCAGCAGGAAGATCAAGCGGCAAATGGCCGCCAGTTTGACGTTTTGGTGGCGGCGGGGCGCTGCTAGACTGCGTTGCGATACTGCAGGCGCTGCGTGCGCCAATCTCTAATCGTGCCAGCCGCGGGGTTGGTGGCTATCCGATCATGAGCATCAACGCCATTCACGTCACACAGCCCTTTCTTCCGCCGCTCGAAGAATTCCTGCCGTGCCTGGAAAGTATCTGGCAAAGCAAGATACTGACCAACGGCGGACCGTTTCACCAACAGCTGGAGCGCGAATTGTGCGCCTACCTGGAGGTGCCCGACATCGCGCTGTTTTCCAATGGCACCCAGGCGCTGGTAACGGCCCTGCAGGCGATGGGCGTACAGGGCGAAGTCATCACGACGCCGTACTCGTTCGTCGCGACCGCGCACGCGTTGGTATGGAATGGGTTGAAGCCCGTTTTCGTTGATGTGGACCCGGACACTTTCAATATCGATCCGGCTGCTATCGAGGCTGCCATTACGCCGGCGACGACCGCCATTCTTCCAGTGCATTGCTACGGCAACCCTTGTGACGTCGAGGCGATCGAGGCGATCGCACGGCGGCATGGCCTGAAAGTGGTGTATGACGCCGCGCATGCCTTCGGCGTCCGTGATGCCGGCGGCAGTGTATTGCGCCACGGAGATCTGAGCGTACTGAGTTTTCACGCTACCAAGGTCTTCAATACGTTCGAAGGCGGGGCGGTCGTCTGCCCTGACCCACAAACCAAGCAGCAGCTGAACACCCTGAAGAACTTTGGTATTGCCGGTGAAACGACGATTATCGGGCCGGGCCTGAACGGGAAGATGAACGAGGTGCAGGCGGGCTTCGGCCTGCTGCAACTGCGCCACGTCGACGCCGCGATTGCCCGGCGGGGCATGCTCTGGGATGCGTACCTGCAGGAGCTGGATGGTATCGAGGGCATCCGCTGCCCGAAATTCCACGCCGGGCGTGCCAACTATGCGTACTTCCCGATATTGGTCGGTGACGCATATCCGCTCGAACGGGATGCGCTTTACGACAGGCTGCGCGAGGGGCAGATCTATGCCCGTCGATACTTTTATCCGTTGATCAGCGACATACCCATGTATCGCGGCGTTGCCTCGGCCGCTCCGGCCAGCCTGCCACACGCTCGCCGGCTGTCCGAAAGCGTGATCTGCCTGCCGTTGCATCCGTCGCTGACGCTGCATGATGTGCAGCGCGTTGCGGGCCTGATCCGAAACGCGGGCCGATAGCGCGGCCCGCTACGGCGCGGGCGGGTCAGGGCCTGGCCATTGAGTCCAGAATGAAGATGGGGCGGTTCAGAAACTCGCCCAGGCTGTCATCGCGCGCAATGTTCGATTCGTCCACCGGCCGATACTGCACACCGCCGGCATCTCTCTGGGCGATGCCAATCGAGCGCACGGCCCATCGGCCCCGGGTGCCCGTTTGCACAAAGTCGATCATTTCGGCTTTCGTGCCGCGGTCGAACAGGCAGGCGTTCCGATCGCCCTTCCAGTTGAAACCCATCTGGAAAATAAGCGTGCTTACCGATGCGGACAAACCGTTAAGCTGCTGCAGCATCTGTTGCCTGGCCGATGCCATGTCAGTGGCGTTGCCATAGTCATCGCCCAGGTGATGAAGCACATTGAGCAGTATGCCGATATCGTGCGGCTCGGCGGGCGTGTTGAATCTGTAGTATTCATTGAAAAAGCTGAAACGGTCGCCTGCCGCGGCTGCTTCGATGGCGGCATGCAAAAATGCGCCGCATGATGCTTTGCCTTCGTATCCCGTCACCCGGGACGCACCCCGGTCCAGTGCGCTGAACAGGAAGTATCCGATATTGCAGCCAATGTCGATGACGCTCTTTCCCTGGAAATCGACATGCTGGCAAAAATAGCGGAATCGCTCGCGTTCGTAGAAGGTATAGGTGTTTTCATGAGACCCGGCCAATGCCTGAAGAAATCGCTCAGGCAGGATGTGATACCCGCGGTGCTTTTCGTTCTGCGCCTGGTTCAGCAGGATATCGCGCAGGTGCAGCGCGTCTTGGGTCGAGATACTCATGTAGATTCCTTATGCGGGATTGCGCAGCCACGCATCGGCGAGCGGCGTGGGCCGGCCATTGAAGATGTTGTCAAAGATCGAGAGAGCCTGGGAAAGGCTGAACAGGCGCTCCCGCACATGCCGCCAGAACGGCGCGTCGGCGCGGCTGATAACCAGGTTCACGCGTATCGGAATGGACGCGTAGCCAAGGGCGGCCGCCGCGCTGGCACGATGGTTGCCGGCGGTGATCAGCCAGCGCCATTCCATGTTTTCATTTACCAGTGCCGTGGCCTTGACATCGCCATCGGGATCGTCTGACCGCTGATAGCCGGTGTGCGCGATGCGGCGCAGTACATAGACGATACGTTCGGCCTCTATCTGCATTTTTTCGCCGCTGACCGGGCCACAGAAGAGCCAGCCATCTTCTATGCCCCTGTCGCGCCCGGTGGCGCGATTTTCTTCGTAAGCGGCTTTCTCATACGCCATGCGGTAAGAATCCAGCGTGCGGGCGCGCCACGGAAACACTGCAGCCCATGGCGGAGCGGTCTGCAATGCCACGGCGGCATCTGCGCCCAACCCCAGCCATTCGGCCGCGCTGGCGGGTTGGACCTGGTCGTAGTAGGCGCGCAGGGCCTCGCGGACCAGATCGACGGCGTCCGGACGGTCGATTCCGTGCTCTACGGCGAGGCGGGCCGCTCTGTAGAAGGGCGTCGAGGTATTCATGCAAAGCGAGGGCTGCGCCCTGCCGTGCGCCAGGCAGCCGTCCAGAAGCGCCGATTCGTGTACTTCGGCGTATCGCAGCACGAGCGGATGGTTGGCGTCATTGCGCAGGTCTACGGGGGGGCGGCTGGCCGGCGGCATGTCGGTCGGTACGGTTGCTATATAAGTTCGTTCGGGATTCCGCACTGGGCGAAGAAATCCGCATCCAGATTCGGCGAAAACGGCGAAGTACGGAACTGCAGGTCACGGACAGAGGCATGGCCCGTGGCATCGATCACCAGGCGGCCCTGTTTCAGCCACAGCAAGAATTGCAGCGCCGAATAGTATTGCGCCAGGAATACGCCATGCCTTAACTGCGCCTTGGGCAGGCGGCGATCAATGGGAAGGGCCGCCTGCAGCACGCAGGGGCCCGTATCGATGCCGGCGTCGATCTGGTGCAGGGAGCAACCCATGAACAGGCTGCTGGATGCATACGTGTCGTCGAACCCATGCATGCCCTTGAAGGACGGCAGCACGGAAGGGTGGCAGTTGAACAGTCGTCCCTTGTGGCCATCGAGCAGCGGATTTGTGAGCAGGCGTGTATAGAAGCTCAGGAAGATGAGATTCGACATGCCGTCATAGCGGCGATGCAACGCCATGGAAAACTCGTGGCCGTTATTGGCAGGCAACATTGCCGTCGCCATGCCGGATTGCTCCGCGATCTGGAGAAATCCGCATGGACGATCGGCCACGACTTCGTGCGTCAACTCCCGCACGAATTCGTGCGAGACCAGTCGCGATAGTACGGCGCCACCGGTACTGCCCAGAAAGACGACTCTATACATGGCTGTGTCGGTCATCACTGCAATCTATAACTGGATAGCATTTGCCGGACGCTGTCGTGGTCGTTGTGCATCAGCACGTCAATGATGGACAGCCCCGGCACGAATTCTGCCGGACCGACCTGCCGATATTCAGGCAAGAGCGGTTGCAGGAACGAAAGGGCCACGCCGTTGTCCTCGAAATTCGGCTTGTCGTAAAGCGAGGCGCCGCTTGCGGGGTTCACGTAGCGGGATGCGCCCAATGCCTTGGTGATATCGATCAGCCGGCCGCTGCGGCCGGTGCCGACGGATGCCGGGAACGCTTCCGAAGATCGCAGGAAGCGTCGATCGATCCCCAGCTTCCTGAACAGCAGAGTGACTGACGCGATGGCCAGGTCGGCGATCCGTTCGTAATCGCTTGACAGCACCTCTTCGGCATAGGCCAGGCCGTACTCGTAGAAGGGCGCACGGCAGTACGCATGGTTAAGTTGTTTCAGGAACTTGTTTCTGAAAGCGCCGAAGTCATGCAGCCCGACATCGAGGATCCGCTTGTTCTGACTGGCGCCCGACAAGGGGATGGAGAATTGATGCGCCTGCCCGTTGACCAGAACCCGGTTCCGGTTGATCCACCCGCGCGTGATGAAGTTCACGTCGTCGTAGAAGACAAAAACTCCGCATGCCTGTACCAGGTTGAAATAGCCCAGGTACGGAAACGCATAGGGCTGCATGATCGCGACGGTATTCGCATGAGGCGGCCATTGCTGGCAGGCAGAGGCGGTGTCCGTCATGGCTCTACAGATCCGCGATTGCGCTGAAAGTCGCCGCCACGTTCTGCTTGAATCGCTGCATATCCTGTAGCGCATCAATTCGGGACCGCGCAGCCTGCAGTGCTGCGCCATCGAGCGCCGGAAGCTCTGCAATGGTGCAATACCGCGGCAGATCGGCGAAGTCCACGGGCGCTGCCGAAAACTCATTAACCATGCGCTCCCAGGCGGGATTGGCGATGATGTCTCCGCCTACCGAGATCCGTCTGCGCAAGACTGTGCCGGCCCCGAAATAGATGGAGGCAAGCATGTTGCCCATGGCCTGCTGGCGATGATGGGCCGATATAAAAAGACGCGCGCGGGCGAGCATCTCAAGGTATTCCGCCCGGTCTATCAGTTGGCGCAGAATGTTCGCCCGGGCCATCAGCCCATGTTTCTTCAGCGCCTCGATCAGCACGGGCTCGTAGCCCGGCGGGGCGTTGTAAGAAAAGGGAATGACCAGATCGTAATCTTCGATGTCCTGCTTGCTTGCCAGGGCCTCGATAATCTCGACATGGTTGTTCGTAGGGTCGCCACTGTTGCCGATAAAGATGGTGTTGTCTTTCTTTACGGGAATCCGGATATCGGCAAAGCGCGAGGCGCTCGCGTAAGAGAACGGAATGTGCGGCTTGGGGCCGTAGTGGCGCGTGAAGACCTCGTAGTCTCCTTGAGTGAGCGTCGCCACGGCATCGAGCCTGCGGACCGTATCCGTGATGAGCGCCTGCCGTTGTATAGGCCCATAGAGATCGCCTCCCCATGCCACCCACACCTTTTTCTTGTCGGGTGACACGAGTTCTACCAGCTTCTTCTGCCACGCGAAGAACATGCCGTGAAAAATAACTGCCGCCACGTCGCTGGCGCTGGCGGCCTGCGCGATCCGCTGCAGGTCCGCCGCGTGGTCGAAGAATGACGCCCTGGGGTGGCAGCTCAGGTCGTTACTGTATCCGGGGATAGACGCAGACCGCTCTACAAATACGTCATGGCAGAATGTCCGGTTGACCTCGGGATCGGCCAGTATCGAGATGAATTGTTGGTTGTGCATATTGTTATAGAAAATATGCACGAATCGCCGCGGGCCGGTTTCTGCCGCGTTAACCGGGTCAGGATGGGGGCGTTGTTCGGCGGGTGGCGTCCAACCCATGGTGGCGCGGTAGCGGGAGCCCGCATCGTCTCGCGCGCCGTCCAGCACCGCGCTTGCCATATCGGTGGCGCCATAGCAGGTATGCAGAATGAACGCCAGTTTGCGCCGTTCATCGTCAGTCAAGGCCGCCATGCGGGCCTCGTCCGGAACGTATACCGCGTCGGCGCGTACGAGTTGCGATGCCACGCCGTCGGTATTCGCCGGGGGGCAGTCCAGGTAGCTCTGGTACTGCATATTGGCAAGGCGCAACAGGCGCAGCCCATGCTGGCGCAGCGCGCGGCTGATGTCGTCCAGGTGGGGCTGGCCTGCGCGTAGCGCAACCATGTCGACGGCGACCTGTGCCACCAGCGTCGTTGCCAGTGCGCGATGCGCCCCGGCCAGGACCTTCAGGTTGTCGTGGGCGCTGTCCAATATCAGCCATTCGGCGCGTGGCAGGCCTTGCACGTCGTCAAGACGTATCGTGGGAATTGGCAGTCTCGCCAGTACTTCACTGCCGTTGCGCGCCAGAGGGAAGATACTTGCCTTGGGTAGTGGTTCCAGGGTGCCGCTGAATGCGGCGTCCAGGCACGCATACAGCGTTGCATCCTGTCCGTCGCCCAGCGCGATATGCGGATGATGCTGCAGGTCGCCTTCGCGTTGCAGCGCGTCTGCGCCGTGTACGCGTCCCGCCGGGTCGATCGCAAGGAAGGTGAATGTCCCCAGGCGGTTCAGCTCGCTGATGCGGCGGCTGCTCGCCAGCCCGCCTCCGTGATCGACGGTGACTACCTTGCCTTGGAAAGAGAAGCTGAAGCCCCCATGACCTGTGTCGGCCGGACCGGGCAGGGCGCGTGCGTCAGGTTCGTCCTCGAACCAGGGTCGGCCATCATCGGTCAACACGACGGCCGCGGGGGCCTTGCCGTCGCAGTAGCGGCACCAGATGGCCCTCAGGGCGACGGCCAGGTGCCGCGCGAATCGCCGAGCGTCGCAGACTGGCGAGTTCAGCAGGACGTCACGGAGATGGGTGCGTATGGCGGCGAGACTTTGCAGGTCGCTGGCCAGTTCGACTGCGCGTGCCTGGTATTCAGCCCAGTCGCGGGCGACCAGTTCTGGCATGCCCGCGTTAACCAGATGTGTGGCCGAATGCCGGCCCGCGAACGTGGGCCCTGGCAGGGTGACCACGGGAACCCCCATGAGCAGGGCTTCGCATGTGGTCAGGCCGCCAGAGTACGGCCAGGGGTCCAGTGCAATGTCGACTTCGTTATATCGGGACAGCAGCTCCAGATGGGGCGAACGCCCCTCGATCCGCAGCCGGCTTTCGGCAATGCCGTGCCCCGCCAGGGTGTCGACGACGCGTTGGCGCATTTCGGCAGTGGCATAGGCCGCGCCCTTGAGGAACAGTTGCGAGTGCGGCACCGCGTGCATCAGCTCCGCCCAGCGTGCCAACAAAGCCCGGTTGACCTTGGTCGGGTTGTTGAAGCACCCGAAAGTGATGTAGCCATTGCGCAATGCCGGCAGTGGGCCCACTGCCGGTGGGCTGGGCGGCGGCACAAAGCATATATAGTCATCCGGCATGCGGATGAGCTTTTCGGTGTACAGGTGGTCGCTGCCGGCCGGCGATTCGATGCGGTCGCTGATCAGGTAGTCGATGGCCTCGACGCCCGTCGTATTGATGAGCCCGCCCACCCACTTGACCAGCAGGGGGGCCGGCTCCATGGTCATCGCCCGGATGCGCGAACCCGCGTTGTGTCCGCTCAGGTCGATCAGGATATCGATCTGGTCTTCGCGGATACGTGCAGCGAACTGTGTGTCGTCCAGGTGATATATCGGCGCCCACTGGCGTGCGAGCGCCATGAAGCGGCGCGTAATCGCATCGACGGAGTTGTTCGTCGTGTAGGCGTAGATCTCGATTCCGTGCGCCGCCAGGTGCTCAAGCGCGGAAACCGTCATGGTGCCGACAGGATGCTGGCGGAATCCGTCCGAGAACATGCCTACCCGCAGCACTCTGGACGGCGTGCGGTCTGCCGGCACCGGCCGCTCGGGGCGCACGGCCGGCATGAACACCGCTCCCCAGTCCCTGCACGCCTGCAGGATGTCTTCGACCGTCGCATCCGGCTGGTAATGCATGGCAGTCAGCCGGTTCGAACGCGGCAGCGGATCTGTCTGGTTGTAAGACGCCGCTTTGCCATAGCAGTGCGCAGCTTCGTCCAGGTTGCCGGTGTCCCGGTGGACGTTTCCCAGGTTATTCCAGGCGGAATAGTCGGTGGGCGCAAGCTGAAGCTGGGCCTCGAAGTCCTTGCGCGCGTCGTCATAGCGCTGCATTGCGAGCAGGATCACCCCGCGCCATGACAGCCAGGCTACGCGATGCGGATCGGGGTTGCCCATCTGATCCAGGCACTGCAGCGCGTCATCGTGGCGGCCAAGCCGGTGCAGGATTTCAGCAAGCTTGATGCGTCCGAGTTGATGCCCGGGCTCGATTTCCAGGGCGGCTTCGAGCCGCGCACGGGCATTTTCGAGCGCGCCGGCCTTGACTTCCAGGTCCGCCATCACGCGCAGGGCTTCCGCATCGCGGGGCGCCATGGCCAGGGCCCGATCAAGGGCGGTGCGCCCTTGGGCCAGGCGGCCCGACTCTACACAATGCGCGCCCAGGCTTTTCCAGGCGTTGATATCGCCTGGGTGGTTGCGCGTACGCGACATGGCCTGCTGTTCGGACAGCCCCATGATGGTAAGGACTTTGCCGGAGGCGGAAGGCTTGCGGGGCGGGCGGACGGTTCTGGGCATGGGCCGGCTTGCACAATGAAGTAGGGCGTCAGGGTACCGCCGGGCCGATGCCGGCAATATGCCGGAGAGCGAACAAAAAAACCGTCTATTTGGGGCGCGAAAAAAAAGCCCCTTCGAAAAGGGGCTTTCCAGGGGATACGGGAGTATCCGGCAGGCCGGCCTGGCGGACCGGCCCGCTTTCGCGATTAACGCAGCAGCGACAGAACCGTCTGCGGCACTTGGTTGGCCTGGGCCAGCACCGAGGTGCCTGCCTGTTGCAGGATCTGGGCACGCGTCATGTTGGACACTTCGACCGCGTAGTCGGCATCTTCGATGCGCGAGCGCGAAGCCGACAGGTTGTTCACGATGTTGTTCAGGTTCGACACCGTGGACTCCAGGCGGTTCTGCACCGCGCCCAGGTTGCTGCGCAGAGTGTCGACCGTGTTCAGGGCCGTGTCCAGCGAGGCCATCGGATCGTCGCTGGCGGTGCCCAGGGCCTTGGTCGAATCGTAGGTCACCGTGGCGGTGGGGGCGGCGGATGCGCCGGTGCCGGTGCCGCCCGTTACGCTCACGCTGGCAGCGTAGTAAACCTGCGCCGCGCCCGTGCCTTCGGTCACGTACCAGTTGCCGCGCTCGTCCTGGACCAGGTCCAGAGCGCCCGTGGCGCCAGATTGCGTGCTGGCGTCGCTCACGTCCTTCAGCGTGACGGCAGCGGCGCTGACCGCGGCGGGATCGCCCGAGCCGTCGGTGGATTTCAGCGTCACGGCGCCGGCTGCGGTGCCGCCCGTGTAGGCCGAAGCGGTGCCGGTCGGGCCGGCGATGCTGAAGTCGGCCAGGCTCAGCGTGCTGGAGCTGATTTCTTTCAGGTCGACGGTGATGGTTTCGCCGTCGCGGGCGCCGACTTGCAGCGTCAGGCTGCGATCGGCGGACAGGACCTTCACGCCGTTGAAATCGGTTTGCTGGCTGATGCGGTCGATGTCGGCCAGGCGTTGCTCGACTTCGTCTTGCATCGAGGCCAGGTCGGTCGACGAGTACGTGCCGTTGGCGGCTTGCACCGACAGTTCGCGGATGCGCTGCAGGTGGGTCGTGATTTCGGCGGTGGCGCCTTCGGTCGTTTGAGCGATCGAAATGCCGTCGTTGGCGTTGCGGGCCGCTTGCGTCAGGCCGCGGACGTTGGACGTGAAGCGGTTGGCGATTGCCAGGCCGGCAGCGTCGTCCTTGGCGCTGTTGATGCGCAGGCCCGAGGACAGGCGCTCGATGGCCGAACCCAGGGCCGATTGAGACTTCGTCAGGTTGTTTTGCGCAACCAGAGACAGGTAATTGGTGTTGATAACAGCAGCCATGAATAGCTCCCAAGAGAGAAAGGCTTCTTCAAACCGGGCAGCCAGGCCGCCCACTTCGCGAGGCAGCATGCCCCGCTGCTCTGGGTAACGGCGCGCTTGCCGGCAACTTAAGCGAGGCCTTCGGCTATTTTTTTTGCGTGCTTTATGACGGACGCTATAGAACCTGAGCCAGGCCCGCCTCGGCCGGCAGCGCTTGCCACGCACCCGCTTTCAGATGCGCGCGGATGCGGGCGGTAGCCTGGCTGCGCAGCTGGCATACGCGCGCCTCGGTGACTTCCAGCACCGCGCCTATCTCTTTCAGGTTCAGGCCTTGCTCGTAGCACAGCGACAGCACGAGTTTCTCGCGCTCTGGCAGCGCGTCGATCGCCTGGATGAGTGCTCGGCGCAAGTCGCCCGCAAGCAGGGCCTGCAACGGGTCCGTGGACGGATCGCAGGCGGATTCATGCCACCCTCGTTCCTCGCCATCGCCGGCGCCGAGCTCGTCGTAATGCATGATCTGGATGCCGCGCGCGTCGTTGAGCATCGCCTGGTAGTCGGACAGCGAAATGTCCAGTTCCTCGGCAATCTCGCCTTCGGAGGGCGGGCGCATCAGTTCTTGTTCTTTGCGCTGGATCGCCGCCTCGATGCGCTTGCTTTTGGTGCGCACGCTGCGGGGCAGCCAGTCCTGGCTGCGCAGCTCGTCCAGCATGGCGCCACGGATGCGTGCGGTGGCGTAAGTTTCGAATTGGGCGTCCGGTGTTTCCTGGTAGCGTCGCGTCGCGTCCAGGAGTCCGATCATCCCCGCCTGGATGAGGTCGTCTAGCTGCACGCTGGCCGGCAGCCGCGCTAGCATCTGCAGCGCAAGCTTGCGTACCAGTGGCGCATAGCGCACCAGGCTGTCATCGGCGTAAGGCATGCGTATAGGTCGACATCGAAGGCCAAGCGACGATTGTCGGCAACGCCGGCAGATCCATTTGTACAAAAAAGAAATGTTTTGACGGGTTGTTTACAGGTTCCACTAACACACAACGTGTGTGAATGTAACTAAACTGTGTTTTTTTAGCAAAATTCGAGCTAAACGGCCTTATTTGTGAGAAATGTCATAAAAATTGACAATATGCGTGATAAATTGCACGCATATTGGTAGCAATAGATACATTCAGTATCGTTAGTGACAAGGCTGCGGAAGACCGACGCCAGTTGCGGTTGCTTGTAATGACACCATTGTTTAACTAGGAGCCCATAGCGTGAACACAGCAGATAGTTCTTTGCTCGCCGACATCCGGGAAGTCAACTTGTCCTACCTGCTGCTGGCTCAGCGGATGCTGCGTGACGACTATGCGGCAGCACTGTTCCGCCTGGGTTTCAGCAACGAAGTGGCCGATATTCTGATGCGTCTGTCGCCCGCCCAGCTGGTCAAGCTGGCCAGTTCGAGCTCTTTGCTGTGCCGCTTCCGGTTCGACGACTACAGCTTGCTGTCGGCGTTGACCCAGGACGTGCTGGGCGGGGCGCTGCAACAGGCCCATGCCACGATTCTGTTGGCCCAGCAGCCGGTCGAGCAGCTCTCCTGAGCCGTCTGCCGCCATGTCCATCAAAAGTGTTGCGCAGGAAGCGGACGACATTCTCCTTGCCAGCGCGATGATCTCGCTGGGTGCGCGCCTGCAGGTTCTCGAGGCCGAAACGCGCCTGAGCCACGACCGCCTGTCGCGCCTGTACCGGGAAATCCGCGGTTGTTCTCCGCCCAAGGGGATGTTGCCGTTTTCGGTCGACTGGTTCATGACCTGGTTGCCCAACATCCATTCGTCCTTGTTCTACAACGTGTACTCGTTCCTGAATGCACGTACGGCCAGCCGCGGCATCCGCGCCACCATCGACGCCTACCGCCTGTACCTGGAGCACGCCGGAGTCGGGCAGGGCGACGAACCATTGCTCAGCTTCACCCGGGCATGGATGCTGGTCAGGTTTTTCGATAGCGGCATGCTGCAGCTTTCTGCCTGCCGGCAGTGCGGCGGGCATTTCATCGCCCACGCCCATGATCCCCAGGGGGACTTCGTGTGCGCGATCTGCCGCCCGCCGCCGCGGGCCGGCAAGACCCGGGCTGCCGCAAAGGCCCGCGCCGCGCTGGGCGCAGGCGCGCCCATGGCGGCGGCTCCGCGTTCCTGAGCGGGCCGCCTCAATAAGTCCAAAAGCCCCCGAAAATTCCCCGTAACCCGTGCTTTTGCACGCGGTTGCGCGGGAGATCATTGTCGCCAACTCTAGACTCGATGGCAGAGGCCCGATGTGTTGATTGTTATTGGTTATACGGTGGTGCTCGTCGCGGTGGTCGGCAGCTTCGTCGCGCTGGGTGGGCACTTGGGGGCCCTGTACCAACCGTTTGAATTGACCCTGATCGCAGGCGCCGCGCTGGGCGCCTTTCTGGCGGGCAACACCCGCAAATCGCTCTCGCTGATAGGGCAGTCGCTGCCGCAGGCGATAAAGGGGGCTCCGTACAGCAAAGAGGTGTACATGGAGCTGATGGCGCTGCTGTACGTGTTGCTCAACAAGGCTCGCCGGGAAGGCCTGATGGCGATCGAGTCACACATCGAGGACCCGGACGCCAGCCCGATTTTCAATGAATATCCCCGCATTCTGCAGGACGCGCGGCTGATGGAGTTCATTACCGATTACCTGCGCATCATGATCAGCGGCAACATGAGCTCGTTCGAGATCGAGACGCTGATGGACGAGGAAATCGAGACCTACCGGCATGAGCGCGACGTGCCTTGTCATTCGCTGCAGCAGGTGGCAGATGCTTTGCCGGCGTTCGGGATTGTGGCGGCGGTGCTGGGCGTCATCAAGGCGCTGGGCTCGGTGGACCAGCCCCCGGCGGTACTGGGCGACCTGATCTCGAAAGCCATGGTGGGCACTTTCCTGGGGGTGTTGCTGGCGTACGGTTTCGTGGCCCCGCTGGCCGCGCGCCTGGCGCAGCGCACGTCGGAATCGGTCAAGGTGCTCGAATGCATCAAGGTCACGCTGCTGGCAAGCATGAACGGCTATCCGCCGCAGTTGGCCGTGGAGTTCGGGCGCAAGGTGCTGTTCTCTTCGGTGCGTCCGTCGTTCGGTGAGCTGGAAGAGCATGTGCGGCAGGCGAAAACCGCCGCTACAGGCCGCGCCTGACGGGAAGCCCCGATGAGTTCGCTGAACAATCACCGGGTGGTGGTCCGTCGCAAGCGTGCGACACAGGCCGTGCACCATGGCGGCAGCTGGAAGATCGCGTACGCCGACTTCATCACGGCGATGATGGCTTTCTTCCTGGTGATGTGGCTGATCGCCATCGTCCCCAAAGAAGAGCTGAAGGGACTGGCGGAGTATTTCCGCATGCCGTTGCGGGTAGCGTTGACGGGAGGCCCCAGCCAGTCGGCGCAGACCAGTGCGATCCCGGGAGGCGGACACGATCCGCTGCGCGACGAGGGCGATGTGCGCAGGGCCGAAGGAGACCGCGTCCAGTCACAGGTGCTGCCCGATAGCGAGAGGCGGGACCGGCACGCGCTGGAACGCCTGAAGCGCCGCCTGGATGCCATGCTGGAAGAGAACCCCGTACTGAAGAACTTCCGCCCGCAGTTGTTGATCGACATGACAACAGAGGGCCTGCGCATCCAGATTGTGGACAATCAGAACCGCCCGATGTTCGCCACGGGCAGCGCCGAGGTGCAGCCGTATATGCGCGATATCCTGCGCGAGCTGGGGCCGGTGTTGAACGAATTGCCCAACAAGATAAGTATTGCCGGCCATACGGACGCGACCCAGTACGCGCGGGGCGAGCGGGCATACAGCAACTGGGAGCTGTCGGCCGACCGCGCGAATGCGTCGCGCCAGGAGCTGGTGGCCGGCGGCATGGCCGAAGGAAAGCTCATGCGCATTCAGGGCCTGTCGTCCAGCATGAGCCTCGTTAAAGATGACCCGTATGCGGCCGTTAACCGTCGTATCAGCCTGGTGGTGCTGAACCGGCGCACCCAGCAGCAGATTGAGCGGGAAAATGCGGCCGCGGCCGACGCGGCGGCCGCTGATTTGAGCCTGCGCGGGCCCGGGGAAGTCGTTTCGTCCCTGGCGCCGCGTATCCCTGCAGGCGATACGGCAAGGTAGTGATGACAGCAACAATCCTGGTGGCGGACGACTCGGCGACGATGCGCATGATCGTCCAGGCCGCATTGAGCGACGCCGGCTGGCAGGTGATTGCGGCCGGCAACGGCCGGCAGGCCCTGGATCTGGCGCGCAGCCATCGTGTCGACATGCTGGTCAGCGACTGGAATATGCCGGTAATGGACGGTTTGTCACTGATCCGCGAATTGCGAGCAGATCCGGGTTACCGCGATCTGCCTGTGCTGATCCTGACAACCGAAGACGATGGGCAAAGCAAGCGCGCGGCACGCGACTTGGGCGTCAGCGGCTGGCTGAACAAGCCGCTGGACCCCGGCGTGCTGGTGGAATGGGCATCTGAACTGCTTGGCGCGCAATCAGGCGCATGAGCGGGTTCGAACGGAAGGCGTACGGTCTATGAGCAGCGGTCTGGATCTCAGTCAGTTCTACGAGACATTCTTCGACGAAGCGGATGAGCTGCTTGCCGAGATGGAGCAGTTGTTGTTGATGCTGGATGTCGACAACCCGGATATCGAACAGTTGAACGCGATATTCAGGGCTGCGCATTCGATCAAGGGCGGCGCGGCCACCTTCGGCTGCTTCCAGCACCTGGCCGGCACGACCCATTTGCTTGAGAACCTGCTGGATGCGATCCGGCGGGGGGAAATGGCGCTGCGCGCAGACATGGTGGACATTTTTCTGGAAACGAAAGACGTGCTCAAGAGCCAACTGGACGCCTACCGCGCCTCGGAAGAGCCGGAAGAAGCGGTATACGAACGGATCTGCGCGGTGTTGCGGCGTCTGGCGCAAGAGCAGGACGATGGGCAGGAGCATGGCGACGCGCGGGACCAGGCGGTTGCGGCAGCCGCCGGCCAGGCCGGGCCGCCGCCCGTCTGCGCGCCCGAGGCGCCGGCCGTTGCCGCGGCTGCGCCGCAGGCCGATGCGGCAGATGGCGAGGCTATGCCGTTGCGGGTTCGCATTACCGGCGTTTCGGATAAGGATGGGCAATCGCTGCTGCACGAGATGGGCAATCTGGGTACGGTGCTGGCCCACGAGCGCGACGATGATGGCCTGACGGTCTGGGTGGAGACGACCTGCGGTCCGGACGATATCGAGGTTGTCTGCTGCTTCATCGTGAATGCCGACCAGCTCGACGTGCGCCGCGAAGCCCCGCCTGCGGCATCGAAGCCCGGCGTGCCCGAGCCGGCAGCGCCGGTGCCGGCGCCCGCGGCTGCCGCGGCGCCGCCGCCGGCGTCGCCCGAGGCGGGCGCACCGCAGCAGGCAGCCGGGAGCAGGCCCGCGCGCGGGCAGGCGGCGGGACCCGCCGACAAGGAATCTACGTCCATTCGCGTGGGGGTGGAGAAGGTCGACCAGATCATCAACCTGGTGGGTGAGCTCGTCATTACGCAAGCCATGCTGGCGCAGACGGCCTCGTCCCTGGACCCGGTACTGCACGATCGGCTGCTCAACGGCATGGAGCAGCTCGAGCGCAACGCGCGCGATCTGCAAGAGGCGGTGATGTCGATCCGCATGATGCCCATGGATTACGTGTTCAGTCGGTTTCCGCGGCTGGTGCGCGACATCGCCCACAAGATGGGCAAGCAGATCGAGCTGCAGACCTTTGGCCGCGCCACCGAACTGGACAAGAGCCTGATCGAGCGCATCATCGACCCGTTGACCCATCTGGTGCGCAACAGCCTGGACCACGGCATCGAGACCCCGGAGAAGCGCGTTGCGGCGGGCAAGTCGGCGATAGGGCAGCTGATACTGTCGGCCGAGCACAATGGGGGCAATATCGTGATCGAGGTCAGCGACGACGGTGCGGGCCTGAACCGCGAGAGAATCCTGGCCAAGGCGATCGCCCAGGGCTTGCCCGTCAGTGAAAACACGCCGGACGAAGAGGTCTGGCAGTTGATCTTCGCGCCCGGGTTTTCCACCGCCGAACAGATCACTGATATTTCGGGCCGGGGCGTGGGCATGGATGTGGTGCGCCGCAATATCCAGGACATGGGTGGCCACGTGCAATTGTCGTGCGTGCCCGGCAAGGGCACCACGACACGCATCGTATTGCCGTTGACATTGGCCATCCTGGACGGCATGTCGGTGCGGGTGGGCGACGAAACCTTCATCCTGCCGCTGAACCATGTCACCGAATCGTTGCAGCCCACCAGGGACCAGATGTACTCGGTGGCTGGCGAGGAGCAGGTGATGCAGGTGCGGGGGGAATACCTGCCGCTGGTAGAGCTGCATCGCGTGTTCGGCGTGGCCGGCGCGCAGGCCGATCCCACCCAGGCCATCGCGGTCATCATGCAGGCGCAGGACCGCCGCTTTGCGCTGCTGGTGGACCATCTGGTGGGCCAGCATCAAGTCGTGGTGAAGAACCTGGAATCGAACTACCGCAAAGTGCCGGGGATATCGGCAGCCACCATCCTGGGTGACGGCAGCGTGGCGCTGATTGTGGATGTGTTCGCGCTGGCGCGGGCCAATCGCGAGAAATGGGCGCAACCCGACGCCGTACTGAATTGACGGAGAACCTTTAATGGCAGCCAAACCGCAAACGCAGGCCGCGCGCGTCGAAGACGTCGGCAGTGAATTCCTGGTGTTCACGCTGGGAGACGAAGAGTACGGCATCGATATCCTGAAAGTGCAGGAGATCCGCGGCTACGACGCGGATGCGGTGACCCGTATTGCGAATGTGCCCTCCTTTATCAAGGGAGTGACCAACCTGCGCGGCATCATCGTGCCCATCGTGGACCTGCGCATCAAGTTCAACCTGGGCCGCGTCGAATACAACGAACAGACCGTGGTCATCATCCTGAACCTCGACCATCGCGTAGTGGGGATCGTGGTCGACGGCGTTTCGGATGTGCTGATGCTCAACGCGGGTCAGGTACGGGCCGCACCCGAGTTCGGCGCAACGCTGTCTACCGAGTACCTGACGGGGCTGGGTACGCTGGATGACCGGATGCTGATCCTGGTGGATATCGAGAAACTGATGACCAGCGACGAAATGGCGCTGGTGGAGAAGGTGGCCTCTTAAGCGCGGCGGCCCTGCAGGGGCGCCGCGGGCTGCCGCCGTGTGACGTAGAGTCGGGGGTTCTAATCAATCATGCGCAAGTTCCTGGCCAATATAACGATACGCACCAGCCTGCTGGGCGTACTGGGCTTTTTCTCTCTGATGCTGGTGATTGGCGCGGTGCTGGGCGTGTTGTCGCTGCGTATCAGCAATGGCACGCTGGCGGACATCCGCCAGGCCCAGGAAGTCAGCGACGCGCTGACCCGCGTGGTGAATAGCTATAAAGACGTGGTTACCGGCTTGTCGCGCGCAGCCAATGCGCACTATGCGGGCATTGTGTCCGGCGGGGGACAACAGGCGGCGGCATCGGGCCGCCTGGGCGCCGAAGCCCAGGGCCTCTTGCAGCGCGCCAGCGCGTCCATGAATCGCGCCGAAACCGAATATCAGTATTTCAAGGGCCTGCCGCGTCCGGCCGGATCGCAGGACAGCCTCGAGGAGATCGACCAGGCCCATGGCGCGCTGCTGCGCCAAGGCATCGCGCCTTTGTTCGGCATGCTCGAACGCGGCGACATGGCGGCCTACCAGAAGGGTGCGCAAGTCATGCACGACGCCATGGAGGCGCGCTTTGCGCGAGCGGTGGAAGGTTTCGACTTCTGGCGTGCCGCCATGTTGCAGGATGCGCACGTGCTCGCAACCCAGCGCTACCAGGGCGTATTGGCGGCGGTGGGGCTGGGCAGCGCCATGGCGGCCCTGCTGGTGTTTGCAACTTATGTTTTCCTGCGACGCCGGGTGCTGCTGCCGCTGCGCGAGGCCGGCACGCATTTCGACCGCATGGCGGGCGGCGACCTGACGGCGCGGGTAGAGGTTCGCAACAGCAACGAGATAGGCCAGTTGTTTGCGGCGCTCAAGCGGATGCAGGAGAACCTGGCGCGCACGGTGTCGCAGGTTCGTCGCGGGGTTGACGAGATCAACGTGGGTTCGCGGGAGATATCGGCGGGCAACACGGACCTGAGCAGCCGCACGGAGCAGCAGGCCGCGTCGCTGGAGGAGACGGCCGCGTCGATGGAGGAGCTGGCCTCGACGGTCAAGCAGAATGCGGACAACGCGCGCCAGGCCAATCAGCTGGCGGCCAGCGCCTCGGACGTTGCCGAGCGTGGCGGCGAGGCGGTGTCGGAGGTGGTCAACACGATGGAGGCGATCTCGGCGAGTTCGCGCAAGATTTCCGAGATTGTGTCGGTGATTGACGGCATTGCGTTCCAGACGAACATACTGGCGCTGAATGCGGCGGTGGAAGCGGCGCGCGCGGGCGAGCAGGGCAAGGGCTTTGCGGTGGTGGCCGGCGAGGTTCGTTCGCTGGCGCAGCGCAGCGCGCAGGCGGCCAAAGAGATCAAGGTGCTGATCGAGGACTCGGTGAGCAAGGTGGGCACGGGCTCGCAGCAGGTGGAGCGGGCCGGTTCGACGATGCAGGAGATTGTGGCGTCGGTCAAGCGGGTGACGGACATCATGGGCGAGATATCGGCGGCCTCGGAGGAGCAGTCGGGCGGTATCGAGCAGGTCAACCGCGCGGTGTCGCAGATGGACGAGGTGACGCAGCAGAACGCGGCGCTGGTCGAGGAAGCGGCCGCGGCGGCGGGTTCGCTGCAGGAGCAGGCGCAGCGCCTGGCCGAAGCCGTGGCGGTGTTCAAGATCAATACCGGCGAAGTCATCGAAGTGCCCGCGCAGCAGTTGAGCG
>NZ_NEVK01000001.1 GCF_002261265.1 Bordetella genomosp. 7 | reverse complement strand
GACATCTTAGCACGATTTTTTCAGGCTGTGCAACAACGCGTATTCACATTGTGCCGCCCGACGCAACCAAGACACCGGCCCCGCCACCTGGAAAAACACACCCAGGCAACGAAGGAGCGAGACTATAGCACAGATATTCAGACCATGCAGAAAGGTGCGGCACGTATTTTTTTCGGGCGCCCAAAAAACGGGGCCGTATTACCTGGCCGTGCCGCCTGCCACCCAACGCAGGGGGTCGCTACTTATAGCTGCAGTTCGGTGGTTTCTTTGATTTGCTGGAGCGCGAAGTAGGACTTCATATCCACCACCGCAGGGTGCCGCATCAGGGTGTCCATGGCAAAACTGGAAAAGTGGGCCAGGTCGGCCACCTGCACGCGCAATAGATAGTCCATGTCGCCCGACATGGCGTAGCACTCGGTGACTTCGGGCCATCGCTGCACGTCGCGGGCGAACTCGACAATGGGGGCATGGCTGCCGCCCACGTGTTTGTCCAGGCGGATGGAGACGTAGGCCAATAGCCCCAGCCCCACTTTTTCGGCCTCGACCAGCGCCACATAGCGCTTGATATAGCCCTGCTCTTCCAGCCGGCGAACCCGACGCAGGCAGGGGCTGGGCGATAGGGAAACCCGCTCGGCCAGTTCCTGATTGGTAAGACGGCCATCGCGTTGCAGCTCGGCCAGTATCCGGCGATCTGTCCTGTCCAGGTCAGCTTGCGACATGTTTGGTCCCATATGGTGTTTTTACAGCAATATTATTGCCCTGATCTGGCTTTTTCGAAGCAGGTTTGCAATCAATTGCCCGGCCGGGCTGCCTACAATTTCGGCTTGGGAACCTGAATCTTCAGGTTCAGGCGCATTCAGATCAGGAGAGAGACCATGAGCACCGACGCCTTCAAGCCGTGGGAGAACCCTATGGGCACCGCCGGTTTTGAGTTCATCGAATACGCGGCGCCCGACCCCGCCGCGCTGCGCAAGGTGTTCGAGACGCTGGGTTTCAAGGCCATTGCGCGACACCGCCATAAAGACGTCACCCTTTATCGCCAAGGTGGCGTGAACTTCCTTATCAACGCCGAACCGGACTCTTTTGCACAGCGCTTTGCCCGGCTGCATGGGCCGTCGATCTGCGCTATCGGCTTCCGTGTGCAGGACGCGGCACGTGCCTACAAGCGCGCGCTGGAACTGGGCGCCTGGGGGTTCGATTCGCACAGCGGGCCGATGGAACTGAATATCCCGGCCATCAAGGGGATAGGTGATTCGCTTATTTATCTGGTGGATCGCTGGCGCGGCAAGAACAACCACCGAGGCATCGGCGATATCAGCATCTATGACGTGGATTTCGAGCCGCTGGATCCCCAGACTGCAGAAAGCGATCTGACCCATTCGGGAGCCGGCCTGGCACTGGTGGACCACCTGACGCATAACGTGCACAAGGGCCGCATGGCGGAATGGTCGGAATTCTACGAGCGGCTGTTCAACTTCCGCGAGATCCGCTATTTCGACATCGAGGGCAAGGTGACCGGCGTGAAATCGAAAGCCATGACGTCGCCCTGCGGAAATATCCGCATTCCCATCAACGAGGAAGGCACGGAAGAAAAAGGCCAGATCCAGGAATACCTGGACCTGTACCGCGGCGAGGGCATTCAGCATATCGCGCTGGCGACCGACGACATTTACGCGACCGTGGAAGCGCTGCGGCGTAACGGCGTGACCTTTCTGGACACGCCCGACACGTACTACGAACTGCTGGAGCAACGCCTGCCCGGCCACGGCGAAGACGTGGCGCGTCTGCAGAAGAACCGCATCCTGCTCGACGGCGCCCCGGGCGGCGGATTGCTGTTGCAGATTTTCACCGAGAACCAGATCGGGCCGATTTTCTTTGAGATTATCCAGCGCAAGGGCAACGAAGGCTTTGGCGAAGGCAACTTCAAGGCCTTGTTCGAATCGATCGAGCTAGACCAGATGAGGCGAGGCGTGGTGCGGGCGGTAGAGTAACGCCCACCTGGCGGCTCGGGCTCATTGCGCGCAGGGCGGGGCCTGTTTCAGGTACGCGATCAGGTCTGCGCGCTCGCCGGCATCGGCGATGCCGGCATATCCCATCGACGTGCCGGGCACCGCGGCCATCGGATTCTTCAGAAACACGTCCAGGGTCTGTTCGTTCCAGATGATCCCGGACTGTTTCATGGCCTGGGAATAAGAATAACCGGGCACGCTGCCTGCACGTCGCCCCAACAGCCCACAGTGACGCGGCCCGGTGCGGTTATAGGCAAGCGCATGGCAGGCCAGGCAGCGCCCGTAGATTTCCTCACCGCGACGGGCGTCACCCACCCCTGCCGGGGCATCGGCCGCCACGGCCATGCTGGCTACGGCCAGTGTGGCCGCCAGCATGGCCGGCCAGGCGGTTGCAAAGCCGCAGGACGCATTCATGACATGAAGGCCACAGGAACGGGCTCTTCGCCCAACGCATGCCGAAGAACCGCCCAGTGCATGGCCTCGTCGCCCAGGATGCTGGCCGCCGCCTTGGCCAGATCGCGGTTGTCGAATACGGGGACGGCGCCCAGATAGGCGCTGACAGCGCCCTTTTCCAGCGTTGCGGCGAATCGCAGCACATCGGCCTGGCTCTTGAGCGAACTGGTGGGGAACGTGTAATGAGCCTGTTCCGCCACCGGCTTGCCCCCCAGCGCCTTGACGGTTTTTGACAGCAGTTCGGCGTGGGCACGATGATGCCCCTGAAACGTCAGGGCAAGATCGAGCACCGGCTTTTGCAGCAATTTGCTTTCCGCCCCCAGCTGGTAGGCGGCGACCGCTTCCAGCTCGGCCGCCAGCGCCGTATTGAGGATGCGTACATCGGATTCCTGGGCTTGGGCACCCTTTGCCAACGCCGTGCGCCCGGACAGCAGCGCAATCGCGGCACCGGACAACACCAGCCCGCCTTGTTGCAGGAACGCACGTCGAGCAGGTGCGCGCGCGACCGTCCCTATCGCGAGAAACGACATGATGAACCCCCAGTAGTAAGAAAAGTCAGCCGTCGTGCCCGGCGGCGTCCAGCCGCTTCATGACAGCGGCTACGATGCGATCACAACGATCGCCTGCAAAAGAGAAGGCGGCGTCCAGGCCCGCGACCACCTCGCGCTGCAACGCCTTGCGCAGCAGGGCGCGGGCCCTGAAATACCGCGTGCGCACGGTAGCGTCGGGGATACCCAGGCAGCCGGATATCTCTTCGACGGACATTTCTTCGATGGCCCGCAACACGAATACCTGCCGGAACGCATCCGGAAGCTCGTCGATCTTGGCCTCTAGCAGCCTGCGGGTTTGAGCCTGCAATACGTGGTGCTCGGGACGCGATCCGTTGGCGGCGTCTTGCATGATGTGCTCCGGCAGATCGGGGCCGGTGAGTGGCCGGTCGACGAGCGGGACCAGGCGCAGCCGACGCTCGCGCTTGCGCAGGCGCTGCCTGCACTCGTTGACGGCGATGCGCACGAGCCAAGTCTGCAGAGACGCATCGCCCCTGAATGTGCCGATGACCCGATACGCCTTGATATACGCTTCTTGTACGGCGTCTTCGGCGTCGTTGTCGTTACGCAAGATGCTGCGCGCCGTGCGGTAAAGCGTCTGGTTGCAGCGCCGCATCAGGTCCTGCAGCGCCTGGCTGTCGCCGCGCGCAATGCGGTGGGCGAGCTCGGCGTCGGACAGCGCCGCGCCGATGGGCTTGAGCAAGGTCGATGGCATATCTGCGGCTCCTGCCTCGCGATTATTCGAGGATATGCCGCATTAGATGCCGCCGCGGCACGCTCCGTTCCCGGCCGCCTCGCCGCGGATCAACGCTTCAGTCGGTCGTGGAACTGCTTGCGGAACTTGGCCACCTTGGGCGCGATGACGAACTGGCAATAGCCTTGTTCGGGATGCTGCGCAAAATAGTTGCGGTGGTAGTCTTCGGCGGGCCAGAAAGTGGCCGGTTCGCGCAAGTGTGTGACCAGGGGCGCATCGTAAACATGCTGCGCTTCGATTTCGGCCATGACCGCGCGCGCCTCGTCGCGCTGGGTGTCGTTCTGCCAGAAAATAGCGGACTCGTATTGCGGCCCCACATCATTGCCCTGGCGACCCGGCGTGGTGGGGTCGTGGGTGGCAAAAAAGACGCGCAGCAGATCGCTGTAGGACAGCTGTGCGGGGTCGAACTCGACACGCGCCACTTCGACATGGCCAGTCTGTTTGCCACACACTTGTTCGTAGGTGGGGTGGTCGACATGCCCGCCGCAATAGCCCGGCTGCACGCTGATGACGCCGCGCAGATCCTGCAGGACGGCCTCGACGCACCAAAAACAACCGCCGCCCAGCACGGCAACCTGGGAAGAACCTGGGGAAGTCTGCTCGCGCATATGTGCTCCTTGGCATGGCGGCAGGCCGGATGGCCGCCCGCAATGACTAGTTTTCAGCCTTGGCAGGCGCCAGGGAAAGGATCCATAGGGCCAGCTGCCGTGCTTCTTGGTCGCTGACCTGCGCCTGCGCCGGCATGGGCACCACGCCCCATGCACCGCGCCCGCCGCCGCGGATCTTTTCTGCCAGGTACCCGACCATGGCCTCGCCCTGCCCCGCGTAGCGTTCTGCCACGCTTTGCAGCGGCGGCCCCACCCGCTTGCTGTCGACCTGGTGGCAAGCCATACAGGCCTTTTGTTGCGCCAGCGCCAGGCCGCCTTCAGTACTTTGGGCGGCAGCCGCCCCCATCCACAAACCCATGGCGGCCCCTGCCGCCAACCTAATCTTCAAATGCATCGGTCACTGCCCCACGACTTGCGGTGCCGGCAAGCTTGCCGAATTTGGCCAGCACGCCACGCGTATATCGCGGCCGGGGCTGTACCCAGGCCTTGCGACGCTCCGCTATCTCATCGTCAGAAATATTCAACTGCAGCAGCAGTTGGTGAGCGTCGATGGTAACCGAATCGCCCTCGCGGATCAGGGCAATGGGCCCGCCGACATATGCCTCGGGCGCCACATGGCCCACCACCATGCCCCAGGTGCCGCCCGAAAACCGCCCATCGGTGATCAGGCCGACGCTTTCGCCCAGCCCCTGCCCCACCAGGGCCGACGTGGGGGCCAGCATTTCGCGCATGCCGGGGCCGCCCTTGGGGCCTTCGTAGCGGATGACCACGACGTCGCCCGCCTTGATGCGCTTGTCCATGATGTCGGCCATGGCATCGTCTTCGGAATCGAACACGCGCGCCGGCCCGGTAATAACGGGGTTCTTCAGGCCGGTGATTTTCGCCACGCATCCTTCGGGCGCCAGGTTGCCCTTGAGGATCGCCAGGTGGCCCTGAGGGTAGATGGCCTTTGAAATGGGCCGTATGACGTCCTGGCCTGCGGGCGGCTCGGAAGGGACGTCAGCCAGCGTTTCGGCAATGGTCTTGCCCGTAATGGTGGGACAGTGGCCGTGCAACAGGCCCGCATCGAGCAATAGTTTCATGACTTGCGGAATGCCCCCGGCACGATGCAGGTCGGTGGCGACGTAACGGCCCGACGGCTTGAGGTCGCAGATGACCGGCACGCGGCGCCGGATGCGTTCGAAGTCGTCGATTGTCCATTCGACCTCTGCGGCATGGGCGATGGCCAGGAAATGCAGTACTGCATTGGTGGAACCGCCGGTGGCCATGATGACCGCCACCGCATTTTCGATGGATTCGCGCGTGATGATGTCGCGCGGCCGCACACCCCGCCGCACGGCGTCGACCAGCACGCGCGCCGATTCGGCTGCCGATGCCACCTTCTCGTCGTCTTCGTTGGCCATGGTGCTGGAATACGGCAGGCTCATGCCCATGGCCTCGAATGCGGAACTCATGGTGTTGGCCGTATACATGCCGCCGCATGACCCCGAGCCGGGAATGGCGCATTTTTCGATCTGCTTGAAATCTTCTTGCGGCATGCGGCCCATGGTGAACTCGCCGACGGCTTCGAACACCGAAACGATGGTGAGATCCTGCCCGCGGTAGCGTCCGGGCTTGATGGTGCCGCCGTAGACATAGATGCCCGGCACGTTCATGCGGGCCAGCGCGATCATGCCGCCGGGCATGTTCTTGTCGCAGCCGCCTATGACGACCACGCCGTCCATCCACTGCCCCTGCACGGCGGTTTCGATACAGTCGGCAATGACTTCGCGGGACACAAGCGAATACTTCATGCCTTCGGTGCCCATCGACATGCCATCGGAAATGGTGGGCGTGCCGAATACTTGCGGGTTGGCGCGCGATGCGCGCACAGCCTGGATCGCCGCGTCGGCCAGCCGTTGCAGGCCGCTGTTGCAGGGGGTGATCGTGGAATGGCCGTTGGCAACGCCGATCATGGGATTGTCGAAGTCGGCTTCCTGGTAGCCCAGCGCGTAATACATGGCGCGGTTGGGCGCACGGGCCACACCATGGGTGATATGACGTGAGCGCTCGTTATCGGGCATGCTTGTCTCCGGAAATGTTGCCGGCCTGCTGTATGGCCGGCATGCTTTAGGACGGCACCTTCGCCGGTTATTATCGACCCAATCTTTTACTGCGTGGCGGAATATGCTGCTTCATCCCCAATTCGACCCCATTGCCCTGCGTATAGGCCCCGTGGCCATTCATTGGTACGGGCTCATGTACCTGCTGGGGTTCGCCCTGGTCTACTTGCTGGGGCGCATGCGCCTGGTTCGCGGCCACACCCCCGCACTGCAGCCGCGCGACCTGGAAGACCTGATTTTCTATAGCGTGCTGGGCGTCGTGCTGGGCGGCCGGCTGGGGTACGTGCTGTTCTACAAGCCGGCGTACTACCTTGCCCACCCCCTGGAAGTGCTGTATCTGTGGGAAGGCGGCATGTCGTTCCACGGAGGCCTGATCGGCGTGATCGTGGTGATGCTGTTGTACGCGCGCAAGAAGCAGCTGTCGTTTTTCACGATCAGCGACTTTATCGCGCCGCTGATCCCGCTGGGGCTGGGCGCGGGACGGCTGGGCAACTTCATTAATGGCGAATTGTGGGGCCGCCCCACGGATGCGCCTTGGGGCATGGTGTTTCCGCAGGCCGGCGACACAGTGCCGCGCCACCCTTCGCAACTGTACGAGCTCGGCCTGGAAGGCATCGTGCTGTTTGTGCTGCTGTGGTGGTTTTCGGCCCGGCCTCGCCCGGCGGGCCAGGTGAGCGGCCTGTTCTTGATAGGCTACGGGGCGTTCCGATTCCTGGTGGAATTCACGCGAGAGCCGGACGGATTCCTGGGCCTGCTGGCCGGCGGCATGAGCATGGGACAGTGGCTGTCCCTGCCCATGGTGCTGGCCGGCGTGGTTTTGTTCGGGCTCAGTGCAAGGCAACCGTCCCGTTGACCGAGATGCTGACGGTGACCTTGCCCGCCTCGAGCGGCACGTCGGCCGATTCCGCTGCCGCGCTCTTGGCCATCATCTGCGCGCCCATGGGGCGCGGCACGGGTACGGGCGAGCCGCCGCCGCTCAGTTCGAGCTGTCGAACCTGATAGCCGCTGAAACCGAATGCCGTGGCCGCGGCCAGAGCGCGATCGCGGAAAGCCTGAGCCGCCTGGCCCAGCAATTTGCGTTCTTCGGCGTCGCGAGCCTCGCGCGACAGGACGAAACTGATGTGGCTGATGGCGGTTTTGTCGGAAAGCTTGGAAGCCAATGCCGACGCCGCCGCGAAGTCCTTGGATTCGAGAATGATCTCGCCGCGGGCTCGCCAGTTCTGGATTTTGCCTTTTTCGTTGGTGTTGGGCCAGATGCTGTAGCCGCCCGAGCTGACTGCGACGTCTTTTGTGCCCTGGGCACGCTTGACCGCTTCGTCCAGCGCAGCCGTGAGCGCCTTGCCGGCCGCAGATTGCGTGGCGGCCTCGAGTTCCGCGGCCAGCGTAATGCGCACCGTGTCCTGCTGGACTTCGGACGCGGCCGACGCCTGCAGAGTGAGTTCCGGGGCGCGCGCCGCAGCATCGTCGGGCTGTGCGTGTTGCTGCGCGTACGCCGGTTGGACCGCGGCGAGGGCCAGGGCCGTGCAGCACGCAGCCGCAAGCCGGTTCAATGAAAGCACGGGACGGGAGCGCATCATGGCGAGCCTGTATTGAGATGAAGGGGGGAAGGAGACATCCGGCGCGGACCTGCGTGCAGCAGGCCCGCCGGAAGAAATGCCCCACCTGTGCCGTCTAGGCCGGCATCTCGAACCGTTGGGTTCAAGGTGGTCGCGTTCCGTTGAGCGTCGGGTTCATCTACGAAGAGACAAGCGCTCCAGCTCACCATTCACGCAACCAATATGCCGTAAGACATAGGTTCAGAGAATGTATGGCCAAGTCACGAACACGGCAGGGACAAACTGAAAAAAACTGCGTGATACCGACACGCCGGGGGCTTGCGCCCTACAACAATTTTTCCTGGCCTGACAATGCGTCGTCAAGCAGAGAGTTCATGTCCTCGATTCTACGCTTGAAGTCGCCCACCGCCAAACCCCCCAGGGGACCATCGGGCGCAGCCTTCATGGCGAGCAACTCGCCGGCGATCTGCAACGCCGCCATGACGGCGATACGCTCGTTGCTGGACACTTTGCCGGAGCCCTGGATGCGCATCATGAGTTGATCGACATGGCGCACGGCGGCCAACAGCGCAGGTTTTTCGTCGGTAGCGCAGGCGAGGGAGTAATCCCGCCCCAGGATAGTGACATCGACGCGTTCCATCAGGCTTGGTCTCCGGTGGGCGCGCCCGGCAGGCGGGCCAATACGGTATCGATGCGCTCGCGGGCGGCGGAAGCGGCTACACGCAGTCGTTGCAATTCGGTATCGCGCGCGCCGAGATCGCCCAGCAGCTCAGCTTCGCGCGCATTGCCGCGTGCTTCCAGTTCCTGGCGTTCGGCGATCGCACGCGCAAGCTGTTCGCGCAGGTCGGCCTCTGTTTGACGGGCTTCGGCGAGCATGGATTCGACGGTGCCGTCGTGCTCTTGCAGGCGTGCCTGCATGGCCTGTATTTCGGCGTCGCGCTCGGCGCAGCGCTGTTCGAGCGCGCGCTGGCCGGATTCGCTTTGGCTCAGGCGGACACGCAACGCGTCGCGCTCGGCATGTAGTTGCCGCGTGCGTTGCACCAGTTGCCCGATCCGGGCGGCGAGTTGGTCGAGGTCTTGCAACATGGGCGCTATCGTAAACCATTCTGCGCGCCTGCCGGTCGGCTGCACGCAACGTGAGAAACACGGCAATATTCGGTAGAACTTACCGAACCATCGTGCCGGCTATCCGCAAGAATAAAACGCCGCGCACCCGCGTGGCGGCTTTCGTGCGTCTTTCTAATAACTTTCAATCAGCTTTCATTCTGGGCCGATGCAGGCGCAGGGTTACAACTTAGACGCCCGTTCTAGGGAAAACCCCATCCGCCCCGCCGATGAGTCGGGTTTGCAGGCCCACCCCCCTTCGCTACCATGCGCGCTGCCTAAAAACGGCACCTCCTTTCATAACTAGTGGCACGTTGCAGTGCCCTTTTGCGCGGGTCCGATGCGGGCCCGCTTTAACTCACATGCTGTACATAGGAGTAGACCATGCAGCTACGCAATCGGCAGGATTTCTGGTCGGGGGTGATGTTCGTCGCCCTGGGCCTGGGATTCGCCTGGAAGGCGGCGAGCTACCAGATGGGCACCGCCGCCCGGATGGGCCCCGGCTATTTCCCGTTCTGGCTGGGCATCTGCCTGGCCGTGCTGGGCGCAGTGGTCGCGCTGAGCGCGCTTTCCTCGAAAGCCACCGAAACGACCGTCGAGCGCTTCGACTTCAAGATCCTGTTCATCATCATCGGCTCCGTCGTGCTGTTCGGCCTGTTGCTGCGCCCCCTGGGCCTGTACCTGTCGATCTTCCTGCTGGTAGCAGGCAGCAGCATCGCCAGCTTCGAGTTCAACTGGCGCGTCGCAGTGGTCAACGCCATTTTCCTGGTGGTCTTCTGCTGGCTGGCATTCGTCAAGGGCCTGGGGCTGATCTTCCCGCTGTGGCCGACGTTTCTGGGCATGAATTAAAACCACGGGGCAGACAACATCATGGAATTGCTCGAACACCTCGCGCTCGGATTCTCCGTCGCGGTCACCCCTGAAAACCTGCTGTACGCGCTGCTGGGCTGCATCCTGGGCACGCTCGTCGGCGTGCTGCCCGGCCTGGGCCCCGTGCCCACCATCGCCATGCTGCTGCCCATCACCTACGTGCTGCCGCCGGTGGCCGGGCTGATCATGCTGGCCGGCATTTACTACGGCACCCAGTACGGTGGCTCCACGACCGCCATCCTGGTCAACCTGCCCGGAGAAACCTCGGCGGTGGTCACCGTGCTCGACGGCCACCAGATGGCGCGTAACGGCCGCGCCGGCGCGGCGCTCTCGCTGGCTGCCGTCGGCTCATTCTTCGCCGGCAGCGTCACCACCATGCTGATCGCCGCCTTCGCGCCCCCGCTGGCTGAAGTGGCCTTCAAGTTCGGCCCTGCCGAATACTTCTCGCTGATGACCCTGGGCCTGATCGGCGCCGTGGTGCTGGCCTCGGGCTCGCTGCCCAAGGCCATCTGCATGATCCTGCTGGGCCTGCTGCTGGGCATGGTGGGCACCGACGTGAACTCCGGCGTGGCCCGCTACGACTTCGGCATTCCCGAATTGCAGGACGGCATCGACTTCGCCATCGTGGCCATGGGCGTGTTCGGCTTTGCCGAAATCCTGTCCAACCTCGAGCAGCGTGAAAACCGCGTCGAACTGCAGGACAAGATCGGCTCGCTGTACCCCAGCCGCCAGGAAATCCGCGAAGCCGCTCCCGCCATCGTGCGTGGCACGGCCCTGGGCTCGATGCTGGGCATCCTGCCGGGCGGCGGCGCCGTGCTGTCGGCGTTTGCGTCCTATACCCTGGAAAAGAAACTGTCCAAGGAACCGGAACGCTTCGGCAAGGGCCACCCCGCCGGCCTGGCCGGCCCCGAGTCGGCCAACAACTCCGGCGCACAGGCCTCGTTCATCCCGCTGCTGACGCTGGGCATCCCCGGCAACGCCGTGATGGCCCTGATGGTCGGCGCCATGACCATCCACAACATCCAGCCGGGCCCGCAGGTCATGACCAGCCACCCGGAACTGTTCTGGGGCCTGATCGCCTCGATGTGGATCGGCAACCTGATGCTGGTGGTGCTGAACCTGCCGCTGATCGGCCTGTGGGTCAAGCTGCTGCGCGTGCCCTACCGCATCCTGTTCCCGGCCATCCTGGTGTTCTGCACCATCGGCGTGTACTCGTTGAACTACAACGTATTCGACATCTACACGACGGCCGCGTTCGGGGTGGTGGGATACCTCTGGGCCAAGCTGCGGTGCGAAGGCGCCCCGCTGCTGCTGGGCCTGGTGCTGGGCCCCATGATGGAAGAGAACTTCCGCCGCGCCCTGCTGCTGTCGCGCGGCGACTTCCTCACCTTCGTCGAGCGCCCCCTGTCGGCCTCGCTGCTTGCCGCGGCGGTGGTGCTGGTGGTGCTGGTGGCCCTGCCGTCCATCCGCAAGAAGCGCGAAGAAACCTTCGTCGAAGAGGACTGACCCCAGCAATGCCGGTGCGGGCGCACGCCGCGCACCGGACGCCAGGGATACCAGCCGGCCCTTGCCAGGGCCGGCTTTTTTTATACCGTGCGCCGCCAGGGCATCCTCCGGATTTCACCGCTGGAGCGAGGGATTGCGGTAACGTTCAGGTTTTCACCTTGCACTACCGGAGACTTGAATGGCATCGATCGGTACGCGGGACTACGAAAAAGTCGTATCCCAGAAAGTTGCTTTCCTCGGCCTGGGCGTCATGGGGCTTCCCATGGCAGGACACCTGGCGCGGGCGGGCCACCAGGTGACGGTGTATAACCGCAGCATCGCCAAGGCGCAGGCATGGACGGCGGAATTCGGCGGGCAAAGCGCCGCCACGCCGCGCGAGGCGGCCGCCGGCGCGCAGGTCGTGTTCGCCTGCGTCGGCAACGACGATGATCTGCGCAGCGTGGTACTGGGCGAAAACGGCGCGTTTGCCGGCATGGCGCCAGGCGCGATTTTTGTCGATCACACCACCGCGTCGGCGGATGTTGCCCGTGAACTGTACGGGGTGGCGCGCGGCAAGCAACTGCAATTTGTAGACGCGCCCGTGTCGGGCGGGCAGGCCGGCGCCGTCAACGGCGTGCTGACTGTAATGTGCGGCGGCGATACCGACGCCTTCGAGGCGATCAAACCGCTGGCCCAGGCCTATGGACGCGCCGTTACCCTGGTGGGGCCGCCGGGCGCGGGCCAGTTGGCCAAGATGGTCAACCAGATCTGCATCGCCGGCCTGGTGCAGGGACTGTCCGAGGCGATTGCCTTCGGGCAGGCAGCGAAGCTGGACATGAAGCTGGTGCTGGATGTGATCAGCAAGGGCGCGGCCCAGAGCTGGCAAATGGAAAACCGCGGCGCCACCATGGTGGACAACAAGTTCGACTTCGGTTTTGCCGTGGACTGGATGCGCAAAGACCTGGGCCTGGTGCTGGCCGAAGCCCGCAACAATGGCGCGCGCGTTCCGGTGACCGCGCTGGTCGACCAGTTCTACGGCGACGTACAGAAAATGGGCGGCGGCCGCTGGGATACGTCCAGCCTGATTACGCGACTGCGCGATTGATGGGGCGAGGCGCCGGCCGCATGCCGGCCGCCCGCGCCGCCCGGCAGACCTCAGGCCGCCAGACGCTGCTGCCCGGGCGCGCCGAGCAACGCATCAATACGCTGCCTGGCGGTGGCCAGGCCTTCTTGGGCCGCAGCATCGCCCATCGCCATGCCCTCGGCATAGATAAACGCCGGATCGGCCAACCCGACAAAGGCCAATACCTGTTTCAGGTAGGGCGACAATGTGTCGTCCGCCGTGCCTTCGGCCTTGCCGCCCCGGGCGCCCAGCACCACGACCTGCTTGCCGCGTATCAGCCCTTCGGGCACGCCCTGGGCGTTATATCGAAAGGTCAGTCCTGCCCGGGCGATATAGTCGATATAGCTTTTTAACTGAGCCGGAAGCCCGAAGTTATAGACCGGCACGGCGAACACAATGCGGTCGGCGTCGAACAATTCATTCACCAGCTCATCGCTCTTGGCGACGATGGCAGCCTGCGCTTCTGTGCGCTGGTCGGCCGGCGTGAACAGGGCGCCCGCCGTAGCGCCGTCAAAGTAAGGTACGGGATCTTGCCCCAGGTCGCGCAGCCGGACAGAGCCGTCGGGCTCGATAGCGCGCACCTGCTGGATGAGGTGGTCAACCAGTTTGCGGGAATTGGAACGGTCGCCAAGGATGGAAGCAAGGATCACTAAGGTTTTCATGGGGAACTCTCCGGTTTCGCCGTGCGGCGCAATGACATGCCTTCACTTTAAGGAAGATGATTCGTTGCATAAACCCGGTTAAGATGAACTGCTTGTTCCGTTTATAGAACAGTAGCGGGAGTACTCCGTGCAAGATCTGAATGACCTGTTTTATTTTTCCCAAGTGGTCGAGCATGGCGGTTTCAGTGCCGCGGCCCGGGCGCTGGATATTCCGAAATCCCGGCTGTCGCGCCGCATTTCACAGCTGGAAGACACACTGGGCGTGCGTCTGCTGCAGCGAACCACCCGCCGGCTACGCCTGACCCTGGCCGGAGAGCGCTATCTGCACTATTGCCGCGAAGTGACGGCATCGGCGCGTGCCGCCGAAGATGCCATGCGGCAATTGCAGTCCGAGCCCAGCGGGCCTGTCGTGATCAGTTGCCCCGTGGCCATTGCCCAGCAAATGCTGGCGCCGCTGTTGCCGGAATTCCTGGACACGTGGCCGTCAGTGTCGGTGCAGGTGCTGGCGACCAATCGGCGGGTGGATCTCATACGCGAAGGCGTGGACCTGGCGCTGCGGGTGCGGACGCGGCTGGACACCGACGCCGAGCTGGTGGTCAAGCATCTGGGCATGGCCAGCAGCAGCATTGTGGCCAGCCCCGCGTATCTGCAGCGCCACGGCGTGCCGGCCACCCCGCAGGAGCTGCAATCGCACAACATTCTGAGTTTCAGCGAGCCGCAGGTTGAAGTGCGATGGCCGTTGCGCAACCGGCAAGACGAAGAAGAGATCATTACCCTGCAGCCGCAGTTGTGCTGCAACGATTTCATTGTGCTGACCGAAGCCGCGGTGCGCGGCCGGGGCATCAGCCTGCTGCCCATGGTGGCCACCTATGACGAGGTGCGCCGCGGCTCGCTGGTACAGGTGCTGCCGGACTGGCGTTCGCCCACGGGCATCGTGCATTGCATTTACCCATCGCGCCGCATGAGCCCTGCGGTGCGGGCCCTGCTGGACTTTATCTCGGGGCGCCTGCCCGATATGTATGCGCGGGTAGAGCAGGCGGCATAGCGGCGCGCGTCCGCTCAGGACTCTGCGGCCGTTCCGGGCACGGGGGCTGCGGGATATGCGGGATCTGCCAGCGGCAAGCGCAATACCGCAGCCAGGCCCGCGCCGCCTTGCCCGTTCGGCTCGCCATCACGCAATTCGATTTCGCCGTCATTGCGCCGGGCATAGGCCCGGGCAATGGACAGCCCCAGCCCCGAGCCGGGCGAACCCGCCAGCCGGCCCGGCTCGACGCGATCGAAGCGGGCGAAGGCGCGCGCGCGGGCGCCGGCGCTGATACCCGGGCCGTTGTCGGACACCGCGACTTCGGCGTAGCCGTCTTGCCGCCTGACCGACACGGTGATGCGGGCGCCGGCTGGGGCATAGTGAATGGCGTTATGTACCAGGTTGGACAGCGCCTCGTGCAACTCGACATTGCTGCCCATGACCGGCACTACCAGCTGGCCGGTATCGGATTCGTCGCGGGATGCCGGCGCCCATCCCAGATCCTGATGTTTTTCGTGTGAGAGGGGCAGGTACTGCAGCACGACATCGCGCGCGAGCTCGTTCAGGTCGAGCAGCTCACGTGCGCTCGGGCCGCCCTGGCTGGCATGGGCCAGCGACAGCAGCTGTTCAGTAAGCCGGCGCGTGCGCCCCAATTGGTCGACAATTGCCCGCAGGCCTTCGCGGGCGCGTTGCGGGTCGGGTTCGCGCAGGGCATATTGGGCCTGGGTCAGCATGATGGCGAGCGGCGTGCGCAATTGGTGCGACGCATCGGCAAGGAACTGCGATTGCTCGTCCAGCATGCGCCGGTGCCGCTCGACGTGGTGATTGACGGCTTCTACCAGCGGTATGACTTCGTTGGGCACGCGGCTGGCATCCAGCGGAGTGAGGTCGTTGGGAGGGCGTGCACGGATGTCGTTGCGCAGGCGGCTCAGCGGACGCAGCGACCACGCCACCCCCCACCACACCAGAATGGCGACCAAAGCCAGCATGCGCGCGTCGCGCAGCAATTCCTGGCGGCGGGCCGCGCTTTCCACTTGCAGCCGGCGGCCTATGCTTTCGGCCACCAGAATCAGCACCTGACGGTGCCCGCCGCGGTAGTACAAGTCGCGAACCAAGGCGACGACGCGCACGGGGTCGTTGCGGTAGACGCTGTTGAAAAATACCGGCTCGCCGCGCTCGGACGGCCATTGCGGCGGGCGCGGCAGTTCGGGCATGCCCGTCACGAGCCTGCCGGCGGGCGGAACCTGGCGCCATCCTTCGGGGGTGGGCGGGTCGATTTCCTCGATGCTGAAGTACTTGCGCAGGCCCGCCGTGGATTCGAGGATGACCTGTGCGTACACCGGAGCGGCAACCATCAGGCCGCCCTCCCCGGTAAATTCGATGCTGCTTTCCAACACCCGGGCAGGTTCCAGCAACGCGCTGTCGTACGCTTCGTTGGTGATCGTCGCCAGGGTGCGATAGTCGTTCCAGCTGTCGATGACCAGCAGCAGGATCACGCCGGGCAGCAATAGCGTGATCAGAAGCGTGCGTATGCCCGCCACGCGCCAGGGGAAGCGCTTAGGTTCCGGAAGGCTCACTGGCGACGCTTTCAAGCATGTAGCCCAGCCCCCGCACCGTGACGATGCGTACGTCGCTGCCGGCAAGCTTCTTGCGCAGGCGGTGCAGTACGACCTCGATGGCGTCGAGGTTGGCTTCGCTGTCCTGGGTGAACACCTTGTCGAACAGCTGGGTCTTGTCTACCGGAAACCCGCTGCGGGTAAGCAGGGCGGCCAGGGCCGCATGTTCGCGCGGCGTGAGAAACAGCAGGTTGCCGTCGAGCGTAAAGGCGCGGCTTTCGCCGTCATAAGAAAGCGAACCGCATTGCAGGCGGGGCGCCTGGCGTCCGCGGCTGCGGCGCACCAGCGCGGCCACGCGAGCCTCGAGTTCTTCGAGCGCGAACGGCTTGGTGAGGAAATCGTCGGCGCCCAGGTTCAGGCCGCGCACGCGATCCTGCAGCGCCCCCTGTGCCGTGAGCAGCAATACGGGAGTGTGGTCGCTGCGCCCGCGCATGTCGCGCAGGACCACCAGCCCGTGTTTGTCGGGCAGCCGCAGATCCATGACGATCGCGTCGTACTCGTTGGCGGCCATCAGGGATTCGGCCGTGCGGGCATCGGGCGCATGGTCGGGGGTAAAACCGCTTTGCGCCAGCGCCCGGACCAGCCAGGACGCCATTTCGAGTTCGTCTTCAACCAGCAATATGCGCATGACCGTCAGGCTCGGCGGGCATGCCGTCGGCCGCACGCCCCTGGCCATGCACCCGCTGGCGCAGATAACGCGTTTCGTGCTGGCGCCGGAACAGGATGCTGGCGAGTTCGTTGAGCGCCAGGGTATAGACTTCGCGCTTGAACTCTATGACTGCGTCAAGCGGTACCCAGTATTGGCTCCAACGCCAGGCGTCGAACTCCGGGTGCTGCGTCGCGCGCAGGCATACGTCGCTGTCGCGGCCCACGAGGCGCAACAGGAACCAGATCTGTTTTTGACCTTTATAGTGGCCGCGCCACTCGCGCCTGACAAAATGATCAGGCACGTTATAGCGCAGCCAATCGCGTGTGCGCCCCAAAATGCGGACATGTTCGGGCTTCAGGCCCACTTCTTCATGGAGTTCGCGATACATGGCCTGCACCGGGCTTTCGCCGTACTTGATGCCGCCCTGCGGGAACTGCCAGGCGTGTTCCCGGATACGCTTGCCCCAAAAGACCTCGTTCTTGCTGTTGACGAGAATAATGCCGACATTGGGACGGTAGCCTTCACGATCGAGCATGGGCCACCCCCACCGAATTCAATACAATTACGGTCGATTATACGTATCTGTAGCCACCTTTTAATATGCGCGCATCCACCTACCATCTGAACACCCTGAAAGAGGCCCCCGCCGAGGCCGAAGTCGCCAGCCACCAGCTGATGACGCGTGCGGGCATGATCCGCAAGCTGGCCGGCGGCATCTACACCTACATGCCGCTGGGCCTCAAAGTGATCCGCAAGGTCGAAGCCATCGTGCGCGCCGAGATGGACGCCGCCGGCGCCATCGAACTGCTGATGCCGGTGGTTCAGCCGGCCGAGCTCTGGCAGGAATCGGGGCGGTGGGTGCAGTACGGCCCCGAACTGCTGCGCATCAAAGACCGCCACCAGCGCGATTTCGTGCTGCAGCCCACGTCTGAAGAAGTCATCACGGATATCGTGCGCAACGAAATCCACAGCTACCGGCAGTTGCCGCTGAACTTCTACCATATACAGACCAAGTTCCGCGACGAACGCCGCCCGCGCTTCGGCCTGATGCGGGGCCGCGAATTCACCATGAAAGACGCGTATTCATTCGATCGCGACGAGGCCGGGGCGCAGCGCAGCTACGACAAGATGTACGAGGCGTACATTCGCATATTTCAACGCCTGGGGCTGGAGTTCCGCGCGGTCGCCGCCGACACCGGCTCCATCGGCGGCTCGCGCAGCCACGAATTTCAGGTGATTGCCGACACGGGCGAAGACCTGCTGGTGTACAACCCGGATACCCAATACGCGGCCAACATCGAACTGGCCGAAGCCCCCTGCCTGCTGGCCGAGCGCGCCCCGGCCAGCGAAACCCTTCAGGCCGTGCCCACGCCGGGCGCCGCCAAATGCGCCGACGTGGCCGCCCTGCTGGGCCTGCCGCTGGAACGCACCTTGAAATCCATCGTTCTGGCCACCGAGCCCGAGCCCGGCAAGGTGCAGGTCTGGCTGCTGCTGTTGCGCGGCGACCATGAACTCAATGAAATCAAGGCGGGCAAGCTGCCCGGCCTGGCGGACTTCCGCTTTGCCACCGAAGAAGAAATCGTGACGCATTTCGGCTGCAAGCCGGGCTATCTGGGCCCCATAGGCACCGCCCTGCCCGTAAAAGTGATTGCCGACCGCACGGTGGCCCACATGGCCGATTTCGTCTGCGGGGCCAATCGCGAAGACTTCCACTACACCGGCGCCAACTGGGGCCGCGACCTTCCCGAACCCGAACTGGTGGCCGACCTGCGCAATGTCGTGGCCGGCGACCCCTCGCCCGACGGCGTGGGCACACTGGTGATCCAGCGCGGTATCGAGGTGGGCCACGTGTTTTTCCTGGGCACCAAGTATTCCGACGCGCTCAAGGCGACCTTCCTGGACGAGAGCGGCAAGCCGGCCACCCTGCAGATGGGCTGCTATGGCATAGGGATCACCCGCATCGCCGCCGCGGCCATCGAACAGAACCACGATGCCCGCGGTATTGTCTGGCCGCGCGCCATCGCGCCCTTCGAGGTGGTGATCTGCCCCGTCGGCTGGGGCAAAAATGAAACTGTTCGTAACGAAAGTGTAAAACTGTATGAGGCGCTGCGCCAGCGCGGGGTGGATGTCATTCTCGACGACCGCGACGCGCGGCCCGGGGTCATGTTCGCCGAATGGGAACTGATCGGGGTGCCATTGCGCGTAACAGTTGGAGAACGCGGCCTGAACGACGGTGTGGTGGAATTGCAGGCCCGCCGCGAAAGCGAGGCGGCGAAGATTCCCGTCGGGTCAGCCCTGGAACAGGTGCTGGCCAAGCTGGAAACCCTGTAGACTGCCCGGCCCTGCGCGTCCGGCGACCGGCAAGGCTGCCATACCCATTGTGAGCGAATCGTTTCCTGTAGAGTCCGTGCTGAAGGTCCGTGTCTATTACGAAGACACGGACGCCGGCGGCGTGGTGTTCTACGCGAACTACCTCAAGTTCATGGAGCGCGGGCGCACCGAATGGCTGCGCACGCTGGGAGTGGAACAATCCGACTTGGCAAAACGCGAGGGGCAGTTGTTCGTCGTCCATTCGCTGGACATGTCGTACCGGAAACCCGCGCGGCTTGACGATCTGTTGACGATACGCAGTCGTGTCACACGGATCGGCCGCGCTTCGATACACTTCGCGCAGCGCGCCGAACGCGACGGGGAACTGCTCGCGCACGGCAATATCCAAGTCTGCTGTGTCGACACCGTGAATTTGCGCCCAATGGCCTTGCCGGCCATCGTTCGCACCAAATTGGAATCCCTTCAGGAATAACCATGCAAGTCACCAACGACATGTCGTTGCTTTCGCTGATTGCGCACGCCAGCGTTCCCGTCCAGCTCATCATGCTGTTGCTGCTGGGCATTTCCATATTGTCCTGGACCTATATTTTCGCCAAGCGGCTGGCGATCAAGCGCGCCCATGCCCAGACACGGCGCTTCGAAGATGATTTCTGGTCGGGCGGCGACCTGTCGATGCTGCAGCAGGCCGTGGCCAGCCGACGCGACGAGCAAGGCGCGCTGGCGCGGATCTTCGACGCCGGCATGACCGAGTTTCTGAAAGCACGCCGCGCCAACGCGCACGGCGACGTCAACGTGCTGCTCGATGGCCCGCGCCGCGCCATGCGGGCGGCATACCAGCGCGAGATGGACGCGCTCGAATCGCACCTGAACTTCCTGGCGTCGGCCGGGTCGGTCAGCCCGTACATCGGCCTGCTGGGCACGGTGTGGGGGATCATGCACGCATTTATCGGCCTGTCGAACATGCAGCAGGCAACACTGGCCTCGGTGGCGCCGGGCATTGCCGAAGCCCTGATCGCCACGGCCATCGGCCTGTTCGCGGCCATTCCCGCCGTGGTGGCGTACAACCGCTACACCCACGACATCGACCGTCTGTCGATCCGTTTCGACAGCTTTGTCGATGAATTCCTGAACATCCTCCAACGTCAGGTACGCTGATGCCTTCAGTCCGGTCGTACGGCCGCGCGGGCCGACGCATGAAAGCCGATATCAACGTCGTGCCCTATATCGACGTGATGCTGGTGCTGCTGGTGATCTTCATGGTCACCGCCCCCCTGATCACCCCCGGCCTGATCAACCTGCCGTCGGTGGGCCAGGCATCTGAAGTGCCGGCCACGCCGCTGGAAGTGCAGATTTCCGAAGACGGCCAACTGGCGCTGCGCATGCGCGAGGCCGGCGCCACGCCGCAAGACATCCTCCGCGACCAGCTGGTGGACCAGGTGCGCCAGCGCATCACCGCCGAAACGCCGGTGGTGATCGCGGCCGATGGCAAAGTGCCTTATGAAACCGTGGTGAAGGTCATGGACGACCTGCGCAGCAACGGCGTGACGCGCCTGGGCCTGCTCGTCGACCAGGGCGCGGCCGCACAGGAACCGCAGAAGCGTTGATGCACCGCCGCCAGCCGCCACTGCAACGCCTATGACCCCGCCTCTTTTCAAACACGACGGCCAGGCCCCCATCACGCCCGCCGCGCAAGACAACCGCAAGGCGCTGGGGCTGGCCATCCTGGTGCATATCCTGCTGCTGGTTGCCCTGATTTTCGGCGTCAACTGGCGGTCGGAAAACCCGGGCCCGGTGCAGGTCGAGCTCTGGGCCGAAGGCGACACCCCCGACTCGCCCCCGCCGCAAGAGCAGCCCGAACCCGAGCCCGAGCCCGAACCCACGCCGGAACCGCAGCCGCAGCCCGAGCCGGAACCGGAGCCCCCGGCGCCGCAGCCAGAACCCCAGCCCGAGCCTGCCCCGGCGCCGCCCCCCGTGGAAAAGCCGTTGCCGCCGCAGCCCGACCCTGAAATCGCGCTGGAACAGGAACGCAAGAAGCGCGAGGAAGAAGAACGCGCCCGCCGCGAGGCCGAGGCCGCGAAGGAAAAGGCGCGCCTGGAAGAAGAACGTCGGCTGGCCGAACTGAAAGAAAAGCAAAGGCTCGAACAGGAACGCAAGGCGGCTGAAAAAGCCGCTGCCGAAAAGGCCGCTGCCGAGAAAGCTGCCGCCGAGAAAGCCGCCGCCCAGAAGGCTGCTGCGGAAAAGGCGGCCGCCGAGAAAGCCGCTGCGGAAAAGAAAGCCGCCGCGGAGAAAGCTGCCGCCGAGAAGGCAGCCGCCGAGAAAAAGGCGGCCGAGAAGGCTGCCGCAGAGAAAGCGGCTGCCGAGAAAAAGGCCAAGGAAGAAGCCGCCCGGAAAGCGGCCGCCGAAAAGAAAGCCAAGGAAGAAGCCGCCAAGAAGGCCGCGGCCGAGAAGGCGCTTCGCGAAGCGTTCCGCCAGGACGCCTTGGGCGCCGCGGGCATCCCGGGCGGCACCGCCGACCGCAACCAGCAAGGCGGCGGCCGCGACGACGGCTACGGCGCCAAGGTGCGTGCCTGCATCCGGCCCGGGGTAGCCTACCCCACCCCGCCGCGCAGCGGCTCGGCCAACCCGACCGTGCAATACCGGGTACAGTTGAGTTCAGACGGCAGGGTAACGGGTGTGAACCTCACCTCTTCGTCGGGCAACACAGGGTTCGACCGTGCCGTGGAAACCGGCATCCGGCGTTGCAACCCGTTCCCCAAACCCTCGACGGGCCGCTACGAGTCCGTCATTGATGTCGTGTACCGAATGTATGACTGACAGGAGATTGCTGACCATGACTCCCGCCTTTAGCCGCGCCCTTTCGCCAGGGCTTGCGCGCATGTATGGCGCGCTGTTCACCGTACTGATGGTAGCCGCGGCCGTGTTTGCGTGGCAGCCGGCCCATGCGCAACTGCGCGTCGATATTTCCGGAACCGGCGCCACACAATACCCCGTGGCCATTGCCGACTTCGCCGTAGATGAGGTGCACGGCCGCGCCATCGCCGAAGTCATCCGCGCCGATCTTACCCGTACCGGCCAGTTCCGCCTGATCAGCGCGGCTGGCTCGGGCCTTAACGTAGATTCGCCGGTGGCTTACGACGACTGGCGCACCAAGGGCGCCGACTTCCTGGCTTATGGCAGCATCACCCGTGGCCCGGATGGCCGCTACGAGGTGCGCTACCGCCTGGCCGACACGGTCAAGAAGGGCCAGCTGGACGGTGTGGCGTTCTCCGGCAGCGAAGCCGAGCTGCGCCGCGTCGCGCACCAGATCGCCGACCGGATCTACGAAAAGATCACCGGCGTGCGGGGCGTGTTCTCGACGCGCATCGCCTACGTGCTCAAGCGCGGCAACACCTATGAATTGCAGGTTGCCGATGCCGACGGACAGAACCCGCAGGTGGCCTTGCGCTCGCGCGAGCCCGTCATCTCGCCCTCGTGGTCGCCCGATGGCAGCAAGCTGGCGTACGTGAGCTTCGAATCCGGCAAGCCGGTGGTGTATGTCCACACACTGGCCACCAGCGCGCGCATACCCGTTGCCAACTTCAAGGGCAACAACAGCGCGCCGGCCTGGTCGCCCGACGGCAGCAAGCTTGCGGTGGCCCTGACCCGCGACGGACTGTCGCAAATTTACATCGTCAGCGCCGATGGAAGTTCGAATGCGCGCCGCCTGACGCGTTCTCCGGGCATCGACACCGAGCCGACCTTTACGCCCGACGGCCGTTCAATTATCTTTACCAGTGATCGTAGCGGTGGTCCGCAGATCTATCAAACCAGTCTCGATGGAGGCGATGCGCGTCGGATTACTTTTAACGGTAGTTACAACATCTCACCCCGAATTTCCCCCGACGGTTCCACGCTGCTGTACGTTTCCAGACGCGACGGCGCGTTTCGCATCGCCTCACTACAGCTTGCCACCGGCACTGAAACCTTGTTGACCGACGGGCGCGACGATCAATCTCCAAGTTTCGCACCCAACGGAATGCAGATTCTGTACGCCGCAGTTCAAAACGGGCGCAGTGTTTTGGCAGGAGTATCCAGTGACGGGCGCGTGCGCCAGACGCTCTCGGTACTGAACGGCGAAATACGTGAACCGACCTGGGGTCCTTTTACCCGCTAAACACGTATGACCCTTTTTGCAAAGGAACAATCATGAAAATGCGCATTGCCAAAAGCCTTACTATTGCAGCCCTTGCAGCCGCCCTGGCGGCCTGCAGCTCTGTACCGCTCGACGACCAGGCCGGGCAGGCCGGCTCCGGCACCAGCGGCCAAGGTACGGCATCCGGCCAGATCATGGATCCGTTCAACCCGCAGAGCGTATTGGCGCAGCAACGCTCGGTGTACTTTGATTTCGACAGCTACACGGTGCCCGAGCAATATCGTGGGCTGGTGGAAACGCACGCTCGCTACCTGGCGTCGAATCAACAACAGCGCGTCCAGATCCAGGGCAACACTGACGAACGCGGCGGCGCCGAATACAATCTGGCCCTGGGCCAGCGCCGTGCCGACGCTGTACGCCGCATGATGACCCTGCTGGGCGTCAGCGACGCGCAGATTGAAACCATCAGCTTCGGCAAGGAAAAGCCCCGCGCCACGGGCAACACCGAGGCCGACTTTGCGGAAAACCGCCGCGCCGACATCGAATATCAGCGCTAAGCACGTCTGCATCCAGGCACTGAAGCGCGTCGGAACGGTCAAGCGGCCGTTCCGACGTTTTTGTTTTGAGAATCCGGGAATCTTTATGCGCGCTCACGTTCTGCCTCTGCGTACACTGGTTTTGACGGCCGCCCTGGCCGCCGCCACCTCTGCCCACGCCTTTTCCGATGACGAAGCCCGCCGCGCCATTCTCGATCTGCGCAAGCAAGTGCAGCAGCAGAACGAGCAGAATCAGCGCGCGCGACTGCAACTGGCCGACCAACTGCAAGCCTTGCAGCAAGAGATCACCCAGTTGCGCGAACAGCTCGAGCTCGTGTCGCGCCAGCAACCCAGCACCCAGCCGGGCCAGGCCGGCGCAAACAACCCGCCGGGCGCCAGCGCGGCAGACCCGCGCGAACAAGCCGCGTACGATGGCGCCATCGACCAGTTTCGCAAGGCCCAGTACAAAGACGCTGCGGAATCATTGGCGGCCTTCATCGCCCTGTACCCCACCAGCCAGCTGGCGCCCAGCGCCAAGTTCTACCTGGGCAGCAGCCGTTATGCCGCGAAAGATTACAAGGGCGCCATCGAACAGCTGAACCAGCTGGTGCAGGAATCGCCTGACGATGCCCGCGCCCCCGATGCCCTGCTGGTAATTGCCGGCAGCCAGATCGAACTGAATAACCGCGCTGGTGCCAAGGCGTCGCTGGAACGCATCGTGCGCGACTACCCGAACACCCCCGCTGCCGAGACGGCCAAGAATCGCCTGCAGTTGCTGCAGTAAGCGACCGTCGCGGCTGTGCGGCCCGCCACCAGGCGGGCCGTTTTCATTGGCCGGGCGTCAGCCGGACCAGGCCAGCAATAAGCCCACGCCCAGGACGATCAATGCAATACCGGCAAGTTCGCGGCGGCTGGATGCATGCGAAAACAGACGCCGCGACAGCAACTGCGCGAAAAGAACCTCTACCAGCCCCAGGGTGCGCACGTTGCTGGCCGCGGTCAGCGCAAAACCCAGGAACCAGCCCTGCGATGCACTGGCGCCCAGAAGGCCGCCCCAGATCGAAGCCCGCCAGGCGGCCATGCAGGCCTTGAGCAAGGCGCGGTTGAACAACAGCATCCACAGCACCAGCACCAGCGTCTGCACGCCCAGCGACCAGGCCAGCGTCCAGGTGGCCTGGAGCACGAAGCTGCCGCCGTCGAGTTCGAGAATGGCGCCGCGAAAGCCTATGGCGGACAAAGCAAAGAACGCGCCCGAGACCAGCCCCAGTAACGCCGGCCGCAACCTGCCGCGGCCGGCCGCGACTGCCGGATCGCCCGACATCAGGACGACGCCGAACGTGGCCACCATGATTGCGACAATGCTGAGCCAGGACAAGGGGTCGCCCAGCACCACGAAACCGAATACGGCGACCTGGATGGGTTCTGTCTTGGTCCAGGCGGTGACGACCACGAAAGACCGCTCGCGCATGGCGGCAAGCATCAGCGCGGTTGCGGAGATCTGCGCCAGCGCGCCGCCCAGCACGAACAGCATGAATTCGAAGCCGCCCTGCGGGGCCTGGCCGCCATCGACCAGCATCACGATGGCCAGGAACAGCAAGGCGAAGGGGAAGCCGAACAGGAACCGCACCTGGGTCGCCCCCAGCGTACCCAGTGTTGCGGTAAGGCTGCGCTGCACGGCGTTGCGACCCGCCTGTGCGGCCGCGGCCGCTACGGTGGCGGGTATCCAGACCCAAGTCCAGTCCATGGAGATGTTCCTGGTGTGCGCTATGCGCGCAAGGCGATATCGGCAACCGGCGCGCCGGTCATGGAGGCGAGCTGCTGCGGGCTTAGCGGAAACACCGCATGAGGATGTCCCGCGGCGGCCCACAGGGTGTCGTACTGGAACAGGTCCTGGTCGATGAGCATGTTGGGCTTGACGGTGTGCCCGATGGGGCAGACGCCGCCGATGGCATAGCCCGTCATCTCGCGCACGTAGCGGGCGTCGGCCTTGCCGAGTTCGCCAACCAGCGAGGCCACCTTGGTCTCGTCTACACGGTTCACGCCGCTGGCGATGACGAGCACGGGCGCGTTGTCGGCCAGCCGCCGGAAAATGATGGACTTGGCGATCTGCGCCACCTGGCAGCCCAGGCCCTGGGCCGCTTCGGCGGACGTCTTGCCGGTTTGCGGCAGGATGACAATGGAATGGTCGTGGCCCAGCTCTTGCAATAGCCGGGCAACCCGCTGCGCAGATTCGGGCAAGGAAGCGACGGATTCAACAGACATGCTGTGTCTAGGTTCCGAAGGAAAAGTTTGGCGCCCTGAGGCAAGGCCACTGAGTTTAGCAGCGGCAACGGGGCGGGGCGCTAGAATCACGCGCTGGACACCCGGCCCGATACCCCTATGCGTTCAGAACCTCAGCTGCCGTTGCAGACGGCCATCATCAACGGCTACCCCCTGACTTACACCGAGCATGGCGCAGGCACTCCCCTGGTGCTGGTGCACGGCTCGCTGTGCGACTGCCGGTACTGGAAGTCGCAACTGGGCCCGCTGGGGCGGTCGTTCCGGGTGCTGGCGCTCAGTTTGCGGCACTATTGGCCCCAACAGTGGGACGGCACGGAATTTTCGTTGCGCCAGCATGTGGACGATGTGCTCGCCTTCATCGACCAGGTGGGCGAAGGCGCGGCGCACCTGGTGGGCCATTCGCGCGGCGCGCGAGTGGCCCTGGAAGCCGCGCTGCGGGGCACGGGCAGTGTGCGCTCGCTGACGCTGGCGGATCCCGGCCTGCCCTTGCCGGGAGTCGAGGAACGCGCACGCAGCGGGTTCCGGGAACGTGCCCTGGCGCTGATTGAATCGGGCGAGATGGATGCGGGGCTGGCCTTGTTCGTAGACACGGTGTCGGGCGCGGATACGTGGCGCCGCATGGTGCCGTGGTTCAAGGACATGGTGCGCGACAACGCATCGACACTGCGTGGCCAGGTGTCCGAATCTTTGCCGCCGGTGTCGCGCGAGCAGGTGGAAAGGCTGGGCCTGCCTACGCTGCTGATCGGCGGCGCGCTGAGCCCGGCGCCCTACCCTGCAGTGCTGGATATGCTGACGGAATGGCTGCCGACGGCCCGCAGGGAAGTGATACAAGGCTCTTCACATGGGATGAACCTGGGCAATCCGCGGGCGTTCAACGCCGCCATCGAAGACTTTCTCGGCTGAAAGAAGGGCGCCCGGGCCGGGCGCCCATTGTTTCGGCGCGGCCCCGCCCGGGCGTGGCGCTATGCGCCGGCGCCGTCTCCGGCCGGCCCTCTCTTGGCACGGCGGGCGAGCATGTTCAGGGCTTCGACCAGGGCGGAAAACGCCATGGCGGCGTAGATGTACCCCTTGGGCACGTGGGCGCCGAAGCCTTCGGCGATGAGTGTCATCCCTATCATCAGCAGGAAGCCCAGCGCGAGCATCACCACCGTGGGATTGCGCTGGATGAAGCGCGCCAGTGGGCCGGCGGCCAGCAGCATGACCGTGACCGCCACGATGACGGCGATGAACATGATGGGTATGTGTTCGGTCATGCCGACGGCGGTGATGATGCTGTCGATAGAAAACACCAGGTCCAGCATCAGGATCTGCCCGATGGCGGCGGCGAATCCGAGGGTCGCGGGCTTGCCCTCGAACATGTCGCCTTCCGGCTCGCGGTCGACGTGATGGTGGATTTCTTTGGTGGCCTTCCAGACCAGGAACAGCCCGCCCGCAATGAGGATGATGTCGCGCCACGAGAAGCCCTGCCCGAACAAGGTAATGACAGGCTGCGTCAGCTTGACGATGATGGCGACGGTGCCCAGCAGCGCCAGGCGCAGGATCAGGGCCATGCCGATGCCGATGCGCCTGCCGCGCTCTTGCTGCTCGGGCGGCAATTTATTGGTCAGGATGGAGATGAAGATGAGGTTGTCGATGCCCAGCACGACTTCCATGGCGATCAGGGTGGCCAAGGCGGCCCACGCGGCGGGCTGCTGGGCAAGCTCTATCAGTTGATCCATGTGGCTCTCCGGCTGTAGGTCAGCCCATGATAGCTGCATGCCCGCAGCCGCACCGCCCGCGCTGGCAACCGGTTGTTAACGGGCCGCGCCGCCATGGGCGGCAACGACCTGCGCGGCCACCTGGCCGGGCGCCTCGGCGTAGTGCTTGAATTCCATGGTGTAAGTGGCGCGCCCCTGGGTCAACGACCGCAGCGATGTGGAATAGCCGAACATTTCGGCCAGGGGCACTTCGGCGCGCACCAGCTTGCCGCCGCCTCCGGCGATATCTTCCATCCCCTGCACCATGCCGCGACGCGAAGACAGGTCGCCCATGACATGGCCGGTATAGTCTTCGGGCGTCTCGACCTCGACATGCATCATGGGTTCGAGCAGGGCCGGCCGGGCCCGCCGCATGCCTTCCTTGAAAGCCATGGAGCCGGCCGTGCGGAAGGCGTTCTCGTTGGAATCGACATCGTGATATGAGCCGAAAACCAGTGTGACCTTGACGTCGACCACCGGGTAGCCGGCCAGCACGCCCGCATTGAGGCTTTCGCGCACCCCGCGCTCGACGGCTGGTATGAATTCACGCGGCACCACCCCGCCCTTGATGGCGTCGACAAATACGAACCCCTGGCCCGGCGGCTGGGGTTCGAGCCTGAGCACCACGTGGCCATACTGGCCGCGGCCGCCCGACTGCTTGATGAACTTGCCTTCGACCTCGTCACAGGTTTGGCGGATGGTTTCGCGGTACGCAACCTGCGGCTTGCCCACGCTGGCCTCGACATGAAATTCGCGTTTCATGCGGTCGACGAGGATCTCAAGGTGCAGCTCGCCCATGCCGGATATGATGGTCTGCCCGGATTCTTCGTCGGTGCGCACGCGAAACGACGGGTCTTCCTGGGCCAGGCGGTTCAGGGCCAGGCTCATTTTTTCCTGGTCGGCCTTGGTCTTGGGTTCTACGGCCTGCGAAATGACCGGATCGGGGAACGACATGCGTTCGAGAACGATGACGTGGTTCGCATCAGTCAGCGTATCGCCCGTCGTGACTTCTTTGATGCCCACCGCGGCCGCGATGTCGCCCGCATAGACTTCGCTGATCTCGCGCCGCTCGTTGGCGTGCATCTGCAGCAGCCGCCCCAGGCGCTCGCGCTTGCCCTTGAGCGGATTGAGGACCGAATCGCCCGACTTGACGACGCCGGAATACACGCGGAAGAACACCAGTTGCCCCACGAAGGGGTCTGTCATGATCTTGAACGCCAACGCCGAAAAGGGTTCATCGTCTGCCGGATGCCGTTCGACCTCGCGATCGCGTTCGTCATGGCCCCGGATGGCCGGCACGTCGGCCGGCGAAGGAAGGTAATCGATAACGGCGTCCAGCATGGCCTGCACGCCCTTGTTCTTGAAGGCGCTGCCGCACAGCATGGGCACGATCTCGTTGGCGATGGTGCGCATGCGCAGGCCGCGCTTGATATCGGCTTCGGACAGCGGCTCGCCGGACAAGTACTTTTCGAGCAGGGCCTCGTCGGCCTCGGCCGCCTTTTCGACCATATGGTCGTGCCATTGCCGGGCCTGGCCGGCGAGTTCGTCGGGGATGTCGCGGTACTCGAACTTTACGCCCTGGGTCGCGTCGTCCCAGATAATGGCCTTCATTTTGACCAGGTCGATCACGCCCTGGAAATGATCTTCGGCGCCCACGGGTATCTGCACGGGCACCGCATCGCCCTTGAGACGTTCGGCGATCTGCTTCTGTACGCGAAAGAAGTCGGCCCCGACTCTGTCCATCTTGTTCACGAACGCCAACCGCGGCACGCCATACTTGTTGGCCTGGCGCCAGACCGTTTCGGACTGCGGCTGCACGCCTCCCACCGCGTCGTACACCATACAGGCGCCGTCGAGCACACGCATCGAACGCTCGACCTCGATGGTGAAATCGACGTGGCCCGGCGTATCGATGATGTTGATGCGGTGTTCGGGGTAATTTCCGGCCATGCCACGCCAGAACGCGGTGGTGGCGGCCGAGGTAATCGTGATGCCGCGCTCTTGCTCTTGTTCCATCCAGTCCATAGTCGCCGCGCCGTCATGGACTTCGCCCAGCTTGTGCGTGATGCCGGTATAGAACAGTATGCGCTCGGTGGTGGTTGTCTTGCCGGCATCGATATGCGCGCTGATACCGATGTTGCGGTAATGATCGATACGCGTCTTGCGAGTCATGGCGGCCCCTGATGGTAGGTATCGGCGGGACGCCCGGCGCAGCGACGCCCTGTGCAGATATTACGCGCGCCCGATCGCAAAACACCAGATCCCCCTGCGCGCGCCGCAGGTATGGGCAAAAAACAAAACGGCCAGCCGCATGAAGACATGCGACTGGCCGCCGGACGGCTCGGCGAGCCTTTATTTCTTTTCTTTGTCTTCCTTGACTCGGTACACCAGCACCGCGGTGTGGGCCAGCGACAGCACCTTGGCCGTGACGCTGCCCAGCAGCAGGCGCGACAGGCCGCTGCGGCCATGGCTGCCGATGAAGATGAGGTCGCAGCCGTTTTCGGAAGCGGCCTGCACGATGCCGTCGGCCACGTTGAAGTTGGACACGGCGCGCGACTGGGCCTTGACCCCCGCCGTGTCGGCACGGTCGAGGATCAGCTTCAGGTATTTTTCGGCTTGTTCGGCCGAGGCCTTTTCGTAGTCTTCATCGGTGATGGCGTAGGCGGCTGCCATGCCGTCGAACCCGATGGTGGCGGCGAAAGGTTGCGTGACGTGCAGCGCGACGACCTCGGCGTTTACCGAGCGCGCAAAGCAGATGCCGGCATTGGCGGCCTGCGCCGATAGCGGAGAACCGTCGGTGGGGATCAGGATTCTTTTGAACATATTGTGGGCTCCTGGCTGCTAGGTTGGAAATCCCATGCTACCGGAATTACCGGCAGGCCGCATTGCGGTCTACCCGCAGAATGCGAGGCGTCAAGACAACTGTTGCGACGCGACGAAAAGGTTAGTGCATCGGGTGCCGGTGCGGCAATACGCCAGCACGGGGCCCGGCATCGTGCGCAGCAGTTCTGCAAAGCGCGCCACATCGTCGGCGGTCATTGCGCTGCCGATGACCGGCTGGTACTCGACCTGCAGCCCCGCCTCGCGCGCCGCGCGTGCGACGTCGGCAGCCGTAGGCTGGTCGGGCCCGCCTTCGTAATCGGGGCGGTTGATGATTACACTTTTGTATCCGGCGGCGGCGACGCCCGCCATGTCTTCGGGCGTGAGCTGCGGCGCAACAGCGAATTTGTCGGTCAGTGGCTTGATCGGGACGTCGGCCATGGCGGTTCCTTGGTGATGTAGCTTATTAGAACAGAGGAACAGTATATGTCTTCCGCCGGCGCCGGGCATATCAATTGCCCGGCTCGGCCAGGACGTCGGCCAGGGCATCCCAGATGCCCGGAGTGTCTACCATGGCCACCGAGAACCGCATCATCGTCGAGGGCGCCTGCGCGGGCGAAAAAAGGCTGCCTGGCGCCAGCAGCAAGCCCCGGCTGGCCGCAGCACGCGCCAGGGTTTCCGAGTCGCGGCCGCAATCGGCCCACACGAACATGCCTGCGTGAGGCTCGTGACGCACGGACACCCCCAGGCCGGCCAGCGCCGCCAGGCATCGCTGGCGTGCCGTGTTGACGCGCGCGCGCACGCGTTCGATGTGCCGGCGGTACTGGCCTTCGACCAGCACCCGGTGCACCACCCGCTCGCCAAGTTCAGGCGTGGTCAGGCCGGCCAGCATTTTCAGGTCGGCCAGCTTGCGCACCAGTTCTTCGTTGGCCGCCAGGTAACCCACCCTGAGACTGGCGGCGAGCATCTTGGAAAACCCCCCGGCCAGTATCACGCGGTTCAGCCGGTCGAGCGAGGCCAGCTTTGTGGCCCCGCCGGGGTGCAGTTCGCCATAGGTGTCATCTTCCACCACCAGGAAATCATGCCGCTCGGCCAGGCGCAGGATGTCGTACGCGGCGCCCGCCGACAACGTGTGGCCCGTGGGGTTGTGCACGGCCGTATTGACGATGAACAGGCGCGGCTTGTGCAGCGCGGCCAGGCGGTCGAGCTGCTGCAGGTCCGGACCGTCGGGCCAGCGCGGCACGCCGACCAGCCTGGCGCCAAACGCGGCCAGCCGGCCGAAGATGACAAACCACGCCGGGTCTTCGACCAGCACTGCGTCGCCCGGGCGCACCAGGTGGCGGGCGATCAGGTCGAGCCCGTGTGTGACGCCGTTGGTGGTGAGCAAGTTGCGGTCGGGGTGCGCCGGCACGCCCTCGGCCTGCAGCCGCGACGCGAGTTGCTGGCGCAGCGGGCCATAGCCCAGCTCCGACCCATAAGACACCAGTTGTCCGCGCACCGAGCGGCCCACGGCGCGTACCGCAGCCGCGACCATGTCGGGATCGAGCCAGTCTGCCGGCAGCAGCCCTGCGCCGCCCGGCATGGCCAGGGCCGAGGGCTCGCGGAACATGCTGCGCAGCAACCACGCCACGTCGATACGGGCCGGCGGCGCCAACCCGGTGTTGCCGGCCGGGCCGCTGCCCGCCACGGGCGCCAGCGGGCCGCGCCGCGCGCGTACAAAAAAACCCGCGCCACGGCGGGACTGCACCAGCCCGCGGGCCACCAGGCGATCGTAGGCCTCGACCACGGTAAAACGGCTTACGCCGGCCTGCTGCGCCATTTTCCGGATGGAGGGCAGCCGGGTGCCGGGCCGCAGACCCTGATCATCGATGCGGCGCGCCACGTCGTCGGCCAACTGCGTCACCAGCGTGGCGTCGGCCTGGCGCACGGGGCGCCAGCCCACGGGCACATCGGAGGAAGTTGCGACTGTCATGGCGGTTTTACCAGGCCAGTATTCAAGCTGATATGGAAAAGTGTACCGGTACTGTACTGACCAATTTGCGTAGAGTGGCAGAAACCTTCTCAACCCGCAAGCCTGTTCCCCGGTATCACTCTCTATGTCGCGCCCTACCGCTATTGCGCCGTCCGCCCCTGCAGCACCACTGGAGGGCTATGGCTACGGCCTGCTGGGCGTGCTGGTCTTTTCCCTGACGCTGCCCATGACTCGGGTAGCCGTCACCGAGCTGTCGCCAGCCTTGATCGGCCTGGGCCGGGCCTTGCTGGCGGCCGTGCCGGCAGCCCTGCTGTTGTGGCTTACTCGCAGCCGCCTGCCACGCGGCCATGAGTGGTCCGGCGTTGTGCTGGCCGCGGCGGGCATCGTAGTGGGATGGCCCCTGGCCTCTACCCTGGCCATGGCAACGGTACCGGCCGCTCACGGCGCCGTCTTCAACGGGTTGCTGCCACTGGCTACTGCGGCTTTTGCCGCGTGGCGAACGGGCGAACGCCCTTCGGCCAAGTTCTGGATATGGGCGCTGGGGGGCGCCGCTTTGGTAATGGGCTACGCGTTGCGGCAAGGCCATGGCAGTCTGCAAACCGGCGATCTGTGGCTGCTGGTGGCTGTGTTGCTGGGCGGCCTGGGCTATGCCGAGGGCGGCCGCGTCGCGCGCACGCTGGGTGGCGCCCGCACCATCTGCTGGGCGCTGGTCGTCAGTGCGCCCGTGATCGCCGCACCCGTGGCGTGGATGGCTGCCCGCGCGCCGTGGCCTTCGCTGCCCGTGGCCGCTTCCTTCGCATACCTGGCATTCGGCTCGATGTTCCTGGGGTTTTTCGCCTGGTACCGGGGCCTGGCGGTGGGCGGCATCGCCAAGGTAGGCCAGGTGCAATTGCTGCAGCCTTTCATGACGGTGGTGGCCGCGGCGCTGTTCTTCAATGAAAGCGTCGACCCCCTGACCTACATTTTTGCGCTGGCCGTGGTCTTCATCATTGCCGGCGGGCGGCGCGCCATCGTGCGGAGGGCGTCATGACGCCATTACTGCCTGAGTCAACCTGGGCCGTATTGGGCCCGCTGGCCATGTTTGCCCTGGTAAGTTCCATCACGCCCGGCCCGAACAACATCATGCTGGCATCTTCGGGCCTGACGTTCGGTTTCAGGCGCACCATCCCCCACATGCTGGGCGTGAACCTGGGCTTTACGCTGATGCTGGTGCTGGTCGGCCTGGGGCTGGGCACCCTGTTCGGCCAGCTGCCGTGGCTGTATACGGTGCTGAAGTACGCAGGCGCGCTGTATCTGCTGTACCTGGCATGGAAAATCGCGGGCTCGGGGCCCATGGAAGGCGGCAGCCAGCGCGGCCGGCCTTTTACTTTCTTGCAGGCTGCCCTGTTCCAGTGGGTCAACCCCAAGGCCTGGGTCATGGCGGTGGGCGTGATCGCCACCTATACTCCACAGGCTGGCTTTTACTGGAACCTGGCGCTGGCCGCCGCGGTATGCTGCGTGGTGAACCTGCCCAGCATCGGTGTCTGGACGGCCTTTGGCACGGCGCTGCAAAGGTTGCTGCACCATCCTCGCGCCATCCGGGCCTTCAATATCTCCATGGCATTGCTGCTGGTGGCTTCGCTGTACCCTGTCGCGCAGGACTTGCTGGCACTGGCCTGAACCGCCGGCATCGGCAGCGGGAACCCGGCGGCCCGCCGCCGGTCACATCCTTCATGCCCTTGCTGCCACGTCTATCCCTGCGCCGCCTGCTCGGAGCCGCCTTGCTCGCCACCGCCAGCGTGGTTGGCTGCACGCAGCTCGACGCCTGGCAGCGACACGCCATCTTCTCGCCGGAAACCGAACAGCAGCGCTGGTGGCGCGAGCCGCCCGCCGGCACGCAGATCTTCGATCTGCCCTTGCCCGGCGGCGACAAGGTGCATGCTTGGTATTGGCAGCATCCGCAGGGCGACGCACCCACGGTGCTGTATCTGCATGGCGCGCGCTGGAACCTGAACGGCAGCGCCTTCCGCATGGAAAGCTGGACGCGCATGGGCTATTCGGTGCTGGCCATCGACTACCGGGGGTTTGGCAAATCCACGCCCCTGTTGCCTTCCGAAGAAACCGCCAGCGAAGACGCCGCGGCGGCCCTGCAGGAACTGGCGCGCCGCCAGCCGGATCCGGCCCGGCGCTTCGTGTACGGCCACAGCCTGGGCGGCGCCATCGCCATCGGCCTGGCCGCCCGCCCCGACATGCCACCCTTCGCCGGCCTGATCGTCGAGTCCAGCTTCACCAGCATCGCCGCCATGCTGGGCACCCTGAAATGGGGCAAGCTGCCCGGCGCCAGCCTGTTGGTGACCCAGCCATTTGCGTCCGTCGAGAAGCTTGCCACGCTGACGACGCCGATGCTGCTGATGCACGGCACTGCCGACCGCGTGGTGCCGCACACCATGAGCGACGAACTTTTCGAGGCCGCGCTGAAGGTGCCGCCCGACCTGAAGCGCCTGGTGAAAATCGACGGGGCTTCGCACTCCGGATCGGTGCGCAGCGGCGCGGTCTATGAAACCGCCGTGCGCGATTTCATACGGGATGCGCAGCGCGCCTACCGGCACGGCGCCGGGGGCAATGTGGCGGCGCTGCCTTGACCCCGCCCATGTAATGACGAAAGCACAAGGCGTTGCGCCTTGCACCCTTAGTCGCGCCGGCCCGACCGGCCTGCGGGGCGAGCGCCGCTCAGGCAGCCAGCAGCTTGAGTTTGGGCGACTCGCCGGCAGCCTGCCCGGCCTGCGCGTCCGCCAGTGCGCGGTTCTGCCTGCGCAACTCCACGGCATCGACCTCGGCCAGCGAAACGTCCCGGTCGCTGAGGCGGAACACGCGTATCGTGTCATGCACAACGCTGGCCTGCTCGTTCAGTGAACTGGCGGCCGCCGCCAATTCTTCGACCATGGCGGCATTCTGCTGGGTAATGTCATCAAGCTGAGTGACCGACGTGTTCACCCGGCCGATACCGGCGGCCTGCTCCTGGCTTGCATCGTTGATGCGCTCCAGCGAGTGCATGACACGCTCGATGGCGCCCATGGCCTCGTCCATGCGCATGCTCGCCTCGCCGGCCCGCTGCTCGCCCAATTGCACCCGTTCGCCCGATTCGTGGATCAGGTCGCGGATTTCCTTGGCCGCCTGGCTGGTGCGCTGCGCCAGCGCGCGCACCTCGCTGGCCACGACGGCGAACCCCTTGCCATGGCTGCCGGCGCGGGCGGCCTCGACCGCGGCGTTCAACGCCAGGATATTGGTCTGGAACGCCACGCCTTCAATGACCTGGATGATGTCGGCGATTCGTTGCGATGCCTGAGAAATCTCGTGCATCGTCGCCACCACATTCTGTACCGCATCGTGGCTGCGCTGCGCCGCGCCCACCGTCTCGCGCGCCAGGTCCGCGCCGGATTCGGCCATGCTGTTGGTCTGCCGCGCGGCGTGATTGATTTCATCCATGGCCGACGCGGTAGCTTGCAGGCTGGCCGCCTGCGCCTCGGTGCGTGCCGACATGTCATGGTTGCCGCTGGCGATCTCTTGCGCGCCCCCGCGCAGATTGACGACTTCCTCGCGCACGTCGCGCACCACGGTGCGCACGGATACCGCCAGCTGCGCCAGGGCCAATTGCAGCCGGCCCAGCTCGTCTTTGCCATTGACCCGGACATGCTGGGTAAGATCGCCCGCGGCCAGGATATTCGCGGTGCCTATCACGTCGCGCAGCGGACGGACCACGACGCGCACCAGGTGATGCGCGGCCAGGGCCGCCCCCAGCAATCCGGCCAGCAGCGGCACCCATGCGGGCGCGCCATAGGGCTTGGCCACAAAGTAGGCAAGCGGCGTGGCGGCGGCGGCAAACCCCGCGGCCAGCACGATCTGCGCCCGCAGGCCCAGCGAAAACACGCGCCGCAGGCGGCCCGACAGGCTGCGTTCGCGCAGCACGCCGCCCTGCAACACGTGTACGCGCCGGCCCTGCGCGGCTTCCTCGCGCATTGCGGCGTACAGCGCCTCGGCTTCGTCGACCTCGTGTTGCGGCGCGTGCGTACGCACCGACAGATACCCCACGATCTGCTCGCCGCGTCGCAACGGCGTGGCATTGGCGCGCACCCAGTAGTAGTCGCCGTTCTTGCGACGGTTCTTCACCAGCGCCGTCCAGGGCGCGCCCGATTGGATCGTTGCCCACATGTCGCGGAACGTCTCTTCCGGCATGTCGGGATGGCGCACCAGGTTATGCGGCTGCCCAATCAGTTCAGCGCGCGAATAGCCGCTTACCTCGGCGAAATTGGCATTGCAATAAGTAATGCGTCCCTTCAGATCGGTAATCGAGACCAAGGTCTGGTCAGGAGGGAACTCGTAGCTATGCTGGGTAACCGGCAGATTGACGCGCATTTGACTCTCCCCGGGGCCAAGGCGATTGTTCTTATAGGCAGCATCGCCATCGCCCACCCCATCCAAATTTGCATCTATGATATACAAAACATTTTTATTTATTTGTAATAATTTTGTTTTGTTGCAAATGGGCGCCAAGCTGTAGGCCAACAGCCGGCACGCAGGCCTGGCCCAACGCCGCAACGGCAATCCACATCGCCCTATCCGATCCCGTCACGACAAGGCCAGAGCGTACGCGCGACGAAACACTGCCAGCGCGAGAATCACTGGCGGGACTTGGCAGCTGTTCGGAAGATCGAGAAATCAGGAGATATCGGTACGCGTGCCGCAAAACACCAAGGGCCTAGCCATAACGGCTAAGCCCTTGGTGCTTTGGGAATCCTGGTGGGTGGTACAAGGTTCGAACTTGTGACCCCTGCCGTGTGAAGGCGAGATTCTGGAGTTCCAGGAAATACGAAAAAGTACTTTTTCCCTGGGGAAAGCGGCGTTTCTTGTTCGCCGAGGTATCGGGAAATACCAGAAGATTTTGAGTACTTTTTGAGTACTCGGTATAGTCTGGCCCCATGGCTACCAAGATCGATTCCGTCTCTGCCCGCGAGCGCATCAAGCCGCGCCGGGCGCCCTACTGGCACAAAATCTCAACCGGCTGCTATGTCGGATTCCGCAAGATGGCCGCCGACAGTGCGGGGACTTGGCTAGCGCGATACCGCGACGGCGACAAGCAGCCGTCCAAGTCGCTGGGCAGCCTTGATGAGTACCCCGCCTACGAGCGATTCGACCGGGCCACCGAGCAGGCCCGAGCCTGGTTCTCACACCTTAACAAGGGCGGCAGCACCGGCCGCGCCACCGTGGGAAAGATTTGCCAGGACTACGTGGACCATGTGCGCCGTGAGAAGGGCGATACCCCGGCCAACGATATCGAAGGCAGGTTTAAGCGCTGGGTAGACCCTACCCCACTTGCCAAGGTCGAGCTCGAAAAACTGACCCGCGACCACGTGAAGGGCTACAGAACGCGATTGATGGATACCCCCGTGGTGGTCAAGGGGGAGCAGAGAAAACGCGCTCTGGACACGATTAACCGCGATCTGACGGCCTTGCGCGCCGCTCTGAACCACGCCTTTGCTGAAGGCAAGGTGACGACAGACTTTGCATGGCGGGAGGCCCTGAAGCCGATCAAGGGGGCAACGCGACGTCGGGATATATACCTGGACCGCGACCAACGGCGCGCCCTGATCCAGAATGCCGCGCCGGACGTGGCGGAGTTACTGCGCGGCTTGGCCCTGCTACCGCTTCGGCCCGGCGCTCTGGCGGGCCTCAATGCTGGCGACTACAACACCCGCCTAAAGTCCCTGCGCATTGGGGTAGACAAGGCGGGAAAGGACCGCAAGCTGATCCTACAGGGAGCTACGGCCGACTTTCTGGCCAAGCATACCGAGGGCAAGGCCCCCGATGCTCCCTTGCTCACCCGCGCCGATGGCGCGCGCTGGAACAAGGACGCCTGGAAAGATCCGATCAAGGCGGCAGTGCTCGCGGCTGGGCTGCCCGCTGAAGCTACGGCCTACACACTTCGGCATTCGGTGATTACGGACCTAGTGGCAGGTGGCCTGGATCTGCTCACGGTGGCCCAGGTAAGCGGCACCAGCGTAGCAATGATCGAAAAGCACTACGGGCACCTACGGCAGACCGTAGCTGCTACGGCGCTGGAGAAGCTGGCGCTATAGGTCGCCCTCATACGGCTCCGTATTAAGCCCATTAAACGGGTCATCTGAGTTCAATTTGAATTCGACGAGCGTTTCTGCATCGACGCCGATGGCCATGGCCTGCCGCGCCTCTGAGAACAAATCATCAAGATTCGCGGGCGGAGATGCCCCAATATAGGCCGCCAAAACCTTCCGCCCTTCATCACTCCGATGAAGGGCTTCAACCGCCTGGATGAAGAACACTTCTTCGTCGGTGCGCAGCGACTCGGGCACCGTCAGCGCTCTGAATGCGGCCGGGCTTCGCTTCGCCAATCCGTGCGCTAGCGCTAAGAACACGATATCGATCGCCTTCCCGGACGGCACCGGTAGGCCGCGTAGCAGTAACTGTTGAAGCTGTGAAAGCCCACGCTGTGCGGCGTCGCCTAGTGGCACTCCGTCGATAAGGTGCGTCGATCCCAGTTGCTTGATCGCATAGTCCACCGCTTGCGACAGGGACACGCCCAAATCTCGGGCCAGCAGTTCCAACTCCATTTTCCGGGCAGTGCCAAGCCGGATGCTGAATTGCTCACCTTTCTCTAGGGGATCCTTTTTCGGCCTGCCCATTGGGCGCTTTTTTTGCATATCAGCCACATTTTCCTCCTGCGCGATGTTCCACAGTACTCAATAGTACTTGCCTTTTTCGCCAACGATCGGAACAATGGAGGCAAGCAGGACATTTCGACACTGCGAAACCACAAACGTGAGGCTCAAATGCCAGAGATTAGTTACTTGCAAGCCCAACCTTTCAACCTCCCGCCTGAAGCGACATTCGACCCCCGGCCCGTCGTCCTCAAGATGACCAGCATGTCGGTTACACAGCTGTATTCAGCCATGAAAAACGGCGGCTTTCCGGAGCCATACCAGTTGGGCCCGCGCCGCCTGGCCTGGAAGCGATCCGAGGTTCTCGCCTGGCTTGAATCGCGCCCTCGCGGCGTCCGATCCCGGGCGGACTCGTAATGAGCGCCCAAACGAAAAGCCCCACCAAGCGCGGCAACGCTGGTGAGGCCGGAATAGCAGAGTTCCCACGCAAGGAGTCTACTTTGATGAATATTAACCCGTTCGATGCTGGCCGGAAAGCGGCCTTTACCTGGTTCGCGCAGCATGGCCACACGCTCTGCGTATTCCGCGACCTTCAGCGCGCCCAGCACATCACTGGCGCCGCACCTTCCGATTTCCCGCAGGCTTGCCAAGAGTTTGACGCTGGCTTCGCCCGCGGCCTGGCCGATTTCATCGCGGGGGTGCGTCATGGCTAAGACTCAATTCGACTACCCCGAAGGCGCCCGTGCGGCCCTCGTCCGGAAGAACGCCGATGGCTCCGTTTCCGTTGCGCCCGTGGCTCACGATGAGTCGATTCTCAACCTCTATAGGGATCTGATCAGTCATTTGAGCGCTCAGCCCTGGCCCGATGAGTGGCTGGCCGAGATTCACAGCTACCTGGGCGCCAGATTGGAGGCTCGCAAGGTTGCCCAGGCGTGCGGCGGTTTCGCCATCGCCATGGATCGGACCTGGAGGGTTTCTACGCTGCCGCTTGAGCCGATGGACAGGGTGGAGTGATGGCCATGGCAACCGTTATCCAAAATCCCGTTCTCAACGAGCGGCGCAGTCGCCTTACCGATCATCGGGAGGACATGATTTGCGCCCTACTGTTAATCGAACTCATCGGGGAGGAAGCAGACACGCCTAAGCTCGAAAACCTTGTAGCTCTCGGCAAGATGGCCTTGGGGAACAAGCTGGACGCCCTTGATGGGCTGCTCTCACGCTGCAAGGAGCTTGCCCCATGATGACAAAGAAAGATTCCATCCTGGCCGCACTCCGGTCCCGCAGCCTGAACCGCTTCGAGGCCGAGCGCATGGGCGATCACTGCTTGCCCAGCACTGTGGCGCAGCTGCGCGATGAAGGCTATGTCATTCATGACGAATGGGAGGAAGTGCCTACACGCTTCGGCAAGTCCTGCCGGGTGAAGCGCTATCGGCTGGTGGGGGTGCAATGAAGACCCGCCATCTGAGCGAACTCCAGCGATCCCTGAAGCCCTGCGCGCATTGCGGGGGACCTGCCACCCTGAGGCCGATGCGAAACGCGCCTCTGTGGTTCCAGGTGCGCTGCAATGCGTACGACTGCGGCATGGCCTCTTGGGCGATGCTGGGGGAGGACGCCGCAACCCAGGCCTGGAACAGGAGGGGGAATGGCTAAACGCGATCATCGCAAGGGCGCGTTGCCATTCAAGTTCGTGGCGATCCCGGTACCGGTGCTGGAAAGCCTGGCTTACCGGGAGTTGCCGTCTGCTGCGCGCGCCCTGCTGATCGACCTACTTATGCAATTCACCGGCAAGAACAACGGGAGGCTGTGCGTGTCTTTCGTCGCAATGCAGAGGTATGGCTGGACCAGCGCACGAAAGCTGGACAAGGCGAAGCATGAACTGTTGGCAACCCCCTTTGTTCTGGTGACTCGCAAGGGGAAACCACCGCGCACCGCGGAATGGGTCGGCGTGACGTGGCTGGCTCTCGATTACGAAAAGACCATGGACGTAGACCCAAGGGCTTGGCCGTACCTGAATTTCCTGACCATTGAGGCGGGAGCCATCGACCCAAACGAGGGGCGCGAAAAACAGTTTGTTCAGTCCCGAAATGGGATTGATGAAAAACCCCTCCCCAGGGGAATCAATCCCGAAATGGGATCGATAGGAGGGCCGATACATGCCTGATCAATCCCGAAATGGGATCGATGCCCATAGAGAGGTGGTCAATGTTTAATCAATCCCGAAATGGGACAAGGTATAGAAGTAGCCATCTGTGGCGCCAGCATCGTGACCGCATGGCGCTGCCTGTTTCTAGGGTAGGGACTGCAAACGGCCCCAAACGGCCCGGTAACGCTAGTGACGTTACCGTGACGTCACGCGATGGAAACCCGGCGATAACCCGGTGGGTTTCTGGCCGCGTTCGCATGCATTCGCATTGCGTTCGCATTGCGTCGGCATCGCAAGCGGACGGCGTGACACTGCGTGACATAGCCGTGACACTCACTGAGTACTCACTGAGTGCGTACGAAACGTGCGCTAACCGTGCTGCCACGGGAGTGGCGCCATGCTGAACCAACATCATCAACATTCAGTCACCGGAGGGACTGCTATGTCTCGTGAACAGCGCATCGCCCGAACGGAGCAGGTGCTTACTGAAGCGGCCAAGCGTATGGGCGCGGATATTTCGGAGGACGGTCGCGTCAATGAGCACGTGGCCGCAGCACTCATCGGATACGAGCGCGGTAGCTTGAGGAACCTGCGCTATACGGGGGCTGGTCCCGCCAACTATCGGCGGCCCTTCTCTGGAACCAGCTATAGCTATCGGATTAGCGATTTGGCCGAGTGGATAGAGGCAGCAAGGGAGGAAATGTTGATATGAGATTTCAAGAGATCCTGGTGCGGGAGTACCGCCGAGAGTTTGTCGACCATATTCAATTCGACAAAGGGGCCTCTCGGTCGATAGCCAGGCGAGCGGCAAAAGAGGTTCCGCACGGAACCATATGCGGGCGCCTACCGTTGCGGCGCAAGGTGACCGCCTACCTTCGAACTTTCAAATACTGGAGGATGGATGCAAATGCAGAAAGTAAAGAACTTCGCTACCACCGCATCGGGCGCCGTTGATGAGCTGTTGGATGCCCTGCCGCCGAACGACAGGCAGCGGATCGCGAAAGCTTTCAGCAGCGGCGCGGTGCTTACCGTGTCTTTCAGCCTGCGTGTCGGTGGCAATAGCACCGTGGCTCTCGAATTAGGAGAACCCGCCGACCGCCAAACGTTGGTGTCTGTGGACGCAAAACAACCCCAGCTTCATTGAGGCAACATTGGGTTAACGCTGGCGGCATTGGGAAGCACCAGCCGCCAGCCTCCGCATCTGATTTGATCGCCTCGGCCGGTATTCTGACCTCATAACACGCGCTCCCAGCGTGCACAGTTAACGAGGTTGAATATGCCCCAAGAAGATAGCCCCATCGCACGCGAGTATCGCCAGGTCCAAGCAGACCTAAAGCAGGTTGGCGTTGACCTGAAGGCCTACTCCAACAAAACGAAAGAGCAAATAGACGAGGTCAATGCCCGAGTGCAAGCTGTGGAGCAGCTCGTGGTGAAGGGCGGCGGCGCAGGATTTAGCGCCGCGGGTGGCTTGTCTGTCCAAAGCATCGGATCCCGTGTGCTGGACGAGATAGATGGCAATTCGGCCTACGCCAGCCTGAAGGACTGGAACGTTGGCACCTGCCGGATGAAGTTGGATGCGCCGATCCGTGCGGCACTGACGAATGACGGCGCCGGGACCAGCTCTGATAGCTCCGTTCCCAGCCAGCCGGAGCGCCGGGGATTTGTCACGCCGGTACAGCGCCCCTTGCGCTTGCTCGACGTGTTGCCCAGCCGCCCTGTGACCGCGGACGCATCCGAGTATGTCCAACTGACTGCTACGGGTGACGCCAGCGAGCAGGATCTGGAAGGCGACGAAAAGGCCGAGATCGACGTCGACGGTACGCTGGTCCGCGCTGAGATTGCGACCATCGCGGCGCACACGACTGCCTCGAGCCAGGTATTGGGCGATCACGCTGCCCTCCGGTCGGCGATCGACGGGATGATCCGCAACAAGTTGCTGAGCCGACTGGAGCATCAACTGATCAACGGCACTGGTGCACAAGGCAAGATCAAGGGCTTTCTCGCCCTGGCCACCGCCTTCACTCCGGTGATCGGCGCCACCCCCGCGGATCGCATCGGCGAGTCGTTGGTTACCCAGCTCGATTCCGGCTATCAACCGAACCTGGTCATCATGAACCCGTTGGACTGGTTCCGCCTGCAGATCACCAAGACGGCCACCGAGGAGGAATACCTCTTTGGGTCGCCGACTATGCCGCTGCCCCCGGCGCTGTGGAACACGCCCATTGTGACCACGCCCAGCATTGCTCAGGGTACGGCGCTGACGGTCGACACCAGCTTCACGACGGTACTGGATCGTCAGACTCCGAGCGTGATGCTGAGCAACAGCCACAAGGACTACTTCACCCGCAACCTGGTGGCCATCCTTGGCGAGCTGCGTGCGGGCCTGGAGGTTCTGGATACCGGCGCGATCTACGAACTCGATCTTGGCGTGACGAGCAACTGATGTTCACCCCCGCCGCCGGGTTCGGTTCTCCGAGAGGGCGGCCGTGGATTACTGGGCGAGTGCCACGACTCAGCAAAACCCCCAGAGGCGGCGCGGGGACCAAGACGTGTGACCTGTCACACGATCGGCCTAGACCCGGTGGCCGCCATCCTTCGCGAGCAGACAGGAGGGGCGGGTCGAAAGTTGACCAACGGGGGGCCGGAAACCGCGCGGGGGGCTTTCTTTTCATAAACGTGCAGAAAAAAAGTTTTTCTGCGGAATAGGAATTGATCATGACGGCAATTTTTCAGGAAATCACGGTTGGCTGGAAGGGCGAAGAGCATCGCATCAAGCCCACGATGGAACTGATTAACCGTATCGAGGGCAAGGTGTCCCTGGCCACGCTGGCTGCCCAGCTGGCGGAGGGCGACGTCCGCCTGTCTCACGTGGCCACGGCGGTTGCCGTAATGCTGCAAACGGCAGGCGTTAAGGTGACGGGCGAAGATGTGTACGCCGAAATGATCCACGGCGACCCCGGCGCGATTTCCAACATGGCCCAGGCGGTTGTGGTGGCAGCCTTCCCGGCCCGGCCTAACGCGGGAAACGTGGCGAGCCCCAAGACTACGCGCCGACGCAAAGCGTAGATTGGGGCGCCTTTTACGACATCGCGGTACGCGGCTGGAAGATTGCCCCGAGCGAGTTTTGGGGCATGACGCCAGCTGAGTGGTGGCGCATATACGAGCTTGAGCGGCCCAAAGACCCCAAGACCGACTACGCCGGAACCCTCACGCGGGCCGATGTAGAACGACTTGAAGGGATGATGAATAATGGCAACAGGCGCAGCAGGTAGCCAGATTGGCGGCGTATATGTCCGCATAGGGGCCGACACCAGCGGCCTCGATCAAGGACTTTCACGGGCGAAGGGCGCCTTAAACAACTTCGGTACGGTGGCAACGGCCGCCACCGCCAGCATGGCGGCTGTGGGCGCTGCTGTGGCGGGCGCTGCTGCCGCCCTCGTGACTTTCACCTCCAGTGCGGCCAAGAACGCCCGCGAGCTGGCCAACCTGTCCCGGCTAGCCAATACCGGAATGGAAGAATTCCAGGGGCTGGCCTATGCGGCGCGTAACTTCGGCGTCGAGCAGGGCAAGCTGTCGGACATATTGAAGGACGTTAACGAGCGAGTGGGCGAGTTCAACTCGACTGGTGGCGGCCCGATGAAGGACTTCTTCGAGCAGATCGCCCCTAGGGTGAACCTGACCGCCAACGCCTTCCGAAATCTGTCCGGCCCGCAGGCGCTCCAGCTTTACTACGACTCGCTGGTCAAGGCTGGCGCCTCCCAGCAGGAGCTGACCTTCTACATGGAGGCCATGGCGTCCGACGCCACGGCCCTTATCCCGCTGCTGCGCGACAACGGCCAGGCTATCAAGGACATGTCCGCGGAAGCTCAGCAGCTGGGCATCGTTCTTTCGGAGATCGAGGTGGGCCAGCTGGTTGCGGCTGACGCGGCCTTCGCCAAGATGAACAAGACCATGGAGGCGATCAAGAACCAGATTGCCGTCCAGGTGGCGCCCCTTATCCTGGAGCTGTCCCACAGATTCACACAAAGCGGCGTCAACGCGAAGAAATTCGGCGAGGCGGTAGTATCTGGCATGGAGCTCGCCGCAAAAGCCGTAGCGGCGCTAATGGACGGCTACCACGCCCTCAAAATCGCCCTAGCCGGCGTGGAGATCGTTGGCCGCACGGTGGCTCTCGGTATTGCCAAGGCTATGGAAGCCGCTACCGCCGCGATTGCGGCGCTCGGCGACTTTGCGGTTGACGCATTAAACAAGGCAATCTCCGCAGCCAACAATATCCCAGGCATCGATATTCCTGCGCTGCCGCGAGCGGCTGACTCAGATTTTCTTAAGGGGATGAGCGAATCGATCAAGATGGCCGAGGCCATGCTGCTCGACTCCAAACTCAATCTGCAGGATCTGGTCGACGCTCCGTCGGCGTTGTCCCAGGTGGACGAGTTCTTTGCAGGAGTGCGCCAACGTGCCGAAGATACCGGCAAGGTTATGGCCGACCTGCTGTCGGGTTACGGGCAAGGTGGAGAAGGCGCTGGCGCCCCACTGGAGAAAGGCAAGGACAAGGGCAAGGGCAAGGGGGACAACAACGACGGCCTGCAAAACCGCCTGGATGCCCTGCGCGACCTGTTCAAGAGCGAGACCGAGCTGGAGCTGGAAGCGTTCTATGAGCGCCAGGAACTGCTCGCTGAGGCGCGGGAAAAGAAGCTGATCAGCGATCAGGAATACCAGCAGATGGAGGCCGACCTGGCGCAAATGGCGCAGGACAACCTGACCGCCATTGACGAGAAGGCATCCAAAGAGCGGCAGAAGCTGGCCGAGCAAGAGCGTTCGAAGCGGGTTGCGGTCATGGACGGGATGCTCGGCAACTTGGCCTCCCTCATGGACAGCGGGAACAAAAAGATGTTCCAGATCGGGAAGGTGGCCGCTATCGCCCAGGCGTTGCTGTCCGCACGGGCTGCTATTACGCACTCATATGAGGCTGGCGCTGAAATCGGCGGGCCCGTACTAGGCGCAGCTTTCGCTGCCACGGCTGCGGCTGCTACAGCCGCTCAGATCGCGTCGATCAAGAACACGCAATTCGGCGGCGGCGGCGGTGTTGCTGGGGGAGCCTACTCAAAGCCGAGCGATGCGATCGCCAGCGGCCCAAGCAAATCGGGCGGATCTGGCTCGAAGGCCGAGTCCCCGGTGGTCAACATCAGCCTACAGGGCGACCGCTACGACCAGAAATCTGTGCGCGGCTTGATCGAGGCCATTAACGAGGCCGTGGGCGACGGGGCGCGGCTGCGGGTAACGTGATCGTCAGGTCCGGAAGGGCAGGATCTTCTCGACCAGCCTTTCCGCCTCTCCCGGCGCCAGGGCATCCGAGACATAACAGGCAATCTTCTCTGACTCGCCAGTCTTGGGGTTGGGAACTTCGAATTGCTTCAGGGTGTAGCCGTGATTCGCCGGTCCTAGCATCACCATCCCGGGCACAATGGGCTCTTTCGGGGTGACAGACTGGCCGTCATTGGGGCCACCGATAAACCTGATGGGTTCTTTTTCCATGCTATTTCTCGATTTGCCGGCGGGCCGGCCGCCCGCCGGTAATGCGATACGGGTTAGGCGTACTTTATAAGCTTCCAAGTTACAGCTTTGCCGTCATACGGCGGCATCCGGTTGCCTTTTGCTATGGGCGCCGTGGTGTTGTATCCAACAGGTTGCCATACTCCGCTTTCAGGGCACGTTTCGCCCGTCTTAGCGGTGCTTCCGAGGGGAATTGCCATGGTTTGTCTCCATCTGGGCCAGCCCACGACGTGGGCTTCATGAAACCCAGTGGAAGCACCATATTGTCACAGTTGGAATCAGTCAAGCATAAATAGATTCATCCTAGCAACAATCGTTTTAGGTACTGGCTTATTCCACACTCTGCTTTTTGAGTACTTTTTGAGTACGCAAAGAAAAAGGGCCTAGCCGATCCGGCTAAGCCCTTGATTTCTTTGGATATCCTGGTGGGTGGTACAAGGTTCGAACTTGTGACCCCTGCCGTGTGAAGGCAGTGCTCTACCACTGAGCTAACCACCCAAAGAGGCGAAATTCTAGCACAGCCTTTAAAGGCCGTGCAAACACGCGGCCCTGCTTCGTTCGCAAGGCGCTTTATGCGGCTTCGGCCTGCGGTTCGGTCAGCGCGCGCCATACGCTGGTGCCGCCGGCGGCCTTGTCCAGGGCGGACAGGTATTCGTCGTGCTCGGCCAGCTCTGCGTCGGTGGCGTACACCACGGGAAGCACCGATCCGTCGAAAGCGCCAAGGGCCAGCCCCGCGCCGCCCGTCTGGGCGGTGTCGTCCACGTCGATGAGCAGCGCATCCTGGCCGCGCGTCATCGCCAGCCAGACTTCGGCCAGCAATTGTGAGTCGAGCAAGGCGCCGTGCAGGGTGCGGTGCGCGTTGGAGATGCCGTAACGGTCGCACAGGGCGTCGAGCGAATTGCGCTTGCCGGGGTACAGGCTGCGGGCGTGCAGCAGCGAATCGGTGATCTGGCCGCAATGTGCGGCAAGCTCGCCGCGCCCGATGCTGGCCAGCTCGGCATTGAAGAACTTCACGTCGAACGAGGCGTTGTGCGCGATGAGCTCGGCGCCCCGGATGAAGTCCAGGAACTGGTCGGCCACCTCGGCGAAACGGGGCTTGTCGGCGAGGAATTCGGTGGTCAGGCCGTGCACCGCCAGGGCTTCCGGATCGCTGTCGCGGTCCGGGTTCAGGTAAAGGTGCAGGGTGTTGCCGGTAACGGTGCGGTTGATGATCTCGACGCAACCGATCTCGATGATGCGGTGCCCCTGGGCGGGATCCAGGCCGGTGGTTTCGGTATCGAAAATGATCTGACGCATTGTGGCTACTTGGTTACGGGGGGCGTACCGTGGCTGTGAGGATGAGCGGCCGGGCCTGCCTGGCCGGACTTGCGGCGCGCTGCGGCCACCAACGAGTAGGCCACGGGCACGACGTACAAAGTCAGTAGTGTACCCAGCATCAGCCCGCCGACCAGCACCCACCCTATCTGCTGGCGCGACTCCGCGCCGGCGCCTTGCGAAACCGCCAGGGGCAGCGTGCCCAGCACCATGGCGCCCGTGGTCATCAGTATGGGGCGCAAGCGCAGGACGCTGGCTTCGGTGACGGCGTCCACCAGCTCGCGGCCCTCGTCGCGCAACTGGTTGGCGAATTCCACGATCAGGATGCCGTGCTTGGTGATCAGGCCCACCAGCGTGATCAGGCCGATCTGGCTATAGATGGACAGCGTTCCGCCGCTGGCCCACAGCGCGAGCAGCGCGCCCGTCATGGACAGGGGCACCGACAGCATGATGATGAACGGATTGCGCCAGCTTTCGAACTGCGCCGCCATCACCAGATAGATGAAGGCCAGCGCCATGGCGAATACCAGGTAGATGCTGCCCGAAGAATCGCGGAATTCGCGCGACTGCCCGTCCAGATCGGTGACGACGGTATGCGGCAGCACGCGTCGCGCCACGTCGTGCATGTGTTCCAGCACTTCGCCCAGGGCGTAGCCCGGCGCGACCGCGGCTTCGACCTTGACCGCGCGCAGCCGGTTGAAGTGGTTGAGCGACTGCGGCGACACGCTTTCGTGCACGGACAGCAGGTTGTCCAGCTGCACCATGCCGCCCTCGCGGGTGCGCACGTAAATGCCCGAGATGTCGGTGGGATTGGCACGGTCGCGCGGCAGCACCTGCACGATCACGTCGTATTGTTCGCCCTGGTCTTTGTAGCGGGTGACCTGCCGGCCGCCCAGCATCGATTCCAGGGTGCGGCCGACCACGTCCACCCCGGCGCCGACGTCGGCCATTTTGTCTCGGTCGACCTGTACCCGCAGTTCGGGCGTGTTCAGGCGCAGGTCGGTGTCCAGGTTGACCAGGCCGGGATACTTGCGCAGCTCGGCCGTAAAAACGTCGACGAGCTTGGCCAGTTCGGCGTATGACGCCTGGCTCATGATCACGAATTCCACCGGCTTGGAACGGGCCGACTGGCCAAGCGATGGCGGATTGGTGGGAAACGCCCTGACGCCCGGCAACCCGGCGAACTTGGGCTGCAGCTCGAGCGCGATGTCTTGCTGCTTGCGGTCGCGCTGGTCCCAGGGCTTCAGGCGCAGAATGGCCGTGCCGTCACTGACGGTGGGAAACCCTACCGACACCTGGTGGGCCGCGCCTTCGGGAATCTGGTCATAGAACTGCTCGAGTTCGAGCATGCTGTCCAGCGTGTAGTTCAGCGTGGCGCCTTCGGGCGCCGAGACCAGGCCGAATATCACGCCACGGTCTTCGACCGGCGCGAGTTCGCTCTTGACCACGGAAAACAGCACGCCGCTGGCGGCCGCCACGGCCAGTCCCACGCCCACCACGACGGCCCGATGCCGCAACGCCAGCGCCAGCGATCGGCGATAGCCCAGCGCCAGGCTTTCGAGCCAGCCCTCCACCATGTTGTACCAGCGATTGTGGCGGGGTTCGTGGCGCAACAATACCGAGCACATCATGGGGGTGAGCGTCAGGGCCACGAAGCCCGATACCAGCACCGCCCCGGCCAGCGTCAGCGCAAACTCGATGAACAGCCGCCCCGTTCGCCCGGTGGCGAACGCCAGCGGCGCGTACACGGTTACCAGTGTCAGCGTCATGGCCACCACGGCAAAACCGATTTCTTTGGAGCCGCGGAAAGCCGCCTGCCTGGGTGACATGCCCTCTTCGATATGGCGGAAGATGTTCTCGAGCACCACAATGGCATCGTCGACCACCAGGCCAATGGCCAGCACCATGGCCAGCAGTGTCAGCGTGTTGACCGAGAAGCCGAACAGGTACATCAGCCCGCACGCGCCGATCAGCGACACGGGGATCGTGACGATGGGAATGATGCTGGCGCGCAGGTTGCGCAAGAAGAAGAAGATCACCAGCACGACCAGGACGATGGCCTCGCCTATGGTCTGGAACACCGACTGGATCGATTGCTCGATGAACACCGACGAATCGTAGGCGATGTTCAGTTTCATGCCGGGCGGCAGGGTTTCGTTGAGCTGGGCGATTTCTTCGCGCACCGCCTTGGACAGATCCAGCGGGTTGGCGGTGGACTGCCGCGTCAGGCCGATGTTGATGGCGGGCCTGCCATTGAAGCGCGACAGGATGCGGTCTTCGGCCGCGCCGATCTCCACCCTGGCCACGTCGCTCAGCCTGACCGGGTAACCCTTGACGTTGGCCACCACAATGGCCGCGAACTGCGGCGGCGTCTGCAGGTCGGTGGACGAAACCACCGAGAATTCCCGGTCGCGCGATTCGATGCGGCCTGCCGGAATCTCTACGTTCTGGCTGGCCAGCGCAGTCTCGACATCCTGGACGGTAAGGTTATAGGCCGCCAGCTTGTCGCGATCGACGTAGATGCGCATGGAAGGCAGCCGCTCGCCATACACGCGCACCTCGGCCGCGCCGGGCAGCACGGAAAGCCGCGTCTTGATGTAGCGATTGATGTAGTCGGATGTCTGGATCGCCGAAAGCGACCCGGATTCGACGGCGATGTAGATGATGGGCAGCGAATCGGCCTCGACCTTGCCGATGATGGGTTCGTCGATTTCGTCGGGCAGGTAGCGGCGGGCCCGCGAGACCTTGTCGCGCACTTCGGCCGCGGCGGCGTCCGGGTCGCGCGACAGGTCGAACTTGATATTGATCTGGCTGCGTTCGGTGCGGCTGCGCGAGGTCATGACATTGACGCCCTCGATACCCGCAAGCTGGTCTTCGAGCGGCTTGGTGACCTGCGATTCGATCACTTCTGGCGACGCGCCCTTGTAGGTGGTGTTGACCGAGACAATCGGCTCGTCGATGTTCGGGTACTCGCGCACGGTCAGGCGCGTATACGAAATCAGGCCGATCAGCACGATGATCAGCGACAGCACCGATGCGAACACCGGCCGCTTGATGCAGACTTCGGACAGGATCATGAGCGCGGCGTCCCGGGGGCGCCCGCGGCGGCGGGCTTGACGATCTCAACGGGCGCGCCGTCGGTCAAGCGCTGGAACCCGGCCACCACGACCTGTTCGCCGGCCGCAACGCCGGTCAGGATCTCGACCTTGCCGTCGCGGCGTTCGCCCAGGGTGACCTCGGCGCGGTGCGCCCTGCCGTCGCGCACACTGAACACGTACTGGTTCTGCCCGGACGGCGCCAGCGCCGCCTCGGGCACGGCCAGCACCTGGTCGGCGCCAAACCGCAGCTGCACGCGCGCAAACATGCCGGGGCGCAGCCGCGAATCCGGATTGGGCACCGTGGCGCGTATCAGGATCGAGCGCCCCCCGGCATCGACCAACGGGCTGACCGCATAGACGCGGCCTTCGCGCTCTTCGCCCGGCAGCGCATCCAGCCGCACCGTCATGTCCTGGCCGACGCGCACCTTGCCGAAATACATTTCCGGAATGCGGAAGTCGACTTTCAACGGGTCGATGGCTTCGAGCGGTGCCAGGTCTTGCCCCTGGTCGACGTAGTCGCCGACCGACATGTTGCGCAACCCCACGATGCCGGCAAACGGGGCGCGTATGGTCATTTTGTCCAGGCGCGCCTGGGCCAGCGCGGCGGCCGCCTGCTGCACCTTGAGGTTGCTGGCCGCCTCGTCGCGCGCCTGCTGGCTGACAAAGCCGCGCCCCTGCAGATCGACCGCGCGCCGATAATGGCTTTGCGCCAGCGCCAGGTTGGCGCGGGCCTGGTCGAGTTCGGCGCGGGGCACCGAATCGTCCAGGCGCACGAGCACCTGGCCTTGCCCTACCGGCTGGCCTTCCTGGAAATCTATATGCTCGATACGGCCCGCCACCTCCGGACGCAGCATTACCGACTCATCCGAGCGCAGGCTGCCAACCGCGGATATCCCCCGGGGGAAGGTCAATTGCTGGACGGGTGCGACTTCCACGCGAATGGCCGTCGGCGCCGACGCGGCGGCGGGCGCCGCCGGCGCGGCGATGTCGGCCGGGGCATCGAGCCAGCGGGGCGCCAGATATCCCAGGACAGCGCCCGCGGCGAGCCCGGCCGCGGCCGCGGTCAGCAGAACTACTTTTTTCATGCGATTCGGGAATGCATCGGAGCCGCCCGGCACGGTGCGGTCCGGGCGCGTCAGTGAGAAGCGAGCCTGGCACTGTAGCACCAGCTCTTACATACTGGCACAACTACGGGACTACCGGTACGCAGGATGCCTTGCGATTGGGGTAATCCCCAGTATGCGTCAGCGCCGGCCCCGCGCCACGGTCAGCACGCCCTGGTTGGCCAGCGCGTCCGCGCGCTCGTTGCCCGGGTCGCCAGCGTGGCCCCGCACCCAGCGCCAGGCGACCTGGTGGCGCCCGACCTGCTCGTCCAGCGCCTGCCACAGCTCGGCGTTCTTTACCGGTTTTTTGTCTGCCGTAAGCCAGCCGCGCCGCTTCCAGTTGGCCAGCCATTCGGTCATGCCCTTCATGACGTATTGCGAGTCGGTATGTATCAGCACCTTGCACGGCCGCTTGAGCGTGCGCAGGCCTTCGATTACCGCCAGGAGTTCCATGCGGTTGTTGGTGGTGTTGGGCTCGCCGCCATGCAGGGTTTTTTCGTGGGCCCCGGCGCGCATCAGCACGCCCCAGCCTCCCGGCCCGGGGTTGCCCTTGCAGGCCCCGTCTGTCCACATCTCGACCTGCGGGCCGTCGTTATTGCTGTCAGTTTGCATCGTATGAATGTGTAGCAGGCATGAAAGGCGCGCGAGCGCCCATATGCCTCAGGTTTTGCCCGGCCCCGCCTGGCGGTTGACCGCCACGGATGCCGCACGGGCGCGCTTGCGCCGCGATTTCTTCCAGGCGGGCCCGATCAGCCGCATGCCGGCCACGCGCTTGACGGCAGACACGACATAAACCGCCCCGCCCACGGCCCACCAGCGCCGGCCGTAGGCTTCCATGAAATTCCAGCGTCGCAGCCATTTATCGGTCCGGCACGCCGGGCTGTAGCAGCCGAAGCGGCCGGGCCCGACATCGAACGACAACAGCTTCAGCCAGTCTTTCAGGCGCGGCAAGGATACCTGAGCGGACGGCGCGTGCGGCAGCCACGGCTCCATGCCCGGCATGCGGTTGCGCGCTCCCCACAGGCTCCATGGATTGAAACCCGAGATCACGAGCCGGCCTTCGGGCACCAGCACCCGCTCGGCCTCGCGCAGCACATCGTGCGGCGCGTCGGTGCATTCGAACGCATGGGGCAGCAGCAGCAGGTCGACACTCTGCGATTCGAAGGGCAGCGCGTCGGGGCGGGCCAGCACGCAGCCTTGCCATTGCGCGGCCTGTTCGGGCGCGGGCATCTCGGTGCCCACCCAGCCCTTGAAGGGCATGCGGTTGGCCTGCAGCAGATTGATATCCGCCAGCCCGGACTGCCAGGCGTAGTATCCGAACACATCCGCCACGATGGCGTCGAACTGCGCGCGTTCCCAGGCCAGCACGTATTCGCCCGGCGGGGTCTGGAACCATTCGGCCAGTTCTACAATCGGCGGAGTCTGTTCGGTCAAAGTGAGTTCCTGAAATGAAGCCAGCCATGCCCCCGCCCCGCGGCTCTGTCATGCCGCTGCCGGCGTTTTCCGACAACTATATCTGGGCCATTGTGCGCGACGGCCAGGCGGCAGTGGTCGACCCCGGCGAAGCCGGCCCGGTGCTGGACATGCTGGCCCAAAGTGGCCTGCAGTTGCGCGCCATTCTACTCACCCATCATCACGGCGACCATGTCGGAGGCGTGCTGGAACTGCTGCGGCATGCGCCTGCAACCGTATACGGGCCGGCCCGCGAGAACCTGCCGCACTGCGACGTGCGCCTGTCCGAGGGCGACCGGGTGGCCCTGCCGGAGCTTGACCTGGATCTATCGGTGCTGGATGTGCCCGGCCATACGGCCGGCCACATCGCCTACCATGGCCGGGCAGCCGGGCAGGAGCCCGTGCTGTTCTGCGGCGACACGCTGTTTGCGGGGGGCTGCGGCCGGCTGTTCGAAGGGTCTCCTGAACAAATGCACGCATCTCTGCAAAAATTCGCTGCATTACCGGCCGATACACAGGTATGCTGCGCACACGAGTACACTCTAGCCAACTTGCGCTGGGCCATGGCGGTGGAACCCGCCAACCGCAAGCTGCAACAGTGGTATCGGCAGGCCCGGCAATTACGTGATGAAGGCCGTCCCACCCTGCCGTCCACGCTGCGGCTGGAGCTGGACACGAATCCGTTCATGCGTACCCAGCAAGCCGAGGTTGCCAGGGCAGCATCGCAGCAGGCCGAAGGTGTGCTCGACACCCCCGTGGCCGTATTCGCCGCCCTGCGCCTCTGGAAGAACAATTTCAAGTGACCGCCCCCTGATGACCCTGTTACGACTACTGCTACCTATTGTTCTTGCCTTGCTCGCCGGCTGCGCCGGCACCGCTCGCCAACCGGTACAGGCGGTCGACGCTGCCAATCAAGGGCCCTATGTGGCCCAGGACACATCCCGCACTGTCGACCTCACGAGCCCGCCCGCCGACGCCTGGGATCGCATCCGCCGCGGTTTCGCCATCCCCAACCTGAACACCCAGCTTGCACAGGAATGGACCGACTACTACGCGGCGCACCCCGAATCCGTGCAACGCATGGCCGAACGCGCGGGCAAGTACCTTTATTTCATTGTTGACGAAGTCAACCGCCGCGGCCTGCCCACCGAACTGGCCCTGCTGCCGTTCGTGGAAAGCGCTTACAACCCCACGGCGCTGTCCCGCTCGCAAGCTTCGGGCCTGTGGCAGTTCGTGCCCACCACGGGCCAGTACTTCAACCTGAAACAAGACTGGTGGCGCGACGAACGCCGCGACCCCATCGCATCGACCTACGCGGCGCTGGACTATCTGGAAAAACTGTTCGAAATGCAGGGCGACTGGTACCTGGCCCTGGCCTCGTACAACTGGGGCGAAGGTTCGGTGCAGCGGGCCATGGCAAAAAACGAGGCGGCCGGCCGTCCATCGGACTACCTGTCGCTGGACATGCCCGAAGAAACGCGCAACTACGTTCCCAAGCTGCAGGCCATCAAGAACATCATCGCCAACCCCCGCAAGTACGCCGTTGCGCTGCCCCCCGTTGAAAATTCCCCGTATTTCGCCATGGTGCGCAAGAACCGCGACATCGACGTCGAGGTTGCGGCGCGCCTGGCCGAGATGCCGCTTGAAGAATTCAAGGCGCTGAACCCATCCTACAACCGCCCGGTCATCCGCGGCGAACACCAGCCGACGTTGCTGCTGCCCACCGACCGCGTGGCGACCTTCAACGCCAACCTGCTGGCCTACAAGGGCGACCTGAGTTCCTGGAAGGTATACCAGCCGCGCCGCGGCGAGTCGTATGCAGCCATCGCCAAGCGCCACGGCATTTCCGAAGCCGAGCTGCGCCGGGCCAACGGCGTGCCTGCCCGCCGCAAGACGGCCAGCGGCGGCACGTTGCTGGTGCCCAGCAGCGGGCAGCCGGCCGGGGTGCAACTTGCGTCGTTGTCCACGCCTGCCGGCGCGCTGGAGCCGGCGCCGGCGCGCACCTCGCCCTCTGCCCGCCGCAGCAGCCGCCCCAACGTGCGGGCCCACAAAGTCCGGGCCGGCGACACGCTGTTCGCGCTGGCCCGCCGCTACGGCACGACCGTCGACACGCTGCGCGCGCTGAACAACCTGAAGGGCACCAACCTGAAAATAGGCTCGCAACTGCGTATCCCCGGCACCGACGCGCGGGGCTGATGCGAACCGGGGCGGGCCCAGGCCTGCCTTGCGCCGATACGCTCTAAAATAGCGGCCTTCCGCACGGATTCTAAGGACAACACACATGGGTTTTCTCGCCGGCAAGCGCATCCTGGTTACCGGGGTGCTTTCCAACCGATCCATTGCCTACGGCATCGCGCAGGCCTGCCACCAGCAGGGCGCCGAACTGGCCTTCACCTATGTGGGCGATCGTTTCAAAGACCGTGTAGGCGAATTCGCCGCCGAATTCGGCAGCGACATCGTGCTGCCCTGTGACGTCGCCGAAGACAGCCAGATCGAAGCCGCCTTCGCCGAACTGGGCAAGCGCTGGGATGGGCTAGACGGCCTGGTGCATTCCATCGGTTTCGCGCCGCGTGAAGCCATTGCCGGCAACTTCCTGGACGGCCTGTCGCGCGAGAGCTTCCGCATCGCGCACGACATTTCGGCGTACAGTTTCCCGGCAATGGCCAAGGCGGCGCTGCCCCTGATGCAAGGCCGCCAGGCGTCCGTGCTGACGCTGACCTACCTGGGCGCCGAGCGCGTCGTTCCCAACTACAACACCATGGGCCTGGCCAAGGCGTCGCTGGAGGCCAGCGTGCGCTACCTGGCCTCGGCGCTCGGCCCGCAAGGCATCCGCGCCAATGGCATTTCGGCCGGCCCCATCAAGACGCTGGCCGCCAGCGGCATCAAGGACTTCTCGGCCATTCTGAAGTTCGTCGAAAGCCACGCGCCGCTGCGCCGCAACGTCACAATCGAAGAAGTCGGCAACGTGGCGGCGTTCTTGCTGTCCGATCTGGCGGCCGGCGTCACGGGCGAAATCACCCATGTCGACGCAGGGTTTTCCACCGTGACGGCGGGCATGGAAGGCTGAATGCCTGATGGTGTCTGACACCCTTCGGGAGTCAGACACCGGTAGGTGCGATATGCCGGCTTCGGCGGCTGGGACTCGGGTTGTTGCGCTGGCCGTGGGGGTGTCTGACACCCTTCGGGAGTCAGACACCGGTAGGCCGGCTTCGGCGGCTCGGACTCAGGCTGGGCGCACCACCAGGGTGGATACTTGCACGTCTACCGCGGTCATCAATTTGTGCACCGGGCATTTTTCTGCCACGGCGAACAGTTCGTTGATGTGCGCGTCGCTCAGCGGGCCGTGCAGCGTAAGCTTGGCTGTCAGCCGGTATATGCCCTTGCGTTCTTCCCCGGCGTCGCGCACGACGTCGACGTCCACCGATTCCAGCGGGATTTCCTTGCGCTGGGCATACAGCATCACCGTCATGGCCTTGCACCCGCCCAGCGCCGTATCGAAATAGTCGTGCGGATCGGGGCCCGCCCCTTGCGGCTGCGGCATGTCCAGGGGCAGCGCATGCCCCTCGGCCGTGGCCGTGAACTGCAGGCTGCGGGGGGCGTTCTGGCGTATGCGTATCGTCATCAGTGTCTCCGGCAAAGCGGCCGGGCGGCCGCCCCAGTCTTTGTAGCACTTCCCCGCCCCATCGTGGGCGAGCCGGCCGGGCGTATCTGCCAACCGAGGCGCGTCGCGCCAGGCAAACGCATGTATACATGTGCAACTGAACTCTGGCACCGGTTGCCGGTCTGACCTGACCACATTCGCATGATGAAGGAGCCCGCATGAGCGCCCGCCAGTTACTCGATCAACTTCTGCAATCCGGCCAGAGCCTGGCTCGCGACGCCACCGCGCGCGCGCAGTCGGCCAGTGCTTCGGCACACGCCCCGTCGTTTCTGGCCGGCCTGGGTGGGGGCGCGCTGGGGGCAGGCGCGTTGAGCCTGCTGATGGGAAGCAAGAAGGCCCGCAAAATCGGCGGCAAGGTCGCCATGTACGGCGGCATGGCGGCGCTGGGCGCTCTGGCGTACCGCGCCTATGGCGATTGGCAGCGCAAGCAGGCTCAGCCTGACGCCCAGCCGCCCCAGACGCTTGACCGGCTGCCCCCCGCCCAGGCCGAGCAACATAGCCTGGCGATTCTGTCGGCCATGATCGGCGCGGCAAAATCCGACGGGCATATCGGCCCTGAAGAACGCCAGCTGCTGGAAACCGAACTGGGCAAGCTGTCGGGGGATGCCGCCGACAAACAGTGGCTGGAAACCGAGCTCGGCCGCCCGCTCGACCCGGCAGCGGTGGCCGCCGGTGCGCAAACCCCCGAAATGGCGGCCGAAATGTACCTGGCCAGCCTGCTGGTGGTGGACGAAGAAAGCTTCATGGAGCGCGCCTATCTGGACGAGCTGGCCCGCCAGTTGAAACTGCCGCCCGATCTGAAAGCGCAACTCGAGGCGCAGGTAAAAACGGCAACGGCCTGACGGCCGGCTCCGATGGACTGCGGCGCTTGCGGGCGGGCAGGCGCGCACCGAAGCGCCGCCGCGCCCATCAACTGTCGAGCCCGATATCCAGCGCCCGCGCGCTGTGCGTGAGCCACCCTATCGCCATCAGGTCGACGCCGGTGGCCGCCACGGCGGGCGCCGTGTCCGGCGTGATGCCGCCTGACGCTTCCGTCACGGCCCGCCCCTTGGCGCGGCGCACCGCCTCGCGCAATGTCGGCAGGTCCATATTGTCGAGCAGCACCACGTCGACCCCAAGCTCGAGCGCCTCGTCCAGCTGTTCCAGGGTATCGACTTCCAGCTCTATCTTCACCAGATGCCCGATGGCAGCGCGCGCACGCTGCACGGCCTGGCGCACGCCACCGGCCACCGCTACGTGGTTGTCTTTGATCAGCACTGCATCGTCCAGCCCGTGGCGATGATTGCTGCCGCCGCCCACCCTTACCGCGTATTTCTGCACCGCCCGCAGGCCGGGCAGCGTCTTGCGGGTGCAGGTAACCTTGGCGCCGTGCGGCCGGATTGCATCGGCAATGGCTGCGGTGGCCGTGGCCACCCCGCTCAAGTGGCACAGGAAGTTCAGCGCGGTGCGCTCGGCCGTCAGCATGGCGCGGGCCGGGCCTTCGATGACGGCGATCTCGGCGCCGGGCCGCAAGCGCGCGCCGTCGGCCAGTGCGGCGCGCACTTCGATAGCGGGGTCCATCAGCCGGAACGCCAGGCGTGCCAGGTCCAAGCCTGCTAGAACGCCGTCCTGGCGTGCGACCAGGCGCGCACGCGTCTGCGTGTCGGCCGGCACGATGGCGTCCGTGGTCAGGTCGCCCGCCCGCCCCAGGTCTTCTTGCAACGCCGCGCGCACCAGCGGCTCGATCATCACGGTGGGCAAAGGCGCGACGGGCAATGCGGATTCGACGGTCGTGGCAGCGGCCATGGATATGCTCACTAAGAGTATTTGTTGAGTGAAGAAAAACCGGCGCGTGCCGGAACAATTATGCTATTGCTGAGCATAATTCATGTCAAGGGGTCGATGCTGTGTGTCTGGTGTCAGACACCCTGCGGGAGTCAGACACCAGAGTACATACAGCGCGGGCCAGCAAGGCTGGTGTCGCGAATGTGCCGGGCGAGCCAGCAACGCGGTGTCGCGAATGTGCCGGGGCGAGCCAGCAACACGGTGTCGCGAATCTGCCGGGCGGGGTAGCGGACCGGTGGCAGATTCCGCGCCACGAGCGGGCGTGGAAAGCCGAAGGTGGCTTATTCCGGCTGGCGGGCCAGGGGCAGTTTGCTGCCGGCGATGGCGCGCTCGAGCAGTACGTCGCGCCGGAAGCGGAACAGTTTGGCGGGCCGGCCGGCGGCGCCGGTAGCGATATCGCCGGTGTCTTCCACCAGCGCCTGCTGTTCGATCAGGCGCCGGAAATTCTGCTTATGCAGGCCACGGCCCGCCAGCGCTTCGACGGCCGTCTGCAATTGCAACAAGGTGAAGGCGGGCGGCATCAGCTCGAACACCACCGGCCGGTATTTGATCTTGGCCCGCAGGCGCGCCATGCCCGTGGCAAGAATGCGGCGGTGATCATGGCGCATGGCCTGCCCCGGCGCCATTGCTCCCCCGGCAGCGCGTACGTCGCCTGCCGCGCGACGGGTTGCTTCGGGCACCAGGCCGGCCTCGAACAGCAGTTCGTAGCGCTGCAGCACCATGTCTTCATTCCAGGCGGCCCCATCCAGCCCGAATGTCAGCGCAGCCCGCTGGCGGCGGTACGCCTGGGTGGCCCGGTCGCCGGCCGCGCGTGCCCATGCCATCAGGCTGGGGCCGATCAATTCGCCGATCACCGCCGGAGGCCCGTCGCGACGGTCTTCCCACGGGAAATAGCGGTACCAGTCCTGCCAGCCCACCTGCGCGACGCCCGTCTCGCCCGTTTCGCGGGTCAATCCCAGATAGCTGACCGAAATCACGCGCCGCCCGTCGTCATTGGAGCGGTCGCGGTCGGCGAATGTGTAGAGTTGTTCGATATAGCCCAGGGGATGATGCGTCTGGGTCTCGACCCAGGCTCGCAGCCCTGCCTGCAACGACCGGTGTTCCAGTTCGAAGGGGCCGGCGGGCAGCGCGCTGGCGTCTTCGGTGGTCAGCACACGCGGCTGGCCTTGGGTGACGGCCACCAGCACGGCGACGAGTTCGGCGGAAACAGAGCGTTCGACAGGATCGGTCAAGGCGGCGCGCAACAGATAGTGGCGATGCGGGGATTATAAGAGGCCCCACACTGCAACAGCCCCTTGCAAAGGACACAAGCCGACAACCCTGTCGCGCCGCGGCCCGCCTACCATGGGCTTATCCCGACGCCGCAAGGCGCCGCCCGTACTGATGGAGGCCATCATGAACAAAACCGCACGAGAGTCCCTGCCGGCCGAACACGCCGGCAACCAGCGTCCGGAATCGCCTGCGGACAAGCGACAGGGCACGCGCGAGATGCCCATGCCCGACAACGCCCCCGACGTCGCCGGCCGCCCCCGCCAGGGGCGCGCCATTGCGGAACCCGGCGACCCGGGCGTGATCGCGCCCGAAGACGATGTTCTGGATACCTCGCAACACTCGACCCCGGGCCGCTGACTCAACGCACACGCTCGCGCGCCGCCGTCACGCGGCGCGCGAGCGCTGATCGAGCGCTTCGCGCAAGCGCACGTAAGCCGTGCGCCCCAGCTGCACGGGCAAGGCAGCATTCAGGAACTCGACCTGGGCAGCCAGGCCGCCTTCGGATCCCACTCGGCCCACCTGTTCCATATTGATCACCACAGAGCGCGACACCTGCACGAAAGGCAGCGTGCCCAGTTGCGGCAACAGGCCCTTGAGGGTGGTGTACATCAGGAAGGTCTCGCCCTGCGGCGCATGCAGCTTCACATAATCGCGCTGCGCCACCAGCGCCGCCAGCGTGTCTGTCCGGATAAGCTGGCTGTGGCCCTGGTTGCGCACCGTCAGGAACGATGCATCGCCCCACGGGCGGTTCAGGCGCGTATACAGCCGCTGCACCGCCTGGCGCAGCCTGTCCGGGCCCACAGGCTTCAACAGGTAGTCGACGGCGCCCACTTCGAAAGCCCGCGTGGCATACAGCGCATACGCCGTCACGAACACGATGCAGGGCTGGCATTCGAGCGCGCTCAGCACGTCGAACGATGTGCCGCGCGTCAGTTCAATGTCGAGAAAGATCGCATCCGGTTTCTGCCGGTTGACGATTTCGATGGCGCTGTGCATGCAGTCGGCTTCGCCGACCACCTGGGGCCCTTCAAGCGATTCGAGCATGCGGCGCAGATAGCGCCGCGCGGGAGCTTCGTCGTCGACCAGCACTACCCGCAGCACGACCGCCTCCGGCGTGGCAAGGCCGCACGCTGCGGGTGGGCGATGCGCGGCGGCCTGTAATGGGGGTGATGCAATTGAAGGCGATGTCGTCCCATGCAATGGAGTCGATACGGGCGGCACGGTACGCGCAAAAGCGCGCGGGCTATTTTCGTTGAAAATATCCGATGGCAAAAGAATTTGTACGTAACATAGCGTCACGTGCCGTCGACCGCCTGGCCGGATCAGGCCGCCTTCGCGGACGCGTGCGGCGCGGGGCATGTACTATCCCAAGCTTCGCTACTCCGCTGCCAGGGCGGACCGGCGCCCAGCTCGCGGCGCCGGCCATCGCGGGCAAGCGGCTTTTTTAACCTGTGGATCAACCCGGCTTTTGATAACTATGAGAATCGAGACGCTCGCAGTACATGCAGGCTACACGCCCGACCCCAACACCAAATCGGTGGCCGTCCCCATCTATCAGACTGTCGCCTACGCGTTTGACAGCGCCCAGCATGGCGCCGACCTGTTCGACCTGAAAGTCGCGGGCAATATCTACACGCGCATCATGAACCCCACTACCGACGTGCTCGAACAGCGCGTCGCGGCGCTGGAAGGCGGCGTCGGCGCGCTGGCGATGGCCTCGGGCATGGCCGCCGTCACGGCCGCCATCCAGACGCTGGCCGAATCCGGCGACAACATCATCAGCGCCAGCACTCTGTATGGCGGCACGTATAACCTGTTCGCGCATACCTTCCCGCAGCAAGGCATCGAAGTCCGCTTCGCCGACCCGCGCGACCCGGCAAGCTTCGGCAAGCTGATCGACGAAAAGACCAAGGCCGTTTTCATCGAATCCATCGGCAACCCGCTGGGCAACGTCACCGACATCCGCGCCCTGGCCGACGTGGCGCATGCTCATGGCGTGCCCCTGATCGTGGACAACACCGTGCCCACGCCCTACCTGCTGCGGCCCTTCGAGTTCGGGGCGGACATCGTGGTGCACTCGCTGACCAAATACCTGGGCGGCCACGGCACCAGCGTGGGCGGCGCCATCGTCGACAGCGGGAAATTCCCGTGGGCCGAACACAAGCAACGCTTCAAGCGCCTGAACGAGCCCGACGTGAGCTATCACGGCGTGGTGTATACCGAAGCATTCGGTCCCGCGGCCTATATCGGACGCGCGCGCGTTGTGCCGCTGCGCAACATGGGCGCGGCGATCTCGCCGCAGAACGCCTTCCAGATCCTGCAGGGCATCGAAACGCTGCCGCTGCGCATGGACCGCATCTGCGAAAACACGCAAAAAGTGGCTGAGGTTCTGCAGAAGCACCCCAAGGTGGAATGGGTGCGCTACGCGGGGCTGAAAGACCATCCGGACCACGCCATCGTACAGAAGCAGTCCGGCGGCCGCGCGTCAGGCATCCTGTCGTTCAGCATCAAGGGTGACAATGCCCGCGAGGCCGGGGCGCGCTTCCTGGATGCGCTGAAACTGTTCACGCGCCTGGTAAACATCGGCGACGCCAAGTCTCTGGCCACCCACCCCGCGTCCACCACGCACCGGCAGCTCGACGCCGACGAACTGGCCAAAGCGGGCGTCACCGAAGGCATGGTGCGCCTGTCGCTCGGCATCGAGCACATCGATGACCTGCTCGAAGACCTGGAGCAGGCGCTGGCGCAGGCTTAAGGGCTGAATCCGGCAACGGCGCGGCGCGTCACGCGCGCAGCCGCGCCAGCATATCGTCACAGCCGGCAATGTCGGCCACCGAGCGCAGATCGGCCAGCGCCGCGTCATGCAGTTCGGGGCGCGGCGCGGCGCAGCCGTCGGCCAGTATCGTTACCCGGTAGTCGCGCATGTGCGCGTCGCGCGCCGTGCTGGCCACGCCGCCATTGGTGACGATGCCGCATATCGCCACATGGTCGATGCCCGCACGGCGCAGCACCCAGTCCAGCTGCGTGTTGAAGAAAGCCGAATACGCGACCTTGCATACCGCCACGTCCACCAGCCCATCAAGCTCGGCCACGCAGGCGTGGCCGGGGCTGCCTGCCACGAAGTCGCCCCTGCCCAGGAACGGCCGCAGCTGCTTCAGATGCGGCGAGATCATGGGTTCGCCGCGCGCATCGGGCCACAGGGTAAACAGGCTGGCGGCCACATAGCCGCCCGCCGCCTTCAGGGCCCGGGCAACCGGCGCCACGCGCGCGGGCACGGCACGGGCCTCGGCGGTGGCTGCGCCGCCCCGGTCGTAAGCGCCGCCCGGCGACAGAAAGTCATTCTGCAGATCGACGATGACCAGCGCCGTTTTCCGTGGGTCTGTCATGTGCATGGCTGCTCCTGCATGGCGGGGGTGATCAGCAGATTGCCCAACGTATCCACTCTGGCCGTGAAACCGGGCTCCAGCCAGATGGTCGTGTCCGGCTGCTCGAAAACGGCGGGCCCCGCAACCGCGGCCCCTGCGGGCAGGTCCAGCCGGCCATAGCGCACGGCATCCCACCACCGGCCGCCGTGATAGACCGCCTGCGTGCCCAGTGGGGCCGGCATGGTTTTCCCGGTGGGGCCCAGGACGGCAAGATCGAATTTGGGGCGCACGCCGATGCGCGCATAGCGCAGGTTCAGAACGCGCACCGCGATGCCCGGCAGGACGCGTCCATACGCGCGGCGATACGCCGCATCGAAGGCCGCCGCGATGGCTACGCGCGCAAGCGTCGAACGCGTCAATGCCACCGACACCGTGTGGCTCTGCCCTGCGTACAGCATGTCGAGCTCGATGTCCTCGCGCACCGTTTCGAACGCCACGCCGGCAGAATCCAGCCGCGCCTGACAGGCCTGCGCCATCGCGTCGATGCGGGCGTCCAGGCTATCGACGTCCAGCGCATCCAGGGCCACGTTCAAGGTTTGCACACTGTCGTGGCGCATATCGGCCATGACACAGCCCAGCGCCGAGGTCACGCCCGGATAGCGCGGGATGATGCCTTGCGTGCACCCCACTTCGCGCATCATGGCGCATACATGCAGTGCGCCGCCCCCGCCAAAGGGCATATAGGCAAACTTGCGCGGGTCATGGCCGCGCTCAATCGACACCAGCCGGACTGCGCCGGCCATCTTGGCGTTGGCCACCGTCAGGATCGCTTCGGCCGCGGCGCAAGGGTCCAGGCCCAGCGGCTCGCCCACGTGCCGTGCGATGGCCGCCCGGGCCTGCGCGATGTCCAGTTGCGCAAGCAGGCCGCCCCCCAGCGGGCGGTCGGCGGCTATGCGGCCCAGCAGCACGTTGGCATCGGTAACGGTGGGCCGCGTATTGCCGCGCCCGTAGCATGCCGGCCCGGGGTTGCTGCCGGCCGACTCGGGCCCCACCTGCAGCAGCCCGCCCGCGTCCACGCTTGCAATGGAACCGCCCCCGGCGCCTATGGTTTCGATCTGGATCATGGGCGCGCGCACGACCATGCCGAACTCTATGGACGTCTGCGCCGACAGCGACGCCTGGCCGCCCGACACCAGCGACACATCGAACGACGTGCCGCCCATATCGCCAGTGACCACGTCGGGCACCCCGGCGGCCCGCGCGATGGCCGCACACGCGATCACCCCTGCCGCCGGGCCCGACAGGGCCGTGCGCACCGGCACATCGCAGGCGGTCTGGCGCGACATGACGCCGCCATTGCTCTGCACGATCAGCAGCTCGCCGGCAAAACCCTGCGCCTGCAGATCGGCTTCCAGGCGCTGCAGATAGCCGCCCACGACGGGCTGCAACGCCGCGTTCAACGTGGCGGTGGAACAGCGTTCGAACTCGCGGATTTCCGGCAGCACCTCGGTGGCCGCGGTAACGTAGCCGTTGGGCCACATGGCGCGCACGCGCTGCACCGCCCGCGCTTCGTTGACAGGGTTGGCGTACGCGTTGATGAAGAACACGCAAACCGCCACGCAGCCGCGCGCCAGCAGCTCGCGCGCGGCCGCCTCGACCTGCTCCACATCCACCGGCGTGTGCACGGTGCCATCGGCAAGCACCCGTTCGTCCACCTCCACGCGCAGGTTGCGCGGCACCACGGGCACGTAGTTGCCGCGCAGACCCCACGTGTGGGGGCGGTCGCGCCGGCGCATTTCGAGCACATCGCGAAAACCCGCCGTCGTGATAATGCCCGTGGGCGCCACCTTGCGCTCCAGCAGTGCGTTGGTGCCTACCGTGGTGCCGTGCACAATGGTGGCGATCGAGCCGGCCCCGTCCGTCGCGCGGGCGACGCCATCCATGAAGCCTCGTGACTCGTCGCCGCGCGTGGACGGCACCTTGACCACCGCCGCCGTGCCGCGCCGCTCGTCCAGCACGAAAAGATCCGTAAACGTGCCGCCCACGTCCACGCCCACCACCACGGACGGCTGCGCTGTGCTCATACGGCTTGCTCCTGCTTCTTGTCCGTCACATAACCCATGGCCAGGTCATGCCCGCGCGCGGCCTCGTTGCGCGCCTGCGGCGGTCCATAGCCGCCTCCGCCGGGCGTCTCCAGGCGCACACGCTGGCCCCGCTTGAGCGCGATGCCCAGCATCTTGGAAGCCATGGGCGGCGCATGCCAGCCGTCGTCCTGCTGATAGCGGAACACATTGGGCGCCGCCGCCTGCCCGCCCGCGATGCCCTTGGGCGCGCTGCGCCCGCGCTCGCCGAAAATGAATGCCTCGGCGCTGTCTTCAAGCAGTTCGATCTCGTAGACGGCGCCCAGCCCGCCCCGATACGTGCCGTCGCCCGCCGAGTCCGGCCGCAATGCCCACTGGGTAAAGCGTATGGGATAGACCGCTTCCAGTATTTCCAGCGGCGGGATCGTAGCCGTGGAAATCGGCGCGTTGCCATGGCTCAGGCCGTCGCCGTCGCTACTGCCGCCGTGCCCGCCGCCGAAGAAGCTGAACATCACCCAGCGCTGCCCGCGGCGTGGCGCATCGCTGCGATAGCCGGCGATGGACAGCGCATTGATGGTGCCATAGGCCTGCGCCGGCGCGCGCTCCGGCGCCGCCTGTGCCATGGCGCAGAACACCACATCTATCATGCGCAGGATAGTCTCGGTATAGCCGCCCACCGGTCGCGGCCGCGCAGCCGAGATCAGCAGGCCATCAGGCAGCACCACCTCTACCGCGTCCAGCACGCCGGCGTTGGCGGGCACGTCGGGAAACACGTGCTTCAACGCCACATAACAGGCAGCAATGGCCGTCGCGCGCGAAATATTCACCGGGCCCGCGCAGGCGGGCGACGTCTGCGAAAAATCCAGCACCAGCTGGTCGCCGCGCACGGTAAGGGTCAGCGCAATGCGCAGGGGCTCGTCGCGCACGCCGTCGTTGTCCAGCGTGTCCTCGAACCGGTATTCGCCGTCGGGCAAGCGGCGAACGTGATCGCGCATCAGGCGCTGGGCGCGCTGCCGCAGTGTGTCGAGCGCCTCTTTGACGGCGGCGTCGCCGTATTCGTCCAGCAGGGCCTGCAGCCGCCGTGCGCCCAGGTCCAGGCCGGCCAGTTGCCCGTTCAGGTCGCCCCACAGACTGTCCGGCAGCCGGGTATTGGCCTTGAGAATGGCCAGGACGTCCTCGTCCAGCTCGCCTGCGCGCACGATGCGCACCGGCGGTATCTGCACCGCTTCCTGCCAGCACTCGGTGGCGGCAGGGTTGTAGTTGCCCGGCACGGCGCCGCCCACGTCATGCCAGTGCGCGGCCGACGCCAGAAAGCAGAACAGGCTGCCGTGCCGGAAGACGGGCCGCACCAGCTTGAAATCGTTGGCGTGCGTGCCTCCGTCGTACGGGTCGTTGAACAGCCAGATGTCGCCCTCGACCATGCCGCCCCGCCCCGCGGCGGCGCGCGCGGCCGCCTGCACGGCGAACGACATCGCGCCCACGAACACCGGCAGGCCCGACTTGCCCTGCACCAGGGTCGCGCCCGTGGCCGCATCGTACAGGCCGTGGCAGGCATCATGGGCCTCGGCGATGATGGGGTTGAAGGCGCTGCGGTACAGCGTCGCGTCCATCTCGTCGGCGATCTGTTCCAGGCGCCCTTTCAGTACGGCCAGGGTAACGGGATCAAGCATGGCAGACATCCAGCGCAATAGGAGAAAGAAACCGGTGGCGGGCCTGCGGCATGGCTACATTCCCAGGTAGGCGCGCCGCACGCCGTCGCTGGCCAGCAACTCGGAGCAAAGCCCGCTGTAGCGGACCGCGCCCTCTTCCAGCACATAACCGCGCTGGCCGGCCTCCAGCGACTGCGCGACGTTCTGCTCTACCAGCAGTATCGACAGCCCTTCGGCATGCAGCCGGCCGATCAGGCCGAACATCTCGTCCACCATCAGCGGCGACAGCCCCAGCGACGGCTCGTCCAGTATCAACAGCCGCGGCTCGGCCATCAGGCCGCGCCCGATGGCAAGCATCTGCTGTTCGCCGCCAGACATCGTGCCCGCGCGCTGGCCCAGGCGTTCGCGCAGCCGCGGAAAGATGTCCAGCACCTTGTCCAGGTTGCGGGCGCGCTGCCCGCGCCCCCGCGCATAAGCGCCAAGTTCCAGGTTTTCGCGCACATCCAGGTTGGGAAAGACGCGACGCCCCTCGGGCACCTGGATCAAGCCCGCACGCACGATGTCGCGATAGTGGCGCCCCGCAATTTCCTGGCCATCGAAACGCACCTGGCCGCTCCAGGGGCGGCACAGGCCGCACACCGCGTTATTCAGCGTCGACTTGCCGGCGCCGTTATTGCCCAGCAGCACCACGATCTCGCCGTCATCCACCCGCAAGTCCACGCCCCGCAGCACCTCGGTACGGCCATAGCCCGCGCGCAGGCCGCTGACTTCCAGCAACGCCGTCATTGCGCCGCCCCCATCGCCGCCAGGCGCCGGGCGGCGCCATGCCCCAGGTATGCCTCGATGACCGGGGCGTCGCGCGTCACCTGGGCGGGCGCGCCCTGCGCGATCAGCCGCCCCTGCGACAGCACCCAGACGTGTTCGGCCAGGCTCATCACGGCACGCATCACATGTTCGATCATCAGCACCGCTACGCCGTCGGCCACCACCTGGCGCAACACCGGGATCATGTCGTCGATCTCCGAAGGGTTCAGACCAGCCAGCACCTCGTCCAGCAGCAGCAGCCGCGGGCGAGTCGCCAGGGCGCGCGCGAGCTCCAGGCGCTTGCGGCCGGCCACGGTAAGGTCCGCGGCGGGCTTGTCCAGATGGGCCTGCAGATTGACGCGCCGCGCGATATCTTCGGCGGCCTCAAGCGCCTGCCGGCGATCGGCCAGCCGCAGGTGCGCGCCCACGGCAATATTCTGGCGCACCGTCTGCGCCCCGAAGGGCTGCACGATCTGGAACGTGCGCGTCAGGCCCAGCCGCGCGGCCTGCTGCGGCGGCATGCCGGTAATATCGCGGCCCGCGAACACCACCCGGCCGTGCGATGGGCTCAAAAAGCCAGACAGCAGCGCGAACAGCGTCGTCTTGCCGGCCCCATTGGGCCCGACCAGCGCCGTCAGCGACCCGGCCGGCACATCCAGGCTGACGTCCTGTACCGCCTTCAGGCCGCCAAAAGCGATAGAGAGGTTGCGCGCCTGCAGCAGCGTATCAGCCACGGCGGCGCTCCCCCGCGCCCAGCAGGCGCCTGGCCGATATGCCGGCGCCGGCAACGCCGCGCGGCGCAAACATCACGATCAGGATCAGCACTACCCCGTAGATCACCATATTGATGCCGGGCAGTTCGCCAAACAGGTTGCGTGTCAGGTCGGCCACCAGATGCAGCGCCAGCGCGCCCAGCACCGGCCCCCACAACGTGCCCATCCCGCCCACGATGGCGCCCACCAGCGCCTCGACGGAGACGGCCGGCCCGAATGCGATGCCGGGGTCGATGTACTGGAACACTTGCACATAAAAGGCGCCGGCGGCCGCCATGAAGCCAGCCGACCACCCTATGCCGCCCAACTTGATGCGCAAGGGATCGATGCCCACCGCGCGGGCGGCATCTTCGTTGTCGCGCACGGCCTGCAGGTACGCGCCAAAACGCGAATGCCTCAGCCATGCCGTCACCAGCAGGGCCAGCATCACAAACGCCAGCAACAAGTAGATATAGCCATGGCGCGTGGCAAACTGCATGTTTGCCGCGCCTTCCTGCAGCGGCACCATCAACCCGACGCCGCCGCCGGTAAACGGCACCGACACCGCCAGAATGCGGAACACCTCGGCGAACGCCAGCGTCACCAGCGCGAAATAAGACCCTCGCAAGCCGTAGCGGAACGTCAGCCCGCCCACCGCCAGCCCCGCCCCGGCGCCCAGCGCGATGGCAAGCGGCAACGCCAGCCACGGGTTCAGGCCCAGGCTGAGCTGCCCCAGCGCCTGCCCGTATGCACCCACGCCAAAGAACAGCGCATGTCCGAACGACAACTGCCCGCCATAGCCACCCAGAATATTCCATGCCTGCGCGAGCAGCGTGGCGTACAGCGTCATCATGATGAACGTCAGGGCCACACCCGACTGCATCATCGTGGCGGCAACCGCCACGGCCACACCGAACAGCAGCACGGCATACAAGTCTTTCATGATCAGGCCCGGGCTCCGAACAAACCCTGCGGGCGGAACAGCAGCACCAGGATAAAGATGGCGAAGATGCCCATCTGCCCCAACGTATCGCCCCACAGCAGCCCGCCCACCGACTCGACCACGCCAACCAGCAGCCCGCCGGCCAGCGCGCCGGCAAAGCTGCCCATGCCGCCCAGCACCACGATGGTAAAGGCCACCAGCACAAAGCCGCTTCCCACCTGCGGGTTGACGTAATATGCCGGCAACAGAAAGCATGCCGCCGCCCCCAGGCACGCCATGCCGATGCCGAACGACAAGGCATACACGCGTTCGACATCGATGCCCATCAACTTGGCGCCCTGCTTTTCGCGGGCCACCGCGCGTATCGCGCGGCCCAGGTCGGTGCGGCGGATCATCCACAACAACGCCGCCGCCACCACCAGCGCCCCGGCAAACGCCATGAGCTTGGGCAGCGCGATGAAAGCCGGCCCGATCTCGACCGTGGACAAGGTATAGGGCGTATCGATACTGCGCGTATCCGACTTGAACCAGACCAGCGCCAGGTTTTCCAGCACAATGGCCAGGCCCAGCGTCACCAGCAGAATGTTCTCGTCCTTGCCGTGGCTGGCCCGGCTGATCACCACACGCTGAAGGGCGTAGCCCAGCCCGAACATGCCCGCCATGACCAGCGGCAGCGCCACATACGGGTCGATTTCCAATCTGACTTTCAGCCAGTACACCGCGTACAGGGCCACCATCAGGGCGGCCCCGTGCGCGAAATTGATGATGTGCAGCACGCCGTAGATCAGCGTCAGCCCCAGCGCCACCAGGGCGTACACCGCGCCGGTGGTCAGGCCGTTGAGCAGCGCCGTGAACAGGATCGCCGGGTCCAGCAGCACGGCGTCAGGCCTTCAAGGGAAACACGGCTTGCGCCTGGCGGTACTCTTCAGGAAAAACCACCTTGATGTCGCCGTCGAGCACCTGCGTCAGCAAGGGCCGCGCGCCGGTATTCTGGCCGTCGACGAACTTGGTGGGCCCGTACGGCATCAAGTGGTCTGCGAACGTGCTGCCGGCCAGCGCCTGCGTGACAGCGGCCCGGTCGGCCGACCCGGCGCGCTCCAGCGCGTCGGCCAGCAGGAACATGCTGGTGTAGGTCATGAACACTTCATAGCTGAAATAAGCGTCCTTGGCCTCGACCCGGGCCTTCAACGGCGCCACGCGCGCATCCTTGGGATTGAACCAGTGGTTGCAGTCCAGGATGCCGTTGGCCACATCGGGAAATTCCTTCAGGAACTTGTAGCTCGACGCCGCGCCGCCCAGCACCGAATAAATGGCCTTGGGCTGCACCTTCTGCTGCTTCATGGCGCGCAAGAGCAGCGCGTACTCGTTGTAATAGTTGGCGGGGATCACGATGTCCGGCCGCGCCGAACGCATGCGCAGCACAATATTGTTGAAATCCCGCGTGGGGTTGGGATGCTTGAGCACTTCGGTGATCTCGAAGCCGTGCCCGGGCAACGCCTTGGACAACAGCGCGGCCGTGCCCGTGCCGAACAGCGAGTCCTCGTGCACGATCATCACCGTCTTGGCCGGCTTGCCCGCCGCGTCGTTCAGTGCCACCAGGTCGGCGATGGCGCGTTCGGTGCAACTGCGATATCCCGGCCCGAAACGAAACGTGTTCTTCAGCCCGCGCTCGACGATCTGGTCGGCCACGCCCACGTCCACGACATGGGGCAGGCCGTACTTGGCGGCCGCCTGCGTCGTGGCCAGGCAGATGGCCGACGCATAGGCGCCCACAATGGCCGACACCCCCGCCGAGTGCATTTTCTCGACCTCGGCCGAGCCCACCTCGGGGCGCGACTGCGCATCGCCCAGCACCGCCTCGAGCGGCGCGCCGCCCAGCGATTTGATGCCGCCCGCCTTGTTGATGTCTTCGATGGCCAGCAGCGCGCCCAGGCGGCACTGCTGGCCCGAATAGGCCAGCGCGCCGGTAACCGGATGCAGCACGCCCACTTTCACGGGTTGCGCGGATTGCGCGCGGGCCATCCACGGCGCCGCCATCATGGCGGCCGCCCCGGCGGATCTGGCAAGGAATATGCGGCGCGTAGTCATGGGTAGATCTCCGTTTTTATCAGTGGAACTGGGCGGACAGCTCTTCGCTGACCCAGACTTTGGCGTCGATACTGCCAACGCGCGACAGCTGTAGTTGATACTGATAGCGGTCGGGGCGATACAGCCCCTGCAGCAACTGCACCGGGCGGTCGTGCACGTCGCGCACCAGCCGCGTAACGGCCAGCAGCGCCGAGCCCACGGCCACGTCCAGGTGCCGCGCCACCTGCGCGTCGGCCAGCCGCGCGCTGATGGTCTGCGTGGCCACGCCGAACTCCACGCCCGCGCTTTCCAGCAGCATCAGCAGCGGCTGGTGCTCCAGGTCGGCGCGGCTGAAATCCGCGACCGAACATGGCACATAGGTGGTGATATATGACAGCGGCCCCGCGTCGGTGCTGCGCACCCGCAGGCTCTTGTGCACCGCAGCGCCCGCCTGGATCTCGAGCTCGCGCGCCACCGCCGGCGTGGCGCCGACGCGCTCGCTGTCGAGCACCTGCACGGCGGTGCGCAACCCCATGTTGACGATGTTTTCCAGAAGGCCGGTCAGATGGGCCTTGTGCGCGTCATCGGGCGGCAACGCCTGCGCCCCGGCAGCCGGCCGGATAACGCGCGTGCCGCGGCCGGGCCGGCGCGACACCAGGCCGTCAGTCACCAGCATTTCCATCGCCTTGCGGATGGTGATGCGGGCGACGCCGAACTGGTCCGCCAGCGCATGCTCGCCCGGCACGCCGTCGTGGTCGTAACGCCCTTCCTGCAACTGCTCGCGCAGCACAAGATAGATCTGGTGATACTTCGGGAGCGGCAGAGAGGTTCCCATAGTGCATGCACTCTAGGATTCTCTTAATGTAGGGTCAATAGAACAAATATGGCGCAAGCTGTTCTATCGGGAAAATACTAGGTGGCCGGCGCAACGGCGTTTGCGCCGGCCACGCGCCGGCCCGCTGCGTGTCAGCGGACGGCTTTTTGTATAAAGGCGGCCAGAAGCTCGGTAACTTCGTCGGGCGCCTCCAGCGAAGACACATGGCCGGCGCCCGCCAGTTCGACGAACTTGCAGCCCAGCGCCTCGGCCATCGCCCTGCCCTCTGCGGGCGGCCGCGAACGATCCTGCTCGCCGGTGACGACCAGCGCGGGCATGGTCAGCCTGCGCAGATCGGCCAGCCCATCGCGCCGCCCGAAAATCATCCGACCCAGGGGAACAATGCTTTGCACGATATCTTCGCGGCTGGCCTGGCGCAGCCCCTGGCGGAACATGTCGATCAGGTCCTGGCGATGCGCCAGCGATGTGGCGCTGAAGAACAACGGCAATATCGCGTCGACGATGGCGTCCGGCACCGCACCGACCGACTCGGCCGTCTTGAGCATGGAGAAATAGCGTTCCCTGGACGGCGCAGGCTCGCTGCCGAAAAACGTGCCCAGCAGCACCAGCCCCGACACGCGGTCAGGAACCTGCAAAGCGAGCTCGACGCCCCACATTCCGCCCACCGAAAGCCCGGCGACAACGAAGTTCTCAACCCCGAGCCGGTCGAGCAGTTCAAGATGCTGCCGGGCCAGATGCCCCAGATCAGCCGTGCCGGCCGGCATGGCGGCGCTTTTGCCATGCCCCCAGAGCTCCGGCACGATGACGCGGCAATGCTCGGACAGCGCAGCGATCTGCGGCGCCCACATCTGGGCAGACCAGAGATAGCTGTGCCCTAAAACCACCGTCGGCCCCGACCCAATATCAAGGTACGACATCGTCGACCCGCCGATCTCGGCGAGCCGTTTCTCTTGCTCAAAATCTATAGACATTACTACCCTTCAAAGTGATTTTTGCATTCCGCGGGAAAGCGCCTTGCCGGGCGCGCGTCGCGCGCCACAGCGTGTGTCTTATGCGGCTGCCTGGGGCTCGACTGCGCGCAGGCTGCCGCGCCGCTGGCGAAACGCTTCCAATGCGACAGCCAGGCAGGCGATGGCCCAGAACACGGGGTATTCGTAGCCCCCGCTGTTCCAGACCCAGCCTTTAAAGCCGGTAACGCTATGCAATGCGTACGCGGCTGTCAGGAGGATAAACGCGCCCGCCAATACTGCGTATCGAGTAAAAATGCCCAACACCAGCGCCACGCCGACCACGGCTTCCAGCACGGCAGCCAACCACACAAAGGCGGCCGCTGGCGAAAAGCCGGCGGTTTCAAAAAAACCCAGCACCATGGGGTTGATGGTAGTGAAGCCGACGAACTTGCCGGCAACGTGCGGAAAGAAAAATGCGCCAGCGGCGATGCGCAGCAGATTCCAACCGTTGGTGAGATCGAAGCGGCCCTTGGACATCAGCTGATCTCCAGTGAGGTGATCTTGCCTTCGACCAGGCCGAACACATGGTCGAGCTGCACCGGGCTGCCCGGAAAGTCGCCCTCGACACGGGTCACGACCTTGAGCCGGTCTCCTACAGGGGCAACACTGACGGGCGTCACCGTATAGGTGAACTTCTTCTGCGCCTCGCGCTGCCACGATTTGATGGCATCGTGCCCGCGATGCGTGCGGCCTTCATCAAAGACCACTGCATCGGGTGCAAACACATGGACGACATCTTCAATGTCTACGCCATTGGCGATTTTCAGGTAAACGGAAACGGGCTCGGGCAGGGTAAGCGTCATCGTTGCGTGCTTGCTCTATCGTTTGTGGGGCAGCAATTTTCACAACGATCGGGCAAGTCAACAAGAACGCACGAAAAGGTAAGCAACGGAATTGACGGGAAGCTGGCTAATCCAGGGCACTCCACCGATAGGGGCTGAAGCTGTACGATCCATCGAAATCCAGATAGCATGGCGGTCTCTGCGTGCTTGCACCCATCCAGATGGACCTGAAACAGCTGCGCCAGTTTGTTGTTCTCAGTGAAACGCTCAACATCAGCCTGGCCGCTCAGAAGCTTTTTTTAGGGCAGCCAGCGCTGTCCGTGTCGCTCCGAAAACTTGAAGAAGAATGGGGCTGCCAATTGTTCGAGCGCACTCCGCGCGGCATGCGGCTTACCATGGCGGGCTCCGCGGCGCTGGAAGATGCCCGGCGGGCCCTCATGCATGCCCATCAGGCTCGCGACAAGGCACGGCTGGTTGCCACCGGCCAAGCGGGCACGCTCAAATTGGGGTTCATCGGTTCGGCAATGAGCACCATATTGCCAAGACTATTAGCCTGGTTCTGCCTGCGGCACCCCCAGATCCGTCTTGAACCGCTGGAACACACGAATTCCATCATCGTGGAACTCGTCAAGAGCGGAGACATCGATATCGGCGTCGTCCGGTTGCCCATCGGCGATCATCCAGACCTAAGCATCGCCCACTTGCAAGATGACTGGCTGGAAGTGGTCATGCCCCGCAATCACCCTTTGGCGTCGCGGCAACAGGTCACCCTGTGCGAGGTCGCAGGGTATCCGTTCATTCAATATACGGGCGAAGTGCATGGCGGCCTGTCCCACATCATCGAGGGTCTCTTCCAGGCCGAAGGCCACATGCCCAATGTGACGCACAAAGCGGTGCAGGTCCAGTCGGTCGTGGGGCTTGTGGACGCCGGACTGGGTCTGGGCATCGTGCCCAACTCCCTGGCTTCGCGGCTGCCCGACTCGCTGGTCCTGCGGCCGCTCGCTGGCGACCACGCCCCAAAAACAAGCTTGGGCTTGATCATGCCAGCGACCTCGTCCACTCCGGCCTGCGAGTTGTTTTACACGGCCGCCATGGACTGGAAAACGTCAACCCTGCAAGTCCGGTAAGGCCTGCCGCTCCCAGCCGCTCAGGCGCTCGATGGCACGAGCCACCCGCAGCACCGTCGCCTCGTCGAAATAGCGGCCCACCACCTGCACCGCCAAAGGCAGGCCTTGCGCAGACAATCCCACAGGCACGGTGACCGTCGGATGCCCGGTCACATTGAAGAGGTAGGTTTGCACGGGCCAGAAGCGAAAATACGGCGTCGGCTCAAAGGGTGGCGCCACATCGAGCGTCACCGCGGTAAGCAGCACGTCCACGTGCTCCAGGACGCGGTTTACGTCGGCGGCCAACTGCCGCCTCACCCGCATGGCAGTCAAGTAATCTTCGGAACCGATTGCGGCCCCGAGCACGAAGCGGGGCAATGTCAGTTCACCGTAGTCGTCCGGACGCTCGCGGATCCAGTCCCGATGTACCGAAAAAATCTCGGCGCTGTTGATCACGCGCCCGCATGCCAGAAATACGGCCGGATCAGGCAAAGTGATTTCGCTCACAACGGCGCCGGCCTCCTCGAGCTGGACTTCCGTATTGGACATCGCGTCGAGAAACGCGGCAGAGGCAAGGGGCGAATTCTGAAAGGTATGCCGGGGCACGCCGACTCGAAGCTTCTCGACCCCCTGCTCCAGGTCGCTCGTATAGTCGGCGACCGGCACGGGCGCACTGGAGGGGTCGCGCGCGTCATGCCCCGCCAGCACTTGCAGCGTCAGGGCGGCATCTTCGACACTGCGCGTGAGCGGGCCACAATGGTCTAGCGTCCAGGATAGGGGAAAGACGCCATACTTGGAAACACGGCCATAAGTGGGCTTCAGCCCGACGGCGCCGCACCAGGCGGCGGGAACCCCGATAGACCCCCCGGTGCAGGTTCCCAGCGCAATCCGGGTGTAGCCGGCCGCGATCGCGGCCCCTGAGCCAGACGACGACCCCCCCGGGATGCGGCTCAGGTCCCAGGGATTGCGCGCGGGCGGGAAAGGCAGGTCAAAGCTCGGCCCGCCCAATGCAAACTCATGGGTGGCGAGCTTGCCAAGTAACACGGCGCCGGCGTCGCGCAGCTTTTGCACCGGGCCCGAATCATCTTCGGCTACGTGGTCCAGCCGCAGTTTGGAATGACAGGTCGTGGGTTGGCCGACAACGTCGTATAGGTCTTTAACCGCAACCGGAATACCATGCAGCGGCGAACGGACGCGGCCGTTCGCGAGCTCGGCATCGGCCTGGCGGGCTGCCGCCAGCGCGCCGACCGCATCCACACGTATGAAAGCGCAAGTGCGCGCGTTGGTGGCGGCGATGCGGGCCAGCAGCGCTTGAGTCAATGCCACCGACGTTTTGAGTCCGCTACGCAGATGCTCGGCTTGCCGACGGATGGAAGTGTCGGTGCTCACGGCAGGCCCCCCGGCGCGATAACCGTCATGATGTGAGAACGCGCGCTCGAATCAAGCTGCTGTTCCAGCAGGTTCATCTGGTCTCGCAATAGGCGGTACTCTGCCAGTACCAGTTCAAGCCGCTCATCGGGAACCATGATCCTGTTCCGGGCGAGTATCTCGAGCAACTGCTGCATATCGCCGCCAGTGGAAACGGATGCCTCCGACATGGCAAGCCTCACAGTTGCTCGATGTCGGCGTCCTGCACGACGCGCTTCCACTTTTCGACATCACGCGCAATGAACGCCTGGGTGTCCTCGGCGCTTTGCCAGATGGTCAGGTTGCCCAGTCCCGCAAACCTGGCGCGGATGGGCTCGCTTTCTAGAATGGCCTTCATTTCCGCGTTCAACGTATCGATGATCGCGCGCGGGGTGCCTTTGGGAGCCAACAGCACGGTCCAGGCGGCCTCATGAAATCCGGAAAGCATTTGCGGACTTTGCTCTGCCAAAGTAACCCACTCGGGAGCCAAAGGCGAACGCTCGCGGGTGGCAATGCCGATCCCCTGGACACGCTTTGCGTCTACATGCTGCCGGCCACTGGACATCTCATCGAAGGCGATATCGACCTGCTCGCCAATGAGCGCATTCATCGCCGGCCCGGCGCCTTGAAAAGGAACATGCACCATCTTCAGGCCCGTGGCCAGACTGAATACCTCCATGGCCATGTGCGACGAGGTGCCGTTGCCCGGGCTGCCGTATGTCAATTCTTGCGGCCGGCTCTTGGCCACCCGAACCAACTCTTCTACGCTGGATACTCCCAGACCGGGGCGACTGATCAATATGAGGGGCCCTTCGTTAATGGTGCTGATGGCCTCGAAGTCGTTCACGATGTCGTAGCCGACGTCTTTATAGAGCGCCGCGCCGATGGTCTGCGCGGTGGTGCCGATCAGAAGCGTATAGCCATCGGCTTTGGACCTGGCCACGTAGCGGGATCCCACATTGCCGGCGGCGCCGGAACGATTCTCAACGACCACGCTCACCTTCAGGCGCTCGCTGAGTTCCTTGCCGATCAGACGGCCGACAAAGTCGGTGGCCCCGCCAGGCGGAAAGGGCACCACGAGTGAAATGGGTTTATCTGGCCATGCCGCTTGGGCGATGCAGGAAACGCTGCATAGCAGACCGGCCAGCAAGGAACTCAGAAGATTCTTCATGATTGCCCGCACCTTTTTTAAGAAGAATGAAAAACGGAAAGACGGCGGGGGTGTGGCTTGTATGGCAAGCGCCGTCGTCGCAAGCAACTATACGAAGCGTGCGACGACATTGACTAATACCGTTTGGCAATGGCGATATTGACGGCATCAATAGCCAGGCATTCAGGCCTCATGCAGCATGACATCGGCCCGCGGCCGCCTATGCCTGGTCTTTCAAGTACACGGCGAATTTCCGCAGCTGCACTTCGCTTTCTTCGATTTCCTGCAAACTGGCGCGCCCGCCCCGGGCGACCAGCAGGGCGACCAGCGTCTGCGCCACGGACAACGCGGGCACTACCGACGGGAACAACGACGGCGTCGCGTTGGCGACCACGATCAACGCGGTGGCCCGCGCCGCGATCGGCGACACGACGCTGTCGGTGACGCTGACCACGCGCAGGCCGCGCCCGCGTGCGAACCGCACGGCAGATACCGCGTCGCGCGCATAGGGCTCGTAACTGAACACCAACAGCGCATCGTCGGGCCCCGCGCGACGCAGATCGTCGGCGAACGTGCCCGCGATCCCGGACAACAGCGTCGTGTTGTGCTTGAACAGGCCGCAGGCATAGTTGAAGTAGAAAGCGGCTGGAAAAAGACTGCGCAAGCCCGCCACATAGATGTGCCGGGCCCCGGCCAGAACGTCGGCTGCCGCCCGGATGGCGTCTAGCCCTGCCGGGTCCAACAGCGATTGCAGATTGCCGCTGTCGGCATGCACAAGTTCGCGCACCAGGCTTTCCGTTTTGTCGCGCGCGCCGCGCTGCTGCAGCGCCGTAGCGCGCTGCGAGAACGAGCCGGCCCCATTGGCCAGCCAATTGCGGTAAACCGTGCGCAGCGCCTCGTAGCCGTCGAACCCCAGGTGCCGCGCCAAACGGTGCATGGCGCTGGACTGCAGGCCGGCCTCGGCGGCCGCGGTACGCATGGAGTGCAGCGCGATAGCCTGGGGATTGTCGATGACGTAGCGGGCCGCGCGTTGCAGAGTGGGTGGCAGCGCGTCATACTGTTTTTCGATGAGTTTATCGACCGCGCTCTTGTTCATCGACGTTCCTGTATTGATGCCGGGCGCCTATTTTACGGTTGGCATCGCGGCGATCGCGGCGTCGATCGATACACCCAGCAGTTCGACCGCGGCGTCCAGTTCGGCCCTGTTGGTCACGTAGGGCGGAGCCAGCAGCACGTGGTCGCCGCGTTCGCCGTCTATTGTTCCGCCGCCGGGATAGCACAGCAACCCCCGCGCCAGGGCCTCTTGCTTGATGCGCGCGTGCAGTTGCAGCGCGGCATCGAACGGCGTGTCGGGCTCGCGCCGGGTCACCAGCTCGATGGCCTGGAACAGGCCGCGCCCCCGAATGTCGCCCACGTGGGGGTGCTCGGCGAAGCGCGCCCGCAATTGTGCGTGCAGATAAGCGCCCAGCTGGTCCGACTGCAGCACCAACCCGTCGCGCGCCACGATGCGCTGCACGGCCAAGGCGGCGGCGCACGCGACCGGGTGGCCTACATACGTATGGCCGTGCTGGAAGGCGCCCGACCCCGCGACAATGGCGTCCACCACCCGGTCGTGCGCCATCACGGCCGCGATGGGCTGATAGCCCCCGCCCAGTCCCTTGGCCAGGCATAGCAAGTCGGGGACCACGTCTTCGCGCTCGAACGCATGATAGGCCCCGGTGCGGCCCAGGCCCGACATGACTTCGTCCAGGATCAGCAGCACGCCATAGCGGTCGCACACGGCGCGGATCTTGCGGAAGTACCCGGGCACCGCGCATACCGCGCCGGCCGTGGCCCCCACCACGGTTTCCGCGATGAAAGCACTGACCGTCTGCGGCCCGAGCGCCAGGATCTTCTGTTCCAGTTCGTCGGCCAGCCGCGTGCCGTAGGCCTCGTCGGACTCGCCGGGGTGGCGGTAGTGCCGCGCGAAGCAAGGCGAAACATGGTGGCTGTCAGGTAGCAGGGGCTGGTACAGCGCGCGCCGTCCGCGGTGGCCGCCGATCGCCAGCGCCCCCAGCGTATTGCCGTGATAGCTCTGCATACGGGCGATGTTGTGGCGCCGGCCCGGTTCGCCGCGCTCGACGTGATATTGCCGCGCCATCTTCAACGCCGTTTCCACGGCCTCGGAACCACTGGACAGGAAGTAGACGTGCCCAAGGCCGGCCGGCGAACGCCGCGCCAGCAGATCGGCCAGCTGCTCGGCGGGCTCGGACGTAAAAAAGCTGGTGTGCGCGTATTCCAGCTTGCGCATCTGGTCGACCACCGCCTCGATCACTTCGGGATGGCCGTGCCCCAGGCACGACACCGCCGCCCCGCCCGAGCCGTCGTAGTAGCGCCGCCCGGCCTGATCGAACAGGAAACTACCCTCGCCTCGCAAGGCGGTGGCGGGGGGCTTGCGGGGGTTGCGGTGAAAGATATGCGTCATGGTGAATGGTGCCCGAGCCGGTTGACTCGAGCCCCCTAAAAATGGATCATATGATTCATACTATCAGAAAATGGATCATTTGATCACTTGCCGGACGCGCCCGGCCAGTGTGCTGACCCGCCACCGGAACATGGTCATGAAAATTGCCTGCATACAGATGCGCAGCACCGAAAACCTGCAGCAGAACCTGGCCAAGGCAAGCGCCTATGTAGCGCAGGCCGCCGGCCAAGGCGCCGAACTGGCGGTGCTGCCGGAATTCTTCAATACCATCTTCTTTGCCCAGTACCAGGATCCCAAATACCACGCGCTGGCCGAACGCGATGACGGCCCCAGCATTACCGCCATGCGCGAGGCCGCGCAACGGCACGGCATCGCAGTCGTGGCCACGCTTTACGAACAGGTCGAGGCCGGGCTGTACTTCGATACCGCCATGCACATCGACCCCGCCGGCGAAATCATCTTCAAATATCGCAAGGTCCATCCCGCCGCGGTGCGCAGCCTGGAAAAGATCTACTTCCGCTATGGCACGCGCTTCGACACGTACCGGCTGGACGACTGGCGCGTGGGCATCGGTATTTGCTATGACATGGGTTTTCCCGAGACCGCCCGTTGCCTGGCTGCCAATGGCGCCGAACTGCTGATCGCGCCGTACGCCACGTCGCGCACCCACATGTTCCAGGAGGTACTGCGCACCCGCGCCTTCGAAAACGGCTGCTTCCTCGCTGCCGCCAATAAGGTTGGACGCGAAGGCGACTGGCACATGGGCGGTGGCAGCCTGATCGCGGCGCCGGACGGCACGGTGCTCAAAAGCGCCAACACCACCGAAGATGCCTTGCTGCTGGCCGATATCGACCGGGCCCAAGTCGAGCAGGCCCGCATCGCCTATCCGTCGCGGCGCGACCGGCGGCCCGATCTTTACGGACCGCTGGTGCGCGAAGCGGATGCGAACCTATAACAGACATCCGGACGTTTTCCGACGCCTTTTTCAGGCGACATTCACAGACAAGGGATTAACCACCATGCAGAAGCAAGTCCGTTCTGGCCCCGGCGCCGCGCGCCGCCAGGCCCTGAAATTCCTGGCCTGGCCAGCCGCCGCCGTGGCGGCGCTGGCGCTGGGCGCGCAGCCCGCCTACGCGGCCGACAATTGGCCCACCAAGCCCATCGTGCTGATCGTGCCTTTTGCCGCCGGCGGCACCACCGACCTGCTGGCCCGCCTGGTGGCCGACGGTCTATCCAAGGGCCTGAAGCAGAACGTCGTCGTCGAGAATAAGCCCGGCGCGGGCGCCAACATCGGCGCAGCCGAAGTGGCGCGCGCCGCGCCCGACGGCTACACACTGCTGATGGGCACTCCCGGGCCTCTGGCCATCAACCCGTACGTGTATTCGCAGATGCCGTTCGATCCGGCCAAAGACTTCACGGCCGTATCCTATGTGGCCGATGTGCCGAACGTCATCCTGGCCAATCCAGCAACGGGCCTGAAAAACATTTCCGACCTGCTGGCTCGCGCCAAGGAGAAGCCCGGACAGCTGAACTGGGGCTCGCCTGGCGTAGGCAGCACCGGCCATATCCAGCTGGAACTGCTCAAGCATCTGTCGGGCGTAGACATCGCGCACGTGCCGTACAAGGGCGCGTCTCAGGCGTCGGCCGACCTGATCGCAGGCCACATCGAACTGGCAGGCGACAACGTGCCCACCGCCCTGGCGAACATCCGAGCCGGCAAACTGGTGGCCCTGGGCGTAGCGAGCAATGACGAACTGGAAGTGCTGCCAGGTGTGCGGCCGGTACGCGAAGCCGTACCGGGTTATCTCCTGCCCTCCTGGTTCGTCATCGTGGCGCCGGCCGGTACGCCCCAGCCCGTCGTCGACAAGATCAGCGGCGTGATCGACGCCTTCGAGAAAGAGCCCGCCACCATCGAGAAATTCCGCGCACTGGGCGCCGTGCCGGTGGGCGGCCCCGCCGAACGCCTGGCCAAGCATCTGAAGGCTGAGCAGGCGCGCTACGGCGACGTGCTCAAGAACATCCAAGGAACTTCCAAATGACGCGCAAACGACTGGCCGTGGCACGCCTGTGGTTCGAAGGCAATGCGTTCGGGCCGGTGCCCGCAGGGATGCCGCAATTCGAGCAATACGAATGGCAGGCCGGCCCCGCCGTACTTGATGCCATGCGCGGCACCGCTACTGAACTGGGTGCCGTGGCCCGTTTCGCGGATACGCATCCCGAATGGGAAGTCGTGGTGCTGCGCTGCGCCGCCGCGCTGCCGGCTGGCCCCATCGACAAAGCCGTGATGCAGCGTTACATGCAGGAAGTGCGGGCCGGCCTGCAGGCCGGCATTGTCCAGGGCGGCTGGGATGCGGTCTATCTGTCGTTGCATGGCGCCGCCATCACCGACCAGCGCGAAACCCCCGAACTGGACATCGCCCGGATGGTGCGCGAACTGCTGCCCAGCGTGCCGCTGGGCGCCAGCTTCGACCTGCACGGCAATATGCCCCCGGCCTGGGCCGACGTACTCGACATAGCCTCCGTGTATCGCACGCACCCGCATATCGACATGGATGAAGCGGCCGATCGTGTGCTCGACGGCCTGGTGCGCTGCGCAACCCGGGGCTTGCGCACCCGACGCGTGCTGCTGAATGAAGGCGTGGTCCTGCCCAGCATCAATATGCGCACCGCCCCCGGCGGCCCGATGCATGTGCTGGAGCAGGCCGCCCGCGACGCCACGGTAGGGCCCGTGATCGACGTGTCGGTATTCGGCGGCTTTCCCTACTCGGATACCGCGGCCACCGGCGCATCGGTATTCGCGGTCAGCGATGCCGGGGCCGACCCCGACGGCCGGGCGGCGGAGGCGGCCGCCCGCCAGGTGATGAACCGCATCCACGAACTGGCCGAGGCATTCCGCATGCGGCTGCCGTCAGCCAGCGAGGCCCTGAGCGCGGCGCTTGCCAACACCAAACCTGGCCTGATTGCGGTCACGGATTCGGGTGACAACCCGCTGTCGGGCGGCGGCGGCGACACGCCAGGATTGTTCCAGGCCCTGATCGACGCAATGCCGCAGGTGCCCACCCTGTTCGCCAGCTTTGCCGATCCGGATACCGTACAGGCCGCGCACAGGGCCGGCGTGGGCCGGCCCGTACAGGCCACGCTGGGTGGACGCAATGGCCCCCACTTTGGCGCGGGCGTTCCGGTGCGTGCTGTCGTGGAACGCCTGACGGACGGCGTGTTTGTCAATACCGGCCCCATGCAAACCGGCGTGGAACGGCGCTGCGGCCCGAGCGCGGTGCTGCGCATCGAGGGCTTGCCGTCGCTGCGCGTCATCGTAACCGAACGCGTGGTCGCGGCCGACGACCCCGCCTTCTATACCTTGCATGGCATCGATCCGGCAGATCTGCGGCTACTGTGCGTCAAGGCAAAAAACCATTTCCGCGCCGCGTTCGCGCAGCGCTGCGCGGAAATCATCGATTGCGATGCACCCGGGCCGGCGTGCCTGGACTTATCCAAGCTGCCGTTCAAGCATCGCCATATCCCGGCGGGATACTGATGTGCACGGCGCAGGACTAAGCCCAATCAGAACGCCTTTATCGAGGGACCACTATAGACTATAAGCCCTTGATTTTTCACGAAAAATAAAAAAGACCCTTGATTTTCAAGGGCCTTTTTAAACTCTGGCGGACAGAGGGGGATTCGAACCCCCGATACGCTATGAACGTATACACGCTTTCCAGGCGTGCGCCTTCAACCACTCGGCCACCTGTCCTACATAAGCCGGCCTCGACAGCCGGACCAGCCGGGCGAAGCCGCAAATGCGAATCCGCGATTCTAGCAGAATGACGAGCGGCTGGTATAAGGGGCCAGCGGGGCGAGCATATGGGGACAGATGGATCGGCGAGATCGCGGGGCGAGCGCCGCTCTTGTTGAAGGGTGTCTGACTCCTTGGGAAGGGTGTCTGACACCTTCGGAGTCAGACACCGGGGGCATCATGCCGGCCGGTGCGACACCCGACCTGCGCGGTCCGACCTGCGCGGCCCGACCTGCGCGGCCCGACCTGCGCGGCCCGACCGGCCCTGCCCGACCTTCGCGGCCCGCTACGGCTCTTACGAGGGGGTGTTGGTCGGGTTGACTTCGCGGTATGCCAGCACGGTGCCGTCGGGCGCGGTTTCTTCCAGGCGGACCTTGAAGCCCCACAGCCGGCCCAGGTGTTTCATGACCTGCTCGGCGTCTTCGCTGGCCAGCGGCCGGCCGCGGGTTTGCAGGTGGCGCAGCACTAGCGAACGATCGGACTCGCGGCGATAGCGAACCACCTGGATGTCGGGCACCTGGTTGTCGCGGTTGTGCTGCGCGGCCAGCAGTTTACGGATTTCGCGATAGCCGTCGTCGTCGTGGATGGCGGCCACTTCCAGATAGGGGTCGGCCTCGTGGTCGGCGATGGCAAAGAACCGGAACTCGCGTATCAGCCGCGGCGACAGGTACTGCGAGATGAACGACTCATCCTTGAAGTTGCGCATGGCGAAGTCGAGCGTCTTTACCCAGTCGGCCCCCGCAATGTCGGGAAACCAGCTGCGGTCTTCGGGCGTTGGGGATTCGCAGATGCGACGGATGTCCTGCATCATCGCAAAGCCGAGCGCGTACGGGTTGATGCCGCCATAGCCCTGTTCGTCGAAGCCGCGCTGGCTGACGACGTTGGTGTGGCTTTGCAGGAATTCCATCATGAACCCGTCGGTGACCAGGCCTTTTTCGTGCAGGCGGTTCAGCAGGGTGTAGTGCCAGAAGGTGGCCCACCCTTCGTTCATGACTTTGGTCTGCCCTTGCGGATAGAAGTACTGCGAGATCTTGCGCACGATGCGCACCAGCTCTTTCTGCCACGGCTCGAGCTTGGGCGAGTGCTTCTCGATGAAATACAGCAGGTTTTCTTCAGGCTCGGGCGGGAAGGCCGTGCGCCGCTTTTCTTCGGCCGGATCGGGCTCGGTGCGCGGCAGGGTGCGCCACAAGTCGTTGTACTGCAGGCGCGCATGTTCTTCGCGCTCTGCCTGGCGCTGGGCTTCTTCCTTGTACGAAATGGGAGCCGGACGCTTGTACCTGTCTACCCCGTGCGGCGCCAGCGCGTGGCACGAATCCAGCACTGCCTCGACCGCGTCGATGCCATACCGGCTTTCGCAGTCCATTACGTACTTGCGGGCGAACACCAGGTAATCCAGGATGCTGTCGGCGTCGGTCCACTGGCGAAACAGGTAGTTGCCCTTGAAGAAAGAGTTGTGGCCATAGCAGGCGTGCGCGATCACCAGCGCCTGCATGGCCATGGAATTTTCTTCCATCAAATAGGCGATGCAGGGGTTGGAGTTGATGACGATCTCGTACGCCAGGCCCTGCATGCCGCGCCGGTAGAACTGTTCGTTGCGGATGAATTCCTTGCCGTACGACCAATGCGGATAGCCCAGAGGCAGGCCTGCGGATGCGTAGGCATCAAGCATCTGCTCGGAAGTAATGACTTCGATCTGGTTCGGGTAGGTGTCCAGCCCGAACTCCCCCGCCACTTGTGAAATGGCTTCGTCATAGCGCTGGATCAGTTCGAACGTCCACTCGGAACCTTCGGAGATGGGCCGGGCACGCCCAAGAGCCTCCAGCTCGGCACGAGAGCCCACGATGGCGTTCATGCTGTTTCCTTTTTGAACAGATCATGGAACACGGGGTAGATTTCGCCGCGCTCATGAATGCGTCGCATCGCGAAATGCGGCGCAGATTCCTGCTCGTACTCGGCCCACAGGCTGCTTTTGCGGGCCTCTTGCGAGTCGGGGACTTCGATGTACGCAAAGTAGCGGGTTGCCGGCAACAGCTTTTCGGCCAGGAACCGGGCGCTCTTGCCGGCGTCGGCGCCAAATGAATCGCCGTCGCTTGCCTGCGCGGCGTACACGTTCCAGGCGCCGGGCGGATAGCGCTCAAGCATGATCTCGTTCATGAGTTCCAGCGCCGACAGCACGATGGTGCCGCCGCTTTTCGGGTCGTAAAAGAACGTGTGTTCGTCTACCTCTTCGGCGTTGTCGGTGTGGCGGATGAACACCACGTCCACGTGTTCGTATTTGCGCGACAGGAACAAATACAGCAGCGTGAAAAAGCGCTTGGCCAGGTCTTTCTTGCCTTCGTCCATGGACCCCGACACGTCCATCAGGCAGAACATGACCGCGCGCGCCATGGGCATGGCAACGGACACGCGGTTGCGATAGCGCAGGTCCAGGTCGTCAAGGAAAGGCAGGCGCGCCAGACGGTTGGTGCAGTCTTCAACCGCTTTGCGCAGCGCGTCGATTTCGTCTTGCGGCGCGCCGGCGGCAATGGCTGCATCCAGCTTGCCCTGCGCTGCCTCGAGTTCGGCGCGCGCGGCCACGCCCAGCGCCACGCGCCGCGACAGCGATGCCTTAAGGGTACGGCTGACGCTCAACAGGCTGGGTGAGCCCGTGGTGGTGTAGCCGGCTCGCTGCCATTTTTTCTGGGTGACGTCGCCCAGCTGGGTGCGGATCAGGTGCGGCAGTTCCAGGTCTTCGAAGAACAGGTTCAGGAACTCCGCGCGCGACAGGCTGAAGGTGAACTGGTCGACCGATTCGCCTTCGCCGGGCTCGCTGCCGCCCTGCCCCTGCCCGCCGGATGGCCGCTGGAAGGTGTCGCCTTTGGCGAACTCGCGGTTGCCCGGGTGTACGAGTTCGCGGTCGCCGCCGGGGCCGTGGCGGAAATGCGGCTCGGAAATATCGCGCGCGGGCAGGTTGATTTCCCCGCCCTGGTCCATGTCTTCGATGGACCGCTCGCGCACCAGATCCTGTACGGCCCGCCGGATCTGGTTTTTGTATCGCCTGAGAAATCGCTCGCGGTTGACCGCGCTTTTATTGCGGCCGTTCAGGCGCCGATCGATGAGTGAATTCATGATTCACCTCGCTCAGGATGACTTCCTTACGCGCAGGTACCATTCGCACAGCAGGCGTACCTGCTTTTCGGTATACCCCTTTTCCACCATGCGGTCGACAAAGCTCTGGTGCTTGCTCTTGTCTTCTGCGGAAGCCTTGGCGTTGAAGGATATGACAGGCAGCAGGTCTTCGGTGTTCGAGAACATTTTCTTCTCGATCACTTCGCGCAGCTTTTCGTAGCTGGTCCAGTTGGGGTTGCGGCCGGCGTTGTTGGCGCGGGCGCGCAGCACGAAGTTGACGATCTCGTTGCGGAAGTCTTTGGGGTTGGCGATGCCGGCGGGCTTCTCGATTTTCTCGAGTTCGTCGTTCAGCGCGCTGCGATCGAAACTTTCTCCGGTTTCGGGGTCGCGGAATTCTTCGTCCTGTATCCAGCAATCGGCAAACGTGACGTACCGGTCGAAGATGTTCTGCCCGTACTCGGAATACGATTCCAGGTAGGCGGTCTGGATTTCCTTGCCGATGAACTCGGCATACCGCGGCGCCAGGTAGCCCTTGATGAAATCCAGATAGCGGCGCCGGATTTCTTCAGGGTAGTCTTCGCGGGCAATGCGCTGTTCAAGCACGTACATCAGGTGCACCGGGTTGGCGGCCACTTCAGTCTGGTCGTGGTTGAACACGCTGGACAGGATCTTGTAGGCAAAGCGCGTGGATACGCCCGTCATGCCTTCGTCGGTGCCCGCGTAGTCTTTGTATTCTTGCAAGGCCTTGGCCTTGGGGTCGACGTCTTTGAGCGACTCGCCGTCGTACACGCGCAGCTTGGAATAAACGCTGGAGTTCTCGGGTTCTTTCAGGCGCGTCAGCACCGAGAACTGCGCCATCATTTCCAGGGTGCCCGGCGCGCAAGGCGCCGTGGCCAGCGAGCTGTTGCGCAGCAGCTTTTTGTAGATCTCGACCTCTTCGGTTATCTGCAGGCAGTACGGCACCTTGACGATATAAATGCGGTCAAGGAAGGCCTCGTTGTGCTTGTTGTTGCGGAAGGTCTGCCATTCGGATTCGTTCGAGTGCGCCAGGATGATGCCGTTGAACGGAATAGCGGAAAAACCCTCGGTGCCCTTGAAGTTGCCTTCTTGCGTGGCCGTCAGCAAGGGATGCAGCATCTTGATGGGCGCCTTGAACATCTCGACAAATTCCAGCAGCCCCTGGTTGGCCAGGCACAGGCCGCCCGAGTAGCTATAGGCGTCGGGGTCGTCTTGCGAGTGGCGGTCCAGCTTGCGGATGTCGACCTTGCCAACCAGCGACGAGATGTCCTGGTTGTTTTCGTCGCCCGGCTCGGTCTTGGCGATGCCTATCTGCCGCAATACCGACGGATTCAGGCGCACCACGCGAAACTTCGATATATCGCCTTCGAATTCCTTCAGGCGTTTCACGGCCCACGGCGACATGATGCCGCTGAGATACCGGCGCGGAATGCCGTATTCTTTTTCGAGCGTATTGCCGAACCGGTCGGGATGGAACAGCCCCAGCGGCGATTCATTTACCGGCGAGCCTTTGAGCGCATAGATGGGGTAGGCTTCCATCAGCGCCTTCAGCCGCTCGGCAATCGACGACTTGCCGCCGCCTACCGGCCCCAACAGATACAGGATCTGCTTGCGCTCTTCCAGGCCCTGCGCAGCATGCTTGAAGAAAGCCACGATCTGGTCGATGACTTCTTCCAGGCCGAAGAATTCTTTGAACGCGGGGTAGCGACGCACGATCCGGTTGGAGAACAGCCTGGACAGCCGTGGATCGTTGCGGGAGTCGACCAGTTCGGGTTCGCCTATCGCCGCCAGCATGCGTTCTGCCGGGCTGGCATAGGCCATGGGGTCTTCTCTGGCCAGAGCCAGGTATTCCTCGAGGGAAAGTTCGGTTTCCTGGTCTTTCGCGTACAGCGACTTGAAGCCTTCGACGATGTTTTGCACGGATAACCTCCTACAACGCATGGCCTGGTCGGTTAAAAAGTCCGTTGCCCCATTGTGTGCCTGAACGCATGATGTAGCCAGACTTTCTGGTTATGGGGTCATGCACATCATCTTGATATGTTGCTTTCGCCACACACCACAGCTAGGGCTGACGAGCTTCTTATCGGTTAGGCTACCCTACATCGAAACAGTTCCGCGAATCTGGAAAGATTCATTCCAACACGTTTCGACATACGGGCGCCTTGCCACGCTTGAGTCGTACCGTAGCAAGCGGCGGGCCCGTTGCGCCGCTTTGGCAGCGCACACTTGCAAGCGCTAGCAGCCGACCGGCATACTAGTTGTGATCGTAGGCCGGCTGCCGCGCAGAAAATGACAATCAGCGAGGCAACGACATCATGCGCGCGACGTATCGCGCAATGGTGTCCACCTCGAGGTTGACGCGATCGCCCGGCTGCACGGCACGCAACGTGGTGACGGCCTGCGTATGCGGGATGATGTTGATGCTGATCTCGCACCCTTCGGCTGTATCGGCCACCCGGTTCACCGTAAGGCTGATGCCATTGACGGTGATGGAACCCTTATAGGCCAGGTATCGCGCCAGCGACGTGGGCGCGCGAATGACCAGTTCGCGCGATTCGCCCGCCGTATCGAACCGCAGCACTTCGCCCAGCCCATCGACGTGGCCCGATACCAGGTGGCCGCCGATCTGGTCGCCCACCCGCAGCGACTTTTCCAGATTGACTTCACCCTGGCTATCCAGGCCCGTGGTCAGATTCAGGCTTTCCCGCGACACGTCGACCTGGAAAACCTGGCCCTGCATCGCCACGACCGTCATGCAGGCGCCCTGCACGGCAATGGAATCGCCGATACGCACATCGGCCAGATCGAGCTCGCCCGCATCGATGTGCAGGCGGACGCCGCCCGCTGCATTGTCTGCCAGCGGTTCGACGCGGACGATGCGGCCTACCGCCGCTACCAGTCCAGTAAACATGGATCAGTCTCCTGCTGTAAATGTGTCTGAAGGGATCAACGGCACACTGTCTGGCGTTGCAACGCTTGCCAGCGGGCCGGATCACGCGCGCGCAGGCGCAAATCGGGGCCTATGCGCGCCAGGTCGGTGAATTCAAAGCGTCGGGCGCTGTCCAGATGTTCGATCAGCGGCAGCCGCAACATGGCGGCGGCATCGCCCAGCAACACCGGCGCCAGGTACACCAGCAGCTCGTCGACGCACCCGGCGGACACGAGCGCGCCGCCCAGGCCCGCGCCGGCCTCGACATGCACCTCGTTGAAATCGTGTTCGCCCAGCCAGCGCATCATGGCGGGCAAGTCGACGCGGCCGGTGTGGGCATCAGGCAGGGCAACCACGCGCACGTTGCGCCGAGCCAGGCGCGCCGCCTTGGCGGCATCGGGCTGCGCCGTGAAAATAATGACATCGCCCCCGTCGAACAGGCGCGCGTCTTCGGCAATGGCAAAACGGCCGTCCACTACGGCACGCGGCGGCTGCCGCAAGGTGGCGACGCTGCGCACGTTCAGTTGCGGATTGTCTTTCTGCACCGTGCCCATGCCGGTCAGCACAACGCAGCTGCGCGCGCGCCACGCATGGCCATCGGCCCGCGCCGCTTCGCCGGTAATCCACTGTGAAACGCCGTTGTGCAAAGCGCTGCGGCCGTCCAGCGACGTGGCCATCTTGACCCACGTCCATGGCGTGCCCCGGCTCATGCGGGCCACGAAGCCGGCGTTGATTTCCAGCGCCTCGTCGTGGCAGACGCCCGTGCTGACCACGATGCCGGCCTCGCGCAGCCGCGCCAGGCCGCGGCCGCCCACCTGCGGGTTGGGATCGCCCATCGCCACCACGACGCGCGCCGGCCGGGCCGCAATGACGGCATCGGCACAAGGCGGCGTACGGCCATGATGGCTGCAGGGCTCGAGCGTGACATACATCGTGGCGCCCTTTACCGATTCGCCGCGCGCCTGGGCATCGCGCAGCGCGCAGACTTCGGCGTGCGGGCCGCCGGGCGGCTGTGTGGCGCCCTCGCCCAGTATCCGCCCGTCGCGCACGATCACGCACCCCACGCGCGGATTGGGCGTGGTGGATGTCATCACGGTGCGGGCCAGCGCCAGGGCGCGCCGCATCCAGATCAGGTCGTCGGGGTCGGAAAAATCGATCACGCCTGAGATTGTATGCTCCGCCGCAAGAGCAGGCGGCCGTCGGGCTGCCGAGCTGGCCGCCGCAGCCCGGCGGCCCGGTCTCAGGAACCTGGCTTGAAGAACGGCACCGGCACCATCAGCTGATTGCGCTGCGCCACCAGGTACCCCGCTTCACTGCTGCGGGCCAGGTAGGCAGCCCATTCGGGGTCGGCCTGCAACGCCATGCGCTTGCGCGCCCGATCCGCGGCGTCTTCATACACCCAGATATGTACGTAGCTGTTGACGTCGCCCGTTTCGGTCTGCATATACGCCAGTGGTTCGCCCAGGTGGCGGCGTTGTACCGCATAGCCGTATTCGGCGTACAACGCCAAGTGCTTTTTGATCTTGCCGGGCTGGCATGTATAGGTTCTGACGTCGTAAAGCATGGAATCTCCAGAGCGAACATAAGAAGGCGGGGAACCGGCCGCCGAGGGCGGCCAGCCAGCGCCGGATCAGTTGGGCGAAGCGCCGGACGCCACGACCAGGGCCCGCCAGCGGTCGACTTCCTGCGCCACGTAAGGGGTGAAGGCGGCATGGCCGTCGCCGACAGGGTCGGCGCCCAGGCCCTTGAGCCTGGCCTGCACCGCAGGGGCGGACACGCTCTCCACAATCGCGGCAGACAGGCGTTCCACGGCGGACTGGGGCGTGCCCGCACGCACGAACAGCCCGAACCAGGACCGCGCCGTCATCTTGTCAAAGGGCGTCTCGGCAAAGGCGGGCACGTCGGGCAGCGCCGCGTGGCGCTGTTGGCCGGTGACGGCAACCGGCTTGAGACGGCCGGCCTGCACATGCGCCAGCACTTCTGGCAGATTGGCGAACATGAACTGCACCTGGCCTCCGACCAGGTCGTTCAGCGCCAGCGCGCCGCCCTTGTACGGCACATGCGTGGCGCTGGCCTGCGACAATGCGTTGAATTGCGCGCCGGCCAGGTGCGCCGCCGTGCCCGTGCCGCCGGACGCGTAGGCCAGGCGGTCGCCGTGCTTGCGCAGGTAGGCCGACATATCCTGCGCAGTAGTGGCAGGCACCTGGGGGTTGACTACCAGCAGCAGCGGCACGGACGCCAGGTTGGACAGGCCGACGAAATCCCTGGTCAGGCTGTAGTCCAGGTCGCGGTACAGGGTAGCGTTGATGGCGTGGCTGGACGTGGCCATCAACAGCGTGTACCCATCGGCATCCGCCCGGGCCGCGGCGCTGGCGCCGATATTGCCATTGGCGCCGGCACGGTTCTCGACGATGACGGGCTGGCCCAGCTTCGCCGCCATTTCCTGTGCCACGGTGCGCGCAATGACATCCGTGGCGCCGCCTGCGGCGAACGGAACAATGATCCGCACGGGGCGATCGGGGAAAGCGGCCGCCGCCGCGCAGCCGAAGGTAAGCGCCGCGGCAAGCGCAGGACGCAACAGATGGGCGAAAAGGGGTTTCATGCTCTTGTCTCCTGGGGCGGCCCGTCGAGCGGGGCGCATCGTTCGTATCCCGAGATGCCGGTTGCCGGATGCGGCCGCAGCCTCTCGCGTGCTGCACACTTTATGCAGGAACGGCCCGATACCGTTAGGACGAATCAGAGCTTGAGTTGCACTTTTCCGTCGCTCAGGCCCGCAAGTCGCGGGTATCAGCGCGGAACTGCCCCGGCGTGAGCGCCGTATGCTTCTTGAAGAAACGGGCGAAATACGCCGGGTCTTCGAAATTGAGCTGGAAGGCGATCTCGGCGATGCCCAGCTCGGTGTTGGCCAGCAAGCGCTTGGCCTCCAGCACCAGACGTTCGTGCACTACACGACTGGCGGTTCGGCCCGTGGTTCGTTTGACGGCGTCGTTCAACTGTCGCTCGCTGACCGCCAGTGCATCTGCGTAGTCGCAGATGCTGCGCAGGTCCAGGTAGTGTTCTTCGACCAGCAACGCAAACCGCCTGGCCAGGGGATAGCTACGCCCCGCCCGGAGCGCATGATCGTCCAGGGCATACAGGCGTCGCAGCCGCGTCAGCAGGATAAGCAGGTAAGAGCGCACGACGTCGTAGTATCCCGCCTGGCGCGTCTGCATTTCCTGCTCCATGGCCTGCAGCAAAGGCGCCATGTCGTCATGCTGCGGGGGGCTCAGGTACAGCACCGGCTGCCCCCCGGCCGGATGAAAGAACGGAAACTTGGCGATGTCATCGGCGCGCGGGAACATATGCGTAAAAAACGCGGTGCTGATATTCAGCACATAGCCTGCCGGAGGCACGGACGAACTCCACGCGTGCAACTGGCCCGGCCCCAGAAAAAACACCGATCGATCCCGCACGTCCAGGTGCTGAAAATCAACCATATGCGTGCCTTGGGCACGTGTCATCCAAAGGATGTGGTAGTAGGCGTGCCGGTGCGGAAATCCCCGCGGGATCTCGGGCCTTTCCTGCAGCCTGGCCAGGTCGAAATAGAACGACCCCACGCCCGCGAAGTCGGTCGATTCAAACGTGGGGAAATCCGCCGGACCCGGGCCGCGGCACAGGCTGCCTGCGGGCGCGCCCGTCATGGCATCCTTGCGCGGCGCGGCCGTCATGATGTGCAGGCCGATAAGGCGCTAGCGCCGCCCTGCCTGATTATTTCCGCGCAGCTTGCCCGGCAGCATGGGGCCCTGCATTTCGCGGATGGCATCGACGAATTCGCCTATGTCTTCGAAGTTCTTGTACACCGAGGCGAATCGCACATATGCCACCTTGTCGAGCTTCTTGAGTTCGGCCATGACAAGTTCGCCGATGCGCTCGGTAGGCACTTCGCGCAGGCCGCTGGCCAGCAGGGTTTCTTCGATGCGGGCGACGACGTTGTCGACCTGTTCGGTGCTGACGGGGCGCTTGCGCAAGGCCAGCGACAGGCTGGCCCGCAGCTTGGCCGTGTCGTAGTCGCTTCGGCTGCCGTTGCGCTTGACCACCGAAGGCATGGCCAGTTCGATGCGTTCGTACGTGGTAAAGCGCTTGTCACAGGACAGGCAGCGGCGGCGACGCCGTATGGTATCGCCTTCTTCGGACACCCGGCTGTCTACCACCTGTGTGTCGGCGTTGCCGCAGAATGGGCATTTCATATTGCCGGCCCCCACTGAAATAGTTGGCGTATTGTAACGACGCCGGCCCAAAAGGGCCGGCGCGAAATGCATATACGCCAGTCGGCGGCACCCGGGCCGCCGCCCTGCCGACGATCAGCCGCCGTACACCGGCAGGCTGGCGGTCAGTTCGTTGACCCGGGCGCGCACGGCCGCGATGTTGGCCTCGTCGCGCGGGTTGTCCAGCACGTCGGCGATCAGGTTGGCGGTGAGCTCGGCCTCGGCTTCCGTGAAGCCGCGGGTGGTCATGGCCGGGGTGCCCAGCCGGATACCGCTGGTCACGAAGGGCTTTTCGGGGTCGTTGGGGATGGCGTTCTTGTTGACCGTGATGTGCGCCTGGCCCAGCACCGCCTCGGCTTCCTTGCCGGTAATGCCCTTGGGGCGCAGGTCGACCAGCATCACGTGGCTTTCGGTGCGGCCCGACACGATGCGCAGCCCGCGCTTGACCAGCGTGTCGGCCAGCACCTTGGCGTTCTTGACCACCTGCTGGGCGTACTGCTTGAACTCGGGCGACAGGGCTTCCTGGAAGGCCACGGCCTTGGCGGCGATGACATGCATCAGCGGGCCGCCCTGGATCCCGGGGAAGATGGCCGAATTGATGATCTTCTCGTATTCGGACTTCATCATGATGACCCCGCCGCGCGGGCCGCGCAGCGACTTATGCGTGGTGGACGTGACGAAGTCGGCATGGGGCACCGGGTTGGGGTAGGCGCCGCCCGCCACCAGGCCCGCGTAGTGCGCGATGTCTACCATCAGCAGCGCGCCGTTGTCGTGCGCGATGCGCGCCAGGCGTTCAAAATCGATATGCAGCGCGTACGCCGACGCGCCCGCCACGATGAGCTTGGGCTTGTGTTCCCGCGCCAGTTGCTCGACTTGGGCGTAGTCCAGCACTTCGTTGGCGTCCAGGCCGTACGAAACGAAGTTGTACAGTTTGCCGGATGCGTTGACCGAGGCGCCGTGGGTCAGGTGGCCGCCTTCGGCCAGGCTCATGCCCAGCACGGTATCACCCGGCTTTAGCACAGCCATGTATACGCCCTGATTGGCCTGCGAACCCGAATTGGGCTGCACGTTGGCGGCTTCGGCGCCAAACAGCTGCTTCAGGCGGTCGATGGCCAGTTGCTCGACCACGTCGACATATTCGCAGCCGCCGTAGTAGCGCTTGCCGGGATAGCCTTCGGCATACTTGTTGGTCAGCTGGGTGCCCTGGGCCGCCATGACCGCGGGGCTGGCGTAGTTTTCGGAAGCGATCAGCTCGATATGCTGTTCCTGGCGCACTTCTTCTTTCTGGATGGCGGCCCAGACTTCGGGGTCCACCTGGGACAGGGTGAGTTTGCGGTCGAACATGACGGGGAGTTCCTGGAACGTAAAAGACGGAAAGCGGGGATGAGGAATGGGCAGTAGTTTACCGCGCCAGCGCCCCGCATCCCGCGCCATGACGCCGAAAATCAATGGAAAATCGCCCTTGGCCGCTCAAAAGGCGCGTATCTGCCTGCTACTCTGCAAGCAGGCTCAAGTCAGCGTGAGAAAGATTCATTTTGCCGGCCACGGCGGTGTCAGGCACCTTCGGAGCCTGACACCTGGAATTCGCACAGCAAGCCAGGGTATTGCAGTGGTAGCAACACAGGTGTCTGGCTCCCGACAGGGTGCCAGACACCTACTGACGCCGGCTGCCGTGCGCGGGCGATGTCAGGCGCCGTCGGAGCCTGACGCCCGGCGGTTGGCGCGTCAGGCCGAGGTGCTGCCGATCTGCTTGGGGGCGAGATCGGGGTTGAGGGTGTAGATGCCGGTAAGGCTGGCCTGGGCCAGCACGTGGCCCTGCATGGCCTTGAGCACATCGTGGCCGTTGAAGTTGCCTTGCACGTCCAGGCGCGGCACGTCCAGGGCATAAAGGGTGAATATGTACCGGTGCGGCAGTTCGTCGTTCCAGGGCGGGCAAGGCCCGTCGTAGCCGAAGTAGTCGCCGCTCATGTCGCGGTCGGCGGCGAACCAGGTGGTGTAGTCGTTGATGCCCTGGCGCGCATCGCCGGGCGCCAGCGGCCCGCCCTTGCCCCGCGGCGTGATGCCATTGGAAAAAAAGCCCTCTTCGATTTCGCGACGGTCGGCCGGCAGGTCGATGAGCACCCAATGAAAGAAGTCGACGCGCGGCAGATCGGCCGGCACGGCGCGGCCTTCCTGGTTGACGTCGTCGGGCTTGGACGGCACGTCGGGATCGTGGCAGATCAGGGCGAACGACTGGGTGCCCTCGGGTACGTCGTCCCAGGAAAACTGCGGATTGAAGTTTTCCGCCAGTGCGACGTGCGACTGCGGGTCGATCTTGCCGAAAGCGTAGCGATCGGGAATCGATTCGTTATCGGAAAAAGACAGACTCGATAGTTTCATGTCGTGCTCCTGCGAAAACGTAGGCGCTTCCTACCCTGCCAAGGTAACACGAGCGAACTTGCGCTTGCCCACCTGGAGCACGTAGGTGCCCGCCTGTAATTGCAACGATTTGTCTTCAACGCGGTCGCCGTTGACGCGTACGCCGCCTTGTTCGACGTTGCGCTGCGCTTCGGCGCCCGAGGCCGCCAGCCCCGCTTCGCGCAGCACTTTGAGGATGCCGAGCGGCGCGCCGGCCATATTGATTTCGGGGATATTCTCGGGAATGGCGCCATCGCGAAAGCGCGCCTGGAAAGCCGCCAGCGCGTCTTCGGCGGCGCGCGGCGAATGGAAGCGCGCCACGATTTCCTGGGCCAGCGCCACCTTGGCGTCGCGCGGGTTGGCCCCCGCATCGATACCGGCCTTCAGCGCGGCGATATCTTCAAGCGAACGGAAGGAAAGCAGCTCGTAATACCGCCACATCAGCGTGTCGGAAATCGACATCAGCTTGCCGAACATGGATTCGGGCGTTTCGGAAATGCCGATGTAATTGCCCTTGGACTTGGACATTTTCTCGACGCCGTCCGTGCCTTCGAGCAGCGGCATGGTCAGCACGCATTGCGGCGCCTGGCCGTATTCTTTCTGAAGCTCGCGCCCCACGAGCAGGTTGAATTTCTGGTCGGTGCCGCCCAGCTCGAGGTCGGACTTCAGCGCCACCGAGTCGTAGCCCTGCATCAGGGGGTACAGGAACTCGTGCACGGCGATGGGCACGCCGCCCTTGAACCGCTTGGTGAAGTCTTCGCGTTCCATCATGCGCGCCACGGTGTAGCGCGAAGCCAGCTGGATCAGCCCGCGGGCGCCCAGCGGATCGCTCCATTCGGAGTTGTAACGGATCTCGGTACGCGCCGGATCCAGCACCAGGCTGGCCTGGGCGTAATAGGTCTTGGCGTTTTCTTCGATTTGCTCGCGCGTGAGCGGCGGCCGGGTGGAATTGCGCCCGCTGGGGTCGCCGATCATCGAGGTGAAATCGCCGATCAGGAAAATGACGGTATGCCCCAGGTCCTGGAGCTGCCGCATTTTGTTGAGCACCACGGTGTGCCCCAGGTGGATGTCGGGCGCGGTGGGATCCAGCCCCAGCTTGATGCGCAGCGGCACGCCCGTGGCGCGGCTGTTGGCCAGCTTGCGGGCGAATTCGGACTCGACCAGCAGTTCGTCGCAGCCGCGCTTGGCGACACGCAGGTCGGCCTCGACTTCAGGAGTAATAGGGGCTTCGGATTGAGACATAACAAGGGGAAACAGGGGCGGACGGCGCAAAAAAGGTGTAAAAACTGCCAAAAAAGGCCTAAAGTCGGTCGAAAATTCTATCCGAATCGGCTAGGATACGGCCCTAATCATACGCAACTGTCGCCGTTACAGTAGCTGTCTTCGTTACATACCAGTTGTTCACCCGATGCGTCGCAGGGGCGCAAGCCCGTCCGCGTGCCGTTACGCACGCCAGGGGCAGCCTGCATCCCGCGCCCGCATCCTGAGTCCACAACGTACCATCTGAAAGGTCCCGCACGATGAATCGAGGCTCAGACAGCCCGGCCGGCACCCGCAATAGAATAGCCGCCCTGTTCGCCCCCCGTTCAGCGTCCTCGTCGTCCCGCCGCCCCGGCCTGATCCGCCGCACTCTTCTGGTTACCGCCATCGGCCTGTTCGCCGGCGCCGCCGCGCTGGGCATGGTGCAACAGCCCGACCGCACCGAACTGCCCCCGCAGCGCCAGATCCAGAGCGTGCTGTCGCTGGAACCCACCGATGTCAGCGTCAGCGCCACCGACAGCGCGGCGCCGTATATCAGCGAAACCCGCATCCGCCCCGGCGACACGCTGGCTTCCGTGCTGCAACGGCTCGAGGTCGACGCGCCCGGGCTGCAGCGCTTTCTTACCCAGTCGCCCGACGCCCGCAGCATCTATAAGCTGTATCCCGGCCGTTCGGTGCAAGCTGCCACCGATGCCGAAGGCAAGCTGGTATGGCTGCGCTATGTGCACACCCCCGGCGAAGAAAACAACGGGCAGGTCACGACCAGGATGCTCCTGGTCACGCCTTCCAGCACATCCTACACGGCCCGCGAAATCAGCGACAGCACCGAAAGCCAGACGCGCGTAGCCGTAGGCACCATCCGCTCGTCGCTGTTCGGCGCCACCGACGCGGCCGGCATCCCCGATTCGGTCACCATGCAGATGGCCGATATCCTCAGCTCCAAGATCGACTTCCTGCGCGACCTGCGCCGCGGCGACCAGTTCCGCGTCGTCTACGAGGTGCGCTCGCACCAGGGCCGTTATGCCGGCGCCGGGCGTGTCCTGGCCCTGGAATTCGTCAACAATGGCAAGACGCACAGCGCCGTCTGGTTCAGCCCCGACGGCAAGAGCGGCAGCTACTACGATTTCGAGGGCGCCAGCCTGCGCGGCGCCTTCCTGCGCACGGCACTGAAGTTCTCTCGCATCAGCTCGACCTTCGGCATGCGCATGCATCCGGTGCACAAGACCTGGATGGGCCACAAAGGCGTCGACTACGCCGCCCCCACCGGCACCCCCATCCATTCCACGGCCGACGGCACGGTGGAATTCTCCGGCTGGCAGCGCGGCTACGGCAACGTCGTCATCATCAAGCATTTCGGCAAGTATTCCACCGTCTACGCGCACCAGAGCCGCATCGCGCCCGGCATCAAAAAGGGCTCGAAGGTCTCGCAAGGCCAGCTGATCGGTTACGTGGGGTCTACCGGATGGGCTACCGGGCCGCACCTGCACTATGAATTCCGGATCGACAACCGGCCGGTCAACCCGCTGGCGGCCGACTTGCCCGTGTCGCGTCCGCTTGAAGCCGCCGAGGCCGCCAAATTCAAGACGGCGGTGCTGCCCTACAAGCAGCAAATCGCGTTGCTGAAGGAATTCCAGCAAACACTGCCCGAGGCCGCCACCAACGTGGCCAGCCGCTAGGGCTGCGCAGCGCCAGCCATGACGCAATCCGGCGGCCAGCATATGCCCGTAGCTGGCCGCCTTTTCATTGGCCTGATGTCGGGCACCAGCATGGACGGCGCCGACGGCGTGCTGGTGCGCCTGGCACCCGGACAGGCGCCCGAAGTGCTGGCCACCGCGGCCCTGCCCATGCCGGGGCCGCTGCGCGATGAGCTGCTGGCGCTGAACCGCAGCGGCGCCGACGAACTGCACCGCGCCATGCTGGCAGGGCAGGCGCTGGCGCGCCTGTACGACGAAACCGTGCGGGCATTGCTGGCCCAGTCCGGCACAGAAGCCGGCGCTGTCAGCGCCATCGGCGCGCACGGGCAAACCGTACGCCATCGGCCCGACCTGGCCTATACGGTGCAGTTGAACGCCCCGGCATTGCTGGCCGAACTCACCGGCATCAATGTGGTGGCCGATTTCCGCAGCCGCGACGTGGCGGCCGGCGGGCAAGGCGCGCCGCTCGTGCCGCCGTTCCATGCGGCCATGTTCCAGGCCGCCCACGAACGCGCCGTGCTCAACCTGGGCGGTATCGCGAACCTGACACTGCTATCGCCCGGTGCGGCGCCGCGCGGCCTGGACACCGGCCCGGCCAACGTACTGCTGGACCTCTGGTGCCAGCGCCACACCGGCCAGCCCTATGACGACGCGGGCCAGTGGGCAGCCAGCGGACGTGTCCTGCAACACTTGCTTGACCACCTGCTGGCCAGCGAGCCTTGGCTGGCACTACCTGCTCCCAAATCCACCGGGCGCGACCTTTTCAACGCCGCGTGGCTGGATGAGCGCATGCGCAGCTATGGGGGCCCCGCGCCAGCGCCAGCCGACGTGCAGGCCACCCTGCAGCGGTTTACCGCGCAGACTGTCGCCGACGCCCTGCATCAGGCCGCCCCGGGCGCCGTCGACGTGCTGGTGTGCGGAGGCGGCGCGCGTAACCCGGGGCTGATGCGCGAACTGGCTGCTTGCCTGCAAAGGCCCGTAAAGCCCACCGACGCCGAAGGCGTTCCCGCCCAATGGGTCGAAGCGCTGGCATTCGCATGGCTGGCGCAAGCCTTCCTAGACCGCACGCCAGCCGGCGTGCCGCAGGTTACCGGCGCGCGCGGGCCGCGTGTATTGGGCGCGCTGTATCCGGCGTAGGCCGGCGCAAAATGAAAAAGCCCCCATGCCGGGGGCTTGCATGCAGCCTGGCGGGGCTGACTTACACCGAGAACGAAGATCCGCAGCCGCAGGTGGTGCTGGCGTTCGGGTTGCGGATGACGAACTGGGCGCCTTCGAGATCTTCTTTGTAGTCGATTTCGGCGCCGACCAGATACTGGAAGCTCATGGGGTCGACCAGCAACTGCACGCCGTTCTTGTCGAGCACGGTGTCGTCGTCGTTGACGGCTTCATCGAACGTGAAGCCGTACTGGAAACCCGAACAGCCCCCGCCCTGCACGAACACGCGCAGTTTCAGTTCGGGGTTGCCTTCTTCGAGCAGCAGGTCTTTGACCTTTGCCGCGGCGGAATCGGTGAAGACCAGCGGCGACGGAGGCGCCTGGAGGTCGACGGTTTCGGTGACAGCATTCATGGTAGAGCTCCTGGCCGCGTGGGGCCGTATATTAGGCAGGCGGACGCGCCGCCATCTATGTGTTCACTATAGCGCAGACGGGGCGAGGCTCAAAATTCGAGCTTGACCGTGCGCGAGGCGCGTACGGTGCTGCCCTCGAGCACGCTGATCGTCACTGTTTCGGGGACAAAACCCGCGGGGATTTCCAGCACCCCTTCGCTGCGCTGGTATTGGTCGAATTGCAGCGCCAGCGGCCCGCCGCCCGATGCGGGCACGGCGCCGGGGTCGGCCGGCGTATCGGTCTTGAGCTGCATCGGAACCAGGTCTACTGATACCGTTTCCCCCTTGAGCACGCCCGCCGCCTGGAAGCGCAGCATGCCGATGAAAGGGCTGTCGCCACGGCCGCTGCGCATCAGCAGGACCCGGTACTTCAGGCCGGGCCCTTCGCGCTGGAGTTCGGCGCCTCGGATATCGACCGCGCCCTCCGGCCCCGGCGGCAGCAACTGTTCAAAAAAGGCGAGCCGGTCGCGCACGGCGCCCAACTCGGTAGTGGCGGCGCGCAACTGGGCTTCGAGCTCTTGGCGCGCGGCGCGCTCGATGGCGATTTCGCCATCGGCTGTATCAAGCTGGGCCCGCAGGAAACGGACTTCGGCCTGACTCTGGCGCAAGGCGGCTTCGTGCGCGGCCATCTGGGCGGACGTGACCACGACGGTGTTGTCCGAGGCCGCGGATTGGCCCGCGTACCACCAACCCGCCGCCGCGCCCAGCGCCAGCCCCATAACCAGCACGCACAACAACGCCGGCCAGCGCCAGGCCGATTGCGTACGCTGTGCGACGGCGGGATCGGGTGCGGGCTGCATTACGACTGGCGGGCCGGATGCGTGGCGCAGCGGGCCCGGCCGGCATTACGGCAGAATGGCAACGTGCTCGAGCCCGGCGGATTCGGGCAGGCCGAACATCAGGTTCATGTTCTGCACCGCCTGGCCCGAAGCGCCCTTGACGAGGTTGTCCTGCACCACCAGCACCACCAGCAGGCCCGAGCCCTGCGGACGGTGCAGCGCGATGCGCAGGTTGTTGGACGCCCGCACGGAACGCGTTTGGGGCAGGCTGCCGGCAGGCATGACGTCGACAAAGGGTTCGTCGGCGTAGCGCTTTTCGTACAGGGCCTGGAAGTCGGTGTCCATGGCTTCGGGACGGATGCGCGCATACAGCGTCGAATACATGCCGCGTATCATGGGCACCAGGTGCGGCACGAACGTCAGCCCCACCTTGCCGCCCGCCAGCTTTTCGAGCTGCTCGGTGATTTCGGGGTGGTGGCGGTGGCCCGCGACGCCATAGGCCTTGAAGTTGTCGCTGGCTTCTGAAAACAGCGAACCCACTTCGGCTTTGCGCCCTGCGCCCGACACGCCGGACTTGCAGTCGGCGATGAGGGTTTGCGTATCTACCAGCTGCGCGCCGTTTTCGAGCACCGGGGCCAGGCCCAGCAGCACCGTGGTGGGGTAGCAGCCGGGGTTGCCCACCACGCGCGCCTTGGCCACGGCGTCGCGATTGAGCTCGACCAGGCCATAGGCCGACTCGGACAGCACATCGGGGCATGCGTGCGGCATTTTGTACCAGCGCTCGAACGCGGCCGTGTCCTGCAGGCGGAAATCCGCGGCCAGGTCGATGATGCGCGTGCCGGCGGCGAGCAGTTCCTGGGCTTGAGCCATGGCCACGCCGTGCGGCGTGGCAAAGAACACCACGTCGCAATCGGTAAGCCTGGCTTTTTCGGGCGTAGAGAAAGCCAGCTTCACGCGCCCGCGCAGATTGGGATACATGTCGGCCACTGCCATGCCGTCTTCTTTGCGCGACGTGATGGCGGTGAGTTCGACGTGGGGGTGCTGTGACAGCAGGCGCAGCAGTTCGACGCCGGTATAGCCGGTGCCGCCGACAATGCCGACCTTGATACGGGAATTCGATGCCTGGGCCATGGTGAGTGCTTCCGTAAGACGAAAAACAATTGTATCGCTAGCGCGCGGCGGCTAGATGCAACGGCCGGTGCATGAGCAGGCGCATAAACAAAAAGGCCGCTTTCGCGGCCTTTTTGCAGGACATTAGCGCTTGCTGAACTGCTTGCGCCGACGAGCCTTGCGGAAGCCGACTTTCTTGCGTTCGACTTCACGGGCGTCGCGAGTGACGAAGCCAGCCTGCGACAGCGCGGGCTTGAGCGCCGCGTCGTAGTCGATCAGGGCGCGGGTGATGCCGTGACGCACGGCACCGGCCTGGCCGGTGACACCACCACCATGGACGTTGACTTTGATGTCGAACGATTCCAGGTGGCCGGTGAGCTCGAGCGGCTGACGCACGATCATGCGGCCGGTTTCACGAGCGAAGAATTCGTCGACGGGCTTGCCGTTGACGATGATCTTGCCCGACCCTTTCTTGATGAAAACACGAGCCACCGAGGTTTTGCGACGGCCGGTTCCGTAGTTCCAGTTACCGATCATGGCGTTTCCTTAGAATTCCAGCGGCTTGGGCTGCTGAGCGGTGTGCGGGTGCTCGGCACCGGCGTACACCTTGAGTTTCTTGATCATGGCGTAGCCCAGCGGACCCTTGGGCAGCATGCCCTTGACAGCCTTCTGGATGGCGCGGCCGGGAAAACGCTGCTGCATTTTCTCGAAGTTCGTTTCACGGATACCGCCCGGGTAGGTGGTGTGGCGGAAGTACTTCTTGTCTTGCGCCTTGTTACCCGTGACGACGATTTCAGCGGCGTTGATGATGACGATGTAATCGCCGGTGTCAACGTGCGGCGTGAATTCGGGTTTGTGCTTGCCACGCAGGCGGCGTGCGACTTCGCTGGCCACACGACCGAGGACTTTGCCCTTGGCGTCGATCACAAACCAGTCACGCTGGACTTCATGCGGCTTGGCCACAAAGGTCTTCATGATGGTTCCTAAGTAGAAAATTTTTCTTGCCGGAAAAGCCAGGCAAGAATTTTTCCCTGGTTTCGGTGTGTTTTGGGAATGAACCCGCCACAGGCCTAAGCGTTATTACCCGCCCGTGCCGCGAACCGGAATAAGGGAAAGCTGATGATTCTAGCACGATTGCGCAAGTATTGGGCAGGTTGTGGGGGCTGGGACGCTCTCGGGAAACCGCGATTTGAGTTTTTCAGCAGCCAGGGCGTGCCGCAGTGGGGCCGGGCAAAGCCCGTCGGGCTCGGGCGCATACAGGCGCCCTCGGCCGGCTGCGCCGGCTGCCCCGCCGGTCAACTCGTCCGGCCCCACTGCGGCACGCCCTGGCTCACAGAAGGGCAAATTGGTGCCGGTGCACTCGCGTGAAGGTTGCAGTGGCAGCGTCCCGGGGCTGCCACGCTGGCCATTGAGTCTGAAGACAAGACGCCACGGCCTGCTTCTCCGTAGTCCTGGGTGGTCTGGGCAGGCCGGGGCGGCGCGTTGGGCGGCGGGGCAGCCGGCATAGCCGGCCGAGGGCGCCTGCATGCGCCCGAGCCCGACGCACGTGCGCCGCCCCCGCCTGCCCAGACCACCCAGGACGGCCCCGGCAAGCACTCACAGCGTGCCACCCTCTGAAGCCCTGGATATATGAGCACCCGAAACCGGCGAACAAAAAAATCGGGGCGAGCCGCAGCCCGCCCCGACATCCGGGCGGCCCGCTTGCAGGCAGGCCGCCAGCAGCCAGACTTACTTGTTGGCCGACATCGCCACGCCCAGGTACTGGTCGTACGAGCCTTCGGCAAGCCGGAACCAGGGCACCACGCTGTCGCGAAAGCCCATGTAGTTCTCGTACAGCGCCTTGAACTTCGGATCTTTGTCCGAAAACTCTTTGTACACCGTTTGAGCAGCCGCGTACGACGCATCCATGACCGAACGCGGGAACGGGCGCAGTTCGGCGCCCGCGGCGACCAGCTTGCGCAGCGCGCCGGGGTTGACGGCGTCATAGCGCGACGTCATGGCCACGTGGGCCACGCGGCTGGCGGCTTCGACGATGGCCTGGTACGACTTGGGCAGGCTGTTCCAGGCGCCTTCGTTCAGGTACAGCGACACCTGGGGACCGCCCTCCCACCAACCCGGGTAGTAGTAATACTTGGCGACCTTGTTGAAGCCCAGCTTTTCATCGTCGTACGGGCCGACGAATTCCACCGCGTCGAGCGTGCCTTTTTCCAGCGACGGGTAGACGTCGCCGCCCGCCAGCTGCTGCGGCACCACGCCCAGGCGCGAGAGCACCTCGCCCGCGAAACCCGCGGTGCGCATTTTCAGGCCCTTCAGGTCGTCGACGGACTTGATTTCCTTGCGGTACCAGCCGCCCATCTGCACGCCCGTGTTGCCCATCGGGAAGTTGATGATCTTGTGCGGCGCGAACATTTCGCGCGTCAGCTTCATGCCGTCGCCGTCGAACATCCAGGCGTTCATCTGGCGCGCGTTCAGGCCGAAAGGCACCGCCGCGTCAAAGCAGAATGCCGGGCTTTTGCCGTAGTAGTAATAGGACACCGTGTGTCCGCATTCGATCGTGTTGTTGGAGACTGAATCCATCACCTGCAGCGCAGGCACGATTTCGCCGCCAGGGAAATGGCGAATGGTGAACTTGCCGGCCGTGGCTTCGTTCACGAACTTGCAGAAGATCTCGCCAGTGCCGAACAGCGTATCCAGGCTGCGCGGAAAGCTGGAGGCCATGCGCCAGTTCAGGGTGGGCGCGTCTTGCGCGAATACCGGTGCGGCAACCGCGGCGCTACCCGCCACGGCGCCCAGGCCGGCATGTTTCAGAAAGGAACGACGTTGCATATGGGTTGGCTCCTCGGTGGCAACTCGGTATGGGATATCGCGGGCGATACGCCGCAGATGCGATACGCCGCAGATGCGATACGCCGCAGATATTACACGCTGTTAAAAATTGGCTCTATGCGGGGTTTCCGCGGATCAGGGATGCGGAAATTTCCCGGCCCGCGCAGGGGGCGGCCCCGGCCGGGCCCCGCCCCCCTGCGGCGCGTGTCAGGCGCCCGCGATCGACATCTGTTCGATCAGGATGGAGCCGGTGCGCTTGGTGCCGCGGGCGATGGTGTCCGCCCCTACGGCCACGATCTGGCGGAACATGTCGGCCAGATTGCCGGCAATGGTGACTTCTTGCACCGCGTGCTGGATTTTGCCGTTTTCGACCCAATACCCGAATGCGCCCCGGGAATAGTCGCCCGTGACGTAGTTGACGCCCTGCCCGATGAGCTCGGTGACCAGGAATCCCGTGCCCAGCTTGCGCAGCATGGCCTCGAAATCATCGTCGGGCCGGGTCAGGCGCGATGTAAGGGTCAGGTTGTGCGAGCCGCCGGCGTTGCCGGTGGTAACCATGCCCAGCTTGCGTGCGGTATAGCTGGACAGGAAATAGCCTTCCAGCACGCCGCCCGATACAACACTGCGCGCCCGCGTGCGCACGCCTTCGTCGTCGAACGGCGAACTGCCCATGGCTCCTGGTACATGCGGGTCTTCGGCCACGTCGATGTGGCTGGCAAAAATGGGTTTGCCCAGCGAGTCGACCAGGAAGCTGGCTTTGCGGTACAGGGCTCCGCCGCTGGCGGCCTGCGTCAACGCGCCCAGCAGGCCCAACGCCAGGGGCGCCTCGAACAGCACCGGGAATTTGCCGGTGCGTATGCGCCGCGCCGACAGGCGTGACAGCGTGCGCTCGGCGGCATAGCGGCCGACGGCCTCGGGCGCCGCCAGGCGGGCCGGGTCGCGCTCGGACGTGTACCAATAATCGCGCTGCATGTTGTTGCCGCGCCCGGCGATGGGCGCCACGGACAGGCTGTGGCGCGAATACGGGTAGCCGCCCAGGAAGCCGCGCGTATTGCCCATGACGAATTGGCCTTCGTACGTGCCGACCGTCGCGCCGTCGGTATTGCTGATGCGCGGATCGACCGCGCGGGCAGCGCGCTCGGCGCGCAGCGCCAGCTCGGCCGCCTGCTCGGTGCTGACCGGCCAGGCATAGTGCAAGGCCAGGTCGGGGATGTCGGTGGCCAGGTGCTCGGCGTCCGGCAGCCCGGCGGCCGGATCGGCGGCCGTGTGGCGCGCGATGTGCCAGGCTGCCTCGACGGTCTGGCGCAGCGCCGCATCGGAGAAGTCGGATGTCGAGGCCGAACCGCGGCTATTGCCGGCGTAGACGGTGAGGTCCAGTGAGCGGTCGCGAGTCTGCTCGACGGTTTCGATATCGTCCTTGCGCGCCGTAACCGAAAGGCCAAGGCTTTCGGAAACTTCGGCCGCGGCGTCGCTGGCGCCGATCTGGCGCGCGTGCGCAAGAACCTGTTCGATTAATTCGCTGAAGCGCGCGTGGTTGGCGGCCAGGGGCAGTGAGGAGGAGGAAGAATTGACCATTGCAGTCCAGTGTACAGAGACGGTTATCATAGCCAAGTCTGTGTCTACGCTGTTCCCATGACTTCCCCTATTCCTGATCCGGCCGAACCCGGCTTCGACGACAACGGCTACGACCGCCCCAGCAAATCGCAGGTCAAGCGCGAAATGCATGCCCTGCTCGACCTGGGCAAGCAACTGATAGACCTGCCCGACGACAGGTTGAAACAGTTGCCCCTGGCCGAACGCCTGTACGAAGCCATCCGCCTGGCGCAACGCACGACCAGTCGCGAAGGCCGCCGCCGCCAGACCCACTTCGTGGGCAAGCTGATGCGCGACGCGCCGGCCGAAGAAATCCGCGCGCAGCTCGATACCTGGCAGAACGGCTCGCGCGAAGAAACGGCCGCCATGCACCGGCTGGAAACCCTGCGCGAGCGCCTGCTGCAAGACGACGAGGCGCTGACGAAGCTGCTCGAAGACCACCCCGGCGCCGACGTACAACAATTGCGGGCCACCATCCGCGCGGCGCGCAAGGAAGCGCAGCACAATGCCAATCTGCAGCCCGGCCAGGAACCGCAGCGCAAGCACTACCGTGCCCTGTTCCAGGCCCTGAAGGCCCTGACCGCCTGACCCGCCGGCCCGCCGCGCTTGTGCGGCCCGTCTTCTCTTATTGATTGGAATACCTATGAGCGATCAATCCGCCCTGCTCGACGGCATCGAGATCGAAACCGCCCCCAATCCCACGCATGCCGTGATCTGGCTGCACGGCCTGGGCGCCGACGGCAACGACTTTGCGCCCATCGTGCCCGAACTGGGCCTGGGTTCCGCCCCTGCGGTGCGTTTTGTTTTTCCACACGCGCCTGTACAGCCCGTGACGATCAACGGCGGCATGGCCATGCGGTCGTGGTACGACATCCTGGTCACCGACCTGGTCCGCCAGGAAGACGCAGCGGGCATCCGGCGTTCGGAAGCCGCCGTGCGTGCGTTGATCGCACGCGAGAATGCGCGCGGCATTCCCACGTCGCGCATCGTGCTGGCCGGCTTCTCGCAGGGCTGCGCAATGACGCTGCACACCGGGCTGCGCCTGGAAGAAAAGCTGGCCGGCATGATCGGCCTGTCGGGCTATCTGCCCCTGCTGGATCTTGCGGCGGCCGAGCGCCACGCGGCCAATGCCGACACGCCGATCTTCCTGGCCCATGGCACGTTCGACCCCGTCGTGGCGCTGCCGCGCGCCCAGGCGACGCTTGCGCACTTGCAGGCGCAGGGCCACGACGTGCGCTGGCATACCTACCCCATGCCGCATTCGGTGTGCGCGCCGGAAATCGCGGATATCGCGGCGTTCCTGCGGGAAGTGCTCGCCGGCTGACGCCCTTCCCGCGCGCCTGAGACGGCCGTTCAGCAGCCGCCTCAGGCGCCGGCCCGGCCCGTCTGCGCGGATGCCAGCGGCAGCCATACCCGCCGCATGGTGGGATCTTCCGGGTCGGGGTCGTTGGTAAAGCCCAGGCGCGTCATAAGGGTCAGCATGGGGCGGTTATTGGCCAGCACCAACCCGTCGATATATTCCAGGCCCTGTTCGCGCGCGGCGTCGATCAGGGCCTGCATCAATTGGCCGCCCAGCCGGCGGCGCTGCCATTCGTCGCCGATGACCAGGGCATATTCGGCGCCGCGCCCGTCGGCGTTGCGCAGGTAGTGCGCAAAACCAATGATGACTTCGCGCGGATGCCCGCGGTTGGCCGGATTGGGCACCTGGGTCGTGGCCACCAGCGCCAGTTCGCGGTGGTAGTCGATCTGCGTGTAGCGCGCCACCATGCGCGGCGTGAGCTCGCGCATCATGGACACGAACCGCATATATCGCGACTGTTCGGACAGGCCCCGGATGAATTCCTGCAGGCTCTGGGCGTCTTCGGGACGAATTGGCCGGATCACCCATTCGGTGCCGTCGTCGAACTGGCGGGCTCGCACCAGCCGGGCCGGATACGGGTGTATGGCCATGTGCGGATAGCCGCTGGCCTGGGGCGTGGCGCAGCCGGGCTGGGCGCACAGCGTGACGCGCAGCTCTGCCGCGCGCAACAGCGTTTCGCCTGCGTACAGCGGATCGATGTCGAGCGTTTCTACGTCGGGCAGTTCTGAAATCAGCTCGGACACCTGCACCAGCGCCTGCTGCACGGCCTCGGCCGCCGCACCGGTGAGCTTCGGGGCGAACACACGGCGCCACGCCCGGCTGCGCTCGATCAGCTGGCGGGCCAGGAAACTGTTGAGGGGCGGCAGGTCCATGCCGCGGTCGGTGCCGCTGGCCAGCACGGCGTCGGGGCCGCCCGCGCCGAACTGGATGACCGGCCCGAAGCGGGGGTCGCGTCGCACACGGATCGCCATGGGCCGCGATTCGGGCTCGCCGGGCAGCACGCCGGGCGGCACGTCACGCAAGGGAACGTAGAACGCGTCAAGCAGACTGCGGCATTCGGAGGCCGACAGATCAACGCGGCCCTGCGCGCGGGCGCGTTCGACGATGGTGCGCGCCCGGGCGATGTCGGGCAGCCGGCTGGGGGGCTCGGGCGGCAGCGTCTGCAGCAGCAACTGCTGGTTGTAATAGTGCGTGGCCAGCACGCCGAAGGCGTCGGCGGCCGACTCCGGCGTGCGGAACGCCGGCGTGCCGGCATCGTCAAGCATGCGGCGCAGAGGTCGCATGCCGGCATCGCCCATGAAACAGCTGACCACAGGCTTGGAGGCCTTGGGCGTCAGCTCCGCCAGCTGGCGCGCCACCGCCGGCATGTCGGCCAGCGCATCGGGAGCCAGCAGCACCAGCACGCCGTCGACACCGCTGTCGTCGATGAGACATTCGAGTGCCACGCGAACACGTTCGGGCGTCAGCGGAACATAGGTGATGACGGGATTGTCGGTAGCCGCGTCCGGTTCCAGCAGGCCGGCCAGCGCGCGCCGGGTGGCGGGCGCCAGTTCGGCCTTGAGCACCGCCGCATCGGGCCCGATAAGATCCAACGCAAGCTGCGGCGGGCCGCTGCCGTTGGAAAGCAGCGCCACGCGCCGCCCGCGCGGACGGCGCTTGTAGCCCAGCACCTTTACGGCAGAGAACAGCTGCACAAAATATCGCACCCGCACCGCGCCGGCGCGCCGCAGTGCCGCGTCGAGCGTGGCGTCGCTGCCCGGCGGGCCATCGCGCCCGGCCTTGAGCACGATGACGGGCTTGATACTGGCCGCGGCCCGTAGCGCGCTCATGAATTCGCGCGTGGCGCCGGGTTCTTCAAGGTACAGCACGATGCTGTCGGTGCGCGGGTCGCTGGCCAGGAAGTCGAGCACCTGCGCCAGGCCGACCACGGCTTCGTCGCCCAACGACACGGCGGTGGAAAACCCGATGTGCACGTCTTCGGCCCAATCCATGACCGCGGCGGTGATGGAACGCGACTGCGCCACCAGCGCCACCCTGCCCGGGCGGGCCAGGGCGGGATGCTGGCTGAGATTCAGCCCGGCGTGCGGACGCTGCGCCCCGAAGGCGCGCGGCCCCAGCAGCGCGCAGCCGGTTTCCTGCGCCCAGGTGCGGCAAAGGGCCAGGGTGCCGCCCGGGTAGGGGTCTGGCAGTTCATGCGGCAGCACGATGGCCGCGTGCGGGCGCAACGGCGCCAGGCGACGCAGCGTTTCGGGCAGCACCGCGGGGGACACGCACACAATGGCCAGATCGGGCCGCTGGCCGTCGGCCAGGCCTTCGCAGGCCGACGGGAGTTCGGGCGCCACCCCAACCGCCGCGTCGATGCGAGTGGTGCGTCCGCGCAGCGCCGCGGGCAATGTGTCGGCCAACGGCAACAGCCGGTCGGCGACGATCAGCAGCGATCGAGGCTCGAACAACGGGGCAAGCGCATGTCGCAGCATGGGCGAATCGGGGCCGTCATCTAAAATACGGCCATCGTAACAAGACGGGCACCGGGCCGCCATGACCGCGCCGGTGCATTTCCCGCGACCCGTACGCGGCCCGCCACCCTGCTTTTTGCTGCCTCTATGACTGCTACCCCTGCCACCATCCGTACCCGCTTCGCACCGTCGCCCACAGGCTTTCTGCACCTGGGCGGCGCGCGCACGGCGCTGTTCGCCTGGGCGTTTGCCCGCCACCACAACGGCGTATTCGTCCTGCGCATCGAAGATACCGACGTCGAACGTTCCACCCCGGAAGCGGTGCAAGCCATTCTGGACAGCATGGATTGGCTGGGCATGCAGCCCGACGAAGGGCCGTTTTATCAAATGCAGCGCATGGACCGCTACCGCGAGGTCATCGCGCAGATGCTGCGCGACGGCACCGCCTATTACTGCTATAGCTCGCCCGAAGAAGTGGAAGCCATGCGGGAAGCGGCGCGCGCCCGGGGCGCCAAGCCCCGCTACGACGGCACCTGGCGGCCCGAGCCGGGCAAGACGTTGCCGCCCGTGCCGGCCGGCCGCCAGCCGGTGGTGCGGTTCAAGAGCCCGCAAGACGGCGCCACGGGCTGGAACGACATGGTCAAGGGCCCGATCAGCTTCGATAACGCCGAGCTCGACGACCTGATCATCGCGCGGCCCGACGGCACGCCCACCTACAACTTCTGCGTTGTGGTCGATGACTGGGACATGGGCATCACGCATGTGCTGCGAGGCGACGACCACGTCAACAACACGCCGCGCCAGATCAACATCCTGCGCGCGCTGGGCGCCGAACTGCCGGAATACGGCCACGTGCCCATGATCCTGGGCCCGGATGGCGAGAAGCTTTCCAAGCGCCATGGCGCGGTCAATGTCATGGAATACGACGCGCAGGGCTATCTGCCCGAAGCCATGGTGAACTACCTGGCGCGACTGGGCTGGAGCCACGGCAATGACGAACTGTTTACGCGCGAGCAGCTCGTGCAATGGTTCGATACCCGCAATCTGTCGAAATCGGCCTCGCAGTGGGACCCGAAAAAACTGAACTGGGTCAATGCGCACTACATCAAGCAGATGGATGACGCCGAACTGGCGGCGCGTGTGGCGCCGCGCATCCAGCGGCGCGGCGGCAACCCGGCGGCGGTGGACCTGGCCGCAGCCGTGGCTCTGTTGAAAGACCGCGCCGAAACGCTCGAGCAGCTGGCCGAGGCCGCCCTGCTGTTCTGCAAGCCGTACCAGCCTGCCCCTGCCGAACTCGCCGAGCAGCACCTGACGCCGCCGGCGCGCGAGGCGCTGGCCGATTTTGCACAACGCGCGCGTGGCGCCGACTGGACGAAGGATGCGATTTCGGCGCTGATCAAGACGGTGCTGGCCGAGCGCGGCCTGAAAATGCCGCAACTGGCGATTCCGTTGCGCGTGGCCGTGGTCGGTCAGACGCAGACACCAGCAGTGGATGCCGTGCTGGCGCTGATCGGCAAAGACACTGTGCTGCAGCGCCTGGACGCGGTGGCCGCGGCGTAGCGGCGCTGCGCCGCCGAACGCGGCGGACGGATGCGCGCCGGCCTTAGCCGGCCGGCGGCGTCGCGGCCAACTGGCGGCGTCGCAACGCCCAGGCGAAGCCCGCGCCCACCACGGGCAGCAACAGGGCAGCAGCCCCGAACAGGCTGGCGGCGCCCGCCGTGTCCACCACCAGTCCGGCCAGAGCGACACCAACGGCCTGGCCGATGAACAGCGACGACGCGAACCAGGCAACCGCCGTGCCGCGTGCGCTGGGCACCATCTGCGTGGCATGGGTCTGCAGCGTGGCGTGCAGGAAGTAATAGCCCAGACCCGCAAGCACGCTGGCCGTCAGCGCCCATGGCCAGCCCGGCCCCAGCAGGTAGCCCAGGAACGCCGCGCTCAATAAAAGGCCGCCGGCGACCGCCAGGCCTCGTTCACCAAGGCGCCGCAATACGGGCGCGGCAATCACCGTATAAAGCAGGCCCCCCAGCGCATATACCGAGGCGACCGCGCCGGCGCTGGCCAGCGGCAGCCCGAAGCGGGCATGCAGATACGCGGGCACAAAGGCCAGCGCGCCAAACACCAGCAAGGCCTCGACAAAGACAATGGCAAGCACGACTCGCGCCCACGGCACACCGAGCACCGTGCGCGCCTGCGCCAGCAAGCCCTGACGAGGCGCCGCGCCGGCGGCAACGTGCGGCGCCTGCGCCGCAGCCTCGCGGCAGAGCAGCACGCCCACCACCAGAAAGCCGGATACCAGCGCGGCGAAAGCCCAGCGCCACCCTATCGTGTCGGTAAACCAGCCGCCCAGCAGCTGGCCGGCGGCCATGCCGAGGATCGTGCCCGTAAGAAATCGCGCCAACGTCGCCTGGCGATGCTCGTACGGCACGTTGTCGCCTATCCAGGCCATCGCCAGCGGCACGATGCCCGCTCCGGCCGCCCCCGACAGCGCGCGGCATATCACCAGCATGTCCAGCGACGAGGCAAAGACGGCCCCTGCGCTTCCGATGGCGCACGCAAAAGTGGCCACGGCCACCACGCGATACTTGCCATAGCGGTCGCCCACCGGGCCGAAGAACATCTGCAGCACGCCATAGGCCACGGCAAAAGCGGTAACCGTGGCGGCCGCCTGGCCGGTAGAAGTGCCGAAGTCCGCCGCCAGCCTGGGCAGCATCGGGTCGCATATGCGGATCGCAGCCGCGCTGACGAACGCGGCCAGCGTCAGCAACAACAAGGCGCGACTGTGCGGGGAAGCCGGTGACATGAAATGCCGCCCGTCAGTCGGGCAGGCGGTAACCGGCGGGCATGCGGCGAGCCGTGATGACCTGGCCGCCTTCCCTCAATTCGCGCAGCGTCAGGCGCGCGCCGTCGGCTTTGACGACGCGATAACGGTTCTGATAGATGGGGTCCGCCGCATCCACGAGTTCGCCGTTGGATCGCGTGGTGTGCAGGGTGAGCACGCCGTCGGCCAGTTTCCAGCAGCCGGTCTCGCGCAAGCCGGGACGCACCCGCTTGCCTACCTTGAGTTGGGTGGTGAACGACATGGTTCCGTCGGCCGACAGGGTCACAAGCGCGGTGTACTGCCCGGACACCCCGGGCGGCCGCGTGTTCGACTGCCAGACGCCTGCCAGGCTCTGGCCCGGCGCGGCTGGGGTGCAGGTCGGCGCCGCGGGCGCCGCAGGCGCGGCAGAAGCCGCAGACGAAGCAGAAGATGAAGCGCCATGGCGGGCGACGCATCCGGCCAGCACCAGCACGGCGCCTGCCGCGCCGATCCGGCGTAACCACAACTGAGTGTTCATGAAATCCTCATTACCGCGCGCGCCGGCCGCGGCAAGCAGCCGTCGGCACGTCGGCGCGCGCATGTGGGACTCTAATGACCGCACCGCCGCGATGCAATCGCGGGGCGCCGGGATGGTGTGCGTGCGCAACACTCGTCCCCGCGCCGCCGGGCTCATCCCGCGTTCAGCGGCAGGCGCACTTCGTGCTTGATTTCGCGCAGCGCCACAATGGTGCGCGTCTGGCGGATGCCCGGCAGATTGAACAGGAAGCGATGCAGGAACCGATCGTAGGCCTCGGGGCTTTCGACCAGGATCTTCAGCAGAAAGTCGGAATCGCCCGTGACGGCATAGCATTCCAGGATCTCGGGCGCATCGCGCACGGAACGCTCGAAATTCTCGACCGTGCTGGCCGAATGCCGTTCCAGGCTGATCTGCGCAAACATGCAGCCCTGCAGCCCGACCTTGCCGCGGTCGACCTGCGCGCTGTATCCGGTAATGACTCCGGCGGCTTCCAGCGCCTTGACCCGCCGCCACACCGGGGCGGCCGACAGGCCCACCTGCTCCGACAGCTGTTGCGCCGAGGCCCGGCCGTCGGCCTGCAGCGCGCGCAATATGCCTATATCGGTCTTGTCCATGCCCACTCCCTCCTGAACGAAATGTTTATTTCAAATTATAGGGATTACACGATCCGATAACGCAATGTTTGCGCAGTGCCACGCACCTATCATGAACTCTGAGAATAGGAGCGCCCATCATGGACGGCACGCCCGCACACGAGCCATGCCTGGACCTGGACTACCAGCTGCAGGACAACCTGACACGCACCCGCGGCCGCATCTTCCTGACCGGCACGCAGGCACTGGTGCGCATGCTGGTGACCCAGCGGCGGCTGGATCGCGAGCGCGGCCTGAATACGGCGGGGTTCGTGTCCGGCTACCGGGGCTCGCCGCTGGGCGGCGTGGACATGGCCATGTGGAAGGCGCACAAGGTGCTCGACGCGCACCAGGTCACCTTTGTGCCGGGCATCAACGAGGACCTGGCCGCTACCGCCGTGATGGGCACGCAGCAGGCCGGCGTGCGCACCGACCGCAAAGTGGATGGAGTGTTCGCACTGTGGTACGGCAAGGGCCCGGGCGTGGATCGCGCCGGCGATGCCCTGCACCATGGACATGCGGCCGGCGCATCGCGGCATGGCGGCGTCCTGGTCGTGGTGGGCGACGATCACACGGCGGTGTCGTCGTCGATTCCCCATTCGAGCGAAGCGTCTCTGATCGGCTGGCAGATGCCCATCGTGCATCCGGCCTCTATTGACGAATATGAAGCGTACGCGCTGTGGGGCTGGGCCCTGTCGCGTTACAGCGGCGCGTGGGTGGCCTTCAAGGCCATTTCGGAAACGGTAGAAAGCGGCCAGAGCTGCCTTCCGGCGCCCGCCGTGCATTACGACATGCCGGCCGACCCCGGCCTGCCGCCAGAAGCGCTGGAATACACCGCGCGCGACTTCCTGTCGCCGGCGGTCGAGTTGCGCATGCAGGCGCGGCTGCGCGCCGTGCGCGCCTTCGCGCGCCGCCACAGCATCGACCGGCTGGCCTGTCCCGCGCCGCGCGCCCGGGTGGGGCTGGTAGCGGTGGGCAAAGCCTATCTCGACACCATCGAGGCGCTGGCCCGGCTGGGCATCGACCCGCATGGCGCGGATACGCCTGTGCGCATCTACAAACCGGGCCTGACCTGGCCGCTGGATGCCGAACGCGTGCTGGACTTCGCCCGCGGGCTGGCGCACGTCATGGTCATCGAAGAAAAAGGCGCGGTAGTAGAAAGCCAGATCAAAGACCTGCTCTACAACTTGCCCGAGCGGCCCACCGTGGTGGGCAAGGCCGGGCTGGATGGCGAGCCGCTGGTGCCGTCGGCGGGCCAGCTGCGCGCATCCCTGCTGGCCGCGCCTTTGGCGGCGTGGCTGGGACGCAGCGCCGGCATACGCGCGGCCGCCGATCCCGCCCTGCTCAGCTGCCCCGCCCCGCTTTCCAACGACGCAGACGGCATGCGGCGGCGACCGTATTTCTGTTCGGGCTGCCCGCACAACAGTTCGACCAAAGTGCCGCAGGGCAGCCAGGCCTTGGCCGGCGTAGGCTGCCACTATATGGCCGCGTGGATGGACCGCGACACCGGCGGCCTGACACAGATGGGCGGCGAAGGCGTCGACTGGGTGGGCGCGTCGCGCTATATAGAAATGCCGCACGTGTTCCAGAACATGGGCGAAGGCACGTATTACCACTCGGGCTACCTGGCGATCCGCCAGGCCGTGGCGGCGCGCGCCAATATCACCTACAAGATCCTGTTCAACGATGCCGTCGCGATGACAGGCGGCCAGCCGGTGGACGGACCGATATCGGTGCCGCAGATCTGCCAGCAATTGCAGGGCGAAAACGTGGCGCGCATCGTGATCACCACCGACGAGCCCGAAAAGTACCGCGGCGTGAAATTGCCCGACGGCGTGGATGTGCACCATCGCCGCGAGCTTGACCGCATACAGCGCGAACTGCGGGACACGCGCGGCGTCACCGTGCTCATTCACGACCAGACCTGTGCGGCCGAAAAACGGCGGCGACGCAAGAAACAGCAGTTTCCCGATCCGCCGCGCCGGCTGCTGATCAACAGCGCCGTCTGCGAAGGTTGCGGAGACTGCGGGGTGCAATCGAACTGCCTGTCTATCGTGCCGCTGGAAACGCCGTACGGCCGCAAGCGCGCCATCGACCAGTCCAGTTGCAATAAAGATTTTTCCTGCGCAGAAGGCTTCTGCCCCAGTTTCGTGTCGGTGCTGGGCGGTACGCTGCGCAAGCAGGCCGCGTCGGAGCCACAGGCGCCGGCATGGCGCGACCGCCTGGCCGACCTGCCCACGCCGTCCGTGCATACTCCCGAGCAGCCGTACCGCATTCTGGTGGCGGGCATGGGCGGAACCGGCGTCATTACGATCGGCGCGATCATCTCGATGGCTGCGCACCTGCAGGGTCTGTCCGCGTCGGTGCTGGACCTGACCGGCCTGGCCCAGAAAGGCGGCACCGTCATCAGCCACATCCGCCTGGCCCCGCAGCACGCAGCCAATGGCCCGGTGCGGCTGGATTGGCAGCAGGCGGATGCGGCCATTCTGTGCGACCCCGTGGCCGCCGTGTCGCCCGATTCGCTGGGCGCGCTGCGGCGCGGCCATACGCAGGTTACCGTCAACACCTACGTGGCGCCCGTGTCCGAATTCACGCGCGACCCCGACTCGGCCCTGCGCCCGGAGGCGCTGTTGGCCAAGATCCGCCATGCGGCCGGGGAATCCGCGACGGCCGCGCTGGATGCGCATCACGCCGCGCAGGCTTTGTTCGGCGACAGCATCCTGTCGAACATGTTCATGCTGGGTTACGCGTGGCAGCGCGGCGGCGTGCCGCTGTCGCACGCCGCGCTGGCCCGCGCCATCGAACTGAACGGCGTGGCCGTCAAGGCCAACCAGGATGCTTTCGAAGCCGGGCGCCTGGCGGCTCACCAGCCTCAGGCGCTGGAAAGCGCGCTCAGGCCGGCCGCGCAAGTAGTGCAGCTGCATGTGCCCGAATCGTTCGAAAGCGCGGTGCAGCGCCGCGTGCGCGACCTGACGGCCTACCAGAATGCCGGCTATGCGCGCCAGTATCGCGAACTGGTCGAGCAGGTCGCCCGGCGCGAGCGCGAGCTCGCTCCCACGGCCCGCACGCCGCGCCTGGCCATGGCCGTCGCGCGCAATCTGTTCAAGCTGATGGCCTATAAAGACGAATACGAAGTCGCGCGCCTATATACAGATGGGGCGTTCCAGCAGCAGCTGCGCGCGCAGTTCGAAGGCGGCTATACGCTGCGCTTTCACATGGCGCCGCCCTTGCTGGCGCGCAAAGACCCCCATACCGGCGTGGCGCGCAAAGTGGCCTTCGGCCCCGGCCTGATGCCCGCCATGCGGGTACTGGCGCGCATGAAAGGCTTGCGCGGCACCTGGCTGGACCCGTTCGGCTACAACGCCGAACGACGCCTGGAACGCGAACTGATCGACGAATACCGCGACACGGTACAAGTGCTGCTGGCCCACCTGAGCCCCGCCAACATCGGGCAGGCCGCCGGCATCGCCGCCATGCCCGATATGGTGCGGGGCTTCGGACACGTAAAGGCGGCTAACATCGCAAAGTACCGCGACGGGTTGCGACGGGCATTGCAGAACTACGTGCCGCCGGCTTCTCCGCCGGTTTCCCTGCGCAGAACCGCGTAAAACCGACGCTGATAGCAAGCACTACGCCGTGCGCGCCACACTGACGCCGCTATTACATTTGATCACAATTAAAACATCGAACTAACGTCTCCTGCGCCTTGTCCCCCGCGGTCCGCATCACTAGAATTTGTATGACCAGAGGGGGTGTTACACTATATGTAGTGGTCGCCAGAACAGCCGGATTCACTTCCGCCTGGCGCAGCCGAGGGCATTTCCCCGGCAATATAGACCCCTTTTCCCGATACATCAGCGCCGGCATGGGCCCAGCCCATGCCGCTTATCTACGCTAGTCCCACAGGAGCTTCCATGCAGACTTCGATCGCCTCTGTGACCCGGCCCGCCGCCGTGCCGCCGTCTCAAACCGACGCCCCCGCCGATCCCAACGCGGGTCAATGGGCCAGCTACAACGTCATCCGGCGCAATGGCTCCGTGGTGGGCTTCGAGCCCAGCAAGATCGCCATCGCCATGACCAAGGCCTTCCTGGCCGTCAACGGCGGCCAGGGCGCCGCGTCGGCGCGCGTGCGCGAACTCGTCAGCAACCTGACCACTCAAGTGGTCAACGCGCTGGTCCGCAACCGCCCCGCCGGCGGCACCTTCCATATTGAAGACATCCAGGACCAGGTCGAACTGGCCCTGATGCGCTCTGGCGAACACGACGTGGCGCGCGCCTACGTGCTGTACCGCGAAAAACGCGCCCAGGAACGCGCCGCCGCCGCCGAAGTGCTCGAGCAGACCGCGCCCGCCGCCGCCCAGGAAAGCCACCTGAACGTCGTCGACAACGGCGTGCAGCGCCCGCTCGACATGGCCGCCTTGCGCGCCACGATCGAGGCCGCCGGCGAAGGCCTGACCGAGTTCATCGACACCGAAGCCATCCTGAAAGAAACGGTCAAGAACCTGTACGACGGCATCCCCGTCGACGAAGTCTTCAAGTCCGCCATTCTGTCGGCGCGCGCGCTGGTCGAAAAAGACCCGGCCTACAGCCAGGTCACGGCCCGGCTGCTGCTGCACACGATCCGCAAGGAAGTACTGGGCGAAGAAGTTTCGCAGGCCGCCATGGCGACCCGCTACGCCGATTACTTTCCCACCTTTATCCAACGCGGCATCGAAGGCGGCCTGCTGGACGCCAAGCTGGCCGAATTCGACCTGGCCCGCGTGGCCGCCGCACTGGACGCGCAGCGTGACCTGCAATTCGGCTACCTGGGCCTGCAGACGCTGTACGACCGCTATTTCCTGCACATCCGCGGCACCCGCATCGAACTGCCGCAGGTGTTCTTCATGCGCGTGGCCATGGGCCTGGCGCTGCGCGAGCCCGACCGCGAAGCCCGCGCCATCGAGTTCTACGAGATTCTCTCGTCGTTCGACTTCATGAGCTCGACGCCCACCCTGTTCAACTCGGGCACGCTGCACTCGCAGCTGTCGTCGTGCTACCTGACCACGGTGTCCGACGACCTGGAAGGCATCTACGACGCCATCAAGGAAAACGCGCTGCTGGCCAAGTACGCTGGCGGCCTGGGCAACGACTGGACGCCGGTGCGCGCGCTGCGCAGCCACATCAAGGGCACCAACGGCGAAAGCCAGGGCGTCGTGCCGTTCCTGAAGGTCGTCAACGACACCGCGGTGGCGGTGAACCAGGGCGGCAAGCGCAAGGGCGCGGTGTGCACGTACCTGGAAACGTGGCACCTGGATATCGAAGAATTCCTCGAGCTGCGCAAGAACACCGGCGACGAACGCCGCCGCACGCACGACATGAACACGGCCAACTGGATTCCCGACCTGTTCATGAAGCGCGTCATGGAAAACGGCGAATGGACGCTGTTCTCGCCGTCCGACTGCCCCGACCTGCACGACAAATACGGCAAGGCATTCGAAGAAGCCTACCTGAGCTACGAAGCCAAGGTCGCCCGTGGCGAATTGACGCTGTACAAGAAAATGCCGGCCGTCTCGCTGTGGCGCAAGATGCTGTCGATGCTGTTCGAAACCGGCCACCCGTGGATCACGTTCAAGGATCCGTGCAACATCCGTTCGCCGCAACAGCACGTCGGCGTGGTGCACAGCTCGAACCTGTGCACCGAGATCACGCTGAACACCAACGAATCTGAAATTGCTGTTTGCAATCTGGGTTCCGTGAACCTGGTTGCGCACATGAAGCCGGCTGCCGGCGGCGGGTTCGAACTCGACCACGACAAGCTCAAGCGCACGGTGCGCATTGCGATGCGCATGCTCGACAACGTGATCGACATCAACTACTACGCCGTCAAGAAGGCCAAAGATTCCAACGAACGCCATCGCCCGGTGGGCATGGGCATCATGGGCTTCCAGGACTGCCTGCAGATGATGCGCGTGCCGTATGCGTCGCAAGCCGCTGTCGAATTCGCCGATCGCTCGATGGAAGCCGTGTGCTACCAAGCATATTGGGCATCGAGCGAACTGGCGCAGGAACGCGGCCGCTATCCTTCGTACGAAGGCTCGCTGTGGTCGCGCGGCATCTTGCCGCAAGACACGCTGGCGATGCTGCGCGAAGAACGCGGCGGCAATGTCGATGTCGATGAGTCGAGCACGCTCGATTGGGATGCGTTGCGTGCGCGCATCAAAGAACATGGCATGCGCAACTCGAACTGCATTGCAATTGCCCCAACTGCGACAATTTCAAATATCATTGGCGTATCTGCGTGCATCGAACCCACTTTCCAGAACTTGTACGTCAAATCGAATCTCTCCGGCGAGTTCACGGTCGTAAACGAATACCTTGTTCGTGACCTGAAGAAACTCGGTCTCTGGGACGAAGTCATGGTCGCCGACCTCAAGTACTTCGACGGCAGCCTGTCCCGTATCGATCGCGTACCTTCCGAACTTCGCGAACTCTACGCCACCGCATTCGAAGTCGAACCGCGCTGGCTGGTCGAGTGCGCATCGCGCCGGCAAAAGTGGATCGATCAGGCCCAGTCGCTCAACATCTACATGGCGGGCGCATCGGGCAAGAAACTCGACGACACATACAAGCTGGCGTGGCAGCGTGGCCTGAAGACCACCTACTACCTGCGCACGCTGGGCGCCACGAGCGCCGAAAAATCCACGGGCCGCGGCGGCGAGCTGAACGCCGTCAGCGCCACGGGCGCCGCTTCGGTGGCCGCCGGTGCGGCCCCTGCCTTGCCGGAACCCGAAGTTCTCGGGGCGGTTTGCACCATGAGGCCGGGCGACCCCGGCTTCGAAGAGTGCGAAGCCTGCCAGTAATCACCACCGCCTCCGGAGAATTCATTCATGCTTAATTGGGAAGACGACAAGCTCGCAGTACAACCGGCACAGGCGCCCGCCCCCGCGGCGGGCGGGCAGCCGGCGGCTGCGCAACCCACTCGCGCCGCCACCGGCGTGTTCGGCGATGCCGCGCTGCCTACCCCGGCCGCGCCGCAGCATGCCGGCAACCTGGCTACCAGCGATGCCGCCGCGCATCGCGTCAAGGTTGCCGACAAGCGCATCATCAACGGCAAGACCGACGTCAACCAGCTGGTGCCGTTCAAGTACAAATGGGCTTGGGAAAAGTACCTGGCCACCTGCGCCAACCACTGGATGCCGCAGGAAATCAACATGTCCCGCGACATCGCCCTCTGGAAGAACCCCAACGGGCTCACAGAAGACGAACGCCGCATCGTCAAGCGCAACCTGGGCTTCTTCGTGACGGCCGACTCGCTGGCGGCCAACAACATCGTGCTGGGCACCTATCGCCACATCACGGCGCCCGAATGCCGCCAGTTCCTGCTGCGCCAGGCGTTCGAAGAAGCGATCCACACGCACGCATACCAGTACATCGTTGAAAGCCTCGACCTGGACGAAGCCGAGATCTTCAACGCTTATAACGAAATCCCGTCGATCCGCGCGAAAGACGAATTCCTGATCCCGTTCATCGACGCCATCGCCGACCCCAACTTCAATACGGGCACGCCCGAAGCCGACCAGACACTGCTGAAGTCCCTGATCGTTTTCGCATGCCTGATGGAAGGCCTGTTCTTCTACGTTGGGTTCACGCAGATCCTGGCGCTGGGCCGCCAGAACAAGATGACCGGCGCAGCCGAGCAATACATGTACATCCTGCGCGATGAATCCATGCATTGCAATTTCGGCATCGACCTGATCAACACTATCAAGCTGGAAAACCCCCATCTGTGGACGCCGGAGTTCCGCGAGGAAATCCGCGGCCTGTTCCAGAAGGCGGTAGAACTCGAATACGCATATGCCGAAGACACGATGCCGCGCGGCGTGCTGGGCTTGAACGCTCCCATGTTCAAGTCGTACCTGCGCTTCATCGCCAATCGTCGTTGCCAGCAAATTGGGATAGAACCGCTGTTCCCGCAGGAAGAAAACCCCTTCCCCTGGATGGCGGAAATGATCGATCTTAAGAAGGAACGCAACTTTTTCGAAACACGCGTGATCGAATACCAGACCGGCGGCACGCTGAGCTGGGAATAAAACGCATCCGTCGCCGCGCGCCTGGCTGGCGCGGCGATGCGATGCCGGCTCCGTCGGCCTGGGTATTCGAATACGCAGTACCAAGCGGTAGGCGCCCCATGTGGGGCGCCTACCGGCGCCATTTGAGATGGCTCGCGCAGAGCGTGGGGGCCATATCAAATGGCTGTGCCGAATTCATTAGCGCACACCGCAGTAGCTGCCGCCCGTATGGGGCAGCGGCATGCGCCGATGAATGGCCCGGGCGCGGCCCGTCGTTCGACGGATCGTGGCACGGGTTTAAGTTCTGGGACCCCTGAACCTAAGGAGCATGACCATGGCAACAGCCAAGAAAGCCGCCAAGAAGGCGGTGAAGAAACCCGCCGCGAAGAAAACCGCGGCCAAGAAAGCCCCGGCCAAGAAGGCCGTGAAGAAAGTCGCTGCCAAGAAAGTCGCAGTCAAAAAAGTAGCGGCCAAGAAACCCGCCGTGAAAAAGACCGCGGCCAAGAAGCCGGCAGTGAAGAAAACCGCCGCCAAGAAAGCCGTCAAGAAAACCGCTGCCAAGAAAGCAGTGAAGAAGACGGTTGCCAAGAAGGCGGTCAAGAAAGTTGCCGCCAAGAAGGCTGTCAAGAAAGCCCCGGCCAAGAAAGCGGTAGCTAAAAAAGCCGTTGCCAAGAAGGCCGTAGCCAAGAAAGCGGTAGCCAAGAAGGCGCCTGCCAAAAAGGCGGCCGCCAAGAAGGCCGTAGCCAAAAAGGCGCCCGCCAAGAAGGCTGCTGCCAAGAAGGCGCCTGCCAAGAAGGCTCCTGCGAAGAAGGCTGCTGCCAAAAAGCCCGCCGCGAAAAAGCCTGCTGCCAAGAAGGCTGCGCCCAAGAAGCCCGCCACGCCGCCTTCCACGGCTGCTGCCCCGGGCGCCAAGACCGCGCTGAACCCTGCCGCGTCGTGGCCGTTCCCGACCGGCGGCCGTCCGTAATATCGACGGAACCGTTAGGCGGTACCTTAGCCGCCTGGCCCCGGCCAGGCGGCTTTTGTTTGTGCGCGGCGCCGCGGCGCGCCCGAGCCGACGCAACACAATGGCGCCATGCGACAATAAACGCCATTACATTTTTGCAGATCGCACCCTATGCTCGGCGACATCCTTCGTTTCCTGCTCGAGATCACTTTTACGCTGTTCGGCGCCGCCCTCATCGCGCGCGCATGGATCCACGCGGTACGCCTGCATCCTTTCAATCCGCTGGCTCGCGGCATCTACCAGGCAACCAACTGGCTGGTGCTGCCCATACGCAAGGTGATTCCGGCCGGCAATTCCATCGACTGGACCAGCCTGGTGGCCGCGTGGCTGACCGCCCTGGCCTACCTGGCGCTGATGTGGCTGCTGGCTGTGGGTTCGCTGATTCCCGCCGCGCTCGTGCCCGCTGCGCTGGGGTCGTCGCTATTGATGGTGATCAAGTGGGCGCTGAACCTGATTGTGTGGCTGACGCTGCTGCAGGCCGTGCTGTCGTGGGTGAACCCCATGTCGCCCTTGATGGCCCTGCTGCAGACGCTGACGGCGCCATTGCTCGACCCCATTCGCCGCCTGTTGCCGCGCACCGCGGCCATCGACTTTTCGCCGCTGATATTGCTGATTCTGGCGCAAGTGGTGTTGATGATGCTGGCGCGCCTGACCTACGGCTTGCTGGGAGTGTAGGCTTGCAAGGCGTGCAGTACGGCTGCACTGCCGTGTTGGACACAGGTGCCAGGCGCCCTGCGCACGCCTGACACCTGCGGTGCGGCTTAGTACGGCGCCACGCGGGTGGGGCCGGCGCCGCTGATGACCTGCACACGTTGGCCCACGCTGATGGGCACGTCGGCTTCCTGGGCCACGACACGGGTTTCGCCGTTGTCGAGCCGCACGGTGATTTCCAGGCCCGAGGTACGGCCCGCGCGGTTTTCCACGGCGTTGCCGGCCAGCGCGCCCAGAATGGCGCCGCCCACGGTGGCCAGGGCGCGGCCTGTGCCGCCGCCCACGGCGTTGCCCGCCACCCCGCCCAGCGCACCGCCGGCGACCATGCCTACGCCGCTGGATTTGTCGTCCTGGATGGTGATGGGGCGCACGCCCGTGACGGTGCCGATGCGCACGATTTGTTCGCGCTGCGCCTGGTCGTACGAATAAACGCCACTGGACGCGCTGCGGTTGGCGCAGCCGCCCAATACGGCCAACGAGGTCACGACGGCGGCCACGGCCAGCCAACGGCCCGCGCGCGGCGCAATGATGGAAGAAGACAGGTGATGGCTCATGGGGACTCCTTGGGTCGGTAGGCCTATTTTATGCAACTGATAATACTCTGGCGCGCAAGGAATGCGCCGGTCCGAAACAGCATGCAACGAATACGGCCATAACCGTGTATGGCGTTACGCCCGCTTATAGCTGATGCGCCGGCAGGCGTGGCGCAAAAGGCTTGGACCGTGGTCCGGCCGAAGGGTTCCTAGGCCGGCAGTCCGATTCCGTACGCTTGGCGCAACCGTGCGTCGATGTCGGCGCGCGTGGGCGCGTGGTTCTGCGGGCCTCGCGAGGCGATCTTGATCGCGCCCATCAGGTTGGCCAGCCGGCAGCAATCGATCCAGTTCCAGCCCTGGGTCAGCCCATACAGCAGCCCGGCGCGATGCGCGTCGCCGCAGCCGGTGGGGTCGACAATGTCGGTGGGCCGCACGGGCGGCACCTGGGTTTCGGTTCCGCCCGCAAGCAACGTGGCCCCCGCCGCGCCGCGCGTGACCACCACGGCCTGCAATTGCGATGCAATCTGCGCCATGCTACGCCCGGTGCGCTGTTCGACCACGCCGGCTTCATAGTCATTGACGGTAAGAACCTGCGCCAGGCCCAGCATGCGATCGAGGTCGGCGCCGTCGAACAACGGCATGGCCTGGCCCAGGTCGAAAATGAACGGAATGCCCGCCGCGTGCAGCCGCTGTGCATGCGCGAACATGCCGGCCTTGGCATCCGGCGCGACAATGGCCCAGGATGCCTGGGCGCCCGTCAGGTCGTTCTGCGCCGAAAGCTCCATGGCGCCGGGATGAAAAGCGGCGATCTGGTTGTCGTCGAGATCGGTGGTGATGTAGCACTGCGCCGTGAAGGTGTCGGGCATGACGCGCAGGCGCGATGTGTCGATGCCCATGGCCGTGAAGCGGGCCAGGTAGTCGGCCGCGTCTTCGCCCACCGTGGCCACCGGCACCGGCTGCCCGCCCAGCAGCTTGAGGTTGTAGGCGATATTGCCGGCGCAGCCGCCAAATTCCTTGCGCATGGACGGCACCAGGAACGACACGCTGAGCGACTGGATGCGGTCGGGCAGGATATGTTCTTTGAAGCGGCCATCGAATACCGCGATTGTGTCGAACGCCATCGAACCGCAAACCAGAACCGGAGCCGTCATGCTAGTCATCCTTCAGGGAAAGAACTTGTCGAGTTGGTAGCCGTTGACCTGCGCGCCTTTCACTTCGATGGGCACTTCGATATTGCGCTCGGCGCCGGGCTCGAAGGGCGCCGCGGACTGGCCGGGCGGCAGGTAATCGTCGGGCAGCAGCACCTTGCGCACTACCACGGTATCGGAAAGATCGGTAAGGTCCAGCCGCAGCGCCGGCCAATGCTGGGGCCTGTCGTAGCGGTTACGCAGCGATACGCGCAATATCAGGCGGCTGCCGTCGTCCTGCCCCTGGGCGCCGGCCTGCCCGCGCGGCGGCTGCAGCGACGAAGCGGTGATGAAAATGCGCTCGATGCGGCGCGCGTAGCCGATTTCGCAGCCCAGCGGTTCGCACACGCTGGTCAGCAACGGGCGCAGTTGCGGCATGGCAACCGCGATCGCCGTGCGGTACACATACACCACTTGCAGCGCCAGCAGCAGCAGGCCCAGCACACAGCCATACCCCCACAGGCTGCGGACCATGCTGCGGCGCGCCTGGCGCTCGGGATCCAGAAATTCCGGAGGGCTGCGGCCGACATCGGTAACGCCGTAATAGCGGGTGCGAGCCTCGCCGCGCACGGCGGGAACGACGTCCGGATCCGGATAATCGCCGTGGGCTTCAGGAACGTAGCCCCCGGGCGCGCCGCCGGCGACAGGGGACGGCGCCGGCGCGGCGATGTGCGCAGGGGCATCGTCAGGCTCGCTGCCGTAGTCTTCCGGTTGCTCTTCGAAACCGGGCGCCTCGTCATCCATGCTGTGGCGGCCCAGATAAGGATCGTGCCTGCGGATGTCGGTGCGGCCGCGCAGCACTGCGGGAGGCGTCGGCGGAGCCGCACGCAATTGGGGTTCGGCTCGCGACGCGGCCGGCTCGGGTATGGCCCGCTCGGGTATGGACGGTTCCGGGAGCGACGGTTCCGGTATCGGTCGCTGCGGCAAGGGCACCGGTACCGACGGTTCCGGCACGGACGGTTCCGGCAAGGACGGTTCCGACACGGGCGGCGGCGCGGGCGCGCGCGGCACGGCAGACGGCGCGACGGCGGCGGCCGACAGCGTCTGGGGAATCTGCGCCACCAGGCAGGCCCGGCCATCGAACACGGTGTCGCAGGCGCCGCAGCGCACCAGGCCATTGCGCACCCGCAACTGGTCGGGCACGACTTTGAAAGCGGTGCCGCAGTGCGGGCAGCGAGTCGTCAGGGCCATGGCGCTACTCTACCCGGCATTCAGGTTCTGCGGCCGTGCAGGCAGACCCAGCCTTCCCGTGCCTGCCATACCGACAGGGTGAGCCACGGCGCGTAAGCAGTGGCGACTTCTTCGGCCTGACGCTCGAGCACGCCCGACAGCACCAGGTGCCCGCCCGGCGCGACGCGTCCGGCCAGCATGGGCGCGAGCACCTTCAGGGGGTTGGACAGGATATTGGCCACCACGACCTGGTAGGCGCCATCGGCCAGCGCATCGGGCAACAGCGCTTGCAGTTCGACGCGGTTGACGCGCGCATTGTCGGCCGTGGCCTGCACCGCCTGCGGGTCGATGTCGACGGCTGCCGTGGCGCCCGCGCCCAGCTTGCGAGCCGCGATGGCCAGGATGCCGGAGCCGCAGCCGTAGTCCAGCACGGTGGCGCCTGCGGGCAGCTCGGATTCGAGCCAGGCCAGGCACAGGTGGGTGGTGGGATGGCTGCCCGTGCCGAAGGCCAGGCCGGGATCGAGCTCGATGTGGATGGCGTTGTCGTCCAGGCCGGTGACCGCGGGCACGGCCGGGTCGTCGCGGTGCCAGCTGGGCACGATCCACAGGCGCGGAGATATCTGGATGGGGCCGAACTGCGACTGCGTCAGGCGCACCCAATCGGCGTCGGGCACGTCGCGCACGGCCCAGCCGCCGGCCATGATGGGATCGATGCCGGCGCCTGCCATGGCCTGCTCGTAGATCTGGGCCGGATCGACGCCATCGGGCAACAGGGCCACGACACGGTTGTGTTCCCAGGCCTGCACATCGGGCTCGGTGCCGGGCTCGCCGAACAGCGGGCGTTCGGCCTCGGTGCCGAGATCGGCGTCTTCGACCGATACCGACAGGACGCCAGCCTCGAGCAGCGCATCGGATAGCGCTTCGGCCTGCGCCTCTGGGCAATGAAGCACAAGTTCACGCATACGATTCTTCCGGTATGGCGGGCCGCCCGTGCGGCCCGCCAGAGCATCAAGGGCGCTGGGCCAGCTTGTGCTCGAGATAGTGGATGCTGGTGCCGCCCTCGATGAAGCGGGCGTCCTGCAACAGTTCGCGATGCAGCGGAATGTTGGTGGAAATTCCTTCTACCACCATTTCGGACAGGGCGATACGCATGCGGGCCAGAGCCTGGTCGCGGGTATCGCCGTACGTAATGACCTTGGCAATCATCGAGTCGTAGTTGGGCGGCACGAAATAGCCGTTGAAGGCATGCGAATCGATGCGCACGCCGGGGCCGCCAGGCGTATGCCAATTGGTGATGCGGCCAGGGCTGGGCACGAAGCGGAACGGATCTTCAGCGTTGATGCGGCATTCGATCGCATGGCCCTTGAAGCTGATGTCGCGCTGGCGCAGCAGGAACTTTTCGCCCGAGGCGATGCGGATCTGCTGCTGGACCAGGTCTACGCCGGTAACGAGTTCGGTGACGGGGTGCTCGACCTGGATACGGGTGTTCATTTCAATGAAGTAGAACTCGCCGTTTTCGTACAGGAACTCGAACGTGCCCGCGCCGCGATAGCCCATCTTGCGGCAGGCATCGGCGCAACGGTCGCCGATGCGCTCGATCAGGCGGCGGGGAATGCCCGGCGCCGGAGCCTCTTCGATGACCTTCTGGTGGCGGCGCTGCATGGAGCAATCGCGCTCGCCCAGCCACACGGCATTGCGGCCGCCATCGGCCAGCACCTGGATTTCCACATGGCGCGGGTTCTCGAGGAACTTCTCCATGTAGACTTCCGGGTTGTTGAACGCCGCACCGGCCTCGGAACGCGTCATGGTGACGGCATTGAGCAGCGCGGCCTCGGTATAGACCACGCGCATGCCGCGACCGCCACCGCCCCCGGCGGCCTTGATGATGACCGGGTAGCCCGTTTCGCGGGCCATCCGCAGGATTTCCTGCGGGTCATCGGGCAGCGCGCCTTCCGAACCGGGCACCACCGGCACGCCGGCCTCGATCATGGCGCGCTTGGCGCTGACCTTGTCGCCCATCAGGCGGATGGTGTCGGGCCGGGGGCCAATGAACACAAACCCGCTTTTCTCGACGCGCTCGGCGAAATCGGCGTTTTCGGAAAGAAAGCCGTAGCCGGGGTGGATGGCCTCGGAATCGGTGACTTCGGCGGCCGAAATAATGGCCGGCATGTTCAGGTAGCTTTCGCGCGACGGCGCCGGCCCGATGCACACGGATTCATCGGCAAGGCGCACGTACTTGGCATTGCGGTCGGCCTCGGAATGCACGACCACCGTCTTGATGCCGAGTTCGCGGCAGGCGCGTTGGATACGCAGCGCGATCTCGCCGCGATTGGCGATCAGGATCTTTTCAAACATAGGTGCAATCAGCCAATGACGAATAGCGGTTGGCCGTATTCGACGGGTTCGCCGTTTTCGACCAGGATCTCTTTGATGACGCCGGACTTGTCGGCTTCGATTTCATTGAGCAGCTTCATGGCTTCGATGATGCACAGGGGGTCGCCTTCTTTGACGGACTGGCCGACATCGACGAAGGGCGCGGCGCCAGGATTGGGTGCGCGGTAGAAGGTGCCGACCATGGGCGCCTTGACGACGTGACCCTGGGGCACGGCAGGCGCTTCGGGCGCGGCAGCAGGCGCTGCGGCGGCGGCCGGCGCGGGCGCGGCGGCGGGCGTTTCGGGCACGTGGTACGCCACAGGCTGCAGGGTCTGCGAGAACTTGACGATGCGGACCTTGCCTTCGCCTTCGGTGATTTCAAGCTCGGCAATGCCCGATTCCGCCACCAGGTCGATCAAGGTCTTGAGTTTTCGGAGGTCCATAGAAGCTGCTTCCCGATTAATGTTGGCGACGCGTCTGCGTGTAGGCCGCGCCGTATCGAATAGAGGATGTAAAGGTATAAGTCCGGAGACTGGAGCGCCGCGCTAATGCCGCGCCGCATAGCGGACAGCGGCCTCGTAGCCATCGGCGCCCAGCCCGCAGACCAGGCCCACGGCCAGGTCGGACAGGTACGAGTGCTGCCGGAACGGTTCGCGTTTATACAGGTTCGACAAATGTACTTCAACAAAAGGAATGGCGACCGCCGCCAAGGCGTCGCGCACTGCCACGCTGGTGTGCGTGTAGGCTGCCGCGTTGATGACGATGAAGTCGGTGCCATCCTGGCGCGCCGCCTGGATGCGCTCGACCAACGCACCTTCGTGGTTGCTTTGCCAGGCGGTGAGCCCGACGCCAAGCTGCGCCGCCAGCGCTTCCAGGCCCTGGTTGATCTGCGCCAGCGTCAGGCTGCCGTAGAGATGGGGTTCGCGCGAACCCAGCAGGTTCAGGTTGGGGCCGTGCAAAACCAGGATATGTTGCGCCATGTGGGATGCGCCGAAGGCCAACCGCAACGTGTCGGCAAAACTATCGATAAACCGCCTTTTTACGCCTATTCACAGCATTTGTCCAACTAAGTCATACTGCAACCATGCTGGCGCAACCAGGCGCGGAGCCGGATTTTAGCCTGCCAGGCCCTGCAACGTGCGATCCAGATCGTCTGCCTGGATCTGCCCCAGAATTGTTCGGTTAATGCTGCCATCAGCAGCCAACACCAGTGTAAAAGGCAGGCCGCCAGCCGGGTTTCCCATGCTGCGCAGGGTATCGATGGCACCTGCCCCCATCACCAGCAAGGGGTAGGTAACCGGCACTTTCTGGATGAATTCGCGCATTTTCTCGGCTTGATCGACGCCGATGCCCACGAATTGAATGTCGGGATACTTTTCGTGCAGCGCCTGCAGTTCGGGCATTTCTTTTACGCAGGGCGCGCACCAGGTTGCCCAGAAATTGACCACCATGGGGCGGCGGCCCTGCCAGTCGGCCAAGGCGCGCTCGCGCCCATCGAGATCGGGCAGGGACAGGTTGCGCAGCACGGCTGCCGGGTCTGCGGCCGGCGCCGGAGCCGGCGAGGCCGAAGCAGGTTGCGGAGGTTCGGGTTCGCGGCGATCGCGCCAGGCATAGCCGCCAGCAACGGCCACGGCTGCCGCTGCGCCAGCGTACAGGAAGAAGCGACGGTTCATGGACCGGATCATAACCCCACGCGGCTGCGCCCGACGAAGCAGCCTCTACAATGCGCGCAGGAGATTATCAATGCACCTGCACATTCTTGGTATTTGCGGCACTTTCATGGGCGGCCTGGCGCTGATCGCACGGGCCGCGGGCCATCGGGTCACGGGCTGCGACGCGGCGGTCTACCCTCCCATGAGCACCCAGCTTGCCGAACAGGGCATCGAACTCATTGAAGGCTACGAGGCAGGCCAGATGGCGCTGCGCCCTGACCTGTATGTGGTAGGCAACGTCGTGACGCGCGGCAACCCGCTGATGGAAGCCATCCTCGATTCGGGCGCGCGCTATGTATCCGGACCCCAGTGGCTGGGCGACAATGTGCTGCCGGGTGCGCATGTGCTGGCCGTGGCGGGCACGCACGGCAAGACCACCACCAGTTCGATGCTGGCCTGGATACTCGAGGCGGCAGGGCTGCGCCCCAACTTCCTGATCGGCGGCGTGGCGCACGACCTGAAGGTATCCGCCCGGTACGACCCCGCGATAAGGCCGTTTGTCATCGAGGCGGACGAGTACGACACCGCCTTTTTCGACAAGCGGTCGAAATTCGTGCATTACCGTCCGCGCACGGCGATTCTGAACAATCTGGAATACGACCACGCCGACATCTTCCCCGATCTTGCCGCCATCGAGACCCAGTTCCATCATCTGCTGCGCACGGTTCCGTCTCGCGGACGCATCGTGCGGCCCGCCAGCAGTGATGCGCTGGATCGCGTCATCGCACGCGGCTGCTGGTCCGAGACCGTGAGTTTCGGGCCGGGCGGCGCCTGGCAGGCCGGCCCTGCCGACGCGGATGGCGCTTTTGAAGTGCTGTTCGACGAGCAGTCCGCCGGCACGGTGCGCTGGGCGCTGGGCGGCGAGCACAACCGCATGAACGCCCTGGCCGCGCTGGCGGCCGCGCAGCATGCGGGCGTGGCGCCCGCCGACGGCGTGGCGGCATTGAGCCGGTTCGGGGGCGTCAAGCGTCGCATGGAACTGCGCGGCACCGCCGGCGGCGTAAAGGTATACGACGATTTCGCGCACCATCCGACCGCCATCGCGACCACGCTCGAAGGGCTGCGCCGCCAAGTCGGGCAGGCGCGCATCCTGGCGGTGCTGGAACCGCGCTCGAACACCATGAAGCTGGGCGCCGTGGCGGCGCGCCTGCCGCAGGCGCTGCAACTGGCGGACCGGGTCTTCTGCTTTGGCGAGCGCAGCGGCAAGCATGCCCTGGGGTGGAACCCCGCCGAAGTGCTGGCCCCGCTGGGCGATCGCGCCAGCGACTACAACGACCTGGGCCTGCTGGTAGAGGCCGTGACGCAAGCCGCCCGGCCGGGCGACCATGTGCTGGTCATGAGCAATGGCGGCTTTGGCGGTGTGCACGACAAGCTGCTCCAGGCCCTGGCCCGCCGGGAGCCCGCATGATTCTGTATCTGCACGGATTCCGCTCGTCTCCCGTGTCGTTCAAGGCCCGGCTGATGGCCCAGGAACTGGCCCGGCGCGGGCTGGCCGGCCCGCGCGACTGGCAATGCCCGCAATTGCCCGCCAGCCCGCGCCAGGCGCTGAACCTGTCGCTGCAACTGGCGCGCGACCTGCTTCAGGGCGCCGACCACCCTCGCCGCCTGACCATCGTGGGCTCGTCGCTGGGGGGCTATTACGCCACCTGGCTGGCCGAGCGGCTGCAGTGCAAGGCCGTGCTGCTGAACCCGGCCGTCGAGGCCGCGCGCGATCTGGCCACGCAGGTGGGCCAGCATCACATGTATCATTCCGACACGCCGTTCGAGTTCCGCGCCGAATATGTCGACGAGCTTGCAACGGCCCGCGTGGCTGCGATCACGCAGCCCGACCGTTATTTCCTGGTGGCCGCCACGGGCGACGAAGTGCTCGACTGGCGCGAAATGCAAGCCCGCTACGCCGGCTGCCGTCAACGCATTGTGCAGGGCAGCGACCACGGGTTGTCGGACTTCGAACGCTGGCTGCCCGAAGTGCTGGACTTTGCCTTCGAAGCTCCGGACGCTTGATCCCGTTCTGCATCCCGCAATATATACAGGCCGGTAACCGCGCTGCGCAGGCCAGCCCGGACGCCGTGCCCTCGATGGACTGAATATGTACGTGTTTTACGAAGAAGACGGCAGCTTCAAGGCCGGCAATATCCTGTCGGAAGCCGACGCCAGCCTGCAGGTGGAATCGGAGTCGGGCAAGCGCAGCAAGATCAAGCGGGCCAATACGCTGTTCACTTTCGCCGAGCCGGCGCCCGCTGCGTTGCTGGCCGAGGCCGCCGCGGCCGCCGAGGAACTGGACCTGCAGTTCCTGTGGGAATGCGCGCCCCAGGAAGAATTCGACGCCGCCGCGCTCGCGGCCGATTATTACGGACAGGCGCCGAGCCCGGTTGAGCGTGCGGCGCTCGTGATGCGCCTGCACAGCGCGCCGGCCTATTTCCACCGGCGCGGCACCGGGCGCTACCGCCCCGCCCCGCCGGACATCCTGGAGGCCGCGCTGGCGGCGCTGGAGAAAAAACGCAAACAGGCCGAGCAGCAGGAGCATTGGGTCGAAGAAATGGCGTCCGGACGCCTGCCGACCGAGATCGCCCAGGCCGCCGAATCTTTGTTGATCCGCCCGGACAAGAACAGCATGCCCTGGAAGGCGCTGGACGCCGCCTGCGCGCGCCTGCAGAAAAGCCCCGAGCGCCTGCTGCTGGACCTGGGCGCCTGGCCCCATGCGCTGGCGCTGCACAAGCGCCGGTTCCTGTCGGCATATTTTCCGCGCGGCACAGGGTTCCCCGAGCTGCCGGTGCCACCGATCGAACGCGACCTGCCGCTGGCCGCGGACCTGGAAATCTATTCCGTAGACGACATCACCACCACCGAGATCGACGACGCCTTGTCGGTGGCCACGCTGCCGGACGGCAAAGTGCGGGTGGGCATCCACGTGGCGGCGCCCGGGCTGGCGGTGACGCGCGGCGGCGAGCTGGACAAGGTAGCGCGCGCCCGCCTGTCGACCATGTACATGCCGGGCGAGAAGATTCCGATGCAGCCCGACAACGTGATCGAGGCCTTCTCGCTGGATGCCGGGCGCGAGGTGCCGGCGGTGTCGCTGTACGTGACGGCCGATCCGGCCACCGGCGAGATCGCCGAGTCGGAAACGCGGCTGGAACGCGTGATAGTGCGCGAGAATCTGCGCCACAACATGCTGGACGCGCAGGTCACCGAGCAGGCGTTGAATGACCCTGACGCGCAGTTTCCATATTGCCATTGGCTGCGGCCGCTGTGGCGGTTGGCCAGCGCGTTGTCGGCGCAGCGCGACCTGGTGCGCGGCAAGCCCGAGAACAATACGCGCGTGGAGTACAGCTTCTACCTGGACGGCGACCCCAACGACCCGGACACGCCGGTGCGGCTGGTGCCGCGCCAGCGCAATGCGCCGCTGGACCGCATGGTGGCCGAATACATGATCCTGGCCAACAACCTGTGGGGCGGACTGCTGCAGCAGCATGGAGTGCCGGGCATTTACCGTTCGCAGCAGGCCGGGCGGGTGCGCATGAGCACGCAGGCGCTGCCGCACGAGGCCATCGGCGTGCCGCAGTATGCCTGGCATACGTCGCCGCTGCGCCGTTATGTAGACCTGGTGAACCAATGGCAGCTGATCGCCGCGGTCGATCACGGCGTGTCGGCCCGCCTGGTGGCGCCCTTCAAGCCTCGCGACGCGGATCTGTTCGCCATCATCGGCGCGTTCGATTCCCAGTATGCGGCGTGGGGCGAGTTCCAGAACAATATGGAACGCTACTGGTGCCTGCGCTGGCTGCAGCAGCAGAGCGTTTCCCGCACGGTGGCGCATGTGCTGCGGGACGATCTCGTGCGCTTTGCGAATGCGCCGCTCGTGACCCGGGTGGGCGGAATGCCCGAGCTGGAACGAGGCGTGGCGGTCGAAATCGACATTCTGGGCGTGGATGAACTCGCGCTGGAGGTGGAATGCCGATTTGTGGGGGTTGTCGGGGCATAGCGCCGGAACAACGCGCGCAAGGCGCGCATTGTCGAGCAAGGCGTCTAAAATGCCCTGGTGCAATTTTCTGTCGATAACCTCTCGACGCCGGGCCGGTTTTTGCATTGGCTGAGCGCGCCGGCCCAGCACTACCTGCGGATCGGGATTGCGATTTCGCTGCTGTTGCACGCCGGTGCGCTGGCGTGGCGGTTCGGTGCGCCGTCGCCGGCCAGGCCCAGCCAGGCGCCGCTGGAGATCGTGCTGGTCAATGCCCGCACGGAATCCACACCGGTGCAGCCGCAGGTGATCGCCCAGAACGCGGTCGATGGGGGCGGGGACGCCCGCCAGGGCGTGGCCGCATCGCCCTTGCCCCGTACGGGCGAGTCGGCTGAAACCATCGTGCTGCAGGCCATGCGCAAGCGCCAGGCGCAGCTCGAGGCCGAGCAGATGCTGCTGCTGAGCCAGCTGCAGGCCAGCTACAAGGCCGGCATGGAACGCCAGCCGGTCTATCCGTGGCCCGACGCCACGGCGCCGGGCGAAGATGTGGATGACCAGCCGGGCCTGGTGCAAAATGCGCGGATCGCGGCGCTGGCCGCCCGGGTGCAGGCGTATAACGCGCAACCTCGCAAGGCCTTCGTGGCGCCGTCGGCGCAGGCGTCGCACTATGCCGCCTACCTGGATGCCTGGCGCGCCCGCATCGAGGCCGTGGGCACGCAGCACTACCCCGAAGACGCGCGCGGCCGCATCTACGGCACGTTGCAGATCACCGTGTCGGTGCGCGCCGACGGCAGCGTGGCCAGCGTCGAAATCGACCGGCCGTCGGAGCATGCCGTGCTGAACCAGGCGGCTCGCCGCATCGTGCAGATGGCCGCACCCTTCCTTCCCTTTCCGCCCGAAATCGCACGAGAAGCCGATATGCTGGTCATTACCCGCACCTGGCACTTCGTCAACGACACGCTGGAAACCCATATCCCATGACCCAGGACCTCAGCCTGCCCCGCTACGCCGTCATCGGCAACCCTGTCGAGCACAGCCGCTCGCCGCAGATCCACGCGCTGTTCTCGGCGCAGACCGGCAAGCCGCTGCAATATGAGCGGCTGCTGGCGCCGCTGGATGGCTTCGCAGCCACGGTGCAGGCGTTTCGCGAGCAAGGCGGGCTGGGGTTGAACGTGACGGTGCCCTTCAAGGAAGCGGCCCGCGACCTGGCCGGCGAGCACCTGAGCGAACGGGCGCGCCTGGCCGGCGCGGTCAACACGCTGTGGCTGCGCGACGGGCAATGGCATGGCTGCAATACCGACGGTGTCGGCCTGGTGAGCGACCTGCTGCGGCTGGGCGTCGTGCTGGAGGGCGCGCGGGTGCTGCTGGTGGGCGCCGGCGGCGCGGCCCGCGGCGTGCTGCAGCCACTGGCCGACGCGGGCTGCGCGCGCATCCAGATCGTGAATCGCAATGCCCAGCGCGCCCACGACCTGGCCGCCAGCTGGGCGGCCGCGGGCGCGCGGCCGGGCACGCACGTGACCGCGGGCGCCCTGTCTGAAGCCCGCACGCCGGGCGGCTGGAATGTGGTGGTCAATGCCACGGCCAGCAGCCTGCAGGGTGCCGCGCCCGAGCTGCCGAAGCAGCTCTACGCGCCGGACGCACTGGCGTACGACATGATGTACGCGCCCCACCCCACCCCCTTCATGCGCCAGGCCACCGCCGACGGCGCCGCCCGCACGGCCGACGGCCTGGGCATGTTGGTGGGCCAGGCGGCCGAAAGCTTCCTGATCTGGCACGGGGTGCGGCCCGACCCATCGCCCGTACTGACGACCCTGCGCGCCGCGCTGCTGGCCCAGGGCTGAGCACGCATGTCCGCGCGCCGCTCGACACTGAGCCGGATACGTTGGGGGCGGGTGATCGGGGCAGGCATCATGGCCCTGCTCTGCCTGCTTATCATGTACCAGCTGTGGATGTTCTGCCTGGTGGTCTGGTACGCCTACCAAGACCCCGGCAGCAGCGCCATCATGCGCCAGGAGCTTTCGCGCCTGCGCGAAACCGACCCCGATGCCGAACTGCGGTACACCTGGGTGCCTTACGACCGCATCAGCAACACGCTCAAGCGCGCCGTAGTGGCTTCGGAAGACGCCAATTTCACCGAGCACGACGGCGTGGAATGGGACGCCATCCGCAAGGCCTGGGAATACAACCAGCGCCAGCAGGAACGGGGGCGTACCAAGATGCGCGGCGGGTCCACCATCACCCAGCAGCTTGCCAAGAACCTGTTTCTGTCGGGCTCGCGCAGCTACCTGCGCAAAGGGCAGGAACTGGTGCTGACATACATGATCGAGCACGTCATGCCCAAGCGGCGCATCCTGGAGCTGTATCTGAATGTGGCCGAATGGGGCGTGGGCGTATTCGGGGCCGAGGCCGCCGCGCGGCACTACTACAAGACCAGCGCCGCCAACCTGGGAACCTCGCAGGCCGCCCGGCTGGCGGCCATGCTGCCCAACCCGCGCTATTACGACAAAAACCGCAATACCAGTTATTTGAAGTCGCGCACCAATACACTGACCCGCCGCATGCGCCTGGTTGACATTCCCTGACACAGCAGCAGGGGCCCGGAACGGGGCCCGATTTTGGTAAGCTGTCACGTTTACGCGCCGACGTACCCATTCCATTTCATGCGCACAGCACGCCGCTACCTGGCTCGCGAGATCTATCGTTCTTGTGCAGTGGTCTTACTGGCCCTGCTGGGCCTGTTCACCTTTTTTGCGCTGGTCGACGACCTGGACAACGTGGGCGACAAGTTCAGCATGGTGGCCCTGCTGTACATGCAGGCCCTGGCCCTGCCCACCCGCCTGTACGACCTGCTGCCCATCGGGCTGCTCATCGGCGCCGTCCTGGCGCTGGCCGGCCTGGCGCAACGCAACGAGCTCGTGATCCTGCGCGTGTCGGGTGTCAGCGGCATGCGGCTGCTGCGCATGCTGTGGCTGATCACCCTGCCGCTGGTGGTCGGCGCCACCCTGTTGTCGGAATTCGTCACGCCGGCCGCCGAAATCAAGAGCGGCGAGGCCAGCCTGATGTTCCGCGGCAAGGCCAGCGGCACCCGCATGGACAGCGGCTACTGGTTCAAGGAACCCACGCGCAACGGCGGCACCCGCATCATCAATATCGCCAAGCTGCTGGCCGACGGCAACGTCGAGGGCGTGACACTGTACGAATTCAAGCCGGGGCAGCAGCTGACCACGCTTTCCACCGCCGCCACCGGCGCCTTCGCCGGGGACAAGCTGGTGCTGCGGGATGTGGCCGAGACGAACATCACCGAAGGCGCCCCCGACGCGCTGGCCGATGGCAAGCCGCCACCGACGGCGCCGGCATATGTATCGAAAGTCCCCGAGCGCGAACTGGACACCACGCTCAGCCCCGAACGGCTGCTGGCCCGGGTGCTGACGCCGGAACGCATGTCGCTGAACACGCTGCTCGACTACATCGATTACCTGCATCACAACCAGCTTGACGCGGGGCGGCAAGTGGTTGCCCTGTGGCGCAAGGTGTCTTATCCGTTCACCCTGCTGGTGATGATCACCATCGCGGCGCCCATCGGGTTCATGCAGACGCGGCGCGGCGGCGTCGGCGCAAAGGTATTTATCGGCATACTGCTGGGCGTAGGCTTTTTCATGCTGAACCAGCTGGCGCTCAATGTCGGCATGCTGAGCCGCTGGCCGCCCTGGTTGACGGCACTGGGCCCCAACATGGGTGCGGTGCTGGTGGCGCTGGGCGCCCTGACCCTGATGGAATACCGCCACGCCACGACACGCTTTGCGCGAGCGCGCTGGCCCTGGAGACGCAGCCCGGCATGAAAGGTAGCATCTGGATGATAGGCGACGTGCAGGGTTGCTGCGCGCCGCTGGAACAACTGCTCAGCCACCCCGAACTCACCGGCGATCCGGACGCCCAGTTCTGGTTCGCCGGCGACCTGATCAACCGGGGCCCGGAGTCCCTGGCGAGCTTGCGGCGCATTATCGATCTTGGCGAACGCGCGGTCTCGGTGCTGGGCAACCATGACCTGCACTTGCTGGCCGCCGCCGCCGAGGTGCGCAAACCGTCCAAGTCGGACACCATCAACGAGATCCTGCACGCCGAAGACGCCGGCGACCTGATCGACTGGCTGCGTCACCGGCCCCTGGCGCACTTTGAACATGGCCACCTGCTGGTGCATGCGGGGGTGCTGGCCAAGTGGGATGTGGCCAAGACGCTGGCGCTGGCGGGCGAAGTGCAGGACGCCTTGCGCGGGCCCGACTGGCGCAAGGCTTTGCAGCGCATGTACGGAAACGAGCCCACGCGCTGGAAGGAACGCTACACGGGCGGCAAGCGGCTGCGGGTCATCATCAACGCGCTGACGCGCATCCGGCTGTGCACGCCATCGGGCGAAATGGAATTCGCCACCAAAGTGGCGCCCGGCGCCTGGCCGGAAGGCCTGGTGCCGTGGTTCGACGTGCCCGACCGGGCCACGCGCGACGTGACGGTGGTATTTGGACACTGGTCGACGCTGGGCCTGCTGTTGCGGCCCGACGTCATCTGCCTGGACACGGGCTGCGTGTGGGGCGGCGCACTGACCGCCGTCCGACTGCAGGACCGCAAGCTGGTGCAGATCAAATGCGAGCAGTTCCAGGATCCGCTGGCCGAATAAACCCCGAAAGCAGCAGCGGCGCGGGTGCCCGGCCGGTGTCTGGCAACTGAAGGATGCCCGACCGGTGTCTGACTCCCGCAGGGTGTCTGACACCTCCGGAGTCAGACACCGTGGCGACGGCCGCCGTGCAGCGGGGCGGATATCTTTGCAGCAGCGGCGCGGATGCCCGGCCGGTGTCCGACAACTGAAGGATGCCCGACCGGTGTCTGACTCCCGAAGGGTGTCTGACACCTCCGGAGTCAGACACCGTGGCGACGGCCGCCGTGCAGCGGGGTAGATATCTGGGCAGCAGCGGCGCGGCTATAGCCGGGCGGCGATGGCGTCGCGGGCCAGGCTGGACAGTTCCAGGCGGGTGGGCGGCGAGCCTTCGGGTGTGTGGGTGGGCACGGGCGGCAGGAATTCCACCTGCACCGACAGACCGGTGGCGCCCAGCACGCGCCACAGGTTGGCGGCCAGTGTTTCTTCGCCCACGAATGCCGCCAGCGGGCTGCGTTGCCCATGCTGCAGAAAGCGCAGTACCACGGGCTGCACGGGTACGCCCGCCGCGCGGGCGGGTTCGAACAGGCTGGCATGGAACGGCCGCACCGTATCGCCTTCGCTGGTGGTTCCTTCGGGAAACAGGCCCACCGCGGCGCCTTGTGCGAAGCGGGCCCGCACCGACTCGCCCATGGCATGTACGGCGTGGCGCTGGCCGCGTTCGATGAAAAGGGTGCCGGCGCCCGCCGCCAGCCAGCCGATCAGCGGCCATTTGCGGATTTCGCTCTTGGCGATGAACGAGGTGGCGCGCACCGAATTCAAAACGAAAATGTCGATCCACGACACATGGTTGGCCACCCACAGCACCGGCCCCTGCAGCAGCGGCGCGCCCTGGACGGCGAGGCCAATGCCGCACAGCGACATCAGCCGGCGCGACCAGTAGCGGTTCAGGTTGGCGCGCGCCCGCGCCGTCATGCATGGATAGGCGAGTCCGACGCACAGCAGGCCGAACAGTATCCACGGCACCACCAGCGCGAAGCGCAACACGAAACGCAGGAATCTCAGCAAACTCGGGCTCCCCGGCTGCTGCGGCGCGCATACGGGAGGCACGCCGCCGACCGGCCTGCATCATACCCGCGAACAGGCAGGCCCAGGAACCGGCCGGGGCGCGGCCCGGGGCGACCCGGCCGCGCGTGCGTCGTCCGCCTGCGCGCCATCACGGCAAGGCGTCGAGGTACCGCTGCAGGATCACCGCCGCCGCCACGGCGTCATCGGGCGCGTGGGTGCCCAGCAGCCGCTGGGCTTCCATGCTGGACCCGCGTTCGTCCACGAGTTCCACCTTCAACCCATAGCGGCCATGCAACTGGTTGGCGAAGCGGCGGCAGCGGGCGGTGGCCGGCTGCTCGCCGCCATCGCTGGCCAGCGCCAGGCCCACGATGACGCGCTGCGGCTGCCATTCGTGCAGCAATTCGGCAATGCGCGCAAAGCGCGCTTCGCGCACCTCGGAAAAAATGATTTCGAGCGGGCGCGCCTGCCGGGTCAGCGTATTGCCGATGGCAATGCCGATTTTCTTTTCGCCGAAGTCGAAAGCCAGCAGCGTCTCGTCAGGCATGCCCCGCACCGACCGCGAGCATCACCGGATCGACTCCCAGCAGCTTCAGCGCCGCCGGATAACGGTCTTCGGGCGGAACATCGAAAATGATGTCGGCATCGGCGCCGACATTGAGCCATGCATTCTGGGCCATTTCGCTTTCGAGCTGGCCCGCGCCCCAGCCGGCGTAGCCCAGCGTCACCAGCATGCGGGCAGGGCCCGCTCCGTCGGCCACGGCCTGCAGCACATCGCGCGAGGTCGTCAGCGCCAGATCGCCCAGGTTGATGCTGGACGTGTAGTTGCCTGCCGGCGCGTGCAGCACGAAGCCCCGGTCGGTTTGCACGGGGCCGCCGAAAAATACCGGCGAATCTTTCACGGGCCGGATCTCGAGCTTGAGATCGATGCGTTCGAACAGGCTGGCCAGCGTCAGGTCGGTTGGCCGGTTGATGACCAGGCCCAGCGCTCCACGCGCCGTGTGCTCGCACACGTAAATTACCGAGCCTGCCAGGCTGCCTTCGACCATGCTGGGCATAGCGATCAGGAACTGGTTGGAAAAGTCGGTAGCCGGCGCGTCGGTGGCGTCGTCGTCGGACCGGGTGTCGTATTGATCGGTCATGGGAACCCCTCGGGCGCGGTGCCCGGGCGGCCTGGCCGCATACGGCAGGACGCCCGCGCGATCAGATTTCCATCAGTTCGAAGTCTTCCTTGCGGGCACCGCATTCGGGACAGACCCAATTGGGCGGAACGTCTTCCCAGCGCGTGCCGGGAGCGATGCCTTCGTCCGGCAGGCCGGCCTCTTCATCGTATACCCAACCGCAGATTAAGCACATCCAAGTACGCATAAATTCTCTTTTATCTGTTACATCAAAAGCCCGCCCCCCGGACGAGGGGCAAAGCGCGTGGCGCATCCATTAGAATGGGGCAATCTTACCGAAACCCAATAGGGGTTGCCGGGCGGCCATGGCAAGGCCCGCGCAACACTCTTCAATATTCTGCAGCTCGTGTCCCCCTTGATTCCCCCTGTAGTGCTGATTTTCGGGCCCGTCGACCCATCCGGGACCGACGGCCTGCCTGCTGACGCGGTGACTTGCGCGCGCCTGGGGTGCCACGGCCTGGCCGCGGCCACCGCGCTGACCGTGCAGGATACCGCCGGCATCGAAGAAATCCACCCTACCCCGCCGGAGCTGCTGGACGACCAGGCCCGCTGCCTGCTCGAAGACATGCCGGTGCAGGCCATCAAGGTCGGCGGACTGCACAGCACCGAAGCGGCCAGTGTCGTCGCCCAGGTGGCGGCCGATTACAGCCAAGTGCCGCTGGTGCTGCACCTGGGGCAGCGCAGCGTGCCCGCGCACGATGCCGCGTCGCAGGACGACGCCGATGACTTGCTGGCCGCCACGCTGGAACTCGTGCTGCCCCAGACTGATCTGGTGGTGGTCGAACATCTGCGCCTGGCCCAATGGCACGCCGACGGCGACATCGACATCGGCGACGCGCCCAGCCCCATGCACGCCATGCTGGCCGGCGGTGCCCAATGGGCACTGGTGCTGGGCTCGCCCGTGCGTCCCGGCCATTACGCCAACGTGTTGCTGGGCCCCGAGGGGCAGACGTCCACCTGGCCATGGCAGGCGCCGCCCGAGCGCAACGCCGATACGGGTGGAGTGGCCGCCACGGCCGCAGCCGCCATGCTGGCCCAGGGGCTCGACATGCCCAAGGCCGTCGAGCAGGCCCTGCGCCATGCCGACCAGGCCGTCGCCACGGCTTTCCTGGCGGGCATGGGCAAGCGCGTTCCCAACCGGGTGGCCGCTCCATGACGCCGGCCGGTTTTCAGGGCGCCGACACACTCGCCGGACGGCTGCGCTTTCCCGGCGGCCTGTACGGCGTCACGCCCGAATGGGACGACACCGACCGCCTGGCGGACGCCGTGCGCCGCGCGGCGGCCGGCGGCATGACTGCCCTGCAGCTGCGCCGCAAGACAGCCACCGAGGCGCAACGCGCCGCGCAGGCGCGCGTGCTGGCTGACTTGTGCCGCGAGCTGGGCGTGGTGTTCCTGGTCAACGACCACTGGCGCCTGGCGCTGGATGTCGGCGCCGAGGGCGCCCACCTGGGCCGCGACGACGGCGACCTGGCACAGGCCCGCGCCCAGGCCGGCTCGGGCCTGCTGCTGGGCGCGTCCTGCTACAACGACCTTGCCCGCGCACGCGAACTTCTCGACGCGGGCGCCGACTACATCGCGTTCGGCGCGGTGTTTCCGTCTGCGACCAAGCCGCAGGCCGTGCGCGCGCCCTTGTCGCTGCTGGCCCGGGCACGGGAGCTGGCCGCCGGCATGCCCGGCCCGCGGCCCGCCGTGGTGGCCATCGGCGGCATCACGCCGGCCAACGCGCCCCAGGTGGCGCAGGCCGGCGCCGACAGCATTGCCGTCATCAACGGGTTGTTCGAGGCGCCCGATATTCAACAGGCCGCCGCGGCCTGCGCGGCGCCGTTTTCCGCTTCTTCTTACTCAAAGCCGTAACGCCATGTCCAGTAACGCCCAGCTATTCGATCGCGCCTGCCGCAGCATTCCCGGCGGCGTCAATTCGCCCGTACGCGCCTTCCGCTCGGTAGGCGGCACGCCGCGCTTCATCAAGCGCGCCCAGGGCCCTTATGTGTGGGACGAAGAGGGCACCCGCTATATCGACTACGTGGGCTCGTGGGGGCCGGCCATCCTGGGCCATGCGCACCCGGATGTCGTCGAAGCGGTGCGCACGGCGGCGCTCGACGGCCTGTCGTTCGGCGCGCCCACCAAGGCCGAGGTCGAGCTGGCCGAAGTGCTGATCGAGCGCCTGCCTTCGCTGGAACGCGTGCGCCTGGTCAGTTCGGGCACCGAGGCCACCATGACGGCCATCCGCCTGGCGCGCGGCGCCACGGGCCGGGCCAAGATCGTGAAATTCGAGGGCTGCTACCACGGGCATTCCGACAGCCTGCTGGTCAAGGCCGGGTCGGGGTTGCTGACCCTCGGCAATCCCAGTTCGGCAGGCGTGCCCCCCGAGTTCGTGGCCCACACGCTGACCCTGGAATACAACAACCTGCAAGCGGTGCAGGCGGCCTTTGACCAGCATGGGGCCGACATCGCCTGTGTCATTGTCGAGCCGGTGGCCGGCAACATGAACCTCATCAAGCCGGCCGAAGGCTTTCTGCAGGGCCTGCGCGATGTCTGCTCCAGGCACGGCGCGGTGCTGATCTTTGACGAGGTCATGACCGGTTTCCGGGTCGGCCCGCAAGGGGTGCAGGGGCTGTCCGGCGTGACGCCCGACCTGACGACGCTGGCGAAGGTGATCGGCGGCGGCATGCCCGTGGGCGCGGTGGGCGGTCGCGCCGACCTGATGCAGCATATGGCGCCGCTGGGCGGCGTGTACCAGGCCGGCACGCTGTCGGGCAACCCGGTGGCGGTCGCGGCGGGGCTGGCCACGTTGCGACTGATTGCGCAGCCGGGTTTCTATGAACAATTGTCGCGCCAGACGCTGCGCCTGGCCGACGGCCTGCAGCAGCGCGCCCGGGCGGCGGGCATCCCGTTTGCGGCCGATGCCATCGGCGGCATGTTCGGCCTGTATTTCCGCGACACGGTGCCGGCCTCTTTCGCCGAAGTTTCGGACAGCGATACCGATGCCTTCAAACAGTTTTTCCACGCCATGCTGGACCGCGGCGTACATTTCGCGCCGTCGGCCTTTGAAGCCGGATTCGTCTCGGCCACGCACGACGACAGCGTCATCGACGCCACGCTCGACATCGCCGAAGCGGTTTTCGGGGAAATGAAGAAATAAGGTCGGATGCGGGGCGGGTGTCTGACACGTGAAGCGCTAACGGGGCGGCTGGGCCTGGGGTGGAAAGGTGTCTGACACCCTTTGGGAGTCAGACACCAGAAGCGCTTAAAGGGCCGGCTGGGCCTGGGGTGGAAGGGTGTCTGACACCCTTTGGGAGTCAGACACCAGAAGCGCTAAAAGGGGCGGCTGGGTCTGGAGTGGAAAGGTGTCTGACACCCTTTGGGTGTCAGACACCAGAAGCGCTTAAAGGGACGGCGGTGCCTGGAGTGGAAAGGTGTCTGACACCCTTTGGGTGTCAGACACCCGGCATTGGCCGCCTGCATCCGCACTGGATATGTCTTAATATTTCGGGATTTTACAAATCCCGAACTCTGGCCCATGGTGCCGGTGTTCAGTCCGGAGGACGGCATGGGCGACGATGCAGTGCAATTGGCCGTGGATCCCGCGACGGGCGTGCTGTCGGCCACCTTCGGCGCGGCGGGCGCTGGCGGCCAGCCAATTACCTGGGACACGCTGGCTGCGGCCGCGCAGCGACAGGGCTGGGGGTCCGACGTACTGGACCACGCCCAAGCGGCGGCATTCGTGCAGCAGTGCCGTGACGCCGATGGCCCGGTTACCGCGGCGGTGGGCGAGGTGCGCGACGGCGCAGTGCAGGTGGATGTCGAGCCCGACCGCATGACCGCCCTGCTCACGCTGGCGCCGCCGCGCGGCGGCCGCCCCGTCAGTCAACAGGATATCGAGGCCGCGCTGGCCGCGCAGAACGTGGTGGCCGGCATCGATGCCGCGGCGATCCGCCTGGCGCTGGAACGCGGGCGTTGCGAAGCCATGCCCGTCGCGCACGGCGTGCCCGCCCGGCCCGGCACGCCCACCCGGTTCGAAAGCCTGATCTGCAACCCGCTGGCGCAGATTCACGATGACAACGCGCCCGTGGACTACCGCAACCTGGGCAACCTGGTGCTGGTGCAGGCCGGCACGCCGCTGGTGCGCCGCATTGCCGCGACGCCCGGCACGGACGGCCAGGATGTGACCGGCCAGCCGGTGGCCGCCGAGCCGCAGCCCGACCTGCCGTTCGCGCCGGGGCTGGCCGGCGTGGCTGTCGACGAACAAGACCCTGACGTCCTGCGCGCGGCGGTGGCTGGCGCGCCCATGCTGGTGCCACAGGGTGCGCTGGTGAACTCGGTGGTCGAGGTCGAGGCGGTGGACCTGCATTCCGGCAATGTCGAATTCGACGGCACCCTGCGGGTCAAGGGCGATGTGACTGCCGGCATGACCGTACGCGTCAGCGGCGATGTCGTGGTGGGCGGCACGGTCGAAGCGGCGCAGATCGTCGCCGGCGGCAGCCTGACGGTGAATGGCGGCATCATCGGCATGGCCGAGCCTGCGCCGGGCGAAGGCCCGGGCGGCTCCCGCGCTGCTCACATACAGTGCCAGGGCTCGGTGAAGGCGCGCTTTATCGAACACGCTCTGGTTCACGCCGGCCAGCAGGTGATGGCCGAACGTGAAATCCGCCACAGCCGCGTACTGGCCGGGCACAGTGTGATGGTAGGGCCGCCCGGCTCGCAGCAGGGCGTGATCACCGGCGGCGAAACCTGCGCGCTGCATGCGGTGCGCGCCGGCACGCTGGGCTCTATGGCGGCCGTGCCCACGATCGTGCGTGTAGGCCTGGACCCTCATGCACAGGCCCGGCGGGCCGTGCTCAAGGACGAACGCCAGCGCCTGGAAGAAGAAAAGTCGAAGCTGGAAAAACTGTTGGTGTTTCTGCGGATGAATCCGCAAAAGGCCGCAGGCGACGTGGGCGAGCGGGCGCACAATACGCACGCCAAAGTGTGCGCCGGGCTGCAGGGCGTGCAGCAGCAGGAAGCCGAGCTGGAACGGCGCATGCAGCCGCTGCAATCGGCCGCCATCATCGCCGGCAAGCGTTTCTACGGCGGCTGCACGCTGCAGGTGGGCGTCAAAGTGGAAACCTTGCTGGAAGACCAGCCGGGCGGGCAGGCCCGCCTGGAGGCGGGCGAGCTGGTCTTGCGCTGACGCGGGCCCGGCCGGATCAGGCCGGAACCACTGCGGTGACCTCGATCTCGACCTTGGCGCGGTCTTCGATAAGGTCTGCCACCTGTACCGCCGTCATGGGCGGGAAATGCCGGCCGATGACCTCCCGGTAGTGCTTGCCGATTTCGGGATACGCCGCCACATATTCCTGCTTGTCGGTCACGTACCAGGTCATGCGCACAATGTGTTCGGGACGCGCGCCGCCTTCGGCGAGAATGGCCACGATGTTCTCCAGCGTCTGGCGCACCTGGCCCGCAAAGTCGTCGGTTTCGAACTGCTGGTTGCCGTTCCAGCCCACCTGTCCGCCTACGAACAACAGGCGGTCGCCCACGCCCACCTGCGTCATCACGCCGTTCGAGTATCCACGCGGCGGCGTCCAGCTGGGCGGTTGAAGAATCTTCATGGGGTCATCCTGTAATAAGAAACGCCTGCATGCGCTGGCGCAAATCATCGGGAATGGCCGTCGAGCGCATGACGCGCAGGTCGACCGTCACAATCGTCAGCTCGGCCTTCAGGCGCGTGCTGCCGTCGGGGCCGGCAAAGCGCACCCCGGCCGTAAACGAGGCCCCGCCGATACGCCGCACGGCGAGTTCCTGGCGCAGCCTTTCGTGCCAGCGGCTGGGCGCGGTGAAATCGCATTGCACGGACGCCAGCGGCGTGCCGATCTGGCGATCAACATGCAGAGCATGAAAAGGCATGCCCATCCCTTTGTCGAACCACTCTTCGACAAAGTCGTTGATCATCTCGAAATAGCGCGGGTAGAAGACGATGCCGGCCGGGTCACAGTGCCGGAAGCGCACTTCGACTTCGCTGACAAACGGCGCGCTCATCCCTTCCCCTGTGCCAGCTTGCGCAGCGCAAAGCGCTGCAGCTTGCCGGTTTCAGTGCGCGGCAGCGCATCCACGAAGTCGATCGCGCGGGGGTATTTGTAGGGCGCGATGGTGGCCTTTACAAAAGCCTGCAGCTCGGACGCCAGCTCGGGGCTGGCGGCATGGCCGGGCTTGAGCACCACAAACGCCTTGACCACCTGGCCGCGCTCTTCGTCGGGGGCGCCCACCACGCCGCATTCGGCCACGGCCTCGTGGCGCAGCAAGGCGTCTTCGACTTCGGGGCCGGCGATGTTGTAGCCGGCCGAGACGATCATGTCGTCGTTGCGCGCCTGATAGAAGAAATAGCCGTCATCATCCCGTATGAACGTATCGCCCGGCAGGTTCCAGCCCTGCTGCACGAAGCGGCGCTGCCGTTCATCGGCCAGGTAGCGGCACCCGGTGGGGCCCTTCAGCGCCAGGCGGCCGGGCGTGCCGTTGGGCACCGGCTGCATGTCGTCGTCCACAACGCAGGCCACATAGCCCGGCACCACCCTGCCGATGGCGCCCGGGCGCACCTGGTCGGGCGGGCTGGAAACGAACACATGGATCATCTCGGTGCCGCCGATGCCGTCGATCATCTCGATGCCCGTGGCCTGTTTCCACAGCTGCCGCGTCGCGTCGGGCAGCGCCTCGCCCGCGGACACGCTCTTGCGCAGCGAACTGATGTCGTACTTGCCCGCCGCCGCCGCCATCTGGCGATAAAAGGTGGGCGCGGTGAACACAATCGTGGCGCGGAAATCCTGGATCAGCTCCAGCAGGCTGTCGGGCGTGAGCTTTTCGCCCAGGACAGTGCTGGCGCCCACGCGCAGCGGAAAGCACAGCAGTCCGCCCAATCCGAACGTGAACGCCAGGGGCGGCGTGCCGCAGAAAATATCATCCGGGCCCGGCTTGATGACGTGGCGCGGGAACAGGTCGCACATGGCAAGCACATCGCGATGAAAATGCATGCAGCCCTTGGGCGAGCCGGTGGTGCCGCTGGTGAAGGCGATCAGGCATACATCGTCGATCGCCGTGTCGCACGCCGTGAAGTCGTCGGGCTTGGCGGCCGCGCGGGCGTCCAGCGCGTCGGCGGCCGGATCATTGAACAGCACGATCTGCCGCAGGTCTTCGCAATAGTGCTCGTGCCCGGGCTGCATGCAGTACTGCGCCTCGGTGCGCAGCTGTGCATCGCACAGCATGGCCGATACGCGCGCCTTGGTGATGATCTGCTTGAGTTCCTTGGCGCGCAACAGCGGCATGGTGGGCACCGTGACCAGCCCGGCCTTGATGGCCGCCAGCCACGACGCCGCCATCATGGGGTTGTTGGGGCCGCGCAGCAGGATGCGGTTGCCGGGCACCAGCTTCATGTCTTCGACCAGCACGCGCGCGATGCGGTTGGTCAGGGCCTGCAGCTCGGCGTAGGTCATCACGGCGGCCGCGCCGTCGCGCCGCCAGCGCAGCGCCGGGCGCGAGCCGAAGCCGCGCCCGACCATTGCGTCCACCAGTTCCACCGCGCAATTCACCCTCGCGGGGTAGGCCACGTCGGGGCTGTCCAGCAAAAACTCGGGCCATTCCTCGACGGGCGGCAGATGATCGCGGGCGAAAGTATCCACGTGGGCAGAGCGTTCCATGCTAATCCCCTTGGCAATGCGGTGTATGGCTGCCGTCAGTCTTTGAGCAGCTCTCGTGCAATGATCAGTTTCTGGACTTCGGTGGCCCCTTCGTAGATACGCAGGGCGCGGATTTCCCGGTACAGCTTCTCGACGGGCATGCCCGACACGACCCCCGCGCCCCCGAACATCTGCAGCGCGCGATCGATGACCGTTTGCGCCGATTCGGTGGCCGCCATCTTGGCCATGGCGGCCTCGCGGGTCGTGCGCCCACCCTGCACGTCGCGCAGCCAGGCGGCACGATACGTAAGCAGGGCCGCCGAATCGATGGCGGTTGCCATGTCGCCCAGCGCGGCCTGGGTCAGCTGCATGTCGGCCAGGGTCTGGCCGAACATGCGGCGCTCGCGCGAGCGCTTCACGGCTTCGTCCAGCGCGCGGCGGGCAAAGCCCAGGGCCGCCGCGGCCACCGACGCGCGAAAGATGTCCAGCGTCATCATGGCCAGCTTGAAGCCCTGCCCGGCGTCGCCCAGACGCTGGCTCGCGGGGATGCGGCAGCCGTCGAACGCCAGCGTGGCCAGCGGGTGCGGGGCGATGACGTCGATACGCTCGGCGATTTCCAGGCCGGGCGTGCCCGCATCCACCACAAACGCGCTGATGCCGCGTGCGCCGGGCGCCTCGCCCGTACGAGCGAACACGCAGTAGAAATCGGCGATGCCGCCGTTGGATATCCAGGTCTTGGCGCCGTCCAGCACATAGCTGTCGCCATCCTGGCGCGCCTGGCACGACAGAGCCGCCACGTCAGAGCCCGCGTCCGGCTCCGACAGCGCGAAGGCCGCGATGGCCTGCCCGCTGGCCACGCGCGGAAGGTACCGCTCGCGCAACGCATCGGGCCCCATCAGCGCAATGGCCCCGCTGCCCAGGCCCTGCATGGCCAGCGCGAAATCGGCCAACCCGTCGTGCCGCGCCAGCGTTTCGCGCAGGATGCACACCATGCGCGAATCAATTTGCGGCAATGCGCCGCCCCACGACTGATCTGGCCCGGCCGGCACGCAATAGCGCAGCCATCCCGCCTGCCCCAACTCGGACACCAGCTTGCGGCAGGCCGCGTCGGTGTCGCGGTGGTCGATGCGGGCCAGCGCATCCACACACCATGCCTCTAGCCCGGCCGCCATGGACCGATGCCCATCATCGAAGAACGGCCAGTCCAGCCATGTCGTGTCGGCCACGTCAGTCTCCCTCGAATACCGGCTTGCGCTTGGCCACGAAGGCTTCATAGGCGCGGCGGAAATCGCGCGTCTGCATGCAGATAGCCTGCGCCTCGGCCTCGGCCTCGATGGCTTCGTCCACGCCCATGTTCCATTCCTGGTGCAGCAGCTTCTTGGTAATGCCGTGCGCGAACGTCGGGCCGGCGGCCAGCTGTGCGGCCAGCCCGTGCGCCGCGTCCATCAGCGCCGCGCCGTCGTGCAGGCTGTTGAAGAAACCCCATTGCAGGCCCTCCTCGGCGCTCATGGAACGGCCGGTGTACAGCAGTTCGGACGCGCGGCCCTGCCCGATGACGCGCGGCAGCAATGTGCAGGCTCCCATGTCGGCGCCCGCCAGCCCTACCCGGCTGAACAGGAACGCCGTGCGCGCCGCCGGCGTGCCCAGCCGCATGTCCGAGGCCAGGGCGATCATGGCGCCCGCGCCGGCGCACACGCCATCCACGGCGGCCACGATGGGCTGCGGGCAGGCGCGCATGGCCTTGACCAGGTCGCCGGTCATGCGGGTGAAGTCCAGCAGTTCGGGCATGCTCATGCGGGTAAGCGGGCCGATGATTTCGTGCACGTCGCCGCCCGAACAGAAATTGCCGCCCGCGCCCGTAACGACCACCACCTTCACATCGGTGGCATACACCAGGCGGCGGAACAGGTCGCGCAGCTCGGCATACGAATCGAAGGTCAGCGGGTTCTTGCGCTCGGGCCGATTCAGCGTAATGGTGCCCACCTTGCCGTCGTCCGACACCTGCCACAGGAAGGTGCGGGCGGCGTAGTCGGCGCAGGGGCGCCGGTGGTGTTTCATGGTGTGTTCGGATGCTGCCTGGTTCATGGGGTCTCCTGGCCGGAAGGCCGATGTCAGCCGGGCATGACTTCACCGCCGTCGACGGCGATCGCCTGGCCATTGATGGCTGCGGATGCGGGCAGGGCCAGCCAAGCGACGGCCTCGGCCACTTCGTCGGGCTGCACCAGCCGGCCCTGCGGGTTGCGCGCGGCCAGTTCGGCGCGCGCCTGTTCGGCGGTGCGCCCGGTCTTTTGCACAATGTTGTGCACCGCGTCGCGCACAATATCGGTTTCGGTAAAACCGGGGCATACGGCGTTTACCGTGACGCCCTTGCGCGCCACCTCGAGCGCCAGCGCCCGTGTCAGGCCCACCACGCCGTGCTTGGCCGCGCAATAGGCGCTGACGTACGGGTAGCCGATCAGCCCCGCGGTGCTTGCCACGTTGATGACCCGCCCCCAGCCGCTGGCCAGCATGGCCGGCAGCGCCGCCTGGATGCAGTGGAATGTGCCCGTAAGGTTCACGGCCAGCATGGCCTGCCACATCTCGGCGTCGGTACGGTCAAAGCGCTGGCTGACGGCCTGCCCGGCGTTATTGACCAGGATGTCCACCGGTCCGGCCTCGCGTGCGGCCTGCTCGAACGCGGCGCGCACCGAACGTTCGTCGGCAATATCGGCAGACACGGCGCGCACCGCGCCGTGTCTGCCCAGGTCGGCAACCGCCGCATCCAGCGCCGCGCGGTCGCGGCCCAGCAAGGTCAGCGCAGCGCCGCGCCGCAGCAGCGCCTGCGCGCAGGCCAGGCCGATGCCGCGCGCGCCGCCCGTTACCAGCGCGTGCCGGCCGGCCAGGGAAATCACGGACGATGTCATTTCAGGTCCTGTTGCGCCATCATCGCGGCGCGTTCGAAATTGGTTTCGAGTTGCCGCTTGCCGGCCATGTACTGCGGCGGCCAGGTGGTGTCGCTGTAGCCTACCCGCGCGGCCTCGCGCAGCGTCCAGGCCGCATCGGCCAGGTGCGGACGCGCCAGCGCGCACAGGTCGGCGCGGCCCGAGGCGATGATGCCGTTGGCGTGGTCGGCCTCGAAAATCGCCCCCACCGCGATGGTGGGAATGCCCGCTTCGTTGCGCACCCGGTCGGCGAATGGCGTCTGATACATGCGGCCGTACACGGGTTGCTGGTCGGGGCTGACCTGGCCCGAAGAACAATCGATCATGTCGGCGCCGGCGTCCTTGAAGCGGCGGGCGATCTCGACGGCGTCGTCGGCAGTGATGCCGCCTTCTACCCAATCATGGGCGGAAATGCGCACCGACATCGGCCGGTCCTGCGGCCAGGCGGCCCGCACGGCGCGAAACACTTCAAGCGGGTAGCGCAGGCGGTTGTCCAGGCTGCCGCCATATTCATCGTCGCGTCGGTTGGTAAGCGGGGATATGAAGCTGGACAGCAGGTACCCGTGCGCGCAATGCAGTTCGAGCCAGTCGAACCCCGCCTGCCCGGCGCGGCGCGCCGCGGCCACGAAGTCGTCTCGCACGCGGTCCATGTCGGCGCGATCCATTGCCCGCGGCGTCTGTGACACGCCCGGCAGATAGGGCAAGGCCGAAGCCGACAACAACGGCCAGTTGCCGTCGGGCAGCGGGTGATCCATTTTCTGCCACCCCACTTGCGTCGAGCCCTTGCGGCCGGCGTGACCCAGCTGGATGCCGATGCGCGCGTCGCTGTTGGCGTGCACGAAATCGACGATGCGGGCAAAGGCGCGAGCCTGCTCGTCGTTCCACAGCCCCGGGCATCCCGGCGTAATGCGCGCGTCGGCCGACGGGCAGGTCATTTCGACCATGACCAGGCCCGCGCCGCCCAGCGCGCGGGCGCCCAGGTGCACCAGATGGAACTCGCCCGGCACCCCGTTTACGCAGGAATACATGGCCATGGGCGACACGACGATGCGGTTTTTCAGTTGCACGCCCCTTGCCCGGTAGGGCGTGAGCATGGGCAGCGGCGCCCGCGCCGAGTTGCCCACGTCGGCGCCGGCTCGCGCGCCCAGCCAGCGTTCGTAGCCGTCCAGCCAGGCCGGGTCGCGCACCCGAAGGTTCTCGTGCGAAATGCGTTGCGACCGAGTCAGCAGCGAATAGGCAAACTGCTCGGGCTCCAGCCCGGCGTAGCGCCGCACGTTCTCGAACCATTCGGTGGAGTTGCGCGCCGCGTTCTGGATCTTGAGCACTTCAACGCTGCGCACGTCCTGGTAGTGCTGCAGGCCCTGCTCCAGCCCGCCTTCGGCCCCACCCAGGCAACGCGCCAGTTCGATGGCGTCTTCGAGCGCGAGCTTCGTGCCCGAGCCTACCGAAAAGTGAGCGGTATGCGCGGCGTCGCCCATCAGCACGACGGGCACACGGCGGCGCCCGCGCGGCGTGTCGAGGGTGTTCCAGTGCACCCACGTATCGCAGATGACCCGCGGGAAGCGTATCCAGATGGCCGCGCCGCGCAGATGCGTGGCATTGCTGATGAGTTTGTGGCCGTCCAGCCAGGGCGCGAAGAGTTTTTCGCAATAGGCGATGCCCTCTTCCTGGCTCATGTCGCCGATGCCGGCCGCTTGCCAGGTTTCTTCGGGCGTCTCGACAATGAAGGTCGACAGCCCGTCTTCGAAGCGGTAGGCGTGCGCCTGGAACCAGCCGTGCTCGTTTTCTACGAACGCGAAGGTGAAAGCGTCGAATACCTTGGTGGTGCCCAGCCACACAAAGCGGCAGCGGCGGGTGTCGATGTCGGGCCGGAAGGTGTCGGCGTAGCGGGTCCGCACCAGGCTGTTGATGCCATCCGAAGCAATGACCAGATCGGCGTCATACTGCTGCGCCACCGCCTGGTCGTCCTGCACATAGGTTTCGAACACCAGCTTCACACCCACGTCTTCGCAGCGCTGTTGCAGGATGTTCAGCAGCTTTTTGCGGCCGATGCCGATAAAGCCGTGCCCGTGCGTGCGCACGCTGCGGCCCTTGAAGTGGATGTCGATGTCGTCCCAGTGGTTGAACGCGTCGCCTATGGTTTGCGCCGATACCGGGTCGGCCTGGCGAAGGTTGTCCATGGTGGCGTCGGAAAACACCACGCCCCAGCCAAACGTGTCGTACGGGCGGTTGCGCTCGATGACGGTGACATCGTTGGCCGGATTCTGCAGCTTCATGAGCAGGCCGAAATACAGGCCGGCGGGCCCACCGCCCAGGCAGACGATCTTCATTGCGCAACAGCCTCCGTGACACCGGACAGCGGCGGACAAGTTCCACCGGCCAATTAGTTTAGGTTTCAACTATATACCCGTGGAACCAGCGACGCAAGAATGGCAATGCCGGGTTAATACCGGGTGCGCGCCAAGTTCCGCCTGCACCCGCGGACGGCGCCAGCGGTCCATGCCGCGTTGGGGCGGCCCAAGGCAGTACAGGAAGCGCCGGGGGCGCCAGGGGCGCTGATTTTCAGGCGACCTGCCCCAGGGCGCGGACGATCTCCTGGGCATTGCCCGGGCGCACCAGGCGCGAAACTTCCTGGCCGTCGCGCAGGAAGATCAGGGTGGGCCACAGCTTGACGCGGAAAGAACGCCCCAGCGGGCGGCCGCTGCCGTCCTCGACCTTGATATGTTGCACCTGCGGATGCGCGGCGAAAGCCTGTTCGATGAGCGGCTGGGCGCCCTGGCAGAAGCCGCACCAGTTCGTGCCGAACTCAAGCACCAGGCCGCCCGGGCGGGCGTCGATGTCGGCGCGCGTGAGTGTTTCCGGTACGTAGCGATGGGTCATGGGCATGGGAAGCTCCGGATGTGATGGCGCAAGGCCAGCAAGCGTCATGCCGTATCGTAGCGCCCGCCCCCCTGACCCCGCGCGGCCGCCTGGGCTACACGCCCAGGTAACGTTCCCAGAGGCCCCGGTCGCGGTCGAGCTGCTGCGAGTCGCCGGTCCAGACGACCTTGCCGCGCTCCAGGATGACATGGCGGTCGGCCAGCGCCAACAGGCGCTCGACGTACTTGTCGATCACGAGAATGGTCTGGCCGGCGGCGCGCAACGTGGCCAGGCACGACCAGATTTCTTCGCGCACCAGCGGCGCGAGCCCTTCGGTGGCTTCGTCCAGCACCAGCAGGCGAGGGTTGGTGACCAGCGCGCGCCCGATGGCCAGCATCTGCTGCTCGCCGCCCGACAGTTGGTTGCCCATGTTGCGCGCGCGCTCGCCCAGGCGCGGAAACAGCTCCAGCACCCGATCCACCGTCCAGGGCTGCACGATGCCGGGGTTGCGAACCGCGGCAAACGCGGTAAGGTGCTCGCGCACGGTAAGGTTGGGAAAGCACTGCCGCCCTTCGGGCACGATGGCCAGGCCGGCGCGCGCGATGCGGTCGGGGGCCCAGCCGCCGATATCGCTTCCGGCGAACTGTATGGCGCCGGCGCGCAATGGCAATTGGCCGAACAGCGTGCGCAGCAAGGTAGTCTTGCCCATGCCGTTGCGGCCCAGCAGGGTGACCACCTGCCCGGCGCCCACCTGCAGATCGACACCGAACAGCACCTGGCTGGCGCCATAGCCACTTTGCACGCCCTGCATCGTCAACATGTCGCGCGCTCCGTGGGGGTTGCGTCTTCGCCCAGGTACGCCTGCCGCACGGCCGGATCGGCGCGGATTTCGGCGGGCGTGCCGGTAGCGATAATGCGTCCGTACACCAGCACCGAAATGCGGTCGGCCAGCCGGAACACGGCCTGCATGTCGTGCTCTACCAGCAACATGGCCGCCTGCCCCCGCAATGATTCGATCAGGTCGGTCAGGCGCAGCGTTTCATCGGGCCCCATGCCTGCCATGGGCTCATCCAGCAACAGCACGCTGGGCCGCGCGGCCAGCGCCAGCGCGAACTCCAGCTTGCGCTGTTCGCCGTGCGGCAGCGTGCCGGCGGGGCGGTCGAACAGGCTGTCGTCGATGGCGCACTGCCGCGCCAGCGCATGCGCCGCGTCATGAAGCGCGGTATCCGCCGCCCGCGGCGACCAGAAGCGGAAGCTGCTGCCCGCGCGGGCCTGCGCCGCCAGCAGCAGGTTGTCGCGCACGCTGAACGCCTTGAAAATATTGGTGACCTGGTACGAACGCGACAGCCCCGCAGCCACGCGCTGGTGCGCATTGAGCCGGGTGATGTCCGCGCCGTTGAGCAGCAGCCTGCCCTCGTCGGCGGGCAGGGTGCCCGACAGCAGGTGTATCAGCGTGGACTTGCCCGCGCCGTTGGGGCCGATCAGCGCATGTATCTCGCCAGGCGCCAGGGTCAGGGATACGTGGTCGGTGGCAAGCAGCGCGCCGAAGCGGCGCACCAGGCCGGTGGCCTGCAGCACGGCGCTCTGGGATGCGGCGGCCGCGCCGGCGGGCATGGGTGTGCGGGCCGCCGTCATGCGCGTTCTCCGCGCGCGGCGCCCGTGAACCACGGGCCCGCCAGGCCCGCCACGCCGCGCGGCGCACCGAACACCACGCACAGCAGCAGCACGCCCAGCGGCAGGTGCCAGTATTCTGTCCACATGCGCAGCACTTCTTCAAGCGTGAGCATCAGCACTGCGCCCACCACGCCGCCGTAGCGCAGGCCGATTCCGCCCACCAGCACCATCACCAGCAGGTTGGCCGATTGCGTCCAGTGCATCAGGCTGGGCGAAATGAAGAGATTGTGGTTGGCCAGCAAGGCGCCCGCCAGGCCGCCCACTGCCCCGCTGAGCACAAAGGCGACCAGCTTCAGGCGATACACCGGATAGCCCAGCGCTTCCATGCGCGACTCGTTTTCGCGTACGCCCTGCAACGCCATGCCGAACCGCGAATCAACCAGACGGTTGAATGCCCACATCGCCACGATGAACAGCGCCAACACCAGATAGTAGAACTGGGTGCTGTCGGCAAGATCGAGCCCCGGCAGCAGCGAATATCCCGACAGGTTCAGGCCGTCTTCGCCGCCATACTGGCGCAGCGAAATGAACAGGTAATACACCATCTGCGCGAATGCCAGCGTGATCATGATGAAGTAGACGCCCCGCGTGCGCAGCGACACCGCGCCGATCAGCAAGGCCAGCAACGCCGCGACGCCCACCGCGGCCGGCCAGGCGACCAGCGCCGAAGCGATGCCCGCCGCATCCAGAATGCCCACCGCATAGGCGCCCGCGCCGAAGAAGGCCGCATGGCCCAGCGCCACCATGCCTCCGTAGCCCAGGATAAGGTTCAGGCTGGTGGCGGCCACCGCATAGATCAGCATGCGCCGCACCACCGACACATAGAAGTCCAGTTCGAGCGCCGCCGCCAGGTAAGGCAGCAGCGCCAGCACCAGCAGCAGCAACAGGGTCCAGAGAGTCGATCTGCGCATCGTTCAGCCACGCGCCGGAAAGAGTCCGGCCGGGCGAAACACCAGCACGCCGGCCATGAGCAGGTAAATGGAAATCGCGGCAAGCGTCGCGGCCACGCTGGACGCCATGGCGGGCGGCAGGAACTCGCGCAGCAGCATGGGCAGGAAGGCCCGGCCGGCGGTATCGACCATGCCGACCAGCAGGGCCCCCACGAATGCCCCGCGTATGGAACCGATGCCGCCGATGACGATGCACACCAGCACCAGGATCAGGATCTCTTCGCCCATGCCGATCTGCACGGCGGTGATCGGGCCGAGCAATGCGCCCGCCACGGCGGCCAGCATGGCGCCGATCGTGAATACGCCCAGGAACAGCAGCGGCACGCGCACGCCCATCAAGGTAGCCATTTGCCGGTTGGATGCGCCCGCGCGCACCAGCACGCCCGCGCGGGTGCGGGTCACGAACCAGTAAAGGCCTACGGCGGCCGCCAGGCCGCAGGCGATGATCATCAGCCGGTAGGCGGGGTACATCAGGTCGGGCAGCAGCCGCACCGGCCCGGACAGCGCCGCCGGCATATTGAGCATGACGGGGGCTGGGCCCCAGATCATCTTGACCAGGTCATTGGCGATCAGGATGACGGCATAGGTGCCCAGCACCTGGGCCAGGTGGTCGCGCACGGCCAGGCGGCGCACCAGCACCAGTTCCAGCACCAGGCCCACCAGCCCGGTGGCCAGCGCGGCGACCAGCACCGCGGCCACGAAAGAGCCGGACCGCTGCATTGTCTCGGCGGCGACGTAGGCGCCCGCCATGTACAGCGACCCGTGCGCCAGGTTCATGATGTCCATGATGCCGAATACCAGCGTCAGGCCGGCGGCGATCAGGAAAAGCATCAATCCGAACTGCAGGCCATTCAGCAGCTGCTCGACAACCAGGGTCATCTGGATTCCGTCAATGGGGTGGGCCGCGGGCACGGCGCCTGGCTATGCCCGCGCATGGGCCGGACTACAGCTTGCACTGGTCCACGTACACGTCCTGGTAGCTGTCGAACACCTTGCCCACCAGCTTGTTGGTGATACGGCCTTCGCCATCTTTTTCGATGACGCGCAGGTAGTAAGCCTGGATGGGATAGTGGTTCTTGCCGTAGGTGAACTCGCCCCGCACCGACGGATAATCGGCCTTGGCCAGCGCCTGGAGCACGGCTTCGCGGTCGGAGACCTTGCCGCCCGCCTGCTTGACCGCCGCGTCCATGGCCATGATGACGTCATAGGCCTGCGCGGCATACACGGACGGGTAGCGGCCGTTGTATTCCTTGCGGAAGGCTTCGACGAACTGCTTGTTCTGCGGAATGTCCAGGTCGTGCGCCCATTGGGCGGTGTTGTACATGCCCAGCATCGGTTCGCCCACGGCCTGGATCACGTCTTCGTCGGCCGAGAAGCCCGGGCCGATGAGGGTGATGCTTTGCGACAGCCCGGTGGACACGAACTGCTTGACGAAGTTGATGCCCATGCCGCCCGGCAGGAAAATGAACACGGCATCGGGCTTGGCGGCGCGAATCTGTGCCAGTTCGGCGGCGTAGTCGAGCTGGCCCAGTTTGGTGTAGACCTCTTCGGCAACCGGCGACTTGTAGCCGCGCTTGAAGCCGGTAAGGGCGTCTTTGCCCGCCGGGTAGTCGGGCGCCATGATCAGCACGTTCTTGAACCCGCGATCGGCGGCCACTTTGCCGGCGGCTTCATGAAAGGCGTCGTTCTGGTACGACGTGCCGAACCAATAGCGGTTGCAGCGCTCGCCGGCATACTGGCTGGGACCCGGGTTGTTCGACAAGTAGGGCACCTTGGCGGCAAAGAGCGCCGGGCCTACCGCCAGCGCTACGTTCGAGCCGATGGGGCCGGTGAAAAAGTCGATTTTGTCGCGCTGGATGTAGCGCGTGACCAGTTGGCGCGCCTGGTCGGGGTTGCCACCCATGTCGGATTGCAGGAACTCTGCGGGCTGCCCGCCTAGCTTGCCGTCCAGCTGCTTGATGGCAAGATTGAAGCCGTCGCGCGCTTCGGCGCCCAGCGCGGCGAACGGCCCCGATATATCATTCGCAATGCCGACTTTAATGGGATCGGCCGATGACAGGGCGGGCGCCAGTGCGGCGGCCATCACCAGAGTGGTCAGGATACGCATCGTATAGCTCCTTGCGCGAGGCGCGCGGCGGATATTCTTATGTGTGGGCGAATGTGGATGCTATTGCCATCGGCTGCCCGGCATCAAACAATGACGCGGCAAAGGCTGGCGTGCGGCATAGTTTAGGTTTAAAGTATTCCGCAAGACAAGCCTAGGGTTTTTACCAAGAATCCGCCCGCGCCCGGCCCCGATATGCCAGCCCTTTACCGCCATTACGACCGCGCCGAGCTCGACGCACAATACAACGCGCGCGCTACGGTGCCCGATGTGCAGCCGTACCTGGCGCAGTATGCCCTGCAAAGCCAGGCGGCGCGCGACGCCCTGCCGCATGCGGCCAATGTGCCGTATGGCAGCCACCCGGACGAGCTGCTCGATATTTTTCCGGCATCGCCGCAAGCCGGGCGGCAACCGGGCGGGGCGCCGGTGTTTGTGTTTATACACGGCGGCTATTGGCGGCTGCTGTCGAAGGATGATTCCAGCTGCATGGCGCCGGCGTTTACTCGGGCCGGCGCGGTGGTGGTGGCGGTAAATTATTCGTTGGCCCCCGCCGTGACGCTGGACCATATCGTCGACCAGAACCGCCGCGCGCTGGCCTGGGTGCATCGGCATATTGCCGGGTATGGCGGCGATCCGCGGCGCATTCATGTGTCGGGTAGTTCGGCGGGCGGGCACCTGGCGGGCATGCTGCTGGCCGATGGCTGGCACGGCTCTTATGGTGTGCCGGCCGATGTGGTGGCCGGCGCGGCGCCGCTGTCGGGCCTGTATGACCTGCGGCCGCTGGTGCATACGCATATCAATGACTGGATGCGGCTTACTGTGGCCGACGCCGAACGCAACAGCCCCGCCCTGCTTCCCGCCGGCGCCGCCTGCCCGCTGCTGATCAGTTACGGCGGCAATGAAACGGCTGAATTCAAGCGCCAGAGCGACGATTATCTCGACGCCTGGCGGGCCCGCGGCCTGCCGGCGCAGTATGTGCCCATGCCGGATGCCAATCATTTCGATATCGTGCTTACGCTGAATGATCCCGCCAGCCCGCTGACGCGCGCCATTTTCGACCAAATGGGCCTGGCCGGCGGCCAGGCCGCCTGCTGATGCCCGCCATGATCGACGCTCCCGACCTGGAAACCCGCGCCGCGCCCGACGACCACCATGCGTTGCGCTTGTGGCTGCGTCTGCTGACGTGCTGCAACTTGATCGAATCTGACCTGCGCGGCCGCCTGCGCACTGAATTCGATACGACGCTGCCCCGCTTTGACCTGATGGCGCAACTGCAGCGCGCGCCCAAGGGGATGAAAATGGGCGAACTGTCGCGCCGGATGATGGTGACCAACGGAAATATTACGGGCATTGCCGACCAGCTCGAAAAGGAAGGGCTGGTGATGCGCACGAAGCTGGCCACCGACCGGCGCAGTTCGGTGCTCAAACTCACGCCGCAAGGCCGCCGCGTGTTCACGCGCATGGCTCGCGCGCACGAAAATTGGGTCAAGGGGATGTTCGACGGGCTGCCGGACCACAGCCGGGATGCGTTGTTCCAGGCGCTGGGGGAACTGAAGCTGCAGATTGTGGCGGCGCGCGGGGGCGGCCAGTAGCGGAAGGGGGGCGTGGTGCTTGGGGGCTGGGGGCTGCGGCTGGGGGCTTAGGCTGGGGGGCTGGGAGCTGGGCTGGGGCTGGACGGGTTCTTATGGCGTCTCGCGGCGTGGGGCACTGTGGGGCGGCGCACGTGCGTCGGGCTCGGGCGCAACCAGGCGCCCTCGGCCGGCTACGCCGGCTGCCCCGCCGCCCAACGCGCCACCCCACAGTGCCCCACGCCACGAGACTGCACCGGCAAGAAGCGAGACCGCACTGGCAAGAACGAGACTGCACCGGCGAGACCGCGCCGGCAAGAAACGGAAGCGCGATCGAGCCGGGCATCCCCCCTGGCAAACCTTTTCCTCGTGGCGCTTGCCTGGTGCCAGGCTCCGCAGGTGCCTGACACCCTACAACATATCGCCAGCGCCTGACACCGCACAACAGCAGCACACCGTACACCGTATAACCCGCTGCCCTTTCACGCCGGGACCGCATGCCCACACGGCGCGGCTGGGTGGGATAATACGAAGCTTCCACCCGCCCAAGCGCGGTTTATTTGCCCTGCCACAGAGACCGAGTCATGGCCGTTAACCTGCAGATCCCCTCCGAGTCCGACATTTTTCCCGTAGCCGGCGTTGAAATCGGCGTTACCGAAGCCGGCATCCGCAAGGCCAACCGACGCGATCTCACCGTCTTCAAGCTGGCCGAAGGCACCAGCGTGGCAGGCGTGTTCACCCGCAACCGCTTCCGTGCGGCTCCCGTGCAGGTTTGCGAAGCGCACCTTGCCGCTGGCGGGCCGATCCGCGCGCTGGTGGTCAATACCGGCAACGCCAATGCCGGCACTGGCGCCGAAGGCCTGCAGAAGGCGCAAGATACCTGCGCCGCGCTCGGCAAGCTGCTGGGCGTACCGGCCGAGCAGGTGCTGCCGTTTTCCACGGGTGTCATCCTGGAACCCCTGCCGCTGGACCGCCTGACGGCCGCCCTGCCCGACGCGCTGGCCAGGCTGGGCGCCAACGAATGGTTCAACGCGGCCCACGGCATCATGACCACCGACACGCTGCCCAAGATCCACTCGCGGCAGGTGCAGATCGGCGGCCGCACGATCACCATTACCGGCATCAGCAAGGGCGCCGGCATGATCCGGCCCAACATGGCCACCATGCTCAGCTTCCTGGCCACCGACGCGGGCATCGCGCAGCCGCTGCTGCGCACGCTGGCCACAGACCTCGCCAACCGGTCATTCAATCGCATTACCGTCGACGGCGACACGTCCACCAACGATTCTTTCATCATCGCCGCCACCGGCCAGTCGGGCCTGAACATCACATCGCCATCCGACCCGCACTATGCCGACTTGCGCGACGCGCTGGGCGCCGCCGCGCTGGACCTGGCCCAGAAGATCGTGCGCGACGCCGAAGGCGCCACCAAGTTCATCACGGTTCGGGTCGAGCAGGCGCACAACGCCGAAGAGGCCCTGAAGGTCGCGTACTCGGTGGCGCACTCGCCGCTGGTCAAGACCGCGTTCTTCGCCTCGGACCCTAACCTGGGCCGCATCCTGTGCGCCATCGGCTATGCCGGCGTCGACGACCTGGATGTCTCCCGGCTGCGCCTGTGGCTCGACGACGTGCTGGTGGCGCGCGACGGCGGCCGCAATCCCGACTACCAGGAAGCCGACGGCCAACGTGTCATGAAGCAGGCCGAAATCGAAGTGCGCGTCGCCCTGGGGCGCGGGCAGGCCGCCGAAACCGTGTACACCTGCGACTTCTCGCACGAGTATGTCAGCATCAATGCCGACTACCGCTCCTGAGCTCCACGCACCGGATACCGAAGTGACCGCTACTGATTTTTCCGTACTCATCGAGCGCGCCGAACGCGTGCTGGCCCAGCTCGAAGCCTGGTTGCCCGCCGCACCGCCCGAGATCGACTGGTCGGCCCACGCTTACCGGTGGCGCAAGCGCGGCGCGCGCGGCTGGCTCGATGCGGTGCGCCACGTCGCGCGCATCGACCTGTCCGACCTGCACCACATCGAACGCCAGAAAGACATCATCGACCGCAATACCCGGCAGTTCCTGCAGAGCAAGCCCGCCAACAACGTCCTGATGACCGGGGCGCGCGGCACGGGCAAGAGTTCACTGGTCAAGGCCATGCTGGCCGCCTATGGCGACCAGGGCCTCAGGCTCATCGAGGTCGACAAGTCCGACCTGGGCGACCTGCCCGACATCGTCGAACTGGTGGCGCAACGCCCCGAACGCTTCATTGTGTTCTGCGATGACCTATCGTTCGAAGAAGGCGAAGCGGGCTACAAGGCGCTGAAGTCGGTGCTCGACGGTTCGGTGTCGGCCTCGGGCGACAACGTGCTGATCTACGCGACATCCAACCGGCGTCACCTGATGCCGGAATACATGAGCGAGAACCTGCAGGCCCGGCACCAGCCCGATGGCGAGATCCACCCGGGCGAAACCGTCGAAGAAAAGATTTCGCTATCCGAACGCTTCGGCCTGTGGCTGTCGTTCCATCCATTCAAGCAGGACGACTACCTCGACATCGTGCGGCACTGGCTGCGCGAGCTCGACTGCCCCGCAGAGCATATCGAAACCAGCCGCACCGAAGCGCTGCAATGGGCCCTGGAACGCGGCTCGCGTTCGGGGCGCGTGGCCTATCAGTTTGCGCGCGACTGGGCGGCACGCCATGTCTGAGCGCATCATCGATGTCGCCGCGGGCCTCATCCTGCGTCCCGACGGCCAGCTGTTGCTTGGGCAGCGCCCCGACGGCAAACCCTGGGCGGGCTGGTGGGAACTGCCCGGCGGCAAGCTCGAGTCCGGCGAAACCGTGCTGCAGGCCCTGACGCGCGAACTGCGCGAAGAACTCGGCATCGAAGTCACGCAGGCGGTGCCCTGGGTAACCTATGTGCACGCCTATCCGCACACTACGGTGCGCCTGTGCTTCTGCAAGGTCACGGCATGGCAGGGCGAGCCGCGCGGGCTCGAAGACCAGCAGTTGCGCTGGGTAAAACCCGCGCATGCCGACCAGGTCGGCGACCTGCTGCCGGCCACCTTGCCCCCATTGCGCTGGCTGCAACTGCCCGACGCCTACGGCATTACGTCCATCGGCGGGCGCGCCGGGCTGCCGGCCTTTCTGGAACGGCTCGATCTGGCGCTGGCGCGCGGCCTGAAACTGGTGCAGCTGCGCGAACCCAACTGGCCCGACGGCCCCGCGGCCACGTCGCTGCGCGACGCGATGCAGGCGGTCGCCAGGCAATGCCATGCGGCGGGCGCGCGCCTGCTGATCAACAGCGTGCATCCGCAGGCGTGGTGGCGCCATGCCGACGGCGTGCACCTGCGCTGGTCCGACGCCGCGGCGCTGCATGCGCGCCCGGCGCTTCCCGAACATGCGTGGGTGGGGGTCTCGACGCACGACAATGCGCAGGTGATGCACGCACGCAACCTGGGCGCCGACTTCGCGGTGCTGGGGCCGGTGCTGGAAACACCATCGCATCCGGGGGCTCCCACGCTAGGGTGGCAGGGGTTCGTGCAAGGCACGCGCGACGCCGGGCTGCCCGTCTATGCGCTGGGCGGGCAGTCGGCCAACACGCTGGCCGACGCGCAACGGCATGGCGCCCACGGGGTCGCAGGTATCCGGGGGTTTTTCTAAGGGGCTGCGCGCACTCGCAGCGTTATGCCCATGCGTTTGGTGTCAGACACCCTGCGGGAGTCAGACACCTTCAAACCCGTACGTCCTGCTCCCCGCTTCCTGATGCTTGGTGTCTGACTCCCGCAGGGTGTCTGACACCTTCAAACCTGTACGCTCTGCTCCCCGCTTCCTGATGCTTGGTGTCTGACTCCCGCAGGGTGTCTGACACCGGGCGGTGTTTATTCCTGCTGCGGCTCGGCCTGCGCGGTGTCTTGCGGTGGCAGTCCTTCCCAGCCGCCGCCCAGGGCGGCGATGAGTTGTACGCTGGCGGCCAGGCGGCTGCCCAGCAGGCTCAGCGCATTGCGCTCACTGTTGAGCGCGGTGGTTTCGAGCACGGCCACGTCCAGGTATCCGATCAGGCCGGCCTCGTACTGGTTGCGCGCCAGCCGCAATGATTCGCGCGCGGCTTCGAGTGCGCGTCGCTGCACGACCTGCTCTTGTTCCATGACGCGCAGCTGGATCAGATAGTCTTCGACTTCGCGCAGCGCGCCCAGCACGGTCTGGCGATACAGGGCCGCCTGCCCCTCGTAGGCGGCGCGGGCGCGGTCCAGTTCGGCCTGGCGCGCTCCGCCGTCGAACAGCGTCAGCGCCAAGGCCGGGCCCAGCGACCAGAACCGTGCGGGCGCGGTCAGCCACTGCGCGAATTGCCCGCTGCGAAAGCCGCCGTCGGCGCTCAGCACCAGGTCGGGGAACCAGGCCGACTGCGCGACGCCGATCTGTGCGTTGGCGGCCGCCACGCGGCGTTCGGCCGACGCCACGTCGGGCCGGCGCTCGAGCAGTTCGGACGGCAAGCCCGCCGGAATGTGGGGCAACGCCTGCGCGAAGCGCGCCGGCGCAAGTGCAAAGCGCGAAGGCGCCAGCCCCACCAGCACGGCTATGGCATGTTCGAACTGGCCGCGCTGCCATTCCAGATCGATCAACTGCGCGCGCGTGTTTTCCAGCTGCGCCAGGGCGACCGACACGTCGCTCTTGCCCGCCACGCCTGCCTGATAACGGTTCTGTGTCAGCCGCAAAGACTTTTCGTAGGCCGCCACGGTGGATTCCAGCAGGCGCTTCTGTTCGTCCAGGATGCGCAGCTGGAAATAGTTCTGGGCCAGGGCCGATTGCGCGCTGAGTCGCGCGTTGGCAAGGTCGGCGAAGCTGGCGTCGGCCTCGGCGCGGCTGGCCTCCACTTCGCGGCGCACGCGCCCCCACAGGTCGGCCTCCCAGCTTGCAGAGCCGCTCAGGTTGTACTGGTTGGCAACGCCCCCGGCGGCGCTGTTGCCGCCGCCCGCCCGGGTGGCGCTGGTGTTGGCGCCCACCGTGGGAAAGAACCCCGAGCGCGCACCCTGCACCAGCGCCTGTGCCTGGCGGTAATTGGCCTCTGCCTGCGCAATGGTCTGGTTGGCCGTATTCAACTGCTGCATCAGCCCGTCGAGCGTCGGGTCCCCGTACACCTGCCACCATGCGCCGCGTTCTGCGGCATCGCGCGGCTGGGCGGGTTTCCACCCGTCGACGGAAGCCGGCGCTTCTTTGTAGCTGTCGCCCACATCAAGCGTGGGCCTCTGGTAATCGGGGCCTACCGCACAGGCGGACAACAACGCGCAGCAACACGCAAGCAGCAGCGCGCGGCGCGGCGCGCGTGCAAGGTCGGGAAACGAAAGCAACGACATGGCGCGGCTCATGGGCGTTCTATATCCGGTTGCGGACCCGCCACCCCGCCGCCGCGGCGGCGGCCCCGCAGCCACAGGCGGAAGCGGTCCAGGTACAGGTACACGACCGGAGTCGTGTACAGCGTGAGGATCTGGCTGAGTATCAGCCCGCCGACGATTGTCACCCCCAGCGGTTGACGCATTTCGACGCCGGCCCCGGTGGCCAGCACCAGCGGCAATGCCCCGAAAATGGCCGCCATCGTGGTCATCATGATGGGGCGAAAGCGCGTCAGGCACGCCTCGAAGATGGCGTCGCGCGGCGTCAGGCCGCGTCGGCGTTCGGCCTCCAGCGCGAAATCAACCATCATGATGGCGTTCTTCTTCACAATGCCGATCAGCAGGAACACGCCTATCAGCGCAATGATGGTGAACTCGCTGCCCACCAGCATCAGCGCCAGCAAGGCGCCGATGCCGGCCGATGGCAGCGTGGACAGGATGGTAAGCGGATGCACCAGGTTTTCGTACAGGATGCCCAGCACGATATACATGGTGACCAGCGCGGCCAGGATCAACCAGGGCTGCTGGCTTTGCGCCTGCTGCTGCGCGGCGGCGGCGCCCAAAAAGCCCGCCTGGATCTGGTCCGAGGGCAGCCCGATGCGCGCCACGGCGGCGTCGATGGCGCGTATGGCCTGATCCAGGGACACGCCGGGCGCCAGGTTGAACGAAATATCGTCGGCCGCGAACAGCCCGTTGTGACGCACGCTGAGCGGGGCATTCGTGTTTTCGAAGCGCGCGAAGGCCGACAGCGGCACGCGCTGGCCATCCTGCGTGATGACATGCACCTGCTTGAGCGATTCGGCATCGCGCGCAAAGCGCTGGTCTACACCCATGACCACATGGTATTGGTTCAGGGGGCCATACATCACGGAAACCTGGCGCTGGCTGAACGAATTGTTCAGCACGGCCGCGATGTCGGCCATGCGTATGCCCAGCCGCGTCGCGGCCTCGCGGTCGATGACCAGCTCGATCTGGCGGCCCTTGTCTTCGACGCTGGAGTCCACGTCGACAAGTTCGGGCAACGCGGCCATGGCCTGCTGCACCCGCGGCATCCAGGCGCGCAGCAGCGACAGATCGCCCGACAGCAACGTGTAGTCGTACGAGCCGCTGCCCTGCCCGCCACCCAGGAAGATATCCTGCTGCGGCACCAGGAACACCCGCGCGCCGGGGGTATTCTGCAGCCGCCCGCGCAGGCGGTTGACCACATCGTTGGCGCTGACATTGCGTTCGTCCAGCGGCTTGAGCTGTATCGACATAAAGCTGCTGTTGCTGCCCCCGCGCCCGCCCGCATGCACCGTGATGCTGGCCACGGCCGGGTCCGAGAGAATCACCTTGCGGAAGTATTCCAGCTTGGGCACCGTGGCCTGGAAAGACGTGCCCTGGTCGACGCGGAAAAAGCCCAGCAGCTGACCGGTGTCCTGCTGCGGCAGGAAGCCCTTGGGCACCACGGCGTACAAATACACGTTCAGGCCGATGGCGGCCGCCAGCAGCAGCATCATGATGCGTCCGTGCGCGAGCGCCCAGGACAGGCTGCGCCGGTAATGCGCCAGCATGGCGTCGAAGCCGCGCCCGATCGCCGCCGACAGCCGCCCCGGCCTACGCTCGCGGTTTTGCGGCTGCAGCAGCCGTGCGCACATCATGGGGGTAAGCGTCAGCGACACCACCAGCGACACCAGGATGGCGGCCGAAAGGGTCACCGCGAACTCGCGGAACAGCCGCCCGACCACGCCGCCCATCAACAAGATGGGAATGAATACGGCCACCAGCGACAGGCTCATGGACAGCACCGTGAAGCCGACTTCGCGCGAGCCGCGCAACGCCGCCCGCATGGGCGAGGCGCCCTGCTCGATATGGCGCATGATGTTCTCGAGCACCACGATGGCGTCGTCCACCACGAACCCCGTGGCGATGATCAGCGCCATCAGCGAGATCGTGTTCAGCGTATAGCCGCACAGGTACATCACGCAGAACGTGCCGATCAATGAAACCGGCACCGCCACGCTGGGAATGAGCGCGGCGCGCCAATGGCGCAGGAACAGCAGCACGACCAGCATCACCAGGCCCACCGCCACCACCAGCGTCAACTCGGCCTCGTGCAGCGAAGCGCGGATGCTGGGCGTTCGGTCTTGCGCGATGGTCAGGTCTACGTCGCCCGGCAGCATCGCGGCCAGCTGCGGCAACTGGGCGCGCACCGCTTCTACGGTTTCGATGATGTTCGCGTCGGCCTGGCGGCGCAGGATAAGCAGGATGGCCGGGCTGTTGTTGTAGAAACCCGTCTGGAACAGGTCTTCGACCGAGTCTTCCACCGTGGCCACGTCGGACAGCCGCACCGGCGCGCCGTCGCGCCACGCTACCACCAGCGGGCGGTACTGCTCGGCGCGTTCGAGCTGGTCGCTGGCCATGATCTGCCAATGATGGCTGTCGTTCTCGATAAAGCCCTTGGGCCGGTTGGCATTGGCCTCGGTCAGCGTGCTGCGCACTTCGTCCAGCGACACGCCGCGGCTCGACAGCGCGCCCGGATTGAGATTGACCCGCACCGCCGGCAGCGAGCTGCCGCCCACCGTGACTTCGCCCACGCCTTTTACCTGCGCCAGCTTCTGCGCCACGATGGTCGAGGCCAGGTCGTACAGCCTGCCCTGGCTCAGGGTGCTGGAAGTCATGGCCAGCACCATGATGGGGGCCGACGAGGGGTTGACCTTGCGATACGTGGGGTTGCTGCGCAAGCCGGTGGGCAGCAGCGAACGCGCGGCATTGATGGCGGCCTGCACGTCGCGCGCGGCGCCGTCGATGTCGCGGCTGAGGTCGAACTGCAGGGTGATGCGGGTGCTGCCCTGCGAACTGCGCGACGTCATTTCGGTGACGCCGGCAATGGCGCCCAGCGAGCGTTCCAGGGGCGTGGCCACGCTGGACGCCATGGTTTCCGGGCTGGCGCCCGGCAGATTGGCCGTGACCGAAATGATAGGCAGGTCGACTTCCGGCAGCGGCGCCACCGGCAGCATGCGGTACGACAGCAGCCCCGCCAGCACCAGCCCCAGGCACAGCAAGACCGTGGCCACCGGGCGCACGATGAACGGCGCCGACAGGATCATGCCGGCTCCGTGGCCTGCCGCGCCCTGCCCCGGCGCGAAAGGCGGTCGAACATCAGGTAGATGACCGGCGTGGTAAACAGCGTAAGCACCTGGCTGAGCAGCAGCCCGCCCACCATGACCAGGCCCAGCGGCTGGCGCAGTTCGGCGCCAGTGCCGGTCGACAGCATCAGCGGCAACGCACCGAACAACGCCGCCAGCGTCGTCATCAGGATGGGGCGGAAACGCAGCAGGGCCGCTTCATGGATGGCCGCGCGCGGCGTCAGCCCGCGCTTGCGCTCGGCCTCAAGCGCAAAGTCGATCATCATGATCGCGTTCTTTTTCACAATGCCGATAAGCAGGATGATGCCGATGATGCCGATCATGTCGAGCTCGGTGCCCCGGATCATCAGCGCCAGCAGCGCGCCCACCGCGGCCGAAGGCAGCGTGGAAAGAATCGTGATGGGGTGGATATAGCTTTCGTACAGGACGCCCAGCACAATGTACATGGTGACCACCGCGGCCAGGATCAGCCACAGCGTGCTGGACAGCGAGTTCTGGAAAGCCAGCGCCGCGCCCTGGAAGCGTGTCTCGATGCCGGCCGGCATGCCGATCTCGGCCTCGGCGGCCTTGATGGCCTCGACCGCGCCCGACAATGATGCGCCGGGCGCCAGATTGAACGACACGGTGGTCATGGGGAACTGGTCGAGCCGGCTGATGGCCAGCATGGTGCGGCCCTGCGAAATCTGCGCCACCGCCGACAACGGCGCCAGCGTGCCGGCCTCGGTCGTCAGGTGTATCTGTTCCAGCGCCTGGGGAGACTGGCTGAACTGCGGCAGCACCTCCAGCACCACCCGGTACTGGTTCGACTGCGTAAAAATGGTGGAAATCAGCCGCTGCCCGAACGCGTTGTACAGCGCCTCATCGATGGCGGCCGTGGTGATGCCCAGCCGCGCCGCGGCATCGCGGTCGATTTCCACCCAGGTCTGCAGGCCGTCGTTCTGCATGTCGTGCGCCACGTCGGTCAGCTCGGGCAGCTGCGACAGGCGCTCGACCAGCCGCGGCGCCCACTCGGCCAGCAGCGCCATGTCGGGATTGGACAGGGTCATCTGGTACTGCGTGCGGCTGATGCGGTCTTCGATGGTGAGATCCTGCACCGGCTGCATGTAGACCTTCAGGTCGTGCTGCGCGGCAAGCGCATCCTGCAGGCGGCGGGTGATCTCGGCCAGGTCGCCGTCGCGCTCTGCATGGGGCTTCAGGGCGATCTGCATGCGGCCGGTGTTCAACGTGGCATTGGTGCCGTCCACGCCGATGAACGAGGCCACGGATTCGACATCCGGGTCTTGCAGCACGATGCGCGCGGCGGCTTGCTGGCGCTGCGCCATCGCGGGGAAAGACACCGAGGCCGGCGCCTGCGTGATGGCCTGGATGATGCCGCTGTCTTGCTGCGGGAAGAAACCCTTGGGAATCGCGATGTACAGCAGCACGGTCAGCACAAAGGTGCCCAGCGCCACCAGCAGGGTCAGGCGCTGGCGTGCCAGCACCCACTGCAGCATGACGTCGTAGCGCCTGATGACGCCGTCGATGAACGCCCCCGTGGCCCGGTGGAAGCGGCCGTGCCGCTGTTCGGACTCGGGCCGCAGCAGGCGGGCGCACATCATGGGGGTAAGCGTCAGCGACACCACCAGCGAAATCAGAATGGCCACCGCCAGCGTGATGGCGAATTCGCGGAACAGCCGCCCCACCACTTCGGTCATGAACAGCAGCGGGATCAGCACCGCGATCAGCGAGAACGTCAGCGAGATGAGCGTGAAGCCGATCTGCTGGGCGCCCTTGAGCGCGGCCTGCATGGGCGTTTCGCCTTCTTCGAGGTGCCGCGCGATGTTCTCGATCATGACGATCGCGTCATCGACGACGAAGCCGGTCGCGATGGTCAGCGCCATCAAGGTCAGGTTGTTGATGCTGAACCCGGCCAGGTACATGATGCAGAACGTGCCCACCAGCGACAGGGGCACCACCACGCTAGGGATCACCGTGGCCGTCAGGCTGCGCAGGAACACGAAGGTCACCATTACCACCAGGGCCACGGCCAGCAGCATCTCGAACTGCACGTCGGACACCGACGCGCGGATGGTCTGCGTGCGGTCGGACACGACGGTGACATCCAGGGTGGCGGGCAGCGCGTGTTCAAGCTGCGGCAGCATGGCGCGGATGCGGTCGACCACGTCGATGACATTGGCCCCCGGCTGGCGCTGCACATTCAGCAGAATCGCGGGCTGGTCGCCCGCCCAGGCGGCCTGGCGCACGTCTTCGGCGCCCTGCACGGCCTGCGCCACGTCCGACAGGCGCACGGGCGCGTTGTTGCGGTAGGCGATGATCAGGTCGTTATAGTCGGTGGGCGACTTGAGCTGGTCGTTGGCGTTGATGGTGGTCGAACGTTCGGGCCCGTCCAGGTTGCCCTTGGGCTGGTTGACATTGGCGCCGACCACCGCGTTGCGCAGATCGGCCAGCGACATCCCCGCCGAGGCCAGCGCGCGCGGGTTGACCTGGATGCGCACGGCGGGGCGCTGCCCGCCGGCCACGCTGACCAGCCCCACGCCTGGCACCTGCGACAGCTTCTGCGCCATGCGCGTATCGACCAGGTCGCGCACCTGAGGCAAGGGCATGGTGGGCGAAGTAATGGCCAGTGTCAGCACCGGCGCGTCGGCAGGGTTGACCTTGTTGTACACCGGCGGCACGGGCAGGTCGCCGGGCAGCAGGTTGGACGCCGCGTTGATGGCGGCCTGCACCTCTTGTTCGGCCACGTCCAGCGATACGTCCAGGCTGAACTGCAGCGTGATCACCGACGCCCCGCCCGAACTGGTGGAAGACATCTGGTTCAGCCCCGGCACCTGCCCGAACTGGCGCTCGAGCGGCGAGGTCACCAGCGAGGTCATGACGTCGGGGCTGGCGCCCGGATACAGCGTGACGACCTGGATGGTGGGATAGTCCACCTCGGGCAGCGCCGATACGGGCAGCAGGCGGTAGGCGATGAAGCCGGCGATCAGGATCGCCACCATTGACAGTGTGGTGGCGACCGGCCGCAGGATGAACAGGCGTGACGGGTTCACGGCGCCTTCGCTGGCTGGCCGGCGCCCGCACGCGCGCCGGCGCCCAGTGTCTGGCCGGGCGTGGCCGCAATGGTGGCGTCGCCCGTGACGACACTGACCTTGGCGCCCGTGCGCAGGCGGTCGGTGCCTTCGACGACCACTCGGTCGCCTGGCGCCAGCCCCGCGTTGACGGCCACTCGGTCGCCATTGATGGCGCCCAGCTGCACTTGCCGCACTTCTACGGTGTTGTCGGGACGCAGCAGGAACACGAAGGGGCCGGCGTTGCCCTGTTGTACCGCGGCCGTGGGAATCACCGTGGCGTCGTCGCGCGTCTGTACCAGCAGGCGCACGTTGACGAACTGGTTGGGAAACAGGCGTTCGTCGGCATTATCGAAACGCGCCTTGAGCCTGACCGTGCCGGTGGCCACGTCGATCTGGTTGTCGAGGGTCTCGAGCTGCCCGGTGGCGACGAGTTCGGTATCGTTGCGGTCGTAGGCGCGCACGGCCAGCGTGCGCCCGGCGCGCACCTGTTCAAGCACTTCGGGCAATTGCGTTTCGGGCAGCGAAAACAGCACCGAGATAGGCTGGGTCTGTGTAATGACCACCAGGCCTTCGGTGTCGCCCGTCGATACCAGATTGCCCACATCAACCTTGCGCAGCCCCAGCCTGCCGTCTATGGGCGCGGTGATGCGCGTGTACTCCAGGCGCAGCTTGGCGTCGTCGACGGCGGCCTGGTCGCTGATCTGGGTGCCTTCATACTGGCGCACCAGCGCGGCCTGGGTATCGAGCTGCTGCCGTGCGATCGAATCCTGCTTGAAAAGGGTTTGATAGCGCTGCAGGTCGCGCCGCGCATTGGCCAGCTGCGCCTGGTTCTGCTGCTGCTGCCCGCGCGCCTGGGCCAGCGCCACTTCATAGGGGCGGGGGTCGATCTGCGCGAGCAGGTCGCCCGCCTTGACGCGCTGGCCTTCATTGAAGGCCACGTCGATCAGCTCGCCATCGACGCGGCTGCGTACAGTGACGGTGTTGTACGCGGTAACGGTGCCCAGCGCGCGCAGCTCGATGTCGATGTTCTGCGTGCCCGCTGCGGCCACCCGCACGGGCACCGGCATGTCCATCGCGCCGCCCCCGCCGAACCCACGGCCCTGGCGCTGCGCCGGCTGATCGCCGGGCTTGAGCGCCAGCCATGCGACAACGGCTAGGGCCAGCAATGACAGAGTCGCCACCAGCAAGCGCCGGCGGCGCGGCCTGGTCGGTTCGGACATTTGGGGCATAAAGGGTCGGACACAAGCGGCTGAAGGCGCTATTGTCCCCCAAGAGCACCCGTTTACGGCGCCGGGCGGCGGCGCTTGAAATACGCCGCAACAGGAAATCGGCCGTCGCGCCGCGACGGCGGCATGCCGCGCCGGCTCAGGCGCTGCAAAGCGACATCTGGAAGGACAGGTCGCGCGTGACCTGCTGGGGCTTCGCGTCGCCGTTCTGGCACGAAAAACGTATCCAGATCATGTACTTATTGGCGCTGATCTCGGGAAACACGCCCAACTGGGGGTCGATCCAGACGCGCAGCAATTGAAACAGCTTGCCGGCCAGCATCTGCTGGTAGGCGCCGCCCTCGGCCTGGATTTCGGAGCGGCGGCCCGATTCGCGCAACAGGCGCAGCGCCATGGCCACGGCGTTGTGCAAGGGGCGCAGCGGCGCCGTCCAGGCCTGCAGGTCGGCGCAGCGGTCGGCCTCGGGCCGGTGCTGCCAGGCATGATACGAGGGCATGTCGACCTGCGTGGCGCCGCCGGGCACCGCCAGGCGGCCGCGCAGGCTGACCAGCCATTCGTTCTCGCGCAGCGGCTGCCCGGCGCGTCCCTGGGCGGCCAGGTTGCCCACGGTGCGTTCCAGGTCGGCAAGCATCGATTCGAGGGCGTCCTGGGCGACATTGGGATGGTCGCGCAGCGCCTGCAAGGCCACGCGCTGGCGATCGAGGTCTTGCAGCACGGCGGTCTTGATGTCGGTGCGTTCCGTGGCGTCGAGGATATCGAACAGGGTCGCGACCGCGATCTGGTGATGCCTGGGATCGCCTTCGCGCGCAAAGTAGTTCAGGCGGTCAAATAGGTATTCCAGCCGCAGGTAGGCACGGACGCGTTCGTTGAAAGGATATTCGTACAGAATCACGCTATGTACAGGCCTGTTTGTGATCGGCCCGCAGGCCGGGTTATTCAGGAGAGCCGGCCGCACCGGGCGGCGGATTGCGCGGCGCCGCCGCCAGTCGGCGCCATTGGTCGTGCAGAGCCTTTGCCCGCGCGCGCAGCTGTTCGACAGTAGTGGCGCCGTCGTTGACGATGACGTCGTCTGCTGCCGCGAGCCGGGTTGCCCGCGCGGCCTGTGCCGCCATGATACGCCGTATGGCTGGCTCCGTCAGCCCGCTGCGCGACTGCACCCGGGCGACCTGGGTAGCCGGATCGCAGTCGACGACGCAGATGCGATCGACCCGGTCGCGCCAGCGGCCGGACTCTACGAGCAGCGGCACCACGAACACCAGGTACGCGCCCGTGGCCACGGCGGCCGCGCGCCGGGTATCCGCGCCGATGAGCGGATGCATGATGGCTTCGAGCCGTGCGCGCGCGTCGGGTTCCCGAAATACCAGGTCGCGCATCCAGGCCCTGTCCAGGGCGCCGTCGGCGCCGATGGCCGCATCGCCGAACGCCTCGCGTATGGCGGGCAGCGCGGCCCCGCCGGGCGCCGTCAGGGCGTGCGCGATGGCGTCGGTGTCGACCACCGCCGCGCCCCATTCGGCCAGCATGTCGGCCACGCGAGTCTTGCCGGAACCAATGCCGCCGGTCAGCCCGATTTTGTACATAGATGTAATCCGTTAAAGCCATGGGCGCCCGGCCCGCGTCGGCTAGCTAGAACCATGCCGGCCCCCCCGGGGTCAGCAGCATCACCACGCCGGCCAACGCAAGATAAGGGCCGAAGGGCAAAGGCTGCCCGCGCCGCGCGCGGCCCGTCAACCGCAGGATACCCGCGCCGGCCACGCCCGCGAGCGAAGCCATCAGTAACAGGGCGGGCAGCGCCGCCAGGCCGAACCACGCGCCCAGCGCGGCCAGCAGCTTGAAATCGCCGTACCCCATGCCTTCACGCCCGGTCAGCAGCCGGAACATATGAAACAGCAGCCACAGGAACACGTAGCCCACCACGGCGCCCAGCACGGCCAGCGGCAGCGGCGCGATTGCTCCGCCAAGGTTGACCAGCAGGCCCAGCCAGGCCAGGGGCAGGGTGATGGCATCGGGCAGCAGGCTGGTCTGCAGATCGATCCACGCCAGCGCCACCAGCGCCGCGCACAACAGCATGGCGCACAAGGCCAGCGGCGTGGGCCCGAACCGCCAGACGCACAGCGCGAAGAGCGCGGCGGTGGCCAGTTCGGTGACGGGATAACGCCAGCCTATGGCGCTGCCGCATGCCCCGCAGCGGCCCCGCAGCCACAGCCACCCGGCCACGGGCAGCCGGCGCCAGCCGCGTATGGGAGCGGCGCACGCGGCGCAGTGCCAGCCCGGGGTCCACAAGTTATAGGCGGCCGGGCCGGGGGCCGGCGCGAGCGGCGCAAGGGCATCGGGCAGCGCCGACTGGCGGTAGTCGTAGTATTGCTGCAGCCACTCGCGCTCCATCATGCGGGGCAGGCGATGGGCGAGCACGGTCAGCCAGGCGCCGGCCAACAGGCCCAGCACCGCAGCCATGGCAATGGCCCAGTGGAGATCGACTGCGAAGGCGTGCCGCATAGGTATTCAGGCCAGCATTGTGTAGGGGCCGGGCGCGGCATGACGCGCAACAGGGCCGGTGACGCCGCATTATTCCGGCATGCGGCAAATAGTTCAAACCCGCGCCGTGATGCAAACGTATCGGATGTTTCCATAAATGCGTAGAATTCCGACATATCCACTACGTTTGTCAGCCATCATGCCCGCACCCGCAAGTCTTCAGGCGCCTCGCCATCGATTCCTGACCCTGACCGCGGCCACGCTGGCTGGCACGGCGCTGATCGCGGGCTGCGCGCAGCAGCGCACCGAGGGCTACTACAACCCGCCGCCGGCCGGCACGCTGACCGACGCACAGTACCAGGGCGAAGGCGCGGCCTACCGCAGCGTGGTGCGCGCCCCCTCGCAGTTGCAGATCGAACTCAAGGCGCCGCCCCCGGGCCAGACGCGCCCCCGCACCGAAGCCGAAGACGCCGCAGCCCAGGAAGCCGCCGAATCCAGCGCCGCATCGGCGGCGCAGGCCGCGGGCAGCGCTTCGCCGGCCGCCCACGCGCTGGTGCCCCAGGCACAGACCTACATGGGCACCCTGCCCTGCCTGTCGCCCTCGGAGCAATGCGCCGCGCAACGCATCACGCTGACCCTGGCCCCCAACGGCCGCTGGCGCAGCCGCGTGGCCTACCTGGACAACGCCGGCAATCTCAGCAAGCCCACGGCCGAGCAAGGCTGCTGGGATGCCACGACCGAACGCCCGCCGCGCGTATTGATATTCGACGCCGACGGCGCGCCGCGCGCGGAATTCGTGGTGGCGGCCAATAACGTGCTGCGACTGCGGTCGGTACTGGGCAAGACGCCCAATCTGAACTACAGCCTGACGCGCCAGCCCGACCTGGACGCCATCGACGAACTGTCCAAGCAGCCCGCCCCCAAGTGTTCCGCCTGACGCCGGCCGTCAGCCGCTGAACCTGCCGCGCCCGGCGCCAGCCGGGCGCATTCGCGTTCATCCCCATGGCGCGCGTCGCGGCGGCTCGCTATACTCGCCGCGCACAGAAAACCATCACCTCATACCAAGATACTCGCGCGGCAGCAGCCCCGCCAAGCCAAGTATCGGGTTGTCGCCCACAGACGATCCATGCGCCATTTCCGGGCCCGCTGCGCGCGCGCCTTCCGTTGTTTGCTGCCTTGCCTGGGCTGGCTGGCCTGGGCCGGCGCCGCCATGGCCACGCCCCCCGCTGCGCCCGCCGCCCCCGACACGCCGTCCCTGGCTGACTGCCGGGGGATCAAAGACCTGGCCTTTGTGGCCCACCTGGACGACGACCTGCTGTTCATGAACCCGGACCTGGCCGCCAACATCGAGGCCGGCGGGTGCGTGCGCGTGGTGTATCTGACGGCCAGCGATGCCGGCGAAGGCGAGCCCTACATGCTGGGACGCGAGCGAGGCGTGCGCGCCGCCTACGCATACATGGCCGGGCAGCCGGACCTGTGGAAGGAAGACGCCGTGCGGGTCGATGGCTACGACATCGCGCGCTTCACCCTGCAGGGCAACCCCGGCGTGCAGTTATGGCACATGCGGTTGCAGGATCCATGGCTGGGCGAGGGCTGGGGCAGCCTGACGCCGCTGAGCCAGGCAGAATCCGTGCCGGGCATGGTGGCGCTTACACTGGGCCCGCGCCTGCAGGCATACGGCCGCGAGGATCTGGTGCGCACGCTCGCCGCCATCATCGACACATACCGGCCCACGGCGGTGCGCCATCTCGATGACACCATCAGCGTGCCCTACACCCAGCTGTGCTGGCGCTGCGCGGGCCATGGCCATCCGGACCATATCTCCAGCGCGCGGCTGGTGCGCGACGCCATCGCCCTGGCCCCCGGCAACTATGCCGAGACGGGCTATGTCGACTACCCCAGCCAGGAACGGGGCATCAACCTGGCCGAGGCAGAAATCGCGCGCAAGTCCGAGATCTTCCGCCATTACGCATGGAACGATTACCACTATTGCAGCGGGCCCGTCGGGTGCAAAGAGCCGGCCGGCCCGGCCGCGGCATGGGTGCGCCGCGCCTATTATGTGTCGCGGCACGACGTCGCGCCCGAACTCTATGCCGGCCCGCAGGGCGGCCTGATGGTGTTCGCGGCGGGCGAAGCCAACGACGCCGTCAATATGTGGGATGCCCGGCAGCGCCGCTGGAACACCTTGGGCGGCCGCACCGCGGGCCCGCTGGTGTCGCTGGCATTCCCGGACTCCAGCGTCGGTATCGTGGCCCGCGATACCCTGGGCGGCCTGTGGATCAATAGGCAGGGCCTGGACGGCGCCTGGAACGGGTGGCAGGCCATGGCGGGAATGCGCGCGGCACGATCGCCCGCCGTGGCGCCCCGCGGCGATGCCGCCATCGTGGCCATCGGGCACGATGGCCTTTATCACTGGACCGCCCTGACAGGGCTCGACAGCGGCTGGACGCCCTGGCAACCCCTGCCCCTGCTGCCGGACGCGCGCGGCAATGCCGCCATCGCCCGCGACGAAGCCCGGCGTTACTGGGCCTTTGCCATCGATAAAGACGGGCAGCTGTTCGCCACATGGCAGCGCGAAGCGCACGAGAGCGCCGCCTGGGCCCCGTGGCAGCGCCTGCCCGCCCCGCGCAGCAGCGCAGGCCTGGCCGCCATACGCAACGGCCAGGGCCTGATCGAACTGTATTTCCGCGCCCACGGCATCGGCCACCTGATGCGCATTGCGCAAGCCGGCGGGCAAGCTGCCGATGCCGCCCGCACCCAGCACTGGACACCGGCCGTCGATCTGGGGGTACCGTACGTGGGCAAGCCCGCGGTGGGCGCGGATGCGCATGGGCACGTCGCCGTGGCCGTACTCGAAAGCCCGGGCGGGGCCCTGTGGTTGGTGGAAGGCGAACGCGCGACCCGGCTGCAGGCGAACGCCGCGTCGCTACCCGCCATGCGTTTCTTGCACGGCACGTTGTACGTCGTGGCGCGCAGCGCCGGCCAGATGCAGACCTACCAGGTGCTGGCGCGCAACAATGGCGTATGGGGCGCTGCGACGCTGCTGGAAGATTTGCCGCCGGACGGCGGCGGCCCGTTCGGCGCCGGCGTGCTGGCGGCGACCGCAGCCCGGCAGGCAGGCAGCGCCGGGGCGGCGCCGATGCGCTGACGCATTCAGCCGCGCAGGGAAGTGGTGCCCTGGCGCGGGCATAGCCGGCAGGCCAGTTCCAGGGCGTTGCGCACGCCCAGCTTGCGAAAGATGCGCGCACGGTGGGCCTCGGCGGTGCGCAACGAAATGCCGAGTTCAATCGCCACGACCTTATTGGGCCTGCCGGCCGCCAGGTACGACACAATCTGCTGCTCGCGCGGCGTCAGGCGGGCGATGGCGGCCGGACCATGCGGCGGGGGGGTATCCTGCATGAAGAGCTCGCTTGCAATGTCGGATTGCAAGGCAGTCTGCCAGGGCCGCCTGGGCCCCAGATACTGTCAAACTTGACAGGATTTTTACGCGCGATGGCGCGCGCCCCCGCGCGCCTAGAGTTCCAGGTTGTCGATCAGCCGGGTGGCGCCCAGCTTGGCGGCGGCCAGGGCCACCAGTGGTTCGCCGGCATCCAGGTCGGCCGGCGCGGGCGATTGCAGGTCGCGCTGGCGGCGCACGGCCAGGTAGTCGACCTGCCAGCCGCGCGCGGACAGCGCCTGCGCGCACTCGCGCTCGATGGCGGCCAGGTCGCGTTCGCCGGCCCCGATGCGCTGGCGTATCGACAGCAGCGCCTGGTACAGCGCAGGCGCCTCGGCGCGCTCGGCCGGCGCCAGATAGCGATTGCGCGACGACAGCGCCAGGCCGTCTTCGGCTCGCACCGTTTCGTGGGCGACGATGTCCACCGGCAGCTGGAACTGGCGGCACATGTTCCGCACGATCATCAACTGCTGGTAGTCTTTCTTGCCGAACACCGCCACGCGCGGCTGCACGCAGGCCAGCAGCTTGAGCACCACGGTGCTGACGCCGCCGAAGAAGCCCGGACGGAACTCGCCTTCCAGGATGTTGCCCAGATCGTCGGGCGGCTGCACCCGGTAGTTCTGCGGTTCGGGGTACATCTCGCGTTCGTCGGGCGCAAACACCACGTAGACGTCGCGCGCCGCTTCGAGCTTGGCCACGTCGTCCTGCAGCGTGCGCGGATAGCGGTCGAAATCCTCGGCAGGGCCGAACTGCAGGCGGTTGACGAAGATGCTGGCCACCACGGGGTCGCCATGCTGGCGCGCCAGCTTCATCAGCGCCAGGTGGCCGGCGTGCAGATTGCCCATGGTGGGCACGAACGACACGCGGTTCTGCCCGCGCAAGTGGTCGCGCAACTCTTGGATGGTGTGGACGACTTTCAAGGGAATCTCCGAAACGGCGTGCAGCCCGCGCGCGGCTTCAGGCGGCGGCAGCTACGCTGGTGTACGCCAGGCGCACATAAATGGGCGCGTAGGGCTCGGCCTGGGTGATTTCCAGCAGCGATTCGCGCGCCAGTTCGAGCATGGCGATGAAATGTACCACCACCACCGCCACCGGCGCGCCTTCGCGGATGCGTTCCATGAACAGCTCGCCGAACTCGATGAAACGCACATCGTTCAGGCGGCGCAGGATGTGAGTCATGTGGTCGCGCACCGACAGCTGTTCGCGCGTGATGTGGTGATGCTGGTTCAGCTTGGCGCGCTTCAGGATATCGGCCCACGCGGCGCGCAGGTCGTCGACGCTGACATCGGGCAGCATGCGCTCGGTCGTGATGTCGGCCACGGCCTGGGCGCGCTTGAAATCGCGGCCCAGCTGCGGCAGGGTGTCGAGCTTCTGGGCCGCCAGCTTCATCTGCTCGTACTCGAGCAGCCGCCGCACCAGCTCGGCGCGCGGGTCTTCGGGCTCTTCGCCGGTGTCTGTCTTTTTTACCGGCAGCAACATGCGCGACTTGATCTCGATCAGCATGGCCGCCATCAGCAGATATTCGGCCGCCAGTTCGAGGTTGTGCATGCGGATCTGCTCGACATACGACAGATACTGCCGCGTGACATCAGCCATAGGGATGTCGAGCACATTGAAGTTCTGCTTGCGTATCAGGTACAGCAGCAGGTCCAGCGGGCCTTCGAAGGTTTCCAGGAATACTTCAAGCGCGTCCGGCGGAATGTACAGGTCGGTCGGCAGCTGGAACAGCGGTTCGCCGTACAGGCGCGCAAAGGCCACGCTGTCGACCACGTCGGGCGTGCTGTCGACGGGAGGTTCGACCAGGGCGGCCAGGGCCTCGCCGGAAACGGGATGGTTCGCAGGCATGGCGCGTCGTCAGGATGCAGACACGAGGCGCGCGCGGCGATGGCGCTTATTCACTGTGATACACGTAAGGCTTCTGCGGCACGCGCGCGGCGCGGAAGGCCTCGAGCAGCTCGGTGTCCTGCTTCTTGTCCCACAGGCGGGCGCGGCCTTCGCGCTGGCGTTGCTCGACGTCGGGATGCTGCGCCTTGTACGACTTCAGAAAGCGAGTGATGTCGGATTCGTAATGACTTGCCATGGCACCGTATAAAAACAGGTTGCAGATTCCCCCAGTTTACTTCAGCCCGGCCGGCCCCCGGACGTTACAATCGGCTGGCCCCCCTGTCTCCCGTCCACATGTCTGCAGATTCCGTCGCACCAGCCTCCTCTCCTCCCCCTTCCCCGGACGCGGCCCGCGCGGCGCGGATGATTCCCTTCATTGTCGGGTGCGCGCTTTTCATGCAGATGCTCGACTCCACCGTCGTCGCCACGGCCCTGCCGGCCATGGCGCAGTCGCTGCAGACCACGGCGGTGCGGCTCAATGTGGCCATTACGTCCTATCTGCTGGCAGTGGCGGTGTTCGTGCCCGTCAGCGGCTGGGCCGCCGACCGCTATGGCGCTCGCCGGGTGTTCACCGCCGCCATCGCCCTGTTCACCCTGAGCTCGATCGCCTGCGCGATGTCGCACAGCCTGGCCCAGCTGGTGGCCGCGCGCGTCGTGCAGGGTATGGCAGGCGCCATGATGGTGCCGGTGGGGCGCATCATCCTGCTGCGCGTGGTGCCCAAGCAAGACCTGCTCAAGGCCATGTCTTTCCTGTCCATACCGGCCCTGCTGGGCCCCGTGATCGGGCCGCCGCTGGGCGGATTCATGGTCACCTACATGTCCTGGCACTGGATTTTCCTGATCAACATACCCATAGGCATCGCGGGCATTGCGCTGGTGCGCCGCTACGTGCCCGAAATCCGCGAGGCGTCCACGCCGCGCCTGGACTGGCTGGGCTTTCTGCTCAGCGCCGTCTGCCTGGCCACCCTGGTCAGCGCCTTCGAGGCGCTGGGCCACAGCCTGGTGCCGCCCCTGATGGTGGCGGGCATGGCCCTCGTGGGCCTGGTCTGCGGCGGCCTGTACGTGTGGCATGCCCGGCGGGCCGCCCACCCCATCCTCGACCTCACCCTGCTGCGAGAGCCGACCTTCGCCATTTCGGTGCTGGGCGGCAACCTGTGCCGGTTTGCGGTGGGCGCGATGCCCTTCCTGCTGGCCGTGCAGTTGCAGGTGGGGTTCGGGCTGACGCCGTTCTCGGCCGGGCTTATCACTTTTGCCAGCGCGGCCGGCGCGCTGCTGATGAAGTTCGTGGCCACCCCCATCGTGCGGCATTTCGGTTTCCGGCGCGTGCTGACCGTCAACGCGGTGCTCACGGGGCTGTTCATCATGGCCTGCGCCGCGTTCACGCCAGGCACCCCGGTGTGGCTGCTGATCGGCATCCTGCTGGTGGGCGGCTTCTTCCGGTCCTTGCAGTTCACCGGGGTAAATACGCTAACCTATGCCGACATCGCGCCCGAGCGCATGAGCAGCGCCAGCAGTTTTGCGGCCATGGCCCAGCAACTGGGCATCAGCCTGGGGGTCGGGGTGGCCGCGGTCACGCTGAATATCAGCATGGCTGTGCGTGGCGCCGACCATTTCGCCACTGGCGACGCGATGGTGGCGTTCGTGGTCATCGGCGTGCTGTGCGCGGCCTCTACGCTGTCGTTCAGGCGGCTGGCGCCGCAGGCCGGGGCTCAACTGCAAGGTTGATAGGCAGGCATCCGTGACGAAATCGTACATTCTGGCCCTGGACCAGGGCACCACCAGTTCGCGCGCCATCGTGTTCGACCGGCATGGCGCGGCGCGCGGCGTCGGGCAGCGCGAGTTCCGCCAGTATTACCCGCAGCCGGGCTGGGTCGAGCACGACGCCAACGAGATCTGGCAGAGCCAGCTCGATGTGGCGCGCGAGGCATTGCGCAATGCCGGCGCCAGCGCGGCCGATATCGCCGCCATCGGCATCACCAACCAGCGCGAAACCACGCTGATCTGGGACCGCGCCACTGGCCGGCCGCTGGCCCGCGCCCTGGTCTGGCAAGACCGCCGCACCGCGCCCATGTGCGACGCGCTGCGCCAGCAAGGCCACGACAAACTGCTGCAAGAACGCACGGGGCTGGTGCTGGACGCTTATTTTTCCGGCACCAAGCTGGCCTGGATGCTCGAACATGTGCCGGGTGCGCGCCAGGCCGCCCAGCGCGGCCAGCTGGCCTTCGGCACGGTAGACACCTGGCTGGTATGGAACCTGACCGGCGGGCAGGTGCACAGTACCGACCCCAGCAATGCGTCGCGCACGCTGCTGTACGACATCCATGCGCACGACTGGAGCGACGAGATACTGGCATTGCTGGACATTCCGCGCAGCGTGCTGCCGGCGGTGGCTCCCAGCAGCGCAGAAGTGGGCCATGCCCTGCCCGAGTGGTTCGGCGGCCCCATATCTATTGCAGGCGTCGCCGGCGACCAGCAGGCCGCGACGTTCGGGCAGGCGTGCTTCAAGCCGGGCATGGCCAAGAACACCTACGGCACCGGCTGCTTCATGTTGATGAATGTCGGCGACCGGCCCATCGCGTCACAGAACAACCTGCTTTCCACCATAGGCTGGGGCCTGCCCGCGCCCGGCGCGGGCACGGCGGGGCAACCGACGTACATGCTGGAAGGCGGCGTTTTCATGGCCGGCGCCGCCGTGCAGTGGCTGCGCGACGGGCTGGGCATCATCCAGCGGTCAGACCAGGTCGAGGCGCTGGCAGCCAGCGTGGCCGACACAGACGACGTGTTCCTGGTGCCGGCCTTCGCCGGCCTGGGCGCGCCCGACTGGGACCCGTATGCGCGCGGAACCCTGGTGGGCCTGACGCGCGGCACCACGCGCGCGCACGTGGCGCGCGCCACGCTGGAAGCCATCGCGCTGCAAAGCGCCGAACTGCTCACATGCATGAATGCAGACAGCGGCATCGAGCTGTCGGAACTTCGCGTCGACGGCGGCGCGGCGCGCAATGATCTGCTCATGCAGATGCAGACCAACCTGCTGGGCGTACCGGTAGTGCGCCCGCGCGTGGCCGAATCCACCGCGCGAGGCGCAGCCGGTCTGGCCGGCCTGGCCACGGGGTTCTGGTCCGGGCTGGACGAATTCGCGGCGCAATGGGAAGCGGAGCACCGCTTCGAACCCCAATGGTCCGCCGACCAGCGCCAGGCGCGCCTGGCCCGTTGGCGTCAGGCGGTGGAACACGCCAAGGGCTGGGCGCGGCCGACGTAAGAAACAGGCGCGGCCCGCGCGAGTTCGTATGGTGTCAGACACCTGATGTTGCTGTGGCCACCCGGCGGGGGCGGGTGGCGGTGTTATACGACCGACGGGCGTTCGAGATCGTAGAGGTCGGGATCCTGCTCGAGCAGGATGTCTTCGAACGCATCGGCGCCATGCTCCTGCACGTACTGGCGCTCGGCTTCGCTGATCGGAAACGCCTGCAGCCAGTTGACCGGCTCGCCGTCGACCTCGACACGGGCGAACTCGCCGTCCTGCCACGAAAACGGCGCGCACAGATAAAGATGCGGAACGCTGCATTGCGGGTAGTACTCGAGCACGCAGTCGCGCAGCACGCTGCCGGGGCCCACGGCCTGCCCTGACCGCATCAGCCCGAAGGCTGCGGTGCCGAGGATATTGCCCCACAGGTCTTGCTCTTGCGGGGCCTCGGCGCACAGTTCTACCCGCGTTTCCAAGGGCGTGCCGTCGCCGTGGCGCAGCAGGGTCTCGAACAGCCCCAGCGTGGAATACGACACCAGCCCGTCATCGGGGCTGTCATCGACTTCCAGGATGTCGATCGACAGCGCCAGCGTGTCGTGGTGGTAGGCATGCACCACCGGTGCGCCGTCGAACACATCCAGCACATGCCGGGCCACGGCCTTGCGTTGCGGCGTTACGGCGGGAGACGCGTCAGTAGCCAAAATAGTCGTCCGTTTTCAGTTCGCCCCGGTGGCTGCGGTTGGATCTGGGCAGTTCGGGCCGGTAGTGGGAAGGGTCATTGTATTCATCGAGGAACTGCTTGCGGTCGATGTTCCGCTCGGCGGCGCTCCTGGCGTGCTTGCGATGCTCGAAACCCGGCTTGTGCCCCATATCCCAGGGCTCGTCTTTCTTCATCACCTTATCGGACACGGGGTCGCGCACCTTGCCGTCCCTGCCCTTGGCGGCGTCCCAGGCCTGGTCGCGCACGCCCTTGCGAAACTTGCCGCGCTTGTAGCGTGGATCGGCCTTGGGCGGTTCGGCGCGGGGCTGGCCGCCCCGCGGGGCCGACCTGGCCGCCGGCGTGGCCGGGCGCGACGCCGCGCTCGGGGCGGGCGCCGCGCGGCCCTGGCCGGACTTGCCCGACGCGCGCGCCGCCAGGCGGCCAGTGCGCGTCGTGCCGCCCACCCCCGCGCCGCGCGCGGCCGACGCCGCCCGCCCGGCGCCTGCTCCGCCGCCCAGCAACACCACTTTCAGCTGACTGGGCAGCACCCGCATGCCGCGCGCATTGATGGTGTTCTGGATGGTCAGCCCCGTAAGCCGGGTGGCGGGAATGCACCCGAACAACACATTCGGCACGCAGGTGATGCGGCGCGCCTGCGCCATCACCGTCTGGGAAATCAACCCCAGGGCCACGCCGGGATTGTCGCCATTGGTGATGGGAATGGTGGTGAGCAGGTTGTGCGCCGGCATCATCATCAGCAGCGTGTTCCACACATTGGGAATCGCCATCGGCCCGAGCGCAAAGTTGGGGTACGGAACCGGCAACAACGCAGGGGGCGTCTTGCAAATATCGGGAAAGGCCAGGTCCATTCCCATGAGCTGGCAGTCGGCGAACACAGAGCCTCCGGTTGTAAGCTAGGGCCCTGACGCGGCCGAAGTCGCGCCAGGGCGGCGGGCCGACCACAGCTCGGCCTCATACAGGGCGGCATCGTTTTCCAGCACGCCGGCGCGCGTCGTCCAGCGTGCGCCCTCGGTCAGCGCGCGGTGCAACTGGGTGCGCCCGAAGCTGGCGTGCCGCAGGTCGGCATCGCGCAGGTCGGCGCACGAAAAATCGGCATACCCCAACTGCGCCCCATCAAACCGCGCGGCGGCGCAGCGCGCACGATGCAGCACCGCCTGCGTCAGGTTCGCCCCGCTCAGCGTCGCGCCATCCAGGCAGGCGTCGGGCCACATGCTCTGCACAAATGAAGCCCCTGTTGCATCGGCCTGGGTCAGGTCGGCCTGCACGAACAGCGCCCGGTCGGCGCGAGCCTGCACCAGCCGCGCGCCGCGCAGCGATGCGCCCTTGAAGTTGGCCTGCCGCAGTTGCGCCCAGCTCAGGTCGCAGCCATCCATGCGCGCATCGATGAACTGGCAGCCTTCCAGCCGCTGCCCGCCCAGCGCCAGGCCGCGCAGGTCGCCTTCGGTGAACACGCATTTGTCCAGCGCAGCCCCGCTCAATACCGTGACCCGCAGATCGGCGTGCATAAACACAACCTTGACCAGGCTGGCTTGCGCAAAGCTCGCGTGCTCCAGCGCGCATTCGCCGCAGGATCCGTCATGCAGCTGGGCGGCCTCCCAACGCGAATGGGCCAGGTCGGTCTGGGTAAAGTGGCAGGCCGCCAGCGTCGTGCCGCTGAAATCTATGCCCCGCGCCCGGCATTCCGTAAACGCGGCCTCGTTGCACACGGCAGCACGGAAATCGGCCTGCTCCAGTGCGCAGCGGAAGTAGGCGCAATGGCTGATATCCGCGCCGCGCCAATCGGTGTGCGACATGCGGCAGGCATGGAAGCGACTGTCGCGCCAATCGGTGTCCGCCAGGGTGGCGCCTGTCAGGTCGCAGTCATGCAGCACGGCGCCGGCCATGTCCATGCCGCGCAACGACAGGCCGCGCAGATCCAGGCCGGCCAGCATCTCGCCGCCCTTGACGCGGGCCTGCAAGTCGGCGGGCGTCAGCATGACGCCTTGGGCGCGACGGGCCGCGTGTTGGCCAGGTGCACGTAGGCGCCCCGCGTATCGGTACTGCCATCCAGCCGCGCGCGCGCCAGATCGGCGCGAAACAGGTTGGCGCCGCGCAGGCTGGCATGTGCAAGCGTGGCATCGTGCAGCAATGCCTGCTTCAGGTCGGCATCTGAACAATCGGCGCCGTCGAGCAAGGCGCGGATGAACAGCGACTCGTCCGCGCACGCGCCCGACAGGTCGGCGCCGCGCAGGTCCGCACCCGACAGGTCGCAGCGCAGCAGGCCGGCCTTGCCGAAATCGGCGCTCGCCAGGCCGATACCGCGCAGGCTGCACTCGCGCAGCAAGGCCCCCGCGAACACTGCCTCGTCCATATCGGTCATTACCGCGCAGCAAGTGGTCAGTTGCGCGCGCGTAAAGTCCGGCGGCGTCACGCAATGCGACTGCACCCACGAACAACGCACGAACTGCGCGTCGCCGAACGCCGCTTCGTCGAGCACGCAGTCCACCCAGCTTACGCGCGTCATGCTCGCGTTGGCGAAACTCACGCGCGTCAGGCGGGCTTGTTGCCAGAACGTCACCGTATCAAAACTGGCGCCGTCGCAGCAGCAATCGGTCCATTCCGTTTCTGCCAGGGCGCAATTCTTCATGGCCAGGCCCGCCAGCCGGCAATGGCTGAGCCTGAGCCCCGTCAGTTCGCAGTCGGTCATCGTGGCTTGGCCAAGGTCGATATCCCGCAACACGGCGCTCCCCAGATTGGCGCCATGCAACTGCGTGGCGCGCCATGAACCGCCCTGCGCCCGCACACGCGCCAGCACCGCGCGCGTCAAGTCCGCACCGTCCAGGCGCGCGCCCGACAAGTCGGCGCCTTCGAACATCGTGCCTGCACATCGGGCGCCACGCAGGTCCAGCCCCGACAGGTCGGCGCCGGTCAGGTCAAGGCCGGACAGATCGCGGCTGCCGGCCATGATGGACTGCACCCGGCGCCTCATGCGCGCCGCGCGCGCCGGCCTTGCCGCGTCGGCGGGCGGCTGCAGGTGCGCGCCCTGCAGATACAGCGACCGCAGCTGGTCGTCGGCCTGTTTCATCATGCCGCGCACCGACGCGTCATCCAGCGCCTGCCCGCCCGGCTCGGGCGGCCGGCGCGACGCAAGCGCCTGCAGCTCCGCCAGGCCGGGATGCCCAAGCAGCGTCGGCGGCCCGCCCCTGGCGGGCTTCTCGGCGCTGTCGAGCAATGTGGCGGCGTTCATGCCGGCCGGCATGTCGCAGGCCTGGTCGCGTATCTGCGCGGCTACCTGCCTGCGCGCATGCAGCATGTCGATACGCGCCTCTTGGGCGGCCTGCGCTGCCTGCCGGGCCATCGACGGCAGGTCCTGCAAGGCGGGCAAGGCAGTGTCCGGGGGCAGCGTCACGTCAAAGGCTTGCGCATCCAATCCGGCGGCCTGCGCCTCGGCCTGCATGTGCGCGCGCATCGACGCCGCGCGCGCATGCTGGTTGCGGGCCAGCGGGCTGCGCATCGGATTCCATGCCGCCAGCGATTCCCAGGGCCCCAGGTGCCCGGCCGGCAGCAGTTCATCATCGAGCAGCACGTGCAGCGGCCCATAGTCCGGGTCCAGCCGCCGCGCCAGCACGGCCTCGTAATGAGACATGGGCCGCTCATCAACGCCCGTGTCCAGGGCGGGCATCAGCAGGTCCACATCCGCGCCGTCATCTTCGGCAAGCGGCGCAACGCCCTGATAGATCAGCAGCACCCGCTCGCGGTCGGGAAAGAACCAGGCCGTCGTCAGTGCGAGCGGCACGGCCTCCAGGGCCTGGGTGGCGGCGCGCCGAACGAAACAGCGCGCGCGCCAGTCCGGCAGTACACCCTGCATGCAGGCATGCCGCGGGTGCATGTTCCAGAACTCGTAATCGATACCGGGCGCAAGTTCGGGGCGGCCGGGCCACCATTGGTCGGGCGGCGCAGCGTTGAAAAAATGGGGGTCCAGCGTGTCCAGGAACCCCGGAAAGGCGGTATCCGGATAACTGTCGTGATAGGCCCCGACGCGCTCGAAACGGCGCGGCCACAGCGGCGACACCGGCCCCAGCCCCGCGGGCGCGGGCTGTTGGTCAGGCCGCGCCATGCGGCCTTCCAGGGGCTCGATGTTGGGCAGGCGGCGGGTGCGCACGCCGTTGATGAACTCATCGTCCGCGCCGCGCCCCTGCGGGTTGTCCGGATAAGACGGGCCGCCGTAGGCATGGCGCCAGTCCAGCGGCATGATTTCGTACGGCAGCGGCTCGCTGGCCTGCTGGCCCACCCAGAACCGGTCGCCGAACACCATCAGGCTTTTCTGCCTGTCGCCCACTCGCACACGCACCGCGCAGGCATCCCGGCGCGCCTGGTGCGCGGTGTACGCGTTGCCGGTGACGAGGAACTCGGCGCAGGGCTTGGGCACGCCCAGGTCCAGCACGCCGTCTTCGCCCAGCGCCTCGCCGGCCAGTTCCCACAGCTCGGCCTCGGGCAGCAACAAAGCCCGCGCGTCCAGACTGGCCAGCGCCAGCGCGCTGATGCCCAGAGCCGATCTTCCGCGCATCATGTAGGGCCGGTTCAACAGGCCCAGGCGCAATGGCTTGACGATCTTCATGCCCGCCCCCTCAACTGCGCCATGACGCCGGGACATCCGTGGGGCTGAGCTCGCGGTCGATGGCAATGCTGCCAGGTTGCTGCGGGTCGTAGCGCACGTGCACGGCCTGGCCCGGCATGAAGCCGGCAAGCAATTCGCGATCGATATACAGCCGCAGCTCGACCGTCTGCTCGCGGCCGCGTGTATCTGCGTAGCGCAGCCGCATCTTCATCGGCGCGGCGTACGGTCTTCCCCCCGGCTGGCGCTCCAGCGCCAGCACCGTGGCCACGGCGGGCTGCCCCGACTGCGCCAGCTGCCCGGCCAGGGCGCGTTCCTGGTCAAACAGCCGGGCGTTGTCGCGCACAATCATGGCGACAAAACCCACGAACAACACCGTTGCTACAGTGCCGGCCACCCACCATGCAAGATTGGTCATGTTGTCCGGGCCTCACGTGAATATGCTGGCCGCGCGCGAAATAATGCCGGCCACCCCACTCTTGACCTGCACGCCTATCGCCTTGATCTGCGTGGCCGCGCCACCGAACTCAAAGCCCGACTGGCCGTTCTTGAACGCGGCCAGGTCGATTTTCACGGTAGACCACTGCGAGTTGACGCCGGCATACACCTGCTGCCGCACGCCCCACAGGTCTGCGGCCGCGCCCACCAGCGTGGCGCGCGCAGGCGTGCCGCGCACGAAGCTGGACGCCCAGAACGCCTGCTTGGCGCCGCTGACCGTCCAGCTGGGCGTGTTCACGGTCATGCTGGTTTGCGCGTTGACGATGACCGGGTCGGTCACCGTCTGCGTCAGCGCGCCGTTGATCGTATGGGTAACCTCGCCCGTGATGGTCGAATCCTGGGTGCCGGTCAGTTCGTGGATATGGTTCGCCTGGATGGTTTCCGTAAATGTGCCGCCGCCTTCGATGGCAAAGGTCACATTGCCATCGAGCGTCTCGTTGACATCGCCGGTGACATGCCGCCGCTCGCCGCTGTGCAGGGTTTCGTCGAAAAGCCCGGTCACTTCGCGTATTTCGCCCTGGGCAGCGATGGTGGTGTGCAGGCCCTGGTCGAATTTCTCGTCCATGAGCCCGTCGGTAACGCGCACCGTGCGGCCCTGCCTGACGGTATGGGTTTCACTGCCGTCTACCGTTACCGTGCGATCGCCGTCCACGTGCAGCGTGTCGGTGCCATGCACGGTGACGTCGCGATTGCCTGCGCCGCCCGAACCGATGACGGTGGTATCGTGCGAGCCGACGAAGGTGGTGCGCGTGCCGTCGGTGGCGTGCAGCTCGTTGCCTTCGACCTCGGTGGTCAGGTCGCGTTCGGCATGCAGCCACACCAGTTCGCTGCCCGGCTTGTCTTCGAACATCAGCGCGTTGGCATTGCCCGGCGTGCCGTCGCGCGAACGGCTCAGAAAGCCGCTTTGCGTCGCGTTGCCGGGCAGGTCCCACGGCGGCATGTTGCTCGCGTTATAGACGCGGCCGATGACGATGGGCCGGTCGGGGTGGCCGCCGATGAAATCCACGATCACTTCGTCGCCCACGCGCGGCAACTGGATGCCGCCGAATCCGCCGCCCGCCCAGGGGCTGGACACGCGCACCCAGCATGAGCTGTTCTCGTTCTTCTGGCCGTACCGGTCCCAGTGGAATTGCACCTTGATGCGGCCGTATGCGTCGGTCCAGATCTGCTCGCCGGCCTTGCCCACCACCCTGGCCGTCTGCGGGCCATGGGTATGCGGCATGGGCGTGACGCGCGGCGCGCGAAACGGCACGGCGGCCGGCAATACGGTAAAGCCCACATCGAATGTCGCCGCGTCCAGCCCGCTGGCCTGGGCGGCTTCCTGGATGCGGTAGTGCGCCGAAACAATCAAATATTCGCGGTTCTCTGCCTGGCGCGGATGGTTGCGCAGGGTAAAGAGCCAGCCCGGCGCCATGCCGCGCACGTTGCAGCCGCCGCTTACCTGTTCCTGCCGGGACTGCAGTTCTTCCAGGCGCACGCGGGTATAGCGCTCGGCATCGGCAGGATTGGTGTAGCCCCCCTGCCATTCGTACATTTCCAGGTCGCCATGGTCGTAGGCGCCCGGATTGTTGCGGCGGGCCTGCAGGTCTGCGCCGGGAGTCTCGAAGAAATAGTCGGACGTGGCGAAGGCGCCGGGCGTGATCTGCTCGGCGACTTCCCAGCTCGAGATGTATTCCTGCCGAGGTACTGCGACGCGGTCGGGGCCGTAGTACGGAATGGTGTCGTAGCCCGGGCAGGTTTCGTGCTGCGTCACGTCGTCGGTCAGCACCAGGGTGTGCTGCTCGGCGTCGTGGCGAAACCAATAGTAGATGCCTTCGTGCTCCATCAGGCGGCTGATGAAGGCGAAATCGGTCTCCTGGTACTGCACGCAGTAATCCCAGTTCCGATAGGCTCCGGTCAGTTTGTACTCGACGGGAAACGGATACTCGGCGAGCACGGTGCGGATGACGTCGGGCACGCTCTGGTTCTGGAAAATCTTGCTGTCCGAGGTCTGGGTCAGGTACCAGAGCCAGGGGCGCACCGTGACGCGATAGCGGTACAGGCGCGAGGTCGGCCCTTCGCGGCCGGCAAGCTTGCAGCGGGTGATGTGGCCATTCAGATGGCGGATGCCGCTGGCCGCCTGGATGTCCAGCGTCAGCGGCTTGCCCAGCAGCTGCTTCATGTCCAGCGAATGCGAGGGCGACACCAGGTCGACTTCGAGTTCGAACAGTTGCGACAAGGCCTCGTGGCCCGCCATGGCGCGGAACGCCAGCATGGCGGCTGGCAGAGGAGTACGGGCGGTGACGGTGCGGCGCTGCAGGGATATGACGTTGTCCATGGCTGCTCGGGATCAGCTTTCGTGGCCAGATTGTGGATACTGGGCAGATCGTAGGCAGTCTGGATTACGGGAATACTTCAGGGGTTAAACGTAACTTTGCTTGAGGGGGGAGGGTTACAAAGTTGAGGGGTTCTTGAGGCGTCGGGGCGGGCCGGGGTGAGCGCCTTGGCTTCACGGCGCCGTCCGGGCGCCCCCCGCGCCCGGGCCCGGCCCCGAGGCGCCGCGCCGCTCACCCCGGCCCGCCCCGACTCGCACCGTACAAACTCGCAACGGCGCTGGGGCGAACAGGGTTCTTGCATATTTGGCGACGCTGTAGGGGGCGAGAAAGATAGTGCAGCGCCGGCCGCGCACGCCGCCCCGCGCGGCGTGCGCGGCCATTCGGCAACCGCTTGTCGTGGGCGTTTGCGTCGATCTACATGCCGCGGGCGTGTACGCGGTGTTTGATATCCGTGCACCCGGTGTCTGACACCCGATGCGAGACACGGCCAATCAACGCCGGTCTCGGCGGGTGTCTGACACCATACGCAATGGCGCCGGCAACGCCAACACGCCAGTGTCAGACACCCTGCGGGAGTCTGACACGTAAGCCAGGCCGGAACACCATCGACGGGTGTCTGACACCTTCCGCAGATGCCTTCCGCGATATGCACAGGGCGTGTACCCGGTGTTTGAAACCCGTGCACCCGGTGTCAGACTCCCGATACGAGACAGTGGCACCAGGTGTCTGACACCCGATGCGAGACACGACCAATCAACGCCGGTCTCGGCGGGTGTCTGACACCGTACGCAATGGCGCCGGCAACGCCGACGCGCCAGTGTCAGACACCCTGCGGGAGTCTGACACGTTAGCCAGGCCGGAACACCATCGACGGGTGTCTGACACCTTCCGCAGATGCCTTCCGCGATATGCAGCGGGCGTGTACGCGGTGTTTGAAACCCGTGCACCCGGTGTCATACACCCGATGCGAGACAGTGCACCAGGTGTCTGACACCCGATGCGAGACACGACCAGTCAACGCCGGTCTCGGCGGGTGTCTGACACCATACGCAATGGCGCCGGCAACGCCGACACGCCAGTGTCAGACACCCTGCGGGTGTCTGACACGTTAGCCAGGCCGGAACACCGTCGACGGGTATCGGACACCTTCCGCAGATACCTTCCGCGATATGCAGCGGGCGTGTACGCGGTGTTTGAAACCCGTGCACCCGGTGTCAGACTCCCGATGCGAGACAGTGCACCAGGTGTCTGACACCCGATGCGAGACACGACCAATCAACGCTGGTTTCGGCGGGTGTCTGACACCATACGCAATGGCGCCGGCAACGCCGACGCGCCAGTGACAGACACCCTGCGGGAGTCTGACACGTTAGCCCGGCCGGAACACCATCGACGGGTGTCTGACACCTTCTGAGCCAGGCCGAAACACCGTCGAGCGTCGAAGCTCCGGCGCTGTCATTGCGCACGGGGTGGGGATCGTAACGACAAAGGGCGCCATGAGGCGCCCTTTGTTCCGGGCGGCTCAATAAGCGCGCCCTCTACAGAACGATTAATTCAAGCTGGCCCCGGAGAGCTTCACAATCTCCTGGTACTTGTCTTTCTCGCGCTTGACGAACGCGGCGAATTCCTCGGCCGTCATGGGTTGCGCCTCGGACCCCATGGCCAGCAGGCGCTGTTGCACGTCCGGCTGGCGCAGTGCGTCGGCATAGGCCTTGTTGAGCTTGGCCACCGCATCGGCCGGTGTGCCGCCGGTGGTGAACACCCCGAACCAGGTGCCCAGGTCAAAGCCCTTGACACCCGCTTCGTCCATGGTGGGCACATCCGACAACAGCGACGAGCGCTTCAGCGTCGTCACGGCCAGCGCCTTTACCTTGCCGTCCCTGATGAGCGGCGCCGCGGCGGCCAGGTTGTCGAACATGAAGTCCGACTGGCCGCCCAGAAGCGCCAGCTGCGCCGGCGCGGCGCCCTGGTAGGGCACGTGCACCACATCGATGTCCGCGCGGGCCTTCAGCAGTTCGCCGGCCAGGTGCCCCGCGCTGCCATTGCCGCCCGAGCCGTAATTGAGGCGGTCGGGGTTCTTCTTCGCGTACGCGATCAGGTCTTGCAGCGACTCGATCTGGTTCTTCTTGGCGAAATCCACGTTCACGACCAGCACATTGGGCACGGCGGCCACAATCGTGACCGGCGCGAAATCCTTGATGGGGTCGTAGGGCAGGTTGGCGAACAGCCACGGGTTGATGGCGTGCGTGGCCACCGCGCCCATCACCAGCGTATAGCCGTCGGGCGCGGCCTTGGCGACCAGGTCGGCGCCGATGTTGCCGCCCGCACCCGAGCGGTTCTCGACGATGACAGGCTGGTTCAGCGTGACACGGACCTTCTCGGCCAGCAGGCGCGCCGTCGTGTCCAGCGGGCCGCCGGGCGGATACGGCACGACAAAGCGCAGCGGCTTGGTCGGGAAATCGGTGCCCTGCGCGGCGGCAGGCGCCAGGCAGCCGAAGGTTGCCGCCAGGGCGACGGCGCCGCGCACCAGCGCGCGACGGGTAGAAGAAACGTGGAATTTTTGCGGGTTGCGCATTGTTTTGAGTCTCCGGATTGAGCTTCTGTGCGTCGGTTAGCATACTCCACCCCGACGCACAGGCGCTTTCCGTCCCGCGGGCCGGCCCTTAATGCAGGATCTGGCTCAGGAAGAGCTTGGTGCGCTCATTCTGCGGATTATCGAAGAACTGGTCGGGCGTGTTCTGCTCGATGATCTCGCCGCGATCCATGAAAATCACACGGTTGGCCACCTTGCGCGCAAAGCCCATTTCGTGGGTCACGCACAGCATGGTCATGCCGCTTTCCTGGGCCAGCGTCACCATCACATCCAGGACTTCTTTCACCATTTCCGGGTCCAGCGCCGACGTGGGCTCATCGAACAGCATGATCTTCGGGTTCATGCACAGCGAACGCGCGATCGCCACGCGCTGCTGCTGCCCGCCCGACAACTGGCCGGGATACTTGTTGGCCTGTTCGGGAATGCGCACGCGCTCCAGGTATTTCATGGCCGTGGCCTCGGCCTCGGCGCGGGGCTTCTTCAGCACCCATGTCGGCCCCAGCGTCAGGTTCTCCAGCACCGTCAGGTGGGGGAACAGGTTGAAGTGCTGGAACACCATGCCCACGTCGCGCCGGATAGTCTCGATGTGCTTCAGGTCGTTGGTCAGCTCGGTGCCATCGACGATGATGTGGCCCTGCTGGTGCTCTTCCAGCCGGTTGATGCAGCGGATCATGGTCGACTTGCCCGAGCCCGACGGCCCGCACACCACGATGCGCTCGCCGGGCGCCACGTCCAGGTTGATATTGCGCAGCACGTGGAACTGGCCGTACCACTTGTTCACGTTCTGCATGCGGATGATGGCATCGCTCATGCCTTTACTCCCATAAGGTACGCCAGCCCGGCCCGCCGATGGCGGGCGCGGGCCCGGCAACTATCGTTGATGCCCGGTCGCCAGGCGTTTCTCGAGGCGTTGGCTGTATTTCGACATCGAAAAGCAGAACACGAAGTAAATCAGCGAGATAAACACATAGGCCTCTACGCCGAACCCGCGCCATGCCGCATCCGACAGCGCCGCCTTGGCGGCCAGCGTCAGGTCGAAGATGCCGATGATGACCACCAGCGACGTGTCCTTGAACAGCGCGATGAAGATGCTGACCAGCGGCGGGATCACAATGCGCAGCGCCTGCGGCAGGATGATCTTGCGCATCTGCTGCCAGTAGTTCAGGCCCAGCGAATCGGCGCCTTCGTATTGCCCCTTGGGTATCGCCTGCAGCCCGCCGCGCACCGTCTCGGCAATGTAGGCGGCCGCGAACATGATGATGGCGATCTGCGCCCGCAGCAGTTTGTCGATGGAAAAGCCCACCGGCAGGAACAGCGGCAGCATCACCGACGACATGAACAGCAGGCTGATCAGAGGCACGCCGCGGATAAGCTCGATGTACACGACGCACAGCGCCTTGATGGCGGGCAGCCGCGACCTGCGGCCCAGCGCCAGCAGCACGCCGATGGGGAACGCGAAGGCGATGCCGAAGGTCGACAATATCAGCGTCAGCGGCAGGCCGCCCCACTGCGAGTTCTCGACGTAGGTCAGGCCGAACACGCCGCCCCACATCAGGATCGCAACGGCGGTCAGGCCCACCACCCAGATCACCGCCAGGCGCATGTTCCAGAAACGCCTCAGGCCGCTGCAGACAATCACGGCGATGAGAATGATGGTGGCCAGCAGCGGGCGCCATTGCTCGTCGTACGGGTAGGTGCCGAACAGGATCAGCCGGTGTTTCTCGACGATGAATGCCCAGCATGCGCCGGCCGCCTTGCGGCATTCCTGCGCGGTGGCCGACGTGAAGTCGGCCTGCAGGAAGGCCCAGTCGACCAGGGCCGGCACGGTCATGATCAGCAGCCAGGCCATCAGCACCGTGGCCAGGATGCTCAGCGGCGAGGAAAACAGGCGCTCTTTCAGCCAGGCCCAGGGGCCCGCGTGGTTGCGGGGCGGGGGCAGGCCTTCATTGGGGACGGGAGTCGTCGTGCTCATATCAACGCTCCACCAGCGCGATGCGCTTGTTGTACCAGTTCATGAACACCGAGATAGACAGGCTCACCGTCAGGTAGGCCGCCATGATGATCAGGATGCCCTCGATGGCCTGCCCGGTCTGGTTCATGGTGGTGTTGACCACCGACACGATATCCGGGTAGCCGATAGCCACGGCAAGTGAGCTGTTCTTGGTCAGGTTCAGGTACTGGCTGGTCATGGGGGGGATGATCACGCGCAGCGCCTGCGGCAGGATCACCAGGCGCAGCACGCGTGCGCGGCTCAGCCCCAGGGACCCGGCGGCTTCCCACTGCCCCTGGTTGACGGCCTGGATACCGGAACGCACCACTTCGGCGATAAAGGCCGACGTGTAGATCACCAGCCCGGCAAGCAAGGCGGCGAACTCCGGCGACATGGTCAGCCCGCCGCTGAAGTTAAAGCCCTTGAGCTCCGGCATCTGCAGGCTCAACGACGCGCCGCTTACCAGCCAGCCCGCCACGGGCAGGCCGATCAGCAGCGCCAGCGCCAGCCGCCCCAGCGGGAACACCCTGCCGGTGGCTTCCTGCCGCTTCTTGCCCCAATGGGCCGCCACCAGGATGCCGATGATGGCCAGGGCCAGCCCGCCCAGCACGAAATCCAGCGACGCGCCTTCGACGGCCGGCACCTTCAGCCCGCGGTTCGAAATAAAGACGCCCGGCAGCGGATTGGCCGCCTGCCGCGGCCCGGGCATGTTCTCGGTGATCAGCGCATACCAGAAGAACAGTTGCAACAGCAACGGCACGTTGCGCATGACCTCGACGTACGCCGAGCATACTTTGGCGATCAGCCAGTTTTTCGACAGCCGCCCCACCCCGATCAGCGTGCCGAGCAGGGTCGCCAGCACAATGCCCAGCACGGCGGCGCGCAGCGTGTTGAGCAGGCCGACGGCAATGGCGCGGCCATAGGTATCTGCGGGGGAATACGCGATCGGCGTCTCGCCGATGGCAAAGCCGGCCTCGCGGTCGATGAAACCGAATCCGGTAGAGATATTGCGCACTGCAAGGTTATGCAGCGTGTTCGAAACCAGGTACCACGCGGCCAGTGCAACCAAGGCCAGCGCGACAACCTGATACACCACGGCGCGCACGCCGGGGTCGTTCCAGCTCAGGCGTCGCTTGGGCGCCGCCGCCGGGACCTGGGGGTTGGTAGTTGTCATGGATTGAATCTACAGAAGTCGAACAGGGATGGCTGCAGGATCTGCCCGCCACCTTTACTCCTGCCGCCCGCCGCAGGCGGGCTTGGCAAGGCGGGAGGCCCCGCCTTGCCGGGCAGCCGTGCTTAGCGCACCGGCCAGCCGTACATCAAACCGCCGTCTTTGTACGACGCGTTCAAGCCGCGCTCGAGCTTCATGGCGCTGTCTTTGCCCAGCGTGCGCTCGAACACTTCACCGTAGTTGCCCACTTGCTTGATGATGGTGTAGGCCCACTTGTCGTCCACGCCCAGGTTCTTGCCCATGCCCGGGGTCACGCCCAGGATGCGCTGCACGTTGGGGTTGGAGCTCTTGAGCATTTCGTCGACGTTCTTCGACGTGATGCCGTATTCCTCGGCTTCCAGCATCGCGTTGAGCGTCCAGCGCACGATGTTGAACCATTGCTCGTCGCCCTGGCGAACCATGGGGCCCAGCGGCTCTTTCGAGAAGTCTTCGGGCAGGATGACGAAGTTGTCCGGGTTTTCGAGCGTGGTGCGGGTCGAGGCCAGTTGCGACTTGTCGGTGGTGAAGGCGTCGCAGCGGCCTGCCGAGAAGGCGCGGATGATTTCGTCGTATTTGTCGATGACCACGGGCTTGAACTGGATGTTCTGGCCGCGGAACCAGTCGGCCAGGTTCAGTTCGGTGGTGGTGCCCGGCTGCACGCAGATGGTGGCGCCGTCGAGTTCCTTGGCGCTCTTGACGCCCAGGTCCTTGGAGACCATGACGCCCTGGCTGTCGTAGTAGTTGACGCCCGCGCCGATCAGACCGAGCGTGGTATCGCGCGTCAAGGTCTGGGTGGTATTGCGGGTCAGCACGTCGACTTCGCCCGACTGCAGCGCGGTAAAGCGCTGTTGCGTATTCAGGGGGGTGACTTTGAACTTGCTTGCATCGTTGAACATGGTGGCGGCGATGGCGCGGCACATGTCCACGTCGATGCCCTGCCATTGGCCCTTGCTGTCCGCGATGGAAAATCCGGGGATGCCGGTAGACACGCCGCACTGGACGAAGCCCTTCTTCTTGATGCTGTCGAACGTGGCGCCAGCATTGGCCGCCGAGGCCGCGGTGAACAGGGCGGCGGCAACGGCGGCTAATTTCAGTGCTTTCATGTTTGATCTCCTGTTGGGAAGCCCAATGCGCCAAGAGGTAAGACACGGCGCGTCAAGCATCGCCGGCATGGTAAAGGTTGAGGTTATTCGGGGACATGGGGGAAATCCCTTGACGGTTTAAATGAAAAAAAGGGACGCAAAAAATGCGTCGCGGCACGATGTCCGCGCCCTTACCCGCGCTGTACTATTGCTGCTTCATTCTCAACAGCCGCCATGATCGAATTCCAGCACGTCTTCAAATCGTATGGGCGCGGCCGAAACATCCTGGCCGACATCAACTTCCGGGTCAGCGCCGGCGAGTTCATCTTCGTGTCGGGGGCATCCGGCGCAGGCAAGTCCACCCTGCTCAAGCTGATAGGCGGGCTGGAGCCCGCCAGCCGGGGGTCCATCCAGGTCAATGGGCAGCGGCTGGACAAGCTGCCCGCCCGGGCCCGGCCATACCTGCGCCGCGCCGTCGGCGTCATTCTGCAGGATACGCATCTGCTGTATGACCGCAGCGCGCTCCAGAACGTAATGCTGCCGCTGGCCGTCATCGGCCAGTCGCCCGAGGCGGCCGGCAGCCGCGCGCGCGCCGCGCTCGACAAGGTGGGCCTGGCGGGCAAGGAAGACATGAACCCCATCGAGCTGTCCGGGGGCGAACAACAGCGCCTGGCCATCGCGCGCGCCATCGTCAACCGGCCCGCCATCCTGATCGCCGACGAGCCCACCGCCAACCTCGACCACGACACCGCGCAACGCATCCTGAATGTGTTCCGCGACTTCAACCGCGTGGGCGTCACCACGTTGATCGCCTCGCACGACGAGGCCCTGTTGTCCCGCTATGCCACCCGCATGCTGCGGCTGGAGCCGGGCAAGTTCTACGATTCGGGAGCCTCCGCATGAAATCCTGGCTGCGGCAGCATCGCTATGCCTTGACCGTCACACTGCGCCGTCTGGCGGCCCAACCTTTTTCCACCCTGGCCAACTTGCTGGTCATGACGCTGGCGCTGGCCTTGCCCCTGCTGGGCGCGGCGGTCCTGGTGTCCGCGCAGCCCGTGGCGCGCCAGGTGTCGGTCACGCCGGAAGTCACCCTCTTCCTGCAGACCCAGGCGCCGGCGGGCGCGGCCGAGTCCATCGCGCAGCGCATCCGCGCCGAGCATGGCGACCAGCTGCAGGGCGTGCGTGTGGTGCTGCGCGACGAAGCGCTGGCCGCGCTGCGCAACAACCCCACCTGGGACCAGGCCCTGGCGGTGTTGCCGGACAACCCCCTGCCCGACGCCGTGGTCGCCACCCTGACCGAAGGCGAGCAGCTGGCCCAGCGCGCCAGCCAGCTGGCCCAGGTATGGCGCCAGTGGGAGCACGTCGACCAGGTGCAACTCGACAGTGCCTGGGTGCAGCGGCTCGAAGCCATCCTGAGGTTCGCACGGGTGGGCCTGCTGTTCCTGGCCGCATGCGTGGCGGCCGTGGTGCTGGCGGCCGTGTTCAACACGGTGCGCATGCAGGCCATGCTCCAGCGCGAAGAAATCGCCGTGGCGCGCCTGGTGGGCGCCACCGAATCCTTCGTGCGGCGCCCCTTTCTCTACCTGGGCGCCCTGTCGGGCGCGCTGGCGGCGTTGGCGGCCATCGGCGCGGCCGCCCTGGCGCTGACGCCGCTGAACAACGCCTTGCAAGGGCTAGCCCGCAGCTACGGAGCCGAATTCGCCTTGCACCTGCCGGGCGCGCCAGTCCTGGCTGTTGCGGTGGCGGGCGCCAGCATCCTGGGGGCGCTGGCCGCCCGCTGGTCAGTCACGCGCAGTACACGGTTTTAAGCCGCTTGTTGCCCCAAAAGGCCAGCCGACGCCGCCGCTATAGTGCGGGCATCGGCTGGCCCGCAGCTGCCCGAATTAAATAGGGACGCATAACGTCCGCCCGCTTGCCCGGCGGGCGTGTAAACGGCGCGGGCTCCTCTGCTCCACCCGCCTTTTATTCATTTTTATTTACATAAAACAAATTTGCTAACATTACCGGCTTGCCAAGCTGTGGCTTCTTGCCGCTGTGCGCGGCCCCCTTCCCCGCCCTTCCATGCCCCCACGCCTCGACGCCCGCGCGACTCGTCACTATTTTGATAGCGCCTTCCAATGCCCGGCGGTGAAGGTGCTGCCCAACGAGTATTACGTTGCGGCCGGCGAAGACATCATGATTTCCACCGTGCTCGGCTCCTGCGTGGCGGCGTGCATCCGCGACCCGCTCACGGGCGTGGGCGGCATGAACCACTTTATGTTGCCCGAGGGCGACATCGAGGCGCCCGCTTCGGCCACCATGCGTTACGGCGCCTACGCGATGGAAGTGTTGATCAACGAACTGCTCAAGGCCGGGGCCGCGCGCGAGCGCCTCGAGGCCAAGGTGTTCGGCGGCGGCGCCGTGCTGAGCGCCATGCAGCAGATGAACATCGGCGAGCGCAATGCGCGCTTCGTGCTTAATTACCTGCGCCTCGAGGGCATCCCTGTGCTGGCGCAAGACCTGGGCGACGTGCACGCCCGCCGCATCGGCTACTTTCCGCGCGACGGACGTGTCATGGTGCGCAAGCTGGCCCCCCACCACCACAAGGCCGAAGCCTTGATCGCCCGGCGCGAACAGGCGGCGGCGCAAACGGCCCAGGCCAAGGCCCATACGCCGCCCCGGGTCGAACGCTTCGCCCCGCCCGCGCGCTGAGGCCGGCGTCAGGCCGCCCGCACCCCGTCGATCGGCAGCACCGGCGCACTGAACCCCTGCATCAGTTCGGCGCGCCGGGCGGCCGCCCGCTGCATCGCCGCTTCTTTGATGTGCCCGTACCCGCGTATGGTTTCTGGCAGGCTTGCCAGTTCCACCGCGCGATCCAGGTTGGCCCGGCTGAGTTTGGGCAGAATGGCCAGGATGTCGTTGCGGTAGGTGTCGATCAAGGCACGTTCGGCGCGGCGCTCGGCGGTATAGCCAAAGACATCCAGCACGGTGCCTCTCAGGCGACGCAACCGCGCCAGCACGGCAAACAGCTTCAGAATGCCGGGCCCGTAGGCGCGCTTGACCAGATGGCCCTGGGCATCGCGCCGCGCCAACAGGGGCGGCGCCAGATGCAGCCGCAGCTTCCAGTCGCCTTCGAACTGGGCCTGGACCTGCTTGATGAATTCGCCGTCGGTATATAGCCGCGCGACTTCGTATTCATCTTTGTACGCCATCAGCTTGAAGTAGTAGCGGGCCACCGCGGCCGCGAGCCGGGTGGTGCCGGTAGCCGCCTGTTCCGCCTCGGCCACGCGTTGCACCAGATCGCGGTAGCGCGTCGCGTACGCCGCATCCTGATAGGCCGTAAGAAAACTGCTGCGCACGGCCACCAGGTTTTCAAGCTCTCCGCTGGGCCGCTTGATATCGACGACATCCGCCGGCTGCCCGCGCCGCACCTGCACAATGCCATCGGTCTCGTCGGCGCGCGCGGCGGCATCCAGCCCGGCCAGCCGTCGCAGGGCGGGCAGGTCATGCGCGGCACGCCGCCCCCAGGCAAACGCCGCCTGGTTGGCCGGCACCTGCTGCCCGTTGAGCTCGATGGCCCGCAGCAACGCGTCCTGCCCCAGCGGCAGCCAGCCCTTCTGGTAGGCATAGCCCAGCATCATGGGGTTGGCATAGATAGCGTCGCCGAGCAGCGCCACGGCAAGTTCCGCCGCGTCGAGCATGGCGACGTTCTCGTTGCCGCAGGCGGCCCGCAATTCGGCCTGCAGGTCCGAGCCCGGCAGACGCCAGTCGGGATTGTTGACGAATGCCGCCGTCGGCGCGACATCGGTGTTGAGCAGCACGCGCGTGCGGCCGGGCCGCATGCGGGCCAGCGAATCCTGGCCCGCGGCCACGACCAGATCGCCGGCCAGCACCAGGTCGGCCTCGCCCATGGCCACGCGCGTATTCAACAGCTCGTCCGAAGTCGGGGTCAGTATTACATGCGAGGCCACGGCCCCGCCCTTCTGGGCCAGGCCTGCCATATCGAGCACCGAGCCGCCCTTGCCTTCCAGGTGCGCGGCCATGCCCAGCAGCTGGCCGATGGTCACGACCCCCGTGCCGCCCACGCCCGCGACGAACACGCCGTACGGCTGGTCCAGCGACGGCAAGGCCGGCGATGGCAGGTCGGCGTCGATGGGAGCCTGTTGCTGCAGCGCACGGGGCTTGCGCAGGCGCCCGCCTTCAACAGTAACCAGGCTGGGGCAGAAGCCCTTCAGGCAGGAAAAGTCTTTATTGCAGCTGGACTGGTTGATGGTGCGCTTGCGGCCGAATTCAGTTTCCAGCGGCTCGACCGACAGGCAATGCGACTGCTCGGAACAATCGCCGCAGCCTTCGCATACACGCTCGTTGATCACCACGCGCCGGGCCGGATCGGGGTAGGCGTTGCGCTTGCGGCGCCGCCGCTTTTCGGTGGCGCAGGTCTGGTCGTACACCAGCACCGACACGCCGGGGTAGTCGCGCAATTCGCGCATGACGGCGTCAAGCTCGTCGCGATGGCGCACCGGCACGCCGGCAGCCAGCGTGGTCACGCCCTGGTACTTTTCGGGCTCGTCGGTCACCACCACGATTTTCTCGATGCCCTCGGCAGCCACCTGGCGCGTGATCATCGGCACATCGATGGGGCCATCCACCGGCTGGCCGCCCGTCATGGCCACCGCATCGTTGAACAGTATTTTGTAAGTGATGGGCACCTTGGCCGCCACGGCGGCGCGTATGGCCAGCAGGCCGGAATGGTAGTACGTGCCATCGCCCAGGTTGGCAAAGACGTGCTTCTCGTCGGTAAAGGGAGCCTGGCCTATCCACGGCACGCCCTCGCCGCCCATCTGCGTGTAGACCTGCGTATTGCGGCCCATCCACGTCACCATATAGTGGCAGCCGATACCCGCCATGCCGCGCGACCCGTCCGGCACGCGGGTCGAGGTGTTGTGCGGACAGCCCGAACAGAACCAGGGCTTGCGTTCGGTCACCACGCGCGGCCGGGCCAGCGCCTGTTCGCGCTCGCTGATGAAGGCCAACCGGGCCTGGATACCCGCACGCACGTCTTCGGGCAGTTCGAGCCGCAGCAGGCGGGCGCCCACTGCCTTGGCAACCATGGCGGGCGTGAACTCATGATGCGCCGGCAGCAGCCAATTGCCCTGGGGCACCGACCATTCGCCGCCGTCCTTGTCGTCAAACTTGCCCACCACCCGCGGAATCTTCTTGCCCGTGCCAAGCCAGCTGAACAGCTCTTCTTTCAGCTGGTATTCGAGAACCTGGCGCTTTTCTTCCACCACCAGGATCTCGTCCAGCCCTTCGGCAAAATGCTGCACGCCCGTGGCTTCCAGGGGCCATACCATGCCCACCTTGAAGAGCCTCACGCCGATACGGCGGCACACGTCTTCGGTCAGGCCCAGGTCGCTGAGCGCCTGGCGCGTATCCAGATAGGCTTTGCCGGAAGTCATGATGCCGAACCGGGCCGCGCTTTGCGGCACATGCCACAGCTCGCGGTTCAGCCGATTGGCGCGTGCGTAGGCCAGCGCCGCATACAGCTTGTAGTCGAGCAGCCGGGCCTCCTGCTGCAGCGGAGTGTCGTTCAGGCGGATGTTCAGGCCGTCGGGCGGCAGCTGGAAATCTCCAGGCAGGGCGATCTGTACGCGATGCGGGTCGACGTCTACAGACGCGGACACTTCGACAATATCGGTGATGCATTTCATGCCCACCCACACGCCCGCGTAGCGGCTCATTGCCCAGCCGTGCAGCCCGTAGTCCAGCACCTCCTGCACGCTCGCCGGAAACAGCACGGGAATCATGCACGCCTTGAGGATGTGGTCGCTCTGGTGAGGCAATGTCGACGACTTGGCCGGATGGTCGTCGCCGGCCACGACCAGCACGCCGCCGTGCGGCGATGTGCCGGCGGCGTTGGCATGCTTGAAGACGTCGCCGCTGCGGTCCACGCCGGGGCCTTTGCCGTACCACATGCCGAACACGCCGTCATAGCGGGCGCCGGGAAACAGGTTGACCTGCTGGGTGCCCCAGACAGCAGTGGCGGCAAGGTCTTCGTTGATGCCCGGCTGGAACTCGATGTGATGCGCCTGTAGGTATTTGGCGGCTTTCCACATGTTCTGGTCGACGCCGCCCAGCGGCGACCCACGGTACCCCGAGACGAAGCCCGCGGTGTTAAGGCCGGCGCGCAGGTCGCGCAGGCGCTGCATCATGGGCAGGCGCACCAGGGCGTGGATGCCGCTCATCCAGGCGCGGCCCGTTTCCAGGGTGTATTTGTCGTCCAGCTGGACAGAAGCGAGCGCCGCATGTTGTGCGGGCGTCAGTGGGGCATTCATGTCTACTCCGAGGGTCTTGGATGTCCGGCCCGGTGTCGCCTGCCGGCTCTTGTGAAGCCGCGGCGGACCGGAACGGGCGAAAGTGCCGTTGTTCTATCAGGGTTGTACCCGGGGACTCGGGGGGATGCAATAGGGACGGAACCCGATGGCATATCGGGGGGCGGCCAGGTGCGAGGGCGGCGCCAGGTTTCGGTTGCTGTCGGAGCCGCGTCGGGCTTGCGACTAGCGGCGGTTCAGACGGCGATTGAAGCTCACTTCTTTCGTGCCGCATGCTCCCAGCACACCCGCTGGGCCAGTTCGGCGACCATCATCCCCACGCGGCCTACGGAGTCCACGTGGTAGGAGGCGAAATATTCGTAGACGGGCAGCGCGGGAGCCCCTTCGATGATCCGCAGCGACCTGGCATCCTGCGCGGCGCCTACGCATGCCTCACTGATGATCCCAATGCCCATGCCTGCTTTCACAATACCCAGCAAGGCTTCGGCTGAATTGGTGCAGCTGATGCGGATTGGCCACAGTCCGTTGTTGCGAAACAGTTCTTCGATGGCACCGTACGTCGCCGAGTCCCGTGCATAGGTCATGATCGGATGCTGCGCCATGTCGGCCAGCGAGGCGGCCTTGGGAAGCCGCAATTGCCTGCTGACTACCCATCGCGTTTCGTAGCGGGCAAGCAGCAGGTTGCGTACCCCTGCGCTCAATGTGTTTCCCATGATGATCGCCAAGTCCAACTCGCCGCGCTCAAGCAGGCTACGCAGCCGTGGCGACGTATCCACCATCAGCTCTGCAGTCAGGTGCGGCAAGTCGCGTTCGATTTCCTTGAACAGATCCACGATCCAGGCATTCACGATGGTACTGGTCGTGCCAATACGAACGCGCTGTAGTTTGCGTTCGCCGCCGGATGCCAATGTCTTCAGTTCAGCCGTGGTGTCGAGCAGGTGCTCGGCGAGTTGCAGCAGCTGCATCCCCTTTGGTGTCAGCTGAACATCGCCACCGCTGCGGTCAATGAGGTCCACGCCAAGTTCGCGTTCCAGCGAAGCCAGTCGCATGGAAACGGCCGGTTGCGTAATGTGCAACCGGTTCGCTGCGACCCGGAAGTTCCGTAGGGTCGCAATTGAGACAAATGCTTCGATCTGACGTATTTCCATGCGCGCCTCATCAGCCGAACTTATCAAAATCGCCGATCAAAATTAATTGGACGAATGACCTTATAGAAAATAAAGTGCTCTGCAGTCAATTCCCGGCATTGCCATTGCAAGCCAAGTAATGCCCAGGAATATCTGCATGGAGAAGATGTTGTGAACCAATGGGCCGAACCGCCTGCACCAACACGCACCCTCGTCGAGGCACGACTGACTTCAGCGCCCTCTGATTTGATGGTGAAGTACTTCGAGCGCCCCCACCTGGAGCGAGAACTGCTGCAGTTCCATGAATACCTGCAGGTTGATATCGCGCATACGATCATGCTCGCCGAGCAGGGCATTCTCGAACCGACCCACGCGCGGCTGATTCTGTCCACGCTCCAGGATATCGTGGCGCTGGGGCCCGAGAGCTTCCCTATCGATCCCATGCGGGGCAGCTTCTTGCTGCAGGTCGAAAGCTATCTTTTCCAGCAGATCGGCGAGGCGGTAGGCGGAAGAATGCACACCGGGCGCAGCCGTCTGGATCAGGGCCCGACGGTACGTCGCCTGTACAAACGGCGCCTGCTGCTGGATACGTTCAACCTAATCATCCGTCTGCAAGACGCCCTGCTTGACCTTGCATCCAGGCAAGTCGGTACGCTGATGCCCGGGTATACATGCATGCAGCATGCCCACCCCACCAATTTTGGGCATTATCTGCTGTCGTTCAGCACAAAGCTGTCGGATGATTTCGACCGGCTGCGCAGCGCGTTCACGCGACTGAACCTGAATCCTCTCGGTGCTGCAGGTCTTTCCGGCACGGCTTGGCCGATCAACCGGCAGCGCACCACCGAACTGCTGGCCTTCGACGGGATCATCGCAAACGCCAAGCTGGCGCGCGAAGCCTATTACGCGGCAGAGGTGGCCTCAGCACTGTCATTCGTGATGTCCACGCTCAACGACCTGGCCACTGATCTTCACCTGTGGTCGGCGCATGAGTTTGCGTTTGTAGAAACCGCCGACGCATTCTGCGGCACCAGTTCGATCTTCCCCCAAAAGAAGAACCCGGCCGGACTCGAAGTCGTAAAGTTTGCCGCCGGGGGCGCCACGACCTGGCTCACGACAGCGTTGGCCACCTTCCGCGCGGAAGGCACAGGCGATGTCGTAATGCGCGAGCTACCGTTGCTTGACAAAGCATTCGCCGATACGAACGGCTGCCTGGACCTGATGACCGGGATGATCGAAAGTTTGACCGTGCACGAAAACCGGATGGCCCGAGCCGCGGAATCCAACTGGTCGACCGCGACCAGCCTCGCCGACCGGATCGTGCACAGCAGCGGCCTGTCGTTCCGTGAAGCGCACAGCTTGGTGGCGCGCCTGGTACGCCTATGTTCCGAAAGGGACGTTTCCCGAGATGGCGTCACCGCTGAGCTGTTAAGTGAAGCCGCGCGAGAACTAAACGTAGCCGATCCCGGCCTGTCGAGCGCCGTTATTCGGGAAAGCCTCGACGCCCGGGCGTTTGTCAGTTCACGTACGTCTTCGGGAGGCACCGCCGCCGCAGAGACCATGAGCCTTCTCGAAGATGCCAGAACCGTCGTTGGCGAACAGAGCACATGGCTGCAAGCTCGCAGGGCACAGATAGCAACAGCCGCAACGATGCGAGCGTCATCAGCAGCGCAATGGTCGGGCTGAACTGAGCAAGCCCGGTACTCCGACACGCACGCCTTCTGCCGTGCCACAACCGCAGATGATCAAAGAGACAAGAGGAAACCCAACCATGTTCAAGAAGCTTGCAGCAATCGTCGCACTGGCGCTTTCATTCCATGCCAACGCCCAGGATTATCCCAGCAAACCCATTACGCTCGTCGTCCCCTTCGCCCCGGGCGGAACGGTAGACCTCATGGGCCGCATCATTGCCGAAAGACTGGCGGGGTACCTGGGGCAGCCCGTCATCGTCAACAACCGTCCTGGGGCCGGCGGCATCATTGGAACGAGTTACGCCGTGAAGGCGCCCGCGGATGGATACACCCTACTAGTAGGCACCCAGGGGCAGGTTTTGCAACCCCTGCTGTATAAAAACCTGGATTTCGATAGCAATAAAGACCTGATCACCGTCGCCACCTTTGCTGCGGTGCCGAATGTACTGGCCGTTTCCCTGAATACGCCGGCCAATACCCTGGACGAATTCGTCGCGTATGCAAAGTCGAATCCTGGCGCCATCAATATGGGCTCGGCTGGCATAGGTTCGATCAACCACCTGGTTGGCGAAGTGTTCCAGGACCGCGCGAAGGTCAAGCTGACCCATATCCCCTATAAGGGCGCTGCGCCCGCCACGGCCGATCTGCTATCTGGCGAAGTTCAGGCGTTATTTGTAAATCTCCCCAACGTGATGTCTCACGTCTCGGCCGGCAAAATTCGACTACTCGGCGTCGCATCGGAAGCACGCGCTCCGTCGATTCCGGATGTACCGACATTTGGCGAGGGTGGCGTGAAGAATGCCGTACTCGACTCCTGGTACGGCGTCATGGTGCCGGCCAAGACCCCGCAAGCCGTGGTCAAGAAAATCCAGGATGCGGTGCTTGCCATGACGAAAGAGCCTGACTTCACCACTAAATTGATTGAAGTAGGCGCCACGCCGTTTCCGAACGACGCAGTCGCCTCAGCCCGGATCATGGCCGACGAACTTGAGCTCTGGCGTCCGGTCGTCAAGCGGCTGGATATTCAGATGGACTGATCAACGTCCATTTGCTGCCCTGCTTCAACTCGCCGCCCGTCGAAAGGGATTGCGGTCCGGTAGTGCGATAATTCCGCCCATGGATTTCGCCTCCCGCATCGTTGCCTGGCAACGCAGTCATGGCCGCCATGGCCTGCCCTGGCAGGGCACGCAAGACCCCTACCGGATCTGGCTGTCTGAGATCATGCTGCAGCAGACTCAGGTGGCCACGGTCATCCCCTACTACCAGCGCTTTCTCGAGCGGTTTCCGGATGTCTCCGCGCTGGCGGCTGCGTCGCAGGACGAGGTGATGCCCTATTGGGCCGGCCTGGGCTATTACGCACGGGCGCGCAATCTGCATCGCTGTGCACAGGCGGTCGTGAACGAGTGGAACGGCCGGTTTCCCCCCACTGCCCAACAGATCGCCACCCTGCCCGGAATCGGCCGCTCGACGGCGGCGGCCATTGCGGCGTTTGCATATGGCGAGCGGGCGCCCATTCTGGACGGCAACGTCAAGCGCGTATTCACCCGTCACTTCGGCATCGCAGGCGACCCGGCGCGCCGTGATGTCGAACAAAGCCTGTGGGCATTGGCCGAGGCCCAGGTGGCGGCCGCTCCCAGGCTGGACATGGCCGCGTATACGCAGGGGCTGATGGATCTGGGCGCGACGCTCTGTACGCGCGGCAAGCCGGATTGCGGGCACTGCCCGTTGGCCGACACCTGTGTGGCGCGCCGCGAAGGCCGGCAGGCCGAGCTGCCCACGCCCAAGACACGCAAGGCGATCCCCGAGCGCCAGACGGGCATGCTGGTGTTGCAGCGCGATGGTGCGATCCTGCTGCACTTGCGGCCTTCGCCCGGTATCTGGGGCGGGCTATGGAGCCTGCCGGAATTCGAGGCGGGCAGCGATCCCGCGCAGGCCGTGCAGCGGCTGGGCCTGCAGCCGCTGCGGCGCTATGAGCTCGCAGCGTTCGCGCATACCTTTACGCATTACCGCCTGCATATCAAGCCCTGGTATGTGCCGGTACAGCCGGCGGCTTCCCTGGCCGAGCCCGGGCCGGCGCAGCGTTGGGCGGGCGCGGCGGACCTGCCCGGCATGGCGCTGCCCGCGCCGGTACGCAAGCTGATCGACGGGTTGCTGGAAGCGGGCCTGCCCGACTGAACTTGCGGCCGTGGCCCGCGGGACGGACTTCACGCGCCTTCGAGCAGCATCACCAGTTTCAGGTCGGGATGGGTGGCCAGGCGAAAGGTGGTCTGGCGATATGCCAGTCGGCCCAGGCGCGGGTGCTGGAATTCGCGCACGCCGCCTTCGCGCTCGACGACGGCATGGCGCGTCCACCAGTGGGCGAACACGTCGCTGTCGCGGTTCAGTTCGTCCAGCAAGGCCAATACGTCGGTTTCATCCAGGTGCGCGCCGGCATCGGCGCGGAACTCGGCCACCACCCGACGAGCGCGCTGGTCCCAGTCCACCACCAGCTGGCGCGCCGCCGGGTCCAGGAAGATGTACCGCAACAAGTTGGGGTGGGGATCCCGCACTGGCCAGTCGTCGAACAGCTCGCGCATGGAATCGTTGTGCACCAGCACGTTCCAGGCGCGGTCGAGCACATAAGCGGGGGCGGTAATCGCATCCACGCATTCTCGCAGCAGGCCGGCCGCTTCGCTGGAGTCGTCGCGCGGGTGCTGGGGGTCGGCGCATTCGGACAGTTCGAACAGATAGGCGCGTTCGGCGCGCGCCAGCTGCAGCACGCCGGCAATGCGCGCCCACACTGACGGCGACACCGATACCTCGCGCCCCTGCTCGATCCAGGTGTACCAGGTGACGCTGATGCCGCACAGCTGCGCCACCTCTTCGCGCCGCAGCCCCGGCGTGCGGCGCCGCGAGCCTTCGGGCAGCCCCGCCATCTGCGGCGTAATGCGGGCACGCGCGGCGCGCACGAACTCGCCCAGCGCCTGGCGGCGACGGGCGGAACTTTCCAGCTGGCTGGCGGGCGGCGGCATACAGGATGAAGAATCGAACGTGATACGGCCGTGGCAAACGCTAATCTTATCCGGTAAACGACACAGCCCCGGGCGCGCCGCGGCACATGCGCAGAAGTCGCCCGGCGCGTGGCGGTGTCTGACACCCGGTGGGAGTCAGACACCAAAGTCCCGGCACATGCGCAGAAGTCGCCTGGCGCGTTGCGGTGTCTGACACCCGGTGGGAGTCAGACACCAAAGTCCCAGAAGTCGCCTTGCGCGTGGCGGTGTCTGACACCCGCTGGGAGTCAGACACCAAAGTCCACGGATGGCGTCACACCGCTGCACTGGTAACCGCTGCGCTGGTGTCTGACTCCAAAGGTGTCAGACACCCCCTTGGGTAAACGACACAGCCCCCGGCGCAACACGGTGTGCCCGGCGCCTGCCGGGACACGCCGCGTGCGTGCCGGCTGTCTGGCCGGCGGCCAGGCTATCCCAGGCTGCTGGCCAGGGTGCGGCGCACGTCTTCTTCGCTGCGCCCGCTGCGCGCGATGTAGTCGGCGAGCTGGTCGGCGCCGATGTTGCCGACGTTGAAGTACTGCGACTGCGGATGGCTGAAGTAGAAGCCGGACACGCTTGAAGCCGGGTACATGGCATAGCTGTCGGTCAGCTGCATGCCGATGTCGTCGCCGTCCAGCACGCGGAACATGTCGCGCTTGACCACGTGCTCGGGGCAGGCCGGATACCCCGGCGCCGGGCGGATGCCCACGTACTTCTCGGCGATCATGTCTTCGTTGGTCCAGGCTTCGTCGGGCGCGTAGCCCCACAAATCCTGGCGGACGCGCGCATGCAGGCACTCGGCGAACGCTTCGGCCAGGCGATCGGCCATCGCCTTGAGCATGATGCTGGAATAGTCGTCCAGCGCGGCCTGGAACTCGGCTTCTTTTTTCTCGATGCCCAGGCCCGCCGTCACCGCGAACAGGCCTATGTAGTCGGCCACGCCGCTGGATTTGGGAGCGATGTAGTCGGCCAGGCACTTGTTGGCGACACCCTCGCGCTTGACGCCCTGCTGGCGCAGGTTGCGGTAGGTGAACAGCACCTCGCTGCGCGTATCGTCGGTATATACCTCGATGTCTTCGTCGTTGACCGTATTGGCCGGGTAGAAGGCCACGGCGCCGTTGGCGGTGAGCCACCGGCCCTCGATGATGCGCTTGAGCATGGCCTGGCCGTCGGCATATACCTTGCGGGCCTGTTCGCCCACCACCTTGTCGTCCAGAATGGCCGGAAACTGGCCGAACAGGCTCCAGGTCTGGAAGAACGGCGTCCAGTCCAGATACTTGGCGATCTCGGCCAGGTCGTAGCTTTTAAAGGCGCGCCGGCCGATGAACTTCGGGCGCGGCGGTGTATAGCTGGCCCAGTCGATCTGCGGACGCGCCGCGCGGGCCGCCTCCAGCGACACCAGCGGCGTGGCCTTGCGGTTGGCGTGGCGGCGGCGCACCTGTTCGTATTCTTCGGCAATGTCGTCGATAAACGCCTGGGCCTGGTCGGACACCAGGTTGGCGGCCACGCCCACCGCGCGGCTGGCATCCGGGGTATAGACCACCGGCCCTTCGTAGTTCGGCGCGATCTTCACCGCGGTATGCACGCGGCTGGTGGTGGCCCCGCCTATCATCAGCGGAATCTTGCGCTCGCGGAAGTATGGGTCGCGCTGCATTTCCGAGGCCACGTAGGCCATTTCTTCCAGGCTGGGCGTGATCAGGCCCGACAGGCCCACGATGTCGGCCTTTTCTTCCTTGGCTTTTTCCAGGATCTGCGCGCAGGGCACCATCACGCCCATGTTCACGACTTCGAAGTTATTGCATTGCAAGACCACCGATACGATGTTCTTGCCGATGTCGTGCACGTCGCCCTTGACGGTGGCGATCACCATCTTGCCCTTGGCGCGCACGTCGCCGCCGGCCGCGGCGATCTGGCGCTTTTCTTCTTCGATGAAAGGAATCAGGTGCGCGACGGCCTGCTTCATGACGCGCGCCGATTTCACGACTTGCGGCAGGAACATCTTGCCCGCCCCGAACAGGTCGCCCACGACGTTCATGCCGTCCATCAGCGGGCCTTCGATCACCTCGATGGGGCGGCCGCCGCGCGCGGCGATCTTCTGCCGCACTTCTTCGGTGTCTTCGACGATGTAGGTGGTGATGCCATGCACCAGCGCGTGCGACAGGCGCGCTTCCACCGTGCCCGACCGCCATGCAAGGTCTTCTTCCTTCTTGGCGCCCGACCCCTTGACGGTGTCGGCGAACTGCACCAACCGCTCGGTGGATGTGCGGTCGTCGTCGTCGCCTGTCTTGCCTACCGGTTCGGCGCGATCCAGGATCACGTCTTCGACCAGGTCGCGCAGCCTGGCGTCCAGGTCGGCATACACGCCCAGCTGGCCCGCGTTGACGATGCCCATCGTCAGGCCTTCGCGTATGGCGTAATACAGGAACACCGTATGGATGGCTTCGCGCATGGGCTCGTTGCCGCGGAACGAGAAGCTCACGTTCGAGATGCCGCCCGACAGGCGCGCATGCGGCAAGTTCTGCCGCACCCACCGCACGCTGTCGATGAAGTCCATGGCGTAGTGATTATGCTCGTCGATGCCGGTGGCCACGGCGAACACGTTGGGGTCGAAGATGATGTCTTCCGGCGGAAACTGTTCTTCGTCCACCAGTATGCGGTAGGCGCGCCCGCAGATTTCCTGGCGGCGGGCCAGCGTATCGGCCTGGCCGGTCTCGTCGAACGCCATCACCACCACGGCCGCGCCATAGCGGCGGCACAGGCGGGCGTGGTGCCGGAACGCCTCGACCCCTTCTTTCATCGAGATCGAGTTCACCACCGCCTTGCCCTGCACGCATTTCAGGCCGGCCTCGATCACTTCCCACTTGGAGCTGTCGATCATGATCGGCACGCGCGCAATGTCGGGCTCGGACGCGATCATGTTCAGGAAGCGGCGCATGCAGGCCACCGAATCGAGCATGGCCTCATCCATGTTGATATCGATGATCTGCGCGCCGTTCTCGACCTGCTGGCGGGCCACGGCCAGCGCCTCGTCGTATTTTTCCTCGCGGATCAGGCGCGCGAACATCTTGCTGCCCGTCACGTTGGTGCGTTCGCCCACGTTGACGAACAGCGAGTCTTCGTCGATGTTCAAAGGTTCCAGGCCCGACAGCCGCGTCTTGACGGGCACCTCGGGAACCTGGCGCGGGGTCAGGCTGGCCACCTTGTCGGCGATGGCACGGATGTGATCGGGCGTGGTGCCGCAGCAGCCGCCGGCCATGTTCACCAGGCCCGCACGGGCAAACTCTTCCAGCAGGCCGGATGTATCGGCCGGCGTTTCATCGAAGCCTGTCTCGGCCATGGGGTTGGGCAGGCCCGCGTTGGGGTACACACATACATAGGTGTCGCACAGCTTGGCAAGCTCGGCCACATACGGCCGCATCAGCGCGGCGCCCAGCGCGCAGTTCAGCCCGATCGTGACCGGCCGCGCGTGCCGCACCGAATTCCAGAACGCCTCGACCGTCTGGCCCGACAGGATGCGGCCCGACGCGTCGGTGACGGTGCCCGAGATCATGACCGGCAGCCGCACGCCCCGCTCTTCGAACACGGATTCCACGGCGAAGATGGCGGCCTTGGCGTTCAGCGTATCGAAGATCGTCTCGATCAGCACGATGTCGATGCCGCCATCGAGCAGGCCGTTCAGCTGCTCGGTGTACGCCACCCGCAGTTCGTCGAAAGTAATGTTGCGCGCGCCGGGATCGTTGACATCGGGCGAGATCGACGCGGTCTTGGGTTGCGGGCCCAGCGCGCCCGCCACAAAGCGCGGCCTGTCGGGCGTGCTGTAGGCATCGCAGGCGGCGCGGGCCAGTCGGGCCGAGGCCAGGTTCAGTTCATAGGCCAGTTCGGGCAGGCCGTAGTCGCCCTGCGCCACCGATGTGGCCCCGAAGGTATTGGTTTCGATGACATCGGCCCCGGCCTCAAGGTACTGGCGGTGGATCTCATCGATGATGTCGGGCCGCACCAGCGACAGCAACTCGTTGTCGCCCTTGAGGTCCTTGCCATGTTCGGCGAAACGCTCCCCGCGGAAGTCGGCTTCGCCGAGCTTGTATCGCTGGATCATGGTGCCCATGGCGCCGTCCAGGATCAGGATGCGTTGCTCCAGCAGGCGGACGAAGTCGCCGCCGCGGGTATAGGACGATGGCGGATAAGGCAGGCGGGGATGCGGCACGGAAACTCTCGGAAATATGTGGCGAAAAAGGCAAAAAACGCCTGAAAACCTACGCTTGATGGTAACAAAATGGGTCGCGGCCCGCCCGCCAGTGCTACAGTGCGGGCCGAACTGGTGTTCCGGCGCGCCCCACGCGCGCCGGGCTTAAACGGGAAACAGGAAGGCGTCCGCGCCCGGCCTGTGCTGCCCCCGCAACGGTCCCCATGCCGCGCCACGCGCCGCATGGCAGCCCGATACCGGCCGGTTCGACACACGGGGCCGCGCCCACGGCGCGCCCTTCCCTTGAACGACGTGCGGGGTCGCGCGTCACACCGAGGTTCATAAGATGAAATCCCGTTTGCTCCGGCGCGCCGCCGGTGTCATGTGCGCAGCGCCTGCGATGGCCGCCGCGCAGCAATCCCCTTCTGCCCCGCCCTCCATCACACAGCTGGACCCCGTTACGGTGACCGCATCGCGCGTGCCCCTGCAGGCCCGCGACCAGCCGGTGCAGGTATCGGTACTGACGGCCGAGCAGATCCGCACCAGCAGCGCCGTCACGGTGCAGGAACTGTTGTCGACCCAGGCCGGCATCCACGTGATCAACAGCACCGGCGCCGCCGAGCAGGCGGCCGTGGATATACGCGGCTTCGGGCTGACCGGCCATAGCAATACGCTGATCCTGATCGACGGCATTCCGCAAAACAACAACGACCTGTCCACGCCGGGCCTGGGCACCGTGCCGTTGCAGCGCATCGAACGCATCGAGATCGTGCGCGGCAGCGGGTCGGTGCAATACGGCGGCGGCGCCACCGGCGGCGTGATCAACATCGTCACCCGGCGCGGCAATGCCGACGGCCAGCCCGTGGCGGCCAGTGCTACCGGCACGGTGGGCAGCTACGGCCTGCACCAGCTCGACGCGGCCATCGGCCTGCAGAACGAACATGTCACGGTGGATGTGTACGGCCAGACGCTGCGTACCGACAACTACCGCGACAACAACCGCGAAAGCCGCGACAGCGGCGGCGTGTCGCTGGGCTTCGCTCACGACAGCGGGCAGGTGCGCCTGTATGCCCGCACCACGCGCCAGAAACTGGGGCTGCCCGGCCCGCGCCGCGTCGATCCGGCCACCGGCCTGAACGAATACGAAGACGACCCGCGCGGCACCTCCACGCCCGACGACTACATCAAGACGCAGACCGATGCCTTTGGCGTGCAGGTCGAACAGCAGGCGGGCGCCGGCACGCTGTATGCCGAACTGGGCCAGCGCGACAAATCGCTGCACGGCTTTACCGGCAGCCCCTTCGGCGACACCACCCGCACCCAGGACCTGGACCAGACGACCGGCAGCCTGCGCTACCACCTGCCCGTGGCGGGCCGGCACGCCTTGATCGCGGGCGTGGACATGCTGGAGAGCAACCTCGACGCCACCAACGCCTATTCGTTCTCGCCCGTGCCGGACAGGTGGCGCGCCGAGCAGCGCCAGCACGGGGTGTTCGGTGAAGTGCAGCTGCAGGCCACCGACACCACCCGCATTACGCTCGGAGGCCGCCGCCAATACGCGCGCGACCGCCTGGAAACCGTGTCGGGCTTCAGCGGCAATTCCGACGAGACCCGCCACCTGGGCGCCTGGCAGCTGGCCATGCGACAGGAAATCGGCAACGGCTATGCCGCGTACGGCAAGATCGGGCGCAGCTTCCGGCTGGCCAATTCCGACGAGGCCCTGTATGTCGCCACTCCCCTGAAACCGCAGACATCGGTGGACAAAGAGCTGGGCATCCTGTGGCAGGATGGCCAGTCCAGTGCGCGGCTCACGTGGTTTCGCTACGATCTCGACAACGAGATCCAGTACAACCCGGTCACGTTCTCGAACGTCAACCTGTCGCCCACGCGACGCCAGGGCGTGGAACTCGAAGGGCGCCACGCATTGACGCGCGAGCTGGCGCTGGACGCCAACGTCACGTGGCTGCAGGCGCAGTTCCGGTCGGGCACCTATAACGGCGTGGATCTGGCCGGCAACACCGTGCCGCTGGTGCCCAAGTGGATGGCCAACCTGGGCGCCACATGGCGGCCCGACGAGCGGCTGTTCGTCAGCGTGGCGGCGCAATATGTGGGCAAGGCGCGCATGGACAACGACCAGGCCAACCAGTTCGACAAGCAGCTCGACGACTACGTGCTGGTCAACGGCAAAGTGGGCTATGCGTTCACCAGGCACATATCGGCCACGCTTGCCGTCAACAACCTCTTCGACCGCGAGTACGCGACCTACGGCATCCGGTCGGGCAGCACGGGCGCAAGCGGCCCCTATAACCTGTACCCCGCGGCGGGCCGCAATGTGCAGGCCGCGCTCACCATCCGCTACTGACGTGCCAGGCAACGCCGCCCCGGCCCTTTCGCCCCGCCCCCGGCCCGCCGTAGCGCGGCGGGGGGCCGTCATCGTCACCGGCGCGCTCGCCGGCTGGCTGGCGACGGCCGCCCCGGCCGCCGACACCCCGCGGGCCGGCATCACGGTGCATGACGACCAGGGGCGCGAGCTGACCCTGCCTCATCCGGCGCGGCGTGCCATCACCATCACCCCGCACGCCACCGAACTCGTCTACGCCGCCGGCGCGGGCCGTTACCTGGCGGGCACCGCGCAAGGCAGCGACCATCCGCCCGACGCGCGCGCCCTGCCCTCGATAGGCGATGCGATGCGCCCCAGCCTGGAAAGCGCGGCCGCTCTGCGGCCCGACCTGCTGATCGCGTGGCAGCCCACCCACCCCGACCCCCTGGGCGACCTGATGCGGCGCATGGGCGTGCCGGTGTACTACAGCGACCCGCGCACGCTGTCCGCCATCCCCGACGCCGTCCAGGCCATGGGACGGCTGTTCGGCACCGAGGCCCGGGCAACGCCCGCCGCCGCCCACCTGCGGGCCCGCCTGCGGGCGCTGTCGGACCGCTATGCCGGCCGCCCGCCCGTGCGTGTCTTTATCCAGGCGGGCCTGCAGCCCGTATACACGCTCAACGGCGCCAGCATCGTCAGCGATGCCGTGCGCCTGTGCGGCGGGGTCAACGTATTTGCCCAGGCCGGCGTGCTGGCCCCCCAGGTTTCCGTGGAAAGCGTGCTTGCCGCCCGGCCCGACGCCGTGCTCGTGGGCACGGTCGCCCCGCAGGACACGCACGCCAGCCTCGCCGCCTGGCAGCGCCACGGCCTGCCGGCCGCCCTGCAAGGCCATGTATACGGCCTGGACGCCGATTCGCTGTACCGCCCCGGCCCGCGCCTGGTGGACGCCGCCGAACGCCTGTGCGATGCCCTGGAACAAACCCGCCAGGCTTCCCGGTAATTACTCGCGCATCCCGAATACTCGCGCGCATCCCGAAAAACCCGTCTCCAGGACGAAGCCCCCCGCCAGGCCATCGCAGCGGCGGGCCACGCCCGCCTTTCGGCGTGCGGCCATGCGGGGCGGCGCGTTGGGCGGCGGGGCAGCCGGCGCAGCCGGCCGAGGGCGCCTGCATGCGCCCGAGCCCGACGCACGTGCGCCGCCCCGCATGGCCGCACGCCGAAAGGCACGCAAGAACCGCCAACGGCCCCACGTCCATCCCAGCCGCCATGCTTTATCATGAGGCCACAGACATCCCCTCGGAACGCCCGCAACATGGGCCGCCGTCATTTTCATCCGCACGCATCACCATGACCGCTCCTGACACCCTGACCATCGCCGGCCGCGAATACCACTCGCGCCTGCTGGTAGGCACCGGCAAGTACAAAGACTTCGAACAGACCCGCGCCGCCCTGGACGCCAGCGGCACGCAGATCGTCACCGTCGCCATCCGCCGCACCAACATCGGCCAGAACCCCGGCGAACCCAGCCTGCTCGACTACGTGCCGCCATCGCAATTCACGCTGCTGCCCAACACCGCCGGCTGCTACACCGCCGACGACGCCGTGCGCACACTGCGCCTGGCCCGCGAACTGCTCGATGGCCACGACCTGGTCAAGCTCGAAGTGCTGGGCGACCCGCACACCCTGTTTCCCAACATGCCCGAAACGCTGCAGGCCGCCAAGACCCTGGTGGCCGAGGGCTTCAAGGTCATGGTGTATTGCACCGACGACCCGATCCAGTGCCGCATGCTCGAAGACCTGGGTGTGGTGGCCGTCATGCCGCTTGCTTCGCTGATCGGCTCGGGCATGGGCATCCTCAACCCCTGGAACCTGCGCCTGATCATCGACCAGGCGCGCGTGCCGGTGCTGGTCGACGCGGGCGTGGGCACGGCATCCGATGCGGCCATCGCCATGGAGCTGGGCTGCGACGGCGTGCTGATGAACACCGCCATCGCCGCCGCGCAAGACCCGCTGCTGATGGCGGCCGCCATGAAAAAAGCCGTGGAAGCGGGCCGCGACGCGTTCCGCGCCGGGCGCATGCCGCGCAAACTGTATAGCGGCGCGCCCAGCTCGCCCACCGAAGGCCTGATCACAGGCGCTCCAAAATGAACGGGGCGGTCCTGTCGCCAGAGAGCGGGCGACGTATTCCCAACGCTCTCAGCATTGCCGGGGTGGACCCCTCGGGCGGCGCCGGGGTGCTGGCCGACGTCAAGGCCATGAGCGCGCTGGGCGCCTACGGCTGCGCCGTAGTGGCCGCGCTCACGGCCCAGAACACCCAGGGCGTCACGGGCATCGCGCCGGTGCCGCCCGCCTTCGTCGGCCAACAGATCGACACCGTGTTCGCCGACGTGCATATCGACGCCGTCAAGATCGGCATGCTGGGCCAGCAGCCGGTCACCCTGGTAGTGGCCGAGAAACTGGCCCGGTGGCAGCCGCCCCACGTGGTGCTGGACCCGGTCATGGTGGCCAAGAGCGGCGACCTGCTGCTCGAACGCGAAGCCGTCGGCGCGCTGCGCGAGGCGCTGCTGCCCCTGGCCACGCTGCTCACGCCCAACCTGCCCGAGGCCGGCGTGCTGCTCGAAGAGCGGCCCGTCGAGACCCTGAAAGAAATGCGCCGCGTGGCCGAGCGGCTGCGCAACATCATGGCCTATTCCGGCCAGCGCTGGGTCATGCTCAAGGGCGGGCACCTGCCCGGCAACGACACGGTCGATCTTCTGCACGACGGCGACCGCATGATCGAATTGCCGGGCTACCGGATCGACACGCGCAATACCCATGGCACGGGTTGCACGTTGTCGGCCGCCCTGGCGGCCCTGCTGCCGCAGTGCGAAGACGTGCCCGAGGCGGCCCGGCGGGCCAAGGCCTACCTGGCCGAGGCGCTGCGCCACGCCGACCGCCTGCAGGTCGGCTCGGGCCACGGCCCCACCCATCATTTCCACGCCTGGTGGTAAGACCGGTCCGGCCCTACGGGGCCGCACCCCAGGAATGCAACGAATCAGTACAATGTGCGGTTGGTCTGTCTGATTTTCCCTGTGCCGTCATGAACGCTTCGACCCTGCCCGACGTAGAAATCGCCCGCTTCAACATGGTTGAGCAGCAGATCCGCCCCTGGAACGTGCTCGATTCCAAGGTGCTGGATGCCTTGTCCGCCGTGCGCCGCGAGCAGTTCGTGCCGCCGGCCTTGCGCGCCCTGGCGTTCTCCGATCTTGAACTGCCGCTGCAGATCAACGCCGTGGACACCCGGCAGGTCATGCTGGCGCCCAAGGTAGAAGCCCGCCTGGCGCAAGAGCTGCAGCTCACGCCCACCGATTGCGTGCTCGAAATCGGCACCGGTTCCGGGTACCAGGCGGCCTTGCTGGCGCACCTGGCCCAGCAGGTGACCTCGGTCGAGATCGACAGCCGGCTGGTCGCCTTCGCCCAGCAGAACCTGCAACTGAACAACGTCACCAACGTCAAGGTCGAAACCGGCGACGGCCGCAACGGCTGGGGCACGACCGAATACGACGCCATCCTGGTCACCGGCTCGGTGCCCGCAGTGCCCGATTCGCTCAAGTACCAACTGCGCGTGGGCGGACGCCTGGTCGTCATCGTGGGCCAGGCGCCCATCATGACCGCCTGCCGCATCACCCGCACTACCGCCGCCAGCTTCGAAACCGTCAACCTGTTCGAGACGGTGGTCAAGCCGCTGCGCGGGGTCACGGTTTCGCAGTTCAAGTTCTGATTCCCTCGCGCATGCGCCCCGGGTCGCTTGCGGTTTCACTGATACTGGTGCTTGCCGCAGGCATGGCCAGCGCGGCGCACGCCGCGCAAGACCTGCTGCAGATCTGGCGCGCCGCACTGGCCAGCGACCCCCTCTACGCCGCGGCGCGCGCCAATTACCGCGCCTCTATCGAACAGCTACCGCAGGCGCGGGCCGACCTGCTGCCCGCGGTCAATGCCGAAATCATCGGCGGCTACGACGAAACCCGCGCCACCCGCAATATCTCGTCGCGCGCCCGCGACGGCAGCCGGGCGGGCTGGGGCCTGGTACTGAGCCAGCCCCTGTACGACGGCTCGCGCTGGCAGCGCTACGAACAGGCCAGGCTGGGCGTGGCCGATGCCGAACTGCAGTTGCAGCAGGCCTACCAGGACCTGCTGTTGCGGGTGGCCGACGCCTACTTCAATGTGCTGGCCGCGCAAGACACGCTGGCCGCCACCGAAGGCGAAAAAGCGGCAGTGGCGGCCCAGCTGGAAGCGGCCAAGCGCAATTTCGAGCTGGGCAACGCCACCATCACCGACACCTACGAGGCCCAGGCGCGCTACGACCTGATCGTGGCCCAGGAACTGCTGCAGCAGAACACCCTGACCGTGCTGCGCGACGAACTGGCCAAGATCATCGGCCAGCAGCCCGGCGCGCTGGCCGAACTGCCGGCCGGCGTGCGCCTGCCGCCGCCCCAGCCCGCCCGCATGGCCGACTGGTCCACGCAGGCCGAATCGGCCAGCCTGGCCGTGGCGCGGGCGCAGCTGCAGACGCAGATCGCGCAGCGTGAAATCCAGGTGGCGCGCAGCGGCCACTACCCTACCCTGAGCCTGCGCGCCACCAGCGGCAGCGCCGAAGGCCAGCACCGCGAAGCCGCTGGCGGCCGCGCCATCGACAGTTCCATCGGGCTGGTGTTGTCCGTGCCCATTTACTCGGGCGGCGGCGTATCTTCCCAGGTCACCGAAAAAGTCCAGCTTCAGCAAAAAGCGCGCGAAGACTACGAAGCCGCGCGCCGTCAGGCCGTCCAAGAGGCCAGGCAGTACTACACGGGCGTCGTGTCGGGCCTGGCGCGCATCGCGGCCCTGGAAGCCGGCGAAAACTCCAGCCGCGCGGCCGTACAGGCCAACCAGACAGGCTACGAGATCGGCGTGCGCATCAACCTGGACGTGCTCAATGCGCAGCAGCAGCTGTATGCCACACAGCGCGACCTGGCCCAGGCCCGCTATCGCACGCTGCTCGACGGGCTGCGCCTGAAGGCGGTGGGCGGCATCCTGGCCGAGGCCGACCTCGAAGCCATCAACCGCATGCTGCGGCTGCCCGCCCCCGGCAGGTAAGCGGCCGCGGGCGTACGGCGCTCAGCCGCCGGCGCGGATCTTCTTCACCAGCGACGTGGTCGAGCGTTCGAACTCGAACGGAATGGCGACGGCGCGTCCGCCCCAACTGCGCACCAGCGCGGTTTCGGGCAGTTTTTCCATATCGTAGTCGCCGCCCTTCACGATAATGTCGGGGCGCAGTTGGCCGATGATCTGGACCGGCGTGTCTTCATGGAACATCGTCACCGCGCCGACACAGCCCAGCGCCGCCAGCAAGGCGGCGCGGTCTTCCTGGCGGTTCAGGGGGCGGTCGCTGCCCTTGCCCAGCCTGCGCACCGAATCGTCGGTGTTGATGGCCACGACCAGCGTCGCGCCCAATTGCGCGGCCTGGTCCAGGTAGGTGGCATGCCCGCGGTGCAGAATGTCGAACACGCCGTTGGTGAACACCAGCGGCCTGGGCAGTGTGCCCTGGGCAATGGCGGCGACGCAGGCGTCGCGGGACAGTATCTTGGATTCGAAGCGGGCGGCGGACATGCGGCGATTGTACGCCGCGCCCCGCCGCCCGCGGCGCGCTCAGGCGCCGGCAGGCAGAATCAGCCCTGATTGCCCGTCGCGGGCCGACTGCTGGACCATTTCCTTGCGGAAACGGTTCAGGTCCTTCACGGTCTCGAAGGTGCGGCCCATCAGGGTGGACAGGATATGCAGAATGCGGCTGGCCACCTTCTGTTCCCAGGCGCCGTCAAAACGAATCTGCGTGTCCAGCCAGTGCTCCAGCCAGCCCGGGTCGGGCAGGCGCGACTGCACGGTGTCGTTGGGGAAGAGATCCTTGTTGACATGCAGGTTGGTGGGGTGCATGGCCTGCGCCGTGCGGCTGGCCGAGGCCATCAGCACGCCGATCTTCGAGAATGACAGCCGCGCCTGCTCGCTGACGCGGTCGCCGCGCTCGTGCAACGCGCGGCGCATGTATTGCAGGTACGCGCCGGCATGGCGCGCCTCGTCGCGCGAGATGGTCTGGTATATCGCCTTGATGACCGGTTCGGTATGCCACTCGGCGGCGCGCCGGTACCAGTGGTTCAGGCGCACCTCGCCGCAAAAGTGCAGCATCAGCGTCTCGAGCTCGGGCGCCGGGTCGAACTCGAAGCGCACCTTGTGCAGCTCTTCTTCGGTGGGCACGAGCTCGGGACGGAACCGCCGCAGGTATTCGATCAGCACCAACGAATGCTTCTGCTCTTCGAAGAACCATACCGACATGAACGCGCAGAAATCGCTGTCGCCGCGGTTATCGCGCAAGAACATCTCGGTGGCCGGCAGCGCCGCCCATTCGGTGATGGCGTTCATCTTGATGGTATACGCCTGCTCATCCGACAGCTTGCTGCCGTCGAAATCGTCCCAGGGTATGTCGCTTGCCATGTTCCAGCGCACGGCTTCCATGGTCTTGAATAGTTCAGGATAAAGCATGGTGTGCCCTTGTTGGTCCCGCGTGGGGCTTTAATGACTTTCAAAAAATGCCGTACCGGTAGCTACGGCTCGGACCTCGCACGTTATTCGCGCAGGGTTATTTATCGCCGCACCGCGCGAAACTGTCATGACAGCCCGATGACGAACTCATGACAGCGCGGCGCGGCGAATCAGCGGGTCAGCGTTGTAACGCCCACAGGGCCACCCCCACTGCTGCCGCCAGCACGGCCGCCACGACGGCCAGCAGGCGATTGCCCCGTTCCTGCGTCTGGCGCAGGCGGGCCAGCTCGAGCAGCACCAACGGATCTACGTTGGGCCGGCTGAGCTGTTCATGCACGAGCCGCGGCAGGGCCGGCAGAATCTGCGACCATTGCGTGGCTTCTTTGGCAAGCGACTTGCGCAGGCCGTCAAGGCCCATGCGCTGGCGCATCCAATTCTCGAGATACGGCTTGGCCGTCTTCCAGAGATCAAGGTTCGGGTCCAGCTGGCGGCCCAGCCCCTCGACGTTGAGCAGCGTTTTCTGCAGCAGCACCAGTTGCGGCTGGATCTCGACATTGAAGCGGCGCGAGGTCTGGAACAGGCGCAACAGCACCTGCCCCAGCGATATCTCGGCCAGCGGACGGTCGAAGTACGGCTCGCACACGGCGCGCACGGCGCCTTCGAGCGCTTCTTCGCGGGTATCCGGCGGCACCCAGCCCGATTCGATGTGCAGTTGCGCGACGCGGCGGTAGTCGCGATGGAAGAAGGCCAGGAAGTTCTGGGCCAGGTAGTTCTTGTCGAACTCGGACAGCGAACCGACGATGCCGAAGTCCAGCGCAATATAGCGGCCCAGGGTTTCGGGCTGGTCCGACACATAGATGTTGCCCGGATGCATGTCGGCATGGAAGAAGCCGTCGGTAAACACCTGGGTAAAGAAGATATCGACGCCGCTGCGCGCGAGCCTGGGGATATCGATGCCGGCCGCGCGCAGGCGGTCTACCTGCCCCACCGGTATGCCATACATGCGCTGCATGGTGAATACGGTGGGCGCGGTGTATTCCCAGATGACCTCGGGCACGATCAGCAGCTCGCCGCGCCCGGAAGCCGGATCGAAGTTGCGCCGCAGCTGGCTGCAGTTGGCGGCCTCGCGCACCAGGTCGAGTTCGTCGTGCAGGTAGTTGTCGAATTCGGCCACCACCTCGCGCGGCTTCAGGCGGCGGCCATCGGGGCCGGTGCGCTCGATGATGCGCGCCACGGTGCGCAGCAGCGACAGGTCGCGCTCGATGGCTTCGCGCATACCGGGGCGCAGCACCTTCACGGCCACTTCGCGGCCGTCGTGCAGCACGGCAAAGTGCACCTGGGCGATAGATGCGGACGCCACCGGGTCCACTTCGAATTGCGCGAACAGCTCGGACGGCGGCGCGCCCAGCGCCGTCTCGATGCAGGCGGCGGCCTGGGCCGAGGGAAACGGCGGCACGCGGTCTTGCAGCAGCGCCAGTTCGTCGGCGATATCGGCGGGGATCAGGTCGCGCCGCGTCGACAGCATCTGCCCGAACTTGACGAAGATGGGGCCCAGCGATTCAAGCGCGCGCCGCAGCCTCAGGCCGCGTGGGGCGCGCGGGCGCATGCCCAGGCGCAGCGTCCAGCGCAGGCCGCGGGCCAGGGGACGGTCCAGGCTGGACAACACCAGGTCGTCCAGCCCGTACCGGAATGCCACATAAAGAATGCGCAGCAGTCGCAGGAGTGTCGGCATGGATTCAGGCGCCCCGCTGTCGGCCCAGGCGGGCGATGCGTGTGTCCAGGGCGGCCATGCGACGCCGCAGGTCGTCTGCGCGCGTGACCAGGTCGGCGTGGTCGAGCCGCCACTGGGCCAGCAGCGGCGCGCCCGCCAGCACGCCGCGCTCTTCGGACAGGTATTCAGACACATTGCGGGCCACGGCCGCGGTGGCCGAGCGCAGGCCCTCGTTGGCCGCGCGCGCGCCGGCGGTCAGGCGCGCCGCGGGAATATCGCCCACCAGCCGCGCCAGGTCGTCTTCGGGGTCCCAGCGCAGGTGGGCGGCCAGGTCGGCCACCACCCGGGCCAGCGCGGCCTCGCCCGAAATGTGCGTGGCCTCGGCCACGTCGGGGCGTTCCTGGCCGGGCAGCAGGCGCAGGGGATTGAACTTGGCCGGATCGACCGTGAGCGTTACGTCGGGCACCACGGCCGCATCGGCCTGGTCGGCGTAGCCGTCGCTGTTGATCGCCAGGCCCGCCGTAAAGCCGCCGAGCACGAACCGCACCGTCTTGCCTGCGTGGCGCTCCAGGCGTTCGCGCGCCCAGGGTTCGCGGGCCAGCAAGGCGTTCAGCGCGCGGACAGCCACGCGCGCCGGGGTGGGAAGAAAAGGAAAAGGCTGCATCAGTGCTAGGCGGGCCGGCGTGCCCGCGGGCCCGGCCGATTTAACGGACAAACCCGGAGTTTACCGGGTCGGACGCCCGCCCGCGCCCGCGGTGGCGGCTGCGGACAGGCCGCGCCGCGATCCGCGGGAACGCCACGCCAGGCTCAGCTGGCGTATTCGACGGGAATCTGCTGGATGCCGGCAAGAAGCCAGCCGCCTTGCTGGGGCTTGAACAGGTTCCAGACCTCTTCGAAGCGGAAGGCCTCGGTGCCGGGGGCTTCGCGCAGCATGCCCGAGAAGCGCACACTGGCCAGGTGGCCGTCGGACACCGTTTCAATACCCAGCAGTTCGGCGTTGAGCAGCACGACTTCGGTCTGGTTGGGCGCGGCGCCGCGCTCGGCCAGCTGCTGCTTCAGTTCGGCGATCAGGTCGTCGGTAAGGAATTCGCGCAGGCGGTCGGTGTCGCCGCTGTCCCAGATGGCCTGGATTTTCACGAACTGCTCTTTGGCCTTGGCCAGGAACTCGGTGCTGTTGAAGTCGCCAGGGATATACCAGTTGTTGGTGTCGCCGTCGGCGGGCTGCGCAACGGCAGCCGGAGCCGCCGCAACGGCGGCCGAAGCCGCGGCGGCCGGTTGGGCCGGCGCCGGGGTGGCGGCCTGGCGCCACATGGACTGCTGCGACTGGCCGGAGCCGTCCTGGCGGGCCGAGTGGGCACCGTAGGCGCCCTGCGTGGCCGTGCGCGGACCCGCGCCGCGCAGGCGGCGCACGATGAACATGACGGCAAACACCACCAGCGCGATCAGCAGCATGCTGGACAGGAACTCGGCGAAGGCGCCCGACAGCCCCAGGTGCGACAGGAGCGCGGCAATGCCCAGGCCCGCCGCGATGCCAGCGATGGGGCCCAGCCAGCGCGACATGCCGCTCTTGGCGGCGGCGCCGGCCGCTGCCGTGCCTGCGGCGGCGCCGGTGGCGGGCGCCGCGCTGCGGTTGGTGGTGGTGGCCGGCGGCGTCGTGGCCTGCCGCTGCTGCATGACGTTGCTGGACTGGCGGCCGACGCTGCTGCCGCCGCCCATGCGGCGGGCCTCGGCGTCGAACGACACGGCCATCATGGCGCTGCCCGCAACGGCGATCAGCGCCGCGGCCAGCAACCGGGTGAATCGGGAACGAAACATAAGATGTGACTCCTTGGGGCACGGGCGCCGGGCGAGGCGCCGCGAGGGGCTTCCGGCCAGGGGCGCGAGCAGGCCGCAGTGCGGCCGGCGTCTCTGCCGGAGGGTTTCTTACAACTAACTGAATACCCAGAGAATAACGGACAAGCCCGCGGGCGACAAGTTCCCCCCTGCGGGGGGTCAGGCCAGCCGCACGCCCTCGTGCAGGGCGGCCACGCCGGCCGTCAGGTTGAAGTACTGCACGCGCTCGAGACCGGCGGTGCGCATCATGCCAGCCAGAGTGTCCTGGTCGGGGTGCATGCGGATGGACTCGGCCAGGTAGCGGTAGCTGGCTTCGTCGCCCGCGACCCGCTTGCCCAGCCAGGGCAGCACGTTGAAGGAATACCAGTCATAGGCGGGGGCCAGCGGCTTGGCGACCCGGGAAAACTCCAGCACCAGCAGCTTGCCGCCCGGCTTGAGCACGCGCGTCATTTCGGCCAGCGCGCGGTCTTTGTGGGTCATGTTGCGCAGGCCGAACGCCACGCTGACGCGATCGAAATAACCCGATGGAAACGGCAGACGCTCGGCGTCGCACACGGCAATGGGCAGCAGCAGGCCGGCGTCGGTCAGGCGATCGCGGCCCACGCGCAGCATCGAATCGTTGATGTCGGTGAGCCATACTTCGCCCGAAGGGCCGGCCCGCCGCGCGAAGGCGCGCGCCAGGTCGCCCGTGCCGCCGGCGATGTCCAGCACTTTCATGCCGGGGCGGATCGCCGCGCGCCCGATGGTGAAGGCCTTCCAGACGCGGTGCAGTCCGCCCGACATCAGGTCGTTCATGACGTCGTAGCGCGAGGCCACGGAATGGAACACCTCGGCAACTTTGCGGGCTTTCTCGGTTTCGGGCACCGACTGGAAGCCGAAATGCGTCGTGCCGTGTTCGGGCTCGGATGGAGTGGCAGGGTTCTGTTGCATGGCTGGTATCCCGGTATATGACGCAATGGTAGCCGATCGAGGCCGCGCCGCACCGGCCGGCCGGCACGAAAACGCCGTGCCGCCCCTGCCTGGTCACATACCTGAAATATTCCGGCCATACTATCGCAATGTTCGCGCCGCAGAAGCGCCCACTTGAACATTGACTGCCTCGACCGCCATGTCCAGCACCATTCTTGTCGTCGAAGACGAACCCGCCATCCAGGAACTTATTGCCGTCAACCTGTCTTTTGCCGGCCACAAGGTGCTTCGCGCTTTCGACGCTGAACAGGCGCAGACGCTGATCCGCGCCGAACTGCCCGACCTCATCCTGCTCGACTGGATGCTGCCCGGCACCTCGGGGCTGAGCCTGGCGCGCAAGCTGCGCGACGACGAGCGCACGCGGGCGGTGCCGGTGATCATGCTTACCGCCAAGGGCGCCGAACAGGACAAGGTCGATGGCCTGGAAGCCGGCGCCGACGACTACATCACCAAGCCCTTCTCGCCCAAAGAGCTGATGGCCCGCATCAAGGCGGTGCTGCGCCGCCGCGCGCCGCAGCTCACCGACGACATCATCGATGTGGGCGGCCTGAAGCTCGACCCGGTTACCCACCGCCTGTCGGGCAACGAACAGCCGCTGTCGATCGGCCCCACCGAGTTCCGCCTGCTGCACTTTTTCATGACGCACCCGGAACGGGTGTTCTCGCGCTCGCAATTGCTGGACCAGGTCTGGGGCGATCACGTATTCGTGGAAGAGCGCACGGTGGACGTGCACATACGCCGCCTGCGCAAGGCGCTGGAACCCACCGGCCACGACGTGCATGTCGAAACGGTGCGCGGCAGCGGCTACCGGTTTACCGCACAAGTGCCGGCACGGTAAAACGCCACGATGATCTGGCTGCGCACTATTTTCCTGGTCGCCCTGTGGGCGGCCTTTGCGTTGTTTGTGCACTGGCTGGCGGGCGCACCCGCCGGCTGGGTGGTCTTCTGCGCGGCCCTGCTGGGCTTGTTGTTCTGGCGCAGCTGGCGCCTGAGCGCGGTATCGCGTTGGGCGCACCACCCCGAAACGTCTCCGCCGGCGTCCGTGGGCCCCTGGGACGACATACTTGCGCCGCTTTACCGCTATACCCGGGCGCGGGCGCGCGAACTGGCCGAGACGCGCGCCACCATGCAAGGCATGCTGGCCGCTGCCCAGGCCCTGCCCGACGGCGTGGTCACGCTCAATGAAGACTTCCAGATCGATTGGTGCAACCGGGTGGCGCGGCACCATCTGGGGCTGAGCCTGCCCGCCGACCGGGGCACCAACCTGCTCAACCTGCTGCGCGATCCGGAGTTCGTGGCTTACGCGCATCGCGACAGCTGGCCCGAACCGGTGCTGGTGCGCCTGGCGCACGGCGACCAGGAACGCGTCATGATGATGCATCTGGCTGCGTATGCCAGCAACCGGCGCCTGTTGATCACGCGCGATGTCACGCAGATTGAAAAGCTTGAGACCACGCGCCGCGATTTCGTGGCCAACGTATCGCACGAACTGCGCACGCCGCTGACGGTGCTGGCGGGTTTTCTGGAAACGCTGCGCGACATGCCGCCCGAGGCCCTGGACGACTCGCAGCGCGAACAATACCTGGGCCTGATGCACGAGCAGGCGCGCCGCATGCAGGCCATCGTGGAAGACCTGCTGACACTGTCGACGCTGGAATCCTCGCCGGGATCGGACCCTCACGCCGTGGACCTGCCCGCGCTGCTGCGCAGGGCGCGCGAGCAGATAGAGGCCCTGTCCGGAGGGCGCCACGAATTCTCGTGGAATATCGACGAATCACTCGATGTGCTCGGCGCCGAAACCGAGCTGGCTTCGGCGATGTCGAACCTGCTGACCAATGCCGTGCGTTACACGCCCGACGGCGGCACGATCACCGTGCAATGGCGCAGCGAACCCGACGGCGGGGCGCGCTTCAGCGTGCAGGACACCGGCATCGGCATCGCGGCGCCGCATCTGCCGCGGCTGACCGAGCGCTTCTACCGGGTCGACCGCGGCCGCTCGCGCGCCGCCGGCGGCACAGGGCTGGGCCTGGCCATCACCAAACACATCGCCATCCGGCACGATGCCGAACTGCTGATCACCAGCGAAGTCGGCAAGGGCAGCACGTTTGCCCTGCATTTCCCCGCGGAACGGATCGTGGCGGCCTGATCGCCACACCGGCCAAATGGCCTCTGTGCGTTGCGCGCGCGAACTGCGCCACAATACGGGCATCACCTTCCATTCTTGCACCAAGCTTCTATGGCCCAGATCGTCCTGTTTGAAAATATCCACCCCCGCGCGCGCGACGTCTTCACCGCCGCGGGCTACACCGATATCGTCACGCACGCCAGCGCGCTGCCGCCCGCCGAACTGCATGCGGCCCTGCGCGATGCGCAGGTGGCGGGCATCCGCTCACGCACGCACCTTGACGCCGAAGCGCTGGCGGCCGCGCCCGATCTGCGCGTGGTGGGGTGCTTCTGCATCGGCACCAACCAGGTCGACCTGAACACCGCCATGCAGCGCGGCGTGCCGGTGTTCAATGCGCCGTTTTCCAACACCCGCTCGGTAGCCGAACTGGTGCTGGGCGAGGCCATCCTGCTGCTGCGCCGCATCCCCGAGAAGAACGCGCGCGTACACCTGGGCCACTGGGACAAGTCGGCCGCCGGCGCGTTCGAGACCCGCGGCAAGACGCTGGGTATCGTGGGCTATGGCAACATCGGCTCCCAGGTCGGCACGCTGGCCGAAGCGATGGGCATGCGCGTGGTGTATCACGACGTGGAAGCCAAGCTGCCGCTGGGCAACGCCCGCCCCGCAGGGTCGCTCGATGAATTGCTGCAGCAAGCCGACGTCGTGACGCTGCATGTGCCCGGCGGCAAGAGCACACAGAACATTATCGACGCCGATGCGCTGGCCCGCATGAAGCGTGGCGCTATTCTTATCAATGCATCGCGCGGCACCGTCGTGGACATTGCCGCGCTGCACGCCGCCCTGACATCGGGCCATCTGGCCGGCGCGGCGCTCGATGTATTTCCGGTCGAACCCAAGGGCGTGGACGAACCCCTTGACAGCCCCTTGATCGGCTTGCCCAACGTGCTGCTTACCCCGCACATCGGCGGCAGCACCCAGGAATCCCAGGAAAACATCGGCCGCGAAGTGGCCGAGAAACTGGTGCGCTTCCTGCAATCGGGCACAACCAAGAGCGCCGTCAATTTCCCTGAACTGCCCTATCTGGAGCCGGCCGGCGCCGCGCGCATCCTGCACGTGCACCGCAATGCCCCCGGCGCGCTGGGCGCCCTGGACAGCCTGCTCGCCGATCAGGGGCTGAACATCCTCAGCCAGAACCTGCAGACGCGCGGCCAGATCGGCTACGTGATCACCGATGTGGATGGCGAAGTCAGCGACGCCGTCATGACCGCGCTGTGCAGCCACCCCATCACCGTGCGCTGCGACGTGATCCGCACGCCCTGAGCGGCGGGCAAACTGGCGCCCGCCGGCCTTAGCCGCCGCAGGACATGCCCGCGGCGTTCAGCAGACATTCGGCCAGGTGCCCTGCCAACGAGGCCGGGTCGTGCGGCAGGCGCACGATCAGGCCGATATCGCGGGTAAAGCCGGCTTCGCCCAGGTCGTACAGGTCCAGGCCCCGGTCATCAAAGCGGCGCGTGCGCGGCAACAGCGCCACGCCCAGGCCGCGCCTGACCAGGTTGGCGATGGCCTCCATTTCGTCCAGTTCGATCGCCTCGCGCACCGCAATGCGGTGCTTCTTCAGGAACATATCCACCAGGCGGCCGCCGAACGACGTGCGGTCGTAGCGGATGAATGGCTGGCTGGCCAGCAGCTCGCGCCATGGCCGGGCAGGCAAACCGGCGGGAACCGCCAGCGCCATGGGTTCGCGCAGCAGCGGCCGCCAGGCCAGCTCGGGCGGCAGCGCAAACGGCGGGCGTATCAGGACGGCCATGTCGATTTCCGCGGCGTCGACCTGTCCCAGCAAAGACAGCGACACGCCCGGCACGATACGCACGCGCACATCGGGAAACGCATCGCGAAACTGCACCAGGGCGTCCACCAGCAGGCTTTGCTGGGCCGAGGCAATGGCGCCCACGCGCAGCAGCCCGCTGATGTGGCCCGCCCTTGCCGCGCCGGCGATGCGTTCGGCCAGCGCCACGATTTCTTCGGCCTGTGGCAGCATCTCGCGGCCTGACGCGCTGAGTACCGCCGATTTGGCGGTGCGCTCGAACAGCGTCACGCCCAGATAGTCTTCGAGCCGGCGCATCTGCGCGCTGACGGCAGACTGGGTCAGCCCCAGCTGGCGGCCAGCCGCCGTAAACGTACCGGCGCGCGCCACCGCCATGAAGGTTTTGAATTCGCGTATCACTATCGATTTTTTTGATGCTCAGGGCAAAAAAATATCGCTTTTGGATCAAAAAAACAATCTCTAAACTGATAGGCCTGCGCGAGCCGGCCGTGCCCGTTGCCGGGCGGCCCGCCCCGACGCTTGATTTTGATTTACTCTTGCCGCAATCCGGAGCCCGTATGAGCACACCTGCAACCCTGCCCCCCTTCCACCTGGCGTTCCCCGTACGCGACCTTGCCGAGGCCCGCGCCTTCTATGGCGAGCTGCTGGGCTGTCCCGAAGGGCGCAGCTCCGACGAATGGGTGGACTTCAACTTCTATGGTCACCAGATCGTCGCGCACCTGTCGCCGGACGAATGCGGCCACAAGTCCACCAGCTCGGTCGATTCGCACGACGTGCCGGTACGCCACTTCGGCGCCGTGCTGCCGATGCAAGACTGGGAAGCCCTGGCCAAGAAGCTGACCGACGCGGGCACCAAGTTCGTCATCGAGCCCTACATCCGCTTCAAGGGCGAAGTGGGTGAGCAGGCCACCATGTTCTTCCTCGATCCGTCGGGCAACGCGCTGGAATTCAAGTCGTTCAAGAACATGGATTCCCTCTTCGCCAAGTAACCGACTACGGGCCGCCAAGCTGTTGACCACGCCCCCACCCGCCCCCGCGCCGCCATGGCGTATCGAGCCGCAAGGCGATCGCTGCCTGCTGATCCGCTTTGGCGACAGCATTGATGTCGAGGTCGGCCGGCTGTGCCTGGCCGCCGCGCAGGCGCTGCGCCTGGCGCAGCTGCCGGGCGTAACCGACGTGGTGCCGTCGTTCGTCACGGTGGCGGTGCATTACCGGCCGGGTGGCGGGCAGCGCCCGCGCTACGAAGAACTGGCCGCCCGGATAGAGCCGCTGCTTGCCCAGGGGGTGGCGGCCGACACACAGACCGGCCGGCACGTGGAGCTTCCCGTCTGCTATGGCGGCCAATACGGCCCCGACCTGCCCGACGTGGCGCGCCATGCCGGCCTGTCGCCCGAAGCCGTCATCGAATTGCACAGCGGCGCCGAGAGCCTGGTTTTCATGCTGGGGTTCGCCCCGGGCGCCCCGTATATGGGCGTGCACGACGCCCGCCTCGACATCCCGCGCCGGGCGTCGCCGCGCACCGCCGTGCCCGCCGGCTCGGTGGCTGTCGCCAACCGGCAGACCGTGCTGTACCCCAGCCAGTCGCCGGGCGGCTGGAACATCATCGGCGCCACGCCCGCCGTGCTCTTCGACCCGGCAAGCGACGCGCCCACCCTGCTGCAACCCGGCGACCGCGTGCGTTTCGTGCCTATCGGCCCCGCGGAGTTCCGCCGCCTGCGCGAGGCCGCGCGATGAGCATTACCGTTCTCAAGCCCGGGCTGCTCACCAGCTTCCAGGACATGGGCCGCACCGGCAGCCAGCACCTGGGGGTGCCCGTGGGCGGCGTCATGGACGCCCGTTCGCATCGACTGGCCAACCTGCTGGCGGGCAATGAGGCCGACCTGGCCACGCTCGAGATCACGCTGGCCGGCCCGACGCTGCAGTTCGATGCCCCCGCCTGCTTTGCCATCGGCGGGGCCGACCTGCAGGCCACGCTCAACGGCGACCCGGTGCCCTGCCATCGCCCGCTGGTGGCGCGCGCCGGCGATGTGCTGGCCTTTCGCACGGCCCGTCCCGACGGCGGCATACGCGCCTACCTGGCGGTGCATGGCGGTTACGCGCTGGAACCCGTTCTGGGCAGTTGCAGCACCTACTTGCGCGGCGGCTTCGGCGGGCATGCGGGGCGCGCCCTGGCCAAGGGCGACACCATCGGCCTGCGTGCCTCCCTGCCCACGCAACCCGAGGCACTCGACCAGCTCGCGCAGGGCCTCTGGCAACTGCGCATCTACCTGCCTTCCCCCCTGGCCGTGCAGCCACGCCGTCATATCCGCGTGCTGCCGGGCGCGCATTGGGACGAGTTCACCGATGACGCGCGCCATCAGCTGCTGCACGCGGAATTCCGCATCAGCCCGCAATCCGACCGCATGGGCTACCGCCTGGACGGCCCGCCGCTGGCCATGGCGGCCCCGCGTCAGATCTTGTCCGAGGCGATCAACTATGGCACCGTACAAGTGCCCGCGGGCGGCCAAGCCATTGTGCTGATGGCCGATCGCCAGACCACCGGCGGCTACCCCAAGATCGCGCAGGTGATCACGGCCGATTTGCCGGCACTGGCGCAGATGGGCCCCGGTCAGGCGGTGCGCTTTGCGCGCGTCAACCTGGACGAGGCCCAACAACTCGACAGCGATCGCGAAGACGCTTTTGCCCAATTGCAGGATGCCCTGTCGCCGCTGCGCGTCCTGCTTCACGCTTGAGGACACCCACATGAGTTCCGCCATCGACCTTAACTGCGACATGGGCGAAAGCTACGGCGCCTGGACCATGGGCAACGATGAGGCCGTCCTGGATTTCGTCACGTCGGCCAACGTCGCGTGCGGCTTCCATGGCGGCGACCCGTCCACCATGCGCAAGACAGTGACCGCGGCGCGGGACCGCAACGTGGCGGTAGGCGCCCATCCGAGCCTGCCCGACCTGGCCGGCTTCGGCCGCCGCACCATGCAGATCACGCCCCAAGAAGCCTACGACATGGTGGTTTACCAGGTGGGCGCGCTGGCCGGCGTGGCCGCCAGCCAGGGCACGCGCCTGCACCACGTCAAGCCGCACGGGGCGCTGTACAACATGGCAGCCAAGGACGCGGCGCTGGCGCAGGCCATCTGCCGCGCGGTGCGCGATGTCGACGCCAGCCTGGTGCTGTACGGCCTGGCCGGCAGCCACCTGGTCAGCGAGGCCGAAACACTGGGCCTGCGGGCCGCCCATGAAGTGTTCGCCGACCGCTCGTATCAGGACGACGGCTCGCTGACGCCGCGCAGCCAGCCGGGCGCAATGATCGAAGAGGTGGGCGCGTCGCTGGCGCAGGTGCTGCGCATGGTGCAAGACGGCGTGGTGCGCTCGGTCAGCGGCCGCGACGTGCCGGTGCGCGCGGATACCCTGTGCATCCACGGCGACCAGCCCAACGCCAGGGTGTTCGCGCAGGCGCTGCGCGATGCCTTGTCAAAAGCCGGCATCGCGGTGCGCACCGTGCCGCAAGCCTGACACCCCTGGTACGCCGTCAGGCGGCCAGGGGCGCGTCCAGATAGGCGTGTACCGCTTCGGCGGCCACCACGGCGCTGGCCATGCAGGCGGTCAGCAGATAGCCGCCCGTGGGCGCTTCCCAGTCCAGCATTTCGCCGGCGCAAAAGACGCCGGGCAGCGCCTTGAGCATCAGGCCGGAATCAAGGGCTTCCAGGGTCACACCGCCCGCGCTGCTGATGGCCTCGTCGATCGGGCGGGCACGCAGCAGGCGCACCGGCAGCGCCTTGATGCAGCGGGCCAGCAGCGCCATATCGCTCCAGGCCTGGGGCTCGGCGCATTCCCGCAGCAAAGCCGCCTTGACTCCCTTGAGCCCGAGCCGGCTCTGCAGATGGCTGGCCATTGAACGCGCACCGCGCGGATGCGCCACCTGGGCGGCCACGCGGTCGGCAGACAGATCGGGCAGCAAATCCAGCCACGCCACTGTCGCGCCCCGCGCATCGATGGCGTCGCGCAGCGGCGCGGACAAGGCATAGACCAGGCTGCCCTCGACCCCGGTGGCGGTCAACACGAACTCGCCGCGCCGCCATGTGCCCGGCGCGCCATGGTCGTCGGGCGCCATGGCCACGGATTTCACGGGCATGCCGGCGCAGCGTTCGCGCAGATGAGCGCTCCAGTCGACATCGAAGCCGCAATTGGCGGGCCGCAATGACGCGACGTCCACCCTGCACGCCCGCAGGCCGGGCACCCAGGCGCCGTCCGAGCCCAGGCGCGCCCAGCTTGCTCCGCCCAGCGCCAGGACGACGGCGTCGGCCTGCGCCACCACGGCGCCCTGCGGAGTATCGAAGTGCAGCGTGTGCGCCGCGGCCGCGGCGGCGTCGGGCCAGCCCGTCCAGCGGTGCCGCATGTGCAGGCGCACGCCGGCCGCGCGCAGCCGCGACAGCCAGGCTCGCAACAGCGGGGCCGCCTTCATTTCGCGCGGGAACACCCGGCCGGACGAGCCGACGAACGTATCTATGCCCAGCCCATGCGCCCATTCGCGCATCGCGTCGGCATCAAAGTGCCGCAGCCAGCCGGCCACGGCGGCGCTGCGCGCGCCGTATCGCTGGCTGAAGCGCCCCGCAGGTTCGCTATGCGTCAGGTTGAGCCCGCCGCGCCCCGCCAGCAGGAACTTGCGGCCCACCGACGGCATGCTGTCGTATACGTCGGCCTGTATGCCCCGGCGCGCCAGGACCTCGGCCGCCATCAGGCCCGCCGGGCCGCCCCCGATTATGGCTACGCGCACGGCAGCGGCTTACACCAGCACGCGTTCGATGCCGCCGGCATTGGCGCGCCGGACGTAGTCTTCCATCCATTGCTCGCCCAGGATGTGGCGAGCCATTTCGACCACGATGTAGTCGGCCTGCATGGACGTATCCTGCTGATAGCGCGACAGGCCCTGCAGGCACGACGGACATGACGTCAGCATCTTGACCTCGCCCGCGTAGCCATCCTGGCGCACGGCGGCCTGGTTCTTGTTCAGTTCTTCCTGCTTGCGAAAGCGCACCTGGGTAGACACATCGGGGCGCGTCACCGCCAGCGTGCCGGATTCGCCGCAGCACCGGTCGGTCTTGATCGCGCCATCGCCCACCAGCGCACGCACCGTTTTCATGGGCTCCTGCAGCTTCATGGGGGTATGGCAGGGGTCGTGGTACACGTAGCGCACGCCCTGCACCCCGTCGAGCTTGATGCCTTTTTCAAGCAGGTATTCGTGGATGTCTATCAGGCGGCAACCCGGGAAGATCTTGTCGAATTCGTAGCCCGCCAACTGGTCATAGCATGTGCCGCAGCTGACCACCACGGTCTTGATGTCCAGGTAGTTCAGCGTATTGGCCACGCGGTGGAACAACACGCGGTTGTCGGTGATGATCTGTTCGGCCTTGTCGTTCATGCCGTTGCCGCGCTGGGGATACCCGCAGCACAGGTAGCCCGGCGGCAGCACGGTTTGCACCCCCGCATGCCAGAGCATGGCCTGCGTGGCCAGCCCCACTTGCGAGAACAGCCGCTCCGATCCGCAGCCCGGAAAATAGAACACCGCCTCGGTATCCGCAGTGGTGGCCTTGGGGTCGCGGATGATGGGTACGTAATTGGCGTCTTCGATGTCCAGCAGCTTGCGCGCGCTTTGCTTGGGCAGGCCGCCCGGCATCTTCTTGTTGACGAAGTGGACCACCTGCTCGCGCAACGGCGGCTTGCCCACCGTGGCCGGCGGATGCGCCGTCTGCTTGCGCGCAATGCCCGACAGCAGGTCGTGTGCCAGGCGCTGCGCCTTGTAGCCCACGCCCACCATGGCCTTGCGCGTGGCGTTGATGGTGGCCGGGTCCTTGGCATTCAGGAAGAACATTGCCGCCGCGGTGCCCGGGTTGAACGACTTGCGACCCATGCGGCGCAGCAGCGCGCGCATGTTCATGGATACGTCGCCGAAGTCGATGTCCACCGGGCAAGGGTTGTAGCACTTGTGGCAGACCGTGCAGTGGTCGGCGACGTCTTCGAATTCTTCCCAGTGCTTCAGGCTGACGCCGCGGCGGGTCTGCTCTTCGTACAGGAAAGCCTCGACCAGCAGCGAGGTCGCCAGGATCTTGTTGCGAGGCGAATACAGCAGGTTGGCGCGCGGCACGTGGGTCGCGCAAACCGGCTTGCATTTGCCGCAACGCAGACAGTCTTTGATGGATTCGGAAATGGCGCCGATATCGCTTTGCTGCATGATCAGCGATTCGTGGCCCATCAGGTTGAAGCTGGGGGTCCAGGCATGGCGCAGGTCAGCGCCGGGCATCAGCTTGCCCGCGTTGAAGTGGCCGCGCGGATCGACGCGCCGCTTGTATTCCTGGAACGGCGCCAGTTCGGCTTCGGTAAGGAATTCGTACTTGGTCAGGCCGATGCCGTGCTCGCCCGATATCACCCCGTCCAGGTCGCGCGCGATCTGCATGATGCGGGCCACCGCCTGGTGCGCCTCGGTCAGCATTTCGTAGTCGTCGGAGTTGACGGGAATGTTGGTGTGCACGTTGCCGTCGCCGGCGTGCATGTGCAGGGCGACGAATACACGGCTCTTGAGCACGCGGGCGTGGATCGCCTTGAGTTCGTCGACCACGTGCTTGCCCATGTTGCCCGAGAAAATGCCTTGCAGCGGCGCCAGCACTTCGGTTTTCCAGGACACGCGCACCGTGCGGTCCTGCAGCACGCTGAACAGCGTGACGTCGGGCTGCGCGGCCACCCGGTCGGCCAAGGCGCCCTGCAGCGGCGCCAGGCCCAGGCCCGGCAGGTCGGGCAGCGCCTGGTGCAGCGGCATATCCAGGTTGTCCAGCAGCCACTGCCAGCGACGCCGCACCTGCGCCAGCACGTCAATGGCCTGGCGGGTGCGCTCGGCCAGCTGTTCGGCCCGGGCCGGGCCGTCTTCCGCGTCTTCGATCTTGCCGATGGGCAGCGGCGCCGCCAGGAAAGCGTCCAGCGCTTCGAGCAGCCTGAGCTTGTTGCGCGTGGACAGCTCGATGTTGATGCGCTCGATATGGTCGGTGTATTCGCCCATGCGCGACAGCGGGATGACCACGTCTTCGTTGATCTTGAAGGCGTTGGTATGCCGGGCGATGGCCGCCGTGCGCGAGCGGTCGAGCCAGAATTTCTTGCGGGCCTCGGCGCTGACGGCCACGAAACCTTCGCCATGGCGGGTATTGGCCAGCCGCACGACCTCGCTGGCAGCAGTGGCCACGGCGTCTTCGTCATCGCCCACGATGTCGCCGATCAGCACCATCTTGGGCAGCGTGCCGCGCTTGCTCTTGGTGGCATAGCCCACCGCGCGCAGATAGCGTTCGTCGAGATGCTCCAGGCCGGCAAGAATGGCGCCGCGTGCGCGGCCTTCGCCATCGAGATAGGCCTTGACCTCGACGATGGACGGAATGGCGTCGCGCGCCTGGCCGAAGAACTCCATGCACACCGTGCGGGTGTGGCGCGGCATGCGATGCAGAATCCAGCGGGCGGACGTGATCAGGCCATCGCAGCCTTCTTTCTGCACGCCCGGCAGGCCGGCCAGGAACTTGTCGGTGACATCCTTGCCCAGGCCTTCTTTGCGGAATGCGCGGCCGGCGATTTCAAGCTGTTCGGTCTTGATGAGCTTTTCGCCCGGCTTGCCGGCGCCGTCGAACCACTTGAGCTCGAAGCGCGCGACGTCCACGTCGTGGATCTTGCCCAGGTTGTGGTCCAGGCGAGTGACTTCGAGCCAGTTGCCGTCGGGATCGACCATGCGCCACCAGGCCAGGTTGTCCAGCGCAGTGCCCCACAGCACGGCCTTTTTCCCGCCGGCGTTCATCGCGATGTTGCCGCCCACGCACGAGGCTTCGGCCGAGGTGGGGTCTACGGCGAACACATGGCCGGCCTGTTCGGCGGCTTCGGCGACGCGCTTGGTCACCACGCCAGCCCCGGCATGAATGACCGCCACCGGCTCGGTCAGCCCGGGCAGAATACAGGACTCGACCGGCCCCAGGGCGTCGAACTTTTCGGTGTTGATGACCGCAGACTTCCAGGTCAGCGGAATGGCCCCGCCGGTATAACCGGTGCCGCCGCCGCGCGGCACGATGGTCAGGCCCAGCTCGATGCAGGCGCGCACCAGGGCAGCGATTTCTTCTTCGTTGTCGGGCGTGAGCACGACGAATGGATATTCCACCCGCCAGTCGGTCGCGTCGGTGACGTGCGACACGCGTGACAGGCCATCGAACTTGATGTTGCCGCGCGCAGTGAACCGGCCCAGCACTTTCACGGCCTGCTTGCGCAGGTGCGCCGTCTGGTCGAACTGGCTTTCGAAAGCCGCCACGGCCGAACGCGCCCGCGCCAGCAGCTCGCCCACCTTGGCGTCGCGGTGCGGATCATGGCCTTCCAGGGCCGGCACGTCGGGTTCGCGGCGCTTCTCGATCTCGGCCAGGCGATGATGCAGGGCCTCGATGAGCAGCCTGCGGCGCTTGGGGTTGTCGAGCAGGTCGTCCTGCAGGTAGGGGTTGCGGCTGACGACCCAGATGTCGCCCAGCACTTCGTACAGCATGCGCGCCGAGCGGCCGGTGCGGCGCTCGCCGCGCAGGTCGGTCAGCCACTGCCAGGCATCGTCGCCCAGCAGGCGGCCGACGATCTCACGGTCGGAGAACGACGTGTAGTTGTACGGGATTTCGCGTAGGCGAGATGTGGCCGCGGGCGGGATCGCCGCGGACAGGATTTGGCTGGCGAGGGGGGCGTTCATGGACAACGGTAGGGAAAGGCCCTTAAAGAATCATTTTATGACATTGTGCGCGGCGGCCGCCCGGGCCCGCCGGACCGGACGCCGGCAGCGCCGTCGCGGCGCCGCGTGCGAGAGGCCTACACGGGCTGCGGAAAGAACCACAGCAGGCCGGCCGTCATGATGGTGTACCGGGCAAACTTGCCGATGGCCATGTACAGCACGCACGGCCAGAACGCCAGGCGCAGCCAGCCCGCCACGGCGCACAGCGGGTCGCCCACGGCCGGCAGCCACGACAGCAGCAGGGCCGGCGGGCCGATCCGGTGCAGCCAGTCGTGGGCATGCAGGTGCCAGCGCCCGCGCATGCGGTCGGCGGGCCCGCCGGGGTGGCCAGGGTGCCCGTCGGGATGCGGGTGGGGGTGTTTTTCCCGCCATCGTTCCAGGGCGCGGTGGACGCCCAGGCCCATGGCGTAACTAATGGCTCCGCCGATGGTGTTGCCGGCGGTGGCGACCAGTACGGCCGGCCAGAACATGTCGGGCGCCAGCTTCACAAAGCCGAAAACCGCCGGCTCGGAGCCCAGCGGCAAGAGGGTCGCCGAAATGACGCTGACCACGAAAATGGCCGGCAATCCGACCACGGGCAACGCCACCAGCGCCAGCATCCAATGTACGGCGTTCAGCAGGCTTTCTTCCATGATGGGCGGCAGTTTAGCTGGTTTGGGGTGGCGTTTTTGGGGGGGTGTTGGGGTTCTGTTGGCGTCGTGGGCGGGAGGCGTGGGGCCTTGGCTTCACGGGGCCGTCGGGCGCCCCGCGCGCCCGATCCGCCCCCGAGGCGCCGCGGCCCCACGCCTCCCGCCCACGACTCGCAGTGGAATACCGATGATGCATCGCCGGGGCGGATCGGATTCTTGCATGTTGAACGCCGCATTGGCGTGGAAGGGAAAATCGCACAGGGCCGCATTTTCCGGGCCGCCCTGCGCGGCCTGGAAAATGCATTCGCATAGGGGATGGGGATGGCGTGTGGGCCGGTGGCTGGCGCCGATCGATGGATATGCCGATGCGCTCCCGGTGTCTGACACCGACGAATTTTCTCGGCTCAGACATCCACCAATGCCCTCGGTGTCTGACACCTCGCATCAAGCAAGCGCCTATCGCACTCCAGGTGTCAGACACCGACCAATTTTCTCGGGTCAGGCATCAACCCATGCCCTCGGTGTCTGACACCACCCCGCATATACAAATCCCCGACACAATCCTTGCCCGAATGGCCCGCCCGCGCCGCGCAGGGCGGCGCGGGCGGGCCGGGCGCACAGGGCGCCCGACGGCACCGTGAAGCCGGGCTTCGCGCCCCCTCCCCCCGCGACGTCATCAGAAGGAACACCTCCTCCCCAAATGCCGCATGCAATAATCCCCCCACCGCTTCAACCTTCCTACACGCGGCCCCAAAGCCACTATGTCCGCCGATTATCTAAAACGCATCCTGACCTCGAAGGTCTATGACGTCGCCGTCGAATCCCCGCTAGACCCCGCTCCCCTGCTGTCCCAGCGAATTTCGAACACGGTGCTGCTCAAGCGTGAAGATACCCAGGCGGTTTTCAGCTTCAAGCTGCGCGGGGCGTACAACAAAATGGCCAACCTGCCACCCGCGGCGCGCAACCGGGGCGTCATCGCCGCCTCGGCGGGTAACCATGCGCAGGGGGTCGCGCTGGCTGCATCGCGGCTGGGCTGCCGGGCCGTCATCGTCATGCCCACCACCAGCCCGCAAGTCAAGATAGACGCGGTGCGGCGCCTGGGCGGCGAAGTCGTGCTGGCCGGCGAGAGCTTCACGGATGCCTACGAGCACGCCCAGACGCTCGAGAAGAAAGAAAAGCTTACCTTCGTGCACCCTTTCGACGACCCTGACGTCATCGCCGGGCAGGGTACGGTGGGCATGGAGATCCTGCGCCAGCATCCCGGCCCCATCGATGCCATTTTCGTGGCCATCGGCGGCGGCGGGCTGGTGTCGGGTATCGCCGCCTACGTCAAGCAGCTGCGCCCCGAGATCAAGATCATCGGCGTGCAGACCGATGACTCCGACGCCATGCTGCGCAGCGTGCGCGCGGGGCGCCGCGTGCAGCTCAACGATGTGGGCCTGTTCTCCGATGGCACCGCCGTGAAGATGGTCGGCGCCGAAACGTTCCGCCTGACCCGCCAGTATGTCGACGATTTCGTGGTGGTCGACACCGACGCCATCTGCGCGGCCATCAAAGACGTATTCCAGGATACCCGCAGCGTGCTCGAGCCCGCCGGCGCCATGGCGGTGGCCGCCGCCAAGCAATATGCCGCCACGCACAAGCTCAAGGGCGCCACTCTTGTTGCCATCGCCTGCGGCGCCAACATGAACTTCGACCGCCTGCGCTTCGTGGCCGAACGCGCCGAAGTGGGCGAAATGCGCGAAGCGGTTTTCGCAGTCAGCATGCCCGAACAGCGAGGCAGCTTCCGGCGCTTCTGCGAACTGGTGGGGCACCGCAGCGTGACGGAGTTCAACTACCGCATTTCCGACCCCGCGCGCGCCCACGTATTCGTGGGCCTGCAGGTTGCCTCGCCATCCGAGTCGGACAAGATCGCCGCAAACTTCCGTCGCCACGGCTTCGACACGCTGGACCTCACCCACGATGAAATGGCCAAGACTCACTTGCGCCATATGGTGGGCGGCCGGTCCTCGCTCGCCAGCAACGAGCTGCTGTATCGCTTCGAATTTCCCGAACGCCCGGGCGCACTGATGCGCTTTCTAAGCGCCATGAACCCCGACTGGAACATCAGCCTGTTCCATTACCGTAATCAGGGCGCCGACTACGGCCAGATCCTGATCGGCATCCAGGTGCCGCCCTCCGACAAGAAGCAATTCAAGAGCTTCGTGGCCGAGCTGGGCTACCCGCACTGGAACGAAACCGACAATCCGGCCTACCGGCTGTTCTTGTAGCGGCGACGCCGGCCAATGGCGGCGAACAAGACCAACTAGCGGCCGTCGGGCGGATAATCCAGTTCGCCGAAGCCGACTTCGCCGGCCTCTTTGGCGGCGGCAAGCTCGGCGCGCACCTGGGCGCGCGTCTTGCCCGCGGCTACGGGCGGCTCGGGGGGATAGTCCAGCTCGCCGAAAGACAGCTCGCCCGAGGCCCGCGCCTGCGCAAGTTCGGCGCGCACCTCAGAACGGGTCTTGTGCGAACCGGCCGGCGCGACGGGCGGCGGATAATCCAGCTCGCCAAACGAGACCTCACCGGCCCGCTTGGCCGCGGCCAGTTCGTCGCGCACCTGGGCGCGCGTTTTACGAGGAATTTCTTCGGACATAGCGTCAGCAAAGAGGCTTGCGTAACGGTTGCGGGCGCATCCGGCCTGTACGGCGGCGCCGGTCGTCAGGCGGCGCCATCGAAGCTGCACACCGTGAACAGCGGCGTGCCGGTGGCGGCAACCTTGCCCGAACCGCCCAGCTCGGGCAGGTCGATAATGGCGGCGGCCTCGACCACATTGGCCCCCAGGCGCTGCAACAGCTTGATGGCCGCCAGCATGGTGCCGCCAGTGGCGATCAGGTCGTCGACCAGCAAGACGCGCTGGCCGGTGCGCACCGCGTCGGTATGCATCTCGACCGTGGAATTGCCGTATTCAAGGCTATAGGACTCGGCCACCGTGCGATAAGGCAGCTTGCCCTCTTTGCGCACCGGCACGAAACCCAGGTTCAGCTCGTAGGCCAGCACACTGCCCACGATAAAGCCGCGCGCGTCCACGCCAGCCACCAGGTCCAGCCTTTGCCGCATATAACGGTAGACGAACAGGTCGATAAGCACGCGGAAGGTGCGCGGGTCTTGTAGCAGTGGCGTGATATCGCGGAACACGACCCCGGGGCGGGGCCAGTCGGGAACGCTGCGGATAGTGCGCCGGATGAGTTCGGCAGTATCAGTCTGCATGGGAACGCCCCGGAAAAGTGAAGCAAGGCGAACTATAACCGTGCCGCCGGGCTTAGGCCAGCGCGACGGCCGCCAGGCGGCCGCCACGCAACGCCAGGCATCGGTGCACCGTACCCGGCGGCAGCGCCGCGTGGGTCACGAGCAGCACGGTACGCCCCTGCGCGGCGCGACCCAGATCGCGGAAGAATGCCTCCTGCGCGGTGGCGTCCAGGCCGGCGGTGGGTTCATCCAGCACCAGCACAGGCGCGGGGGCCAGCAGCGCGCGCGCCAGGCACAGGCGGCGCGCCTGGCCCGCCGACAGGGTGGCGCCCGTTTCCCCGACCCAGCTGTCCAGCCCGCCGGGCAGGGCCCGCACAAAGTTCGCCAGGCCGGCGGCGTCCAGCGCTGCCCAGAGCGCGGCATCGCTCGCGTCGGGCGCGCCGATCAGCAGATTGGTGCGCACAGTGCCCAGGAACACCGGCGCATCCTGCGCCAGCCAGGCCACGCGGCGATGCCAGTCGGCCTGGGCCGCCCGGCGCAGGTCTACGCCGCCGTAGCGCACGCTGCCCGCCTGCGGATCTTCCAGGCGCAGCAGCACATGCAGCAACGTGGATTTGCCGCCGCCGCTGGGCCCGACAATGGCCACGCGCTCGCCGGGCTCGATACGCAGACTCACACCGTCGAGCACGGGCAGTCCGGGCAGCCCCGCCGGGCCCGGATAGGCATAGCGCACGGCGTCGAACTCGATGGCGCCCCGATCGGGCAGGGCCTGCGGTTCCTGCGGATCTTCCCGCGCGGGCCGCTGTGCGGTAATCGCATGAATGCGCTGCGCGGCGGCCACGGATCCGCCCAACCGGGCAGCCCCCCGCATCAGCGGACCAAGCACTTCGAACAGCCCGATGGCGGCCAGCACCAGCCCGGCCAGCACGGGGCCGGCCAGCCTTTGCTCGGCCTGGGCCGCCAGGCCGAACCACAGCACGGCCAGCATCCCGGCGCCCGACAGCACTTGCAGCGCCCACAGGCCGCCCGCGGCCACCCGCACCTGCGCCCAGCGCGCGCCGGCTGCTTGCTCGCAGTGCCGCGCATAAGCGCCGCGCACCTGAGCCGCGGCATGCCATGCGACCACGTCGGCATGGCCTTCCACCACGTCCAGCGTCGCGGCGCGCAACTGCGCATGACGCTCCTGGATGTCGCGCCCGGCCTGCCGGCCCGCCCACGCCTGCCAGGCCGGCACCGCCAGGCAGGCGGCAAGCATGGCAGCGGCCAGGATCCACGCGCCTTCAGGGGTCCAGCGCCCCACCACCGCCGCAAGCAGGGCGGCCGCCAGCGCCGCCGTCGTCAACGGCGCCAGCACGTTCAGGAACACAGTATCCAGGGCGTCGACGTCGCCCGTCAGGCGCGCCACCAGATCGCCGCCCCGATAGCGGCTCAGTTGCCGCGGCGTAAGTGCGACCAACGCGTCGAACACGCTGGCGCGCAGGTCGGTCAGCAGGCGCAGCGTGGCGGCGTGCCCCACCAGCCGCTCGGCATAGCGCGATGCGATCCGCACGAACGACAGCAGCCGCACCAGCGCCGACGGCACGAACAGGTTGAAAACGGTGCCGGCGCCGGCCAGGGCCGCGGCGCTCAGGAACCACCCGGACACGCCCAGCAAGCCCACGCCTGCCGCGATCGTCACCAGCGCCAACACCAGCGCCGCGGCCAGGCCGACGACGCGCCGGCGATACAGGGGCAGCAGCAGCCATAGTGTTTTCATGCCGGCTCCAGCCTGCCGTGCGCCAGGCGCAGCATTCGGGGCAGCCGGCGGGCCACCGCCGGCGCGTGCGTGGCCAGCACAAGGGTGCGCCCCTGCGCAAAGGCCAGGACTTCATCCATGACGCGCGCCTGCGCGGCCTCGTCCAGATGCGAGGTGGGCTCGTCCAGCAGAACCAGGCCGGGGTCGCGAAGAAACAGGCGCGCCAGCGCCACGCGCTGCGCCTGCCCGCCCGACAGGCCATGCCCACGGCTTCCCAGGGGAGTATCCAGCCCCAGGGGCATCGCATCGGCAAATTCCAGCACACACGCACGCCGGGCGGCTTCACGCACTTGCGCATCGGTGGCATCGGCCCGGCCCAGCCGGATGTTGTCGGCGATGCTGCCCGCGTACAGGTATGGCCGCTGGCCCACCAACGCCACGCGTTCGCGCAAGGCGGGTTCGTTCCACGCTGCCAGCGGAACGCCGTCGAGAATGACCTGGCCCGCCCCTGCGCGCAGGCGGCACAGGGTCTCGAGCAGCGTCGTCTTGCCCGCCCCGCTGGGCCCCATCAGCGCGACGTGGGCGCCGGGCTCCAAGGCCAGCCGCGCCCCGTCTATGATCGCCCCCGCGCGGCCCGGGGCATAAATCGTCAACGCGTCGGCACACACCGCCGCCCCCGTGGCGGGGGCAGGTGTCCGACGCTCCGGTGACGGTGTCAGACACCCCTGCGAATGCCCTGCCTCGAGCGCCGCTGCGGCAGGGGGTGTCTGACACCCAACAACGGCCGCATCGGTATCCGCTGTCGCACGCTCCTGCAACGGTGTCAGACACCCCTGCGAATGCCCTGCCTCGAGCGCCGCTGCGGCAGAGGGTGTCTGACACCCAACAACGGCCAGCGCATCGGTATCCGGTGCCGCACGCTCCTGCAACGGTGTCAGACACCCCTGCGAACGCCCTGCCTCGAGCGCCGCTGCGGCAGGGGGTGTCTGACACCCAACAACGGCCGCATCGGTATCCGGTGCCGCACGCTCCTGCAACGGTGTCAGACACCCCTGCGAACGCCCTGCCTCGAGCGCCGCTGCGGCAGGGGGTGTCTGACACCCAACAACGGCCAGTGCATCGGTACCCGCTGTCGCATGCTCCTGCGACGGTGTCAGACACCCCTGCGAATGCCCTGCCTCGAGCGCCGCCGCGGCAGGGGGTGTCTGACACCCAACAACGGCCGCATGGGGTGTCTGACACCTCGACGCGCGATCTGGGGTCTGGCGCCCGTGGCCACGCGGGGACGCCGCCGGGTGGCTGTCTTCCGGGTCGCCGTCGGCCGGGTCGGGCAAGCCGTCAAATGCCGCGGCGATCTGGGACACGGCCGCGCGGGCGGCGGCGCGGTCGTGGTAATGCGCGGCGAACTGCCGCAGCGGCGCATACGCTTCCGGGGCCATCAGCAGGCAGAAGAAGCCCACGTGCAATGTCAGCGGCGAACCGCGCACGTCCAGAAAGCCCAGGTAGGTCAGCCCGAAGTACACCGCCATGCCGGCCACGCCCAGCGCCGCGAAGAACTCCAGCACGGCAGACGACAGGAATGCAATGCGCAGCACCGCCATCGTGCGCCGCCGTACGGCATCGCTTGCGGCGGCGACCGAGCGCGCCTCGGCTTCGGCGCGGCCATATAGTTTCAAGGTCGACAGGCCGCGCAGCCTGTCGGCAAAAAAGCCGGACAGGCGCGCGAAGGCCTGCAGGTGGCGACGGCTGGCAGCCTCGGCCCCCCACCCCACCAGCGCCATGAAAAGGGGAATCAAGGGCGCCGTCACCAGCAACAGCAGGCCCGCCACGATATCCAGCGGCAGCAGCACCACGGCAAACGCCACCGGCAGCACGGCCGCGGCCACAGCCGACGGCAAATAGCGCGAGAAAAATCCGTCCAGCGCCTCGACCTGGTCGACGATGGCGCTGGCCAGCTCGCCCGACACCCGCGCGCGCGACCATTGCGGCCCATGCGCCACCAGCCTGTCGAATAACGCCAGCCGCACCCGCTGCTTGATTGCCTCGGCGGCCCGTGCCCCGGCGCGCTCGCCCAGCCATGCCAGCGCCGCGCGCGCCAGAATCAACGCCGCGATCGCGCCGATGGCGGGCGCCAGTTGGGCGCGCAGCGCGCCTTGTGCGATGGCCGCGTCCAGCACCCGCGCCAGCAACCAGGCCTGCGCCACCAGCAAAATGCCCCCCAACAGCGGCGATCCGGCCGCCACGGCCAGGGGCGCGCGCACCCGGCGCGCCTGCGCGGCCAGCCAACGCCCCTGTTCACGCGTGGCCTGGCCGGCCGGCACGGCGGGGTCCGGCACATGGCCGGGCGGGCGGCTCACTTGCCGGGCGGCCTGGCAGGATCGTGCTCGCCGCCTTCGCGCAATTCAAACCACATGGCATTAAGAATGGCAAAGGCGCACGCCAGGCTCAAACCGAGTATCCACGAGAAATACCACATGCGTGCGGGCTCCTAGTAAGAATTGGGCGTGCCGTCGACCGACTCGGCGCTGACCTTGCCGCGCATCACGCGATATACCCAGGCGGTGTACATCGTGATGATGGGCATGAAAAACGCCGTGGCCAGCAACATGATCCATAGCGTCAGGCGGCTGGACGATGCGTCCCACACCGTAAGCCCGAAGCGCGGGTCGGCCGACGAAGGCATCAGGAACGGAAACAGCGCCAGCCCCACTGTCAGGATCACGCCACTGACCGCCAATGACGAAATGATGAACATCAGGCCGTCGCGGCAGCGCCCCAGCAGCGCCGCCACCAGCAGAGCGCCGCCCACGCCCAGAGCGGGCGCCACCCAGGCCAGCGGCCACTTGCCGAAGTTGGCCAGCCAGCCGCCGGGCTGCAGCGCCACGGTCTTGCTCGCCGGGTCGGACGGCGCCAGCGTATTGGGGATGCTGGTAATGATGTGCCCGTCAATGCCGTATGCCACCCAGAAGCCCCCCGCGACGAACAGCGCCGCCGTCGCCAGCGCCGCCAGGCGGCCGGCGCGTCGCGCGCGTTGCGCAACCACGCCGTCGGTGCGCCATACGAGCTGCACCGCGCCGTGCATGACCAGCATGGCCACGCTCAACACCCCCGCCAGCAGGGCAAAGGGGCTGAACAGCTGGTAGAAATGGCCGTAATACTGTGGGCGCAGCATGTTCGCGTCAAAGCCGAAAGGCACGCCCACGATCAGGTTGCCCATGGCCACCCCGAACACCAGCGACGTCAGCACACCCGACGCGCACAGCACGCGGTCCCATGTGCTGCGCCAGCGGGTGCCCTCCATCTTGCTGCGGTACTTGAAGCCCACCGGCCGCACGATCAGGGCAACCAGCACCAGCATCATGGCCATGTAAAAGCCCGAAAACGACGAGGCATACAGCAGCGGCCACGCCGCGAAAATGGCCCCGCCCCCGGTGATCAGCCAGACCTGGTTGCCTTCCCACACCGGCCCCACGACGTTGATGACCACGCGCCGCTCTATGTCGGTACGGGCCACCACCGGCAGCAATGCGGCGATGCCCAGGTCGAAGCCGTCCATCACCGCAAACCCGATCAGCAGCACGCCCAGCAGCGCCCACCAGATCACTCTCAAGGCGGCATAGTCAAAAGGAATCAGACTTTCCATTTGCGCGCTCCGTTATCAATATGCGTCGACAGCGGCGGAAACCGGATCGGCCTGCGCCGGACGCGGCGGCTGATCCGACTTGGGCCCGGCCTTGATGGCATGCAGCATCACCTTCACGCCGATCACCAGCAGCACGGTGTACAGCGACACGAAGATGCTCAGGCTGATCACCAGGTCGCTTACCGTCAGGCCCGAAGCGGCGTAGTAAGTGGGCAGCACGCCTTCGATCACCCACGGCTGGCGTCCGTACTCGGCCACGAACCAGCCGGCTTCAATGGCCACCCAGGGCAGCGGCAGGCTCCACAGGGCCACTTTCAGCAGGCCAGGGCGGCGGTCCAGTTGCCCGCGCGACGCCAGCCAGAACGCCACCGCGAAGAACAGGATCAGGTACATGCCCACCGCCACCATGATGCGGAACGCCCAGAACAGCGGCGCCACATGCGGAACCGTATCCTGCGCGGCCCGTGCAATGTCTGCGTCGGTGACCTTGCTCAGGTCGGGCTGGTGGCGCTTGACCAGCAACGCATAGCCCAGCTCGGGCCAGGTGCGGTCCAGCGTCATCCGCGCCTCGGTATCGTCGGGGTTGGCGCGTATGCGCTGCATGGCCTCGTAGGCCACCAGGCCTTCGCGGATGCGTACCTCGGCGCGCCGCACCAGGTCGTCGATGCCCAGCATCGGCGTGGTCAGCGACCGCGTGCCGATGATGCCCATCACCCAGGGAATCTCGATGGCGTAGTCGTTCTTGCGCTCTGCCTGGTTGGGAATGGCAAACAGGTTGAAGCTGGCCGGCGCGGGCTCCGTGTGCCACATGGCCTCGATCGCGGCGATCTTCATTTTCTGGTGCTCGGTGGTCAGGTAGCCGCTTTCGTCGCCCAGCACCACGACCGACAGCGCGGACGCCAGGCCGAAGCTGGCGGCCACGGCCATCGAACGCTTGGCCAGGTCGACATGGCGACGCCGCAGCAGATACCACGCGCTGATCGACATCACGAACATCGCGCCCGCGACATAACCCGCACTGACGGTATGCACGAACTTGGCCTGGGCCACGGGGTTCAGCAGCACCGCGACAAAGTCGGTCATTTCCATGCGCATGGTGTCGGGGTTGAATACCGCGCCCACCGGGTTCTGCATCCAGCCGTTGGCAATCAGGATCCACAAGGCCGAGAAGTTGGTGCCGAAGGCAACCAGCCAGGTCACCACCAGGTGGCCCACCCTGGACAGGCGGTCCCAGCCGAAGAAAAACAGCCCGACGAAGGTCGCTTCCAGGAAGAACGCCATCAGGCCTTCGAGCGCCAGCGGCGCGCCGAACACGTCGCCCACATAGTGGCTGTAGTACGACCAGTTCATGCCGAACTGGAACTCCATGACCACACCGGTGGCCACGCCCAGCGCGAAGTTGATGCCGAACAGCGTGCCCCAGAACATTGTCATGCGGCGCCAGATGTCGCGTCCGGTCATGACATACACGCTTTCCATGATGGCCAGGATGAACGACAGCCCCAGCGTCAGCGGAACGAAGATGAAGTGATACATCGCTGTCGCGGCGAACTGCAGGCGCGACAGGTTGACGACGTCGATATCGAACATAATCGCCTTCCTAGCAAGCCGCGGCAAGCCGCGATATCGCCCTGGCGCCGATGGGGCGGCGGGCGGCCCGGTACAACCATATGCGCGCCAGGCGCGCTTCCGACAGACCCATACGACACATCCTTCGTGATGCCGCGATGTCAGTCCCGGCCTCGCAGCTTGCCGGCAAACCCCAGAACCTTCTGCACCTTGGTGCCCATTTTCATCAGGCTTTGTAGCGTTTCGGGGGGAAGGTCATGCACCTCGTCGAACCAGCCGGTGCATAACTCGATCAACTCGAGCATCTCGCGCATGCGCTGATGAGCATACGCCTCGGATTCGCCGCGCGGCGGGTCCAGCAGCGTGTCGCGCAATAGTGTCAGTGTGGGGTCGACTTCGCGTTTGCGCTTTTCTTCCATCAGGATGCGGAAGATCTCCCAGACGTCTTGCGGGGTCTCGAAGTAATCGCGGCGGTCGCCTACCTGATGCACCAGCTTCACCAGGCGCCATGACTGCAGCTCTTTGAGCCCCATGCTGACGTTCGAACGCGAAAACCCCAGGGCTTCGGCGATATCGTCGGCATTGAGCGGCTGCGGCGCCAGGAACAGCAAGGCGTACATCTGCCCCACCGTGCGATTGACGCCCCACCGGCTGCCCATTTCGCCGAAATGCAGCACGAAACGTTCGGTCCGAGGCGTGAGTGGCATGTTTTGTTACGCGAATTTCAGAAATTTCTGAAATTATCGTATTAACCAAAGTCAAAAGCAAGCCACAAAAATGCCGCCTGGAAGGCGGCGATATCTACACCAGGATAAGAGTCAGCGGTGCGGTGTCTGACACCCTTCGGGAGTCAGACACCCGGGCGCGGACGGCCTGGCGCAGACCAGATCGGCGCTGGACGGTGCGGTGTCTGACACCCTTCGGGAGTCAGACACCCTGGCGTCGACGGCCTGACGCAGACCAGATCGGCGCTGAACGGTGCGGTGTCTGACACCCTTCGGGAGTCAGACACCCTGGCGTCGACGGCCTGGCGCAGACCAGACCGGCGCTGGACGGCTCGGTGTCTGACTCCCGAAGGGTGTCAGACACCTTCGCATCGACGGCAAGAAGCAACGCAGCCGGGGCCGCGCGCCACTGCCTGCAGGCGCGCCCGCAGGTGATCTGTCAGGCCTTGACGGCCACCTTGCCGGATACGCGCTTGGCCTTGGCGCGGGCGGCCTGGGCGTCGGTGTCGGTGGCCAGGGCCACGCCCATGCGGCGCTTGGCGAACGATTCGGGCTTGCCGAACAGCCGGATATCGGTACCCTGTTCGGCCAGGGCGTCGGCCACGTGGTGAAACGATACGCCGCGAGCCTCCAGGCCGCCGTAGATGACGCTGCTGGCGCCGGGCTGGCGCAGCGAGGTATCGACCGGCAGGCCCAGCAAGGCGCGGGCATGCAGCTCGAACTCGCTCTGGGCCTGGGTGATCATGGTGACCATGCCGGTGTCGTGCGGGCGCGGGCTTACTTCCGAAAACCACACCTGGTCGCCGGCGACGAACAGCTCCACGCCGAACACGCCCATGCCGCCCAGTTCACCCGTGACCGCGCGGGCAATTTCCTGCGCGCGCTGCAACGCCACGGGGCTCATGGGGTGCGGCTGCCAGCTTTCGATGTAGTCGCCATCGGCCTGCAGATGGCCGATGGGTTCGCAGAAATGCGTCTGGATGCTGCCGTCGGCCGCGCGCGCCCGCACCGTGAGCAGGGTGATTTCGTAATCGAACCGGATGAAGCCCTCGACGATGACGCGCCCCGCCCCCACGCGGCCGCCCTCTTGCGAATACTGCCAGGCCGCGGCGATGTCGTCGGGGCCATGGATGACCGACTGGCCCTTGCCCGACGACGACATGACGGGCTTTACCACGCAAGGGTAGCCGATGCCTTCGTCGATGGCGCGGCGCAGCTCGGACTCGGCGTCCACGAACCGATAAGGCGACACCGGCAGGCCCAGGGTTTCGGCGGCCAGCCGGCGGATGCCTTCGCGGTTCATGGTCAAGTGCGCGGCGCGGGCCGTGGGCGTGACACGGGCGGTTCCGGCGGCTTCGATCTCGGCCAGCACCTGGGTGGCGATGGCCTCGATCTCGGGCACGATTACGTGGGGGCGCTCTTGCTCGATGACGCGCCGCAGGGCGTCCGGGTCGGTCATGGACACGACATGGGCCCTGTGCGCAACCTGGTGGGCCGGCGCGTCGGCATAGCGGTCGACCGCCACCACTTCGACGCCGAGCCGCTGCAGGGCGATGGTGACTTCCTTGCCAAGCTCGCCGGCTCCCAGCAACATGACGCGAACGGCGGAGCCGGACAGGGGCGTGCCCAGCACGGGCGCGGGAATGGAAGACATGACGCGAGCCTGGTAGAGAGTTGAAACGGAAAATTGCGGCGCCAGCATGCCACACACCCAGTAAGGCGGCAACCAGCCATACTGAGATTAAAATCCGCCCATGACCGACCATCCCACCCCCTCTGGCGGCACGGCGATCGATTCCGCGCGCCGCACGCTGCGCATCGAAGCCCAGGCCATCGCCGATCTTTCCGCGCGGCTGGACGACAACTTCACGCGCGTGGTCGACATGCTGCTGGCCTGTCGAGGCCGGGTCGTTGTCAGCGGCATCGGCAAGACGGGCCACATCGCCCGCAAGATCGCCGCCACCTTTGCCTCGACCGGCACGCCGGCTTTCTTCGTGCATGCCGCCGAAGCCATCCATGGCGACCTGGGCATGATCACCCGCGACGATGTCCTCATCGCGGTGTCGCATTCCGGCTCGGGCCAGGAACTGCTGACCATCCTGCCCGTGGCCCGCAGAATGGGGGCCGGCCTGGTCGCCATCACCGGCAACCCGGCGTCCGAGCTGGCGCGCCTGGCCGACCTGCACCTGGACACCAGCGTGGCGCAGGAAGCCTGCCCGCTGAACCTGGCGCCCACCGCCAGCACCACCACCGCGATGGCCCTCGGCGACGCGCTGGCGGTGGCCTGCCTGGAAGCGCGCGGCTTCGGCCCCGAAGACTTCGCCCGTTCGCATCCGGGCGGAACCCTGGGCCGCCGCCTGCTCACTCACGTGCGCGACGTCATGCGCCAGGGGGCCGCGCTGCCCACGGTGGCCGAATCCGCGGCGCTGTTCACGGCGCTTGAAGAAATGTCCGCCAAGGGCATGGGCATGACCATCGTGCTCGACGCGGCCGGCAAGCCCACCGGCATCTTCACCGACGGCGACCTGCGCCGCCTGATCGAACGCCATGGCGATATTCGCAACCTTACGGTGGCGCAAGGCATGACCCGCATGCCCCGCAGCATAGGTCCCGACGCGCTGGCGGTGGATGCCGCCCGCCAGATGGACGAACAGCGCCTGAACCAGATGCTGGTGCTGGATACCGACGGCGCCCTGCTGGGCGCCCTGCACATGCACGACCTGATGGCCGCTAAAGTAGTATGACCATGACACCACCTCACAATCTCTCTCCCCACCCGGCCGAAGCGCTGGTCCTGGCCCGCATTTCGCCGGCCGTGCGCGAGCGCGCCGCCGCCGTTCGCCTGATGGTGTTCGACGTCGATGGCGTGCTCACCGACGGCAGCCTGTATTACGGCGAAAGCGGCGAACTGTTCAAGCGTTTCCATGCGCACGACGGCCATGGGCTGCGCCTGCTGCTCGAGGGCGGGCTGAAAGTCGCCCTGGTCACGGGCCGGTCGGGCCCCATCGTCGACCGCCGTGCCGCCGAACTGGGCATTGCCGAGGTCCTGCAGGGGGTGCGCGACAAGGGCGCAGCGCTGGCGGAACTTGCCCAGCGCCATGGGGTCGAACTGAACCAGACCGGCTTCATGGGCGATGACATCATCGACCTGCCGGCCCTGCAACGCGCCGGATTCGCCGCCAGCGTGGCCAATGCGCCGGGCTATATTGCGCAGGCAGCCCACTGGGTGGCCTCGCAGCCTGGCGGCAGCGGCGCCGTGCGCGAATGCTGCGACCTGCTGCTGGCCTCGCAAGGCCGCCTGGGCGCCTTCATGACGGCGCCCGGCCTGCTCGGCCCCGGCGCCATCCAATAACGCCTCAGGCATGAAAGAACGCTTCCCGGCCCTGATCGCCCTGGTACTGCTGATCGCCATCGTGGTCGGCACGTGGTGGGCGGCCGACTACGCCCAGCGCGCCATTCCTATCGATCCGCCGCGCAGGCTGACCCACGAAATGGACTCATGGGCGCGCGATTTCGTCATGCTGCGCACCGACGCCACCGGCAAGCCCGTCAACCGGCTGGAAGGCACCTATGCCGAACACTTCCCCGACGACGATTCCTATCACGTCACGGCCCCCCGCGCCGTCGGCCAGCAAGAAAACAACCCCATTACGGTGGCCACGTCCGATACCGCCATCATGGAGCGCGGCGGCGTGCGCATCGTCATGAACGGCAACGCCCATGTGCATCGCCGGGCCGACGCCAACAACGACGCGCTCGACGTGCGCAGCAAGCAGCTCATCATCCTGCCCGACGAAGACGTCATCTATACCGACCTGCCGGCCGTCGTGGTCAAGGGAAATTCCCGCATGAGCGGCACCGGCATGCGGTACAACAACGCTACCCGGCAGCTCCAGGTGTCGGCTTCCACCGACGTCGAGATCGCCGGCTCCGATACCCGCACGCGCCCCTCGGGCGAATCAACCCAGGCCTCGCCATGATGCACTCACTGATTTCCCCGATGCGTTCCTTCGCCGCCAGGGCCTTGTCCGCTTGCCTGTTGCTGGGCGCGGCGGCCGCGCATGCGCAGCAGGCGGCGCCGGCCGAAGAACCCAGCACGCTGATCCTGTCCGATACGCTGCACTACGACGACATCAAGCGCCAGAGCATTTTCACCGGCAATGTCGTGCTCACCCGCGGGCTGATGAAGCTTACGGCCGACCGGCTCGAAGCCCACGAAGACGCGGCGGGCAACCAGTTCGGCACCGCCACCGCCAACAAAGGCAATATCGTGACCATCCGGCAGGAACGGCCCGAAAGCTTCGAAGTCATCGAGGGCACGGGCCTGCGCGCCGAGTACAACAGCACCAAGGGCGAATTCGACCTCATCGGCCAGGCCATCGTCACGCGCTTCATCTGCGGCAAGCCGTTTGACACCATCCGCGGCGAACGTGTCCGCTACAACGAAAAAACCGGGGTGTACCAGGCCCAGGGCGGGCCAAACTCATCGGCGCCGGGCGGCCGCGTGCGCTCGCTGGCTCCCCCGCGCGCCAAGGCCGACGCCGCCATCGCCGAATGCCGCGCAAAGCGCGGCTCGGCCGCCAAGCAGGGCTGAAAGGCCCACCCGCCGTTCTTCTTCGCATACTCATGACCCAGACTCCCCCGCCCAACTTGTCATCAGCCTCCGGCGTCAAGCAGGGCAGCCTGCGCGCAACGGGCCTGCGCAAGATCTACAACGGCCGCACCGTGGTGCAGGACGTCTCGCTGTCGGTCAACAGCGGTGAAGTCGTCGGCCTGCTCGGCCCCAACGGCGCGGGCAAGACCACCAGCTTCTACATGATTGTCGGCCTGGTGCCCGCCGATGCCGGCCGCATCGAAATCGACGATGCGCCCATCACTGCGATGCCCATCCACAAGCGCGCGCGCATGGGCTTGTCGTACCTGCCGCAGGACGCGTCCGTGTTCCGGCGCCTGAGCGTCGAACAGAACATCCGCGCCGTGCTCGAATTGCAAGTCGGCGCCGACGGCCGCGGCCTTACCGACGGGCAGATCAAAGAGCAGCTCGAAAACCTGCTCGACGAATTGCAGATCGGCCACATCCGCGGCAACGCCGCCATCTCGCTGTCGGGCGGCGAGCGGCGCCGCGTCGAAATCGCTCGCGCGCTGGCCACGCGGCCGCGCTTCATCCTGCTCGACGAGCCCTTCGCGGGCGTCGATCCCATCGCCGTCATCGAAATCCAGCGCATCGTGCGTTTTCTGAAGGGCCGCGGCATCGGTGTGCTGATCACCGACCACAATGTGCGCGAAACCCTGGGCATCTGCGATCGCGCCTACATCATCAGCGAAGGCAAGGTGCTTACCGACGGGCAGCCCGACGAAATCGTCGGCGATCCGGCCGTGCGCCGCGTCTACCTGGGCGAACACTTCCGTATGTAACAAAACCTGGGGGCAACCCCTGTACGGCCCCTGCGGGGCCGCGCGCCCGCTTGCCCGGACGCAACTTGTTTTAGCCCACAGAGTCTATACACTAGTACTGAAGGCCGGCGTTTCGCGCGCCGCGCCCCATCCATCCAACCCCTTTTCACAGGAGACCTATTCAGCCGATCCCCGCGCTATACGCGCACCCATTTCTCTTTTTTGTAGGAGAGCGCACTATGAACCTGAGCATCTGCGGTCGTCATCTCGACGTCACCCCGGCCATCCGGGAATATGTCATGAACAAACTGGCGCGAGTGCTGCGGCATTTCGATCACGTGATCGATACCCAGGTCATGCTCTCGGTTGAGCCCCTGCGGCATAAAGCCGAAATCACCATGCGACTGCGCGGCAAGGACATCCATTGCGAAGCCGTGGATGAAAACCTTTACGCAGCCATCGACCTCCTGGCCGACAAAGTCGACCGCCAGGTCCTCAAGCACAAAGACAAGGTACAAAGCCACTCGGCAGAGTCCGTGAAGCGACAAGCCGCTGCCATGCAGCAAACCCCGTAGTCCCGCGCCTCACCCCGACTCGAGCCGGTCACGTACCCGAGCTTGAACCCTAGATCCCGCTAGCGGATCTGCCTGATCCCGATGTCCCGCGAGATGCAGCTTTCCCGCCGGGGCATCGGCAAGTCCCCCCTTCCCAATGCCTTGCCGATGCGACTATGCTTGCCGGTTCGTACCAGGTAGCGGCCGCGGCGGATTTTGCACTGCCGCATAACACCCTATAATGAACCGCATGAATCATTTGTCGCGCATCCTTCCCGCCGGCAACGTCGTTCTCGACTTGCCCGCCACCAGCAAGAAACGCGCATTCGAGCAGGCCGGGCTGCTCTTCGAAAACCATCACGGGCTGGCCCGGACTGTCGTGTTCGACAGCCTGTTTGCACGCGAACGCCTGGGCTCCACGGCCCTGGGCCAGGGCGTGGCGGTGCCGCACGGGCGCGTCAAGGGGTTGTCCGAACCCATGGCCGCGTTCTTCCGCCTGGCGCAGCCGGTGCCGTTCGACGCCCCCGATGGCCAGCCGGTTACCATGCTGATGTGCCTGCTGGTGCCCGAAACCGCTACCCAGCAGCACCTGGATATCCTGGCCGAACTGGCCCAGTTGATGTCCAACAAGGCGCTGCGCGAAGCCCTGGGCACCGAAACCGACCCGGCCGAAGTTCACCGGATGCTCACCACGGGGCAACGCTGACCCCGCCGATCGCCGAGGCGCTGCCATGCTGACTGTGCAGGAACTGGTCGACGACAACGCCGACAACATCCCCTTCACCTGGATCGCCGGACAAGGCGCCGCAGAGCGCGCCATCCGCGACGACGGCATGTCGGCCGCCGACCTGATCGGCCACCTGAACCTCATTCACCCCTCGCGCATACAGGTGTTCGGCCAGGAAGAACTGGCCTACTACAGCCGCTTCGACCTGCGCCGCCGAACGCACCACATGGACGAACTGCTGATCGGCGGCGTGCCGGCCATCCTGCTGGCCGACGGCCTGACGCCGCCGCAGGATCTCATCGACCAATGCGACCAGCACCAGGTGCCGCTGCTGTCCACGCCCGTGGCGGCCGCGCAACTCATCGACCTGCTGCGCATCTACCTGGGCAAGAAGCTCGCGCCCACCACCACGGTGCACGGCGTCTTCATGGACGTGCTGGGCGTGGGCGTGCTGATCACCGGCGAATCGGGCCTGGGCAAGAGCGAACTTGCGCTCGAACTGATTTCGCGCGGCCACGGCCTGGTAGCCGACGACGCGGTCGAATTCTCGCGTATCGCCCCCGGCATGATCGAAGGCCACTGCCCCCCGCTCCTGCAGAATATGCTTGAAGTGCGTGGCCTGGGCCTGCTCGACATCCGCACCATCTTCGGCGAAACGTCCGTGCGGCGCAAAATGCGGCTCAAGCTCATCGTGCACCTGGTGCGCTCTACCGCGCAAGACAAGTTCGAACGCCTGCCCCTGCAAGACATCACCCAGGACATGCTGGGCATGCCCGTGCGCAAAGTCATGCTGCAGGTGGCCGCCGGCCGCAACCTGGCCGTGCTGGTCGAAGCCGCGGTGCGCAACACCATCCTGAAACTGCGCGGCATCGATACGCTGGGCGAATTCATGGAACGCCAGGCCATGGCGATCTTGCAAAGCAGCAAATAGGCCACGCCACCGGCCCATGGCTGTCACCCGCTACCAGGCGCTGGCCGACGATATCGCGCGCGCCATACGCGAAGGCCTGCTGCAGGCAGGCGACAAGCTGCCCTCCGTGCGCGACACCTGCGCCACGCGCGGCGTCAGCCCTTCTACCGTCTTCCAGGCCTATTACCTGCTCGAGGCGCGCGGCCTGGTGCAGGCGCGGCCGCGTTCGGGCTATTACGTGCGGGCCCTGCCGGCCAGCCTGCCGCCCGAGCCCGATACGTCGCAACCGCGCGGCGATTCCAGGCCGCTGGCCATCAGCGAACGCATTTTCGATATTCTGGGATCCGTGCGCGACCGCAAAGTCGTGCCGCTGGGCTCGGCCTTTCCGTCGGCATCGCTGTTCCCGCTGGAGCAGCTGGGGCAGGCCATGGCCGGCTACCTGCGCCACCTGGACCCGCACGACACCGTCGAAAGCCTGTCACCCGGCTACCCGCGCCTGCGCAGGCAGATCGCCCTGCGCTACCGGGCGGCGGGCGTGCCGGTTACGCCCGACGACGTGGTCATCACCACCGGCGCCCTCGAGGCGCTGAACCTGTGCCTGCACGTCACCACCCGGCCGGGCGATGCAGTGATCGTAGAGTCGCCCACGTTCTACGGCGCGCTCCAGGCGCTCGAACAGCGCGGGCTGAAGGCTGTGGAAGTGCCCACCCACCCGCGCCAGGGTATTGACCTGCAAGCCCTGGAAGCCGCCATCCGGCGGCATTCTCCCAAGGCGTGCTGGCTGATGACCCAGTTCCAGAACCCGTTGGGCAGCCTGATGTCGCAAACCGGCAAGCGCGACCTGGTGGCGCTGCTGCGGCGCCACCAGATCCCGCTGATTGAAGACGACGTCTATGGCGAACTGTATTTCGGCGATTCCCGGCCCCTGCCGGCCAAAGCCTACGACACCGACGGCCTGGTGCTGCATTGTGCGTCGTTCTCCAAATGCCTTGCGCCGGGGTTTCGCATCGGCTGGGCGGTGGCGGGCCGCTACGCGCGGGCCGTGCAGCGCCTGAAGCTGGCCACCACGCTGTCGGCCTCGGTGCCGGCGCAAGGGTCGCTGGCGGGATACCTGGAACGGGGCGGCTACGACCGCCACTTGCGCCGGCTGCGCGCCACCCTGGCCGCGCAGCAAGAACGCATGCTGGACGCAGTGGCGCGCTACTTTCCGCCCGGCACCCGTGTCACGCGCCCCCAGGGCGGTTTTTTCGTGTGGCTGGAAATGCCGGCGCCCGCCGACGCGCTGGACCTGCACCGCCGCGCCCTGGCGCGCGGCATCAGCGTCGCGCCGGGGCCGATTTTCTCGGCCGGCGGGCAATTTGCCCATGCGTTGCGCCTGAACTACGGCCACCCCTGGGACGACCGCATGGAAGACGCCATGCGCGAACTGGGCGCGCTGGCCGGGCGGCGCCGCGGCGCCGCCCCACGCGCCGGCGCATCCGGCTAATTGCGCGTAGATGCGTCGCGCACGCGCCTGACGTCGAAGGCGGTCACGGCGCCGGCCTGGTTACCCCAGCTGGACCGGATATACGACACCACGGCCGCGATATCGGAGTCGCTCAGCATCGGCCCGAACGGCGGCATGCCGTGCGGACGCGGATTGGCCGCCGTGGCAGGGGCGTAGCCGCCATTGAGCACCATGCGTATCGCATTGACCGCCAGCGGCGCCGTCACGGTGGGGTTGCCGGCCAGCGCCGGCCACGCCGTGCCGATGCCCTGCCCCTGGTCCTGGTGGCAGGCCGCGCAATGCTGCTGGTACAGGCGGCCGCCATGTTCCAGCAACGCCGGAGCGGCGGCGCGCGCCTGGGCCGGCGCCGCAATGGCCGGCGCCGGCAGGGACTTCAGATACGTCCCGATGGCCAGAGCGTCTTCGTCGGTAAGAAACTGGGAGCTGCCCAGCACGACTTCGGCCATCGGCCCGCTGGCCGTGGATTGCCTGGCCATGCCGGTTTGCAGCAACTGGGCGATGTCCTGCGCGTTCCAGTGGCCCAGCCCGGTGCCCGGGGCGTTGTCCAGCGGCGGCGCATACCAGTCCAGGCCGTCGATAAAGCCGCCCGACAGACCGTCTTGCGCGCGCGTGGCGCCCAGGCTGTTGCGGGGCGCGTGGCAGGCGGCGCAATGCCCCAGCCCTTCGACCAGGTAGCGCCCCCGGTTCCAGGGCACCGGCTCGCCCGGATCGGGCTCGAGCACGCCGGGGCTGAAATACAAGGCCCGCCAGAAGGCCAGCAGCCCGCGCTGGTTGTACGGAAAATCCAGCTCATGGGCGCGGCTGGGCTGCTCCACCGGCTCGACCGTGCGCAGGTATGCGTACAGCGCGTCCGAGTCCGCGCGCGACATGCGCGTGTACTCCGTGTACGGAAAGGCGGGGTACAACAGGCTGCCGTCCTTCGATTTGCCATTGTGCAGGGCCTGCCAGAAATCGTCGGCGCTCCATTGGCCGATGCCCGTGCGCGGGTCCGGCGTGATGTTAGGCCCATAAAGGGTGCCAAAGCGCGTGGGGATGGCGGTGCCGCCGGCGTAGGCTTTGCCGCCTTGCGTGGTATGGCACGCCATGCAATTGCCCAGGCGCGCCAGATACCGCCCCTGCTCGACCTGGCGTCCGGCCTCGGCGGGGTCTGCGGGACGGCCCGTCGAGGTGTCGTCGCGCGTGCCCATCCAGTACAGGGCCGCAATCGCGGCCACGCACGCGAGCAGCAGCGCAAGCACAGATATCTTGATGATGCGTTTCATGCCGGCCCTTCTACTGTTGATTCTGGCTGCCGCATTCGGCGGACAAGGCCGCCGTGCCGGCCGGGTCTGGCACATAGGGCTCGACGACAGGCTGCGATGACAGCCACGCCGAAAGCGCGCCGATATCCTCGGGCGTCAGCTTACTGGCGACATCGGCCATGCAGTCCGGCTCGGCGGCGCGGCGCAGCCCGTTCTGCCAACTGCCGATCTGCGCGCCGATGTAGTCGCGCGGCAGCCCCAGCAAACCGGGTATCGCCGGCGCCTGGCCGCTGAGCGCGGCGCCGTGACAGGCCACGCAGGCGGGCAGCCCGCGCGACGCGTCGCCCTGCAGGGCCAGCGTGCGGCCATGTTCGAGCATGTCGGCCGAGGCCGCCGGCCGCGCCGGCCGGGGGTACGGCACGTGCTGTTCGGCGAAATAGGCGGCCATTTCCCGCAAGTAGTCGTCGGGCAGCCCCACCAGGAGGTGAGTCATGGGGCGATACTGCCTCAGCCCGTCGCGAAAGTTCAGCAACTGGTGGTAAAGATAGTCCGCGGGTTTGCCGGCCAGGCGGGGATAGTAGCCGTCGGCGCCGGCCTTGCCCTGCTCACCGTGGCAGGCCGTACAGGCGGCCACTCGCGCCTGCATGGTATCGGGCTGCAGCACCGCGCCTTCCTGCGCGGCGGCAGCATGCGACAAGGCCACGGCGGCAGCCAGCACAGCCAGCTGGCGCCGCAGGCGACCGGTGCGGGAAAAAAGGGAAAATACTGGCATCAAGTAGGCAGAGGGGTAGGCAAATAAGCAGGCCAGACGCGCTGGCAACCTTAGATTACGCCGCCGCGGCACTCGGGTATAGGATCAGTCTTACAGTTTAAGGCCATATCAGATGCGAACCGGCGGCCAACCCTGCGGCAAATTCATGCAACAATCAAAACCATGCTAAGTGTTGTCCTTATCACTGGAATATCCGGGTCCGGCAAATCGGTCGCGCTGCGCATGCTGGAAGATGCCAGCTACACGTGTATCGATAACCTGCCGGTAAGGTTTCTGAGCGAATTCGTGGCCGGCGCGCGCGACGATGGCCTCGAACGCGTCGCCATTGCCATCGACGTGCGCTCGCCCGGCGAGCTGGCCGAATTGCCGGGCGTGCTGACCGCCATGCGCGCCATGGGAACGTCGTTGCGCGTCATATTCCTGGACGCCAACACCAACACGCTGGCGCAGCGCTATTCCGAATCGCGCCGCCGCCATCCGCTGACCGACCGCCTGTCGCGTGGCGGGCAGGCTCCTTCGCTGCTGGACTGCATTTCGCTCGAACGCGACCTGCTGGCTCCGCTGCGCGAACAAGAGCACGTCATTGACACGTCCGACCTGACCCCCGGCCAGTTGCGCGCCTGGATCCGCGACCTGGTGCAGGCCGACCGGCCGCCGCTGGTGCTGACTTTCGAGTCGTTTGCCTACAAGCGCGGCGTGCCCAGCGATGCCGACCTGGTGTTCGACGTGCGCTGCCTGCCCAACCCCTATTACGACCGGACGTTGCGTCCGCTGACGGGGCGCGACGAACCCGTCGCCACATGGCTGGCGAGCTTCGATATCGTGGGCCGCATGATCGACGATATTACCGATTACCTGCGGCGCTGGCTTCCGCAATACACGCAGGACACGCGCAACTATCTCACGGTGGGCATCGGCTGCACGGGCGGCCAGCATCGCTCGGTATATGTGGTGGAACAACTGGCCAAGCGCTTCTCCGACCACGACCCCCTGCTGGTGCGGCATCGCACGCAACTGCCGGATGAGCCCCAATGAACCGTAGCCGCCTGATTCTCGCTCCCGTGCTGCTTGGCCTGGCGGTGCTGATCGCCGGCTGCTCGTCGCCCGGCACCCGCAAGGCCGGCGGCTATTACCAGGACGACGGCCCGGGCGCCCATCCGCCGTCCGACCTGGACAACATTCCCGACGCGATTCCGCGCCTCGAACCCCTGGCCGGCGGCGCCAACCGGCCATATTCGGTGTTCGGAAAACGCTACGTGCCCGTGGCCGACCAGGACCACGCCTATAAGCAACGCGGCATCGCCTCGTGGTACGGCAAGAAATTCCATGGCAGGCGCACCTCCATCGGCGAGGTCTACGACATGTACGCCATGACGGCTGCCCACCCCACGCTGCCGCTGCCCAGCTATGCGCGCGTCACCAGCAGCATCAACGGCCGCACCGTGGTGGTGCGGATCAACGACCGCGGGCCGTTCCACGGCGGCCGCATCATCGACCTGTCGTATGCAGCGGCGCACAAACTGGGCATCATCGAGCCCGGCAGCGGCGAAGTGGTGGTCGAACGCATCCTGCCGGGCGAAATCCGGCTGGCGCAGGAACGCAGCGCGGGCGTCGCCAGTGCGGCTTCGGCGCAAACCGTGGCTGACGCCCCCCCTCTGGCCGCCACGGAAGTTGTCGTCGCCGAGCTGGCGCCGGCCTCGCCAGGCTCGGGCGCGGACGCGGCCAGCGGCGTCTACCTGCAGGTGGGCGCTTTCAGCCAGCCGGCCAATGCGCAGACCCTGATGCAACAGGTCAACGCGCAACTGGACGCCGCCGCCGAAACGCCGCCGGCCAGGGTGCAGCAGGCAGGCGGCCTGTACCGGGTGCGCATCGGCCCGTACACCGACCGCGCGACGGCGCTGGGCGCCGCGCGGCAGGTGGCCGATCGCACCGGCATCCTGCCCAGCCTGGCCACTTACTGACACTGACGCGGGCTGGCGCGGCCTGGCCGTTTACCAGGGCAGCTCCGCCTGCCCGTCGGTAATGCGTCGCGCCCGCGCGTTCTGCCCGGGATAGCGGTGCCCTTCGTGCGCCAGCAGCGCGTGCTTGCGCGCCAGCCCGCCGCCGAAACCCGTCAGCGACGTGTCGCGGCCCACCACACGGTGACACGGGATGAAGATCGAAATGGGGTTGCGGCCGATCGCCTGCGCCGCCGCGCGCACGGCCTTGGGCTTGCCTATGGCCTGCGCCAGTTCGCCATAACTGCATGTTGCGCCGAACGGCAGGGCCAGCAGCGCCTGCCACACGGCCTGCTGGAACGGCGTGCCGCGGGGGTCGAGCGGCACCCGGAATTCGCGCCGTTTGCCCGCGAACCATTCGGCCAGTTGCCCGCGGGCCTGCACCAGCACGGCATGTTCGGGCGCCAGCCGCCACGCGGCCGACGGCGGCGGCAGGTCCCACTGGTCCAGGAACCACGCCCCCTGCAGCGCCGCGTCGCTGGCGGCCAGGCGCAGGCCGCCCAGCGGGGTATCGGCGTCCAGGTAGGCCACCGGGGCCCGGATATCGGCCCGCGTCATGAGCCTGCGCGCGCCTTCCTGGCCAGCGCCGCGGCGTACAGGGCGTCGCGCGGCTGGCCTGTCACTTTGGCGGCCACGCGCGCTGCGTCGCGCACCGACAGGGTTTCCAGCAGCGCATCGAGCAGCACGCCGGTGGCCGGATCTTCCGGGTTTGCGGAATCGGCCGGGGCGGCTTCTGCGGCGTGCACGATCAGCACGAACTCGCCCTGCGCGCGATGCGGGTCGGCTGCCAGCCAGCCGGCCGCTTCCGACAGGGGCAAAGTGACGATTTGCTCGAATCGCTTGGTCAGTTCGCGGGCGATGGTCAGCAGGCGCCCGGGGCCGCACACATCGAGCAAGTCCGCCAGGCAGGCGCCCAGGCGATGCGGCGACTCGAACATCACCACCGGGGCCGGCAGCGCGCACCACGAGCGCAGCCAACGCTGGCGCGCAGCGGACTTGGCCGGGGCGAAGCCCGCAAATGCATAAGCCGGGTTTTCGTCCGAGGTGGCGCCGCTGCCCATCAGCGCGGCGATCACCGCGCTGGGGCCGGGCACCGGCACGACGGCGTAGCCGGCCGCGCGCACGGCCCGCACCACGCGCGCGCCGGGGTCGCTGACGGCGGGCGCGCCCGCGTCTGACACCAGCGCCACACGCTGGCCTTGCGCCAGGCGTTCGCAGATGCCCTGCGCGGCGGCAGCCTCGTTGTGCCGGTGTGCGGCCATCAGGGGCGTGGAAATTCCCCAGGCGTCGAGCAGGCTGCGGCTGGCGCGGGTGTCTTCGGCGGCGATCACGTCGGCCCGCGACAGCGCCTGCCACGCACGCAACCCCAGATCGCCCAGGTTGCCAATGGGAGTCGCCACAACGTAAAGCGTGGCCTCGGGCCAGTGCTGGCCGGCGACACGCTCGGCCATGCGGCTCCAGGCATCGCCGGCGATCGCAGGCGGGACATTCAGGTTCATAGTCGGATGGCGGCCAGGCGGCAAATTGTGCCAGTGTAGCCCTCCCATCGGCCCGGATCACGCCCATGTCCGACCCTTTCCTGGAAATTGCCTACGCGCGCGCCCGGCAGGCGCAACAGCGGCTGCTGAAGCGGCGCCGCGCCGCCGCCGGGCGCACGGCCCGTCCGCCGGCGCGCGCCGAAGCGCCCCGCCGGTCGCCCACGCAACGCGCCGGCCATACGCATGAAACCCGGGCGCTTGCCCTGCTGACGGCCGCCGGCCTGGCGCCGCTGGCGCGCAACCTGCATTGCCGGGCAGGCGAGATCGACCTGGTCATGCGCGACGGCGATACCCTGGTGTTCGTAGAGGTGCGCGCCCGCACCGGCCACCGCTACGGCGGGGCGGCCGCCAGCGTGGGGCGGGCCAAGCAGGCCCGGCTGGCACGGTGCGCCGCCCTGCTGCTGCCCGCACTGGCGCTGCGCCACTGGGGTGGCCGCACACCCCCGGTGCGCTTTGATGTCGTGGCCTTCGACGGCGGCAGGGCGTGCTGGCTGGCGGCCGCGTTCACCCCTTAGCCCGCCTGCCGCCATGAGATAATGCGGGCCATGGATATGACCTCTCGCATGACGTCGCACTTTCGCGATGCCATGGCCGCCTGCGAAGCAAGCATGCAAGCCCTGTCGGCCCCGCTGGCCAGCGCGGTCGACATGCTGTTCGCCGCCCTGGCCAACAATGGCAAGATTCTGGCATGCGGCAACGGCGGTTCGGCCGCCGACGCCCAGCATTTCATCGCCGAACTGGTCGGCCGGTTCGAGCGCGAACGCCTGCCCCTGGCGGGCATCGCCCTGAACACCGACACCGCCATCCTGACCGCGGTCGGCAACGACTACGGCTTCGAAGAAATCTACGAACGCCAGGTGGGCGCCCTGGGCCAGCCAGGCGACCTGCTGGTGGCCATTTCCACCAGCGGCAATTCCGCGAACGTGGTGCGCGCCGTACAGGCTGCCCACGACCGCGAAATGTCGGTCATTGCGCTTACCGGCAAGGGCGGCGGGGTAATAAGTGAACTCTTGACCGCGCACGACGTCCATTTATGTGTACCCAACGACCGCACCATGCGCATCCAGGAAATCCACGCCCTGATGCTGCATGCCATGTGCGACGGTATTGACGCCCTACTTCTAGGAGACACCGAATGATGCCCGACGCCAAGACAGTTGCCCGACCGCTGCTGCTGGCCGCCATGCTCGGCACCGCCGCCCTGTCGCTGTCGGCATGCGCGCCGCTGGTGGTGGGCGGCGCGGCGGCCACCACGGCAGTGGTCATCACCGATCGTCGTACGTCGGGCGCGCAGCTCGAAGACCAGAACATCGCGTTCAAGGCCGAATACCAGATCAGCCAGAAGCTCGGCGATGCCGCCCGCATCAGTGCTGTGTCGTATAACGGCCTGGTGCTGCTCACCGGCGACGCCCCTTCCGAGGCCGCCAAGGCGCAGGCCACCGAAATCGCGCGAGGCATCCAGCACGTCAAGTCGGTGGTCAACCAGATGAACGTCGGCCCTGCGGCCTCGTTCGGCACCCGCTCCAACGACACGTGGCTGACGTCCAAGGTCAAGACCGCGCTGCTCAACACCAAGTACGTGCCCTCGGCCACCATCGTCGTCACGACCGACCGCAGCGTCGTCTACCTGCTGGGCATGGTCACCGAAGCCGAAGGCAACTATGCGGCCACGGCCGCATCCCAAGTCGGCGGCGTGGCCAAGGTTGTCAAGCTGTTCCAGATCATCAGCCGCGAAGAAGCCGTGCGGCTGTCGGGCCCGGCCAGCGCCAGCACGCCGCAACCGGCGGGCGGCTCGTCGCAGTCCCACGCGGCGCCCATCGAAACCGGCACCGGCGGTCAGGTCGGCGGCGTCGAAGTCATGCCTATCAAGTAAATGAAAAAACTCATTCTTTCCCTGGCCGTCCTGGTGGCGGCCGGCATCGGGGCCTGGTTCATATGGCGCCCCGCCGCCCCCGCCCCCGATGTGGCCTTTACCACCATCGACGGCAGGAAGTTCAGCATGCACGACCTGCGGGGCAAGGTCGTGCTGGTGAAGTTCTGGGCCACGAGCTGCGTCACCTGCGTCAAGCAGATGCCCGACAACATCGACACCTACAACGCGTACGCGCCCAAGGGCTACGAAACCGTGGCCGTGGCCATGAGCTACGACCCGCCCAACTACGTGCTCAATTTCGCCGAAACGCGCAAGCTGCCCTTCCCGGTGGCCCTGGACGTCAGCGGTGAAATCGCACGCGCCTTCGGCGACGTCAAGCTCACGCCCAGCGCCTTCCTGGTCGACAAGCAGGGGCGCATCATCAAGCGCTACCTGGGCGACTACGACAAGGCCGAATTCCACGCCGCCATCGAAAAAGCACTGGCGGCCGGCTGATCATCCACGCGGCCGCGCGCATGTCCGCGACGTTCAATTTCAAACTGCTGTCAGCCTTTGTATCGGTTGCCGAGCATGGCAGCTTTCGCAAGGCCGCCGAACAATCGTTCGTGTCGCTGCCTGCCATCAGCATGCAGGTCAAGCAGCTCGAGTCCCAGCTGGGCGTGGCGCTGTTCCACCGCACCACCCGCCGGGTCGAACTCACGCCCGAAGGCGAAGAGCTGCTGATCAGCGCGCGCAAGGCCCTGGCCGAACTCGACAGCGGGCTGGCCCGCATCCAGCAGGCCGCCAATGCGCAGCAAGGCAACCTGGCCTTTGCCTGTGTGCCCACCGTGGCGGGCACGCGGCTGCCCGCCGTGCTGACGGCCTATGCCCGCCACTATCCCGGCATTGCGGTGCGGGTACGCGAACTCACCCACCACGACCTGCTCGAAGCCGTACGCCGGCGCGAAGTCGATTTCGGCATCGGGCCGGTGGAAGACAAGCGTCCCGATCTTGAATTCCACCCGCTATTCAACGACGAATACTGCGCGCTGCTGCCGCACGGCTACCGTCACAACGGCCGGCAGGCCATCACCTTGCGCGAAGTCACGCGCCTGCGGCTGCTGACGCTGGCACCCAACTCGATGTTTCGCAACCATCTGGAAGCGGCGCTTCAGGCCAGCGGCATCAAGGCCGACCTGGGCTACGAGTTCACGCATGCCAGCACGCTGATCGCCATGGTCGAAGCCGGCCTGGGCGCAGGCATCCTGCCGCGCATCGCCATTCCGCGCGGCACGACGCTGACTGCCGTGCGCATCACGCGGCCCGCCCTGCACCGTACGATTGCGGTGGTCACCATCCGCGGGTACACGCTATCGCCGGCCGGCGCCCGACTGGTGGAAATGCTGGGTTCCGGCGACGCCGCCTAGCCGCGCCATTATTAAATTTTCCTGAACAAACCCTAATATTATTTGATTTGTTCCCAGGTCCACGCCGGCATACCATGTAGCCGTTGCGGGCACGGTCTGCCTGCGTGGAATCCCGATCGACATGAAAATCCGCAAGATCGCTGGCGCCCTGGGCGCCGAATTGTCCGGCCTGGACCTGGCTGCCGGACTGACCGACGAACAGGCTGCCGACGTGCGCCGGGCCCTGCTCGACCACCAGGTCATATTCATCAAAGACCAGAAGCTCACTGCCGCGCAATACCTGGCCTTTGGCCAGGCGATGGGCAAGCCGATCGAATACCCTTTCGTGCGTGGGCTGCAAGGCTATCCCACGATCATCGAAGTCAAGAAACTGGAACACGAGACGCTGAACTTCGGCGGCATCTGGCATTCGGACACCACCTATCTGCAAGAGCCGCCCATGGGTTCGATGCTGCTCTCGCGCGAAATTCCGCCATACGGCGGCGACACCATGTTCGCCAACCAGTATCTGGCCTACGAAGCGCTGTCGGAGACGATGCGCGGGCTGCTTGACGGGCTGGTGGGCATCAACAGTTCAGCCCAGGCCGACGTATCCAAGACGCGCGAAGACCGCATGCGCACCGATGGGCCTGGCGCGGCGCCGAAGGACTACGTGGCCGAGCACCCCGTGGTGCGCACCCACCCCGAAACGGGCCGCAAGGCGCTGTATGTGAACGTGGCCCATACGGTGGGCATCAAGGGCATGCGCCCCGAAGAATCGGCGCCGCTGCTGCGGTTTCTGTTCGACCACCAGGTCAAGCCCGAATTCACCTGCCGCTTTACCTGGACACCCGACACCATCGCGTTCTGGGATAACCGCTGTACGCAGCACAACCCGGTAAATGACTACCACGGTTTCCGGCGGGTGATGCATCGCATCACCCTCAAGGGCGAACGCCCCGCCTGACCGCGGCGGCCGCCCCGCATGGGGCCGCCGCCTGTACGAGACGAGGCTCAGAACGCCGGTACGACAGCGCCCTTGTACTTGTCCTGGATGAACGCTTTCACCTCGGGCGTGTGCAGGGCGTCGACCAGCTTCTTGATGGCGGGCGCGTCCTTGTTGTCGGGGCGCGCGGCCACCAGGTTCGCGTAGGGCGAATCCGCGCCCTCGATGAACAGGGCGTCTTTGGTGGGCACCAGGCCGGCCTCGAGGGCGTAGTTGGTGTTGATGAGCGCCAGCGCCACGTCATCGAGCGCGCGCGGCAACATGGCGGCCTCGAGCTCGCGGAATTTCAGCTGCTTGGGATTTTCCACCACGTCCAGCGGCGTGGCGACGATGTTGGAGGGGTCTTTCAGCTTGATCAGGCCCTGCTTCTGCAGCAGCAGCAAGGCACGGCCGCTGTTGGACGGGTCGTTCGGGATGGCTATCGTGGCGCCCTGGGGCAGCTCGGCCACCGACTTCACCTTGCGCGAGTAGCCGCCGAACGGCTCGACGTGGACCAGGCCAACCGACACCAGCTTGGTGCCGCGGTCTTTGTTGAAGGTGTCCAGGTAGGGCTGGTGCTGGAAGAAGTTCGCGTCCAGCTCTTTGTCGGCCAGCTGCAGGTTAGGCTGCACGTAGTCGCTGAACACCTTGATGTCGAGCTCTACGCCGTCTTTGGCGAGCACGGGCTTGACCACTTCCAGGATTTCGGCGTGCGGCACTTGCGTGGCGCCCACGACCAGTTTGTCGGCTTGGGCCGCACCGGCCAGGAAGAAGGCGGACGCCAGCAGGGCCGTCCGGGCAAAGAGAAAACGCATGATGGACCTCGTGGGAATAGGACAGAAGGGCCGCCTGCCCCCAGGGGGGCCGCGGCCGTTGCAAAACGCCCTCAATTTACCTGAATAGCGGTCATTTGTCGGTCATAACGTCATGGGTTGCGGGTATAAGTAATTGGGCGGGTCTACAATCTGCCGTATGCTTGCCCTGGCAGCGCCGAGCCCGCGCCGGCGCAGGCATTTTTCCTTTTTCACACTTTGCAGAGCTCCAGTTGCCATGACCGACACCCCCGACCCTGCCGCCGTATCGTCGCCCGCCATCAAAGCGGCCGTTCTTTCCGAAGCACTGCCGTATATACGACGATTCCATGGCAAGACCATCGTGGTGAAGTACGGCGGCAACGCCATGACCGACGAGCGCCTGCAACGCAGCTTCGCGCACGACGTGGTGCTGCTCAAGCTGGTGGGCCTGAACCCGGTGGTTGTGCACGGCGGCGGCCCGCAGATCGACGACGCCCTGCGGCGCATCGGCAAGCAGGGCACCTTCGTGCAAGGCATGCGTGTCACCGACGCCGAAACCATGGAAGTGGTCGAATGGGTGCTGGGCGGCCAGGTGCAGCAAGATATCGTCATGATGATCAATGAAGTCGGCGGCAAGGCCGTGGGCCTGACCGGCAAAGACGGCATGCTGATCCAGGCGCGCAAGAAGCTGATGGCCAACAAAGACAACCCCGACGAACCCATCGACATCGGCTTCGTGGGCGACATCACCCAGGTTGAGCCGGCCGTGGTCAAGGCGTTGCAAGACGACCAGTTCATTCCGGTCATCTCGCCCATCGGCTACGGCGAAGACGGCACGGCGTACAACATCAACGCCGATGTGGTGGCCGGCAAAATGGCCGAAGTGCTGGGCGCCGAAAAACTGCTGATGATGACCAACACTCCGGGCGTGCTCGACAAAAGCGGCAAACTGCTGCGCAGCCTGTCGGCCCAGACCATCGACGAACTGTTCGCCGACGGCACGATTTCGGGCGGCATGCTGCCCAAGATCGCGTCGTCGCTCTACGCCGCCAAGAACGGCGTGAATTCGGTGCACATCGTCGATGGCCGCGTGCCCCACTGCCTGCTGCTCGAAATCCTGACCGACCAGGGCGTCGGCACGATGATCAGCTCGCATTGATGCAGGTTCGCCGCCATCTGCTGCGGCCGGCGGCGCGCCTGCGCCGCTCGCGCCGCGCGGCCACGGCCGTGGCTGAACGGCTGTGGCTGTTCGACCTCGACAATACCCTGCACGACACCTCGCACGCGATCTTTCCCCGCATCGACCAGGGCATGACGGCGGCAGTGGCCGAAGCGCTGGACGTGGACATCGACACGGCCAACGAGTTGCGCGCCAAGTATTGGCATCGCTACGGCGCCACCGTGATCGGTATGGTGCGCCACCATGGCGTGGACGCCCATGCCTTCCTGCGCCGCAGCCATGATTTCGACGTCAATCCGCTGGTGCGCGCCGAATCGGCGTTGGCCGACAAGCTGCGCCGGCTGCCGGGCCGCAAGGTGCTGTTGACCAACGCGCCTTTCGACTACGCGCGCGCGGTGCTCAGGCGGCTGGGCATACTGCGCCAGTTCGACAGCATCTGGGCCATCGAGCACATGCGCCTGCATGGCGAGTTCCGGCCCAAGCCCTCGCCGGCCCTGCTGCGCTACGTGCTGGCGCGCGAAGGCGTGCCCGCGGCGCGCGCGGTGCTCGTCGAAGATACGCTGCCCAACCTGCGCGGCGCCCGCCGCGTAGGGGTCGGCACCGTCCACGTGTACCATCCCGGCACGCCTTTTGCGCGCGCATCCTGCCACCGGCCGGGCTATGTCGACTTGCGGGTAAACTCGGTAAGCGACCTGCTGCTGCGCCGCCGTCCGTTGCGGCGCTAGCGGCGGCCCATCTTCCCATCCACCGATTGTCGGCCCATGGCGAGCAAACCCGGCGAACGCAAAAACCAGATCCTGCAAACTTTGGCTGAAATGCTGGAGCAGCCACATGCGGCACGCATTACCACCGCGGCGCTGGCCGCCCGCATGCAGGTTTCGGAAGCGGCTCTGTACCGGCATTTCGCCAGCAAGGCGCAGATGTTCGAAGGCTTGATCGAGTTTATCGAGGTAAGCCTGTTCACCCTTATCAACCAGATTGCCGCGGCCGAACCGCTGGGCCTGGCCCAGGCGCGCAAGACGGTGTCGATGCTGCTGGCATTCTCGGAGCGCAACAAGGGCATGACGCGGGTGCTGACCGGCGACGCGCTGGTCACGGAAGACAACCGGCTGCAGGAACGCATCAACCACATCAACGACCGCATCGAGGCCACGCTGAAGCAATCTCTGCGCGTGGCAGTCAGCGACGGCGACCTGCCCGCCGATGCCAACATCACCGCCCACGCCAGCCTGTTGACCCACCTGGTGCTGGGACGCTGGCTGCGGTACGCCCAAAGCGGATGGCGCGTGGCGCCTACCGTGCATCTGGATGAGCATCTGAGGGTGTTGCTCTGAGGGGTTTTTCGGGGGAAGGCTGGTTGTCCTTTCTGTTGACGCCGGGCGCCGGGGGCGTAGCGGGAGGCGGGCTTCACGGGGCCGGTCGGCCGCCCCCCGCGGCCGACACCGCGTCGTCAACCTCGTCAGCCTGCGGCTTCCTTCGGTTTCCCTCGCTCGCCCCCGAGGCGCCCGCCTCCCGCTACGCCCCCGGCGCCCGGCTGCATCGGTGAATGTGGTCAGGTTGCTGAAAAAAAACCGTGTCGTGCGGGGCTGATGCTCAAGAGGGGTGGGAGAAGTGCAGGGCCGCGTCAAGCGCCCGCCCTGCGCGGACGCCTGACGCGTTCGGGTGATGGAATGCGAGGATTGGCGGTACGTAAGGTGGCACTGTCAATAGACGCGGTGAGACCAATCCGGCCTAGCTTACGCACAGCCACCCTACCCCCGGCCACCCGCCAACGGAACAAGCCCCCCGCCAGCCCACCCCGAATGCCAGGGCAGGCCGCGCAGGGCGGCCTGCCCTGGCGGCCCACTACCATCTCCCGTCCCCTTGACGACCTGAACACCGCCAAGCACACCGGCGGCGCCAATAACCGTGGCAAACCGACACCGCGAGCCGGCGGGCGGGGACAGGCGGGGGGGCGGCGCCTCGGGGCCGAGCGAGGGAAACCGAAGGAAGCCGCAGGCTGACGAGGTTGACGAAGCGGTGTCGGCCGCGCGGGGCGGCCGACCGGCCACGTGAAGCCGCTCCCCCGCCTGTCCCCGCCCGCCGGCGCTTCAGTACTCAGTCATACCCAAACACCCCAACCGTCACGCCTGCTCCCCCCGATGCCTGGAGACGCTCATCAATATCCCGCAGGCAATCCCCATGGTGAACAGCGCCGTCCCGCCGTAGCTCATGAATGGCAACGGCACGCCCACTACCGGCAGGATGCCGGTTACCATGCCCACATTCACGAACACGTAGATGAACACCATCATCGTCAGCGCCCCGGCCAGCAGGCGGCCGAACTGGGACGAAGCGCGCATGGCGATGGTCAGGCCCCGAGCGATCAGCAGCCCGTACAGCACCAGCATCGCCACCCCGCCGTACAACCCGAACTCTTCCGCGTACACCGCGAAAATGAAGTCGGTCGTGCGCTCGGGGATAAAGTCCAGGTGCGTCTGCGTGCCCTGCATATAACCCTTGCCATACAGACCGCCCGACCCCACCGCGATCATCGACTGGATGGTATGGAACCCCTTGCCCAGGGGGTCCGAGCTGGGATTGAGCAGCGTGCATACCCGCTGCTTCTGGTATTCGTGCAATACCACCCAGTCAACGCCGGCCTGGCACAGCGAATTTTCGTAATAGATCAGCGTGCCTATGCCCGCCACCCCGATCACCGTCAGGGGCACCAACAGCTTGAACGACAGGCCCGCGAAATAGATCACGAAGAACCCGGCGCCGAACACCAACAATGCCGTGCCCAGGTCGGGCTGCAACACGATCAAGCCGAATGGCGCCGCGAGCATGGCGGCGGCCGCCAGGAAATCGCGGATGCGCACGTCGCCTTCGTGGCGCTGGAAATACCAGGCCAGCATCATCGGCACGGCGATTTTCATCATTTCGGATGGCTGGATGCGCGTAACGCCCAGGTCCAGCCAGCGCGTCGCGCCCTTGCTGGTTTCGCCGAAAAATTCCACCCCCAGCAACAGCACCACGCCCACCACATAAAACGGCAGCGCCAGCTGCATCAGGCGCCTGGGCGGCACCAGGGCCACGACCCACATCGCCGCAAAGGCAATCGCAAAGTTGCGCGACTGCTCGGCAAAGCGCCAGTCGGTGCTGCCCACGGCCGAATGCATGACGGTAAGGCCCAGCGCGGCGAACAGGGCCAGGATGACCAGCAATGGCCAGTCGAAGGCAAGGAAAATCCGAGCCAGCAGCGCGCCCAGGCGTTTCATGGCTTGGCTCCCGTGGAAGACTCAAAAAGCTCGCTCAGGTCGGACAACGCTGGCGCAGTTGACGGAACGCGGCGAGCCGGCGCGGGCGGCGGCGTGGCCGGCGCCAGTGCGCGAGGCGTGGGGCGCGGACGCGGAGCGGGAGGAGCGGGCGGACGCGGCTCGGCACGCGGCGCCGGCTCGGCGCTGGCGTCGGAGGCCGAGTCGGCAACCGCGCCAGCGGCCGTCGGCGCCTGCGCGGGCAACGTGGGCGCGGCGGGCGCCGTCTTGGCCAGCCAGTAATCGAACACCTTGCGGGCAATGGGCGCGGCGACACTGGCGCCCCAGCCCGCATTTTCTACCAGCAGCGCCACGGCGATGCGCGGGTTTTCCAGCGGCGCAAACCCCATGAACAGTGCATGGTCGCGCAAGCGCTCGTCCAGCTCGCTGGCCCGGTATTGCGCGCCGCGCAGGCTGAACACCTGCGCCGTGCCCGTCTTGCCGGCCGATTGGTACGAAGCGCCGGCAAAAGCGCGCCGCGCGGTGCCCGCACGCACCACGTCGGCCATGGCGGCCTTGATGATATCGACGTTGCGCTGTTCGAGCGGAATGCGATATTCCGGGTCCGACGGTGTGACCTTGATCTCGCCCGTGCGGGTATCGCGCACCGCATGCACCAGGTGGGGCCGGCGGTACGCGCCATTGTCCGCCAGCGTCGAAGTGGCCTGCGCCAGCTGCAGCAACGTGAACGAGTTGTAGCCCTGCCCCACCGCTACCGAAATCGTCTCGCCGGCGTACCAGCGCTGGCGTTCACGGCCCTTGTAGGCCTTGCGCTTCCATTCGGTAGAAGGCAGCACGCCGGCGCGCTCGCCATCGAGGTCGATGCCCGTGATCTGGCCGAACCCGAATTGCTTCGAGAAATCGTGCAGGGCATTCACGCCAATTTCGGGCCCCAGCGAATAGAAGTAGGTATCCGACGACACGACGATCGCGCGATGCATGTCGGTCATGCCATAGGCCGCGCCCCCCGCATTGCGAAAGCGCTGGCCGCCGAATTCGTAGTAGCCCGGGTCCGAGATGCGCTCGGTGGCGCTGCGCACGCCCAGCTGCAAGGCCGCCAGGGCCACGAACGGCTTGTATGTCGAGCCGATGGGATACGTGCCGTACAGCGGACGGTTGATCAGCGGATGGTCGGGCGATTCGTTCAGCATGCGCCAGTTGTCGACGTCAATGCCGTCAATGAACAGGTTGGGGTCGAACGACGGCTGCGACACAAACGCCAGGACTTCGCCGGTCTTGGGGTCCAGGGCCACCAGGGCGCCCCGCTGGTCGCCGAAGGCTTCTTCGGCGATGCGTTGCAAGTCCAGGTCGATGGACAGCATGATGTCCGAGCCCGGCACGGGGTCGGTGCGCCGCAGCGTGCGCACCGGGCGTCCCGTGGCGGTGACTTCGACTTCTTCCACCCCGGTCTGGCCGTGCAGCTGGCGTTCCCAGCTTTTTTCGATGCCCTTCTTGCCGATGACATCGGTGCCCCGATAATTGCCCAGTTGGCCGGTTTCTTCGAGCTGTTCGAGATCGTTGTCGGCGATACGGCCTATATAGCCCACCACATGCGCGGCCGTGGCGCCCTGGGGGTATTCGCGCACCCAGCGCGCGCGCAACTCGACGCCGGGAAACTCATAGGCGTGCGCGGCGAACCAGGCGGCCTCGGTTTCGTTGAGGTTGTTACGCAGCACCAGGCTGGCATAGCGGCTGGACTCTCCCACGCGGCGCTTGAAGCGGCGCAGGTCGCCGGGGCTGACATACACAATGGGCGTCAGACGATCGAGCAGCTTATCGATGTTTCCGGCCTGGGCCGGCACCACCTCAAGGGTATAGGTGCGGTAATTGCGCGCCAGCACCTGGCCATTACGGTCGAGGATCTCGCCGCGGCGCGGCGCAATGGGCACGACGGCGATGCGATTGCGGTCGGCGCGTTCGGACAGGCCCTCGTAGCGGTCGACCTGCAAATACCAGAAACGCCCCACCAGCACGCCAAAGCAGGCCAGCGCGAACAGGCCGCCCACCCACGCGCGCAGCTTGAAGCGCTGCTTCTGCTGCTGGCCGGTTTTCTTGAACTCGAACATGGGCACGCGGAAATGCCGGCCTCAGACGGACGAGGATTCGGCGTCGTCGGCGCCGCGCTGCGGCAGGTGCAGCGCCCAGCCCACCACCGGCCAAAGGGCGACGGTCAGCAACACGCCCAGGGCCCAGTCCCAGCCTGGCCAGCGCCCCGCCAGCCAGGCCAGCAACATCTGCTGCACGAGCCGCGCGACAAAAAACACAGGCAGCATGTGCAGCGCCTGGCTCCAGAGATCGAAGCGCTGCAGCCGTCGATGCAACACCACCGCTCCGTAGGCGATCAAGGTGTATTCGAGCGCGGTGCCGCCCAGCGCGCTGGCGTCGTGCACATCCATGAGCAGGCCGAAGCAGAACGCCGCCACCATGCCCACGCGCCGCGGCTCGTGCACGCACCAGAACGCCAGCACCAGCGCCAGGACGTCGGGCGCGCCCGGCCAGGCGCGCCAGGGCAGCAGCGACAACAGCCAGGCCGCCAGCAGCGTGCCCCACACGAACGCGCCATGCGCCGGGCGCGTCAGGCGCTCGGGATGCACGTTGCTGGGCGTGCCCAGCCGGCGCGCCGTTTGCCGTACCGTCGGGTTATTGCGGTCCACCGCTGTCGGCCTCTTGAAGATCGGATTGCGCCCGGGCTACGTCGACTTGCAGCACCAGGAAGTGGCGATAGCGTTCGGGGTGGGCCAGCGGCTCGCACAGGGCCCGCGCGAACCCGGACGCCGTGTCCCGTTCGACGGCCTGCACCTTGGCCACCGGCAGGCCAGCCGGAAAGAGCCCGCCCACGCCGCTGGTAACGATAACATCGCCTTCTTTGATATCGGCGTTGGCGGCCAGGTAGCGCACCTCGATGCGGCCGGGCGTATTGGAGCCGAAGGCGATCAGGCGCAGCCCGTTGCGCAGCACCTGCACCGGGATGGACACGCGCTCGTCGGTAACCAGCGCGGCTTCGGCAGCCATCGGCGTCACGCGCACGATCTGGCCCACCACGCCGCCTTCGTCGATGACGGGCATGCCCGGGGCCAGCCCTGCCTGGCTGCCCTTGTTGAAGACCAGCCGCTCCTGGAAACTGTTGGCCGGCTCGTACAGCACCTCGACCACCACCGCGGCCTGTTCTACCGTGTCGGTAACTCCGAGCAGGCGGCGCAGTTGCGCATTTTCCGCCGCCAGCTGGGCGGCGTGGGTCGCCACCTGCGACAGCTCGATGCGCTGGCGCTGCAGGGCTTCGTTTTCAGTGCGGATGCGGTTGGCCGCGTTGACCCATTCATTGACCTGTTGAACCAGGTCGCGCGGCGCCATGACGGTGCGCTGGAACGGATACAGCCCCAGGGCGACGACGCGCCGCAAGGGTTCGAGCACGTGGAATTGCGAATCGAGAACCAGCAGAACCAGCGACAGGACGACCATGACGGCCAGCCGCAGCTCTGCGGCCGGGCCGCGCCTGAACAGCGGTGGAGTCCCTTGTCGTTGCATGAATACCGAGGGGCGTCAGCCCGCAACCGCTGTACCGCGCGCCACAGGCGAGGCGGCGCCCGGCGGGACGGACTTAGTCGTTGATGAAAATGGCGCCCAGCTTTTCAAGGTGCTCAAGGGCTTCGCCGCAGCCACGTACCACGCAGGTGAGAGGGTCTTCGGCCACCACCACCGGCAGGCCGGTTTCTTCCTGGAGCAGGCGGTCCAGGTCGCGCAACAGCGCGCCGCCGCCGGTCAGGGCGATGCCCTTGTCGGTGATGTCGGCGCCCAGTTCGGGGGGCGTCTGTTCCAGCGCGATCTTGACGGCCGACACGATCTGGTTGAGCGGATCGGTGAGCGATTCCAGGATTTCGTTGGACGACACCGTGAAGCTGCGCGGCACGCCTTCGGCCAGGTTGCGCCCCTTGACTTCGATCTCGCGCACTTCGGACCCCGGGAACGCCGAGCCGATTTCTTTCTTGATGAGTTCGGCGGTGGGCTCGCCGATGAGCATGCCGTAATTCCGGCGGATATAGTTGACGATGGCCTCGTCGAACTTGTCGCCGCCGACCCTTACCGAGCCCTTGTACACCATGCCGCCCAGCGAGATCACGGCCACTTCGGTCGTGCCGCCGCCGATGTCGACCACCATCGAGCCGCTGGCGTCGGACACGGCCAGCCCTGCGCCGATGGCCGCCGCCATGGGTTCTTCGATCAGGTACACATGCGAGGCGCCCGCGCCCAGCGCAGACTCGCGGATGGCCCGGCGCTCGACCTGGGTGGAGCCGCAGGGTACGCACACGATGATGCGCGGGCTGGGCGCCAGCATGTTGCGCGGATGGACCATGCGGATGAACTGCTTGAGCATCTGCTCGGTAACCGTGAAGTCGGCAATGACGCCGTCTTTCATGGGCCGGATGGCCTCGATGTTGCCGGGCACCCGGCCCAGCATCTGCTTGGCCTCGTGGCCAACGGCCTGGATGATTTTCTTGCCGTTGGGACCGCCTTCGTGGCGGATGGCGACCACCGATGGCTCGTCGAGCACGATGCCCTTGCCCCGGACGTAGATCAGCGTGTTGGCGGTACCGAGGTCGATCGCCATATCGCTGGAAAAATAACTGCGCAGGAATCCGAACATGGGAGCTCAGCGAGATTCGAGAATGAGGGCTGGACTGCTGGCGGCGGGCTGCAAGAGACACCCGCCGGACCGGTGCAGCGATTAAACCGTGAATGATAACTTATAATTTCGCCGGAAATAGCGCATAAATGCGGGCTATTCATGGTTTGTCACAGGACCGGGCGGTGTAAAACCCGGGCCGGTTACCATGGCCCGTCCTTCCTTCGATTTTTCTCAGTTTTCCTGCATGGCGCTCAACGAACAAGACGTGGCCCGCATCGCCCGGCTGGCCAGAATTGAACTGACTCCCGACCAGCGCTCTCGCGCCCAGGACGAACTCAACGGCATCCTTCACCTTATCGAACGGCTGCAGGCGGCCGACACGCAGGGGGTCGAGCCCATGGCCCACCCCCTGTCGGCCCACCAGGACATCGCCCTGCGCCTGCGCCCCGACGCCGTCACCGAGACGCCGTCCGAAGCGCGCCGTGCCGAGTTGCTGGCCAACGCGCCGGATGCCCGCGACGGCCTGTTCCTGGTTCCCAAGGTCATCGAGTAAGCCATGACGACTACCGCCCTGCACACCCAATTCGGGGGCATTGCCGAATTGCGCGCCGCGCTGGCCCGGCGCCAGGTCAGCGCCCGGGAACTCGCCGTCAGCGCGCTCGAAGCCGCCCGCGCGGCCGGCGACCTGAACGCCTTCCTGCATATCGACGACGCCCTGACACTGGCCCAGGCCGACGCCGCCGACGCCGCCCTGGCGGCCGGCAGCGCCGGCCCGCTGGCCGGCGTGCCCATCGCCCACAAAGACGCGTTCGTTACGCGCGGCTGGCACACCACCGCGGGCAGCAAGATGCTCAAGGGCTACGCAAGCCCCTTCGACGCCACCGTGGTGCAGCGCCTGCAGGCCGCCGGCGCCGTATCGGTCGGCAAGCTCAACTGCGACGAATTCGCCATGGGCTCGGCCAATGAAAACTCGGCCTACGGGCCCGTGCGCAACCCCTGGGACCCCGCGGCCGTGCCCGGCGGTTCGTCGGGCGGTTCTGCGGCCGCGGTGGCCGCGCGCCTGGTGGCCGCCACCACCGGCACGGACACCGGGGGCTCGGTACGCCAGCCGGCCGCGCTGTGCGGCGTCAGCGGCATCAAGCCCACCTATGGCACCGTGTCGCGCTTCGGCATGGTGGCCTTCGGCTCCAGCCTCGACCAGGCGGGGCCGCTCGCTCCCAGCAGCCGCGACCTGCTCGAACTGCTCGACCCCATGAGCGGCTTCGACCCCCATGACGCCACCAGCCTGGAAACCTGCGACGGCGCGCCCAACGAGCCTGGCCGCATCCGCGCCGCTTACGAGGCCGCCCAGGCCGCCTGCGACGCGGCCGGCAGCCTGACCCTGAAAGGCCTGCGCATCGGCGTGCCGCAAGAATACCTGGGCGCAGGCCTGGCCCCCGACGTGGCCGCGGCCGTCGAGGCCGCGCTGGCGCAATTCGAGGCGCTGGGCGCCGAGCGCGTGCAGATTTCGCTGCCGCGCACCGAGCTGGCCATCCCCGCGTACTACGTCATTGCGCCCGCCGAAGCGTCCAGCAACCTGGCCCGCTACGACGGGGTGCGCTACGGGCATCGCGCCGCCGAATACGCCGACCTCAACCAGATGATCGCCCGCTCGCGCGCCGAAGGCTTTGGCGACGAGGTCAAGCGGCGCATCCTGATCGGCACCTACGTGCTGTCTCACGGCTACTACGACGCCTACTACCTGCAGGCCCAGCGCGTGCGCCGCCTGATCGCCCAGGACTTCCAGCGCGCCTTCGCCGACCAGTGCGACGTCATCATGGGGCCGGTGGCGCCCACCGTGGCCAAGAACCTGGGCGACAACCGCGACGACCCCACCGCCGACTGGCTGGCCGACGTCTACACCCTGGGCGTCAGCCTGGCCGGCCTGCCCGCCATGTCCGTGCCGTGCGGCTTCGGCCAGCACCAGCGCCCCGTGGGCCTGCAGATCATCGGCAACTACTTCGACGAAGGCCGCCTGCTGGCCATCGCCGACCGTTATCAACAAGTCACCGACTGGCACCGCCGCGTGCCCGGCCAGCAAGGCACCAAGCAATGAACTGGGAAATCGTCATCGGCCTGGAAACCCATACCCAGCTTTCCACCAGCGCCAAGATCTTTTCAGGCAGCAGCACCCGCTTCGGCGCCGCGCCCAACACCCAGGCCAACGTGGTCGACCTGGCCCTGCCCGGCAGCCTGCCCGTGATGAACCGGGGCGCGGCCGAGCTGGCCATTCGTTTCGGCCTGGCCGTGGGCGGCGCCGTCGCGCCTCGCTCGGTGTTCGCGCGCAAGAATTACTTCTACCCCGACCTGCCCAAGGGCTACCAGATCAGCCAGTACGAACTTCCGGTCGTCACGGGCGGCTCGATCTCGTTCTTCGTGGGCGAAGAAGAAAAAACCGTCAACCTGACGCGGGCCCACCTGGAAGAAGACGCCGGCAAGTCGCTGCACGACGACTTCACCCTCGCCAACGGCAATGCGGCCAGCGGCATCGACCTCAACCGCGCCGGCACGCCGCTGCTCGAAATCGTCACAGAACCCGAAATGCGCTCGGCCGCCGAAGCCGTGGCGTACGCCCGCGCGCTGCACAGCCTGGTGGTGTGGCTGGGCATCTGCGACGGCAACATGCAAGAAGGCTCTTTCCGGTGCGACGCGAACGTGTCGGTACGCCCCGTGGGGCAGAAAGAGTTCGGCACGCGCACCGAGATCAAGAACGTCAACTCGTTCCGCTTTCTTGAAAGGGCCATCGTCTACGAAGCGCGCCGCCAGATCGAACTGCTGGAAGACGGCGGCACGGTCGTGCAGGAAACTCGTCTGTACGACGCCGATCGCGACGAAACGCGCAGCATGCGCAGCAAGGAAGACGCGCACGACTACCGCTACTTTCCCGACCCCGACCTGCCGCCGCTGGTCATTTCGTCCGAATGGATCGAAGCCGTCCGGGCGCAGATGCCCGAGCTGCCGGCGGCGCTGCGGTCGCGTTTCGAGCGCGACTACGGCCTGTCGGCTTACGATGCCGCGCAATTGTCGGCCAGCCGCGGCCTGGCGGCCTATTTCGAAGACGTGGCCGGCGCCCTGCCCGCGGGCCAGGCCAAGCAGGCCGCCAACTGGATCATGGGCGAGCTGTCCGCGGCGCTGAACCGCGATGAAAAAGACATCGCCGACGCGCCCGTGAAGGCGCCCGCGCTGGCGGCCCTGATCGGCCGCATCATCGACGGCACCATATCCAACAAAATCGCCCGCGACGTCTTCGCGGCGATGTGGGCCGGCGAGCATGGCGGCGACCCCGACGCCATCATCGAGGCGCGCGGCCTGAAGCAGATCAGCGACAGCGGCGCCATCGGCGCCATGATCGACGAAGTGCTGGCGGCCAACCCCGCCATCGTGGCCGAATACCGCGCCGGCAAGCAGAAGGCGTTCAACTCGCTGGTGGGCCAGATCATGAAAGCCGCCAAGGGCAAGGCCAACCCCCAGCAGGTCAACGAGCTGCTCAAGCAAAAGCTGGCGTAACCCGCAACGCGGCAGGCGCCCGCCGGCAAGGCCTGCGGGCGCCGCCAGCCCCGCGCAGGCGCCTGGCGCCGCACTCGGGTTTACCCTGCTTTCGGCCACGCAAATCCCGGCTTCTACAAAGCTGAATGCGCACGTCTCGCCGGCAGGCCAGAATTGACGCACACTTGCAGGCCGCGTCGGCGTTCGGCGCGGCCGGTATTGTCCGCGTAAATCTGGAGACACGAATGACCTTGCGCCTACCCTTTGCCACCGCCCTGTCGGCCATCGTGCTTACGCTGGCCCCGGCCGCCCAGGCCGCCGACTACCCTTCGCGTCCGATCACCCTGATTGTGCCGTTTGCCGCTGGCGGGCCCACCGACGTGGTGGCGCGCACGCTGGGCGCCGAGCTCAGCAAAGAACTGGGCCAGCCCATTGTGGTCGAGAATCGCACGGGTGCGGGCGGCACCCTGGCGGCCGCCTACGTCGCCAATGCCGAGCCCGACGGGTACACCTATCTGATCCACCACAACGGCATGGCCACCGCCACCGCGCTGTATTCGAACCTGAAGTTCGATCCGCTCAAGAGCTATGCCTATGTGGGCGAAGTCGTGGACGTGCCCATGACCCTGCTGGGCCGCAAGAACCTGCCGCCCGCCAACATGGCCGAATTCATCGAATATGCCCGGGCCAATGCCGACAAGATCAACCTGGCCAATGCCGGGCCGGGCGCCGTGTCGCAGCTGTGCGGCTCGCTGCTGCAGCAGGCGCTGGGCGTGAAGTTCACCACCATCCCGTACCAGGGCACCGGCCCCGCCATGGCGGCCTTGCTGGGCGAACAGGTGGACGTGCTGTGCGACCAGACCACCCAGACCATCCCGCACATAGCGGCGGGCAATGTGAAGTTCTACGGCGTCACCACGCAAGAGCGCATATCAAAGCTGCCGGACGCCCCCACGCTAGAAGAACAGGGCCTCAAGGGCTTCGAGGTGAAAGTGTGGCACGGCATCTACGCGCCGGCGGGCACGCCCCCCGCAGCGGTAAGCCGTTTCAACAGTGCGCTGAAAACCGCACTGAAGTCGCCGGCGTTCACCGGCAAGATGGCCGACCTGGGCGCCGAGATCGTGTCCGAAGACCGCCAGACGCCCGAATCGCTGCAAAAATGGGTGAAATCCGAAATCGACAAATGGACCCCCGTGCTCAAGGCCGAGGGCATGAACGTCAATTGAGCGACTGAATGCCGTACTGGCTGCGATACGCCAGCACGGCGTCGCGGTGGCTGGCGAACGCCGCGTCGTCCTGCAGCAGCGCCAGGATATCGCCCAGCGTGGCAATGCTGACCACCGGTATGCCGTAGGTTTGCGCCACGTCCTGCACGGCCGAATGCGGCGACAGGGCGCCGTCTGGGCCGGCGCGTTCCTGGCGATCCAGTGCGATCAGTACGGCGGCGGGCTCCGCGCCCGCGGCGCGGATGATGTCTACCGATTCGCGCACCGACGTGCCTGCGGTAATCACATCGTCGATGATCACCACCTTGCCGGCCAGCGGCGCGCCCACCAGCGTGCCGCCTTCACCGTGATCCTTGGCTTCTTTGCGGTTGAAGGCAAAGGGCACGTCGCGTCCCTGCATGGCCGGGTGGCCGGCCAATGCCACGGCGGTGGCGGTGGCCAGCGGAATACCCTTGTAGGCGGGGCCGAACAGCATGTCGAACGCCACGCCCGAATCCAGCAGCGCCTGGGCATAGAACTGCGCCAGCCGGCCGACCGATGCGCCGCCATTGAAAAGGCCCGCATTGAAGAAGTAGGGGCTGGTGCGGCCGGACTTCACCTTGAAACTGCCGAAGCGCAGCACGCCCTCGTCGAGGGCAAAACGGACAAAGTCGGCGGAAGTGGCGGTAGCGGCGGCCATGCGGCGGAATTCCGTGAATATGGATGACAGGCGGCATTTTAGCTGCCTTCCGGGAGCGGCCCGGGCGTGCGGCGCCAGGCGGCCGCGCGTCGCAGCGCTTGCGCGCCGGCCGCAAGCGTCGGTTAAAGTCGCCTATTGAGCCGGGCTTGGCCGGGCGTTTACAGGAGTTCCGTCGTGCTGCGCATTACCTCGATCAACCTCAACGGCATCCGTTCGGCCTTTCGCAAGGGGCTGCAGAACTGGATGCAGACGCATGGCGCCGATGTGCTTTGCCTGCAGGAAATCAAATGCTCGCACGACGACCTGACCGACGACCTGCGGCATCCGCCGGGCTACACCGGCCATTTCTGCCATGCCATCAAGAAGGGCTACAGCGGCGTGGGCATTTATCTGCGCAACGCCGCCGAACGCGTCCAAACCGGTCTTGAATGCGAAGAGTTCGACGCCGAAGGCCGCATCATCCGCGCCGACTGGAATAATCTCTCGGTCATCAGCGCCTACCTGCCGTCGGGCTCCAGCGGCGACGAGCGCCAGCAGGCCAAATACCGCTTCCTGGATGTGTTCGGCCCCTGGCTCGACGAATTGATGCAGGAACACCGCAAGACCGGCCGCGAGTTCATCATCTGCGGCGACTGGAACATCGCCCACAAAGAAATCGACCTGAAAAACTGGAAGAGCAACCAGAAGAACTCGGGCTTTCTGCCCGAAGAGCGCGCCTGGCTCAGCGACGTGTTCGACCGGCGCGGCTTCGTTGACGTGTTCCGCACGCTGGACGACCGCCCCGAGCAGTACACCTGGTGGAGCAATCGCGGGCAGGCCTGGGCCAAGAACGTGGGGTGGCGTATCGACTACCAGATCGCCACGCCGGGAATCGCCGCGCGGGCGCGGGCGGCCGCCATCTACAAAGACGAGCGGTTCAGCGACCATGCGCCGCTGACCATCGATTACGACGCTGCACTGTAGTTCGCGGCGGTACGCAGTACTTCGCGGGGCGCTCAACGGCCGAAAAATATACGGGGACGCATTAAATTAAAACGGGGACGCAAAGGGCTGACCCGACCCGGCCCCAGCCCTCCATCCTTACCGCAAACCGGCCTTGCGCACCTCGTTGGCATCGACATCGCCGGGCGCCGTGTGGCGGGTTTATATGGGGACATATTTAAATACCCCGTAAAAACGCGTGCCTGGGAGTTCTCGGGGCGTTTTTCGAGCCTTGCCGGGACGCCTCCTCCAAGATGCGTCCCCATATACGACCTGCCGCAAAGCCAATGTTCATGCGGGTTTCCGGGCAACGGGCGTTTTGCGCGGGCCATTCGTTGCTCGTACAATTGCGCACCGAGTCAGTGCAATTACGCATTGAATTGGCCCCTCTAGCGCACCACAGCCGGGCATTTCTGCACCGGTTTGCAGCGCCCCCCAGGAGACCCGAGTGAAACTGCAGAGTCTTGACGACTTTCTGCGCCAGGTCGCTGCGCGCGACCCGCAGCAACCCGAATTCATGCAGGCCGTGCACGAAGTCATGGCCAGCCTGTGGCCTTTTCTTGAGCAGCACCCCCACTATGCCGAGCACGCCCTGCTCGAGCGGCTGGTGGAACCCGAGCGCGTGATCCAGTTCCGCGTCTGCTGGACCGACGACAGCGGTCGCCCGCGCGTCAACCGAGCCTTCCGCGTCCAGCACAGCTCGGCCATCGGCCCGTACAAGGGCGGCATGCGCTTTCACCCGTCGGTCAACCTGTCGGTGCTGAAGTTCCTGGCCTTCGAGCAGACGCTCAAGAACGCCCTGACCACGCTGCCCATGGGCGGCGGCAAGGGCGGCTCCGACTTCGACCCCAAGGGCAAGTCCGACGCCGAAGTCATGCGCTTCTGCCAGGCGCTGATGCTCGAACTGCATCGCCATCTTGGCCCGGACACCGACGTGCCGGCCGGCGACATGGGCGTGGGCGCGCGCGAAGTCGGCTACATGGCCGGCATGATGAAAAAGCTGTCCAACACGGCGTCCAGCGTGTTCACCGGCAAGGGCCTGTCGTTCGGCGGCAGCCTGATCCGTCCCGAAGCCACGGGCTATGGCACGGTGTATTTCGCCGAAGAAATGCTCAAGCGCGAAGGCATGTCGTTCGACGGTCTGCGCGTGTCGGTGTCGGGTTCGGGCAATGTGGCGCAATATGCCATCGAGAAGGCCATGACGCTGGGCGCCCGCGTGGTGACGGTGTCGGATTCCGACGGCACGGTGGTCGACGAGGCCGGTTTCACGCATGAAAAGCTCGCCGCGCTGATGCACCTGAAGAACAACGCACGCGGCCGCCTGGCAGAGTATGCGGGCCAGTTCAAGCTCGCCTACGTGGCCGGCAAGCGCCCGTGGCACGTGCCGGTCGACGTCGCCCTGCCCTGCGCGACGCAGAACGAACTGGAAATCGACGATGCCCGCACCCTGATCGCCAATGGCGTGAAGTGCGTGGCCGAAGGCGCCAACATGCCGTCCACGCTGGAAGCCGCCAAGGCCTTCATCGACGCCGGCGTGCTGTATGCCCCCGGCAAGGCCAGCAATGCCGGCGGCGTGGCCGTGTCTGGCCTGGAAATGAGCCAGAACGCCATCCGCCTGAGCTGGAGCCGCGAAGAAGTCGACCATCGCCTGCATGCCATCATGCGCGACATCCACGACAACTGCGTGCGCCACGGCCAGGGCCGCGGCACCGCCGTGAACTATCTCGACGGCGCCAACATCGCCGGCTTCGTCAAAGTGGCCGACGCAATGCGGCAACAAGGTCTGTACTGATCTTGGTTCACCCAGGGGGTAGGCACCTGGACCCGGTGCCTGACTCCCGCAGAAGTCGCCGGTGCCTGACTCCCGCAGAAGTCGCCGGTGCCTGACCCCGCAAAGGCCGCCGGTGTCTGACCCCGTAGAGGTCGCCGGTGTCTGACTCCCGCAGGGTGTCTGACACCTTCGGAGTCAGACACCAGCGGCACCATACCCATCACCTTCAGAATCAGACACCGGCGGCGCCACACCATCCCGCATCCGGCAAAAACGCGCATCAGGTGTCTGACTCCCGCAGGGTGTCTGACACCTTCGGAGTCAGACACCGGCGGCACCTATCCATCACCGTCAGAATCAGACACCGGCGGCGCCATACCATCCCGCATCCGGCAAAAGCGCCCGCCTTTCGTCGGGTGTCCGACACGCCGTATCGCGGCACGGGGGGCTGCGGTCAGTGCCAGTCGTCGCGGTACACGAATCGGGGCATCTGCCAATTGAACCGCAGCGCAAGCAAGCGGAACGCCAGGCCCACCACGAGCGCCAGTGGCACCGCGGCGTTGGCGGTCAGCCCGGCTTCAAGCAGCAGCAGGTACAGCCCGCCGGTCACCAGCGACACGCTGGCGTACAGTTCTTTGCGAAACAGCAGTGGCACATCGTTGCACAGCACGTCGCGCAGCACGCCGCCGGCGCAGCCGGTGATCATGCCGCTGATCAGCACGATGCTGACCGGCAGCTGCATGGCCTGCGCGACCTTGCAGCCAATGATGGTGAACGCCACCAGCCCCACGGCATCCAGCAACAGGAACAGCCTGCGCAGGCGCCGCATCAGGGGCGCGGCCAGCGCGGTCAGCAGCGCCGCCCCCGCCGTCATGCCCAGGTATTCGGGATGCCTCACCCACGTCAGCGGATAGTGGCCCAGCAGCACGTCGCGCAGCGAACCGCCGCCCAGGGCGGTGACGCAGGCAATGATGCACACACCCATCCAGTCCATGTCGCGCCGCCCGGCCGCCAGCGCGGCCGTCATGGCTTCGGCCACGATGGCGATCAGGTACAGGGTGTGCAGCAATAGCGTAGACGTTTCCACGTGCATGACGACCTCGACGGCAACATGCCCTCAGTTGGCGGGCTCCAGGGCATCGATGGTGCGGCGCTGGGCCCATAGCAACACCAGCCCCGGAATGGCGATTGCCACGGTCAACATGAAAAACCCGGGCCAGCCCAGCCAGTGCACCAGCGGCGGCGTCAGCGGACCCGCCAGATAAATGCGCCCCACCGCCGACAGCGCCGACAATAGCGCGAACTGCGTAGCCGAGAAACGCTGCTGGCACAGCGCCATCAGCAGGGCCACGAACGACGCCGTGCCCAGCCCGCCGCACAGATTCTCGACGCCCACCGCGGCGCCCATCAGCCACAGGCTCTTGGGGCTGACCGCCAGCACCCAATAGCCCAGGTTCGATACGGCCTGCAGCAGGCCGAATGCCATCAGCGAACGATACAGCCCCCAGCGCGCCATCAGCGAGCCGCCGGCCAATGCGCCGATGATGGTGGCCGTCAGCCCCAGCACCTTGTTGATGGTACCCACTTCGGTGGGGTCGAAACCCGCGCCGCGTATCAGAAAGGTGGTGGACAATGCCCCGGCGAAGGCATCGCCCAGCTTGTACAGCACGATAAGGATCAGGACGGTATAGGCGCCGCGCCGGCTGAAGAACTCGCGCAGGGGCTCCACCACCGCCAGCGCCAGGCTGCGCGGCGCGCGCGCGGGCTGTTCGGGCTCGGGCGCCCAGATGGTAGCCAGCGCGCACGCCAGCATCAGCGCCCCCATCAGCACATAGGTGGCCCCCCAGCCCAGCCATTGGTCGGCCAGGATGAGCGCGAGCCCGCCCGACACCACCATGGCCAGCCGGTATCCCAGCACTTTCACGGCAGCGCCGGCCCCGCGCTCTTCGCGCCGCAGCACGTCGGTGCAATAAGCGTCAAAGGCGATATCCTGGGTGGCCGACAGAAACGCCACCGCGACCGCCAGCATAGCCAGCGGCAACAGCGCCGAACCGGGGTTGAGCAACCCCATGGCCATGATGGCCGCGGCCAGCAGCAGCTGCGTCACCAGCATCCAGCCTCGCCGGCGGCCCAACAGGGGCGGCACATAGCGGTCGACCAGCGGCGCCCACAGGAACTTCAGCGTGTAAGCCGACCCCACCAGGGTAAGAAAGCCGATTTCCTCCAGCGACACGCCATCGACCGTGGCCCAGGCCTGCAGCGTGCCGCCCGTCAAGGCCAGCGGCAAGCCACTGGCAAACCCCAGCACCAGCAAGGGGGCGACGCGGCGGCTGAAATAGACATGAGAGGCGGCGGAAATAGACGGCTCCTGCAACGACAGCCGGCGCGATGCGCGCCGGACACGGCATATTAACCAATGGCCGCATCCGCCGCGCGCGGTGCAGGGCCCGCCCCGCGCGTCACGGGGCCGTCAGTCGGCTGCGTAGCGGTACACCGCCAGGGTGCTGCGCCAGCCGGGCAGCAGGGTGATCTCGCGCCCCTCGTGGAACGTGGCGCGCTCAAGAATGCGCAGGCCCAGATCCCGCGCCAGCCGCTCGAAATCGTCCAGGGTGCACAGGTGAATGTTGGGCGTGTTGTACCACTGGTACGGCATCTGGCCCGTCACCGGCATGCGGCCGCGCAGAATGGACCAGCCATGCGGCCAGTAACCGAAGTTGGGAAACGACACGATGCCGAACCGCGCCACTCGCGCCATCTCGCGCAGAATGTGTTCGGTGCGATGCATGGACTGCAGTGTCTGCGACAGCACGACCGTGTCAAACTGCTTGTTGTCGAACAAGGCCAGGCCGTCTTCCAGGTTCTGCTGAATGACCTCGACACCGCGTTGTACGCAGGTAATGACGTGGCTGTCGTCGATTTCCACGCCCGCGCCGCTGACCTGGCGCTCATCGCGCAAATAAGCAAGCAGGGCGCCGTCGCCGCACCCCAGGTCCAGCACGCGGCTGCCGGGCTCGATCCAGCTGGCAATGCGGATCAGGTCCGGACGCACGTCTTGCTTGCGCACAGGCGGAAAGCTGGCGGGGCTCATGCTGGGCATCCTTCGTCGGCAGGTTCGCTGGCCGTCACGGCCAGGCCCAGCTTGTGCGCGATGCGCTCGTAATACCCGCGCATTACCGCGTGGTAGCGCGAGTCGTCGAGCAGGAACGCATCATGGCCGTGCGGCGCATCGATCTCGGCGTATGTCACCGGGCTGCCGTTTTTCAGCAGCGCCCGCACGATTTCGCGCGAGCGCTCTGGCGGAAAGCGCCAGTCGGTCGTGAACGACACCAGCAGAAAATCGGCGCGTGCGGGCTCCAGCGCCTGGGCCAGGTCGCCGCCGGTACGGCGTGCGGGATCGAAGTAATCCAGCGCGCGCGTGATCAGCAGATACGTATTGGCATCGAAGTAGCGCGAAAACTTTTCGCCCTGGTAGCGCAGGTACGACTCCACCTCGAATTCCACGTCGTAGCCGTAGCGATAGGCGCCGCCTTCGGCGGGCTCGCGCTGGGTACGGCCGAATTTCTCGGCCATGTCGTCGTCCGACAAGTAGGTGATGTGGCCGATCATGCGCGCCACCGACAGGCCGCGGCGCGGCACCGTGTTGTGGGCGTAGTAGTCGCCGCCGTGGAAGTCGGGGTCCGTGATGATGGCGCGCCGCGCCACTTCGTTGAACCCGATGTTCTGCGCCGACAGGCGGGGCGTGCTGGCGATGACGATGCAGTGCGCCACGCGCTCCGGGCAGGTAATGGCCCAGCTCAGGGCCTGCATGCCGCCCAGCGATCCGCCCATGACCGCGGCAAACTTCCCGATGCCGAAGTAGTCGGCCAGGCGCGCCTGGGCGTGCACCCAGTCTTCGACGGTCAGCACGGGAAAGGCCGCGCCCCATGGCCGACCGGTGGCGGGGTTGATGCTGGCCGGGCCGGTGGACCCGAAGCACGACCCCAGGTTGTTGACGCCGATGACGAAAAACCGGTTGGTGTCCACCGGCTTGCCCGGCCCGACCATATTGTCCCACCAGCCGATGTCGTTGGGGTCGTCGGCCGCTACGCCGGCCACATGATGCGACGCATTCAGCGCATGACAGATCAGCACGGCGTTGGTGCGTTCGGCGTTCAGGACGCCGTAGGTCTCGACGGCAAGTTCGTACGATTGCAGCGACTGGCCGCTGGCCAATTGCAGCGGCTCGTCGAATCGGATGAGCTGGGGAGTCACGATACCCACCGAACCAGGGTCGGCAGGCGCAGCGCCGGGGGTTAGCCCCCCGGCCGGAGATAGGGCAGGAGCGGTCATACGGACCTCTTTAGCTGGATTTATAGAGGCGCCCGCAAGCGGATCAGGCAAATCGGCGCCGGTTGAAGTTCGGAAGTTTAGCACTGCCGGCAACACGAGGGCGGCGAAGCCGGTGCGACGGGGTGCGGTGTCTGACTCCGAAGGTGTCAGACACCCTGCGGGAGTCAGACACCTTTGCAAATGCCAAGCCCCACCATGCCACAAGCCGGTGTCTGACTCCGAAGGTGTCAGACACCCTGCGGGAGTCAGACACCTTTGCAGATGCCAAGCCCCACCGTGCCACAAGCCGGTGTCTGACTCCGAAGGTGTCAGACACCCTGCGGGAGTCAGGCACCTTTGCAAATGCCCAGCCCCACCATGCCGCAAGCCGGTGTCTGACTCCGAAGGTGTCAGACACCCTGCGGGAGTCAGACACCTTTGCAAATGCCCAGCCCCGCCCTGCCGCAAGCCGGTGTCTGACTCCGAAGGTGTCAGACACCCTGCGGGAGTCAGACACCTTTGCAAATGCCCCAGCCCCACCGTGCCACAAGCCGGTGTCTGACTCCGAAGATACCGTCTTGGCAGTCAAGTGGCTAACGCGTAATCGCTGCGATATGGGGTGCGGTTTTTAAGCACGCCGAAGCATAGGTGGACCAGCTTGCGCATGGCTGCCCCGAGAGCGGCCATTTTGGACTTGCCGGCGGCCAGCAAACGGGCGTAGAGCGCCTGTATGTGAGGGTTATGGCGCACGGCCACGACCGCGGCCATGTACAGGGTGGCTCGCACTCTAGCCGGCCCCGTCTTGGACAGCCGAGACCGGCCGTTCAGACTGGTGCCGGACTGGCGCTGTACGGGCGCCAAGCCCAGATAGGCCGCCAGCGACTGAGGCGATTCGATGCGCCGGTTATGCATGATCGACAGCAACGCGTTGCCGGTCTGCGGACCGACGGCCGGAATGCTGGTCAGCAGGTCCCGGTCCTCTTTCAGGTCTGGATGGCGGTCGATATGGTCATTGATAGCACGTTCCAGGCGCTTGATCTGCTCGGTCAGAAACGCCACGCCCTGGTCAATCGAGCCGGTGACCGGCTCGGGCGACTGGCCGAACTGGGCCTTCTCCTGCCGGTTGAGCTCACGCTGCAGATCCTTGGCCAGCGCCTCGTGCCTGGCCAGCAGCGCGCGCAGTTGCCGCGCGTGCAGCGGCGCCGGCTGCCACAACGGCGGACGCAGTGCCTGCCCGTAGCGGGCCAGCACGTAGCTGTCGATCTCATCGGTCTTGGTGCGCACCGCCAGCGCACCGGCAAAATCGCGCGCCTGCGCCGGATTGATCATCGAGACCCTGGCCCCCGCGTCATGCAGCGCAGTGCCCGCCTGCTCGTGGTACGGCCCGCTCGGCTCGAGCACCACGTGCAACTGCTCCGGCTGCGCACCTTGCTTGGCGCACCACCCTAGCAAGGCCTGGATGCCCGCGACCGTATTGGGCACCACCTTGGTCTTGCGCTTATCGCCTTCAGCGCCGATCAGAGCGCAGTTCAGCTTGGCCTTCGAAACGTCAATTCCCAGAAAAAACATCGACTCGGACTCCTCTTAACTTGGCCTCCAAGCCCACTGCGCCCATTTGCCTTGTACATGCAGGGTCACAATGCCCTAGGCTACCGTCCAATGTCCAGTCGGCTCTCAGAGGCGCGCATCCGGGGCCTAATCTGCGTCACAAAGTCCAGGCTTTCGGTGTCAGAACAAACTCACCGGATACGCTAGTAGCGATAGCTAATCACCACCGCCTTCAAGATACAAGGTGTCAGACACCCTGCGGGAGTCAGACACCTTTGCAGATGCCCAGCCCCACCATGCCACAAGCCAGTGTCTGACTCCGAAGGTGTCAGACACCCTGCGGGAGTCAGGCACCTTTGCAGATGCCCAGCCCCACCCTGCGGGAGTCAGACACCTTTGCAAATGCCAAGCCCCACCGCGCCACAAGCCGGTGTCTGACTCCGAAGGTGTCAGACACCCTGCGGAAGTCAGACACCCTCCTCTGTCTATCCGGCTACGGCGGCGCCGGGCTCCTGGCCCAGGTACTCGTACGCCTGGGTGTTGACGCGCGAAATGCGCCATTCCACCGGCTGCCGGTTGTACGAAAACGCCACGCGGCGGATTTCCAGCAAGGGCGTGTGCTCGGCAACGCCCAGCCAGCCGGCGTGGGCGGCGTCGGCCGGGCATACGCGCAACCGCTCATCGGTGGCGATGACGTTCACGCCGAACATGTCCTGGTAAAACGCGTACAGCGTGCTGGGCCGCTCGCGCAGCTGCTGTTCGGTCATGCCGGGAAAGCGCGCTTCGGGCACACTGATGTCATCCACCATCACCACATCGCCGTTGAGCGACAGCACATTCGTGAACTCGAATACGTATGCGCCGGCGGGCAGGCTCAGGTATTCGCGCGCCGCCGCATTGGCCCGCACGCGGCGAAAGCGCACCAGGCGCGTGGCGGGGTACGACTTGTGGCCGTCCTGCCTCACGATGCGGAAAAACTTGAAGAAATGGTGATTGCGGGTGTGCACCGCGACATACGTTCCGCGGCCCTGATGCCGCACCAATATGTTCTCGGCGGCCAGTTCGTCGATGGCTTTGCGCAGGGTGCCGATGGAAACACCGAAGCGTTCGGCCAGCGTCTTCTCTGGCGGAACGGCCTCGCCCTGCTTCCACTCCCCACGCGCCAGCGCGGCAAGCACCGCCTGCTTGACCTGCGCATACAGGGGGCTGCCCAGGGGAACCGTCGTCGTCGTCGTGTTTTTCATGGAAGAACCAGATTGAAGAGGCCCGAATTGTAGCCACGCATGCCGGCACAATCCCAATCATACATGTCATATATATGATTTAGTTGACTTGACCTGCCGGCTCGCCTAAGATGCGTCCAACCGGCTCCGATCGAGCAACCGGGGCGGTCATCACACCAAGAGAGGACAGCAATGATTCACGCCGTATTGCACGATGCGAAAGACACGGTGGCGGTCGCCGTCGTGGAAGGCCTGAAGGCGGGCACGGAACTGAACGCCTGGATCATGGATGAAGACAAGATCATCCAGTTGAAGGCGCTGCAGGACATTCCCATCGGCCACAAAGTCGCTCTTAAAGACATGGCGGTCGGCGACACCGTGTTCAAGTACGGCATCGACATCGGCAAGGTGGTCGAGCCCATCAAGGCCGGCCAGCACGCCCACGTGCACAACATCAAGACCAAGCGCTGGTAAGCGGCCGCGCCCCCACTCGCCCCATACACAGATACACCCACATAGGAACCGCCATGGCCATCGTCAATGCTTCGACCACCTTCCGGGGATACCGCCGCGATAATGGGCGCGTAGGCGTGCGCAACCACGTCATCGTCCTGCCCGTGGATGACATCTCCAACGCAGCCGCCGAAGCCGTCGCCAACAACATCAAGGGCACCATGGCCCTGCCGCACCCCTACGGCCGCCTGCAGTTCGGCGAAGATCTGGAACTGCATTTCCGCACCCTGATCGGCACGGGCAGCAACCCCAACGTCGCGGCCGTCATCGTCATCGGCATCGAAGAAGGCTGGACCAAGCGCGTCGTCGATGGCATTGCAGCCACCGGCAAGCCCGTGGCCGGCTTCAGCATCGAACTGCACGGCGACCTCGACACCATCATGCGCGCATCGCGCCAGGCCAAGGAGTTCGTGCATTACGCCACGTCCCTGCAACGCACGGAATGCCCCATATCCGACCTGTGGGTGTCCACCAAGTGCGGCGAATCGGACACCACGTCGGGCTGCGGCGCCAACCCCACCGTGGGCAACGCCTTCGACAAGCTCTATGCCCTGGGCAATACGCTGGTGTTCGGCGAGACCACCGAACTGACCGGCGGCGAACACATCGTGGCCGAACGCTGTGCCAACGATGCGGTGCGCGAGCGCTTCATGTTCATGTTCAATCGCTACCAGGAAGTCATCGACCGCTGGAAAACCAGCGACCTGTCCGAATCGCAGCCCACCAAGGGCAATATCGCCGGCGGCCTGACCACCATCGAAGAAAAAGCGCTGGGCAACATCCAGAAGATCGGCAAGAAATGCCGCATCGACGGCGTGCTCGACAAGGCCGAAGTGCCTACCGGCAAAGGCCTGTGGTTCATGGACTCGTCTTCGGCGGCCGCCGAAATGGTGACCCTGTGCGCTGCGTCGGGCTATGCCGTGCACTTCTTTCCCACCGGCCAGGGCAACGTCATCGGCAACCCCATCCTGCCCGTCATCAAGATCTGCGCCAACCCGCGCACGGTACGCACCATGAGCGAACACATCGATGTCGACACATCGGCGCTGCTGCAACGCGAGATCGACCTGGACCAGGCCGGCGACAAACTGCTGGAATGCATGCTGGCTACCGCCAATGGCCGCTGGACCGCCGCCGAAGCCCTGGGCCATCGCGAGTTCGTGCTGACCCGCCTGTACGAAAGCGCATGACGCGGCGCACGCCATGAAGCCAAGCCACATCGATCCCGCCCGGCAGATCGCCGGGCCCTGATGCACACCCGACGGCCTGCGCGCACCGGCACACAGATGCCGGGCGCGCATCCCGCCCTACGCCTGTCCAGGCACCACCCCCAAGGAGGAAGACATGAAGCGATTCACGCATATTGCAATGGCGGCCTGTCTGTCGGCAGGCCTGCTGCTTGGTTCCCAGGCGCGCGCCGAGGTCTCGGAGCTTGCTGTCGCCGTGCAGCCCGGCATCAGCTATCTGTCGCTGATGATCATGCAGGACGAACAGTTGATCGAGAAGCACGCCAAGCAGGCGGGCATCGACGACCTGAAGGTGAACTGGTCGCGCTTTGCAGGCGGCAATGTCATGAACGAGGCCGTGCTGTCGGGCAGCCTGCATTTCGCATCCGGCGGCGTCGGCCCCCTGGTGACCATGTGGGCGCGCACGCGCGGCAACCTCAACGTCAAGGCGGTATCGGCCATCAACGCCATGCCCCTGTACCTGAATTCGCGCAACCCGCAGGTCAAGTCCATCAAGGACCTGACCGACAAGGACCGCATTGCCCTGCCCGCCGTGCGCGTATCCATCCAGGCCGTCACGCTGCAGATGGCGGCCGAGCAAGCCTTTGGCGAAGGGCAGCAGAACCGCCTGGACAAGCTGACGGTGTCGCTCTCGCATCCCGACGGCATGACCGCGCTGCTGTCGGGGTCCAGTGAAATCACCGCGCATTTCACGTCGCCCCCCTTCCAGGATTTTGAACTGAAGCAGCCGGGCATCCATCGCATCCTGAGTTCGTACGACGTGCTGGGCGGCCCCGCCACTTTCAACCTGGTATGGACGACCGAAAAGTTCTACAAAGAAAACCCCAAGGTATATGCGGCGTTCATGGCGGCCCTGCAGGAAGCCACCGACAAGATCAATAACGACAAGAACTGGGCGGCCAAGACCTACCTGCGCCTGGCCAACGATACGCGCACCCCGTTGCAGGATGTGGTCGACATCCTGAACAACCCCGACATCTCGTACACCCTTACCCCCAACAACATCATGAAGTACGTGAATTTCATGCATAAGGTGGGGTCCATCAAAGTCATGCCCGATTCATGGAAAGACCTGTTCTTTCCCAACGCGCACACGTTGCAGGGCAGTTGAAGGCCGCGTCAAACCCAACCCCGGCCTCGCGCCGGGGCCCTACACAGGAGGGCTGGCATGACCGATGCAAACACCGCCGCGCCGCTGCTGGATGTACGCGGCGTGACACTGCAGTACAAAACCCCTGAATACCTCATCACAGCCACCTATCGGGTGGACTTCCAGGTGCTGCAGGGGGACCGCTTTATCTTGCTGGGGCCGTCCGGCTGCGGCAAATCTACGTTGCTGAAGGCCGTGGGCGGGTATCTGCAGCCCGTGGAAGGCGAGATCCGGCTGAAGTCCGAAGTGGTGACCCGGCCGGGGCCCGACCGCATGATGGTGTTCCAGGAATTCGACCAGCTGCTGCCCTGGAAGACGGTGCGCCAGAATGTGGCGTTCGCGCTGGTGGCCAGCGGCCGCATGGGCCCGCGCGAGGCCGGCGAACGCGCCATGCATTACATCAACAAGGTGAACCTGGCGAAGTTCGCCGATCACTACCCCCACATGCTGTCCGGCGGCATGAAGCAGCGCGTGGCCATTGCGCGCGGCATGGCCATGGAACCGGACATCCTGCTCATGGACGAGCCCTTTGCCGCGCTGGACGCGCTGACGCGCCGCAAGATGCAGGACGAGCTGCTGCAGCTGTGGGACGACACCCGGTTCACGGTGCTGTTCGTCACGCACTCGATTCCCGAAGCCATCAAGATCGGCAACCGCATCCTGCTGCTGTCGCCGCATCCCGGCCAGGTCAAGGCAGAGATCAACAGCGTGCCGCGCGGCGAATCGGACGCGGCCCGCCACCAGGAACTCGAAGACAAGATCAACGCGATGCTGTTCGCCGACCGCGTCGAAGAAGAGGGGCACCATCATGGCTGACCACAATGCCGACCTCGCCGTCCCGCGCCCGGAACGCTACCTGGAACCGGTGGCCGACGATTCCTTCGGCGTGGTGCAGAAGCCGCTGTCTACCTGGGAACGCCTGTACAACGTGGGCGCCCTGCGCAAGCTGTTCCTGCTGGCGGTGCTAGCCCTCATCTGGGAAATGTATGCGCGCAACGTCAACAACCCGCTGCTGTTTCCCACCTTCGGCTCTACCGTGGCGGCGCTGTATGACGGGCTGGTCCACGGCGCGCTGCTGCTCAAGGCATGGACCTCGATCCGGGTGCTGCTGGTGGGCTACGCGGCCGGCATCGCGCTGGCGGCAGTGCTGACGGTGCTGGCCATCACCACGCGGCTGGGCACCGACCTGCTCGAGACCCTGACATCGATGTTCAACCCCTTGCCCGCCATCGCATTGTTGCCGCTGGCGCTGATCTGGTTCGGCCTGGGCGAAGGCAGCGTGGTGTTCGTGCTGATCCACTCGGTGTTGTGGGCCGTGGCCCTGAACACCCATTCCGGCTTCCTGTCGGTATCCATGACGCTGCGCATGGTGGGCCGCAACTACGGCCTGGGCGGATTCGGGTACGTCAGGCGCATTCTGATCCCGGCGGCGTTTCCCAGCATTCTCACCGGGCTGAAAATCGGCTGGGCATTCGCCTGGCGCACGCTGATCGCCGCCGAACTCGTGTTCGGCGTCAGTTCGGGCTCGGGCGGACTGGGCTGGTTCATCTACGAGAACAAGAACCTGCTCGAAATTCCCAACGTGTTTGCCGGCCTGTTCACCGTAATTCTCATCGGCCTGCTGGTCGAGAACGTGATCTTCCGCACTGTCGAGATCCACACCATACGCAAGTGGGGAATGCAGCACTGACTCCGCCCTCCGGGCGGCAACCTGTGACCTAAGGAGAACCTGCAATGCGCATTGTCCGTCCCGCCTGTCCCGATTTCCAGCGACGCAGAACGCTGGGGCTGCTCGGCGCCGGCGCACTGGCCCTGGGCCCGTGGTCGCGCGGCCTGGCCGCCGCGCAAGAATGGCCGCAGCGGCCCATCAGCTATGTGGTGCCGTTTTCGCCGGGCGGGCTGACCGATGTGGCGGCGCGCCAGACGGCGCAGGCGCTGGCCAGCGCGCAGGGCTGGAACGTCGTGGTCGAGAACAAGCCGGGCGGCAGCGCCAACATCGGCGCGTCGCTGGTCGCGCGCGCCAATGCCGACGGCTACACCTGGCTGGCCATCACCATGACCCATGCGGCCAACGCAACCCTCTTTGCCGGCAAGGCGGGCTACGACGTCAAGAAAGACCTGGTGCCGCTGGCCGGGCTGGCATCGTCGGCCATGATGGTGGTGGTACCCGCCAAGAGCCCGATACGCAGCCTGCAAGAGCTCGCGCACGCCGCCAAGGGCGGCTCGCTGTCGGCGGGTTCCAGCGGCAACGGCACGCCGCCCCACCTTACCCTGGCCCTGTACCAGAAGCTGACCGGCAATTCGCTGCTGCATGTGCCCTACAAGGGCGGCGCACCGTCGCTCACGGACCTGATCGGCGGCCAGCTGGACGTGATTTTTTCCAACTACCCCGAGTCGCTGCCCCACGTAAAAAGCGGCACGCTGCGCGCGCTGGCGGTCAGCACCCGGGAACGCAGCCCCGACCTGCCCGATGTGCCCACCGTGGCCGAAGCCGGCCTGCCGGATCTGGTGGTCGAAAACTTCACCGGCGTGCTCGCGCCGGCCGGCCTGCCCCAGGACCTGGTACTGCGCATCGGCGGCGCCATCGAACAGGAAATGGCCCGCCCCGCCATGCAGGAATCGCTGCGGCGCCTGGGTTTCGTTCCGCGGCCGCGCGGTCCGGTGGCTTTCAAGCAATACCTGGACGCCGAGATCGACCGATGGGGCACAATCATTCGCGAGGCCAATATCCAGGTTGGCTGAAATGCCGCCGCCCTGTGCGCGCCCCCGGCGGGCGCAGGGCGGCAGCGACCTTACACTGACATCGAGCAGCCCTGATGCATATTGTTATTTCCGAATTCATGGACGAAGCGGCGGTGGCCGCGCTGCGCGCCGACTTCGACGTGCGCTACGAGCCCGATCTGGTCGACCGGCGTGAGGCGCTGGCGGCCGCCCTGGCCGACGCCGACGCGCTGGTGGTGCGCAACCGCACGCGCGTCGATGCCGCATTGCTGGCCGCCGGCCCGCGCCTGAAGGCGGTGGGACGCCTGGGCGTGGGCCTGGACAACATCGACCTGCCCGCCTGCCGGGCGCGCGGCATTGCCGTACTGCCGGCCACCGGCGCCAATGCGCGGGCCGTGGCCGAATACGTCATCGCCAGCGCCTTGATGCTGCTGCGCGGGGCCTACCGCCACAGCGCGCAGGTGGCCGCCGGCGCGTGGCCGCGCACCGAGCTCTCGAACGGGCTCGAGGCCGAGTCGCGCACGCTGGGCGTGGTTGGCTTCGGCGGCATCGGCCGCCTGACGGCCCGTCTGGCGCAGGGGCTGGGCATGCAGGTTGTTGCGCACGATCCGATGTTGCGCGACGACGACCCGGCCTGGCGCGATGCGCGGGTGCAGCCGCTGCCGCTGGACGACCTGCTGCAGCGCGCCGACGTCCTGACCCTGCATATTCCACTGACGGACGCCACGCGCAACCTGCTGGACGCGCGCCGGCTGGCGGCAATGAAGCGCGGCGCCGTGCTCATCAATACCGCCCGTGGAGGCATCGTCGACGAAGCGGCGCTGGCCGACGCGCTGCGCAGCGGCCACCTGCGGGGCGCGGCCATCGACGTGTTCGACAACGAGCCGCTGGCCGCCGGCAGCCCGCTGGCCGACGCGCCCAACCTGGTGCTCACGCCGCATATCGCCGGCCTGACCCAGGAAGCCAACGTCCGCGTGTCCGGCATGGTGGCGCAACGCGTGGCGCAGGCCCTCAAGGGCCTTTGACCCTGACTTCTCTGACCGGATCCCATGGCAACTGTAGACCTGAAATCCCTGCATGATCTGGCCGCCGCTGCGCTGCGTGGCGCGGGCGCCAGCCCCGACATGGCCGCCAGCACGGCCCGCGCGCTCGTCTATGCCGATGCGCAGGGGCTGGCATCGCATGGCGTGTCGCGCGTGCCCTCGTACGCGGTGCATGTGCGCAATGGCCGCGCGGTGGGCGACGCCGTGCCGCGCATCCTGCGGCAGCGCGACGGCGCCGTACTGATCGATGCCGGCGCGGGGCTTGCCTTTCCGGCGTGCGCGATGGCCATCCACGAAGCCGCCTCGCGCGCGCTGCGCCATGGCGTGGCCTTTGCCGGCGTGACGAACAGCCACCATTTCGGCGTGGCCGCCTACCATCTGGACGCGCTGGCCCGGCAGGGGCTGGTGGGCCTGGCAATGGGCAACTCGCCCGCGGCCATGCCCGCCTGGGGCGGCAGGCGCGCGCTGTTCGGCACCAACCCCGTCGCCGCCGCCTTTCCGCGCCGCGACGGTGACCCGTTGGTCATCGACCTGTCGCTGTCCGAAGTCGCGCGCGGCAAACTGATGGTGGCCGCGCGCGAGGGCCGCGAAATTCCGCTGGGCTGGGCACTGGATGCGGACGGCAACCCCACTACCGACCCCAAGGCCGGTCTGGCAGGCAGCATGTTGCCGATGGGCGGCGTCAAGGGCGCCATGCTGGCGCTGATCGTCGAACTGTTGGCGTGCGCGCTGACCGGCGCGCACTTCGGTTTCGAAGCCGATTCGTTCTTTACCGACGAAGGCAACCAGGCGCGCATCGGACAGGCCTTCCTGGCCATCGACCCCGGCGCGCTGGCCGGCCGCGATGTCTACCTGGACCGTGTCGAAACCCTGATAGCCGCGATGCTGGCCGACGAAGACGTGCGGCTGCCGGGCGCCCGGCGGGCGGACCTGCAACGGCGCGCCGCCGAGCATGGCGTGGACATACCCGAGCCCTTGCTTGCGCAACTGCGCGCGCTGGCAGGCCAGGCCTGAAGCCGCCGCGCAGGGCTACCAGAACCCCCGCGCGCCCGCCACCACCAGCGCAATGCCCGACAGGGTCAACAATGCCAGCACCAGGCGGCGGAACACCAGATCGCTGAAGCGGCGATACAAGTGCACGCCCGCCAGGGCGGGAATCAGGACGGCCGCCCCCACCACGGAAAACACGGGCACGGTCTGCGGCGTCAGCAGGCCGGCCACCCCGTAGCTTGCCAGGGTGACGGCATGCATCGCCAGGTTGAAGCTCTGGAACACCGCGCGCTGCTCGTCGCGCGGCCAGCCGCGCAGCACACACCACAACGTGGGCGCCGGACCGGGCAGACCGCCGAACCCGCTCATGGCCCCGCCCAGCCATCCCACCGCCGCGTCGGCCGCGCGCCCGCCGCGCGCAATACGCGGCAGCTCGGCAGCCAGCAGCATGGCCGGGCAATAGGCCAGCAACACCAGGCCCACCCCCAGCCTGAAGGCGGCGGGATCGACATAGCGCAGCAGCGCCACGCCCAGCGGGATGCCCGCCAGCCCGCCCAATAGAAACGGCAACAGGCGACGCCAGCTGAACCCATGGCGCAACGAGCGCACCGCCAGCAACTGCCCGATCAGCGACCCGAACACCACGGCGGGCGCGGCCATCGACGGGGGCAGCGTCCACGACCAGAATGCCATCGCCACCAGCCCGAATCCGAACCCGGCCAGCCCCTGCACAAACCCCGCGACAAACGCGCCGCCGCCCAGCAGCAGCCATGTTTCGACGGGCACGGGCTCAGCCCTGCCGCACCACAGGGGCCGGCAAGCCGTCCAGCGCCACGTTCACGCAGGTGGGCAGGCTGGCGTCGCGCGCGGCCTGCAGCGCCGGCGCAAGAGTCTCGGCGCGCCCGACCCACGCGCCCCGCGCACCGAAGCCTTCGGCCACGCGGTCGTAGCGCGTCTGCAGCAGTTCGCAACCGACCAGTCGCCCGGGGCCATACTGGTTGAGCTGGATCTGGTATTCGGCGTTCCAGCGCGCGTCGTTGCCCACTACGCAAATGAAGGGCAGACCGTAGCGCACCGCGGTGTCCATTTCAGCGCAATGAAAGCCGAACGTGCCGTCGCCCATCATCGCCACCACGGGCGCGCCGCGATACGCCAGGCGCGCAGCCAGGGCCATAGGCAGCGCCGCGCCGATGGCGCCCGCGGCCCCGTTGATGACGCGATGCGGCGCGTTCAGGCACGCCTGCGCCCACTGCCCGAATTCCCCGCCGTCGCACACCAGCACCGAATCTTCGTGCGAGTCCAGCACGTGCTGCACCGCGCGGCAGATTTCGGCCGGATGCAGTCCGGCATCGGCGCCGCGCGCCTCGCGCCAGGCCGATGGACGATAGGCCAGCGCCGCCTCGACCTCGGCCAGCCAGCCGGCCGGCCCTTGCGCCGGGATGGCCGCCAGGGCATCCAGCGCGGCATAGGTGTCGGCCTGCGCGGTTTCCTGCAGCCGCTCGCCCACGGCGCGGCGCGTACGGTCGTATTCAAACTCGTCGGCGTCGATCTGCATAAACACGCATGCGGGGTCGAACGCCTGGCCGAATTGCAAGGTGAAATCGACCCGCTTGCCCACCAGCAGCACGCAATCGGCGCGACCCAGCACAGGCGCGAACGCGCCCAGCGCCGGATCATTGGCGCCGCGCGGGCTCTCGCTGGCCACGACCGGGATTCCCCAGGCCCGGCGCAGCGCCGCCACGCGGGCGCGGCCCGCATCCGTCCAGCCTCGCGGCCCCACCAGCACCAGCGGGCGCCGCGCCTGCGCCAGGCGCGCCGCAAACAAGGCCGCGCGATCGGCCTGCAGCGGCATGGGCTGCGGCGCGTACGCCTGGGCCGGCGGCGCTACGGAGCCGGCAGCTTGCTCCAGCGCATCGGTAGGCAGGCTCAGATGCACCGGGCCAGGGCGGCCGCTGGCGGCCACCCGGCAGGCGCGCGCGAAGTCGGCTGCCAGCCCGTCTGCCGTCGCGGCAACCCACGAGGCCTTGGCCACGGGGGCCGCCATGGCGGCCTGGTCCATTTCCTGAAAGGCGCCCCACCCCGCCTGGCGATTGGGCGCGTGGCCCGACAGCAGCACCACCGGCGATTCCGACATCTGCGCGGTGTAAAGAGCCGACACCGCGTTGGCGTGGCCGGGCCCGCCCGTCACCAACGCCACCCCAGGTTCGCCCGTCAGCCGCGCCCATGCGTCGGCCATGTGTACCGCGGCGGCCTCGTGCCGCACGTGCACCAGCTCGATTCCCGCCGACAGCGCGGCGTCGAATACCGGCATGATGTGGTTGCCCGACAAGGTGAACAGGCGCGTGATGCCTGCCGCCCTGATCGACTGCGCCAGTGCATCGGCGCCGCGAACGTTGACTGCCATCGATAACCCCTCGTGTTGCGCATGCCGCACGCAGCGGCAGTGACCTGTCGAATCTTATTTCAGTGCAATACCCGCCGTGCGCCCCAGTTTTACATAGGCATCGACCTGGGCCTGCACGAACGCCCGCGTCGGCTCGGCCGGCCGCACGTCTGGCACGCTGCCCAGCCGCACGGTGCCGTCGATCCAGGCACGGTCGGACGATACCTGGCGCAGCACTTCCGCCCATTTGCGCACCGCGTCCTGCGTCATGCCCGGCGGGCCGTACAACGCGCTCCAGCCCGTAATGGCCTCGAGCTGCGGATAGCCGGCTTCGCGTGCCGTCGGCACATCGGGCAGGCTTTCCAGGCGCTTGGGCGTCGTGGTCACCAGCGCGCGCAGGCGGCCGTCCTGCAAAGGGCCGGCCATCGGCGCATAGTTGGTGCACACAAAATCCACCTGCCCCGACAGCGCGGCCAGCATCGCCTCGCCCGAACCCTTATAGGTAATCGGCATCGCGGCGGTAGACGACAGCCCCAGCACGTTGAACAGCAGTTGCGGCCCCAGGTTCAGCACGGTGGCCGGGCCCGTGGTCGCGTAGTTCAAGGCTCCCGGCCGCGCCTTGATGGCCGCCACCAGGTCGGCCAGCGTGCGGTAGCGGGAATTCTTGGGCACGGCGCATACGTAGGGGTTCAGCTCAAGCAAGCCCAGGAACGTGAAATCGTCCCAGCGATACGAAAGCCCCGGCTGCAAGGCGGGCAGTATCGCCTGCGACCCCACGCGAGCCATCAGCAGGGTATAGCCGTCGGGTTCGGCGTCCCTGACATATTGCGAGCCGATGGCGCCGTTGGCCCCTGCCCGGTTCAGCACCACCAGCGGCTGCCCCAGGTATGGCTGCACGACCGCGGCCAGGTTGCGCGCGGCAAGGTCCGCGTCCCCGCCCACGCTGAAAGGGGTCACCAACGTCACGGGGCGCTGCGGATAAGCCTGTGCCGCGGCATGACCTGCCAACGCCATACTGGCCGCCATGCCCGCCATCGCCGCGGCCCACCGCGCCGCCCCGAATGCACCGAATGCCCTGATTGCACTGATTGCCATGATGGTCTCCTCGCTTTTCTTCTTTCTTTATGAAGCGGCCTGCGTGGCGTGCCACCAGGCAGGGCTACGCCGCGTCTTGCTGCAACAGCGTCTGGCCAGGCCGCACGCGTGTGAACTGCACGGGATGCCTCTCCACCTGCATGGCGCCGTCCTGCTGCGACACCACGGAAAACCACGAATGCTCCAGATCGCGCACGTCGGGATAATCGGCGCGAAAATGCGCGCCGCGCGAATCTTCGCGTGCCAGCGCGGCCCGTACTATGGCCTCGCTGACGTGCACCAGGCTGTCCAGGTTCAGCCAATCGTGCCAGGTCATGTTGTAGGCGCGCCCCGACTCCGCCACGCCCACGCTGTCCAGCTCGCCGCGCAGCTGCGCCAGCGCCGCCAGCGCCCGCTGCAGACCCTCTGCATCGCGCACAATCCCGGCGTCGTCCCACATGACGTTCGACAACTGCTCGCGCAGGGCGTGCAGATCGCCGCCCCGCCTGGCCAGCGGAGCCAGTGTGCGCGCCATGGCTGCCTGCACGGCGCGCTGGTCCGGCTCGGCCCAATCCTGGCCGGGCGCCCAACGCCCCATGGTGTCGCCCGCGATGCCGCCAAATACCGTGGAATTGGCCACCCCATTGCCGCCAAGGCGATTCGCGCCGTGCACGCCGCCTGTATCTTCGCCGGCGGCAAACAGGCCGGCCATGGCCGTGCGGCAATCCGGGGCAAACAGCACGCCGCCCATCATGTAGTGCGCGGTCGGCACCACTTCGACACGCCCCGCCGCCAGGTCGAAACCGCAGTCGGCGCAGCGTTCGACCATACCCTTGAACTGGCGCCGCACGTTATCCGGCCCCAGGTGGGCCATTTCGATATACACGCCGCCGTTGGGCGATGTGCGTCCGGCGCGCATCTCGGCGTAGATGCCGCGCGACACGATGTCGCGCGTGGCGCGCTCGGCACGCGGGTCGACGGTTTGCATGAAGCGCACGCCCGCGCCGTTGAGCAGGTAGCCCCCCGCACCTCGCAGCCCTTCTTCGAGCACGGTGCCCGTCATGCGCGTATCCGTCCCCGCCAGCAGCCCCGTGGGATGGAACTGCACCATCTCCATGTCGCGCAGGCCCAGCCCCAGGCGCAACGCCATGGACAGGCCGTCGCAGCTCTTGTCTCCCGAGGGGGTGTGAAAGCGGTACATGGTCGGCCCGCCGCCGGTGGCCAGCAGCACCGCCTTGGCCCGCACCAGCACGAACTCGCCCGTGCGGATGTCTATCATCAGCACGCCCGCGATGCGTCGGCCGTCGCGGCACGGTATCAGCTCGACGGCGCGGTGCTCTTCCATGCGATGGATGCGCCGCGCCCATACCTGTTCGGCCAGCCGGTTGATGATCTCGATGCCGGTCAGGTCTCCCTTGTGCACGGTGCGGTCGAACGTCTGGCCCGCGAAGGCTTTCTGATGCAGTGTGCCGTCGGGGTTGCGGTCAAAGAAGCAGCCCAGCTCGTTCTCCAGCTCGTGGATGCGTTCGATTGCCCGGTTGACCAGCGTCCAGGCCAGTTCCTGGTCGGGCAGCCACTTGCCGCCCTCGATGGTGTCCATGAAATGCCGTTCGGGCGAATCGCCCGATGCCAGGGCCACGTTGTAGCCGCCCTGGACCATGCGCGTGCACCCGCACTTTCCCAGCAGCCCCTTGACGGCCACGGTAATGTCCAGGCCCGGCGCCGTGTCGTGCGCATGCAGCGCAGCGAACAGCCCCGCGCCGCCCGACCCCAGGATCAGCACATCCGTCTGGCGCACCTGCAAGCCATGCTGGCTCATCGCGTCACCCCCAGGCTCGCCAGTACTGCCTGGCGCCGATCCGCGACGTCGTGCGCCACCTGTTCATACAGCGATGCGCCATGGCTGTCCATGGCCACCAGCAACGGGCCGAAGTCGCGGATGCGGAACTTCCACAGCGACTCCGGGTTCAGGTCGTCCAGGTCGACATCCTCGATGCATTCGATCCACGTGGTTTCCAGCGCCGCAGTTCCGCCGACAATGGCAAGGTACGCGCCGCCCAGCTCGGCAAACGCGCGGCTCGACCCTTCATGCATGCCGCCCTTGCCAACAATCAGGCGCACGCCGCATTGGCGCATCAGCTGCGCCGTGAAGCGCTCCATGCGCGATGACGTGGTGGTGCCAATGCACACCGGCTCATAACCTGCCGGATTGGCCGCGCTGGGCGTTACCTTGCGCACATTGGGCGCGGTGTGGATGACGGCGTGCCCGTTCATATCCAGGCGGGTCGCACGCCCCTGGTCGAACAGCGCGATATAGCTCGCGTCGCGTATGCCGAACAGGGTGCGCTGCAGGGTTACGGTGTCGCCCACGCGCAGCGCGCGCGCCTGGGCTTGCGTGATGGGCATGGTCAGGTCGTGGTGCGTCATGGCTCGTCCCGCTGCGCTCAGAATCCGTACTGCACGCCCCGCGGCGTGAAGATGGCGCGCGCCCGGCGCGCCGAATGGCATTGCATGTTCACGGCCACCGGATTCATGGTGATATGGGTGGCCGCCAGTTCGACGTGCACGGCAAAGGCGGTTGCGTCGCCCCCCAGGCCCTGCGGGCCCACGCCCAGCTGGTTGACCGCCACGGAAAGGTCGCGCTCCAGTTCGGCGCCCAGCGGATCGCCACAGTGCGAACCCAGCGGGCGGGTCGCGGCCTGCTTGGCCAGGTGCACGCACAGGTCCGAGGTGCCGCCCACGCCCACGCCCACGATGGTGGGCGGACAGGTTTTGCCGCCCGCCTGCATGACACAGTCGATCACGAAGGTCTTCACGGCATCCAGCCCCTCGGCCGGAATCGCCATGCGCAGGAACGAATTGTTTTCCGAACCGCTGCCCTTGGGAATCATCTCGATTTCCAGGCGGTCGTCTTGCTCGCAGAAATCGATATGGATAACGGGCACGCCCGGGCCACACGACGTATGCGCGTTCTTGCGGCTGATCGGATGCACCACACTTGAACGCAACGGATGCTCGCGCGTGGCGCGCTCGCAGCCGGCGCGGATTGCCTGCTTCAGCCGCCAGCCGTCCAGCCCCACGCGACGCCCCACCAAGACGTTATAGATGGGAATGCCGGTGTCCTGGCAAAGCAGGTTGTCGTTCTGTTCGGCCACCGTGATATTGGTCGTCATGGTGTCCAGGATCGTCTGCGCGCGCGGCGACGATTCTGCGGCGCGCAACTGCGCAAAGCCCTGCTTGATATCGTCAGGCAGCCGCTTGAGCGCCCTTATGTACAGTTCGCGCGCGGCGTCTTCCACCTGCGCATAATCGATCTCTGGCATCGTTCAACCCAGCATGTTGAAGGCAAAAAGCACAGACACCGCCAGCGAAGCCAGCGTGCCCGCCGCGATCCATCCGCGCCGCAACCCCTGCCACGGCGCAAACTCTATCCACAGCAAGCGCACCCCGCCCGCCAGATGCAGCGCCAGGCACAGCACCAGCGCCCATTCGCCGAACTTGAAAATGGGCGCTTCGTACCAGCGCAATGCACCGTCCAGCGCCGCCTCGCCCTGAAGCGCCAGGCCCAATGTCCAGAAGTGCACGGGCAGGAACGCCAGCAACAGCAGCCCTGAAATGCGGTGCACGGCAAAAGCCAGCCAGCTGGCATGCGTGCGGGCGCGGCGGTCATTGCGGCGCATATCCGCCCCCCAGCGTCACGGCGGCAACGGCGCGCCACCCCAGTGCCAGCAGCAGCGCGCCCGCCGCCAGCCCCATTGCGCCTGACCATTTGCGCGTCGCCGCCCATTCGTCGAGCACATTGCGCAAGCCTATGCCCGCATGGATGGCCACCAACAGCACGAACACCGCGTAGAACACCCCCCAGCCCACGCTGCCCTGCGTGCGGCCCAGCACCTCGGCGGCGCTCAGCCCGCCGCGCACTGCCCATGTCACCAGCGCCAGATGCGCCAGCACGAATACCGTCATGACCATGGCGCTGATGCGTTGCCAGTACCACCGACGCGCTGCGCTGGCCGCGCTCATGGCGTCGCTTCCGTTACGCCGGGCAGCGCGCCGGCCGTTTCTTCCGGCGCGGCCGCGCCGGTCAGTTCGCCCCGCAACGCCGCGCGCGCCGTCACGCGCTTCAGGCCGGCGATGGCGGCGGTGGGCGCAATGCCCTTGGGGCAGCGCAGCGTACAGGAGCCCTGTGTATGGCAGGCGTGACAGCCGGCGTCGCCCGCCACGGCAGCAAGCCGCCGGGCGCCGGCGGTGTCGCGTTCGTCGTTGACCAGCGTCCAGGCGCGGTTCAGCGCAGCCGGCCCCAGGAACTGCGGCTTCCAGCTCACCACGTCGCAAGACGCATAGCAGACACCGCAGCCTATGCATTCGATTCCCGCATCGGCCGCGCGGCGCGCCGGCGATGCGGGGCTGACGCGCGCCACCGGATCTTGCCGGCTGGCCGGCCCCGTGAAACGGCCCTGCGCCTGCTGCCATTTGTCGAAAAAGGGCGCCATGTCGGTCACCAGATCCTTGACGATGGGCAGATTCGACAGCGGCGCGAGCTCGATGCGGCCATCGCGGGCAACGCGCGACACATGGGTGCGGCAAGTCCAGCGCGCCACGCCGTTGACCGTCATGGCGCACGATCCGCACATGCCCACGCGGCAGGCATACCGGTATGACAAGGTGGGGTCCAGGTGCCGCTGGATATGCGTGGCCACGTCCAGCACGGTCTGGTTGTCGCGGCGCGGCAGCTCGTAGTCCTGGAAGACACCATGCTGGCCGCCCCGCCATACCTTGACGTGCAGCATCCCGGCAGCAGTTTCAAGCTGGGCCATCGCCGTTCCATGTGTATGTGCAACGCCATACATGGTGCAGCCGGCTTTGACAGAAGTAAAACTATTAATTATTTTGGACAGACCAAGTTTTGCTTATATAGGGTCGACCCATGGCATCCATACGCCAGTTCCGCACCGCGCTCGCGGCCGCCCGGCTGGGCAGCTTCGTGGCGGCCGGCCGCCACGTCGGGTTGACCCAGGCCGCCGTCAGCCTGCAGATCAAAAACCTGGAAAGCGAGCTGGACACACAGCTGTTCGAGCGGCGCGCGCAGGCGGCCGTGCCCACGGCGCAGGGCCGCCAGGTACTGGCCGAACTCGAAGACCTGGTCGCGCGCTACGAGCAGCTGCTCGCGCACAGCGGCAACCCCATGCGCGGCAGCCTGCGCATCGGCACCCTGGTGTCGTCCCTGATGGGTACCTTCGGCACGGTGCTGGCGCGCGTAAAGCGCGACTTCCCCGACCTGCGCATCACCCTGCTGGCCGGCCAGTCGGCGGATTTCGCGGCGCGCGTGGCCAGCGGCGAACTGGACGCTGCGGTGGTTACCGAGCCGCCGCATGGCGTAGACGCGTCACTGGTCTGGACACCGCTGTACCAGGAGCCGCTGGTCCTGATCGCCGCCCCGCGGCTGCGCCGCAAGTCGGTCGCGTCGCTGCTGGCGTCCGAACCATTCCTGCAGTTCGACCGCTCGCTCTGGACGGGCCACCTGATCGCCGACGCCCTGGCGCGCCTGCGCGCCGCCCCGGACGTCATCCTGGAGCTGAATTCCATCGAGGCCATTGCCGAGCTGGTGCGGCAAGGCTATGGCGTGGCCATTGTGCCGCTGCTGGCCAATGCGGACTGGCGCCACGGCAAGCAATTGGCGGTCAAGCCGCTGCCCGGGCCGCCCATCCTGCGGCGCGTGGGCATGCTCGAACGACGCCACCATGGCAAATCGGCAATCACGCAGACCTTGCGCGGGGTGTTCGCCGCGGCAGCCGATTAGGCCGACGGCACCATTCAGATCGGTCCGATAAGCCGGCGCCGGCGGCTCGTGCCCGCTCATCCATGCGGGCGCCATGGAAAATCTTCCCCCTCATTCCCGCCCCGCATCCCCGCATTGCGTCGCCATGCACGCCAAACCTTTATCCGACCGCGAGCGCGATTGCCTGTACTGGTCAGCGCTGGGAAAAACCAGCTGGGAAACCGGCGTCATCCTGGGCGTTACCGAACGCACCGTCAATTTCCATATCGGCAACGCGTGCAGCAAGCTGGGCGTCTACAACCGCCGCGCGGCAATCACGCAGGCGCTGCGGCAGGGGCTGTTGCCGCCGCTTACCGATTGATCTTCACCGCCTGCACGAACTCCTGCGCGCGCTCGCGCGGCAAGCCCTGCGGCGAGCCGGCGGCCACCGCGTCCACCAGCAGGGTATCGGTGACCCACACCCGCGCCAGTATCCAGCCGGGCCGTTCGCCCGCCTGGCCATGTATTTCGATCACTTCGCCATCGCCGGGCAGCGGCGTCGCGGGCCGGGCGCCCAGGTTGGCATACAGCGATTGCACCAGGGCGTCGCGCAGCGCCAACCGCGCAGCGGGGTCGCCTGCGACGGCCTCGGGCAGCCGCGCATGCCCCACGGCAAACATGGATCCATCCACCTCGGCCATATCCAGCGTAAACCGCAGCCGGTGCCCGCCCAGCGAAATGTCGCGGGCCTGAGTCTGCACCTTGGCCGGAAAGGCTGCGCGCACATGGCCGTCGGCCACATCCATTTCGCGCCAGTTGTAACTGGGCGAGCAGGCGGCCAGCAGCAGCGCGACAACAATCAGGCGTGACAGGCGCGCCATAAACGGGCTAAACAATCGGGAAATCATCGTCCTGCGGCCTCCGGGTCGCGAGCAGTGGGGTTGCGCTGATTGTCGCCGATCGGCGCCGGCAGTGTGGGCAGATCAAAAGCCCCCCTACTGCCGGTGCGGGATCCCTCGGCACGAAACGCCCGCACCCCGTAAAATCCGCGCTCAATCCCAGAATATCCATATGACCGTGAACGATACCGCTGCCAGCCGCATGGCCTGCCTGAAGGCCCGCCCCGACCTGCTCGCCCAGACTTTGCGCGGCATCGAAAAAGAAGGGCTGCGCGTCGACGCCCGCGGCAAGCTGGCACTTACCGCCCATCCCGCCGGCCTGGGCTCCGCCCTGACCAACGAACACGTCACTACCGATTATTCCGAAGCGCTGCTCGAACTCATTACCGGCACCCATGCCCGTGTCGAGCCGCTGCTTGCCGAACTCGAAGACACCCACCGGTTCGTCTACAGCGTACTGAACGGCGAGTACATCTGGAACCAGTCCATGCCGGCCACGCTGCCCCCCGAAGCCGACATTCCCATCGCCTGGTATGGCACATCCAACACCGGCATGCTCAAGCACGTATACCGGCGCGGGCTTGCCGAACGCTACGGCAAGGCCATGCAATGCATCGCGGGGCTGCACTACAACTTCTCGCTGCCGGACGCCCTCTGGGACGAGCTCGAACCCGGCCCTATCGCCGCCCAGGAACGGCGATCGCGCGGCTACATTGCGCTCATTCGCAATTTCACCCGCTATTCCTGGCTGCTGATGTACCTGTTCGGCGCGGCGCCGGCGGTTTCGCGCGACTTCATGGGCGACAACGGCCACGCCCTGCAATCGCTGGACGCCCACACGCTGTACCTGCCCCACGCCACCAGCCTGCGCATGAGCGACCTGGGCTACCAGAACAAGGCTCAATCGCAGCTCAAGCTCTGCTACAACGATCTGGGCACTTTCCTGGGGCGCCTGTACGGCGCCGTCACGCAGCCCTGGCCCGACTACCAGGCCATCGGCACGCATCGCGACGGCCAATGGATCCAGCTCAACACCAACGTGCTGCAGATCGAAAACGAGTACTACTCCAGCATCCGCCCCAAGCGCACCACCGGCCGGTGCGAACGGCCGGTTACTGCGTTGGCCGAGCGCGGCGTGCAGTACGTCGAAGTGCGCTGCCTGGACATCGACCCGCAGCAGCCTGTGGGCATTGCCGCCGAAACGGCGCGCTTCATGGACGCCTTCCTGCTGTTCTGTGCCGCGTCCGACAGCCCGTATTTCTCCCAGAACGGCTACTGCCAGCGCAGCGCCGACAACTTCTCGATGGTCGTCAAAGAAGGCCGCAGGCCCGGCCTGCTGCTCGACCGCGATGGCGCCGGCATCGGCGTGGCCGAGTGGGGCCATCAGCTGCTTGACCAGATCGCTCCCTATGCGGCCCTGTACGACCACGCGCTGGGCGGCGACGCCTATGCACGAGCCGTGCAGGCCCAGCGCGCCAAGCTCGACGACCCCGACCAGACGCCCTCGGCGCAGCTCTTGGCCGGCCTGCGCGACAGCGGCCTGTCTTTCCACGACTACTCGCTGCAACTGAGCAAGCGGCACGCCGATACGCTGCGCGCCACGCCCCTGCCAGCCGACGTCGCGGCCGCCTACGCCGACGCCGCGCGCCAGTCGCATGCCGAACAGGCTCGCCTGGAACAAAGCGACGACATCGATTTCGATACCTACGTCGCGCGCTTCCAGGCCGCGCTGAAAGCGCCGGCCCAGCCCTGACCGGCGTGCGCGCCGCCTGGCGCGACCATCAGCGCCCCGCCGCGGGGCGCAGCCAGTCTCGATGGTGCCGTTCGATATGCGTTTGCACGAAAGCCGCCAAGGTACGCGCAGCCATCGACGGAAACCGATTGGGCGCGGTCAGCAGGTAAATGGCGTTGCCTACGCCTTCGGGTTCGAACTCGGGCAGCACCTCTTGCAACAGGCCGTCGCGCAGCTCTTTCCACACCGCATAACGAGGCAGCAGGACAACGCCCAGCCCCGCCAGCACAGCTTCGCGCAGAAACGGGTAGTCGCCCGACTGCAGACGGGGCGCAACGCGCAGCACCAGCGGATCGCCATGCGCATGCATCAAGCGCAGGTCGAAGCGCCGGCCCATCGACTGCGGCGCGATCAGCGAACACCGCCCCAGCTCTTCCAGCGTGCGCACCGGCCGGCCCTCGTGCCTGAACGACGGCGCGGCGCACAGCACCCACTGGATAGCACATAGCCGCCGCGCCACATGGTCTTCAGGCGGTGCTGAGGTGATCTTCAAGGCCAGGTCGACCTCGGCCGACACCAGGTCGCCGATGTTGTCATTGATGTGCACGCGCAGGCTGATATCCGGATAGCTGCGAGCGAATTCCAACAGTACCGGAGCCAGGTATAAATGTCCCAGCCCGGTGGGCAGGCGCACCCGTACATCGCCGCGCACGGTGCCGCCCAGGCTGTCGATCGATGCCTGGGCGGCACGCATTTCGTCCAGCAAACGTACGCCGTGCTGGTACAGCAGGCGGCCTGCCTGGGTGAGCTCCACGTGGCGGGTCGTGCGCCGTAACAGCTGTGCCCCCATCACGAGTTCCAGCCTTTTCAGCCGGTGTGACATGTTCGAGCGTGTCATGCCGCAACGTTGTGCCGCCACGCTGAGATTGGGCGATTCAACCATGGCGACAAACAGCCGCACCAGGTTCAGGTCGGGGATATTGTCAAACATGATTCACCATTACTGGCACAGTTCCACGCATTGTCGAATACGGTGTGCCTGCCTACCATCAGTGGATACACCCACCAGACGACATAAGCCTCATGCATCGTTCCGCCTCCTCCCCTGTGCCGCTGCCCTTCACGGGCCTGCGCGTGCTGGACATCAGCCAGGGCATTGCCGGGCCGTACTGTGCGCAACTCCTGTGGCAGCAGGGCGCCGAGGTCGTAAAAGTCGAACCGCCCACCGGCGACTGGGGCCGCCACGTGGGCGTAGTGCGCGGCGCAGACAGCGCCTTGTCCATCGCCTACAACGTCGGCAAGCGCAGCCTGTGCGTAGACGCACGGCAGCCAGCGGGCCGAACTCTGCTCGCCCGGTTGGCCGGCCAGGCCGACGTACTGATCCAGAATTTCCGGCCGGGAGTGGCATCGAGGCTGGGCGTGGGCTACGCTGAGCTGGCACGCGACTGCCCCGAGCTCGTCTATGTTTCGATCAGCGGCTACGGTGCCGACGGCCCGTACGCCGATGCGCCGGCGTCGGACTCGGTGATGCAGGCCGACAGCGGCCTGATGGTCGCCAACCAGGCGTCCGACGGCGCGCCGCGCCGCATCGGCATGCTGATGGCAGACATCGCCACGGCCCTGTACGCCGCGCAGGCCGCCAGCGCCGCCCTGTATCGGCAGGCTCGCGGCGGCGGCGGCAGCCACGTCGAGATCAGCCTGTTCCACGCGTGCGCGGCACTGCAAGTGCACGATATCGTGGCGCACGCGATGGCCGGCGAACGAGTCGCCGGCCCGGTCAGCGCGCCCAACGGCGTATTCGACACCGCCGACGGACGCCTGGCGGTGCTGGCCCTGAACAACGACCAGTTCAGCCGCCTGTGCCGGGCGCTGGATCGTACCCATTGGCTAACCGACCCCGCCTACGCCGACAACGCCGGCCGCATGGCCCGTCGCGACGCGCTGCACGAGGCGCTGGCCGCGCAGTTGCGCGAGCGTCCGTCGGCATACTGGATTGAACGATTGACGCGCGAAGACGTGCTGCACGCGTGCGTGCGCGACTACGACGGCCTGGCAGCGCACCCCCAGGCGCTGCACTTGAATCTGTTCGAGCCGCTCGCCCAACCTGGCGGCGCCCCGCTGCCCTACGCACGCGCGCCCGGGCTGGCACAGGCACGCGGCCTGGTACCCGCGCCGGCCATCGGCGAACATTCCCGGCAGATACTCGCCGACTGGGGCGTGGCCGAGGCAGACGTGGAAGAACTGCTGCGCGTCGGCGTCGTGCAGCAAGCGGAGCCGGCATCATGATGCGTGCATTGGTCTGCGAACGCCACGGCCCCGTGGCCGACGTCACCGTGCGCGAAATCGACAACGCGCCCGCGCCCGGCCCGCACGAAGTCACAATCGAAATCGAGCACGCCAGCGTCAGCCACGCCACGCGCTTGCTGATTGAAGGCACCTATCAAAGCCGCCCGCCCTTGCCCTTCGTGCCCGGCACCGAAGCCGTGGGGCGCGTTACCGCGCGCGGCAGCGCCGTCACCCGCGTGGCCGCAGGCGATCGCGTCGTGGCCGTTTCGCGCTGGGGCTGCTACGCGCAGTATCTGACGCTGCCCGAGTACACCGTCTACCCCGTGCCAGAAGGGCTGGATCTTCTGAAATCGCTGCCCGTGCCCATCTCATATGGCACGGCCTATACGGCGCTCTTGTGGCGCTCCGGCCTGCAGCCCGGCGATACCGTGTTGGTGCTGGGTGCGGGATCGGGCGTGGGCCTCGCGGCAGTTGAAATCGCCACGCAGGCGGGTGCCCACGTCATCGCGTGCGCGAGCACGCCCGACAAGCGCCAGGCCGCATTGACCGCCGGCGCCGCCCACGCCATGGCCGCCGACGCGGAGCTGCCCGCAAACGTAAAGGCCCTGACGCACGGCCGCGGCGCGGATGTGGTGTTCGATCCGGTAGGAGGGACAGCCTTTGAGCACAGCGTACGGGCCGCCGCCGCCAACGCCCGCATGCTGAGCATCGGCTTTGCCAGCGGCCAAGTGCCGCCGGTGCCGCTGAACCTCCTGCTGGTCAAGAACATCAGCCTGCATGGGTTCTTCTATGGCCGCTACCTGGGGTGGACCCCGGCAGACGAGCGCATCGCGCATGCCCCGGCGCTGCAGCGCGCCATGCATACCTTGCTGGACTGGGCCCGCACTGGGCGGATCCGGCCTGCAGTCACGGCGGTCTACCCGGCCGCCGATCTCGCCCTGGCCCTGGACGCGCTGGAATCGCGGCGCGTCATCGGCAAAGTGGCGCTCAAAATAAAATAGGAGACATCCCCATGCTTGCCTTGCCGCATCCCCTGCGCCGCGCCGCGGCCGTGCTGGCCATGTCCGGTTTTACCGTTGTTCCCCTTGCCGCATCCGCCGCAGACCACTTCCCTGACCGCCCCATCACCATGGTCGTGCCGTATCCGCCGGGCGGGCCCACCGACACGGTGTCGCGCCTGGTGGCCGCGGAAATGTCCAAGACCATCGGCCAGAGTGTCGTAGTCGAGAATAAACCCGGCGCCAGCGGCATGATAGGCGCCGACCTGGTGGCGCGCGCCAAGCCCGACGGCTATACCTTCCTGGCCAACGCGTCGCTGCACGTTATCAATCCCTATTTGTACAAGTCGATGCGCTATGACGCATTCAAAGACTTCGCCCCCATCACGCAGCTGGCCGACGTACCCCTTGTGCTGGTGGTGCCGGCAAGCTCCAGCGTGCGCAGCGTGCAGGATCTAGTCAAACTGGGGCAGACGCAGCCGCTGAACTTCGGCTCGGCGGGCACGGCGTCGGCTCAGCAACTGGCGGGCGAGTCTTTCAAAGTGCGCAGCGGCCTGACTATGCAGCACGTACCGTACAAGGGCAGCGCGCCCGCGCTCACCGACCTGGTAGGCGGCCAGATCCAGCTTATGTTCGACTCCATGCCGTCGGCCATGCCGTTCATCAAGTCCGGCAAACTGCGCGCTGTTGCCGTCACCACGCCGCGGCGCGTCGACGAACTGGCCGATGTACCCACCATGGACGAATCGGGCTTTCCGGGATTTGACATCAGCACCTGGTATGGACTGTGGGCCCCTGCGGGCACGCCGCCCGAGGTCGTGGCCAAACTGTCGCAGCACGCTGCACGGGCGTTGCAGCAACCCGGGCTGAAGGCCCAGTATGCGGGCCTGGGCGCCAAGCCCGTGGGCTCCGATCCGCAGGCCTTCGCGCGTTTTACCGAGGCCGAAGGCAAAAAGTGGCTCGACATCGTGACGGCCGCCCGTATCCAGCCGCAATAAACAGCACCCGCGGTCAGTCGCGCGGCGCGTCGCTCGTGGATCGTTGGCGCGCCGTGCCGCCGGCCTTGCCCAGGTTATAGGCCGTGTTCACCAGGCCGATGTGCGAGAACCCCTGCGGGAAATTGCCCACCAGCCGCCGCCGCGCCACATCGTATTCTTCGGCCAGCAGGCCCAGGTCGTTGCGCAGCGCCAGCAGGTGCTCGAACAGACGTTCGGCGTCGTCCAGGCGTCCTTGCATGATGTACGCGTCGGCCAGCCAGAAGCTGCAGGCCAGGAACGCGCCCTCTTCGCCTGGCAGGCCATCATCGCTTTCTTCGGTGCTGTAGCGCAACAGCAGGCCATCACGCATCAGCTTGCGCTCGATGGCCGCAATGGTGCCTTGCACGCGGCGGTCGCTGGCCGGCAGGAACCCCACCTGGGGAATCAGCAGCAGGCTGGCGTCGAGCGCCGTGCCGCCGTAATACTGCACAAACGAATTCATGCGCGCATCGTAGCCATGCGTGCAGATGTCCTGGCGTATGCGTTCGCACAGCTCGCGCCATCGTTCTACCGGCCCTTCCAGCCCGAAGCGCTCGCACGACTTGATGCTGCGGTCCAGCGCCACCCAGCACATCAGCCGCGAATGCGTAAACGCGCGGCGCGGCCCGCGCACTTCCCAGATGCCGTGGTCGGGCTGGTCCCATAGCTGCTCCAGCGGCTTGAGCAGCACTTTCTGCATCCGCCATGCCTCGGCCAACGGAGCCAGGTCGGCGACCCGGCCCGCGTGCAGGGTCTCGATCAGCTCGCCATAGACGTCCAGCTGCATCTGGCCCGCCGCGCCGTTGCCGATTCGCACCGGCGCGCTGCCCTCGTAGCCCGGCAGCCACGGTATCTCGTTCTCGGGCAGCCATCGTTCGCCGGCAATGCCGTACATGATCTGTATCTGGTTGGGATGCCCCGCCGCCGCGCGCAACAGCCATTGCCGCCAGGCTTCGGCCTCTTCCCGATAGCCGGCATTCAACAGCGCGTACAGCGTCAAGGCCGAGTCGCGCAGCCAGCAATGGCGGTAATCCCAGTTCCGGCTGCCGCCCAGCTCTTCCGGCAGCGAGGTCGTGGGCGCCGCCACGATGCCGCCCGTGGGCTGGAAGATCAGCAGCTTCAGCGTGATCAGCGACCGCACCACCGCATCGCGCCGCTCGCCCGATCCGTTTTCCCAATGGCACCGCTTGGCCCATTCCTGCCACCAGGCAATGGTCCGGTCCATGCTTTCCAAGCGGTCGGGCACGAAATGCGGCGTCTTGTGCGAACGGTGGTACGACAGGGTAAACGGCACGGTCTGGCCCTGGTGCACGCGGAAACTGGCCACGCTCTTCATGTCATGGCCCTCCATCGGCACCGAGGTATGCAGTTCTACTGCATCGGGCCCCGCGATCGCGCTCAGCCCATAATCGCGCCGCCGCACCCAAGGCACCGCCTGCCCATAGTTAAAGCGCAGCGTCAGCTCGGTATGCATGTCCACGTGGCCCCGTTCGCCGCGCACAATGCGCACCACGTCCACGCGTTCGTCCTCATCGCTGAGCGGCATGAAGTCATATACCCGCACTGCGCCGGTGTCGGTTTCGTGCAGGGTCTCGAGCACGGCCGTATCGGGCAGATAGCGGCGCCGCGCCGGTGCGCACGGCTGCGCCGGCGCCAGCAGCCAGCGGCCGTGGCTTTCGTCGCCCAGCAACGCGGCAAAGCAGGCCGGCGAGTCAAAGTGCGGCAGGCACAGCCAGTCGATCGAGCCGTCGCGCGCCACCAGCGCGGCCGACAGCATATTGCCGATCAATCCGTAATCCTCGATTGGCTTGGACATCGCTCAGCCCGCTCCACGAAAACCGGGGTACAGCGTCATGCCGCCATCCACGAACAGGGTGTGGCCGGTGACGTAGTCGGCGCTGTCGCTGGCCAGCCAGGCCACGGCGCGCGCCACATCAACCGGCTCGCCGATGCGGCCGTAGGGAATCAGCTTCAACAGTTGGACCAGGCTTTCCGGCGTGTTCCAGGCGGGCGCATTGATAGGCGTGCGTATCGCCCCCGGCGCCACCGAATTCACACGTATCTTCATCGGCGCAAGCTCCTGCGCCAGCGACTGCATCAGCAGCGACACGCCACCTTTCGAGGCCGCGTAGTTGGCCTGGAACGCCCAGGGAATGACTTCGTGCACCGAACTGATGAAAACGATCGCGCCGGCTGCGGTGTCGGCGGGCGGCGAGGGGTGCTGTTTCAGGAACGACCGCACCGCCGCGCGCGAGCAAAGGAACTGGCCGGTCAGATTTACATCGATGACCCGTTGCCACTGGTCCAGGGTCATATCCTGCACCGGGGCGGGCTGCTCGATGCCGGCGTTGTTCACCAGGATGTCCAGCCCCTGGAAGCGTTCCTGGGCAATGCCGAACAGCCGTTCGACATCGTCTTCCCGGCTGATATCGGCCGGCCCCGCCACCGCCGCGCCGCCCGCCTGCGTAATGGCCTGGACTACCTCGGCGGCGCGCCGCGCCGAATCTTCATTGGGGCGGTGGTTCACCACCACCCGGGCCCCGGCTGCCGCCAGCTCCAGGGCCACGCCCTTGCCTATGCCCGAGTTGGCGCCCGTTACGATCGCCACCTTCCCCGATAGATCCACGCAATTCCGCATGCTGTTCTCCTTGCGGCGCGCCAGAACCAGGACCCGGGCAAACGCCGCCTGTCGATAGCCTGCCCAAAGCTTAGACCGGGACCTCCCCCGCGGCAAACCCGCCCCTGCGCGCCGCGCGTCCCGCAGCACATCGCATGCCTGCTTGCCAGGCGGTGTCTGACACAGTGGCGTGTCTTGCTTGCCGGTCGGTGTCTGACACCTCTGGTGTCAGACACCCCCACGGCCGTGCCATCACGCCGCTGCCCGCTGCTTGCCGGTCGGTGTCTGACACCTTTGGTGTCAGACACCCCCCACGGCCGTGCCATCACGCCGCTGCCCGCTGCTTGCCAGACGGTATCTGACACCTTTGGTGTCAGACACCCCCCACGGCCGTGCCATCACGCCGCTGCCTGCTGCTTGCCGGTCGGTGTCTGACACCTTTGGTGTCAGACACTCCCCCACGGCCGTGCCATCACGCTGCTGCCCGCTGCTTGCCAGTCGGTGTCTGACACCTTTGGTGTCAGACACCCCCCACGGCCGTGCCATCACGCCGCTGCCTGCTGCTTACCAGACGGTGTCTGACACCTTTGGTGTCAGACACCCCCACGGCCGTGCCATCACGCTGCTGCCTGCTGCTTGCCAGACGGTGTCTGACACCTTTGGTGTCAGACACCCCCACGGCCGTGCCATCACGCTGCTGCATTCTGCTTGCCGGTCGGTGTCTGACACCTTTGGTGTCAGACACCCCCCACGGCCGTGCCATCACGCTGCTGCCTTCTGCTTGCCAGTCGGTGTCTGACACCTCTGGTGTCAGACACCCCCCACGGCCGTGCCATCACGCTGCTGCCTTCTGCTTGCCAGTCGGTGTCTGACACCTTTGGTGTCAGACACCCTCCACGGCCGTGCCATCACGCCGCTGCCTGCTGCTTGCCAGACGGTGTCTGACACCTTTGGTGTCAGACACCCTCACAGGCCATGCCGTCATGTCCCAAGATGCCGCCCTGCAGTAGAATACTTTGTATGCAAACTACCTTGCCCCCCGCCGCGCCCGACCCGCGGCAGGTTCGCACGCGCTTCGGCCCCTTGCTGGGCGGCGTATTCCGGCAGTGGCGCCGCCAGGTTGACCTCAGCTTCAAAGACCAGGGCCTGTCCGATGCCACCCGCATGCCGCTGCTAGTGCTTTACGTACAGGGAGAACCGTTGCGCCAGAAAGACCTGGCCAACGCCCTGTTCCTGGACACCTCATCATTGGTGCGCGTGCTCAATTACCTGCGCAAGGCCCGCCTGGTCGACTGGTCCAGCGACCCCGACGACCGCCGCACCAAGCGCATCGGCCTGACGCCCGCCGGAAGGCAGGTCGCGGCCGCCATCCTGGCCAAAAGCCAGGAAATCGAACGCACCATCCTGGCCGACCTGACCCCGCACGAACGTGAAGTCACCCTCATCGCCCTCGAAAAAATTTCGCGTCGTTTCCATGAGCTCAACGCCCCGGCCTGACAGCGGGCGCAGCGCATCCCGACCCGGCAACCTGCTTCCCAGGCTGAACCCGCAATGAAACTAAAAGGTTCACCCTACGCATGGGTGAGTTTCGCGATGATCGTGGGTGTGATGGGCACCGCGCTCATCAGCCCGCTGTACGCCCTGTACAAAGACACGTGGCAGCTGCAAACCAGCGATATATCAGTGCTGTATGTGGTCTACATGGGCGGCGCGCTGTGCAGCCTGCTGTTTCTGGGGCGGCTGCCCGACCGGTTGGGGTTCAGGCCCATGATGCAGTGCGGCCTGGCCCTGGTGGTGGTCGGCACATTCGCCAGCCTTGCAGCGTGGGACCTGGCCAGCCTGTGCGCCGGCCGTTTCGTCGTCGGGGTGGCATCCAGCCTGGTCACCACCAGCTCCACACTGGGGCTGGCGCGGCTATCGCGGTCCGGCAGCGTGCAACGCGCGGCCATGATGACCGGCTTCCTGCTCGCGCTGGGCTTTGGCCTGGGGCCGCTGGTGGGCGGCGTCTTCGGGCAATGGGCGCCATCGCCGCTGGTCACCACCTACGTTCCCACACTGTTCCTGGGCGCGTTGGGCCTGTTCGCCTTGTGGCGGGTGCCCCTGCCGCGCGATGAAAGCCCGCATCACGCCAAGAAGCCCGGCCTGCGCGACATTCTTCCCACGCTCACCTGGCCCGCCCGCACCGACGCGCGGGCCTTCGTGCTGACATGTACCCTGCCCTTCCTGGCGTTCGGCGTATTCGGGATGTATGCGTCCATGGCGCCGCTCTTCCTGGACCAACTGGTGCCCTGGCACGGGCCCGTGGTCAGCGGCACCGCCATCGCGCTCATTCTGTTCGCGTCGGCGGCGGTGCAGATGTCGGTTGGCCGCATGCCCACGCAATGGTGCGGGGCTGGGGGCCTGGTCATGCTGGCGCTCAGCAACATGCTGCTGATCGCCAACCTGTGGACCAGCTCGGCCATCCTGTTCGGCCTGGGCGTGCTGTTCACCGCCATCGGACATGGCATGTGCATGCTGGCCGGCATGAGCATGCTCACCCGCCTGGCCACCCCCACCACGCGCTCCGGCCTGCTGTCGACGTACCTGGTCGTCGGCTACATCGGCGCCATGGCGCCCACCATGGGCATCGGCTGGATCGCAGACCATTGGGGCATGGACATCGCCGTGTGCGCCTTCTGCGTCACGGTCATCTTGCTGGCCACCCCTGCAGCGGTCTACTTCCAGCGGCATCCCAGGATGCGGGCCGCGGCGGCGTAGAACGATGCCTGCTGTTTCGCGAACCTCGCTGCACTGGCGTGCGATGGGTACACTCGCGTTCATGCAGACGACTGCAAACCGCTATCCCGGCCAGCATGCCCTCCACTCATCCTGACGCCCCCGCCACCGGCAGCCCAGCCAACCGCTACGACCGGATGGAATGGGCCGGCGCGTTCGGCGACCTGGGTACGCTCATCCCCTTCGTGGCCGCCTATATCGGCGTGCTGGGGATGGATCCGTTCGGCGTGCTGTTCGCCTTTGGCGTGTCCATGATCGCCTGCGGGCTGTATTACAGGACGCCCTTCCCCGTTCAGCCCATGAAGGCCATCGGCGCGGTAGCCTCCATCCAGGCCGTGCAGACGGCCGTGGTGACTCCGGCTGCCGTATATAGCGCCGCGATCGCCACCGGCATCATCTGGTTCGGCATCGGAATCAGCGGGCTGATGGGGCGCGTGGCCAGGCTGGTGCCGCCGTCCATCGTGCTCGGCATTGTGCTGGGCCTGGGCTTCGGCTTCATGCTGCAAGGCGCCAGGATGATGCACACCGACTGGCTGGTCGCCATCGTGGGCATGGCCGGCACCCTGGCGCTGATGGGCAACCGGGCCGTGCCGGCCATGTTCGTGCTGCTGGCCTTCGGAGCGGCAGTGGGCGCCGTCCAGCAGCCCGAGCTGCTGTCGCGGCTGGGCGCGGCCTCCATCGGATTCAGCGCGCCGTCGTTCGCGCTGGCCGACGTCACATGGAACGAAGTGTTCGTGGGCCTGGTGCTGCTGGCGCTGCCCCAGGTGCCGCTTACGCTGGGCAATGCCGTCATCGCCATCACCGAAGAAAACAACAAGTACTTTCCGCAGCGTCGCGTCACCGAGGGCAAGGTGGCCGTCTCCACCGGCCTGATGAACCTGTTCAGCGGCGCGATCGGCGGCGTTCCGATGTGCCATGGCGCCGGCGGCATGGCGGGGCACCGCGCATTCGGCGCGCGCACCGGGGGCTCGGTCGTCATCCTGGGCTGCATCCTGCTGGCGCTGGCGCTGTTCTTCAGCGGATCGGTGCATGCCCTCTTCCAGCTGTTTCCACCGGCCGTGCTGGGGGTCGTGCTGTTCATCACCGGCATGCAGCTTGCCGCGGGCAGCAGCACGCTTCCCGCGCAGCGCGGCGACCGCATCGTCGCGCTTGCCTGTGCGGCGCTATGTATCTGGAACGTGGCGCTGGGCTTCGTGGCCGGCGTCGCGCTGCATTGCCTCAGCCGCCGCGGCTGGCTGCGGCTGTAGCGCGCGCATGGCGGCAAACACGCTACGGCGCCGCCGCCTGCAACGCCTGCGCCAGGTCGTCAATAAGATCCTGCGGGTCTTCCAGCCCGATGTGCAGGCGCACCACCGGCCCGCGCTTGCTCCAGTCTGTGACGCTGCGCGTCTCGCTCATATGAGCCTGCGTCACCAGGCTTTCGTGCCCGCCCCACGACGCGCCTATGCCAAACAGCTGCAGGCTGTCGATGAACCGGTCGACGTTCGCCTGGGATGTGGTTCGGGCAAGCTCGATAGACACCAGCCCATTGGTGCCTTGGCAATCGCGCTGCCACAGGTCGTGGCCGGGGTGCGATGGCAGGGCCGGGCAGAACACCGTGGCCACGCCGGGTTGCGACGCCAGCCATTGCGCCACTTGCAGCGCGTGCCGTTCATGCATGGCCAGGCGCGGAATCAATGAACGCACGCCGCGCAACACCAGCCACGCGTCGTCCGGGCTTACCGTGATGCCGAACGCGTCGCAGCGCTGCGCCAAAGGCTTCCACGCCGCTTCCGTGGTGGCAACCGTGCCCATCATGACGTCGGAATGGCCCGACAGGTACTTGGTGGCGGCCATGACGGAAATGTCGGCGCCCAGGGCCAGCGGCCGGTACTGGCACCCCGAGCCCCAGGTATTGTCGGCGGCCACCCATGCGCCCCGGGCGTGGGCCATGGCGGCCAGCGCGGGCAGGTCGCACATCTCGTAGACCAGCGAGCCCGGGCACTCGGCATAAAGCATCCGGGTGTTGGGGCGCATCCCGTCTTCGGCATCGCTGCCGTCGGCGGCAAAGAACGAATATTCGATCCCGTAGGGCTCCAGGAACTGGCGCGCCAGCTGACGCACAGGCTGGTAGGCACTGTCGGAAATCAGCACATGGTCGCCGGGCCGCAGGTAGCTGACCAGCGTCATGGCAATGGCCGTCAGGCCCGTTGGGAACAGGCGCGCGCGATAGGCGCCTTCCAGCTCGCATACCGCGTCTTCCAGGGCGAACGTGGTGGGCGTGCCGCGCGCGCCATACGTAAAGAGCCGATCCTGGCCGCGCTGTTCGCGCGCCTGCCGCTGGTGCGCGGCATTCCGGAACACCACCGTGCTGGCCCGCACAACGGGCGGGTTGACTGCCGTCCCGCCGTCGTACGCCGGCGTCTTGCCAACGCTTGCCAGTCGAGTTTTTATGCCCTGTGTCCGCGACATGTTCAATTCACCCTGCTTCGGTAATGGCCCGGCGTGGGCGGGCGCCGGTGCGCATGCGCACCGGCCACCGGCCACCGGCTCAATCCACCTTCGCGCCGGCCAGTTTGACAACGTGCGCCCAACGCTGGATATCGTCGCGCAGTTGCCGGGCGAAATCTTCCGGCGTGCTGGCGACCACCTCGCTGCCGCCCTCGACGATCAAGCGCGTGACGTCAGGCGAGCGCAACGTGCGCACAATGGCCTCGTGCAGATAGGCTACACGGTCCTGCGGGGTACCGGCGGGCACGAAAAAGCCATACCAGTCTTCAAATCGCGCGCCTTTCAGGCCGAGCTCTTCCAGCGTGGGCACCTGGGTAAAGACGCCGATGCGGCGCGGGCTCGTGACTGCCACCGCGCGCAACTGCCCGTTCTGGATCAGGCCCGCCACGGACGACGTCGACGTAACCAGCGCATTGACCTGGTTGCCCAGCAGGTCGTTGATGGCCGGCCCGGCCCCGCGGTACGGCACGTGCGTCAGCGGAATGTCGTGCTCCTTCGCCAGCACCACGCCCACCAGATGCGACAGTGTGCCATTGCCGGGGGTGGCGTAGGTCAGGCGGCCGGGATTCGCGCGGGCTTGCGTCACCAGGTCATTGAAGTCTTTGATGGAAGACGCGGCCGGCACCACGATGGCCAGGGGGGCAGCATTGATCTGCGTGATCGGCGTGAAGTTCTTCAGCGGGTCGAACCCTGCGTCGCTGTAGATCGCGGGGTTCACCGCCATCAGCGACACCTGGCCCGTCAGCACGGTATAGCCGTCCGGCTTGGCCGAGGCTGCCGCCTTGGCGCCGATGTTGCCCCCTGCTCCTCCGCGGTTTTCCACGACAGCGGGTTGCCCCGTCACGTCCATCAGGCGCGAAGTCACCCAGCGCGTCGTGGCGTCGTTGCCGCCTCCGGGCGGAAACGGCGACACGAACCGGATGGGCTCGCCCGGATAGCCGTCGCGCGCGGGCAGGCGCTCGACAGACTGCGCGTGCGACAACGTCGCGAATGCAGCAACTGCCGTCGCCGCCCCCAGCATCATCAGTTTTGCAAACCTTGCTCCAGACATGGTGACTCTCCTGTTTACTTTGAGCTTCTTATGGTTTCCGCGCGAACGCGGCTCCTCCCCGCATATGGCTATGCGGATGCGGGCAGGTAAAAGTTGCCGCGCTCCTGCTCGTCGAGCTCGGCGACCAGGCCGGTCTCCCATGCAAGATATTGGCGCGCCGCTTCCTTGTTGCCGTCGTGCCGGTCGTGCACGAAGAACAGGTAATCGATGCAATCCTCGTCCGACGGGCAGTCCGGGCTGGGTTCTACGGCGTAGCCGACGGCCTGCCAGGCGTCCAGCCCGCCTTCAAGCAGCAGCGGCGCGCGAACCAGCTCGATGGCCGCCCATTGCGCGATCCGCGCGTCGTCGGCCACCAGGACCGCCTGGCGGGTCTCGTGGCGAAGGTCGCTCGCCAGCCGGGGCCGTATCGACCACCGGGAACCGGGTATATGTCCTGCGCGGTATTGCATGCCGGCGCGCACATCCACGACGGCCACATCGCCCGCCTGCATGCGGCTGGCCAGTTGCGCGGCCGAGATCCGTTCCAGCCGGGGCGGCGTTGCAGCAGGTTCGGCCTGCAAGGCCAGGCCGCTGGACAGGCCGTCCTCGAGCACGCTGGCATCGTGGCCCATCTGGCGCAGCCAGCTGGCCACCACCGGTGCGCGCACACCGTCGCTGTCGAACAGCACAAGCCGCGCGCCGCGCACCCCCACATACTGGTCGCAGGCCTGGATAAGCTGCCCGCCCGGCGTATGCTGTGCGCCCGGCAGCGACTTTGCATGAAACTCCGCGGACGTGCGCACATCGCACAGAAACAGCGTGCGCCCGGCGTCCTGCGCCCAGGCGCGTACTGTCTGCGCCGTCACATACGGCACATTGAAGCGTTCTGCCAACGCCCGGGCCTGCGGCAGCAGCGCCGGGCTTCCGGTGTTGTCGCCGTAGCGGTCGGTGCCCCCGTGCTCCAGCGCAAGGTCCGCCAGAAACCAGCCCTGCGTGCCGTTTTCCAGCGCAAACACGGGATTGGGAATGCCCAGGTTGATCAGCGTCTGGGCGCCGATGATCGAACGCGTGCGGCCCGCGCAATTGATCACGATGGGGGTCGAGTCGTCCGGCACCAGGCTCTTGATGCGATAGGCCAGTTCGCCATTGGGACAGCACGTCGCGCCCGGGATATTCATCTTGTGGAACTCGTTCACCGGCCGCCCGTCGAAGATCGCCAGTGGTTCTCCGGCCGCCTGTTTGCGGGCAAGTTCCTGCGCAGAGATGCGCGGTGTGTGATACGCGTGCTCGACCAGCTCGCCAAAGGTCTTGGACGGCAGGTTGACGCCGGCAAACAGCTTGTACCCTGCGTCCCGCCAGGCTCGCGCACCGCCTTCCAGGATCATTACCTGGGCATAGCCCAGCGCCTGCAGACGCAGCGCCGCGCGTCCGGCCACGTCGCGGCTGGCCTCGTCACCGCCGTCATAGACCACGATCCGCACCTGCTTGCGCGGAACCAGGCGGTGGATGTCCAGCTCCAGCCGGCTGTAGGGCAGCGAAGCCGCATAGAACAAGTGGGCTTCGCCATACTGGCCATGCTCGCGCACGTCCAGCAGGGCGATCTCCTGGCCATCATGCAGCATGGCCTTCAACGTGGCGGCGGATATGAAGTTGGGCATGGAATACTCAAAAAAAACAGGCAAAACGAAGCCCCGTGCGCCTCGCGGGCGCACACCTTTCCGGGCCGGAATAAATGCTGCGGGTTGGCTAGCGGCGCGTCTGCACGCCTATGTCCATCTTCTTGCAGGTGCCTGCAGCCAGGTCATAGCTCATGCGCTCGGTCAGTGTCTCGAGCGCCCGGCCGTACATATGCAGGTGGCGAATCACCTGGTCGCCCTGGATCTCTACAGAATGAATGTCCTCGGGCATGAGCGCGATGCCGCGCCCCGGCTCGACCACGACCACGGCGGTCTCGCGCAGCTTGCCCACGCCAGGCACCGAGCCATCGTCGGTGCGTTCATACACGCGATTGTGCTCCGAGCCCTCGACCGCTGCGATACAGGCCCAGGTGGTGTGGTTGTGCGGCACGATACGCTTGCCCGGACGCATCACGTTCAAATACAGCGCATAGCTCTGGTCCGGGTCTTCGGCGATCAGGTAACGATTCTGGTATTCGCCAGGCTCTGGCGCGGCAAACTCGGCCTGCTGCCAGAACTGGCGCTGCGCCGCCAGGCCCAACAGCTGCTGCAAGACGGCGTCCAGACTTGCACGCGTGGCGGGGCCTGGCCCGATCGCCGCCTTCATGGCTGAAATGGCTGCGCTCACAGCCGCCTGGCGTTGCTCAGAGATGGTAGTCAAGACAAGCTCCTCTTAATCGTTGGGCTCACTTTAGCCTTATGGCCGACTGGCAACAATCCAACGCGAGGAATAAATATATAAATATAATTTAAGTATGGACACCCTAGACATCGACCTGCTGCGCACCTTTTCCACCATCGTCAGCAAGGGCAGTTTTGCCGCGGCGGCCGTGCAACTTGGGCGCACCCAAGCCGCCATCACCCAGCAGATCCAGCGCCTGGAAGACCGGGCCGGCCACCCGTTGTTTGAAAAGCAGGGTCGGCAGAAACGGCTGACCGATCACGGGCATCGCCTGCTGGGTTACGCGCGGCACATGCTCGCCATCCACGACGAAGCGCTGCGCAGCCTGCAGCAACAATCCATGCAGGGCCTCATCCGCATCGGCGCGCCGCATGACACGGCCGACACCATGCTTCCGCCCGTGCTTCAGGAAATCACCCTCGGCTTTCCCGGCGTGCAGTTCGACCTGCACGTCGGGCGCAGCCCGTTTCTCATGGAATCGCTGAAAGAAGGGGAAATGGACATGGTGATATCCAACCGCGAAGACCCCTCGTACGAAGGCTTCGTGCTTCGGTCCAGCCCCACGGTGTGGCTGTGCGGCGCCAACTATGCGCACGACCCCGCCAAGCCCGTCCCGCTGGTAATGGCCGACGGCCCCAGCATCTTCCGGCGCATCGCGTGCGAAGCGCTGGACGCCGCCGGCATCGCGTGGACGCCGCGGCACACCTCTACCAGCCTGGTAGGCATACGCTCCGCCTTGCGCGCGGGGCTGGGCGTGACCGCGCGCGGCGTAGAACAGCTGGACCCGGGCCTGCGCGTGCTGGGCGCCGGCGACGGCATGCCGGCCCTGCCCGACCTGGTGTACCGGTTATATGTGCGCAGCCACGTGGTCAACCCGGTGATACGGCAGGTTTTCCAGAGCCTGAAGACGCGGCTGAGCTTTGCACGCGACACACGGCGCGGCTAAGGCCGCAGGCGCTCCGACTCCTTGGCGCGGATCAGCGCCACCACCACATCATTGACCGGCGTCGGCACGCCCTGCTCTTTGCCCAGCCTGACAATGGCGCCGTTGATCGCATCCACCTCGCAGCGGCGGCCCGCCTGCAGGTCCAGCAGCATCGACGGCCGCGCGCCGGGGATCTTGCCGCCCAGCGCGCGCACGTGGGCAATGGGGTCCGGCAGCCCCAGCTCCACGCCCAGGCTGCGCGACACATCCACCGCCTCCTGAGCGCAGCCGGACGCAATACGCCACGCCTCGGGGTGCTCGATGATCTGGCCTATGGTCAACTCGGTCAGCCCCGCGGTGCCCGAATACGCGACGTTCATGATGACCTTCTTCCAGACCATGCTCGAAACATCGTCGTGCAACGCCACATCAAAGCCCGACGAACGCCATACCTCGGCCGACGCTTCAAGCGCGGTGCGCGGCAGCCCCGCATAAGCGCCGAACCAGGTCACGGCCAGGCCGTTATGGTGCACATGGCCCCATTCGGGCAAGGACGCGCCATAGCCGCCCACTACTCCCACGGCCAACTGGCCCGGATCGATAAACCGCGCCACCCGCTCCGGCGAGCCCACGCCGTTCTGGATGGTCTGCACCACCGTATCGGGCTTCAACAGCGGGGCTGCGGCCTGTGCGGCCGCTTCGACGTCGAACGCCTTGGTGGCGATGATGACCAGGTCGCAGGGGCCGATTCCCGCTGTATCGACAGACGCACTGGCCAGGCGCACCCGCCGCTCGCCGCTATAACCCGACACACGCAGGCCGTTCGCGTTGATGGCATCCACGTGCTCTTTCCACGGGGTCACCGCGTGCACCTCGTGCCCGGCCGACGCCATAAGGCCTGCGTAGACAGAGCCCATTGCCCCGCACCCAACAATACATACTTTTGCCATTGCTCCTTCCCCGGTGGTCAGTCCAGCTTGATGCCGGCCTGCTTGATGACAGCGCCCCAGTGATCGAACTCTTCGCTCGTGTAGCGAGCCAGTTCGTCGGGCGACATGGTGTCCACGTACATGCCCGCGCTGAGCACGCCCTGGCGGATTTTTTCGGTGTCCAGCACGCGGTTGAACGCGCTGTTCAGGCGGGCAACGATCTTGGGGTCGAGCTTCTCGGGCCCATAGATGGCGAACCACGAGCCCACGTTGTAGCCCTTGAGCCCCAGTTCATCGGTGGCGGGCACGTCCGGCAACGCATCGAGCCGCTTGCCGCCCGACACCGCAACAGGCCGGGCAAGGCCCGCCTTCACCTGGCCCATGGCGCCGGCCGGGCTGGTAATGTAGAAATCGACCGTTCCTGCCGCCAGCGCCTGCATGGCATCGCCCGCGCCCTTGAACGGAATGTGCACCATGGAAATGCCGGCGATCTGCTCGAGCATCACCGCGCCCACATGGGGAATCGAGCCCTGCCCCGACGAGGCGTAGTTGATTTTTCCGGGATTGGCCTTTGCGTACGCGATCAGGCCCGGCAGGTCCTGAAACGGCGCCTTGCCACTCACCACCAGCAATTGCGGCGAACTGGCCACGAACGCCACCGGCGTAAAGCGCTTGTTGGGGTCAAGGTCGATATCCTTGAACAAGTGCGGATTCGAGACCAGATAGCCGTTATAGCCGAACAGCAGCGTATAGCCGTCCGGACGGGCATTCGCCACGAAACCATTGCCGACATTGCCTGAGCCGCCCGGTTTGTTTACCACCACCACTGACTGGCCCAGCTCGGCGCCCAGCGGCTCGGACAACAGGCGCGCCAGATAATCCGTAGAGCCGCCCGGCGGCGAGCCCACCACCAGGTTGACGGGCTGCGCGGGCCAATCTGCGCCCAGCGCCGCGCCGGCGCTGCCCCACAGTACCGCAATTCCCAGGCAAGCCCGGGCCAATGACTTCACCAGCATGTCGTCCTCCGATGTGTTCTTATCGTTGTGGCCCGACGCGGCGCGGCGCGGCCTGGGGCCGCCGCACGAACCACCGGGCGGCCACGTCCCTGCAAAGCAGTATAGGAATGCCCTGGCGACCGGCAAGCGCGATTTGGTCAAGGGCGGTTGGCGAAATTCGAAGGGCCGGCAAGGCGGCCGCATGCCGCGTGCCGCGAACGGCGCGGCACGCGCGGTTCAGGTATCGTGCGCGCGATTGCCCAGCACCTGCTCCACCTTGCGGGCCCATGCCAGCAGCGCGGGGTCTTCATTGCGAAAGCCCACCAGCTGGATGGCGATCGGCAGGCCGTGGTCCCCGCGCGCCACCGGCAGCGAGATAGACGGGTTGTGCAGCAGCGACCATGCGCGGATGAACACTGAGCTGCCCGTGCTGGAAATCTCGGTTGCCTCGCCGAGCGTAGCCGGCATGACCAGCGCGTCCAGGTCGCGGGCAATATCGTAGAACTGGCGGCGGCAGCGGTCGGCCGCGTCCAGCGCCCGGGCGTAGTCCTCATCGCTGTATGAACGGCCCAGCTCCAGGTAGGCAAGCAGTTCGGGATCGCATCGGTCGGCGTGGTGACGGCGCAGATCGTCGTATTCCCGCGCCAGGTCGTACGCCATGATGACGTCCTGGATGTCGCCGATCTCTTCGTACGAACCGGGCATCGACAAAGGCACCAGGCGTGCGCCGGCCAGGGCCAGCGACGCCAGGTTCTCTTCAAAGATTGCCTGCGTACGCGCATCCGCCTGCGGCCAGTCGCGCGGTTTCCAGACGCCCAGCCGCGGCATGGCGTCGGGCGCCTGGGCGGTGTAGCGCGGGTCTCCTACGAAGCCCTTCATGAATAGCTGCGCGTCTTCCACGGAGCGGCACAACGGCCCGATCACGTCCAGCGGCCGCGAATACGTACGGATGCCGACATACGGGATGAGATCCAGCGTCGGCTTGAATCCCACTGCTCCGCAAAACGATGCCGGCCGCAGAATGGACCCGGCCGTCTGGGTGCCGACCGAGATCGGCGTCATGAAATCGGCCACCGCGGCCCCGGACCCGGCCGATGACGCAGCCGGGCTGCGGCTCAGGTCATGGGGGTTGCGGCAGGGTCCGGCCAGCATGATGGCGTGGCGCGACACGGTATTCTTGCCCAGTATGTTGTAGCCCAGCGCACGGGCGCGGGCCACCACCGGCGCGTCGGCGCCAGGCTGGCGCCCCGGAAAGATCTCGGGGTCGCCAAGCTCCGTGGGCATGTCGGCCGTGTCGATGGTGTCTTTGATTCCCAGCGGCACGCCGTCAAAAAAACGGGTGCGGCCGCTCTTGTCCAGGGCGCGGGCGCGGGCCAGCGATTGTTCCCCGGCCACATGCACCCAGGCGCGAACGTCAGGGTTGCGCAAGGCGATGCGTTCCAGGCAGGCCTGCGCCCAGGCCTCGCACGTCAGGGTGCCGGCATCCAGCGCCCGCAAGCCCTCGGCCATGGTAAGGCGAGCAATAGACGACGGCGCCGGTCGGCGCGCGCGCAAGTCCGCGGTATTCATAGTTGATCTCCGGTCTGTTCGGTGGAGTGGCCCCGGCCGATATAAAGATCGGCCATATCTTCATTGGCCAGCAGGTTGGCGCCCGTGTCGGTAAGCACGATGCGCCCGGCGTCCAGGATGTACCCGCGGTCGCTGAACTGCAGCGCCTGGCGAGCCCGCTGCTCGACCATCAGCACGGCCACGCCCAGGCTGGGCAGGCGCTGCACTTCGCGGAACACCTGGTCGGTCAGGGCGGGAGACAGCGCGGCCGACGGCTCGTCCAGCAGTATCAGCCGGGGATCCGGCATGAGCGCTCGCGCGAACGCAAGTTGCTGCCGCTCGCCGCCGGACAGATTGCACGCGTAAGTGCGCCGTCGCGCCGCCAGCGCGGGAAACATATCCAGCATTTCGGCGATGCGCGCCCGGGGTTGCCGCACATACTCCACGACCTGCAGGTTTTCCAGAACGGTAAGGTCGCCGAACACGTTCTTGACTTGCGGCACATACGAAATGCCCACCCGCACCCGGTCTTCGACATCAAGGCTGCGCAGGTCTACACCGTTGAACTCCAGCGTGCCGGACAGGCGAGGAAGCAAGCCCATCACTGCCTTGATCAGCGTGGACTTGCCTGCCCCGTTCGTACCGGCGATCGTCACGATTTCCTGCGCTGCCACCTGCATGTCGATGCCGCAGACGATATCCACGTCTCCGTAGCCGCCGGCCACGTTCTGCAAGGACAGCAAGGCGCCGCCGCCGGTGTCATGGGAAATGCCCGGCCCGCTCATATCACGCCTCCCATGTAGGCTTCGCGCACGGCTTCCTGCGCAAGCACTTCGCGCGGCCCGCCTTCGGCGATGACCTGGCCGCGATCCATGACATACATGCGGGGCACGATGCGGGCCAGTTCTTCCAGGTTGTGTTCGATGATCAGCACCGTCATCCCTCGTTGATTCAATGCCGTGATGCGCTCGGAAAGCTCGCCGATAAGCACCGGGTTCACGCCGGCGAACGGTTCGTCCAGCATGATGCAGCGCGGCTCCAGCATCAATAGCCGCCCCAGCTCCAGCAGCTTTTTCTGGCCGCCGGAAAGCATGCCGGCCGGCTCATCCGCCACACGGGCAAGATTCAGGAACTGCAGCAGCTCGTGCGCGCGCTCGGCGGCGCGCTGTTCTTCGCGTGCAACCTGGCGCGGCGAGAAGAACAGCGCAAGCAGCTTTTCCCCGCTCAGGTCGGGCGCGGCCGCCATCATGTTGTGCAGCACCGACAGCTGAGAAAACTCGCGCGGCACCTGGAAGGTCCGGGCCAGCCCGCGGCGCACACGCCGGTGCACAGCCAGGTCGGTGATGTCCTGGCCATCGAAGCGGATGGCGCCCGACTGCAGCGGCACATAACCGGTTATCGCCGAAAACAGGGTGCTTTTGCCCGCGCCGTTGGTGCCGATCAAACCCAGCAGCTCCCCGCGATTCAGGTGCAGGCTGACATCGTCCAGCGCCTTGAAGCCTCCAAAACTGGCACTGACGTTACAGACTTCGAGCATCTTCACGATTGCTTGCCTCCCGTCGGCTTGCCCAGTACGCCTTGCGGGCGGTAAAGAACGATAAGAATCAGCGCCATGCCGATCACCCAGATACGCACGCTGGCCATCTGCACTTCGGAAATGCCGCCCAGGAACTCGCGCACGAAACGCGAACCTTCCAGGAACCCGATCAGGATCACCGTACCCAGCGCCACCCCCGACAGCCGGTTGACGCCGCCGACGAACACCGCGATCCAGATGTAGAAGGTGATAAGCGGCACGAACTGGTCGGGGCTGAGAAACGTCAGGTAATGGGCCTGGAAGGCGCCCGCCAGGCCTGCCAGGGCCGCGCCCAGCATCAGCGATCGCGTCTTGAACCGCGCCGGATCCTTGCCGAGCGCACGCACCGCCACCTCGTTGTCCCGGATGGCCTCGATTACCCGGCCAAAGGGGCTGCGGATGACGCGCGTCACGAGCCAGAACACTGCTGCATTGACCGCCAGCAGGCTGATCATGATCCAGAAGTCGATCTGGTCGGCCGGTACCCACCCCGCGAACATGCGCGGAATTCCCGGCAGGCCGTGCATGCCCCGCGTCAGCCATTCTTCGGTTTGCAGCATCATGCGCACCGACTCGGAAAAGCCCAGCGTCACGATGGCCAGGTAATCGCTGCCCAGCCGCAGCGCAATAATGCCCATCGGATAGGCCGCAAGCGCGGTCAGCACCGTTGCGCCCAACATGGCCAGCGGGATGGGAACCCCCTGCATCGACAGCAGCGCGGAGGCATACGAGCCGATTGCGAAAAAGCCCACGTGGCCGAAGTTGACCAACCCCGTAAAACCATAGTGCAGGGACAGGCCCACAGCCATGAGCATGTAGATCAGAATGCCAATGGAGATGGCGATCAGATAGGCTTCCATGATTACCTCGCTGCCATCGGCCGGCCAAAGATGCCCTGCGGACGCACCAGCAGCACGACCAGCAGAATCCCGAACGCCATGACGATCTTGTAGGACGGTTCGAAGTACAGGCTGGCAATCTCCTGGGACACGCTGAACAGCAGCGTACCCACCACCGCGCCCACCGGATGGCCGATACCGCCCAGGATCACGGCCGCGAACATCGGCATGAGCAGTTCGAAACCCAGTTCGGGAATCACCACCGCCTTGATGCCGAGCAGCACGCCGCCCAGACCGGAGAACACGCCGCACAGCGTCCACAGGCACAGCATCACCCGCCGCGATCGTATGCCGCTCGCGGCCGCCAGGTCGGCGTTATCGGCCACCGCTCGCATGCGGCGTCCCATGGGGGTAGCGTGCAAGAGCACGAACACCAGGATCAGCGCGACCGTCGCGGTGGCCAGGATGTACACATCGGTGGGCAGGATCCTGACCCCGTTGAAGTTCCAGGCCCGCACCAGAGGCACGTCCAGGTTGTACTGATCCTGGCCGGCAAAGAACGTGATGGTATTGCGCACCACGAACGCCACCCCCAGCGACGCGACCAGCCGCGCGATGTTGGAGCGATGCGCCAGCGCCCGGAACACCCACAGGTAAAAGCCCACCGAAACCAGGGCCGTTACTGCGCAGGCGGCCAGCACGCCAAGCACCAGCGAACTGCTTACGAAAGTCTGCATCGCGATGGCGGTGTAGGCGCCCAGCGTCATGTAGTCGCCCGTGGCCGCGTTGGGAAAGCGCGCGATGCCGAATACCATCGTAATCGCCAGCACCGGCAGTGCCAGCAGCGTGCCGAGCACGATGCCGTTGATCGCCGCGTTCAGGATTGCAATCCAGTCCATGTTCTGCTCCGTGCCTCAGGCTAGCGAACCCGGCACTGTCTCTTTCAGGACGAGCTTGCCGTCGGTGATTTCGAACACACCGAAGTCCGGAACCGTTTCGCCGTGCTGGCCGAAGTTCAGGCTCGACGACGCCCCCTCGTAGTCGACGTCGCCGCCGGACTTCAGGACTTCGCGCCCCTGTTGGAACGACGACACCTTCTGGCCCCCGGACGTCACGGGCTTGATATGCGCGTTGATGTCCATCGTGGTGGCCTGGGCGCCGGCCGCTTCAAGCGCCAGGGCCAGGGTTATCACCATGTCATAGCTCTGCGCGGCGAAAACGTCGGGATCGCGCTTCATCTTGTCGCGAAAGCGCGCCGCAAAGCTCTTGTAGGCTTCGTGGTCGTGGGCCGCCACGTTCGAGACCGAGATAATGCCTTCGGTTGCTTCCTTGCCCAGCGCCTTGACCAAGTCTTCATTGGCGGTCCATCCGGGCATGATGAATTTGCAGTCCTGGCCGGACTGGAACCATTCGCGCAGCAGGATCGTCGCGTCCGGGCGGTACGAGCCCAGGGCGATGACGTCGGGCTTGGTGGCCAGCACGCGGTTCAGTTCCGTGCGGTAAGTGGTCTGGTTGGGCTCGTAGATAACCAGTTCGCTGACCTTGCCGCCGCCCGCTTCCCAGGTTTGCCGGAAGTAATTGGCCAGGCCGACGAAGGTCGAGTTATTGAACGCCATCACCGCCGGCCGCTGGAATCCGCGCTGCCGCGCGATCTCGGCAAACGCCTTGCCGAATACGGCGTTGGACGCCTGGAACATCCAGGCCAGGCCGCGCTTGTTTTCCGTCTGCATCTCGGGCGCGCCGCAGGTGTTCATCATGATGACGCCGGCATTGTTGGTGATGGGCATGATGGCCAGCCCCACCGCCGACGGCCACACGCCGACCACCGCCTGCACCCGGTTGATGTCGATGAGCTTCTTGACCGCCAGCACGGCGGCGTCGGGCTTGGTCTGGTCGTCCTCGGCGTACAGGGCCAGCTGCCGGCCCGCCGCGCCACCGGCGGCATTGACTTCGTCGACCGCGATGCGGATGGCCTGCAACATGGCGCCGCCATAAGGCCCGCCCACGCCCGTGATGGAGTTCAGCGCTCCGATTCGAAACGGTTCGCCTGGCGACTGGGCCCGGACGGCCCACGGAAACACCGAGGCGGCCCCCAGGGCCACGCTGGACGACACGAACTGGCGGCGGCTGCGATTGATGCTGTGCTTCATATTCGTTCCTTCTGCGCCGTATGCGCATTGCGATTCTTCGAATATGCCGGCTTGGACTGCCCGGCCCCTTGTTGCTCTTGTTGTCGGCCCTTGCTGACGACGCTCGGGCTTGCTGCCTGGCCGGCTGCGTGTTCGTACGCCGCCGGTCGAACTGCCTGCTTTACTACTGGATGGCTCCTGCTTCGCGCAACTGCGCACGGCGCGCCGCGTCCACCCCGAAACGCTCCAGCACCTCGTCGGTGTGCTGGCCGTGCAGCGGCGCCGCCGTGCGCACCAGCCCCGGCGTATGCGAGAAATGGGTGGGTATGCCGATCGTCTTCATGCGCCCCAGCCTGGGGTGATCCAGTTCCTGGATCATGCCGCGCGCCGCGTAATGCGGGTCGTTGACCGCCTGGCCGAAATCGTTGATGGGGCCGCACGGCACCCCTGCCGTTTCGCAACGCTGTATCCACGTAGCGGCATCGGCCTTGGCGAACTCCGCCTCGAGCAACGATTCCAGCACTTCGATATTGGCCATGCGGTCAGAATTCGTGGCGAAGCGGGGGTCGGTGATCCATTCCGGACGCCCCAGCACATCGGCACAGAGCTTTTCCCAGGTGCGCTGGTTCGCCGCGCCGATAATGATGTAGCCGTCTCCGGTCTGGAACGCCTGGTAAGGCGCCGACACACGGTGCCGGCTGCCGGTCGCCTGCGGCACCGTGCCTTCGGCGAAGTACGCCGCGGCTTCCCAGATGAACCAGGGCAGCCCGCATTCGGCCAGCGAAATATCGATGTGCTGCCCTTCGCCGGTCTGGCGCTGATGCAGGCAGGCCGCCAGGATGGCATAGCAGGCCGTCAGTCCGGCGCCAATGTCGTAGATGGCGATGCCGGACTTCAACGGCCTTCCCCCGGCCTCGCCGGTCATGCTCATGATGCCGGTCATGCCCTGCGCCACCAGGTCGAACCCGCCCTTGCCGGCGTACGGACCGGTCTGCCCGTAACCGGAAATCGAGCAGTACACCAGGCGGGGGTTGATGGCGCTGAGCGTGTCGTAATCCAGCCCCAGCGAGCGGGTGACGCCGACGCGATAATTTTCCACCACCACATCCGCCCAGCGCACCATGTCATATACGATGTTGCGGGCATCCGGATGCTTCAGGTTCAGCGAAATGCCCATCTTGTTGCGGTTGATCTGGGCAAAGCAGGTGGATTCCCCATTGACATAGGGCCCCATCTCGCGCGAATCATCGCCGCTTCCGGGCTTTTCCACCTTGATGACTTCGGCGCCCAGGTCGGCCAGCACCATGGTGCAGTATGGGCCGGCCATGATCTGAGAAAGGTCCAGGACCTTCAGGCCGGCCAGCGGCTGCTTGACTTCGTTTGCCATGACTACGGATTTCCTTCTTAACGGCCCAGGAAAGCAGGCTTTTCCTTGCGCAGAAAAGCCGCCTTGCCAATGCGATAGTCTTCGGTGTCGAAACAGGCGTAGGGCTCGAGCCGCTCTGCCTCGCTCAGGGGTACGCCCGACGCCAGCTTGCGCACGAAGCGCTTGTGCCATCGGTTGACCAGCGGCGCGCCTTTGGCGATGCGCGCCGCACACTGGTAGGCGTGCTCGACCACCTGCTCGTCGTCCACCACACGGGTCAGCAACCCTTTGGACATGGCCTCGTCCGCCCCGAACACACTGCCTTCGAGCAGGATTTCCAGGGCATGTGCCGGGCCGATCAGGCCAACCAGGTCTTCGAGCTCGCGGTAGTCCAGGGTCAGGCCTATGCGGTTGATCGGTATGCCGAAGCGCGCGCTGCGCGCCGCGATGCGCACATCGCACAACGCCGCGATCTCGAGCCCTCCGCCCACGCAGGCGCCCTCGATGCACGCCACCGTGGGATGGCGCGTGAGCTTCAGGCGGTCGGTCATGTCCAGCGTCAGTTCGGCATATTCCCGCGCCACCTGGGCGTCGCCGCGCTCTTCATCAAAGCCGCCGATATCGCTGCCTGCGCAGAACGCGCCGCCGGCGCCCCGCACAACGATGCAACGCACACTGTCGTCGGCATCCAGCGCATCGATGGCCGCGCCGAACTGCCGGTACATTTCCAGCGTGAAGGCATTGCGCTTCTCCGGCCTGTCCAGCAGCACGGTGGCGATGCCGTCGCTGCCTTGTTGCACGCGTATCGTCATGACTGTTCCTCCAGCATCAGCCGCGTGCCGTCAAGCACCAGCCGATCATCCAGCCACAGCTGCGCGTCGGTCACGATGGTGTCGTAGTGGGCAGCTGCCTTCACCGTGCCGCCGATGTAGGCGCTGGTTCCCAATGCCAACTGGATCGATCCGTACACGCTTTCGTCGGAAAGCATGGTGCCGTCCAGCGTGCAGCAAGGATTCATGCCCACGCCCAGCTCGCCCAGGTTGTACACGCCCGGATCCTGGAAGCTGGCCAGCAGATCGCGGAACCGCCTTGCCAGGTCTCCGCCTTCGATGGAGACGGCCATGCCGCGTTCAAACACAATGCGCACCGGCTCGTCGCGCACCAGCCCCACGCCGGGAATACTGGCGTTCACGACGATGACGCCCTCGGCCGTGCCCTCAACGGGGGCCAGGCTGGACTCCAGGCAATAGCCCGCCGAAATATCGACAGTGTTGGCGAAACCATGCAGGGCCCGCCCGCGTCGTCCGGCGATGCTCATGCGGATATCGGTGCCGGCGGCGCTGGTGACACGAGCGTGGTCGGCGCGGCTCAACGCGTCGGCCAGGCCCTGGATCTGCGGGCGCAGGGCCTCGAAGTCGGCGTTCCATCCGTCGGCCAGGAAGAAATCCGGCAGATCGGATTCGGGCAGGACGATCACGCCCACGCCTGCGCGAGTGGCCTGCTGGCGTGCCTCGGTGTGCGCGGCGTTGGCGCGCGTCAGGGCAATGACCAGATCGGCCGCGCACATCGCCTTGGCCACCACGTCGGAGAACGGCCGGCCATGCTGGCGGCTGCCGGGTATCTGCATCAGGTGCGGCACGGCGCCGGCTTCCTGCACCGCAATGGCCAGGGGCTGCACATTGTGCTCGGTATAGAAGTCGTAAAGCACCAGCACGTTCATGTCGGGCCGGGCCGCGCCCAGCAGGCGCACCACTTTGCGGGCATTGTCGAGCTTGAGCAGCGTGTTCATGCGCGAGCCTCCCGCGATACACGCACGATGGCGGCTTCCAGGATATCCAGGCCTTGATCCAGTTCGGCCTGGCTCATGTTCAGCGGGCCGAGAAAGCGCAGCACATTGCCGTGGAACCCGGCCTTCACCAGGATCAGGCCGGCCTCGTAGGCATACTGCACGATGCGGGCGGCCAAATCCTGCGCGGGCTCGGCGCCGGCCTTGTCCTGCACGATTTCCACCGCCTGCATCGCGCCCACGCCCCGGGCGTCGCCCACGATGTCGATATCCCGAGCCCATTTCGCGAACCGCGCCTGCAGCACCTCGCCCAACTGGCGGGCCTTGGCCGCGTAGTCGTCGCGCTTCATGATGCGCATGGTCGCCAATGCCGCGGCGCAGGCCAGCGGGTTGCCGGCGTAGGTGCCGCCCAGCCCGCCTACGGCGGGCGCGTCCATCAAGTCTGCCCGGCCCACCACGGCGGCGATAGGCATGCCCCCGCCCATGGACTTGGCCAGGGTGTACAGGTCAGCCTGCACGCCGCTGTGTTCGGTGGCGAACCACTGCCCCGTGCGGCAAAAACCCGACTGGATCTCGTCAGCAATCATGACAATGCCGTGGCGGGTGCAGTAATCGCGCAGGCGCTGCATGAACTCGGGCGGCGCAACATGAAATCCGCCCTCGCCCTGCACCGGTTCGATCACAATCGCCGCCACCTGGTCGGCCCCGATCTCGGTTTCGACCATACGCTGCAGCCGGGCAAAGGCGTCGTCCACGCACGACTGAACATCGCCGCGCCAGCGATAAGGCACCGGAAAAGGCGCGCGGTACACGTCGCCCGCGAGCGGGCCGAAGCCGGTTTTGTACGCCGGCGCCTTGGCGGTCAGCGACAGGGCCATGTAGGTGCGGCCGTGAAATGCATTCTCGAATGCCACCACTGCCCGCCGGCCGGTGGCGCACCGGGCGATCTTGATCGCGTTTTCGATAGCCTCTGCCCCGGTGCTTTGCAGCATGACCTTTTTAGGCCAGTCGCCCGGCACCTGGTCGACCAGCGCCTGGGCCAGCTCGATATACCCCGGGTACATCACGATGTTGAAGCAGGTGTGCAGATAAGCGTCGGCCTGTTCCTTGACGGCCTGCACGACCTCGGGATGGGCGTGCCCCACATTGAGGGTGCCTATGCCGCCGGCGAAATCCAGGTAGCGGCGCCCGTCCAGGTCGATAACGGTGGCGCCGGAAGCCTCCTGGGCGAATATGGGCGGCCCGTTGACCACCCCGCGCGCAACCAGCGCCTGGCGCCGGTTCAAGTATTCCTGGCAACGAGGGCCGGGCAACCCCGTCGAGTGATCGGTATGCAAAGCCATTCTCCTGATATCGAGCGTCCCATCGATCGGACGGAAGCAGTTTGGGACGGAATCAGGATTGTGTCAACGATGAATTACAATTTGGGATATAAAATTGTGCACAATCTTGAGCCCAAACGAGTGTTATCATTCCGCTCACCCAATTTGCCTTTCAGGAACGGTGGAAATGGCAACCCGAACCAAGCCCGCGACCAGCGACAAGCCGGCGGCAGCAAAAAGAAAGTTGATTTCCACGCAGGCCGTGGTGCTGGACGTGCGCGACCGCATTGCCGCGCAGGCATTGCTGCCAGGCTCGCGCATTCCCGAAGAAGATCTGGCGCAGCATTACGGCATCACGCGGGCCAAGGCGCGCGAGGTACTGGCCACCCTGGAAGACCGCGGGCTGGTGCAGCGTGTGCCCAACAAGGGAGCCATCGTCGTGCCGGTAGACATGCAGACCACCTACCGCCTGTACGAAGTGCGTGAAGCGCTGGACAGCCTATCGGTGCGCCTGGCCATGCAGAACGCCCGCCCGGAAGACTGGCAAGAGCTCCAGGAATGGCTCGGCCCGCCGTTCGAGCAAAGCCTGCGCGACGGCGATATCGAAGGGCATGTAGACACCATCATGCGCTTTCGCTACCGCGTCACAAGCCTGGCCGGCAATCCGATACTCAGCGACCTGATCGAACGGATCTACGAGCGCACCCGGGTCACCATGCGGCGGGTGGCCGTACTGCCGGGCCGCGCGGAAGCCGGCATCAAGCAATACCGCGAATTGCTCGCGGCAATGATGCGCGGCGACGCCGACGCCGCCGACCGCTGCGTGCGCGAACTGAACACCAGCGCGCGCGAATACATCCAGCGGTATAAGGAATATCTGTAGCGCGGCCGCCCAGGCCAGGCGCGTAGCGCTTGGCCTGGGCGGCCGCATCTAAGTCCGGCGCTGCTGCGCCGTCAAGAGTAAGGTGCGCCGCAGCGTACGGCGCGGTGTCAGTCCGTGGTGATGTTGCGTTCCTTGATCAGCTTGCCCCAGCGTTCGCGTTCGGTGACTTCGAACGCGGCCAGGTCTTTGCCGGTAATGGAACCGGGCGTGGCGCCGAGCTTCGAAAACTGCTCCTGCACGGCAGGGGTCGCCAATGCCTGCTTTGCCGCTTCGATCAGCTTGGCCTGCGCCTCGGCGGGCGTGCCGGCCGGCGCGTACAGCGCGAACCACGCCGTCACGTCGAAGTCCTTGAGGCCCGATTCGGCCACAGTAGGCACATCGGGCAACAAGGGCGAACGCTCGGCAGAAGTAACCGCCAGGGCGCGCACGCGCGAACCGTCTTTCAGCTGGCTGATCGTGCTGGGCAGGTTATCCATCAGCACGTCGATCTGGCCGCCGATCAATGCCGGCATGGACGCCGACACGCCCTTGAAGGGCACGTGCAGCATGTTGATGCCGGCAGCCTGCTCCAGGTAGGCGCCGGTCACGTGCACCGACGATCCGACGCCGGGCGAGGCATACGAGATCAGTGCGTCCTTGCGTTGCCTGGCGTCCGCGAACAGGTCCTGCACCGACTTCCACTTTGCGTCCTGGCGGACCGCAATCACGTTGGGCGTGGTGAACACCATGGCCAGGGGCGCGAAGTCCTTGGCCGGGTCGAACTGCATGTCCTTGTAGATGAACTGGTTGATCGACTGAGTGCCGATAGTGCCCATGCCGATGGTGTAGCCGTCGGCGTCGGAACGCTTGAGCACGCCCATGCCGATATTGCCGCCCGCGCCAGCGCGGTTTTCAACCACGATGGATTGCTTGAGCAGCGGGCCCATGGCGTGGGCGATCGTACGGGCGGCCAGGTCGGTGGTGCCGCCGGCGGGGTAAGGCACGATCAACGTGATCGGGCGCGACGGATAGTCGTCTGCCTGCGCGCACAACGCCGTACCACCGATGACGGCTGCGGCCAGGATCTGAGAAAGTTTCCGGTGTTTCATGAAAGATGTGTCTCCATCCAGGTAAGGGACAAAAGGTAGTCTACGGCGCTGTACTTACACCATAAGCTCGATAAGGAATGGGGCCTGCTTGCCGAAGCTGGCCTGCATAAGGTCTGCGCATTGCTCCAGGGTGGTGGCGCGCGCGGCCTCGACGCCCATGGCGTTGGCCAGGCCCACCCAGTTCAGCGCCGGGTTGCCCAGGTCCAGCATACTCATCGCGGTATCGCCCGGGGTCGCGCCCACGTTGGCGTACTCGCCGATAAGAATGTTGTACTTGCTGTTGTTCAGGATGATGGTCGTGCACGGCAGCTTTTCGCGGGCCTGCGTCCACAGCGACTGCAGCGAATACATGGCCGAGCCGTCGGCCTGCAGGCTGATCACACGCCGCTGCTTCTGTGCGCCGATGGCGGCGCCGGTGGCCACAGGCAGGCCGTCGCCGATCGCGCCGCCAGCCAGGTGCAGCCAGTCGTTGGGCGGCGCCGCATGGCTGAACTTATAAAAGCCCCGCCCGAACGACACGCTTTCATCCGAGATGATCGCGTGTTCGGGCATGACGGCGGCCACGGTCTGGGCCAGGCCCTCCGGAGTGGGCGCGCCCGTCGCAACCGCGGGGCGCGGCCCCGGGTCGGGGATGGCGACCTCGGGCGCGTTCAGCAGCGACGCCAAAGCCTGCAGCGCAGGCAGCGGATCCTGGTCGGCGCGCGCCAGCACCTGCAATTGGGCGTCGGGCGGATACTGCGTCGACGGCAGGCCGGGGTACGCAAAAAAGCCCACGGGCGGCTTGGCGTTGACGAGAATGATGTGCCTGTAGCGCTGCAACGCCTTGATGGCAGCCTCCATCACGTAGGGCGTGCGCTCGAGCTGCAGGCGGCCCCGGCCGCGCGACAGGTGCGCGGTGACGAAATCGGCCATCAATGTGGCGCCGGTTGCCTGCGCGATGCGCCACAGCCAGGGGTGCGCGTCGCTCAGCACCGCCGTGCCGCCAACCAGGATCAGGGTGTCGGCGCCATGGGCGCGCAACGTGCGCGCGGCGTTCTCGATGGCATTGCCGTCTACCGGCAGCGACGCGGGCGCGGGCACCGGCTCGCCGACCACCCCACCCTCGTTCCAGGACACATCGGCGGGCAGGATAAGCGTGGCGATCTGGCCGGGAAAGCTGCGCGCCGCGGCGACGGCTTCAGCCGCATCACGGCCCAGGCGCGCGCTGTCGACGCTGGTGCGCACCCATTGCGACACCGTCTGCGCCATTCCGGCCGTATCGGCGGTCAGGGGCGCGTCGAAGGGGCGATGGTAGGTGGCCTGGTCGCCCACAATGTTGACGATGCCGCTGCGTGCGCGGCGGGCATTGTGCAGGTTGCCCATGCCATTGGCCAGCCCCGGGCCGCAATGCAGCAGGGTGCAGGCAGGCTTGCGGGCGATGCGGAAATAACCATCGGCCATGCCGGTGACCACGTTCTCCTGCAGGCCCAGCACGCATTTCATGCCCGGCACCTGGTCGAGTGCAGCAACAAAATGCATTTCGCTGGTTCCGGGATTCGCAAAGCAAGTATCGATACCGGAAGCCAGCAGGGTTTTAACCAGACTTTTGGCGCCATTCATAAAAACTCTTCCCGCAGTTTTCTACTGAACCCGCCATTTTTTATCGCTTCTACCCAGGCGTAAAGCGACAAATAATTGCCATATGATGAGTTTTAGTCATCAACCCTATCGGATGGCGGTAACCGCAGCTCGGCGGCGAAGCCCCGCGCTTCCTGGTGTATCCATTCGCGAAAGCACTGCAGCGGCAGGTTGTCCCGCGTCTCAAGCGGGTACACAAGATGGTAGGAATCTTCGGCCAGCATCGAAAGTGGATGCGCCCGTATCACCCCATTCTGCCAGGCGGCCTCGGGCACGAAGAATTCGGGCACCAGGCCAACCCCCAGCCCTGCTTCGGCGGCCCGCACCACCATCGACTGCAACTCGAAGCCGGCGCTGCCGATCGATTCAGGCATCTGCGCCACGCCGGCAAGTTCGAACCACTGGCGCCAGGACTCGGGCCGCGTGGTGGAATACAGAAGCGTGTACTGCAGCAGGTCTTCGGCGCGCTCGAGCGGCTTGCCGATCAGGTCGGCGCGGGCGATGGCGACCATGCGTTCGCCAAACAGCAGTTCCAGCGTGGCGTGCGGCCAGATGGGCTTGCCGTGATGTATGGCGGCATCAAAGTGTTCGTTTTCGAACGAAAACGGGGCAGTGCGCACGCCCATGTTGATACGTACATCCGGATAGCGCGCGTAGAACGTGGGCAGCCGTGGAATCAGCCATTCGAGCGCGAACGTCGGCAGCACCGCCAGTTCAAGATTGCCCCGACCGCTGCCATGCGCGGCGATGGCCAGCGTGTCCTGTTCCAGCGCACGCAGCGAGGCGCGCACCTTTTCGCTGTACAGCAGGCCCGGCCGGGTCAGGGTCACCCGCTGTTTGACGCGAACAAAGAGCGACACACCCAGGCTTTCTTCCAGCAGACTGATCTGCCGCGAAATGGCGCTTTCGGTCACGGACAACTCGCGCGCGGCCAGCGTGAAGCTCTCGTGCCGGGCCGCCGCCTCGAAGGCAGTCAGCGCCGCCATGCTGGGCGTGCGGATACGACGCATGATGCGATGAGTTCCCCTGGAAGAATGCGGTGCGGCCGCCATCGGAAGGTGGTAGCGCGAGGCCGGCAGAGCAATGACCCGACAGGCACTGAAGGAGCGCGGCGCGGCTGTCGGCCCGACAAAGACCGACGCCTGCGAAATAAGCTACAGCGCGACGGAAGGACGACGCCGGGAGGCGAAGTTCTGGCGCGCCCGACAGGAATCGAATCGGTACGGCGCAATATTAGCGCCGATTGGCGCGACGTTGGGCGGGATTCGCGCTCGGTCATGCAGGTCAACAGCTACCTTCGTGATCGCCTCGTCCTGACAGACTGGCGCGTGCTCAGCAGCCTGAGCACAGCTTTAGCTGCCGTGGAAAGTGGAAGAGGCCACATGATAAGTTCCGCGTACACGCGGAAGATCGCCAGTGCGTTCAAAGTGAGTTTCGTTCGCCTGGAGCCGGAAGTCCGGATGCCGGTATGCATCTATCACCGAGCCGACCAGCCGCGCAACAGCCTGGTTCGCACCGTGGCGGACGGCTGATGCGCAGACACCCGCGTTCGCACGCGTCTTACCAGCGATAGCGCAGCGTGGCCAGTACCGTGCGTTCCGCGCCCCAGTAGCAACTCAGCGGGCCCAAGCACGTAGCGACATACTCTTTGTCGAACACGTTGGAAATATTCAGCGCCACTTGAGCGCCTCGTAGCGCCTCGGACAGATTCCCCAATTCGTATCGCAAGGCCATGTCCACCAGCGTCACGGCAGGAATGGCGTAGTTGTTCGCATTGTCGCCGTAGCTGCTGCCACGATATGTCGCGCCCGCACCCATGCCTAGCCCGCGCAGCGCACCGGCCTGGAAGGTGTAGTCCACCCACACACCGGCCTGGTGCCGCGGCACAAACGCCATCTGGTTGCCTTGCTGGCCCGTGCTGTCGGTGGCGTTGGTGCGGCGGATCTCGCTGTCCGTGTAGGCATACGACGCCGTAACGTCGAGCCCGCGCGTTACCTGCGCCTTCGCTTCCAGTTCTACGCCGCGCAGCCGTACCGCGCCGGTCTGCGTATTGAAGCTGGTGTTGAGCGGATCGGGCGCCAGCACGTTCTTCTGGTCCAGCTGGAAGACGGCCAAGGTCACCAGCGTATCGGAACCGGCCGGCATGTACTTGACGCCCGCTTCTACCTGTTCGCCAGTGCTCGGCTTGAACGGCATACCCAGGCGATTCGTTCCCGACAGGGGCTGGAACGACGTGGAATACGCCATATAGGGCGCAATCCCGTTATCGAAACGCCAGCTGGCACCCACGCGGCCCGTGAAGTGCTCCGGACTGTTGCGTGCCGTCGCCGTGGCATTCGATGCGTGAGTCCAGGTACGGGTTCGGGAATGCGTCCAGTCATACCGGCCCGCGAAGGTAAGGTGCAGCTTGTCGATGGCAATCTGGTCCTGCAGATACAGGCCCAGCTGGTCGCGCCGCTGGTCAATGCGCATGCCGTCCGGCGGCGTCTGGATGCCGGCATTGGCGTAATCCGGGTTGTACAGATCGAACAATGGCGGGGAAATCGGCGGCAACAGCAAGGTCAGCTGCGACTCGGTGAAGTTCGAACTTTCGCGCAGATAATCGAAGCCTATCAACAGGTCGTGCTTTACCGGGCCCGTATCGAATTTCCAGGCCAGCTGATTATCCACCTGAATCGCGCGCGAGGATTCGGGAAACGCCCAGGCGTAGCGGATGGCCTGCGTGTCCGTTGGCATGGCGCCGAGCTGAACTCGTCGCGTATCGGTATCGACCTCACTGTAGCGCGTCGTCTGACGGAACGAGAGTGCGTCATTGAATCGGTGGTCCAGCGTATAGCCGACCAGCGTCTGTTCGTTGCGGAACCGGTCATAGTCGGGGTCGCCGACGTAACGATCGCGCGAAATGCGCCCCTTCGAAGACGGATACAGCGTCCCGATCGCCGGCAGCGCCGGGGCGCCGCCGCCGCCGGCCGCGTCGATTTCCTGGTACTGCACGGAGAAATTGATGGTGGTGTCGGCCGACGCCTTCCAGGTAAAGCTCGGCGCGATAAAGACCTTGTCGTCGGTCACGTAGTCGAACTGTGTCCCGCTATCGCGCACAAGTCCGGTCAGCCGATACAGCAGACGCCCGTCCGCGTCGACCGGGCCCGAAAAATCGAATCCGCCCTGGAACCGGTCGAAACTGCCTCCCTGCACGATGACCTCATTGCGATAGTCTTCAGTGGGACGCTTGCTCGTCATATTGATGACGCCGCCGGGGGATGCCTGACCATATAGGCCGGAAGACGGCCCCTTCAGGACCTCGATTCGTTCCAATCCGTATGTCTCTACCCGCGGTTGCGCGTAACCCCGTGCGCCAAACGGCAGCAGCAGCCCGTCCAGATAGCGCCCCGGCGTGAAACCGCGCACCGTCAGCCAATCGTGGCGCGCGTCGTTGTCGCCATACTGCGTCACCACGCCAGGGGTGAAGCGCAGCGCCTGGGACACCGACGTCGAACCCTGGCGGTCCATCTCGTTGCGAGTCACGATGTTCACGGTCTGAGGAATATCGATCAGTGCGCTATCCGTCTTGGTGCTGGACCGGCTGCGCACGGCTGCATACGCGTCACCCGAGGCGGGCGATTGATCGACATTCCCCTCCACGCGAACCGGCGCCAGGACGGCTGCTTCCGGCGTCTGTGCCAAGGCGGACGCGCACGCGCCCAGATTGAAGAGGACAGCCAGCGCGAGCGGGCGCATACGGAACGGCGGTAGGGTCATAAAGATCAGGCCTCGTTATAATTAACAAGAATCATTATTGATTGGTAATGGATAATCCCAGAACGCGGCGGCAATGTCTGGCGTTTTTCCGGCGCGCACTGGCGGATTTGCGGCCCGGCGACATTACGGCATAGCGGTTTTCACGCAGCGTCGTAGGCCACGCGAACTCCTGCAAGCGGTATCCCGAACCCACATGAAACCTGCCCCCGCCATTTATGCCACGCCGCACAAGCCACATGAATGGTGGCGCGGCACGCTGCCCACGGTGCCCCGAGACGATGATTGGGAAGCCGTCATCAAACAGGTCGAGCGGGTGGCCGAGGGCGTCAGCCTAGTGGTTCTTGACGGCGTGGCGCCGCGCGAACTTCATCTTCCATCGCCCGACAATGCCTTGTTTGGCATACAGATCTGCCTGGAAGGCAACCTGGAGCTCACCCACGGCGGCGGCCGTTCCTGCCTGTTGTCGGGCGGCATGGCGATGGTGTTTCACCACCCGGTGCCGGCCTGCGCGCTCTGGCGTTTGCCGGCGGGCCAGAGCATCAGGCTGGTGGATATACGCTTCACACTGGAGGCGCTATGCAGCTTGGGCTGGAGCCACCTGCCCGGCCGGGTCGAACACCGTTTCGCGGGGCCGGATGGCGGGGGGGCCGTCGCCTTTTCGGCAGCGTTCGCCACGCCGTCGGCCTGCGTGGATCTTGCCTGGGCGCTGGCGAGCGACGCCCCGGTCAGCGACGCATTCGCGCGCCGTGCGTGGCGCTGGGCGCGCATCCAGGAGGCGCTGGCCCTGGTAGCCGACACGATCTGCACGCCGCTCCCGCTGCAGCGGCCCACAGACAAGGAATACGTCGCAATCGTGGCCGCGGGAACGCTGCTGCGCCAAAATTGCGCAGAGGCCTGGACGCCACGGCAGTTGGCACGGCGCGTCGGCATTCCCGAAAAAAAACTCCAGGCCGGGTTCCGGGCGTACTTCGGTACTTCGGTACACGCTTATTTGCGCGACCTGCGTTTGACCGAAGCAGCGGCCATGCTCGACCGCGGCTGCAGCGTTACCCAGTCCGCGGTCGATACCGGGTTTTCCAGCCAGAGCCACTTCGGCAAAGTATTTCGCCAGCGTTATGGCCTGGGCCCCAAAGACTGGGCGCGGCGCAGCGCAGTACGCGTACAAACAACGGTGCAAGTCGTCTCAAGTGCGCCCATGAGTCTGAGCGAAGCCCCCGGGGAAGGATTCACGCAGCCAGGCCCTTGCATCGTCGCCGATCACCCGGCCGGCATGTTGGATGGTCTCGAAACCGGGCAAAACCGCTGGATGCGATGAATCGGCGCCGCAGGATCGTCGTGGTGGCGGCACAGGCCGATACCAAGCGCGTTGCTGGTGCTGGAGCACGTTGGCGCACACTAAGAACCGCCCTGGCGCAACTGCTTTGTAGCCGCCTTTTTCACAGGCGTGAGGTCATCAGAGGAAGAAGGCCAGGATGCCTGCGCTGTACGCAGACCATTTGCCAGCACAAGAGGGCCAGCAGAAGGCCAAAGAACACGCGCCAATACGCGTCGCATGGGCCCAGAACGGGCCCAAAAAATTTAAGTGCTTGATTCTATGGCGCGCCCGACAGGAATCGAACCTGTATCAAGAGCTTCGGAAACTCTCATTCTATCCATTGAACTACGGGCGCAAAGAGGCGACATTGTACCCATATTTCGCGCCGTTGCGGCGGCGCAGCGGCCAGACAAGTTGACCTCCGTCGTCCCCGGCCGGCTTAGCGTTATATAATCCAGCGTTTGCATGCGGGGTCGGTCGCTTTTCTGGCCTATCCTTGCGCAGTAGTTATTCGTCTGTTGCCGCCGCCAGGCGCCCCGGTACCCGATTTGCAGGATTTGGTTATGAGCAACGAGCAGGAACACCACGAAGAACACGCGTCGCCTATCAAGACTCCCAAACAGCTGATCGTCACGGTCGTGCTGTCGTTCCTGGTGCCGATCATCGTCATCATCATGCTGGTGAACTTGGTCACGGCCAGCGACAAGACGGGCGCCGGCTCCGACACCCTCACCGAAGAAGCGGTGGCCCGCCGCATTGCCCCGGTGGCCGGGTTTGAACTGGTCGATGCCAACGCGCCCAAGGTCTTCAAGACCGGCGAACAGGTCTATCAGGCCGTCTGTACGGCCTGCCACACGGCGGGCGTGGCCGGCGCGCCCAAGCTGGGCGACAAGGCCGCCTGGGAACCTCTCCTGAAAGCGGGCTACGACGCCATGCTCGACGTGGCCCTGCACGGCAAGGGCGCCATGCCCGCCAAGGGCGGCAACCCGGCCCTGAGCGACTACGAAGTCGCCCGTGCGGTGGTCTACATGGCCAATGAATCCGGCGGCTCGTTCGAAGAACCCGAAGCCCCCGCGCAGGAAGGCGAGGCCAAGCCCGAAGAAACCAAGCAGGCGGCTGCTCCGGCCGCTGCCGCTGCCGCGCCTGCTGCCGCGGCCCCCCAGGCACAGGCCCAAGCCCCCGCCCCGGCTCAACAGCAAGCCCAGGCCCCGGCGCCCAAGGCCGAAGCCGCGGTCAATCCGGTTGGCGAAAAACTGTACAAAGCCACTTGCTTCGCTTGCCACGGCACGGGCGTGGCCGGCGCTCCCAAGCTGGGCGACAAGGCCGCCTGGGAACCCTACCTGAAGACCGGCATGGACGCCATGGTCAAGGTCGCCATCACCGGCAAGGGCGCCATGCCGCCCAAGGGTGGCGCGGCCAACGCCTCCGAAGAAGACATTCGGGCCGCTGTCGAATACATGGTCCAGTCGGTCCAGTAGTCCCTGCCCTGGCCCGAAGAAAAGCCCCCGCATTGCGGGGGCTTTTTTACGCGCGCGATGCGCGCGCCTGGCGCCTCTATCGCCGCTCCAGGTGTATGGCCAACCCGGACTCGCCCGGCGCAATGTCCGGCCGCAGGGTCAACTCCGGGATCAGGTAGCTGCCCGCATTCTGTTTGCGAAAGGGAATGGGCTGCGCCGTCCAGAAGTCGTCCAGGCGGCGCGACAGCGCCTGGCACACACGCTCGAACGCGGGCGTGTCAATGCGGCTGGTGCGATAGATGACGTGCGGCGGCAACACATCAAACCCGGGGTAGTACAGGATGCCATGCTGGATGGGAAACAGCAGGTCGTCGATAGGGCCATTGATGCCGCGGGGGCCGTAGTGCGACTCCCAGCCGCCCGCAGTCACGACCAGCATGGCCCGCTTGCCCGCGAGCGTCCCTTCGCCATAGCGGTCGCCCCAATGGGTGTCCGAGTGCTCGCCCACGCCATAGGCAAATCCATACGCGTAGACGCGCTCAACCCATCCCTTCAGGATCGCCGGCATCGAGAACCACCACAGCGGAAACTGCAGAATGACGCCATCGGCCCAGCGCAGTTTCTCCTGCTCGCGTTCGATATCGGCGCTTTGCGTACCATTCCGGAAGGCCGCTGCAGATTCGGCCGAAGGATCGAAGCGAGCTTCCGGCTCACAGGCCATGTTGTCCTGCGCATCGAGCGCGGCCTTCCAGCCCATGGCATACAGATCGGAAACCTGCACCGCATGGCCGCCGCGCTCCACATGCCGGCAAATAAAGTTCTTGATGGACCCGTTCAGCGAGCGCGGTTCAGGATGGGCATAGACAAGCAACAGATTCACGGAAAGCTCCTATCGAGATAGCCAGCCACACGATAGGGTCGCGTCCGCTATATTAGAAATGAATTCCTTTATTGGTCACTATTGCCATGCCCAATACCGTAGATCGGCTGCGTCGGCTGGACCTGAATCTGCTGGTGACGCTGGAGGCGCTGCTGACCGAGCTGAACGTCACGCGCGCGGCGAGCCGGCTGCATTTGTCGCAGCCCACGGTCAGCCTGCAGCTTGCCCGGCTGCGCGACGTGTTGGGCGACCCCCTGCTGCTGCCCGGACCACGCGGCATGCGGCCCACCGCCCGCGCAGAACAACTGCGCGAGCCCCTGCGCGTGGCGCTGCAGGCACTGCGCGAGGCTATCGCGCCCCCCGGCGCCTTCGAGCCGGCCAACGCCGAACTTACCTGGCGCGTGTCTGCATCCGATTACGCGGGAGCGACCGTATTGCAGCCGGCCCTGGCCGGGCTGCGCGCCCGCGCGCCGCGTTCGCGCATTGCCATCTGTCCGCTTTCGCCGCAGCGCCTGGCGCGCCAGCTCGAACAGGGCGAACTGGACCTGGCCTTTCACATTGCGGCCGAGTCGCCGCCCGCATTGCGGCGCAGGCCCTTGTTCCATGAGCATTATGTGTTGGCAGGGCGGGCTGGCCATCCCGGGCTGAAGCGCCGCCCCACGCTCGCGCAGTTCTGCCGGCTCGACCATGCCGTCGTGTCGCAGGACGAAGGCGGGTTCTACGGGGTGACCGACATGGTGCTGGCCCAACAAGGCATGCAGCGCAACGTCGTGCTGTCCGTGCCACACTTTCTGGTGCTTCGGTCCGTGCTCGCCACCACCGATCTGGTGGCGATGGTGCCCGCGCGACTCATACGCGGCGCAACCGAATTGCGTGCGGTGCGGGCGCCGCTGGATATACCGGGGTTCGACATGGTGATGCTGTGGCACGAACGCCTGCACCGAGACCCAGCCCACCAATGGCTGCGCGAACAGATCGCCCGGTCGACGGCGTAGCGGCGCGCCGGGCGAAGAGTGTCCGTCAGGCCGCGGGCTCGGCGAGCAGCGACAGGCCCAGCTGCACCCGCCGCTGCAGCCACAGGCTGGGCCGATAGCGCATGTCACCGGTTACGCGCTGCAGGTTGCGCAGGATCTCGAGAATGCGCTCGCCCCCCAGGGCGTCGCCCATCGCCAGCGGCCCCATCGGGTAGCCCAGGCCCAGCGTCACCGCGCGGTCGATGTCGGCCGGCGTGGCGATGCCTTGCTGGGCGATCTCGCAAGCCACGTTGACGATCGCCGCCACGATGCGCTGCGCCACGAAACCCGCCGAATCCTGGATCACACTGACTGGCGCACCGTCGCCGGCCAGCAGCGCGTGCGCGGCGTCGCGCCAGCGTGCCTGCGTCGCGGGCGACAGCATCAGCGTGCGGCGCTTGCCCGCGGCCAGCCCATGCAGGGTGTCCAGGCCGACCGTCCGTGTTGCATCCAGGCCTTGCTGGCTGGCGCAGGTGGATACGTCTTCGCCATATGGCGTCACCAGCAACAACGCGTCGTCGGGCGCCTGAGCCGTATCGACGATGCCGGCGCCCAGCGATTCGAGCAGCGCCAGGGCGCGCGCCCTGCCCTCTTCATGCGCCGGGCTGACCCACACACGCAGGCCGGGCTCGGCCGCGGGCGCGGCGGGCTCGGCAGGCGCCTGCTTCTGGCCATCGGGGTAATCGTAGAAACCCGCACCGGCCTTGCGGCCGATAAGGCCGCCCGCCAGGCGCACGGCCGTGATGGGCGACGGCCGGAAGCGCGGTTCATCGAAGAACTGGCGATAGATCGATTCCATGACCGGATGCGAAACGTCCAGCGCGGTCAGGTCCATGAGTTCGAAGGGCCCCATGCGGAATCCGGCCTGTTCGCGCATGATGGCGTCGATCTGCGCAAACGACGCCACGGATTCCTGCGCCACCTTCAGGCCCTCTATGTTCATGCCTCGGCCCGCATGGTTCACGATGAAGCCGGGCATGTCCTTGGCGCGCACCGGGGTATGGCCCATGCGGCGCGCCAGGGCGGCAAGCGCATCGCCAGCCGCGGGATCACTGCGCAGGCCATCGATGACTTCGACCACCTTCATCAGCGCCACCGGGTTGAAGAAGTGAAAGCCCACCACGCGCTGCGGGCGCTGGCACGCAGCCGCAATCGCGGTGATCGACAGCGATGAGGTATTCGAGGCCAGGATGCAATCGGGCCCGACGATGCTTTCCAGCTTGACGAACAGATCGCGCTTGACGTCCAGCCGTTCGACGATGGCTTCGACCACCACCTGGCAGTCGGCCAGTTCGTCCAGCGCGGCGGCAGGATGAATCCGCGCCAGCGCCGCCTCGGCGTCTGCGTGGCTGAGCTTGCCTTTCTGCGCCAGCTTGTCCCACAGTTGCCGCAGCGACTCGCGCGCCGAGGCAATGGCGTCGCCGCTGGTGTCGTACAGCCGCACCTGGACGCCCGCCTGCGCGGCGATCTGCGCAATGCCGCGCCCCATGGCGCCGGCACCGACGACGGCGATGGTCTGAATATCTGTCATTGCTTGTGCTCCGTAGCGGATTGATCATCGAGGGGCGCCCGCCGCGGATGTCCGCCGCGGGCATTGCGCCCCGTTGGCCGCTCAGCTGCGCGGCTGCGCGAGCGCCTGGATTTCTTCTTCAGACAGGCCCAGCCTTTCGGACAACACCTGCCGCGTGTGCTCGCCCAGCAAAGGCGCGGGACGGCGGTACTGCACCGGGCTGTCCGAGAACTTGAGCGGGCTGGCGGCCACCGGCACCTTGCCGGCGGTGGGGTGCGGCAGTTCGCGCCACATCTCGCGCGCCTGCACCTGCGGGTCTTTATAGACCTGGTCCAGCGTATTGATGGGGCCGGCCGGCACGCCGGCCGCCTCGAGCTCGGCCAGCCAGAAGTCGCGCTCGCCGGTGGCCATGCGCTCGGCCAGCAACGGCACCAGCGCGTCGCGGTTCTGCACGCGTTGCGGGTTGGTGGAAAAGCGCGGATCGTCCGACAGCTCGGGCAACCCGATCACACGGCAATAGTTGCGGAACTGGCTGTCGTTGCCCACCGCCACGATCAGGTGGCCGTCGCTCGCGGCGAACACCTGGTACGGCACCAGGTTCTGGTGCGCATTGCCGGCGCGCCTGGGGGCCTGGCCGGTTGTCATGTAATTGAGGTTCTGGTTGGCCAGCATGGCGACCTGGCAATCCAGCAGCGCCATGTCGATGTGTTGGCCCAGGCCGCTACGGCCGCGTTCGTGCAACGCGGCCAGGATGGCAACGGTGGAATACATGCCGGTCATCAGGTCGGCCACGGCCACGCCGGCCTTTTGCGGCCCGCCGCCCGGCAGGTCGTCGCGCTCGCCGGTAATGCTCATGAGCCCGCCCGTGCCCTGGATCATGAAGTCGTATCCAGGGCGGCTGGCGTAGGGGCCGGTCTGGCCGAATCCGGTGATCGAGCAGTAGATCAGGCGGGGGTTTTCGGCCTTGAGCGTCTGGTAGTCCAGGCCGTACTTGCGCAGGCCGCCCACCTTGAAGTTCTCGACCAGGATATCGCTCTGGCGCGCCAGTTCGCGCACCAGTTCGGCGCCGCGCGGCGACGCGATGTCGAGCGCCACCGAATACTTGTTGCGGTTGGCGCTCAGGTAATACGCGGCCTCGGTGGTATCGGCGCCCGTGGCGTCTTTCAGATAAGGCGGGCCCCACGCGCGCGTGTCATCGCCCGCGCCGGGACGTTCGATCTTGATGACTTCGGCGCCAAGGTCGGCAAGGTTCTGGGTGCACCAGGGGCCGGCCAGGACGCGGGTCAGGTCCAGCACGCGTATGCCGGTCAGGGGAGCGGGTCGTTGCGACATGATCAATAAGAAAGAAGAAAGATAAAACTCGGAAAGAACCCTGGGATATTAGCCCTCGGCCCGTATTGACGTATTCCGTTTTGCGAACGTTGTTGTGCGCGTCCTGCACAAGTTGCGGCCTGCACGCCGTTACTCCGGCGCCACCAGGCCGCCCGCCAGCAGGTCGAAGAAATCTTCTGCGATGGCTTCGGCCGCCTGCGGGCCCCCCGGCCGATACCAGCGCGCCATCCAGTTCAGCGTCGACAGCACCGCACGGCCCGAGGACGCGACGTCGAGCGCGCGGAATTCACCTGCGGCCATGCCGGCGGCCAGGATGTCGCGCAGCATGCGTTCGTAATCGTCGCGCAGATGCGCGGCGTCTTCGCGTTCGGTGATGGTCATGCCCGAATAGCCGACCAGCATCGTGACGAATTGCGGATGATGCTGCTCGAAGTAGCGGGCGTGAGCCAGCATGAACGCACGCAGGCGCTCGCGGTGGCCGGGCGCCTGCGCCACGGCCTGGGATACGGCCGCCGTCATGCCGCGCAGCACATCGATGATGATCGCGTCGTAGATGTCCTGCTTGGTGGGGTAGTAATGGTAAATCGCCGCCTTCGATACCCCGATGGCGGCGGCAAGGTCGGCCACTGAACTGTTTTCGTAGCCCGATTTCGCGAACAGGCGCGCGGCCTCTTCCAGGATGCGTTCGCGCGGCGCAGCCAGGGTCGGGGGGCGGCCGGCGCGTGGCCGCTTGGTGGAAGCAATGCTGTCGGGCATGAAGGCAAGGGCGCGGCGCATCGCATTGACATGCGGGCGACGCTTGCCGTTAAATGAATATCGATTAATTACCGGCCGTCCGGTAGGTAATTATATGCACGCCCCCGGCTCACTTTCAACTTCCGCTCACTCATGAACGCACGCGACGCCGCCCAGCCCCACGCCCTGGTTTCCCAGCTCTATGCGCAAATGACGCTGCCGGTCATTTGTTCGCCCATGTTCATCGTGTCCAACCCCAAGCTGGTGGTGGAACAATGCGCCAGCGGCGTGGTGGGGTCTTTTCCCGCACTCAACGCACGGCCGCAGTCGCTGCTGGATGAGTGGCTGTCCGAAGTCCAGGAAAGCCTGGCCGCGCGGCGCAACACCGACACGGCCGCGACAGTGGCGCCCTACGCGGTGAACCAGATCATCCACCATTCGAACGACCGCCTCGAACAAGACCTGGCCGTCTGCGCCAAGCATCGCGTTCCTTACATCATTACCAGCCTGCGTGCGCCCGGCGACCTGGTTGACGGCATCCACGCCTGGGGCGGCAAGGTCTTCCATGACGTCACCACCGTGCGGCACGCCGAAAAAGCGCTGGAAGCGGGCGTGGACGGCTTGATCCTGGTGTGCGCCGGAGCGGGCGGCCATGCGGGCACCTTGAGCCCGTTCGCACTGCTGCGCGAAGTCCGGCGCCGCTACGACGGCCCGATCATCCTGTCGGGCGCCATTACGTCCGGCGCGGATATTCTGGCAGCGCAGGCCATGGGCGCCGACTTTGTCTATATGGGCACGCGCTTCATCGCCAGCGCCGAAGCCAATGCGTCCGACGGCTACAAGCAGGCCATCGTAGATGCCGGTGCGGCCGACATTCTGTACACGCCCTTCTTTACAGGCATCCCCGGCAATTACCTGAAATCCAGCATCGTGGCAGCCGGCCTGGACCCGGCCAACCTGCCCGCCCCGGACACGGGCGCGTCCAACTTCGGCTCGACCCGCGTCAAGCCCTGGAAAGACATCTGGGGCGCCGGCCAGGGGGTGGGCGGCATCGACAGCGTCCTGCCCACCGCCGACATCGTGGCCAACCTGCGCCGCGAGTACGCCGAGGCGCGTGCGCGGCTTGCCGCACGGGAGTTCGCATGAGCGCCACGCCCGACAGCCTGCAGGTCGAGCGCGAGGGCGGCGTCCTGACCCTGACGATCAATCGCCCGGAACGGCGCAATGCGCTGGATATCGCCACCTATCTGGCGCTGGCAGACCAGTTGGCCCGCGCGACCGACGACTCCAGCCTGTCGGCGGTGATCCTGACTGGCGCAGGCGGACATTTCACGGCGGGCAACGACCTGCGCGACTTCCAGGGCGACCGCCCCGAAGGCGACAGCGCCGGCATGACGTTTCTGCGCGCCCTGATCGCCACTGACGTGCCGGTGATCGCGGCGGTAGAGGGCTACGCGGTCGGTATCGGCGTCACCTTGCTGCAGCATTGCGACTTTGTCTATGCGGCGCGCAATGCCACGCTGCGCATCCCGTTCGTCGCATTGGGGCTGTGCCCCGAAGGCGCATCCAGCCTGCTGCTGCCCCGACTGGCGGGCGCGCGCAAGGCCGCGCAGTGGCTGTTGCAGGGCAAGGCGTTCGACGCCGAGGCCGCGGTGCAAACGGGCCTGGCGACCGACATTGCTGAACCCGGCCAGGCGTTGGCCATGGCGCACGCAACGGCGGCCGAACTCGCAGCCCAGCCGCGCAACGCCCTGCGGCTGACCAAGGCCATGCTCAAGCGGGCCGACCGTCAGGCGGTCGACGAAACGCTTGAGTACGAAGCGGCCCAATTCCGGGCCCGGCTGCAAACACAGGAAGCGCAGGACGCATTCGCGCGGTTCCTGACAAAGAAATAGCGCCCTGCCCGGATGCGCCTGTCAGAACGGCGCGCCGGGATCGAAATCCGGCGCACGCCGCTCGCGCAGGGATTGGATGCCTTCGCGCACGTCGGGGCCGGCAAACCCCATGAACTCCAGGGCCAGCGACGCATCGAAGCTGGGGCCTGCGGTGCGCAACCAGTTGTTCAGCGCATATTTGGTCCAGCGGATGGCCGTCTGCGAGCCGTTGGCCAGCCGCGTGGCCACCTCGAATGCCTTGTCGGTCAATTCGGCTTCGTCCACGCACAGCGACACCAGCCCGATGCGCTCGGCCTCGGCGCCCGTCACCGTCTCGCACAACAACAGGTAGTACTTGGCCTTGGCCATGCCGCACAGCAACGGCCACACAATGGCGGCATGGTCGCCCGCCGCCACGCCCAGACGCGTGTGCCCATCGATAATGCGCGCATCGCGCGCAGCGATGGAAATGTCGGCCAGCAGCCCGGCCACCAGCCCCGCGCCCACGGCGGCCCCATGCATGGCCGACACGATGGGCTTATTGCAGTTGATCACGTTGTAGACCAGGTCGCGAGCCTCGCGCCACACCCGCGACCGTACCTGGAAGTCGTCGGCCATCTGTTCGACAAGCTCCAGGTCTCCCCCGCCGGAAAACCCCTTGCCTTCGCCGCGGATCACCACCACGCGGGTGGCGGGGTCGGTATCGACGTCGCGCCATATGTCGGCCAGTTCGCGGTGCAGCCGGGCGTCCGCGGTAGAAAGCTTGCCGGGCGCGCCGCCCTTGGCGCCCATGATGATTTCCAGGATGCCATGCGGATGCCGCCGCAGTTTCAGGGCCTGGTACTGGGAATAATGGTCCAGCGATGAGTCGCGCACCGTTGTCTCCTTGAATATTGCCTGTGCTCCAGGGGCACTATAGTGGATAGTCATCCATTCTCTGCCTGACTTGCTCCGCAAGCGCCGCCATGTCCGCCCGTGATCCCCTGCCCATTCTTCGCCAGGACCTTCCCCTGTTGTTCGCGCCGCGCCGATCCGATGCCCACAAGGGCACCCACGGCACCGTTGCCATCATTGGCGGCGGGCCGGGCATGGTCGGGGCCGCGCTGCTGGCCGGTCGCGCCGCCCTGAAAACCGGCGCGGGCAAAGTCCTGGTGGGCTTTGCGCAGCAGGCTTGTCCGCTGCCCTGCGACCCCCTGCAGCCCGAGCTGATGCTGCGCGATGCCGCCGGACTTTATCGGGCCGGCCTGCCTATTGATGCCTGGGTGGCCGGCTGCGGCCTGGGCACGGACAGCCTATCGCAAACCACCCTGTGCGGGCTTTTTGCGCAACAAGCTGACACGCCGCTGGTACTGGACGCCGACGCGCTGAATCTGCTGGCGGCGGGCGCCCTGCCCGGCTGGGGCCCCGGCCCGGTGGTATTGACCCCGCACGCTGCCGAAGGCGCCCGCTTGCTGGGCGTCAGCACACAGGCGGTGCTGGCCGACCGGCTGGGCGCCGCCCGCGAGCTGGCGCGCCGCCACGCCGCCTGGGTGGTGCTGAAGGGGCCCGGCACCCTGGTATGCCGGCCTGATGGCCATTGCTGGCGCAACATCACGGGCAACGCCGGCCTGGCCTCGGCGGGTACCGGCGATACCCTGGCCGGCATGCTGGGCAGCCTGATCGCGCAGGGCATCCCGCTGGATCAGGCCGTACCCGGGGCCGTGTGGCTACACGGGGCGGCTGCCGATTTTCTGGTAGCCCGGGGAACCGGACCCATCGGACTCACCGCAAGCGAGCTCCCCGACGCCGTCCGGCAGTTGCGCAACGGCCACGGTTAACGGTAGTTACAACTTATCCACAGATAGATGTTGCATTGCACTTAGGGTTATCCCTATAATGGTTTACCCCAAGACGAAACGGACTGGAGAAAACCATGAGCGAACTGACCCTTAATAGCAATGCCCGCCTTACCGACGCGCTTGAACGCGACCTGCTTCGCGGCGCGATGGAAGCCCAATCTAACGCCCAACCACTGGTGCTGCTGAAGCAGGCCGCCGGCAAAATTGCCCGCGGCGCCCGCGCCTTCGCCAACTACGTTGCCGAAGTCAACGACACCATGAATCGTGCCCGCGCCGCCAGCGCGCACTACGCCGGTTCGCAGTGGTAATACTGTAACGGCCGCCGCCCGCCACTTTTACGAGTCGGGCGGCATTGCCTTGCGTGCCCCGGCACGCGTCCAAGGCGCCACACCTCGAAGCGAGGGTGGCGCCTTGTCGTTTTTGATGCGTGGGCCGAAGATTTGTTGCATTGCAACATGAAATTCGCGAATTGACAACGCGGGAATCGGCTTCCGATAATCGGCGCCTTGTCACGATTGATTGCAACTGGCGGCACCCCCGCCGTCCGGTGCGAACGATCACCGACTGGAGCCAAAATGAATATCCGCACTTCCCTGGCCGCGCTGGTTACCAGCGCCGGTCTCATCATCGCACCGACCGTCCTGGCACAGTCCCTGACCGTGGCCCTGTCGTCGGAGCCGACTTCCGCCGACCCGCACTATCACAAGCAGACGCAGAACGATGCGCTGTCCGCGCACATCTACGATTCGCTGATCTATCGCAGCGCCGACATGCAGCTCAAGCCCGGCCTGGCGGTGTCCTGGAAGAACCTGGACGACCTGACCTGGGAATTGAAGCTGCGCGAAGGCGTGAAGTTCTCGAACGGCGAGCCCTTTACGTCCCAGGACGTATTGTTCTCGGTGTGCCGCACGCTGAACAACGAGACCAATATCTCGCAGTCGTACATGACGGTCACCAAGCTGCTGACCGATGTGCAGACGCCGGACGACCACACTGTCATCCTGAAGACCGCCGCGCCCTTCCCGCTGATGCCCGCCGAGCTGGCGCGCCAGCTGCCCATCATCTGGAACGGCATTGTCGAGCACGGCCCGCTGAAGTTCGCCCCCAAAGAAGGCTGCGGCGTAACGGGCGCGTGGCCGACGGTGGTTGATTTCAATAATGGCAAAGACGCCATCGGCACCGGCCCGTACAAGCTGAAGTCGTACGTCAAGGGCACCGGAATCGAACTGGAGCGCAACGAGACGTACTGGGGCGAGAAGCCGCACTGGCAAACGGTGAAGTTCGTGCCGGTGCCCAACGCCGGCCCCCGACTGACGGGCCTGCTGTCGGGTGACTTCGATGTCATCGAGAACCCGGCCGCCCGCGACCTGCCGCGTCTGAAAGACAACGGCAAGTTCGAGTACGTGGCCACGCCGTCGACCCGCCTGATCTTCTTCCAGCCCGACGTCGGCCGCAACCCCAGCCCGTTCGTCAAGAGCCCGGACGACAAGAACCCGTTGCAAGACCTGCGGGTTCGCAAGGCCATCAGCATGGCCATCGACCGCAAGACGATCAATGCGCGCATCATGGACGGCCTGGCCACGCCTGCGTACCAGTTCATGCCTGACGGCATGTTCGGCGCGCTGCCTGCCGCGCCGGAAATCAAGTACGACCCGGAAGGCGCCAAGAAGCTGCTGGCCGAAGCCGGCTATCCCAACGGTTTTGAGCTGACGCTGTCGTCCACCAACAACCGGTATGTGAACGACGCCCAGGTGACGCAGGCAGTGGCCCAGTATCTGTCGCGCATCGGCATCAAGACCCACGTGGATGCGATGACTGCGTCGATCTACTTTCCCAAGCGCGCCAAGCGTGAGTTCAGCTTCGCGATGGGCGGCTGGCCGGCTGAAACGGGCGAAGCGTCGGCGCTGTTCCAGTTGTGGGTGGCATCGCTGGATTCGGCCCGCAGCCTGGGCACCAGCAACTACGGCGGCTTTTCGAACGCCGACTTCGACAAGGTGTACGAGCAGGCCATTGTGACGGTTGACCCCGAAAAGCGCGAAAAACTGCTGCAAGAGTCCACGCAGATCGCACTGGACAACCTGCCGCTGATTCCGCTGCACTTCGAAAGCAGCATCTGGGCCTTCCGCAAGGGCCTGACCTACGAAGGCCGCCGCGACCAGTACACCCTGGCGATGTCGGTACGGCCCGCGCAATAAGCCGACAAGGCACGGCCTTGGGCGTCAAGGTGTCTGACACCCTTCGGGAGTCAGACACCGATGCTGCGCCCGGCATCTTCCAACGGCCAAGGTGTCTGACACCCTTCGGGAGTCAGACACCGATGCTGCCCCCGGGCATCTTCCAACGGCCAAGGTGTCTGACACCCTACGGGAGTCAGACACCGGTGCTGCCCCCGGCATCCTCCAACGACCAAGGTGTCTGACACCCTTCGGGAGTCAGACACCGGTGCTGCCCCCGGGCATCTTCCAACGGTTCTGGTGTCTGACTCCCGTAGGGTGTCAGACACCGCCCCCCGCACCAGCCGTCAAACCCATTTCACGCGTTTTTTCTCGCTGCGCGCCTGCTGCCTTTCCTGCGGCAACGTGGCCTCGACTTCGTCGATGCGCGATTTCAGGTGGTTGATGAAGCGCACCACGCCTGGCGGCAGCAGCCGCCCTTCCATGGTCTGGATCTGCAGGTTGCGCGACTGCAGTTCGGCGCTGACGACGGGCCGGGCCACCAGCCCGTCTTGCTCCAGGCGCCAGGCCACCGAGATGTAGCCAGCGAACATCACTGCATCGGAATTGCGCACAAAACCATGCAGCGCCGGCGAATAATTCGAAATCAGCGCCGCCTGCAACTGCATATCTTCCAACGCGCAGGTGCGGTTGAGCAGGCGCCGCGCCGTGCTCTTGTCATCGGTCAGCGCCAGCGGATAGGCCAGCACGTCCTCGAGCTGCAGGCTGCTGCGCACGGCCAGCGGATGGGTCGCCGCCATGACGGCGTACACCGGCGCGCGCCAGGAATGCACGACCGCCACCCCCTGCGCCGGCTCGACGTTGAACGACACCGCGACATCAATGTCGCCGTTGGCGATATAGCGCATCGCTTCGGGCGGGGTAAGCACTTGGAGCGAAAACCGCGTGCGCGGATACTGCTTGCGGAAATCCACCATGGCGACAGGCAGGAAGCCCTGCGCCGGCCCTTCGGAAGCGCCGACGCGGATCTCGTCGTGCGGCGTGCCCTGCAAGGCGGCGATCTGGCGCATGACTTCGTCCGCTTCAAGCCAGGTGCGGCGCGCATGCGCCAGCAACAGCCGGCCGGCTTCGCTCAGCGCCATGCCGCGCGGGGCACGCTCGAATAACGGCGCGCCCACCTGTTCTTCCAGCCGGGCGATCTGCCGGCTGATGGCAGACACCGCCACGTGCAACTGCCTGGAAGCGGCGCTGAGGCTGCCCGTTTCGGCGACTGCCACGAAGTACTTCAGCGAAATTCCCAGCATAGGTCTCCTGTGGGGCCGCAGGCGGCCACTGCAAAGGCAAGCGGCAACCCCGCGTCATCGTCGGCTATCTTTGCCAAAAAAGCAAATGCTCTGCCAAATATTCTAATTGTCGCGAAAGGTGGCGGCTCCTAGAATCTGCCCAGATAACAATTCGGCCGCGCTGGCCCAGGCCTTGCCCGCGCGCCGCAGGGGAAACGTGTCCATGGCAGCATCGTGTCCGGAAGCCCGGGCCTCGTGCAGCCGTGCACGCCGGCGGCGTGCCGCGCGGGTTGGCGCCCACATGCCGAAAACCTGCTTCGTGGAGCGCCCATGGTTACCGATGCCGCCACACCGCTGCGACCCTTCACTCTCGACTGTCCGGATCTGACTGCCGAACGACAGGGCAATACCGGCACGCCCGGCGTGTGGCATTTCGACTCCGGCGCGCCGGGCAAGCGCGTCATGCTCACGGCGCTGGTGCACGGCAACGAGCTGTGCGGCGCCTGGGCGCTGAAGGCCCTGCTCGCACACGGCCCGCAACCCCGGCGTGGCACGCTGACCCTGGCGTTCTGCAACCTGGCCGCGTTCGACCGCTTCGATGCCGCCAATTACCTGCCCGCACGCTTCGTCGACGAAGACATGAACCGCGTGTGGAGCGCCGACAAACTGGCCGCGCCCTCGACGTGCGAACGCGAGCGTGCCGCGGCCCTGCGGCCTTGGGTAGACCGGGCAGACTGGCTGCTGGATTTCCACTCGATGAGCAATTCCGATGTGCCCCTGCAACTGACCGGCGTGCACGACCGGAACATCGAACTGGCCTTGCAGCTGGGCAACCCCGCCAACATCATTGCCGATGCCGGCCATGCGTCAGGCGTGCGCATGCGCGATTACGGCCGCTTTGGCGAAAGCGGCGACAACGGCACCCGCTCGCTGCTGATCGAATGCGGATTTCATGGCGACCCGGCGTCGCGAGATGTCGCCATCGACCAGATGGCCCGCTTCTTGGCGGCTGCGGGCGCGTTCGACCCGGGCGATCTGCCCGCCGAATGGACCGCGCCGCCTGCGCCGCGCCAGCAAGCCTTGCGCGTTACGCATGCCATCGCCGCTGAGACGGCCGACGTGCGCTTCGCGCAACCGTGGCGCGGCCTGGAACGTCTGCCCCGGGCCGGCACGCTGCTGGGCTGGAATGCCGGCGAGCCCTTCGTGACACCGTATGACGACTGCGTGCTCATCATGCCGTCGCTGGCCAATGTGCGCCCCGGGGTAACGGTGCTGCGCCTGGCCCAACCGATTGCCTAGGCCGCCAACACGGCCCGGATTCATCACAACGTTGACATCGCCACGCATCCAGGAGACAACCACTATGTCCGCATTCCGCATACGCACGGCCGCCCTGGTCGCGCTGCTCGGCCTGACCGGCGGCGCGCACGCCCAGACGCTCAAGATCGCGCTGGCCTCCGAGCCCACCGCCATGGACCCGCACTACCACCAGGCCACCCCCAACAATGCGCTGGCTGCCCACATCTTCGAAACCCTGGTCGCGCAGGACGCGAAGATGAGCCTGGTGCCAGGCCTGGCCTCGTCGTGGAAGGCCCTGGACGACACCACCTGGGAATTCAACCTGCGCGAGGGCGTAAAGTTCTCGAACGGCCAGCCATTTACCCCGCAGGACGTCATCTTCACGTTTTGCCGGGCCATGAACAATGAAGAAGCCATCGCCGGCTCCTATGCCGCCGTCGTGAAGAAGTTCGCCGATGTCTCGGCCGTAGATGCCCGCACGCTGCGTATCAAGACGCAGAAGCCGTATCCGCTGCTGCCCAACGACCTGACGCGCATGGGCATTCTGTGGAGCGGCATCGTCGAGCATGGCCCCATCAGCTTCGATCTCGACAAGAAATGCGGCGTGACCGGCGACTGGCCCAGGGTCATCGATTTCAACAATGGCAAGAACACGATCGGCACCGGCCCGTACAAATTCAAGTCATACGTGAAGGGCTCGGGCATCGAACTGGAGCGCAATGACGCCTATTGGGGCGACAAGCCCGAATGGCGCAACGTGACTTTCGTGCCGGTGCCCGGCGCGGGCCCGCGACTGACCGGTCTGCTGGCGGGCGACTTCGATGTCATCGAAAGTCCGGCCGCGCGCGACGTGCCGCGTATCAAGAACACCCCGGGGTTCGGCTACGTGGTGACGCCATCGGTGCGCGTCATTTACTTCCAGTTCGATGTCGATCGCGACGACAGCCCGCTGGTAAAGGCCCCCGGCGGCAAGAACCCGCTGCAGGACGTGCGGGTGCGGCGCGCCATCAGCACGGCCATCGACCGCAAGACCATTGTGGACCGCATCATGGACGGCATGGCCACGCCGGCCAACCAGTTCCTGCCCGACGGCATGTTCGGCACACTGCCCCAGCCGCCCGAACTGAAGTATGACCCCGAAGCCGCGCGCAAGCTGCTGGCCGAGGCCGGCTATCCGGACGGCTTCGAGCTGACTTTGTCTTCGACGAACGACCGTTATATCAACGACGGCCAGATCACCCAGGCCGTGGCGCAGTATCTGTCGCGCGTCGGCATCAAGGCCAATGTCGACGCCATGACGCGCTCGGTGTATTTCCCGAAGCGGGCCAAGCGCGAGTTCAGCGTCGCCATGGGCGGATGGTCATCCGAAACCGGCGAGGCCTCATCGTTCCTGCAGTATTGGGTAACCTCGTACGCGCCCGAACTGGGCATGGGCACCAGCAACTATGGCCGCTACTCGAACCCGGAACTGGATAAAATCTTCCGCCAGGCCGTCACCACTGTGGACGATGCCCAGCGGGAAAAACTGCTGCAGCAGGCCCTGACCATCGCTCTGGACGACCTGCCCAGCATCCCCCTGCACTACGAAAGCACCCTGTGGGCTTTCCGCAAGGGGCTCACGTACGAAGGTCGCGCCGACCAGTACACTCTCGCTACTTCGGTTAAGCCGGCCCCATAACGCCGGCTGTTTTTGCAAGACCCCAAGGAACTCGCAACGTGGTTTTGTTCACCCTGCGCAGGCTGCTTCAGAGCCTGTTCGTGCTGCTGGCCGTCTCGGTCGTGGTTTTCTTTGCGGTGTATGCCGTGGGCGACCCGATCGAGCTGCTGGTCAGCCCCGAGGCAACGGTGGAGGCCCGCCAGGCCACCATCGCCCGCCTGGGGCTGGACCAGCCGATCTGGCAGCAGTATTTCACCTTCCTGTGGCGCGCCCTGCACGGCGACCTGGGCAACTCATTCGTGCACGGCATACCGGCCATCGAACTGATCCTGCAGCGTGTGCCGGCCACGTTCGAACTCGTGGTGGTCGCCATTGGCATGACCTGTATCGTGGGCATCCCGCTGGGCCTGGTAGCCGGCCTGTACCGCGACCGGGTCCTGGGCCGCGGCATCATGGCCAGCTCGGTGCTGGGCTTTTCACTGCCCAACTTCTGGCAAGGCATGATGCTGATTCTGCTGTTCGCGGTATGGCTGGGCTGGCTGCCCGCCTCGGGGCGCGGCGACACGGTCAGCGTGCTGGGCGTACGGCTGTCGATTCTTACCGCCGATGGCTGGTCGCACATCATCATGCCCGCCATCAACCTGGCGCTGGCCAACATCGCGCTGGTGCTGCGCCTGACCGCCACCGGCGTGGCCGAGGCGCAATCGCAGGAATACGTGAAGTTCGCGCGTGCCAAGGGCGTGCGCCCCGGCCGCATCGTGCGCCGCCATATTCTGCGCAACATCCTGATCCCGGTGGTCACGGTGGTCGGCATGGAATTCGGCAGCCTGATCGCCTATTCCACCATCACCGAAACCGTGTTTGCGTGGCCAGGCATGGGCAAGCTGCTGATCGACAGCGTCTATCAGCTTGACCGCCCCGTGGTCGTCGCGTACGTGATGCTGGTGACGCTGATCTTCGTCATCGTGAACTTCATCGTCGATATTCTTTATGCCGCGCTTGATCCGCGCGTGCAGCTTGTCGCTCCTGCACATTAAGTCATGGCTCAATCGTCTTCCAATGGCCGTACGCGCACCATCCAGCCCCTGGCTGAAACGCCGCGCCGTGTCGCCATCCTGAAAAAACTGCGCAGCCGGCCCACGGTAATGGGCTCGGTGATCGCGCTGGTCCTGCTGATGGTGGTGGTAATGGCCGCCCCCTACTTCGCGCCGCAGAACCCTTACGACCTGGCCAACCTCAACCTGCTCGACGGGCGGCTGCCGCCCGGCTCCGAGTCGATGGACGGCCAGGTGTACCTGCTGGGCACCGACGACCAGGGCCGCGACATGTTCAGCGCCATTCTGTACGGCCTGCGCATCAGCCTGCTGGTGGGCCTGACGGCGGTGGCGCTGGCCACGGCCATCGGCAGTATCGCGGGCCTGATCGCGGCATACGTGGGCGGCTTCGTGGATACGGTGGTCATGCGGGTGGTTGACTTCATCCTGGGCTTTCCCACCATTCTCGTGGCGCTGGTGCTGCTGGCCATGATGGGCCGCGGCGTGGACAAGGTGATTCTGGCGCTGGTGGTGGTGCAATGGGCGCACTACGCGCGCATCATGCGGGGCCGCGCCCTGCAAGAGCGCCGCAAAGAATACATCGAGGCCGCCGCCAACCTGGGCTTTCCGGCGTGGCGCATCATGGCGTTCCACCTGCTGCCCAATTGCCTGGGGCCCGTGATGGTGTTCGCCACCATCCAGATCGCCACCGCCATCGCGCTGGAGGCCACCCTGTCTTTCCTGGGCGTGGGCGTACCCATTACAGAGCCCTCGCTGGGGCTGCTGATTGCCAACGGCTTCCAATACCTGCTGTCGGGCGATTACTGGATCAGCATGTTCCCGGGCATTGCATTGCTGCTGCTGATCCTGACCATCAACATTGTGGGCGACCGCCTGCGCGAAGCCCTGGATCCCCGACGAGCATGAGCGACGTAATACTGCAGGTGCGCGGACTGCGCACCGCCTTTCATACCGAAGCCGGCGCCTGGCCGGCGGTGGACGGCGTCGACCTGACGGTGCGGCGCGGCGAAATCGTGGGGCTGGTAGGAGAATCCGGTTCCGGCAAGTCGGTCACCGGTTTTTCGTTGCTGGGCCTGATCGACCCGCCGGGCGAAGTCGTATCCGGCGAAATTCTCTTCAAGGGCCAGGACCTGCGCAAGCTCGACGAAGAAGGCATGCGACGCCTGCGCGGCAACCGCATCGCCATGATTTTCCAGGACCCGCTGATGACGCTGAACCCGGTGCTGCGCATCGGCGAGCAGATGATGGAGGCGATTCTTACGCACGAGCGGGTGCCCGTGGCCCAGGCGCGCGAGCGCTGCCGCGAGGCGCTGGCCATGGTGGGCATTCCGTCGCCCGAAACGCGCCTGGACAGCTATCCGCACGAGTTTTCGGGCGGCATGCGGCAGCGCGTGGCCATCGCCATCGCGATGCTGAACAACCCGGACCTGATCATCTGCGACGAACCCACCACGGCGCTGGATGTCACCATCCAGGGGCAGATCCTCTATCGCATGCAGGAAATCTGCCGGCTTCACAATACCGCCCTGATCTGGATCACCCACGACCTGGGCGTAGTGGCCGAACTCGCCGATCACGTCGCGGTGATGTATGCCGGCCGCATTGTCGAGGCCGGGCCCGTGGCACAGGTGCTGGACGCGCCGCGCCACCCCTACACGCGGGGGCTGCTGGATTCGATGCCGGCCAACACCGCCCCCGGCGCGCGCCTGCACCAGATCGAGGGCATGGCGCCCAGCCTGGCGGGCCGACCCGCCGGCTGCGCCTTCCGGCCGCGATGCCCCAGCGCCATCCCGCGCTGCGCCGAACAGGCTCCCGCCGCCAGCCAGGAAGGGCCCCGCAGCTTCCGCTGCTACGTACCGATCGCCCGCGAGAATACTGCCGCATGACCCAGCAAGACACGCCCGTAATCGAACTGCGCAACGTCCACAAGCGCTTCGAACATCATCCCGACCTGGCGCAGCGCATCCTGGCGCTGGCCGGCAAGCCGGTCGACCGGCGCACGGTGCACGCCGTCAATGGCGTCGACCTGACGGTGCAGCCCGGCGAAGTGCTGGGCCTGGTGGGGGAATCCGGCTGCGGCAAGTCCACGCTGGGCCGCGTGGTGGCCGGCCTGCACCGCCAGACCGAAGGCGAACTGCTGTACCAGGGCAGGCCCGTCCAGGACTTGCGCGGCGCCGAGCGCCTGGCCTACACGCTGGGTGTGCAGATGATCTTCCAGGACCCCCAGGCGTCGCTCAATCCGCGCCAGCGCCTGCGGCAGATCCTGGGCGAGGCGCTCAAGGTGCACAAGCTGGCGCCGGCCGCCGAGATACCGGCGCGCATTGACCGCGCCCTGTCCGAAGTGGGCCTGGACCGCGAATACCGCGACCGCTTTCCGCACCAGATTTCCGGCGGCCAGCGCCAGCGCATCGGCATTGCCCGCGCGCTGATGGTCGAGCCCAAGTTCCTGGTGTGCGACGAGCCCGTGGCCGCGCTGGACGTATCCATCCAGGCGCAGGTCATCAACCTGTTCATGGACCTGCGCGAACAGCACGGCTTTACTTATTTGTTCATCAGCCACGACTTGGGCGTGGTCCGGCACATATCCGATCGCGTGGCCATCATGTACCTGGGCAGGATCGTCGAGCGCGCGCCGGCCGCCCAGATCTTCGCGCGGGCCAATCACCCGTATACGCAGGCGTTGCTGGCCGAAGTGCCCGACGTCAGCCGCCGAGGCCGCAAGTTCACACCCATCAAGGGCGAGATCCCGTCGCCGCTGAACCCGCCTCCAGGGTGCACCTTCCATCCCCGCTGTCCGCACGCCATGCCGCGCTGCCGCGAACAGGTGCCCCCGTTGCAGGAAATCGCGCCCGGCCACTGGTCGGCCTGTCACCTCAATACCGCCAACTGATACGCAGCCATGAAAGCAGAAACGTCCAACGTCGAGCGCATCGCCCACGAACTGGGCCACGCCGGCCGCAACGCTATCGTCTATGTCGACGACGATCGCAATGCCGATCGTCCCTTCACGCTGCAAACCTACCGCCCCTACGGCTACACGCCCGACCGCCCCGTCGTGATCGTGCAGCACGGCGTACTGCGCAATGGCGATGACTACCGCGATTTCTGGATCCCCGCTGCCGACAAGCACAAGCTGTTGATCGTGGCGCCCACGTTCTCCAACGATATCTGGCCTGGCGTCGAAAGCTACAACAACGGCCGCGTGTTCAGCCCCGGCGGCAACCCTCGCCACGTCGACGGATGGACGTACGCCCTCGTGGCCAAGGTATTTGCCGATCTGCGCCGGGCCGAAATCACCGAGGTCGAACAGGCGTATCTGTTCGGCCATTCGGCGGGAGGCCAGTTCGTGCATCGGCTGATGAGCAGCCAGCCGCATGCGCCCTTCTGCGCGGTGACGGCCGCCAACCCGGGCTGGTACACCCTGCCCACCTTCGATCATCCGTTCCCCGAAGGCCTGGACGGCGTCGGTCTGTCGGAAGAACACCTGGTTCGCCTGCTGGCCTATCCGATGACCATCCTGGCGGGCGACCAGGATATCGCCACCAACGATCCCAACCTCCCGTCCGACCCGCCCGCGCTGCGCCAGGGCCCGCACCGGTTTGCGCGCGCCCATTATTACTTCGAGGCCGGCCAGCGCGAAGCCGAACGCCGCGGCGTGCCGTTCGGCTGGAAATTGCAGGTGGTGCCCGGCATCGGCCACGATGGCCGCGCAATGTCGGCGGCTTGTGCCAGCCTGTGGTTTGAAGGCAAACTGCCCGGCGACGCCGAACTCGCCAAACTGGCGGGCCAGCAGGTCGCCTGAGCCTGCGGTCTTTCTACATTCTGGAACCACCACATGTCATCGTTGCCCACCACCGAAGAAATCGTCGCCGGCATCCAGTCGTGGGTGCAATGCGAATCGCCGTCGAACTCGCCGCAAGGCGTGGCCGCCATGGCCGAACTGGTGCAGGCGCAGGCAAGCGCGGCCGGCCTGAACGTTGAAATCACGCCGCTTGGCCCGGCCACGGGCCCGCTGCTGTACACCACCAATCGCGCCCCCGGCGATACGCGGCCCGGCATCCTGGTGCTGGCGCACCTGGACACGGTACACCCGGTCGGCACGCTGCAGGACAATCCGTGCCGCGTCGAGGGCGACCGCCTGTACGGCCCGGGCAGCTACGACATGAAAGGCGGCATCTACCTGGCGCTGGCTGCGCTGGCCAGGCTGGCCCAACCTGGCGCCACCCGCCTGCCTGTGGACTTCCTGATGGTGCCCGACGAAGAAACCGGAAGCCATGCCTCGCGCGCATCGATTGAACGGTACGCCGCCAACGCCAAGTACGCGCTGGTGTGCGAGCCCGCCCGACCCAACGGCGGCAAGTGTGTCACGGCCCGCAAAGGCACCGGCATGCTGCGCCTGGACGTCAAGGGCCGTCCCGCGCATGCCGGCATGCAGCACGAAAAGGGCCGTAGCGCCATACGCGAAATGGCGCACCAGGTGCTGGCCCTGGAAGCCATGACCGATTACGAGCGCGGCGTTACCGTAAGCGTGGGCACGATTGCCGGCGGCACAGTCACCAATACCGTGCCGGCCCGCTGCCGCTGCGTGGTCGACTTCCGCGTGCCCGATATGGGCGCGGCCGAAGATGTGCTGCGCCGCATGCGCAACCTGTGTGCAGTAGGGCCCGATGTAGAGCTGGATATCAACGTCGAACTCAACCGGCCGCCGATGGTGCGCACCGACGCGGCCGCGGCGCTGCTGTCGCGCGCGCAGCAGTACGCGCGCGAAGCCGGCTTTGCACTCGAAGAAGCCCCCATGACAGGCGGCGGCAGCGATGCAAATTTCACGTCCGCCATAGGCGTGCCCACACTCGACGGCCTGGGCGCCGACGGCGACGGCGCGCATACGCTGCACGAATACATCCTGGTTTCCACCCTGCAGACCCGGCTCAAGTTCTGGGAACTGCTGCTGCGCGAACTCGCCTGATCCATCACGCAACAGCGTCAGCCATCTCATCGCACCAAACGGTGTCAGGCACCCTTCGGGAGCCAGACACCTGCACAAGCACAGCGCCTCCCCCCCAGTCCGCCGGTGTCTGACTCCGTAGGTGTCAAATGCGCATCGCACTAAACGGTGTCAGGCACCCTTCGGGAGCCAGACACCTGCACAGGCGCAGCGCCTCCCCCCAGTCCGCCGGTGTCTGACTCCGTAGGTGTCAAACGCGCATCGCATCAAACGGTGTCAGGCACCCTTCGGGAGCCAGACACCTGTACAGGCGCAGCGCCTCCCCCAGTCCGCCGGTGTCTGACTCCGTAGGTGTCAAATGCGCATCGCACCAAACGGTGTCAGGCATCCTTCGGGAGCCAGACACCGGCACAAGCGCAGCGCCTCCCCCCAGTCCGCCGGTGTCTGACTCCGTAGATACCGTCTTGGCAGTCAAGTGGCTAACGCGTAATCGCTGCGATATGGGGTGCGGTTTTTAAGCACGCCGAAGCATAGGTGGACCAGCTTGCGCATGGCTGCCCCGAGAGCGGCCATTTTGGAATTGCCGGCGGCCAGCAAACGGGCGTAGAGCGCCTGTATGTGAGGGTTATGGCGCACGGCCACGACCGCGGCCATGTACAGGGTGGCTCGCACTCTAGCCGGCCCCGTCTTGGACAGCCGAGACCGGCCGTTCAGACTGGTGCCGGACTGGCGCTGTACGGGCGCCAAGCCCAGATAGGCCGCCAGCGACTGAGGCGATTCGATGCGCCGGTTATGCATGATCGACAGCAACGCGTTGCCGGTCTGCGGACCGACGGCCGGAATGCTGGTCAGCAGGTCCCGGTCCTCTTTCAGGTCTGGATGGCGGTCGATATGGTCATTGATAGCACGTTCCAGGCGCTTGATCTGCTCGGTCAGAAACGCCACGCCCTGGTCAATCGAGCCGGTGACCGGCTCGGGCGACTGGCCGAACTGGGCCTTCTCCTGCCGGTTGAGCTCACGCTGCAGATCCTTGGCCAGCGCCTCGTGCCTGGCCAGCAGCGCGCGCAGTTGCCGCGCGTGCAGCGGCGCCGGCTGCCACAACGGCGGACGCAGTGCCTGCCCGTAGCGGGCCAGCACGTAGCTGTCGATCTCATCGGTCTTGGTGCGCACCGCCAGCGCACCGGCAAAATCGCGCGCCTGCGCCGGATTGATCATCGAGACCCTGGCCCCCGCGTCATGCAGCGCAGTGCCCGCCTGCTCGTGGTACGGCCCGCTCGGCTCGAGCACCACGTGCAACTGCTCCGGCTGCGCACCTTGCTTGGCGCACCACCCTAGCAAGGCCTGGATGCCCGCGACCGTATTGGGCACCACCTTGGTCTTGCGCTTATCGCCTTCAGCGCCGATCAGAGCGCAGTTCAGCTTGGCCTTCGAAACGTCAATTCCCAGAAAAAACATCGACTCGGACTCCTCTTAACTTGGCCTCCAAGCCCACTGCGCCCATTTGCCTTGTACATGCAGGGTCACAATGCCCTAGGCTACCGTCCAATGTCCAGTCGGCTCTCAGAGGCGCGCATCCGGGGCCTAATCTGCGTCACAAAGTCCAGGCTTTCGGTGTCAGAACAAACTCACCGGATACGCTAGTAGCGATAGCTAATCACCACCGCCTTCAAGATACAAGGTGTCAGACACCCATCGCACAAACCGCCCGTTCGCTATTTGCGCAGCAGCGCCTTGAGCATCCCCAGGCGTTCTTTCGGGCTCATGGCGCGCGTGGCTTCGTCTTCTTGCACCGGCACGTCGCCCAGACCCATTTCTTCGATGAAGCGCGAAGGCTCGCGCACCATGTCTTCGCGGGCGCGGCGCCGCTTCTTGCACCAGCTGATATTCAGGCTGCGCTGTGCGCGGGTGATGCCCACGTACATCAGGCGCCGCTCTTCCTGGATGCGGGTCGCCAGGCTTTCGGCGGCGCGGGCCGGGTCGCCCTCTTCGTCATCCTTGCCCCAGTGCGGCAGCAAGCCTTCTTCCACGCCGGCGATGTACACGTGCGGATACTCCAGGCCTTTGGACGCATGCAGCGTCGACAGCTTCACCGCGTCCGGCTCTTCTTCGTCGCCGCGCTCGAGCATGGTGATCAACGCAACGTGCTGCACCAGGTCAAACAGCGTCATTCCGTCTTCGTCGGCCTTGCGCTTGAGCCAGCCCGTGAGCTCGAGCACGTTTTCCCACCGTGCCTGCGCGGGCTTCTCGTCGAGCGTATCGTACAAATAGCGCTCATACTGGATAGCCGCCAGCATGTCGTCCAGGATCGCGCCCGCCGATTCGGGCGAGCCCGCGCCATCGGTACGCCCCCGGCCCGCGCGCCACTGGATGCGGCGGATGAACTCGGCAAAAGTGCGCAACGATTCGAGTTGCCGGGCCTGCAACAGGCCTTCCAGGCCAGATTCATCCACTGCCGCCAGCAACGACACTTCTCGTTGCGCGGCGTACTGGCCCAGCACCTGCAACGTGGCCTGTCCGATGCCCCGCTTGGGTGTGGTGGCGGCCCGTATGAAGGCGGGATCATCGTCGTCGTTGGCGATCAGCCGCAGATAAGCCAGGATGTCCCGCACCTCGGCCTTGTCAAAGAAGCTTTGGCCGCCAGCGATGGTGTACGGGATCTTCAGGTTGCGCAACGCCTGCTCCAGGATGCGCGCCTGGTGATTGCCGCGATACAGCACAGCGAAATCCTTCCACTGCGCCTGCCGCTCGAAACGCGCGGCCGATATCTTCATGGCAATGGACTGCGCCTCGTGCTCATCATTGTCCATCGCCGATACAACGATGGGCTCGCCCACCCCCAGGTCGGACCAGAGCTTCTTCTCGAACAGCTTGGGGTTCTTTTCAATAACCGTATTGGCCGCCGCCAGGATACGCTGCACCGACCGGTAGTTCTGTTCCAGCTTGATCAGCTTGAGCTGCGGGTAGTCAGTGGTGAGCTTGGCCAGATTCTCGACCGTGGCGCCGCGCCAGGCATAAATGGCCTGGTCATCGTCTCCCACCGCGGTAAACATGGCTCGGCTTCCGCACAAAAGCTGCACCAGCCGGTACTGGCACACATTGGTGTCCTGATATTCGTCCACCAGCAAATAGCGCACGCGGTTCTGCCAGCGCGTGCGTACCTCTTCGTTGTGCTCCAGCAACTGCGCGGGTATGCGGATGAGATCATCGAAATCCACCGCCTGGTAGGCCGCCAGCGTGGCGCTGTAGTTTCGGTACACGCGCGCGGCCTCGACTTCGCCGGGCGTGGCCGCGATGCGTTCGGCATCGTCGGGGCTGAGCAGCGCATTCTTCCACAACGAAATAACCGACTGCACCGCGCGCAAGCGCCCGCGGTCCGTCGTGGCCAGCAGTTCCTGGATGATGGCCATCGCGTCGTCCGCATCCAATATGGAAAACTGCGGCTTCAGGCCTGCATGGCGCGCCTCTTCCCGCAACAGCTTGACGCCCAGCGCGTGAAAGGTGCTGATGGTCAGCCCCTTTGCCATCTGACGATCCACCAGCGGCTTGACGCGCTCGCCCATTTCGCGGGCGGCCTTGTTGGTGAAGGTCAGCGCCACGATATTGCGGCCCATGTAACCGCATTCGCGCAGCAGGTACGCAATCTTCTGGGTAATGACGCGGGTCTTGCCGCTGCCCGCGCCGGCCAGCACCAGACACGGGCCGTCCAGGTACAGCACAGCCTCTTTCTGGGCGGGGTTCAGGCCGTGGCCTATGGGTGTACTGTCGGACATGCGTCAGATTTCAAGAGGATCGACTTCCAATTGCCAGCGCACGCGGTTGTCTGCCGCCACCGCGGGCAGGTGCGCCGACCACGCGCCAAGAAAGGCCTGCAGCGCCGGCCGGCTGGTGCTTTCCAGAAGAAGCTGGGCTCGCTCGACATTCGCCACGCGCACCACGCGCAGGGGCACGGGATCGTACAGCGTCAGTGACGCCAGTCCGGGAAACTCGCCGGTGGTGGCCAGCCCGCGAGCCTGCTGCAGAAAGGCCAGCGCCTGCGAGAGTTCACGCGCTTCGGCCGTGAGCAGGGCCTGGTAGGCAAAAGGTGGCAGGCCGGTGGTTTCGCGTTCTTCGAGTGCATGGCGTGCAAAACCGGCGTAATCATGCCGCAGCAATGCCTGATACACCGGCTGCTCGGGGTATCCCGTCTGGATCAGGACTTCGCCGCCCCCGCCATGACGCCCGGCGCGGCCCGCCACCTGCATCAATTGCGCAAACAGGCGCTCCGGCGCGCGGAAATCGTGGGCAAACAGCGCGGCGTCGGCGTTCAGCACCCCCACCAGGCCCAGGCGCGCAAAATCGTGCCCCTTGGCCACCATCTGGGTGCCCACCAGAATATCGACCTCTCCGGCGTGCACTGCCGCGAACAAGGTCTGCGCGCTGCCTTTGCGGCGCGTGCTGTCCGCGTCGATTCGCGAGATGCGGGCTTCGGGAAACAGTTCCGCCAGATGTTCTTCCACGCGCTGTGTGCCACGGCCCATGGGCTGCAGATCCTGGTCGCCGCATTCCGGGCACGCGCGCGGCACCGGCGCCTGGTAGCCGCAATGATGGCAATGCAGGCGATGACCGCGCCCGGCAGTGCGGTGCAGCACGGTAAAGGCCGTACAGCGCGGGCAGTGGCTGACCCACGCGCACGATGCACAATGCAGAACAGGTGCATAGCCGCGCCGGTTCAGGAACACCAACGACTGTTCGCCGCGCTCGAGCCGCTGCGCAATGGCATCCGACAACTGCGGCGAGATGCCTTGCCGCATCACCAGGCGGCGCGTATCGATCAGCCGTATCGCGGGCAGGTCGCTCGCACGGGCACGGCCCGGCAGCGACAAACGCAGATAATGGCCGCGCTCGGCGTGATGCCAGCTTTCCAGCGAGGGCGTGGCCGAGCCCAGCACTACCGGAATGCCGAGGTCTCGCGCGCGCCACACCGCCAGGTCGCGCGCCGAATACCGCAGGCCGTCTTGCTGTTTGTACGACGCATCGTGTTCTTCGTCGACCACGATCAGCCCCAGGTTGGCCAGCGGCGCAAAAATGGCCATGCGCGTGCCCAGCAGCATGCGCGCCTGGCCGCGCTGCGCCCGGGCCCACGCCTGGACGCGCTCGCCATCGGACAAGCCGCTATGCATCACCGCCAGGCCATCGGCGCCCAGCACCCCCGCCAGCCGGGCGCGCAACGCCGATTCAAGCTGGGGAGTCAGGTTGATTTCGGGAACCAGCAGCAGCACTTGGCGGCCCTGCGCCAGGACACGCTGCGCGGCGTGCAGATAGACCTCGGTCTTGCCGCTGCCGGTTATGCCATGCAGCAGCACGGGCTTGAAGCTAGCCAGCCCCGCCACCGCATCCACGGCGGCCTGCTGGTCGGCATTGAGCGCAGGGGGCTCGTCGGGCTCTACCGGCGCGGGCGCCGCCTTGCGCTTGCGGGACTCCAGGCGCGCCACCGGGCCCAGCCCCGAACGCTTGCCCTGGTAGGCCGACGGCTTGCGCAACGGCGGCGGCATGGCCGGCAGCATGACTTCACCCAGGGGCCGCTGGTAGTAATCGGCCGCAAAGCTGGCCAGCCGCAGCCAATCGGCCGGCAGTGGCGGCAGGTCTTGCAGCACCTGCTCGATCTCGCGCACCTGGCCGACCTCTACCCCAGGCTGCTCTGGCGCGGCGACCACCACGCCCACCAGCTTGCGCCGTCCAAACGGCACGATCACGCGCGCGCCCACCGGCACCGCCTCCGCCGCGCGGTAGTCAAACGGGCCGGGCAACGGAACATCAAGCGCAACACGCACCCAGCTCACGGGGTGCGCGACGCCGCTGCCTTGCGGGTCAGACATACGGGACAGAGCGGAAAGACATGGCTGGGCGCTTGCGTAATTAAAGTAGATTCTGGGTTTTGCGGCTAACAGATTGTCGCGCCATGACGATTTACTGAAAGCACACGGGGCTGTGGATAACTTTGGGGAAAAATCGCCAACAACGTTGGGACTTGTCAAGGCGAACGGCTGAAAAAACATGCTCCGGCGGTAGTTGCATATGTATTTGCTGTTTATTTTCAAATACTTATAAGCAATTCCCAGAAACGCTTCCAGCTATTCGGGGTTATCCCGACTTGCCTGCGCACTGTGCACAAGTAAGCGGCCAACCCCATGTGCGGTCGCCCAGGGCCGCGATAGCGGCCACTTACTTAGCCATGCAATGCACGGCTATGGCTATGCACTTCATCCACCAATTCGGCCACCGCCTCGGGCGGCGTGAACTGCGAAATTCCGTGGCCCAAATTGAACACGTGACCACCCCGGCCCACCGCCCCGTACGAATCGAGCGTGCGACGCGCTTCGGCCCGGATGGCCTGTGCGCCGCCGAACAGCGTCATCGGGTCGAGGTTGCCTTGCAGCGCCACGGCATCGTTCACCCGCTGGCGCGCCTGGCCCAGGTTCACCGTCCAGTCCAGCCCGACGGCATCGCAGCCGCAGGCCACGATATCTTCGAGCCACTGACCACCGCCCTTGGTAAACACGATCACGGGCACTTTGCGGCCTTGATGCTCACGAATAAGCCCATCCACGACCTTGCGGGTATAGGCCAGCGAGAACTGCTGGAACAGGCCGTCGGCCAGCACGCCGCCCCAGCTGTCGAACAGCATCACGGCCTGTGCGCCGGCCTGGATCTGCGCGTTCAGGTATTGCAGCGTGGCCTGGGCGTTGATTTCCAGGATGCGATGCAGCAGGTCCGGACGCGCATACAGCATGGATTTGATCTGGCGGTAGTCGGCGCTGCCACGGCCTTCAACCATGTAACAGGCGATGGTCCAGGGGCTGCCGGCAAAGCCGATGAGAGGCACCTTGCCATCGAGTTCGCGCCGGATCAGGGCCACGGCATCGAACACATACTGCAACTTGGCCATGTCGGGCACGGCCAGGCGCGCGACGTCGTCTTCTGTGCGCACCGGCTGCGCAAAGCGCGGCCCCTCGCCCGGGGCGAAGTCCAGGCCCAGGCCCATCGCGTCCGGCACGGTAAGAATGTCGGAAAACAGAATGGCCGCATCAAGATCGTAACGGGCCAGGGGCTGAAGCGTGACTTCGGTGGCGTATTCGGGGTTCTGCGCCAGGCCCATGAACGAGCCCGCGCGCGCCCGGGTGGCGTTGTACTCGGGCAGATATCGGCCCGCCTGGCGCATCAGCCAGATGGGGGTATAGGGGACGGGTTCGCGCAAGAGCGCGCGCAAGAACACATCGTTCTTCAAAGGGGTAGCAGACACGGCCATCCTTCAACATCGGAAGCCGTGATTTTACCCCCCGGGGCGCGCGACGAAGGATGGGCTGCCGCAACCGGCGGCTTTCTGGGCGGGCGTGGGCGGCGCGCCCACGCAGCAATACCCGACCCGGTCGCCATAACGCAGTCGCGCAATCCGACTATGATGTTGCAAGCGACTGGCGGATCAGCCCAGCCTGGTCTTGCGCCGTCGTTGCCGGCTTTCCTGTGCGCAGCAGGCGCACCCAGCCGCGCCGCCCAAGGAGCGACACTATGAGCAAGATGCCCGCACTGTTCATCGGCCACGGCAGCCCCATGAACGCTCTGGAGCGAAACGATTTCACCGAAGCATGGCGCGCCTTCGGCGAGCACTTGCCCCGGCCACGCGCGCTGCTGGTGGTATCTGCCCACTGGTATTTCGGCGCGACGGCAGTCACCGCCATGCCCCGGCCACGCACGATCCACGACTTCTACGGCTTTCCTCAACAGTTGTTCGATTTCGACTACCCCGCGCCCGGCGATCCGGACCTGGCCGGCGAAATCGTAGAGCTGGTCAAACCGCAATGGGTCGGTCTCGATATCGACCAATGGGGGCTGGACCACGGCACCTGGTCCATACTGACGCACCTATACCCTGACGCCGACATACCGGTGGTGCAGCTGTCTATCAATGCATTGCGCCCCCTTGAATACCATCTGGATCTGGCCGCAAGGCTCGACGCCCTGCGAGAACGCGGCGTCATGGTGGTGGCCAGCGGAAACGTCGTGCACAACCTGGGGCGCCTGCAATGGGGCCAGGCCGACCTGGCCTACGACTGGGCACGGCGCTTCGACGACGCCGTGGCCGCGCAACTTGCCGATCAACCCGGCGACCTGTTGCGCCTGACCGGGCATGCCGACTACGACCTGGCGGTTCCCACCCCGGACCACTTCGTGCCGCTGCTATACATCGCGGGCCTGGCGGCCGCCGAAAACAGCAAGCCTGAACTGCTGGTGCGCGGCCATACTATGGGCTCGATCTCGATGGCCTGCTACGGGCTGGGCGCACAGCTTGAACTGCGCAAGAACGCCCATTGTGCGGCGATGCTTCCGGAAGGTGTGCCGCCGGACCAGACGAACATGTGACCCGCCCCGCGTGGGCGCGATGTTTTATGTCGGCTTGCGTTCGCCCCCCGGCCGTACGCAATGTGCATGCGCCGGCGCAGGCTAAGGCCAGGATAACCTGGTGTACAGTGAACCTTGCCGCCCGGGCCGAACCCGCTTTCGCCTGCTTGTCATCTTCTTCCAGGAGCCACCATGACAAACTCAAAAAAGCACGACGCCACGCCATCTACTACCGGGGCCGGAGCGCCCGCGCCAAGCGATCGCCACTCGTTGACCATCGGCCCCAATGGTCCCATCTTGCTGCACGATGTCCACTTCCTGGAGCAGATGGCGCACTTCAACCGGGAAAAGGTTCCTGAACGCCAGCCGCATGCCAAAGGCGCCGGCGCCTTTGGCGTGTTTGAAACCACGGCGGACGTGTCCAGGTACACCAAGGCCGCGCTGTTTCAGAAAGGCTGTAAAACCGAAATGCTCGCGCGGTTCTCCACCGTGGCGGGCGAAGCCGGCAGCCCCGACACCTGGCGCGACGTGCGCGGGTTCTCGCTGAAGTTCTATACCTCCGAAGGCAACTACGACCTGGTGGGCAACAACACGCCCATTTTCTTCGTGCGCGACCCGATGAAGTTCCCGCACTTCATACGCAGCCAGAAGCGCCTGCCGGATTCCGGCCTTCGCGACAACCACATGCAATGGGACTTCTGGACCAACAACCCCGAATCGGCGCATCAGGTCACGTACCTGATGGGCGACCGCGGGCTGCCGCGCACGTGGCGGCACATGAACGGCTATGGCTCGCATACGTATATGTGGGTCAATGCCCAGGGCGAGCGCTTCTGGGTGAAATACCATTTCCATACCCGGCAGGGCATGGAATTCTTCAATAACCAGCAAGCCAAGGACATGGCCGGCAGCGATGCCGACTTCCACCGCCGCGACCTGTTCGACGCCATTGCACGGGGCGATTACCCCCGCTGGACGCTTTCGGTGCAGGTGATGCCTTACGAAGACGCAAAGACGTATCGCATCAACCCGTTCGACCTTACCAAGACCTGGTCGCATAAAGACTACCCGCTGATCGAAGTGGGCACGATGACGCTCGATCGCAACCCCGAGAATTTCTTTGCCGAAATCGAGCAGGCAGCTTTTTCTCCCGGCAATACCGTTCCCGGCATCGGCCTGTCGCCCGACAAGATGCTGCTGGGCCGGGCGTTCGCCTACCACGACGCGCAGCGCCACCGCATCGGCGCCAACTTTCACCAGTTGCCGGTCAATAAGTCCAAGGTGCCGGTCAATACATATATGTTCGACGGCCACATGGCCTACGAGCACAGCGGCAACCAGCCGGTTTATGCGCCCAATTCCGAAGGCCGCGCCTGGGCCGACACGTCGGGCAAGGCAGAAGACGGCTGGGAAGCCGATGGCGAAATGGTACGCAGCGCCTACACCTTGCGTGCAGAAGACGACGACTTCACTCAGCCGGGCATCCTGGTACGCGAGGTATTCGACGACGCGCAGCGCGCGCGCCTGGTTGAAACTGTTGCCGGAAGCCTGCTTGGCGGCGTGCGTTCGCCCGTGCTGGAACGAGCTTTCGAGTACTGGAAGAGCGTCGATCCGGATGTAGGCAAGCGTATCGAGGAACGCGTACGCAAGCATCAAGCCCCCCAACCCGCCCCGGGCATGAGCGAAGGGTAGCTTGGCGGTGTCTGACACCCTTCGGGAGTCAGACACCAATTACACGCGAGACGCCCATCACACACGCGCCCATCTGCGGCGCGCCTGCCTTCGGTAGCGACGGGACATTGCCATTGCCTGACGCCCGCCGGAAATTGCCGACGTCTGACTCTCGCCGGGAATTACTGGTGTCGGACTCCCGAAGGGTGTCAGATACCAATCACGCGAAGGGTGTCAGACACCAATCACGCCAGGGCGTCAGACACCAGGGATCGAAACCAGCGCCTGCCGCGTCAGCGGGGCTCGCGGTACGGCGACGCGTCGATGCGGTGCTTGCGCATCAGTGCCCAGAACGCGCGGCGATGCTTGCTGGACGCGCGCGCGGCCTGGGCCACGTTGCCGCCATGGCGTGACAACGCGCGACGCAAGTATTCGCGTTCGAAGCCGGCAACCACGCGGGACTTGGCCTGCCGGAAAGGTTCTTCAGCCAGCGTGGCGTCCTGCGCATGCAACGCGGCCAAGGCCGCTTCAAGACGGGCACGCGTTGCCGTACGGCGCGCGCTCGCCCGTGCGCCGTAGCCCGGCACGGGTTCACGCACCGTGCACGGAGGCGCGCCCGCCGCACCCCCTGGCGCCATCTGGGGTGTCATGGATGGCCCCCCGCGGCATAGCCGCGACAGGCGTGCCCGAAGCTCATCGGTGCAGGCCGGCGCGCGCATGAAGTCGGCCGCCCCCAGGGCGAGCAGATCGAGTATGGCCGGCGCGGTGATGTCGAACACCATGGCAACCAACGGCGTACGCGGCTCGGCCCCAGCATTGGCAAGAATGGTGCGCACCCACGACAAGGACGTTGGCGCCACCGGGATGACGCAGCCGTCGTAGCGCCGTAGCGCCAGGCGCGCGCGCGCCAGCAGGCGCGTATCTGGCAAACCCGGCGCCAACGCGGACAGTTCCTGCGCGTACAGGCGCAGGCGGCCCTGGCCCTGGTGGCTGGCGACCCAGTCGCGCACCCAGGCTTCATGGCCGGGCGTCATCAGTACGGCGCAATCGAGTGTTTCCCGCAAGACGAGCTCCTTGATACGTACGCAATAAACGCAAGCGTACGCGTCAGTCCAGCTAGGCGGTATCCGCACATGTCATATTGCGGGTTATACGTAATCCAAGCGTCCAGCGCTTGCCAGTTCCTGCTTTTTGGGTACTAGCGCAAAGCGCGGCGACGAGCGGACGCGCCACACGCATATGCACGCGCCCCGTTTGGAAATGCAAAAACAAAAAGGGCGGCCAAGGCCGCCCTTTTTGTTTGTGCGCCGCGCGGGACACGCGGCGCACGGGGTACTGATATCAGTGCGTGCTGCGGGTCTGGCGCAGCTTGCGCGCAGCCACGGCTTGCGCGGCCAGCATGGCGAGTTCCGCCTCAACCACCGCGATATCCGCCTTGTCCTTGGCGTTGCGCAGGGCCTCTTCGGCCTTTTCGCGCGCCGCCACGGCGCGGGCTTCGTCGAGGTCGGCGGCGCGGATGGCCGTATCGGCCAGCACCGTCACCATGCCCGGCTGCACTTCAAGGATGCCCCCGGCGACGAAGATGTTCTCCTCGCCTCCATCGGCACGGACGATCTTGACTGTACCGGGGCGTATGCGCGAGATCAGCGGGGTGTGCCCGGGCAGAATGCCCAGCTCACCCGCCTCGCCAGGCAGTGCCACGAACTTAGCCTCACCGGCGAAGATCGCTTCTTCTGCGCTGACCACATCCACTTGCAGGGTAGCCATGTGAGCTCCTTATTGCAGTTTCTTGGCCTTCTCGAAGGCTTCGTCGATGGTGCCGACCATGTAGAAGGCCTGCTCGGGCAACGCGTCGCATTCGCCGTTGACGATCATCTTGAAACCACGGATGGTCTCGGCCAGCGGCACGTACTTGCCGGGCGAACCGGTAAACACTTCGGCCACATGGAACGGCTGCGACAGGAAGCGCTGGATCTTGCGCGCACGGGCCACGGCCTGCTTGTCTTCGGGCGAGAGTTCGTCCATGCCCAGAATGGCGATGATGTCGCGCAGTTCTTTGTAGCGCTGCAGGGTTTGCTGCACGCCACGGGCCACGGCGTAGTGCTCTTCGCCGACGACTTGCGGGTCGAGCTGGCGGCTGGACGAATCCAGCGGATCCACGGCGGGGTAGATACCCAGCGCGGCGATATCACGCGACAGCACCACGGTCGAATCCAAGTGCTGGAAGGTGGTGGCGGGCGACGGGTCGGTCAAGTCGTCGGCAGGCACGTACACGGCCTGGATCGACGTAATCGAGCCGGTCTTGGTCGAGGTGATGCGCTCTTGCAGCACGCCCATTTCTTCGGCCAGCGTCGGCTGGTAGCCCACGGCCGAAGGCATACGGCCCAGCAGCGCCGACACTTCGGTACCGGCCAGGGTGTAGCGATAGATGTTGTCGACGAAGAACAGGATGTCGCGGCCTTCATCGCGGAACTTCTCGGCCATGGTCAGGCCGGTCAGGGCGACGCGCAGACGGTTGCCGGGAGGCTCGTTCATCTGACCAAACACCATGGCCACCTTGTCCAGCACCTTCGACTCTTCCATTTCGTGGTAGAAGTCGTTGCCTTCGCGGGTACGTTCGCCCACGCCTGCAAACACCGACAAACCGCTGTGCTGCTTGGCGATGTTGTTGATCAGTTCCATCATGTTGACGGTCTTGCCCACGCCGGCGCCGCCGAACAGGCCCACCTTGCCGCCCTTGGCGAACGGGCAGACCAGGTCAATAACCTTGATGCCGGTTTCGAGCAGCTCGACCGACGGCGACAGTTCGTCGAAACGGGGAGCGCTCTGGTGGATGGCGCGCTTTTCGTCGGCCTGGATGGGGCCGGCTTCGTCGATGGGACGACCCAGCACGTCCATGATGCGGCCCAGCGTGCCGTGGCCCACCGGCACCGAGATGGGCGCGCCGGTGCCCACGACCTTCATGCCGCGGCGCAGGCCGTCGCTGGAGCCCAGCGCAATGGTACGCACCACGCCGTCGCCCAGCTGTTGCTGCACTTCCAGCGTGAGACCCTTTTCGGCGAACGGCGAACTTTCGTCGGCCAGAGTGAGCGCTTCGTAGATCTTGGGCATTTGATCGCGGGGGAACTGAATATCCACCACGGCGCCGATGCACTGAACGATGGTTCCGTTGCTCATGTCGATTCCTTGCTTGATAGCTTTTGACGGGATGCAGGCTGCTTAGACGGCGGCCGCGCCCCCTACGATTTCCGAAATTTCCTTGGTGATCGCCGCCTGGCGGGTCTTGTTATAGACCAGCTGCAGGTCGCCGATAACCTTCTTGGCGTTATCCGACGCTGCCTTCATGGCGACCATCCGGGCCGACTGCTCCGAGGCCATGTTCTCGGCCACGGCCTGGTACAGCAGACCTTCGACGTAACGCTGCAGCAGGTCGTCGATCACGCTCTTGGCATCGGGCTCGTAGATGTAGTCCCAGCTGTAGTTCGACTTGACCTCAGCGGTCGATGCCAGTTTTTCAACGCCCGACTGGAAGGGATCGTCCAAGCCGCTTTCGAGCGGCAGCAGACGCAGGAACACCGGCTCTTGCTTCATGGTGTTGACGAAGCGGGTAGCCGCCACGTACAACGCATCGATTTCGCCACTGAGATAGGCGTCGAGCTGCACCTTGATGGCGCCCAGCAGGCGGTCGAGGTCGGGCTTGTCGCCCAGCTGCACCTCGTGCGAGACCAGATTGGCGCCAATGCGAGTCAGCAGGCCCAGGCCCTTGTTGCCGAACGCCGTGGCCTGCACGCGGATGCCGCGTTGCTCGAAGTCCTTGAGCTTGGCCAGCGTCACACGGCTGATGTTGGTGTTCAGGCCGCCGCACAGACCCTTGTCGGTGGTGACCAGCACCACGCCTACCGCCTTGATATCGCGTTCGATCAGGTACGGATGGCTGTACTCGGGGTTGGCCTGCATCAGGTGCGCAGCGATCTCGCGCACTTTGGTGGCGTACGGACGACCCGCGCGCATCCGGTCCTGCGCCTTGCGCATTTTGGATGCAGCGACCATCTCCATCGCCTTGGTGATCTTGCGCGTGTTTTGCACGCTCTTGATCTTGGTTCGGATTTCCTTGATTCCGGGCATTGCGCTTTCCTGTTGTAACGGCTTGGCGGTTGCGGCCGGGGCTCGCCCCGCCCTACCGTAGGGCGGGCACGCGGCCCGCCACTACGCCGGACATTGCCTTAAAAAGCACCGTGCTTCTTGAAATCCTGGATGGCGGCAGCCAGTTCGGCTTCGTCGTCCTTGGACAGTTCCTTGGTGTCTTCGATGCGCTGGATCAGGCTGGCGTGCTTGGCCTTGAGCTGATCTTTCAGCGACTTTTCGAAGGCCAGGACCTGCGCCACGTCCACGTCGTCCAGGTAGCCGTTGTTGACCGTGTACAGCGTGACGGCCAGTTCCCACACTTGCAGCGGCTGGTATTGCGGCTGCTTGAGCAGTTCGACCACGCGCTTGCCGCGCTCGAGCTGACGGCGGGTGGCGTCGTCGAGATCGGATGCGAATTGCGCGAAGGCTGCCAGTTCACGGTACTGCGCCAGGTCGGTACGGATACCGCCGGACAGCTTCTTGATGACTTTGGTCTGGGCAGCGCCACCCACCCGCGACACCGAGATACCGGCGTTGATGGCAGGACGCACACCCGCGTTGAACAGGTCGGTTTCCAGGAAGATCTGGCCGTCGGTGATCGAGATCACGTTGGTGGGCACGAAAGCCGACACGTCGCCTGCCTGGGTTTCGATGATCGGCAGCGCGGTCAGCGAGCCGGTCTTGCCCTTGACGGCGCCGTTGGTGAACTTCTCGACGTATTCTTCGTTGACGCGCGCGGCACGCTCGAGCAGGCGCGAGTGCAGGTAGAACACGTCACCAGGGTAGGCTTCGCGGCCCGGCGGACGGCGCAGCAGCAGCGATACCTGGCGGTAGGCCCAGGCTTGCTTGGTCAGGTCGTCGTAAATGATCAGGGCGTCCTGGCCGCGATCGCGGAAGTACTCGCCCATGGTGCAGCCGGCGTAGGCAGCCAGGTATTGCATGGCGGCCGAGTCGGACGCCGAGGCGGCCACGACAATGGTGTATTCCATGGCGCCGTGCTCTTCGAGCTTGCGCACCACGTTGTTGATGGTCGACGCCTTCTGGCCGATGGCGACGTACACGCAGGTGACGTCCTTGCCCTTCTGGCTGATGATGGTGTCGACGGCAACGGCGGTCTTGCCGGTCTGGCGGTCGCCGATGATCAGCTCGCGCTGGCCGCGGCCGATGGGCACCATCGAGTCGATAGCCTTGATACCGGTTTGCAGCGGTTGCGACACCGAGCGGCGGGCGATTACGCCGGGCGCCACTTTTTCGATGATGTCGGTTTCCTTGGTGTCGATGGGACCCTTGCCGTCGATGGGCAGGCCCAGCGTGTTGACCACGCGGCCCTTCAGCTCGGGGCCGACCGGCACTTCGAGAATGCGGCCGGTGGTCTTGACCTGGTCGCCTTCGGACACGCCGGTGTAGTCGCCCAGAATCACGGCGCCGACGGAGTCGCGCTCGAGGTTCAGCGCCACGCCGAAAACATTGTTGGGAAATTCGAGCATTTCGCCCTGCATCACGTCGGACAGGCCGTGGATGCGGGTAATGCCGTCAGTCACGGACACGACGGTGCCCTGGGTGCGAATGTCAGCCGAAGCGCCCAGGCCCTCGATGCGGCTCTTGAGCAGTTCGCTGATCTCGGAGGGATTGAGTTGCATATTGACTCCTGGAATCCTGTTTATCTGGCCTTGCGCGTCAGGCAGCCAGCGTATCCCGCAAGCGGGCCAATTGGGCTTTTACGGAAGTATCGAGTACCTGGTCGCCTACCGCCACGCGCACGCCGCCGATCAGCGACTTGTCTACCGTGACGACCGGGCTGAGCTTCAGACCGAACTTGGTTTCAAGGGCGTTGACCAGGTCTTTGACCTGATCGGCGCCGAGCTCGAACGCACTGGTGATTTCCGCCTGCGCCGTGCCTTCGTGTTGGTTCTTGAGCGCGACGAATTGCTGCGCAATGCTGGGCAGCAGCAAAAGGCGGTCGTTGGCCACCAGAAGCTCGATGAAGTTGCGCGCACCCTGGGGCAACTCAGCCTTGACCAGGCTGGTAAAGAGTTCGATGCGCTGCGCATCGCCCAGGCGCGGATCGGACATCGCTTCGCGCACGTCGGGGTGAGCAGCCACATGGGCCAGCTCGCCGACCAGTTCGGCCCAGGCCTGCAAACCGGCCTTGTCGTCGCGTGCCGCACCAAAAAGTGCCTCGGCGTAGGGCCTGGCGACAGTGGAAAGTTCAGCCATGGCGTTCCCGGATTAAAGCTGCGCCTTGAGCTGGTTGAGCAGCTCGGCATGGGCGCGGGCATCAACCTCGCGCTGGAGGATCTGTTCAGCACCCTTGACAGCCAATGCGGCGACGTCGTCGCGCAGCAGGTCGCGGGCACGCTGGACTTCCTGCGCGGCATCTTGCGCCGCCTGGGCGACGATGCGGGCGCGCTCGGCTTCAGCCTCGCGGCGAGCCTGCTCGATCAGCGAGGCGGCCTGCTTCTCGGCCTCGACGATGCGGGCGTGGGTCTCGGATTTGGCAGAAGCCTCGATCAGACTGACGCGCGCTTGGGCTTGGGCCAGATCGGCCTTGCCCTTCTCGGCGGCGGCCAGGCCGTCGGCGATTTTTTGGCGGCGCTCGTCCATCGCCTTCGTCAGAGGCGGCCACACGAATTTCATCGTGAACCAGCCCAGAACGAAGAACACGAGCATCTGGAAAAAGATCGTCGCGTTCAGATTCACGGTCGTTCCTTTAACACCTTACGGCTCCGGACACATGAAGGGCGTCACGGAGCACTCGATACTTGGCCGACATGCACGCAGCTGAAGCTGCTGCCGCCGGCGTCAAGCCCGCCGTTGCGCCGGCGGGCGTTGCCATGAACCGTCGGACTTAGCCTACGAACGGGTTGGCGAAGGCGAACAGCATGGCGATACCCACGCCGATCAGGAACGCCGCGTCGATCAGGCCAGCCAGCAGGAACATCTTGGTTTGCAGCGCATTCATCAGTTCAGGCTGACGAGCCGAAGCTTCCAGGTACTTGCCGCCCATGAGTGCGATGCCGATGCAAGCGCCGATAGCGCCCAGACCGATGATAAGACCGCAAGCGAGAGCAACGAAAGCGACGTTGGTCATGACAACTCCTTGGTTAGAAATCTGAAGTCAAAAATGTAAGAAAACGGTACTGCTTGGAATGCAAGAAAATCTTGCGCCCCTGGGCGCGGGCGGAAACCCGCGCCAGGAATCGGGTTAGTGCCCTTCGTGAGCCTGGCCGATGTACACCAGCGTCAGCATCATGAAGATAAAGGCCTGCAACAGCACGATCAGGATGTGGAAGATGGCCCACACCGAACCGGCCAGGATGTGGCCGATACCCAGGCCCACGCTGGCTGCGTTGAGCCCTGTCCAGGCGCCGCCCAGCAAGGCGATCAGCATGAACACGAGTTCGCCGGCAAACATGTTGCCGAACAACCGCATGCCCAGCGAAACGGACTTGGCGGCGTATTCAATCAGGTTCAGCAGCAGGTTGGCCGGGGCCAGCAGCACGGCTCCGATGCCATGGGCATGGAACGGCGCGGCGAACAGGTCTTTGACGAAACCGCCCGGGTGCTTGATCTTGATGCCGTAGTAGAACATCAGCAGCAGCACGCCCAGCGACATGCCCATGGGCACGTTCAGGTCGGCCGTGGGCAGAATGCGATGGTAGTACAAAGGATCGCCGTGCTCGTCGCCCAGGCCGGTCCAGCGCCAGATGGACGGCATCAGGTCGACGGGGATGAGGTCGAGCGCGTTCATCAGGACGATCCAGAGGAACACGGTAAGCGCCAGGGGGGCCACGAACAGGCGGCTCTTGGCATTGGTGACGATGCCCTTGGCCTGTTCGTCCACCATGTCGACGATCATTTCGACGAACATCTGGAAGCGGCCGGGCACCCCTGCCGTGGCGCGGCGCGCGGCCAGCCAAAGAACCAGGATGACTGCCAGACCCGTCAGGGCGGACCAGAACACCGAGTCATAGTTGATGACGTCGAACTGGGCGATGACGGACTGCTTTTCGCCAAGATTGTTCAGATGCACCAGGTGGTGCTGAATATACGCGGACTGAGGCGATACGTCGCTGGCAGCAGCCATTTGAACCCTACCCTGTTTGCTGAATGAACGACCCTTGCGAGCCGGACGTTTGCATGATTTCTAAGCAGCTATGACAACTTGCGGAACATTAACAACAGGAGATAGCCCTTGAGCGTGAAGACCAGCCCGAGCAGCACAGCCGGCCATACCAGCCAGTTTTGCGCCACACGCGACAGCAGCCACAACAGCAATGCCGTCATGAGCAACTTGGCCGCCTCGCCTAGGAAAAAAGTAACAGGATTGGCTCGACCCGACTTGAGCACGTTGACGAGCAGACGCAATGCAAACAACGCATTGGGTACGAAATACGCACCCGCCCCCGCCAACGCCGACAACCCGGCCGCCTTACCCGCAATGATCCCTGCAATTAATGCCGCCGCGAGCCCCATGGCCCCCTGCGCCGCCAATGCCCACAAGAGCCCCCGGCAAGCCTGAGCATCGAGCGCCGCGCGATCGGCTTCGGTAAGCACCGGATTGTGTTGCACCAGGCTTTGCATCAGGCTTCCCCGCTCTTGCGAACACACATGCGCGACAGGTTTGCCATGTGTTTTTATCCCGCAAGCGTCAAACCCGTAGAGTATAGCGTGATTCGATTTGACCGAGCAAATAAAGCTGCCGGCCCGCACCAATATTTGGTGCGGGCCGGCAGCTGCGGCAGCGGGGCGCCGGATGACGCCCGGCCGGGGTGTGCCGAGGGTTAGTCTTCCCGGACCGGCGGCGGAGCCCACTGGCCGTCGAGCGCGATGTCCTGGGGCCAATACAGGCGCATGTTGAGCATGAAGTTGCCCTGGTCGGGGGCGGGCAGCCAGTTCTGCGACTTGCCGGGGCCCGGATCGTCGCGCTGAATGTAAATATCGAGCGAGCCGTCGGCGTTGTATTGCAGGGGATCGGTGCTGCGCAGCGCATAGCGGCCCTTGCGGTTGGGCGCCAGGCCTTGTTGGGCGTTATACAAGGTCAGCGACCACGACGCATTGACGGGCGGCAACTGCCCCTTGTCGAAGTGCAGGACGTACTCTTCGTTGCTATCGAGCAGCTCACCGTCTTCGTCCACGGTGGTTATGGGATACAGGGCGTCATGCGGCGTGGTGGCGCCCAGCCCGGCGTAGGCAACCGCGGCCCGGCGCGTATAGTCGGTGCCGTATGAACCGATGCCATGCAGCACGGTGTTCCAGCCGTTCAGGGGCGTGCCCATGCGCGCAACCGCGTCCGCGATGCGGCGGCCCGCCACGGGACGCGCGTCCGCCAGCGCCTGTTGCACCACCGGATCCAGGTTCGAATACACGAAGGGCTGGGGGCCGGCCAGGCCGATGCGACGCAGGCGCGACAGTATGGCGTTGTCGTTCGCGTGCGGCGGGTTGGCCTGCAGGAGCTCGGAAAACACGGTGAAGAATGTGGCCGGGTCCATGGCGGCGACTTGCTGCCCCGGCGTGCCCTGAGTGTCCCAGGTGACCGAGGACGCCGGTTGCACAGGCGCGGGCGGCGGCAGAGCCGACGCCGCCCCCACTGGCGAATACCCCGGGCTGGCCGGGCTCTGGGGCCAGACTGCCGGCTTGGCCGCCCCGGGCCGCGGCGGCGTGGCCGGCGCCGGCGGAGCCACCGGCAACGCAGTGGCCGTCAGCCCCGCCTGGAACTGGTTGACGGCCGCATATTCATGCGGCCCCCCAGCCTGGATGCGCGCGATCAGCCACCCCATGTTGGTGGGGCTGCGCACGACGTCCATGCCTGCGGGCGCGATGCCTTGCCAATGCGGACCCACAAGCACAAACGTTTGCTCGCCGTTGCCCGTGGTGCGGGTACCGCGCGAATCGAATTCGTCGGTCCACATATCCAGCAGCGACAACGCGTAATAGCGGCCGCCCGAGGCGGGCACGCGTATGACCAGGGGCTGCCGGGATACGTCGTACCACAGGCTGGAATACAACATGTCGGTGCTGGGCCAGGCGACGTCTGTGTTGCCCGGATCCGGGAAGACCGTCCGGTGGCCGAACTGGTTCATGGGCGCCTTGCCGGCCAGCGCATGCTGCACCTGGGTCGAACTGCGGCGCGTGGCCTCCATCAAGACCAGCGGATAGGCGTACAGATACGCATCTACTGCGGTATCGCGCAGTTCCTGGGCAGAAAGGGGCGCGCTGGAGGCCACGGCAGGCGTTTCGGAAACCAGCCGCAGTGTGTGGCGAGGCTCCTGGGCGAGCGCAGCGCAGGCAAAGCAGGCTCCCAGGGCGCCCGCCAGAGTGGCGGTGCGCCAGCGGCGGGCGGGAATGGACGGGCGACAATGCATGAGGGGCTCCTTGTTCGTATTGGCAAATGAGCCGGCCGCCTGCTGCCAGGCGGCCACCTTCCAACATAACGCCGTTACAGAATAGGCTCGGACACCGCAACAGTGTGCGACGTAAAAGTTACAGCGCGAAACCGGGTGTGGACCGCGCGTACCCTTGCCCGGGCGCCCCCTGCGCCCGCCGGATTTACTTGTGCTGGAACGCGGGCGGACGCTTTTCGACGAACGCCGCCATGCCCTCTTTCTGGTCGGCCGTGGAAAACAGCGAATGGAACACCCGGCGCTCGAACAGCACGCCCTCGTTCAGCGGCGATTCGTACGCGCGGTTGACGCATTCCTTGGCCATCATGACCGAGGGCAGCGACATCGATGCGATGACGGTGGCGGCGTCAATGGCCTCGTCGAGCAGCTTGTCGGCAGGCACGACCCGCGAAACCAGGCCGGCACGCTCGGCCTCTTCGGCTTTCATCAGGCGGGCGGTCAACACCAGGTCCATGGCCTTGGCCTTACCCACCGCGCGCGGCAGGCGCTGCGTGCCGCCCGCGCCAGGGATGACGCCCAGCTTGATTTCCGGCTGGCCGAAGCGGGCCGAGTCGGCGGCAATGATGATGTCGCACATCATGGCTAGTTCGCAGCCGCCGCCCAGGGCATAGCCCGCCACCGCGGCAATGACCGGCTTGCGCACGCGTTTGATGGTTTCCCAGTTGCGCGAGATGTATTCGCTGGCGTACACGTCCATGTACGACCAGTCTTTCATGGCGCCTATGTCGGCACCGGCCGCAAAGGCCTTTTCGCTGCCGGTGATCACGATCGCGCCGATACCGTCGTCGGCGTCGAAGGCCAGCAGCGCGGCGCCCAACTCGTCCATCAGCTGATCATTGAGCGCATTGAGCGCCTTGGGGCGGTTAAGCGTCAACAGCCCGACCCGGCCGCGGGTTTCGACCAGCACAAATGATTCGCTCATGGAAGTCTCCTGGAAAATCGTGTTTGGGAAAGTAAGATACCGCAATGGACAAACCCGTAATTTACCGCCTTGAGCCTTACGACCCCGCCGGCCACCGCTACCGCGTCACCTTGACGGTGCCCGAGCCGGACTCCGCCGGCCAGCGCCTGGCATTGCCCGCCTGGATACCCGGCAGCTACCTGATCCGCGATTTTTCCCGGCAGATCGAAACGCTGCACGCCCGTGCCGGCGGCCGCGCGGTTGCCGTAACCAAGATCGACAACCATACCTGGCAGGCCGCGCCTTGCGAAGGGCCGCTGCAGGTCGAGTACACGGTCTACGCCTGGGACCTGTCGGTGCGCGGCGCGCACCTGGACGAAACGCACGGATTTTTCAACGGCACGAGCGTATTCCTGCGCGTAGCAGGCCGCGAATCGGCGCCCTGCCTGCTCGACCTGGAGCCCCCGCGGGGCATCGATGGCTGGAAGGTCTATACCAGCCTGCCCGAAGCGCGCGGCTACGCCGGCGCGGCACGGCGCCACGGTTTTGGCCGCTACCTGGCTCCCGATTACGACGCCCTGATCGATCACCCCGTGGAAATGGGCACGCCACAGGTGGCGCGCTTTACCGCGCATGGCGCGGAGCACGAGCTGGTGTTCACCGGCGTGGCGCCGCGGCTGGACCTGGCGCGCATCGCCGACGACGCCCGCCGCATCTGCGAAGCGCAGATCGCACTTTTTGAACCTCGCAGCAAGCGCGCGCCGTTCCTGGACAGCAGCGACCGCTATGTGTTCATGACCATGGTGGTGGGCGACGGCTACGGCGGCCTGGAACATCGCGCCAGCACGGCACTGATGGCCTCGCGCAAAGACCTTCCCGTGCAAGGCCAGCAAGGCCAGGGCGATGGCTACCGCGGCTTTCTGGGGCTGCTCAGCCACGAATATTTCCACACCTGGAACGTCAAGCGCATCAAGCCCGCCGCCTTTGCGCCCTATTCGTTGCAACAGCCGGCCCTGACGCGCCTGCTTTGGGTATTTGAAGGCTTTACGTCGTATTACGACGACCTGATGCTGCTGCGCTCTGGCACGGTAAGCCTGGCCGACTATCTGCGCCTGCTGGCCAAGACCATCACCAGCGTGGCGCGCACGCCAGGGCGCCACAAGCAATCGGTGGCCGAAAGCTCGTTCGACGCCTGGACGCGCTACTACAAGCAGGACGAAAACTCGCCCAACGCGCTGGTGAGCTACTACACCAAGGGTGCGCTGGTGGCGCTGGGCCTGGACCTGACGATCCGCCGCGAAAGCGGTGGGGCGGCGTCGCTGGACGACGTGATGCGGCTGCTGTGGCGGCGCTACGGCCGGGATTTTTATCGCGGCAAGCCGGTGGGCGTACCCGAAGACGCACTGCCCGCGCTGGTGCGCGAGGCCACCGGCGTGGATGTGCGCCGCTTTGTGGCGCGATACGCCTACGGCACGGCCGACGTGCCGTTGGCCGAACTGCTGGCGCCACATGGCATCGGGCTGCAATGGAAGGCATCCCTGAACATCCCGTCGCTGGACGTGCGCACGCGCAAGCAGGCAGATTCCCTGGTGCTGGCCACGGTGCTCGAAGGCGGAGCGGCACATAAGGGCGGGCTGGCCGCCGGCGATACCCTGGTGGCCATCGACGGCTTGCGGGTGGATGATTCGGCCGGGCTGGAACAGTTGCTGGCCCAGTATCGACCGGGCGACCGCGTTACCGTGCACGTGTTCCGCCGCGACGAACTGCGGGCCTTTACGGTGCGGCTGGCGCCGCCGGCCGCGCTGGATTGTGTGCTGACTGCCAAATAGCGGAAGGCGCGGTTTGGGCCGTCCAGCGTCCTGCCCGGCCCAGGGAGAAGACACTGCAGTAACGGCGCCTTCTGCCCGCCGTCGGTGTCTGACACCCTTCGGGAGTCAGACACAGCAGTAACGGCGCCTTCTGCCTGCCGTCGGTGTCTGACACCCTTCGGGAGTCAGACACTGCGGTAACGACGCTTTCTACCTGCCGTCGGTGTCTGACACCCTTCGGGAGTCAGACACTGCAGTAACGGCGCCTTCTGCCTGCCGTCGGTGTCTGACACCCTTCGGGAGTCAGACACTGCGGTAACGACGCCTTCTGCCTGCCGTCGGTGTCTGACACCCTTCGGGAGTCAGACACTGCAGTAACGACGCCTTCTGCGTGCCATCGGTGTCTGACACCCTTCGGGAGTCAGACACAGCAGTAACGGCGCCTTCTACCTGCCGTCGGTGTCTGACACCCTTCGGGAGTCAGACACTGCAGTAACGACGCCTTCTGCCCGCCGTGGGTGTCTGACACCCTTCGGGAGTCAGACACTGCAGTAACGACGCCTTCTGCGTGCCATCGGTGTCTGACACCCTTCGGGAGTCAGACACTGCAGTAACGGCGCCTTCTGCCTGCCATCGGTGTCTGACACCCTTCGGGAGTCAGACACTGCAGTAACGGCGCTTTCTGCCTGCCAACGGTGTCTGACACCCTTCGGGAATCGGACACTGCGGTAACGGCGCCTTCTAGGTGCCACTGGTGTCTGACTCCCGGAGGGTGTCAGACACCTCGCGCGGATACGGCTGCCTTTATGCTGCGCCGCGTTCGTGGCGGCGCTGGATGGCTTTGGCGGCGACCACGCCGTCGGCCATGGAGGTCACCACGCAGGGATGCATGCGGTTGGCCACTTCGCCTATGGCGTACACGCCCGCCACGCTGGTCTCGGCCGTGGCCGGGTCGGTGTGGATGTAACCACGCGGATCGCGCTGCAGGCCCAGGCCATCGGCGAAGGCGGCTTGCGGCTCCCAGCCGTAGAACACCAGGATCAGGTCGTACGCCTGGCCGTTGACGGTGCGCGCCACAGGATCGACCACATATTGGCCGACATGCACGCCCTCGTTGCCGGCGCGCGCCACCCATTGCTGCTGGGCGCGCACGGTGCGTGCGTACAGATGTACTTCGCCTGCGCCGCGATTGCGCACGTAGACGAAATTCTCGAACGCGTTATCGCCGCCGCCCAGCACCGCCACCGACTGGCCGGTGTAGTCCTGCGCCATGATGGCCGAGCCCGGACCGACCAGCACGCCGGGCCAGGAGGCGTCCGCGGGCCGGCCCGGCAGGCCACGAGCACGCACACCGGAGGCGATCACCAGCGCACGCCCTCGCGCCTGCATTGCCTGGCCCCCTGCCTCGAGTTCCACGTCAAAGCCCCCGTCGCGACAAACCACCCGGCGCGCCACCGTGTTCAGCCGCGTGGCCACCCCGGCGGCCCGCACGCTGCGGGCAATATTGGCTGCGACCTGCTGGCCCGTGACGTCGGGCAGCACGGCGATCCAGTCATCGTTGAACGGGTTGTCGTGGGCAAGCCCGCCGGGTTGCGCGGCGGCCTCGACCAGCAGCGCATCCAGGCCCAGCCGGGCAAGCCAGATGGCGCAAGAGGCGCCGGCCGGGCCGCCGCCCACGATCACTGCGTCGTATTGCTGCATGAAACTCGTCTTCCGTAAGGCTTAGCATTGCGCCGCCCGCGGCACATCAGCCCGGATTGTAGCCAGCCGCGCCGCCCGCCTTACAATCCCGTTTCTGTCTTTTAGGTATTCATCATGCCTACACGCCGCATCATCCTTTCCGGGCTGGCACTGGACGCCCGTATCGGCATCCTTGAACACGAACGCCGCGCGACCCAACCCCTGCATATCGACGCCGAATTCGACGTCGACATCACGCGCACGGTCGACGATCACGATATCCACAGCGTGCTCGACTATCGCCGCCTGCGCGAAGCCATTGTCGAAGAATGCACGCAGGCCCACGTCAACCTGATCGAAACACTGACGGAACAGGTGGCGGCGCGCCTGTTGCGCGACTTCGACGAGGTGCGGGCGCTGCGCCTGCGCATCAGCAAACCCATGGCGTTCTCCGACTGCGCGGCCGTGGGCGTCGAAATACAGATCAACCGCTAGGCTCCTGTCATGCAAGACCTTGTCGACACCGCCCCCGTGGCGCGTACTCCCGCCGAAGAAAAGATCCGCCACGAGGGCAATAAGCTCAGCAAACGCCTGGCGCGCGAAACCACCCGCGCGATCTCCGACTACAACATGATCGAGGAAGGCGACCGCGTCATGGTGTGCCTGTCGGGCGGCAAAGATTCGTATTCGCTGCTCGACATCCTGATCAATCTGCGCAAGAGGGCCCCCTTTTCGTTCGACATCGTCGCGGTGAATCTCGACCAGAAGCAGCCCGGCTTTCCGGCCGATGTCCTGCCCAATTACCTGAGTTCGCTGGGCGTGCCCTTTCACATCGAGACACAGGACACGTATTCGATCGTGACCCGGGTCATTCCCGAGGGAAAAACCATGTGTTCGCTGTGTTCGCGGCTGCGGCGCGGCATCCTGTACCGGGTGGCAAGCGAACTGGGCGCCACCAAGATCGCGCTGGGCCACCACCGGGACGACATTCTTGCGACGTTTTTCCTGAACCTGTTCTACGGCGGCAAGGCCAAGGCCATGCCGCCCAAGCTCGTGTCGGATGACGGCCGGCATACGGTGATCCGCCCCTTGGCCTATGTGCCCGAGAGCGACCTGATCGCCTACGCGGCATTCAAGCAGTTTCCCATCATTCCGTGCAACCTGTGCGGCTCGCAGGAAAACCTGAAGCGGCAAGAAGTGGGCCGCATGATCCGCGAGTGGGACCGCCGGCATCCCGGTCGTTCATGGAACGTGTTCAATGCGCTGTCGCGCATCGTGCCGTCGCACTTGATGGACCGCGACCTGTTCGACTTCGCGGGCCTGAAGCCCACCGGAGTGCCCGATGCCGGCGGCGATACGGCGTTCGACCACATCGACCCGTCGGAACCCGCGACGCCGCATGGCGGCGCCGGCGCGGGCTGCGCCGACAATGAACCCGCACTGACCGAGCAGAAAGTGATGTTCGAGCGGCGCTAGGCGGCCGCGCCGGCCGCCCCGCTGTCAGGCGACTATTACGGGATTTTTACGCGTTGAGAACGCGTATGGGGTTGCCGGCCATCCAGGCCTGCACCGCTTCTAGGGCGCTGCGGTAGAACACCGTGAAGTTCTCGGGGCTGACATACCCCAGATGCGGCGTAAGCACCACGTTGTCCAAGGCGCGCAGCGTATCGGTGGCGGGCAGCGGCTCTTCGGGATACACATCCAGGCCGGCGCCGGCCAGCCGGCCCTTGCGCAGCGCATCCACCAGGGCGTCTTGATCGACCAGACCCGCGCGCGACGTATTCACCAGGAACGCGGTGGGCTTCATGGCGGCCAGCGCAGCGACGTCCACGACCTGGCGCGTGCTTTCGCTCAGGACCAGGTGCAGGCTGACCACATCCGCGTTGGCGAAGAGCTCGTGCTTGGATGCGAACCCGACGCCAGCGGCCTGCGCACGCTCGGGCGTCAGGTTGGGGCTCCAGGCCAGCACCTGCATGCCGAAGGCCTTGCCCACCTGGGCCACCGCGGCGCCCAGCTTGCCCAGCCCCACCACGCCCAGGCACTTGCCTGCCAGCGGCTGGGGCATGCCGGTCTGCCACAGGCCCCGCCGCATATTGGCGTCTTCGATGGTCAGGTTCTTGAACAGCGCAAGGATGTGGGCCCAGGCCAGTTCGGCCGTGGCCGTATTGGCGTCCGCGCTGCCCGGCGCCCCGCAGACGACCACGCCGCGATCACGGCAGGCATCCATGTCGATGGCCAGGTTGCGCATGCCCGTGGTGATAAGCAGGCGCAACCTGGGCAGGGCATTGACCAGTTGCGCGGGAAACGGGGTGCGCTCGCGCATGGCGACGATGACATCGAACGGCTGCAGCGCTTGCACCCGCGCGCTTTCGGGCAGGTAGTCGCGAAACGACTGCACCTGGACGTTGGCGCCCAGCGTGCTCCAGTCGGCGTAGCGTTCGGCCACGCCGTGGTAGTCATCCAGCAGCGCGACCTTGATGGCATCGTCATTCACGGCAAGCTCCGGTTATTGGCCCAGACGGGCCTCGATCATTTCAAGCGGCGCAGCGCCGTTGAGGCGGCTGCCGTCCTCGAAGAAGATGGCGGGCGTGCCGCGCACCATCAGCTTCTGCCCCAGCGCCAGCACCTGCTGGATAGGCGCGTCGCATTCGGCGCTCGGCGGCGTCTGGCCGCGCAGCATCCAGTCTTGCCACACCCGAGCCTGGTCCTTGGCGCACCAGACGTTGCGCGACTTGGTCGTGGAATCGGGCGTCAGCACCGGATACAGGAAGGTGTAGATGGTCAGGTTGTCGACGTCTTGCAGCGTCTTGTGCAGTTGCTTGCAATAGCCGCAGTTGGGGTCTTCGAAAATGGCCATCTTGCGCGACCCGTCGCCGCGCACCTGCTTGACGGCCATGTCCAGCGGCAGTTCGTCAAACGCCGCCGCACCCAGCTTTTCCTGGCGCTCCCGCGTGACGTCGCGCCGCGTGGCCGCGTCGATGAGCGGGCCTTCCATCACCCAGGTCACGTTTTCGTCGGTGTAGACCAGCTCGGTGCCCAGCTGCACTTCGAAAATGCCATAGGGGGTGCGGCGCACGGCCGTCACACTGAGTTCGCCGAACCGCTGCGCGAAGCGATCTTTGACGGCCTGCGCGGCCGGATCCGCGACAGATTCGGTGGAATAAACCTTGTCCTGCTGCGCAGCGGGCGCCTGCGCCCACGCGCTGCCCGCCAGGGCCAACCCCACCGCGCATGCGGCGCCGGACAAGACTGCGGAAATTCGGAAGTTCATGAGTACTCCTGGCCCGGCTTAATTGCGCGAGGCCCCGTTGATCAAATAGCGCTTCAGGACGGGCGCGGCGTCCACCCATTGCATGCCTGCATTGCGCAGCCAGGCCAGCGGCGCCGCCCGAGCGCCAAACAGCCGGTAAAGGCCGTCGGTAGCCAACCGCATGGCCAACACCGACTCGGCGCGGGCGCGCTGGTAGCGGCGCAACACCCGCGGGTCGCCGGCCGTGCGGTAGGGCTCGCGCTCTGCCACGATGCGCGCCAGCGCTTCGACATCGCCCAGCCCCAGGTTCAGGCCCTGCCCCGCCAACGGGTGCACGCGATGCGCGGCATCGCCGGCAAGCGCGATGCCCGGCGCCGTCATTTGCGCCTGATCCAGCGTCAGCGGAAAACCGTGCACCTTGCCGCGCAGCGTCAGGCGGCCCAGCCGCCCGTGCGAAGCCTGCGCAAGCATGTCTTGCAGCCGATCGGCCTGTTCTTGCGGAGCCAGCGCCTGCAACGCCGCCGCCTGCGGGTTGTGCATGGACCACACCATCGATACCTGCGGCCCCGCCGACGTATCGGGCAGCGGCAGCAGCGCCAGCACGCCGTCGTCGCGGAACCACTGGAAAGCCGTGCCATGGTGCGGGCGTTCGGCGTCAAGGTGCGCCACCAGGCCCGTGTCTTCGTATGGCACTGATTTGTGCGCAATGCCGGCCGCGGCGCGCAGGGGCGAAGAAGCGCCATCGGCGCCCACGAACAGCTCGGCGCGCAGCCACTGCCCCGAGCTGGTTTCCACCGCGCCATCGCGGTACCCCACGCAACGTTCGGGCAACCACGGAATCGCGAACATGCGCACGGCCTGGATCAGCACGCGTTCGATTTCACCGGACTCGACGATCCAGGCCAGCTGCGGCTGCGCCGCATGCCAGGCATCGAGGTCGACCCGGCCGTCCGCGTCGCCATGGATTTCCATGGCCTGCACCGGCGTGATGCGTGCGGTCGGAAGGGCGTCCCAGATTCCCAGCCCGGCCAGGAACTTCTGGCTGGCCGGCGATATGGCATAGACACGCGGATGATAGGTATCGGGGTCGGCGGCGGGCACCGTCGATGCAGGCGCCAGCAACGCGACGCGCAGCCCGCGACGCGCCAGCGCCAGGGCGCTGGCCAAACCAATAATGCCGGCGCCGCAAACGACTATCTGGTGAGTCATCGCGCGCTGGGCTCCCCTGCCTGCCGGGGCCACAGCACCCACATCTGGCCGCGCTGTTTCATGCGGCCCGCCAGGGCGCCGGCCTCGTCGCCATATCCCCAGTAAAAGTCGGCCCGCGCGGCGCCGCGGATGGCGGCGCCGGTATCTTGCGCGAATACCAGGCGCCGCAGCGGCCGGTCGGAGGCCGGCCACGTCGTGGCCAGGTACACCGGCGCACCCAGCGGCACGAAACCGGCGTCCACGGCAATGGAACGACGCGGCGCCAGCGGAATGCCGTAGGCGCCCTTGGGACCGAGCTCGGGGTCGGTGACGGCCTCTTCGCGAAAAAACACCACAGCCGGATTGGCATTGAGCATTTCGCGCACGCGCTGCGGATTGCGCTGCGCCCAGGCCCGTATATTCTGCATCGAAGCCTGGTCGGCGCCCAATTCGCCCTTGTCGATCAGCCAGCGTCCGATGGATGCATAAGGCTGGCCGTTGTGGTCGGCATACGCCACCCGTATTGTGGTGCCCGCGTCCGGCCCGTCGGTCAGCAGCACGCGGCCGGATCCCTGCACCTGCAGGAAAAAGTTGTCGACGGGGTCGTCAACCCAGACGATGGCCGGCGGCTTGCGGTTCGACGACTCAATGGCGGCGCGCGTGTCGTAGGGCACCACCCGCTTGCCGACCAGCTTGCCGCGCACCCGCTTGCCGGCCAATTCCGGGTATACCGCGCCCAGGTCGATGGTGAGCAGATCGTCGGGCACGGCGTAAAGCGGCCACTGGTACACCCCGCCCTGCCGCCGCGACCCGCGCACCAACGGTTCGTAGTAGCCCGTGACCGTGTTGGCGGCCGGGCGGCCGTCGGCGCCGCTCAGGCGCCAGGGCTGCAGATGCGTCTGCACGAATTCCCGCACCGTGGCGGCGTCGAGGGGATCTTGCCCAAGATCGGCGGCGGCCGCGCAAACCGGCTGCCAGACCCGTGGCGCGGCGCGCGCCGGCGCGGCCAGGTTGCCGCTGGTGGGCCGCATCAGCCCCTTGCAGTTGCGGATGAACAGCGGCCACAGCTGAGACAGGTCGTCGGCCGACCAGCCCGGCAGGTCGGCCCAGTTTGCCCGCTGGAAGCGCCCGCCCAGCGCCCGCGCGGGCGTGTCCGGCAACGCCGACAGCGGCGGCACGACCAGCGGTCCGGTTACAGATGGCGCGCCCGGCGAGGCGGCCGGCGCCTGCTGGCCCGGCTCGGGCGGAACTTGCGTCAGGCTGCATGCCGCCAACAGCGGCGGCATGCACAACAGGCTCAGTAAACGCTTCATGTACAAATACGGAAAAATGCCGGCATGCCGCCGTGTCAGTGCAGCGTGCGGGGCATGGCCAGCAGGAATTCGGGGATGGGCACCTCGAACGGAATTCCGTTCTCGCCCACGCAATGGTAAGTACCCCTCATGGTGCCCACGGGGGTGTTCAGCGGACAGCCGCTGGTGTATTCGAAGGTTTCGCCGGGAGCCAGCAGCGGCTGCTGCCCCACTACCCCCAGGCCACGCACTTCGTGGACACGCTGGTCGCCGTCCGTGATGATCCAGTGACGGCTGATGACTTGCGCAGGGTGCTCGCCGGTATTGGTGATGCGCACCGTGTAGGCGAACACATACTGCTGTTCGGCGGGATCGGATTGCTCGGGCACGAAAACCGGAGCAACGGTGACGGTCAGGTCGTAGGGTTTCACGGGCCTTTCCCGATGAGCGCTGGTAAAGGGAGCCTGCCGCGGGCGGTTGTAACCGGACCGGGCGGCATTCTGGTACGGCAAACTACAATAATGGCACATTATGCCCGCGGAAACCCCGATCATCATGCCTACTGCGTCTCAGGCCGCCACTCGTATCGCGCCCAGTATCCTGTCTGCCGACTTCGCCCGCCTGGGCGAAGAAGTCCGCAATGTCGTCGACGCCGGCGCCGACTGGATCCACTTCGACGTCATGGACAACCATTACGTTCCCAATCTGACCATCGGCCCCATGGTCTGCGCCGCAATCCGGCCGCACGTGCAGGTGCCTATCGACGTGCACCTTATGGTCGAGCCGGTCGACGAACTGATTCCCCAGTTTGCCAAGGCGGGCGCCAACATCATCACCTTTCACCCCGAAGCCTCGCGCCATGTGCACCGCACCCTGTCGCTGATCCGCGACCACGGCTGCCAGGCCGGCCTGGTGTTCAATCCGGCCAGCTCCCTGGACGCCATGGACCACGTCATGGACCTGCTCGACGTGGTGCTCCTGATGTCGGTAAACCCCGGCTTCGGCGGCCAGAGCTTCATTCCCGGCACGCTGGCCAAGCTGCGCGATGCGCGGGCGCGCATCGACCGCTGGACGCAACAGGGCGGCCAGCCCATCCTGCTTGAAGTCGATGGCGGGGTGAAAGTCGACAATATCGCGCAGATCCGCGCCGCCGGGGCAGATACCTTCGTGGCCGGTTCGGCCATTTTCGGCAAGCCCGATTACGCCGCAGTCATCCAGGCCCTGCGCGACGAAATCGCGAAGGCCGGCACCCTGACCGCGTGAGGCCCGTCATGACCACATTCCACGCCGTTCTGCTCGACCTGGACGGCACCCTGCTCGACTCGGTGCCCGACCTGGCCCATGCCGCCAACGCCATGCGCATCGAATTGGGCATGCCCCCCCTGCGCGAAGACGTAATCGCCACTTTCGTGGGCAAAGGCGTCGACAACCTGGTGCGCCGAGCGCTGGCCGGCTCGCTGCACGATGCCGAACCCGACCCCGAACTGTTCGCCCGCGCCCGCGCATCGTTTTTCCGCCACTATCACCTGGTAAACGGCGACAAGGCGACGGTATTCGACGGCGTCATCGAAGGACTGAAAGCGCTGCGCGACCAGGGCCTGAAGCTGGCTGTCGTCACCAACAAGCCCACCGAGTTCACCCTGCCGCTATTGCAGCGCACCGGCCTGGCGGGCTTTTTCCAGGAAGTGGTGTGCGGAGACACCTGCGCGCGCCGCAAGCCCGACCCCGACCAGATGCTGTACGCCTGCGAGCGCCTGGGCGTGGCCCCGGCGCAGGCCGTGGCGATCGGCGACTCGGTCAACGACGCACTGGCGGGCCGCGCCGCCGGCGTGCAAGTGCTGGCCGTGCCTTACGGCTACAACGAAGGGCAGGATGTGCACAGCCTGGATGTCGATGGTATAGTTGCCGGCATCGTCGAAGCCGCCCAGTGGATCGCACTCTGGAACGCCGACCGCACCAAGGGCCAGCCCGGAAATCCGGCAGCCGCCCTGGATGGCGCGGCCTCCTGATCCCGGCGCTTTGCCTCCAGCGCAACAAGCAGATTTTTCTCATCAATGATCGCCTGCCCCAAGACCTTCCAGCACAGCGCCGCGTGGCGCTGGTGGCGTTGGTCTTCCGGGTGGCGATGATTCCCTTCCCGGCCCTGGACGCGTTTGCCGACTAGTGCCGAAGCTGTACGAACACAGCGCCTAAGCCCGGACCCATCACTGGACCGGGCTTTTTTGTTGCGTGCCCGGCCCGTAGCCCCCAAGAAACCTGCGAGACCCCCATGACCGAAATTGAATTCAAAGCACTGGCAGCACAGGGATACAACCGCATTCCGCTGGTGGCCGAAACCTACGCCGATCTGGATACGCCGCTGGCCATCTATCTGAAACTGGCCCACAGCGGCGCGCAGGGCGGGCGCATGAGCTGCCTGATGGAATCGGTGGTCGGCGGCGAGCGCTTCGGACGGTATTCGTTCATCGGCCTGCCGGCGCGCACTGTGATCCGGGCCGAAGGCACCACCACCGAAGTGTTGCGCGACGGGCAGGTAATCGAGACGAACCAGGGCGATCCGCTCGCTTTCATCGAGCAGTACCAGGGCCGCTTCAAGGTAGCCGTGCGCCCCGGCATGCCCCGGTTTTGCGGCGGCCTGGCCGGTTACTTCGGCTACGACACGGTGCGCCACATCGAACCGCGACTGGGCCCGGCCACCAAGCCGTTTCCGGCCGGCATGCAGGGCGGCACGCCCGACATCATGCTGATGCACGTCGATGAACTTGTGATCGTCGACAACCTGGCCGGCCGCACCTACCTGATGGTGTATGCCGACCCCTCGCAGCCCGAGGCCTATAGCCGCGCGCAGCAGCGCCTGCTGGATCTGCGCGCCAAACTGCGTCGCCCCGTGGACATTCCCTACAGCCACGCCAGCATGCAGACCGAAGAACGGCGCGACTTCAAAAAGGAAGACTACCTGGCCGCCGTGCGCCGCGCCAAGGAATACATCGCGGCGGGCGACCTGATGCAGGTCCAGGTCGGCCAGGTGATCGCCAAGCCGTTCCGCGACTCGCCGCTGTCGCTGTACCGCGCGCTGCGCTCGCTGAACCCGTCGCCCTATATGTATTTCTGGAACTTCGGCGACTTCCAGGTGGTGGGCGCGTCGCCCGAGATCCTGGTGCGGCAGGAACAGGTCAGCGACAACGGCACGCCCAAATCGCAGATCACCATTCGTCCGCTGGCCGGCACGCGCAAGCGCGGCGCCACCCCGGAACAAGACCTGGCGCTTGCCGAAGAGCTGCGCGCGGATCCGAAAGAAATCGCCGAACACGTCATGCTGATAGACCTGGCGCGCAACGACGTGGGCCGGGTGGCCGAAGTGGGCTCGGTAAAGGTCACCGACACCATGACGATCGAACGCTATTCGCACGTCATGCATCTGGTGTCCAACGTGACCGGCGCCCTGAACCCGGGCATGAGCAGCATGGACGTGCTGCGCGCCGCCTTCCCTGCCGGCACGCTCACAGGCGCGCCCAAGGTGCGCGCCATGGAAATCATCGACGAACTCGAGCCGGTGCGCCGCGGCATCTACGGCGGCGCGGCCGGCTACCTGAGCTACGGCGGCGAAATGGACGTGGCAATCGCCATCCGTACGGGTGTCATCAAGGATGGCACGCTATACGTGCAGGCGGCCGCGGGCATTGTGGCGGATTCCGACCCCGAGCTCGAATGGGCCGAAACCGAGGCCAAGGCCCGCGCCGTGCTGCGCGCCGCCGAACAGGTGCAGCACGGGCTTGACGAGCCCATCTGACGCGGCGCGTGCGGGCGCTCGCCTGCCGCCGCACGGTGGCGGCAGGCGCGAGCGCCTTCGTTACGCCTTCAGGGCGCCCAGCACTTCGTCCAGCATCTGCTTGGCGTCGCCGAACAACATGCGGTTGTTCTCTTTGTAGAACAGCGGGTTGTCCACCCCGGCATACCCCGACGCCATGGACCGCTTCATCACGATGGAATTGCGGGCGCGCCACACTTCAAGCACCGGCATGCCGGCAATAGGGCTGCCCGGGTCTTCTTGCGCGGCGGGGTTGACGATGTCGTTGGCGCCGATAACGATGGCCACATCGGTATCGGGGAAATCGTCGTTGATCTCGTCCATTTCCATCACGATGTCGTACGGAACCTTGGCTTCGGCCAGCAGCACGTTCATGTGCCCCGGCATGCGGCCGGCCACCGGATGGATGGCGAAGCGGACATCGACGCCTTTTTCGCGCAGCGTGCGGGTAATGTCGTTGACGGTGTGCTGGGCCTGCGCCACCGCCATGCCGTAGCCCGGCACGATCACCACGCTCTTGGCCTCGCGCAGCATCTCGGCGGTTTCGGCGGCGCCGATGGGGGTGACTTCACCCTGTTGCTCGGCCGCATCGCCCTTTTTGGCGGACGAAGCGCCCGACCCGAAGCCGCCGGCGATCACGCTGATGAAATTGCGGTTCATCGCGGTGCACATGATGTACGACAGAATCGCGCCCGAAGAACCGACCAGCGCCCCCGTGACGATGAGCAAGTCATTGCTCAGCATGAATCCGGTGGCGGCCGCCGCCCAGCCCGAATAACTGTTGAGCATGGACACCACCACCGGCATGTCGGCGCCGCCGATGGCCATGACCATGTGCACGCCGAACAACAGGGCGATTGCCGTCATTACCAGCAGGGGCACCATGCCGTCGGCCACCGAATCGGCGCGAATGAACTCACGCCCGAACCAGATCACCACCAGCAGCGCGGCCAGGTTCAGCCAATGGCGCGCCGGAAGCAGCAGCGGCCTGCCGCCGATGCGGCCATTGAGCTTGCCGAAAGCGATCAGCGAACCCGAGAACGTTACCGCGCCGATCAGGATGCCGACATAGATCTCGATTTCGTGGATGACTTTCTCGGCGCCCTGGAGCTGCAACGAGGTATCGACGTAGCTGGCAAACCCCACCAGGCAGGCGGCCAGACCCACCAGGCTGTGCATCAGGGCCACCAGTTCCGGCATCTGGGTCATTTTGACGATCCGGGCGGCGTACAGGCCTATGGCGCCGCCTATGACCAACGCTGCCACGATCCAGGCAATGCCCGATGCATCGACACGAGGCCCGAACACCGTGGCCAGCACGGCCAGGGCCATGCCGAAAATACCGAACCAGTTTCCGCGCCGCGAGGTCTCGGGGTTGGACAGCCCTCCCAGGCTCAGGATGAACAAGATGGCGGCGCCCAGGTACGCCACCGTAGCAAGACTTTGGGACATGATGTTCTTCTCTACTTATTATTTACGGAACATGGCCAGCATGCGGCGGGTGACGGCGAAGCCGCCGAACATATTGACGGCTGTGAGCACCAGCGCAATGAACGCCAGCCAGCGGATCAATTCGTCGGGCCGGCCCGCCTGCCCCGCGTCGGGCGATGCAATCTGCACCAGCGCGCCGATGGCGATGATGCTGGAAATGGCGTTGGTCACACTCATCAGCGGGGTATGCAGCGCGGGCGTGACGTTCCACACCACCATGTATCCGATGAAGCAAGCCAGCACGAATACCGTGAAATGGCCCAGGAAGGCGGCGGGCGCATAACTGCCGATGAACCAGAAGGCAACGGCAGCTGCCGCGAAAATGCCCGCCACCGCCTTGGCCGGCAGCGGCCCGGTGGCGCCGTGGCCATGCCCGCCGGGCTTCGCCGCAGGCGCGGCGGCCGGCTTGGCCGGCGGGGTCGCGGCGGGCTTCAGCGGCGGCGCGGGCCAGGTGACTTCGCCCGCGTTGATGACGGTCAGGCCGCGGATCGCGTCGTCTTCCATGTTGACCACTGCCACGCCATCCTTTGCCTTGCACAGCTCTTCGGCCAGGCGCAGCAGGTTGGTGGCATAAAGGGTGGACGACTGCTTCGCAAGGCGCGACGCCAGGTCCGTATAGCCGATGATGGTCACGCCATGGCGCACCACGGCCTCGCCCGGCACGGTAAGCTCGCAATTGCCGCCCTGCTCGCCGGCCATGTCCACGATCACGCTGCCCGGGCGCATCGAGCGCACCATGTCTGCGGTAATGAGCTTGGGGGCCGGCTTGCCGGGAATCAACGCCGTGGTGATGACGATGTCGGCGTCCTTGACCTGCTCGGCATACATCGCCCGCTGAGCCGCCTGGAAGCCCTCGCTCATGACCTTGGCGTACCCGCCGCCGCCCGAGCCTTCTTCTTCGTAGTCGACCTTGACGAACTCGCCACCCAGCGACTTGACCTGGTCGGCGACCTCGGCCCGCGTATCGTTGGCGCGCACAATGGCGCCCAGGTTCGCGGCCGTGCCGATGGCGGCCAGCCCGGCCACGCCGGCGCCGGCGACAAACACTTTGGCCGGCGGAACCTTGCCCGCCGCCGTGATCTGCCCATTGAAGTAGCGCCCGAAGGCGTTGGCGGCCTCGATCACGGCGCGGTAACCGCTGACGCCTGCCATCGAGGTCAGCGCGTCCATTTTCTGTGCGCGCGACAAGGTGCGCGGCAGGCTGTCGATGGCCAGCACCGTCGCCTTCCTGGCGGCCAGCTGCTGCATCAGCTCCGGATTCTGGGCCGGCCAGATAAAGCCCACCAGCATGCCACCTTCGCGCATGAGCGACACTTCGTCGGCGGTGGGCGGGCGCACCTTGAATACGATGTCGGACGCGCTCCACAGCGCGGCAGCCCCGTCAATGATCTCGGCGCCCGCCTCCCGGTAGGCGTCGTCGCTGAAATTGGCGGCTTCCCCCGCCCCGGATTCCACCGCTACCTGGAACCCCAGCTTGACCAGCTTCGCGACGGCATCGGGCACCGATGCGACGCGCTTTTCCCCGTCAAAGGTTTCGCGCGGAATCCCGATGCGCTGCGCCTGCGGTGTCGATTGAGCTTGCATACACAACATCCTCAAGAATTGCATGGCATCGCCCACTGCCACAGGCGAGCCGATGCACACAATGCCGCATGGGATGCGACGTTGATTGGTATTTTGTTGATTTTCGGTGGATCGATGACTGCGGACAGGGACTTCCGGGATCGCCGGAAACGACACGCCAGCCGTACTGTGTTCAGCAGCAGAAGCTTACATGCTTATGAGGCTTCCGCGCACCAAAATCGCGCATGATGACGCAACTTGCGAGTCCCGTGGCAACTTGCGCGCAGTCGTTCCGCGCTGCGGAAACCGGCATGCATTCGAGCAGGGCCGGATGTGCCGGAGCGCGCCACGCATGGTAATATTCCCCTCACTTGTGGCAACTTGCCGCAACCAACGAACATCCGGTCGGCCATGACCCGTATCACATCGATCAATATTGCTAAGTGGTGGCGCTTCCAATAGGAAGCGGCACGTTGCTGCGGTTCCCGAACCGCACCTTGCCGCCGTACCGGCAGGCAAGGTTTAGCAGAATGGCACTCCGGCACGGCGGCTCCAACACCCAAGGAGACCTGCCCAATGCCCGTACTCTTGTTCCCCGCAGTCACCCATGATCGCCCCTTCCCAGGGTGGCGCCGGGCGGGTTCGCTCGCGCCCAAACCCTTGAAATTCCACAACAAAACACTCCCGCTCGCTGCCACGCACAGGAATCGCCATGTCTAGATTGCTGATGATCGATAACTACGATTCCTTCACGTACAACTTGGTGCAGTACTTTGGCGAGCTGGGGCAGGATGTGCAGGTCGCCCGCAACGACCAGATCACGCTCGACGAAATCGCCGCGCTGCGACCCGACCGCATCTGCGTGTCGCCGGGCCCCTGCTCACCGGCCGAGGCCGGGGTGTCGGTGGCCCTGATCCAGCGTTTTGCCGGCCAGGTGCCCATCCTGGGGGTATGCCTGGGCCACCAGGCCATCGGCGCGGCCTACGGCGGCGACATTGTGCGGGCCCCCCAGATCATGCACGGCAAGACCGTGCAGATCACGCATCGGGGCACCGACATTTTCGCGGGGCTGCCCTCGCCATATACCGTCATTCGCTACAACTCGCTGACGATCGCGCGCGATACGCTGCCCGACTGCCTGGAAGTGACCGCCGCCGCGCCCGATGGCGACATCATGGGCGTGCGCCACAAGACACTGCCGGTATACGGCGTACAGTTTCACCCCGAGTCCGTGCTGAGCGAGCATGGGCATGACCTGCTGCGCAACTTCCTGAACATCCAATAAAAGGAACCGACACCATGTCCATCTCGCCCACCGAAGCCCTGACGCGCTGCATCGAGCATCGCGAAATTTTCCACGATGAAATGCTGCACCTGATGCGCATGCTGATGCGCGGCGAAATGTCGCCGCAGATTGCCAGCGCGCTGCTGATGGGGTTGCGGGTCAAGAAAGAAACCGTCGGCGAAATCACCGCCGCCGCCCAGGTCATGCGCGAGTTCGCCACCCCGGTGGTCACGCCCAATCCGCAAGACCTGCTCGACATGTGCGGCACCGGCGGCGACGGCAGCCATACCTTCAATATTTCGACCACTGCCATGTTCGTGGCGGCGGCCGCAGGCGTGCCGATCGCCAAGCATGGCGGCCGCAGCGCGTCTTCCTCGTCCGGCAGCGCCGACGTGCTGGAAGCCCTGGGCGCGAACCTTGCGCTCAGCCCCGCCGAAGTCGCCGAATGCATTCAGGCCACCGGTATCGGGTTCATGTTCGCCCCCGCGCACCATAGCGCCATGAAGAACGTGGCGCCCGTGCGCAAAGAGCTGGGCGTGCGTACCATTTTCAATATCCTGGGGCCGCTCACCAACCCCGCCAACGCGGCCAACCAGCTGATGGGCGTGTTCCACCCCGACCTGGTCGGCATTCAGGTACGAGTTTTGCAGCGCCTGGGGTCGCGCCACGTGTTGGTGGTGCATGGCAAAGATGGCATGGACGAAGCTTCGCTGGGCGGTTCCACCATGGTGGGAGAGCTCAAGGATGGTGAAGTGCGCGAATATGAAATCCACCCCGAAGACTATGGGTTGGCAATGGTGTCTAATCGGGGCATCAAGGTAAGCAACCGTGAAGAATCCCGCGAGCTTGTCATCCAGGCGTTGGACAATGTCGACGGAGTTGCCCGCGACATCGTCGGCTTCAATGCCGGCTTGGCCATTTATGCCGGCAATAAGGCCCCCACCATTGCCGAAGCCCTGAAATTGGCTTTTGAAACGATTGCTAACGGCGCGGCGCGAGCCAAGCTGGAAGAGTTCTGCACATATACCCGGAAATTCCTGAAATGAACGACATTCTCGCGAGGATTCTCGCCGTCAAGGCTGAGGAAGTCGCAACCGCGCGCCAAATGCGCAGCGAAGCAGAGCTGCTGCGCGAGGCGCAGGCGCGCCAGGACGTGCGAGGTTTTGCCCAGGCCATTGAAGACAAGATCGCCCAGGGCAAGGCCGGCGTCATTGCCGAAATCAAGAAAGCGTCGCCCTCCAAGGGCGTGCTGCGCGAAAACTTCGACCCGGCGGCCATCGCGGCCACCTATGCGGTGCACGGCGCGGCGTGCCTGTCGGTACTGACCGACGTGCAATTTTTCCAGGGCTCGCACGACAATCTGCGGCGCGCCCGCGCGGCTTGCCCGCTGCCCGTGCTGCGCAAAGATTTCATCATCGACCCCTACCAGGTCATCTCCGCGCGCGCCATGGGCGCCGACTGCGTGCTGTTGATCGTGGCCGCCCTGACACCCACCCACCTGCGCGAACTGGAAGCCGTCGCGTTTGAACTGGGCATGGATGTGCTTGTGGAAGTGCACGACGCCAAGGAACTCGACGTCGCGCTCAGCCTGCAGACGCCCTTGCTCGGCATCAACAACCGCAATCTGCGCACCTTTGAAACCAGCTTGCAGAACACCCTGGACCTGCTGCCCATGATCCCCGCCGGCAAGCGGGTCATTACCGAAAGCGGCATTCTTTCTCCGGAAGACGTCCAACTGATGCGGCGCCACAACGTAGACGCCTTCCTGGTTGGCGAAGCGTTCATGCGTGCGGACGATCCCGGAGTGGAACTGGCGCGGCTGATGGAGTGAGTCGTACGCCGGCGTACGACAGCCCGCTCCAAGGACTCTCAGGAGACCATCATGAAATCTCGTTTACATTGGCTGACCCTGGCCGCCTGCGCCGACGGCCCGCACCGCGCGGGGCCGCCCCACCCGGGCGCCGTCAATCCTTACAGCACCGGCGGCTTTCATGACGCGGGCCCCGACTACCCCAATACCGGCCGATAGGCAGCGGGGGGCGCAGGGCTACTTGCCGCCCGACACCTCGATGAACGAGCCGGTGGTATAGCCGGCCTCTTCCGAGAAAAACCACATCACGGCGCCGGCCACTTCGTCGACGGTGCCGCCGCGCTGCAGCGGAATCGAGCTTGCCAGGCGATCAACCCGGCCGGGCTCGCCGCCGCTGGCATGCATATCGGTATAGATCGTTCCCGGGCGTACCGCGTTGACGCGGATGCCGTCGGCAGCCACTTCTTTCGACAGCCCGATGGTCAGCGTATCCAGCGCGCCCTTGGACGCCGCGTAGTCGACGTATTCGCCCGGCGAGCCCAGGCGGGCGGCCACCGACGACACGTTGACGATCGCCCCGCCCCGGCCGCCGTGCCGGGGGGCCATGCGGCGCACCGCCTCGCGGCAACAGACCAGCGCGCCTACGACGTTGGTGGCCAGGATGCGCGAGACGCGTGCCGCATCCATGTCCTCTACGCGCATCTGGGTTTCCAGCACCCCCGCATTGTTGACCAGGGCGTCTACGCGCCCCAGCTCGCGGTCTACCGCCTGGAACAGCTGCACGACTTGCGCCTCGTCGGCCATGTCCGCTGCGACGGCGATCGCCTGGCCGCCTTCGGCGCGGATGGCCGCCACCACCTCGTCGGCCGCGTCGCGGCGATGGCGATAATTGACGCAGACGCTATAGCCGCGCCGGGCGGCCAGCATGGCGACAGCCGCGCCGATGCCGCGGCTGGCTCCGGTGACGATCATGACTTTCTTGTCGGTAGACATTGTCAATCTCCTGTTTAACCGGGCGGCAGTTTCAAGACCCGGCCTTGCGCCCGCTTGCAGCCCATTGCAAGGCATCTTCCAGACGGTCGTTACCCCAGAACATCTCGCTACCCACCATCAGGGTAGGGGCGCCGAAGATGCCCAGTTCGCGAGCCCGGTCGACGCGGCGTCGCAAGGCCTCTTTGGTGGTTTCCTGGCGAGCCTGCTCCACCAGGGCGGAGCCATTTACGTCCAGGGCTTGCAGCAAATTGCGCACGACGGACTCGTCCTGGATGTCGAGATCGCCGGCAAAGTTGGCGCGAAACACCGCACGGCAGAACCCGGCGCCCCAGGGCTGCTCTTGCCCCAGCAATGCCACGCGCGCAGCCAGGACACTCATGCGCGGAAACTGGCTGGGTCGCTGGTAGGCGATGCCGTACTTGTCCGCCAGGCGCGCGACGTCGCGCATCATGTATGCGCCCTTGCCGGGAAACAGGCGAAAGGGCGAATCGTTCCACCCCTGCGCCTGGAAAATCGGACCAAGCAGAAACGGCCGCAACACGACATCGACGCCGGCTTGGCGAGCCAGGGGCTCGACGCGCTCGACCGCCAGGTAGCTATAGGGGCTGGCGAAGTCGAACCACAATTCGCAGGGCAAGGCAGTTGCAGTCATGACGTAGGCTCCAGGAAAAGCGCCACCCGCGCGTCGGGCAGCCCGCTCATCACAATATCGCGATTGCCGCGCAGGCGCACGGTGTCACCGGCACCAAGCACGTAGTCGTCGCGGCACCGATATTCCGATACCCATGCCACGCCGGCCTGGCAAAGAATACGCAGGCCCGGCACGCGCCGCACCCGCACCGGATCGCGCGTCAATGCCATTGACATTCCCGTTGCGCAATACAGGCTGATCGGTTCGCCGGCCATCGAAGTTCTCCGCCGCTGCATGGCGGCAGGGTTCCGCGCCACACATGTGTTGATCCAGTACGCCTTATTGAACGCCCTCCGGGTATGATTGTTCAACCGATTTCCACGTCGCATTCGCATGCGCTACAGGAATGTCATATCCCCTTTCCAAACTGCCTCCCCTGGACTTGATACGCGGATTCGTCGCAGTGGGCCGGCGCATGAGCATCACCGCCGCGGCGCGCGACCTGCACCTGACGCAGTCGGCCATCAGCCGCCAGGTGCGCGCCCTGGAGGCGCATCTGGGCGTGCCTTTGCTCAAGCGGGGGTTCCGCTCGGTGGCGTTCACGTCCGAAGGCGCCCGGTTGTTCCACATGGCCGATCCGTGGCTGTCTCAATTGGGGGAACTGGCGGGGCAATGGCGCGCCCCCGAGCGCCGTATTCCCGTGACGGTCACCACCACCATAGGGGTGGCCTCGCTGTGGCTGTTGCCCAGGCTGGGTGAATTCCAGGCACAGCATCCGGCCGTCGATGTGCGGGTCGCTGCCGATAATCGCCTGCTCGACATTGAACGCGACGGCGTAGACATTGCCATCCGGTACACGCCCCGCGATGCCGCGCCCGAAGCCGCGCAATGGCTGTTTGGCGAGGCGGTGGCGCCGGTGGCGCACCCGTCCCAGGGTATCGGCGCAATCGACGCCTTGAGCCTGCCGCGCCTGGTGTTGCTGGAGTTCGATGATCCCACGCGCCCATGGTTGCAATGGGCTGAGTGGCTGCAGGCCCACCAGCTGGGAAGCGTGCGCCCCAAAGGCATGCTGCGTTTCAATCAATACGACCAGATCGTGCACGCCGCGCTGGCCGGCCACGGCGTCGCGCTGGGCCGCCAGGCACTGGTCGAGCCGCTGCTGGCGCAGCAGCGGCTGGTGGCCGTGGGCCCGCCGCTGCAAAGCGCGTCCCGTCATGCCTACTTCATGATACGCGGCGCGCATGCTCGATCGCCCGACGTAGATACCGTGGCCGACTGGCTCGCCGCCCAGGCGCGGGCCACGGCGCGCATGCTGCCTTGATTCGCGCTATCCTCGACGCACCTACGGCCTGATTCAACGGAGCTATCTGTCATGCGTTTTCCGGTCTGTTTCCTGCCGCGCCGCTTGCTGGGCGCATTCAGTCTGGCTGCAACGGCCCTGGTGGCCGGCGCCGGGGCCGCAACCCCCGCGCACGCGGCCGCCCCGCTGCAAACGGCGCAGGCCCCCGGCTTTTATCGCATGGCGCTTGGCGATTTCGTGGTAACCGCCCTGTATGACGGCTATCTCGATGTCGATCCCGGCCTGCTCACCGGCGCCACTGCGGCCGACATCCAGACCCTGCTGGCCACCATGTTCGTGCCGGCTGACCCGGGCGTACAGACTGCCGTCAACGCCTATGTCATCCAGAACGGCAAACACCTGGTGCTAGTGGACACGGGCGCCGGGCCTTGCATGGGCCCCACCGCCGGCGGCCTGGCCGAAGGCCTGCGGGCCGCGGGCTTTCAGCCCGAGCAGATCGATGCCGTATTGCTCACGCACCTGCACCCCGACCATGCCTGCGGGCTGCTCACCGCGCAGGGCACCCCCCGTTTTCCCAACGCCGACGTCTATGCTGCGCGCGCCGACGCCGACTTCTGGTTGAGCCAGACCGTCGCCGCGCAGGCGCCCGCCGATGTCCAGCCGTTTTTCAAGATGTCGCGCGACGCCGTTGCGCCCTACCAGGCTACCGGCAAGTTTCTTACCTACCAGCCCGGCGAAACGCTGCTGCCCGGCGTACGCGCCGTGCCGACGCCGGGCCATACACCCGGCCACACTTCATACCTGTTCACGTCCGGGCGCGAGAGCCTGCTGGTATGGGGCGACATCGTGCACAACCATGCGGTGCAGTTCGCGCGGCCTGAAGTCGCCATCGAATTCGACGTAGACAGCGCCCAGGCCATCGCCAGCCGCAAGAAAGTCTTCGCCGACGCAGCGCGCGACAAACTCTGGGTGGCAGGCGCGCACCTGCCGTTTCCGGGCCTGGGCCACGTGCGCGCCGATGGTCACGGTTATGCGTGGGTGCCGGCCGAATACGCTCCGCTGCAGCAGCGCGTGCGCAAGCCGTAGCGCGCGGCTTACCCGCCGTAGCGCTCGAACCAGTCGAGCATGCGTCGCCACGCGTCTTCGGCGGGCTCTTTGCGGTAGCTGGGCCGGTAATCGGCATGAAACGCATGGGGCGCATCTTTATACAGGCGTATCTGCGATTGCTTGGCTGCTTCCGAGCCTTTGCCCAGCGCCTCGCGCATCTGTTCGACGTCCGCCACCGGAATGCCCGCGTCGGCCTCGCCATACAAGCCCAACACCGGCGCGTTCAGGCGTCCCGCCAGCGCGATGGGATCTTGCGGCTTGATCGGGCTGGTGGTGTTGCGCACATGGCCATACCATGCCGCGCCCGCACGCAGGTTGGGGTTGTGCGCCGAATACAACCACACGATGCGGCCTCCCCAGCAAAAGCCCGTGATCAGCAGGCGTTCGGGGTTGCCCCCATTCCCGGCCGCCCAGGCCGCCGTGGCGTCCAGGTCGGCCATGACCTGCGCGTCGGGCACTTTATCGATAATTTCGGCGCGCAGGCGGGCTATCTCGGTGAACTTGGACGCGTCGCCCTGCCGCGCAAACAGTTCGGGCGCAATGGCCAGGTATCCGGCCTTGGCCAGGCGGCGGCATACATCCTTGATGTACTCGTGCACGCCAAAGATTTCGCTGATCACCAGCACGGTGGGCAGCGACTTGCCGCCCTGGGGAGCCGCCCGATACGCCGGCATATTGCCGCCGGGCACGGGGATCTGAACTTCGCCTGCCTGCAGGCCGTCCGCAGAGGTGCTGATGGCGGTGGATGCTGCTGCATGACCGGTGGCTGCGGTAAAGCCGGTGGCCAGGGCCGTAACCACAAAGGCGCGCCGGTCCAGCCGCAGAGGCGGCAGCAGGCTGTCGAACTGCGAATCTCGGGACATGGGGAATCTCCTTGGGTGGGCCGCCCGTACACGGCACGCAGGCCATTATGCATCCGCAGACCTGCGGCGTCTTGCACAATCGATGACCCCGTTTCGTGGCTAGCGCGACAAGTTTCCGCCCGGCGCGGCATGCACCGATTACCATGATGTTTTGACATCCCGTGTGCGAGCCATGCAAGCAGACACTGCAAGCCACCAGCTTTCCATGACCATCCTGATGACGCCCGATATGGCGAACTTCTCGGGCAACGTCCACGGCGGCACCATCCTCAAGTACCTGGACCAGGTCGCCTACGCCTGTGCGAGCCGCTATGCCGGCCAATATGTGGTCACGCTCTCGGTAGACCAGGTCATGTTCCGCCAGCCTATCCATGTGGGCGAACTGGTCACGTTCCTGGCGTCCGTCAACTACACGGGCCGCACATCGATGGAAGTGGGCATCAAGGTAATTACCGAAGACATCCGCGCGCAGGTCGTGCGGCACGCCAACAGCTGTTTCTTCACGATGGTTGCCGTGGACGACAGCGGCCAGCCAACCCCCGTGCCGCAACTGCAAGTACACACGCTTGAGCAGCGGCAGCGTTATGAGGCCGCGTTGCAGCGCCGCGAACTCCGGCAAGCCATGGAACGCCACCACCAGGAAATCAAGCGGCGCGCGCAGGACCCGGCCGACAGCCCGGCCAGCTAGCGTTCTGTTGCGGCACAGCAACGTACATACCGCCAAATTTCTCAGGATTTTCCCTAGTATCTGTATGCACGCCTGTGTATTGGCTGGGCATCGGACGGGCGGGCAGCGCTCCACGGATGCATTGATGCCGGCAGCAAGAACGCCGTGGCGGCAACACCCGCGCCGCGCCTTCTTGTCCATTCCGTGGACAATGTGCAAACGCGTTACATCCATGTAATTGTTTAAAGAATTCGACGTTGACGACCATCTGATAAGAATTATTTGTCGTTGTCGGAAAATGGCGTCCCCATACCCGATGCGCCGCGGCCCGCCCGCTATGCCGGCGCTTTGCGCATGCACAGCAACGAGAGCGGCACGCGTCCTGATCTGTGCGCCGTAGCGGCCAATATCGAAAGTCAGGGTGACACGCGCCCGGCAAGCGCATCGCCCTTTTATATCTGACACGCTGCAAGAGTTGACTTTGTCTGCCCGCCACGATCTACGGCCACTTGCGCGCCGTGCGAACCAAGAGCGTCCACGCACGCCCGAACCGAGGGAAATCCCGTGTCTGCAAGCGCCATTCCACGATATAAGACCAGGGGAATCTGCGTGGATTCACCAACAGAATTCCGAACTACATCGTGATACGATCCACCCGACTTGGACTAAGCGTGCTGGCGGTGCGCTCAGTGTCCGGACGCTTGCAGAACCCGATATGGCTCGCTCCGCCGTGCCATATTTTTTTTATATGTTTCATGTCCAAGCCTCTTGCGTCCCTCGGCCCTGCGTCTCCGCCTTACAGGTCTACCCACCTGGCACGGCACAATACGGAGACCTTCTATGCAGCTAAGGAATAAACAGGATTTCTGGTCAGGGGTGATGTTCGCCCTGATCGGATTGGGATTCGCCTTCGGGGCTACCCAATACAGCATGGGCACCGCCGCCCGGATGGGCCCCGGCTATTTCCCGTTCTGGCTGGGCATCTGCCTGGCCGTGCTGGGCGCAGTGGTCGCGCTAGGCGCGCTTTCCCCGAAAGCCACCGCAACCACCGTCGACCGCTTCGACTTCAAGATCCTGTTCATCATCATCGGCTCCGTCGTGCTGTTCGGCCTGTTGCTGCGCCCCCTGGGCCTGTACCTGTCGATCTTCCTGCTGGTGGTAGGCAGCAGCATCGCCAGCTTCGAGTTCAGCTGGCGCGTCGCAGTGGTCAACGCCATTTTCCTGGTGGTCTTCTGCTGGCTGGCATTCGTCAAGGGCCTGGGGCTGATCTTCCCGCTGTGGCCGACGTTTCTGGGCATGAATTAAAACCAAGGGGAAGACAACATCATGGAATTGCTCGAACACCTCGCGCTCGGATTCTCCGTCGCGGTCACCCCTGAAAACCTGCTGTACGCGCTGCTGGGCTGCATCCTGGGCACGCTCGTCGGCGTGCTGCCCGGCCTGGGCCCCGTGCCCACCATCGCCATGCTGCTGCCCATCACCTACGTGCTGCCGCCGGTGGCCGGGCTGATCATGCTGGCCGGCATTTACTACGGCACCCAGTACGGTGGCTCCACGACCGCCATCCTGGTCAACCTGCCCGGAGAAACCTCGGCGGTGGTCACCGTGCTCGACGGCCACCAGATGGCGCGTAACGGCCGCGCCGGCGCGGCGCTCTCGCTGGCTGCCGTCGGCTCATTCTTCGCCGGCAGCGTCACCACCATGCTGATCGCCGCCTTCGCGCCCCCGCTGGCTGAAGTGGCCTTCAAGTTCGGCCCTGCCGAATACTTCTCGCTGATGACCCTGGGCCTGATCGGCGCCGTGGTGCTGGCCTCGGGCTCGCTGCCCAAGGCCATCTGCATGATCCTGCTGGGCCTGCTGCTGGGCATGGTGGGCACCGACGTGAACTCCGGCGTGGCCCGCTACGACTTCGGCATTCCCGAATTGCAGGACGGCATCGACTTCGCCATCGTGGCCATGGGCGTGTTCGGCTTTGCCGAAATCCTGTCCAACCTCGAGCAGCGTGAAAACCGCGTCGAACTGCAGGACAAGATCGGCTCGCTGTACCCCAGCCGCCAGGAAATCCGCGAAGCCGCTCCCGCCATCGTGCGTGGCACGGCCCTGGGCTCGATGCTGGGCATCCTGCCGGGCGGCGGCGCCGTGCTGTCGGCGTTTGCGTCCTATACCCTGGAAAAGAAACTGTCCAAGGAACCGGAACGCTTCGGCAAGGGCCACCCCGCCGGCCTGGCCGGCCCCGAGTCGGCCAACAACTCCGGCGCACAGGCCTCGTTCATCCCGCTGCTGACGCTGGGCATCCCCGGCAACGCCGTGATGGCCCTGATGGTCGGCGCCATGACCATCCACAACATCCAGCCGGGCCCGCAGGTCATGACCAGCCACCCGGAACTGTTCTGGGGCCTGATCGCCTCGATGTGGATCGGCAACCTGATGCTGGTGGTGCTGAACCTGCCGCTGATCGGCCTGTGGGTCAAGCTGCTGCGCGTGCCCTACCGCATCCTGTTCCCGGCCATCCTGGTGTTCTGCACCATCGGCGTGTACTCGTTGAACTACAACGTATTCGACATCTACACGACGGCCGCGTTCGGGGTGGTGGGATACATCTGGGCCAAGCTGCGGTGCGAAGGCGCCCCGCTGCTGCTGGGCCTGGTGCTGGGCCCCATGATGGAAGAGAACTTCCGCCGTGCCCTGCTGCTGTCGCGCGGCGACTTCCTCACCTTCGTCGAGCGCCCCCTGTCGGCCTCGCTGCTTGCCGCGGCGCTGGTGTTGGTGGTGCTGGTGGCCCTGCCGTCCATCCGCAAGAAGCGCCAGGAAACCTTCGTCGAAGAAGACTGACGCGGCTACCCGCAAAAAAAAGCCAGGCGCTATTGCCTGGCTTTTTTCTTGCCCGCGCGACGGCGTGTCTAGCGCGGCGGCAAGGCGCCCGAGGGGTCCACCGGCTGGCCGCGATGGCGCAGTTCAAAGTACAACGCAGGCCCCTGGCGATCCGTACTGCCCATTTCGGCAAGCTGCTGGCCTTGCGTAACCTTTTGCCCCTCCTTGACCAGCATCCGGCTGTTATGGGCATAGATACTCAGGAAATCGCCGGAATGCTGCACGATGACTAAGTTGCCATAGCCCCGCAGGCGGTTGCCCGCGTACACCACGCTGCCCGCGGCGGCGGCCCGCACCGGCGTACCCGCCTTGTTGACGATAGTAATGCCCTTGGACGAACTGCCGTTGTAGCGGCGGGTGATGGTGCCATCGGCCGGCCATGCCAGCTTGATGTTGCGCAGCGCGGCGGCCGAGGCGGCCGGCGTGGGCGGCGCTTTCTGGCTGGGTGCGGGCGCCGCGGCGCGGCTCTTGCTGTCTACGCGCAGTACCTGGCCCTTGGCGATGCGATTCGGGTTCGATAGATTGTTCAGCCGCATCAGCTCGGACACGGTGGTGTTGTGCTGGCGCGCAATCTTGGTCAGCGTATCGCCCGACTGCACGCGATATTGCCCCGGCCCCACCTTGGTAGAACTGCATGCGCCCAGCAACATGAGCAGGCCCACGCAGCACACGGCGCTGGCGCGGCGCCAGGCCGGCGAATTCAACGGGCGGCGCGGCGCCTCGGGGGTAGCGGATATCGGCGAAATAGCGGGCACTGACAACGTGTTGGTTCGATTGGAAAAGACGATTTCTGCCAGAAGCGTACCAAGAAACGGTGTAACAGGCTTGTGCAGTTGAATCCGGCCCGGCGCTCAGCCCCCTGCCCGCAGGTCGCCCAGGAAGCGGTTCTTCCAGGCGGCCAGGTCGCGCTCGCGCAGAATGCGCATCAATCGCTGGTGCCGCTCCTGGCGCTCGGCCAACGGCATGCGTAACGCCATATTCAAGGCATGCGCCATGCCTTCGATGTCGTATGGGTTGACGATCAAAGCGCCATCCTGCATGTCATGCGCGGCGCCGGCGAACCTGGACAGCACCAGCACGCCGGGATCATCCTGCGGTTGGGACGCCACGTATTCCTTGGCCACCAGATTCATGCCATCGCGCAGCGGCGTCACCAGGCCGACCTGGGATGCCCCCAGCAGCGGCATCAGCGTCGCGCGGTTGTACTGCCGGTTGATGTACCGCAGCGGCGCCCAGCCCAGCTCTCCCCATTTGCCATTGATGCGGCCGGCCGCGCGGTCGAGCTCGCGGCGGATCTCGCGATACCCCTGCACATCCGCGCGCGAAGAGGGCGCCAACTGCACGAACGACACATCGCGGCCATGATCGGGTTCGATCTCCAGCAGATGCTCGAAGGCGGCAAACCGTTCAAGCAAGCCTTTACTGTAGTCAAGGCGGTCGACACTGATGATCAGCTTTCGGCGGGCCAGTTCCGATTTCAGGGCCACCAGCTGCCTGGACCCCTTCTTGCGCGCCATCGCGGCAACTTCATCGACATCGATGCCTATGGGGTAGGTATCCACGCGCAAAACGCGTTCATTGACGCGCAGCCCTTCGGGCGCGGCAACCGCCCCCAGATTGGTCGCGCAGTAGTCGCTGAAGGCCTGCGCGTCGGCGTGTGTCTGAAAACCTGCCACGTCGTAGGCGCACATCGCGCGCGCCAGATCACGATGAGGAGGAATTGTCTCGAACACCGGCGCGGCGGGAAACGGAATATGCAGAAAGAAGCCGATGCGATTGCGCACGCCGAGGTCGCGGCAATACTGCCCCAGAGGCAGCAGATGGTAATCGTGCACCCATATCACGTCGTCCGGCCGCAACACCGGCGCGAGACGGCGCGCGAAATCGCGATTGACTTCCAGATAGCCATCGTAGTCAGCGCGGCGATAGCGCAGCAGATCGGGCCGGTAATGAAAAGCAGGCCACAGCACAGTGTTGGAAAACCCGCGGTAGAAGCGGTCATAGTCGCGCTGGGCCAGCGGGAAGGTCGCATACGTGATGTTGTCGCGGGTAACGCTGGACAACGGCATGTCGCCCGGGCCTTCGCCGATTTCTCCGTTCCATCCCAGCCATGTTCCGCCCGAATCGCGCAGGGCGTCGTACAGCCCCACGGCCAGCCCCCCGGGCGTCCTGGCGCCGGCGGGCACGGCGACCCGGTTGGAAATGACGATCAGTCGGCTCATGTATGTCCCCTTGCGCGTACGTTACGGCGTTTGCTCGCCCAGGCGCCGCAGCCACCCCGCCAGCGTCTCGGGATTCGGAAATCTCCAGACGGCGCTGCTGGGCCCGGCCCCGATCTTGATGCCGTAGCCGCCGGCCTGCTGCACGGCGATAAACGCCGACTCGTCGGTCAGGTCATCGCCCACCGCGACAGGTGTGCGGCCCGCGAAGGGCGCGTCGCGCATGAACGCCTGCACGGCGGCGCCCTTGTGAATTCCGCGCGGGCGCAATTCGAACACCATTTTGCCCGGCTGCACTTCAAAGTCGGGCGCGTGGCGGGCGGCCGTATCGCGCACCAGTTTTTCCACCCGCGCGCCCATGCCGGGCGCGGCCCGGAAATGCACCGCCAGGCCATGGCTCTTGGGTTCGATCCATACGCCCGCCCAATCGGCGATCTGCCTGCGCAACGCTGCGCGCACCGGCTCCAGGCTGGCGGGCACCGCCGATTGCACGATGACGCCCAGGCGGTCGCGCCGCTCGGCGCCATGCCCCCCGGCGTAGGGCAGGCGCAGGGGGTGCAAAAGACGGTCGATGTCGATGCCCGGGCGGCCGGACAGAATTGCAATGGCGCCGTCCAGCCGCTGGTGCAATTGCTGCAAAGTAGCCAATGTGGCGGGCGGAACAGCCACCAACCCTGGATCGGCCTGGATGTCGGCCAGGGTGCCATCCAGATCCAGAAACAAAGCGATTCCACCGGGAGACGGCACGGCGGGCTCCTGCCAGCTTCGGGCTGGCGACGCGTCGGGGGAATCGTGGCCGTGTTGCATAAGACTCCTTGTGCGGTGTCGGTATGCCGGGGCAGGCTTGCAAATATCGTGCCCGGGAGCCTGGCGGGGATATCCGTACGATATCCCCGGGCGCGCTGGCCGGCCAGCGGGCTATTTCGCCATGCACTGCTTCCACCGGTCATGGACGCGATTGGCGAACCATGCGGTGGTAAGGTTGCGGGTAATTTTGGGGCTGGATAGCTTGATGCCTGGCAGCACGGCCCGCGGCACGGGCGTGCCGGCGTCCTGGTCGGCCAGGTCGAACACCCGCCGATACAGACGCGTGGTTTCAAAGCCGAAGGTCTTGCCCTTTTCGAGTTCGGGCCGAATGCGGGCTTCGTTGATGTCCAGGCGCCTGCGTATGGCGCGCACGGCGCGTTCGGTCTGGCTGGGGTCGATAGACCCGTTGATCAGCAGGTCGCCGTCCAGCGCCAGCTCGATGCCGCTGAGCCGGCTGACTGCCGCCTGGAAAGCCGCATTGCGGCTCGCGTACCAGCCGGCGTTGTAGTCGGCGAACCGGTACAGCACGGACGGATAGCTGGCATCGTAGCCCAGCAAATGCGCAATGCCGAAGTACATGCCGCCGCGCCGCGTGAACACTTCGTGCCGGATGGAAGGTTCGGCCGGGTATGGGTAGTCCTGTGCGTGGGCCTGCGCGAAGGCAATGCTGACTTGCATCGGCCCGCCGGTGCGCACCGGATTCAGCCCGCCGAACAGCTGCCGCCCCAGCGGCACCATGCCGATAAAGTCCTCGAAGAGCTCGCTGAGCTGTTTCTCGGTACGCACCGTGTCCAGGCGCTGGTTGTACGTCTTGCCATTGGGCGACTTGATGTTCAGGGCGGCCTGCACCAGGAACGCGGGGAGATGCATCGCTTGCGTACGCCGCTCGATTTCGCGGCGCGCGATGCGCGGCAGGCCCTGCACCGGCGGATCGGCACGAAACGACGATTCCTGGGCGGTAACCGCGATGACGGCGCAGAGGTTTTCCTGGCTGGCATCCAGGCCCTGGGCGGTGAACGCCACGGCGATGTCGCGCGCCCAGCCCTGCCGGTCGGGCAGGTTCGCAGGCAGCAATCGGTGCACGTCGGCCCGGATTTCGGTCGGCCCTTTCGTGGGTGCTTCGGGCACCTGGGTGGCACAGCCAGCCAGCAAACCCAGCCATAGCGCGCCGGCCCAGCGTGCGTGCCGTTGGACGACAGCGGGACACACTGACGCCGCCATGCTTCAGCCGTTGGCCGGGTTGCCGCGCGCAGCCTCGTAGCGCGCCTTGTTCTCGGCGTTGGGCGGGTAAAGGCCGGGCAGCGAGGCCCCCGCCTGCACCTCGTCCATGATCCAGCCCTCGAGCCGCTCTTGCTCCACGGCCAAGGCGGTCACCTCATGCAACAGGGCGCTGGGGATAACCACCGCGCCATCCTGGTCGGCCACGATGACATCGTCCGGAAACACCGCCACGCCGCCGCAACCAATGGGCTGCTGCCAGTCGGCGAAGGTCAGGGCCGCCACGGATGGCGGCGCCGCCGCGCCGCTTGCCCAGACCGGCAGCCCGGTAGAACGTACGCCCGCCAGGTCGCGCACCGCGCCGTCGCTGACCAGGGCGGCAACACCGCGCCTGGCCATGCGGGCGCAAAGAATATCGCCCCAGAACCCGGCGTCCTTGATGCCATTGGCGTCTACCACCGCGATACACCCGGCAGGCATCTGCTCGATGGCCGCCCGCGTCGACCGGGGCGAGCTCCACGATTCAGGCGTGGCCAGGTCTTCGCGCGCGGGAACAAACCGCACCGTGAAGGCGCGCCCCACCATGCGTTGCGCGCCCGCCGTAAGCGGCATGGCGCCCCGGATCCACACATTGCGCAGGCCTTTCTTGAGCAGCACGGTGGTCAAGGTGGCGGTGGTGACGCCGGCCAGCGCCTGGAACGCCGATGCGTCATGGGACGAAGTCATGTGCGGTCTCCTGTCAGCGCGCCGCACCGAAGCGACGCAAGTTGCGAAGAGTTATACCACCGCGCCGGCCGTCCCCCTGCCGGCATCGGGGCATACGGCATTGTTCGATTTGCACATTTTTTATAATATATGTGCTGTACACACACGAAGGCCCACCATGACTGCCCTGCGCCATATCAAGCCAACGCCGGACGCCGTGCTGGCCAAGGCGGTATTGCGCGCCGCCGATCAGCTCGGCCTGCGGCAGGCCGACCTTGCCGCCGTGCTCGGCGTGCATCGCACCGCAATCAGCCGCCTCAAGCAAAACCCCTCGCTCGACCCGGCGTCCAAGCAGGGCGAGCTGGCCGTGCTCCTCCTGCGCCTGGCGCGCGCGCTCTATACGCTGGCAGGCGGCGACCCCGACTGGATCCGCCATTTCATGCACACGCCCAACCGCGTCACGGGCGGCATACCGGCCAGGCAGATCGAAAGCATCCAGGGGCTGATGACGGTGCTGCAGTTCACCGACGCCATCCGGGGCAAGACCTGATGATCTGGCAACAGTGCCGGGGCCAGCGGTACGTGGCGCCCATATCCGGAACCGTAATCCGGCTGGTCGAAAGCCAGGAACAGATCGCCACGCTGGGCTACGTCGACACTCTGGAAGAGCAGGCCGTGCTGGAATCGCTCATCGACGACAGCAAGCCGCCGTACCCGGCCGGCGCCGCCGGGTATCACTATCTTCTGACCACGCCGTTCCGCTACCCCCCGTTGCGGTGGGGGTCGCGCTTTGGCCGCGTGCACGAGCCGGGCATTTTCTATGGCGGCCTGAGCCTTGCCGCCACACTTGCCGAATCTGCCTACTACCGTTTCGTGTTCTGGCATTCGATGCAGGCGCCGCCGCCCAAAGCGCATATCCGCAGCCAGCACACGTTGTTTTCGGTACCCTACAGAACCGCCACCGGCGTGCGGCTGCAAGAGCCGCCTTTTGATGCCTATTGGGCCGAACTCGCGCATCCGGTCCAATACCAGGCCTCGCAGCAACTGGGCACCGACATGCGCGAGGCCGGCGTACAGGCTTTCGAGTATTTCTCGGCGCGCGACCCCGACGGCGGTTGCTGTGTCGGGCTGTTTTCGCTGCAGGCCCTGGCGCAGAAAAAGCCGCGCGACCTCAGCCCATGGCTGTGCGAAACGTCAGCCGACACCGTCGCCTTCAAGCACGCGGCCGGGCGCGAAGTGGCACGCTATTCACTGTCGAGCTTCTTGCACCAAAACAGGCTGCCGATGCCGGCATGATGCCCGTCCGCTCGCGACGGGCGGCCGGTGCAGATCAGGGCTTGCCGGGTTCAGTGCGGGCGCGGGCATCCATGCCGATCGAGGGCCCGTCGCGATCCCAGTCGTATGCCTGGGCCTGCCTGCTCTTGTAACGCTGCACCGCATCCGCGTGAAAATCCGTAGACATGGCTACTGCCTGAGAAGCCGCTTCCATGTTGGCCATTGCGGCATAGTCGCTGTCCAGGCTCAGGTTCAGCATGCGCTTGCTCATGGCCAGGGCATCGGCCGGCCCCTTGCACACTTGCCGGGCCAGCGCGCGCGCGGCCTGCGGCAGGGTCGCGGCGTCATGGATGGCGTGCACAATGCCAAGCTCGCGCGCCTCGCCGGCTGTAATCGTGCGCCCCGTCAGCAAGATGCCGCGGGCGGCCGACAGGCCCACTATTCGCGGAAGCAGATAGTGCGCACCAAAATCGGCCACCGCTCCAATGCGCGGGAACGACATACAAAAGCGCGCTTCGGGGGCTGCAATAACCAGGTCGGCGTGCAACGCCACGCTGAATCCCGCGCCCGCCGCGGCGCCATCGACTGCCGCGATGACGATTGCATCCAGTTCAAGCAGGCGGCGCAGCCAGGATGCCGCGCCGCCTATCCTGCGCCGCGTGGCCACGGGGGCCCCTTCTGCGGGGTCGGCAAGGCGGGCGGCCATTTCGTGCAGATCGCCGCCCGAACAGAAGCTGCCGCCCTCGCCTCGCAGGATAAGCGCACGCACCCCGCCGTTCGCCTCGACAATGTCCAGCATGCGCGCATAGTCGCCGCGCAAGGCGCCCGACATGGCGTTGCGGGACGCGGGCGCTTCGTGGACGAACTCGGCCACCCCGTCCGCAATACACAGCGACGACGCGCTCAGCGACATCGTGGTCATATGGCTCGCCCTCCCTGGGCGCCAAAACGGAGCATGCGCTCCCAGGCTTCATCCATGTCCCTGACCAGCGCGTCCACCTGGTCCGCCACGCAGGTTTCGCCCTGGATGCCGAATATGCTCTGGCCGGCCGCCTCATAGATGAGCGCAGCGTCTTCGTGTTCATGCAGCGAGGCGAACACGTCGCCGGTAAGCACTTGCTGCAATGGCATGTTCAACGGTTCGGGCGCGGCGGCCGAGGCCCAGGCATCGATCCATTCGCTGCGCACGACCCGGCAAGGCTTGCCGCTGTGGGCGCGTGAAATAACCGTATCCTCGCTGCCGCTTTCGATCAGGCGCCTGAGCAGGGCGCCCGGCGTATGGTTCTCGCGCGCGGCCATCCACAAAGTGCCCAGCCAGGCGCCTTGCGCCCCCATGCCGATACTGCCCAGGATCTGGGCTCCGGTAGCGATGCCGCCCGCCGCCAGCACCGGCCTGCCCTCGGCAACGGCAATGATCTGGGGCACCAGGGACATGGTGCCCACGGGCCCGGTATGGCCGCCGGCGTCGTACCCCTGGGCCACCAGGACATCCACGCCCGACTCCACTGCCTTGCGCGCATGTCGCACCGAGCCCACCAGCGAAAACGTCAACTTGCCGCGTCGGGACGCCTCGCGGATGAGTTCGGCGCGCAGGCCGATTGCAGTCGCGACCACACGGGCGTTTGAATCGAGCACGGCTTCTATCTGGGCTTCGAACAACGCTTCGGAACGGGCATGCGAAGTAAAGAAACTGGGCCGCTGTGGCGGCTTGATGTCGAATCGGCGACGCAAGGCGTCGACGAACTCGACATGGGCGGCCGGCAGCGTGGCGCGCAGGGCCTGCGGATCCGCCTGCTGCGGCACATTGGCCGGCAGCATCAGGTCGATGCCATACGGCAGGCCGGCCAGGCGCTCCTCTACGTTTGCAATAATCCCGGGGATATCCTCGGGCGCATCGCGCCCGAGGCCCAGCACGGGGAACCCGCCTGCCCGGGCAAGCGCCACCACCACATCGGGTTCATGCGAAAAACCGAAAATGGGATGGCGTATGCCGAGCTGATCGCAAAGAGGCGTGCGGATGCGCGACACGTCAGTCCGCCTCGATGCCTGCTTGCTTGATGACTTTGCTCCATTTGTCGTATTCCGCCGCGACGAAGGCGTCGAACTCCTGCGGCGACTGCGGAGCGAACTCGGTGCCCAACGCGGCGAACTTGGCCTGGACCTCGGGCTTGTCCAGTATGGCCCGTACGTCCTCGGCGAGCTTGCCGAGCACGGGCGCCGGCGTCGCCGCCGGCGCAACCAGCCCGAACCAGGTGCCGACCTCATAGTCCGGAAGCCCGGCCGCCTCGGCCACGGTGGGAAGATCGGGCACGGCCTTGGCCCGCGTAGCCGTGGTAACCGCCAGGCCGCGCAGCTTGCCCGCCTGGATCTGCGGGATGGCCAGGGCCGCGGTCAGCGGCATCATGGCCACGCGCCCGGCCACCAGGTCGTTCAGCGCGTCCGTCTGCCCTTTATAGGGCACGTGCATCAGCTTTATCTGCGCCTCCTGGGCCAGCAGCTCGCCCGACAGATGGTTCGACGTTCCCAGGCCTGCTGACGAATACGTCTGTGGCTGATCGCTCTTCTTGGCCAGCTCGATAAATTCGGCCATGGTCTGCGCGGGCACAGACGGATTCACGACGATAATGTTCGGCACGATCCCAAACCCGGCTACCGCCTTGAAATCGCGAACGGGGTTCCAGGTAATGCTCTTTTTCAGGATGGGCGCGACCGCGTGGCTGGGGCTGACCAGCAGCAGGGTGTAGCCGTCGGCCGGAGCGCGGGCGACATAATCGGTGCCGATCGCGCCGCCGGCGCCGGTGCGGTTCTCGACCACAACGGGCTGCCCATACCGGGCCGAAAGTTGCTCGCCCATCAGGCGAGCCACGGAATCCACGATACCGCCGGCCGAGAACGGCACCACGATCTTGATAGGCTTGCTGGGATAGTTGTCTTGCGCGGCTGCCATGGTCGGCGCCGTCACGGCCAGCGCGCACGCCGCCGCCAAACGAGCGAATTTCATAGTCTCTCCTAGGCTTGTTATTGAATTACGCGGCTGGATATCAGCTCGCCATCGTCGCCATAGTCCGCCTGGCAATGTTGCCCAGGTGAATCTGGCTGGTTCCTTCATAAAGCCGGAACAGGCGCACATCGCGATAAAAACGCTCTGCAACGTTGTCGGCGATGTAGCCCCCGCCGCCAAACACCTGAACGGCCCGGTCGGCGACCCGGCCGCACATTTCCGAAGCAAACAGCTTGCACATCGATGCCTCCAGGGTGACATCGTGGCCGTCGTCGCGCTTGCGGGCCGTCTCAAGCACCAGCGCGCGGGCGGCATAGACCTCGGTATTACTTTCGGCGATCATCTGCTGCACCATCTGGAATTCGGCGATGGCCTGGCCGAACTGCTTGCGCCCCTGGGCGCGCAGCACCATCTCCCGCACCAGCCGTATCGCCGGGCCCACACACAGCCCGGCAAGGTTGATGCGCTGCTTGTTCAACGCCTTCATGGCCGTACGGAAACCCTGCCCTTCCAGCCCGCCCACGATCGCGCTCTCGTGCACGCGCACTCTGTCCAGCAGCACCTCGCCAACCGGCGACCCATGCTGCCCCATCTTGCGGTAGGCAGCAGGCGTGGTCAGCCCCGGGGCGCCCCGCTCGATCAGAAACGCAGTGATGCCCGCCGCGCCCTTCGCATGCGGATCGGTGCGCGCAAACACGGTAAACAGGTCGGCGATGGGTGCATTGGTGATGAAGCACTTTTTGCCGGTGATCTCGTAGTACTCGCCATCGCGCACTGCCACCGTTTTCAGCGCCGTGGCGTCCGATCCGGCGTCAGGTTCCGTCAGGGCAAAGCAGCCGGTGACCTGGCCGCTGGCCAGCAAAGGCAAGTACTTGCGCTTCTGCTCGGGCGTGCCGTCCACGACCAGCGACTCGGACGCTATGCCGGTGTTGCCGCCGAAGCGCGCGCGGAAGGCGGTGGCGACCTGCGACACCTCGATATTGACCCGCGCCAGTTCCTCGGTGGTCAGGCCTGCACCGCCGTACTCTTGCGGAATACTGTGTCCGAACAGGCCCAGATCGCGCATTCCCTGCACGACCGGCTCCGGAATTTCGTCTCCTTCATCCACCTGCTTCTCAATGGGCAGGCACGCTTCGCGCAGAAAGTCGCGCACTTGCGCAAGCAAGGCTTCGAACTCGGTCGGGTTTCGGATCATCAGGTTTTCCTTATCGATGCGTGGCCTAGTGCAGGCCTTGCGCAAATACCAGCTGGTGCACCGCCTCTTTGAGCAGCGGAACCACTTCTTTCACCAGCCTGTCCTTAGGCGCGCGGTGCGCCGCAATGGTGCAGTTCAACGCCAGCGGCGGCTCGCCATTCGGGCGCCGCACGGGTACCGCGACGGCGTGAATATCTTTCTTCCAGTCGCCCTTCGAATGGCAGTATCCGTGTGCTTCAAATCGCTTTGCGTCCGCTTCCCAGATACTTCGGTACTGCTCGAAGAAGGCCCGGTCCTGGACCTTCAGGTAGTTCAGGATCGCGGTGCGTTCGGCGGCCGGATAGGCCAGGATCAGCGCACGGCCTATGGAACTCGTCAGCAGCGGCCGCGATGTTCCGATATCCGGCAGATGCTGGTTGGCGGAGTCGGCGCGCACCGAGTCGACATACACCACGTTCCCGCGGTCGCGTATGCCCAGGTTCACCGTACATCCCGTGGTCCTGGCAAGCGTTTCCATGATGGGCTTTGCCAACTGGCGCACTTGCATACTTGCCAGCAACGGGTGCCCCAGCGAAAGCACGCCCGGCCCCAGCCGGTATTTCTGCAGTTGCGGGTCGCGCGCCAGATAGCCCAACAGCGTCAGGGTGTACGTCAAGCGCGACACCGTCGGCTTGGGCAAGCCCGTGCGATCGGCGATCTCGCGATTACCCAGCAGCGGCGCCGAAGCCGAGAAAGCACGCAGCACTTCCAGCCCGCGCGCCAGGTTCATCGAGAACTGGCGGTCGGAAGACAGGTCGTGCGGGTGCACCAGGCCAGGAAGAGAGATAGCGCTCACTTTGCGGTTTCGTTGTACAGGCGATGGCATGATTGGTCCTTCGATAGGGAGCGTCAACGGTTCGAGAGCACTGTTTCGCTGTGCGAAATGCATTATTGCTGAGGGTGTGCCGCTGATGCATAACGCAGGTTCATCCCAACCAGACCGCATCCCTGAATGACTCAATCACCCTCTCCTGTCGGCGCGCTGGCCGGCGTCAGGATTCTCGATATGGCCACGGTGCTGGCCGCGCCCAGCGGCGCCACGTTATGCGCCGACCATGGCGCCGATGTCGTCAAGCTCGAACTGCCGGACGGCAGCGATGCCTTGCGTCATATGCAGCCGATCAAGGACGGATCGCCGTTATGGTGGAAAGTGGCCAACCGGGGCAAGCGGGGCATCACGCTGGATGTGCGCAAAGAGAAGGGGCGGGAGATACTGCTGTCCATGCTGCCGCGCTTTGACGTGCTGGTAGAGAACTTCCGCACCGGCAGCCTGGACCGGTGGGGCCTGGATATCGATACCCTGCACCGGGCCAACCCACGGCTGGTTGTCGTCCGCCTGACCGGCTTCGGCCAGACGGGCCCATACCGTGCGCGAGCCGGCTTCGCCCGCATTTTCGAAGCAATGAGCGGCCTGACCAATCTCACCGGCACGGTCGGCGGCTCGCCGCTGCACAGTAACTTCCCGCTGGGCGACTCCATTGCCGGCGTCTTCTGTGCCTTTGCCATCGCCGCCGAAATGGCGCGCCTGCGAGGCGACCCGCAAGCAACCGGCAGGGAAGTGGATCTGTCGGCAACAGAGGCGTTGCTGCGCATTCTGGATCCCCTGCCGGTCGAGCATGAGCAGCTCGGGCTGGTGCGCCACGCAGTGGGCAATCTCACGACGTACACCTCGCCCTCGAACATGTACCGAAGCAATGACGGGGTTTATTTTTCGCTCGTGGCGTCTTCCCAGGCCGTCTACGAACGCTTGTGCAAGGCGCTGGGGCATCCGGAGTGGATTGACGACGCCCGCTTCCAGACGTTGCCCAAGCGCGTGCAGCACATGGGGGAACTCGACGGCTTGCTGGCCCGCTGGTTTTCGGAGCGCGCCTTCGAAGAGATCTGCACGCGGCTGCAGCCCTTCGAAATTCCCTTCAGCAAGGTCTATGACATCGAAGACATCAAGGCGGACCCGCATTTTCAGGCGCGAGACGCCATTATCCGCCTTCCCGACCCGGACTACGGCTCGCTGCCCGCGCCTTGCGTGGTTCCGCGCATTGTCGGGCGCGATATGCCCACGCCCCGATCGGGCCCCGCCGTGGGCGAACACAATGCCGAGATCTATGCGGAGCTCGGCCTCACAGGCGAACAACTCGACGAACTTCGCGCGCAGCGCATCATCTGAGGGCTTATCCATGTCCAGTGTGCCGATACCCGAGACCTTTCGCGCCTTGGTCACGCAGCGTGCCGACGGGCAGGTGACCTCGGGCATCGAGGCCAGAAGCATCGCCCAGCTTACCGAAGGCGACGTGATCGTGCGTACGCGGTACGCGGGCGTCAACTTCAAAGATTGCCTCTCGATACGTGGCGAAGCAAAGATCATCACGGAGTTTCCCCGGATCGCCGGCATTGAAGCGGTGGGTTGCGTCGTCGCGTCGGGCGCGCCTGATTTTTCGCCAGGCGACGAGGTGCTGGTGCACGGTTTCCAGACGGGTATCGCCTACGACGGGGGGTTCTCCGAGTGGATGCGCATACCGGGCAAGCACCTGCTCAAGCTGCCTCCCGGCCTGTCTGCCCGCGATGTCGCCACCATAGGCGTGCCGGGATTCACGGCCGCCATGGCGCTGGCCCGGTTTGAATCCTATGGCCTGGACCCCCAGGCCGGTCCGATCGCCGTATCGGGGGCCAATGGGGCGGTGGGGATGCTGGCCATATCGATCTTTTCCCGCGCGGGCTATCAGGTCACGGCGATCACGCGGCGGCCCGGGCAGGCAGACATGCTGCGGCGCCTGGGGGCTGCGGACGTGGTCGACACCCGGGTGGCGCTGGAATCGACCCGCCCGCTGGAGGCGCCGCGCTACGCCGCCGCCGTCGACAATGTCGGCGGCCGGGTACTGCCCTGGATGCTGCGCTCGATGGCCGAAGGCGGCCTGGTGGCCTCGGTGGGCAATGCCGGCGGCAATAGTTTCGAGGGCAGCGTGCTGCCGTTCATTATGCGCCGCGTACACTTGTTCGGCATTGTCGCCAACGCCACCTGGACAGAGCGCAAGCAGCTATGGGCACGGCTGGCCGGCGACTGGAAGCCGGATTTCACGGCGCTTGCGCCGCATGTACACACCGTCGCCCTGGACGAACTGCTCGCGCATGCCGGACAGCAGTTGCAGGGCGCCACCAGCGGCCGCACGCTGGTCGACTATGGGCCGGCGCAATGACGGCGCCGCTTGCCGGCCTGCGTGTGCTGGAACTGGAAGCGCCCGGCCCTGTACCTTGGGCCGGAATGATGCTGCTGAACATGGGCGCCACGGTCATTCGCGTCAGGCGCCCCAGCCCCGCCGACATGGGTATTCCGCGCGACGAACGCTATGAACTCACCGGCAAGGGAAAAGACGCCGTCGCGATCGACCTGAAGACCGAGCCGGGTCGCCGGCAGCTGTTGGAACTGGTGCGCGACGCGGATGTGCTGCTGGAGGGCATGCGGCCCGGCGTGCTTGAACGCCTGGGGCTGGGGCCGGACGTCTGCTGGTCGCATAACGCGGCGCTGGTCATCGGGCGCATGACAGGCTGGGGGCAGGCCGGCCCGCTGGCGCACACCGTGGGGCATGACATCAACTACCTTGCGGCCACAGGTGTGCTGCATGCCATCGGCCCGGGAACCGGCCCGCCCGTCGTCCCGCTTAACCTGATCGGCGATTTTGGAGCGGGCGGCATGCTGTTGGTGGCCGGTGTGCTGGCCGCCGCGCTCGCCGCTCGCGACACTGGCAGAGGCCAAGTAGTGGACGCTGCCATGGTCGATGGCGCGCTCTGCATGCTTGCGCCCATTCTGGGGCGCTGGCAAGCAGGCCAATGGCGGGACAGCCGTGCAAGCAATCTTCTGGACGGCAGCGCCCCTTTCTATACCACTTACGAAACCGCGGACGGCAAGGCGGTGGCGGTAGGCGCCATCGAACCCAGGTTCTACTCCGCCTTGCTGCGGGGGCTGGAACTGGACGAGCGGCAATTGCCGCCCCAGCACGACACCGCCGGCTGGCCGGCCTTGCGCAGGCAGCTGGCCGCGATATTTGTGCGCCATCCCCGGGACTATTGGGTGGCGCGGTTCGAAGGCAGCGAGGCCTGCGTATCGCCGGTGCTGTCGCTTGCAGAAGTGCCGAGCCATCCGCATTTCGTGGCGCGAGAAAACTTCCGGGCGACGGACGGCATATTGCACCCCGCGCCGGCGCCACGCTTTTACCCGCCGCCGGCCGATGCGGCCATTGCGGATGACACGGCCGGTTAAGGCGTCACCGGATCGCCGCGCAGCCTGATCTCGGCCACGATGCGCTCTTGCCGTTGGTGCAGCGAAAACTCATAGCGGTCGGGGTAGCACAGCGCCAGGCGGCGGCACAGGTTGCCCAGCCCGCCACCCCCCTTTGCCAGGTCATAGGGCGCGTGCAGTTCGCCGGGGTTGTCTACCGCGACGATCAGCTCGTCGTCGCGTCGGCGGGTGCGCACATTGATGACAAAGCGCCGGGTATCGGCGCGCATGCCATGCTTGATGGCGTTTTCCACCAAGCCTTGCAGCGTCATGTGCGGGATAAAGCACGGCAGCGACGCGGGGTCGATGTGACAGCGATATTCGAGTTCACGATCGAACCGCAACGCCTGGATGCGCACATAGGCCTCGGCGGCTTCCAGCTCTTCGCCCAGCCGGCACAGGCCCTGCCCGCGCCGGTCGAGCGAATACCGCAAGTACGCCGCAAGCCGCCGGGTCATTTCCGAGGCAATGGCCGGCCGTTCGTCGATTTCGGCCACGATGGTGTTGAGCGCATTGAACAGGAAATGAGGCTCGATCTGGGATTGCAGGTGTTCGAGTTCAAGGCGCAGGGCGTGCGTCTCTGCTTTCATCCGGGACAACCGCGCAGTGCGGGCGGCCAGTTCGGCAGCCACGCCGAAATAAACCAGCGTCCAGATGCTGAAGATGCCCATGTAATACAGAAAGCCCAGCCTGTACTGGTTCTCGGGCAGCACCCGCAGCGTATCCGGCGGAAACAGCTGGTGGATGGCGAGGGCGATCCAGGCCAGCAATGCGGACGCCGCGACGCACAGCAAGACGGCGCACGCCAGCACAAGCAGCGACGAATGGCTGGCCGACCGTACGCGGCCATGCCATAGCGCGGCTGCGCTCGTCATGAGAAATGCCAATGGCTCCAGGCTCAACGTCAACCAGAACGCCGCGACCGCATCGCCAAATATGGCCAGCCGTATGCTGAATCCGATAACCGCCAGGATGAGCCAACCCGTCACCTGGGCGCGCCAGAATCCCGGCGAAGATTCGCCTCGGCTCAGCTCCTGGCCAAGCGCGGTAAACAGCGTAGGTTGGTCATCAGTTGCCATCGCGTACGGCCAGGAAAAAATCGGCATCGCCGGAGCGCCCCGGTTGCCGTTTGCATTGGAGGCCGCCGCGCAACCTGGCGCGGCGGGCTGCATCCGATGAGTATGTTGCAAGGCCGGGTCGCATCCCACAAGCCGTTTTCGACGAATCGGCATATCTGCTCGACGAAAACGGCGGCCTCAGGCGGCCCGGACGACTTGCTGCGCGCATTGCAGCAGCGTGTTAAGCCAACGCCCCCGCTGGGAAGGGTTGCGCCACAACAACCCCAGCTCGCGCGGCGGTGGCGCCTGACCGCCGCTTTCGCCCGCAAGCGCGGGCACCGCAAGCTTGCACAGGCCGGGCCCGGCCAGGCCCTGGCCGATATCCGGCACCAGGCTCACGCCCAGGCCGCGCTCGACCAGCAACGCCAGGGCCATGATGGAGTTGAGTTCCAGCCGCTCGCGTGGGCGAATGCCCTGCGCCTGCAGATAGCGCTGCGCCAATTGCCCGCCGGCCAATTGACGGTCGTAGCGCAGCAATGGCGCGCTGCGCAATAGTTCGAGCGGATCGCGCGCGGCGTCGCGGGCCGGGGCAAGCACGACCAGGGGTTCTTGCCGCAACGGCGTCCAGCACACGGTCTTGGGCAGATCGAAAGACAGCTTCAGACACAGCGCCGCATCCAGTTCCGACTGGACAAGAGCCGAATACAGCGCGGGCGTGATGCCAATGCGCAGGGAGATGCGCACGTTGGGGTATTGATCGCTGAAGGCCTGCAGGATATCGGGCAGAAAGCCATGCAGGGCGGTGTTCACTGTGCCCAGCCGCAGCTCACCCGCGTCTTCATCGGTAGCCACCCAATCGCGCAGCGCATCCGCATCCTGCACCAGCGCCGGACCGCGCTCGGCCAGCCGCTGTCCCGCTGCGGTGGGCCGCACGCTGCGGCCCTGGCGCACCAGCAACGACATGCCCAGCTCTTTTTCCAGCGCGCGCATTTGCTGGGCGATGGCCGCCGGACTCAGCCCAAGTTGGCGCGCGGCTTCCGACATCGAGCCCAGCTGTACGACCTTCAGGAAATGGTTCAGGTAGCGGATATCCATTCAACGCATTTTCTTTTATTTAATGAAAGCAATACAACTGTATTGCGCGACCCGGTACGGACGACAATGGGCGATCACGCAATCCCGTATCACTACTCCGGAAAAAGGAAGTCGCAATGCCCTGCAACACCCCGCTCTCGCCATCCCGCCGCCAGGCGCTTGCCGGCGCCCTGGGCCTGGCAGCCCTGTCTTGCGCGCCGGCATGGGCCCAAGGCGCCAGCCCGGTCATGCGCATCGTGGTGCCCTTCGCGCCAGGCGGCGGCAACGACGTGCTGGCCCGCCAGCTCGCGCACGGCCTTACGGAAACCTTCAAGCAAGAAGCCATCGTCGAGAACAAGCCCGGCGCGGGCGGCAACCTGGGCGTCGAACAAGTGGTGCGCGCGTCGCCACAGAACAGCATGTTCCTGCTGGGCCATACGGGCACCGTGTCCATCAACCCGGCGTTGTACAAGAATCTCAGATTCAACGCGTCTACCGATCTGCAACCGGTAGCCATGTTCGCCTCGTCGGCGCTACTGTTGGTGGTGCCGGCCGACTCGCCCGTGCAGAATGTCGCACAGCTTGCCCAGGCCCTGCGCGCCGAGGGCTCGGACATGGACTATGCCTCCAGCGGCACCGGCACGGGCGGCCACCTTACCGGCGAGATGTTCCTGCAGGCGCTGGGTGCACAGGCAGTGCACGTGCCATATAAAGGCACGGCGCCGGCGCTTGCGGACGTGGCAGGCGGCCAGGTGGATTTCAGCTTCAGCGTCATACCGGCCGCAATGGCGCTGGTCAAATCGGGCAAGCTGCGGGCGCTGGCAGTCACCAGCGCCAAGCGCATGAGCCTGATGCCCGACGTTCCCACCGTAGCCGAAGCGGGTGTCGCCGAACTGGCCGGCTTCGAAAGCACACTGACCTACGGCATCCTGGCGCCCAAGTCCGCGCCCCAGGCCCAAATCCGGCAACTCGAAGAAAGAATCCTGCAGGTCGCGGCCACTGCCGAGTTCCAATCGAAGCTGGCGGTCGAAGGCGCCGAACCCCTGCTGGGCGGTGCAGCCGACTATGCGCGCCGCATCCAGGAAGAAAGCGGCAAGTGGGGCCAGGTAATCAAGGTGTCGGGCGCGTCCGCCTGATCAGAGCATAGAAGCCGCCATGCTGATATCCCTGATCGACCAGAGCCTCAACCCGGCGGGCGACACCGAACTATTTACAGACGGGCAGTGGCTGCAGGCCCTGCTGCGCTTCGAATCGGCGCTGGCCCAGGCCCAGGCCGAGGCCGGATTGATTCCGCACAGCGCGGCGGCCGCAATCGGCGATGTGTGCTCGCGTATCGAACTGGACCGCGCGCAGTTCATCGCGCGCTCGCGGCGTACCGGCGCGCTGGGAATCGGCCTGGTAGAGCCTATTCAGGCGGCGCTGGCCAGCGGTCATCCCGCGGCGTTGCCTTACCTGCACTGGGGCACCACCACGCAGGATGCCGTGGACACCGCGCATGCCCTGCTGACCAAAGCCGCCCTGAACGCCCTGCTCGAAGAGCTGCGCGGGCTGGTCACCGCGTTGAGCGCGCTGGCAAGCAGCCATGCCGCCACGCCCATGATGGCGCGCAGCCTGCTGCAACCTGCCCAGATCACGAGCTTCGGCCTGAAGTGCGCACAATCTGCCGCGGCACTGCTGCGCAGCGTGCAGCAGCTGAGCGCGCTTGCGCCGCAGGCGCTTTGCGTGCAACTGGGCGGCGCGGTCGGCAACCGCGCAGCCATGGGCGCGCATGGCGCGCGGGTCGAATCGGCGCTCGCGGCTGGGCTGGGGCTCTGGGCTCCGGGGCTGAGCTGGCATACCCAGCGCGACGCCTGGATGCGCCTGGGCATGGAAGCCGCGATATGCGCGGGCAGCCTGGCCAAACTGGCGCGCGACTGGTCGCTGATGTCGCAGTTCGAAGTCGGCGAGCTGGCAGAAGCCGCCCGGGGCAAGACCTCCAGCGCCATGCCGCACAAGCGCAACGCCGTGCATTGCATGCAGGCCGTGGCCCAGACGCAGGCGGTGCCGGGGCTGGCCGCGGCCTTGCTGGGCTGCATGGCGCAGGCGCATGAGCGGGCGCTGGGCGAATGGCAGGCCGAACTCGCCGCCTGGGCGCCGCTGTGGCGCCACGTACATGGCGCCGCCGCAGCGCTGCGCCTGGCGGCCGAAGGCCTGCAGGTAGACACGAACCGCATGCAGGCCAATATCGACGCCCTGCACGAGGTCATTTTTTCGGAAGCCTGCGTCGATGCGCTTACGCCGGTCGCCGGTCGGGCCCAGGCGCAACAGGCGGTCGAACGCCTGGCGCCGCAAGCCCTGCAGGCGCAACAACCGCTGTCGGCGACCTTGCGGCAGTGGGTAGCGTCCGAACTGGGCGCCGGCGCGGCGGCCGATGCCGGGCGCGCCCTGTCGGCCGCCACCGACCCGCTGCGCGCAGTACAGGCATCCGCGGCCAGCTGCGCCGAGCTATTGCAGGCGTTGGACGCCACCCTTGCATCCTCTTTCAACCTGGAGCCCCACCATGCCTGATTCCCTTCCCCCCGACGCCCTGCAACGCGGCCTGGCCAACCGGCGCAAGGTCCTGGGCGATGCCTGGGTAGAACGCTCGGTGGGCAACGCCAACGCGATGAACGTCGAGTTCCAGCGCATGATCACGTGCTATGCATGGGACAGCATCTGGAGCAGGCCGGGCCTGGAGCCGCGCACACGCCGCATCCTGGTGCTGGCCATCACCGCATCCATGGGACGCTGGGAAGAGTTCGAGCTGCACGTGCGCACCGGCCTGCAGGCGCCTGCCGACGATCCGGCCAGCGCGCCGCTCGATCTGGACACGTTGCGCGAGGTACTGCTGCAAACCGCCGTCTACGCAGGCGTCCCCGCGGGCAACACAGGCATGGCCATCGTGCTGAAGGTGCTCGCGGAACTGGGGCGCACCCCGCCCAAAGCCGACTTCTGGGACGCCAGCCCGGCCGCCTAGCCGTTGCTGCCGCCCGCGGCGCGGCTAGCCTGGCCGGCTGAGCCGGGCCTGCTCGCGCGTCAGGCCCGCCTGCCGAAGCGCGGCGACCAGATCCGCCGCCGCGGGCGACAGCGCCACGTCGGTGCGCTGCAGCAAGCCCATGGGTTCGTCAGTGCCGCCATAGGGTACGGGCAGGCGCGCCAGTTCGCCGCGCTGCAGCGGTTTTTCGACCAAGCTGGACGGCACAAACCATACCGCATCATTGTGCAGCGCCAGTTCCATGTTCAGGGATACCGACAGGCTTTCCACTCTTGCCAGGCGGCGCGGCAACCCCAGCGAACTGATCACGCTTTCGGCCGATTGACGAATCAAGGTGCCGTCCGGGGGCACGACCAGCGGGTACCGGGCCAGGGCCGTCGGGTTCAGCGCGGGCTGCTGCAACAGCGCGTGTCCGGCCCTGACCACCACAGTCAGGGGCTCGCGAAACAGATGTTCGAAACTCATGCCCGCCATCGCGTCGGGCTCGCCCAGGCGGCCCACGGCAAACTCCAGGTCGGCGGCCTTCAGGCGCTCGAGCAGTTCCGTGTTGCGACCCGTATGCACGCGCAGGCTGGCCATGGGCCAGCGCTGCCGGAATATGCGCAGCGCGTCGGGCAGAAGCACGCTGGCTACAGTGGGCAAGATGCCCGCCGCCACCGTCACCGATGCGCCGTCATCGGGTTGGGTCAATTGCCCAATGCCATCCCGCAGGCTGCCCAGGCATGCCTGGGCATAGGGAGCAAACGCCCGCCCTTGCGCGGTGAGCTCGGCGCCATGCCGCCCTCGTTCAAACAACCTGTGCCCCAGCACTTCTTCCAGTTCCGACAAGGTCTTTGACACAGCGGGCTGCGTAATCGCCAGCTGGTCGGCCGCGCGTTGCAGGCTGTTCAACTGTGCAACGGCAAGGAAGCACTGGACATGCCGCAGTTTCAGGCGGCCGACAGGCAGGGGGACGGGAGTTTCCATAACTTTTTACGCTATCGCGCTGCATGAAACGTCACTTTCCATAACTTAACCGTCTCATTACAGTGGACGCAATCTTTCAATCGACGTTGGAGCGCGCATGGACGGATCTTCACCGCATCGGCCTGTACTTACCCCGCGCGACTGGCGGGCGCATCCGCCCTACCGGCACCCGGAGTACAAGTCGTCCGTCCTGCGCAGCCCCACGCTGCCACTGATTCCCTTGCGCGACGCGCTGAAGAACACCCAAGCGCCCGTTTACGGCGCTCAGAGCCTGGGCCCCCTGGACCACGACCTTACGCGCAACGCGGCCAGGAATGGTTCACCGCTGGGCGAGCGCATATTGGTAACCGGGCGGGTGCTCGACGAATATGGCAAGCCGGTGCGCAACACGCTGGTGGAAATCTGGCAGGCGAATGCCGCCGGCCGATACGTGCACAAAGGCGACCAGCACGATGCGCCGCTGGATCCGAACTTCCTGGGCGCGGGGCGCTGCCTTACCGACAACGAAGGCCGCTACCGCTTCCTGACCATCAAGCCGGGCGCCTACCCGTGGGGCAACCACAACAATGCCTGGCGCCCCGGCCATATTCATTTTTCTTTATTCGGCGACTACTTCGGATCGCGACTGGTTACGCAGATGTACTTCCCCGGCGATCCATTGCTGGCGCTTGACCCCATTTTCCAGGGTACGCCGGCCCACTGCCGCGACCTGCTGGTATCGCACTTTTCGCCAGAGGCCACGCAGGAAGGACATGCGCTTGGCTATGCATTCGACATCGTGCTGCGAGGCGCGCTTCAAACCCCTACGGAGCAGGCATGCCGACGCTGACACAGACGCCGTCCCAGACCATAGGTCCGTTTTTCGCCTACGGCCTGTGCCCTGAACAGTACCGCTTCGACATGGCGAGCCTGTTCACCCCGGTGCTCGCGGAACGCCACGCCGAGGGCACGCCGGTCACCATAGAGGGCTGTGTCTATGACGGCAGCGGCAAGGCCGTTGACGACGCGCTCATTGAAATGCTGCAGGCTGATGCGCAGGGCCGCTATGCACAGCCCCACGATGACATCGCGGCCACCGGATTCAAGGGCTTTGCGCGCGTGGGCACCGGCACAGATCCGCAAGCGCGCTTCGTCGTCGACACCATCAAGCCCGGCGTCACCGGCCCCGCGTCCGCGCCCCATATCGATGTCATAGTCATGATGCGCGGCATGCTGCTGCATGCGTATACCCGCATCTATTTCGAAGAAGATGCGCAGGCGCACGCAAACGATGCGGTGCTGGCCGCCGTGCCGCCCGAGCGTCGCTCTACCCTTATCGCCCGGCGTATCTCGAACGCCGGACGCGCAATCTACCGTTTCGATGTTCACCTGCAGGGGGCACAGGAAACCGTGTTCTTCGACGTGTAAGCGCGAAGAATCATTCGCCGCACCGGCGAGCCGTTCCGCTGTTTCGAAGACCAGCCGTGGCTCGCCGCGGCTGCCGCTGTACTGCCCGCCCGGCATGGCCGGCGCGGGCATCGGGCGCTGATGCATCGCGCCGTTTCGCACATTTTTTAAGAATGGACCTTGCCCATGGATTGATTCGTTGAATTATTCTTAGCTATCTAATATTATTCTACGGCACGTCGACATAACGCTGATTGCGATCCAAGCGCACACAGCCCAGGCAATTCCAGAAGAACGTGCCACGACAAAAGGAGAGAGACAATGCATAACAATCAGCAAGTATCGTCGCACCGGGGCTTTCGTATCGCCCTGTCCGCCATGCTGGGGGCCGCGATCGGCCTGACTGCGCCTTATTGCGCGCAGGCCGCCGACTCTGCCGAAACATTTCCGTCGCGCCCGGTCCGGTTCATCGTCCCGTACGCCGCAGGCGGGCTGCCCGACACGGTCGCGCGCGTGGTGGCCCAGGGGCTCACCAGCAGTCTGGGCCAGCCGGTCGTGGTCGAAAACAAACCCGGCGCCAACGGCGTTGTGGCCGCGCAGGCCCTGGCGAGCGCGGAGGCCGACGGCTACACCTATCTGGTCACCGACGGATCGATGATGTCCATCAATCCCTCGTTGTACAAGAACCTTCCCTATGACCCGAAGCGCGATTTCGTGCCCGTGTCACTGATCGCGACATCGCCATTGTTCCTGGCCACCAGCGTACAGACCAAGATCACATCGCTGCAGGACTTCATCAAGCAAGTGCAAGCCAAACCCGGCGGCCTGGATTACGGGTCGTCCGGCATCGGCAGTTCCCATCACCTGACGATGGAAGCCATGAAGATCGCGCTCAAGCTTGATATCTCGCACGTGCCTTTCCGTGGTTCCGGGCAGTCCGTGCCCGCCATGGTGGGCAACCAGGTCGATGTCGTATTCGCCGCATTGCCGTCGTTGTCGGGCTTTGCCGAAAAAGGGCAGGTGAAGATTCTTGCCACTAACGCCGGCGCGCGTTCGGCGCTGGCGCCCGACATTCCCGCCATTTCCGAAATCATTACGGGCTTCAACTTTGCCGTCACGGTGGGCGCGCTCGCCGCTACGGGAACGCCCGATTATGCCGTCCAGAAAATGAGCGCCGCCATTGCCAAAGCCGTCAAGGCCCCGGCCGTGGTCAAGCAGTTCAACACGCTGGGCATCGAGCCGGTGGGCGGCACGCCGGCCGAATATGGCGAAGCCATCGACGACGAAGCCAAGCGCTACGAAGGCGCGATCCAGGCGGCGGGCATCAAGGCCGACTAGCAACGCGGCGTGGCTCGCGCCACGCCCATCCCCGCCCGGCGCCCAAGGCCGCATATTGAAATGAAGGAGCTACCCCGATGTTGACGAACGAAGAGAATGAACTGCTGTGCCGGGTAGTCGGCGATGCCCCCATGGGGCAACTGATGCGCAGGCACTGGATACCGGTGTGCCTGAGCGAAGAGGTCAGCGAGCCCGACGGCGATCCCGTGCAGGCCCGGGTATTGGGGGAAGACCTGGTGGTGTTCCGCGACACCGACGGGCGTGTCGGCGTGATGGACGAATACTGTCCGCACCGGCGCGTATCGCTGGTGTATGGCCGCAACGAAGAATGCGGCCTGCGCTGCCTGTACCACGGCTGGAAGATGGACGTCGAAGGCAATGTCATCGAAATGGTGTCCGAGCCCGCCGCCAGCACCATGGCCCAGAAAGTCCGGCACAAGGCTTATAAAGTCAAGGAATGGGGCGGAGTGATCTGGGCCTACATGGGCTCGCAGGATGACGTGCCCGAGTTCACGCCGCCGCCGTGGGCGCCCACCGCCGACACCAAGGTCAGCATCGCCAAAGTGCTGATCCCGTGCAATTGGGCCCAGATACTCGAAGGGGCAATCGATTCCGCGCATAGTTCCAGCCTGCATTCGTCCGACTTCGTGCCGGCGCGCGTGGGCAGCGCGGAAGCTACCGAAAAGAACTGGCTGCGCCCGTCCACCGACAAGGCGCCGCGCCTGCAGGTGCAACGAACGCCCTTCGGATTCCGGTACGCCGCCATCCGCCGGCCCATCGTCAACGCGGCGCAGAACGACTACGTGCGGTCAACGGTGTTCGTTGCCCCCGGCACGGTGCTCATTCCTCCCAATAACCTCTACAACGTCGCCAACGTCAACGTGCCGATGGACGACACCAGCACGGCGTTCTATTTCATCGCGTGGGGCGCCAAGGCCACGACCCCCGACACGGAAACATGGCGACGCTTCCTGGGCACCAGCGTGGGAATCGACCTGGACACGCGGTACCGGCCCTTGCGCAATACCGAGAACCGGTTCTGGCAGGACCGGCAGGCCATGAAGGCCGGCAACTTCACCGGCATACGCGGCTTTCCGAACCAGGACATCGCCATGTGGGTCACCATGGGGCCGCTGGCCAACCGTTCCGAAGAGCGCCTGGGGGCAAGCGATCTGGCCATTGTCGAGTTCCGACGCCAGATGCTGGACGCCGTGCGCGCGTTCCAGCAGGGCGAACCGGCGATCGGCACCGGTGATCTGCGCATTGCGCCCGATGTGTGCTCGTTCCAGGCCATTGTGCCCAAGACCACGAACTGGCGCGAGTTCACCGCGCAACCTGCGGGCGTCCAGCCAAGCAACGACCCGCAACTGGCGGGCAATTACCAGACCACCGCCTGAATACTGGAGACCACGTTGGCCAAGCTACAGCTTTCTATCGCCATGGGCGACTACGACCGCAACCGCGCGCTGTACGACGCAGCGGTGCAGATCGATGGCGTGGACCCGACCTACATGCTGCTGAACCCGGAAGAGATGTTCTTTCGCGCATTTCGCTTCCAGGACTTCGACGTCAGCGAGCTATCGTTCAGCAGCTACCTGGTCAAACATGCCAACGGCGACTGCCCTTACGTTGCGCTGCCGATCTTCCTGTCGCGCGCCTTTCGCCATACGTCCATCTATGTGCGCAAAGACCGCATCCGCACTCCGCAGGACCTCAAAGGCAAGCGCATCGGCATACCCGAGTACCAGCTCACCGCCAACGTGTGGGCACGGGCGCTGCTGCAGGACGATTACGGCGTCAGCCCTTCCGACGTGACCTGGGTGCGCGGCGGTATCGATCAGCCCGGCCGTCCCGAGAAAATCAAGCTGAAGCTGCCCGACGACGTGACGATGATCGATGCGCCGGCCGACACCACGATTTCCGACATGCTCGATCGCGGCGAGATTGAGGGATTCATGGCGCCCCGCGCGCCGTTCGGCGCGGCACGCAACAACCCGGATGTCGGCTGGCTGTTCGACGACCCGACTGCCGTCGCCAAAGACTACTACAACCGCACCGGCATCTTTCCCATCATGCACGTGGTGGGCCTGCGTCGAACCCTGGCGCAACAGCATCCCTGGCTGCCGGGCGCGCTGCTCAAGGCATTCGAGCAGTCCAAGGCGGCGGCGCTGGCCAAGCTGGAAGACACGTCGGCGACCAAAGTCACCCTGCCCTTCGTGGAAGAACAGCTCAAGGCGGCGCGGGACACCCTGGGCAAGGACTACTGGTCTTATGGCGTAGAGCCCAACCGCCGCACACTGGAAGCGTTCACCCGCCATCACCACGCGCAAGGGCTTTCGTCCCGGCACGTGGCGGTCGACGAGCTGTTCCATCCCGGCACCTACGAAACATACAAGATCTAGGCGCGGCCACGCGCACACAAACAGCCATGACTGAACTATCTCCCGGCGCCGATGCGCTCATGCCCCTGCAGATCTGCGCGATCAGTGACGCGGCCGCCGGCATCCGCTCGTTCGAGCTGCGCCGCACCGACCATGGCGAGCTCCCGCCCTTTACCCCCGGATCGCACATAAAAGTGCAGGTGCCAAACGGCGAGCTGCGCAAGTATTCGCTTTGCAACAACGCCGCCGAACGCGACCGCTATGTCATCACGGTAAAACGCGACGAGCTGGGCCGGGGCGGCTCGATCAGCCTGGTAGACCAGGCAAAGGTCGGAGATATTCTGCCGGCGTCCGAGCCGGACAACGCTTTTGCGCTGGCGGAAAACCCGGGCAGCCTGATATTCATCGCCGGCGGCATAGGCATCACCCCGATACTTTCAATGATCCGCTCGCTGGAGGACCAGCCCGATATCCCATGGAAGTTGTATTACCTGAGCCGGTCGCCCGAAACCACCGCGTTCCTGGACGAACTCTGTGCCCCCGCATTGCGTGCGCGCGTAAAGGTGCATCACGATCACGGCGACCCGGCGCAGGCGTTCGACCTGTGGCCGGTGCTCGAAAAGCCCAATCGCGGACACGTCTATTGTTGCGGCCCGCGCGGCCTGATGGAGGCGGTGCGCGATATGTCGGGCCACTGGTCGCCGGCCCGCATCCATTTCGAGAGCTTTCTCGAAGGCGGCGGCAGGCAGCCCGATGACAAGCCGTTCACCGTACAGCTGGCGCGCTCGGGCGGCGAGTATGTCGTGCCGGTGGGCAAATCCATTCTGTCGGTGCTGCTGCAGGCGGGCGTGCACGTGGGCCATTCCTGCGAAAGCGGCACCTGCGGCTCATGCCGCACCGCACTGCTCGAAGGCGCCGCCGACCATCGCGACATGGTGCTGCTGCCCGAAGAGCACGACAGCCAGATCATGGTGTGCGTGTCTCGCGCCACCGGCGACAAACTGGTGCTGGATCTTTAGCCCGGACGTTCCTGCCATGACCGAACCCGTACTGAAGATAGGCGTCATCGGGCTGGGGCGCGCGTTCACGCTGATGCTGCCTACCTTCCTGGCGGACCCGCGCGTGCGCCTGGTTGCCGCTTGTGACCCCCGGCCAGGCGCGCGTGCGCAGTTCCAGGCCGACTTCGGCGGCCCGGCATACGACAGCGCCGAAGCGCTGGCGCAAGACCCGGAAGTCCAGGTCGTCTATGTGGCTAGCCCGCACCAGCACCACGCCGCGCATACGCGCCTGGCCGCCGCCCACGGCAGGCACGTGCTCGTTGAAAAGCCCATGGCCCTGAGCCTGGACGAATGCGACGCGATGATCGATGCCTGCGAGGCCGCTTCGGTCCACATGGTCATCGGGCATTGCCACAGCTTCGATACGCCGTACCTGGAATGCCGGGCACGCATTGCCCGGGGCGACTACGGCGCCGTCAAAATGGTGCACGCGCTGAACTACACCGATTACCTGCTGCGGCCCCGACGGCCCGAAGAGCTGTCCACGCGCGACGGCGGCGGCGCGGTGTTCAGTCAGGCCGCCCATCAGGTCGATATCGTGCGCCTGCTCGCGGGCACCCGCGCGACCCGCCTGCGCAGCGCCCTGGGCAACTGGGACTCCCGGCGACCCACCGAAGGCGCCTACAGCGCACTGCTATGGTTCGAAGGCGGCGCGTATGCATCGCTTAACTACAACGGCTACGGCCACTTCGATTCCGACGAATGGATGGGATGGACCGGCGAAATGGGCGACGCCAAGGCGCCAACCGCCTACGGCGCGGCGCGCCGCAAACTGAAAACCCTGCCAACCCCCGCCGACGAAGCGGCATTGAAGGCGGCAGGCACGTATGGCGGGTCTGCCTACCACGCGCCGGCCCGTACCGCCGCGGACGCGCCGCGCGCCGCACACCAGCATTTCGGCGCCTTCCTGGTATCGTGCGAACGCGCCGACCTGCGCCCCATGCCCGACGGCATCTGGGTGTACGCCGACGAGCAACGTGATTTCCTGCGCCTGCCGCCGCCGCCCGCGCCCAGGCTGGAAGTCATCGACGAACTGCATAACGCCGTCTTTCGCGATGCGCCCCCATTGCACGACGGGCGGTGGGCCAAGGCTACGCTGGAGATCTGCCTGGCCATGTTGCGCTCCGACCAGGCCGGCGCCGACATATGCCTGCGCTGGCAAACAGCCGCATAGGACCGCCCGGCCGCAATGGCGACGCGATACTTTGGGGTATCATTTTTCGCGACCCTTTTCGCATAACCCGCAGTCTTCCGCATGGCATCGAAAGAAACGAGACAAGTGCTGGCGCATTGGCGTGAGGCAGTGCCGCACGATCGTCTGGCGCACCTGATCAAAGACGCCACCCGCGCGTTGGTGCGCGGCCTGCAGATGCGCCTGGCCGACCATAATGTCTCGTTCGGGCATTGGGCGTTTCTGCGCATCCTGTGGGAACAGGATGGCCTGAATCAGCGCGAGCTCAGCGAACAGGCCGGCGTCATGGAACCCACCACCTACGCCGCCATGAAGGCCATGGAAGCGCTGGGCTACATCGAGCGCAAGCACTTGCCGGGCAACAAGAAGAATGTGCACGTCTTTCTTACGCGCAGCGGCCGGGCATTGAAGAAGAAGCTCATTCCGCTTGCCGAAGAGGTGAACGCCATCGGCACCCAGGGCCTGACCAGCGCCGAAATCGCCACCACGCGCAAAGTGCTGCTGGCCATCATCGCCAACCTTGCCGATGACGAAGCCGCGATGGAAAACGCCGAACGCCGTCTGGTGTCCACCCGCGAACTGTCGCGGCGCATCAACGAGACCTCCGCCTCGTAACGCCGGCATCCGGCTCCGGCCAGTATCCAATATCATACGGGGCTGCGGCCTTCGCATAACCCTACCAATGTAGCCCGATGAATCGCGCAGCCCCCGCCTGGCTCATGCCCGTGGCGGCAATCTTCACTCTACAGACCATCTCGGCGTTCCTGAACCGGCTGATTCCCATCATCGGCCCTGCGATGTCCGCCGAATTCGGCTGGAGCGGCAGCTCGGTGGGGTATCTCACCGCCAGCAATTCCCTGGGAGGCCTAGTACTGCTGATCGCGGGCTCGGCCCTGCTCAAGCAGATAGGCGGCATGCGGGTGCTGCAGCTGACATTGGTGGTGGGCGCCGCGTCAATGGCCTTTCTGCTGCTGCCCTACGTTGGCATAGCCCTGGCCGCATGCCTGCTGATGGGGCTGAGCGGCGGGGCGGCCAACCCTGCCGGCAGCGAAGTGCTGCAACGCTTTTCCCCACCGGGCAAGCGCAACCTGATGTTCTCGATCAAGCAGGCGGGCGTGCCTTTGGGCGGCGTGATCGCCGGCCTGCTGGTGCCGGCCCTAGTGGTATTCGCGGGCTGGCGCGTCGCGCTCTTCATCTGTGCGCTGGCAGTGGTGGTGCCCACCCTGCTGACATGGCGGCTCAGCGCCCGGCTCGACATCACTCCGCCGGCGCGCGGCCGCCGGTTCCCCGTGCCTACGCTGCGGTCCTGGCGTACGCTGGCCGTGCCGCTGGCGTCGCTGGCGCATAACCGCAGCCTGATGAAGATGTCGGTGGTAGGGGCGCTTTTCGCGGTATCGCAAAGTTGCTGGTTCACGTTCACGGTCATTTTCCTGTATGACCGGCTTGGCTATTCACTCGCCCTGGCGGGCATGGTGTTCGCCGTGATGCAGGCGGGCGGCGTCATCGGGCGCATCGCGCTGGGCTGGCTGTCGGACTATCTGCGCTCGGCCACTGCCGCCCTTTCGATCGCGGCCACACTGTCGGCGATCACCACCGCGACGCTCGGTTTTACCAGCGCTGAATGGCCGCTGTGGTCCGTCATCCTGCTTGCCTTCGTGGCGGGAAGCTCGGCCGCCAGCTGGAACGGCGTGCAGATCGCCGAGGTGGCCCGCCATTCTCCGTCGCACCTTATTTCGGAAACGTCGGCCGGTTCCAGCATTCTGGTCAACCTGAGCAATATGGCCGCGCCCACCGCGTTCGCCGCGTTCGTGGCGACAAACGGGAGGTATGACTACGCGTTCCTGTGCGCGGGCGCTTGTTCATTGCTGGTGCTGGCCCTGCTGCCCCGCGAGCGCGGGCGGCGAGCATAGGTTATCCGTGGTCACGCCCCTGCTGCTGGAACGTCTGCACCTAGTGGGCGCCCCCGGTTCCCCGCTGTCGCGGATGAAGACTGCAACACTGAAAGACCTGGTCGAGATGCCGCTGATCCTTCCCGGCCGCGACCAGCATGTGCATTTGCGCGGGCTGATCGAAAACGCCTTCGCGGAAGCAGGCAGGCCGCTGATACCGGCGTTCGAGGCAAACAGCCTCGGGCTGCTGAGCAGCCTGGCGTCCGCCGGGCTGGGATGCATTGTGCTTACCGTCGGGTCGGTGGCCGAAGAAGTCGCCGCCGGCCGGCTGATCGCCGTGCCCATCGCGGCGGGCGGGCTCTCTGTTGAGTTGGCCATGGTCACGACCGTGGAACAGGCCAGGCTGCGGCCGGTTCAGCTGATGCAGCGGCTCGTGGCCAATGAAGTCTGCCACCTGGCGTCAACCGGACAATGGCCCGGCTCGCCCCATGTGTTTCCCGGCGCGTCGGCGGCGGGCGCGCGGTCGTAGCTGCGGGCCAGGCGCGCGGTCCGTGCCCGCGCATGTCCCCATGCACGGGCAGCGTCGCCGGCGGCGCTAGTGCGCCACGGCCGCCATGGCCGGCGGCGGCGCGCCATCGCGCAGTTGCTCGAGCGGACGAAAGTTCTTGAAGTCCCAGTGCCGTCCGGGCGCGGCGTCAATCAGCTGGCGCGTGTACTCGTGGCGGGGCGTGGTCAACACCTGCTCGGCCTGGCCCGCTTCTACGATACGGCCCTTCTTCATGACCACGATGGTGTCGCAGATCTGCGCGGCCACGCGCAGGTCGTGCGTGATGAACAGCACAGCCGTTTCGGTGCGCTGGCGCACGTCCTCGATCAGTTCCAGCACCTGTGCCTGCACCGACACGTCCAGCGCCGACACCGCCTCGTCGGCGATCAGCACTTCAGGGTTCAAGGCGAGCGCGCGGGCAATGCAGATGCGCTGCCGCTGCCCGCCCGAAAACTGGTGCGGATACCGGTCCATGGCGTCGGCGGGCAGCCCCACGAGTTCCAGCAGCTCGATAGCGCGCTGCCTGGCCCGCTGACGCGTCACGCCATAGTTCAGCATGCCCTCGATAATCGATTCGCCGACGCGGATGCGCGCGTTGAGCGAGCGGTACGGATCCTGGAACACTACCTGGATCTTCTGCCGCATGAGCCGGAACGCCCGCCGCGTCGCCGTGGCGATATCATGGCCGTCCAGCTGGATGGTGCCCGTGCTGGGGTCGATCAGGCGGGCGATGCATCGCGCCACGGTTGATTTGCCCGACCCGGATTCGCCCACGATTCCCACGATCTCTTTCTTGCGCAGCGTAAAGCTGACGTCATCGGCGGCATGCACCTGGCGCGACGGCTTGAACAGCGAACGCTCCGCGTAAGTCTTGCCCAGCTTGTCGACTTGCAGGATAGCCTTGCCGTCGATTGCAGACCGCGCCCGGGGTGTCAGGCTCGGCACCGATGCCACCAGCATGCGCGTATAGGCGTCGCGCGGGCGGGCCAGGATATCGTCCCGGCTGCCGACTTCTACAATGCGGCCACGATTCATGACCGCGATGCGATCAGCGATTTCGGCCACCACTCCGAAGTCGTGGGTAATGAACAGCACCGCGGTCTGGTGCACCTGCTGCAGTTCGCGGATAAGCGCAAGAATCTGCTTCTGGGTGGTGACATCCAGCGCGGTGGTGGGTTCGTCTGCGATCAACAGGCGTGGCTGCAGGATGAGCGCCATGCAAATCACGATGCGCTGCCGCTGGCCGCCCGACAACTGGTGCGGGTACGAATCATAGATGCGCGCCACGTCGGGCAGGTGCACCGATTCGAGCATGGCCAGAATGCGACGCTTGCGCTCGGCGGCCGGCAGCGTGCTATGCGTGCGCAGCACTTCGTCGATCTGCCAGCCCACGGTGCGCACCGGGTTGAGCGCCGTCATGGGTTCCTGGAACACCATGGACATGCGCGTGGCCCGCAGCGCGCGCAGCCGTTCGGGCGAGGCCTTGAGCACGTCTTCGCCTTCGAGCAGGATCTGGCCGGCACAGGGCTGCAGCGCATCAGGCGACAGCAGGCCCATGACGGCGAACGAGGTCACGGACTTGCCGGAGCCAGACTCGCCGACGACGCACAGCGTCTGGCCGGCATGGATGTCGAAACTGACATCCTGCACAACCTGCTGGGTGCCGCCGGTCAGCCGCACGCCCAGGTTGCGGATGCTTAGAACAGGAAGATCAGGGATATTAGACACGGCGGGCCATCTTGGGGTCCAGGGCGTCACGCAAGGCGTCACCCAACAGGTTCACACTGAGTACGGTCAGCGCCAGGAAGAATCCCGGCACAAGGATGAGCTCGGGCTTCATGCGGAAATACATGCGCCCTTCGGCGATGACGTTGCCCCACGAGGGAATCTCGGGCGGCATGCCCACGCCCAGAAAGCTCATGATGGCTTCGGCCAGGATGGCCGAGGCAAAGATGAAGGTGCCCTGCACGATGAGCGGTGCCACGGTATTGGGCAACAGGTGCCGCAGCATCAGGCGCGGCGTGGGCGTGCCCAGCGACACGGCGGCCTCGACATACGGCTCGCCGCGCAGGCCCAGCACCAGACCGCGCACCAGCCTGACCACGCGGGGGAACTCGGGCACCGCGATGGCGATCAGCACCGTCAGCATGTTGGCGCCGGTGACGGCCACCAGGGCAATGGCGAGCAGGATGCCGGGCACCGACATGATGCCGTCCATCACACGCATGATCACCATGTCGGCATAGCGAAAGTATCCGGCTATCACGCCCAGCAACAGGCCGGGCAACACGGCCGCGAACACGGTGCCCGCGCCGATCAGCAGCGATACCCGGGCCCCATGAATGACGCGCGACAGCAGGTCGCGGCCATACGAGTCGGTTCCGAACCAGTGCGCGGCGGAAAACCCCTTGAGGCGTTCGACCGGGTTGATTGCCATGGGGTCGGCCAGCCCCAGATGATTGGCTGCCATTGCCGTCAGGATGATCAGGCCCAGAAAGAGCGTGGCAAACAGCACCGGACCGGAGCGCAATGCGCGGCGCAAGGCCAGCAAGCGGCCGGAGCCGGCCGCGGCCGCCGGCAGAACGGCGGGTTGAGCGGTGGTGGTCATGCGAGCCTCAGTAGCGGATGCGTGGATCGAACACCGAATACAGCAGGTCGATCGTCAGGTTGATGCCGATATACAGCAGGGAGAACAGCAGGATCAGCCCCTGGATCAGCGGATAATCGCGTGCAAGCACGGATTCCACGACCAGGCGGCCCAGCCCCGGCAAGTTGAAGACGGATTCTGTCACCACGACGCCGCTGATCAGCAGCGCCACGCTGATCCCGATAATGGTGATGATGGGCACGGCGGCGTTGCGCAGCGCGTGCGAAATCAGCACCGTGCCTTCCGTGATGCCCTTGGCGCGTGCCGTGCGGATGTAGTCTTCATTCATGGTTTCCAGGATGCTGCTGCGGGCGATCCGCGCGATCAGCGCAATGAAACCCGTGCTGAGCGCCAGCGTAGGCAAGGCCAGATGCCGGGCGAACTCGAACACTCCGGCCGACAGGGGCTTGTAGCCCTGCACCGGCAGCCACCCCCACTGCATGGCGAACAGCAGGATCAAGGCGTACCCGGTCACAAAGACCGGCACCGAGAAGCCCACGACCGACAGCGCCATGATGGCCCTGTCGATGCGGCTGCCCCGCCGCCAGGCCGCATAGGCGCCCAGCGGCACGGCCACCAGCGTGGAGAACACGATGGTGCACAGGGCCAGCGCCAGCGACGGACCGATACGGCTGCTGATCATCGACGTTACCGATGTTCCCGAATGCAGCGACACGCCCAGGTCGCCGCGCAGCACCTGCGTGGCCCAGATGCCGAATTGGGCCGTAATGGGGCGGTCCAGCCCCATGTGCTGGCGCAGCTCCTGCAATTGCGCTTCCGTGGCCGAGTCGCCCGCCAGAATCAGCGCGGGATCGCCCGGGCTGAGGCGCAGCAGGCCGAACACCAGCACTGCCACGGTCAGCACCACGGGTACCGTCGCCAGCACCCGCTTGATCAGATAAACCAGCATGCGCTTACTTTCCAGACTTGGCGATGTTCCAGAAGATCGGGGCCGGCGATTCCAGCACCCCGGTCAACTTTTTGCTGTACGCAGCCGCGGTCTGGATCTGGCCCAGCGGAATGGCCACGCCCTCATCCAGCATGACGTCCTGCAGCTTGTCGGCGATCTGCTTGCGCTCTTGGTCGGTGGTGGCAACCAGGAACTTTCCGCGCAGCGCTTCGACCTCGGGCACGTCGGCCCAGCCGAACCAGGCTTTCTCGCCATTGGCCGACACGCCGTAGTTGCGCAGCGGATCCAGAATCTCGGACATGTGCCAGGTCGTCACAAAGATGCTCCAGCCGCCCTTGGCCGGCACGTCGCGGTTGGCGCGGCGCGACAGCATGGTCATGAAATCCATGGCCTGCAGCTGCACATTGAAGCCCGCCTGCCGCAGTTGCTGGGCGATGACCACGGGCATGGCCGAAGCCATGGCGATGTCGGTGGCGTGCAGCACGACCACGGGAGAATTGTCGTAGTTCGCTTCCTTGAGCAGGGCCTTGGCCTTCTCGATGTTCGACGGAACGATCATGTCGGCGCGAATGTCGCTGGCATAGGGCAGCCCGCAGCCGAACACGGCGCCGCAGGCTTTGTAATAGGTGGGATCGCCCACCTGCGCCTTCAGGATATCGTCCTGGCCGATGGCGTACATGGCGGCCTGGCGGACCAGTTTGTTGTCGAACGGCTTCTGGGTCTGATTGAAGCGGTACATCGGCTGGTAGCCCATTTTGTCCAGCACGCGCAGTTCGACATCGGGCGCGCTCTGCACCAGGGGCGTCAGGTCAAAGGGCACGGTTTCCAGATAGTCGACCTCGCCTTCCAGCAGGGCGTTGACCGCCGTCATCGGGTCGGGCAGGGTCAGCCATTCCACGCGATCCACCTTGACCACCTTGCCGCCGGCCGTGGCGCTGGGCGGCTCGTTGCGCGGCACATAGTCGGTGTTCTTTTCGTACACCGTCTTGACGCCCGGCTGGAACTCGGCCTGCACGAACTTGAACGGGCCCGACCCGGTGTAGTCGGTGATAGCCTGCGCGGCGGGTGTTTCGGCCACGCGCTTGGGCATGATGAAGCTCGGCAGTCCGCTGGGCTTGGCCAGCGCGGCCAGCACGTCGGCCGGCTGCGTCAGCACGATGTTGAACGTCCGGTCGTCGATCACGTTCATCGATTCGACCAGCGGCATCAACTGGCGCCCCATCTTGTCTTGCTGGGCCCAGCGCTTGATGGACGCGACACAGTCCTCTGCCTTGACCGGCGCGCCGTCGTGCCACTTCAACCCTTCGCGCAGCGTAAAGGTGTAGGTCTTGCCGTCGGGCGAGATCTCCCATTTGTCGGCCATCTGCGGACGAACCTTGTTGTCGGCATCGGTGGCCAGCAGCGTGTCATAGATCATGTATGCATGATTGCGCGTCTGGTGCGACGCGGTCAGGACAGGATCGAGCACCGACAGTTTGCTCGCCATGACGACGGTGAGCTTGTCCGCCAGCGCCGGCGTGCTGGCAGCGGCCGCCAGCGTGGCGGCCAGGCTGGCGCGAACCAGCCAGGATTTGGTGGATTGCTGCAATTTCATGGTGGATTCCCCTTTATTGGGGCCGGCGCCCGCCGGCCGCGTTTGGTTGCTGGGCGTGGATGGTTCAGACCACGTCGAACGACAGTGGCGACATTTCTTGTGCGGTGCGGCCGGCGACCAGATCGCGCTCGGGCACCAGCGCCTCGGCGCGGCGCTGGGCCTCGTCCACTTCGGCGGCGGCATTGCGGTAGTCCAGCGAGTCGACTTCGCCTTTGTGCACCACCCGCCGTCCATCGATGTAGACGGTATGCACGGCACGGTCGGCCGCCGCATACACCAGGCTGCGCACCGGGTCGCGCGACGGACGCATCAGATGGTGCGTCATGTCGACCATCACGATGTCGGCGCGGGCCCCGACCGCAATGCGGCCGATGTCGGTACGGCCCAGCGCCTGCGCGCCGCCGACGGTGGCGGCATGGAATACGTCGCCCGTCGTAGTGGCGCGGGGGGTCTGGGCCATCAGGCGCGCCAGGTATCCCACATGGCGCATTTCTTCGATCATGTTGTGCGGGTAAGTATCGGTGCCGATACCCAGGTTGATGCCGGCGCGGCGGTAGCGGCCGAAATCGCGCAATGCCATGCCGCGGCGCATGAATACGGTGGGGCAATGCGCGACGCTGGCGCCCGTTTCGGCCAGGATGGGCAGATCGGTGGCCGTGCTCCAATGGGTGTTGGGATGGTCATCGACGAAAATGCCGTGGCCGACGATGCTGGCGGGATCGAGCACCCCCAGGCTGTGCAGCCACTGCACCGGCGTCAGCCCATGGCGGCGGGTGATTTCGTGGAACTCCGGCAGCGATTGCGCCGCATGCGTCTGCCAGCCGATCTTGCGGCGGCGCGCTTCTGCATGGCTGTCGCGCAACAGGTCGGCCGTGCAGGTGTCGATCTGGGCGGGACACAGCATGCCTTCCAGCCGGCCCGACTCGTGCTTTTGCGCCAGCTCGATCAGCTGCAATGCGCGTTCCAGGCCTTGGTACCCCGCCTTTTCGTTCCACTCGTATTCCACCACGTGGCCGTTGCGCGTAAACCAGCGGGCCGAACGGAACATCGGCGTCACATAGGCGCGCAGGCCGCTCTTGGCCAGGATGTCGATCCATTGCTCATGGGCGACCGACATATCGACCACCGTCGTCACGCCCGACATCAGCAGTTCGGCACAGGCCAGGGTCAACTGGTGCGGCGCCGCCTCGTCGTCGCCCTCCATCGTGGGCATGTACTCGTACAAGTTGGAGTTGTACAACCCGGCCGAACCGGTTTCGTCGGTATAGCCTTTGTTGATGGGCTCGTGCACCAGGTGGCTGTGGATGTCGACCAGGCCCGGCATGACCATCATGCCGCGTCCGTCCACCATTTCGCAGTCGGGCCCGGCGGCATAGCCAGGGCCGACATGGACGATCTGGCCGTCACGGAACGCAACGTCGGTATTGCGCATATAGACGTGGCTCTGGCGGGAGTCGTCCCAGGCCACGACGGTGTCGGCATTCTGGATCAGGGTGGTGGCAGTCACGTTCAATACTCCAGGTTCAGGATGCAAGCGCTGCCTGCAGCCAGGTACGGTGGCCCGGCGCGCGGGCGCCTATCGGAAACAGTGAAGGCAGGCCGCGCGGCAGGAACTGGCCGCCGCCCGGCGTACCGGTAAAGGTTTGGCCGTCCCAGACGACCTGCCCGCGCAAGAGCGTCAGGCCCGGCCAGGCGCGCAGGCGCCGGCCGGCATAAGGGGTGTAGTCGACGGCGTGATGCAGGTGCGCGTTGTCGAGCACGAAGTCGCGCTCGTCCCACACAACCAGGTCGGCGTCGGCGCCGACTGCCAGTGTTCCCTTGCGCGGATACAGCCCGTACGCGCGCGCAGGGCCGGTGCTTGTCAGCTCGACGAATTTGTTCAGGCTGATGCGACCGCCCAGCACGCCTTCGGAATACAACAGCGGCATCCGAGTTTCGATGCCGGGGATGCCGTTGGGAATATGACGGAAGGCGACTTCTGCGCCCCCCGGCGTCTTGCCGTCTTCGCCGTGAAGGTTGAACGGCGAGTGGTCGGACGAGAACACCTGGAACAGGCCGTCGGCCAGCCCCTGCCATATCTGCTGTTGCGAAGCGGCGTCGCGGGGTGGCGGGCTGCATACACAGCGCGCGCCGTGATAACTGTCGTCGATGCCCAGGTCTTCGGCTGTCAGGAACAGGTACTGCGGGCAGGTTTCAGCATTGATGTTCAGGCCGGCGGCGCGGGCTTCGCGGATCTGGTCTACCGCCTGGCCGCCCGATATGTGCACCAGCAGCACAGGCACGTCCACCAGTTCGGCCATCGCAATGGCGCGGTGCGCGCCTTCGCGCTCGACCAGCGCCGGCCGCGACCAGCCGTGAAAGCGCGGCGCCAGGCGGCCAGCCGCTTCCAGCCGCTCGGTCAGCCACGCAATGCAGTCGGCATTCTCGGCATGAATCATGGGCATGCCGCCGTGGCGCCGCACCGCGTCGAGCACATCCAGGATCTGGCGGTCGGAGAGCCTGAGGCTCTCGTACGTCATGTATAGCTTGAACGAGGTATATCCGGCTGCGATCAGTCGGGGCAGCTCGTCGTCCAGCACCGCCGGCGTCGGGTCTGTAAGGATGAGGTGAAAGCCGTAGTCGACGCATGCCTTGCCGTGCGCGCGCCGATGGTAGTCGTCAATGGCTGCTTGCAGGGTTGCGCCCTTCTGCTGTGCCGCGAAGGGAATGATCGTGGTTGTGCCGCCGCACGCTGCCGAACGGGTGCCGGTAAGAAAATCGTCGGCCAGCCGCACCGGGGGAGCCATGGGCTGGTCCAGGTGGCAGTGGGCATCGATGCCCCCGGGCGTGACCACGCGCCCCCCGACGTCGATTTCCTGGCGGCCCGCCGGCAGATCCAGGCCGATCTGGGCAATACGGCCATGCCGCACCCCCAGGTCAGCCCGGTATGTGTCGCTGGCCGTCGCCAGGACGGCATTGCGCAGGACGAGATCGAAGGCCGCTGAGGTCATCCGCTTCCGTGAGGCGTGAGGGGCCATCCCCTCGTTGCTGAATCAACTACAGCGCTATTCTATGACTGACAACAATAATGCTTACATTAGTGTTAACCCGATATAAAACAAAAACATCGAAAAATATCTACAATTCGGATGCTGATGTACACGCGGCCGGCCGCGCCATTCGGGGCGCGTTGGTCTAAGCTGCGAAAAATGCCTCAAGCGCCTACGTCTAAGACCTTCCCCAAGCATCCATGACTTCAGAAAAACGAGAAAGCACTGTCAACGAGATCCATGAGCGCGTGTATTCGGCGGTGCTGGACAACCGCCTCAAGCCCGGCACGAAATTGGTAGAAGAAAGACTCGCCGAGATTTTCTCGGTCAGCCGCCCGCGCATCCGCGAGGTGCTTGCGCGCTTGGCGCACGAGCAGGTGGTCGAGCTCATCCCGCAACGGGGCGCGTTCGTCGCCAAGCCCACGATCGAGAAAGCAAAAGACGTGTTCGAGGCTCGGCGCATCATTGAACCGGCAGTGGTGCGCCGCCTGACGGCCAACCTGACGCCCGAGAAGCTGCAGCGGCTGCGCGAGCACGCCATCCTTGAACAAGCCGCGCGCGAACGCAACGACAAGCGCGCCATCGTGCGGCTGGCCGGCGAGTTCCACATTGTGCTGAGCGAGCTGGCCGGCAACCTGGAGCTCGCGCGCATGATGCGCGAACTGTCCACCCAGACCTGCCTGGTGATTTTCCTCTACAACCTGCCCACGGCCACCAGCTGCCGCCACGACGAACACTCGCTCATCATCGATGCCATCGAAGCCGGCGACGCCAAGCGCGCCGAGGCGCTGACGCTGCAGCACCTGACGCACATCGAACAAAGCTGCACGCTCGAACCGCCCGAAGAAATCGTCGACCTGGAAGACGTGTTCAAGAGTTGAGGCCGCCACAGGCCGTGCCCGCGCCCTCGCGGCGCGGCCATCAACGCGCCATGGCAAACAGGCAGGGCAGCGCCATGGCGGCACATGCGGCCGCCAGCCAACCCAGGCGATGCGCCATGTAGCTCAGCCACAGCACAACGGCCAGCGCGGAAAACGTCAGCACACCCACCCAGTAGCTGACCATATTGCTCAAGACACCGCCAGGCAGGCACACAGCCAGGCCAAGACCCAGCATCGCCCAGCCTGCTGCGGCCGCGACGCGGCTGCGCGGCTGGCCAAGTTCCTTGCCGAATATCTGTTCTTGGTGTCGGGGCATGGAAGCAGCCAGGGCGATGAATCCCAGCGTGCACACGCACCACGCAAGCAGAAAGAAGCTCATGCGGCGCCCCCTGCAGTGGCGGCGGCAGGCACGGCCTTGCGCGCCAGCACACCCTGGTGCAGCCGCAGCCTGCGCCAGGCAAAGGCGAAGACGGCCGCAAAAACCAAGGCCGCAAGATCGAACGAGGCGATCATCCACTGCCCGTGCGACATGGCATGCCATACCGGGGTGCCGCCGGTCAGGGCATTCAGCGCGGGCAAGCTGGCGTAGGCAAGGCCGGCCACCAGCAACAGGTCCAGCCAGGCCCGGCGGTTGGGGCGCACGCCCGCATACAACAGCGTTGCCAGCCAGACCACAAAAAATACGTGGATCTCGCGTTCGGCGCGCCCCGCCATATCGGCCGGCAATATCCGGTTAGCGTAGAAGTAGGCCGCGCAGGCAATGGGCAGGCCCACAATGGCGGCGGCATTGGTCGCCTCTACCAGGCGATAGCCGAACGACTTGCCGCCGCGCTTTTGCTGCTGAGGCAAGCGCTTTACGCACCACAGCACCAGGCCGGTGGCGACCATGACACTGCCCACGATGCCGGAAAGAAACAACAGCCACCGAAAGGCTGCGTCGACGCCGCGGCCCTCATGCAGGGTGGTCAGCACGTTGTACGTGGCCATGGGCACCGAAGGCCCGGACGCGGCCGCGCCGCTGTCCGGGACCCGGGCGCCGGTCACGCCGTCGTAGCGCAGGCTCGGGTACACGTTGCGCGTGGCCACGCCCGCGCTATGCAGCGCACGCAACTCAATCTGTGCCTGGCTGGTATTGGGCGCAATGATGTTGATGGAGCCGACCGGATTATCTTGCCATGCCGCGTGCGCGTCGGCCAGGATGGGCGCCAGCGGGGCCAGCTCCGCGGGCGACGACGTTGGCGGGTTCGGTCGCGCGCCCTGCCCCGCCGCGGTTAGCACGGCGCGATTCTGGTCTTGCAGGAACTGGATGCGGCTGTCGTAGAGCTGCGTCACGCCCCACGGCATGATGGTGAACATCAGCAGCAGCAGGCCGCTGAAGGTGATCATGATGTGAAAAGGCAAAGCCAGCACCGCCGTCGCGTTGTGCGCGTCCAGCCAGGAACGCTGGCCCTTGCCGCGCCGGAAGGTGAAGAAATCGGCGAAGATCTTCTTGTGCGTGATGATGCCGCTGATGATGGATACGAACATCAGCAATGTGGCGATGCCCACGATCCAGCGCGCCCATATCCGCGGCAAGCCGTACAGCTCGAAATGGAAGCGGTACAGGAAGGCGCCGCCGCGAGTCTCGCGGCTTTGCAGCTGCTGGCCGGTGGCGCTGTCCAGCGTGATGCGCGTGCCGCCACGGCGGGCGCGCGGGTCTTCGTCCTGGCCTCGCACCGTCACCACTGTGGTATTGGAACGTTCATTGGGCAGCTGGATCAGCCAGCTGCCTGCATCGGCATGGTGCTTCTGCAAGTAGTCCACGGCAACTTCTGCCTGCCGAGCCGGGCTCGCCGGCGGCACGGACCGATGCAGTTCCGGTTTCATCCATACCGTTATTTCCGGATAGAAAAAGCTCAAGGTGCCGGTCAGGAATATCGCGAACAGCAGCCAGCCCAGCAGCAGGCTGGACCACGTATGCAGCCACGACATCGATTGCCGCGGGCCTTCGGGTTTCAAGTCTGGGCGCAACTCAGCCTCCGGCCAATTTGAAGATGGCGAGCATAAGCGCGCCGAATACCACAATGCCCAGGGTGGCCTTGAGCGTGCTGCGCACCATGAATACCCAGATGAATGCGGCGGTCTGTATCGAAAAAGCGGCCAGCGTGGCGCTCATGGCTGCGCTGCCCCGATATCCGGAAAAAGCCGTCGCGATCGCCATGGCGCCGAAGCTGCCACAGGCGTAGCCGCCCGCCAGGGCCAGGACAAAGCGGTACAACACAGCCACGCGGTAACGCATCGGCAGCCCGGTGGCCGCAGGCTTGCGCGCCGCCGCGGCCCCTGCCGCGGCAGGGGCTTGCGGAAGGTTCGACATCATATGTGGCGCTATCAGAACCGGATGTCCATGGCCAGCCAGAGGCGACGCCCGTCCTCGACGAATTGGTAATCGTCGTAGGTGACCGTCTTGTCGAACAGGTTATAGATACCCGCACGCAGCACTACGTTCTTGTTTACGTTATACGAGCCGCCCAGATCCACGAAGGTATACGACGGCGCCACAAACGGCTCGCCCGACGACGGCGTGGTGGTGGGGTCGCTTTCCTTGCCGCGGAACTGCAGGCGCGTCCACAGATTCAGGTCCGAAGTCGCCTGCCAATCCAGGCCGACGTTGAACATGTGCTTGGGCAACTGGTTCAGCGGCTGCCCTGCGTACTCGCCCGATTTCTGCTTCGAGTACGTGTAGGTGTATGCCGAGTTCAAGGTGATGGTCTCGGTCAGGGGCGCCGTCAGGCTGGCTTCTACGCCACGCGTAACGGCGTTGTCCACGTTGGCATAGGTGGTGGGCGAGCGGCCAAAGCGGTTCGGGGGCCCGCATTCCGGGCAAGGCACGCGAGTGATCTTGTCTTCGAACTTGTTGTCAAACAGCGTCAGGCCGGCTTGCAGGCCATTGTCGGCGTTGTACAGCACGCCGATTTCCTTGGTCAGGGATTTTTCCGGCTGAAGATCCGGGTTTCCGTAGCGGTCGCCGCCGCGGCTGGACGCGCCCCAGTTCGGGATCGTCTGGCGGATGTTCGGCGCCTTGAAGCCCGTTGACACCCCGCCCTTGACCGTCCAGTTGTCGTTGAGGTGATACACGCCGTACAGGCGCGGCGACCAATGCGAGCCGGCGGTTTTTTCCTTGTCCCAGCGCAGCCCCGCCGTCAGCGCGAAGTCGTCGGTAATGCGCCATTCATCTTCGGCAAAAAAGGCGTACTGCCAGCGGTCGGCCGTGGACAGGTCCGAGATCGTGTTGGACGTCGAATCGTCCAGCTCGTTCTTTTCGTAGTATGCGCCGAACACCGTCGTATGGCGGTCGAACAGATAAGTGAAATTGCTGCTGGCGATCGTGTTCACGATCGTCATTTCGCGCGTGACGTTGTGGGTGCGCTCGCGTTGAACATAGGAATCCGTAAGCAGATTGGGCGTCCAGCGGCCGTTGTGACTGAGCGCATAGCGCTGGCGCTCGAAGTCGCGCAGGCTGTCTTCGTCATTGGTCTCCGGATCCAGCGTCCTGCCCAGGTTGGATTCGAATCGCTGCTTGTAGTCTTCCGCCTCAAGCACGATGTCGTGGTCCTTGGTCGGCGTCAACGCAAGCTTGACTGTGCCGCCCATATTGCGGGCCTTGTTGTAGCCTTCGTAGACGTGGTCTTCGTCACGATGCGTGTACACGCCATAGATGCTCAGGCCCAGCAGGTCGCTCTTGATGGGGCCGCTGAGATAAAAATTGCCCTGGTGCTCGTCGCCCGAACGCGAATGTTGCTGGATGGTCGTCTCCGCGCGTATGGCGCCGTTCCATTCTTTGGCAACCTTGCGCGTAATGATATTGACCACGCCGCCCATGGCGTCCGACCCATACAAAGAAGACATCGGGCCGCGCACGACTTCGATACGCTCGATGGCCGACAGCGGCGGCGCCCAGCTCTGATCGGTGCCCGTGCTGCCGTTGGCCTGCGTTTCGCGGGTATTGGTGCGCTTGCCATCCACCAGAATCAGCGTGTAGGCCGACCCCATGCCGCGCAGGCTGATATCGCCCCGGCCGTTATTGTCGCCATTGGACGTAATGATCACGCCCGGAATATCACGCAACGCGTCGTTCAGGTCGCGATAGTTGCCCTGTTCCAGCTTCTGGCGCGGAATCACGCTGATCGACGCCGGTGCGTCCACGACGTTCTGCTCGAAGCCGCTGGCGGTAACCACTACGCTTTCCATTTCGGCAACGGGGGCGTTCGACTCGGCCGCCTGGGCGGGCGCCGCCACGGATGTTCCGAACAGGATGGCAGCAGCCAGCGCTTTCATCGGCGCACCAGCCACGGCACGGGGCCACGCGTAGTCAGGCGGGGGATACATGCAACACTCCAGTAAATAACGGGGACGAAGCATCAGCCGTACGTTGAAACGCATCGAAGCAGGCCGATTGCTTCAGTTTTTAGTCAGAAAAGTTCGACGCAAAGGATAACCATTCTCGTTTCCGATATCGGCCGAGAGATGCGTCCCCGAAATTGACTGAAACAACTGTTTTGACGAAGCTGGAACTTCGCCCCAAGGCATATCGGCCGAGCGCCTACGGCCCGGCGGCAACGCCTGGATCAGGAAAAGAAATGAACAGAGCAGCGGTCGCGCGCGCGCACCACTGATGGGTGCCGGTCTGCGCCCGGCGTATCGTCCGTACCGCCCGCTGTCTGGCCTGGTGGTTACCTTTGGCGCGCGGCCCACGCCAAAGGTGGTTCGGCATGCCCCTGCATCAGCTTCCGGCGCGCGTCGCAGTCCAGGGCTTGCCGCCTACCTTGCCTTGCATCTGTTGGCCGGACACCCGCCCCGTATAGGTCTGCGCGCCGGCGCTGAACTCGATATGTTCGCCATTCAGGCGGGCGTCGGTAATGGGGATGGCATTGCCGCCATCGCGCAGGGTGCCCGTGAGCTTCTGGAAAGTCTGGTCCAGCACGAGTTCTTTGCCGTCCATGGTCCATCGTCCGGCTACCTTTGCCGGCACGACCCATTTATAGGCGCTGCAATATGCCGAACAGTCCTGCGCGGACACGGTCTCGTCGGGCTCCCAGTCGTCCATGGTGAACGAGTTGGACACGATGCGGGTGCCGGGCTTCATGTCGAGCAAGGTGGGACGCAGCTTCAGATTCAGGGCGGGCAACAGGAACAGCGTAACCACCGTGGCATCCGAAAAATCGGATTTGAAGATGTCGCCATGTTCGAACGTCGCCTTGTCGGTTACGCCCGCATCGCGCGCGGCGCGCTTGGCCAGCGCCACCATGTCGGGGTTGAACTCTATGCCGCGCGCGGTGGCGCCACGCTGCGCGGCCGTGATCACGGTGCGCCCGTCGCCGCTGCCCAGGTCCACCAGGCGGTCTTGCGGGGTAAGCTCGGCCATGTCCAGCATGCGGTCCACCAGCGATTGCGGCGTGGGAACCCACACGACGTCCTTGCCCGACTGGCCAACGGTGGGCTGGTAGGCCGCAACCCCGGCCGGCTGGGCCAGGGCTGCGGCATTGCCATGCAGCGCGAAGGCGCAAACCACAGCCGCAGCCACGGACTTATGTACGCGTTTCATCGATTCTCTCCTCAGACACGGTTGCTGCACGAAGAAATATCGTTGCGCCTCGGCGCTGCCGCCCGGTAGCGCATGCCGGCGCTGAGGACAGCGATCGATCGTAGCCGGGCGGACATAAAGCGTAAATCACCCGGTTGTTTCGAGACGTACGCCCTCGTGAGCAGCATGTGGAAACCCCGGTTCCCGCACGCAGTACGGCATCAGGAGTCTGCCGGATCGGCCGTGCCCCGTATCGTGGCGGCCAGGCGCGTGCGGGCCAGGCGGCGGGCGGCGGCGCTGCTGGCGCCCTTCCAGTAACCCGGGTCCACATTCTCGATGCGCTGGGCCGTGCTTTGCATGTGGCGGAATGCGGCGACCCGTGCGGCTTGCACATCGCGATGCTCGATGGCCCAGCGTATGGCCTCGTGCTCGGCCCGCACGTCTTCCGCAAGCGCAGCCTGGCGAGCTTCGTTGCCGCGGGTGACGCGGATGGCGTCGCGCAATGCCCGCGTCAGCATGCCCAGCAGCTCGGCGTAATGCGGGTTGTCGGTGGCGCGCGCGATGGCCAGATGAAAGGCCAGGTCTTCTTCCACGCCATCGCCGCCCGCGCTTACCGCGTTGTCGATATTGATCAGGGCGCGGTTGATGAGCGCCATTTGCTGCGCCGTGCGCCGTTCGGCGGCCAGGGCGGCCATTTCGGCTTCAATGCCGCGACGCAGCTCCAGGATGCGCAGCACCCCGCGGGCAAGATCCTCGTCCGGCTTGCCCAGTCGGAAAGCATCGCTCGCGCCGCGCGGCAGTACCACCGTTCCACTGCCCTGGCGTGTTTCCACCAAGCCCTCGGACTTCAGCCGGGCGATGGCCTCGCGGACCACCGTGCGGCTGACGCCGTATTCCTCGGTCATGATTTTTTCGGTGGGCAGCCGGGCATTGACCGGATAGGCGCCGCTACGGATCTGGCGCGCCAGCATATCGGTGACGCGGTCGGCAAGCGTGCCTTCAGAGTCGGGCTGGAAATCGTGATCGTGCATGGCGTCGCCTGAAAACATGCCGCGATACTAGCAGCAGTAAATTCGCTTGACAAATTTGTCATATAAATTGACAGTATAAAAAACAACGGAGACAAGCCGACAATGCCTCAAGGTGCTCACAGACCCCAGGCGTATCTGTGCCGGCGCTTCACCCCAGGGGTAGAGGCCGCGCTGCGCGAGCGGTACGGGCTACGCGTCAACGAAGACGACAGCATTCTTTCCCGCGACCAGATCGTGCGCGCGGCGCAAGGCGCACAGGTGCTGTTCGTAACGGCCACCGAACCCATCAACGCAGACGTGCTGCGCAGCCTGGCCGGCACGCTGCGCTACGTGGCCACGCTATCCGTCGGCCATGACCACATCGACCTGGCCGCCGCGCACGAACTTGGCATCCAGGTGCTGCACACGCCCGACGTCCTGAGCGTTGCCTGTTCCGAAATCGCCATGATGCTGATGCTCAACGCCTGCCGGCGCGCCTACGAGGCCGACCGCCTGGTGCGCAGCGGGCAATGGCACGGCTGGAGCCCGACGCAGCTGCTTGGAAAAGGCCTGGCCGGCCGGCGCGCGGCCATCTTCGGCATGGGCCGGATCGGGCGCGAAATCGCGGCGCGCGCCCGCGCTTTCGGCATGGAAATCCATTACCACAACCGCAGGCGGCTGCCGCCCGACCAGGAAGGCGGGGCCGTCTACCACGCGAGCCTGGCCGGCCTGCTGCGGGTGGCCGACGTGCTGGTCATTGCGGCGCCCGGCGCGCCGCAGCTCAAGGGCGTCATCAACGCGGACGCCATTGCCCTCATGCCGCCGCAGTCCGTGCTGGTGAACATTTCCCGCGGCGACCTGGTTGACGACGACGCCCTGATCGCGGCGCTGGAATCGCGCCGGCTTTTTGCCGCGGGGCTGGACGTCTTTGCCAACGAACCGCGCATCGACGCCCGCTATCGCGGACTCGACAACGTCTTTCTGTCGCCGCACATCGGCAGCGCCACGCTCGAGACGCGCGACGCGATGGGGTGGCTGCTGATAGACGGACTCGACGCGCTGTACCGGGGCAGCAAACCCGGCAATCTGCTTGAACCCCGCTGATTCCTCCATACCCACAGACACCATGATGAAACTGAACAGACCTTCCCTTTTTCGCCAGCAATGCCATGTAGACGGCGCCTGGGTCGATTCCTCCGACGGAAAGACCATTGACGTCGTGAACCCCGCCGACGGGTCCGTGCTGGGCAGCGTGCCCGCCATGACGCAGCACGACGTGCGCGAGGCTATCGCCGCCGCCGACCGCGCCCTGCCGGCCTGGCGCGCCCAGTCTGCCAAGCAGCGATCGCAGTGCATCCGCCGCTGGTTCGATTTGTGCATGCAGCACCAGGAGGACCTGGCCACTCTGCTCACCCTGGAGCAGGGCAAGCCGCTGAAGGAATCGCGAGGCGAGATCGCCTACGGCTCGTCCTTCCTGGAGTGGTTTGCGGAAGAGGCCAAGCGTGTATACGGCGACGTTATCCCCGCGGCCACAGCCGACCGGCGCATTGTGGTGATCAAACAGCCCGTGGGCGTGGTGGCCGCCATCACGCCATGGAACTTTCCCAATGCCATGATCACCCGCAAGGCCGGGGCGGCGCTGGCTGCCGGGTGCACCATCGTCATCAAGCCGGCCACCGCAACGCCGTATTCGGCGCTGGCCCTGGCGGAGCTTGCGGCCGAGGCCGGCATCCCGGCCGGCGTGCTCAACGTCGTTACGGGCAAGTCCGATGTGGTGGGCGGTGAACTGACCGGCAACCCCATCGTGCGCAAGCTGTCGTTTACCGGATCCACCAGCGTGGGCAAGCAGCTGATGGAGCAATGCGCCGGCACCATGAAGAAGGTATCGATGGAACTGGGCGGCAACGCGCCCTTCATCGTGTTCGACGACGCCGACCTGGACCTGGCCGTGGCCGGAGCCATGGCGTCCAAATTCAGGAACGCGGGCCAGACATGCGTATGTGCCAACCGCATCTTCGTACAGGACGGCGTCTACGATGAATTTTCCCGGCGCCTGCAGCAGGCGGTGCAGGCCTTGCGCGTGGGCGACGGGCTGGAAGAAACGGTTGACATCGGCCCGCTTATCGACCGGGCCGCGGTCGACAAGGTGCGCGAGCATATCGATGATGCGGTTTCGGGCGGCGCCCGCATACTGACCGGGGGTCGTGAGCACGCCCTGGGCGGCCTGTTCTTCGAGCCATCCATTCTGGTGGATGTGCCTCGCCACGCAAAGCTGATGCAGGAAGAAACCTTTGGCCCCGTGGCGCCGCTGATCCGCTTCAGCAACGAAGACGAGGCCGTGGCGCTGGCCAACGACACCCCGTTCGGCCTGGCCGCGTACTTCTATACCTCGAACTACGCGCGCGCCTGGCGCGTGGCCGAATCGCTCGAAACGGGCATCGTCGGGCTCAACGAAGGAATCATCTCGACCGAGCTCGCGCCCTTCGGCGGCATCAAGGAATCGGGCGTGGGCCGCGAAGGGTCCAAGTACGGCGTGGATGACTACGTCGAAATCAAATACATCTGCGCGGGCGGGCTTGGACCCCGGTAAGCGCTTTCCACTACTGACGGAAGAATTCCATGAGCGAACAAAAGCGCAATATCGGCCTGATCGGCGCGGGTTTGATGGGGTCGGGCATCGCCGCCAGCCTGCTGCGGGCCGGCTATCCGCTGACCGTGCTGGAGCATCCCGGCAACCAGCCGCTGGACACGCTGATCGGCGCGGGCGCCAGGACCTGCGCCGACGCGCGCGAACTCGCCGGCCAGGTCGACGTCCTGATCCTGTGCGTGACGGGCAGCCCGCAGGTCGAAGCGGTACTGCTTGGCGATGACGGCGCCCTGCAAGGGTTGCGGGCGGGAAGCACGATCATCGACTGCTCGACCGCCATTCCTTCTTCGACGCTGAAGATCGCCAAGGCGGTGCACGCGGCGGGCGGGCGCTTTCTTGATGCGCCCATGACCCGCACGCCCAAAGAGGCGGCCGAAGGCCGGCTCAACCTGATCGTGGGCGGCGCGCGCGAGGTATTCGAAGATTGCCTGCCGGTGCTGCAAAGCTACGCCGAGAACATCGCGTACGCCGGCGACGTGGGCTCGGGCCACAAAATGAAGCTGCTGCACAACTACGTGTCGCTCGGCTTCTCGGCCGTGCTGGCCGAGGCGGCCGCCTGCGCCCGGCTGTCCGGCGCAGATGCCCAGGCATTCTGCGACATTCTGGCCGCGGGCGGCGGCAACAGCGTGGTGCTCACCCGCCTGCGGCCCTATATCGAATCGGGCGATCCGTCGGGTTTCCGCTTCTCGGTGTCCAACGCATTGAAGGACATGGGCTATTACTGCACCATGACCGAAGAACAAGGGGCGCAGGGCGAACTTGCACGGGCGATCCGCGCGCTATACGCCGACGCCGCGCAGGCCGGACTCGACCAGGCGCCCGTGCCACAGCTGGTAGACCATATCGCCGGCGGTCCGCCCACCGGCGGTCCCGCAGCCTGACCGCGAGGCCCCATGCGCGAAAACACCTACACCATCTCGGTCGTGCCCGGCGACGGCATCGGCAACGAAGTCGTGCCCGCCGCCTTGCGCGTGCTGGATGCGGTCAGCGCCCTGCATGGCTTCAATCTTGCGTATCGCCACTACGACTGGAGCTGCGAAACCTACAAGGCCACCGGCAAGATGATGCCCGACGATGGCATCGAACGGCTGCGCGACAGCGACGCCATCTTCCTGGGCGCGGTGGGGTTCCCGGGCGTGCCGGACCACGTGTCGCTGTGGAATCTGCTGATTCCCATCCGCCGCGAGTTCGACCAGTACGTGAACCTGCGGCCCGTACGACTGCTGCCGGGTGTGCCGTGCCCCCTGGCCAACGCCGCACAGCGCAAGATCGATTTCTGGATCGTGCGCGAAAACACCGAAGGCGAGTATTCGCAAGTCGGCGGACGCATGTTCGCGGGTACCGAGCACGAGTTCGTCACGCAGGAAGCAATCTTCACGCGGCGCGGCACCGACCGCATTCTGCACTATGCGTTCCTGCTCGCGCAGCGCCTGGGACGCAACCACGTAACGTCGGCCACCAAGTCCAACGGCATCTACCATTCCATGCCATTCTGGGACGAGCGCTTTGCCGCCGTGGCCCGGCAGTACCCGGATGTGGCCATCGACCAATATCACATCGACATTCTTGCCGCGCGGTTCGTCATGTCGCCGGAGCGCTTCGATGTGGTGGTGGGATCGAATCTGTTTGGCGACATTCTGTCCGACCTGGGGCCCGGCGTGACGGGGACCATTGCCGTGGCGCCCAGCGCCAATATCAACCCCGAACGCAAGCATCCGTCCATGTTCGAACCCGTGCACGGCTCGGCGCCCGATATCGCCGGCAAGGGCATCGCCAACCCCGTCGGGCAGATCTGGTCGGCCGCCATGATGCTGGATCACCTGGGCCAGGCGGAAGCGGCCGGCGCCATCATGCGCGCCATAGAGGGCGCGCTGGCCGCCGACGACCGCGAAGTCACGCCCGACCTTGGCGGGCGGGCCGGCACCGATGCATTCACCGCGCAGATCCTGCGCCATCTCGGCTAAGCGCCCCGCCATGGGCAACCCACTGCCAGAGCAACCCAAGGTGGTCCTCACCGATGCCATCCACCCCGATGCGCATGCGGCGCTGGCCCGCGAAGCCATCGTGCTGTCGCCCGACCCGCAACTGGCCGGCACGGCGGCGGCCGATGCATTGCGGCACCTGGTGCAGGACGCGCAGGGGCTGATCGTGCGCCGGCAACTGCCTGCCGATATTTTCGATGGCCCGCACTCCCTGCGCGGCGTGGTGCGTCACGGCGTGGGCGTGGACTTCATCCCCGTGGACCGCGCAACCGCGCAAGGCCTTCCGGTGGCCAACACGCCCGACGTCAACGCCAATGCCGTAGCCGAGTACGCCGTCATGGCCATGCTGGAAAGCGCCCGCCGCCTGCGGCATTTCGATGCCGAGGTGCGGCGCGGCGCCTGGGCTGCCCGACGAGAGGCCGGGGCGCTCACCTATGAGCTGCGCGGCCGCGCGCTGGGCATCGTGGGCTTTGGCGCAATAGGCCGACGCGTCGCCGAAATCGCGTCGGCGGGCTTCGGCATGCAGGTCGCCGCCCATACGCGCAGCGTCTCCCGCCTGCCCGCCGCGGTCGGCGCCTGCGGGCTTGCGGAGCTGTTTGAACGCAGCGACTTCGTCGTGCTGGCCTGCCCGCTGACCGAGCAGACGCGCGGCATGATCGGCCATCAGGTGCTGGCCCGCGCCAGGCCCGGCCTGGTGCTCGTGAACGTGGCCCGCGGGCCGGTGATAGACGAACCCGCGCTAGTGAGTGCGCTGCAGGCAGGCGCGCTGGGCGGCGCCGTGCTGGATGTGTTCGCCACGCAGCCGCTGCCCATGGACAGCCCGCTGCGCAACCATCCGCGTGTCACGCTGACGCCGCACCTGGCGGGCACGACCGGCGACGCCGAGCGGGCCATGGGCCTGCTGGCAGTGCAAACCCAGCTCGCGCTCATCCGAGGCGAGCGTCCTTCCAATATTGTGAACTTCCAATAACAGCCCCCTGGAGACATCATGAAGATCAGCAGCATTACCGCCATCCCGCTGTCATACAAGCTGCCCCAGGGCAAAACGGTGACCATGGGGGTGGGCAGCACCCTGAAGCGCGACGCCATCGTGGTGCGGGTCGAGACATCCGACGGCATTGTCGGCTACGGCGAGGCACACCCGGGACGCAGCCCGGGCGCCATTGTCAGCCTGATCCACAACACCCTGGCGCCGCTGCTGGTGGGAATGTCCGCGCACGACGTGGTCGGCGCGTGGCAGCGCGTGCATCGCATGCAGTTGTCCAGCCACGGGCTGGGAGCCGGCGCTGCCCTGGCGCTTTCGGGCATCGACATGGCGTTGTGGGACATCAAGGGCAAGGCGGCCAACCTGCCTCTTTATGAACTGCTGGGCGGTTCGCACAAGCGCCTGCCCGCCTATGCGGGCGGCATTTCGATGGGCTACCAGGCGCCGGAATCCCTGGCCGAAGAAGCGCAATCGTATGTGGCGCAGGGCTACCGCGCAGTCAAGCTGCGGCTGGGCGATACCGCGCAGAACGACATCGCTCGCTGCCTGCAGGTTCGCAAGGTGCTGGGCGACGATATCGATATCCTGACCGATGCCAACACCGCCTACACGATCGCCCAGGCGCGCCGCGTCTTGCCGGTGCTGGCCGATATCCAGGCAGGTTGGCTCGAAGAGCCCTTTGCCTGCAACGACTTCGCGTCTTATCGCGAGGCCGCCAAGATCACGCCGCTGGTGCCCATCGCGGCGGGCGAGAACCACTACACGCGCTTCGAATTTGGCCAGATGCTTGAAGCGGGCGCCGTACAAGTGTGGCAGCCAGACCTTTCCAAGACCGGCGGCATCACAGAAGGCGTGCGCATCGCCGCCATGGCCTCGGCCTTCCGCATCCCCGTGCACGCGCACAGCTCCGCCACGGGCCTTAACCACGCGGCCACCCTGCATTTCCTGGCGGCTACCGAAAACGCGGGTTACTTCGAGGCCTGCGTATCCCACTTCAACCCGCTGCGCGACATGTTCGGTTCTGTGTTCGCCATCGGCGAAGACGGCTGCGTCGAGCCGCCCAAAGGCCCCGGCCTGGGCGTCGAAGTGGACGAAGCTGTGTTCAAGGAGTTCCCGGTCATCGATGGGCCGGGTTATGTCGTGAAGTTCTGATAACACCAAAGAGAAGGCCCCAAGGCCTGGGAGACAACATCATGAAGACAGGAAAACTGGCGGCGCTGCTGGCCGGCGTCGGACTGGCGCTCATCATCCAACCCACTGTGGCAAGCGAGGCCGACGCGTATCCCGACCGCGCGGTCCGCATCATCGTGCCGTACACGCCGGGCGGCTTCAACGACACCCTGGCCAGGACGGCCAGCGACTACCTGACCAAGAAGTGGAAGCAGTCGGTCGTGGTCGAGAACAAGCCGGGCGGCAATACCCTGATCGGCAACACGGCCGCGGCCCAGGCCGCGCCGGACGGCTACACGCTGTTGATCACGCCGCTGCCCTTCTCGGCGCTGCCCGGGCTGTATCGCGACAAAATGCCCTATGACGCGCTGAAGGATTTCGAGCCTGTCATCTGGGCGGGCAGTACACAGAACATTCTTACCGTCCGCGCCGATTCGAAGTTCAAGTCGGTCAAGGATCTGATCGACTATGCCAAGGCCAATCCGGGCAAGGTCAACTACGGCTCGACCGGCTCAGGTTCATCGAACCATCTTTCCATGGAGCTCTTCCTGGAAATGACCGGCACCAAGATGACCCACATTCCCTACAAAGGCAGTGCGCCGGCTGTTGCCGCGCTGCTGGCCGGCGATATCGACGTGCTGTTCGACAATCTTCCGAACGTGTATCCCAACATCAGCGCCGGCAAGCTGACGGCTCTGGGCGCCACCGGCGCCAAGCGGGCGGCGCTGTTGCCCGACGTGCCCACCGTGGCAGAAGCCGGCGTGCCGGGCTACGAGGTGTCGGTGTGGTTCGGCATGCAGGCGCCGGCGGGCACGCCGGCGCCCATCATCAATAAGGTGAACGCGGGCATGACCGACATGCTTAAAGAAAAAGACGTCATCGAGCGTTTCGGCAAGCAGGGTGTAGAAGTCGTGGCAAGCACGCCGGAACAGTTCAAGAAGCTGGTCAATGCCGAAGTCAAGAAGTGGACCGGCGTGATCGACCGCGCAGGCATCAAGATAGAGTAAGCCGGACCACCGGCGCGAGCGGCGCCTCGGGCGGCACACGCGGTGTCTGACTCCGGAGGTGTCAGACACCCTGCGGGAGTCAGACACCACGCCCAGGATTACGCGCTACCGGTGTCTGACTCCGAAGGTGTCAGACACCCTGCGGGAGTCAGACACCACGTCCAGGATTACGCGCTACCGGTGTCTGACTCCGAAGTGAAGTGACCCCACAAAGTTGGACGGTTTTGACCGTTATGTGGCCAGGAGCTGAGTTCTGTATTGCACGGGGCTCAGCCCGTTGAGTTTAAGCTTGATGCGCTCGTGATTGTAGTAATGGATATATCGGGCG
>NZ_NEVK01000003.1 GCF_002261265.1 Bordetella genomosp. 7 | reverse complement strand
GACCCCCAAAAGTTGGATATCAACTTTGGGGTTATTTCATGGAGAAGTACAGTGAATCGGTCAAACTGGCGTCGGCTCAGGAGTATTGCGAGGGCAATGCCGGGATTGCGGCGGTAGCGCAACGTCATGGTGTGAGTCGACATGCGCTGCGCCGCTGGGTGGCGGCCTATCGGATCCATGGTGTGGCCGGCCTCCGTACCAAGCGTGTCCGCTATGACGAGGCGTTCAAATGGAAGGTTCTGCTGCACATGAAGCAGCATGAGCTGTCGTACCGCCAGACGGCGGCGTGGTTCGACATCCGTAACTTCAATATCATCGCTCGCTGGGAGCGCCAGTATGATGTACAGGGTTCAGCCCGAACATATACAGGAGGGCCTCCCAGGATGGTTTTACCCAAGAAGCCGGCGCTGCCTGACGCCGCACGCACCCGCGAAGACCTGCTCAAGGAGCTGCAGTTCTTGCGCACGGAGAACGCGTACCTAAAAAAGCTCGATGCCTTGGTTCAAGCCAAACAGAAATCGGCGCAGCAGAAAAAGCGCAAATAGTGCTTGAACTAAGGCAACACTTTCCCCTGGCCGACCTGTTGTCGGTGGCAGGCCTGCCGCGCAGCACCTTTTATTACCAGTGGCGGGCCGGGCAAGCCGGTGACAAGTATGCGTCGTTGAAGGCCCGGATTTGCGCCATTTTTGAACAGCACCAAGGACGCTATGGCTATCGGCGCATCACCGAAGTCGTGCGCCAGCAAGGCTGGCCGGTTAATCACAAGACCGTGCAGCGCTTGATGGGCTTGCTGCGGTTGAAGTCTTGCGTGCGGGTCAAGAAATATCGCTCTTATCGTGGCGCACTCAACCAGCTTGCCCCCAATGTGCTGCAACGCCAATTCCAGGCCGCGCAGCCGAACAAGAAGTGGGCCACCGATGTGACCGAGTTCAAAGTCGGCGCGCAGAAGCTGTATCTCTCGCCGGTGATGGACCTTTGTAACGGCGAGATCCTTGCCTACGAAATGGCCACCCGGCCAAGCTTTGCCATGGTTGCCAACATGCTCAAACAGGCTTGCACGCGGCTGGGCCCGTCCGAGCGTCCCATCCTGCACTCGGATCAGGGCTGGCAGTACCAGATGCCCGCCTACCGCGAACTGTTGGCGCAACACGGCGTGACCCCTAGCATGTCACGACGAGGCAACTGCCTGGACAATGCGGCCATCGAGAGCTTCTTCGGCACTCTCAAGGCCGAGTTCTACCACCTGAGCACCTTCCAGACCATTGAGCAGCTAAAGGACGGAATTGCCCGATATATCCATTACTACAATCACGAGCGCATCAAGCTTAAACTCAACGGGCTGAGCCCCGTGCAATACAGAACTCAGCTCCTGGCCACATAACGGTCAAAACCGTCCAACTTTGTGGGGTCAGTTCAACCGGTGTCTGACTCCCGCAGGGTGTCAGACACCCCACCGACGCCCGCCAGGTCGCAGCGTTTCCGGGCCACGGCGGCGCTTGATTTCCCGCGCCCTGCCCTCACCTGTTGTAATACTTCTTTTATTTCCCGCTACCGCTCGTCCATGACCCAGAATCCCTTGCTTGCCCCCATGTCCGGCCTGATCGACTATGCGGCGGTTACGCCAGCGCACATCGTCCCGGCGATCCAGGAACTGCTCGATGTCGCGCGGCGGGCGGTCGAGGCGGCCGCGGATCCGGCGCTGCCGGCCGAATGGGAAACCGTGGCGCAGCCGCTGGATACGGCCACCGAACGCCTGTGGCGCGCCTGGTCGGTCGCGGGCCACCTGAACGCCGTCGTCAACACCCCCGAACTGCGCGAAGCCTACAACGCCGCGCTGCCGCTGGTGACCGAGTTCTCGACCTGGGTGGGCCTGCACGAGGGCCTGTACAAGCAATACCAGCGCCTGCGCGCCTCGGCAGGCTTTGACAACTGGGACCCGGTGCGCCGCCGCATCGTCGACCTGGCGTTGCGCGATTTCCGCCTGAGCGGAGTCGAGCTGCAAGGCCAGGCGCGCGAACGCTATGCCGCCATTTCCGAGCGTGAAGCCCAGGTCACCCAGAAATTCTCGGAAAACGTCCTGGACGCGCGAGATGCGTGGTCGATGTTCATCGACGACGAAAGCCGGCTTGACGGCCTGCCCGCCGACGCGCGCCAGGCGGCGCGCCAGGCCGCGCAAGACGATGGCAAACCCGGCTGGAAGCTCACCTTGAAAATGCCGTGCTATCTGCCGGTGATGCAGTACGCCCGCGACCGGGCGCTGCGCGAAGAAATGTACCGCGCCTATGGCACCGTTGCCTCCGAACAGGGTGACGCGCAGTTCGACAACTCACCGCTGATCGAAGAGCTGCTTGCGCTGCGTGCGGAGGAATCCCGCCTGCTGGGTTACCAGACCTTCGCCGAACTGCGCCTGCAGACACGCATGGCGCGCGACGCCGACGAGGTCGTGCGCTTTCTGCGAGACCTGGCCGCCCGCGCGCGGCCCCACGCCGAACGCGACCTGGCCGAACTGCAGGCGTACGCGTCTGCCGAACTGGGCCTGGACACGCTGCAGCCCTGGGATATTGCGTATGCATCCGAACGGCTGCGCGAATCGCGCTACGCGTATTCCGAGGACGAGATCAAGCAGTACTTTACCGAGCCCCGCGTACTGCAGGGCCTGTTCCAGGTGGCCGAGACTTTATTCAATGTGCGGCTGCGTGAAACCGAGGTGTCGCGTTGGCACGAAGACGTGCGCGGCGTGCGCGTCGAAACGCCGGACGGCGAACTCGTGGGCCATCTGTATCTGGACCTGTATGCCCGGTCGGGCAAGCAGAGCGGCGCCTGGGTAGACAGCGAGCGCGACCGCCGGCGCCTGGGCCAGGAGCTGCAGACGCCCGTCGTATACCTGACGTGCAATTTCGCGCGGCCGGGCGACGGCAAGCCGGCGTTGCTGACGCACGACGACGTCATCACCCTGTTCCATGAAGCTGGCCATGCGCTGCATGCGCTGCTGTCCGAAGTCGACGAACCGGCCGCGGCGGCGTTTGCCAGCGTCGAATGGGACGCCATTGAGCTGCCTTCGCAGTTCATGGAAAACTTCTGCTGGGAATGGCCCGTAGTGCAGCGCCTGTCGGCGCACGTCGAACACGGCGAGCCCCTGCCTCGCGCATTGTTCGACAAGCTGCTGGCGGCGCGCAATTTCCAGAGCGGCATGCAGACGGTGCGGCAGATCGAGTTCGCGCTCTTCGACATGCTGCTGCACGATCGGGCTCAGGGCGCGTCAATTACCGAAACGCTCGACCTGCTGCAACATGTGCGAAGCGAGGTCGCGGTATTGTTCCCGCCCCAGTGGCATCGCCTGCCGCACAGCTTTTCGCATTTGTTCGCAGGCGGCTACGGCGCGGGCTACTACAGCTACAAATGGGCCGAAGTATTGTCTGCCGATGCCTATGAAGCATTCGAAGAAGCGGCCCAGGCCGGCGCGGACGGCACGCTCGACCCCGACACCGGAGCCCGGTTCCGCAAAGAAATCCTGGCGGTGGGCGGCGCGCGGCCCGCGGCGGAATCGTTCAAGGCTTTTCGCGGCCGCGAACCGCGCATCGACGCGTTGCTGCGCCACAGCGGCATGGCCGCCGCCTGATACTGGGCGTCGGCATTGTGCGGCCTGGGCCGGGCACCCGCGCCCGGGCCAGACCACCCGACGCGCTAGAATCAACTTATTGTCGTCCTGAACTTGCGGCGCACATAGCGCCAGACCCCGATATGTTTGCTCTGTTTTCCGGCCGCGCTGTGCGAGCCTTGCTGTTGGCTGCCTGCACTCTGCTGGCCGCCTGCGGTGAAAAGACCGCCAACTGGACTCTCTACGACATCAAGGGGCATCTGCCGGACCTGCGCTTCGAGCTCAACGGCGCCCATGGCAAAACCGTCTCCTCGGATGAGCTCAAAGGCGAAACGGTGCTGCTCTTTTTCGGCTATGCAAGCTGCCCGGACGTCTGCCCCACCACCATGGCGCAACTGACGGCGGTGCTGCAGCAATTGGGCGAACAGGCCAAGAACGTGCGCATTGTGTTCGTCAGCGTAGACCCGCATCGCGACACGCCGGACGTATTGCAGGCATACGTCGACGCGTTCAACAACCAGGCCATCGGCGTAACGGGCAGCGAAAAACAAATCGCCGATCTGGCGCGCCGCTATCGCGTGGCCTACCAGATCGAAAAGCCCCGCCCCGGGGACTCGGCCGAGATCTACGATGTGACCCACAGCCGCGGCGTGTATATCTTCGACAATGCAGGGAAAGCCAGGTTGCTGGCTTCCGATACGGACAGTATCGATGCAATGGTCAAGGATCTGCGCCAACTGATAGCGCTTACCAGTTGATCGCACGGGCGCGCAACGTCGCAAGCGGCGGCCGAGGTGTTGCGGATATGCCCCAAATACGTGTTGTTACAGTGCCGGAGCCCCCCCGATGGGTATCATGGCCAAGTTGACCCCTACACTTGGAAGAGGAGCACGCGTATGAGCATCATCATTATGATCATCGTCGGCTTTGTCGTGGGGCTGATCGCCCGCGCCATCATGCCCGGCGACCAGAACATGGGCATCATCATGACTACCATCCTGGGCATCATCGGCGCGGTTGTGGCCGGGTTCCTCGGCCAATCGCTGGGGTGGTACGCTCCGGGTGAGCCGGCGGGCTGGATCGGCTCCGTGGTCGGCGCCATCATAGTGTTGTTTGTCGTAGGGATGATCGCCAAGAAACGCGCGTAAGCGTCCTGCATGACCAAAGGGCGGCCCCAGGGCCGCCCTTTTTGCGCCTTGCCGGCCGCGCCTGGCCGGCCGCACCTCGCCGGCCGCACCTTAGCCGGCCGTGACGGTGTGCTCCGTCCAGCCCCCGCCCAGTGCCCGGTACAGGCTAACCAGATTGGTCAGCCTGGCCAGCCGCATTTCCACCAGCGCCTGTTGCGACGAATACAGCGAGCGCTGCGCATCCAGCACGCTCAGGTAGTTGTCGACCCCCAGGTCGAAGCGTTGCTGAGCCAGCGTGTAGGCGCGCTGGCTGGCGTCCACCAGTTGCCGTTGCGCGGCAATCTGCGTCTGCAGAGTGCCACGGCCGGCCAGCGCGTCCGACACTTCGCGAAACGCCGTCTGGATGGATTTTTCGTATTGGGCAACCCGGATATCCTTGCGTACGGTGGCGGCGTCCAGGCTGGCACGCAACGCGCCCCCGGCAAAAATCGGCACCGTAATGCTGGGCATGAAGCTCCAGGCGCCCGACCCCGCATCGAATAGCCCGTCCAGGCTGGAACTTGCGCTGCCGGCGCTTCCGGTCAGGCTGATGCGGGGAAAGAACGCCGCCCGCGCGGCGCCGATATTGGCATTGGCCGCCTGCAACTGATGCTCGGCCGCGCGTATGTCGGGCCGGCGGGCCAACAGATCCGAAGGCAAGCCCACCGGCAACGTGTGCGGCATCACATCGTCGGACAGGGTCGTGGCTCGCGCGAGCCGGGCTGCGACGTCGTCGGCCAGGGGCTGGCCCACCAGCAGCGTCAGCGCATTGCGATCCTGCGCCACCCGTCGCGTGTACTCCGACAGATTGCGCTCGGCCGTGCGCAGGGCGATTTCGGCCTGGCTGAGGTCCAGTTCGGTGGCCACGCCCACTTCGTAGCTCTGGCGGGTAAGGCTGTACGAATCCTGCTGCGCCGCCAGTGTGGAACGCGTCAGCTCGAGCAGTTCCTGGTCGGCGCGCAGCGTCAGGTACGCGCTGGCGGTCTCGGCGATCAGCGACAGCTGGGTTGCCGTGCGGGTCTCGTCCTGCGCCAGGTACAGTTGCAGCGCCTGGTCGCTCAGGCTGCGGATGCGGCCGAACAAGTCCAGTTCCCAGGCCGGGATCGAGCCGCCCACCTGGTATGTGCGGCTGATGCCCGATTGGCCGCTTTGCGTCAGGTCGCCAGGCAGACGCTGCACAGTGCCCTGCCCCCCGATGCCGACACCGGGCAGCAGGCTGGCCCGCTCGATGCGGTATTGCGCACGCGCCTCCTGGACGTTCAGCGCCGCCACGCGCAGGTCGCGGTTGGCTTGCAGGGCCGTTGAAATCAGGCGCTGCAACAGCGGATCGGCGAAGAAGTCGCGCCATCCCATATCGGCAGCCGCCACGCCGGAACGAGCGCCCTGCCCGTTTTCGCCATAGGCCGGGCCGGATGGATACGCACTGTCTACAGGCGCGGCCGGGCGCTCGTACTCGGGCGCGAGCGTACATCCGGCCAGCGCCAACGCCAACGCCAGGCCAAGACTACGAAGCACGGGTCGGTTCATGCCTGGTTTCATTGTGTGGCACCTCCAGGCTGTGGCGCGGGATCGAGCGGCGGTGCGCCGTGACCCGGCGCCGGAACGCCGCCCTCGTCGTCATCGTCGTGGCGTTCGCTGCGGCGCCTGACCTTGAACAGGCGCAGCATCACCACAAAAAACGCGGGCACGAAGAAGATGGCCAGGAAGGTGCCGGCCAGCATGCCGCCGATCACGCCGGTGCCGATGGCGTGCTGGCTGCCCGACCCCGCGCCGGAGGAAATCGCCAGCGGCACGACGCCCAGGATGAAAGCCAATGAGGTCATCAGGATGGGGCGCAACCTCTGCCGCGCGGCGTGCACCGCAGACTCCACCAGGCCGGCGCCCGCCTCATAGTGCAACTTGGCGAACTCCACGATCAGAATCGCGTTCTTGGCGCTCAGGCCCACTGTGGTCAGCAGCCCCACCTGAAAATACACATCGTTGGACAGGCCGCGCAGCAATGTGGCCGCCAGCACGCCGATCACGCCCAGCGGCACCACCAGCATGACCGCGGTGGGTATGGCCCAGCTTTCGTACAGCGCCGCCAGGCACAGGAACACCACCAGGATCGATATGGCATACAAGGCCGGCGCCTGCGCCCCCGACAGGCGCTCTTCGTACGAAAGCCCAGTCCATTCGAAGCCCACGCCAGTCGGCATGGTGGCGGCAATGCGCTCCATCTCGGCCATGGCCTCGCCAGAGCTGTAGCCGGGCGCGGCCTGCCCCTGGATATTGAACGACGGCACACCGTTGTAGCGGTCCAGGCGCTGCGGCCCGTAGGTCCAGTGCGCCGAGGCGAACGCCGAAAACGGCACCATGTCGCCCGCATGGTTGCGCACATACCATTTATCGAGATCCTGTGGCAGCATGCGGGATGCGGGCTCGCCCTGCACATACACCTTCTTCACACGCCCGCGGTCGAGGAAGTCGTTCGCATACGAACCGCCCCAGGCAATCGACAGCGTGCTGTTGATGTCGGCGATGGACACGCCAAGGGCGCGGGCTTTCTCGCGGTCAATGTCCAGCTGATACTGCGGCGCGTCCTGCATGCCGTTCAGGCGCACGCCGGCCAGCTTGGGACTTTTCGCCGCTTCGGCAAGGAACTGGTCGCGAGCCTGAACCAGCCGATCATGGCCTAGGCCGGCCTGGTCCATGAGCTGGAAGTCGAAGCCCAACGCATTGCCCAATTCCATCACCGCCGGCGGCGCAAACCCCATGACGCGTGCGTCATGCAGATTGGCGGCGAAATAGGCGTTGGCGCGCTCGGCCACCGCATCGACCTTGAGCGCCGCGTCGCCACGCTCTGACCAATCGCGCAACTTGATGAACAGAATGGCCGAATTCTGCCCTCGCCCGCCGAAACTGAAACCGTGCACGGCGAACACCGACGCGACCGCGTCTTTCTCGTCTTCGAGCAGATAACGCGTGGCCTGCGTGACCGTCTGCGCGGTGCGCTCGGCGGTGGCGCCGGCAGGCGCCTGTACCTGCGCAAACAGAATGCCCTGGTCTTCATTGGGCAGGAATGACGTGGGGATGCGCGTGTACATCCACCCCATGACCAGCAGCAGCCCCAGGTAAATCAGCATCAACCGCTTGGTGCGGCCCAGGCCGCGCGCCACCGAATTGGCATAGCCGTGCGTGGATCGGTCGAAGAAGCGGTTGAACCACCCGAAAAACCCCGTCCTGGCGCCGTGCTGGCCCTGGGGAATGCGCTTGAGCAGCGTCGCGCACAGCGCCGGGGTGAATACGATGGCCACCACCACCGACAACACCATGGACGAAACGATGGTGATGGAAAATTGCCGGTAGATCACGCCGGTCGAGCCGCCGAAAAATGCCATGGGCACGAAAACGGCCGACAGCACCAACGCAATGCCGACCAGCGCGCCGGTGATCTGCTCCATCGATTTGCGCGTGGCCTGGCGCGGCGACAGCCCTTCTTCGGCCATGACGCGCTCGACGTTCTCGACAACCACGATCGCGTCGTCGACCAGCAGGCCGATCGCCAGCACCATGCCGAACATGGTCAGCGTGTTGATCGAATAGCCGAAGGCCGCCAGCACCGCGAACGCGCCCAGCAGCACCACCGGCACCGCCAGGGTGGGAATGAGCGTGGCCCGGATGTTCTGCAGGAACAGGTACATCACCAGGAAAACCAGGATGATGGCCTCGATCAGTGTATGAACCACGCTTTCGATCGACAGCGACACGAACGGCGAGGTGTCGTATGGGTAGACGACGTCCATGCCGGGCGGGAAGAACGGCTTCAGCCGGTCGATCGTTGCGCGCACGGCATCGACCGTATCCAGCGCGTTGGCGCCGGGGGCCAGCTTGATCGCCAGCCCCGAGGCCGGCTTGCCGTTGTAGAAGCTATCGATGGAATAGCTTTGCGCGCCCAGTGCGATGCTCGCCACGTCGTCCAGGCGCACCTGCGAGCCGTCGGGGTTCACCTTCAACAGGATGCGGCCGAACTCCTCGGGCGTCTGCAGGCGCGACGGCCCGATGATGGTGGCGTTGAGCTGCTGGCCGCGCACTGCCGGCAGGCCGCCCAGTTCTCCGGAGGAGACCTGCACGTTCTGCTCCCGCACCGCGTTCATCACGTCGATGGCCGTCAGGTTGTACGACAACAGCTTGCCGGGGTCGAGCCAGATGCGCATGGCGTACTGCGACCCGAAGAGCTGAAAATCGCCCACGCCGGGCGTACGGCTGACGGGGTCCTGTACGTTGGCCGCAACGTAGTTGGCCAGGTCTTCCTTGGTCATGGTGCCGTCGGTGGAGACAAAACCCGCCACGACCAGGAAGTTCTTGGTGGCCTTGCTGACGCGAATGCCCTGCTGCTGCACTTCGAGCGGCAACAGCGGCTGGGCCACTGCCAGTTTGTTCTGCACCTGCACCTGCGCCGTGTCGGGGTCGGTGCCCTGCGCGAAGGTCAGCGTAATCGACATGCTGCCATCGGAGTTGCTTTCCGAGGCAATGTAGTTCAGGTTGTCGATGCCGTTCATCTGTTGTTCGATGACCTGCACCACGCTGTCCTGCACGGTCTGGGCCGACGCGCCGGGGTAATTGACACGGATACTGATGGCCGGCGAAGCGATGTTGGGATACTGCGCCACGGGCAGCTGCAAGATCGCCAGTATGCCGGCCATCATCAGCACGATGGCGATCACCCAGGCGAACACCGGGCGGTCGATAAAGAACTTTGCCATGCGGTTTCCTTAGCTGGCCGTGCCGGGCGTGGCGGCGGGCGCCGCGCCCGAAGCGTCGAACTCCCGGGCCTGCACGTCGATGCCCGGCCGCACGTTCTGCACGCCCTCTACGATGACCCTGTCGCCGGCCTGCAGGCCGCTGGTCACCAGCCATTGGTCGCCTATGGCGCGATCTACCGTCAACAGGCGCAGCTCTGCCTTATTTTCCGCATTGACCACCAGCGCCGTCGGCCGGCCGCGCTGGTCGCGCGTGATGCCGCGCTGCGGGGCCAGCACTCCCTGGGGCACCGTGCCCTCGATAATGCGCGCGCGCACGAACATGCCCGGCAGCAGCTTGTTGTCCGGATTGGGGAACACGGCGCGCAACGTGACCGAACCCGTGCCCTCGTCTACCGTGACTTCCGAGAATTGCAGCGTGCCTTCGTGGCCGTACTGCGACCCGTCAGCCAGAGTGAGGGTGGCGCGGGCGGAGTCCTTGTCCGCCTGGCGCTGCAGCAGCCCGCTTTCAAGCGCGGACTTCAGCCGCAGCAGGTCGACGCTGGATTGCGTCACGTCGACGTAGATCGGGTCGATCTGCTGCACCGAGGCCAGCGGCGCGGCCTGGTTGGCCGTAACCAGCGCTCCTTCGGTGATTGATGATCGGCCGATGATGCCGTCGATGGGCGACAGGACCTTGGTGTACACCAGGCTGATGCGCGCGGTTTCAAGCGCCGCCTTGGCCGCCTGCACATCGGCGGCGGCCTGGTCGCGCGCGGCCACGGCGTCGTCATAGGCCTGGCGGCTCACGGCGCGGCTCTCGGCCAGCGGCTTATAGCGCTGCACCAGCAGGCCGGCGGTTTTCAGCTGGGCCTGTGCGCGCGCCAATGCGGCCTGCTGGCTGTTGTAACTGGCCTGGTACAGCGCGGGGTCGATCTGGTAGAGCTGCTGGCCGGCGCGCACCTGTCCGCCTTCGGTAAACAGCCGCTTGGTCACGATGCCGCTGACCTGCGGGCGGACTTCCGCCACCCGGAAGGCCGCTGTGCGGCCCGGCAGCTCGGTGGTCAGCTGCACGGGTCGGGTCGTCAGCGTCACGACGCCCACTTGCGGTTTGCCAGCAGCTGGCGGGTCGGCATCCTTGCCGCATCCGGCCACCGCCAGCGCAGCGGCCAAGGCCGCGATCAACGCGGCGCCACGCCGCATTCTCTTGTTGTTCTTCATATGATTTTCCAACTGTGCATTGCCGGCAGCGCCGATGCATGGCCGGCGCCGTCCCAATGATTGATATGCGCGGCGCGCCATGAAAAGCGTGTCGGCGGCCGCGAAAGCTGGGATTTTGCTTTATCCCAATTCAGAAACAAAGAGGCCAGGCGCGAAATCTTCATCCCATATATGGGATAATCGAACGTCACTGTTGTTGCGCAGGGGAGCCACCCGCCATGAAGCGGCTGCAAGGTATGGAGTTCTTTGTCGAAGTGGCCAAAACCTGCAATTTCGGGCGGGCGGCGGCCAACCTGGGGGTACCCAAATCGACCGTCTCGCGCCAGGTGGCCGAACTGGAACGCTCGCTGGGCCTGCGGTTGCTCAGCCGCACGACCCGCCGCGTCGAACTCACCGATGCCGGCCTGCTTTACTTCGAGCGATGCCAGCGCATCGTGTCCGAGGCGCAAGTTGCCCACGAAGAATTGCAAAAGCTGGTTGAAACCCCATCGGGCCCATTGCGGGTGAATATGCCGGCCGACTTTGGCACCGACTTCCTGGCCGAAGTTTTTATGGAATTCTCTCAACGCTATCCCGAAGTGACGTTCTACCTTGATCTGGCCAGCCCGGAGCACGCCGGGCGGGTATTCCAGCGCTGCGATATCTCGATCGAAATCGGCGAATTGCCCGATTCGAGCCAGATCGCCCGGCTGCTGGGCCTGCTGCCGGCCTACCTGTATGCGTCGCCCGAATATCTGCAACGACATGGCGCGCCGCGCCACCCGGATGACCTGACCCGCCACGAGTGCCTGGAGTTCCGCGCCCATGACGGCAAAGTTACCCGGTGGCCGCTGTCGCGCGGCGACGAGCGCCTGGAAATCACGCCCGGCAAGCGGTTTTCGGCCAACAGCGTGCCCATGGTGCGCAGCCTGGCATCGCTGGGCGCCGGCATCGCGGTTCTGGCGCCGGCGCGCAGCGTGCGCCAGGATGTGGAGCAGCGCCGCCTGCAACGCGTGCTGCCCGGCTGGCAGGCCGGGCCCTTTCCGGTGTATGCGGTCACCGACACGCGGCTCTTGCCCGCCAAGACCCGGATATTCATCGAGTTCCTGGTGGAGCGGCTGCGCGACGGCGGGCTGGCGCCCCAGCATAACGCCCCGCTGCTGCAGTAGGCAGCCGCCCGAAATCGACTGAAACAGCTCGCAGGCTGCTAGAAGCGCTCGTCTTCGCGCAGATAACGCCATTGGCCCGGCGGCAGGTCACCCAGTTTCACCCGGCCGATACGCACCCGCTTGAGCCCCACGACTTTCAGGCCGACCAGTTCGCACATGCGCCTGATCTGCCGTTTTTTGCCTTCGCGCAGCACAAAGCGAAGCTGGTCGGCATTCTGCCAGTCCACCTGCGCGGGCCGCAGCGGCTTGCCATCCAGGCTCAGCCCATGATTAAGCAAGGCAAGACCGCGTTCGTCCAGCCGTCCGGTGACGCGGACCAGATATTCCTTGTCGATATCGGAATCTTCGCCGATGAGCTGCCGTGCGACGCGGCCGTCCTGGGTCAGCACCAGCAGGCCCTGCGAATCGATGTCCAGCCGCCCGGCAACGGCCAGGCCCTGCAGGTGGGAGCGGCTGAACCGCAGCGGCGAGCGATCGCGCGCATAGCGCGACGAGGCATCGACCAGGGCGATGGCGGGCAGGTAGCCTTTTTCTGCCTGGCCGGACACGTAGCCCACGGGCTTATTGATCAGAACGGTTACCCGCGACGTCTGCTGTGCCCGGGCGGCACGCTCCAGGGTGATGTTCTGGCCGGGATACGCACGCGCGCCGAGTTCCGACACAACCACGCCATCGACCTTGACCCAGCCGCGCTCGATATAGCTGTCGGCCTCGCGGCGGGAACACATGCCCCGCTCGGCCATCAACTTTGAAATTCGTACTTTTTCCATATATTGCATTATCGCCGTGAGCGCAGCCCCGGATTATTTCACGGCACGGGCCATGCGCCATGCCGGCTCTTGGCATAATTAGCGCCATGAAAGCTTTTGCACCCCTGGCCCCCGGCTGGCTGCCGGCCGTTCCTCCTTCACTGTCTCCCGCCCACAAATACTGGCTGATGCGCCCCGGCGCGCTTACCGCCGGCTTGCGCAAGCTGGGCAAGGTGCACCTGCGCGTGCTGCGCGAGTACGCCCAGGGCGCGCCCGCGGACGAAGCCCGCGGAATGGGCATGGCGCCGGCCAGCCCTGTCTGGGTGCGCGAAATACTGATGTCGGTCGATGGCGTCGACAGCGTGGTGGCGCGCAGCCTGACGCCGCTGGCGGCCTCGCATGGCACGTGGCAGGGCATGCGACGCCTGAGCACCCGGCCTCTGGCGGATATGCTGTACCACGACCGCACCATCGAGCGCTCGCCCTTTGTGTGCCGCCGCCTGGCCTGGCCAGTGCCCTTCTATGCCACGGCGCGCGGCGTACAGGCCGATCCACGGTCGGGCGCTTTATGGGCGCGCCGCTCGGCCTTCTGGAGACTGGGTCAACCGCTGTTGGTGGCCGAATGCTTTCTGCCGGCCTTCTGGACGGCAGTGGAACACCATCCGGCCTAGCGCCAGACCTGGGGCTCGACCGTTACCTCGCCCCGAGGCGCTGTGACGAACGCGGCGCCATCCTGCACATTGACGTGCAGGTCCATGGATCGCTCTGCCAGCAATCCCAGGTCGCGCGTCTGGTCCCCCGGCAGATTCACCACGCGCAGATTCCGGGCCCGCGCCACTTTGTTGCGCACGCCTTCCCACCACACCGTGCTGGCATGCCCGCCGTAGCAGTACACCACAACCTGCCCGGCGCGTCCGCATGCCTTGAGAATGCGGCGTTCGTCGGGCTGGCCTACCTCTACCCACAAATCGATCGCGCCGGTCAGGTCTTTGAACCATATGTCGGGCTCGTCGGTGTCGCTCAGTCCCTTGGTGAATGCCAGGCCGTCGTGGGCATGCAGCGCATAGGCAAGCAACCGCACCATCATGCGTTCGTCGGTTTCGGACGGATGGCGAGCCACGGTCAGGCCATGCGTGCCGTAGTAGTGACGGTCGCCGTCAGCGACATGCAGTTCGGCTTTATAAATGGTTGCGCGCAAGGCCATGGAAAATCCGGCGGGGACGACCGCGAAAAAGGGCTAATGATACCCGTGCCGGCCGCCTCCCGCCGTCGTATGCCTCAGGTGTATACGCCCACCGGATGCCGCGCGACGTAGTGGCCTTGCGCTACCTGCACCAGCGGCGCCACGGCGGGTTCGTCGCCCACCTTGCGCACCGGGCTGGGAATCTCGTCGACCAATAGCGACCGCGCGCGGTGGCGGCGCCGGGGATCGGCGATGGGCACCGCATCCATCAGCTTGCGCGTGTACGGGTGTTGCGGGTTTTCGAAGATGCAACGGCGCGGGCCGATTTCGACAATCTGCCCCAGGTACATGACCGCGACCCGATGGCTGACCCGTTCGACCACCGCCATATCGTGCGAGATGAACAGCAGCGACACGCCCAGCTCGCGCTGCAGGTCGAGCAGCAGGTTGACGATTTGCGCCTGGATCGAGACATCCAGCGCGGACACCGATTCGTCCGCCACGATCACCTTGGGGTTCAAGGCGAGCGCGCGTGCGATGGCAATGCGCTGGCGCTGCCCGCCGGAGAACTCGTGCGGGTAGCGGTCGATCATGTCGGGCGACAAGCCGCACTTTTCCATGAGCCCGCGCACCCGGTCCTGGGCTTCGCGGCCCTTGGCCACCCCGTGAATCAGCAACGGTTCCATGATGGAATGCCCCACGGTCATGCGCGGGTCGAGCGACGCGAACGGATCCTGGAAAATGAACTGGATATGGCGGCGCAAGTGTTGCATGGCAGAGCCGCGCAGCGCGCCGATATCCTGCCCGTCGAACTCTATGCGCCCGCCCTGGCTCTTTACCAGTTGCAGCAATGACCGGCCGGTGGTGGTCTTGCCGCAGCCCGATTCGCCCACCAGTGCCAGCGTTTCGCCGGGGTACAGGTCGAAACTGACGCGTTCGACGGCATGCACCCGCTTGTGCACGCGCCCAAGAACGCCACCGGTGATATCAAAGCGGGTGATGAGGTCTTTCACGCGCAGCACCGGCCCCTGGTCGCGGCGCACCGTATCAACCGGCGCCGGCCCGCTATCCGGCGCGGCGCCTGCCTGCGCGTCTTCTACGCGCAGCAGCGGAAATGGCGCGGGATGATCGGTGCCGCGCATGGCGCCCAGCCGTGGCACGGCCGATAGCAACGCGCGCGTATAAGCGTGACGGGGTTGCGCAAAAATCTCGTCCGAACCACCCTCTTCGACTTTGTCGCCGCGGTACATGACCAGCACGCGGTCGGCCACTTCGGCCACGACGCCCATGTCGTGCGTGATGAAAATCACGCCCATATCCATTTCTTCTTGCAGCTGGCGGATCAACTGCAGGATCTGCGCCTGGATAGTGACGTCCAGCGCAGTGGTGGGCTCGTCGGCGATCAGCAGTTGCGGCTTGCACGACAGCGCCATGGCGATCATCACGCGCTGGCGCATGCCGCCCGACAGTTGGTGAGGGTAGCGGTCGAGAATGGCGCGCGCCTCGGGAATGCGCACGCGTTCCAGCATGCGCAGGGTTTCCGCACGGGCTGCCGTGGCGTCCATTGCCTGGTGCAGCCGCAGCGCCTCGGCGATCTGATCCCCGGCAGTAAAGCTGGGGTTCAGCGAGGTCATGGGCTCCTGGAAGATCATGGCGACGTCGGCGCCTCGCACACGCTGCAGCGCGCTCTCGTCGGCGCGGCCCAGGTCGAGGACTTCGCCGTTGCGCCGCCGCAGCCGCATTTCGCCGCCGACAATGCGCCCGCCCCCATACTCCACCAGTCGCATCAGCGCCAGCGAGGTCACCGACTTGCCCGAGCCCGACTCGCCCACGATGGCCAGCGTTTCACCCCGGTCGACATGAAAAGACACGTCACGCACGGCTTCGACCACGCGTTCGGGGGTGTTGAAGCGTACTGTCAGGCCCTGTACCTGCACGACTTTGTTGGCATCCATGCTAGTCATCGCGTTCACTTGTCTTGCCTCGGATCGAGCGCGTCCCGCAACCCGTCACCCAACAGGTTGAAACCCAGCACGGCCAGGAAAATCGCCGACCCCGGAAAAATGGACATCCACGGCGCCTGGGTCATGAAGTTCTTGGCCGTATTCAGCATCGAGCCCCATGATGGATTGGGCGGCTGCAGGCCCAGGCCCAAAAATGACAGGCTGGCTTCGGCAATGATGGCCGTGGCGATCGTGATAGTGGCCTGCACGATCAGCGGCGGCATGATGTTGGGCAGGATGTGGCGCAGGACGATGCGCGCATCCGACGCCCCCAGGGCCCGCGAGCTCTGTACATAGTCTTCATTCTTGACGGCCAGTACCTGTCCGCGCGCCAGGCGGATGAACTTGGGCGCGGCCGAGACGCCGATGGCGATCATGGCGTTGGTCAGGCTGGGGCCCAGGAAAGCGGCAAGCGCGATGGCCAGGATCAGAAAGGGAATTGCCAGCAGCGCCTCGGTGCAGCGCGACACCACACTGTCGATCCAGCCGCCGAAATAGCCCGACACCAGGCCGAAGGGCACGCCCACCACCATGGCGATCAGCACCGACACCAGGCCCGCCATCAGCGAGGCGCGCGCCCCGTACAGCATGCGGCTGTAGATGTCGCGGCCAAGCTCGTCGGACCCCAGCCAGAACGCCGCCGACGGCGGCTTGCGGATGGACATGAAGCTGGTTTGCAGGGGGTCGTGCGTGGCCAGCCAGGGCGCGAACACAGCCAGCACCACCACCGCAAGAACGATGGCGGCGCCCAGCAACGCCACGCGATTGCGTTTGAATTTGCCCCAGGCGCGGTTGCGGCTGCGGGGCGGCATGGCGGGCGTCGCCGCCGTAACAGTATGTGCGCTCATGCGTGCCTCAAGCGGGGGTTCACCAGGATATACAGGATGTCGGCCAGCAGGTTCATGATGATAAAGCCCACCGCCACGCACAACACCACGCCCTGCACGACCGCGTAGTCGCGGGTGAAGACGGCGTCGACAATAAGCTTGCCGAAGCCTGGAATGGTGAACACCTGTTCGGTAAGCACGGCGCCCGCCAGAAGTTCACCGAACAATAAGGTGACCAGGGTGACGATGGGCATCAGCGCGTTGCGCAATGCATGGCGCAATACCACGCTGCGCGGCGACGCTCCCTTGGCCCGCGCGGTTCGCACATAATCGGCGCTGAGCGCCTCCAGCATGGCCGAGCGGGTATGCCGCATCAGATACGCCGCAATGGCCGTAGACAGTACCAGTGCCGGCATCAACATGGTTTTCATCGACATCCAGAAATCTTCAAAGGGCGAGACGTAGCCCGACGCGGGCAACAACCGCCATTTCACGGACACCAGCATGATGAGCAGGATGCCCAGCCAGAAGTTGGGAATCGACATCCCGGACAGGGCCGCCACGTTGGCACCCATTTCGGTGACGGTACCCTTGCGGACGGCGGCCAGGATGCCCATGGGTATGCCGATGATCAGGGCAAAGAACATGGCCATGGCGGCCAGCTGCAGCGTCACGGGCAGTTTCTGGGCGATCAGCTGGGTAACCGGCACATCGGTGCGCAGGGATTTGCCCAGGTCGCCCTGCAGCACCTGCATGACCCACGCGCCATACTGCACCGGCAAGGGATCATTGAGCCGGTATTTATCGCGCAGATAGTCGAGGACGGCCGGGTCGCGCTCTTCGCCCGCCATGGTGAGCACCGGGTCGCCCGGCAGGATTTTCTGCAGCATGAAAACAATCAGCGATACCAGGATCAACGTCGGTATCGCGACCAGCACGCGGCGCAAGATGATTTTGAACATAGGCAGGACCTGGAAATCCGGTAACAGGCGGCCGGCGCCAAACGCAATGGGCCGTGCTCGACGGCACGGCCCCTGGCGCGCGCGACCGCCCCGGCTTACTGGGCGAACGACACGCCCCTGAGGCGGATCATGCCATCGGGGTACGGCTTGAAACCCTGGACCTTCTTGGCCAGAACGAAAGGCCATGGCTGGTAATAGATATACACGGCCTGGGCGTCGGCCTGCAGGATTTCCTGGACTTTATCGTAGATGGCCTTGCGCTTGCCTTCGTCCGGAACGGTGCGGGCTTCGTTCAGCAGTTTGTCGATCTCGGGGTTGCAATAGCGGCCGTCGTTCAGCGCGCCCTTGCAGGTCACGAACTGGTAGATGTTGCCGTCCGGGTCCACCCGGCCGGACCAGCCGCGCATCAGCAGTTCGAAGTTGCCGCTTTGCGCTTCGTTGAGCAGGGCCGCGTACTCGGTGGGGCGCAGCCTGAGCTGGAAGCCGCCTTCAGCGGCCATGGCCTGCACCATCTCGGCGATGGCCGACGTCGTGGTGTTGTTGCCGAACGCCAGCTCGGCCTGCACCTGTTCCTTGCCGGCTTCTTTCAGCAGGGCGCGGGCCTTGGCGACATCGCGCGCGGGAATCGGGAACTTGTCGCTATGGTACGGGCTGGCCGGGGGAAACGGCTGGTTGGCCGGATCGAAAATGCCGCCGCCCACCACTTCGTTGATGATGTTGCGGTCCAGCGTGAGCTCGAAGGCGCGCCGCACGCGCTCGTCGGCGAACGGATTGGTCTTGGCGCGTTCGCCATTGGCCACGTTGAAGTAGAACTGCTGGTAGCCCAGCCCCGATACGCTGGCGAACTGCAGGCTGGAGTCGGCCTTGACCTGCTGGGCGTCGGACGGGTTCATGCGCTCAAGAATGTCCAGGCCGCCCGCGCGCAGGTTGGACAGGCGCACGGTGCTGTCGGGAATCGGCAGGAAAGTCACGCGCTTGAAAGCGTAGTCTTGCGCGTTGTAGTACTTGTCGAACTTCTCGAGCACGATACGGTCGTTCTGCACGCGCTCGACAAACTGGTACGGGCCCGAGCACACGGGCTTGCGGCCTACGGCGCCCACGTCGTCGGAGAAGATGGCCGGCGACAGCATCATGCCCGCACGGTCCGACAGCGAGGCCAGCAGCGTGGCGTCGGGCTGCTTGAGCGTCAGCACCAGGGTTTGCGCGTCGGGCGCGTCGATCTTGGCCACCGACGCCAGCTCGCCTTTGCGCATGCTTTCTTTCAGCGTCATGGCGCGCTCGAGGTTGGCCTTGGCCGCGGCGGCATCGAACTTCGTGCCGTCGTGGAACTGGGCGTCGGCGCGCAGCTTGAACGTCAGCACGGTGTTGTCGTCGTTCCAGGACCACGATTCGGCCAGCTGCGGCACGAACTGCAGCTTCTCGTTCACATCGACCAGCTTGTCGCACAGCGAGGTAAAAACAATGCGCCCGACATAAGTGCGGGCGCGATGAGGGTCGAGAACATCGGGGTCTTCTTGCAAGCCGATGCGGATGTGCTGGGCATAGGTGGCGGTAGACGCTGCCGCGAGCAGAGCAGCGCACACCCCCAGCTTGAAGTACCTGAGCTTCATGTGCTGTTTCCCTTGTGAATGTTATGGGCAAGAGGCCGGCGCCGTGGCGCGGCGCCGGTCCAGCATGCCATGGTACTGCTTAGAAACCAACTGCCTGGCCGTCACGGCGGCTGTCGCTGGCCGCGACATAGCCGAGTTCATTGTCGCTTTCGTGCATGCGCCAGATGAACTGGCCCGCGCCGAAATCCATATAAGGATCGTCCACCGACTTCATGGCGTGGCCCAGCGCGCGCAGGCCCTCGACCGTCTCGCGATTCATCGACGACTCGATGTCCAGCGAGAAATCGCGGTTGACCTTCCAGCGCGGCGCGCAGCACGCCGCCTGCGGCTGCTGGTGGTAGTCGAGCATGCGGATCACGGTCTGCAGGTGGCCCTGCGGCTGCATGTCGCCGCCCATGACGCCAAAGCTCATCACCGGCTGCCCGCCGCGGGTCAGGAAGCCCGGGATAATGGTGTGGAAGGGCCGCTTGCCCCCTTGGACCACGTTGGGCGATTTGGGATCCATCGAGAACCCGACCCCGCGGTTCTGCAGGCTGATGCCGGTACCCGGCACGACCACGCCCGAACCGAAACCCATGTAGTTGGACTGGATGAACGAGATCATCATGCCGTTTTCGTCCGCGGCGGTCAGATAGATCGTGCCGCCGGCGTGCGGGCGCCCCGCCTCGAACTGCGTGGCGCCGTCCAGGCGGATGAGCTTGGCTCGGCTGGCAAGGTAGTCGTCCGACAGCATCTGTTGCGGCGTGACATCCATGGTGCGCGGATCGGACACGTATTTGTACAGGTCGGCAAAGGCCAGTTTCATGGCCTCGATCTGCACATGCTGCGACTGTACCGAATCGACGCCCATGCCCTGCAGGTCGAAATGTTCGCAGATGCCCAGCGCCATCAGGGCGGCAATGCCTTGCCCGTTGGGCGGGATTTCATGCAGTTCATAGCCGCGGTACGACTTCGAGATGGGCTTGACCCAGTCGGGGCGATAGCCGCGCAGGTCGTCCAGCGTCATGGCGCCGCCGCATTCTTTGCTGAACGCGGCGATTTTCTCGGCGATCTCGCCTTCGTAGAAATCGCGCCCCTTGCTGGCGGCGATGCGACGCAGGGTATAGGCCGCATCCGGGATACGGAAGTGCTCGCCCGGCTTGGGCGCGCGGCCATTGGGCAGGAACGCCTGCGCATAGCCCGGCTGGTCGCGCAGCTCGTCGGCGGCGGCGGCCCACTTGTGCGCCACCACCGGCGGCACGGCGTAGCCGCGCTCGGCGATCTCGATGGCGGGTTCGAACAGGTCGGCAAACGGCAGTTTGCCCAATTTTTCGTGCAGGGCGGCCCAGCCGGCTACCACGCCGGGCACGGTGGCGGCATCCCAGCCGCGCTTGGGCTGTTTGGCCAGGCCGTCCGGGCCCACGCCATATTTGCGCTTGAAGTACTCGACGTTCCAGGCGGCGGGCGCCACGCCCGAGGAATTCAGCCCATGCAGTTCCTTGCCGTCCCAGACGATGGCGAAACAATCGCCGCCCAGGCCGCAAGAAACGGGTTCGACCAGCACAATGGTCGCCGCTGCAGCAATTGCCGCGTCTACCGCGTTGCCGCCCTTGAGCAGCATGCGCAGGCCGGCCTGCGCCGCCAGCGGGTGGGACGTGGACACGACATTGCGGGCAAACAGCGGGATCCGGAACGAAGGATAGGGGTTGTTCCAGTCAAAAGTCTTCATGGCGGTGGGCTCAAGTTAGAAATACAAGCAAAGACCAACGAACTTACTCTTGTGGTCTAATTAAATCAATTTGATTATTTGATTTAACATACAAAATACTTTTATGGGAAACATACGCTACCTGCGTAGCTTCCTGGCGGTGGCGCACCACGGCTCGTTTTCCGAGGCGGCCGAGCAGGTGGCGCTGACCCAGGCAGCCATCAGTTTCCAGATGCGCTCGCTCGAAGCCGAACTGGGGCGCGAGCTGTTCGACCGCAGCGGGCGGCTGGCCATCCTGAACGCCGCCGGGCGCGAACTGCTGCCCGACATCAAGCACCTGGTGGATATGTACGACCGCCTGAAGCTGCCGCGCGGCTCGCCGGGCGAACTGGCCGGCGCGGTGTCGATAGGCGCCGTGGTGTCGTGCATGGGACCGCTGGCCAAGGTGGTGTCCAGCATGAAACGCCAGCACCCCGGCCTGGACGTGCGGGTGCTGTCGGGCAAGGCCAGCGAACTGGCCGGCAAGGTCGAGGCGGGCGACCTGGACGCGGCATTCGTCGTGGAAAGCCGGCGCAAAATGGCCAGCACGCACTGGACGCCTTTATATGAAGAACCCCTGGTGGTCGTGGCCTCGCCTGCGGCGGCTGGCGACGACGCGCTGGCCGTGCTGGCCGGCAACCCGTTCCTGCGGTTCGATCGCACGCAGCGCACCGGCCGGCAGATCGACCGGGTATTGCGTCGCCTGGGGGTGGTGGTCAACGACTTCCTGGAGCTCAACGCCATCGAGACTCTGGTGGAGCTGGTGCGGCAAGAGGTGGGCGTGACGCTGCTACCCCTGCTCAATGGCGCGAATTGGCCCGCCAGCGCAGATCTGCGTGTGTTGCCGCTGCCCGACGAGGCCGGGCACCCCGCCCGCAGCCTGGGCATGCTTGAACGCCGCGATCATGCGCGCCAGGACATCACGCGCGAAATCTGCTCCCAGAGCCTGGCGATGTTCCGCCAGCGCATGCAGCCGCTGCCCGCCTGACGCCAACGCTGGCCCGCGGCGCTGGCCCGCCAGCGTTACAGCGCCTGCTCGCCGGTTTCGCCGGTACGGATGCGAATGGCTTGCTCGACGGGCGTGACGAAGATCTTGCCATCGCCGATCTTGCCCGTGCGGGCCGCCTTGATCACTGCCTCGATGGCCGGCTCGACCATGTCGTCGGCCAGCACCACCTCGACCCGGATCTTGGGCAGGAAATCGACCACGTACTCGGCGCCGCGATACAGTTCGGTGTGCCCTTTCTGGCGGCCGAACCCCTTGACTTCGGTGACCGTCAGGCCGCTTACGCCGACCTCGGCCAACGCTTCGCGCACTTCGTCGAGCTTGAACGGTTTGATGATGGCAGTGACTTGTTTCACGTTATGTGATCCTGGTGTAAATCGAAGGGCGGCGAGCGGTCAGGGTTTTTCGCGGAAACCGTTGGTGACAGGATAGCGCCAATCCCGCCCGAACGCGCGCGGCGTGATGCGCGGGCCCGGAGGCGCCTGGCGGCGCTTGTATTCGTTGATTCGGATAAGCCGCACCACCTGCTCGACCGCGGCCTCGGGAAAGCCCGCGGCAACGATCTCGGCGGCCGACTGGTTGCGTTCCATGTAGCGTTCCATGATGCCGTCGAGGATATCGTACGGCGGCAGGCTGTCCTGGTCGGTCTGGTCGGGGCGCAATTCGGCCGACGGCGGCCGCGTGATGATGCGGCGCGGTATGACTTCGCGGTCACGATTGCGCCATTCGGCAAGCCGGTACACCAGGGTCTTGGGCACGTCTTTGATTACGGCGTACCCGCCCGCCATGTCGCCGTACAAGGTGCAGTAGCCGGTGGTGAGTTCGGACTTGTTGCCGGTGGTCAGCACCAGATGCCCCATTTTGTTGGACATCGCCATCAATAGCGTGCCGCGCACGCGGGCCTGGATGTTTTCTTCGGTGGCATCCACGGGCAGCCCCTGGAACTGCGGCGCCAGCATGGCATCGAAGGCGTCCACCGCGGGCCCGATGGCAATGACGTCGTGCTGCACGCCCAGGCGCTGGGCCATATCGGTGGCATCGGACTGCGAGATGTCGGCCGTATAGCGCGACGGCATCATCACGGTGCGCACGTTGGCCGCGCCCAGCGCGTCGACGGCCACCGCCAGGACCACGGCCGAATCGATGCCGCCCGACAAGCCGATGATGGCGCCCGGAAAGCCGTTCTTGCCCAGGTAGTCGCGCACGCCCAGCACCAGGGCGTTCCAGACTTGTTCTTCGAGGCAGTACGGGGCGACGTCCGCGTGGCGCGACACGGGCCGTATGGCGCCGCTGGCGTCGGCCTCGACCACATTGACCCCTTCGGCGTAATCGGGCAGGCGCGCGGCCGGCTGGCCTTGCGCATCGAGCGCGAAAGACGCACCGTCGAACACCAGTTCGTCCTGCCCGCCCACCATGTTGGCGTAGATGACAGCGCAGCCGGTGTCTTGCGCGCAGCGCTGCGCAACGGCAAGGCGTTCGTCTTGCTTGCCGACGTTGTAGGGCGACGCGTTGGGCACCAGCAGCACCTGCGCGCCCGCCTGGGCGGCAGCGCGGGGCGCGCGGTCGAACCAGATGTCTTCGCAGATGTTGACCCCGAACCGCACGCCCTTGACCTGGAACACCAGCGGCTGGTCGGCCGTCGCGAAATACCGCTGCTCGTCGAACACCGAGTAATTGGGCAGCTCGCGCTTGCAGTACACCCCCACGACGCGGCCCTCGCACAGCACCGTGGCGGCGTTGTAGAGCCGCCCTTCGCGCGCCGCCACGTGGCCCACCAGCAGGTGCAGCCCCGCCATGCCGGCGGTGTCCTGGCGCAGCTGGTCCAGCGCGGCTTGCTGGGTTTCGACAAAGTGCGGCCGCAGGAGCAGGTCTTCGGGGGGGTAGCCGGTCAGCACCAGCTCTGGCGTGACCAGCACATCGGCCTGCTGTGCGTGGGCCGCCTGCGCGGCCTTGAACACACGGGCCATGTTGCCCTTGATATCGCCCACATAGGCGTTGATTTGCGCGATTGCTACCCGGGCGGCGCTCATGGAAGAAGGTTCCAGATCGGTTGGATTCAGACAGAAAATTATCGCATGCCTGCGTCGGGGCCGGCGGCCAGCGCGCGTTCGCGCGCCAGGTCGTGGCGCAGCGCCTGGCCCAGGCCCTGCCCCACCGCGCCAATGTCGGCCCCCGAGGGCTGCTGATACAGGCGCAGGCCCAGTTCCGGCAGGATCGCCAGCAGGTGGTCGAACACGTCGCCCTGGATACGTTCATATTCGACCCAGGCCGTCAGCGCGGTAAAGCAATACACCTCTATCGGTATGCCATCTGATTGCGGTTCCATCATCCGCACCATCATCGACATGTCCTGGCGTATTTCGGGATGCCGCTTCAGATAAGCCAGCGCGTAGGCGCGGAACGTGCCGATGTTGGTCAGGCGGCGGCGGTTGGCCGGCAATTGCGCCAGTTCGGCCTCGAGCGCGCTGTTGGCCTGCCGCAGGTCGGTCTGCTTGGCAGCGAGATAGTCGTGCAGCAGGCGAAAGCGCATCAGCCGCTCGGCTTCATCATCGTTCAGGAAGCGCACGCTGGTGGCGTCCACGCGCAGGGTGCGCTTGATGCGCCGCCCGCCCGATTCGAACATGTGCCGGTAGTTGCGGTAGCTTTCGGAAAACAGCTTGTACGTGGGCACCGTGGTGACGGTGTTGTCCCAGTTCTGCACCTTGACGGTATGCAACGCGATATCGCGCACAAAGCCGTCGGCGTTGGATTGCGGCATCTCGATCCAGTCGCCGATGCGCAGCATGTCGTTGGATGTGAGCTGGGTGCTGGCCACGAGCGACAGCAGCGTGTCCTTGAACACGAGCAACAGCACCGCCGACAGGGCGCCCAGCCCGGAAATCATCCACAGCGGCGAGCGATCGAGCAGGATGGACAGCACCAGCACGGTGCAGATCGCCACCAGGATCAGCTTGCTGATCTGGATATACCCCTTGATGGACCGCGTCTGCGCGCGCGTGGTGGCGGAATACGTGTCCTGCCAGGCGCTCAGCACGCCGCTGACGGCCATGAAGATACATATCCATGCACCAGCCTGGGCCAGCCGGCCCACGGTGGCCACCGCCCGCTCGGCGTGCGGCACCAGTCCGATACCCAGCGACACCACGGCAAAGGGCACCGCGTACCAGAAATTCTGGTACGCGCGGCGCCGGCGCAAGGCCTTGTCCCAGTCTTCGCGGCCCGTAAGCACCAACAGCCGGTGTGCGCAGGCCAGCACGATGCGCGCGCCCACCCATTGCGCAATCAGCGCAGCCAGGATCAGGGCGCCGATTCCGACCAGGGTCTGCGCCCACGGCTGGGTGGGCACGTATTCCCCCAGCCGGACCACCAACTTTTCCCAATGCATTGCCACGAGCCGGCTCCCTGTATATGGCGTCGCCCGAATTATCCAACATGTGGCCGCGACAGCAGCGGACAGGCGCCCATTGTTGCGGACACGCCGGCTGCACGCCCTCTATAATCGCGCCATCATGGCAAAAACACCCCAACCTGATCAAAACCAGTTCGCCAACAAGGCGCAAGCCTGGTCCGCCCGGTTCTCCGAGCCGGTTTCCGAACTCGTCAAGCGCTATACCGCTTCGGTGGATTTCGACAAGCGCCTGGCCCGCTACGACATCCAGGGCTCGCTGGCGCACGCGGACATGCTGGCCGCGCAAGGCATCATCCCCGCCCAGGACCTGGCCGACATCCAGCGCGGCATGGCCCAGATCCTGGACGAGATCGAGGCCGGCAGCTTCCAGTGGCTGCTGGACCTTGAAGACGTGCACCTGAATATCGAGAAACGGCTGGTGGAACTGGTGGGCGACGCCGGCAAGCGGCTGCACACCGGTCGCTCGCGCAACGACCAGGTGGCCACCGACATCCGCCTGTGGCTGCGCGCAGAGATCGACAACCTGCTCGACCTGCTGCGCCAGTTGCGCCATGCATTGGCCACCGTGGCGCTCGAGAACGCCGCCACCATCATGCCGGGCTTTACGCATTTGCAGGTTGCCCAGCCAGTGACCTTCGGCCACCACCTGTTGGCCTACGCCGAGATGTTCGGCCGCGACGCCGAGCGCCTGGCCGATTGCCGCAAGCGGGTCAACCGCCTGCCGTTGGGGGCTGCGGCGCTGGCGGGCACCACCTTCCCCATCGACCGCGAGCGGGTGGCCCGCACGCTGGGTTTCGACGGCGTGTGCCGCAACTCGCTGGACGCCGTTTCCGACCGCGATTTCGCCATTGAGTTCTGCGCCGCCGCCGCGCTGATCATGACGCATATCTCGCGCCTGTCGGAAGAGCTGGTGCTGTGGATCAGCCCGCGCGTGGGCTTCATCGACCTGGCCGACCGCTTCTGCACCGGCAGCTCGATCATGCCCCAGAAAAAGAACCCCGACGTGCCGGAACTGGCCCGCGGCAAGACCGGCCGCGTCACAGGCCACCTGATGGCGCTCCTGACCCTGATGAAAGGCCAGCCCCTGGCCTATAACAAAGACAACCAGGAAGACAAGGAAGGCCTCTTCGACACCGTGGACACGCTGCGCGACACGCTGACCATCTTTGCCGACATGGCCTCGGGAATCAAAGTCAAGCCCGACAACATGCGGGCTGCCGCCCTGCAGGGCTTCGCCACCGCGACCGACCTGGCAGACTACCTGGTCAAGCAAGGCGTGCCGTTTCGCGATGCGCACGAAGTCGTGGCGCATGCCGTGCGCGACTGCGAGCAGCGCGGCTGCGACCTGGCCGACCTGCCGCTGGCCGATCTCAAGGCTTACCATCCCGGCATCGGCGACGATGTGCATTCGGTGCTGACGCTGGAAGGCTCCGTGGCCGCGCGCAAGCACATCGGCGGCACCGCACCGGACCGCGTGCGCGAAGAAGCGGAACGCATCCTGCGCGAAACCGCCTGAAGCTCCACCTCGGTGTCTGACACCTAAAGGTGTCAGACACCTGCCGCAGACACCTGCCGCAGACACCCGCCGCACCCATCTACGCCAGAACACACCGGTGTCTGACTCCCGAAGGGTGTCAGACACCTTCCCGCGCCTATGCAGCCCTACGACTTCCGGTCGGGCTCAGGCCCCCGTCCACTCCGTCACGAATTCGCGATAATCCGGGCGCTCGACCTGGGGCACGGCGCACGCCGGGGTGCCTATCGCCAGAAAGCCCAGGAAGCGGTATTCCAGGGAATCCAACCCCAGGGCTTCCTGCACTTCTTCCAGGTAAGTGCCCATGCCGGTGCTCCAGAACGCGCCGTAGCCCAGCATGTGCGTGGCATTCAGGATGTTCATCACCGAAGCGCCGGTGGCCAGCAACTGCTCCTGCTCGGGCACTTTGGGATTGTCGTGGTGGATCTGGTGCGCAAGGCCAATAAACAGGGGCACCTCGCTCATCCACTGCCGCACCGACTTTTCTTTTTCGGGCGTCATGCGCGGGTCGCCGCTGCGCTTGACGGCGTCCAGGGCAATATCGGCCAGGCGCGCGATGGCCTCGCCGCGGATCAGCACGAAACGCCAGGGGCGCAACCTGCCGTGGTCGGGCGCGCTCATGGCGGCTTGCAGGATCTGGTCCAGCTCTTCTTGTTTGGGCGCCGGTGCGCGCAAGAACTTCATGGACCTGCGGGAAGTCAAGGCATGCAAAGGAGTTGCTGTCATGGAAAGCACTATTCTTATCTAGTCGAGAAACATTCTCATCATACGCGGGCGGGCCCGCTCTGGCCCGTATCCCCCCGCACTGTTCAAGGTCATCGTCTCGCCCGCGTGGCCGGGGCGGTGGCGCCATTCAACCCAGATGGGTGTGGCGTTCGGGCCGCTCGTCCACCTGCATTTCGGACAGGCCATGCAGGATGCCGCAATCATCGGTATCGGGGCGCGCCGACAGGCAGCGCCGGCGCAGGTCGATCAGCTGCGCCTTCAATTGCGTCAGCTCGGCAATACGCGCGTCCACGTGGGAGATATGTTCATCGAACAGTTCGTTGATGGGTCCGCACCCCGCGCCGTGATTGTCGGCCAGCTGCAGAATGGCGCGAATCTCCTCGTGCGTCATGTCCAGCGCGCGGCAGTTGCGTATCAACCGCAACCGCTCCGCATGCGCGTCGCTGTAGGTGCGATAGTTGTTCAGGCCCCGGCCCGGCGCCGGCAACAAGCCTTCCTTTTCGTAATAGCGCACGGTTTCCACCGTCGTACCGGCCGCTTTGGCGAGTTCACCGATTTTCATGGCTTACCTCCATAAAACGCCGCGCGCCCCGCGAAAAACCGGACGCGCTTGACCCTATAGTAACTCCAGGGTGTGGAATGTGGGTTCATCTGACCAAGGCCCGACTCCACCGATGCCGTCCTCTTCTTCCGATAAGGCTGCCAGCTGCGTGCATGACCACGCGCAAGAACACCACGGCCACGATGCCTCGCACGGGCACGACCACCGCCACGCATCGCCACCCGCGGGCCCCGCGCTCCTGCGCGCGGGGCCCGGGCAGCGACTGGCGCGGCTGCGCATCGGACAGATGGACTGCCCCACCGAAGAAACGTTGATCCGCAAAAAACTGGCGCAGCTCCCGGGCGTGGAAGACATGCACTTCAACCTGATGCAGCGGGTGCTGACCGTGGTGCATGGCGAAGGCACGCTCGATGCGGTACTGCAAGCCATCCGGTCGCTGGACATGACGCCTGAAGTCATGGCCGAAGACGCAGACGCCGCCCTTCCCCCGCCCGCCACGGCCCCCAGGCGGGCGCGCTACATGCTGGCCGCGGCCGGTGTGCTGGCCGCGCTGTCCGAGGCTGCCCATTTCACGGCGCTGCCCTGGGCATTGCCGGCCATCCTGGCCATCGCGTCCATCCTGGCGTGCGGGCTGGGCACATACCGCAAGGGCTGGATCGCGCTGCGCAACGGCAACCTCAACATCAATGCCCTGATGAGCATCGCCGTCACGGGCGCAGTGCTGATCGGCCAGTGGCCCGAGGCGGCGATGGTGATGTTCCTGTTCAACGTGGCCGAGCTTATCGAAGCCCGCGCGCTGGACCGCGCGCGCAACGCGGTGCGCAGCCTGCTGGATCTGGCGCCCCAAGTGGCCACGGCACGCCAGGCCGACGGCTCCTGGGCTGAAGTGCCGGTAACCGAGCTGGGGCATGGCGACTGGGTGCGGGTCAGGCCCGGCGAACGCATTGCCGCGGATGGCACTATCGCCGCAGGCAGCTCGGCCGTAGACCAGTCGGCCATTACCGGCGAAAGCCTGCCCGTGGACAAGACCGTGGGCGACGCCGTGTACGCCGGCACTGTGAATGCGCACGGATCGTTCGACTACCGAGTGACCGCCGCGGCCGGTGAAACCACCCTGGCGCGCATCATCCATGCCGTCGAGCAGGCCCAGGGCGCCCGTGCGCCCACACAGCGCTTCATCGACCGCTTCTCGCGCATCTACACGCCCATTGTGGTCGTGCTGGCATTGCTGGTGGCCGTGGCGCCGCCCCTGCTGTGGGGCCAGCCCTGGCTGGACGCGGTGTATCGCGCCCTGGCGCTGTTGATCATCGCCTGCCCCTGCGCATTGGTCATTTCTACGCCCGTCAGCATCGTCAGCGGCCTGACCGCCGCGGCGCGCCGCGGCATCTTGATCAAGGGCGGCGTGTACCTGGAAGACGGCCGCAAGCTCGACTGGCTGGCGCTGGACAAGACCGGCACGCTGACGCATGGCAAACCGGTATGCACCGAGGTACAGGTTCTTGGCGAACACGCGCAACACCCGGCCGCCCTGATGGCGGCGAGCCTGGCTTCCCGGTCGGACCACCCGGTATCCAGGGCCGTGGCGCAGGCCCATGCGGCGGCGGCCACGCCTCAACCGCTGCTCGACGTGCAGGACTTCGCTGCCTTGCCCGGGCGCGGCGTGCGCGGCCGCATCGGCCCCACCACACTGCACTTGGGCAACCTGCGGCTGATGCGCGAGCTGGGCGTGGCAACCAGTGACCTTCAGGCCCGCATGCAGGCGTACGAAGAACAGGGCCAGACCGCCATTGCCCTGACCGACGGCACGCGGGCGCTTGCCGTGGCGGCAGTGGCCGACACGCTCAAGCCCGGCAGCGCCGAGGCCGTGGCCGCTCTGCACCAGCTGGGTGTGCGCACCATGATGCTGACCGGCGACAACGCGCGCACGGCCGAGGCCATCGCCGCGCAGGCCGGCATCGACGAAGCGCATGGCGAGCTGCTGCCCGAGGACAAACTGCAAGCGGTGCAGGCAAAGCTGGGCAAGAGCGGCAAAGTCGGCATGGTGGGCGATGGCATCAACGACGCCCCCGCGCTGGCGCGCGCCGACATCGGCTTTGCCATGGGCGCCGCGGGCACCGGCGCCGCGATCGAAACCGCCGACGTAGCGCTCATGGACGACGACCTGCGCAAGATCGCGCACTTTGTACGGCTGTCGCGGGCCACGCACCGCATCCTGACCCAGAACATCGCGCTCGCGCTGGGCATCAAGGCAGTGTTCCTGGCGCTGGCCGTAACCGGCCACGCCACCCTGTGGATGGCCGTGTTTGCCGACGTGGGCGCCAGCCTGCTCGTGGTGGCCAACGGCTTGCGGCTGCTGCGCGCGCGTTGAAGGCAGGCGCCTGCGGCGCGCGGCTTGCCTCTGTCTGCCATATTTCCAAAAGCAATATTCTTAAGATTCTTCATGCTTTGTGGAAAAATAGGCGGCTTGTTACAGTGCTTTCTCAATAGCGTGGGCAGCTCACAAGGCCGCCCCCGCTCGAATGACGACACTCACTGGAGCACCCACATGAAACCGCTACGTTCCATCCTGCTGGCCGGCCTGCTGCAACTCAGCGTCGCCGTCGGCGCCCAGGCCGCGGACGATCTGGCCGCCATCAAGTCCGCCGGCGTCATCAAGATCGGCACCGAAGGCACCTACGCCCCTTTCACCTACCACGATGCTTCCGGCGCGCTGACCGGTTTCGACGTCGAGATCGGCCGCGCCATCGCCGAGCGCCTGGGCGTGAAAGCCGAATTCGTAGAGGGCAAGTGGGACGGCCTGATCGCAGGCCTGGACGTCAAGCGCTACGACGCCGTCATCAACCAGGTCGGCATTACCGAAGCGCGCAAAGCCAAGTACGATTTTTCGGATCCGTACATTGCTTCGCAAGCGGTGCTGATCGTGCGCGAAGACAACAACGACATCAAGAGCTTCAACGACCTGAAGGGCAAGCGTTCGGCCAATACGCTGACGAGCAACTTCGGCAAGCTGGCCCAGAAATACGGCGCCCAGGTGGTTGCGGTGCAGGGTTTCAATGAAAGCATCGACCTGCTGACTTCCGGACGCGTTGACGCCACCATCAACGACAATCTGTCATTCCTGGACTTCAAGAAGCACAAGCCGGGCGCCAAGGTCAAAGTAGTTGATAGCGACAAGAGCGCCGAATTCAGCGAATCGGGCGTACTGATCCGCCAGGGCAACCCGGAGCTGCGGGCCGCCATCAACAAGGCGCTGGCCGACATCAAGGCCGACGGCACGTACAAGAATATATCGGTCAAGTATTTCGGCACCGACCTGTCGGCGCAGTAATCGCCGCCCGCACCAGTCCTTCGACTCGATAACAAGGAAACATCGCCACCGTGCCCGCCTGGCTGCAGTTGATGCTCGATTCATTCTGGCCCTTGCTGCAGGCGGGGCTGAAGTTCACGGTTCCGCTGACCTTGTTGTCGTTTGCCGGCGGCCTGGTGCTGGCTTTCGTGGTCGCCCTGATCCGGCTGTTCGGGCCGGCGCCGTTGGTGGCGCTGGTGCGCTTTTATGTGTGGCTGATACGGGGCACGCCGCTGCTGGTGCAGCTGTTCGTGATTTTCTACGGCCTGCCCAGTGTCGGCATCGTGCTGGATCCGCTGCCGGCGGCGCTGATCGGCTTTACGCTGAATGTGGGCGCGTATAACTCCGAGGTGATACGCGGCGCCATCGAGTCGATTTCCAAAGGCCAATGGGAAGCCGCCTACTCGCTGAGCATGACTCGCGGGCAGGCGCTGCGGCGCACCGTGCTGCCGCAGGCGGCCCGGGTGGCGGTGCCGCCGCTGTCGAATTCGTTCATCTCGCTGGTCAAAGACACATCGCTGGCCGCCGTACTGACCGTGCCCGAGATATTCCAGGCGGCGCAGCGCATCGCCGCGGTGACGTACGAGCCGCTGATCCTGTACACCGAAGCCGCGCTGATCTACCTGGTGTTCTGCTCGGTGCTGTCGGCTGCGCAAACGCGGCTCGAGCGCCGCTTCGGCCAGCACGCGGTATTTTCCGAGAGAAACCGATGATCGCGCTGACGCAGATCGACAAATTCTTCGGCAGCCACCAGGTTCTGGACAAAGTCGACGTCACCATTGCCGAAGGCACGGTGACGGCATTGATAGGGCCTTCGGGCAGCGGCAAGAGCACGCTGCTGCGCTGCGTGAACCTGCTTGAAACGCCCGATGCGGGCACCTTGCGGCTGGGTGATGAAACGGTGCGCTTCGATGCACGCCATAAGCTGTCGCGCGACGCGGTGCAGCGCGTACGCATGCAGACGGGCATGGTGTTCCAGAACTTCCAGCTGTTTCCGCACCAGACGGTTGTCGATAACGTAATGGAAGGCCTGGTCACTGTGCAGAAGTGGCCCAGAGCACGTGCACGCGAGCGTGCGCTCGAGCTGCTGGCCAAGGTGGGCATGCAGGCCAAGGCCGACGCATGGCCGCTGAATCTGTCTGGCGGGCAGCAGCAGCGCGTGGCCATCGCACGCGCACTGGCGCCGTCGCCGCGCGTACTGCTGTGCGACGAGCCGACTTCGGCGCTCGACCCCGGCCTGGCAGCCGAGGTCGTTGATGTGCTCAAGCAGCTGGCCAGCGAAGGCATGACGATGCTGATGGCCACGCACGACCTGCGCCTGGCCGCCGCGATATCGCGCGAAGCGGTGTTCCTGCAGGACGGGCGCGTCGTCGAGTCCGGTCCGTCGGCCGACCTCTTCAGCCACCCGCGCGACCCGCGCACGGAAGCGTTCATCTCCACGCTGAAATAGGCGGCGCTGTGCGCACGCGGCATGGTGTCTGACACCCTACGGGAGTCAGACACCTTCACAACCGCCCCCGTACAGCCGAACCAGGTGTCTGACTCCCGCAGGGTGTCAGACACCTTCACAAAACGCCCCCTACAGCCCAACCAGGTGTCTGACTCCCGTAGGGTGTCAGACACCTTCACGAAAAGCGCCCATACAGCCGAACCAGATGCCCGACTCCCGCAGGGTCATAAACACCTTCACAAAACGCCCCCCCTACAGCCCAACCAGGTGTCTGACTCCCGCAGGGTGTCAGACACCTTCGTCACGGCAAGGCGCGAGCACGCGCCTGATTCACCGCATCAGTTAACCATCGCCCCCGAGCGGCGCACCAGGTCTGACCACTTGCCCATTTCTGCCTGCTGGAAGCTGGCGAGATTGCGGGTGGATTCGCCGCCCTGCTCCACGCCCTGGCTGGCCAGTCGCTTGAGCACGGCGGGATCGCCCAGCGCATCCTGCGCCGCCTTGCGCAGGGTCGCCAGCACCGGCTCGGGCGTGGCGGAAGGGGCATAGAGCATGAACCAGGCCACCAGGTCAAAATCGCTGCCGGTTTGCTCGGCGATGCTGGGCACGTCCGGCGCCGCGGCGCTGCGCCTCACGCTGGACACGCCCAGGGCGCGCAACTTGCCGGCCTGGATGTGCGGCATGACCGCCGCCGGGTGGTAAAACATGAACTGCACCTGGCCCGACATCACATCCGACACGGCCATGCCGCCTTCTTTGTAGGGCACGTGCAGCATTTCGCCGCCCAGCCGGGCCTTGAGCAGTTCACCGGCCAGATGGCCCGACGTGCCGCTGCCGGCCGATGCGAACGCGACGCCGGGCGACTTGGCCGAGGCGGCAGCCAGCTCTTTCAGCGTCTGGATTCCCGACCCCGTGCCCGTCACCAGGAAAGTGGGCGTCTGGCCCACGAAGGCCACCGGCGCAAAATCCTTCACAGGGTCGTATCCGGGGTTCTTGTACAGCGCCTGGTTGATGGCATGCGTGCCTACCGTGCCCATTACCAGCGTATAGCCATCCGGAGCGGCCCGCGCCACCTGCGCCGTGCCGATGGTGCCGCCGCCCCCGGCCTTGTTCTCGACCACCACTTGCTGGCCCAGGGGCTTGGCCAGAGCCTCGGCGATGATGCGGCTGATGGTGTCGGTGGTCGTGCCGGGGCCGAACGGCACCACCATGCGCACCGGGCGGTCCGGGTAAGCGGCCGCCTGCGCCGGCAGGCCTGCCACGCCCAGCGCCGCGGCCAGCATGGCGCCGAGCAGGCCACGGCGCAACCGCGCCTGCGGGTACTGCGGGGTAACTGTTGTCATGGTCTCTCCTCCTGTTGTTGGTATGTATAAGCGCGCCGGCTGGCGTCGCTATGGCTGCGCCTGCCCGAAACCCGGGGGTACTTCGCCTTGGTACTGCACTTGCCGCGTAGCCTGGTATGACAGGGCAAACCCGATGGGAGCTTCCTGTTCTTCGGTCAGGTGGGCGATCAGCCCGGCAGCGCGCGCCAGAATCGGCACGCCCTTCAAAGCCTGCAATGGAAAGCCCACCCCCAGCAGCACGGCCGGAATCGCTGCAGACACATTCAGCCTCAGGTCTTTGCCCACGATGCCGGGAATCACGTGTTCCACCGCCTCGGCAATGGCCACGTACTGCATGCCGGCCCCGCTTTCGCGGGCGACTTCGAACAGACGAGCCACACGCGGATCGCGCGTCTTGTGCAAGGGGTGGCCATAACCGGGAATCGCGCGCCCTGCGCGGCGGTATTCGGTAACCACCGCGCGCGCGGCCGCGACCATGTCCCCGCCCTGCCCGGCGCGCGTCTCGATCGCGCGGAACAGCTGGCCGGCGGTTTCCGCCGCGCCCAGGATCACCGAGCCGCAGCCCAGAATGCCGGCTGCGACTGCCCCTTGCAGGGCATCGGGCGCAGCCGCCAGCGTCATGCGGCTGGCTTGCACGCTGGGCACCAGACCATGCTCGGCAATGGCCACCAAGGTGGCATTCAACACCGCGCTGGCCGGCGCGTCGGCACGCCGCCCCGTCACCAGCAGATAGAAGTAATCCCCGAACGCCATCTTGCCGATCAGGTCCTGGCACAGATCCGCGCCGCGCACCACGATCGTGTGTTCGTCGGACGTGCAGATCGATGTGCGGGGTACGGTTTCCTTGCCGATTTTCATGATGCGTCCTTGTCAGAGTGAGGCGCCCGGCTGCCGCCTTCGGCCAGCCTGCAATGTCGCCCGGATTTCATCGTTATGCTCGCCGAGTTCGGGTGGCGGCATCACCTGTGTGGGCAGCAGGCCGTCGAACGACACGGGAGAGCGCACTGTCTTCCATGGCCCGCGCTTCGGATGCACGCCCTCTATCTCGATCTGCAGGTGCCGCGCCTGCGGGTCCTGCAGCGCTTCGCGGGTGTCGTACATCGGCGCATGCGGCACGTCCAGTGCCGCCAGGCGCTGGCACCAGGCCTGGCGCGTGCGCTTCGCGAAAATTCCGCCCAGCAATTCGATCAGCGCTTCCTGGTGTGCAATACGGCCCTCGCGGGTGGCAAAGCGCGGATCCTTGAAAATATCCGGCTGCTCTATCGCTTCGGCCAGCGCCCGCCAGAACTTTTCGGGCGAAGACATGTGCAGCGCGATCCATTTTCCATCGGCGCACCGCAACGTGTACGACTGCGACACGCTGGGACGGCTATAGGGACCCATCACCTCGCCCTCCGAGAATAAGTGCGTGAAAGCGTCCAGGTTGAAATGGCACATGGCTTCAAGCATGGACACATCCACCCGCTTGCCCAGGCCCGTGCGGGCGCGCTCCACCAGCGCGCCCAGCACGCCGTATGCGGCATAGAAGCCGGTAAGCGCATCGGCAATGGCAGGCCCGACCACGCGCGGGTTGGCCGGATTGACCAGCAGGTTGAGAAACCCGCTGGCCGCCTGCGCCACCGTGTCGTAGGCTGGCCGTCCGGCGGCTGGGCCGCTTTGCCCGAAGCCGCTGATGGCGCAGTACACCAGACGGGGGTTCAATTCCCGCAGCCGCGCTTCACCGGCGCCCAGGCGCTCGGCCGTGCCGGGCCGGAAGTTCTGGATATACACGTCGGCGCGCCGGATCAGCGCATCGAACACCCCGGCATCGTCGGGATCGCGCGCATCCAGTTCTATGCTGCGCTTGTTGCGGTTGTAGGTCTGAAAATGCGGGCTGTACAGGCCGCCCTTGAAGGCACGGAAAGGATCGCCGGTGCCGGGCTGTTCCACCTTGATCACGTCAGCGCCCAGGTCCGCCAGCAACATGCCGGCGGCGGGCCCCGTAATGAAAGTGCCCTGCTCCACGACCACGATGCCTTCCAGTACCTTGCCCATGCCCGCTCCCCGCAGATTCGATATAGCTGCAAGACTAGCCAGCACTGACAAATGATGGAAATGATTAATTTCTTCACATATCATTGATACCATCGATCATTTGGGGCGGGCAATGGAACTCCGGCACCTGCGGTACTTCATCGCCCTGGCGGGGTCGCTGAACTTCACGCGCGCCGCCGAACGCGTGCACGTCACGCAGTCCACCCTGTCGCACCAGATCCGCCAGCTCGAAGAAGAAATCGGCCAGCGCCTGTTCGACCGCGTAGGCAAACGGGTAGTGATCACGGCCGCCGGCGAGATCTTCCTGGACTACGCCACGCGCGCCCTGCGCGAAATCGACCAGGGCCTGGGCCAGCTCAAGCAAAGCGCCGCTTCGATCACCGGCGAATTGCGCGTCGGCACCACCCACACCTTCAACCAGAGCTTCATTCCCGAGTGCATGGCGACGTTTCTGCGGCACCATCCCACCGTGCAGCTCGTCATCGAAGAGCTGGCCGCCGACACCATTGCCGCGCGGCTCGAGGCGCGCGAACTCGACCTGGGCGTGGCCTACCGGCCCGAATCCAACAGCACGCTGCGGTTCGAGCCGCTGTTCAATGAAGAACTGGTGCTGGTGGTGTCCGATGCGCATCCCCTGGCCAACCGCAAGCGCATCCGCATGATCGAACTGCATCGCGAACCCATGGTGCTGCTGCCGGCCAGTTTCTCGACGCGCAGGCTGCTCAACGAGTGCTTTGCGGCCTCGGGCGCCGAACCCAGCGTCGTGGCCGAAACCAACACCATCGCGGCCATGCTGGGCATGGTGGCCCGCGTACCCGTTGCCGCCATCGTCGCGCCCAGCGCCATCACGCCCAATGCCGCGTTGCGAGTCATCCCCATGGAAAACCCCGCGCCCATGCGCACGCCGGGCCTGCTCCTGAACCCCGCCGTGCCGCAAAACCGGGCGGGCCGCGCATTTGCCGGCCTGCTGCGCAAACAGGCCATCGGGGCCGGCGTGGTCGGCGCTACGCGGTATCATCGGGGCCACGCTGAAGACGCCGGCCATACCCCGACAAACGCATGAAACTTGCCACCTGGAACATCAATTCGCTCAAAGTACGCCTGCCCCAAGTACTGGACTGGCTCGCCGCCAATCCCGTGGATGCGCTGTGCCTGCAAGAGCTGAAACTCACCGACGAGAACTTCCCGCTCGACGCTTTCACGCAGATGGGTTACCACGCCGCCTGGGCCGGCCAAAAAACCTATAACGGCGTCGCCATCCTGACGCGCGAACCGGGCTCGGCCATGGTGCGCAACATCCCGGGAATGGACGACCCGCAACAACGCCTGCTGGCCATTACCCTGCCCTCGCCGGCCGGCGACGTGCGCATCGTCTGCGTGTACTGCCCCAACGGCCAGGCGGTCGGCAGCGACAAATACGCCTACAAGCTCGACTGGTTCCAGCATTTGCATCGCTGGCTGGGCGAAGAGCTGCAGGCGTATCCGCGCCTGGCCATACTGGGCGACTACAACGTGGCGCCGGCCGACGAAGATGTGCACAACCCGGCCAAGTGGGAAGGCCAGGTACTCGTGTCCGAACCCGAGCGCGCGGCGTTTCGCGCCCTGCTCGACCTGGGGCTCACCGATTCGTTCCGGATGTTCGAGCAGCCCGAAAAATCGTTCAGCTGGTGGGACTACCGCCAGTTCGCCTTCCGCCGCAACGCGGGCTTGCGCATCGACCACATCCTGTTGTCCGCCCCCCTTGCCCAGCGCTGCGTATCCTGCGTCATCGACAAGGCTCCGCGATCCAACGAGCAGCCATCGGACCATACTCCGGTGGTGGCTACCCTGGACCTGGCGGGCTGAACCAGGCACATCCGGCGCGCGGCCGGTTTGCGCCATATCCGTTTGCGGGGCTTTTGCAGAATATGCTATAGTTCCGCGCTCGATTGGGGCGGTAGCTCAGCTGGGAGAGCGTCGCGTTCGCAATGCGAAGGTCGGGAGTTCGATCCTCCTCCGCTCCACCAAAATTCCCAAGAAAAAGCCCGCTGGATTTGTCATCCAGCGGGCTTTTCTGTTTCGTGCGGTTGGCATCTGGCCGAGCCGCCACATGCGTATGGTTCGAGCTGTCCGCATTGTGAACACGATGCCGAATTCTGTATACGCTTCCGCATACAACTGTCTATATACTGGTTGCCCTAGCTACGACCCTGACAATCGCCAGGGTGCTTTCCGTACCGCCACCGCTTGCGCGCCATCGGAAGCCGAAGAAAGTGAATTGCCGCTCCACGCAGTGTTTGTGCAGTTGAAATTTTCTTTAGGGGAAAACCATGAAAGCTCACAACAGATTCATAAAAGGCAGTCTGGCGGCCGTCGTGTGCGCGTCCGCGCTTTCGATGCCCGCGCTTGCGCAGGTCAAGGTTGGCGTCATTAATAGTTTGTCAGGCAACTTCGCGGCTTTCGGGCAGCGGTACAACACGGGCATGCAGGTGGCCCTGGAAGAAATCAATGCCAACGGCGGCATCAACGGCCAAAAGCTCGAACTGATCGTCCAGGACGACCGCTCCGACGCACAGAGCGCCCTGGCGGCGGTGGAATCGCTGAACAAGCAAGGCGTGCCGCTGATCATAGGGTCGTATGCCTCGGGGATCACCGGCCCCATGTCCAAGCTGGCCTCACGCCAGAAGATCCCGCTGATCGTGCTGGGCAGCGCCGACGATTCGATCACCAAGCCCGGGTCGCCCTGGGTGTTTCGGGCCAAGCACAATTCCACCATCGTGGCGAATGTGTATTTCGATTACTTCGACTATTTGCGCAAGAGTAACGGCGACCTGAAGAAGATCGCCATCATGCACGGCAATGGGGCGTGGCCCACTTCGGTCAGCGAAGAAGGCGCGCGCCAGGCGGAAAAGCGGGGCTATAAAATCGTGGGCAAGCAGGCCTATGACCAGGGCACGACGGACTTCCGGCCGATACTGAACAAGTTTCGCGCCGACGAGCCCGACATTCTGCTGACGAGCTCGTATGCCGATGACGGCATCGCCATTGCCCGGCAAATCAAGGAAGTGGGCCTGAATGCCCAGGTGGTGGCCATCGATACGGCCTCGTCCATGATCAGCTTCATCCAGCAGGTGGGCCCGCAATCGGAGAACATCGTGTCGGCCGTAAGCTGGAGCCCGGACGTCAAGTACGAAGGCACGCCCGAACTCTATGAGCGCCTGAAGGCCAAGGCCAAGGAAGAACCTTCTTTCTACGAGGCCGAGGGTTACCTGGCGCTGACGGTCGCGGCCGACGCCCTGCGCCGCGCCAAATCGACCGACCGCGAAAAAGTGCGCGATGCTCTTGCCGGCACCGACCTCAAGACGCCCGTCACCGACGTGACGTTCAAGGATTACGACGGCTTCAAAGGCCAGAATCCGATCAAGAGCGTCATCATCCAGATCCAGGACGGCAAGCACGTCACGGTGTACCCCGACAACCTGGCTTCGCAGAAAGCCAAACTGTCGAACTGAAGGCGGGCTATTCCGCAGCCATGGTCACCTGCCGCGTTGCGGCCGCATGTGACCATGGCTGCCGATGCTCTATCGCATTCAACACGGCGGCCGGCGGCAGCCGGCCGGCGCAAGGGCCGCTAGATGGATTATGTTTCGTTTGTTCAGAACCTCTCTAACGGGGTGCTGATCGGGGCCGTGTACGCCCTGATAGGCGTGGGCCTGACCCTGGTGTTCGGCGTCATGCGCACGATCAACTTTGCCCACGGCGATTTTGTGGTGCTGGGCATGTATTTCGCGGTGCTGCTCAACGGCCTGTTCGGGTGGGACCCCTACCTGACGCTGGTCCCGGCCATTCCCTTGGGGTTCATCGTGGGCGCGCTGATGCAGAAACTGGTGCTGACCCGCGTGATCGACGCCAAGCCCGAAACCATGATGCTGGCCACCCTGGGCATTTCCCTGGTGATTGCCAACCTGCTGCTGCTGACGTTCGGCGGCGAGCCGAAATCGGTCAACGTTGCGTACGCCGCAAGTACGCTGGCACTGGGCAATATCCGCATTTCCATCGTGCTGTTGTTGGCTGGCCTGGCCACCGTCGCGGTTATCGCCAGCCTGTATCTGCTGCTGAACCGTACCGAGATCGGACGCGCCATCAAGGCCACCGCCGAAAACCGGCTCGGCGCGGAGCTGGTCGGCATCAATACCAAGCGCATGCAGGCCATCGTGTTCGGCCTGGGCATGGCGCTCGCCGTCACCGCGGGTGTGGCGCTGATCCCTCTGCTGTTCGCCTCGCCGGTCACCACGGGCGCGCTGTTCACCCTCAAGGCTTTCGTGGTCACCGTGCTGGGCGGGCTCGGCAACATTGGCGCCGCCATCATCGGCGGCCTGCTGCTGGGCGTGGTCGAGGTGCTGGGGGCCTCTTACCTGGATTCGGCATATCGCGACGCCTACGGGCTGGTGGCGTTCCTGGTGGTGCTGCTGGTCAAGCCCGAAGGTCTCTTTGGCAAAACGGTGAAACGGGTATGAGCAAGCAAGTATTGATTCTGGCCGCGCTGATCGTCGCGGCAGCCTGCTACCCCGCGACGGGCTCGGCCTACATCACGGTCGGGATCTCTGTGTTGCTGTTCACCGGGTGGGCAACGTCGTGGAATATTCTTGGCGGCTGGGCGGGCCAGCTCAGCCTGGGACATGCCAGCTTTGTGGGCCTGGGCGCCTATTTCGTGGCGATCGGGGCATCGCAGTTCGGCTGGGCGCCCTGGTGGTCCGTTCTGCTGGCCATGGGCGTGGCAGCAATCATGGCGCTTGTATGGGGTGGACTGACGTTCGGGCTGCGCGGCCCCTACTTCGCGCTGTCCACTATCGCCATTGCCGAAATTCTGCGGCTGGTCGCCATCAACGAAGGCTGGCTTACCGGTGGAGCCTCGGGCGTGTTCATCGACACCTTGCCCGAACCTTTCGGCGTGGACCTGTTCGACAAGACCACGCAGTATTACCTGGCCCTGGCCTACGCCGCGATCACGCTGGCCGTGGTGGTGTTCATTTCCCGGCGCAGGTTCGGCTTCCAGCTCAAGGCCGTGCGCGACAACGAAGAGGCCGCGATGGCCGCCGGCATCAATCCCACCGCAGTCAAGCTGAAAGCCTTCGTGCTGTCGGGCATGCTGACCGCGCTGGGCGGCGGCGTCTACGGGATATTCCTGTCGTTTATCGAGCCGCACATCATATTCAACCTGTTGTTATCCGTGCAGATTGCGCTGACGGTCATCATCGGCGGACGCGGCACGATCTGGGGGCCGGCCGTGGGCGCCGCGCTGTTGGTGATATCGGGAGAAGTCTTTCGCACGGCCTTTGCGCAAGCCAATATGCTGGTCTATGGGGTGCTGATACTGGTGGTGATCCTGCTGCTGCCGCGCGGCATCATGGGCGAATATGTGTACAAGCTGACCAGGAAGAAATATGCAAACCGTGCTCAGGGCTGACAACATCAAGGTGCAGTTCGGCGGGCTGGTGGCAGTCAACGATGTTTCGTTGGCCTTGAACCAGGGGCAGATACTGGGCCTGATCGGCCCGAATGGCGCCGGCAAATCTACGCTGTTCAACGCCATTACCGGGTTTGCCCCGGTAGCTGCGGGCACGGTCACTTTCATGGAACACGATGTGACGCGCCTGCCGCCCTACGTGCGCACGCGCCTGGGTATGGGCCGCACGTTCCAGACCGACCGGCCCTATGAAGAAATGACCGTGCTGGAAAATGTACTTGTCGCGGCGTTCCTGAAGCACCCGCGGCGCAAAGACGCCGAAGGCGTGGCGCGGGCTGCGCTGCAACGCGTGGGGTTGGCGGATCGGGCCGACCAGCTCACCACCGACCTGAACCTGGCCCGCCTGCGTCGCCTGGAACTGGCCAAGGCGTTGGCACTGGAGCCGCGCATTCTCTTCCTGGACGAGATCATGGCGGGGTTGAACCCTCCGGCCCTGAAAGAAATGATTGCGCTGCTGCGCACCCTGACGGCCACGGGGGTTTCCATCGTGATGGTCGAGCACATCATGGAAGCCATCATTCAGCTGGCCGATCACGTCATTGTGCTGGCCAGCGGAAACAAGATTGCGGAAGGCGCGGCCACCGATGTCATCCATGACGAGAATGTCATCGAAGCTTACCTGGGCACGGACTGAAAGCACATGATCGATGAAGACATCATATTGACGGTCGAAGATATCGACCTGGGTTATGGCGCGTTACAGGTGGTCTTTGGCGTATCGCTCGTCATCAGGAAAAACGAGCTGGTTGGCCTGGTGGGCGGCAACGGCAGCGGCAAGTCGACCATCCTGCGCGCCGTGTCCGGCATGATCCGGCCCTGGAAGGGGCGGATCATGTTCAAGGGCGAAGACATCGCCGGCCTGGCGCCGCACCAGATGGCCGAGCGCGGCCTGGCGCACGTGCCCATGGGCCGGCAGTTGTTTCCCAACCTCAGCGTCAAAGACAACATCCTGCTGGGGGCATACCTGCCGCGCCTGCGCGCCAACAGAAAGGCCAGCCTGGACCGCGTGTTCTCGCTGTTTCCGGACGTCGAAAAATTCGCCAGTTCGCCGGCCGGATCGCTATCGGGCGGCCAGCAGCAAATGGTGGCCATCGGCCGCGCGCTGATGCTGGAGCCCCGCCTGCTGATCATGGATGAACCCAGCCTGGGCCTGTCGCCGCTGTATGTGAAACAAGTCATGCAGACCATTAGACGCGTCGCGGACCTGGGGTTTCCGGTATTGCTGGTCGAACAGAATATCAAGCAGGTGCTGCAATGCAGCGACCGCGCCTATGTGCTGGAGAACGGGCGCCTGGTGCTGGACGGCCCGTCGAAGATGCTGGAAGGCCACCCCATGATCAGAAAGGCCTATCTGGGCCTCTAGGCCCTGCGGCCGGCAAGTATGGAAGGTTATTTTCGGAGAATGACATCATGAGCGATTTACCGGTGGATCCTTTCGCGGCGGGGGGCCTGGAGGCGTTTGCGGCGGAATTCCGTGCGGGGCGGGTGACTTCGGAAGCGGTTACGCGGGCGTATCTCGAACGCATCGAAAAACTGGATGCCCGGCTGGGCGCGTTCGAATCGGTGGCCGCCGACAGCGCCATCGCCACCGCGCGAGCCATGGACGCCTTGATCAAGACGGGCGCCGACCTGGGGCCGCTGATGGGCGTGCCCATCGCCATCAAGGATGTGTTCGTGATTTCCGGCATGCCCGCGCCGCGCGTGGGCTCCAACATGGAGCTGCCCGATATCCTGGGCGCTTCGGAAGCGATATTCATCCAGGCGCTGCGCCGCGCCGGCTGCGTGTTCCTGGGGCAGACCAAGGCAGTCGAACTATGCCTGGGCATCACCGGCCATTCCAGCCCGCGCGGCACGCCCTGGAACCCTGCGGACATGCAGCAACAGCGCGCCCCGGGCGGATCGAGCTCGGGCTCGGGCGTGGCGATGGGCGCCGGCCTGTGTGCGTTGGCCATCGGCACGGATTCGGGCGGTTCGGTGCGCGTGCCGGCCGCCTTCAACGGTATGTTCGGCATCAAGACTACGGTGGGCCTGTGGCCCACGGACGGCGCATTTCCGCTGGACCCGCGTGTCGATTCCATCGGATTGATCACGCGCACAGCCAAAGACGCCCTGCTGGCCTTCGACACGATTTCGTCAATACTGTTCGGATACCAATACGACACCCGGCCTTCCATGCCCCGCCTGGATCGGCTTTGCCTGGGCGTGCCCACCAACCATTTCGGCGACAACCTTGATGTGCAGATAGGCGACGCATTCCATCGCGCCAATGAGCGTCTGCGCAAAAACGGCTGCCTGCTGCAAGACATCGTGGTTCCCGAGGCGCCCGAACGCGCCGGCTACTTTCCGGTATCCATGCCGGCGTCATTGTTGTCCATACTGGGCAAAGACCGCTACCTGGCGCAGAAAGACCTGATGGATCCGGTGATCGCCCGGCGCGTCGAATCCGGGCTGGAAGCCAAGGCGTACGAGTTCCTGGCGCTGGAAGACAAGCGCACCAAGAGCCGCGCGTCAGCCGCGCGGCGATTCGCAGGCTACGACGCCTGGGTCAGCCCCACCACCGCCGATTTTCCGCCACTCTTGTCCGACCTGGCCGACCCCGACAAAGGCCTGCGCCTGGCCTTGGGCATGACGCAGAACACCCAGCCCGCCAACTACCTTGGCCTGTGCGCGGCGTCGCTACCCCTGCCGGTGGACGGATTGCCCATCGGCTATCAGTTGATGGGCGCGCCGAACAATGACCGGCGACTGCTGGAAATCGCCGTTGAAGTAGAAAAAGCCCTTGCGGCGCCGCTGTAATAGAACTGTCGGTACGCACGCACTGCCGCTTGCGTGGCCGGCTTGCCCGGCGTAGCCGCCGGCAACCGCGGCGGCCATTGCTGACCGGCGGCGGACGCAGTACGCTCTTTGCCTGCGCTGCCCGCGCCACAGGCGCGGGTAGCGATGCCGCAATTCATTTCCGCCCACCCTAGGAGCAATCGATGAAGAAAATCAACAAGACACTGCGCACGCTCGGCCTTGCCGTATGCGCCTCGGCCCTGCTGGCGGCCTGCAGCACGCCGGCGCCCAAGCAATCGGGCTTCTTGTCGGATTACTCCCAGCTGCGCAAGGCTCCGGCTCCCGGTGGTGGCACCCGCCTGGCTTACCTGAACCCCAACTTCACGGCAGACCGCTACCAGGCGGTGTGGCTGGACCGGGTGGTGTTCTACCCGCAGCCGCAGCCCACGCAGGACGTATCCGCCCAGACGCTGGAACAGATCCGCGCGAACGTGGAGCAAGCGTTGCGCCAGAAAATCGGCGAGCAGGTGCGGCTGGCCGACCATGCCGGGGCGGGCGTGGCGCGCGTCAGCGTCGCGATCACCGCCGTAGGCGCCGAGACCGAATCGCTCAAGGCCTATCAGTACATTCCCGTCGCACTGGTGCTTACGGGCGCCAAGGCCGCGCTTGAAGGCGGCCGCCCGCGCGAAGCGTCCATTGCTATAGAGACACGCGTGGTCGACAGCGTGACCAACGAACTGCTGTATGCCGCGGTGCGCGGGGGCACCGGCGAACAGGTGGCCAACGCGGCGCAGGGGCAAGCGGGCGTGCAGCCATCCAGCCTGCAGCCCCTGATCGACGAATGGACCACCGGGGCCGCCGGCGAAATTCACAAATATGTGAAAGCAAAGTAAACGCGCACCTGGGGGAAGCGGCGCGTTCATCCACACGTACTGGAGATCACCATGCCCAGCAAAAACACGATCTGCCTGTGGTACGACGGCGCGGCGCTGGACGCCGCGACCTTCTACGCCGCGACCTTTCCCCACAGCAGCGTAGACGCGGTCCTGCATGCGCCGGCCGACTATCCGGCCGGACGCGAAGGCGACGTGCTGACCGTCGAGTTCACGGTCATGGGTACGCCATGCCTGGGGTTGAACGGTGGGCCGGGCGTCAGCCATAACGAAGCGTTCTCGTTCCTGGTGTCTACCGAAGACCAGGCCGAGACCGATCGTCTGTGGAACGCCATAGTGGGCAATGGCGGACGCGAGAACGCCTGCGGGTGGTGTCAGGACAAATGGGGCATATCGTGGCAGATTGCGCCCCGCGTGCTGCTGGACGCCATCAAAGACCCCGACCGCGCGGCCGCCCGGCGCGCGTTCCTGGCCATGATGGACATGACCAAGATCGACATCGCCGCCATCGAGGCCGCTCGGCGCGGCTGACGCGGCAAGGCGGCGCGCGCGGGCGCGTCCGGTACACTGCCGGCCTATGAAGTTGGCCGTACTATTGTTTTCCGCAACGTTTGCCGCATTCCCGCCGCCCACCCAAGCCGCCGCCGAACTGGTAACCCGCGCTTCGGCAACGGGTCATCGCGACTATCAGCATGCCAAGCAAGTCCTGCCGCGCGTCCATGGTTCATCCGGCTCGACGTTCTATTGCGGCTGCCCCTATCGCGGCAAATCGATCGACCTGCGCGCGTGCGGCTACACCATACGCAAAGATGCCAGCCGCGCGCGGCGCGTGGAATGGGAGCACATCGTTCCGGCCTGGGCCATCGGCCACCAGCGGCAATGCTGGCAGCGCGGGGGACGCAAGCACTGCAGCGCCACCGATGCGGCCTTTCGCAAGGCCGAAGGCGACCTGCACAACCTGGTGCCGGCCATCGGCGAACTCAACAACGACCGCAGCAACTTCCGCTACACCGTGTGGGACAACCAGCCGCGCATGTACGGGCAATGCCAGATGGTGGTGGACTTCAAGGGGCGCCGGGCGCAGCCGCCGCAGCGCGCACGCGGCGCAATCGCGCGCGCGACCTTCTACATGGTGGAAACCTACCGCCTGAATCTCAGCGCACAGGAACGGCGCCTGTATTGCGTGTGGGCGCGCACCTACCCCGTTACCGAGCAAGAGCGCGTGCGCGACCGCAAGATCCAAGCGATACAGGGCAACAGCAACCGCTACGTGAGCGACCCGGGCGCCATAGCGGCGCAGTGCGGATAACGGCCGCGCGGGGCCCGTTGCAGGTACCCCGGGCCGCGCACGGCGCTAGAACGTCGAGGCGCAGTGTCCGCCTACGGGCGCCTGGCCCGATCCCGCCGCGATCAGCGGCGGCTCGTGGCGCACATTCACGGGGTCGGACACGGCCCAGTCCCAACTGAAGAAGGCGGCCAGCGCCAGCCAGAACCCCACGGCCAGCCACGATACTTTTTTCGTCATGATGCAGGCTCCGGTCAAAATGCGTAATGGCGGCGGATGCGCACACCGATCAGGGACCCGCAGAACGCCACCGGCACCCAGATCCAGCCGTGCAGGCTGCCGGTGGAAATGCCACTGACCATCGCGCCGATATTGCAGCCGAATGCAAGGCGCGAGCTGTATCCCAGCAGAAAGCCCGCGATGATGCCGACTACCCATTGCCGGGTTGTCAGCGGTGTGCGCTCGTCCGACGAGGCTGACTTCCTGGCGGTAATGAACAGCGCGCCCGCGAGAATCCCGATATTGGTGATGGAAGTCACGTCCAGGAACACGGACTGCGACAGGTTCGACATGTTGACCGGCTGGCTCCAGAAGGGATTGGCGCCCGCGTCGAACAGACCCGCCGCGGTCGCGACCTTCGCTGCCCATAAACCGAAGCCGTAAACCACGCCCCACGGCTGGCCGGCGATCAGCAGATTCAGCATCGCCAGCACGGCCAGCAGGATGGCGCCGATGAGCAGGCGGCGGCTGAACCAGTTGGCGCCCTTGCCTGCCCAGGCGCGGGCGGCGAGCCCCAGCAACAACAGTCCGGCCAGCGTCAGGCCAAAGGCCTGCCACGGACCGAAACTGGCCACCAGGCCCACCGGGCGCGTCGCGCCCAGCTGCAGCCACAGGTCAAGTTGGGCCGAACCCAGGAAACTGCCGATCGCGAAGACGGGCAATATCACCATGTTCAACGGCACACCCATGCCGGCCTTGTACAGAGTGCCCGAGCCGCAGCCGTCGGCCACTTGCATGGCTGCGCCGAATACAAAGGCGCCGATCAACAGGCTGACGCTGGGCGGCCCTAGCGCAGCGCCCAGGTCGGTGGGAAACATGGCCAGCAGGGGCATGGACATTGCCGCGGCAAGCGCCAGCAACAGCAGCTGCGCCATGACGCCGCTGGGGTCGCGCTGCTCGATCAGGCGGCGCCAGCCGGTGGTGAAGCCGAAGCGCGCGCCGGCAAGCACGGCGCCCATGCCTATGCCAACCAGAAAAAGCACCGCCTGGCGCAGCGATACGAACCAGGCCAGGGCCAGAAAAAAGGCGGCCAACAGGGCCGCTAGCGGGAATCGGGTCATGAAAGAGTGCTGCGTCGTCGCGTATTGGAATAATGGATAGGATTCAAGACGCCCCGGGCCGCGGGCGCGAGGCGCACGGCGCGGGGCGGGGCGCAATGCGCGCCCGCCATCGTCAGCGGATCAGCTGACCAGGTCTTTCAGGCTTTTCAGGATCTGCTGCCCACGGCTGGGCACGTTGTCCATGGGCAGCGCCTCCGGCGCCTGCGTCCATTCGGCCAGCGACGCAGGATAAAGCGTCACGTTCTTCTGCCCCACCACTTCCGACAGGGCAAACCAGTCGGTCGCGGCCCAATGCCCGGTGTTGCAGAACGAAATGGTCTCGTCGGCCGGATCGGGCAGCGATTGCGCGGCGATGGCCTTGGCTTCTTCCGCGGAAACGAAGATAGCGGTGCCGGGCTTGAACCATTTGCTGTGTTCAAGGTTGAGCGCCGAACGAATCGTGCCAGGCACCTTGGCTGTAGGCGCCTTCACTTCGCCGCGGAAGAAATTGGACGGCCGAGCGTCCACCAGTTGTACCCGCGGGTTGTCGATCTGGGCCAGCACATGTTCTTGCGTAGCGATCAGCGATGTGTTGAGCGCCGGCTGGAAGCTGGTGGCGGCAACCGAGGGAACCGCCTGGTCCTGCGGCAGCCCGGCATCGGCCCAGGCCTTGGCGCCGCCGTTCAGGATCGACAGCTCGGACAGCCCCAGATATTTCAGGGTCCAGTACACCCGCGCGGCAGCGCCGAAATCGGTCTGGTCGGCCCCGGTGGACACGACCACCGTATGCACGTTCTTGTCGATGCCCAGATTGCGGACCAGATCGGCCAGCTTGTCGGTGGGGGGCAATTGGCCGGGACTATCGGCCGGCCCGCGCCACTGCGCGTACGGGGCGGAGACTGCGCCCGGGATGTGGTTGGCCGAATAGTCAGCCGCCGAGCGGATGTCGACAATACGCACGGTCGGCGACGTGCGCAGATCGTTCAGCTCTGCTGGTGTGAGCAAGGGTGCCGCGGCCTGGGCGCCAAAGGCGGCGCCGGTAGCCAGCGCAGCGGCGGCGAACAGTCGGAAAAAGGGCTTCATAGGGGTCGCACCACGAAAGAAACTAGCCTGGACTGGATTCTTTCATTATTCATATATATAAGAAAATAATATTTAATCATTTTTATATATATAAAAGTACGTACCCCGGCGCCCTGGAAGGTGCCCACCTTTCAGCGGCGGGGCGGTGGCGCAATGCCGGCCTTCCTTGATGGAGCCGGCTCGACGGGCTGCCGCAACTGGGGCATGCTGATATCTCTTTGCGCCAGCCGCGCAACAATCGACCCACGCCATGAACCTGCATCACACTTCCGCTTATCCGAGCGCCGTCTCGCTGGCCGATTTCCGTCGCAACCTTGCGCGGGTACGCGACAACATCGCGGCCGCCTGCCAGCGCGCCGGGCGCGATCCGGCCGACGTGCGCCTGCTGCCCGTCAGTAAAACCGTGGACGAGGCGCGTATCCGCCTGGCCTACGCCGCGGGCTGCCGCGAACTCGGCGAAAACAAGGTCCAGGAAGCGCACGCCAAATGGGAAGCCATGGCCGACCTGCCAGACCTGCGCTGGGCCGTCATCGGCCACCTGCAGACCAACAAGGCAAAGCTCGTGGCGCGTTTTGCCAGCGAGTTCCAGGCACTGGACAGCCTGCGCGTGGCCGAAGCGCTGGATCGCCGGCTCCAGGCCGAAGGGCGCGCGCTCGATGTCTACGTGCAGATCAATACATCGGGTGAAGCCAGCAAGTTCGGCCTGGCCCCCCAGGACGCCGCCGCGTTCGTGCGGCAATTGCCCGCCTACGCCAGCTTGCGGGTGCGCGGCTTGATGACCCTGGCCCTGTTCTCGCCCGACCCCGCCCTGGTTCGACCCTGCTTCGTGCGCCTGCGCGAACTGCGCGACCGGCTGCGCCAGGAGGCGCCCGCCGGCATCTACCTTGGCCAGCTGTCCATGGGCATGTCGGGCGACTACGAGCTGGCCATCGAAGAAGGCGCCACCACGGTGCGCGTCGGCCAGGCCATCTTCGGCGCGCGCGCCCTGCCCGACAGCCACTATTGGCCCGGTTTCGCAACGTCCGGCGCACAGCCATGAACTTCGCTGCGCCGCTGCGTCCGCTGCCCGTCGATGTGGTATCGATACAGTCGCAGGTCGTCTACGGTCACGTCGGCAACAACGCGGCGGTACCCACCCTGCAGGCCATGGGCATGCGCGTGGCGGCCGTGCCCACGGTCATCCTGAGCAACACGCCGCACTATCCCACCCTGCACGGCGGCACCGTACCTGCCGACTGGTTCGCGGGGTACCTGCAAGACCTGTTCGCGCGCGACGTCCTGGCCCACGTTCGGGCAGTGCTGGTGGGCTTCCTGGGCGCCGCCGAGCAGACCGCCGTGCTCGCCGAATGGCTGGGGCAGGCGCTGCGTACCCGCCCCACCCTGCGCGTGCATATCGACCCCGTCATGGGCGACTTCGACCACGGCGCATACACCGACCCCGCGCTTGCGCGGGCCTGGCGCTCGCTGCTGCCGCATGCCCACGGCCTGACGCCCAACCACTTCGAACTCGAGCAATTGGCTGGAGGCCCCCTGCACACGATGGACGACGTGCACAATGCCGCGTCCGGATTGCTGGGCCCGACCACGCAGTGGGTAGTGGTAACCAGCGCGGCGCCGCGCCAATGGCCGTCGGGCCAGATGCACGTGGCGCTGGTTACACGCGCCCAGCGGCGCGTGTACAGCCACGCACAGATTCCCTGCGCCGCGAAGGGTGTGGGCGACCTGTTCGCTGCGCGCCTGGCCGGACACCTGCTGACGGGCATGCCCGTCGAAACAGCCGTCGACCACGCATGCCGGCATGTCGTTGCAGTACTGCGCGACACGGCAGCCCGCGGCTGGCAAGAACTGGCATTGCCGCTCGGGCGGGCCTGACCGCACCCGTCTGTCGGCCGCGCAACACGGCTCTTGCTACGCAGGCAATTCGCTGCGAGCACGCTCGATCAGGATATCGGCCTGGCGCCGCACGTCGTCTTCCACGCGACGCAGCACCATCCATTCTTCATACCGCGCGGGCTCCAGCACGTTGTGCGCTTCGTAGAAGTCCATTACCGCGGTATGAGCCTCGTGCCACAGACGCATGGCGGCTTGCACATCGTTAATGTCGGTCATGGCGCACTCCTTATGTGGGCAACGAAGCCGCGGCTTCGCAAGTTGTGTACCCATGCTGCCGGCATTCAGCGTACAACGGTGGCGCGCCGCCGGCGCACAGAAAATTGCAACATCGTCGGCCGGACGTCATACACAACGGCATACAGGCTGCACGCGCGCGGACGCATCTACGGGATATTGCCAATGGCAATTCTGCCCTGATAAGATTCGCGCTCGGGCCGCATCCGGCTCACCTTTTTTCCGTTGTCTTTCCTTTCTTCCACCGGGAGGCGTTCGATGTCCGCAGTTCGTACCGCATCCCCCAGCGTGGCCGCGCAACGACACCATTAAGTCGTTGCTGGCGCTGGGCCGCCTGCTAGTCCTACCTGGCACGTAAGCCGCGCTTACGGCTGGCCCTCGCCTATCCCTCAGTCACTTCGTTCGTGCGCGCCGGCAATGCCGGCGCCGAACGGCCTGTTTCCTACGCTTTCCACCGGAGTCCTGGCGCCTGCGCGCCGGGCGCATGACAAATGGTTCGAAGAAAAATCGACTTTCGAGGACAAGCCTTCAAGGATGTCCTGGGCTTTACGTTCCGTCACTGGCGCGAGCAGCCGTGGCGCATCACGCTGACTATCCTGCTGGTGTTGCTTTCGGCGGTCGCCGACGTCCTGACCCCCATGTATGCCGGACGGTTGATCGATGCGGTCGCCTCGGGCGGCGGCGCGGGCGCGGCCTGGGATCGCGCCGCCACGGCGTTCTGGATATTGGCCGGGCTGGGGCTGGGCACTACGGTGTTGTTGCAGCTGGTTTACTTCAACGTCATCGGCCTGACGCTGAAGATGATGAGCGTCGTGGCAGCGCGGGCATTTCATCGCGTGCAACGCCTGTCTACCGACTGGCATGCCAACAGCTTCGCAGGATCGACGGTGCGCAAGGTCACGCGCGGCATGTGGGCGCTGGATCTGCTCAACGACACGATACTGATCGCCTTGCTGCCATCCGTGGCCATGCTGGCGGGCGCCACGTTGGTGCTGGGCTGGCACTGGCCGGTGATGGGGGCGGTGGTCGGCCTGGGCTCGCTGACATATGTACTGGTCACTGCGGCCCTTTCTCTGGGTTTCGTCGCCCCGGCCGCGCGGCTGGGCAATGCATGGGACACGCGACTGGGCGGAGCGTTGGCCGACGCCATTACGTGCAATGCAGTGGTCAAGGCCTTTGGCGCCGAGCATCGCGAAGAAGCGCGGCTGGGCACGGTGCTTGGCAAATGGCGCAACCGTACGCGCCGCGGCTGGGTGCGCGGATCCGTCAACGGCGGCGTGCAGGGCCTGATGCTGGCGGCCCTGCTGGTGGCCATCCTGGGCTCGTCGCTGCTGTTGTGGCGCCAGGGCCGGGCCAGCGTGGGCGACATTACGTTCGCGCTGACCATGTTCTTCATCCTGCAGGGATACCTGCGCGACATCGGCATGCACATCCGCAACTTGCAGCGGTCGGTAAACGACATGGAAGAACTGGTATGGCTTCATGCCCAGCCCCTGGGGGTGGCCGACGCGCCCGGCGCGCGGCCCATCGTCATTGAACGCGGCGACATCCGCTTCGAACACGTGGACTTTCGCTACGGCTCGCACCTGACCCCGCTATACGAAGGCCTGACGGCGCATATCGCGGCGGGCGAGCGCGTAGGGCTGGTGGGGCATTCGGGCTCGGGCAAGACCACTTTCATCAAGCTTCTTCAGCGGCTGTACGACATCAATGGCGGACGGATCATGATTGACGGCCAGAACATCGCGCAGGTCCAGCAGGCCTCGTTGCGCAGCCAGATCGCCATCGTGCAGCAGGAGCCGGTGCTGTTTCACCGCACGCTGGCCGAAAACATCGCCTACGCGCGGCCCGGCGCCACTCGTGCGGAAATCGAACGCGCGGCGCGCCTGGCCAGCGCGCACGACTTCATCATGGCGCTGCCCAAGGGCTACGAAACGCTGGTGGGCGAACGTGGCGTGAAATTGTCGGGCGGCGAACGCCAGCGCGTGGCGCTGGCGCGCGCCTTCCTGGCGGATGCGCCCATACTGATCCTGGATGAAGCAACCTCCAGCCTGGACAGCGAAAGCGAGCGCCTGATCCAGCAAGCCATGGAGCGCCTGATGGCCGGACGCACCACGCTGGTGGTCGCGCACCGCCTGTCTACCGTACGGGCAATGGACCGCCTGCTGGTATTCGATAAAGGCCGCATCGCCGAAACCGGCAGTCACGCAGAGTTGCTGCAGCGCGATGGCGGGCTCTACCGCCGCCTGCTGGAACTGCAGGCGCTGGACTACCGCGCCAGCGAAATCACTGATGACGCCACGCCGCCGCCAGCGGCCGCCGGCTGGGACGCCCCGCGCAATGCGGCCATGCCGGCCACCGGCTGAATAAATGGATATCCGAGTCGACGAATTCCCGGGGCTGCACGCCGATGCGGCGGCCCACTATTGCGGAGAAACGCATGATCGATCCCAACCTGATTATCTTGTATGTCGATAGCCCTGACCGCAGCGCGCGGTTCTACACCGAACTGCTGCACAAGCAGCCAGTGCTGGCCACCCCCAGCTTTGCGAAATTCAAACTCGACTCCGGCTTGATGCTGGGGCTATGGGCCCGCCAGACCGTCACGCCGCGCTCGATTTCCGCCGGTCGCGCGGGCGAACTGGCCATACCGGTGGCCGATCGCGAAGCCGTATTCGCATTGCATGCGGACTGGACCCGACGCGGCATTCCCATCGCCCTGCCACCTACGGAACTGGACATCGGCCACACCTTCGTGGGCCTGGACCCGGACGGCCATCGCCTGCGTGTCATCGCCCGAAAAGAATGACCTGCCGCCCCGCCGCACGTCCGCCAGCTAGGCAAAACCTGCCGCTTTACCTATGATCGGAAAGCTCGGCACGTCCGTGCCGGCGCGGCAGTTCCGTCGACAGGTTCAAATCCAAGGAGACCGATCATGGCAGGTTGGTTTGAATTAAAAAAAGCAAGCAACGGACAATTCCACTTCGTACTCAAGGCCGGCAACGGTGAACCCGTACTGTCCAGCGAGATGTACAACGCAAAGGCTTCGGCCGAAAACGGCATCGCTTCCGTACAGAAAAATAGCGGCGACGCGTCTCGCTATTCCCTGTCCACCGCATCAAACGGCAAGTTCTACTTCACGCTGCGCGCGGCCAATAACCAGGTCATCGGCAGCAGCCAGATGTACAGCTCCGAAGCCGCCCGCAGCGGCGGCATCGAGTCCGTGAAACAGAACGGCGCCACGCAAACCATCCGCGACCAGGCCTGATTCCCGGGCCGCCACGAGGCGGCCCGCCGATTGCCCTGCGCAACGAAGCGCGCCATCACCGTGCGCCGCAAATCGCCCGCAACTCCCGCAGATTTGGCTCCACCCCGATCCCCGCGGCCAGCCCCAGCCGCGCCACGCCATCTTCTAATTGCAATAACGGCGCACTGAGCAAACTGCGCAGCGGATTGTCATTGGAATCGATTTCCAGCAGCCCGCCATGCCCCATGCCATCGACCGCCGCCAGCACGTGCGCCGACGCCATCAGCCCGATTCCCGCGCCCAGGTAATGCGGGCAATAGCGCAACCCGGCGGCGCGCACCGCACGTATCACCGGCAGGCAACCCGAAATGCCGCCCCATTTCGCCAGGTCGGGCTGCACCACACCCAGGAACCCGGCATCGATGGCGGCCTGGAACGTTCGCAGACCCTGATAATTTTCGCCAGCCGCCAGGGGCACCGGCGACACCCGCGCCAGCTCGCTCCACTGCTGCATGGGAGCATCCGCCCGCAAGGGCTCTTCCAGCCAGCCGATATCGAACTCGGCCAGCGCCGCCGCCATGTCCACGGCCTGTTGCGCATCCCATCCCTGATTGGCATCCACCATCAGGGGCACATCAGGCCCCAGCACCCGCCTGGCCTGCCGCACATTGCGCAGGTCGCGATCCTTGCCGAAGCCCAGCTTCAACTTGAATGCGCGAAACCCTTCGTCGAACTTCTGCTGCACCACGCGCTCCGGCTCGTCCGGGTTGATGCCGCTGGCGTAGACACTGACGCGGTCGCCCGTGCCGCCCAGGTATGCCCAGAGCGGCTGGCCGGCCCGGCGCGCGCACAAATCCCATAGGGCAAGGTCCACGCCGGCGATTACCTGCGCCATGGGACCGGGCTCGCCGGATTGCAGCGCCAGCACCTCGGTGGCCGCCGTCAGGTGGGCATAGGCATCTGCCGGCCCGGCGTATTCGCGGCCCAGCAGCAGTGGCCGCATCACCGTTTCGGCCAGGCGGGCGCGATGTTCGGCGCCGCACGCCGGGAAATTGCACCAGATCTCGCCCCAGCCGTGCGCTCCATCGCGGTCGCGCACGCGCACGAACACCGCGGGGCGGTCGTGCATCACGCCAAACGAAGTGCGCACGGGGTGTTCCACTGGATAGCGCAGCACATGCACGCTGAGATCGACCGGAAACAAGCTGGCGGTGGCGTCGCCCATGGCGCATCCTTCAGGGAATCAGGTTCATTTCAAGATGGATGAAGTCGCCCCGATAAGACACTTCGCTCAGGTAGACGACTTCGCCATGTATGTCGACAAATACGCGGCGCACTTCGGCAATGGGTGTGTTGACCGCCACTTGCAAGTGATGGGCAAGTTCGGCATCGGCCGTGCCTATGGTCAGCGACTGGCGCGCCTGGGCAATGTGCACGCCGGGCATGGATACCAGCAGCGGAATTACGGTTTCGTTGCGAAACCGCGCCGCGTCGCGCCGGAAGATGTGTTCCGCCAGGTAGATATTGATCACGCAATACGGCTGCCCACCCCGCTCGTGCAGGCGACGCATGTATACGTACTGCTCGGCCGCCGTGCCGTCTTGCGGCGTCAGCGGCGCGGAATGAATGGCTTCATCGATATTGATGATGAGCGGTTTGGTGTCGCGGTACACCTTGGCCAGCTCGGCCAGCGTGGTCTGCACGCGCAGCCAGCGGTCATTGGGCGGCAGGCCCGTGACGAACGTGCCCCGCCCCTGCTGGGGCGACACCAGCCGTTCGCGGGTCAGCACGTCGATGGCCTGGCGCACAGTGACCCGCGCCACGCCAAACTCGGCCACCAGCTCTTCCAGCGACGGCACCTTCTTGCCTTGTTCCCACACGCCCCGGGCGATGCGCTGACGCATCAGATCGGCCAACTGCAGATAGCGTGGAATGGGGCTTTCGTGGAAGTTGATAGCCATAAACAAATAGCCATATATTGTTTGCTGAACGTATGGTCTACAGTACGATTTGACCATTAAAAGGTCAAGCGCCATCGCCAGATGGAGGAGAGATGCCCCGAACCCGTTCGCTACCCAGACGCGCGGCGCTTATCGCTGCCCCATGGGTGTTGATTGTGCTTGCCTGGTACGGCGTACGCCTGAGCGGCCTGGTCAGCCCCGCGCTGGTGCCCAGCCCGCTGGACGTGCTGGACAATTTCGCCAACCTGATGCAAACGCGCCTGCCGCACGACATTCTGATGTCGACCCAGCGCGTGGTGCTGGGCGTCTTTCTCGGCATTGTGCTGGCCGTGCCGGTAGGGTTTCTGCTGGGGTGGTACAAAAGTGTGCGCAGCTTTGTCGACCCGGTCATCAACTTCTTCCGCGCCCTGCCCCCGATCGCGCTGATTCCTCTGGTGATCGTGTACTTCGGCATCGGCGAATCGGCAAAGATTGCCATCCTGTTCTATGCATCGTTTTTCGCCGGCGTCATCGTCATGTATGAAGGCATCGCGCAGATCAATCCGATATTCGTGCGCGTGTCGCGCACGCTGGGCGCAAGCGACGCCGAGATATTCCGCAGGGTCATCGTGCCGCTTACGGTGCCGCACATGCTGACGGCTCTTCGCGTTGCGCTCGGCGTTGCATGGGCCACGCTGGTGGCCTCGGAACTGATCGCCGCGCAACAGGGGCTCGGCGCATTGATCCAGGATGCGTCGTCATTCTTCCAGCTTGAAATCATCTACGTGGGCATCATCTGCATCGGCCTCATTGCGCTGATCATGGACCTGACACTGCGCGCGCTGACGCGCCGCCTGCTGGCCTGGCAGGAGCGTATTGCGTAATGACACGATCATCGAACGCCCGTATCAGTTTCCGCAACGTCTCGGTGGATTTCTCCACGGCCGATGGCCCGATGCGTGTCATCGATGGCATCGACTATGAAATCCGGCAAGGCGAGTTCGTGTCCGTCATAGGCCCCTCGGGCTGCGGCAAGACCACGCTGATGAATATCGTGGCGGGCTTTGTACAGCCCACGCACGGCGAAGTGCTGCTCGACGGCAAGCCCATTACGGGGCCGGGGCCCGACCGCGGCGTGATTTTCCAGGAATACGGCGTATTCCCGTGGCTGACCGTCAAAGAGAACATCGCCTTCGGACTGACGTTGCGCGCCAACCGGGTCGGTCGCGACGAACGCGAAGAAATCTGCCAGCGCTACATGGCGCTCATGGGGCTCGCCGACTTCGCCCAGCATTACCCGAAGCACCTGTCCGGCGGCATGCGGCAACGCCTGGCATTGGCGCGCGCCTACGCAGTGAAGCCCCAGTTCCTGCTGATGGACGAGCCGTTTGGCGCACTGGATGCGCAGACACGCTCGGCCATGCAGGACCTGCTCTTGCAGGTGTTGCTGGCCGAAGACAAGACGGTCCTGCTGATCACCCATTCGGTCGAGGAAGCCATTTATCTGTCATCGCGCATCGTCGTGGTGACGGCGCGGCCGGCGCGTATCCGCGCCGTGATAGACGTGCCCTTTGGCTATCCACGCGCCGAGAACGTGCATGAAGACCCGCGTTTCAGCGAACTGCGTTCGCAGATACGCAGCCTGGTCATGGAGGAATATGCCAGGCAGGCCAGCCAGGTCGTGCGCCTGGCTGATTAGATCGTCATCGCCTCATATCGAGGAAAGGAGCCCCACCATGAATCCGCAGCGCAGAACCCTATTGAAGACCAGCGCCCTGGCGGCGGCCATGACGGGCATAGGCATGCCTTTGCTGGCGCGGGCCGCAGAGAAGGTCAAGGTCGGCTATCTGCACACGCCCGCCGTGGACGGCCAGATCTGGACCGGCCTGGAAACCGGCGCATTCGCCGAACAGGGGCTGGACCTGCAGATGATCAAGTTCACGACTGGCCTGGAATTGTTCCAGGCCATGATAGGCGGCAGCCTGGATGTGCTGTCGACCGGCGCCGTGGTATCGAACTTTCCTGCGCGCGGCCAGGGCAAGGTGTTTCTGGTCAACAACGTCGAGTATGCCACCGCGCAACTGTGGGTGCGTGGCGATGCCGGCTTCAGCAGCGCCGCCGACCTCAAGGGCCACAAGATATCCACGACTGCCGGCACCACCGCCCATGTGTTCCTGGACCGCGTCCTGCACGGAGCCGGGCTGCAGGAAGGCAAGGACGTGCAGATCGTCAACCAGCGCATGACAGAGGCCGTGACGTCGTTTATATCGGGCGCGGTGCCCGCGGTGGCACTGTGGGTGCCGTTTGATGTCACGGTGCGCCAGAAGGTCGAGGGCGCGCGCATGCTGGTCGATGCGTCGGCGTTCTATCCGCAGGCGGCCATCGTGGGCGGATGGGCGGCGCGCAATGACTACTACGACAAGAATCCCAAGCTGATCCAGGCGCTCATCAAGGGCTGGGTAAGCGCCAACGATTATCTGCTGTCCAATACCGACACGGCGGTTGCAACGCTGCAGAAGAAACACTATCCCGAAGTGCCGCTGCCCGAACTGCAGAACCAGTTCAAGGCTTCAAAGTACTTTACATCGGCAGAATGGCGCGCCAAGTACGCTGATGGCACGGTCACCAAATGGCTGCAGCAGGTAACGGATTTCTTCGTGCAGACCGCGAAAATCGCCAACCCCGTGCCCGCCAGCACCTATTTCGACCCCAAGCCCTATCTGGACATCGTCAAGGCCTGACGCCCGCAGCGGCGAGCCGGTGGGTCTCGCCTTGCGACAACGCGCGCGGCGCGGCGGCCTGCGGGCCGCCGCAAGGCCGCTTCACTCGGCCTGCACCTGCGCGTCGGCGATCACCTTGGACCACTTGGCGCGTTCGGCGGCGATGCGCGCCGCGGCATCTGCAGGCGATGTCCAGGTCGCCACCGCGCCCTGATTCAACAATGCGGCCCTGACCTCCGGCTTGGCCACGATGGTCTTCAGGGCGCCGTTCAAGCGCTCGATTACCGGGGCGGGCGTGCCGGCAGGCGCAACAATTCCGAACATCGAGCTGACCTGGAAGTTCGCCAGGCCCGCCTCTGCGGTGGTGGGCACTTCGGGCAACGCTTCGGCGCGCTGTTGCGAAGCCACGGCCAAAGCGCGCAGCTTGCCCGCCTTGACGTGACCTTGCGATGCGGGCGCGGTCTCGATCATGCTCAGCACCTGCCCGCCCATCAGGTCGGTCATGGCCGGGCCGCTGCCCTTGTAGGGGACATGCAGCACGTCGACGTCGGCGATGCTCTTGAACATCTCGGCGGCCAGGTGCTGCGGCGAGCCGTTGCCGGCCGAGGCCATCGTCAAGTACCCGGGGCGCGCCTTGGCCAGGGCAACGAAATCCTGCAGCGACTGCGCCTGGACCGAAGGATGCACCACAAACACCAGCGGTACGGTGCCCACGATCGATACCGGCGCGAAACTCTTCTCGATGTCGTAGGGCACCTTGCTTTTGTAGAGCTCGGCGTTGATGGAGTGGCTCGTCAGGGCACCCATCAGCAGCGTGTAGCCGTCCGGGTCTGCCTTGGCCACCTGATCGGCGCCGATGTTGCCCGCCGCGCCGGCGCGGTTTTCAACGACGAACTGCTGGCCCAGCGCGGTCGAAAGCTCTTGCGCCAGCACTCGACCGATAACGTCGGTGGCGCCGCCGGGAGGGTAAGGAACAACCAGCCGCACGGCGCGGTCGGGGTATGCGGCTGCCGCAGGCGCGGCCTGGCAGGCCAGGCCCGCGCACACGGCCAAGGCCGACAACAAAAAGGCGCGACGCGCGGGGGCGGGCTTGCTGAAACGGAACATGCAGGTCTCCTGGCCGGGATGGTTATTCGAGGTGAGCGTGCGCCCGGCTTGCGGTGCCAGTTTAGGGTGGCCGTCCTGATTGATGAATCAGAACTTTTCTATTGAGTGATCGCCATAGTCGATTAATAGACAGCCTCTGGCAGGTCGCCGCGGCGCCTGGCTATCCGGCGCTTGCGCGGGATCTGCTGTGCGCCCTATGATGCTGCGATCAGATTATCAATAATATTATTGGAATGCCATGAGCACGAAAACCCCGCCCTCTTCTCTTCCGGGCCTGGCCAGGGGCCTGACCAACTATGGCGACTCCGGCTTTTCGCTGTTCTTGCGCAAAGCCTTCATCAAGGGCGCCGGCTACACCGACGACGCGTTATCGCGGCCCGTGATCGGCATCGTCAATACGGGCAGCAGCTATAACCCCTGCCACGGCAACGCCCCGCAACTGGTCGAGGCGGTCAAGCGTGGCGTGATGCTGGCCGGCGGCCTGCCGGTCGACTTCCCGACCATCTCGGTGCACGAGAGCTTTTCGCAGCCTACCAGCATGTACCTGCGCAATCTGATGTCGATGGACACCGAAGAGATGATCCGCGCACAGCCCATGGATGCGGTGGTGCTGATCGGCGGCTGCGACAAGACCGTGCCGGCGCAGCTGATGGGCGCGGCCTCGGCCGGCGTGCCGGCCATACAGTTGGTGACGGGCGCCATGCTGACCGGCGCGCACCGAGGCGAGCGCGTGGGCGCCTGTACCGACTGCCGCCGCTATTGGGGTCGCTACCGTGCCGACGAGATCGACGCCGACGAGATCGCGGACGTCAACAACCAGTTGGTGGCCAGTGTGGGCACGTGTTCCGTCATGGGCACGGCCAGCACCATGGCGTGCCTGGCAGAAGCGCTGGGCATCATGGTGTTCGGCGGCGCTTCTGCGCCCGCGGTCACGGCCGACCGCATACGCGTGGCCGAGCGCACGGGCGCCACGGCGGTTGCCATGGCCGCCAGCCGCATCACGCCCGATCTTATCCTGACGGGCAAGGCGTTCGAGAACGCGCTGCGCGTATTGCTGGCCATCGGCGGATCGACCAACGGCATCGTGCACCTGACGGCCATGGCGGGCCGGCTGGGCATCGACATCGACCTGGCCGGGCTGGATCGCCTGAGCCGCGAGACGCCTGTGCTGGTGGACCTGAAGCCGTCGGGCCAGCATTACATGGAAGACTTCCACAAGGCGGGCGGCATGCCGGCCCTGTTGCGCGAACTGCGGCCACTGTTGCACCTGGACGCGCTGACCGTGTCGGGGCGCAGCCTGGGCGAAGAGCTCGATGCGGCGCCGCCGCGTTTTGCGCAGGCCGTCATCCGGCCGTTCGACTCGCCCATTTATCCGGCGGGCGGACTGGCGGTGTTGCGCGGGAACCTGGCGCCCGGGGGCGCCATCATCAAGCAGTCGGCCGCCGACCCGCAATTAATGGAGCATGAAGGCCGCGCCGTCGTGTTTGAAGACGCACAGGACATGGCGCTGCGCATCGACGACGAAGCCCTGGATGTCAGGGCGGACGACATCCTGGTGCTCAAGCGCATCGGCCCCACGGGCGGCCCCGGCATGCCCGAAGCGGGCTACATGCCCATTCCCCGCAAGTTGGCGCGGGCCGGCATCAAGGACATGGTGCGCATTTCCGACGGCCGCATGAGCGGCACCGCGGCGGGCACCATCGTGCTGCACGTCACCCCGGAAGCCGCTGTGGGCGGGCCCCTGGCATATGTGCACAACGGCGACCGTATCCGGCTGTCGGTGCAGCGCCGCGAAGTTTCCCTGCTGGTCAGCGACGAAGAGCTGGCGCGCCGCGCCGCGGCACAGCCGATAGAACGCCCCCAAGCGCAACGCGGCTACCAGAAGCTTTATCTGCAATCCGTCACCCAGGCAGACCAGGGCGTGGACTTCGACTTCCTGCGCGCGCCGCAGGTGCGCGAAAGCGTGCCCGACAAGGCTGCAGACGACCGGTAACGCCGACCGAGCCTCCCGCGAGCCGGCAAACAGGCAGGCAAAGTTGCCTGACACCACGGGCCACGCCCCATAGCCGCATCAGCCCAGATACGCCAGGTGTCAGACACCCAAAGGGTGTCTGACACCAACCGTGCCACGCGCCACAGCCACATCAGTCCGGATGCTTCAGGTGTCTGACACCCAAAGGGTGTCTGACACCAACCGTGCCACGCCCCATAGCCACACCAGTCCAGATGCTTCAGGTGTCTGACACCCAAAGGGTGTCTGACACCAACCGTGCCCCGCCCCACAGCCACACCAGTCCGGATGCTTCAGGTGTCTGACACCCAAAGAGTGTCTGACACCAGCCGCGCCACGCCCCACAGCCACACCAGTCCGGATGCTTCAGGTGTCTGACACCCAAAGGGTGTCTGACACCAACCGTGCCACGCCCCACAGCCACATCAGACCGGATGCTTCAGGTGTCTGACACCCAAAGGGTGTCTGACACCAGCCGTGCCACGCCCCACAGCCACATCAGTCCGGATGCTTCAGGTGTCTGACACCCAAAAGGGTGTCTGACACCGAACCGCAAGACGCACACTGCGACTATCTACTGCTGTTTGGCCAGATCCGCGCGCAACATCTGCAATAACGCCAGGGCGGCCGGCGACAGGCTGCGGTGGCGCGCTGTAACGACGCCTATGGACCGCTCGGCTACCGGACCGACCAGCGCGCGGCTCATGATCCCGTCATGCGCTACGGCGCCGGCGGCGATGGCGGGCAGCGCCGCTACGCCGAACCCGCACTCGACCATGGCCACGATCGTGGTCAGGTGCTCGGCCTCGAAAGCGGGCTGAAACCGGATGCGATTCTGTAGAAAGGCCCATTCGGCGTATTGCCGAACGCTGCTGGGCTGCACCATGGTCACATGCGCGGCCTTGACCGTATCGGCCCAGCGCAATGGCCCCTTGCTGCGCGCCAACGCGTGGCCCGGGGGAATCAGCAACAGAAAACTGTCGGACAGCATGGGTTCATAGTGCAGATCCACCTGCTGCGGATCGGCAGCCGTAATGGCGAAATCCACGTCGCCGGCACGCACCAGGTCAAACGCGGGCCCCGACAGGGTGTCATGCACCTTCAGCGCCACATGCGGATGCGCCTGGCGATACGCCATGAGCACGCGCGGCAACATGCGCGCGGCCACGGACGGCAGCGCCGCCACGGCCACGCAGCCCTGCTGGGCGTTGGCGATGCCGCCCACGGCGTCCAGTGCCTCGCGAAACGCCACTTGCAGATTGACCGCCTGTTGCATGAACACCTGCCCCGCCGCCGTCAGGCGCACGGTGCGGGTGGTGCGGTCGAACAAGCGCACGCCCAGCGCCTCTTCAATACGGAGGATCTGCGTGGACAGCGCGGATTGCGACAAGTGCAGTTGCGCGGCGGCCTGCCGGAAGTTGAGCGCACGGCCCAGCACCAGCACGGTATCGACATCGCGCATCGACAAATTGATTTTCATCTTATTGATCTCGTTTATTGATCATTCTATCCAGAAAATCTGATTCATCAATCAAAGCACATTCCCTAAACTGGCATGCACTCCATCTGAAAAGGACGATGCAATGAATGCCAGCCTTCCGGCTCGCCTGGCCAACCCCGCCGCCACACACGCGGTGATCGTGGGTGGCGGCACCATGGGCGCCGATGTGGCGGTGGTACTTGCACGCGCCCAATGCCGCACCACGGTCATAGAGCCCGACGCAGGCCGTGCCGCCGCCCTGCCCGCGCGCGTTGCGGACAACCTGGCTGCGGCCGGCCATGCGGACGCCGCGGACAAAGTGCAGGTCGTCGCCAGCCTGCAAGCATGTGACTGGCGCGATGTGGCGCTGGTCATCGAATGCATTCCGGAACGCCTGGACCTGAAGCAGGCGCTATTTGCCGAACTCGAGCGGCATGCGCCGGCCGACGCCATTCTGGCCAGCAACAGTTCCAGCTTTCCGATAGGCGAAATCGGCAAGGGCCTGGACACGCGCGCGCGCATGCTGGGGCTGCATTTCTTCATGCCCGCCCATTTGGTGCCGCTGGTCGAAGTCGTGCTGTGCGATGCCAGCGACGTGCAGCATGCGGACGCGCTGGTCGCCTTCATGCGCCGTTGCGGCATGGTGCCCGTCAAGGTGCTCAAGGATCTGCCGGGCTTCCTGGCCAACCGCCTGCAGCATGCGCTGTCGCGCGAAGCCTTCGACCTTATCGATCGCGGCATCGCTTCGCCCGAAGATGTGGATGCGGCCGTGCGGTTTGGGTTCGGGTTCCGGTTCCTGGCTGCCGGCCCCGTGCTGCAACGGGACCATGCCGGCATCGACGTCCATGCGGCAGCTGGCGCCACCATGTACCCGACGTTCTGCAACAGCGGCACACCCGCGCGGTGCCTGACCGAGCGTGCCGCGGATGGCCGCCACGGCATGAAGACCGGCCAGGGGTTCTACGCCTGGACGCCCGAGGCCATCGCCGCAGAACGCGCCCGCTATGACCGCCTGCTGCGCGCCGGCCTTGACCTGATCGCCGACGAACTGCCGCCCGTTCAGCCCTGACCGGGCAAGCCGGGCAGCGCCAGCGCGCTACGCCATATCAACAGCTTGTCCGCCTGGCTCATGGCGGCGTGGGCGGGGCTGGTGGATGGCAAGGCGAGGGTTTGCAGCCCCTGCGCGCCGGTCACCCGCGGCATGACGCGGCGTCGGTACAGGGCAGCGGCCGCCGCGCCGTTGAGGCACACCTTCATAATGCCGGGATGGGCGCTGAAAAACGCGCCGAAGTCGTTGATCTCGGCGGTGGCCGGGTCGATGTCGGCGTCCAGGCTGCCATCGCGATCACACGCCTGCAAGACGTCCCACAACGCCACGCCGGCCGCCTTGAGCGCCGCGACGCGCCGTTCGTATGCGGCCGTCGCATCGAAACCGAAAGCCGCGGCCGCTATCGGCCAAAACGCGTTGCGGGGGTGGGCGTAGTACTGTTGCAGCCGCAGGGATGCCACGCCCGGCATAGAACCCAGCACCAGCACGCGCGCGTCCGGCCCCGCCACAGGTGGCAAGCCATGGACGCGGGGGGCGGTCGGCCCGCGCCGCGCTATGCGCGGGGCCGCCATACGCTGGCCAACCAGGGTTGCTGCTCGCGTGGCAGTCCCGCGGGCCGGTAGTAGTGTTCCAGTTCGTCGAATCCCGCCGCGTTCATCAGGGCGCGCCAGCGGTCCAGGTCGTGATAGGCGCCATAGCGGCCGCGATTCCAGCCCTCTTCGTTGGCGCCGCGCGGGTTGGAACTGAACAGCGCTCCGCCGGGCCGCAGCGTTGCACGCAATTGTTGCAGTACGCGCGGCAGCTGCGCAGTGGGCACATGGAAGAGCACGGCATTGGCGAATATTCCGTCAAAACGCTGCGCAGACAGGTCCAGCGCCAACAGGTCCTGGTGCCAGACTTCGCAGTCCGACGCCTGGCGGGCCATGGCGACAAAGCGTTCCGCGCCATCAAGCCCCACGGGCCGGTGGCCCAACGCGCGAAAGGCCTGCAGGTCGCGTCCGGGGCCGCATCCCAGATCCAGGATGTCGAATGGCGGCGTACCCGCCAGGTGGCGCAGCAAGGCATCGATGTTCTGGCGCACATCGTGATCGCGCGTGCCAGCCTCGAAACTCTCGGCATGCGCGTTGTAGTAATCAAGGGTCTGTTCGGCGATGTGCCGCAGGTCGTCCGGGGTCATGGGCATGGCATCGTACGCAATGGCGGGCGCGCAACACGGGCGCCGCGCGCCGGGATGAAAGGTGTCAGGCACGCTGCGCGAGCCTGACACCCATATATACCACTGCCACGCCCGTACACCACCGCCGCAGATGCAGTTTCTTTAGTGTCAGGCTCGCGCAGCGTGCCTGACACCTGCACATCATTGCCATGCCTGCACACCACACCGCCGCAGATGCAGTTTCTTTGGTGTCAGGCTCGCGCAGCGTGCCTGACACCAGCACATCATTGCCATGCCTGCACACCACACCGCCACAGATGCAGCCTCTTTGGTGTCAGGCTCGCGCAGCGTGCCTGACACCTGCGTGCGAGTTCAGGCCGCCAGGCGGTCTTGGATCGAGGCTTTTACCTCGGGCAGTTCCTCGGGCAGCCGGCTGGCCAGCTGCTTGAACAGGCCTTCGTGCAGCGTCAGTTCTTCGCGCCATGCAGCCGGGTCCACCGAGATCACTTGCTCGAAGTTGTCCGGGCTGAACTCCAGGCCAGTCCAGTCGATATCCTGGTAGGTCGGAGACACCCCGAATACCTGCTCGACACCTCCGGCGGTTCCATCGATGCGGCCCAGCATCCACTTCAGCACGCGCATGTTCTCGCCAAACCCGGGCCACACGAACTTGCCGTCGGGCCCCTTGCGGAACCAGTTCACGCAATAAATGCGCGGCAATACGGCGCCCGCATCCTGCAGGCGCTTGCCAAGCTGCAGCCAATGACCGAAATAGTCGCTCATGTTGTAGCCGCAGAACGGCAGCATGGCGAACGGATCGCGGCGCACCACGCCCTGCTGTCCAGCCGCCGCCGCCGTGGTTTCGGAACCCATGGTGGCGGCCATGTACACGCCTTCCACCCAGTTGCGGGCCTCGGTCACCAGGGGCACCGTGGTGGAACGGCGTCCGCCGAAGATGAACGCGTCGATGACCACGCCCTGGGGGTTTTCCCATTCGGGATCGATGGACGGGCATTGCGACGCGGGTGCGGTGAAGCGCGCATTCGGATGCGCCGCCTTGCGGCCGGTTTCCTTTGCGATCTGCGGCGTCCAGTCCTGGCCTTGCCAATCGATCAGGTGATCGGGCGGCGTGTCGGTCATGCCTTCCCACCATACGTCGCCGTCATCGGTGAGCGCCACGTTGGTGAAAATGACATTGGCCTTGAGAGTGGCCATGGCGTTGAAGTTGGTTTTTTCGCTGGTGCCCGGCGCCACGCCAAAGTAACCCGCCTCGGGGTTGATGGCGCGCAGGCGGCCATCGGCGTCGGGCTTGATCCAGGCGATGTCATCGCCGATGGTGGTCACCTTCCAGCCGTCCATGCCTTGGGGCGGAATCAGCATGGCGAAATTGGTCTTGCCGCAGGCGGACGGGAACGCCGCGGCAACGTGGTACTTGCGACCCTTGGGCGAGGTCACGCCCAGGATCAGCATGTGCTCGGCCAGCCAGCCCTGGTCGCGTCCCATGGTGGACGCAATGCGCAGCGCAAAGCACTTCTTGCCCAGCAGCGCGTTGCCGCCATAACCGGAGCCAAAGCTCCAGATTTCGCGGGTTTCGGGGTAATGAACAATGTACTTGGTGGGGTTGCACGGCCACGGCACATCGGCCTCGCCCTGCGCCAGCGGCTTGCCCACGCTGTGCACGCACGGCACGAACTCGCCTTCGGCGCCCAGCACGTCGAACACCGCGCGGCCCATGCGGGTCATGATGCGCATGTTCACCGCCACATATGGGCTGTCGGACAGCTCGACGCCGATATGCGCAATATCGGAGCCCAGCGGCCCCATCGAGAAAGGCACCACATACATGGTGCGTCCCCGCATCGAGCCATCGAACAGCCCGTCGAGCGTGGCGCGCATTTCGGCGGGGTCGGCCCAATTGTTGGTGGGGCCCGCATCTTCGGCGCGCGCGGAGCAGATGAAGGTGCGGTCTTCGACGCGCGCCACATCGGATGGGTCGGAGCAAGCCAGATAGGAGTTGGGGCGCTTGGCCGGGTTCAGGCGACGCAGCGTGCCCGACTGGACCATCTGTTCGCACAGACGGTCGTATTCTTCCTGGGATCCGTCGCACCAGACTACGTGATCGGGTTTGGTCAGCGCGGCGATCTTCGCGACCCACTCGATCAGCCCTTGGTGCTTGACGTACGCGGGAACATTGAGCGAAGCGATCCCGCCGTCGAACGGTTTATTCATCGGGCCCATCTCCTGTAAAAGACCATGCGGGCCCGCAAGGACCCGCATCGATAGGTAAAGCAGTGCCGCAATATTACTTGCATGCACGCGCCCCTTGCCACATTGCGGCGCAATGAATGCAACATCGTATGTCAACTGCGTCCCTAAAATTTTCCAGTTTGTGCCTGCACCCCCATGCGCGCGCGGCGTATCATTCGGCGTTGAAGCTTTGACTGACACATGCCGTTCCCGCACATCGCCGCATCGTCGTGGACGCGCGAAATCCGCGCCACGCTCGCACTCAGCCTGCCCCTTGTACTGACCAGCCTGGCCCAGATGGCCATGACCACCACCGATGTGATTTTCATCGGACGGCTCGGATCAGAGGCCCTGGCCGCCAGCGCTTTGGGTGCAAATCTTTACGCCGCCATTGCATTTTTCTCGCTGGGACTGGTCACCGCCACGGCGCCCATGGTGGCGCGCGAAGTGGGCGCGCGGCGCCATTCCGTGCGCGACGTGCGCCGCACGGTGGCGCAAGGCCTGTGGTCCGCCGTCATCATCTCGGTGCCCGGCTGCCTTGCGCTATGGCACGGCGAAGCCATACTGCTGGCCATCCGGCAGCCGCCCGCGCTGGCGGCCGAGGCCGGGGTGTATTTGCGCGCGCTGCTATGGGGGCTGCCGCCATTCCTGGGGTTCCTGGTGCTGCGTTCATTTGTCGCCGCACTGCAGCGGCCCCGCGCTGCCCTGTGGGTGGCGCTGGCGGGCATCGTCTTCAACGCGGTAGCGGATTGGGCACTGGTGTTCGGCAAACTCGGCTTTCCGGAGATGGGCCTGATCGGCGCGGGCATCGCCAGCGCCACGGCGAGCCTGTTCTTGTTCGCGGGCATGGCAGTGGTGGTGCAGTGTGACCGCCGTTTCCGGCGTTATCACTTGTTCGGGCGTCTGTGGCGTCCAGACTGGCACCGCCTGGCCGCTTTGTGGAAACTGGGCCTGCCCATCGCGGCTGCCACGGCGTTCGAAGTCACGATCTTCAACGCCGCTGCGTTCCTCATGGGCTGGCTCGGCGAAGCCGAACTGGCCGCTCATGCGGTGGCCATCCAGATCGCCGGCATCAGCTTCATGGTGCCCTACGGAATTGCGCAGGCCGCCACGGTGCGCGTGGGCCTGGCCTACGGCGCGCGCGACCCGGCCGCCATCCGCCGGGCAGGCTGGACCGCCTACGCGCTGGGCGTGGGCAGCATGGTAATTGCTGCAATATTGATGGTTGTCGTGCCGCACTGGCTGCTGGCCGCATTCTTCGATGTGCAGGATCCCGCCAACGCGGGCCTGCTGGCGCTGGCGTCTTCATATCTGGCGGTTGCCGCAATCTTCCAGATTGTCGACGGCGCCCAGGTCATGGGGGCCGGCATGCTGCGCGGCCTGCACGACACGCGCGTGCCCATGATCTATGCCGCGATCGGCTATTGGGGCCTGGGCCTGCCCGCCGGCGCCGCCCTGGCGTTCTGGGCCGGATGGCGCGGCGAAGGTATCTGGAGCGGCCTGGCCATCGGCCTGGGCGTGGTGGCGGTACTGGTCACGCGGCGCTGGCTGCGGCGCGAGCGCTTGGGGCTGGCCCCCGCGCAAGGGTGTGCGGCCAGGGCTGCGCGCGCCGTCATGCCATAATCGATCGGCGCCACGTACCTGAAGACAAGGCGCGCCAATTCGTTTGCCAGGATGTCTATGCCCCCCGCTTTTCCCCCGCTGAATGCCGACCGCCTGTGGTCGCGCGTCGAAACACTTTCCCGCTATACCCTGCCCGACCTGCCCTGGACACGGCGCGCCTTTACACCATTGTTTGAACAGGCACGCACCTGGCTGGCGCAAGAGTTCGCCGACGCCGGCCTGGACGTGCACTTGGACGCAGGCGGAAACCTGGTGGGGCGCCGCGCGGGGCGCGACCCGACGCGCAAACCCATCGTCACCGGTTCGCATTGCGATACGGTCATGAGCGGCGGCCGCTTCGACGGCATCATTGGCGTGCTTGCCGGCATTGAAGTGGCGCGCACGCTGCACGAGAACGAGATTGAACTGGACCACCCCTTCGAGGTCATCGACTTTCTGTCCGAGGAACCCAGCGACTACGGCATTTCGTGCGTGGGCAGCCGGGCCTTGTGCGGCCAACTCGATGCCGCCATGCTGCAGGCCCGCAACCCGCAAGGCGAGACGCTGGCCGACGGCCTGCGCCGCATTGGCGGCGACCCTTCCGCATTGACGGCGCCGTTGCGCCAGGCCGGCGACACCGCGGCGTTCGTTGAACTGCACATCGAGCAGGGCCCTGTGCTGGAAAGCCGGCAGTTGCCCATCGGCGTGGTGACCCACATCGTGGGCATACGCCGCGTGCTCATCACCGTCCAGGGCCAGCCGGACCACGCCGGCACCACGCCCATGGATATCCGTCGCGACGCATTGGTAGGCGCGGCGCGCCTGATCGACGCGGCGCACCGGCAGGCCAGCCGCCTCAGCGGCAATCCCCATTACGTCGTTGCCACGGTCGGACGCATCGAGATCACGCCCAACGCCGCCAATGCCGTGCCCGGCCGCGCCGAACTGATGCTGGAAGTGCGCAGCGACAGCGACGATGTACTCGACAGTTTTCCCGAAACCTTGCTGGCCGGCCTGAACGATGACATGGCCGCGCTGAAGCTCGATGTCGCCATGGCGCCGGTAAGCCGCGCCCATCCCACCGCCTGCTCTTCCGACGTCATGCAGGCTATCGAGACGGCCGCTGGCCGGCTGGGCTACTCCTCGATGCGGCTGCCCAGCGGCGCGGGGCACGACGCGGTCTATATGGCGCCCACAGGGCCCATCGGCATGGTGTTCATCCCATGCCTGGGCGGTCGCAGCCATTGCCCCGAAGAATGGATAGATCCCTCGCAGTTGCTCGACGGCACGCGCGTGCTCTACGAAACCGTGCGGGAACTGGACCGCGCGCTCAGGCGCTGAAGCATCCCGGCCGGCGCGCAGTCCGCGCGCGCCGTGCGCTATCGTCCTCAATCCAACACCTACCGGGCCCGCCACATGCAGCAGATCGAACTGACCGACAGCACTGCCGACCGCTATCTGCTCGACGCGCCGGGCCTTTCGCTGCTGGCCTTCTACAGCCGCACGTGCGGGGCCTGCAAGATGGCCCGCGAACAGTTGCCGCAGCTGGATCTGCCCGTCGAACGGTTGTGCTGGATCGACGCGGGCGACAACGGCGGGCTGGTGGCGCGCTACGAAGTCTTTCATCTGCCCGCGTTGTTCCTGGTGCGTGACGGCGCTTTCTATGGGCCAGTGAACGCGTCGCTGGCGCAATGGGACCTGCGCCAGCAGATCGGGCTGGCGCTCGACAGCTATCCGGCCGAACTGCCATGAGAGGAACATCGTCTGTCTAGCCTCGCGGGATAGACAGATAGGTGTCTGACACCCTACGGGAGTCAGACACCCGCGATGCGTGGGCAGTACGTACGGCAGATCGTGGGGGCGGGGTTGGTGTCTGACACCCTTCGGGAGTCAGACACCGGGCGGTGCGTGGGCAGTGCGTACGGCGGATCGGAGGGGCGGGATAGGTGTCTGACACCCTACGGGAGTCAGACACCGGTCGGTGCCAGGCGGTGCCGGGCGGCGCGTGGGGCATCACACGGCAGATCGGTGTCTGACTCCCGTAGGGTGTCAGACACCAACGGGTGTGTGACCCGGGCCGTCAGCGCGCGGCGGCGATGAGGTCGGCCAGCCGGCGCCGCTGCCTGCCCTGCGCATCGAAATTGCCCGGGTCCAGCCACTGTTCGAGCCCGGCGCGCACGGCCGGCCATTCGCTGTCGATGATGGAGAACCACGCCGTGTCCCGGTTGCGGCCCTTGTAGACCACCGCCTGCCGGAAAATTCCTTCGAACTGGAATCCCAGCCGCAATGCGGCCGCGCGCGACGGCGCATTCAGGCTGTCGCACTTCCATTCATAGCGGCGGTAGCCCAATTGATCAAAGGCGCGCCGCATCAGCAGGTATTGCGCCTCGGTGGCGGCGGGTGTGCGCTTGAGCAGCGGCGAATACGAAACGCTGCCCACTTCGATCACGCCGTTGGCCGGATCGATGCGCATCGCCGCCAGCGTGCCTGTAGCCTGGCCTGTCGCCAGGTCGATGACCGCATAGTGCTGGGGATCGTCCAGGCCCTGTATGCCGCGCGCGTATGCCAGGTAGCCGGCCTCGTCGTCGAACGGCCCGGCATAGGTATACGTCCAGTCGCTGCCGTCCGGCGCCTGGCTGAACGCGGCATAAAGGTCCTTGCCATGCCGGTCGGCGTCGAGCGGCTCCAGCCGGCAATAGGCGCCCGACATAGGCGCTCGTGGCGGTGTCGGGCGGGTGGCCCAGCCCGGCAGAGCCCGGCCTACGGGCTGTTGCGGCGTAGCAGTGGTCATGCGCGTCCTTTTCGGGTGACGCCCGGTTGCGGGCAATACGTACGCTAGCGGATCGGTGGCATGCTGAACAGTTCCGCAACGGTGCAATGCCATGGCGCCGCGATGCTGCCCGACATTCTGCTGGACATGCCCGAAGGCCGCAATACATTGCAAGGGCAACCGTTGCGGCGCCGGCAGCAGGCGATGGCGGATGGGCGCCGCCGCCCCGCTAGCTGATCAGCCCGCCCAGCAGCAGCATCGCCAGCACGAGCCAGAATATCCCGGCCACGATGGCGCGGCGCATGAACGCCTTGACGGCGGCCCATAGCAGCACCAGCCCCAATACCAGCAAGGCAAAGTTGAATATCGACGGGCTCATCCCCAGCGTGCTGGCCAGCCCCCCGAAAAAGTCGCCCAGCGCAGAGCCCAGGCCGCCGAACACATAACGCAGTCCGGACACGATGGCGCGGATGACCTCGCCCAGCATCGCGCCGGCCGAGCCAAAAAAACTGTCTTCAGTCTGCATGCGTTTCCAAACCGGGGAATACCCCGTGTAATGCCGGCGTCCGAGCCGGCCATGCCCAGAATGTATCCGATACGCCCCGCGCGCGCCCAGCCGCCGCGCTCTCCTGCAGGGCAGGGCCGATTAGCGGTTTAATACGGGTCTGGTCAGATAGTGTGGGCCGCGCAAGCCGGCCCCGTACCCTGAAGGAACACAATGGCTTTCGATTTTGATCTCTTTGTAATTGGCGCCGGCTCGGGCGGCGTGCGCGCGGCCCGCTTCGCCGCGGGATTCGGCGCGCGCGTGGCCGTGGCCGAAAGCCGCTATCTGGGCGGCACATGCGTCAATGTGGGCTGCGTGCCCAAAAAGCTGCTGGTGTACGGCGCGCATTACCGCGAAGACTTCGAACATGCCGGCGGCTACGGCTGGACGGTGGGCACGCCCGGATTCGACTGGCCCGCCCTGATCGCCAACAAAAACCGCGAAATCGAACGCCTGAACGGCATCTACCGCAACCTGCTGGTAGGCAGCGGCGTGACGCTGTACGAAGGCCACGCCCGCCTGGCCGACCCGCATACCGTAGAGGTCAACGGGCAGCGCTACACGGCGCGGCATATCCTGGTGGCCACCGGCGGCTGGCCCCAGGTGCCCGACATCCCCGGCAAAGAGCACGCCATCACCTCGAACGAAGCCTTCTATCTGAAAAGCCTGCCGCGCCGGGTCCTGGTGGTGGGCGGCGGCTATATCGCGGTTGAATTCGCCTCGATCTTCAATGGCATGGGCGCCCAGACGGTACAGGTCTACCGGCGCGACCTGTTCCTGCGCGGATTCGACGACAGTGTCCGCACCCATCTGCGCGACGAGCTCGTCAAAAAGGGGCTGGACCTGCGCTTTAACGCCGACGTGGCGCGCATCGACCGGCGCGACGACGGCAGCCTGGCAGCCACCCTGAAAGGCGGCGCGGTCATCGAAACCGACTGCGTGTTCTACGCAACGGGGCGTCGACCCATGCTGGACAACCTGGGGCTGGAAAACACCGGCGTCAAGCTCAACGACGAAGGATTCATCGCTGTCGACGATGAATATTGCAGCAGCGAGCCGTCCATCCTCGCAGTGGGCGATGTCATCGGACGCGTGCCGCTTACGCCGGTAGCGCTGGCCGAGGGAATGGCCGTCGCTCGACGCCTGTTCCGCCCCAGCGAGTACCGCAAGGTCGACTACAACCTGATTCCCACCGCCGTGTTCAGCCTGCCCAATATCGGCACGGTGGGAATGACCACCGAGCAGGCGCTGGCGGCGGGGCATCGCGTCAAGCGCTACGAAAGCCGGTTCCGCCCCATGAAGCTGACCTTGACGGGCGACCAGGAAAAAACCCTGATGAAGCTGGTGGTGGATGCCGACACCGACCGGGTGCTGGGTTGCCATATGGTGGGCCCGGACGCAGGCGAAATTGTGCAAGGGCTGGCCGTGGCGTTGAAGGCCGGCGCCACCAAGCAGGTATTCGACGAAACCATCGGCATCCATCCGACAGCCGCCGAAGAGTTCGTCACGATGCGCACGCCCGTGGCCGAATAGCTGGCTGTTACGGTACAGATTCGCGGTACGCTTTGCGGCACGCCCTTCACTTTCGCCCCAAGGTGTTTCATGCCCGAGCTTTCCAACCTGGCCGCATTCGCTCTTATCTCGCTCGGCATGGTGCTCACGCCCGGGCCCAACATGGTTTACCTGATCTCGCGCTCGATCTCGCAAGGATCGCGCGCGGGACTGGTATCCCTGGGCGGCGTGGCGGCGGGTTTTGTTTTCTACCTGTTATGCGCGGTGCTGGGCATTACCGCGCTGCTGATGGCAGTGCCCTATGCGCACGATGCCCTGCGCCTGGCCGGCGCCCTGTATCTGGCCTATCTCGCATGGCAAACGTTGCGCCCGGGCGGGCGATCGCCCTTCCAGGTGCGGCAGCTGCCGCAAAGCAGCTCCCGGCAGCTGTTCGCCATGGGGCTGGTCACCAACTTGCTCAACCCCAAGATCGCCATCCTGTACTTGTCTTTGCTGCCGCAGTTCATCCAGCCGGGCCACGGCAGCATCCTGCTGCAATCGTTGACGCTCGGCATGACGCAGGTGCTGATCAGCCTGGCCGTCAATGCCATGATCGTCCTGGCCGCCGGAACCATCGCCGGCTTTCTGGGCGCGCGGCCGTTGTGGCTGGCCATCCAGCGCTGGCTGATGGGCACCGTACTGGCCGGGCTGGCCGTGCACATGGCCCTGGATGCGCGTCGTTGACCGTAGCCCCGGAGCGTCGGCGCGCCAGGGTGCGATAATGCGGCAGCTTTGAATTCCGCCATACCGAGATTGCCATGACCCGCATCGATGACCCCCGCCACGACCGCGAAGTCGGCACCGCCGACTCCACCCAGGACACTACGCGCATCGACGACGTGCGCATCGGCGCGGTACGCCCGTTGATTTCGCCCGCCCTGCTGCAAGACGAACTGCCGATTCCGCAAGCCACGCAGGCGCTGGTCGAGCACGCCCGCGCCGGCATTGCCGACGTGCTGCACGGCCGCGACGACCGGCTGGTGGTGGTAGTAGGCCCCTGTTCTATCCACGATCATGCCCAGGCTATCGAATACGCAAACCGCCTGAAATCCGCGGCCGACGCCCTTAAAGACGACCTGCTGGTGGTCATGCGGGTGTACTTTGAAAAGCCGCGCACCACGGTGGGCTGGAAAGGCTATATCAACGACCCGCGCCTGGACGGCAGCTTTCGCATCAACGAAGGGCTGCGCCGCGCCCGCGAACTGCTGCTTGAAATCGGCGGGCTGGGCCTGCCCGTGGGCACCGAGTTCCTGGATCTGCTCAGCCCGCAGTACATCGCCGATCTGGTGGCATGGGGCGCAATCGGCGCCCGTACGACCGAAAGCCCGAGCCATCGCCAGCTGGCCTCGGGGCTGAGCTGCCCGCTGGGCTTCAAGAACGGCACCGACGGCGGCGTCCAGGTCGCGGCCGACGCGATCGTCGCGGCTCGGGCCCGCCACGCGTTCATGGGCATGACCAAAATGGGCATGGCCGCCATTTTCGAAACGCGCGGCAACGATGATACGCACGTCATCCTGCGCGGCGGCAAGCAAGGGCCCAATTTCGACGCCGACAGCGTGCAAGCCTGCTGCGCGGCCCTGAAAGCGGCCGGCCAGCGCGAACAAGTCATGATCGACTGTTCGCACGCCAACTCGAACAAAGCCCACGAGCGCCAGGTCGACGTGGCGCACGATGTGGCCCGCCAGCTTGCCCAGGGCGAATCGCGCATCATCGGCGTCATGATCGAAAGCCATCTCGAGGCCGGACGCCAGGACCTGAAACCCGGTGTACCCCTGCGCCATGGCGTGTCCATTACCGATGCCTGCCTGGGCTGGCAGCAAACCGCCCCCGTCCTGGACCACCTGGCCCAGGCAGTGCAACAGCGCCGCGCGCGCCTGCGCGGCTAGCGGCCGGCCTGCGCAGGTTCGCAGGATCAGGCAAGAATGACAGAGAAATCGGCATTGCTGTAGGCGGGGCGAATTTCTTATTCTGCTCGTCTGCGGGGCGCGGGCCCCGCCGTTCAGAAGGAACTCGCCATGCCCGCCTTGAACATCAACGGCAACGATACTGCCCTGGATGCGCCCGATGAAATGCCGCTGCTGTGGGCGCTGCGCGATGTCGCGAACCTGACCGGCACCAAATACGGCTGCGGCATGGCGCTGTGCGGAGCCTGTACCGTGCAAGCCGACGGGGTTGCGATCCGCTCGTGCGTCACGCCCCTGGCTGCCGTGGCCGGCAAGAAGATCACCACGATCGAAGGCGTGGACGCCGACAGAGTCGGGCAAGCCGTGCAGGCGGCCTGGCGCAAGCTCGACGTGGCCCAGTGCGGCTACTGCCAGTCGGGACAGATCATGTCCGCCGCGGCCCTGCTCGCGCAAAACCCCCAGCCCACCGACGCCGACATCGACAACGCGATGAGCGGCAACGTATGCCGCTGCGCCACGTATGTGCGCATCCGCGCCGCCATCCACGAAGCCGCGCGCGCGCTGGCCTGACACAGGAGACACTCATGCATCCCATCGTGCGATCCCACGTCGCGGCGGTCATGCCGGTGCGCAATGTCAGCCGCCGCCGTTTCATGCAGGGTGCGGGCGGGCTGGTGCTCGGCTTCACGCTGGGCCCCGCCGCAGTCCGGTCCGCCGCCGGGCCCGCGGCCGCGGCCGACCATTCGGCGGCCTTCGCGCCGAACGCCTTTGTGCGAATCGGCAGCGACGGCACCGTTACGGTATTGTCCAAGCACCTGGAAATGGGGCAAGGCGCGTACACGGGCCTGGCCACCCTGGTAGCCGAAGAACTCGATGCCGACTGGTCGCGCGTGCGCGTCGAAGGCGCGCCCGCCAACACCGAGCTGTACAAGAACCTGGCGTTCGGCCTGCAGGGCACGGGCGGCAGCACGGCCATTTCGAATTCCTTCGAGCAGATGCGGCGCGCCGGCGCAACCGCGCGCGCCATGCTGGTGGCCGCTGCCGCACAGCGCTGGCAAGTCAGTCCGGCCGAGATCACGGTGTCCGAAGGCGTGGTGCGCCACGCCGCTACGCAGCGGCAGGCCACCTTCGGCGAACTGGCCGATGCCGCAGCCCGTCAGCCCGTTCCCGAATCGGTACAACTGAAGACGCCTGCCGACTTCAAGCTCATCGGCCAGGAAGCGCCGCGCCGGGTCGACGCTCATGCCAAGACCAACGGTGCCGCCGTTTTCACGCAAGACATCAAGCTGCCCGGCATGCTGGTCGCCATGGCGGCGCACCCGCCGCGCTTCGGCGGCAAGGTTGCCGGCTTCGATGCCAGCAAGGCGCTGGCCGTGCCGGGCGTGCGCCACGTCGTGCAATTCGCGGGCACCGGCCACAATTTCGAAGGGGTCGCGGTACTGGCCGACAACACCTGGGCCGCGCGCACCGGCCGTGATGCGCTGCAGGTCCAATGGGACGACAGCCGCGCCTACAGGCAAGGCTCCGAAGACATCCGCGCGCAATTTCGGGCCGCGCTTGACCGCCCCGGCGCCGTCGCCGGCAGCCATGGCGATGCAGAGGCGGCCCTGGCAAAGGCGGCGCACGTCATCGAGGCGGAATACGAATTTCCCTACCTGGCGCACGCCGCCATGGAACCCATGAACTGCCTGGTGCACTTGAGTGACGACCGCTGCGACATCTGGAACGGCGAACAATTCCAGACCGTGGATCAGGGCGTCGTGGCCAAAGTGTTGGGCCTGCCTGCGGAAAAAGTCTTCATCACGCAGTTGTACGCGGGCGGCAGCTTCGGACGGCGCGCCTGTGCGCACGCCGACTACATTGCCGAAGCCGCCCACATCGCCAAGTCGGCGCGTGAACAGGGAGTTGACGCCCCTATCAAGCTGGTATGGACTCGCGAAGACGACATGCGCGGCGGCTATTACCGGCCGTTGAACATCCACCGCGCGCGCATCGGCCTGGATGCGCAGGGCGAGCTGGTTGCCTGGCACGTGCGGCTGGCCGGGCAGTCGATATTCAGGGGCAGCCCGCTTGAAGCGGCCATGCAGAACGGCATCGACCCCTCCTCGGTAGAAGGGCAGGCCGATCTGCGCTATGCCGTGCCCAACCTGCTCGTTGAGTCGTACACACCCGATGACGTGGGCGTGCCTGTGCTGTGGTATCGGTCGGTCGGCCACACGCACACTGCGTTTTCGGCCGAAAGCCTGATGGACGAGGCCTCCGGTGCGGCCGGAAAAGACCCCGTCGCCTATCGGCTCGCCCTGCTCGACCAACATCCCAGGCACCGCAGGGTGCTGGAGCTCGCGGCGGAAAAAGCCGGCTGGTCGCAGCCGCTGGCCGCAGGCGGGCAAGGCGAACGGCGCGGCCGCGGGGTGGCGCTGCACGAGTCGTTCAGCAGCATCGTTGCGCAAGTCGCCGAAGTCACGGTAAAGGACGACGGCAGCTTCAAGGTCGACCGCATCGTCTGTGCCGTGGACTGCGGTCTGGTGATCAACCCCGATGTCGTCAGGGCCCAGATGGAAGGCGGCATCGGCTTTGGCCTGTCCACGGCGCTGTACGGCGCCCTGACTCTGAAAGACGGACAGGTGGAGCAAAGCAATTTTCACGACTACCCCGTTCTGCGCATCAACGAGATGCCGGCCGTCGAAGTGCATACGGTGGCGTCGCAAGAAAAACCCACCGGGGTGGGCGAACCCGGCGTTCCGCCGGTGGCGCCGGCGGTCGCCAACGCCCTGTTTGCCGCCACGGGCCAACGCATCCGTACACTGCCCTTCGAACAGCACACACAACGCCTGGCGCGATCGGCGTAATATTTCGCTGTTGCAGCATTCGCGATCAACATGGTTCCGGCAACCCAGATTTCGGCAAGCGTCCCGCCCGCCCTGGCCAGCGGCCTGGGCGAGCTCGCGGCCCTGATCAACCGTCATGCCCCCGCCGACGGGCTGCACCCCAGCGGCATCGAGGGCCTGTCGTTTTTCCGTTCTTCACGCCCCAGCGAACTCAGCTTCGCCGTGTACCGGCCATCCCTGGCGCTGCTGGTGCAGGGCGCCAAGCGGGTCGAAATCGGCGAAGACGTGTACGAGTACAGCGCGTCGGACTACCTGCTTACCTCGGTCGACCTGCCCGTGGCGACACGGATCACCCTTGCCAGCCCGGATACCCCCTACCTGTGCTTCGTGCTGGACCTGGACCCGCGCGATACCGCCAGCCTGATCGCCGAAACCGAACTGGCGGCCCCGGCAGACACCACGGCGGGGCGCGGCCTGGCAGTGGCCCGCCTGTCGCCCCCCTTGCTCGACGCCGCACTGCGCATGGCGCGGCTGCTGGACACTGCGCAAGACATTCCCGTGCTCGCCCCCCTGCTGCGCCGCGAGATCTCATACAGGCTGCTCACCGGAGAGCTGGGCGGCCGCCTGCGCCATATCTGCCGCAACGAGGGTCCGGCGCACCAGGTCCGGCAGGCCATTGCCTGGCTTCGCACCCACTACGACCAGCCGCTGCGCGTGGAGCAGCTTGCCCAGGCAGTCAACATGAGCACGTCGTCGCTACACCACCATTTCAAGGCGGTCACCGCCCTGAGCCCGCTCCAATACCAGAAGCAGCTCAGATTGCAGGAGGCCCGGCGGCTCTTGCTTGCCGGTCTCGCCGATGCGGGGGCTGCGGCACGCCAGGTGGGCTATGAAAGCGCCTCGCAATTCAGCCGCGAATACAGCCGGCAGTATGGCGCGCCGCCCCTGCGCGACGTGGCGCGGCTGCGCGGCCTGCCGGCCGCGGTAGCGGGTCAGGCACAGCTCGCGGTGGCAGGCGGCAACGACTGACCGCCCAGCGTCCCGGCCGTCCGCGCACGGATGAACAAAACAGCCGGCAAGCTGGTCTATCATGAACGTTCATTGCTGCCTGAAGGAGCCTTCATGATACGCAAGCTGATACCCGTTTTCCTGGTGGCCGGGCTGGCCGCCTGCGCCTCCAGCGGCACCCAGCGCGCCACGCCGGATGGCGCTGCGGACGCCTCTTCCCCCGCTGGCGCGCCCATGTCCGAATGCGACGCCCAGCGCGTGCAAGATCTGGTCGGCCAGAAGTACTCGGATTCCGTGGGCAACGATGCCCGCGAGCGTTCGCAGTCGGCCCACCTGCGGGTCATGCGTCCCGGCCAAGTCATGACGATGGAATACAACCCCACCCGCCTGAACGTCATCCTGGATGCGGGCGACGTGATCACGGCCCTGCGCTGTGGCTGAGCCCGGCGGCGGAGTTTGACCGCAACCGCCCGGATGCGGGGCGGCAGGGGCCGCCCTACACTGGGGCCATGAACGCCACCGAATCTGCCCGCCCGGATGGCCTGGCAAGGCTGGACTGGCCGGCCATCCTAAGCGCCCTCGACCAGGACGGATACGCGGTCCTGCCGGCTTTGCTGGATGCGGCCGAGTGCGCCGCGCTCGTGCGCGCATACGAAGACAACGCACGCTTTCGCAGCCGCATCGTGATGGCGCGGCACGGGTTCGGACGCGGCGAGTACAAATACTTCGACTACCCGTTACCCGACATCGTCGGGCGACTGCGCGAGTCGCTTTACCCGCGCCTGGCTCCCCTGGCCAACCGCTGGAACGCGGCGCTGGGCATCGATGTCAGCTATCCGGCCACCTTGCGCGGGTTCTTGCGACGCTGCCATGCCGCCGGCCAGGGCCGCCCCACGCCTCTGTTGCTGGCCTATGGACCCGGCGACTACAACTGTCTGCACCAGGATCTTTACGGTCAGCACGTCTTTCCGTTGCAAGTCGCCGTGTTGCTTTCAGAACCCCGGCAAGACTTCACCGGCGGTGAATTTGTATTGACCACGCAGCGCCCCCGCATGCAGTCCCGTGCAGACGTGGTGCCGCTGCGCCGCGGCGACGCCGTCGCGTTTGCCGTCAATTACCGGCCGGTGCAAGGCACGCGCGGCCCGTACCGCGTCGTGCAGCGCCACGGCGTGAGCGTGGTGCGTTCGGGGCAGCGGCATACACTGGGCATCATCTTCCACGACGCCCAATAGCGCCCACTGTATGAACCTGGACCTGTTCTCCACGGGCAGCGAACCGCCCGTTGAACTCGAACCGGGCGCGGTCTTCCTGCGCGGCCATGCGCTGCCCTATGTCGACGCGCTGCTGCCCGCGCTGGAAAGCGTCATGCAGGCAGCGCCGCTGCGCCACATGGAAACCCCGGGCGGCTTTCGCATGTCAGCTGCCCTGACCAATTGCGGCACATGGGGATGGACCAGCGACCGCCACGGGTATCGATACACGCGGCATGACCCGCAAACCGGCCTGCCCTGGCCCGCCATGCCGCCATCATTCCTGCGTCTGGCGCAAGACGCGGCCGGCGCGGCCGGTTATCCCGGCTTCTTGCCGGATGCGTGCCTGGTCAACCGTTATGCGCCCAAGGCGCGTATGAGCCTGCACCAGGACAAGAACGAGCAAGACATGAGTGCGCCCATCGTATCGGTGTCGCTGGGCATAGACGCCATGTTCCTCTGGGGCGGCGGGCAACGCAGCGACCCGGCGCGGCGCGTGCCATTGCAGCACGGCGATGTGGTGGTCTGGGGCGGCCCGGCGCGCCTGCGCTATCACGGCGTACTGCCGGTGGCCCAGAACCATCATCCGCGCCTGGGCGCGGCACGCGTGAATCTGACATTCCGGCGCGCGGCGACCACCACATAAGTTGTACGTATATCTTAAAGAAAAACGCCTCCGCGCCATAAGCAGCCGCGCGAATTACCTGATAAATACGACTTGACCGGCACAAGTTACGCTGCAATACTTGTACGTACGTATTTACCAAGAGGCCACCATGACCACTCCAGACTCCGTTCGGTCGATCTCGGCCGGCGATGAAGCCGAACTGCTCGCTGCCGTTGATCGCTGGATCGAGCGATCGCTAAAACCCGAAGTCGTGCGCGAACACGACCATGCCGACCGCTACCCCAGCCATATCGTCGAAGAAATGAAGGAACTGGGCCTGTTCGGCGCGACGGTAAGCACCGAATACGGCGGCCTGGGCCTGCCCGCCACCACGTATGCCAAGATCGTCATGCGCGTGTCATCGGTATGGATGTCTGTCACTGGCATATTCAACTCGCACCTGATGCTTGCGCTGGCCATCGAGAAGTTCGGCACCGCACAGCAGAAGCAGCAATGGCTGCCCCGCTTGGCGTCCGGAGAAGTCCGCGGCGGCCTTGCGCTTACCGAACCCGACGCGGGCACCGACCTGCAAGGCATACGCATGACGGCCCGGCGCGATGGTGACCACTACGTCATCAACGGAACAAAAACATGGATCACCAACGCTGTCGAAGGCTCGTGCTTTGCCCTGCTGGTCAAAACCGATCCCGACGCACAGCCCCCCCACAAGGGCATGAGCCTGTTCATCGCGCCCAAGGGGCCCGGGTTCGACAGCAGCCGCAAGCTCGCCAAGCTGGGGTACAAGTCCATCGATAGCGGAGAGCTCATCGCTGAAGACTATCGTCTACCGGCCGACCACCTGATCGGCGGCGTCGAAGGCCAGGGCTTTTACCAAGCCACGGGCGGCCTGGAACTGGGCCGCATCAACGTCGCCTCGCGCGGGGTGGGCATCGCCGAAGGCGCGCTGCGCCTGGCCACCGAGTATGCCCAGATACGCAAGACGTTCGGCAAACCTATCTGCGAACACCAGGCAATCGCCCTGAAACTGGGCGAGATGGCCACCAGAGCCCGCGCAGCGCGTCTGCTGACGCTGGACGCCGCTGCCTGCTTCGACCGCGGAGAACGCTGCGACATGGAAGCCGGCATGGCCAAGTACTTTGCATCCGAGGCGGCGCTGGAAAACAGCACCGAATCCATGCGCATCCATGGCGCCTACGGATACTCCAAGGAATACGACATAGAGCGCCTGTACCGCGATGCCCCGCTGACCTGCATCGGCGAGGGAACCAACGAAATGCAGCGCATCATCATTTCCAAGCAGTGGATCAAAAGGAATCCCGCGCAATGACCCCGGGTGCCGGCAAGCCACAGGGCCGTCACGTACCGCGCCCTGCCCATCTTCCGCTGCAGGGCGTACGCATCATCTCGGTAGAACAGTTCGGCGCGGGCCCCTACGGCACCATGTTTCTCGCGCACCTGGGTGCGCAGGTCATCAAGATAGAAAACGCCGCAACCCGCGGCGACCCGTCCCGCCAGACGGGGCCGTTCATGCTCGGCCCGGACGACAGCCAGTATTTCCAGAGCTGGAACACCAATAAGCAAAGCGTCGTTCTGGACATCAAGTCCGACGAAGGCCGCCAGGCCTTTGAAACACTGGCGTGTGAAGCGGACGTTGTGCTGAACAACCTGCGCGGCGACCAGCCGGCCAAGCTGGGGCTGGACTACGCGTCATTGTCACGGCTCAATAAGGCATTGGTATGCGTGCACATTTCCGCGTACGGCCGCGACAACCCCCGTGCTTCATGGCCGGGCTACGACTATCTGATGCAGGCCGAATGCGGGCTGATGCACCTGACCGGCGAGCTCGGCACACCGCCCGCACGCTTCGGCGCGCCTTCCATCGTCGACCACATGACGGGCCTTACATCCATGGTCGGCCTGCTATCGGCACTGCTGCGCGCGCGCGAAACCGGCCAGGGCTGCGATGTAGATACCAATCTGTTCGACGTCACGCTCCACCAGCTTGGCTACACCGCCACGTGGCTGCTCAACGAACAGCATGCCGCCCAGCGGCAAAAGCGCAGCGCGCATTATTCCTTGACGCCTGTACAGACATTTCCCACCGCCGACGGCTGGATTTTCATCATGTGCATGACCCAGAAGTTCTGGGAAGCCCTCACCCAGGCGCTGGAGCGCGACGACCTGGCGGCCGACCCGCAATTTCGCACCGCCGAATTGCGCTTCCAACACCGGGCGCGCCTGAGCGGGCTGCTGGATGACGAGTTCTCGCGTCATTGCACCCAACATTGGCTATCGCGGCTGGAAGGGGCGCTGCCGGTCGCTCCGGTGCTGTCGCTGGACCAGGCCCTGCAAAGTGATTTCGTTCGCGACAGCGGCATGCTGACCCGCATCGACCATGCCGCCAGGCCCGACCTGCGCATGCTGTCCAACCCGCTGAAGTTCAATGGGAATCGCCCGCCCCTGCGCCCCTGCTCGGCCTTGGGCGCCGATACCGAAGCGATTCTTTGCCCTCCCGACGTCATTGCTTCGCGAGATCTGTCATGAAACTATCGGGTATCCGCGTACTGGATATGTCCAACTTCCTGCCTGGCCCTTACCTTTCGCTGGAAATGGCCGACCATGGCGCGGAAGTCATCAAGATAGAGCAGCCGGCCGGCGACCCCGGCCGCCACATCGGCCTGTCTGACGGGCCCCACACGGTGTTCTTCCGCAACCTGAACCGGGGCAAGAAAAGTATCGCCCTGGATCTGAAATCCGAGCATGACCGGGCCGCCCTGCACAAGCTCGTCGAAACCGCGGACGTATTCATCGAATCGTTCCGCCCCGGCGTAGCGGCCCGTCTGGGCGTCGACTATGCGACGCTGGCCCGGATCAACCCGCGGCTTGTGTACTGCTCGATCAGCGCCTTCGGCCAGGATGGCCCCTATCGCGACCGCCCCGCGCACGACCTGGCGGTCCAGGCGCTGTGCGGCACTTTGTCTTTGACCGCCGGGGCCGATACGAACCCCGCCATTCCCAACCTGCCGTTTGCCGATCTGCTGAGTGCCTTGCAAGGCCTGTCCGGTGTACTGATGGCGCTGTTGCGCCGGCACGAGACAGGCAAAGGCGATTATCTGGATATCTCCATGTCCGATTGCATGATCGCCGCATTGCGCAACGTGCTGGGCTCGACGTTCGCCCACAACCGCGCGCCCGAGCCCGGCCAGGACCGCACGACCGGCGGCAGCGCCTTCTACCGCATCTACCGGACGCGGGATAACCAGCATGTAGCGCTGGCTGGCCAGGAACCGAAGTTTGTGCACGCGCTATTGAACGAACTCGGCCGGCCCGACCTGGCCGAGGCGTGCCTGCGAGGCCCCGGCCCGCACCAGGCGCCTGTCATGGAGTTCCTGGAACAAGCCTTCGGGCAGGCCACCAGGGCTGAATGGGAAGCCCGGCTCGAGGCGCTCGACATGTGCTTTGGTGGCGTCAACACCCTGCCCCAGGCCCTGCAGGACCCTCACACCCAGGCGCGAGCCATTGTGATGCGCGACGCGGACGGCAGGCCGCATATCGGCAGCCCCATCCGCTTCCTGCACGAACCCGCGACCATCAATCTGGAATCACCGCAGCTGGACCAACACCGCGACCTGCTGCCCTGACCGGCACAGCCCCGGGCGGGTGTTTTCAGTTCGGCGATATGCCGGCGTCTGACCCTGCCCCGGAAAACCCATACAGCCGCTGCGCATTGCCGGCCAGAATAGCGTCGCGCACCGCGGCATCGGGTACGCACTGCCCCAGCAGGTCCAGCAGATCGCCGGTATTGGGCATGGTCTTGCGAAAGCTCACGTGCGGCCAGTCCGATCCCCATACACACCGGGTGGGCGCCGCCTCGGCCAACGCACGCGCGTAGGGAATCACGTCCTGGTAGGGCGGATCGGAAAGCGAAATCCGAAATCCTCCGGACAGCTTCACCCAGGCGCCATCGCGGACCATGTGCAGCAAGGTTTGTCCCGCATCCGTGCCGGCCAGGTCCGGCGACACATAACCCATGTGGTCGAACACGGCCGGAACCCGCAGTTTCGATATCTGCGGCGCAAGAGAAGGCAACTGCGGGGCATTGACCAGGAATTGCAGGTGCCAGCCCATTTCCATGCAGATGGCCTCGTATTCGGCCAGCGCCCCCAGGCCCACGCCGCCGCCCGTCGTCGTATTCAGGCGCAGACCGACCACGCCAGCCTCGTCCAGGCTGCGCAGCCCCGTCTCGCCCAAGTCGTGCGGGATAACCGCGATGCCGCGCAAGCGGTGCCGGTTGGCCGCCACAGTATCGCGCATCAGCGTGTTGTCGGTGCCGTGCACGCTTACCTGCACCAGTACGCCATACGTCATCCCGGTGCGGTCCAGCATCCGTAGGTACGCTTCGGGCGGCGCGGGGTGCGGCGTATAGCTGCGCTCTGTTATCCAGTGTGTTCCGATCACGTGCGCATGCGCATCCACGGCACCCGCCGGCAAGCTGAAACTGGCCGGCGGGCGTGGAGAGTCGTCCGGCGCGGGATCCGGTGCCTGGTGACCGTGCTGGTTGTCACCATGCATATCACGACTCCATCTTCAGGCGACCGGCCGCCGCCATTGCGCGCATGAACTCGTCTTCTTTGTGCATGATGCGGGCATAATCCTCGGCCGACCCCCACTGCACGAACGAACCCATCTTGGTAACGCCTTGCACGAACCGACTTTCCTGCAGCGCGGCATTCGCCGCCTTCTGCAACGCCAGCATGATCGAGGCAGGCGTGCCGGCGGGAGCGGAGATGCCCAGGTAAGTGGTGACGTCAAAGGGCTCCGGGCCCAGCGAGGACACCGACGGGATGCCGGGCAAGGCATCCTGCAACGGCCCGAATACCGCCAGCGGCACCAGTGTGCCCGACTCGATATAGGCCTTGGACGTGGATACCTGGTCGGCTGCAATTTCAATCTGGCCACCCAGCAAGTCCTTCAGCATGGGATTGGAGCCCTTGTACGCGATGCCGTTGAACCGAATCTTTCCCACCGCTTCGAGATCCAGCATGGCCAGGTGATTGGGCGTGCCCAGGCCGCTATAGCCCATGGCCACCGTCTGCGGCCGCGCCTTGGCCGCCGCCACGACATCGGCGAGCGACTTGTAGCGGCTGCCTGCTTTTACCACCAGCACCAGCGGCGTCTTGCTGACCAGGCATACCGGCTGGATGCTGTCGATACCGTAGCTGACCTTGACCAGATGGGGCGTCACTGAAAACACGCTGGGAGCGCAGAACAACAGGTTGTAGCCATCGGGAGGCGAACCCGTCACGTGCAATGCCCCTATGGCGCCGCCTCCGCCAGGCTTATTGCCGACCACAACGGACTGCCCCAGCGTCTTAGCGAGCGAATCGGCGAACAGGCGCGCCGTCAGGTCGGCATTGCCGCCCACCGCGTACGGGACCCAAAGCGTGATCGGGCGGGTTGGATATGACTGCGCGAAAGACAGGCGCGCGGCGCAAGCGCCCAGCACGGCAGCGGAGCCCCGCAGGAATTGTCGACGAAGCATGCCAGACTCCTGGTTAATCGTTGTCGGCGGCGAAGTACGCGCCCGCCTTGAAGATGGTGGGACGGGCCGCCACGCCGTTGCGCTTCGCGTCGCCTGCAGCATGGCGCCCTTGGGTATCCGATCGGCTTTGCATCGCCTCATTGGGAATGCCGAACTTGGGATGAAGATCGGACGAATCCTTCACCAGCGCCGCCCCCACCCGGAACATCACCAGATTGCCATGCGCTTCGTCGGCCTTGAACCGGTAGCGTGTGCCCCGCGGCACGGTCACGCCTTCATAGGCCCGAACCCTGGCGCTGCTTCCGTCCTCGAAATGAAACTCCGCCTCGCCCTGCAGCACCAGGAACACATGATCCTCGATGTCATGGCTGTGCAGCGCGTTTTCCCCGCCCGACGAATACACCTTGGAATGCGCCCACAGCATGGGAGACAGCCCCAACAGGTCCATGGTCGCGCCGTCCTCCAGCAAGGGCAGATTTCGCATCGAGAACCGCAATCGCTGCGCGGTTGATGTCACTTCAGCATCAGGTTTCACCGTTGTCTCCTTGATCGCGAACCCCGCAATCTTTAGATTTGTAGTTGTCCGTACAACTGTAATGCTATCACCCTGCCCTTGTAAGAGCATTGGTGTTATTACTAATAAGTTGTACGAACATATTATCCGGCCACAGCGCGGATGTATATATCGCGAGGCGCCTGGCAGCAGGATCCATCCCGCGACGAAAGGTTTTACGCCCCCGGCACGAGGTAGAATCCCCGCCATGCCTGTAGCAAAGAAAACCACGCAAGTTGCACGTACACCTGCGAAAACCGGGCGGCGGCGCTCGCTGCTGCAGCGCCCGGCGGCGGCGGGCGAGCCTTTGTACCGCCAGCTGGTCCAGCATTTGCGTGCCGACATCGTCCGAGGCGTGTTCCCGGTGGGCTCGCAGTTGCCTACTGAAGAAGAGCTCGCCGAACGCTTCACTGTCAGCCGTCATACGGTGCGTGAAGCTCTGCGCCAATTGCGCGCAGACGGCCTGGTATCGTCACGGCAGGGTTCGGGCACCACCGTCATGCCCCCGCCCGCCAGCACGCCGTTCAATGTTCACCGCGTCGCGTCCATCGACGAACTCATTGCCTACGCCGCCGAGAGCCGGTATGCGATAGACCGCAGCGATTTTGTCGAAAGCGACGGCCTGCGGCTGGACGAAGCCACATTGCCGCCCGGGCAGCGTTGGCTGCGCCTGCAGGGCTATCGCCTGGGCGAGGACAACGCCGCCCCGCCTATCTGCTGGACGGAAGTCCTGGTGGCGGCCGAGTATGCCGGCGTGGAGCGCATGCTGGAGCGCCAGCGAGGGCCGATCTGGCGCATCATCGAAGACATATACGGCGAACGCATGGTCGAGATCGAGCAGATGCTCAGGGTTTTGCCGGTACCCGACGAACTGGCCGAAGGCCTGCAAATCGAGCCTGGTTCCAGCGTGGTCGAAGTACGGCGCACCTACAAGAATACGTCCGACAAGATCGCCGAAATATCGATCAACCTATACCCGGCAGAGAAGTTCCGGTTCAACATGAAGCTGCGGCGGGCGTAGGCCGCAGCCCCCCTTGCTGCGGCGGCGCGCCAGAGCTTTCAGTCTTGCTTGCGCGCTTCGGCCAGCGCAACGGTCAGATGCATGACCTTCTTTTTTAGCGCATCGCGCTCTTCGGTCAGAGCGGCCACCAGGCGACGCAATCGCCCCACCTCGGCGGGATAATCATCGATCGCGGGCTCGGCCGCCCCGTCCGCCGGCGCGTCGGTTTGCGACTCGCCGGGTGTCTTGCGGGCCTGCCGCGCCTGGCGGGCCAGTTCGCGCAATGCCTTGCGGCCCTCGGCAGCCGCGGCCGCCTGTTTATCGACGGGCAACGCGGCCACCGCCGCGGCGGCGTTGATCGAAATATCGCCTACCTTTACGGCCCGCACGAGCTCGGGAGCAGCCGCCTTCTGGATTTTTTCGATCTGCCCCAGGGTTGTGCTGCTGACCCGGGCGGCGCGCGCCAGCGCCTGGCGGCTGAGCACTGGCGCCGGGCCCGTGGACGACTCCGCCGCAGCGGTCGTTTCTTGCCCGGCCTGCGCCGCGCGCGCCTGCAGAATCTCTTTCTTGCGCAGCGCCAGCACGCCGCGCTGGAAGTCCGATACGCTGCGGCGCCCCAGGTGATTTTCAATCATCCACAACTTGACATCATCAAGTGACGTAAACCGGGTATTCTGCGTGGTCTTGAACTCGATGCCGTGCTTGCGGCACAGTTCGTAGCGATTGTGGCCATCTACCAGAATGTCGCCCCACAGCACCAAAGCATCGCGGCAACCTTCTGCCAGCAAGCTGCGCTCGAGGGCAGCATATTCGTCGGGGCTGAGCGGATCTATATAGGTGCGCAGTTCTTCGTTTATCTGGATGGTCATGGTGACGCTGTATTCATCAATCATGGGCGCGGTCGCCATTACACCACTGGTGGCGCACTCGTGGCCACACAGGCCATCGCCCCGCATAACAACCGGAGACGCATCATGCCCCAACTTTGTGCTTATCTGTCGTTCGACGGCCAGTGCGCCGAAGCGCTGCGCTTTTACGAGCATACGCTGGGCGGCCGCGTAGAAGCCATGCTGACTTACGCGCAGGCGCCGGAAAGCGCGGGCATCCCCGCCAACATGCACGAGCGCATCATGCACGCCAGGCTGAACCTGGACGGCCAGACACTGATGGCAGCCGATGTCATCGACGGCCAGCCTTACCAGGGCCAGCACGGCGTGTCGCTCGCGCTGATGTTTCCCACCGTATCCGACGCCACGCGCATCTTCAATAATCTGGCCGAAGGCGGCACGGTCACCATGCCGCTGCAAAAAACCTTCTGGGCCGAGACATTCGGCGCGCTGACCGACCGCTACGGAACGTCGTGGCTTATCAATGGCGGCCAGATCGCCAGCTGAAATCATTCCAGGGAATACGCATGCCGCATGCTTCACAAGATAAACAGCGCTGGCTGGCGCTGATCGTGCTGTGCCTGGGTGTACTGATGATCGTGCTGGACACCACGATCGTCAATGTGGCCCTGCCATCGATACGCACCGATCTGCGCTTTACGGAAACCGCGCTGGTATGGGTGGTGAACGCCTATATGCTGACGTTCGGCGGTTTCTTGCTGCTGGGCGGAAAACTGGGTGACCTCTTCGGTTCGCGGCGGGTGTTTCTGGCCGGCCTGACCTTGTTTACCGTGGCATCGCTGGCCTGCGGGCTGGCAACCAGCCAGGAAATGCTGGTGGCGGCGCGCGCGATACAGGGCGTGGGCGGCGCAGTGGTGTCGGCCGTGTCGCTGTCGCTCATCATGTCGCTCTTTCCCGAACCTGCCGAACGGGCCAGGGCCATGGGGGTGTACGGGTTTGTGTGCGCCGGAGGCGGCAGCGTGGGCGTGCTGCTGGGCGGGCTTCTTACCAGCCAGCTCAGTTGGCACTGGATCTTCCTGGTGAACCTGCCCATCGGCGCCGCCGTGTTCGGCCTGTGCCTGGTGCTGTTGCCGGGCACGCGCGCCGCCAGCGGCGTGCGCCTGGACGTGGCCGGCGCCTTCACCGTCACGCTATCGCTGATGCTGGCGGTGTATGCGGTGGTCAATGGCAACCAGGCAGGCTGGACTTCGATCCAATCGATGGGGCTGCTGACGCTGTCGGCGGCACTGCTGGCGGCATTCCTGTTTATCGAATCGCGGGCGCGCTCGCCGTTGATGCCGCTGGGCCTGTTCCGGTTGCGCAACCTTGCCACGGCAAACGCGGTAGGCGTGCTGTGGGCCGCGGCAATGTTTGCCTGGTTCTTTATTTCGGCGCTGTACATGCAGCTGGTGCTGGGCTATAGCGCCATGCAGGTGGGCCTGGCTTTCCTGCCCGGCAACCTGGTCATGGCCGTTTGTTCGCTGGGCGTATCGGCGCGCCTGGTCATGCGTTTTGGCGTGCGCGGCCCGCTGGCGGCGGGCTTGACCGCCGCCGCGGCCGGGCTGGCCCTGTTCTCCCAGGCCCCCATCGATGGCAGCTTCGGCGTGCACATTCTGCCCGGCATGCTGCTGCTGGGCCTGGGCGCCGGCATCGCCTTCAATCCTTTGTTGCTGGCGGCAATGAACGATGTGGCGCCGCACGAATCCGGCCTGGCCTCGGGAATCGTCAATACTGCCTTCATGATGGGCGGCGCGCTGGGGCTGGCGATCCTGGCCAGCGTGGCCGCCGCGCACACGGCGGCCCTGACTCAAGCCGGCACGATACTGCCCGAGGCACTGAACGGCGGCTATCGTCTGGCCTTCATGCTGGGCGCCATCTGCGCGGCCATCGCGGCCTTGCTGGGCGGCCTGCTGCTGCGCAACGCACCCGCCGTATCGTCTTCACCCGCCTCCGGTGGTACGCTTCAGAAACCCGTCATCCAGGAAGAAACACCATGAATTCGCCCGCCACTCTCTCTGACGAACTGTACGCACAACTGCAGGGCGCACCCATGCAGCAACTGGCCCAACAACTGGGGTCCGACACGGCCCAGACGCAAAGCGCGGTGGGCGCCGCGCTGCCATTGCTGCTGGGCGCTCTGGGCCAGAACGCTGCGCAGCCCCAGGGCGCGCAGGACCTGTTCGGCGCGCTGCAGCGCGACCACAATGGCGGCGCCGATCTCGGCAGCCTGCTGGGGTCGTTGTTGGGCGGGGGCGCCCCTGCCGAAGGCGGCCAGCTCGATGGCGGCGCCATACTGGGCCACGTCTTCGGACAGAACCGCGACCGGGCCGAACAGAATCTGGGGCAGGCCACCGGACTGGGCGGCAGTAATGCCGCCCAATTACTGAAACTGCTTGCGCCTATCGTGATGGCCTTTCTGGCCAAGCGCATGCAAGGCAGCGGCATGGACGCCGACAGCCTGGGCGCCACACTGACGCACGAGCGCGACGCGGCACGCCAGCAGGGCGGAGTTGGCGGCGATCTTCTGGGTTCTTTGCTGGACCAGGACGGCGACGGACAGGTGGGCCTGGGCGATCTGCTGAAAATCGGCGGCAGCCTGTTGAACGGCCGCCGTTGAAGCCCGCCGGCGCGGCCCCCCTTGATCACGGATGGCGGCAGGGGCCGCGTCGGCACGTCCGCTAGAGGCGCCCTTCTCCGACCCCCTGCCCGCCCGCGCCGCCATCGGGATGACCGGGGCGCGCCGCCACGGCCCCGCAGGCGGCCAGCGCCTGTTTCAAGGTGTCGAACATCGCGTCGGGGCCAACCAGGTCCACCACCCCGGCCTTGGCAAGCTTGCCCCGCACCCGCGGATTGGCTTCGGCCAGCAGCACCCTTACCTTGCGCTGCTGCAGGCGCGCAATGACTTCTTCGAGCATCTGCAGGCCCGTCGCATCGATGAACGGTACGCGCCGCAGGCTTATTACCAGCAGGCGCGGATCGGTGTGCGTGCTGGCCAGCGCGTGCTCGAAATTCTCGACAGCGGCAAAGAACAATGGGCCTTCTATCGTGTAGACGAGCACGCCTTCCGGCAGGTCGGCAATGCCATTGGCCGCCAGTTCGAAACGCAGTTCTTCGCCCTGTATGGGCAACACACCCACGCTGGAGGCCATGCGGCGCAGGAAATGCAGGGTGGCGAGTATCACCCCGATGTTCACCGCCACGACCAGGTCGGCGAACACGGTCAACAGAAAGGTCACCAGCAGAATGACCACATCGGCGCGTGGCGCGCGACGCAGCATCTTCACCACATGCCGCACGTCGCTCATGTTCCATGCCACCATGAAGAGGATGGCAGCCAGTACGGCGAGCGGCACGTCTTCGGCCAACGGCGCAACCAGCACGACGATGGCAATCAGCGTAAGCGAATGCACGATGCCGGCCAGGGGGCTGGTGCCGCCATTGCGGATATTGGTTGCGGTGCGGGCGATGGCGCCTGTGGCGGCGATGCCGCCGAACAGCGGCGCGGCGATATTGGCGATGCCCTGGCCTATCAGTTCCTGGTTCGACTGGTGCCGCGTGCCCGCCATGCCGTCGGCCACAACGGCGGACAGCAGGGATTCGATAGCGCCCAGCATAGCAATGGCGAACGCCGGCCCGATCAATTCGATCAGGCGCGGCAGGGTGACCTCGGGCCACTGCCAGGACGGCAGCCCTTGAGGCACTCCGCCAAACGCCGATCCGATAGTGGCTACACCATCGAAGGCGAAGACCGCCTGCAGCACCGTGGCGGCGACCAGCGCCACCAGCGGGCCAGGCACGCGCTTGAGGTATGGCACGCGCGCAGACAGGATCAGCAACGCCAGACTGAAAAGCGCCAGGCCCGTCGTGGCCGGGTGCAGTTGCGGCAACGCCTGCAGCAGTTGCCACAGCTTCTGGTGGAAATGAACGCCTTCAGTCGGGGGCAGACCGAAGAAGTCTTTCCATTGCCCCACCCAGATGATCACCCCGATGCCGGCCGTGAAACCCACGATGACCGGAGCGGGGATGAACTTGATCACTGCGCCCATGCGCGCCACGCCGAGCAGCAGCAGGATCACGCCCGCCATCAGCGTGGCCAGCTGCAGCCCCGCCACGCCGTATTCGGCGACCACTCCGGCCAGGATGACAATGAACGCGCCAGTAGGCCCGGCAATCTGCAGCCGGCTGCCGCCGAATATGGAAACCAGCAGGCCGGCGACGATCGACGTGTACAGGCCCTGTTCGGGCTTGACGCCCGATGCGATGGCAAACGCCATGGCCAGCGGCAGGGCCACCACCCCGACAATGACGCCCGAAACGATATTCGGCAACCAATGCCGGCGTTGCAACAACCCGGCCCGATGAGCCTCAAGCAGCGCGATCACGATTCACCCCGAAGCACAAAAGCACCTAACCCAGCGCCGTATCCAGGAACATCATCGCGGCAAAGCCTGCCAACAAGCCTACCGTGGCGGGCGTCTGGTGGCCATTGCGGTGCGTTTCGGGAATGACTTCATGGGACACGACAAAAATCATGGCGCCAGCTGCCAGGCCCATGCTGACGGGATACGCCAGCGCCAGGCCGCTGGACATTCCCAGCCCCACCATCGCGCCCAGGGGCTCCATCAGGCCGGAGGCGGCCGCCACCAGCGCGGCGCGCCATGGCGACAGGCCCGTGGCGCGCAAAGCCATGGCCACCGCCAGCCCTTCCGGAATATTCTGGATGGAAATCGCGGATGTCAGCGGAAGGCCAACCTGCATATCGCCGTTGGCAAAGCCCACGCCTATCGCCATGCCCTCGGGCAGGTTATGCAGCGTAATGGCCAGCACGAACAACCAGACGCGGTTCAGGCGTTCGGCATCGGGCCCGCAAGGCCCGGTGCTATCGTGCGCGTGCGGCGTGAACACATCCAGGCCCAGCATCAGCAGCACTCCCAGCGCCAGGCCCAGCACTACCACGGCGGCTGCGGCCGGGCCATCGCCCACCAGACCTTCGGCGGCCGCCAGTCCCGGTAGAACCAGTGAAAACGCGCTGGCCGCCAGCATCATGCCCGCCGCGAACCCCAGCATGATGTCCTGCGTGCGGTCTTGGATGCTGCGCAACCCCACCGCGAGCAGCGCCCCCACTGCGGTGGCGCCAAACCCGGCCAGGCCGCCCAGCGCGGCGTAGCGTATGTAGCCAGGTTCGACTCCGGTAAGCCCCCGGTACAGGCCGGCGGCCAACAGCAACAGCGCGGCCGCCGATGCGGCAGCAAGCCCCAGCGCCACAAAGGGACGGGACTGCGCTTGTGCGCGCCAGGCGGCGCGCCATTCGCGCGCCACAGTTTGGGTTGTGTCCATAGCAATGCTTAACGGGTAGCCAGATATACCGCCGCCCGGGGCTCGGGCCTGGGCGGTCAAGGCTCTTAGTCTAGCGCACGCCGGAGCGTTCGTTGCAAATAGTCACAATATGAGGGCACTCAGTTCTGCTCCGTTTTTCGTGGCCGGCGAGTGCGCGGCGTCGCCTTGCGAGCCGGCGGCGTGGTCTGGGCGGGTGCGTCGGTGCCGGATTGGGCGGCCGCCTGCGTGGCGATGTCTGCATCCGCCGGCGACACCACAGCATCGGTCAGCATGTCGGCGGTACGCTCTATTGCCGCGTCGGCTTTTGAAGCCGCTTTCTTGCGGGCGGCAGTCTTGCGGGCCCCGCGGCTGCCCCCGGCGCGCGCCGGCTCGGGCTCGGCTGGCACGGCCCTGTACACATACGCGCCAGACTTTTCGTCACGGCCAAATGACAGCAACCCGCGGGCCTGCGCCTCTTCAAGCAGATTGCCGAACGTCTTGAAGCCGTGATACGACTCGCTGAAATCCGGCTTGCGACGCTTGATGGCTTCTTTCAGTACCGAAGCCCAGATCTTGCCGCTGTCGCCGCGTTCGGACACCAAGTCTTCGAACGTCTCGACGGCGATCTCGATCCCTTGGGTGCGGCGCGCCTCGATCTCTGCCTTGCGGCCGGGGTCTTCTTCCTGGTTGCGCCGGCCCGCAGAGGCGGCTTCACGCGCCGCGCCGCCCTTCTGTTCGGGACGCTGTCGTTCGCGCACCAGATCATCATAGAAAATGAACTCATCGCAATTGGCGATCAACAGATCCGAGGTCGAGCGCTTTACCCCTACCCCTATCACCTGCCTGGCGTTTTCGCGCAGTTTGGATACCAGGGGCGAGAAGTCCGAATCGCCGCTGATGATCACGAAGGTGTCGACGTGCAGCTTTGTATAGCAAAGGTCCAGCGCGTCCACCACCAGCCGGATGTCCGCCGAATTCTTGCCTGACTGCCGCACGTGCGGAATCTCGATCAGTTCGAAATTCGCCTCGTGCATGATGGCCTTGAACTCGCGATAACGTTCCCAATCGCAATAGGCCTTCTTTACCACGATGCTGCCCTTGAGCAGCAGGCGCTCCAGCACCGGCTTGATATCGAACCTTTGGTAATTGGCGTCTCGCACGCCCAACGCGACGTTCTCGAAATCGCAGAACACCGCCATGCTGATGCTTTCCTGGGTCGCGGTCATGTGCTTCTCCGTGTCACAACACGGCGACGATACACCGGATGGGCGATTCTGCACTTCCATCCCGGGCATGCGGGCAATAAACTCGGCTTCCTGCCCCCATGCACACGGAGTCGCCATGCCCTATATGCTGCTCATCGTCGAACCCATCGGCCAACGCGCGCAGCGTTCCGAGCAGGCAGGCCACGCCGCCTATGACAGCATGCTGCGCTACGCGGCCGACCTGAAAGCGCGCGGCCTGCTGCGCGATGCCCAATCGCTCAAGTCCGAGGCCGAGGGCGTGAAACTGCAGGTGCGCGACGGCCGGCCTCGCCTTATCGACGGCCCGTACGCCGAAGCCAAGGAAATGATAGGCGGCTTCTTCCTGCTCGACTGCGCCACCCGCGACGAAGCCGTGGAAATCGCGGCGCAATGTCCGGCGGCGCAATGGTGCACGGTGGAAATTCGCGAAGTGGGCCCCTGCTTCAGCTGACGCAATCGTTTATAGGGGTTTTCCCTTAACCCAACCGCGCTTTGTCGATCTGATGGCGCGCTGCCCGTCGTGTCTGCAATGGCCGCCGAATCCGGCGCGCCGCCACACCGGAGACTGCGCCATGCGTTTCATCATTATCGCCAGAGCCAATGCCGACCCCATCGCCGGCAGCCGGCCCGGAGATAGCTGGCCCTCGGAAATGGCCGCCTACCACGACACCCTGGCACGGGCCGGCGTATTGCTCGATGCCGCCGGGCTGCAGCCCAGCGCCACGGGCTGGCGCCTGCGCTATGCCGACGGGCATTGCGAAACGCTGGAAGGCCCACACCAGCAGGGCTGCGACCATGCCGCGGCCTATACCGTGATCCAGGTGCGAACCCGCGCCGAAGCGCTGGAATGGGCCCGGCGCTTTCCGGCGCCGGCGGGCCCCGGCGTGGCCGCCGAGATTGAAGTACGACCGTTGTACGACATGCCGCTGCGCGCGCTGCCCAAGCCATAGCGCCGCATCCGGCACCTTCCTTGCATCGACTTGCCAAGAGAACCATCATGCACAAACAGATCTTCGTCAACCTGGCTGTTTCCGACCTGCCCCGCTCCATGGCGTTTTTCAAGCAACTGGAGCTGGACTTCGACCCCCGCTTCACCGACCAGAATGCCGCCTGCCTGGTGCTGGGCGAGAACCTGTACGCCATGCTGCTGACCCGCGACTACTTCAAGACTTTCGTCAACAAGCCATTGTGCGACCCCAAGCAAAGCACCGAAGTGCTGGTTTGCCTGTCGTGCGAAAGCCGCGCCGAAGTCGACGACCTGGTTTCGCGCGCAGTGGCGGCGGGCGGCTCGGTGCCCCGCGACCCTCAGGACTACGGCTTCATGTATGGCCATGCGTTCGAAGACCCCGATGGGCACATCTGGGAATTGATGTACATGGATCCGAATGCGGAGATCCTGAAGCAATGAGTTCGCGAGATGCCGTCCACCAGGCCATCGAAGCCGTCTGGCGCATCGAATCCGCCAAGGTCGTGGCGCATGCTGCGCGCCTGGTGCGCGATGTGGGCCTGGCCGAAGAACTGGCGCAGGATGCGCTGGTCACTGCGCTGGAACGCTGGCCGGTCGACGGCATCCCCGACAACCCCGGAGCCTGGCTCATGACTGCCGCCAAGCGCCGGGCGCTGGACCGGCTGCGGCAGGACACCCTGCATGCGCGCAAGCACGAACAATTGAGCCACGAAATGGACGCCTTGCAGGCCCACGTCGAGCCCGATTTTGTCGATGCGCTCGACGCCGCGCGGCAGGATGACATCGGAGACGACCTGCTGCGCCTGGTATTTACCGCGTGCCACCCGGTGCTGTCGACCGAAGCCCGCGTGGCGCTCACGCTGCGCCTGCTGGGGGGGCTTACCACCGACGAAATCGCGCGCGCGTTTCTCGTGTCGGAATCCACTGTCGCGCAGCGTATCGTGCGCGCCAAACGCACCTTGCGCGACGCGGGCGTGCCATTCGAGGTGCCCCGAGGCGCCGACTTGGCCACGCGCCTGGCTTCAGTGCTGGAAGTGGTCTACCTGATCTTCAACGAGGGTTACGCGGCCACGGCAGGCGCTGACTGGACGCGTCCGGCGATGTGCGAGGAAGCGATGCGGCTGGGCCGCGTGCTGGCCGAACTGGCCCCGCAGGAAAGCGAAGTGCACGGCCTGGCCGCGTTGATGGAGCTGCAGGCTGCGCGCCTGGCCGCCCGCGTGGATGCGGAGGGCCGGCCTATCCTGCTGATGGACCAGGACAGGTCATTATGGGACGCGTTGCTCATCCGGCGCGGCCTGGCGGCGTTGCAGCGCGCACAGGAACTTGCCGATTCGCCCGGCCCATACACGCTGCAAGCGGCGCTGGCCGCCTGCCATGCGCGCGCCGCGCGTCCCGAAGACACCGACTGGCGGCAGATCGTGTCGCTGTATGACGCGCTGGTTCAGGTGGCGCCGTCGCCCGTGGTCGAACTGAACCGCGCCGTGGCGGTAGGCATGGCGCAGGGTCCGCAGGCGGCTCTGGCCCTGGTTGATGCCCTGTCGGCCGAGCCAGTGCTGGCCGCATACCACTTGTTGCCCAGCGTGCGGGCCGATTTGCTGGCGCGCCTGGGGCGCATCCAAGAGGCACGGGCCGAATTCTTGCGCGCCGCCGAGATGGCGCGCAATGAACCAGAGCACAATTTGCTGCTGTCGCGAGCGCGCGCGCTGAACTCCTGATCCTCCTTGAAACGCACCGTAACCTGGCGTCCCAGGCCCTGGTCACATGCGCAAACATCGCAGAACTTGAGGCGGGGCCGTGGGCTTGTCATCATGGGCCTTACGCATTGACTCGACCAAGGAGGCCTCATGCCGCGTATCACTTCCGCCTTTTTTGCAGCTGCCGTACTGGCCGTGAGCGTGTCGCCAATGGCAGCGCAGGCCCAGGCCGCGCCGGCCGCGCAACCGCCCGCCCAGTCCCAACCCGCTATCCAGCCGTCCGAAGCGCAATTGCAGAAATTCGCCAGCGCTTCGCAGAAAGTCGCCATGGTGGCCGATGAATACCGTCCGAAACTGCAGGCCGCCAAGGATGACGCCGCACGTGAAGAAGTCTATCGCGAGGCCGACGAGAAAATGGTCCGGATGGTCAACGCCGACGGCCTGACCGTCGACGAGTTCAACGGAATCGGCCAGGCCGTAGAGCAGGACCCCCAATTGCGCCAGCGCGTGATTTCGATGGTGCGCGAACAAGCCCCGGCCGGCGGCGCGCCGCGCCAGTAAGCCTGCTGCGAACGCCACGGCGGGCTTCGACCGGGGTTTTCGGCCCGTATCGCTCTAGAGCGAGCGCCAGTGTGGAAGAGCCCAGGGCGTCTCGGTGTCTGACACCCATGCCGGTCGTGTCGGTGTCTGACACCTGGCGGAGTCAGACACCTATATCGCGCTATATCGCGAACTCGCCGTCACCGGTGTCTGACTCCGTCAGGTGTCAGACACCTACATCTCAAGTCGCTCACAGGTTTCAGACACCGACATCCCAAGATGCTCCCCCCACCCACGCCGGAGTCTGACACTTTTCTGCGCCCCGTCGCCCCCCAGTTTTGCTGTAATTCCCTTAAATCCCCCGATTTCCTGCCGTTATCCACCGATTGAGCTGCGCCTGCCGTTTCTAGAATGAGCCCTTTCCGCGCTCTTTTGCGCGAGGCTCATTGTCATGAACGTTTCGACCCTTATCGGCATCGCGGTGGCCGTCGTTACGCTGGCCGTGGCGCTGGCGCTTTCGGCCAGCGACCCCGGCCTTTACATAAACCTGCCGGGCCTGCTCGTGGTCGTGGGCGGCACCTGCGCCGCGCTTTTCATCAGCTACCCGCTGCGTGAAGTGGCGCGCGTGTTCGCCTTGGTGCGCACAGTATTCCGTGGCGAGAAGATTGATGCCCGACGCGACATCGACGAACTCGCGACGCTGGCGCAACTGTGGATGAACGCAGATGTGCACAAGGTGGAACAGGCGCTGCAAAAGGTCGCCAACCCATTCCTGCGGACCGGCGTTCAACTGATCATCGATCACACGCCCGAAGACCAGATCATCGAGTTGCTGCAATGGCGCATCGCCCGTCTGCGCGCCCGCGAACGTGCCGAGGCGCAGATGTTCCGAATCATGGCCGGCTTCGCGCCGGCGTTCGGCATGCTGGGGACGCTGGTCGGGCTCATCAACCTGATGTCGGTGCTGGGCGGCGGCGACATGGCGGTCATCGGGCAACATCTGGCGGTGGCCCTGATGACGACCTTCTATGGAATATTGCTGGCCAACCTGGTGTGCAAGCCTATCGCCGTCAAGCTGGAACGTCGCACCGAACAGCGGCTGATCCTGATGAACATGGTGCTTCAAGGCATTTCCCTGATGTGCGCCCGGCGCGGCCCCGCTGTGCTGCGGGAAACGCTGAACTCGTTCATGATGCATTTCGATGACGAGATCGACGACGGCGCCGGCCAGCCGGCTCGTTCCGGCGCCGAGGCCATGGCGAGCGCCAAGCCTGCCGCGGCGGCAAAGGCTGCCAAGGCGGCGCCTGCAGCCCCGGGCCTTGCGACCAACGCCCTGCCCCGTGCGGCCAGCGCGCGTCCATGAGCCTGGCCGACCGCATCGATGCCCTGCGCCGGCAGCGTCAACAGCGCCAGGCCGCTGCGCGGGCCCCGTCTGCACCGATCCGGGCGCCCTTGCACGAAGGCGGCCGCTACGCACGCTGGCACGTCGACACCCAGGTCGAGCCGGAGTCCGAAAGCTGGCTTCTGACCTATCTGGATCTGCTCACCTTGCTTCTGGCAATGCTGGTGGTGCTGCTGGGGGTGTCGCAGTTGCCGAGCCGTGCGCCCGCAGCTTCACTGCCCGTGCAACTGCTGGGCTTGCTCGCCAGCCCCGCCGGCGCGGCAAACGCTGCGCAAACGCCGCCTGGCGACATGACGGCTTTGCTGCCCATGCCCGATCTGCCCGGCCTGTCCGCTGCTCGGGAAACGTTTGCGCCGCTTTCCGGCCTGGCCGGCATTGCGCAGCCCGCCCCGGCCGCCGAACCGGCCGCGACGCCAGACGCGCCTGCTAGCCCCGCAGAGCCTGCGCCCCCCGAACCCCAGCCACCCTCGATAGCGGAACTGGGCCTGGATGGCCTGGGCGACGACGTGGATGTCATTGTCAACGAAAAATCGATCAGCTTTCGCATCAGCAACGAACTACTGTTTCCATCCGGCCAGGCCATGCTCAGCCCCAACGGGCTGCGCGTCATCGCGCGCATGGCCGGCGTAATCAATCGCAGCCAGGGGCACCCCGTTTCGGTCGAAGGCCACAGCGACCCCGTGCCGATCCAGACCCGGCAGTTTCCATCGAACTGGGAGCTCTCTGCCGGCAGGGCCACAAGCGTGCTGCGGGAACTCGTTCGGGGCGGGGTCGACCCGGCAAGGCTGCGCGCCGTCGGATACGCCGACACCCGCCCGATTGCCCCGAACGACACCGCCGCAGGGCGTGCAGCGAACCGGCGCGTTGAGCTGATTATGGAAATCACCCCGCGCACGGACGCCACAAAGGCCCGCGAGGCGAACAAGCCGCCGCAGGGCTAGAACTCAAATAAAGGCAGGCCCGCGTACGCGCGCGCCAGCGCCAGCCCCACCAGGCCCAGGTAGGCAGCAGTGGCCAGGGCGACCGCTGCCGACGCGTGGCGCCCGCCCGCCACGCCCAGCAGATACCCGACCAAAGGCAATACCTGCTGGGCATGCACGCCAAGGAAATGCGCCACGCGCAGATCTCCCCCCGTAACCGACCAGCCTGTCAGCGGCAGGCCTGGCCCGGCCGCGGCGCCCACCAGCGGCCCGCCATGGGCGCTGATGGCCACACCCCCCCCCGCCCCGGCCGCGAACGTCAGAAGCAGCCCCAGCACCGCCCCAAGGCGGTATGCCGGGGCCATGCCATCGGCGTGCCGCCACAGCTGGTGCGCCACCGGCAGCGAGGTCGCCGTGAATAGCAACGCCGCCATTCCCATCAGGATGAACATGGCCGTGTGAAAGGGAGTGCTGGTATTGAAATGCGACGGCTGCCCCACCGCGCCCTGCCAGGTGATGTACACGGCCTCGAACGCCCCGGTAGCCACTGCCGTCCATACGGTGGCCCTCAACAGCGGCGTGCGGCGTCGCTTGTGGGGCAGCTCGAGTCCACCCTGCGGCGCGTCCTGGAACAAGGGTGGCCGTGAGGCTGGGGCGCATCGTACGGCGAATTGCGCGCGTATCGCGCCCGCCGTGCCCTTTGCGTTACGCTGCCCATGGATGAACGGGCGCAAGGCGCTCGCGACGATCGCCCGATAACGTGGCGCCCGATCCAAGCGCCGGCCTCCCGGCGCCTGTCAGCGCGACGACGGTTCGATGGCGGCCGCTATGGCGTGGATCATGGACCGGCCTATCTCGGCGACGGCGGCGTTCCGCTCTTGCGGGCGGGACGAACTGCCCGTCAGATATATGCTCGCCAGCCATGGCTTGCCGTGCGGCGGTCTGATCACCGCGATGATCGAGCGCGAACCCCGTTCCCCCGAACCCGTCTTGTCACCGATCCCCCACCCCTGCGGCAGACTTGCCCGTATCAGTTCGTCGGCGACCTGGTCCGCAATCATCCAGGCCTCGAGCTGATGGCTGGAACCCGGCGACAGCACCCCTTGGAACAACAGGCGGCCCAATGTGCCGGCTGCCGCACGTGGCGTCGTTGTGTCTCTGGGGTCTGCGGGCAAGGCCTCGTTCAGCTCGGGTTCCCACCGATCCAGTCGCGACATCTCGTCGCCCGTACTGCGCAGGAACGCCGTCAGCCCCGCCGGGCCCCCGATGCGTCGCAGCACGAGGTTGCCGGCGGTGTTGTCGCTCAAGGTAATGGTGGCGTGGCAAAGCTGCGCCAGTGTCATGCCTTTGCCGACATGTTGGGCCGTGACCGGAGAATACGGCACCAGTGTTTCGGGGCCGTACAGCACCACGGTATCCAGGCTTTGCTCCGCGGCATCCACCTTGGCCAACAGCGCGCCGCACGCCAGGGCCTTGAAGGTGCTGGCCATAGGAAACCGTTCATCGGCGCGGTAGAGCGCCACAGCAGGCTCGCCGAGCCGCTGTAGCGCCACGCCCACCCGTCCGCCCAGCCTTGCCTCGACCCGCGCCGCGGTTTCGGCCACGGTGTTGGCCGCCGCGACGCCGAAAAGGCCCGGGATCGCTATCACCAATAGTGTGACAAGCCGTTGTAAACGCATCAATCCAGCCCTCTGATTCAACGGTGCGCATTCTACGAAGAAGAAATCCGCGACGGCGCGCCTGGCCGTTCGCCGATCTGCTGGCGCCACATGGCGTAGTAAAGGCCAGTGCGCGCCAGCAGTTCGGTGTGCGTGCCGCTTTCCACGACGCGCCCCTTTTCCAGCACGAAGATGGTGTCGGCGTGCATGATGGTGGACAGCCGATGCGCGATCAATATGGTGATCTGGCTGCGGCTGGCCGAAATACGCCGCACCGTGGCGGATATCTGCTCTTCGGTGAGGGAGTCCAGCGCCGAAGTGGCCTCGTCGAAAATCAGCAGGCGTGGCCTTCGTATCAAGGCCCGTGCGATAGACAGGCGTTGCTTCTCGCCACCCGACAGCTTCAGCCCCATTTCGCCTATATGCGTGCCCAGGCCGGCGGGCGATTTCTGCAACAGGTAGGCGCAGGCCGCCTGCTGCATTGCGTCCACGATTTCTTCGTCGGTAGCGTCCGCCTTTACCAGCCGCAGGTTGTCGCGCAGCGTGCCCGCGAACAAGTATGGTTCCTGGGTCACCAGGCCAACCTGGCGACGCGCTCGGTTATAGCGCAAGACCTTGGTCGAAATATCGTTATAGAACACCTCGCCCTGCGCGGGCCTGTACAGCCCCAGCAACAGTTTCACCAGCGTGGACTTGCCGGACCCCGACGGCCCCACGAAAGCAATCGTGTCGCCCAGCGCGGCCGAGAAAGACACGCCGTCCAGCGCGTTGTCGGATGCGCCCTTGTGGCGGAACACCACGTCGGCAAAGCGCACATGCGTGATCGGGCCGCAGTCCTGCGGGGATTCGGGGCGCCGGTCGATGGGCTTGTGCATCAGCGCGTCGAAGTTCGACAACGACGCTTCGGCTTCGCGATACGCCAGGATGATATTGCCGAGCTCCTGCAGCGGCGCAAAAATCGCCACCGAAATGAACTGCATGGCTATCAACTCGCCCGGGCTGAGCACATCACGGAAGATCAGCCAAAGCAACGCAAACAGGATCGCCAGCCTCAACATGCTGAGCGTCACGCCTTGCAAGAACGACAACAGGCGGATGCGCTTGACCTTCTGCATTTCCAGCTCGAAGATGCGCAATGTCTGTGCCTGAAGGCGGCGGATTTCGGGAAAGGTCAGCCCCAGGCTCTTGATCAGCTCGATATTGCGCAAGGATTCGGCAATAAAGCCCGAACTGCGATTCGTCTCGCGCACGATGGACCGCTGCTGGGTCTTGATTTCCCTGCTGAGCAGCCCCGTCAGGCCGCCCAGCACCAGTACGCCCACCAGGAACACCGGCACCAGCAGCCAATGCCGGGTCACGGCGTACCAGACCAGGAAACCCATGCCGACCAATGCCGCGAACACTGTGTTGATAAAGGCGTTGATGAAGCGCTCGCTGTCGGTGCGCACTTTCTGCAGCAACGAAAGGGTCTCGCCGCTGCGCAAGTCTTCGAATTCCTGGAATGTCAGGCGCAGCGCCTGGCGCAGGCCGTCGTTGAACATCTGCGTGCCGAATTTCTGTACGACCAGCCGCGTTACGTATTCCTGTACCGCCTTGGCCAGCCGCGACAACACCGCAATGGCCACCGCCAGCGCAAGCAACCGCAACACCCCGGCCACCCGCTCGTCGTCGGAAAGGCCGGCACGATTGATGGCATATTCGTCGATGATCTTGCCAAAAATAATCGGGTCGATCAGCGCCAGCACCTGGCTTGCGCCTGCCAGCAGCAACGCCAGTGCCGCCAACTTGGCGTGCGGACGCAGGTAAGCCCACAGGATACGCATTGCTCAGTAATGCGGGGGCAGCTCGTCGCTCGGGTTGCGCGGACCGGCACCAGCGCCTTCGGGCATCTGCTGGCGCAGTTCGGCCACTTCGCGCTGCAGCCTGTCGATTTGTTGCTGCTGGCGAAACAGGGCCTGGTTCAGCTGGTCCAGCATGTCATCGGCCAGGCCCAGCTTGATCTCCAGATCAATGAGCCGTTGTTCGGGATCTACCGGTACTGTCATGCAATTACTCCGAAAAAGTCGCGCGTGGGGACGCGGTCAGGTCACCGGGCCGGGGTTGAACAGCGCAAGCGCATTGTGCAGTTTCAGCTTTTCAGCGCAGGACTGCTTCTTGCCGCTGGCCACGTCGAGCATCAGGCGGAACAATTCCCAGCCGACCTCCTCGATGGAAGCCGCGCCGGTGGCAATGCGGCCCGCATCGATGTCCATCAGGTCGTGCCAGCGGCGCGCCAGGTCGCTGCGCGTGGCCACCTTTATCACCGGCACCTGCGCCAGGCCGTAGGGCGTTCCGCGACCGGTGGTGAACACATGCAGATTCATGCCGGCCGCAAGCTGCAACGTTCCGCAGATGAAATCGCTGGCCGGCGTCGCACAGAACACCAGCCCCTTGCCGGAGAGCTTCTCACCGGGCGAAAGCACGGCCGAAATCGGCGCCGACCCCGACTTCACGATCGAACCCATGGCCTTTTCCACGATGTTCGACAGGCCGCCCTTCTTGTTGCCGGGGGACGTGTTGGCGCTGCGATCTGCCATGCCCAGGCTCAAGTACCGGTCATACCAGGCCATCTCGCGCACGAGGGCCTGCGCCACTTCGGGTGTCGCCGCGCGCGCGGTCAATTGGTCGATGCCGTCGCGCACCTCGGTGTTTTCCGAGAACATCACCGTGCCGCCGGCGCGCACGATCAGGTCGGCCGCATAGCCTACCGCCGGGTTGGCGGTCAGTCCGGAAAACGCGTCGCTGCCTCCGCATTGCACGCCCACCACCAGGTCCGACACCGGACACGGCTCGCGGCGCCTGCGATCCAGGATCGCCAGGTGCTTCTCGGCCGTCTGCATGATGGACCGGATCATTGCGTCGAAACCGATGTGCTCTTCATCTTGCAGGCAGATCGTATCGATAGCCGCGCCGGCATCCGCGTCCGGCGCGATAGGCAGGGTTCCGGGCGGCATCAGGCGCTGCGGCTGCAGTTTTTCGCACCCCAGGCTCACCATCATTGCTGTGCCGCCGAAATTGGGGTTGCGGCTGATATTGCGCAGCGTACGGATGGGAACCGCGGCGCCGGGCGCATCGATGGCAACGCCGCAACCATACGTGTGCTCCAGGCCGACCACATCGTCCACATTGGGAAAGCGCGGCAGCAGCTCGTCCTTGATGCGCCGCACGGCATGTTCGACAACGCCCTGCACGCACTGCACCGTGGTGGTAATGGCCAGAATGTTGCGCGTGCCCACCGATCCATCGGCATTGCGATACCCCATGAAGGTATAGCCTTGCAGCGGCGGCATGGGCGGCGCCGCGCGCGTCGCCATGGGCAGGTCGTCCAGCGAACGCGCCGTGGGCAAGGTGGTGACCCGCTCGTGCACCCAACTGCCACGCGGCAGCGCACGCGCAGCGTAGCCGATGGTGACGTTGTAGCGGATTACCGGGTCGCCATGCGCCAGGTCGGCAAGCGCCACTTTGTGGCCTTGCGGTATCGATTCGCGCAGCACCACGCCGCCTGGCAGCGTGGCGCCCGCGGCCAGGCCGCCATCATTCACGATGATGGCGACGTTATCGGCCTCATGGACTTTGATAAACAGCGGCTGGACAGCGTCAGTCATGCGCATTCCGTAAACACACCGGCGGCACCGCGCCACCGACGCACCATTATCGCAGTTCGGGTTTCCGGCCGGTCTGCGGCCGAACCTCGTCGCAAGCGGCGGCGCGCAGCCGACGCCAGCCGCAACGGCAGCGGTCCGTCTCCGGCGCCGCTAATCGCGGCTTTCGAAGCTCATGGCGATGCCCAGCGCCAAGCCTATGCCTATGCCCAGTGCGATATTGTCCAGCGCTGCGCCTATGCCTGCCCCGATCGCTAGTCCGACGGATATCCAGGTTGTTTTCTTCATGCGGTTCAGGTTAGCACCCTGATGCGGCGGCCCGTCTCGATGCCAGTCCGGTCATGCACCCGGCCGAGCGCGATGTTTGCCATGCGTCAGGTGCGGGTGCGGCCGGCCAGCAGGACGGCGGCGGCCAGTAATTGCATGGCGCCGGCCACCACGAAAACCAGGCCGGCCAGCCCGCCCGCCCCTGCCCATTCGCGCAACAACCCGAACACGGCGGGCGCGAATGCGTATCCGGCCTGCCCGATCGCCGTTACCCACGCCACCACGCGCGCCACGTCGACAGGCCGGAAATCCGCCTGGGCGATCAGCGGCGGAAGCGAGGTGACGTTTCCCAATGCAATGCCGAACAGGCAGCAACCCAGCACCATGCCCATTGCCGACGGGCCGCTGGCCAGCAGCACCCCGGAGCCCAGCGCCTGTACCGCCAGGTTCCATGCGGCGGCCTTGCGCCGGTCCACGCCCGGCGCCAGCAATCGGCCCAGCACCATGCGGCCGGCGATGGCGCACCCCGTGGCCAATCCCATGACGGTGCCGGCAGGCCCGTTGCCCATGACGGGCGCCAGCATCGAAAACAGATGCGCCACCAGGCCCACCTGGGCAAACAGCGCCAGCGTTGCGCCGATGGCCAGTGTCAACAGGCGCCGGTCGCGGCGCGGCGCGTACAGGGCTGGCTGGTGCGCGGCGACCCGCGCGCCGGATCCGTCGGGCGCCGCGCGGATGTCGCCATCCGGCGCCAGGCCCAGCTGGGCGGGCGTATGGCGCAGATAGCGCGCAGCCAGCCCCAGGACGGTCAGCGCCATCACCAGGGCCACGGCCACGACGGCAGCGCCAAAGCCGAGCGCCGCGATCAGCGCCACCCACAACGGCGAAAAGATCACGCCGCCCAGGCTGGCGCCATTGAATGCCATGCCCAGCGCCGCGGGCCGGCGCCTGTCGAACCAGGGCGCGACCATCGCATTGAGCGCCGCGCCACTGGTCATGGCCCACCCGGACCCGCTGAACAGGACGGCGACGAAAAGCTGCCACGGCTCGCGCGCGTATCCCCACCCCAACAAGCCGATGGCAGCCACCAACGCACCCGCGCCGGTGGTGGCGGCAACGCCGTATCGGCGATGCAGCGCATCCAGGGCGGCAACCACCGCGGCCCCGCAAAGAAAGTGCACCGAGATGGCTGCCGATATCAACGCAAGCGGCCAGCCCCGCGAAACCTGCAGCACCCCGAGGAAAATGGGCGGACCATAGAACCCTATGCCCCAGGCAAACACCGCGATGACAAAAGCCGCCGCCACGACGCGCCAGCCGAAAAAGATCGGATCCGCGGGCGATCGAGTGCGGCGCTCGGGTGTTTCATGCATGGCGGCATCCTGGCAAGGCGTAACCTCGGCAGTGTGCCCGCAAGCCGGCCCGCTACGCTGCGGCCCGTATCGAAATATCGCCTCTAATGTGAAGCGCCATCGTATTTCTGCAGTGTCAGGGCATCCAGGTCCGCATCGGGCACGCAGCGCAGGTTCACCGCCCGCACCGGGGATCCATCGGGATTGGCGCCATATGCGAAAGGCTGCGTACCGCAATGCCGGCAGAAGCGGTGATCGATCTTGTGCGTGGCGAACCGGTACGACACCAAGTCATCGGCCCCGGCCTCCAGCGTGAAAAGATCCGCGGGAAAAAAACTGAGCAGGAATCCCTTGCGCCGGCAATGCGAGCAATTGCAGCTGATAGCCGAAGCCGGCAGGTCCGCGTTCACCGTGAAGCGGACGGCCCCGCAATGACAACTTCCTTGGAATGACATGTCGTCCTCCTGGCAATGATGAAATCCGTGTCGGCTCGTACGGGCACGCCTGAGCGACTGCCTGCCATGATGACATACCGGCGCACCGTACGGTACGGCTATTGCCGCCACGTCAGAGGTTCCTGTAGGGCGTCGCACGATGGTATAAGCAGGTAACCTCGTCCATCGCCATATGCCCATGTCCGACGTCCGCCTCCAGCCGCTCGCCAACGCCGAATACGGCGATCCCGTCATGGCCTGTGCCGAAACGCTGGCGCAATGGTCGGATCATCCCGACAATCTCACCTGCACGTACCTGACCCCTGCCCATCGCGCGACGGCCCGCCAGCTGGAAACGTGGATGCAGGAAGCGGGATTCGACACGGTGCGATGCGATGCCGTGGGCAACGTCATAGGCCGCTATCGGGCCGACAGCGCAATAGCGGCGCCGCCACTGGTTGCAACAGGCAGCCATTACGACACCGTGCGCAACGGGGGCAAGTACGACGGCCGGCTGGGCATATTGCTGCCCATTGCGGTCGTCGCGCACCTGCACAGGCACGGACGACGCCTGGCCTTTGACTTCGAAGTGGTGGCATTTGCCGAAGAAGAAGGCGTGCGCTATGGCGGCTCTTTCCTCGGGTCGTCCGCCTACATCGGGCAGTTCGATGCGTCCCAGCTCGAACGTTGCGATGCCGATGGCATCACCTTGCGCCAGGCCATGCTCGACGCCGGCCTGGATCCCGATGCAGCCCCTCGCCAGAAGGCAGACCCGCGCCTTTGCCATTATTTCGAAGTGCACATCGAACAGGGGCCTGTGCTGCACCAGCGCGGTTTGCCGCTGGGGGTGGTCACATCCATCGCAGGCTGCGTGCGGCGCCGCATCACGCTGGCTGGCGCGCCGGGCCACGCTGGCACCACACCCATGGACATGCGGCGTGACGCCGCCTGCGCGGCGGCCGAGATCATCCTGGCCATAGAAGAACGCTGTCGTGCCGAGCCTGGACTGGTCGGCACGGTTGGCACACTGCAGGTTCCCGAAGGCTCGATCAACGTAATTCCGGGCGCCTGTGACCTGACGCTGGACATCCGCGCGCCCCAGGATGCCGCCCGTGACACGGCGCTGGCCGACATCGATGCCCGTATTCACCAGATTTGCGCACGCCGCGGCATCGAGTATGCCGTCGAAGAATTAATGCGCGTGCCGGCATCGCCCTGTTCGGACACGCACCAGGCGCTATGGCGGCAGGCGATCGCCGCGCAAGGCGTGCCGGTGCTGGACCTGCCATCGGGCGCCGGCCACGACGCGATGCTGCTGGGGCGCCTGGTGCCCATCAGCATGCTGTTTGTGCGGTGTGGCAATGGCGGGGTCAGCCACAACCCGCAAGAAACCATGACCGCCGCCGACGCACAGCTCGCCGGCCAGGCCGTCCTGGATTTTCTGCAGCGCTTCGAAGACACACTGCCGCGCGCCTGACGCGGCACGCCGGCATCTGGCCGCGGGCTAATGCGGGGGCAACAGGCCCGGCCGGCCTTCGTGCGCGGCATGGGCTTTGTCCAGGATGAACTCGATCATCATCGAAATCGCGCGCGGATGGTGTCGGCTGGGCATATAAAGCAAGTACATCGATCGCCCGAAAATGCTCAGCCGCCATTCGTCCAGCGCGGTAACCAGCCGGCCCCGGGCCACGTCTTCGTGAACCACATAGTCTGGCAATACCGCCACGCCCAGCCCTTCCAGCGTGGCATCGCGCAGGAAGGGATAGTTGCGTGACACGATGGTGGGGTCGAGCGTTACCTGTTGCCGCTGGCCGCCCTGGTACGCCGACAGCCGCAACGGCCTGCCGATAACGGCGGCGCTGATAATGGGCACGCCGCACAACGCTTCCGGACGCTGCGGCAGGCCGCGCCGCGCCGCGTAGGCGGGCGAACCGCACACCACATAGCGCACCTGGCCGAGTTCGCGCGCCACCAGGTGCCCCGGCGGCCCCGACGTAATGCGCACGGCGATATCCACTTCGTCGCGCAGCAGGTCTTCAACGCTGTTCTCGAAGAGCACATCCAGCACGATGCCGGGATAGTTGCGCTTGAACTCGAGCAGCCACGGCGTCATCACAAACTGCCCATAGCCGCTGGGCACGCTCAGGCGCACCCTGCCCTGGGGAGTCTTGCCCAGCGTCTCGACAGATTCGCGCGCGGCCGCCAGTTCGTCGCGGATGCTGCAGCCATGTTGATACAGCTTCAGGCCGATTTCAGTGGGCTCGACCCTGCGCGTCGTGCGCCGCACCAGCTGCATGCCCACGGCTCGTTCCAGCTGACCGAGGTGATAGCTGACATTCGCGCGCGTCATCTTCAACCGACGCGCCGCTTCGCTCAGGTTGCCTGCATCCAGGATTTCGACCAACAACGTCAGCGATTTCGTGTCCATAGCGCGGGTATTGTCAAATTTTCTTGTACGCACTGTCAACTCTTGATGCCATTGTCAAGATTAACTTGCTGATCAAGAATAAATGGCGTTCATCAACACCACACTCGACAGGCCGACAGCCTGCACTCCGGAGACGCTTCTTCATGGCTGAGCATGCGCCGCATGGCACCGTTGCATCGCAGCGGCACGACGACATCCTGGTTCTTACCATCGACCATCCGCCGGTCAATGCGCTCAGCGCTGACGTGCGGCGCGGTCTGGCCGACGCCATATGCGCCGCGCAGTCCGACTCCGGCGTGCGGGCCATCGTGCTGACCGGCGCTGGACGCAACTTCATTGCCGGCGCCGATATCCGCGAGTTCGGCAAGTCGCCGCAGCCGCCGGCCTTGCCCGATGTCTGCAACGCCATCGAGGCCAGCGCCAAGCCGGTCATCGCGGCCTTGCACGGCGCCGTTCTGGGCGGCGGCCTTGAAATCGCGCTGTCGGCGCACTACCGCATTGCGCTTGCCGGCGCGCGCCTGGGGCTTCCGGAAGTCAATCTGGGCCTGCTGCCGGGCGCGGGCGGCACACAACGCACGCCCCGCCTGATCGGCGCGGCAGCCGCGCTGGACATCATGCTCAGCGGCAGACACGCCTCTGCCAAAGAAGCCCTGGAATGGGGCCTGGTAGACCGCATTGCCGCCGAGCCCGAAGCGCGGGCGGCAGGCATTGCCTATGCCCAGGAACTGCTTCGGCAGGGCGCCGGGCCGCGGCCTACCCGCGACGCCACCGCCCTGCAGGACCGCGCCGCGGCCCAGGCCGCCATCGATGCGGCGCGCGCGCAGCTACAGTCCCGCCAGCGCGGCCTGTTCTCGCCGTCCAGAATCGTCGATGCGGCACAAGCCGCCCTCGACCAGCCTTTTGACTCGGGCCTGCAAACCGAACGCGCACTATTCCTGCAGTGCCTCGACAGCCCCCAACGCGCGGCGCTCGTGCACGCGTTCTTTGCCGAACGCGAAACCGCCAAGGCGCCCGAAACCCGGCACGCGCAGCCGCGCCCCTTGCTGCGTCTGGGGGTGGTCGGAGGGGGCACCATGGGCGCCGGTATCGCGGTGGCCATGCTCGACGCCGGCCTGTCCGTGGTCATGGTCGAACAACACGAAGAGGCGCTCGCCCGCGGCCGCGCCCGAGTCGAACAGGTCTACGATCTTCTGGTCGCAAAAGGCCGTCTCGATGCCGCCGGCAAGGCCGAGCGCATGGCCCGCTACACCGGCGCCACGCAATACGATGCCCTGTCCGATGCCGACCTGATCGTCGAAGCCGTGTTCGAAGACCTTGACGTCAAGGCTGCAGTCTTCGCCGAACTCGATCGTATCGCCAAGCCTGGGGCGGTGCTCGCCACCAATACTTCGTACCTGGATGTGGACCGTATCGCGGCGGCCACGAGCCGCCCCGCCGACGTCCTGGGCCTGCATTTTTTCTCGCCGGCCAACATCATGAAGCTGCTCGAAATTGTTGTGGCCGGGCGGACCTCCCCCGACGCGGTGGCCACCGGCTTCGAGCTGGCCAGGCGCCTGCGCAAGACGCCGGTGCGGGCCGGCGTGTGCGACGGCTTCATCGGCAACCGCATCCTGGCCGTCTATCGCCAGGCGGCCGACCTGATGATGGAAGACGGCGCATCGCCGTACGACATCGACGCCGCGGTGCGCGGCTTTGGCTATCCCATGGGGCCGTATCAGGTGGCCGACCTTGCTGGGGGAGACATCGGCTGGGCCACACGCAAGCGCCGAGCAGCCACGCGAGACCCGCGGCTGCGCTATGTGCAGATCGCCGACCGCCTTTGCGAACGCGGCTGGTTCGGCCAGAAAACCGGGCGCGGCTATTACCTGTACCCCGATGGCGCGCGCACCGGCACCCCCGACCCGGAAGTGCTCGCGATCATAGACGCCGAACGCCAGCGCGCGGGCATCGCGCCACGCCCGTTTTCGCATGAAGAGATCATGCGCCGCTATCTCGCGGCCATGGTCAACGAAGCCGCCAATGTACTGCGCGAAGGCATAGCCCTGCGCCCGCTGGACATCGATGTGGTGTTTTTGTCCGGGTATGGCTTTCCGCGCTACCGCGGCGGGCCCATGCACTACGCCGACCAGGTCGGCCTGGCTCGCATCCTGGCCGATATCCGCGAGTTTGCCCCGCAGGACCCGCACTTCTGGCAACCCTCTGCGCTGCTCATCGAACTGGTCGAGAGCGGTCGCGACTTTGCCAGCCTGAACCGCGCCTGAGCGGGCCGGCCGACCTCGTGGGTCGGGCCAGCCGCCATGCCGCCTAACCGGAATACCATCATGCGCGAAGCCGTCATTGTTTCTACCGCACGTACCCCTATCACCAAAGCCCATCGCGGCGAGTTCAACCTGACACCCGGCCCCACCCTGGCCGCGTACGCCGTGCGCGCGGCAGTGGACCGCGCCGGTATCGATCCCGCCATGATCGAGGACGCCATCCTCGGCTGCGGCTACCCTGAAGGCACGACTGGCCGCAACATAGGCCGGCAGGCCGTGATACGCGCCGGGCTGCCGGTCAGCGTCGGAGGCGCCACCGTCAACCGTTTCTGCGCGTCGGGCCTGCAGGCCATCGCCAGCGCGGCCGCGCGCATCGTCATGGACGGCGCGTCCGCAATGATCGCCGGCGGGGTTGAATCCATTTCACACATCCGCACGCGCGATGATCCCAACGCGGGCACGGACCCCTGGATTCTGCAGCACAAGCCCGAGCTTTACCTGCCCATGATCGAAACGGCCGACATCGTCGCCGCGCGCTATGGCATCAGCCGCGAAGCGCAAGACCGCTTCAGCGTCGAAAGCCAGCGCCGCACCGCCGAGGCCCAGCAAGCCGGCCGGTATCGCGACGAAATCATCGCCGTGAGCACTACGATGGCCGTCACAGACAAGGCGACCGGCGCCGTCACGCAACGCGAAGTCACCGTGGACGCCGACACCTGCAACCGTCCCGGCACCACTTACGAAAGCCTGGCCGGGCTCGCCCCCGTACGCGGAGACGGCCAGTTCGTCACCGCGGGCAACGCATCACAGCTTTCCGACGGCGCGGCAGCCTGCGTCCTGATGGAAGCGCGCGATGCAGAACGCGCCGGACTGCAGCCGCTGGGCGCCTTCCGGGGCCTGGCGATTGCCGGATGCGAGCCCGACGAAATGGGAATCGGCCCCGTCTATGCGGTGCCGCGCCTGCTCGAACGCCACGGGCTCAAGGCCGACGATATCGGGCTGTGGGAACTGAACGAAGCGTTCGCCTCGCAAGCCATTTACTGCCAGCAAATGCTGGGCATTCCTGCCGAGCGGCTCAACGTCGACGGCGGAGCCATATCGCTGGGGCATCCGTTTGGCGTGACCGGTGCCCGGCTGGCCGGCCACGTACTCATCGAAGGACGCCGCCGCGGCGTCCGGCACGCAATGGTCACCATGTGCGTGGGCGGCGGCATGGGCGCGGCGGGCCTGTTTGAAATCTATTGAAAAGACGACTCCATGGACCTGAATTTCACCCCCGAAGAAGAAGCCTTCCGCGACGAGGTGCGCGCCTTCCTGGCGGCCGAGCTTCCCGAGCGCCTGGCGCGAAAAGTGCGCGAGAACCGCCACCTGTCCAAGGCCGACATGGAATCGTGGCACGCCATCCTGAATGCCCGCGGCTGGCTGGCCAGCCACTGGCCCGTGGAATACGGCGGCACCGGCTGGACGGCCGTAGAGAAATTCATCTTCGAAAATGAATGCGCGCTGGCGCACGCACCGCGCATCGTGCCCTTCGGGCTGAGCATGCTAGGCCCCGTGCTTATCAAGTATGGCAACGAAGCACAAAAGCGCTATTGGCTGCCGCGCATCCTGGATGGATCCGACTGGTGGTGCCAGGGCTATTCCGAACCCGGCGCCGGGTCGGACCTGGCGTCGTTGAAAACCAGCGCGGTGCGCGACGGCGACCACTATATCGTCAACGGGCAGAAAACCTGGACGACCCTGGGCCAGCACGCCAACATGATCTTCTGCCTGGTGCGCACGCGCACCGATGGCAAGCCCCAGGAAGGCATCAGCTTCCTGCTCATCGACATGAATTCCCCCGGCATCGAAGTGCGCCCCATCATCACCCTGGACGGCAGCCACGAAGTCAACGAAGTGTTCTTCTCGGACGTGCGCGTGCCGGTAGATAACCTGGTGGGCGAGGAGAATCGCGGGTGGTCCTGCGCCAAGTACCTGCTTACCTACGAGCGCACCAACATCGCGGGCGTGGGTTTGTCTACCGCTGCCCTGCAGCAGCTCAAGGCGGTTGCGGCGCGCCAGCGCAGCAACGGCAAGCCGCTTTCCCAAGATCCTGCCTTCGCCGCACGCCTGGCGCGCGTCGAGATCGAGCTCGACAACATGCGCATCACCAATTTGCGCGTGCTGGCTGCTGCGGCCCACGGCGCGGCGCCCGGCGCGGAAAGCTCGATGCTAAAGATACGCGGCACCCAGATCCGCCAGGAACTTGCCGCCTTGAACCGCAGGGCCATGGGCGTCTACGCGCGCCCCTATATCGCGCAGGCCCTCGAAGGCGATTACGACGGCCCGCAGATCGGGCCCGATGGCGCTGACAGCGCCGCGGCCCAATATTTCAATTTCCGCAAGCTGTCCATTTTCGGTGGCTCGAACGAAATCCAGAAGAACATCATCTCCAAGATGATTCTCGGCCTTTGAGCAAGGAATTAACCCCATGAATTTCGAGCACACCGATGACCGGCGCATGCTGTCGGACATGTTGAAACGCTTCGTGGCCGAGCAATACACGTTCCCGGTCCGCGATCGCATCGCCCGGTCGTCCGAAGGCTATAGCGCCGACTTCTGGCAACGCTACGCAGAACTGGGCGCCATCTCTGCGCTGTTTTCCGAATCCGATGGCGGCCTGGGCGGCGCCGGGTTCGATATCGCTGTGGTATTCGAGGCCTTGGGCCGCGGCCTGGTCGTCGAGCCTTTTCTCGATGCCTTGATCGCGGGCGACGCCATTGCCGCCGTCGGTTCCCCGGGCCAGAAAGGCATATTGGCCGATCTGCAGGCCGGCTCGGCCGTCGTGGCCCTGGCGCACGCCGAGCCCGACGCGGGCTACACACTGTCTCGTGTCGACACGCGCGCGCAATCCGAGCCGGATGGCGGATGGCGCCTGGACGGCGCCAAGGCCGTCGTCACCCACGCCGAGCATGCCCGCCACTTCGTCGTGTCGGCCCGCACCGGCGGCAATGTGGACGACACCGACGGCATCACGCTTTTCCTGGTGCCCGCGGACGCGGCCGGGCTGCAGGTGCAGGGCTATCCGCTGATCGACGGCGGCCGGGCGGGCGACCTTACGCTTGCCAACGTGCGCGTCGCAGCGGATGCGGTGCTGGGGCAGCCCGGCAAAGCCTATGCCGTGCTGGAACGCAGTACCGGCAAGGGCATCCTGGCTCTGTGCGCCGAAGCCGTGGGCGCCATGGATGCCGCGCGCGACGCCACCCTGGCCTACTTGCAGACGCGCCAGCAGTTCGGCGTTCCCATCGGCCGCTTCCAGGCCTTGCAACACCGCATGGCCGACCTCCTGCTCGACATCGAGCAGGCCCGCTCGTCGGTCATCAACGCGGCCGCCCAGCTCGACCACCCCGACCGCGCCACCCGCGAACGCGCATTGTCCGCCGCCAAGCACACCATCGGGCGCGTCGGCGCCATGGTGGCCGAAGAGTGCATCCAGCTGCACGGAGGCATCGGCATGACATGGGAACTGCCCCTGGCCCACTACGCCAAGCGCCTCGTCATGATCGACCATCAACTCGGCGACGAAGACCACCACCTTGCGCGCTTCATCGCCCTGTCCCCCCAGGATTGACGCCATGGACCCACACCACGCACCCGTCGATGAACTGGACTTTCCCCTGGAGGGCGTACGCGTCCTGGACCTGTCGCGCGTCTTTGCCGGGCCGCTCTGCGGCCAGGTGCTAGCCGACTTCGGCGCCGACGTCGTCAAGGTCGAACACCCGGTGCGCGGCGACGATACGCGCGACTGGGGCATGCGCATCGGCAAGACCGAAACCACCTACTACAACAGCATGAACCGCAACAAGCGGTCGCTGACGCTGGATCTGCAATCGCCCGAAGGCCTGGACATCATCCATCGCATGCTGCCGCAGTTCGACGTCGTGCTGCACAACTTCAAGAGCGGCGGGGCCGAGAAGCTGGGCCTGGGCTACGCGCAGCTCAAGGCCATCAAGCCCGACCTGATCTATTGCGCCATCAGCGGCTACAACAGCTCGGGCCCCGAGGCGGCCCGGCCGGGATACGACCTGGTCATCCAGGGCGAGACCGGCCTGATGGCGATCAACGGCGAGGCGGACCAGCCTCCGCTGAAATTCGGTGTTGCCGCGGTGGACATGATGACCGGCATGTATGCCGCGCAGGCCGTGCTGGCCGCGCTGTTCCGGCGCGAACGCACCGGCCGGGGCAGGTTGATCGAGATGGCGCTGTACGACTGCGGCATCATGATCACCAGCTACTACGGGCTGGACGCCATGCTGCTGGGCCACGATCCGCAACGCTACGGCAACGCCCATCCGTCCATCGTGCCTTACGGCATGTTCGAGGCGGCCGACGGCCCTTTGATCATTGCGGTGGGCACCAACGCCCAGTTCGACAAATTCTGCCGTCAGGTGGTCATGCGGCCGGACATTGTCGAAGACCCCCGCTATGCCACCAATGTCGAACGCGCCAAGAACCGCCTGACGCTGCTGCCGATGGTGACGGCGCTGATACGCGAATTTCCGCGCGACCTGCTGCTGCAGCGCCTGGCCGCTTGCGGCATCCCGTGCGGAAAAGTGCTGGGTCTGCACGAGGCACTGACCAGCCAGCGCACCCGCCAAGGGGGGCTGCTGCAAGACATGCCCCACCCCGCAGCGGGCGCCACGTCGGTGTTTGCCCCGCCCTACCGGCTCGACGGCCAGCGCCTACCGATCCGTCATGCCCCGCCCACGCTGGGCGAAGGCACGCGCGACCTGCTGCGAGGCCTGTTGGGGCTTACCGACGAGCATCTCGAAGCACTGCGGGCGCAGGGCGTGTTGACCCTGCCCGACGAATGAGCCCGGGATTGAAACCCCGGCCAGAACCGGAACAGCGCCTTTGCGCCCCCCATACCCAACCGTTGAGATTCCGTATGCGTACTTGTGTTTTCGCGTTTGCCCGCCGCGCCGCCCTGGCGATTGCGACCGGCCTGCTTACCGCCGGTCTTGCCGTGGCGCAACCTTACCCCGGCAAGCCAGTCAGGCTCATCGTGCCTTTCCCCCCGGGCGGGCCCACCGACGTGGCCTCGCGGTTGGTGGGACAGCAGCTCGAGGCACGGCTGCAACAGCCGGTCATTGTCGAGAATCGTCCGGGGGCATCAGGCTCCATCGCGGCCAACCAGCTCAAGCGCGCGGCGCCCGATGGCTACACCTTGATGATGCTGGCCACGCCCACGCTGTTCGCGCCATTTTTCTATAAGAACGTGGGCTACGAGACGCCCAAGGACTTCCAGCCCGTCGCCACCGTCTATGACCTGCCGATCGTGGTAGTGGTCAATCCGCAAAGCCTGCCGCAAGTACACACCCTTGCCGAGCTCGTCGATTATGCAAAGGCGCGCCCGGGCGAACTGAATTACGCCAGCTCCGGTGCGGGCAGCTTCGGCCACATGACCATGGAACTGCTGCAGGACGTGGGCGGCTTCAAGATGCAACACGTGGCCTACAAGGGGGGCGTACCGGCCATTACCGACACAATCGGCGGCCAGGTTTCCATGATGTACGCCGATCTGGTGGCCGCACTGCCCCACATCCAGGCAGGCAAGCTGCGCGCCCTTGCCGTCGGCTCGCCGCGCCGGGTATCGGTGTTGCCCGATGTGCCCACCATCAGCGAACAAGGTTTCGACGGGTTCGACGCCGTGTCCTGGGGCGGCCTGCTGGCGCCTGCCGGCACGCCGCCCGCCGTCATCGACCGCCTGGACCGCGAGCTGCAGGCCATTCTTGCCGACCCGGACGTGCAGCAGAAGCTGCTCAATGCCGGCACGATCGCGCACTTCGAGCCCGCGCCGGCCATGGCCGGACGCATCGCCAGCGATTATCAGAAATGGGGCGCGCTCGCGCGCGAGAAAGGCATGACGGCCGAATAACCGCCTGCCCGCCCGTTGCATCCGCCTTCGCGCGGCATACCAAGCCGGCACGGCCGCCGGCACCACTAAAGGAGACAAACCCATGCAACCCACTTTGACACGCCGCACTTGCCTGGCACTGGCCCTGGCCGCAGCGGGCGCCGTCGCACTGCCGCTGACCGCCGTGGCGCAAGCCAAATTTCCCACCCAGCCCATCACATTGATCGTGCCCTTTCCGGCGGGCGGCTCGACCGACCGGCACCTTCGGGCCATAGCCGAGGACGCCAGCAAGCATCTTGGGCAGAACGTCATCGTCGAAAACCGGCCCGGAGCCGGCGGCACGCTCGGCCCCGCCAACATGGCGAAGTCGGCCAAACCGGACGGCTACACGATCAGCCTGTTTCCCCTGGGCATGCTGCGCATGCCATACATGATGAAAACCGATTGGGATCCGATCAAGGACTTCACCTATATCGTCGGCCTGTCTGGCTACACATTCGGCTTCACCGTGCGCGCCGACTCTCCGTTCAAGACATTCAATGAGTACATCGAGGCGGCGCGAACCAAGCCGGGCACCATCGATTACGGCTCCACCGGCGTCGGCTCGTCGCCCCACCTGCTGATGGAAGAAATCGCCATCAACGCCAACGTAAAGCTCAACCACGTGCCCTTCAAGGGCAACGCCGACATGCAGCAGGCGCTGCTGGGCGGCCACATCATGGCCCAAAGCGATGCCACCGGCTGGGACCAGTTCGTCGATTCCGGCAAGATGCGCCTGCTGGTGACATTCGGCGAAGAGCGCACCAAGCGCTGGCCCGATGTGCCGACAGCCAAAGAGCTGGGCTACGGTGTCGTATCCAGCTCGCCCTACGGGCTGGCGGGGCCTGCGGGCATGGATCCCAAGGTGGTACGCATCCTGCACGATGCGTTCAAGCAGGCATTGCTGTCGCCGCGCAGCGTGGAAGTCATGAAGCAGTTGAACCAGGAACCTGCCTATCGCAGCAGCGACGACTATCGCGAATGGGCTATTGCCACCTACGCCAAAGACAAGCAGCTGATCGAGCAACTGGGGCTGCTGGCCAAGTAGCGCGCGGCCGACGCGGGCGCCGCCGCCTCGCGGCCGCCCACGTCGGCGCTACCGGATATCCGGTGCGCGTCCCGCCATCCAGAAGCACATCTGGCCCAGCACGCCCGCGCACGCAAGAACCAGCGCCGTGGAAAATGCCGGCGACATGCCCAGCCCGGCCAACGCCGTGCACAGGGCGCCCACCCCCATCTGCACGCCGCCATACAGGCCCGATGCCGAGCCGATTACGGCGGGATTGACGTTAATGGCCAATGTGAGCGCGGTGGGCCCGGCCACGCCCGTTCCGAGCGTGTACAGGAACATCAGCACGATAATGGGCAATGCCGTGGCGTGGCCTGCCAGCACCAGCGCCAGGAACACCAGCGCGGCCCCCGCGCTCAGCATGCTCCCCATAACCAGCAGCCGCGCCAGTGGCAGCCGGCCGATCAGCCGGGTAGTGATGGCGCTGCCCAGCCACACGCCGGAAACGAGCACGGCCAGGTAAAAGCCCAGCTCATCCGGCGGACGATGCAGTTCGTTCACAAAGATGAATGGCGCCGACGCCACGAAAGCAAACATCGAAGTCGTGGCGCATCCGCCGCCTATGGCGTAGCCCAGGAAGCGGCGCGAGCCCAGCAATTGCCGGTAATGACGGGCCAGTGCGGCTGCGCTGACGCGCGCCAGCGCAGCCCCCGTCTCGGGCAACAAGCGCCATGCAAACAGCAAGTTCGCCACGCCCAGCAGGCACATGACGAACAGCACCGCCCGCCACCCCAGCGTCGCGGCCAAGGCGCCGCCCACAATAGGCGCGACGCCCGGTGCCACAGTTACCATCAGGTTGAGCAGCGCGAGCCGCTTTGCGGCTTCGGCGGGCGCTGCCGTGTCGCGCACCATCGCGCGGCCCAGCACCACGCCAGCGCAACCGCCCAGGGCCTGGAACAGCCGCGCCGCGATCAGCGCATACACCTGCGGGGCGAGCGTGGCCGCCAGCCCCGCCACCGTGTAGAGCGCCAGCCCCGCCATCAACACCCGCCGCCTTCCATAGCGGTCCGACAGCGGACCATAGATCAACTGCCCTACGGCCAGGCCGATGATGTAAAGACTGACGGTGAGCTGCATGGCGCCGCTGCCCGCACGCAGGTCGCTCCCGGCCATCGCCAGGGCGGGCACAAAAATGTGCATCGCCAGCGTCCCGCTGAACGTAAACAGGGCCAGCATCCAGAGCGGCACATGCGCCGGCGGGGCGCTATCGGCCGGGGCGTTGCGCCCGCGGTCACGACCTTCCCCGGAAATTAGATGATGCATCAATTAAGTGTAGCACCCGCCTCTGTCGGGCTTCAGCACAGGCAATTTCCGCTACGCCGCCCCGGGCAGCCCGGCGCTGGCACGCCACGTGCTGCAGTGCTAGGCCTTAACTGAAAGGAGGTTGTTATGAAAGTCAGCTTGCTCGCGTTACCTGTCGTTGCCGTCAGCCTCGTGCTGGGCGGTTGTAGCGGCCACCATCGCCACGGCCACGACACATCCTATGACCGCTCTCACACGCAGAGCCCCCCGCCCCCACCGCCGGCGGGCGTTCCGGACAACAACAGCAACACGCCGGCTCCCCAGTATCCCGCCACGGGCGGCAGCCGCTGAACGTCCAACGCGAACGGCCGCCCTGGCGGCTGTTCGCCCACCGCAAGGGCCCCCACGCCCGGTCTGGCGCAACGCGCGGCGGCTGCATCCCGCGACAGGACGCCCGACGCAGCGGCGCCCGACGCAGCGGCGCCAGAACCGCTACGATAGACAGGTCCACCAACCAGCAAAAAGGACCGCAATGGCAGACCTGAGCAACTTCCCCATTACCCGCAAATGGCCCGCCCGGCACCCGGACCGCATCCAGCTGTATTCATTGCCCACCCCCAACGGCGTCAAAGTCTCGATCATGCTTGAAGAAACCGGACTGCCCTACGAGGCCCACCGCGTTTCGTTCGACACACAAGACCAGATGTCGCCGGAGTTTCTGTCTCTGAACCCCAACAACAAGATCCCCGCCATTCTTGACCCCGACGGCCCCGGCGGCAAACCCCTGGGCCTGTTCGAGTCGGGCGCCATCCTGGTGTACCTGGCCGACAAGAGCGGGCGCTTCATGCCGCAAGATCCGGCAGCTCGCTACCAGACGCTGCAGTGGCTGATGTTCCAGATGGGCGGCATCGGACCCATGTTCGGCCAGCTCGGCTTCTTTCATAAGTTCGCCGGCAAAGATTACGAAGACAAGCGGCCGCGTGACCGCTACGTGGCCGAATCCGCGCGCCTGTTGAAAGTACTCGACGGGCACCTGGCCGGGCGCGCATGGATCATGGGCGATGACTACACCATCGCCGACATAGCCACCTTTCCCTGGATACGCAACCTGATCGGCTTCTATGGCGCGGGCGACCTGGTCGGCATCGCCGATTTCCCCAACGTGCTGCGCGTACTAGAGGCCTTCGTCGACCGCCCGGCCGTCCAGCGAGGCCTGGAGATTCCGTCGCCCCAAGGCTGACCGGCGCATCACCCTCATCGGCGCGGCGCGGGACGGGTCACCACCCACGCCGCGCAGGCCGCCATGAACGCGGCCACCAGCAGCCCCAGCCACCAGGCAGGGTCCGTGGTGACCCAGAAGACCACCAGGCCCAGCGTCATGCCCGCCACCGCAAGCATCTTGCTGCGTGACGAAATAGCGCCTTGTTCCCGCCACGCCACCAACGGCGGGCCGAAACGCGGGTGCTGCAACAGATAGGCCTCCCAACGCGGCGACGCCCGGCCAAAGCAGCCCGCCGCCAGGATGACGAAAATGGTCGTAGGCATGACGGGCAACAACGCGCCCACCACGGCCAGCGCCAGCATCAGCATGCCCAGCGCCCAGTACGCCCTGCGTCTCCAGCGCCCTTGTTTTTCGGTTTTGTGTTGCTTGCCGGCCATGCGCACGACGACGTTCCCTGTCCATCAGTGCCGGCGGCATCGCGCCGGACGTATCAGGAAGCAATCGTACCGCGTCGGCGCTTACCCCACGCGCCGCACCGGCGGGTAATCGAATGTCCCTTCCAGATGAGCACGCTGCGGCTGGTATAGGCGCAGCGTCAGGTAGAAGCCCTCGTCGCGCGGCGCGGGCAGCCAGTTGCGGCCTTCCCCGGGGTGATCGGCCCGGATATCGATGCTCAGGCCGCCATCTGCGTCGTAGACCAGGCCAGGCGTGCGGTCTCCGATCGAATGGCGCGCGATAGGATTGGCGACCAGCAGGCAATCGCTGCGGCGGTACAGCGTGATCGACCAGAATGCGCCCACTTGCGGGCCGCCCTGCGGCGGAAACCGCAAGACATAGCGCGATGCGCCATTCAGCGGCGCGCCATTAGCATCGACCTCTGCCATGATGTACATAGCTTCGTCGATACCGAGCGTACCGATCCAGTTGCGCGCCACACGCGCGCGAGTCTCGATGTCTTGGCCAAAATTCGTCCGTACGGTCACGGCTGTGGTCCAACCGCCTCCCAGTTCCGATGGCTGGGCCACCTCGCGCAGGTCGGTGTAGACCCTGGCCAGCGCCTGTTGCAAGTCGGACGACGCCCCGGGCGGCCAATGCGGCAACGCGGTTGGCGATGGATTGCGCGCCAGCATCACGTCCAGCACGCGCAGATATTCGTCGGCGTCGGGCACGCCGGTTTCACGGTTGTCCAGCAGCACGTCCAGCCGCGCCAAGGCCGGCGACCCGTCGGGGCGCGTGATGGCATAGAGGTCCTGCAGGGCATGCACGCGCGCCAGATCTTGCGGATCGGGATCGGCCAATATGCGGCCTATCACCCATATGTCATCACCCGGCGCGCTGATGACGTGCGTGCCGGCCGGCGCCTGGCCACGCCAGCCCGGGCCATGCACGAACAGGCGTTGCGCGTCGCCTCCCGTCGTGCGCCGTCCGGCGTACGCCCAGGGATTCGTCCAGGCGTCAAGAAAGCCCAGCACCCAGTATCGCTGCCCCATGGCCGGCACATGGATCACCAGCGGCCCTTGCGACAAGTCCAGCCACGCATTGGTAAAAAGGGTGTCGTTGTTAGGCGTCACCACTTCTTTATCTTGCGGCCCCCGCAGCCGCCGCGTGTGCGTGAACTGATTTACCCAGCGCTGCCGCGAACCGGGGCTGTCGCCCGCGTAGCCCGCCGCCGCATGCTTGCGCGCGGTATTGGACGCCCGCATGCGCGCCATTTCGAATAGCGGAAGTGTGGTCATTACGGCTTGCAGGGCGTCCGCACCGGCGGGCTCTCGCGCCAGCAGCACCGCATCCAGGGCGCAGGCGCCCTGCCCCTTGGGCAATACGACGAAGGGATTGAGCTCCACCAATTCAAGCGCATCGCCGGCCGCGACGGCAAACTTCGACAACTGCACCATGGCATCGGCCAAGGCCTCCACATCTGCCTCGGGCGCGCCGCGGAACCCGTAGAGCAGTGGCGCCGTTTTCAGTTCGCCGATCATCTCGCGCGCCTGCCGATGGCTTATCGGCGCAAGCCGCAGGCTGATGTCGCCCATCAGTTCCACATGCAGACCACCCGCCCCGAGCATCAGCACGCAGCCCAGCACAGGATCGCGGCGCACGCCCAGAATGCATTCCACCCCGCCTGTGACCATAGGCGCCAGCAGCACGCCCTGCACGGTTGCGTGGGCAGCCCGGGACCGGACAGCCTGCATGATGCCGTCGTAGGCCTGGGCAGCGGCCAAGGCATTCTCGATGCCCAATCGGACGCCGCCGACGTCGCTCTTGTGCGTAATGTCGGGCGACAACACTTTCATCGCCACGGGAAAGCCCAGCTCACTTGCATGTTGCGCGGCCTCGTCGGACCCGAACGCCCGCCGCGTGGGCACCACGGGTATGCCGTGGGCGTCCAGAACCTGCATCGCATCGGCTTCGCTGTAGGCGCCGCCGCGCAATGCCACCGGCGCGCCCGCCTCGATGGTGGCGGGCGCAGCGCGGTACTCTTGAAAAAAGCGCAGCGCAGCCAATACCCGGATGGCGCGTGCCGGGTCGCTATAGCAGAGGCACCGTTGCGCCAGCAGCGCCTCGTGCTGCGCCTGGTCAGCCAAGGTGCTGAAAATGACCAGGCGATCCGGATATTCCTCGCCCAAGGCGCGGGCCAGTTGGCGTTGCATTTGCTGCATGGCGGGCATACCCCCGAAAGCCGCCAGGAAGATCAGCAGGCTGCCGTATCCCCCCTGCCCGAGCATGGCGCGCGCGGCCGTTTCCAGCAATGCCGGGTCCGCCGTCACCTGTCCGGTGAGATCGACGGGATTCTGCGTCGCGGCCAGGGGCGCGCGTTCGCGTATCAGCGTTTGCGCCTCGGCCGGCATCCCGGCCACGTCCAGGCCAGCTTCGGCCGCATCGTCGGCCATCATGGCGCCCACCCCGCCCGATACGGTCAGCAGGCCGACACGCGTATTGGAAGGACGCCTTCCTGCCGCAAGGCAATGGGCGATATCGAAGAACTCGTCGATGCTGCGGGCTCGCCACGCGCCGTGCTGGCGCAATAACGCCTCATACACGGCATCGTCGCCGGCCAGGGCAGCCGTATGCGAAGCCGCCGCCATGGCGCCCAGGGCCGTGCGGCCCACTTTTACCGCCACCACCGGCTTGTCGGCGGCGCGCGCAAGCTCCAGCGCCTGCCTGAGCCTGGCGCCATCGCGGCAGCCTTCCAGATACGCCATGATGACCTTTGTTGAGGGATCCTGCGCCATCCATGCGATACAGTCGGCGACGTCGATGTCCGACTCATTGCCGGTGGTGATCCACATAGAAAGGCCCAGCCCGCGCTTGCGCGCCATGGCGTAGGCGTAGGCGCCGAATGCGCCGCTCTGGCTGACCAGGCCTGCCGGGCCGGACCGCGCCGGGCCAGTGGACACGACCGGCGAAAAAGTTGCGTACACCGAACGGGCAATATTCACGAAGCCCAGGCAGTTGGGACCCAGCACCCGGATGCCGGCCCGTCGCGCCTTCTGCATGAAGGCGCGTTGCGCGCACGCGCCCTGCGAACCGGTCTCGGCGAACCCCCCCGAGAACATGACGACATTCTTCACCCCGGCTGCAATGGCATCGTCCAGTGCCGCGTCTACGGCGGCTGCCGGGATCGCGAAAATCGCCAGATCGATGGGCTGCCCCACGGCCTGCAATGAAGCATATGCCGTTTGTCCATCGATTTGCGGGGCCCGCGCATTGATCGCATACACCTTGCCCGCGTACCCGTAATCCGCAAGATACCGGACCGGCACCCCGCCGATCTTGCCCGGGTGAGCCGAGGCGCCCACCACCGCGATGGAGCCGGGTGACAGGAAAGCGTCCAAGTCTGTCGTCATGAGTATCCCGATACCTGCCGTAGCGCGACCGCACGGAGCGCGCGAAACCCAACGCTGGCAAATTCGAAAGATACCGGCGCGCTTTTTATCGGACAAGACGAGTTTTCCGAGCAATTTATAAGCGCAGATTATTTATCGCGCCGCGACGCCCCGCGTTGCGGGCATGGACTCACTGCGGCGGCGCGCCCTGCGCATCCCCCCGCGCGGCGTGCAGCGTGTAATCGAGGAAACTCTCCACTGCCGGCGACAGCGACAACCGGGGACGCGCGAACAATGCGATACGCCACGTCACGACGGGCTGGCGTAACGGCCGAAATACCAGGCCAAACCCTTCGACCAGTGATCGAGCCATAGACGGGCATATCGCCCACCCCGGCCTGACTCTCAATAAGGCCAACGCCGTGTTGACCCGATGCACCTGCACAATGCTGTGGGGATGATGGCGGGACGGCACATTGCTGAGCACATTGCGTACAAGGTTGGGCATATAGCTGATCAGCGGCCGCTCGCGCAACGCCTTCCAGGTGACGGACTCGCCCGCGGCCAGCGGATCGTCCGCCCGCAGCGCCGCCCACAACGGGTCCACGCGCAGCGGGTGCGCTTCGAAAGCATCGTCCGTCAGCACTCCCGCAGGCCCGAAACCTATATCCGCGCTGCCGCCCTGCAGGCCCGCCAGCACCTGCTCGATCGGCACGTCGTCGAAGCGGACATCCACGCCCGGATAGCGGGCGCCGTAGCCGGCCATGAGCTCGGGCATCAACGTGCACGACAGTGTCTCGGGCGCGGCAACGCGCACCAGTCCGCGCCGCAGTTCTTTCAGATTGGTCACCCTGGCGAGCGCCTCGTCCAGGTCCGCCAACACCCGCCGCACCATGGGCTCGAACTCGGACCCCACGGCCGACGCCTGCACACTGCGCGTATTACGGTCGAGCAGCCGGACGCCCAACCGGGCTTCCAGTTCCTTGACCAGGCCGCTCAGCGCCGCCTGCGATAGATGCATCGTGTCGGCGGCCGTGGAAAAGCTGCCGCTTTCCAGCACGGCAATGAACGCCCGCAACTGTCTCAGTGTGACTTCAACGGCCATCGTCATCTCCCGTGGTGGCTTGCGGCCGGCAGCATTTATAAGCTGCGCTTCTAAGTTTTCAATAATTTGAAAATTGTTCTAATAGAACTTGCACTCTATCATCGTTGCACGAGGTTCGCGCGAGCAGCGAAGTTGGGCGGTACCGGTGGCGGATCTCCTATTCCAACAATCAGGAGACAGACATGAACATCAGCCGAAGAGCCCTGCTGAAAGCGGCCGCCGCGGCCGCATGCGCCGGCACCATGCCGCAGGTGTCCGCCCAGGACAACTGGCCATCGCGCACGGTGAAAATCGTATGCCCCTATGGCGCCGGCGGCCCCAGCGACCTCTCGGCCAGGCTGCTGGGAGACTACCTGTCCCAGCGTCTTGGCCGTAGCTTCGTCGTGGAAAACAAGGCGGGCGCCGGCACTCGGGTGGCCAACGAGTTCGTGGCCGACGCGCCGCCCGACGGCTATACCGTCCTGTACGCGGCGGCGCCCTATTCCACGCTGCAGGCCTTGTACGGCAAACTGGGCTACGACCCGAAGCAGGATCTGCAACCCGTTGCCATGGTGGCCACCGTCCCGCTGTTTCTCGTTGTCAATGCGGAATCACCCGCCACGTCGGCGGGGGAACTGGTTGCCTATGGCAAGTCGCGCGCCGACGGGTTGACTTTCGGCTCGCCGGGCAACGGCTCCCTGCCACATCTTGCAGCGGAACTCTTCCTGCGCGATGCCGGCGTCGATGGGCTGGTAGTGCAATATCGCGGCGATGTGGCCGCCTACACCGACCTGCTGGCCGGCCGCGTGGACGCCACCCTGACCGCCATCACCGCCGCCTTGCCGCATATTGAAAGCGGCAGGCTGCGCGTGCTGGGCGTTGCCTCGGAGCAAGCCAGCGACATTTATCCGAACGCACAACCCCTGCCCGCCCAGGGCTTGCCGCGCGTGATCGCCTCGGGCTGGTACGGGTTCATGACCCCCGCGGGGGTAGCCGCCGATATTACGCGGCGGCTAGATGACGAGGTCAATCGCGCGCTGGCGGACCTCGCCATCCGGCAGCGTTTCCTGACGCAGGGCATGGAGCCCCGGCCCGGCAATGCGGCCGCCTTCGCGCAGTTCATCGATGCCGAGATGACCAAGTGGTCCGAAGTCATCAAGCAGGCCGACATCAAGGGCGCCTAGCACCGGCCGGGGGACGGGCAGGCGGCGCGCATCCGCAGCAGGGACAAACCGTACAGACGGCATCGCGATTTTCAGGTAATTTCGCGATGCGGATCCGGCGCTCTGTATATTGGGCGCGCTGTCCGGCGGAGGCATATGAAAAAGCGGGCATCTACCGTCTTTACCCCAGAGCGCCGGCTGCTGCTGGAAATTGTTGATGACCTCGTCGAAGGCATCATCCTGCTGGACCCGGACCGCCGCATTGCGTGGGCCAACGACACGGCGCTCAAGATGCATGGCGCAACGACGCTGGCCGACCTTGGCGAAACCGCCGCCGGCTATCGCAAGCGATATGCCCTGCGCTATCTCAATCAGCGCAAACTGCAGGCACGGCAATACCCGATGGACCGCGTCCTGGCAGGAGAAGCCTTCAAGGACCTGGTCGTCGAAGTATGCCGCCGGCACGACCCGGAGCACCGCCATATACAGCAAGTGCGCGGGCTGCTGGTGACCGACGCGCAAGCGCAGCCACAGGGCATGGTGCTGATACTGCTGGACATCACCCAGCGCCACGCGGCTGAGCAGCGCTTCGAGCGCACGTTCAACGCAAACCCCGCCCCGGCGCTGATCTGTTCGCTCGCGGATATGCAATACGTGAAAGTCAACCAGGGGTTCCTGCAAATGACCGGCTACGAGCGCCAGGACGTGCTGGGCCATGATTTTGGCGACGTCGATGCATTGGGCGACGCGGGGCGCGACGCCGACCTGCGCACCCGTCTTGCAGAAGGCCGCACCATCCCGCAGACCGAAACGCTGATCTCGCTGCCCGACGGCAGCCAGAAACTTGTGCTGGCGGCGGGCCAGCCCATCGAAATCGGCGACGATCCGCATCCGTGCATGCTGTTTACTTACAACGACCTGGAATCCCGGCGCCAGGTCGAACATGCCCTGCGCCATAGCGAAGAGCGCTTTTCGACGGTGTTTCGCCTGGCGCCGGCGCCCATGCTGCTGAGCACGCGCGAAGGCAAAGTGCTCGAAGTCAATGAAGCATTCGAAACCGCTACCGGCTACTCGGCCGCAGATCTGGCCCGGCACGACGATGCCCTGGGCCTGCTGGGCTTTTCGGGGCCCGCACCTGGGCCTGCCGTGAAGGCATTCAGGCAGGGGGGCAGCCTGCGGGCCTACGAAATGCCATTGCGCACCAGCGACGGCAGCCTGCTCGATTGCCTGCTGTCTGTCGAGCCCGTCACCATTGGCGGCCAGCGCTGCATGTTGAGCGTGCTGCAGGACATCACCGAACGCAAACGCAGCGAAACCGAGCTGATGGCAGCCATCGAGGCCGTGATGAAAGACGCCTCGTGGTTCAGCCAGACCGTCATCGAAAAGCTGGCCCAGATACGCCAGCCGCGCGTCGCGCCCTCTGCACACGCCGAACTGGGCGACCTTACCGCGCGTGAACACGAAGTGCTGGGCCTGATGTGCCGCGGCCTGGGCGACGCCGACATTGCGCAGGAACTGGGTCTTTCGCGGCACACGATCCGCAACCATGTGGCCTCGCTATACAGCAAGCTGGGCGTGCATCGCCGCAGTGCGGCGATCATCTGGGCGCAGCAGCGCGGCATTGTCGGCCGCGCGAACCGCCCGCGCCGCCGCACGGCGCCGGGCTAGGCCTCGCGCTGAACATCATGCGGTGGGCACTGACCCGCCATCTATGATGTATTCCGTGTCGGTGATGGCGCCGGCGCAAGGCGAAGCCAGAAACGCGATCAGCCTGGCGACTTCCATGGGCCGGGCGGGCCGCCCCAACGGTATTCCACCGAGCGAGTCCATGATGATCTGCTTGCCGCCCTGGTAGTCGGTGCCTGCCTCGCGGGCAAGGCGCTCGGCAAGCGCAACGGCGGCCTCGGTTTCTATCCAGCCCGGGGCCACGCGCAGCACCCGCACGCCCCGCGGCGACACTTCCTTGGACAGGCTTTTGCTATACGTAGACAGCGCGGCCTTGGCCGCCGCGTAGGCGGTGGTCGCCTCGGGCAAGGGCAGCATGCGCTGTATGGACGTGACGTGGATGACAACCCCTTCGCCGCTTTCGAGCATGCCCGGCAGCAGCGCCCGGTCCAGGCGCACGGCGGGGAACAGGTTCAGTTCAAGCTCGCGTTGCCATTCGTCATCGTCCAGGGCGGCAAACCCGCCGCCGGGCGCGGACGACCCGCCCAGCACATGCACGACGATGTCCACGCCGCCCAGCTCCGTGGCAACCGCGTCCGCAACCGCACCGCACCCCTGCCGCGTCGCCAGGTCGGCTTCGATGATTATCGCGCCCGGAATGTCTTCGGGGCGGCGCCGCGCGGCAGTCAACACCCGTGCCCCCTGTTCGACAAACAGCTCGACCACGGCCCGCCCCAGGCCCTTGGTGCCGCCGGTCACCAGCACCCGCTTGCCCTGCAATTCCAGATCGATCATCAGCACACCTCCGCCATCAAAGGTTGCGCGGCCGCCCTCAGCCGCGCGTACCGGATATCAGAATGAGCTGCCATGGCTACGGCAAGAACGTCGATACACCGCCATGGCTGGCCCCGCCAGAGCGCGGTATTTTGCTGATTGGCCGTATACGAATCAAGAACGCACGAAAAGGTTAGTCCGCCTTACGTTGCCGCGGGCGGCGCTGGGGCAATTCACGCGCCGCCGTCGCCTGCCCACCCCCATCACTGCCGCCGCCGTCGCCACCTCCTGACGCATCGCGGCGCCAGTTCTTTTCGCGCAAGATAAAACCCAGAACAAGCATCACGATGGCAAACGCAGCGTATGTGCCCATGTCCCCCACAATTTGCGGCGACAGGAATGAGGCCTCATCCGCCGGCACCGTATGCACATGCAGGTCGTTCACAAGATGGTCGCGCGCCGGCCAGAATGGGATCAACGCGAAAATCCAATGGCGAGCCTGCATATCTACCGGGCGGCAACTCCAGTCGCCATTCCCGCGGGTATTGCACTGCCGGACTTCGCCAGTAAGGTGATTTGTAACCAGCGCGGTTTCCGAGGTGATGCGCTCGACCTCATGCCGCAATTCCATGTAGCTCAGGAGCGCGAACGTCCCCATGAGAAAGAACACAAGCAGGGTAACGCGCCCCACGGTATCGACCTCGTCCCGCATCTTTACCACCCCCCTCGCTCGATCAGCAACACCGGGTAAACCGGCATCACGTCATACAGGTGGGCTAACTGGAAACGGCCGCGCCTTGCGCGCGACCTGTAGTCGGGGCGCAGACAGCCAGCCGCGGCCTCAGTAGCCTATTCCCACTCAATCGTCGCAGGCGGCTTGCTCGACACGTCGTACACCACGCGGTTGATGCCGCGCACTTCGTTGATGATGCGCGACGATACCCTGGCGAGCAGCGCATGGGGCAGCGGCGCCCAGTCGGCCGTCATGAAATCGAAGGTCTGCACCGCCCGCAAGGCCACGACATACTCGTAGGTGCGGCCATCGCCCATCACGCCCACGGACTTCACGGGCAGGAAGACGGCAAAAGCCTGAGATGTCATGTCGTACCAGCTCTTGCCGCTGGTGTCGTCGATGGTGCTGCGCAGTTCGTCGATAAAGATGGCATCGGCGCGACGCAGCAGGTCGGCGTATTCCTGCTTGACCTCGCCCAGGATGCGCACGCCCAGGCCGGGGCCCGGGAACGGGTGGCGGTACACCATCTGCGGGGGCAGGCCCAGGGCCACGCCCAGTTCGCGCACTTCGTCCTTGAAGAGTTCGCGCAGGGGTTCCAGCAACTGCAGGTTCAGCGTGTCGGGCAGGCCGCCCACATTGTGGTGCGACTTGATGGACGTGGCCTTGCCCGTCTTGGCGCCGGCCGACTCGATGACGTCGGGGTAGATGGTGCCCTGCGCCAGCCATTTGGCGCTCTTGAGCTTGGCGGCCTCGGCCTGGAAGACTTCGACGAATTCCCGGCCGATGATCTTGCGCTTGGCTTCGGGGTCGGCCTGCCCGGCCAGCTTGCCCATGAACTGCTCGGTGGCGTCGACATGGATGATCTTCACGCCCATGTTCTCGGCGAAGGTCTGCATGACCTGCTTGCCTTCGTCCAGGCGCAGCAGGCCGTGGTCGACGAACACGCAGGTCAGCTGGTCGCCGATGGCCCTGTGGATCAGTGCCGCAGCCACGGACGAATCCACGCCGCCCGACAGGCCCAGGATGACTTCGTCGTCGCCGACCTGTTCGCGAATGCGCGCGACGGCTTCGGTGACGTAGTCGGGCATGTTCCAGTCGCCCTTGCAGCCGCAGATTTCGTGCACGAAGCGGGCCAGCATGGCCTTGCCCTGCACGGTGTGCGTGACTTCGGGGTGGAACTGCACGGCATAGAAGCCGCGGGTTTCGTCGGCCATGCCGGCAATGGGGCACGACGGCGTCGAGGCCATCAGCTTGAAGCCGGGCGGCAGTTCGGTGACCTTGTCGCCATGGCTCATCCACACCTTGAGCATGCCGTGCCCTTCGGGGGTGGTGAAGTCGGCCAGGCCATCCAGCAGGCGCGTATGGCCGTGTGCGCGGACTTCGGCGTAGCCAAATTCGCGGTGGTCGGAATAGCTGACCTTGCCGCCCAGCTGCTGCGCCATGGACTGCATGCCGTAGCAGATGCCCAGCACCGGCACACCCAGCTCGAACACCGCGGACGGCACGGGCAGCGAGCCTTCGGCGTACGCGGATGCGTGGCTGCCGGACAGGATGACGCCCTTCAAGCCCTGCGCCGCCTGTGCCCGCACGAACGCATCGTCTACGTCACCGGGGTGGATTTCGGAATAGACGCCGGCCTCGCGCACGCGGCGGGCGATCAGCTGGGTGACTTGCGAACCGTAGTCAAGAATGAGAATGCGCTGGTGGTGCATGAAGACTCTGCCGGTTTGGAAATAAAAGCGCACCGGCCAGAACCGCTGGGTTCTGCCGGTGCGCGATGGATTGCATTGTACCTAGTGGCCGTGCGGATCAGTCGGCGCGGTAGTTGGGCGCTTCCTTGGTGATCTGCACATCGTGCACGTGCGATTCGCGAACGCCCGCGGACGTGATCTCGACGAACTGGGTTTTGGTGCGCATGTCGTCGATGGTGGCGCAGCCGCAATAGCCCATGGAAGCCCGGATGCCGCCCACCAGCTGGTAGATGATGGCCAGCACGCTGCCCTTGTAGGGCACGCGGCCTTCGATGCCTTCGGGCACCAGCTTGTCGGCGTTGTTGGCGGGGTCCTGGAAGTAGCGGTCGGCCGAGCCGTCGGACATGGCGCCCAGGCTGCCCATGCCGCGGTACGCCTTGTACGACCGGCCCTGGAACAGCACGACTTCGCCCGGGGATTCTTCGGTGCCCGCGAACATGCCGCCCATCATGCAGGCAAACGCGCCGGCCGCCAGGGCCTTGGCGATGTCGCCCGAATAGCGGATGCCGCCGTCGGCAATAAGGGGTACGCCGGTGCCTTCGAGCGCCTTGGCCACATCGGCGATGGCGGTGATCTGCGGCACACCCACGCCGGCCACGATACGCGTGGTGCAAATGGAGCCGGGCCCGATGCCTACCTTGACGCCGTCGGCGCCATGCTCGACCAGGGCGCGCGCGGCCTCGGCCGTGGCGATGTTGCCGCCGATGACTTCGACCTTGGGAAAGTTCTGCTTCACCCAGCGCACGCGTTCGAGCACGCCGGCGGAATGGCCATGCGCCGTGTCGACGATGATGACGTCAACGCCCGCGGCCACCAGTTTTTCGACACGTTCTTCGGTGCCGGCGCCGACGCCGACTGCCGCGCCCACGCGCAGCTGGCCTTGGGCGTCTTTGTTGGCAACGGGGTGTTCGGTGTTCTTGACGATGTCTTTGACGGTGGCCAGGCCGCGCAGCTCGAATGCATCATTGACGATGAGCACGCGCTCGAGGCGATGCTTGTGCATCAGCGCCTGGGCCTGGTCCAGCGTGGCGCCTTCCGGCATGGTGACCAGCCGCTCCTGCGGCGTCATGATGTTGCGCAGGGGCTGGTCGAGACGGTCTTCGAAGCGCAGGTCGCGGTTGGTGACGATGCCCACGAGCTTCTTGCCTTCCACGACGGGCAGGCCGGAAATTCCGTGCTGCCGCTGCAAGGCGATGGCGTCGCGCACCTTCATGTCGGCCGTGACGGTCACCGGGTCGATGACGATGCCGAACTCGTGGCGCTTGACGCGAGCGACTTCCTTGGCCTGCTCGTCGGCCGATAGATTCTTGTGGATGATGCCGATACCGCCCTCTTGCGCCATGGCGATGGCCAGGCGTGACTCGGTCACGGTGTCCATGGCGGCGGACACCAGGGGGATATTCAGGGTGATGTTGCGAGTAAGACGGGTAACCAGGGAGGTGTCGCGCGGCAACACCTCGGAGTAGGCGGGCACCAGCAACACATCGTCGAAGGTGAGCGCTTTTTGGACGAGACGCATGGGGAACTCCGGGCGCAAAGCGAGATTATACGCGCTTGGCGCATGTTTACTAGGTGTTTCTACCTAGTCGGGAAGCGTCAATCACCGTTGCATATTATTACCCGGGTGATATTGACGGGGTTTTTTACCCGGAAAATAATAACGTGTCACGCTGGAAGGAGACACTATGGATCTATCCCACCCCACGCCATCGAACTGCACCGCCTTTGCGGGGCGCCGCCTTATCGCGTCCGGTCCCTTGCCCGCCGTAGCGGTGGCCGTCAAGCGCGCCCTGCAAGCAGACGAATCGGAGCCGGTGTTCATCTACGACGACGACACAGGCCGGCTGGTGGACGTGGATCTGCGCGGCAGCGACGACGAGATCACCGCGCGCACACATCCCGCCACCCATGCGGCGCCGCACGCCCCTGCCCCGGCGCGCGGTCGTGGCCGACCCAAATTAGGCGTGGTGTCGCGCGAGGTTACGTTGCTACCGCGCCATTGGGAATGGCTGGGCGCCCAACCCGGTGGTGCATCGGTGGCGCTGCGCAAACTGGTCGAAGAAGCGCGGCGCGCCAACGCGGACACAGACCGGCAGCGGCAACGCACTGAAGCGGCCTATCGCTTCATGCTTTCCATCGCGGGCGAGCTGCCTGGATTCGAAGAGGCGACACGCGCGCTGTTTGCAGGGGATGCGCAGCGTTTCGCCGTACACGTGCAAGGCTGGCCCGAAGATATACGGGCTCACGCCACCTGGCTGGCATTTGGCGAACGCAACGGCGCCGGGCCGGCGTGAGGTGGAACAAATGCATGAACCTGCGCCACGGCCTCGCGGCGCAGGCTTGCGCATCCGGGGCGTTTACTTGCCCGCCAGCGCGCCTTTTTGCTTGAGTTCGTTGGCCAGGCGGGTCAAGGGCTCTTTGGCGGCGGTGATGTCTGCCTGCCACTCGGCGCCCGGCTTATAGGCGAGGATGGCAGAGAACGACTTGGCCGCCTCAAGAAAGCCCGGGTCTTGCAGCGCCGCTTCCAGCGCCTGCTGCAGGCGGTCGCGTACAGCCGGCGGCACGTCCTTGTCCACCGCCAGCCCACGGTCGGAAGGCACGACCACGTCGAACCCTTCTTCCCTGGCCGTCGGCACATTGGGCAGCATGGGCGCGCGCTCTTGCACGAACTGGGCCAGGATGCGCAGCCTGGTTTTCTCGGCAGCGGGATCGGGCACGGCGGTATGGCTGGTGAAGATCATGTCCACATGCCCGCCCATCAACGCGATCTTGGATTGGCCGGTGCCGCCAAAGGGTATGTCGGTAAATGTGGCGCCGCTTTCGAGCATCAGCACATTGAGCGCTACGCCGCCGTTGCTGCCCAGCCCGTTCTGGCCGATGGAGACGGCGCCCGGCTTGGCCTTGGCGGCTTCGACCAGTTCTTTCAAGGACTTATACGGGCTGTCATCGCGCGCTACCAGCAGCGTCGGGTCGCTGACGACCCGGCCGATCAGGGCAAACTGATCCGGGTCGTACGGTGTCGATTGCACCAGCGGCAAGAAATTCATCGGCGGCGTGTTGACCATGGCCACCGTATACCCGTCCTTCGCGGCGCGTTGCACATGCGAATTGGCGATGGCGCCGGACGCCCCCGGCTTGTTGACCACCACGATGCTGGCGTTGGGCGACAGGTGCTTTTGAATGTAGGGCGCCAGCGTACGCGCCAGCACGTCGGTCTCGCCGCCGGCGGCAAAGCCCACGACCAACTCGATCGGCCTGTCGTCGGGCCATGCGGCCAAGGCCGGTGCACATGCGCCCGCTCCGATCACAGCCGCCACGGCGCAAAGCATGCGAAGTCTGGTTTTCATGAGGGTTCTCTCCTGGTGTAGTTCTATTTGTGAATGCCGCTCCCCGGCAATGCGAGGACGCGGCGGATCGATGAAGGCCGGTTGCCGCTACAGCAGGCAGTCCGGCTGCTCGCGCACGATGGCGTCGTAGATGGGTTGGAAATGCAGCCAGGCCATGAATGGCGTGGCCAGGTGCTTCTTGGAATGCAGCGCGGCCTCGCGGCCGATCAGCTTCAAAGGCTTGCCGGTGGACTCGGCCTTGAGCTGGATCTCGCACGCACGCTCGGCAGCAATGAACCACCACGCGGCTTCTTCTACGGTTTCGCGCCCTGCCGAGAACAGGCCATGGTTCTGGTGGATGGCGATCTTGGCGTTGCCGAAGGCGCGCGCCACGGCGTGGCCTTTATCGTTCTCTACGACCACCGCGCCGGCTTCTTCGGTGATCAGCGCCTGGTCTTCATAGAACCCGCAAGCGGTCTGGGTAATCGGATCCAGCGGACGTCCCAGCGCGGCCCACGCCATGCCGTGCGTGGTGTGCGCATGGCACGAAGCGATGATGTCGGGGTTGGCTTCATGAATGGCCGAATGCAGCACAAAGCCGGCGCGGTTGACCGCCCAACGCCCTTCCAGCACGGTGCCGGCGCGATCCACCAGCTGGATATCGCTGGCGCGCACGCGGCCGAAGTCCATGGCAAACGGGTTGGTCCAAAACAAGTCGGGATGTTCCGGGTCGCGTACGGTTACGTGGCCCGCGAAGCCATACTCGTAGCCGAACTTGGCGAACACGCGGCAAACGGCAGCCAACCGTTGGCGCCGGTGCCAGCGTTCGGCCTGCACCGAATCAAACTTGGGGTACTGGGGAAAGTACAGGTTCTGCTGGTTGGGGCGGTAAACAGTGTCCTGCGTCTGGGCCATGCCTGCTCCTGGATAAGTTCGGAATGCGCTGCGCCCGGCCGCGGGGCGCAATGAGCAGGCATTCTAGGTAGTGGACTAACATTGGCGCCAATCAGATAAATGACGCCGGCCATAAGACCGGTTTATAGAGAGAGCCCCTTCGTATGCTTGCCCGCATCCAGTTGCGCCACCTGGAGGCGTTTCACGCCGTGATGGTGTCCGGCTCGATCACCGGAGCCGCCCACCTGCTGCATGTGACCCAGCCGGCCATCAGCGCCACGATCAAGCACTTTGAACAGCGCCTGGGTTTTACGCTGTTCAGACGCGAAGGGGCCGCCTTACGCCTACCCCCGAGGCCCGGGCGCTGTTGCCCGAAGTGCAGGAAATCTTCGGCCGCGTGGCGGGCCTGGAGCGTTTCAGCCAGGATCTGGCCGAAGGCCTGCAGGGCACCCTGGCCATCGCCGCCAGTTCGCCCATTGCGAACGCATGGCTGGCGCAGGCCGTGGCCGAGTTCGTCAGGACGCGGCCACAGGCAAGGATTTCCTTGCAGTCGATGGATTCGAATCTGATTGCGGAACGCCTGGTCAACGAGCAGATCGACCTGGGGGTGTCTTTTTCACCCGGCGGGCACGCGGCGATCCAGTCTCTGCCGCTGCGCCATGCGGCGCTGAGCTGCATCTTCCCGCAAGACCATCCCTTGGCAGCGCTGCAGGCCATAGGCATTGACGACCTGGTACCCTACCCCGTTATCACCTACCTGCCGCAGGCGCTGCTGCGCCAGCATCTGAACGCCTTCTTGAAGCGGCCGCTCAATATCCAGATCGAAGTGGCGACTTCGATGACGGGCATTGTGCTGGCATTCCACGGAGCGGGCGTCGCCCTGGTGGAGTCTGGCCTGCTGGCCGCGCTGCCCGTCCCCAGCCTGACGCACCGCCCGCTGGTTCCGGAAGTGCAAGTGCGCAGCCACGTGCTCTGGAGCTCCCTGAGGCCGCAAACCGCCCTGTCGCGCGCCTTTGTGCAGCACCTGACCGCCCGCTGAAGCCGGCCTGGCGCGGGCCGCCGGGCCGGGCGGCGTTTTCAGTAAACTACGTGCCTTCCCCGCCCGCCTGGCAACGCTTTTTCATGTCTTCCATCCCCGATATTCGCCCCGGCCAGTCCATCGAACTGCTGAAGGAACTGCACATCCTGACGCGCGACGGCAAGCTCAACCAGGACAGCCGGCGCAAACTCAAGCAGGTGTACCACCTGTATCAGTTCATCGAGCGCCTGCTGCAGGATGTCAAGGCCGCACAGGATGCCGTGACGCTGGTGGACCACGGCGCGGGCAAGTCATACCTGGGCTTCATTCTGTACGACCTGTATTTCAAGAAACTGAACGACGGGTCGCATGTCTACGGTATCGAAACCCGCCCCGAACTGGTGGCCTCGTCACAGGCGCTTGCCCGGCGGCTGGGGTTCGATGGCATGACGTTCCTGAACCTGTCGGTGGCCGAATCGATCACGTCGCCCAGCCTGCCCCGCCAGGTCGACGTAGTAACGGCGCTGCACGCGTGCAATACCGCCACCGACGACGCCATCCGCTTCGCCCTGGAAAAGCGGGCCAGGTACATCGTGGTCGTGCCATGCTGCCAGGCCGAAGTGGCCGCGGCGCTGCGCCAGAACAAGGCACGCGCGCTGGCCGATCCCCTGGCCGAAATCTGGCGCCATCCTTTGCATACGCGCGAGTTCGGCAGCCAGATCACCAATGTGCTGCGCTGCCTGCAACTGGAAGCGCATGGTTATCAGGTCAGCGTGACCGAACTGGTTGGCTGGGAACACTCGATGAAAAACGAGCTGATCATCGCGCAATACAAGAACCTGCCGCGCCGCAAGGCGGCCGAGCGCTTGAACGAGATACTGGAACGCATCGGGCTGCAGGCTTTGCGCGATCGGTTCTTCGTGCCGGCGCTATAAACGGCGAACACGCGAAGGGCCGCCCTGGCTGGCTACGGCGGTCGTACAGAGGGCGCGCCGATGCGGGGCGATGCCGCGCGCGAGCGATGCAGCGCAGCCTGAAGCTTGCGCCGGTACCTCAAGGGCGAATCAACGGTATTCACGGCCAGCTCTATGACGGACCGCGCCCGCCGGCACCACACCACCCGGCCGGGACGTACGTTGCGGACGATATGCAGCACGCGTCCCCAGGCATCGATGAACGCCACGTCGATGGCGTAGCGCATGCCCCAGGTATGCACCGCGCGACAGGGAAGAAACCATAAGCCGGTGCGGCGGCCTGGCGGCCGGGCGCGGCACAGCAACCCGCGCAGCCGGCCCCCGGCGCCGCACGCCCGCGCCAGGCGGATGCGCGAACGGCGCAACGGGCGGCGGTGGTGTTGCGTTACTGGGCGGCCTGCCATAATTGCACCGCAATCGGAAAAGCCAGCACGATAAAAGTGCAGGGAAAAATGCACCCGATCAGCGGCAGCAGCATCTTGACCGGGGCCTCCATGGCCAGTTTCTCGGCGCGCTGATAGCGATCGGTGCGGCACTGTGCGGCATGCCCGCGCAGCACACCCCCCAGGCTCATGCCAAGGCTGTCTGCCTGATTCAACGCCGCCACCCAACTGCGCACGGCGGGAATGGCGCAGCGGTCAGCCAGAGCTTTCAAGGCCTGGGCGCGCGACACACCGGTCCGCATATCGGCCAACGCATGCGCCAGTTCTTGCCGCAATGGCCCGGGCGGCCCGTGCTGCCCGGCCTGCTGCAGCGCGCCGTGCAGGCTCAGGCCCGATTCGACACAGAGGGTCATCATGTCCAGGACAAAAGGCAGATCGCGAGCCATGCTGCGGCGGCGGCCCGCCACGCGGCCCCTGATCCAGAGAATCGGCCAGCCTGCCATCGCCAGCGCACCGCCGATGCCGCACAGCCATGCGCCAGGCGCGGGCAGCACAAGGCCGCCCAACACGCCCCCTGCCGACGCGCCCAGTCCCGCCGCGCAGGCCACCAGGGCTGCGGCGTGCGGCGCGGTGATCGCGGCCGGCGTGCCTGCCTGGCCCAGCCACCGCGTCAACGCGTCCCTCCAGCGCCACGGCAGCGCTGTCGCGCATGGCTGCGCCACCGCGTCCAGCCAGGGCCAGCACAACCGCCATCCCCAACCCACGGCCGGACGGGCGCGCGCGTCCGATACCGGATGCCGCACGGGGCCGATGAACAACCAGGCCGATGCGCCGCCGGCCATGCCTGTCAGCAAGATCGCTAACCAAGAAAACATAAAGCTCCCGGCTCAGATATCGATATCGACGATGCGCCGGATGAGCATGATGCCGGTGGCCTCGAGCAGAATTACCGCCGTCAGAACGGCCCAGCCCGCCGGGGTGTGCCAGAGAACGGCCATGGCTTCGGGCTCCATGCGATCCAGCACCAGCATCAACAGCAGCGGCAAGGCGCCCACGATCCAGGCCTGCAAACGTCCCTGCGCGGTCAGCGCCCGCACCTTGCCTTGCAGCGCCAGGCGCTCGCGCAAGGTACGCGCGATGCCGTCCAGCGTTTCGGCAAGGTTGCCACCCGTCTGCGCCGCCACGCCCATCGCGGCGATGACCAGCGAGGTGGATTCGGCGGGCACCCGTTGCCCCAGATTCTGCAGCGCCGCGTCGAACGACACGCCCAGGCGCTGCTCGCGCAGTATCAGGCCGAGCTCCTGGGCCAGCGGCGGCTCGCTGTGATCCACGATATGGCGCAACGCCGTCGACAAGCCCACCCCTGCCCGCAAGGCGGCGGCCAGCGCGAGCAGCGCGCCGGGCAGCTGCTGCTCGAACCGAGCCAGCCGCCGATGGCGTAGCCGGCCCACCACGTAGCGAGGCAAGCGCAGGGCCAGCAGCGCGGCAAGCGCACCAAGCGCCAGGCTGTCCGATGCGGCCCACGCTGCCAGCCCGCCCGAGGCCGCCAGCAGCATTGCAGCCAGCCATAGTTGGGCGGGATCGATAAACAGGAACACCTCGCTCAGCTTGATCGCCGCGTCCTGGGTATAAACTTGGCGGTAGCGCTGCAGCGCCGGCCCGAACCAGGCTTGCACGCGCCAGGCGATCAAGGCCGAGCACACCATGGACATGATGGCCGCCACCCAGATCATGATGCCGGCAGGCCTGGCGCCGCGCTGGCGTCGCCGCAGAACAGCCCGGCGTCGAATGCGATGCCGGCCGCGCGCCATTCCTCGGTAAAGCTGGGAAGCAGCCCACAAGCCTGGAACCCGCTGGCCCGATGAAAGCGAAACAGCTCTTGCAGCTGGATACGGCCGCTTTCCATGCCTGTGATTTCGACGATGGATGTGGCAATGCGGCGACCGTCGGACATACGCGCCTGCTGGACGATGATATCGATGCTCGCGCCTATGTGTTCGCGCACCACGCTCAAGGGCAGGTCCATGCCCGCCATGAGCACCATGGCCTCAAGGCGCCCGAGCGCATCGCGTGGCGAATTGGCGTGCAGCGTCGTCAACGACCCTTCGTGGCCGGTGTTCATTGCGGTCAGCATGTCGAACGCTTCGGCGCCGCGACATTCCCCGACCACGATGCGGTCCGGGCGCATGCGCAGGGCATTGCGCACCAGGTCACGGATATCGATGCGGCCTCGGTTCTCCAGGTTGGCTGGCCGGGCCTCCAGGGCAACGAGGTGAGCATGGTCGAGCCGCAGTTCGGCGGCGTCCTCGATGGTGACAACGCGCTCGCCCTCGGGAATGCCATTGGACAAAATGTTGAGCAAGGTAGTTTTGCCTGATCCCGTGCCGCCGGAAACCACCACGTTCTTGCGGCTGCGCACGCACAGGTACAGGAATTCGGCCATGGCAGACGAAATGGATCCGGATCGCACCAGATCTTCCATAAGCGGGCGACGTGCGGGGAACTTGCGTATGGTCAACGTGGCGCCTTTGAGCGCGACCGGAGGTATCACCGCGTTCACGCGTGAGCCGTCGGGCAGGCGCGCGTCGACCATGGGTGCGCTTTCGTCGATGCGCCGTCCTATGGGCGCAACAATGCGCTCGATGGCCCATCTTACGGATTGCTCGCTGCTGAAAGCCGCATTGTGACGAAGCAGGCGGCCGCCACGCTCGATATAGATTTCGTCGTGCCGGTTGACCATGATTTCGCTGATGCCGCTGTCGGTCAGCAAAGGTTCCAGCGGCCCCAGGCCGACCGCCTCGTCGAGCACGTCGCGGCACAGCGCCGCCCGGTCGACACTGGCCGGGATCTCCGCATCGTCGGCGGCGATACGGTCGAGCATTTGTTGGGCCTCGCTGCGAAGCAAGCCATCGCTCATGCCCGCCACGTCCCGGCGACGCAGATCCAGCGCCTGCAGCAATGCCGCATGCAGCCGGCGGCGATGCGGCAACAGGGCCAGCGATGCGGCTCCATCCGCCTGCGGAACCAGCGCCGCCGCGGTAGTGTCGGCGACTGCGCCTGCACCGTCCAGGCCACGGGTATCGCTTTCCGGACATGCTTCAGGCAAAGTCACCCTGATGCGGCAGGGGCCGATGAGAATGTCGTCGCCTGGCAGTACCGGCCGATGCACGGCCACGCGGTGGCCATTGACGAATGTTCCGCCGAACGAGCCCAGGTCTTCGAGTTCGATGATCTGCTCATGCTGTACCAGCCGCGCGTGGTGCTTGGCGACGCGCCAGTTGGCGATGCGCAGCCCGCATTGCGCAGCGCGGCCTATCAGCACGGGCGCTGGCGCGTCGACAGATTTTTGCTGCCCGTCTTCAAAGGTGATGCGCAGGTGTAGCGTATTCATGGCAAGCCAGATTGCGAGGAAAACTGCCGGGGAAGATGCCATTGCGATCCCGGACCCATGTAAGCCCCCCAATCGGGGGAACCCGGGCCAGGCACTGCCGTGCCCAGTGCGGCCGGGTCGGGGAAAGCCTGCTGGAGCACGTGACGCCCTTGCTGCACGCGCTGCGCGAGTTCGGCGTGGTCTTGCGAAACGACGCGCGGCGTGACGAAGATCGCCAGTTCGGTTTCCTTGTGCTGGTCGCGTCGGGATGAAAACAGGGCGCCCAGCACGGGGATGTCCTGCAACACTGGCAAGCCGGTACGCTCTTCGGAGCGCTCGCGCGACAGAAAGCCTCCCAGTACCAGCGTCTGCCCCGACCGCACATTGAATTCGGTGGAGGCGCGGCGCGTACGCAACGCCGGGCCGCCTGCCACGCTCAACGAGGTATCGACGGAACTGGCCTCGACCTCGATGCGCGAACGGATGGCGCCGTTGCGGTCAATGCGTGGCGTAATGTTCAATGACACCCCATAGGGCTTGAACTCGGTCACCGTATTGCCCTGGGCGTCTGTCGTGCTGTAAGGGACTTCGCCCCCTGCCAGGAATGACGCCGTGGTGCCGCTGCGCGCCAACAACTGCGGCTGAGCCAGCAACACCGCCTCGCCCCGCTGCGCCATGGCGGCCAGGCGCGCCGACATCATCGCATTGACCCCGAAATAGCCCCCTGCGCCCATTCCTTGCATGGCCAACGGAGGCGGTGCTGCATGATTCGGCTGCACGGCCGAAGCGGGTTGCCAGACCCCTCCGGCGTGCAGGCCGCCTTGCGACACCGTGTCCCACTGAACGCCAAACTCGCGCAGGCGCGAGCGCGGCAGTTCCACCACTTGCACATCGAGCAGGACCATGCTGTCCCAGCCTACCTGGCCGGTGAAATCGAGTATGCGCGGGTAGCGTTGCGCAAGCGACGCGACGCGAGCCCGATCGTCGTCGGTCAGGTCGTCACCCTCGAGCACGATATTGCTGCCCACGACACTGCTGCGAACCTTGGGAATGCGCCGCACCAACGACTGGACTTCGTCTTGTATCACTGCCCAGCCCGCGGGCCGCACTTGCACCTCGTAGGCCGCCGCGACGCCGGATGGCGCCCAGACGTGCACGGAAGATGCGCCTTCCTGGCGCGCGAAGAGCACAACCTCGCGGCCGTCTACCGAAACTGCGCTGACTACCTGCCCATTGCCGACCGCAACGCGGGTAACCTCGGCATGGCGAAGCACATGGGTCTGGCCGACTTCCAGGGTCAGCAATGCCGCGCTGCCTGTTGCGTCTACGCCGGCCAGCAACAGCGTCACGCCCAGCCCCCAGGCAATCCGGGCGACCGGTTTCATGGCAGCACCCGCCCGGCGGGTTCGACGCCGGTGTCGTCATCGGAGTGAGGCAGCCCGGCTTCGATGTCCAGCCGGTCGCCATACAGGATGGACACGGCAGGCCGGGCGCCGGCAACTTTGGTGTCGATGCCCATCAACCCTGCCAGGTTTCCCGACGCTGGCGGCTGCCAGGCATCGAGGTCGCCACGGTGCCGCAGCATGGCGGTCAGCGTGCCGCCGTGCCGCGCGGCCACGAGCTTGACCGCATCCTGCGCAGAGGCATCGAGCGTGATGGTCGCCGCCGCATCGGCGGCGTCGTTCATGGCCAGCACCCGCACGCCTTGCAGCAGCGACGCCGTAAGTTGTTGTCCGCGATGCGCGAACGAGACGTACAGGTCGATGAGGTCGCCGGGCCGCAGTACGCCGGGCGCCGCGTTGATTTCTTCGGCCGGCAAGGTAACGGCCCGCCGGCCGGCCGGCACCAGGTCGGACAGGGGCGGCTCGGGAATATCTGCGCCCAGATGCGCCTCGAGTATTGTCTCGCCTTGTTTGATGTCTGTGGAAAGGATCGAGCCGATAACGTAATCGGCGGCATCGGCATCGAAAGAGCCGCTGGCCAGCCAAGGCAGGGGTATGCCCCGCACGGCCAGGTGCGCCGATAGCAGCCGGGTGCCGGCCGGCAGGTCGACAGCCGCTACGAGGCGCTCGGCCGTGGCGACTTCGGCTTCCCGCTCTATTTCGCGCACGCGCGCCTGGATATGCTCTTGCGCTGCCCAAGCGGCCAACAGCCCCGCAATCAGCGCAAACCCGTATACGCCCACCGCACGCAGGCGGCCCAGGTGTTCACGTATGGCGGGCTTCATGGTTTGTCCTTTGTGTGTTCGTGAACCAGAACGCCGCTGACCGCGCCTGTTGCCACATACACCAGCTGCAAAGAGGTACGGTCGCGCACCCAGTGTTCGGCAGCACCGCCGCTCGCCACGGCTTGCCAGCCCTGCACGCGCAAACCTTGCGTACTGGCTGCCCGCAGCTTGCCCAGCGGCTGCTCCAGTGTCCAGACTTGCTGGCGCGTATGCACGCCGTCCGCCTCATCGCTGAAGTCGAATCGCAAGCGGGCGGACCCGGGCAGCCAGTCGGGCCGCCGTGGCAACGACGCCGCAGCGTTTGGATGGGGACGCAGCACGGCCACCGTGCCGCGCGTGTGTTGCGCGCCACTCGCTTGCAGGGACACCAGCCACAGATCGCGGCCGATGGCGCCGGACAGAACCGCCAGCCCCGGGAAGACGCCCAGATCGGCCAGGGCCGGATAAAGCTCGGTCAGTGCAGCGATGGCGCGTTCGACTGACAAGGGGATCTCGACGAGCCGTATATCCGCCGGCGCGCCAAACAGACGCATGCCCTGCCCCACTGCCGCCTGCGTACTGCCTGGCGGCAGATTCAGGTCGCCCGCGACCTGGTGGCCTGCCGGGTATGCGGCCGACATGGCCAGCGGGCATGCCAACAAGGCAAAGACGCACGCAATGGCCCGGCCGAACCGGAGTAGGATCGTGTACGGAGTTGCCTTCATCATCGCGCCGCTGCCGATGGCGACAGATCGGCCCAAGGCGTCAGCCAATCGGTGGTCCATGCCCCCCGGCCCCAAGGTGCATCTACAGGTTGCAGCTTGCGATGCAGCGCCTGCGCGGCCCGCTGCGACGCCAGTGCCGCATCGCGCCAGCCGATCGCGGATACCGACAGCCGCGCTGCGGTAGCCCTCGACCCGTACGCGTGCCCCGCGTTCTGCGCGATGGCCGTATGGCCCCGCACCGGCAACAGGGCTGCCGGCTCGCTCGCCTGCACAAAGGCCGCCCCGCTCTGTGCATGCACACGTGCGGCCGCGTACCGCAGCCGGGGATCGGCCTGGAGCCAGTCGCGGGCCAGCGCCACCGCCGCGGCATTGCCGGCCTGCAGATGGGCGTCGGTGGATGCGGACCTGCCTGTGGTGATGGCGGCGCGCAGCCAACCCGGGACATCGGTCTGCCCACGAGCCGCCGCAAACGCGGCATGCCTGCCCAACTGGGCAGCCTGCAGGCCGCGCCGTTGCATGCCGCCCAGCACCGCCATGCCATGCAATAGGATAGCGATTGCGGCCAATGCCAATAACGCCTCGGCCATGGCGTATCCGCGCATGCGGCATCCGCTGCGCAAGGGGTTCATGGCAATGCTCCGAACACATCAGTGGACGCCACTGGGCTAAGGCGCGCCTGCCAGTAGGGGCGGAACAGGCCCGCCAGCTCGTCTGCCGCCCCCGGCGGCGACGCGAAGTACGTTTCTGCAGCGCTGGCCACCGTTACCGATTCGCTCATGCGCAGCCCGCGATACGCGTAGCGCCCTGTCGGGGCGCGCACTTGGCTGGCGGCATCTGTGGTGGCCAGCGACGCCGCCGACTGGCGGACCTGGATGGCAAAACGCAGCGGCGCGTTCGCCGCATGACGAGCCAGTTCGAAGTAGGAAGGCAACCCCCTGGAGCGCCAGCGCGCTGCGCCGGCCACGGCATAGGAGCCTGCCATGGGATTGGTGCGACCCGTGAAAATGTCCCAGGATGTATGCTCGTGCACCCAACGCCAGAAGTCTTGTTGCGAAAAGTCGTGCGGCGGTTTTTCTATGTATTCGTCCGAACCCGGCGCGGCGCGGCCGCCCTGCCCCCAACCCATGGCGTATTCGCGGTAGTAACAGCCGATCCAGCGATTTGATCGCAGCGCGTGATAGGAAAGCGTGTCCTGTGCGCCCCATCGCCCGTCGGCGCCCAGCCAGGTGCCCCCGCGCCGGCGCAGTTCGTGCCGGCGAGTCGGGCAACGGCGGTGAACGATCCACGCACTATGGCGCGTAAGCGTGCGCGGGCGCAGGAAGTCGTAGCGGCCGGCCGCCAATTCGGCCATGCCGCGCAAATGGGTAGGCGTATTGCCGCTGACGCGTTGCACGGCATCGGCGGGGCCGCCGGATTCAAGCAATTGCAAGGGGCTCGCCCCCGCGGTGGCCTGCGAACCCGGGCTGGAATAGAACTCGGGATAATTTGCGTGCAGCACCCGAAGCATGGTTTGCTGCCTGGACGCCGGCAGATGTTCGACCGCAGAGGCAGCTGCCTGTTGCAGCACCTGATGCACGATCTGATCGTGCTGCTGGAAAGCCTGAGCCAGGCCCGGCAGGGCATCGCCGGTATGGGACGCTCGCGCGTAGGCGGCGCCCAGCGACGGGCCGAACAACGCGCCGATCAGCGAAGCAGGCGGATTGCGTATTGATTGCTGGCGCGCCTGGGCCTGCCCGAACTGAGCCCAGGATGCCAGCGTGACCAGATGCGCCATCGCGACCTGGTGCGCGACCTGCGCACGGTTGATATATGCCAGCAGATTGAGTGTTCGGGCTTGTGCCAGCGCGCCACTGTATGCGGCCGCGTCGGCGGCATGTGTCAGGCGCAGCCGTGCCGCAGCGGTCTGACCGACGTTGTAAAGCGCCACCAGTGCGATGCCGCCCACGGCCGCCAGCGCCAATACGATAGGCAGCGCCTGCCCCGCCTGCGCAGATGGCATGCGGCGCAGATGCCGCGGCGCAGTGGTCATTTGGCGTTGCCCGTAAAGGATTTCAGCGAGCGCGCCTTGGTCTGCGCCGCGGCTTTGCCGGCGGCTGACTGCGCGGCCTTGGACTCGCTGCTGCCATCTTCACCCGCGAGTTCGCGTGCCATGGCGGCGGTTTGCGAACGCACCACCTGACCGAACAACTGATACACCGCGATGGCGGCAACGGCAATAAGCGCCACCACAATAATGTATTCGGTCATCCCTTGGCCCCGTTGCCGGGAAACACATCGAACCATATCCAGCCCCTTTCAATGAACAGAAGCTGTAGTCTGAATGGAGGCCGATGTCCGGGAAATTCGCGGATACCGAGGTGGACGCAACCGGCGCGCATGGCAACCGGCGCGCCCACGCCGTTGCCACAGAAACAACAACGGCCCGCAAAGGGCCGTGGTCTTGAAGCTGGCGGCTAAAGCTTAACGTTCAGCCGCGGTCGTAATGGCGTTGCCGGCACGGGATACGTCTTTGCCCATGCCCGCCACGGTATTGCAGCCTTGCAGCACGACGCCAAACACGATCAACGCCGTCAGCATGACTCTTGCCCTCATGATGCTAGCTCCTTGGTGCCGTAGATGAACAAACAGGAAAACTCAGGCGATGCGTACGCGCAGTTCGCCCAGGCCCTCTACGCCGCCAACCATTTCGTCACCCGACACCACGGCGCCCACGCCTTCGGGCGTGCCGGTGAAGATGAGGTCGCCAGCCTTGAGTTCGAACAGGCCCGACAGATACGCGATGCTTTCGGGGATGTTCCAGATCATTTGCGAGATGTCGCTGGCCTGCTTGCGTTGGCCGTTGACGTCCAGCCATATGGCGCCGCGTTCGAGCAGGCCGGTGGCGCTGCGCGGATGCACGGGGCCTATGGGCGCGGACTGGTCAAACGCCTTGCCGACTTCCCAGGGACGGCCCTGCTTCTTGGCTTCGCCCTGCAGGTCGCGCCGCGTCATGTCCAGGCCAAGCGCATAACCCCAGATGCATTCGCCGGCCTGTTCAACGGACAGGTCTTTGCCGCCCTTGCCCAGCACCACGACCAGCTCCATTTCGTAATGCAGGTTGGCGGTCTTGGGCGGGTAAGAGATGGCGCCGGTCTGGCCGTCGGGCACGGGCACCAGCGCATCGGCCGGCTTGGAAAAGAAGAACGGGTCTTCGCGGCCCGTGAAGCCCATTTCTTTGGCGTGCTCGGCGTAGTTGCGCCCGACACAGTACACGCGCCGCACGGGCAGCAGCGCGTGACTTCCAGCCACGGGCAGCGCCACGGGAGGCGACGGAGGAAAAACGTAGTCCATGTTGTGATGACAACCCTGTTGGTCACGCACCGGCACGCCGGCGCTGCCCGGGGCGCGCCAGCGGCACGCCCACGGTGCGGGAAACGAGCTTCAGGCCTTCTGGTAGCGCTCGGCGCTGCGCAGGATTTCTTCCTGGGCGGCTTCGACGCCCTGCCAGCCCTTTACCTTGACCCACTTGCCTTTTTCGAGGTCTTTGTAGTGTTCGAAGAAGTGCTGGATGCGTTGAATGTCTTCGGCGGGCAGGTCTTCGTACGACTTGATGTTGCGGTAAGGCGGGTAGAGCTTGTCGACCGGCACGGCCAGCAGCTTGGCGTCACCGCCGGCCTCGTCGTCCATTTCGAGCACGCCCAGGGCACGGCAGCGCACCACGGCGCCCACCTGGATGGGAAAAGGCGTGACGACCAGCACGTCGGCGGGGTCGCCATCGTCGGACAAGGTCTGGGGGATGTAGCCGTAGTTGCACGGATAGTGCATGGCGGTCAGCATGAAGCGGTCGACGAACACGGCGCCGGTGTCCTTGTCGACTTCGTACTTGACCGGGTCGGCGTTCATGGGGATTTCGATAATGACATTGAAGTCATCCGGCAGCTTCTTGCCGGATGACACGCGATCGAGGCTCATGGTTCAACCTTGTTTGTTTGAAGAAGAATTTTTGTCGCCCGCGCCCGGTTCGGGCTGAGCTTCGGGGGATGTGGACGGTTCAGGCGCTGTGGTGCCGTAGGTGGGTACCGGCACATCGAATGCCGACACCGGAATGGGCGCGCTGTCGAAGTACTGGTCGATGCCGCCACTATCGGCGGTTTCGGCCGGCCGGGGCTCGGGTTCGACGGCGCTGGCGCCTTCAGCGCCGGCGATGCGGGCATCAGGATCCAGCACGTAATCTGCAGGGGCCGCCACGGGCGGGGGCTCGGCATAGGCAAGCGCGCCTTCGGACAGCGGCGGTTCGGGCGGATACGCGGAATACTCGCCTTCGGCATCAAGGTGCAGCGGATCGGCCGACATCTCGGCCGCCGGCAAGGCGTGGTCGGTAGCCAGGACGGGCAGCGCCATACTGGCCGCGGTGGCCAGCCGCCAATGGCGCACGGCATCGGCCGGACGGTCGAGGCGGTCGTACAGGCTGCCCAGCAGGGCATGCGTGTGGGAATCGTTGCGCAAGCCCAGGCTGCGCTGCAGATAGCGCTCGGCCTGACCCCACAACTGGCCGTTAAGGCACAACATGCCCAGGGCGGCCAGCAGATCGGCATCGGTCGGGCGTTTCTGCAGCCAGGCTTCTGCCTTGGCCAGGCGGCGCGGCACCTGTTCGCTGTCGCAGCGGGCATAGGCCGCCACCAGTGCCGGCATGAAATGCACGGGGATCGCGGCTTCGAGAATGCGCGCGGCCTCGACAGGTTCACCGGCCGCCTCGAAGGCAGTGGCGCCGGCCAGCGCGATTTCGGGCAGGACGCGTTCTTCGTTCTTCAGGTCTTTCCAGACCGCACGCCATGCATCGGAGCCCGAGGCCGCTGCCGCACGCAGGCGGGCCGCGCCGGCGGTATCGATAAGCTGTTCGGCTTCGGTTTTGGACAGCGCGTTGCGACGTCGCAGGCCGCGAGCCAGGGTGAACACGCGCTCGTGGTGACCCAGGGCGGCTTCGGCGCGCAGCAGCAGCCGCATGGTATGTAAATGCCGAACCCCGCCGTCTTGCAAAGGCGCCAGTACGGCCAGCGCCTCTTGTGCCCTGCCCTGATCGAGCAACTGGTCGGCCGACACAGTGGCGATGGCTTCCTGCAAACCGGCATTGCCCTTGGCATGCTCGCGGGCGGATTCGAGCAATCGGTCACGGCGTTCAAATTCGCCCAGGCCATGCGCGGCGCGGGCCGCCGACAGCGCCGCCAATACCCGGCGGCTGGCCACGCGGGTTTGCTCAAGCAGCTTGGTCAGGTTCTTTTCGGCATGTGCGAACCGGCCCTCGAGCAGTTCGGTCCAGCCGCGTTCGAGCAGGTCGTGGTCGCGCGCCTGGGCCCGCTGGCCGCGCCAGGCACGCATGCGGTCGGGTATGGCCAGCAGCCACGCCAACATGCGCAGGCCGACGTACAGCGCCACGAATAGCGCCAATATCAGCAATACCGCCAGCGTCAGCGAAAGTTCGATACGCCACGGCGCAACCAGCAGCACGACATTGCCCGCGTGCGCGCGCAATACCACGGCCAGCGCAACAGCGACGACCGCCAGCAGCAGAGTCCAGAACCAGGTACGCATGCGTCAGTCCTGTTTGTCGGTGGCGTCAAAGCCGGCGGCGCGCAAGGCGGCCACGCCGGCCAGGCTGTCGCTGAGATCGGGCATGCGCACCGCGATGTCGGTTTGGGCCAGGTCTTCGGCCAGCCGCAGCGCCGCCTGGGTATCCGTCGAGCGGGCATCGAAATAGGTGCGCAGCGCCTGCACGACGTTATCGAGCTCGTTGTTCCAGATCTGAGGCTGCCGCATCAACATGGCAAGCTGCGCGGTCATCAGGCGCTGCCGCAACGCCGCGCGAACCTGCTCGGACTGTTCTGCGGACAACATCAGGGCGTCGGGCCGATCCACGCGCTGGATGCTGATGAGGTCGCCCAACTCGTGCGCCAGCGCGCTGCCGGCGCGGCCCGGCCACGAGGCGATTTCGGCGCGCCACACTTGCCACCATGCTGCGTCGGCAGGCAAAGCGGCCTTGGGATCGGGAACGGCGGGCGGCGCGGCAGGAGCCGGCGACGCGTTCTGCGCGGGCGCCTGTGCGCGCGCCACGGTGTCGGGCACCAGCATGGACGCCTTCGAGATCAGCCCGGCCAGGCGGTCGATACGGCCCGCCTGGCTGGCGATGTCGATAGTGGCGACCCCGCGCAGACGATCGAGATCGCCATTGATACTCTGCTGAAGCGAGGCAAAGCGTGGACGATCTGCCTGCGCCAGGCGCGCCTGGGCGGTTTCGAGCGCCACGATGGCATTGTTGACGTTGCCGGCCAGGCGCAGTTGCTGGTTGGCAAGCACCAGCAATCGTTCAATGTCGTTGGCCAGCAGCTCGTCGCTGGCTCCGCCACTGAAGGTCTGCCAGGCTTGCTGCAGGTCGTCGTAGCGGGTCTTGGCTTCCTGTGCCTGGCTTTGCAGTTCGGCTATGCGGCTGGTCTGGCCTTGAGCAAGCGCCAGCGCCTCGCGGGATTCTTTGCGGCTCAGCGCTACCGACTGTTCGAGCGCGTCCAGGCGCGTGGCGATTTCCCGCCCGGACGTCTGGAACTGTTGACGCTGCATCCACAGCGCCCAGCCCAGGCCCACGGCCAGCAGCACCACGATGACTAACGCCACGGTCAGCGGCCCGACGGCATTGCCCGGCTTTCTGGGCTTGGCCCTGGGCGTGCCGGGCGACGGCGTAGTGGGCGATGCGGCGCCCGGGGCAGCGGCAGAAGCGGCCGGTTCAGTAGCGGGGTTCTGGTCTGTCATAGACGCGATTGTATTCGGTGAAGTGCCAAAACTTCGATTCAAGCCGCAACAAAAGCGGCGAGGATCGCTTCATCTACAGGCAAGCAGATTTGTACCATCGGGGCCGCCGCGTCGCCACCTGCCGCTTGTGGCAGACGGCTGGCCAGCGAAGGATGTGTCACGATGTAGCGGGCGGCTTGCCACCAGTGCTGCAGACCATGCCGTTGCAGCTGGGCCTGCACCGCGGCGATTCCTTCTCCGCTGGTAAGCAGCCAGACCGGTTGCCGCCCCTGTTGGGCCCATGCCCGCAGCTGGTGCACGGCCTGCGGTGGCCAGGGCGCCGGCTGGCGCTGGTATACGGCGTGCCGCTGCACTTCGGCGCCCGCCTGTTCCAGGCGGTTGGCCAGCCAGTCACGCCCCTGAGTGCCACGCACCAACAGCACGCGGCCAGGCTTGTGGCCCCGTTCGCAAAGCAGCGCCCACAGGGCCTCGGAATCGTGGCTGGGCGCATCGGCCGACGGGCACAGCACTGTTGTATCCGCGCCAAACCCGGGCAGATCGCGCAAGGCCTGCGCGCTGGCCGGACCGACCGTGGCAGCCGCCGTACCGGACGGCCACGATGCCGGCGCGCCAGGCGCGCTTTGCAGCTGCGCCATATAAAGGCGCGCGGCGTTTCCGCTGACGAACACCACCAGATCATAGTGCTGCGGCAACGGCACGCCGGCCGGCGGCGCAGGCAACGGCTGGATTTCGAGTGCAGGCAATTCCAGCACTTGCCAGCTCTGCCGTGCCAGCGCACGCGCCAGGGTGTCGTTACGGCCATGCGGCCGGGTCAGGATGGCAATGCGCGACATGGGCACTCTCTACGCAAGCCCCCGCTGGAGGCAACCGGCGCCCCCGGCGCCGCCGCGTCATGCGGGACGTTCAGGATGCCGGGGGGTCTTGCAGTTGGGTCAGGATGGCGTCGGCGCCATTGGCAAGCAGGTCTTGCGCCGCCGCCTGGCCGATGGCCAGCGCCTGCTCCACCGGGCCGGCGTGCTGGCAGCGGATCACGCGCGTGCCATCGGGCTGGGCCACCAGCGCTCGCAAGGTCAGGACGTCGCCCTGGAGCTGCGCATAGGCGGCCAGCGGCACCTGGCAGGAACCGCCCAGCAATTGCGACACTGCCCGTTCGGCGACCACACAGGCGGTGGTGTCCGCACAGGCCAGCGGCGCAAGCCAGTTGCGCAGCTCGGGCCGGTTGTCGCGGATTTCGATACCCAGCGCGCCCTGCCCCGCCGCCGGCAGGCTGTCCTCGGGCTCGAGCAGCGACCGGATGCGGCTGGCCATTCCAAGCCGCTGCAGGCCGGCTGCGGCAAGCACGATGGCGGCGTACTCGCCGCGGTCGAGCTTTGCCAGGCGCGTATCCAGATTGCCGCGCAACGGCTTGACCGTCAGGTGCGGGTAACGCTCGCGTATCTGGGATTCGCGCCGCAGGCTGGATGTACCCACGACAGCGCCGGCAGGAAGGTCTGCCAGGCTGGCGAACTGGCCGGACACGAATGCATCGCGAGGGTCGGCGCGTTCGAGTACGGCGCACAGCTCGAACGGGGCCTGCAGATCGACCGGCACGTCTTTCAGGGAGTGCACGGCCAGGTCGGCACGGCCGTCGAGCAAGGCAGTTTCGAGCTCTTTGACGAACAGGCCCTTGCCGCCCACCTTGGACAAGGTGCGGTCGAGAATCTGGTCGCCACGCGTGGTAAGCGTAAGCAGTTCGACCGAGCAAGCGGGGTACAGGGCGCGAAGGCGGTCACGCACATGCTCGGCTTGCCAAAGGGCAAGCCGGCTGGCGCGTGTGGCAATGACGAGACGTTGCGGCGTGGACACGAACGACGTCAGGCCAGGCTGGAGAAAATGACCGCGGCAATGATGCCGATGATGGCAAGCACGGTCAGCCCCTGAAGCAGGCTGAGGCCTGATTCGGGGTTGCCGGATTTACGCAGACTCATGAGCGGATTCCTTGGACGCAGTTTTGCGGCTGGCCAGCCAGCGCCCCACAATGACGACCAACAGCGCGCCGATGACCTCGGCGGCGATTTTAACGGCGGTGGGCTGTTCGCCGAATTGATTGACGATGACCACATCGGTGACCAGCATGCCGCCCGCGATCCAGCCCAGCAGGCCTGCCCCGAAGGTGACGACCAGCGGATAGCGATCGATGAGCTTGAGCACCAGCGTGCTGCCCCAGATGATGATGGGCACGCTGACGATCAGGCCGAACACCACCAGGCCGATCTGGTGGTCTGCATGCGCATTCTGGGCCGCGCCGGCGATGGCAATGACGTTGTCCAGGCTCATGACGAAGTCGGCGACGATGATGGTCTTGACCGCCGAAGCGATGGACGTACCGCCCGATATCTTGTCGTGGCCGTCGTCTTCGGGAATGAGCAGCTTGATGCCGATCCAGAGCAGCAGCAACGCGCCGACCACCTTGAGGAAGGGGATGGTGAGCAGGGTCAGGGCGAAGGCGATGAGCACGACGCGCAGGATGATGGCGCCTGCGGTGCCCCACAGAATGCCCTGCATGCGCTGTTTGGGCGCCAGGTTGCGGCAAGCCAGGGCGATGACCACTGCGTTATCGCCACCCAGCAGGATGTCGATCAGGATTATCTGGAACACGGCCGCCCAGCTCAGCGTCTGGAAAAATTCAAGCACTTTGACCCCCAGGGTATTTTGATAGAAAACGAACGCGCGCCGGCGGCTCACCGGTGCGGACGGAACCCAGGCCCCATCCAGTTTGCGAATCTATTATTGTAGTTCAGCTTTGCGCCCGCCCCTTTTGACGCGCAAGGAAAAATTCCTGATCGGCGGCAATTGGGGCGCCCATGAAAAAGCCCGCCGCAGGGACGGGCTTGCGCAGCAAGCGTGCGCGAATTACAGCACGGACTTCAGCAGCTTGCCCATTTCGGACGGGTTGCGAGTCGTGCGGATGCCGCAGGCTTCCATGACCTCAAGCTTGGCGTCGGCGGTGTCGGCCCCACCCGAGATGAGCGCGCCGGCGTGGCCCATGCGCTTGCCCGGAGGCGCCGTAACACCGGCGATGAAGCCGACCACGGGTTTCTTCATGTTGTCTTTGGCCCACTGGGCGGCATTCACCTCGTCCGGGCCGCCGATTTCGCCGATCATGATGACCGCATCGGTATCGGGATCGTCGTTGAACAGCTTGAGCACGTCGACGTGCTTCAGGCCGTTGATGGGGTCGCCGCCGATGCCCACGGCGCTGGACTGGCCCAGGCCGAGCTCGGTGACCTGCGCCACGGCTTCGTACGTGAGCGTGCCCGAGCGACTGACGATGCCGATGCGGCCCTTGCGGTGGATGTGGCCGGGCATGATGCCGATCTTGATTTCGTCGGGGGTGATGAGGCCGGGGCAGTTCGGGCCCAGCAGCAGCGTCTTGCTGTTCTTGGCCTTCATGCGGTTCTTCACGTCGAGCATGTCGCGCACGGGAATGCCTTCGGTAATGCAGATGACCAGGTCGAGCTCGGCTTCGACGGCTTCCCAGATGGCGGCCGCGGCGCCCGCGGGCGGAACATAGATGACCGAAACGGTGGCGCCCGTTTCGTTCTTGGCGTCCTGGACGCTACCGTAGATGGGCACGCCTTCGAAATCTTCGCCGGCGCGCTTGGGGTTGACGCCAGCCACGAACGCGGCCTTGCCGTTGGCATATTCGCGGCACATGCGGGTATGGAACTGGCCCGTCTTGCCCGTGATGCCTTGGGTGATGACTTTGGTGTCCTTGTTGATCAGAATCGACATTTGTGAATCCTTGGCAATTTATTTGACGGCGGCTACGACGCGGGTGGCCGCTTCGGCCATGGTGTCGGCGCTGATGATGGGCAGCCCCGAGTCGGCCAGCATTTTCTTGCCCAGTTCTTCGTTGGTGCCCTTCATCCGGACCACCAGCGGCACGTTCAGGTTGACGGCCTTGCAAGCGGTGATGACGCCTTCGGCGATGACATCGCAACGCATGATGCCGCCGAAGATGTTGACCAGGATGGCCTTGACGCCCTTGTTCTTGAGCATGATCTTGAAGGCTTCGGTGACCTTCTCGGCCGTTGCACCGCCGCCCACGTCCAGGAAGTTGGCCGGCTCGCCGCCGAACAGCTTGATGGTGTCCATGGTGGCCATGGCCAGGCCGGCGCCGTTGACCAGGCAGCCGATGTTGCCGTCGAGCTGGATATAGGCCAGGTCGAACTTGCTGGCCTCGACTTCGGCCGGATCTTCTTCGTCAAGGTCGCGGTAGGCGACGACTTCGGGATGACGGAACAGAGCGTTGGAATCGAAGTTGAACTTCGCGTCCAGCGCGATGATGTTGCCCTTGCTGTCGCAGTTCAGGGGGTTGATTTCCACCAGCGACGCATCGGTGTCCATGTAGCACTTGTAGAGCTTCTGGAACACGTCGGCGGCCTGGTCGGCCGAGCCGCCCGTCAGGCCCACGGCCTGTGCGACTTGCTTGGCTTGTTCGGCCGACAGCCCGGTCAGCGGGTCGATGTATTCGGTGATGATTTTCTCGGGCGTCGAATGGGCGACTTCCTCGATATCCATGCCGCCTTCGCTGGAGGCGATGATGGCGACCTTCTGCGTGGCGCGGTCGGTGACCAGCGACACGTAGTATTCCTTGTTGATGTCGGCGCCTTCTTCGATGTACAGGCGACGCACCTTCTGCCCTTCAGGGCCGGTCTGATGAGTGACCAGCTGCATGCCCAGGATCTCGGAAGCCAGCTTACGCACTTCGTCGATGGAGCGCGCCAGCTTCACGCCGCCGCCCTTGCCACGGCCGCCGGCGTGGATCTGCGCCTTCACGACCCATACCGGCCCGCCCAGCTTTTCAGCGGCTGCCACGGCCTCGTCGACGGAAAAAGCGGGAATCCCGCGCGGCACGGGCACGCCAAATTGCTTCAGCAGTTCCTTGCCTTGATACTCGTGGATTTTCATGTGTTACCTGTCAGGACGAATGAGAGTAAGAGGAGGAGTCGGAGATCGCGCCCGCCGCCGCTTCAGCGTTACCCCCTGTGTGCCACTTGGGATAATGCTGAAGTACCACCGGGCCGTCGGTGCGCAGGGCATGACAGCCGTCAAGCTGGAAAGGACGCTCGTCCGGATTGCTGTTCTGGCGTCGGCGGTTAGCCATGGTTTGCACTGCCGCGGTAGGTAGCACCTGCGACAGTTCGGTCATGTGGGTACAGCCGGCGGTATAGCCGAAACGCTCTTTGACTTGGCGCCGGAATCCCTTGAGCAGGTTCATGCCGACGAGATCCTGGTACGAGGACTCGACGGCCGTGCACTGTTGTCCGTAGGGAGCCGCGTCGTACGCCGCCTGGGCCGCCACGATATTGAATGCGGCATCGATGGTGATGCGCAGATGCATGTGGTGGACCGGGCTGCCGGCCGGGAAGATTTCGCCATTGTGTCGTGGGAAATCGTACGCCTTGGTATCGATGAGCTCGGCCTCCAGATCCCAGAGACCGTCTTCGCGCCCGTAGGTCTGCACGCGTATCGTGCGCGTGTGCAGCGGGTGGCGAGAGACGGTGGATGGTGGCAAAGGCATGAAAGTGGCCTGCGCTTCGGGGCGTTTGACGCAAAGCAGCAAATCCCGGGGAGTATAACGCAGCCCCCCGGCCCCCGTCGCGCATCAGTTTTGGCCCCGGGGCGGCGCCCGCCCTGCCATGGGTGCGCCGCCTGCCGGCAGGGTGGCCGGGCGGCCCGCCGGTCAGGCGGCGCGCAACACCCGGGCGGCTTCGACCATGCAGACCAGCGCCGCCTCGGTTTCCGGCCAGGCGCGGGTCTTGAGCCCGCAGTCGGGATTCACCCACAGCCGCTCCCTGGGCAGGCGCGCCGCCGCCTTGCGCATCAGCTCCACCATCCAGTCCACTTCGGGCACATTGGGGGTATGGATATCGTACACGCCCGGCCCGATGTCATTGGGGTACTCGAATTCCTCGAACGCCTTGAGCAATTCCATGTTGGAACGCGAGGTTTCGATGGTGATGACATCGGCGTCCATGGCCGCGATCGCCTCGATGATGTCATTGAATTCCGAATAGCACATGTGGGTGTGGATCTGTGTATCCGGCGACGCGCTGGAGGTAGAAAGGCGAAAACAATCCACCGCCCAGTCCAGATAGGCTTGCCAGTCGTCGCGACGCAGCGGCAAGCCCTCGCGGATGGCCGGCTCGTCGATCTGGATGACCCGTATGCCTGCCTGTTCCAGATCGGCAACCTCATCGCGCAAGGCCAGTGCCAGCTGGCGGCAGGTTTGCTCGCGCGGCTGGTCGTCACGCACGAACGACCATTGCAAAATGGTGACCGGCCCCGTAAGCATGCCTTTGACCGGTTTGTCGGTCAGCGATTGGGCGTAGGAAGACCAGCCCACAGTCATTGGCGCCGGCCTCGCGACATCGCCGAAAATAACGGGGGGCTTGACGCAGCGGGACCCATAGCTCTGCACCCAGCCATTGCGAGTAAAGGCAAAACCCGCCAGCAGTTCGCCGAAATACTCGACCATATCGTTGCGTTCGGGCTCGCCATGCACCAACACGTCCAGCCCGATCTTTTCCTGGAACCGGATGACCGCCTCGATTTCCTTGCGGATCGCGGCCTCGTATGCCCCATCGCCAAGCGTGCCGGCCTTCCAGTCCCGGCGCAGCGCCCGGATCTCGGCGGTCTGGGGGAAGGAGCCAATCGTGGTGGTGGGAAATGCCGGCAACTTCAGCGTCTGTTGCTGGAGGGTGATGCGCTGGGCAAACGGCGGCCGCTCGCGCGATACCGTGGCCGCTTCTGCCATGCGACGCCCCACCACCGGATTATGGATGCGAGTCGAGTTGCGGCGCGCCTGCAGGGCGGCTCGCTGGCGCTGCAGGCCGTCCAGCACCGCCGGCGCCCCGGCGTCCGCCAGTGCGCGGCCCAGCAAGCCGAGCTCGTCGAGTTTTTGCACGGCGAAGGACAGCCAGCTCTGCAGCTCGGCGTCCAGTTCAGTCTCGCCGGCAAGATCCACAGGCACGTGCAGCAACGAGCACGACGGCGCCAGCCAGAGACGAGAACCCAACTGCGGGTGGACAGTTGCCAACCGTGCCAGTATGGCGTCAAGGTCGCTGCGCCAGATATTGCGGCCGTCGATCACGCCGGCAGACAGCACCTGGCCGGGCCGCAGGCCGTCGGCCACGGCCTGCAGCTGGCCGGGGTCCCGCACCAGGTCCACATGCAGCCCCGCCACGGGCAACGCCAGCGCGGTGGGCAGATTGTCTCCAAGGCCGCCGAAGTAGGTGGCCACCAGCAACTTCAGCGGGGTATCGGCCAGCCGTTGGTACACCGTACGGAACGCCTCGCGCCACACTGGCGGCAGATCGAGCGCCAGAATGGGCTCGTCAATTTGTACCCATTGCACCCCCAGGCGAGCCAGGCGCGACAACACCTGTTCGTACACAGGCAACAGGCTTTGCAGCAACTGCAGCTTGGCCGGGTCGGACGGGCCGTCTCCAAAGGCGTCGCCCTTGCCCAGCCACAGCCAGGTCAGCGGCCCGGGGATGACCGGCTTGACCTGATAGCCCAGCGCTTGGGCCTCGCGCACCTGTTCGAAGAGCGTTTCGCGCGCTATGCGGAAATTTTGCCCGGGCGTCAGCTCGGGGACGATGTAGTGGTAGTTGGTGTCGAACCATTTTGTCATTTCGCATGCAGCCGCCGGCCGTCCCGACGGCGCCCGGCCCCTGGCCATGCGAAACAGTGTGTCCAGCGCAACCGGCTGGTCATCGGGCTGCCCGAAGCGCGGCGGCACCGCGCCCAACAGGGTGGTCCATTCCAGAATATGGTCGTACCAGGCGAAATCACCCACTGACACGAATTGCAGGCCGGCTGCCGCCTGGCGATGCCAGTGCGCGGCCCGCAGGTCCCGCCCGGCCTGTGCCAGCTCGTCCGCCGTCTGCCGGCCTGCCCAATACGCTTCCAGCGCCCGCTTCAGTTCACGTTGTGCGCCGATACGCGGGAAACCCAAGATATGAGTAATAATCATATAATCGCCCAGTACATTCTGTTTTATTCAAATAAAGACGTATTGTCCGCGTAAGTCTGCTTGCAGCAAAATCAATGTAGACATACATTTAATGAATATTTCTCATAAAACCCGCGGCTGCCATCTACCGATGTAGCGGCTGGCCTGTGTCTGTGTTCTGGTCATGCTCGAAATTCGCCACCTGGAAACCCTTTCTGCGATTCGCGACGGCGGAAGCCTGCAAGAGGCCGCCGAACGTCTGCACCTGACGCAGTCGGCCTTGTCCCATCAGTTGCGGGACCTGGAAACCCGCCTGGGCACGCCACTATTGAATCGCCGCACCCGGCCGGCCAGGTTGACGACCGCAGGGCTGCGGGTGCTGGCACTGGCTGACGAAGTGTTGCCCCGGCTGCGCAGTACCGAGCGTGAATTGCAAAAGCTGGCCGCCGGCCGCACAGGCCGGCTGCACTTGGCCATCGAATGCCATTCGTGTTTTCAGTGGCTGATGCCGGCGCTGGATGCGTTTCGAACGCAGTGGCCCGATGTGGCGCTGGATCTGTCGGCCGCCTTCTCGTTCGCGCCCTTGCCCGCGCTGGTGCGGGGCGACCTGGACTTGGTGATTACGTCCGATCCGCAACGGCTGGAAGCCGTGGAGTACTTGCCGCTATTCAAATATGAGCTGGTACTGGCCGTGGCCGAGTCGCACCCGCTGTCGATGTCGCGTCATATCGAACCCGAACAGCTCGCAGACCAGACGCTGATCACATACCCTGTGGACAGGCAGCGCCTGGACGTCTTCACGGCCTTTCTGGATCCCGCCGGCGTCGAGCCGGCGGCGATTCGCAAGGCCGAGCTGACCCCGATCATCTTGCAACTGGTGGCCAGCCGGCGGGGCGTGGCCGCGCTGCCCAATTGGGCACTGACCGAATATCTACCCCACGGTTGGCTGCGCCTGGTGCGCCTGGGCGCCGGTGGCGTTTGGCGCACCTTGTATGCGGCCGTGCGTGCGGAAGACACCGAAGCACCTTTCATCAGCGATTTTCTGGCGATTGCGCGCGAGGTGTGCTTCAGGAATCTGGATGGAATACGGTCGGCCAAGGCTTGACGACCGCCAGGGCCATCGCCGTCAAATCAAGGGTGATACGGCGCACGCCGCATCAATCATCGACATCGCCGCCAAGCAGGCGGCGTATCACATCGTGTGCGAACCCTCGCCCCGCCAGAAAGCGGGCTTGCCTGGCGTACTCGGCACGATCGACCGGGCGGGTGCCGAATCGCTTGCGCCATACTTCCTGGGCGCGCGTGAACTCGCTGGCGCGCAGGTTTTCGCGTAGCTGGGCAACCTGCTCTTCGGCCACCCCGTGCTGGCGCAACTCTTGCACGATACGTGCGGTGCCCTGGCGGGCAGCGCGCCGGTGCACCAGGCTTTGGGCAAAGCGTTCCGTGGACAGCCAGCCTTCTTTTTCGAGCGCGTCCAGCACCGCGTCGATATCGGCGCCGTCGTCGGCATAGGGTTGCAGCTTGCGGGCCAGTTCGTTGCGCGCGTATTCACGGCGAGACAAGTAGCCCACCGCGCGGGCCTTCAAGGAAGGCCCGCGCGGCTTGGAGGGATCAGGTTTGGTGCTGACGGTTTCGAAACCACCGTCGTCGGGTTCATGCGTGCCCGGCCCGCGGCGCGCGCCCTGGGGCGAGCCGGTAGAACCGGGCTTGCGCATCATGGCTCTTCGCTGTCTTCAGCTTCGGCCTGGCTGGGCGGGAACGCGGCGGCACGACTGACAATGCCCTGGTTTTCGCGCACCTTGTTTTCGATCTCGAACGCCATTTGAGGGTGTTCTTTCAGGTATTCGCGAACATTGTCTTTGCCCTGCCCGATGCGCGTGCCGTTGTAGCTGTACCAGGCGCCTGACTTGTCTACCACGCCGGCCTGCACGCCCAGGTCGATGATTTCACCTTCGCGTGAAATGCCCGCGCCATACATGATGTCGAATTCGGCCTGCTTGAAGGGCGGCGAGACCTTGTTCTTGACAACCTTGACGCGCGTTTCGTTGCCGATGACTTCTTCGCCCTTCTTGATGGACCCGATACGGCGGATGTCCAGGCGCACCGACGAATAGAACTTCAGGGCATTGCCGCCCGTGGTGGTTTCGGGGTTGCCGAACATGACGCCGATCTTCATGCGGATCTGGTTGATGAAGATCACCATGCAGTTGGTGCGCTTGATGGTGGCCGTAAGCTTGCGCAGCGCCTGGCTCATCAGGCGGGCCTGCAGGCCCGGCAGGGAATCGCCCATTTCGCCTTCGATTTCGGCCTTGGGCACCAGGGCGGCCACCGAGTCGATGACGATGAGGTCGACCGACCCCGACCGCACCAGGGCGTCGGTGATTTCGAGCGCCTGCTCGCCCGTGTCGGGCTGGGAAATGAGCAGGTCGGTAAGGTTGACGCCCAGCTTGGCCGCGTATTGGACGTCGAGCGCGTGTTCGGCATCGACAAATGCGCAGGTGCCGCCGATTTTCTGCATTTCGGCAATGACCTGCAGCGTGAGCGTGGTCTTGCCGGACGACTCAGGCCCGTAGATTTCGATCACGCGGCCGCGTGGCAGGCCGCCGACCCCCAGCGCGATGTCGAGCCCCAGCGAGCCGGTCGACACGACCTGGATGTCATGTTCGACCTCGTTGTCGCCATAGCGCATGATCGAACCCTTGCCGAACTGCTTTTCGATTTGCGACAGGGCTGCGGCCAGCGCCTTGGCCTTTTCCGATGCGGCTGCTTTGCTGGTTTTGTCGTTCATGTGGTGTCCCGTGGGTGAAATGTGTGCATCACGACGGCGCAAGGCGCCGGCAGCGGCGATTATGGCATCGGATTATACTGTACATATGCACAGTATGCCAGAATAATCCGGGAGACCCCCTGTGTGCAAGCTGCCGTTGCTATGCCAGAATGCTGGCACCCGGCCGCCCGGCGGCCCCAGCTCCGCTACTTGCCTCGCATGCGCATTCTCATCGCCGAAGACGACAGCATCCTGGCCGACGGCCTGTCCCGTTCGTTGCGTCACAACGGGTATGCGGTCGACGCGGTCAGCGACGGCATCGCGGCCGACTCGGCCCTGGCGGCGCAGGCGTTCGACCTGCTCATCCTGGACCTCGGGCTGCCGCACCTGGCCGGCCTGGAAGTCCTGCGGCGCCTGCGGGCGCGCAAGTCGCTGTTGCCGGTGCTCATTCTCACGGCGGCCGACAGCGTAGAGCAGCGGGTCCAGGGCCTGGACCTTGGCGCCGACGACTACATGGCCAAGCCTTTCGCGCTGTCCGAACTCGAAGCCCGCGTCCGGGCCCTGACCCGGCGCGGCGCAGGCGGCGGCGCCACGCTGCTGCGCCACGGACGCCTGGTGTTCGACCAGACCGGGCGCGTGGCCATGGTCGACGACCAGACGCTCGACCTGTCCGCCCGCGAAGTCAGCCTGCTCGAAATCCTTCTGACCCGCAGCGGCCGCATGGTCAGCAAGACCCAGTTGGTCGACCATTTATGCGAATGGGGCGAAGAAGTCAGCACCAACGCCATCGAGGTCTACGTGCATCGCCTGCGCAAGAAACTCGAACCGAGCGGCGTCAAGATCATTACCGTGCGCGGGCTGGGCTACTGCCTTGAACGGGACCAGGGTGCCGGCTTCCTCTCCCATTGAGCCGGCCGCACACGAAAAGCTGAACCAGGAGGCCCTGGATGCCATGCAAGGCGGGGCCAAAGGCCCCAGCTTCGCGCCGCCGCAGCGCTCGCTGCTGGGCGAAATCCTCGATTGGATGCTGGCGCCGCTCTTCCTGCTGTGGCCCATGAGCGTGGCCATCACTTACGTGGTGGCGCAGAACATCGCCAACGTTCCCTACGACAGGGCGCTTGCCAACAACCTGCATGTACTGGCCCGCCACGTGCAGGCGCAGGATGGCCGCGCCGTGCTGCAGATGAGCGAGCCGGTGCGCGACGTGCTGCGGCCGGACGAAACCGACAGCGTGTTCTGGCTGGCGCTGGGCAGCCGGGGCGAATACCTGGGCGGAGACCGCGCCCTGCCCCTGCCGCCCGATCTCGGCCAGCCGCAGCCAGGCGCCATTCTTTACATCGACGACACCCTGCGCGGTTTCGGCGTCAGGCTCGCCTACACATGGGTGGATCTGCACATCCCGGACGGCCAGCCCGTCCTGCTGGTAGTGGCCGAAACGATGGAACGACGCACCGAACTGGCCAACGACATCATCAAAGGCGTGATCATTCCTCAGTTCATCGTGCTGCCTGTGGCCGTGCTGCTGGTCTGGTTCGGGCTGTCGCGCGGCGTGGCGCCTCTGAATGCGCTGCAGCAGCGCCTGCGGGCGCGGCGCCCGGATGATCTGTCGCCTATCGACGAGCGGGCGGCGCCCTCAGAAATCGCGCCGCTCGTGGGCGCCATGAACGACCTTCTCGACCGCCTGTCGGCCAACGTCGAGGCACAGCGCCGATTTGTGGCCGACGCCGCGCATCAGCTCAAGACGCCGCTGGCAGGCCTGCGCACGCAGGCCGAACTGGCGCTGCGCGATGCAAGCCCGGACGAAATGCAATACAGCCTGCGCCAGCTGGTCATGGGCTCCGAACGGGCCACCCGCCTGGTCAACCAGTTGCTGTTGCTCGCGCGCGCCGAAAACCCCCATTCGGCCGACCTGGCCCGTATCGACCTGAACGCGGTGGGCTATGAGCAGACCATGCTGTGGGTGCCGCAGGCCCTGGCGTTGAACACCGACCTGGGTTTCGAGGCGGCAGACCAGCCCGCATATATCTCGGGCAATGCGATCCTGCTGGCCGAACTGCTGAACAACCTGGTGGACAACGCGCTGCGCTACACGCCGCCGGGCGGCCACATCACCGTACGGGTGCGCACCGCCGCGGAAGCGGCCGTCCTGGAAGTAGAAGATTCGGGCCCCGGCATCCCCCCCCAGGAACGCGAGCGGGTATTCGACCGCTTCTATCGGGTGCTGGGCACCCAGGCCGAAGGCAGCGGGCTGGGCCTGGCCATCGTGCGCGAAATCGCCCAGAAGCACGGCGCCAGGGTGCACATCCACGAAGGAACCGCGCACTCACAGCTACCCGGAACCTGCATTCAAGTGCAGTTTCCGTTGTACTCGCGCACCGTCAACGCCTCGGATGGCACCTAGGGCATACCCTGCCCGGCATTATTCTTCCCCGGAGAAGATACATATTGTTTCACAAATAAGGTTGGGGTAAGCATCGCGTCAGAACCTCGTCAGCCAGCTTTTTTACCTTGCTGGTAGCCCTGCCGGGTATGCCGGCAAGAGCCTGCACGGTGGATCACCACCGGCCCCAGAAACGAGGAGACACTATGAGCACAGCATCGCTGGCCGACGGCGGCCCATCGGCAGGCCCCCGCGCCATGACCAAAGAAGAACGGCGTGTCATATTCGCGTCGTCACTCGGGACGGTCTTCGAGTGGTACGACTTTTACCTGTATGGCTCGCTGGCAGGCGTCATCGCCATCCACTTTTTCTCTGGCGTCAATCCCACCGCAGCTTTCATTTTCGCGCTTCTGGCATTTGCCGCCGGCTTTGCCGTCCGGCCCTTCGGCGCATTGGTGTTCGGCCGCCTGGGTGACCTGGTCGGGCGCAAATACACATTCCTGGTCACCATTGTGATCATGGGCCTGTCCACCTTCCTGGTGGGCGTGCTTCCCAGTTACGCCAGTATCGGCATCGCGGCCCCCGCCATCCTGATCGGGCTGCGGCTGCTGCAGGGCCTGGCGCTCGGCGGCGAATACGGCGGCGCAGCCACCTACGTGGCAGAGCACGCGCCGCAAGGTCGGCGCGGCGCGTACACGGCCTGGATCCAGACCACGGCCACGTTGGGGCTGTTCCTGTCGCTGCTGGTCATCATGGGTGTGCGCGGCGTAATGTCCGAAGAAGCCTTCCGCGACTGGGGCTGGCGCATTCCGTTCCTGATCTCTGCGGTGTTGCTGGGCATCTCGGTCTGGATCCGCCTGCAGCTCAACGAATCGCCCACCTTCAAGCGCATGAAGGAAGAAGGCCGCGGTTCGAAGGCTCCGCTGACCGAATCGTTCGCCCAATGGAAGAACCTCAAGGTCGTCATCATCGCCCTGCTGGGGCTGACCGCCGGCCAGGCAGTGGTGTGGTACACGGGCCAGTTCTATGCGCTGTTCTTCCTGACCAAGACGCTGCAGGTCGACGCGAACACCGCGAACATCATGATCGCCATCGCGCTGCTCATCGGCACGCCGTTCTTCCTGATATTTGGCGCGCTGTCGGACCGCATCGGCCGCAAGCCCATCATCATGGGCGGCTGCCTCATCGCCGCGCTGACGTATTTCCCGCTGTTCCAGGGGCTGACTCACTTTGCCAACCCGGCGCTCGAAAGGGCACAGGCCACGGCGCCCGTTACCGTCGTCGCCGATCCCGCCACTTGCTCGTTCCAGTTCAACCCGGTGGGCACGGCCTCGTTCACCAGCTCGTGCGATGTGGTCAAGTCGTTCCTGGCCGCCAACTCGGTGAACTACTCCAACGAAGCAGCTCCGGCCGGATCGGTGGCCAAGGTACGCATCGGCAATGATGAGTTCACGTCGTTCGAAGGCACGGGCATGTCGGCCGACGAGTTCAAAGCCAAGTCGGCAGAGCTCAAGACCTCACTGACCACGGCGATCCGCGACCACGGCTATCCCGCGAAGGCGGACCCCGCGCAGATGAACAAGGTCATGGTGGTCGTGCTGCTGACAATCTTGGTGATCTTTGTCACGATGGTGTACGGCCCCATTGCCGCAATGCTGGTTGAAATGTTCCCCACGCGCATCCGCTACACCTCGATGAGCCTGCCCTATCACATCGGCAATGGCTGGTTCGGCGGGTTCCTGCCGCCGGTGGCCTTCGCGATCGTTGCGGCAACCGGAAACATCTACGACGGCCTGTGGTACCCGATTATCATCGCCGTCATGACCCTGGTAATCGGCACCCTGTTCGTACGAGAAACCAAGGACGTCGATATCAACGCCGAATAACGGTTCCCCCGCCAGGCAGGACTGCTGCAACTGTCTGGCTCTTCAAAGCTCCTTCGGGAGCTTTTTTTTTGCGTACTGGACGGCGCCGCGTCGGTGGGCAGCGACAAGCAGGCGCCAGCGTGGGGAAGCGGGGAAAAAGCCGCTGCGGAATTCAGGCCCCTGTCAGACCTTCGGGATTAGACTGCGGGCTCAGAATAAGGTCTTGCACCGCATTTGCGCACTGTGATCCCTGTCCGCAAATAGCAGGGCCTGTTTTCTGACGCCGATGCCGCGCACCCCGCGAGCCTTTTTTGGCGCGGCATCGGTTGACCTTCCCGGGCCCGGCTTTCTCAAGCCGGGCCTTTTTTTTTGCCGCCGCGTTGCGCGGCGGAATACGGATAGCGATGCCCCGGGGCGCGCGCCCCGGGCGTCAACGGCGGCGTCCCAGGCCGACCACCAGCACGCCCACGACAATGGCCGCAATGCCCGCCCAGGTCGGCACGGATACCGACTTCTCGGTTTCCGCCGTTGCCTTGACCGAGCCGATCTGCAGCACCGTTTCTTCGCTGGTGTAGTTGAACCCCTTGTACACCAGTGCCGCAGCGCCCAACGCGATGAGCACGATTCCTACGATAGTCGCCGGTTTCATTGTGGTGTCCTTCTTATGGTTGACGTCGGCCGGAAGATACCGGAACCCCCGGCCACTGTCAGTGACAGAACGTGTCGTGTCAACCCGGAACCACACCAAGGCGACGACGCCGTCACTCGTATAGAATCAACCCTTTTGCCCGACGCCATGTGGTTCAAGAATCTCAAGATCTACCGCCTCTCTTCGCCTTGGACACTAACCGGCGAACGGCTTGAAGAAAGCCTCGCCCGGCATGCATACCAGGCCGGCAACAACCTCGAAATGCAAAGCCTGGGCTGGATTTCGCCACGCGAAAATGCGGCACTGTCGCATACGGTGAACCAGCAAATCCTTTTGAGCATGCGGGCCGAAAAGAAGCTGCTGCCCAGCACGGTCATCAACCAGGTGGCGCGCGCCCGGGCCCAGGAAATCGAAGAACAACAAGGCTACAAGCCGGGTCGCAAGCAAATGAAGGAAATCAAGGAACGCGTCACAGACGAGCTCCTGCCCAAGGCCTTCAGCATCTACCGCGACACCCGCGTCTGGATCGACCCCGTCAATCATTGGCTGGTGATCGATGCGGCAGCGTCGGCCAAGGCCGATGAGATCATCGGCTTGCTGGCCAAGACCATCGATCCCCTGCCTCTCGAAAACCTGTACGTGGCGCAATCGCCGGCCGCGGCCATGACCGGCTGGCTGGCCGCCGACGAGGCGCCCGTGAACTTCAGCATCGACCAGGACACCGAACTGCGGGCGTCCGGAGAAAGCCGCGCAGCCATCCGCTACGTGAAGCACACCATCGATACCGACGACGTACGGCGCCATATCCAGGCTGGCAAGCAGTGCACCCGGCTGGCCATGACGTGGGCCGACCGCGTGTCGTTCGTGCTGACCGAATCGCTGGATATCAAGCGCGTGGCGCCGCTTGACGTACTCAAGGAAGGATCCGACACCGTCATGCAAAATGACGATGAGAAATTCGATTCCGACATGGCGCTCATGACAGGCGAGCTGGCCAAGCTGCTGGCCGACCTGACGCAAGCGCTGGGCGGCGAAAAACGCATCTGACACGCACTGGCGGCAGGCCGCAGCCTGCCGCTAGTGTGATGGGTTCATTCCAGGCCGTGAAAGGCCGAATCGTCGGGGCCGACGTGCGACGGATGCTTCCAGGTGACGTCGCGCATTGAATGCTGCACCAGCCCCTCTACCCCCAGCAGCACCGCAAAAATCGCCATACGGACGGGAATGCCATTGTCTGTCTGGCGGAAAATGGCCAGCCGCGAGTCCACATTCAGGTCCACACTCAAATCGTTGGCGCCGGGGCGGCTGTCGCGCGGCAACGGATGCATGACGATCGTATCGGGCCCGCAATACGTATCGATGGTGGCGCGGCTGATCTGGAAGTCCGGCGTATAGCCTTCGCTTTCTTCGTTGGCAAAGCGCTCTTTCTGCACCCGCGTGGCATAAATGACGTCGGCGCCGGGCAGGCCTTCAGCAAGGGAGCTCTTCTGCTCGATCACATTGCCATTGCGTGTGGCCTTCTCGATGATATAGGCGGGCATCTCCAGGCCCGGCGGGGAAATCAGCGTGATCTTCAGGCCTTTGTACAGTGACAGCAGCTTGATCAGCGAATGCACGGTGCGGCCGTATTTCAGGTCGCCGACCACCGCGATGTGTGCGCCATCCAGCAGCTTTCCGAGCCGTGAAAATTCGGTAAGGATCGTGTACAGGTCGAGCAGCGCCTGGCTGGGATGCTCGCCGGGGCCGTCGCCGCCATTGACCACTGGTATGTTCGTCGCGCGCGCGAACTCGGCAACCGACCCCTGGTCGGGGTGGCGCACCACCATGACGTCTACGTAGCCGCTCATCACGCGGCTCGTGTCGTAGATCGATTCGCCCTTGGCCATGGACGAGAAGGTAAAACCCGTCGTGTCGCACACGGAGCCACCCAGGCGGCAAAAGGCCGAGCCGAAGCTGACACGGGTACGGGTACTCGCTTCGAAGAACAGGTTGCCCAGCACTGCCCCTTCGAGCACCCGCGACACCTTCTGTCGGCGGGCAATAGGTTGCATCATGTCGGCCACACGGAACAGATCTTCGACTGATTCCCGCGAGAACTGGTCCACGGACAACAGCTGATGCTTGCCGTCTACGGCAATGCGCTCCCGCAGCGGCCCCCCTTGTACGCTTTGCGTATATTTTTGCAGCAGGGCATCATTTTGTACGATTTCGCTGACGAAGCGTTCCACCACGTCGGGCATCGCACGGTATTCCTGCGACCCTTCAGGCAGCAACCAGGTATCGAGCGCGCGGCGCTTGACGCCGATGCGCGTCGCGAACACGTCGCGCGTAAGGTTCAACCTGCGCATGGCGTCGCGCAGAAAAGCTTGCTGGGAGATGGACATTGCTGGCCCCGGGGCTGGTTAATATACGCAATGCGCATATTAATCCTGCTGTTTTACCGCCGGCAAGCAATTTTCATAGAACTGTGGCGCTTGCAGCAAAAACGGCGCCCATGGAGTCGCCGCCCATATCCAGGCCCAGCGCCGCAGACCACCAGCACCCTGCTGCGAAGGCCAAGAGCCCCATGACATAGAACAGGCCGCCGACGCCTGCGGCCATGCGTATGCCCCGCCGCGTGCGCCCGCCACAGCAGGCCAGCTGGGCGCCCGCCCAGCACAGCAAAGCCAGGCCGCAAGCCAGGACACCCGAAAGAAACATGGCGAGCGGCATGCTCAGGTCCGGAGGCGCCACGTCGGCCCCCAACACCCCCAGGCTGAATCCCACTTCGGCCAGTGCGCCGATGGCGTTCAGGCCGCCAAGCCAACGCGTCGCAGAGCTTAGCAGCGCATAAGCTGTACCGCAGGGCCTGACCGACGCCGACGCTAGTTCTCCAGCGGCCGGCATACAGGGGTGGCACTTTGAATTGACGCTTTGGCGGCCTCGACCTCTGCCGCGTCCCAGGGCGCGCCGCCCAACACCAGCACAGTCACCTGCGAAGTAGCCGGCCCGTCGGCCTGCGCACGGATGATTTCGAGAATTTTCGCGGGCTCAGTCTTTTTGTAGACCCGGATTTCGTTTGGCGCACCCTTCTGGCCCAGGCTGTGGTGCGATTGGTAGACCACGCCGTAGGGATGACGCCGCTGTTCGTGGCACACACGGACGAATTCGCCGGCACGGCGATATGCCGCCTCAAAGTCGGCGCGCACCGGGAACGTTGCGGTGGCCCCTGGCGGGTCGCCTGACAATAGCCCCTTGCTGGCGCAGCCGCTCAACACAACTGCGATAGTCAGTCCTGCCAGGGTCAAGATGCGCATGGGTGTTCCTGCCGTATTGGTGCAATGTCGGCATTATGCATCACACACGAAGCGCTGGCCGGAACCGGCATGCCCGCCGCTCCGCCGGGGCGACGGACATGCGCGGCACCCTACTCGGCGGCTTTCTGGATGTTCTCCCCGCCACGTTCGATGTCTTTGCCGGCGCCCGCAATCGTATTGCACCCCGCCGAAACGGCTGTAATGGCGAGCAGGACAGCAAGCAGAATTCTGTTCCTCATGGTTTTCTCCTTGGCAAAGTGGGCGATGTGACCAGGCACGCCGCGGCCGGACTGCAGTATGCCGGCCGCAGTAATCATGCACCGTTTCCGGGCAAACTGCCAATTGGGCTGGCAGCCGGCGCGCCGGGCGCGGGCCGGCCGCCCCACACCTGGACGCCGCGATGGTATAGGATGGGGCATGCACAAGAAATCACCGCCTGGGCCCGCCTCTGGCGCCAACCCGACCTGGGGCTGGCAGCAGCCTGACTGCCGCGGCCAGGCCGCACTGGCTTTGTTTATTGATGATCTGCACCGGGTGTTGCAGGCCCACGCAGCCCAGCAAATGGTGGCGACCACGCCGCTGGCGGCGGCACAGGAACAAGTGGACGCTTTGCTGGCCAACTATATCGCCTCGGGTAAAGCGCCCGACATTTTCAACGGCCAGACTGTCACGCTGAAAGAAGGTGTCGACCGCGACGGCGTATCGCATATTGTGCCGATTTTCTCTGCACACCTGAAAAAGGCGCTGCTGGCAATGCTGCATCGCCCCGGCAGCAGCGCGTCGTAGCTGCCTAGGGCATTTCAGATGTTTGCGCCATGCTGGGCCGCCGGCTGCATCGGGCCGTTCCAGGGCGCGGCTTCGAGCGACAGACGCGTTTCCTGGAAGCCGTCCAGGCCTTGCCGCAGCAAGCCGCTTTGCAACGCCTGCCCTACCGCACGCCGGCACAGGGTTTCGAAATCGTCGGCCAATGACTGAAACGCGCCGTCGGGTATGCGTAGCCGCAAATTGGGCACTGGCTGCGGCTCGCCGGCGTGACCGATATGCACGTGCGCCGGATAACCGTGCGGGCACCACACCGCCACGTAATACCTGCCTTGCGGTCCGATATCGGCGATATAGCCTGGGTGATCATATTTGGCAGTGCCCATGGCGCGTCTCCTGGAGATCCATCGATCGGCTCAGGCATGGTATCCGATGCGATCGGTCTGCGGAAGATGGGCGGCGAGCCGTCGGGATCCTGGACACAACGGTTGCGCACCAATGCGGGCGCACCATACAAAAACCCCGCTGCATGGCGGGGTTTTTGTATGAAAAACTGGTTGCGGGGGCAGGATTTGAACCTACGACCTTCGGGTTATGAGCCCGACGAGCTGCCAGACTGCTCCACCCCGCGTCTGATGAATGGAATCATACCATATTTCGCCAGGCGCCGCTTTACGCCGGCCCACCAGGCACGCATGCGCGATGCCGGAGACAGGCATAGCAACATGGCATCGGCGTCAGCGCTCAGCCGCAACAATCCGGCACGGTCAAACAGATAGATTTCTCCGGGGTGCATCGTGACGTCGACGATGCGCTGTGGAACCTGCTCGAGACCGGGCAGTTCCACCCTGCGGCGTACCCGGCCGCCGGCACAGACGATAATGGCGCCATCCTGCCCCCACACGGTCTGCGTGGCGCCGCGCGGCAGGTAAATCTGGCGACCGTTCTGAAAACACGGTGGGGCCATGAGGCGCTCCACATGAGTTGATGACATGCATTCAGCTTACGTATGGAATGCACGCCCAACCAGACACACGCCACGCCTTTCTGTATCGCAACAGACAGCGGAAACCCCATCTGTTATGGTGCCTTTTTGTGGAAACTGTGCCTTATACGGCCCCCAGCCCGGGCGCAAGATACGCGCATGGACGCCCAACCTTTATATCAGCGCCTGGCCGACCATTACCGGCGCGCCATCCAGAGCGGTGTGCTCGCCCCCGCCGAACGCATTCCTTCCGTGCGCAGTCTCGTGCGCACCCATCGGGTCAGCCTTTCCACGGCGTTGCAGGCGTGCCGGCAACTTGAAAGTGACGGCCTGATCGAGGCGCGTCCCCGGTCGGGATATTTCGTGCGGCCACGGCATCGCGCGGCCACCCTGCCCGCCAAAGAACCCGACCCCAATCGCCCGCTGGATCCCGCCAGTTTTGTGGGCATTCACGATCGTGTTTCCGACTTCATCGCCAAATGCGAGCGCCACGCCACGCCATTCGACTTCGCGCTGGCCGCCGCATCGCCCGCGCACTACCCCGCTGACGCACTGAAGCAGGCAATGATGCGGGCGCTGCGCCAACACCCCGAGATGCTGGTCAAGCGGGTGCCGCCGCTGGGGCATCCCGACTTGCGCGCCGTACTGGCCCGTCGCGCCCTGGAAGTCGGCATGAACCTGGACCCGGACGAAATCGTCATCACGCACGGCTGCATCGAAGCCCTGAACCTTGCTCTGCGGGCAGTAGCCCGGCCCGGCGACACCATCGCGGTGGAATCCCCGGTGTATTTTGGCTTGCTGCAAGTGCTCGAAAGCCTGGGCCTGCGGGCGCTTGAGATTCCTACCAGCCCGCAGCACGGCATCTCGGTCGACGCGCTTGAGCTGGCCTTGCAGACGCACCCCCGGTTGCGCGCCGTGGTGGTCGTTCCCAACTTCCAGAATCCGTTGGGCTGCGTCATGCCCGACAATGAGAAAGCGCGCCTGGCGGCGCTTTGCGAGCGGCAGCAGGTGGCCGTCATAGAAGACGACACGTACGGATCGCTGTGCGACGACGGCCAACTGCGGCCGGCCGTCAAGGCGTGGGACCGAACCGGCAACGTCATCTACTGCGCGTCCATGCACAAGACGCTCGCCCCCGGCATGCGCCTGGGGTGGATGAGCGGCGGCCGCTGGAGCTCCCGGGTCGCCATGCTGAAGTTCGCCCAAAGCCGCCCCAACGAACCGCTGGCGCAGGCGGCCGTGGCCGAATATATGGGCTCGAAGGCGTACGACCGCCACATGAACCGGCTACGCCTGCAGCTGAAGCGGCAACGCACCAGGGTTGCCGAAGCCATCGGAGATTATTTCCCGCCCGGCACGCGCATGAGCCTGCCGGTAGGCGGCATGCTGCTCTGGGTGGAACTGCCCGGCAGGCGCAGCAGCGACCAAATATTCGAGCTGGCGTTGGCACAGGGGATACGCACCGCGCCCGGGACGATGTTTTCGAACTCCGGCCGCTATGGGCATTTCCTGCGGCTGAGCTGCGGCTCGGACTATACGTCGCGCATGGACGCGGCCATGCGTACCCTGGGCGCCATCGTGGCGGCGGCGCGCTGATGGACGCGCCAGTCACGATTTGACCGGTTTAACCAAGGGCTTGTCACAAAAGGATAATTCTTGGCTTTGCCCAAGCTATCCCAAGACTTGTCCACAGAAGTTGTGAGTAAAGTATGCGGGTCGCCCTGGTAGCGGCTGCGCTACTTCAGGGCGCCCAGCACGGCTTCGCGCACGCTCTCGAAACCGGCCACATATTGCGGGTTCTCGGACCTGGCCAGCAAGCTGGAATATTGCTGCTCGAGCTGCCCCTCGATGGCTTCGCGCAGGCCGGGCGACGCCTTGGCCACTTGCAGCACCGAAGCCAACACGCCATTGAGCGCGTCGATCCGCCCGCCCTGGTGGGAAATCGTATGCACGATGACGGCAATTTGTTCCTGAATGTCCATATAGCACCTCGCAAATTTCACTATTGCGGCGCATGCTAGCATGCGCGAAAGCGCGACACTGCCCTGCCCTGATGATCGATAAACTGGACGCCACCGACCGAAAGTTGCTCAGCCTGCTGCAGGCCAACGCCCGCGAACCGGCAGCCATACTGGCGCGCAAGCTGAAACTTGCCCGCAGCACCGTCGTGGGCCGGCTGGCACGCCTGGAACGGGATGGCGTCATTGCCGGCTACGGCGTGCGGCTGGGCCGCCGGCTCGAAGACGCCGCCGTGCGAGCGTATTGCTTTATCAGCGTGCTGCCCAAAACGCCGGCGGCGGTCATCCGCGAGCTGGCTCGTATCCCGGAGGTCGAGGAAGTCTCATCGGTGAGCGGGCCGTTTGATTATCTGGTGTTCTTGCGCTGCGAGACACACGAGCAGCTTGACGATCTATTGGATCACATCGGCCTGATCGAGGGCGTCAAGCAGACGCAGACGTCTATCGTGCTCAGCCGCAAACTCGACCGCCGCAACGCCATCGCGCCGGATTGAAACCACAAAGGGCGCCAGGCTTGCGCAACGGACCCTGGCTGCTTTGTAATAGCGCTGAACACACATCCGGAATTCGCATGCTGCTACGTTATTTACCTGGTGCATTCGCGCTGAGCCTGCTTGGCGCCTGCGCCAGCATGAGCCAGACGGTTGCCACGGGCAACGATACTTACCGCGTCACCTATAACGCCGGCGCCAAGTGGCAAACGTGGGTTGAAGTCAAGAATATCGCGCGGCAGCAGGCCGAAGCGCATTGCGAGTCGATGGGCAGGCGTCTGTCGCAGCCTCGTGTCACGTCCAACCACGCTACTGGCCTGTTGCCCAAAGAAGCCACGATAGACTTCACCTGTATAGACAAGGCGGCTCCCCAGGGCAATACGAGCGGGTCTTAGGGCGATTGCGCCGCCGCCGGCGCGGCGCATTCCCGCATCCGGCAGGCTGGCCGGATGCGGACTGAACAACAGCACGCGATTGCGTGCCGGCGGGCGTCAGAGATCCAGCTTGGCGATCTTCGTGCCATCAATGGACACGCCGGCCATGAGGCCCGCGTTGTTCATGACGAAGCCGACAATAGGCTGGCGCACCGTATTGCTGTCGATATTGCCGTTGGCGCCGATGTTGGCGACGGCCACCGTGGCGTCCGCCCCTACCGTCCAGCCATTGCTGTTGCGGAATTTCTGCAGCGCGTCGTCGGTCATGAACAACAGGACGATCGCCTTGGATTGCGCGCCGGCCTGAAAGCCGATGGATCCACCGGTGGTGCTGAAGTAGCCGGCATTCGAACCGCCCACCCGCAACACACCCTTGCCGTGTTCTGCCCCCACGACGAAGCTGGCGCTCAACACCGACGGGAAAATCAGCACACCCTTGGCACGCGCAACCAGATCCTTGGCCTGCGGCGAGGTTTCATACAAACGGGTCAGCGTCGCGTCGGCGCCGCTGTTGATTTCGTCGCGCTGCTCTGCCGCACTGGCGGCAGTGTGGGGCGAGGTCACCGTGCAGCCAGTAAAAGCCACCCCCGCAAAGGCGAGGGTCATTGCCGCCAGGGCGGTGCGGCGCAGTTTGCGTTGTGTAGAAACCATGGGACGCTCCTATTGTTATTCACGGTGAGTCCACTGTACCTGCCCCCTTCGCTACAAACCGTGCACACAAGCAATACAAATCTGCCAATTGCAACCAGGCAATGCGCGGGCGCCTGGTAGCGCCACCCACGTTGCCTGTCGTTACGTTGAGGCGTCCGGGTGGACGAGCGACGGCGTATGGGTGCGGCCGTTCCCATATCAATGCCGTGTGATCGAACATCGATAAAATTCATTGAATTACGATTATCATGTATCGCAACTGCATAGTGATCGAACGGCGAACGCCTCTTTCGTAGTGCTAACATCGCGCCACGTTTCGGGCACCTTCCGCCTTGCCCGCGCATACTGGACCCACGCTTATGGCCGAATCCTCCCTCTTCATCCAATCCCTGGAAAAGGGCCTGGACGTTTTGCAGGCTTTCCGCAGCAGCGAGACGCTGAACCTGCGCGAGATCGCCCAGGCGTGCGGCATTACCAGCGGGTCGGCGCAGCGGGTGGCATATACCCTGGAACAATGCGGCTATTTGAAGAAAGACCCGCACAGCAAGCGCTACCGCGTCACAGTGAAGGCGGTGGACCTGAGCTACAGCTATCTGGCGCGTGAACCGTTGTTCCAGAATGCCCACGCCGTGCTCCACCAACTGAACCAGGAATGTGGCGAAATCGTCAACCTTTCGGTGCCTGGCGATGACGGCCATATGGTGTTCGTCATGCGCGTGCCCACCTCGAAACATATCCCGGTGTATATGCCGGTAGGCAGCCGCATTCCCATGCACGCATCCGCCTCGGGGCGCGCGATACTGGCGCACTTGCCACCGGATGAGCTCGATCGCACCTTGGCCGGCGCGACCATGCAAAAACACACACCACACACGACCACCGACCTGACCGCCGTGCGGCAACTTATCGACGAAGCGCGCGAGAACCGGTACGCATACGCAGACGAGGAATTTTTCCAGGGCGACGTCAATGTGGCGGCCGCGGTGCTGGACCAGGACGGCAGGCCCATGGCCGCCATCAACATTTCGGTGCCCAAGCCACGATGGACGGTCGAACGCGCACGTCAGGACCTGGGACCGCTGGTGGCGCGCGCGGCGCGGGCGATCAGCAAAAACGCTAATTGATCTGCCGCAATGAAAGCCGACGAATCTGGCGGCCCAACGAACACAGCGCCAACGGTTCGTTTATCTTAGCTCCTGTGTGAAGCACCTTCTCTCTCCAGGTACTACGCACACATCTTGGTAATGCTTTTCGCCCCGCCCGGCTTGCCGCGCGGGGCGTTTTTTACGCCAGGACAACCACATGTCTAGCGCTTGGACGACACGCTGCGCGCCGCACGATCGATGGTGTCAGCCACCGCCAGCGGTTGCGTCAGGAATGGCACATGGCTGGCGTCGACCTCGGTGATTTCCGCACCAATGCGCAGGGCGGTCTGTCGCAGAAGTTTTGGATCGATGGCCTTGTCCTGCGTGGCCACCACGGCCCAGCTGGGCTTGTGCCTCCAGGCGGCCTGGGTTACAGGCGTGTCAAAGATTTCCATATTGATGGGCACCTGCGAATCGCGCAGAAATGCCGCATCGGCATCGGTGGTGTCGTTGGCGAACCCCAGCTTGAACTTCTCGAGATTGACAAAGCCATACCCGTCTTTCCCCGTCTCGATGACGAACTCGGGGGGCGCGGGAATATCCTTGAACTGCGCGCCAGTGGATTCGCCCACATCGGGGGCCAGGGCCGACACGTATACCAGGCCGGCCACCTTGGGGCTGTTGCCCGCTTCGGTGATCACGGTGCCGCCATAAGAATGACCCACCAGGATGGCAGGGCCTGACTGGCGATCCAGTATGCGCGTCGTGGCGGCTACGTCATCGGCCAGCGAAGTCAGGGGGTTTTGCACAATGCTTACGCGGTAGCCACGCGCCGTCAGAATGGCGTGCACGCTGCGCCAGCCGGAGCCATCGGCAAAGGCTCCGTGCACCAGCACAACATGGCGGACGGCCTGGGTGTCGGGAATAACTTCGCCGGCTTGCGTCGCGCCCACGGCCGAGAGGCTGGCGACTGCCGCGCTGGCGGCGATAACAGATTTGATCTTCATGGGGTAGGTTCCTTGTGAATTCGCGATAATTGTTATCGCGATATGTGAATACTACCGCTGGCGCCCATACATGTAAAGCATAAATTTTGCCGCGATAAATATTCTGCCGTCGTGCTATGCTGATTTGATCTCGGAGTTACGCAATGACACACGCTAAAGTACAGGCGCCGCCACCGCTGGACGATCAGCTTTGCTACGCCGTCTATTCCGCCGGCATTGCCATCCAGCGCATCTATAAGCCCCTGCTCGACCAGATGGGGCTGACCTATCCGCAATATCTGGTGCTGAATGTGCTGTGGCGACAAGACGAGCAGACGGTGGGCGACATCGCCCAGGGTCTGGCGTTGGAATCCAGCACAATCACGCCCCTGCTCAAGCGCCTGGAAGCCGCCGGCCTGCTCAGGCGCCAGCGCAACCCGGCCAACGAACGCCAGGTAGTCGTGGCGCTGACAGAGCAAGGCAGGCAATTGCGCAACACGGCCGGCTGCCTGGGCGAATCGCTGCTGGGCGCCTCGGGGCAGTCGCCGGCGCAGCTGGCCGACCTGAATCAGCAGATCCGTCAACTGCGGGATGCGCTCTACGGCCATCTGGAAGCCTGGAAGCCGCCCGCCTGACGGGGCCGGTTGCACGGCATCGGCTGCGGCCTTAGTAAAACGTCGTCATCCGCACTAGTATCCTGGCGCCTTCCCAATGCGGCGGCGCAGGGGCATGCTCACGCCTGCTCAACTCGAGCCTGGTTAACCAGGCGTTATTCATGAATACCGAAATCTGGCAACTGGGTGCACAAGCGGCCCGCGCCGGCCTGGACTTGCTGGATTGCCCCTATTACCGGGCCGCCAACCTGCCCGGGCATACCGGTGAATCCATACGTGTGTGGCAAGCCAAGGTACAGGCGTGGGAAGCGGGCTGGCACGCCGTGGCCGATGGCAGGAACAATCCCGAACTCCCGGAACCTGCAGCGCCAGCAGATTTGCCGGACCGCTCGCGCTAGGACGACGCGCGGGGTGTTCCGCGGCCCTCGGTTGACGCTTGCGTCGGCACCGACGCGCCGGCCGCCCCCGGCTCGCGCAGCGCCGGCACACCCCGCAACCGCAGGTTGGCCAGCCCGGTCAATCCCTGGTAGTACCGCAGGAACTCTGCCCGCTCCGATTCCGGCACGCCCATGTCGATCAATGAGCGCCACAGACGCCCCAGGTCAGACTGCGCCGCCCATCGCACCGACCCTGCATAACGGGAAACCTCCCAGTCCAGCAGGATCACATCCACCGATGGCGCGGTGCGCACGAAGATCTCTTTAGGATACAGATGCCCGTGCTTGCGTCCCGCCATGTGCAGGGGAGCAAGCATTGCGGCCAGCGCCAGCAACACGGTGCGACGCTGTGCGGCGGTCCACCCCGCATGACGCAGATGATGCTCGAGACTGGCGTAGTTCTCGAGCGCGCGCGTTACCAGCACCGCTTCCCAACCTTCCTGGCCCCGGCGCATGTCAAAGAACACCGGGGCGGCCACGGGGATGCCCAGTGCAGCACAGCGCCTCAGATTCAACCATTCGCGCAACAAAGTCGGCCGCCCCGTCGGGTAGCGCAAGCTGCGATAAAGGTGATTTGTCTGGCGTTTGACGTAATAGGCCGTGCCGGTGCGCGCATCGGTTACGCGATGAACGCCGCTGAAGCCGTTGCGCCGTACGTTGGGCGGCTCGACCCATTCGCCTTCGGCGTCCCACCAAGTACACCCGGCAGGCGCGACTGCCATCGTTTCCCAGGTCAACACGCGCGTCCCCTCCCGCTCTGCGTTCGCCGATCCGCAGGACATCTCGAATCATGGCGAATATAAATGTTTCATTTCAATGACAATTATTAAACGGAGGGGCGTAGATGGCAACGCATTACGCTTGGGGGATGAAGCGATGAGCGCAACGGCGCGTTGGCGTTGCATAGCTGCCACGCCAACGCTATAGAACGCACGGGTGCGCCGCGCCATTCGAATAGTTACAACCTTGTCGACTCAGGCGCGTTCCGCCGTCCTACACTGGCGCCGGTTTTACTGTCGAAGGGTCGTAGATGAAGAAAATCTGTACGTTATTGGTATTGTTGGGCGCGCTGGCCGGGTGCGCGGTGTACACGCCCGATGGTGCGGTGATTGTGGATCCGCATGGCGGCGGCGGCGGAGGCTTCTGTCCGCCCGGGCAGGCCAAAAAAGGCAACTGCTAGTAAAGAACCGCCGTCTGCGAGCAGGCTTGCGCCAACGCGGACGGCGGGCGCGCTATAGACGGTGAGTTACCGAATGGCTTTTTCCACCGGAAAGCCCAGCGACCCGGCATGGTCTAGCAGCTGTTGCACTTTTGCTGGGTCGGCCTGCTTGTCGCGTGACAGCACCCACAGGTAATTGCGATCCGGCGTGCCTACCAACGAATACTGGTAGTTATCGTCGAGCTTGATGATCCAGTAGTCCCCCCACACCCAGGGTATCCAGGACGTCCATTCCGGTGCGAAACGCACCTCGAGCCGGGCCGGATCCCGTGGCTCTATCGACGGGTTCAACCGCCCTTCGGCATGCGCCACCTTAGTGCCGTTGCTGGCCGTCTTGCACTGATTGGTGACGCTAAGCGTGCCGTCCGGCTGCACGGCGTAGTCGGCCTGCACGTCCGACACACAGTCGTCCTGGAAACGATTCGGCAGGCGGGATTGCTCGTACCAAGTGCCGGCGTACTTGTTGAGATCGACGCCGGATTGTGTGGGCAGGCTATCGGGCGTGGTGCTGCACCCTGCCAATACCGAGACCAGCGAAAGCGCGAAGATCCTTTTCATGGCGATATTCCAAGTGGAGTCAGTTTCAGAATACCGGGGAATCTTCGCGCATAGTATGCGCTGGGCCACCGAATATTACCGGGAATTACCACACCGAGGCTTCGGGCAGGCGCCATGTCGCTCTGCTGACCCACCCCCTTGCTGATACCGGCTCGCCACCATGTTGGCTACCGTATCTGCCACTGCCCGGCGAAACAATTCCCGTTGCAACTTGCGGGTACGGCACCACAGCGCTACACACAACACCGGAAACACCAGGGCCGTCGACAACAACAGTTCGTCGAGCTCCACGTGTTCGAACGGCTCCATTAACTGGCCGAGCAGCTCACAGGCATCCCATGCAGCGCACACCTGATAGAGCAGCCAGTACACACCCAGGCCGACGAATCCACGCTCACCCCACCCGCGCCAGGCATTACGCAGCTTGGCGACTATGACCATGACAAACCTCCAACTTGATCAATTTCGCAAACGTGTGCGCAAAAAATTTCAAATAGTACCAGAAGATACACAATGTATACGGTCGGACGTCCGCCGATCGCACTCTGGACGCGCTTGGATGCCAAGCGCCGGATCCAGCCAAGAACATACGGGCAATAAAAAACGGGTTGCGGAAAATTCCGCAACCCGCACCATGGTGGTAGGCCCCCTCGGAGTCGAACCGAGCACCAACGGATTATGAGTCCGCTGCTCTAACCAAGCATGAGCTAGAGGCCCTGAAAACTACTGCCCTTCCAGGAAACTCTTAAGCTTATCTGCTCGGCTCGGGTGACGCAACTTGCGCAGTGCCTTGGCTTCTATCTGGCGAATGCGCTCGCGAGTGACATCGAACTGCTTGCCGACTTCTTCGAGCGTCTGGTCGGTGCTCATTTCGATACCGAAACGCATGCGCAGCACCTTGGCTTCGCGCGGCGTGAGGGAGTCGAGCACTTCCTTGACGACGTCGCGCATGGAGCCGTGCAGCGCCGCATCCGAAGGCGCCAGCGTGGACGTGTCTTCGATGAAATCGCCCAGGTGCGAATCGTCGTCGTCACCAATGGGCGTTTCCATTGAGATCGGCTCTTTGGCGATCTTCAGGATCTTGCGGATCTTGTCTTCCGGCATGTCCATCTTTTGCGCCAGGGTCGCGGGATCGGGCTCGGCGCCGGTTTCCTGCAGGATCTGACGGCTGATCCGGTTCATCTTATTGATCGTTTCGATCATGTGGACCGGGATGCGGATGGTACGCGCCTGGTCGGCGATGGAACGCGTAATGGCCTGGCGAATCCACCACGTGGCGTACGTAGAGAACTTATAGCCGCGGCGGTATTCGAACTTGTCGACGGCCTTCATCAGGCCGATGTTGCCTTCCTGGATCAGATCGAGGAACTGCAGGCCCCGGTTCGTGTACTTCTTGGCAATGGAGATCACCAGACGCAGGTTGGCCTCGGTCATTTCACGCTTGGCCTTGCGGGCCTTGGCCTCGCCGGTGGCCATGCGCTTGTTGACATCTTTGAGGTCTTTCAACGGAAGCACAACGCGCGTCTGCAGGTCGATGAGCTTCTGCTGCAGCTCTTGTACGGCAGGCACGTGGCGCTCGAGCGTCTCGGAATACGGGTGGCCGCCGGCGACTTCCTGCAGCACCCAGTCGAGATTCGTCTCGTTGCCCGGAAACGCCTTGATGAAATGGCTGCGCGGCATGCCGGCGCGATCGACGCAGGTATGCAGCACGGCGCGCTCGAGCTGACGCACCTCTTCGACCTGCGCACGCAGTGTATCGGCCAGCTTCTCGACCATCTTGGCCGTGAAGCGGATGCCCATCAGTTCGTTCAGGATGGTTTCCTGCGCCTGGATGTAAGCGTCGGACTTGTATCCGTCGCGCTCATACGACTGGCGCATTTTTTCGAACTGCTTGGTGACGATGTCGAACTTCGCAAGCGCCTTGACGCGCAGGTCTTCCAGCTGCTTGCTGGACATGCCGCCGGCCGGGCCGTCGTCGTTTTCGTCATCGTCGGCTGCCACGCCCGCGCCGGCGTACTCTTCGCCGTCTTCCGGATCGACCAGGCCATCGACGACTTCGTCGATCTGGGCCTGACCTTCGCGTACCCGGGTAATGTGCGCCAGGATCTCGTTGATGGTGGTCGGGCATGCCGAAATCGCCATCACCATGTGCTTCAGGCCATCTTCGATGCGCTTGGCAATTTCGATTTCACCTTCGCGCGTAAGCAGCTCAACCGAGCCCATCTCGCGCATGTACATGCGGACGGGGTCGGTGGTGCGGCCGAAGTCGGAATCGACGGTAGTGAGCGCGGCTTCGGCTTCGTCCTCGACGTCGTCGTCGTTGGAGGCCACCGGCGCGTTTTCGCTCATCAGGAGCGTTTCGGCATCAGGCGCCTGGTCGTAGACCGAGATGCCCATGTCGCTGAACGTGCTGATGATGCCGTCGATAGCTTCGGCATCGACCAGGTCGTCGGGCAGATGGTCGTTGATTTCGCCGTAGGTCAGGTAGCCGCGGTCTTTGCCGAGCTTGATGAGCTGCTTGAGGCGGTTGCGGCGGGCTTCGTACTCTTCGGGCGTAACGGGGCCGCGCGCGATCAGGTCCTTGGGATCGGCCTTGCCCCGCTTGCCGCCGCGCTTGGGCGGCTTGAGATCGGGCAGCACTTCGCCTTCGCCGTCCATCGAATCGTCGAAGGCGTCGTTGTCGTTGTTGGCGTTCTTGGCCGGGCGGCCCGGACGGCGCCCGCTGGACGGACGCGCACCACCGCCGACCAGGTCGGCCAGCTTGTCCTCGGCCTTCTTGGCGCGTGCGGCCTTGACCTTTTCAGGCTTGTCGGCGGCCGCGGCCGACTTCGCTGCCTTCTTGGCGGCCGTTTTCGTGGCCGTTTTTGCCGCCGTCTTCGAGACCTTCACTGCCGCCTTGGCAGGCGCCTTTTCCGCCGCCTTGCTGACAACACGCTTGGCCGCCTTGATCGGCGTGTCTACCGTATCGTCCGCAGGGGAGGTTTTGCCTGAGTTTCTGGTCATAGTCGCTTCCGTGGTCGTCGCAACCCGTAATGGGGCACTTGCACCGCAATCGCGTTTGCGTACGCCTTGGCGCCGCAACTTGGCAATGCGGGTAAAACCGGCAAGCAGGCTGAAGCCGCGTGCGCCGCGTTGGTCGCGGCGCGGACCCGGTCGGGCCCCACCGGTGCTTCTTCTGGCTGCGTCGCCCAAAAGCACCGGGTATCGCGGGTTCGTTGCGACGGGTTTCCCGGGCGTTGCGGAAGCTGCCTTGCCTGCGACAGGCTCTGCCAGCTTGAAGGGCCCCTGCCCCAAGCTGCTGCGATAGTCGCAGCTCCACATACAAACGCCACCGGCTGAACAACCGCCGAACTGCGCAACTTGCCACCTAATTGTAACAAACGGCCGGCCGCCGCATACCGCGTCGGCATGTTGCATGCCTGACACGCCGCGCCTGCGGGCCGACCAGCCGTAAAAATGTATTGTCGGTATTTGTCCGAATGTGTAAGGGAAAAACTACCGGAAAACCCTTGATTCTACCGCATTTAGCGTAGCCCACCACTTTTTAAGACCGCCATGCGCGCAGACAGTTCCTGGTAGCGCTGCCGGGCGTCGTCGGAATCGAGGCCGCTCGCGGCAAGCTGCGCCATTTCGGCTCGCGCCGACTCAAACTCGATACGGCGCAGGGCGTCGTCCCATTCGGCCTGGGGCTCGGGCAGGTCTTCCTGGGCGAGCAGATCGGCCCGCAACCCTTTCAGCACCGCCGCCAGGTCCGAATCCGGATCTGCCGCCTGCAACAGCGCGCCCACATGACGCGCGCCCGAAGCCTGCGCCAGCAGAACCAGATCCCTGACCAAACCTAGATGGGGCCCCTTGTCCAGAACTTCAAGCTGCTGGTCGCCCATCCCGTCGACGAGTTCCGGATGCGCCAGCAGCAACGCGAGCAGCCGCTTGGCCAGCGATGGCATGGATCGGCGGCCTTGATAACCACCCACCTCATCGTCACGACGCCCGCGCCATTCGCCCTTGCCTTGCTTGCCGCCCTTCCAGCCGGACTGCCGCCCCTGCCAGTCGCCCTGGCGCCGGGGGGCGCCGGGGCGCCCCCCGGGCGGCGAGTGCCCCGAACCGGCGGGCTCGCCGTCATAGTCGAACCCAACCGGCTCGTAATCGAAGTCCGGCGGCGGCACATCGTGGAAATCGGGGCCACCCTCAGTGCCTACGTCTGCCCCCCGGCCGGCCGGCGTCGAAACCGGCTGGACAGCGGGGGCAGCCCCAGCCGGGGCCGCCCCAGCGGGGGCCGCCCCATACGGCCGCGCTGGCGCCTGCGCCATCAGCTTCGCCATTTCTTCGGGCGTCAGCAGCACCTGGCGCGCCATTTCGCGCTCTATCTGAAGGCGCAGCGCACATTCGGGCATTGCAGCCAGCAGCGGGCGGGCCTCGTGCAGGCAACTGGCGCGCCCTTCGGCTTCGGCCAGATTGTGGCGCGCGCCCAGCTCGTCGAGCAAGAACCGCGACAATGCCATGGCCTCGCCCAACTTTGCGCGGAAAGCCTCGGCGCCGAGTTCGCGTACGTACGAGTCCGGATCGTGTTCGGCGGGCAGGAACAGAAAGCGAATGGAAATGTCGTCGCGCAGTACCGGCAGGCAGGCCTGCAAGGCCCGCCAGGCGGCGCGGCGCCCTGCCGCGTCGCCATCAAAGCTGAAGACGATGCGGTCGCTGGCGCGCAGCAGCTTCTTGACGTGGTCGGGCGTGGTGGCCGTGCCCAGCGTGGCCACGGCATTGCCGATGCCCTGCTGCGCCAGCCCCACCACGTCCATGTACCCTTCCACCACGACAACCTGGCCTTCCTGGCGGATGGCCTGGCGGGCTTCCCAGAGGCCATAGAGTTCCTGCCCCTTGGAGAACAAGGGGGTCTCCGGCGAGTTCAGGTATTTGGGTTCGCCCTTGCCGATAATGCGGCCGCCGAAACCAATCAGGCTGCCCCGCGCATTGCGAATGGGGAACATCACCCGTTCGCGGAAGCGATCGTAGCGGCGGCCGTCTTCGGATTCGATGACCAGCCCCGCCTCGACCAGCACGGGGTCATCGTATTTGTCGAAGACTTTGGCAAGGCCATGGCGGTCGGTGCCGGACCAGCCCAGCCCGAAGTGTGCGGCGATCTCGCCGGTAAGACCGCGCTGCTTCAGATACTGGATGGCTGCCGGCGACGCACGCAGCTGGCGCAGATAGTGCGCCTGGGCAGCGTCAAGCACCTGGGTATGCCGCGACTCTTCGGCCTTGCGGCGAGCCGATTCGGCCTGCTGGCGCGGGCTGCGCGGTTCTTCGGGGACGGCCATTCCGACCGAGCCGGCAAGCGTGCGCACGGCCTCGGGGAAACTGGCGCCCGTGTGCTCCATCAGGAAAGTGATGGCACTGCCATGAGCCCCGCAACCGAAGCAGTGATAAAACTGCTTGGTGGGGCTGACAGTGAACGACGGGCTTTTTTCGTTATGGAAAGGACAAAGGCCAAGCAGGTTGGCGCCGCCCTTTCTCAGCTGTACATATCGCCCGACCACGTCGACGACGTCGACCCGGGCGAGAAGATCCTGGATGAATGATTCTGGAATCAATAGATTCTGGAATCAGACGGATCAGTACAGGCGGGGAGGCAGCTGCTGGCTACGAATCCGCTTGTAGTGGCGCTTGACGGCGGCGGCGTGCTTGCGCTTGCGCTCGGCCGTGGGCTTCTCGTAGAACTCGCGCGAACGCAGCTCGGTGAGCAAACCGGTCTTTTCGATGGTGCGCTTGAAGCGGCGCAGAGCAGCTTCGAACGGTTCGTTTTCCTTCAGTCGGACAATAGGCATAAAGTGGCAGGCCTGCTTTGGGGTAAACAAAATGGTTGATCACACAGGGCGCTTCGACTGCAAGCCCGGCATGGCTTATTGGGTGATTTTTGTTCTAAACGGCGAAAACGGCAACCGCCAGACCGAAAACCCTTCAACAAGCCACGCCTGTGCGCCCCGGAAACCCCTGCCGGCATTCGCACGCAGTCAAGGGTTTACTGGTAACCCAAGATTCTAACATGCGAACAAGAATTTAGCCATAGAAGTGGGTCAGGAGGGCTGGCGGGGCGATTGCGAACCCTTGCGGATCCAGGCCTCGAGCTGGTGCGGACGCAGGCTGTCGTACTCCTCGAATGGTTGATGTATCCAGGGATTGGTGGGGAGTTTGTCAACGTAGTAATCGGGAGTGGCCTGCGAATGGCCTTTCCACCACAACACTGCGCTGCGCAGTTCGGTGATTTCGGGGAACTGGCGACGCAGGTGCTCCTGAACCCGGTTGAACGTCAGGCCGGTGTCGACCATGTCGTCGACCAGCAACACCCGCCCGGCCGGCGCGCCGCGGGTAATGGTGATGAACTGCGCAATATCGAGTTCGCCCTGCTTGGTGCCGGCCGCTTCGCGGTAGCTGCTGGTCGCCAGGATGCCCAGCGGCACATCGAAGATGCGCGACATGACATCGCCGACACGCATGCCGCCTCGCGCCAGGCAGAGAATCAGGTCGAACGTCCACCCTGACTGGTACACCTGCAGCGTCAAGCGCTCGATAAGGCGGTTGTATCCGTCCCAGGTGATCCACAGGTGGCTATCGTCGTTGGTGGGCGCGCTCATGGTGGCGGGGTCTCCGGAAAATACGAAAAGGCCGCCCACCGGTGTGGCCGGCGGCGGCCTTTCAATGATAACCCGCGCGGCGCCAGGCCTGCAGCGGGCGTCGTCGATGGCGTCAGCCCTTGAGCGGGTGGCGCAGCACAATGGTTTCGTTGCGGTCGGGGCCCGTGGAAACCAGGTCGATGGGAACGCCGCACAGCTCGGCGACCCGCTCGAGGTAGCGGCGGGCAGCGGCGGGCAACTTGGCGTATTCGGTGATGCCGACAGTGGACTCGCTCCAGCCCGGCAGTTCTTCGAGCACCGCCTCGGCCTGCGCGACGGCATGGGCGCCGTACGGCAGCACGTCGCGGAATTCGCCATTGACGCGGTAACCCACGCCAAGCTGGATGGTTTCCAGGCCGTCGAGCACGTCGAGCTTGGTGATGCACAGGCCGGTAATGCCGTTCAGGCGCACCGAGCGCTTGAGCGCTGCGCCGTCGAACCAGCCGCAGCGACGGGGACGCCCCGTGACCGAGCCGAATTCCTTGCCGATGGTGGCCAGACGCGTGCCGATTTCGTCTACCAGTTCGGTGGGGAAAGGACCGGAACCCACCCGGGTGGTGTAGGCCTTGGTGATGCCCAGGACGTAGTCGAGCGACTGGGGACCCACGCCCGCGCCCGCCGAGGCCGCGCCGGCGAGGCAGTTGCTGCTGGTGACAAAGGGGTACGTGCCGTGATCGACGTCGAGCAGCGCGCCTTGCGCGCCTTCGAACAGCAGGCGCTGCCCGGCCTGCTGCATGGCGTAAAGGTTGCTGGACACATCGCTCACCATGGGAGCGATGGCCGGCGCAAGCGCCATGGCCTGGTCGCGCACCTGTTCGGCCGACACGGCCGGCGCACCCAGATATTGGGTCAGCACGAAGTTATGGTAGTCGAGCAGTTCGGCGAGCTTTTCGTCAAACAGCTGCGGATTGAACAGGTCTTGCACGCGCAGGGCGCGGCGCGCGATCTTGTCTTCGTAGGCCGGACCGATGCCGCGGCCCGTGGTGCCGATCTTGGCATCGCCCTTGCGAGCCTCCCGGGCCTGGTCGACGGCAATGTGGTACGGCAGGATCAGCGGGCAGACCTCGGAGATCTGCAAGCGCGAACGCACGTCCAGCCCGGCGGCTTCGAGTTCGTCGATTTCTTTGAGCAGGGCCTCGGGCGACAGCACCACGCCGTTGCCGATGAAGCACGTTACGCCGGGATGCATGATGCCCGACGGAATCAGGCGCAGGATGGTCTTTTTGCCGTTGATCCACAGAGTATGCCCGGCGTTGTGGCCGCCCTGGAAGCGAACCACGCCCTGGACGGACTCGGCCAGCCAGTCAACGATCTTGCCCTTGCCTTCGTCACCCCATTGGGTGCCGATAACCACTACGTTCTTGCTCATGGTACGAATCAATATCGAGTTCTCGGGAAATCTGGAAATTGCCCGCGGCCCCCTGGATACAAGGGGGAGTCAGTTTTACAGCTTTCGGACCGTCCAGGCGCCGTCTTGCAGCGCGAGTTCACGATCACAGACGAATTCGTCCTGGCTTTGCTCGTGACCAGGAAGCACCTGGACCACGATTTCGCCTGCCTTGCGCAATTTGCGCACAGCGTCCACCAGCCCGGCATCCTGCCCCCAGGGCGCGCGGATGGCGCAGGCGGGGCCGGCCGGCGGCAGTCCCCTGGCCAGCTTGCGCAGGTCCAGGCTGAAACCGGTTGCCGGCCGCGCCCGGCCGAATGCACGGCTGACATCGTCGTAGCGCCCGCCACTGACCAGCGCGTCGTGCCAGCCCTCGGCGTACAGCGCAAACGTGACGCCAGAATGGTAGCCATAGCCGCCGATGTCGGCGAGGTCGACGCTCAGCGCCACGCCAGGCATGGCATCGACGATGGCCTGCAGCGCATCCAGGGCTTGTGCCACCCCGGACAGGCCCGGCAATTCGCGACGAGCCTGATCGATGATGCCCGGGCCGCCGTACAGGCCTGCCAGCTTCTGCAGCGCCTGCAGCGTATCCGGACGGATGGCGCAATCAGTGCGCGCGAGCTCGGCCAGCCCGGGAACGTCTTTTTCGCGCAGCCGCAGGACGATCTGCCCTGCGCATGCCGCAGCGGCGGGATCGGCATCCAGGATGGCGCGCACCACGCCGGGGTGGCAGAGATCCAGGCGCGGATGCCGGACACCTGCCGTCGCCACGGTATCAAGCACCAGCGCAAGAATTTCGAGATCGGCCTCGAAGCCGGCATGGCCGTAGATTTCGGCGCCGATCTGCAGCAGCTCGCGACTGGACAGCAGGTCGGCCGGCTGGGCATGCAGCACGTTGCCGCAGTAGCACAGCCGCGTCACGCCCGCCCGGTTTAGCAGGTGCGCGTCGATGCGCGTAACCTGGGGGGTCATGTCGGCGCGTACGCCAAGGGTGCGGCCGGACAGTTGGTCGATGAGCTTACAGGTGAGCAGGTCGAGGTCGCTGCCGGTGCCCGACAGCAACGAATCTATATGTTCGACCAGGGGCGGCGCCACCAACTCGAAGCCATATGTGCGGTACAGATCGAGAAGCTCGCGCCGCAGTTCCTCGATACGCCGGGCCTCGGCGGGAAGCACGTCGGCGAGGCTCTCGGGCAGCAACCAGTTACCCATGGGTTTTACCTGACTTACACCTGAAATGCGTGGGCAACGCCCAAAACAAAAGCGGCTGAAGGGGCGTAAGCCCGCTCAGCCGCTGCGGAATGTTTTCTAGCTTACGCGGTATTGTACATGGTTTATGGACCGTTGCAGGGGCGCCCGCGCCGGCGCCCGCCCTGCCGGTGGGCCTTACTGGGCCGGCGCTGCCTTTGGTCCGGTGGAGTTCTTCATGAACTGGAAGTATTCGGAACTGGGGTCGACAACCAGCACGTCGCCGGAATTCGAGAACGTGGACCGATAGGCTTCGAGGCTCTTGTAGAACGAGTAGAAGTCGGGGTCTTTTCCAAAGGCCTCGGCATACAGGGCGCTGGCCTCGGCATCGCCCTGCCCCATGATGGCCTGGGCCTTTGCGTAGGCCTCGGCAAGGATGACCTCGCGCTGGCGGTCGGCCTCGGCACGGATTTTCTCGCTTTCGGCCGCACCGATCGAACGCAGTTCGTTGGCCACGCGGGTGCGCTCGGCCTCCATGCGCCGGTAGACGGATTCGGAGATCTCGGGCGCGAACTCGATACGGCGCAGGCGCACGTCGACCACCTCGACACCCAGCGGTTCGGCTCGCTTGGCCACCGTGGTGAGGATCTCGCTCATGATTTTGTCGCGCTCGGCCGACACGACTTCCTTGACGGTGCGCACGTTGACCGAGGCATTGAGCGCGTCGCGGATCTGGGCCTGCAGCCGCTCTTGGGCAGCGCGCTCGTTGCCGCCGAAAGTGACATAGTACAGACGCGGGTCGGCGATGCGCCATTTGACGTACGAGTCGATGAGCAGGTTTTTCTTTTCGGACGTCTGGATGCGCTCGGCGTCGCTGGACTCGATGGTGAGGATGCGCTTGTCGAGCGTGACGACGTTCTGGAAAGGCGGCGGCGCCTTGAAATACAGGCCGGGCTCGCCGATGACCTTGCGGACCTCGCCCAGCGAGAACACCAGTGCGTAATCGCGCTCGCGCACGATGAACACCATGGATGACAAAGCGGCGACCACCAGCAGGAGGCCGACCAGGATAGGCATGAAACGTTGCATGATCTGGGCTTCTCCGGTTAGCGCGACAGGCGGTCGCGAGACAGCACGTTGCTGCCGCTGCCATTGTTGCCGGACGAGCTGGAGCCGGTATTGCGTGCGGGCGGTTGCGGAACGGCGGGCTGGCTTGCGCCAGGCAGCGCGGTGGGCTTGACCTGCACGTCACGGGCGGTTTGCTGCATGATCTTGTCGAGCGGCAGGTACAGCAGGTTGTTGCTGTCCTTGGTGTCGACCATGACCTTGCTGGCTCGCGAGAAGATCTGCTGCATGGTCTCGAGATACATGCGTTCGCGCATGATATCGGGAGCCTTCTGGTATTCGGCCAGGATGCTGGTGAAGCGCGCGGCGTCACCGCGGGCGTCGCCCAGGACCTTGGCCTTGTAGCCTTCGGCTTGTTCGGTCATGCGGGAAGCCTGCCCGCCCGCCATGGGGATGACCTGGTTGGCATAGGCCTGCCCTTCGTTGATCTGGCGTTCGCGATCCTGGCCTGCCTTGACGGCGTCGTCGAACGCGGCCTGCACCTGTTCGGGCGGCTGCACGTTCTGGATGGCCACGGTGCTGACCTGGATGCCGGACTTATAGCGGTCGAGAATCTGCTGCATCAGGTTCTGGACCTCGATGGCGACCTCGGTACGGCCTTCGTACAGGACGAAGTCCATGGGCTTCTTGCCAACGATTTCGCGCATGGCCGTTTCGGCGGCCTGGCGCACGGATTCGTCGGGATCGCGCATATTGAACAGGTAGTCCGGGGCGCCTTCGGCGCGCAGGCGATACTGCACGACGAATTGCATGTCGACGATGTTTTCGTCGGTGGTCAGCATGAGCGCTTCGGGCAACACCTTGTTGCGCGAGCCGCCACGGAAACCCACTTCGAAGGTACGCAGCTGCGAAATGTTGACCGTCTCGGCGTTCTGGATGGGGTACGGCAGGCGCCACTGGAAGCCTGGGGGCTTGGTGCTTTGGTACTTGCCGAATTGCGTGACGACGGCAACCTGGCCTTCCTGGACGATGTAGAAGCCGCTGGCCAGCCACAGCAGCACCAGCACCAGCGCCACCACGCCCATCCCGATGCGGGTACCGCGTGGCGACGGCGGAGTCATTCCGCCGCGATTGCCGGGCCGGCCGTTGCCGCCCCCGCCCTTGCGTCCGAAAAGGGACCCGATGCGGTTGTTGAAGTCGCGCCAGACCTCGTCGAGATCGGGAGGGCCGTCGTTGTTGCCCCGGGGGCGTCTGGGCGGCTCGGAACCATTATTGTTGCCGCGACCCCAGCCCGGGTCATTCAGATTGAAGAGTTTGGTGATTCGAGGCATTGTTTCCCACAATCTGGCCGATCTCTGCAATTGCCCCGCGCAACGCATCCAGACCGGCGCGCTCGGTAGCGCTTACGAATACTCGCGCAATCGTACCATGCGCGTTACGTTCTACCCGGGGGGCCAGGCCCGCCCGGTCGATCTTGTTGTGCACCAGAATCGTGGGGATGGAGCCCGCCCCGATCTCGGCCAGCACTTTATTGACTTCGGCGATCTGTTCGTCGCGCTGCGGGCTGGCTGCGTCGACCACGTGCAGCAGCAGATCTGCATGGATGGTTTCTTCGAGCGTGGCCCGGAATGCGGCGATCAGGTTGGGAGGCAGGTCGCGGATGAACCCCACCGTGTCGGACAACACCACGGAGCCGGTGCCCTCGATCCAGATGCGCCGGGTGGTGGTGTCCAGCGTGGCGAACAACTGGTCGGCCGCATACGCGCCCGAGCGCGTCAGGGCGTTGAACAACGTGGATTTGCCGGCGTTGGTGTACCCGACCAGGGACACCGACAGCGCACCGCCGCGCGCACGGGCGCGCCGCTGGGTGACCCGCTGCCGTTCGACGCGGTCCAGCCGCTCGCGCAGCACCCTGACCTTGGCGCCGATCATGCGGCGGTCCATTTCGAGCTGCGACTCGCCCGGCCCGCGCATGCCGATGCCGCCACGCTGACGTTCAAGGTGGGTCCAGAGGCGGGTCAGTCGCGTAACCAGATGCTGCAACTGGGCCAGCTCGATCTGCAGCTTGCCCTCGTGGCTCTTGGCCCGCAGGGCGAAAATATCGAGGATGAGCGCCACGCGGTCAACGACACGCAGGTTGAACTCGCGTTCGAGGTTGCGCTGCTGGGCGGGTGACAACGGCTGGTCGAACAGGATGATGTCGGCCAGCAGAGCGCCGGCCATGGCCACGGCTTCCTGGACCTTGCCCGAACCGATGAAGAACTTGGCGTCGGGACGGTCACGGCGGGCGGTGACGGTGCCCACGATCTCGGCGCCGGCGCCCCGCGCCAGCATGGCGAATTCTTCGGCGTGCGCCGTGAAATCGGGATTGCCCAGGTCGACACTGATGATCAGCGCACGCATGCGAGCACCCCTTTACAGCGAAAATGCCCGCCGACACGTGCCGTGCGGCGGGCAGAAAATGGTACAGCCGGAGCCTGGAAGTTATTCAGCGGGAACATCCACCTGGAAATTGACGGCGCGCGCCGGAACGACGGTAGAAATGGCATGCTTGTAGACCATCTGCGTGACGGTGTTGCGCAGCAGCACTACGTATTGATCGAAAGATTCGATTTGCCCTTGCAGCTTGATGCCGTTTACCAGATAGATGGACACAGGCACGTGTTCTTTACGCAGCGTGTTCAAAAACGGATCTTGCAGAGTTTGCCCTTTATTGCTCATTGGCCAGGCTCCAATTGTTTGTTTTGAGTGGTGGCAGACGCCGAGATATGTACTCTACAGGGTTTTCCCGCCCTGTGCCACTTGCCCTGCCGGGCAAATTCTTTCATAAGGTGTCTGGCAAGACATGGCGCAATGCCGCGCCCGCCGTGGCTGCTGTATGGCCGGCCGCTGACGGGATGCACGCGGGATTGCCGGCATGCTCAGGCAAGGATGGCCCGCAGGGCCTCGACCAGGCGCGAGCATTGCGTTTCGGTGCCGACCGTAATGCGCAGGAACTGGTCGATGCGCGGGTGCGAGAAATGGCGCACGATGATATTGCGGTCGCGCAGCGCGGCGGCCAACCCGGCCCCGTCATGGCCGGGATGGCGCGCGAATACGAAGTTGGCGGCAGACGGCAGCACCTGGAAGCCCAGTTCCTGCAGTTGCCCCGCCAGCTTTTTGCGTATGGCAATGACGGCCTGGCGCGTGCGCTCGAAATAGGCCGTATCTTCGATGGCCGCCACCGCGCCTGCCTCGGCGAGGCGGTCGATGGGATAGGAATTGAAGCTGTTCTTGACCCGCTCGAGGGCCTCGATGAGAACCCGGCTGCCGATCGCGAAACCGACGCGCAGGCCCGCCAGCGCACGCGATTTGGACAATGTCTGGATAACCAGCAGGTTGTCGTAGCGAGAAACCAGCCCCACCGCCGACTCGGCGCCGAAATCGACGTAGGCTTCGTCCACGACCACGACGATGTCGGGGTTGCCGGCCACGACGCGTTCGACATCGGCCAGCGGCAACGCCCGTCCGGTAGGCGCGTTGGGATTCGGGAAGATGATGCCGCCGGCCTGGCGCCCGGATTCCGGCAGGTAGTCTTGCACGTTGATGTCGAAATCTTCGGTCAGGGGCACGGCTTGCCCCGTGATCTGGTACAGCCCGCAATACACCGGATAGAAACTATAGGTGATGTCGGGATAGAGCAGCGGGCCGTCGTGCTTGAGCAGCGCCTGAAAGGCATGCGCCAGCACTTCGTCGGAGCCGTTGCCAACGAACACCTGTTCGGGCTGGACCTTGAAGTTGGCGGCGATGGCCTGGCGCAGGCGGTCGGAGGATGGATCCGGATACAGCTTGAGCGAATCGTCGCAGGCTGCCCGCAGCGCCTGCAGCACTTTGGGCGAGGGACCGAACGGATGCTCGTTGGTGTTCAGCTTGACCAGGTCTTGCAGCTTGGGCTGTTCGCCCGGCACATAGGGACTGAGTGTCCCGACGATGGGACTCCAGTAGCGGCTCATGGATCAGTTTTCCTGCGCGTAAGGATTGCGCGATGATTTGAATTCGATGCGCAGCGGCGTGCCGGCCAGCTTGAAAGCCGCGCGGAAACGCGTTTCGAGATAGCGGCGGTATGAATCGGGAATGGCGTCGAGCGCATTGCCGTGAATGACCACCAGCGGCGGGTTCTGGCCGCCCTGGTGCGCGTAGCGCATCTTGGGCCTGAAAATACCCTTGCGGGGAGGCGGCTGCTGCTCGACGGCGGCCTGCAGTTCGCGGGTCAGGCGCGGAGTGGACAGCTTGGCGAAGGCTGCGGCATGCGCCGCGACCACCGACTTGAGCAACGGCTTGACCCCCTGCCCCTTGAGCGCCGAGATCGTGTGCACCGGGGCGAACGACAGGAACCTCAGCTTGCGCTGGAACTCGCGTTCGATGCGCTCGCGCTGGTCGGCGTCGAGCCCGTCCCACTTGTTGATGGCGACGACGACCGCGCGCCCGGTTTCGAGCACGAAACCGGCAATATGCGCATCCTGCTCGGACACTTCTGCCTGGGCATCAAGCATCAGCAGCACGACGTTGCTGGCCTCGATGGCCTGCAGGGTCTTGATGACCGAAAATTTCTCGACCGCCTCGAAGACCTTGCCGCGGCGGCGCAGCCCGGCCGTGTCGATGAGCGTGTACTTGCGGCCGTCGCGCTCGAAATCGATTTCGATGGCGTCGCGCGTCGTGCCGGGCAGGTCGAACGCAATGACGCGCTCTTCGCCCATCAAGGTATTGATGAGCGTGGACTTGCCCACGTTGGGGCGCCCCACGATGGCGAGCTTGATGCGGTGGTCCACCGGCTGATCGGGGTCGGCGTCCTGGTCGGGCGCCTGGGCCGGCTCGCCCAGGCCTTGCAGCGCGGTTTCGATGAGACTGACAATGCCGTCGCCGTGCGCGGCCGAAATGGGATGCGGGGTGCCCAGCCCGAGTTCGTGGAATTCGCCGGTGGCGCTGCCCACGCCCATGCCTTCGGCCTTGTTGACCGCGAGCACCACGCGCTGCTGGCCGGTTTTGCGCAACAGCTGGGCAATTTCGTGGTCGTGCGCGTTGACGCCGGCCCGGGCATCCACCAGGAACACCACAACGTCGGCCTCGGCAATGGCCTGGCGGGTCTGCCTTGCCATTTCGCGCAGGATGCCCGTCTTGGCCACCGGCTCGAAACCGCCCGTATCGATGACGATGAACGGCGTTTCGCCCACGCGGCCCTCGCCGTAGTGGCGGTCGCGCGTCAGGCCGGAGTAGTCGGCAACCAACGCTGCGCGCGAACGCGTCAGGCGGTTGAAGAGCGTCGACTTGCCCACATTGGGGCGACCGACCAGAGCAACGACAGGCTTGAAAGACACGGTGGGGACGGGCAGTAGAAAAGTTGTTAATTAGTGCCGATCAGCACGATATTGCCATTGCCGGTCTGCACCAGCACGCCCTGCGGCGTACTTTGCAAAGGCGAGACAATGGCGTCGCCGCCCACCGACAGGCGAGCCAGCAGGCTGCCATCGCTGCGCGACAGGAAATGCACATAGCCGTCGAAATCACCGACCGCGATGGCTTCGCCCAACGGCGCGGGCGACGTCAACCGACGATTCTTTAGGGCGGCCTGCTTCCAGACGTTTACGCCGCTGTCCAGCGCAAAGGCGCTGACGACCCCGTGCTGGTCGGGGGCATACGCGAATTGATTGTCGAGCGCCATGCCGCTGGCGCTGGAGAAATCCTTGGCCCACAGCGGGCGTCCGCCCTGCGTGACATCGAAGCAGACGATGCGGCCCTGGTACGCGACCGCGCACAGCAGATTGCCGGCCACGCGAGGTGCGCCCACGACATCGGTCAGGCGTTCGAGGTCGCTGGCGCCGCGCGGCGTGGCCACGGTGCCTTCCCATTGCACGTTGCCGCTGCCGACGTTGATGGCGAGCAGCTTGCCTCCCGGCAGGCCCGTAATGACCAGGCCCTCGGCCATGATCATCTGCGCATTGCCGTGCAGTGCCAGCGCCGGGCCCGGGCGCTGCAGGCTCCAGAGACGCTCGCCGGTTTCGACATTGAAGGCCTGGATACGATAGTCGCCGCTACGTACGACCACCGCGCCATAACCCACTACCGGGGGAATGGATACGTCGCTGGATGCCTGCGCCTTCCATTTGACTTTGCCCGTGTCGTCGAAGGCGATGACTTCGCCCAGGGGCGAGGCAACCACGCTGGTGGTGCCGTCGCTGCCGACGCCGGCCGACAGCCGGGTGTCGGCTGATGCTTTCCAGAGGGCGCGGCCGCTGGCCAGATCGAGCTTGGCGACCGAGCCGTTGGGCGTTGCCGCATATACCGCGTCGCCGACCACGGCCGGCACAAATCCGTACCCCGAGCCGCTGCCGACCGACGTGGACCAGATGGTGCGCACCGACATGCCTGGGGCGTAGTCGGTAAGCGGCGCCGGATCGTAGCGGTCGTCGTCGCTGGAGAACATCGAGCAACCGGCCAGCGCGAAAACGCTGGCTGCCAGGGCTATGCCGCGCAACACGCGGCCGGGGCGGAATTTACGCATACGTTCAGGCTCCGCTGAGGGCGTCCAGTTTCAATTGCACGACTTGCCGCAGAGGATCGGCGGCGGAGAACCCGTCGAGCGCGGCCGTCCATGCCTTGCGGGCCTCTTCGTGCTTGCCCTGGGCGGCCAGGACATCGCCGCGGCGATCGGCAAACAGCGCCGCAAACGCCGCCGGCGGATTATCGAGCTGCGCCAGGGCGGCGTCGTACTGCTTCTGGTCGAGCAACAGGCCGGCCAGGCGCACGCGCGCGACGGGCTGCAAGGCGGCATGGCCGGACTGCGCGGCAAGCCATTCGAGTTGCTCGCGCGCGGCCGCGACGTCGCCCTGTTGATCAAGCGCGCGGGCGGCCACCAGCGCGCCGCGGGCAGCGTAGCCCGTGGCGGCGTAATCGCTGCGCAGCGTGGCGGCAGCCGCCTTGATGCGCACCACGGAATCTGCGCCCCCCAGGCGAGCGGCATCTTCAAGGGCTTCGAAGTAGCCCATTGCCTGATTGGCCCGGTGCGCCTGGTAGGCCTTCCAGCCCGTCCAGCCGCCCCAGGCAACCAGGACGACGGTTGCCAGCGTAAGCACCAGCGTCCCGTAGCGCGCCCACCAGGCCTTGATTGCGTCGAGTTTTTCCTGTTCTTCGAGATCGTATGCCATGCTAACCCTTGGATTTCAAAACGTCGGCCAGTTGGTCCAGCGGGACCTGTTGCTGGGAGCCCTCGCCCGCTGCATCGGCGCGCAGGAACTTCACGCTCGCGGCGCCGGCGGCCAATTCATCGGTGCCAAGAATAACCGCAACCCGGGCCCCGCTGGCGTCGGCGCGCTTGAATTGCGACTTGAAGCCCGACGAGCCGGCATGCACGATGACCGACAAGCCGGCGTCGCGCAGTTGCTCGCCCACGCGCGCGGCGGCCCGTTGCGCCTGGTCGCCCTGGTGCACCACATAGACATCGCACTCGGGCGCAGACGCCGACGCGGACGGGCAGACCTGCTGCCAGAGGTCGAGCAGCCGTTCCATGCCGATGGCGAAGCCCACGGCAGGCGCGGGCTTGCCGCCCAGCAGTTCGACCAGTCCGTCGTAGCGGCCGCCGCCGCACACCGTGCCCTGCGCGCCCAGGCGGTCGGTGACCCATTCGAAAACCGTAAGGTTGTAGTAATCGAGACCGCGCACCAGCCGGGGGTTGAGACGGTATTCGATGCCGGCGTCGGCCAGCAACTGGCACAGGCCATCGAAATGCGCCCGCGATTCGTCTCCAAGGAAGTCGAACAGGCGCGGCGCACTATCGGCCATTTCCTGCATGGCGGGGTTCTTGGTGTCGAGAACGCGCAACGGATTGGAGTACATGCGCCGCTGCCCGTCGTCGTCGAGAATGTCGCGGTGGCGCTCCAGGTGTTCGATCAGCGCCGCGCGATGGGCGGCGCGTTCGCTGGCCTGCCCCAGTGAATTCAGTTCCAGACGAATATCGGTCAGGCCCAGCAGCTTCCAGAGGCGGGCCAGCATGACGATAAGTTCGGCGTCGACGTCGGGCCCGGCAAAACCCAGCGCCTCGACGTCGATCTGATGAAACTGGCGATAGCGGCCGCGCTGGGGGCGCTCGTGGCGAAACACCGGGCCGATGCTGTAGACGCGTTGCGGCCGGTCGTACAGCAAATTGTGTTCGATGGCGGCGCGCACCACGCCAGCGGTCATTTCGGGCCGCATGGTCAGCGAGTCGCCATTGAGCGCGTCGGTGAAGGTGTACATCTCTTTTTCGACGATGTCGGTGACTTCGCCGATGCCGCGCGCGAACAGGCGGGTATGCTCGAGCACGGGGGTGCGCAGGTTGCGATAACCGTAGCCATGCAGCCACCCGCGCACGAGTTCTTCGAATTTTTCCCAGCGTGCGCCGTCGCCGGGCAGTATGTCGTTCATGCCGCGTATCGCGGCGACCTTCTGGAAAGCTTGCGTCATTTTCTTCATGCCGCAATGGCTCGCGCCATGGCGCGCGCCTTGCGGTTCAGCCTTTGTTTTCAGTGGGTGGCCTGCGCACCGTAACGGCGCGCGACGTAGTCTTCGACAATGTTCTGGAACTCTTCGGCTATGCGGTCGCCCTTGAGGGTAACCGTGCGCTCGCCATCGATGAACACCGGCGCTGCGGGAACCTCGCCGGTACCCGGCAGGCTGATGCCGATATCGGCATGCCGGCTCTCGCCGGGACCGTTGACCACGCAGCCCATGACCGCGACGTTCATGGATTCGACGCCGGGGTAGCGGGCGCGCCACACCGGCATCTGGCGCCGCAGGTACGACTGGATGCTGTCGGCGAGCTCCTGGAAGAAGGTGCTGCTGGTGCGGCCGCACCCCGGGCAGGCGACCACCATGGGCGTGAACGCGCGCAGGTTCATGGTCTGCAGGATTTCCTGGGCCACGATGACCTCGCGGGCGCGGTCGCCGCCGGGCTCGGGGGTGAGGGAAATCCGGATGGTGTCGCCTATGCCCTGCTGCAACAGCACCGCAAGCGCGGCCGTGGATGCGACGATGCCCTTGCTGCCCATGCCGGCTTCGGTGAGCCCGAGATGCAAGGGGTAGTCGCAGCGCGCAGACAAGTCGCGATACACGGCGATAAGGTCTTGCACGTGGCTGACCTTGCACGACAGGATGATGGCGTCGCCGCGCAGCCCGAGTTCTTCGGCGCGCCGTGCATTGCTGATGGCCGACACCACCAGGGCATCGCGCATAACCGCCTGCGCTTCCCAGGGCTGCGCGCGCCGGCTGTTCTCGTCCATTTTGCGCGCCATGAGCTCGTGGTCCAGGCTGCCCCAGTTGACACCGATGCGCACCGGTTTGTCGTACCGGCAGGCCACTTCGATCATTTGCGCGAAGTTATCGTCGCGCCGTTTACCGCCGCCCATATTGCCGGGGTTGATGCGGTACTTGGAAAGCGCACGGGCGCAATCGGGAAACTGGGTGAGCAGCTTGTGCCCGTTGTAGTGAAAGTCGCCGACCAGCGGCACGGACACTCCCATGCGGTCGAGCTGTTCGCGGATTGCGATGACTTCGCGCGCGGCCTCGGGCGTGTTGACCGTGATGCGCACCAGCTCGGACCCGGCCTGCGCGAGCTCTTTGACCTGGATGGCGGTGGCGATGGCATCGGCGGTGTCGGTGTTGGTCATGGATTGCACCACGACCGGCGCCGCGCCGCCGATGACCACCTGACGCTCGCCCCACTTGACCGTTACCGGGCGCGTAGGCCGGCGCGGCGCGGCGCCCACTGCGGGCGGCGGGGCATCTTGGCAGGGCGGAGACAACTCTTGCATGCGAGTACGGGTTACGTGTTTGCCGGCGAGGACCAGGAGCCGGGCAACCAATCGGCGGGCAACCAACCCTGCCAGAATGCGTAGGCCAGCAACGCCGCCAGCAGCGCCAGGATGATCAGCAGCCAGCCCCACGACATGCCCGCGCGGTCGTCATCGTGCGGATGGACCGGCACGGCCATGGGGCGCGTACGAGGACTGGGCGCGGGCGGCGGCCCTATCTGGGCTTCGAGCGAGGCCACGATGGCGGTCGCGTCGGCGCCCAGCAGCCGGGCGTAGCTGCGGATGAGCCCGCGCAGCGACACACCGCCGGGCAGCTTGTCCCATTGCTCGTTTTCCAGCGCCTGGATCTGGCGCGAGGAGAACTTGATGCGGCTGGACACTTCGTCGAGCGACCAACCCTTGGCCAGGCGAAGCGCCTGCAGGGCCTGGCCCACCGTGGGAGCCTGGGCCTGCGCCTGGACGGGGGACTCGCTTGCGAGAACAGCCGAATCAGCCTGCTGCGTCATGCCTGCACCTGTGCAATGGGAATGGTACGGCCGGCGTTACGCAGAGCCACACGCGTGCGGTCGCGGACTTCGCCGGCCAACTGGCCGCAGGCGGCGTCGATGTCGTCGCCGCGCGTCTTGCGTACCGTAGTGACGATGCCCGCGTCCATCAGCCGCTGCGCGAACACGCGCACGCGCGCCGCCGGAGACCGCTTCAGGCCCGAAGCCGGAAACGGATTGAAGGGAATCAGGTTGAGCTTGCAATGCACCTGCCGCGCCACCTGGATCAACGCCCTGGCGTGCTCGTCGGTATCGTTGATGCCGTCGAGCATGCAGTATTCGAAGGTGATGAAATCGCGCGGCGCGCTGGCCAGGTAGCGTTCGCACGCGGCCAGCAGTTCGGCAAGCGGGTATTTCTTGTTGAGCGGCACCAGCTCGTCGCGCAGCGCATCGGTGGGCGCGTGCAGCGACACCGCCAGCGCAACCGGGCAGTCGCGCGACAGGCGGTCCATCATGGGAACCACCCCCGATGTGGACACCGTGACACGACGGCGCGACAGGCCATAGGCATTGTCGTCGAGCATCAGGCGCAGTGCGGGCAGCAACTGGTCGTAGTTGAGCAGCGGTTCGCCCATGCCCATCATCACGACATTGCTGATCACGCGCGTGTCGCTCGAGGCGGCGCCGCCCAGCCGCGCGGTGCCGGCATCGGCCTGCAGCACCCGTTTGGCCCACCACAGCTGCCCGATGATTTCGCTGGACGTAAGGTTGCGGTTGAACCCCTGGTGGCCGGTGGAGCAGAAACGGCAATTGACGGCGCAGCCCGCCTGGCTGGACACGCACAGGGTGCCGCGGTCGTCTTCGGGGATGAACACCGTTTCGATGGCATTGCCCTGCCCGACGTCGAACAGCCATTTGCGCGTGCCGTCGGACGAGCGCTGCTCGGTATTGACCGGCAGCGCCTGGATACTGCAACGTTGCGCCAGTTGCCCGCGGAATTCGCGGGCAAGGTCGGTCATGACATCGAACGAATCGGCGCCGCGCTGGTGTATCCAGCGCTGCAACTGGCGGGCGCGAAACGGCTTGCCGCCCCACTGCCCGACCAGTTCGGACAGCGCGGCGCCATCAAGGCCCAACAGGTTCACGCGTTCGGTTTCCATGACAAGCATCCGGCGCAACGGCCCGGATCAACGGCTGTGGATGTTGATTTCGGGGAAGAAGAACGCCACTTCGACGGCAGCCGTTTCGGGCGCATCGGAGCCGTGCACGGCGTTGGCGTCGATGCTGTCGGCGAAGTCGGCGCGGATCGTGCCGGGAGCAGCCTTCTTGGGATCGGTGGCGCCCATCAGGTCGCGGTTTTTCTGGATGGCGCCTTCGCCTTCGAGCACTTGCACGAACACGGGGCCCGAAACCATGAAGTCGACCAGATCCTTGAAGAAGGGGCGTTCTTTGTGCACGGCATAGAAGCGTTCGGCGTCGGTGCGCGACAGTTGCTGCAGGCGCGCGGCGATGACCTTCAGGCCGGCGTTTTCAAAGCGTGCGACGATCTGGCCGATGACGTTCTTGGCGACGGCGTCGGGCTTGATGATCGAGAGAGTGCGTTCGACGGACATGGATGCTCCAAACTTTGGATATGACTGTATTGCAGTAGGTGGATGCACGCCGCCGCGGCGCGCCGCATCGTGACGAACTGCACGCGGGCCGCCCCCGGCGCTGCGTTCCGGGACTGGATTCGAGACTGGACCTTGCCGGATGGTTCCGGCGACCGCCGTTTTCTTAATAAAAACAGGGACTTCTGAAAGGTTTACAGTAACCCGGCATTCTAACACGCCGTCAAGTCAGCAATACATCTTAAAATTGCTGGTTTGCCTGGCCGCATATTGGCCTGCCCCCGTTTTCGCCGGAACCCGTAATGACCGAAGCAGCAGCCCAACCCTCGCCCGATACCGACTCCACCGAACTGTCGAAAAGCTTCGAGCCCGCCGCGCTCGAGGCGCAGTGGTATGCCGAATGGGAGCGGCGCGGCTATTTCGCCGCAGGCCAGCACGTAAAAACAGGGACCGACCCCCAGCCTTACGTGATCCAGTTTCCTCCGCCCAACGTCACGGGCACCCTGCACATGGGCCATGCGTTCAACCAGACCATCATGGACGGGCTGATCCGCTACCATCGCATGCGCGGCGACGACACGGTGTTCGTGCCGGGCACCGACCATGCCGGCATCGCCACCCAGATCGTCGTGGAACGCCGGCTGGACGCCGAGAACCTGTCGCGCCACGACCTGGGCCGCGAGAAGTTCATCGAGAAGGTCTGGGAATGGAAAGAGCAATCGGGCAGCACCATTACCAGCCAGGTGCGGCGGCTGGGCGCCTCGGCCGACTGGCCCCGCGAATATTTCACCATGGACGAGCGCATGTCGCGCGGCGTGGTCGAGACTTTCGTGCGCCTGTACCAGCAGGGCCTGATCTATCGCGGCAAGCGCCTGGTCAACTGGGACCCGAAGCTGCTGACCGCCGTTTCCGACCTGGAGGTGCAATCCGAAGAGGTCGACGGCCATATGTGGCATATCCTGTACCCGTTTGTGGACGGGCCGCAGACTATCGTCGACAAGGACGGCCAGGCGGTCACGCTGCGCGGCATGACCATTGCCACCACCCGGCCCGAGACGATGCTGGCCGACGGCGCGCTGTGCGTGCACCCTGACGACCCGCGCTACGCCCACCTGGTGGGCAAGATGGTCGAACTGCCGCTGTGCGACCGCAATATCCCCATCATCGCGGACGATTTCGTCGACCCCGAGTTCGGCACCGGCTGCGTGAAGATCACCGGCGCCCACGATTTCAACGACTACGCCTGCGCCCTGCGCCACGATCTGCCCATGATCGTGATCTTCACGCCGGACGCCCACATCAACGAGAACGGCCCCGCGCAGTTCCGGGGGCTGGAACGCTACGAGGCGCGCAAGGCGGTGGTGGCCGAACTCGAGGCACAGAATTACCTGGTGAAGGTCGAGCCCCACAAGATGATGCAGCCCAAGGGCGATCGAACCGGCGTGGTGCTAGAACCCATGCTGACCGACCAATGGTTCGTGGCCATGAGCAAGCCGGCGCCCGAGGGCACCCTGCATCCCGGCAAGAGCATTACCCAGGTGGCGCTGGACGTCGTGGCCGACGGCCGCATTACGTTCTACCCGGAGAACTGGACCACCATCTACAACCAGTGGCTCAATAACATCCAGGACTGGTGTATTTCGCGGCAACTGTGGTGGGGCCACCAGATCCCCGCCTGGTACTCGGAAGACGGCCAGGTGTTCGTGGCGCATTCCGAAGCCGAAGCGCAGGAGCAGGCCCGTGCCGCGGGCGTGACGGGGCCGCTGACGCGGGACCCCGACGTGCTGGATACCTGGTTCTCGTCGGCGCTGGTGCCGTTCACGACCCTGGGCTGGCCCGAACAGACCGCCGAGCTGCAGCGCTACCTGCCGTCCAGCGTGCTGGTCACCGGTTTCGACATCATCTTTTTCTGGGTGGCGCGCATGGTCATGATGACCACGCACCTGACCGGCCAGATTCCGTTCAAGCACGTGTATGTGCACGGCCTGATCCGCGATGCGGACGGCCAGAAGATGAGCAAGTCCAAGGGCAACACGCTGGACCCGGTAGACCTGATCGACGGCATCGACCTGGAAGGCCTGGTGGCCAAGCGCACCTATGGCCTGATGAATCCCAAGCAGGCCGGGTCCATTGAAAAGGCAACGCGCCGCCAGTACCCCGATGGCATTCCCGCCTTCGGCACCGACGCGCTGCGCTTCACGATGGCAGCCTACGCCACGCTGGGACGCAACATCAACTTCGACCTGAAGCGCTGCGAGGGATACCGCAACTTCTGCAACAAGCTGTGGAACGCCACCCGCTATGTGCTGATGAACACCGAAGGCCACGAACTGGGCGGCGATCAACCCGTCGAGCTGTCGTTCGCGGACCGCTGGATCGTCAGCCAGTTGCAGCGCCTGGAGGCCGACGTGGCTCGCGGCTTTGCCGACTACCGGTTCGACAACGTGGCCAACGCCCTGTACCGCTATGTGTGGGACGAATACTGCGATTGGTACGTCGAGCTGGCCAAGGTACAGATCCAGCAGGGAACGCCGGCGCAGCAGCTGGGCACCCGCCGCACGCTGATTCGCGTGCTGGAAGCCGTGCTGCGGCTGGCGCATCCGATCATTCCGTTCATTACCGAAGCGCTGTGGCAGAAGGTGTCGGTGGTGGCTGGCAAACGCCAGCCCGGCGCGGCCGACAGCGTCAGCGTCCAGCCGTACCCCCAGAGCAACCCGGACGCCATCGACCCGGCCGCCGAGGCCGACGTGGCCGAACTGAAGGCGCAGGTCGAAGCCGTGCGCGCCTTGCGCGGCGAAATGGGCCTTTCTCCGGCCCAGCGGGTGCCGCTGGTGGCGCAAGGCAACGCGGCCGTGCTGAGCCGCAACGGCCCGTACCTGGCCGCGCTGGCCAAGCTGAGCCAGGTCGACGTGGTGTCCGCCTTGCCCGACGCCGGGGCGCCGGTTCAGGTAGTGGGCGACGCACGCCTGATGCTGCACGTGGAAATCGACGTGGCTGCCGAGCAGGCCCGGCTCGACAAGGAAATCGCGCGCCTGCAGGCCGAGGTTGCAAAGGCCAGCGGCAAACTGGGCAATGCCAGTTTCGTCGAGCGCGCCCCGGCGGCCGTGGTCGAACAGGAAAAGGCCCGGCTCGCGCAGTTCAATGAAACCCTGGCCCGGGTGCGCGAGCAGCGCGCCAAGCTCGGCTGAGACGGCCGGCCGCGCCGCCGTTGCATGCGGCGGCGCGCAAATAGCCGCGCGCCCCGGCGCGCGCCGGCTGGCGCCCTATACCCCGCCGTCGTTCATGCGATACCAAGCCACCACGGCGTTCACATAGACGCGCCGCAACGGGTACAGCGGAAAACCCTTGATCGGCGTGATCGGCACCGGCAAGGCGTCGGCGCCCTCGCCCGCCGTGTAGGCGGCGAGGGCCTTGCCCATGGCCGTCTGCAGGCCTACGCCGCGCCCCTGGCACCCAATATCGATAAGCAGGCCCGGCTGGGGCTCGTGCAGGTGGGGCAGATAATCGCGCGTGACGGCGACCCGCCCGCACCAGCGATATTCAAACGGCACACCGGCCGCCTGGGGGAAAAGCTTGCCAACCACCCGCTCGAGATGGGCCCAGTCCTGCTGGCCCTTCGGCTCACGGAACGGGCCGCGCCCGCCCATGAGCAGGCGGCCCTGGTGGTCGAGCCGGAAATAGAGCAGCAGGTTGCGCGTGTCGGAACATACCTGCCCTTGCGGCAGTATGGCGGCCCGCGCTGCCTCGGGCAACGGCCGCGTGGCCACCTGGAAGGTGTTGGCGTCGATGATCGACTGCTGCAGCCCCGGCCACAGGCTCGCGCCATACGCATTCGTGCACATGACCACCCGCTGCGCCTGCACGCTGCCGCCGCCGGCCGTGGTGGCCGTCCATTGGCCGCCGTCGCGCTGCAGGCCCGTCACGGGCGTATCGGTATGCAGGCGCGCGCCGGCCGCCTGCGCGGCCCGCGCCAGGCCGCGCACATAGCTCAGCGGCTGGATAGAGCCGGCGCGCGGGTCGAGCCACCCGCCCAGGTAGCGGTCGGTGCCCAGCAGTTGCGCCACTTGCTGACGGTCCAGCATCTGCGCCTGGACGCCGTGGCGCGCCCACTGTTCGGCGCGCCGCTGCGCGAGCTGCAGCGCCTCGCCGGTATGCGCGCCCTGTATCCATCCGGCCCGCCGCCGCGGCACGTCCATGCCATGGCGCTCGATCAGCCCGAACACCATGTCGGCAGTGCCGCCGGCAAAGCGGATCAGGCGCTCGCCGTGTTCGGGCCCGTACATCTTGAGGAGATCATCGGGATCGTGCTTGAGTCCGGGAATCACCTGCCCGCCATTGCGCCCCGACCCGCCAAAGCCGATTTCCCGGGCTTCGAGCAGCACGGTGTCGACGCCGCGTTCGGCCAGGTGCAGCGCCGTGCTGAGCCCGGCATACCCGCCTCCGATGACCAGTACGTCGGCGCGCGCAGAGCCTTGCAGTGGCGCGGTTTCGGGCGGCTCGGCGGCGGTGGCGGCCCATAGCGAATGTGACAGCGGATATGGCGCTTGCGCCATGATGCGAGGCTCCTTACATGGGATGCAGGACGCGATGCAGGAAATCCTGCGTGCGCGGATGCTGCGGTTGGTTCAATACATCGCGCGCGGCGCCCTGCTCTACCACCACGCCGCCATCAATGAACAGCACGCGATCGGCGACTTCACGCGCAAAACTCATTTCGTGAGTCACCACGACCATGGTCATGCCCTCTTCGGCAAGCTTGCGCATCACGCCCAACACATCTCCCACCAGTTCGGGATCGAGGGCGGAGGTAGGCTCGTCGAACAGGATCGCCTTGGGCTGCATGGCCAGGGCGCGCGCGATCGCGACGCGCTGCTGCTGGCCACCCGACAGCTGCGGCGGATGCGTATGCTCCTTGTCCGCCAGCCCCACGCTGGCCAACAGTTCGCGACCACGCTCGACAGCCTGCGAACGCGGCTCTTTCTTGACATATACGGGGCCTTCAATCACGTTTTCCAGCGCGGTACGGTGGGGAAACAGATTGAACCGCTGGAACACCATGGAAACCTGCGTGCGGATGGAGACGATGGACGGCGCGTCGCAGTCGACCTTCTCGCCGTCGATGGTGATGCTGCCGCCGTCGTAGCGCTCCAGCCCGTTGATGCAACGCAGTATCGTCGACTTGCCGGAACCCGAAGGCCCGATGATGCAGACGACTTCACCCTTGCTGACTTCGGCATCGATACCTTTGAGCACTTCGAGCTTGCCAAAGCTCTTGCGTACGTCTTTGAGCAGAATCATTTGGCAGTGCTCCTTTTTTCGAGGTGCCGGACCAACAGAATAAGCGGCACGCACATCACCAGGTACATCAGCGCCACCAGCGAAAATACGGTGGCATTCTTGAAGGTAGACACCGCGATCAGCTTGCCCTGCAGAGCCAGCTCGGCCACCGTGATGGTGGACGCCTGAGACGAGTCCTTCAGCATCATGATCATGATGTTGCCGTACGGCGGCAGCACGATCTTCACCGCCTGTGGGAGCACGACGCGGCGCATAGTCATGCTCCAGCTCATGCCCATGGCCATGGCCGCCTCGATCTGGCCGCGGTCGATGGCTTCGATGCCGGCCCGGAAGTTCTCGGCCTGGTAAGCCGAATATGCGATGCCCAGGCCGATGATGGCTGCCTGCACGGCGGTCATGGCGATGCCCATGTCGGGCATCACAAAGTAAATATAGAAAAGCAGCACGATGATGGGGATGCCGCGCAGCACGTTGATCATGCCCGCACTGAACTTGGCCAGCGGCTTGATTCCGGACACCCGCATCAGCGCCCACACCAAGCCCAGCACGGTAGACAGTAAAAGCGAGCCCAGGGTAACCAGTATGGTCAGCTTGGCCCCTTGCAGCAGGATCGGCAGGAACTCGCGCGCATCGTTAAAAAATTCCATCATCGTTGGGTCCATCCAATTCGGTAGCCTGAATCAAGCCGGCGGCCGGTTACGGCCGCCGGCGGGCGCTGGCGTAGAGGGTTCAATCCGCCAGGTTCCACTTTTTCAAGATGCCGTCGATGGTGCCGTCGGACTTCAGTTTCTCGAGCGCCTTGTTGATCTTCGCCAGCAGCTCAGTGTCGTCCTGGCGCGTGGCAATGCCCAGGCTGCCCACGACCGTGGGCTCATAGCTCTTGGCCATCTTCAGGTTGGGATACGCGCCCTTGGCGATGATGCTGGCCGCGATGGGATAGTCCATGAAACCGCCCTGTATGCGGCCCGCGTTGGCATCGCGCATCATGTCGGGCGGATTGTCGTAGAGCTTGACCTCTTTGAAGACACCGCTTTTCTGGATGGGCTCGACAAACGCAGTGCCCACCTGCACGCCTACGGTCATGCCTTTCATGTCGGCGAACGACTTGTATTCCTTGTCGTCGTCCTTGGGCACCATGAACCCTTCGCCATAGCGGTATACAGGCTCGGAGAAACTGACAACCTTCTTGCGGGGCTCGGTAATGAACATGGCCGCCGAGATCAGGTCGATGCGCTTGGATGTCAGCGAGCCGATCAGCGCCGAGAACGCCATGGGCTCGATCTGCACCTCGAACCCGGCCTCTTTGCCCACGGCACGGATGATGTCCACCATGACACCTTCAATGGTGTTGGTTTTGGTGTCCAGGAAGGTGAATGGGCTGCCGGTAGGCGTAGAGCCGACCTTGAGCACGGTTTGCGCCTGGGCTGCGCTGCCCAGAGCCAGGGTGGCGGCCAGAGCGGCCAGCAGGATTTTCAGTTTCATGTGTGTTCCCCTACGGTGCTGTTGTGAAAGTCAAAGCGCGCCGCGCGTGCGCCGGGCCTGGCGCACGCGCGCGGATTATGAAGTGTCCTCCTTGAGGTCGATGCGGCTGATCGCCCAGATGACGTCCGTCACCTCCGGGCCGGGATTGCGCCACCGCCGCGGCGTGCGGCTGGCATAACGGAAGCTGTCGCCCGCGTGCAGCAGCAAGGCCCGGTCTTCGAGCCAGAGCTCAAGCGTGCCTCGCAGCACCAGGCCGATCTGTTCGCCCATGCTGGTGAAAAACAGGTCGTCCCCGGTCGAGCCACCTGGCGCGATGCGCGCCCGGCATAGGTCCAGCGAGCGGCCCGTGGGCGGCGTGTACATCTCTTTCCAGATGCCCTTGTCGTGCAATTCGATGCGCCGATGCGAGCCGGCTCGCGCCACGTGGCCCGCCGCTTCGCCATCGGCCAGATCGGCCCCGCGCAACAAGGAATCTACGGGTACGCCGAACTGGTCGGCCAACAGACTGAGCAGCTTGACCGACGGCGAACTCAGCCCGCGCTCGACCTGGCTGAGCAATCCCACGGACATGCCGCAGGCCTTGGCCACCTGTACCAGCGACAGGCCATGCTGCTTGCGCAGCTGGCGCAACTGCTGGCCCAGCCAGAAATCGATAACCGACGCAGGCTGCGGCGCGTCAGGCACAGGGGCTGACGGGTCCGGCATGCTGGCGGCCAACTTGGGCATATGAAAATTTCACAGGGAAATAATTTTCAAAATGCTAGCAGGGCACGCAGCGGCCGGCCATGGGGACTTCCCTAGCAGCGGAAATGAAACAATATTGCGGGCGGCGCCCCGCCGGCAAGGGAAGGCCGGCGGAAAATCTACCCGCTATTCAGAGAGGCCAGGAACCGTTCGTCGGCCTTGCTCAGCCAGCCATTACGGCGAGCGCGCTCGATGAGTTCGGGCCGGCGGGCGGCTGTCAGGCGCAACGACTGCTCGCGCCGCCAGCGCGCGATGTTGGCGTGGTGCCCACTGAGCAGTTCGGAGGGCACCGCGTGGCCGTCGTAGATTTCGGGGCGGGTGTAGTGAGGACTGTCGAGCAGGCCCGACAAGTTGTCGTTGAAGGAATCCTGCAGCGCCGAGTCGCCGTCGTTGAGGACGCCCGGCAGCAAGCGGATGGCGGCATCCATGACGGCCAGCGCCGCGATCTCGCCGCCTGAAAGGACGAAGTCGCCAAGCGAGATCTCGTCCGTGACGCACCGATCGATGAAGCGCTGGTCGATACCTTCGTAGCGGCCGCAGATCAGCACGGCACCCTGACCCGACGCCAGGGATTGGGCGGCTTGCTGGTCGTAACGCCGCCCGGTGGGCGACAGCAGCACCACGGGCGCCCTGTCCAGGCCCTGGCCTGCGCGGGCCGCTTGCGCCGCCGTTACGGCGGCTTCGAGCGGCTCGGCCATCATGACCATGCCAGGGCCGCCGCCGTAGGGGCGGTCGTCGACGGTGCGATGCACGTCGTGGGTGTAGTCGCGGGGATTCCAGGTGTGCAGGGCCCACAGGCCCTGCACATGTGCCCGGCCGGTGACGCCGAGGTCGCGCACGGTTCCGAACATGTCCGGAAAGAGCGTGACGACGTCGAAACGCATCAGAATTCCGTGGGCCAGTTGCTGTCGATACGGCGCGTGGCGAGGTCCACCGACAAGATATGCGCGCCGACGAAAGGCACCAGCATTTCGAGTGGACGCCCCTTGGCGTCGAGACGAGGCTCGGGCTCGCCGCCCGGCGCGGGCGCGCGCTGCAGCAAGACGCGCAGGATGGCGTGAGCGCCGTTATCGAAGACTTCTTCGACCGTGCCCACGCGTGCGGGCTCGCCTTCGGCATTGGTATAGAACGCGCAGCCGATGAGATCGACCCAGTAGTATTCGTCTTCGCCAGCAGCGGGGAACAGGCTGCGCGACACCTTGACCGCGTATCCGCGCAAGGATTCGGCCTGGTCGCGGTCGGCGATGCCTTGCAGTTGGGCGACAACGGTAGCGCCATGTGCGCGCGCCTGCTCCACCTTGTATGCAGCAGGCGCAGACGCAACAACGCCTCGCGCCGATTCAGGAGCGAGGCGAGTCAGCCACCAGGTAGACGACCGGAGCAGCACATCAGACTGGGCTGAATGCGGCTGCACCTTGACCCAGCCCTTGATGCCATAGGCCCCAACGATGCGGCCCAGCTCGACCAGGTCGCCGGGTACCGCGCTTGACGTTGCAGTATCAGGCATGCAGCCGGCCGATACGGCGTGGGGTTACGCCTGGCGCGCCATCAGGCGGCGGCGGAAACCTTGGCCGAATATTCTTTGACCAGGCGCTCGACGGCGGGCGACAGCAGCGCGCCGTTGTCGGTCCAGTGTTGCACGCGGTCCATCGCGATACGCAGGTTTTCGGTGCCTTCGCTGGCAACCGGGTTGTAGAAACCCACGCGTTCGATGAAACGACCATCGCGGCGGTTGCGCGAATCGGTGGCTACCAAATTGTAAAACGGACGCTTCTTCGACCCACCGCGGGCCATGCGAATCACCACCATAGGTAATCCCTTGAATTAGTTGTGAAAAACGGAAGATTCTAGCATTGAAAAGAAGGCCCTGGCAAGAAAGCCTTCTTTCGTTGCTGCAGACGCAAGCATACACCCGCGGCGACCCCTGCGGCAGCAACCACCTATCGGCGTCTGAGGAAGTGCAATACGGCCTCTGGGGACTCCTGCTGCGCCAGCAGGGCGTTGCCGCTTTGCTTCGCAAAGGCCTGGAAGTCGCGCACTGCCTTGGGGTCGGTAGTGGTGACCCGCAGGACCTGGCCGCTTTCCATCTGCGCCAGCGCCTTTTTGGCACGCAGGATGGGCAGCGGGCAGGTCAGCCCGCTGGCGTCGACTTCGTGCTGGAACGCCGGCAGGTCGGCCACGGACTCAGAGGCGCTCATGGACCCACTCCTGCACGCTGGCCACTGCTGCCGGCAATGCTTGGGCGTCCGTGCCGCCGCCCATGGCCATGTCGGGGCGGCCACCGCCCTTGCCGCCAACCTGGCTGGCGACAAAGCCGACCAGGTCGCCCGCCTTCACCTTGCCGGTGAGGTCGGCCGTGACCCCCGCCACCAGGCTGATCTTGCCTTCGCCGCCGGCGCTGGCAAGCAGGACGACAGCCGGCTTGAGGCGGTCTTTGAGGTTGTCGACCATGCCGCGCAAGGCTTTGGGATCGACATCGCCCAGGCTGGCCGAGAGTACCTTGACCCCCTTGATCTCGGCGGCCTTGGCCGCGAGGTCGTTACCCGCGCTGGCCGCCAGCTTGCTGCGGGCCTGTTCGAGATCTTTTTCGAGCGCGCGCAACTGTTCCTGCACTTGCACGATGCGGTCCGGTACGTCGGCCGGCGTACTGCGCAGCAGGCCGGCAGCGCGCAACAGGATGGCATTGTTGTTCTGCACCCATGCGAGCGCGTTGTCGCCGGTGATGGCTTCGACACGGCGCACGCCGGCGGCCACGCCGCCTTCGGCCACGATCTTGAACAGACCGATGTCGCCCGTGCGGACGACGTGCGTGCCGCCACACAGTTCGCGCGAGAAACCGATGTCGAGCACCCGCACGGTGTCGCCGTATTTTTCGCCGAACAGCGCCATGGCGCCGCCCTGGACCGCGTCGTCGTAAGCCATGACGCGTGCCTGGGTGGGATGGTTGGCCAGGATCTCGGCGTTGACGATGGCCTCGACCTGCGCGATCTGCTCGGCCGAAAGCGGGGCGTCATGGGCGAAGTCGAAGCGGGTCTTGTCGGGATCGACCAGCGAACCGCGCTGCTGTACGTGAGCGCCCAGCACCTGGCGCAGCGCCTTGTGCATGAGATGGGTGGCCGAGTGGTTGCGCACGGTGCGCGCACGGCGCACGGCATCGACGCGCGCCACCAGGGTGTCGCCCACCGACAGCGTGCCGGACTCCAGGGTGCCATGGTGGCCGGACACGCCGGGCTGTATCTTTTGCGTATCGGCCACCGCAAAGCGGGCGCCGCCGCCTTCGAGCAGGCCGGTGTCGCCGACCTGCCCGCCCGATTCGGCGTAGAACGGCGTGGCATCGAGCACCACGATGGCGTTCTGGCCAGCCTGGACCTGCTGCACGGACGTGCCGTCGACATACAAGGCGGCGACCTTCACGGCGTCGAGCTCGAGCTTCTCGTAGCCTTCGAAGCGCGTGTCGGCGCCCTCGTAGCTGAGGCCTTCGGCCATCTTGAACTTGCCGGCGGCACGCGCCTGCTCACGCTGGCGAGCCATGGCGGCGTCGAAACCCGCCATGTCGACGTCAACCTGGCGTTCGCGGCAGATATCGGCTGTGAGATCCACGGGAAAGCCGTAGGTGTCGTACAGCGTGAACAAGGTAGTGCCGTCGAGCTGACCGCCGGCGGGGACGCCCGCCAACGCACCATCGAGGATCTTCATGCCATGCTCGAGCGTTTCGCCGAAGCGCTCTTCTTCTTGCTTGAGCACCTGTGCGACGCGCTCGGCGGCTTGCGCGAGCTCGGGATAGGCCTGCCCCATTTCGGCCACGAGGTCAGGCACCAGCTTGTAGAAGAACGGCTTGGTCTGGCCCAGCTTGTAGCCGTGGCGCAACGCCCGGCGCACAATGCGGCGCAATACGTACCCGCGACCTTCGTTGCTGGGGATGACACCGTCCACGATCAGGAAGGAACACGCACGGATGTGGTCGGCGATGACCTTCAGGGAGTTGTCTTCCAGATCGCTGACCCCGGTTTCGCGCGCCGCCGCGCGGATCAGGTTCTGGAACAGGTCGATTTCGTAGTTGGAATGCACGCCCTGCAGCACGGCGGCAATGCGCTCGAGGCCCATGCCGGTGTCGACACAGGGCTTGGGCAGCGGCTCCATGTTGCCGGCGGCATCGCGCTCGAACTGCATGAAAACGAGGTTCCAGATTTCGATGTAGCGATCGCCGTCTTCTTCGGGCGAACCCGGAGGGCCGCCCCACACGTCGGGGCCGTGGTCGTAGAAAATTTCGGAGCACGGGCCGCACGGACCGGTGTCGGCCATTTGCCAGAAGTTGTCGGACGCATAGCGTGCGCCCTTGTTGTCGCCAATGCGCACGATGCGCTCGCGCGGCACGCCGATTTCGTTGGCCCAGATGTCGTAGGCTTCGTCGTCTTCCTGGTAGACGGTCACCCAGAGCTTTTCCGCGGGCAGCTTATATACCGTGGTGAGCAGTTCCCAGGCGTACTGGATGGCGTCGCGCTTGAAGTAATCGCCGAAGCTGAAGTTGCCCAGCATTTCGAAGAACGTATGGTGCCGGGCGGTATAACCGACGTTTTCCAGGTCGTTGTGCTTGCCCCCTGCCCGCACGCTGCGCTGCGATGACGTGGCGCGCGTATATGACCGGGCTTCTTTGCCGGTGAATACGTCCTTGAATTGCACCATGCCCGAGTTGGTAAAGAGCAGCGTGGGGTCGTTGCCCGGCACAAGCGAGGCCGAAGGAACGATGGTGTGCCCCTTCGACTGGAAGAACTGCAGGAATTTCTGGCGAATCTCTGAGGATTTCATGCTGGACGAACCGGGGTTTTAGGCGAATCTTTGATTATAGAGGCTCGGCAGTCCGGCGCTACAGCCGCCGCCTGCCGGCCTGCCCGGACGGCTATCCCGCGCCGACACATACGTATGCGTTGGTGCGCAAGCCATCCGGCCCCCACAGGTCGGACGAGACGCGAACCGGCGTATACCCCTTGGGACACGAGCACTTGCCCGTAATGGGATTGACGCTGGAATAGGCTCCGCAGCCATCCGCCCCGGCGACGGCATAGGCGCCGCCGAAGCCGGCGCCGGGCGGAGCTTTCCAGCGCCCGCCCCGGCACTGGAGCAAGCCGCCATCGGCCCCGCGGGCGAACAGCCCGGCCAGGGCCGCCGAGCAGGTGCTGCCGGCGGTGGCCGCAGTTCCGACAGACAGATAGCCGCCGGCGGACAAGTCGCCCTGCGCCGATATGCTGCCGCCTACCGTAAGCGACGCTTCCAGTTCCGGGTCGCGGACATCATGCCTGCGCACATACAGGTCGTAGTCGCTTGCGCCATATCCCGTCCAGACCGCCAGCGTGCCCGGCGCCACGGCGGGCGCGCCGGCAGCCGGCGGATTGGGAAAGTCAAAGTTGGCGCCCCTGATTCGCGACTCGACGGCCCAGCCCCCGTACCCGTGCGTGGCCTCGACAGCCGCGCCCAGGCGCATCATGTCGGGCAACCCGTCGGCGGCCAGCAACGGCTGGCTGGTATACGCCAGCACGTCGATGCGGCAGGCCTCGCCCGGGCAGCGGCCGTCGCGCAGGACGCGAATGACGACGTCCTGTCCGAAGGCGCCGGTTTCCGGAAATCCGGCCGGCAGGTGCCCCTGGGCCTTGAGCTCGGACAGGCGCGGGGCGAACAGGTCGCCGTACAGCGGCAACCCGTCTTCGCCGAGCGCCGGCGTGCCTTCCGCGAGGCTGTCGAAATGCCGCTCCAGCATCCTGTCCAGGCCGCGCTTGAGTTCCAGCAGCCAGACACCCGTGGCGCGGCCGGCCGCATCATCGGCCTGATGCACCAGCCGGTTGGCCGTCCAGATAAGGACCATGCTGGCCAGGGCGAGCGCGATGGCCAGTTCCAGCAAGGCAAAGCCTGACTGCCCGGCGCGGGCCTGCCGTGCGCCCCGTCGCCGGGCTGGGAGTAAAGCCGCTTCCATATACCGCCCTTCAGCGCACAGTGAATACAAACGTATTGCTGTCGCCTTCGGCGCACTGCGCCTCGGCGGCGGAGGCGCTGTACGGGACTCGCGGCACGGCGATATTGTCTTTCACGATTGCGGCGCCGCCTCGGCCCTCGATGCTGATGATGTCAGACATGCGCTGCATGACCGACGCCAGTCCCGGACATGCGGCGTTGTTGACGTTGGTGAGGGTGATGGAAAAACCCGACCCTGCGCCCGCCGCGGCGATCGAGGCAGGCGCGATGCTGATGACACCATTGCTGCCCGTGCCGCTGCCGCCAAGCCCATGGGCAACTACGGCGGCCGCCCCCGTGCCTGAAACTGACACCACGCTGGAATCGCGCAACGCATTGGCCAGCGACCCGGTATCGAGATCGGCATAGGGAACGGCGCCCGAGCCTTGCGCGTTGGTCTTGATGCGCGCCACGTAGCGCTGCAGCTCTTCGCCTACCTTGGGCACCTTGTTCTCGATGACGTAGGCTCCGATGGCAGGTATGCCGATGATGGCAATCAGCAGCACGATGGCCGTGACGATGGACACCTCGACCAGTGAGAAGCCGGACTGGCGGCGCCGGGCAGGAACGGAAAATGTACGAGACATGAATGACTCCGGTTGAGATAGAACAGGAAAGGCCGCGCCATTTACTGGCTGGCGTAGAAATTGGTCAGCGCGCGCCGCAGCTCGTCGATGACGGCGTAGTGCCATAGCGTCAACGCGAGCACGGCGGCGACCGACAGCAGCAAAAGCCCCCAGCGCAATGCCTGTGCTTCGCGCCGTATGCGACGCAGCGCCCGCGACTCGGCCCGCAAGCGTGCCTGCTCCACGCCGGCTTCGAGCCCGCGCGCGGCAATGACGTCGCCCATGAACCAGGCGGTTTCGCGATCAAACAGGCCTGTTTCGAACGTACCGGCCCCCACAATGCCGTGCTCGACGCGCGACAGCATTGCGTTTACATGCCAGGCCAGCCATGGCCGGGCGCGCCGAGCCAGCGCCGCGAGCGCCTCGCGCAGCCGAGTATCCAGGTTGCCGCGCTGCCGCAGCATGATTGCCAGCATGGCAAGGAACCGGATCGCATGCGCATCGCGATACAGCCGCCAGGGAAACCAGCGGTCAAGCCGTACGCGCCATGGCCCCACGGCCATGGGCGCGGCCCACACCGCCAGGCCTGCGCCACCGGCCAGCAGTACGGCCCAGAAAGGCAGCCAACTCTGCAGCGCGCGGGCCAAGCCGAACAACCCGCGCGTGAGTCCGCCGTAATAATCGGCGGGTACAGCCTGGAAGACCTGCTGCAGGCGCGGCACGGTGAAAAAAGGAACGGCCGTCAGCACGCCCACGGCCACTGCCAGTGCCACGACGCCAGCGGCCGTTGCGCCCGCCAGCACCTGACGCGCCTGTTGGACGAGACGCACCGCATCGGCCAGCCCGCGCAGCGCATGCGGCAATGCGTCTCCACCCGCCCGCTGTGCCGTGCCTATCAGTTGCGCTTCGTCATGGGGGATACTGCGTGAGAACGTCGCCGCGAGGTCTCCGCCGGATTCTTGGTAGCGATGCAGCCAATGCAGCGCCAGTCGGCCTCGCACCGTGCGGCTGCCATAGCGCCTTGCGTCATCAGCGAATACGTCACGCAGCGTCTTGCGCCCATCCAGGCTGACGATGAGATCGGCCAGATATTCGTAGTAATCGGCGCGCCGGGCCTGGAAACGGCCGGCGTCCCAGCACGCGCCAATGCGACGCGCCCAGACGGAAAAGCTCACAGCCAGGCGATCAAGCATCAAGAGCCTCCGCTTGCGGCATGGCCCGCATGCCGGTGGGAGCCCCCGGCAGACGAAAGTGCGATGCGACCGGACGCGGATCCAGTAGCCCGAGCGCAACCTTGTAAAGCGCGCACTCGGCCGCCGACTTTCCTGTCATGTCAGCGTGTTGCAAGGGCGTGCGCGGCCGCGAACGTACATAACGCAGCAGGCCAAGGTTGTCTCTGCGCCGCACATGGATGAGCAAGCCGTCATCCTGGCCCGGCTCGATCATCTCGGCCACTACGGTGCGCCCCGTCAGGCCGTTTAACTGTGGCAGGCCTGCACGCCTGCAAGCCGCACAACCCTGCGGGTTGCGAGCGCGCAGAGATCCGGGTTCGAGCTGGTGAGCGCGGGCGAAGGCCGCCGCCCACTTGCCCCAGTCGTAGCCGCAATCACCCCGCGCCGCTGCGCTGAACGGCAACGCACACGAGGAACACAGCTGCGGCATGAGCGCCTGGTAGACAAGCAGCTTGAGCACCCCAGGGGTCGCAAGAAAATCGCGCGATATGCCGATGAAGTCGGAAGCCAGGCGCTCGGGAATCATGTGCGCCGCGCCTGTATGTGTGGTGGTGTAGATGTTGACGCCCGAACCCGCAAGGTCCGTGAAGGCGCGGCCGGTATCGCGGTCGCGGACTTCGCCGATGAGCAGGTCGTGCATGGCCGACCGCTTGATCGTCTTGAGCTTCGCGTCGAACACGGGGGACGCCGACGCGTCGAGCTGGCGCCCCACGGTGTTCTGCAGCGCGTTGACGATGCGGTATTCGACCGGATCTTCCAGCGTGATGACCTTGCGCGTCGCGGCGATGCCGCGCATCAGTGTGGCAATGGATGTGGACTTGCCCGAGCCGACGATGCCGGCCAGCACAATGGCCCCGCCGGCCTGCTCGCGAGCGCGCTCGAGCATGGCCACCTGGGACGGCAGATAGCCCAGCTCTTGCAGGCTGGAGCCGCCTTCGGCGGCGTCCAGGCGCAGCAGCCGCAGGCAAACCGAAGGGCCGGCATCGGTCGCCAGTGAAGCCCAGCGCACGGTGACCGGACGACCGTCGACGTCGAGCGCGATGCGCCCCTGCTGCTCGACCAGGGGATCGAATACCGCGCCATTGCCCCCACGCACATCCATCCAGGCCACCGCCAGCACTTCCAGCAGCGTGGCCGCGGACATGTCGAGAAAGCAGCCGGGCAGCACATAGGCGCCGTCGATGCTGTACCGGACTTCGGATCGCGCCGGAGGATGGCAGACGTTGATATGCACGTCGCTGGCACGATGCTGCAGCCCCCAGCGCACAATATCGAGAAAGATGGCGGCCAGGGTCGATCGTCGGGCATGAGCCGGCGTGCCGCGAATTTCGCGCAGCGATGCCGCCGTCAGCTGCCCCCGGGCCACCGGCAGCAGCAATGCGGGCGGCAGCGCATAACGCGGCACCGCGGCCAGCCGATGCCCGCGGGCGCGTACCAGCCGCTCGACTTCGGCAATGGCGTCGCCATGCACGTAGTCGTGCAGCGCGAAGATGGCGACCTGCTGCCCTTCGAGCAAGACCGGACACAACCTGCCGGCCAGCAGTGCGAGATCGATTTCGTCCAGGGGGCGCACGAACGCCGGCGTCAGGCGGGCCAGATCGTCATGCGTATGCAGCCAGGGCGCCGTGGCGCCCGCTGCAGCGGGCTGCGCAAGCGTGGACGTGTCATTCATGGCCGGGCTCTTCCGATGCCAGGCAAGCGGTATATGACCGGCCGGCCCGGCCCAGGCGCACGCAAGGGGTATCGATGGCCTGCAGCGTGTAGGGATTCGAATCGCCGGCATTGCCGCCCATCGGAGCGGGACGGCCCGCCCGGTAGAGCAACACCGTGCCGTTGACCGACACATGGGCACGCAGTGCTTTGCCGACGCCGTAGATGGCAAGCACCCGAATGCGGTCGGGGCCTTCGTGTGATGCGGCGTCATGCCCGGCTGGCCGCAAGGCCGCTTGCGGCGCATCCGGCTGGCGCAGCCAATCCGAGGCCCGCCGGGGCAGCCCGGACGCGGCGCGTGCCGCCTGCGCGTCGATGTGCAGCAGCTCGCGTACCGTATCCCCTTCTGGCCAGCCCTGATCTTCGGCAGCGGCATATCCGCCAGCGTCGTCCACAGGCCCGGACGCAGTGGCGGCCGGGCTCGCGCGTCCGGACGTGGCCAGGCCGCAGGCCGTTATCACGCTCGCAAGCAGTGCTGCGAACCTGTGGACACGAAGCGCATGCAGGTCTGTGAGGCTATGGCTGTGCATCGTTTTCATAGAGAACTCCTTGAAGCTCGGCTGTAAGGGCGCTGACCGCCGTGCCGGGTTCACGCCCCTGCGCCAACCGCAGTACCAGCGAGGACCACGCCACGGCCAGCGACTGCTGCCCCGCCAGCACCGCGACAGAGCGCAGCGGCCCGTACAGCGCCACGGAACGCTGGCGCAGCGCCGGCAGTGGCACTGGCGCTGCGAAGGCCTGCCCGGCGGAATCGCGCGGCGCGGTGATAGGCACGGCCATGGACGGGCCCAGCTTCATCTGCTGGAAGGCCGGGCGCGCCTGCTGCAACGCGCTGGCCAGCACGCGGTCGACGTGGGCGGACGTGGGCACGTCGACCCGCTCGAGCGAGGTATCGTTGCCGGGCACCGTCCACACCAGCTCGGCGTCATCGAGCGGGTGAAGCCGGAACTGCCAGTGCGGGGGCAAAGACTGCAAAAATGCCAGGTTGGTGGCATCGGCCTGCACGCGCGCATAGGCCGCCCTGCACCTCCAGGCCCCCTGCCCCGGTTGGCAGCGTGCTTCGCGCAGCAGCCAACCTTGCACGTTCAGCGGCAGCCGATGCAGCGAACCCAGTACGCGCGCAAGCTCGGGCAAGGGGTGTACGCGCTGCTTCCTGAGAAACCCGTCGACCGCCTGGCGCCACGCGTCTTCTGCGCTGGCCGGCATGGCCTGCGCCGGCGCCGGCGGCGGCACCGGCCACAGCTGGCGGATCAACGGAATCGACGCGGCGAACGCCAGCGTGCACAGGAACACTCGCACCGGCAGCGGCAGCCATGACCAGCGATTGCCTACTGGCTGCATCAACGTGGCGGGGCCAAGGGCCGCCTGCATGGCCCGCAGCGACAGGGCGCCGTCCTGCCGCCGCAAGGAGGGGTACTGGTCGGCCAACGCTTGCAGCGCCATCGACGCCTGATGCGCATCGGCATAGAGCGTGTCGCCCCGTGCCGCCACGGCGCCGTCCTGCGACGCTGCCAGCCAGCATTGGCCGTCCGGCAATGGAACTACACACGCGACAGCGCCTTCCGGATACAGCTGCGCGAACGCCTGGGCCGCTGCGTGCACCGGACGACGCTGCTGATGCGCAGCCAGCCGCGCGCACCCGCCGGCCATGGCCCCCTGTCCGCCCGTAACGAAGTGCGTGGCGCGCATGCGCCTGGCGCGGGAACGCGCCATGCTCCGGGCGTGGCTGCCCACCACGGCGAACCAAGACAGGCCGAACGCCAGGCTGGCCGAGCCGTCCGGGGTATCTATCAGCAGCAGCTGGCCGGGAGCCGGTATGGCAGCCATTCAGATGCCCTCCTCTACCATCGCCGTGACGATGACGATGGTGGTGAGCCGGTCGCGCGAGACGCGGTCTTGCCCGCCGGCCAACAGGGGTGCGTCGGGAGTCAGGCGGCGCCGGTCGTACTCGTCCTGGCGGCGGTCGAAGCCTGACAGGATCACGGGCTCGCCGGGACTGAGCGCCACCTGCTGCACCGTGCCGTTGCCATCGATGGTGACTTGCTGGATCTGGATCTGGTTGCCGCGCTCACCGAACGTGACGCTCTTGATCGGCTGGGCCACCGTGTTGTCATATGCGATCGACAGGAGAATGCGTCCGTCGGCCTGCGCGTCGGGCACGAGCGTCAGGAAGGTGCCGACCGTTTCCTGCTTCTGGCTGATGGACACCGAAGGCAGCGCAACGCCCCCGAGTGATGCGTCGACCCCGGCGACGGCCATGCTCTGCACCTGGTCGATATACGAGAATGTGGTGCGCACCGCATGCGTGACCGGGCGACGGTTCAGCGTCAGCACCGGTACGCTGCTATGACGCAGGACAGCGCCAGACTGGCTGAGCGCGGAAACAATGGCCTGCGAGCGCTGAAAGCCGCCTGACTCGACCGTAGCCCCCAGGGCCGCCGCGGTACTGCCTGCCACGGCAGGAATCGTGGCGGTGACGGCCGTTCGCGCGCTTTCGTAGACGGCTTTCCAGTCGACACCGCCTTCGGCGCCGTCGTTGGCCACCACGGTGAGTTCTTCGAACAGCAGGCGCACTCGCCGGGTCAGGGCCTGATTCTCTCCGTCGATGAACTGGGCGATGCGATCGAGGACTTCGGGCGTGTCGGTAATGACCAGCGTGCTGCCCCCGCCGTCGAGCTCTGCGACGGTGCCGGCCTGTGTCAGGAAAGGAAGAATGCGAGCCCGGACGGCTTGCAGGGCATGCTGGTCGCCCGACGACAGCGCGGTACTGGATGTATTGTCAAAGCCGCCTGCTTCGGCCGAGCCCGAGCGTCCCAGGCGCGCGTCGGCGCGGCTGGAAAGTGTCAGTGCGCGCACATCGAACACGCGCGTCTGCATGCGATAGAACTCGATGGCGTGACGATGGTAGCGCCAGTTCACGCCGAAGCTCGCAGCGAGCATGTCCAGCGTATCGGGCAGCGGCCGGGGCCCCGCCTGCACCGGCACCCGCAGCGTGGTGGCCAGATCGGCGGGCACGGCATTGCCGAGCCTGGGCAGGAACAGCGACTGCGGCAGTAACGCATCGGGCGCGACGCGTACCGCAATGCCGGTCGTGCGCGTCAGGCGCTCGGCCAGCGCAGGCAGGTCGAGTTTGCCGGCGAACAGCAAGGTCGTGTCGATTTCGCCCCGCAAGGCCGGCGGCAGTACGGCATCGCGCGCCAACGGCTGTGGGCGGCCCGCCAGCCAGGGTTTATCGACATCTTGCGCGGCGATGCGCGCGGCGCGGTCGGATGCCGCTGCGGCGAACTGGCGTTGGCCGGACTCGAGCTGCGTATGCGCGCCGGCAATCGCGTCGCGCAGAGCCTGCAAGGACTGTTGGGCGGCGCATCCGCCCAATGTCAATAATGCAAGGCTGCAAGGCAAAAAGCGCAAAATCATGGGCGGGCCTCCGACGCGGCGGAGCGGTCGCATGCCTGTGTGAACGGCACGACGCGCAACACCTTGTTTGTGTAGAAACACGGTTGAACGGGCCGCTCGCCCAGTTCGGTAGAAGCCAGCAACTGACGCACGGCGGTCTTGAAATCGGCGGCGAAGGTCGCGTGGCCCGCCAGGGGTATATCGACATCGACCGACCAGTGCTGGGGCTCGAACGTCCAGCCGGAATGGGCTGCCCAGCGGGCCAACACAGCCCTGAGCGTGGTGTCGGATGGGCCGGCGTGAAAGGACTGTGCCAACGACGCTTCAGGCGACGCAGCGTCAGCGGGCGGTGGGTCAGAAGGCCGCGTGTCGGCGGGCGGCACGGACGATGCGGCGCGGATTTTCGCTGCCTCGGACGCAAGCCGTGTCGGCGCGGGGGCCTCATCGACGGATGCGCTGGCAGGCGGATCGGGATCCGGCAGGCCTGGCGGCGCGGGGCGCGGCCCCGGAATGCCCGAGGATTGCCGCCGCTCGACTCTTGCCGCATGCTGTCCGCCCTGAAGCACCAGCGCGGGCCAGATGCCCTCGACAACAATGTAGGGGTCGCGGCGCACGTGCGGTAAAGGTTTGAGCCCGGCTGGCGTCTGCGCAAACACGGCCGGCGGCGTGCGCCCCGGCGCGTATTGCAGCCAGGTATGCCCGGCGCCGCTGAAGACCTGAAGCGGCGCGACGGCAGGATCGCCCGACAATTGCCAGTCGAAGTCATAGTGCGCTGCCGGCGCGTCACTGCGCCAGGCCGGCGGGCCGGACCATTGCGCGCAAGCCGCCAGCCCCAGCGGCAGCACGCCCAGTAGAAAGAGTCGAACCATGCTCGTCCTGATCGGAATCGCGCTTCGGGTTGGAGCGCGTAGACGGCATGGTGGCGCGCCTTGCAGAAGGCGCCTAGACAGACATATACGAACGGAGCTTTTTGCTCACTCGACACGCAGGAACCATTGCAGCCCCCCCAAAAAAAACCGGCCCTGCAGGCCGGTTGCATGCGTACGACGGACCGTGGCGGACGCGGCCGCCCGGCCCGCCGCCGGCTAGCGCTGCTGCGCCAGCTTGCGCGCCTGATCGGCGGCGCGGTTCAATGCCGCCACAGGCGGGGTCTTGCCTTCGAGGGCTTCGTTCAGTTCCTGGTTGAGCACGACTTCGACGCGGTCGTAATTGGCCATGCGGAAGCCGCGGCTGGTCTGGGGCGCTTTCCCGACCATGGATTGCACGATGGCCTGCGCGCCCGGCACCTTGTTGTAGAACGACACATCGGCGGCGCGGAAGGCCGCGTCGGTCAGCGGCAGATAGCCTGTGCGCTGATGCCATTCGGCGGCGATGACCGGCTTGGCGAGCCATGCCAGGAATTGGGCCGTGGCCTTTTCCTGGGCCTGCGAATGGCCTTCGATCGCCCACAGTGCCGAACCGCTGATGAACGGCGCGCCGGCTTCTTTGGTGACCTGGTCGTAATACGGCAACGGTGCAACGCCGAAGGACAGCGAACGCGTATTCATGAACAGGCCTGCGGCGCCCGATCCCGACGTCAGCACGGCGCATTCGCCCTTGGCGAACAGCTTGTCGCTTTCGTTATCGTCGGAATGGGCCGTGAAGAGCAGCGATCGCTTCCAGCTGACCATGAGCGACACATGGCGCATGTACAAGGTGTCGAAACGCAGCGTGGGAGCAGCCTTGGAGGAGGCCAGGCCGTTGTCGTTGCTGGTGAACGCCTGCTTGTTCACCGGCGCGAGGTTTTCCAGGTGCACCTTGACCTGGTTGCTGGATGCATACGGGCATTCGATATTGGCCACGTCGCGCAGCTTGAGAAGGTCGCCCTGCAAGTCGGCCCAGGTGCGCGGCGGGCGGTTGGGGTCGAGCCCCGCCTTTTTGTAGTACGACAGGTTGTAGAACATCATGGGCACTTCGGCCATCCAGGGAAAGGCCAGCAAGCGCCCCTTGGCATCCCGCGTGAAGCTCGACGTAGACGGCAGGAACCAGTTGAGGTCTTTGATGGGGTAGCGCGCCAGCAACTGATGCAGCGGCAGGATGGCCTTGTGGTCCGATACCACTTCGGGTGAACGGTTATCGGACAGCTGAATCAGGTTGGGCCCCTTCTTTTTCTTCAGCGCATCGGCCGCCGCTTGCTGCAGCGCCTGTTCGGTGGGGAAGTCGCGCAATTCGACGCTGACTTCTTTTTGTTCTTTGTTGTATTTCTTGGCAAGCTTTTCGAACTCGGCCTTGTTGGGGCCGGACAGCGTGTGCCAGACCTCGATCTCGACGTCGGCGCCGTGCGCTGCGCCCGCGACGGCCAGCGCCGCGCCGAATACCCAGGTACGCCGACTGGCCACCAGTGCGCGGGCCAGGCCCGCCAGTTGCAATGTCTTCATAGGTTACGAACCAAGAAAAGGAAATTCGGGCTCGGGCCGGCGTCCGCTGAGCAGATCGGCCAGCGCCCGGCCCGAACCGACGCCCATGGTCCAGCCCAGCGTACCGTGGCCTGTATTCAGGTACAGGTTGGGGATGCGGGTGCGGCCGACCAGGGGCACGTTCGAAGGAGTGGACGGGCGCAGGCCCGACCAATAGCTGACGCTCTCGAAGTCGAGCGCGTCGGGAAACAGTTCGCGCGCCAGGCGCGCCATGGCCTGGCAACGGCCGGTGTTCAATTCGCGCGAATAGCCCGACAGTTCTGCCGTGCCGGCCATGCGCAGGCGGTTGCCCAGGCGCGTGAACACGACCTTGTGACTGCTGTCGGTAAGGCTGACCACCGGCGCGCGCGCCGGATCGCGGATATCGAAAGTGGCCGAGTAACCCTTGGCCGGGTATACATTGCATGGCACGCCCAGGGGCCTGACCAGCCTGGGGCTGAAACTGCCCAGCGCCACCACGTAGGCGTCGGCCGCGATGCGGCCGTAGCTGCCGTCGGGCTGAATGACTTCGATGGCCTCGACCTGGCCGCCCCCGGTCACCAGGCGCGTGACGCTGGTGCCGTAGCGGAACTCGACGCCGGCAGCCTCGCATCGCTGCGCCAGGCCGGCCGTAAACAGATGCACGTCGCCGCTTTCGTCTTCGGGGGTGTAGTCGCCGCCGACGATGGTGGCCCGGTGAGCCGCCAGCGCCGGTTCGATGGCAACCACTTCGTCGGCCGTGACGACGCGGCGCTCGACGCCGAAATCGCGCATCAGGCCGGCGGCTTTCTGCGAAATTTCGAACTCGTGGGGGTCGCGGTAGAAATTGAGAATGCCGCGTTCGAGGTGATCGTACGGAATGGCCAGTTCGGCACGCATGGCCTGAAGCGTGGCGCGGCTGTATTCGGCAAGCCGGACCATCGCCCGGATGTTGGGCGCGAGCCGGCCCGGCATGCATTCACGCAGAAACGCCAGGCCCCACATCCATTGGCGCCAATCCAGTTGCGGACGGAACAGCAGGGGTGCGTCGTCCTGGAACAGCCACTTGAGGAGCTTCAGTGGCGCCTGCGGATTGGCCCAGGGTTCGGCATAGGACACGGAAATCTGGCCTCCGTTGGCCAGGCTGGTTTCCTGGGCGGGGCCGCTGCGGCGTTCAACGACCACGACGTCGTGACCCGCCTGGCGCAGCCACCATGCGCTGGAAATGCCGATGATGCCGCTACCCAATACCGCTACTTTCATGCGCGACTTGCTCCTTGCCCCGCGCGCCGCAAAGAGACGATCTCCCTGCGGCCACGGCTCGATCCTGTAGGAATGCCGGTGCGGCAGTGTACTGCGTCGGTACGCCCCCGCCTACAACATAAACAAAGGGGGCGTATCCAGTTGCAGCCGGACGTTTCCGACCGGCCTGCGCCGTCGGCTTCAGCCGGCGCGGGCCAGGTCGGCCTCGGACGTAAATGCATCGGCGTAGAACTCGTCTTCCGGTAGGCCGCATTGGGCGGAAAATTCGCGCCGCGCGGCATCGACCATGACCGGCGCGCCGCACGCATATACCTGGTATCCGGACAGATCGGGATGATCCTGCAGCACGGCCTGGTGCACGAAGCCGGTGCGGCCCGTCCAGCCGTCTTCCGGAAGACCATCGGACACCACTGGCACATATTGAAAATCGGGCAGTGTCCGGGCCCAGGACTGCGCCAGCTCGTGCATGTACAGGTCGCGCGGGCGGCGCCCGCCCCAGTACAGCGCCACGGGACGACGTATGCCATGGTGAGCCATGTGCTCGACAATCGCCTTCACGGGCGCAAAGCCGGTGCCGCTGGCCAGCAGGATAATGGGCTTGTCGCTGTCTTCGCGCAGGAAGAAAGAACCGAACGGGCCTTCCAGACGCAGGATTTCCCGTACCTTCATCTGGGTGTCGCCGGCGCCGAACACGTGGTCGGTGAAGACGCCCCCCGGCATGTGGCGCAGGTGCAGTTCGATCGGACTGCCTGCGTGCGGCGGGCTGGCCATGGAATAGCTGCGGCGCTTGCCGTCTTTGAGAATGACCTCGATGTACTGCCCGGCGTAATAACGGAATGGTTCGGCCGCCGGCAGTTGCAGGCGCAGCACGGTGACATCGGGCGCGGCCAGTTCCATGGCCTGCACGCGCGCCGGCAGTTTGCGGATCTGGATGTCGCTGGCCAGCCGGACTTCCGTGGATTCGATGACCAGGTCCGACTGCGGCCGGGCCTGGCAAAACAAGGTGTAGCCCTGCGCCAGTTCTTCGGGCGACAGAATCTGCGCGGGATACTCGCCCGCATCGGCCTGGCCCGAAATAACCTTGCCCTTGCAGGTCGAACAAGCGCCGTTGCGGCAGCTGTAGGGCAGCACGATCCCGGCGGCCAGGGCGGCATCGAGCACGGTCTGGCCGGGCTCGGCGGAAAACTGATGCTGGCTGGGTTGTACGGTGACCTGGAAACTCATGGGGACCATCTGTAAAAATCCAATGCGCGGCGCCCGGCGTTGCATTCGGGCGCGGGCGCGCCTGCCCGCAACCGGCGGTCAATTGGGTATTCTATAATTTTTAGCGCGCCGGGACGGCCCGGCGCCGCCCCCGGCCACGGCTGGCGGCATCTTTCCCGGGGACGACCCCACCGCCGGCGCCAGCCGGCAGCTTTCAAATGGGGTTAAGCATGACCTGGGTCATTCTCGTTTTGGCGGGGCTGTTTGAAGTAGTGTGGGCGGTCGGCCTGAAATACACGCATGGATTCACCCGCCTGATTCCTTCGGCCATCACACTCGTCAGCATGGTGGTCAGCGTCTGGCTGTTGTCCGTCGCGATGAAGAGCCTGCCCCTGGGCACGGCGTACGCGGTATGGGTGGGGATAGGCGCGCTGGGGGCATTCATCTCGGGCATCGTGCTGTTCGGCGAAGCCGTGTCGACCATGCGGGTGGTCAGCGTGCTGCTGATTGCAGCCGGCCTGGTGGGGCTGAAGCTCTCGACCTGAGCAGGACGCCCGCGCGTCAGCGCTAGAAATCCAGTTCGATCTCGACCGGGTCGCCTACCCGCAGGCGGGCGCCCGGCGCTGCGCTGACGATGGCGTTCTGCCCGAACACGACACCGATGTCGAACTTGCGGTATGTGGCCAGCGTGCGCCCGGGTTCGTCGTAGCGCTGAGCAGTCTGCTGGTCGATATTGGGCATGGGGCAACGCGTGCACGGCTTGACCAGCGCCATGTCGACGCCGTTGGCCGACACCAGGGCGGTGTGGTCTTCGTCGTAGGCTTCCCATCCGCCCTGAATCACGATATTGGGCCGGAAGCGGTTCATGGGCACGGCGGGATGCCCCTGGGCCGCCAGCCGTTGATTCAGCTCATCGAGCGAAGCCTGGTTGGCGATCAGCAGCGGGAAGCCGTCGGCAAACCCGAAATCGTGGTCTCCGTCAAAGGCGGCCGCGAGGTCCGGATGCGCGGCCCGCCAGCGGTCGACCCATTCGGCGCGTGCGGGCCGCTGGGCCTGCGCGTCGATCTTCACCAGTATGCAGTTCTGGCCCAGCACCTCGCTGAGCCACGCCGCCGCCTGGGGGCTTTCCTGGCGCGCCGGGACGGTGTCTTTCCAGACCGTGACGGGACGCACGGCCTCGCCCAGTTGCGAGCCGTCGAGCGCAATACTGAGCGCCGGCATGCCGGGCGCGCGCAGTTCAAGACTGTCGGCGGTGATGGCAGGCCGGATCAGGGCCATGGCCGGCCATTGGCGCTGCGTCATGAATTGCCCCTGCGCGGTCAGAATCATCCAGCGCCGGTCGCCGGCCAGGCCGGCGCGGTCGATCGGAGATTCGGCCAGATCAATGGCGGCGCACGATTTGATGGGGTAGATGTGCAGGCTGGCAATGCGTGCGGTCATGGCGGCAGATGGCAGTCGGACATGTGGTCGCAAAGCATACCACTGCGCGTCGGCGCATCAGCCCCCGGCCGTCTGGGCGCGCAGCCTGCGTACCGTATCCAGCGCCGAGCGCAGGTTGGCCTCGAGCGATTCGAGCCCCTGTGGACTCTGCGCCGCGGCATCGCCCGCCGCATTGCCGCCGGACGCCCCGGGAAGCGCGGCATGGATCTGTTCGCCGGCCGGGCCCACGTCGACATCGAACACCAGTTTTTCGGCGCGATGCCAGGTAGTAAACCACTCGAGGGGCTGGCCGTGCTGGTCGTACCCCTGCCCTTCCAGCATCAACAGCGGGCTGCCGGCGGGCACCTGCAATTCGGCCGCAAGGGCGGCATCGGCCGCCACGGCGCGTATGCGGTTGCGGCCGCGGCCGGGATGCAGGCCGTACCGCAGCGCCAGCGTACGATGCAGCGATGCATCCTGCAGGTGCCCGGCGGACAGCCCCGGCAGGCGGGCGCGCGGCAGCCATGTGCGCACGAACGCCAGAGGCTCATCGTCGACGCGCCGCAGCCGCTCGAGCACCAGAGTCTCGGGGGTATTGAAGAATGCCGCGACCTCGGCAGGCGGCTCGGCCGGTTCGAAACGCAGCACGCGTGTGAGAAGCGTGGTGCCTGTGTGGGCGAACTGCTCAAACAGCCCTGTGGAACGCTGCACCATGCGGTGGTGCTCGCGTGCCGGGGCCACCGTGGGTGCGCGGCCGGGCTCGCGGTGGATCAGGCCTTCGGCCACCAGCGCCGCGAGCGCCTGCCGGACTACGCTGCGCGCCACCCCGAATTGCCTGCACAATGCCGCCTCGCTGGGCAGGACGGTGCCCGGCGCCCACTGCAGTTCGCGGATGTCGCGGCGCAAGGCCTGAGCCACCTGGACGTGCAGGGGTTGAGTGCTGGACCGGTCAACCGGCCCCTCGGGTTCGGCGGCAAACGCCATGGAATCAGTCTCCGGTGGTGGAGCGCGCAGTTTCCCATACATGCGACCAGCCCGGGGCCAGATGGGCGGCGCGTTCGGCAGCCAGCACCAGGCTTTCTTCGCGGGCGATGCCCTTGCCGGCGATGTCGAACGCCGTGCCGTGGTCGACCGACACGCGCACCACCGGCAGCCCCACGGTGATGTTGACGCCGTCATCGCCATACACCGACTTGAACGGCGCATGGCCCTGGTCGTGATAGCAGGCGATGACGAATTTCCATTTGCCGCGCACGGCCTGCGGGAACAAGGCGTCTGCGGGGATGGGGCCGGCGGCGCGGATGCCCGCCGCGTTGGCCTCGGCCACGGCAGGGGCCAGGATGTCGGCGTCTTCGGTGCCGAAAATGCCGTTTTCCCCTGCGTGGGGGTTCAGGCCTGCCACGGCCACGGGCTCGTCGCCGCGCCCGAGCGCGCGAGCGAACGATCCGGCCAGCCGCAGCACGGCGCGCATGCGCTGCGGGTTGACGTCTTCGATGGCCTGCCGCAACGACACGTGGGTCGTGGCATGGAAGATGTACAGGTCGCCCGCCGAAAGCACCAATGAAAATGTCTTGACGCCGAACTCGTGTGCCAGCAACTCGGTATGGCCGGGCCACTTGTGGCCCGCCAGGTGCATGGCCGCCTTGTTCAGGGGCGCGGTGACGATGCCGTCGATGCGTCCCGCGCGGGCCAGCGCGCAGGCGGTGGTGACAAAGCGCACCGAACCGTCGCCGGCGTCGGCGCTGAGTTCGCCTGGCGGCACATGCTCGAGCGTCGGACCAGCCTGGATGATCTCGATCGTGCCCGGTGTGTTCTGCACCTGCTCGGGCCCTTCGACCACCCGCACGCGCGATGCGTCGGCGCCCAGGGCCAGCGCAGCCTTGCGCATCGCGCCCGCATCGCCTACCACCACCAGGCGGGCCTTCTGCCGCAGGTCGTCATGGCCCAGCAGCATCTTTGCGGTGATTTCCGGCCCGATGCCGGCGACGTCGCCCAGCGTAACGGCCAGAGTAGGAATGCGGACAGGCGTTGCGTCTTGTGTCATGCGGGAAACCTCCGTTCGCGGACCGCACGCGCGGCCCGGATCAATACATCGTCAGTGCCAAAGCCGCCGGCCTTGGTCACAATGGGTAGCCCGGCGGCCCTGCCGCCGGTAAGCGTGCCCAGGGGCACGCCGCCCATCACCTCGTCCACCAGTGCGATGCCGCCGGCCTGCAGTGCGGCCAATACGGCGCTGGCGCCATCGCCGCCCGTCGCCACCACGCCTGCTGCGGCGTCGCCCTGGATAAGCCGGCCCGCCAGTTCGCCCAGGCGGGCGGCGACGACGTCGGATTCGAGATCGTCGCGCCGACCCTCGGGGGCCAGCAACAGCAACGTGCCCGGGCCGCTCGCCGCGGCTTCGGATTCGCAGACCTGCGCGGACCAGTCGCGCCAGGCATTTGCATCGGCCAGTTGTGCCAGCGAAGGCGACCAGGTGCGGGCGCCCGCCGCCTGCAAAGCCTGCGCCTGTCGGCGCGAAGCGCTGTGCTGCGACGTCACCACGACAATAACCGTTCCCTGCGATTCGGCGCCGGCCCACAGGCGCGCCAGCGGAATGGCCAGGCCGCCCGACCCCACCGGCAGGGCGCGCTCGCCCATGAGCACGATGGCCTGGGCCAGGCGATCCAGTTCGCCGGTGGTCTGCGCATCCACGACCACGACAGCTCCGGCAGCCGCGATGCGGCCGGCCAGGTCATGCGGCGATTCATCATCACGCATGGACAATTGCGCGCCATCCAGCAGCGTGGGGATATGGTTTTCGGTAACCGGCGTCACGGGGTCGGTGGCCGCCGAAGTTTCTGTGACCGGCCGGCCGTCTACATAAAGCACGCCCTCGCGCACCGTACGTCCGGTTGCCGGAAACGCCGGGCACACCACCGCCACCGCGTCCTCGCGCCAAGCTGCGCGCGCCGCGTCGATCTCGGCGCGAAACGCCCCGCGCAGTGTCGAGTCGACTTTTTTGTACAGGCGCCGCACACCGGCCGCACGCAGCGCGGCGACATCTTCGCGCACCACGGCGGCTGCCTGCGCGCCGGGCAGCGGACGGCTGTGCGTGGTTACCGCGATAACTTCGGCGCGGTGGGCTGCCGGGTCGGACAGTGCCTGGCTGGCGCGGCCCACCGACAACTGCGTGGGCCAACCGGCGCGCACGAATTGCACAGCCGTATCGCCCGACCCTGTCAGGTCGTCGGCCACGATGGCGATGAATGGCGCCATGCTTACACCCGGGCGTCGGGAATTGCCTGCGCGGGTTCGCCCATGGCGAGCGCCACATCTTCAGCAGGCTTGAGCTCGCCGGCGCGCTTCAGGAAATACGACGCGAGCAAGGGGGCCATGATCGAGCTGATCAGCACGCATGCAGCGACCTGCGCCGTGGCGGTGCCGACGTACTGCTGCAGCGACGGATCGGCTGCGGCCACGACGGCCGGGGTGGCGATCGCGTTGCCGGCGGTGGTGCCGGCCGCAAAGCCGATACCGCTCTTGCCGCCACGACGCAGAATGTAGCGGTAGCCCAAGTACACGAGATAGCCGGTGATGGGGCTGATCAACAGGCCCAGGATAAGGCCGCTCATGCCGCCCGACACGACGGCGCCCAGGTTGATGCCCGTGCCCAGCGCAAAGGCGAAGAACGGGATCACGATGTTCGGCACGGGTTTGAGCACGTTGCGCCATTGCACATCGAGGTTGCCCACCACCACGCCAAGCAGAAACGGCACCAGGGCGGCGATCAGCGCGCTCACCGGAATATCGGCCAGGCCCGACGCGCCCAGGAACAACAGGCTGAAGAAAGGGCCGTCGTTGACGGCGCTGGCCACATAAGCGCCGCGGTCACGGCTGTCGCCGTATTGCCCCGTATAGGCCAGCCACAGGCCACCGTTGCTGTTGTCGAAGGCGGCCAGCATCGCCAGGATGGAGACACCCAGCACGCCGTCCAGGCCCACGTAGCTGCCCAGCAGCACAATCAGCGTGGCCGGCACGATGGTTTTTGTCAACAGGATGGTGCCCGCCGTGGCCAGGATAGGCCCGCCAGTACGCATATTGACCTGGGTGCCCGTGGCGAAGATCAGCAGCGCGATCAGCGGCAAGGCGCTGTTCTTGAACAGCGCCGTGGTGAACCCGCCAATTGCCAGCGCGTCGGGCGCGAACGTGCCGATGATGGATCCCAGGATCAAGGGGAGCAACATCAGCCCGCCCGGCACCTTCATCATGGCGGCGAACATGGGAAAACGGGAAACCTCGGAGGTCATGAAGTGTCTCCAGTACCTTGTCAGGAAGTAGGTAGCAGGCCTGGCTGGCCCGGTGAACCGGGATATTCCGGCGCGTAAAACGGCTAGTGTACCCGATACGTACAGCCTGTACGTACAGTATCCCTACCCTGCGGGTGCTCATAGCCATCGTACCGGCAAGTCGGGCAGATCCGGCGCCCGGGGACACCCGCAGGGAGCCAGCCACGCACTCGGCAAATGTGCGGCTCCGTGCTGATGATGGGTGTCTGACACCCTTCGGGAGTCAGACACCTGTTGGGCGGAATGCGCGGACTAATGCTGCTGGGGGTGTCTGACACCCTTCGGGAGTCAGACACCTGCTTGCGGGGGTTGGGTGTCTGACTCCCGGAGGGTGTCAGACACCGTTCAACAAGCGCACATCCGGCCACGCGTAGCGCCTGAAAACAAAAACCCCGCAGGGCGGACCTTGCGGGGTTGAAGGGAGCGACCGGCGCCGCCTATTCGACGAGCTTGAGCTTGTCCAGCGGCGTGACGGCCTTGAAGGCCTTGCGGGTGGCGATGTGCTCGGGGCGCGGCTCCAGCCCGTACTTGGGCGGCTGCAGCGTGTTTTCCATGCTGTTGTACACCATGAACACATTCGAGCGCGGCCACGGCGAAATGTTGCTGTTGGAGCCGTGCATCGTGTTGCAGTCGAAGAACACCACGGAGCCGGCCTTTGCCGTCATCGTGCGGATGCCGCCCTGCTCCACCAGCAGTTGCAGGCTGACCGGGTCGGGCACGCCATACTCCTGCTTCTTCAGCGACTGCTTGTAGTGGTCACGCGGCGTCTCGCCCACGCACGAAATAAACTGGCGATGCGAGCCCGGCACCAGCATCAGCGGGCCGTTGCACTCGTTGTTGTCGGTAAGCAGCACCGAGCAGCTCAGCGCACGCATCGACGGCATGCCGTCCTCGACGTGCCAGGTTTCGAAATCGGAATGCCAGTAGAACTCCTTGCCCTTGAAGCCCGGCTTCAGGTTGGCGCGCGACTGGTGGATATACACCTCGGAGCCCAGCAGCTGACGGGCCACGTTGGCCAGGCGCGGATCGCGGGTCAGGCGGGCAAGCATGGGGCTCAACACATGCACCATGAAGATCGAGCGCACCGCATTGCTGCCCGGCTCGGTAATGGCCTCTTCGCGGCGCACAATGGCCGGGTCGCGCGTCATGCGCTCGACCTCATTCACGAGGGCCTGGACTTCTTCTTCGGTAAACAGGTTTTCCAGAAGCAGGAAGCCATCCTGTTCATAGCGCTGGACCAGGTCGGCCGACAACGCATCGGCGTACTTTCCTTCGCCATAGACCACCGGGTCCTGACGGGCAATGATGGCGGAACTGCGATCCGTACGCGAGGCGTACGGATCCTGTGCAGGTGAGATCATGTTCGTCCTCCTGTTCTCAAGCCGCTTCTTCTTCGGCGGGCAGCGCATAGACGCCTTCGGCATCGTGCACTTCCTGACCGGTCAGCGGCGGGTTGAATACGCAGATGACGCGCAGCGGCTCTTTACCGCCGCACAGCCAGTGTTCGTCGTGTTCGTTCAAGGCATACACCACGCCCGGCCCCAACTCGTACGTCTTGCCGTCGGCAACGGTCTCGATCGTCCCGTCGCCTTCGATGCACCAGACCGCTTCAAGATGGTTCTTGTAATGGATGTGGGTGCGTCCGCCGGGAAAAATGGTGGTCTCGTGAAACGAAAAGCCCATGCCGTCCTTTTTCAGCAGCACGCGGCGGCTGACCCAGGTTTCGGTGCGGACTTCGTCCGGAGTGCCAATCACATCTTTCACATTGCGTACGATCATCGACGTTTTCCTCCAAATTTCAATACTTGGGCAGATTGCCCCGATTCGCCCAGCGCGTCGGCCACTGAGGCCTCGATGGCTTCCAGGCCGCGGGCCAGATGTTCATCTTCGATGGTGAGCGCGGGCAGCAGCTTCAGCACCTCGTCATGCGCGCCCGACGTCTCGATGACGACGCCACGCTTGAATGCGTGCTGCGCGATGCGGTTGGCGAGAGCCGGTTCCGCAGTGGCCACCAGACCCTGGATAAGCCCGCGACCCCGCACAGCCAGGCCGGCGTTGGGGAAGCTGTGGGCCAGGTTTTCGAGCCAGTCGCGCACCAGGCGCTCCTTGCGCTGCACTTCGTTGGCGAACGCATCGCTGGACCAGTAGGTGTCCAGGGCCTGCGTGGCCGTGACAAAAGCCAGGTTGTTGCCGCGGAACGTGCCGCTGTGCGCGCCGGGTTTCCAGATATCGAGTTCCGGCTTCATCAGCACCAGCGACATGGGCAGGCCATAGCCCGACAGGGACTTCGACAGCGTAATGATGTCGGGGCGGATGCCGGCCGACTCGAAGCTGAAGAAGCTGCCCGTACGGCCGCAACCAACCTGGATGTCGTCGACGATCAGCAGCATATCGTGGCGGCGGCACAGCTTTTCCAGCTCTTTCAGCCAGCGCAGCGTCGCCACATTGACCCCGCCCTCGCCCTGCACCGTTTCCACGATGACACCGGCGGGCTTGTCCATGCCGCTGCTGGGGTCGTCCAGCATGCGTTCCAGATAAGCAATGGTGTCGACGTCGGGACCGAAGTACCCGTCGTAAGGCATGAAGGTGGTGTTGCCCAGCGCAAAGCCGGCAGCATCACGGAACTTCATGTTGGCCGTGGCGGCCAGCGAACCGCCGCTGACGCCGTGGAAACCGTGAGTGAACGAGATAATGTTGGGGCGCCCTTTTACCTGGCGCGCGATCTTCAGCGCGGCCTCGACCGCGTTGGTGCCCGTGGGGCCGGTGAACTGCAACGTGTACTGCCAATTACGCGGCTTGAGCAGCACGCGATCGACGGTTTCAAGAAACTGCTTCTTGGCGCTGGTGGCCATGTCCAGGCCGTGCACCACACCATCGGACTCGAGATACTCGAGCAGCTTTTCCTTGAAGACAGGGTTGTTGTGGCCGTAATTGAGAGTGCCTGCACCACTGAAAAAATCGATGTATTCGCCGCCGTCTTCATCGATCAGGACAGAGCCTCTCGCCTGGTTGAATATCACCGGAAACGACCGGATGTAGCCACGCACCTCCGACTCCATCCGGTCAAAGATTTTCAAGTCCATAGGATCCTCCCTTCATTTCGTGAATTGACGGATACAGCGGTGCCGCACGGCCCGCAAGACCGTGAAACCCGTGCATCCCCTTTCGATAGGCACTTGCCTGGCCGCCCCTAGCGGGACGGCAGCGAGAACGGGCCTATCTTCAACAGCATCTCGTCGTCATGGTCCGCACCCCCGAACAGCTGCCTGTCGAAGAAGGGCTGTTCGGAGATATGCGCGCCGAGCTCGCCGGCCAAGCCGGCGAAAGTACGGCGCGAAGCCTGGTTGCCAGGCCCCACCGTGGTTTCAAGATGACGAACATGCGCGAGCCCCGGGCGCTGCAGGAGCTCGCCTAGCATGGCGCGGCCCAATCGCTGGCCGCGCGCGCGGGAATGCACCGCAACCTGCCAGACGAAAATCACGTCGGGCCGGTTGGGTGGCAAATAAGCGGAAACAAACCCATCGATGCGGCCGCCGGCGCTTTCGGCCACCACGCAGGTGTCGGAAAAGTGCTCGCACAGCAGCAGATAGGCGTACAGGGAATTGACGTCGAGTGGCGGGCACTCGGATATGAGGCGATGCAGCGCGGCGCCGTCGCTGCGGCGGGGGGCGCGGAACTGCGCGCGCGCTGCCGCCGCCGCCGGCTGGGCAGCCGTGGTAATAGGTGAGTTGGGTTCCAGATTCACTTCCCTCATACGACCAGTCCCGATTCAGGTGGCGTGCCGCCCGTGGGAACTTCAAGAATGGGCGAGGCCACATCGCCATGCGTTTCCACCGCATGCCCTTCTTGTTCCATCAGCGCGACGATGCGCTCGAGCGCGAGCGTGATGGTGGCCTGCTCGAGCTCGGGCAACGCGTTCAACGCGTCGGCCAGGTGCTTTTGCAGGGGAGAAGGCGCCTTGTCGGCCAGTTCGCGGCCGGCATCGGTGGCGGTTACGAATACGATGCGCCGGTCTTCGCGACCGCGCTCGCGCCGCACCAGCCCTTTGTCTTCGAGGCGGTCGAGTATGCCCACCACCGTACTGGGGCTGACGTGGATTTCACGGCTGATAGCCGTGGCAGTAAGCGGCCCATTGGCGATTACTGTGCGCAGGCACATCAGCTGCGGCGCCGTGATGTGGCTGACCGCCGCCAGCTGGCGCGAATGCAGCGCGATCGAGCGCGTGATGCGGCGCAGGGCACGCAGAATGCGCAGATCGTAATGCTGCTGGGGCGGTTCGGGCTTCGTGACGTTGTTCATGACTGAAAATAGTTCAGTAGGATTAATTTCTACTCAAATCATTCTACCCAGATAATATGTGCTGCCGGGCCGCAGGTCAACCTTGCCTGTCCATAAAATGTGAACAAATGCGTTCAGATTTCGGCAAGTTGACGAACAATGCGTGCAATTTACCTATTACCCGGAGAAAATCCTCCTGCACCCTGGCTGGTAGCAATTAGCTTGCCCGAGGCGTCGGGGAATACCCTGAGGCGCCAGGAAACACATGTTTTTTAGTGCAGGATTTATTTATCATGTGTTTTTTTGTGCGCCTGGCCTCTTTTAACCGTGTTGTCTTCGCCCCCTTTGCCGGTCATACAGCGGTTGCAAAGCTTGCTCGAGCAATTGCCGCCCGAACTGCAGCGCGCCGCGCACTGGGTAGCCGACCACCCCGCCGAGGTGGGCCTGTGGTCCATGCGTCGCCAAGCCCAGGCATTGGGCGTGGCGCCGGCCACAATGCTGCGGCTGGCCCGTGCTGCCGGCTTTGACAGCTACGAAGATTTCCGCGCGCCCTTCCAGGCTGCCCTGACGGGCGTGCGCCCCGCCAGCCTGCGCGAGCGGGCCGCCGAACTGCAGGCCGCCCAAGGCGACACGGACACACCGGGGCACGACGCCCTTACCGAACTGCAGTCCCGCGCCATCCGCTCGGTGTGCTCGCTCAACAGCTCGGTAGCCTTTGACGCCACCGTCAAGACCTTGCTGCAGGCTCGCCAGGTGGGCTTTCTGGGCACGCGCTCTGCCTTTGGCATTGCCTTCCAGATGCATTACGCGTACCAGCTGGTGCTGCGCAACAGCGTACTTATTGACGGCCTGGGCGGACTGGAAGCCGAATCTATCGATAACCTGCGCGATTGCGACGCATTGATCGCGATTTCACAGTCGCCCTACCCCGCCGCCACCGTACGGCTGGCGCGCCAGGCGGCGCAGCAGGGCGTGGCGGTTATCGCCCTGACTGACGACGCGTTGTCGCCGCTGGCGGTCGATGCGCGCCACGTGCTGGTGTTCGAGCGCCCCGACCGCGACGGCGTGCGGCACCAGCCAATGCAACGGGGTCCGGGCTCATTCTTCCATACCACGGCGGGCCTGCTCGGGCTGGCCGAACACCTGATCGCGCGCCTGACGGCGCGCGGCGGCGTCGAAGTGCTGAACCGCCTGAGCGAAATCGAAGAACGCATGCAGGCCGACAAGGTTTTCTGGTCTACGCACCCGATGCAGCACAGTCCCTGACCGCCGCGCCCCGGATGTTTCACGCAGACGCCGCGCGGCGCCCTTTCTTGCCTACTTACCTGATACGACCGACATGAGCACCACCCACGTCTTTCACCGATCATTGCGCGCCACGCCTGCCGTGGCGGTACGCGGCCAGGGCGCCTGGCTATATGACAGCGCGGGGCGCGCCTACCTGGACGGATCCGGCGGCGCCGCCGTGTCGTGCCTGGGCCACAACCACCCCGATGTGCAGGCGGCCATGCACGCACAGATCGACCAGTTGGCCTATGCGCATACCAGCTTCTTCACCACCGAAGTGGCCGAGCGCCTGGCCGACAACCTGGTGCAGCACGCGCCGGCCGGCACCAGCCATGCGTACTTTGTGTCGGGCGGCTCCGAGGCTGTCGAGGCCGCGCTGAAGATGGCGCGGCAGTATTTCGTCGAAATCGGCCAGCCGCAGCGCCGGCACATCATCGCCCGTCGCCAGAGCTACCACGGCAATACGCTGGGCGCCCTGGCGGTAGGCGGCAACGAATGGCGCCGCGAGCAGTTCAAGCCGCTGCTTATCGACGTCACGCACGTTTCGCCCTGCTACGAATACCGCGACCGCCGCGACGACGAGACCCCGGAAGCCTACGGCGAACGCCTGGCTCGCGAACTCGACGACACCATCACGCGGCTGGGCGCCGACAGCGTGATGGCTTTCGTGGCCGAGCCGGTGGTGGGCGCCACGGCAGGCGCCCTGACACCGGTGCCGGGCTATTTCCGCCGCATCCGGGAAGTGTGCGACCGTTACGGCGTACTGCTGATCGCCGACGAAGTCATGTGCGGCATGGGCCGCACCGGCACCCTGTATGCGGTGGAACAAGAGCAGGTCGTGCCCGACCTGATCACCATCGCCAAGGGGCTGGGCGGCGGCTACCAGCCGATAGGCGCGGTCATGGCGCAGGAAAAAATCGTGGCTGCCATGAGCGCCGGAACCGGCTTCTTCCAGCACGGCCACACCTACCTGGGCCATGCCACCGCCTGCGCCGCCGCGCTGGCCGTGCAGAACGTCATCCAGCGTGACGGCCTGCTGCAGCGCGTGCGCGACCAGGGCGCGGGCCTGCGCGAGCGGCTGCAGGCAACGCTGGGCGAGCATCCCCACGTCGGGGATATCCGCGGCCGCGGCCTGTTCATGGGCGTGGAACTGGTGGCTGATCGCGCCACCAAGCAGACGTTCGACCCCCAGCTCAGCCTGCATGCCCGCATCAAGCGCGAGGCCATGTCCCGCGGGCTGATGGTTTACCCCATGGGCGGTACTATTGACGGCCAGCGCGGCGACCACGTACTGCTGGCGCCGCCCTTTATTATTTCTGACGACGAACTGGACCAGCTGACCGAGCGGCTGGCGGGCGCGATCGACGCGGCCATTGCCCAGACCCGGTCGTAGGATTATTGACGCGCCAGGGCACAACCCCGGCGCCGCTACGCCGCGCCCGGACACGGGCGCGCCAATCGCCGGAAACACCGGTATTCTTACGGGGAAAATCCTCAAAAGGAGTTTGTATGAGCAAGTCTGTCAAACACACCTTGGGCACTAAAAAAGGGTGGGGACTGGCCGCGGCGTGCGCGGCGGTGGCGATGGCATTCGCCGCTCCCGCGCCTGCTTCGGCGCAACAGAAGTTCGTCAGCATCGGTACTGGCGGCGTGACGGGCGTCTATTACGCCGCCGGCGGCGCCATCTGCCGCCTGGTCAATAAAGACCGTTCGTCGCACGGCATCCGCTGCTCGGTCGAGTCCACCGGCGGCTCGGTGTTCAACGTGAACACCATCAAGGCGGGCGAACTGGACCTGGGCGTGGTGCAATCCGACGTGGGCTACAACGCCTTCAACGGCGTGGGCCAGTTCAAGGACGCCGGCAAGTTCGACAAACTGCGCTCGGTGTTCTCGATCCACCCCGAACCGTTTACCGTAGTGGCGCGCAAGGAAGCCAACATCAAGTCGTTCGAAGACTTCAAGGGCAAGCGCTTCAACGTGGGCAACCCCGGCTCCGGCACGCGCGCCTCGATGGAAGAGCTGCTGGCCACCATGGGCTGGACGATGAAAGACTTCGCCCTGGCTTCGGAACTGCGCCCCGATGAGCACGGTTCGGCGCTGTGCGACGGCAAGATCGACGGCTTCTTCTATGGCGTGGGCCACCCCTCGGCCAACATCCAGGACCCCACCACCACGTGCGGCGCGCAACTGGTGTCGCTGACGGGCCCGGCGGTCGACAAGCTGGTGGACAAGTACCCCTACTATGCCCATGCCACCATCCCCGGCGGCCTGTATCCCAGCAACCCCAACGACACCAACACCTATGGCGTGACGGCCACGTTCGTCACCTCGGCGGATGTGCCTGATGAGGCCGTCTACACGGTTGTCAAAGCGGTGTTCGACAACCTCGACGACTTCAAGAAGCTGCACCCCGCTTTTGCCCACCTGAAGGCTGAAGACATGGTCAAGAACGGCCTGTCCGCGCCGCTGCACCCCGGCGCCGAGAAGTACTTCAAGGAAAAAGGCCTGCTGTAATGCTGCGCCGGCCGGCCACGCGCGCACCGCGGCGGCGTGGCCGGCCCTGCTTTTCACCATAGCGCCCCGGCGCGCACCGTGCACCAGCGCGGCGCGCGCTTGCGGGCCACCCGAACATTCTGGGGAAATTAATGAAGACCGAGCCGTCTACTACGACAGCCGATCTGGAACAATTGGTCGCGGATGTCGATCGCGGCGGGCGCCAGTGCGGCGGCATCGCCGGCGCCACGCTCGCCATCGGCGCCCTGATGTGGTCGCTGTTCCAGCTTTGGTATGCGTCGCCCCTGCCCTTTGCGTTGAGCTGGGGCATTTTCAACGACACCGAGGCGCGCGCGCTGCACCTGGGCATTGCGATGTTCCTGGGTTATCTGGCCTATCCCGCCCGCAAAAGTTCCCCGCGCGACCGGATGCCGCTGCACGACTGGGTGCTGGCCTTCATCGCGGCTTTCTGCGGTGCGTACCTGTTCCTTTTCTATAAAGAGCTGGCGGGCCGCCCCGGGCAGCCCACCACGATGGACGTGACCGCCGCCGCCATCGGCCTGCTGCTGCTGCTGGAAGTCACGCGCCGCTCGCTGGGCCTGCCCATGACGGTACTGGGCGCCGTGTTCGTGCTGTATGTGCTGGCAGGCCCCTGGCTGCCCGATGTACTGGCCCACCGGGGCGCATCCATCGAACGCCTGGCCTCGCACATGTGGCTGACCACCGAAGGGGTGTACGGCGTGGCGCTGGGCGTGTCAGTGTCATACATCTTCATCTTCGTGCTGCTGGGGTCGCTGCTGGACAAGTGCGGCGCCGGCAATTACATGATGCAGGTATCGTTCGCCCTGCTGGGCCATTTGCGCGGCGGGCCCGCCAAGGTGGCCGTGGTGTCGTCGGCCGTCAACGGCCTGGTGTCGGCGTCGTCGGTGGCCAACGTGGTCACGGGCGGCATCTTTACCATTCCGTTGATGAAAAAGGCCGGTTACGGCGGCGTCAAGGCCGGCGCGATCGAAACGGCTTCGTCTGTCAACGGCCAGATCATGCCGCCGGTGATGGGCGCCGCCGCTTTCCTGATGATCGAATACGTCGGCATTCCGTACACGGACATCATCCGCCACGCCATCCTGCCCGCGTCCATTTCCTATATCGCGCTGTTCTACATCGTGCATCTGGAAGCGCTCAAGCTGGGCATCCAGCCCATGATGGCCGGCGGCAAGCCGCGCACGGCGCTGCAGAAGCTGGCCGGCTGGGGCATGGGCATTTCCGGCACGCTGATCGTCATGGGGCTGATCTACTGGATCGGCATGGGGGTCAAGGCCGTCGCAGGCGACGCCGCGCTGTGGATACTGCTTGCCATCCTGGTGGCGCTGGACATCTGGCTGTTGCGCATCGCCGCGCAGCATCCCGACCTGCCCGAAGAAATCAGCGTCACCAACCCGGTGCGGCCCGAACCCTGGCCCACGGTGCGGGCGGGCCTGCACTTCCTGATCCCCATCGGGATACTGGTCTGGTGCCTGAGCATCGAAGAACTGTCGGCCGGGCTGTCGGCCTTCTGGGCAGCTGTGGCCATGCTGCTGCAGATGGTCACCCAACGCCCCATCATGGCCTGGTTCCGCGGCCAGGAGGTCGCCCCCGCCTTGGGGCGCGGCTGGCGCGAAGCCATCGGCGGGCTGGAGGACGGCGCACGCAACATGATCGGCATCGCCATCGCCTGCGGCACCGCGGGCCTGATCGTGGGCGCCATCACGCTGACCGGTCTGGGCCTGCGCATGACCGCGTTCGTCGAACTCATTTCGATGGGCAACGTGCTGCTGATGCTGGTCTTCACCGCCGTGGTGTGCCTGATCCTGGGCCTGGGCATGCCGACCACCGCCAACTATATCCTCATGGCCACCCTGATGGCTCCGGTAGTGGTGGAACTGGGCGCGCAGAACGGCCTGGTGATTCCCCTGATCGCCGTGCACATGTTCGTGTTCTATTACGGCATCATGGCGGACATTACGCCGCCAGTGGGTCTGGCCACGTTCGCCGCGGCGGCGATCTCCGGCGAAGACCCCATCAAGACCGGCATACAGGGAACCACGTACGCCCTGCGCACGGCGGTACTACCCTTCATGTTCGTCTTCAATCCGCTGCTGCTGCTGATCGACGTGCATGGGTGGGCAGAACTGCTGCTGGTCGTGGGTGGCGCCACGCTGGCATCGCTGACTTTCGCGGCCGCCACGCTGGGCTGGATGCGGGTGCGCTGCAATGCGTTCGAGGTCGTTATTCTGCTGCTGGTGACCTTCATGCTGTTCCGTCCGGACTGGTTCATGAACCACATATCGGACAAGTATGAAGACCGGCCTGCCGCGGATATCGTCTCCATCGCCGCAGACATGCCCGATGGCGGCCGCCTGGTGGCCGTGCTGCATGGCATGAACATCGAAGGCGACGAGCTCACCAAAACGGTGGCCGTGGCACTGCCCGCGCTGCCCGAAGACGACACCAGCACCGGCGCGGCCGCGGGCCGCAAGCGTCTGGCCGAGGCCGGCCTGATGGTGACCGCGCTGGGCGACCAGGTGCAGATCGGCGCCGTGCAGTTCGGCAGCCGCGCCCGCCGTGCAGGCTGGGAACAAGGCTGGGATGTGGTCAGCGTCAAGACGCCCAACCCGCAACGCCCGTCGGAGTTCTGGGTGTATGTGCCTGCGCTGTTGCTGCTGGCCATGGTGTGGGCCATGCAAGGCCGGCGCGAAAAGCGCCAGAACGGCGGCCTGGCCGTCGCCTGACGGCGCCGAAGGCCGCTCACGCCAGTGTCTGAGCCCCCGCGGCAGCCAGACACTGGCGTGCCTGCCGGTTACCGGGGCGTCTGACTCCCACAAGGGCGTCAGACGCCATTTCCGGGCCGACTTCTTGCTTCTTTACAGTACCGGTGACAGCACGGGTTGCTTGGGCCGCACGTCCAGCATGCGGCCCTTGCGGGCGCGCTTGCCCACGTAGGGCTCCAGCGCCGCGCCGGCCAGAATGTCTTCGGTGGGCTTGTTTCGGTAGATGCCGGCTGCGCGCAGGCCGCCTGCACCGACAGGCACGGTTTGCGCCAGCTTGTCGGCGGCGTCCAGGCCCATGAGCACAGTGCCGCGCCCCCCGCCGGAAAGCACCTTTACCTCGTCCAGCCCGAAGACCAGGCACTTGCCCTTGGCCGACAGCAGCGCAAGTTGCCTGGCGCCCTCGAAAAGCGGCACCGGCCGCAGCAGCGCGTCGCCCTGCTCGAGCGTGATGAACTGCTTGCCGGCGCGCTGGCGCGACATCATGTCGCCATGACGCACGGCGAAACCGAAACCGCGCTGCGTGGCCAGCAGCCAGCGGGTGTCGGCGCTGGCCACCACGCTGTGCACAATGCGCGTGCCGGGGCCCAGGTCGATCATCGAGGTGACCGGCTGGCCATCGCCGCGCGCCGACGGCAGCCCGGCCACGGGCACGGAGTACACCCGGCCGTTGTCGCCGATGGCGATCAGGGTGTCGGTGGTGCGGCATTCGAAAGCGCCGTACATGCTGTCGCCCTGCTTGAAGCTGAACTGCGACGCATCATGGCCGTGCCCCTGGCGAGCCCGCAGCCAGCCCTTCTGCGAAACGATGACCGTAACCGGCTCGTCCAGCACCTTGGTCTCCAGCACCGCGCGCTCCGCCGTTTCGATCAGCGTGCGGCGGTCGTCGCCGTATTGCTTGGCATCGGCCTCGATTTCCTTGATGAGCAGGCGCTTGAGCGCAGCGGGATTGTCCAGCAGCTCTTGCAGGCGGCCCTGCTCTTCGCGCTTGCCTGCCAGTTCTTGTTCTATCTTGAAGCCTTCCAGGCGGGCCAGCTGCCGCAGGCGCATTTCAAGAATGTCTTCGGCCTGCCGTTCCGACAGCCGGAAGCGTTCCATCAGCGCGGGCTTGGGCTCGTCGGATTCGCGGATGGTCTGGATGACCTCGTCCACGTTCAGGTACACGACCATGCGCCCTTCCAGCACATGGATGCGGTCGATGACCTTGTCCAGGCGATGGCGGGTGCGCCGCACCACGGTGTCGGTGCGAAACGCCACCCATTCGGTCAGGATGTCGCGCAGGCCCTTCTGCCGGGGCCGGCCGTCGGTGCCGATGCACACGAGGTTGACCGGCACGCTGCTTTCCATGCTGGTCTGGGCCAGCAGCGTATTGACGAACTCGTCGCGATCGACGCGCGAGGTCTTGGGCTCGAACACCAGCCGCACGGCCGCGTCCTTGCCGGATTCGTCGCGCACCGCGTCCAGCAGATTGAGCATGACGGCCTTGCTCTGCTGCTGGTCGGGCGTCAGCGTTTTCTTGCCCGCCTTGACCTTGGGGTTGGTGATTTCTTCGATTTCTTCGAGCACCTTCTGGCACGACGTGCCGGGCGGCAGTTCATACACCACCAGCTGCCACTGCCCGCGCGCCAGCTCCTCGAAGCGCCAGCGGGCCCGGGCCTTGAGCGAACCGCGGCCGGTGGCGTAAATCTGGGCGATATCGGCCGGCGGGGTGATGATCTGGCCGCCGCCCGCGAAATCGGGCCCCGGCACCATCGCGTGCAGTTCTTCGTCAGGCAGCCTGGCCTGCTTGATGAGCGCAACGCAGGCCTGGGCGACTTCGCGCAGGTTGTGCGACGGAATTTCAGTGGCCATGCCCACTGCAATGCCGGACGCGCCGTTGAGCAGCATGACGGGCAGCCGCGCCGGCAGGCTCTGCGGCTCGAGCTGGCTGCCGTCGTAGTTGGGCGCGAAATCAACGGTGCCCTCTTCGAGTTCGTCGAGCAGCAGGCGCGAGAAAGGCGTCAGGCGCGCTTCGGTATAGCGCATGGCCGCCGCGTTGTCGCCGTCGCGCGAACCGAAGTTGCCGTGCCCGTCGATCAGCGGATAGCGCAGTGTGAAGTCCTGCGCCATGCGCACCATGGCATCGTAGGCAGCCTGGTCGCCGTGCGGATGGTATTTGCCCAGCACGTCGCCGACCACGCGCGCGGATTTCACCGGCTTGGCGCCAGGGCCCAGCCCCATGTCCTGCATGGCATATAGGATGCGCCGCTGCACGGGCTTCTGGCCATCGCCCACATCGGGCAAGGCGCGGCCGCGCACCACGGAAACCGCATAGTCCAGGTAAGCCTGTTCGGCGTAGCGGGCCAGCGTGATGGCCTCGTCGGCCTCGTTGGCCGCCGCATCGAACAGGCCGGGTTGGTTGCTGTCTGTCATTGGTTTTCGGAGTTGCGTAAAGACTGGCGGGCGGGGCGGCTCAGATGTCGAGCTCGGCCAGGTTGCCCTTTTCTTCGATCCAGGCGCGGCGCTGCGAAGATTCGCCCTTGCCCATCAGCATGTCGAACATGCGCGTGGTGTCTTCGGGCGTAAGGCCGCCGTAGCCCACCGGCAACAGGCGCCGCGTATCTGGGTTCATGGTGGTTTCCCAGAGCTGTTCGGGGTTCATTTCGCCCAGCCCCTTGAAGCGGCTGATGCTCCAGGCGCCTTCGCGCACGCCTTCCTTGCGCAGCTTGTCCTGCGCCGCTTCGAGCTCGCCCGTGTCCAGGCAGTAGATCTTGCGGGCCGGACGCTTGCCTTGCGCGGGGACGTCCAGGCGGAACAGCGGCGGCCTGGCCACGTACACATGCCCCGCCTCGACCAGCCTGGGAAAATGGCGGTAGAACAGCGTCAGCAGCAGCACCTGGATGTGGGAACCGTCTACGTCGGCATCGGACAGGATGCAGATGCGACCGTAGCGCAGGCCCGACAGGTCGGGCGTGTCGTCCGGCCCGTGCGGATCCACCCCGATGGCCACCGCGATGTCGTGGATTTCGTTGTTGGCGAACAGGCGATCGCGGTCGACTTCCCAGGAATTGAGCACCTTGCCGCGCAGCGGCAGAATGGCCTGGAATTCCTTGTCGCGGCCCATCTTGGCCGAGCCGCCCGCCGAATCGCCTTCGACAAGGAACACTTCGGTGCGGCTGGCGTCGGACGATTCGCAATCGGTGAGCTTGCCCGGCAGCACCGCAACGCCCGAACTCTTGCGCTTTTCGACCTTCTGCGCCGAGCGCGCGCGCGCCTGGGCCTGGCGGATGGCCAGTTCGGCCAGCTTCTTGCCATATTCGACGTTGCTGTGCAGCCAGAGGTCGAGCGCGCTCTTGACGAAGCCTCCCACCAGCCGCACGGCGTCGCGGCTGTTCAGGCGCTCTTTGATCTGCCCCTGGAATTGCGGGTCGAGCACCTTGGCCGACAGCACAAAGCTGGCGCGGGCAAACACGTCTTCGGGCAGCAGCTTGACGCCCTTGGGCAACAGGCCATGCAGTTCGGCGAAACCCTTGACCGCGCCGAACAGCCCTTCGCGCAGCCCCGATTCGTGCGTACCGCCCGCCGGCGTGGGGATGAGGTTGACGTAAGACTCGCGCACGGCGTTGCCGTCTTCGGTCCAGGCCACCACCCATTGGGCGCCTTCGCCGTCGGCGAAGGTTTCGTGGTCGGCGTCGGCGTATTGCTGCCCTTCGAAGAACGGCACCATGAGCGCCGCGCCGGCCAGCGCCTCGGACAGATAGCCGCGCAGCCCTTCGGCGTACTGCCACGTTCGGGTGTCGCCGGTTTTCTCGGTGACCAGCGTGACCTTGACGCCCGGCAGCAGAACGGCCTTGCTGCGCAGCAAGTGCGTCAGTTCGCCCAGCGGAATGTGCGGGCTGTCGAAGTACTTGGCGTCGGGCCAGACCCGTACGCGGGTGCCGGACTTTTTGCGCCCGGGCTCGGAATGCGGGGCCAGGCTTTCGGCGACATCGCCGCCCTGGAACACCAGGCGGTGCGCGCCGCCATCGCGCCACACCACCACTTCAAGGCGGCTGGCCAGCGCGTTGGTGACCGACACCCCCACCCCGTGCAGCCCGCCCGAGAACGCGTAGGCGCCGCCGCCCTGCTTGTCGAACTTGCCTCCCGCATGCAGCCGGGTGAATACCAGTTCGACCACCGGAGCGTTTTCTTCGGGATGCAACCCTACCGGAATGCCGCGCCCGTCGTCTTCGACCGACACGCTGCCGTCGGTGTGCAGGGTGACCTGGATCTGCTTGCCATAGCCGGCCAGCGCCTCGTCGGCGGCGTTGTCGATGACCTCTTGCACCACGTGCAAGGGATTTTCGGTGCGGGTGTACATGCCCGGGCGCTGGCGAACGGGCTCGAGCCCCTTCAGAACCCGGATGGACGCTTCGGTGTAACGTGGTGTAGCCAAGTTATCCCCAACATCTGTGGAAAAAAACCGACATTTTACGGACAAGTCCAGATTCTGCGCGGCCTGAGGTGGGATGCGCACGACCTGACCACGCCCGAATTCGGTACCATGGAGTGCTTGCAGCCCGGCTGCCGCGCCTACCAGGCCGGCGATGCCCCGGGGCCGCGCCGCCACATCCTACACAAAAGCGGCGACCCCTGTTGTTATCAACAGTGGTATGCTTGAATCCTTGTTTTTATCCATCCAGAACAAACCGAAAACGGCAGAGTCGCCCGCGCGGCCCATGCTGCTGAACCGAGAATCACCATGAGCGAGCAAATCAAGAACGTCAGCGACGCAAGCTTCGAGGCCGATGTGATCAAGTCCAGCCAGCCGGTGCTGGTCGATTACTGGGCCGCCTGGTGTGGCCCGTGCAAAATGATCGCCCCCATCCTGGAAGAAGTCGCCGCCGAATACGCCGGCCGCCTGACGGTCGCCAAGCTCAACGTCGACGAAAACCAGGATACCGCGGCCAAGTACGGCATTCGCGGCATTCCCACCCTGATGCTGTTCAAGAATGGCCAGGCAGCCGCCACCAAGGTCGGCGCGCTGTCTAAATCGCAACTCACCGCCTTCCTGGACGGCGCGTTGTAAACTACGTGAATCCCGTGCGCCGGCACTGCCGGCGCCCATATGCCGCGCGGGCCCGTCCGTGGCCCGCCGCCAAAGCCCTTCTCTGATATCCCCCTTTCACCGCGATGCACCTTAATGAACTGAAGGCGCTGCACGTCTCGCAGCTGCTGGAAATGGCCGCCGGCCTGGAAATCGAAAACGCCAACCGCTTGCGCAAGCAAGAGCTCATGTTCGCCATCATGAAACGGCGGGCCAAGCAGGGCGAGCAGATTTTCGGCGACGGCGTGCTGGAAGTACTGCCCGACGGTTTCGGATTTTTGCGTTCCCCCGAAACCTCGTACCTGGCCAGCACCGACGACATCTACATCTCGCCGTCGCAGATCCGGCGCTTCAACCTGCACACGGGCGACTCCATCGAAGGCGAAGTCCGCACCCCCAAAGACGGCGAGCGCTATTTCGCCCTGGTCAAGGTCGACAAGGTCAATGGCGTGGCGCCCGAGGCGATCAAGCATCGCATCATGTTCGAGAACCTGACGCCGCTGCATCCCAACCAGCCGCTGCGCCTCGAACGCGACATCAAGAGCGAAGAAAACCTCACCGGCCGCATCATGGACATCTTCGCGCCCATCGGCAAAGGGCAGCGCGGCCTGATCGTGGCCAGCCCCAAGTCGGGCAAGACGGTGATGATGCAGCACATTGCGCACGCCATCACCACCAACTACCCGGACGCGGTAATGATCGTCCTGCTGGTAGACGAGCGCCCCGAAGAAGTCACCGAAATGCAGCGTACCGTGCGCGGTGAAGTCGTGGCCTCCACCTTCGACGAGCCGGCCACCCGCCACGTCCAGGTGGCCGAGATGGTCATCGAGAAGGCCAAGCGCCTGGTCGAAATGAAGAAAGACGTGGTGATCCTGCTGGATTCCATCACCCGCCTGGCGCGCGCCTACAACACGGTGGTGCCGGCCTCGGGCAAGGTGCTGACCGGCGGTGTGGACGCCAATGCCCTGCAGCGTCCCAAGCGCTTCTTCGGCGCGGCGCGCAACCTCGAAGAAGGCGGCTCGCTCACCATCCTGGGCACGGCGCTGATCGAAACCGGCAGCCGCATGGATGAAGTCATCTATGAAGAATTCAAGGGCACCGGCAACTCCGAAGTCCACCTTGAACGCCGCCTGGCCGAAAAGCGCGTCTATCCGGCCATCAACCTGAACAAGTCGGGCACGCGCCGCGAAGAGCTGCTGATCAAGCCCGAGTTGCTGCAGAAAGTCTGGGTGCTGCGCAAGTTCATCCACGACATGGACGAAGTACAGTCGATGGAGTTCATCCTCGACAAGATGCGCGCCACCAAGACCAACGCCGAATTCTTCGAGATGATGAAGAAATAACGCGCGCCCTGCCCGGCATCCGCGAGTTGCCGGGCAGCGGTTGCCCGTTCACGCCGGCCCGCGCGGTTCATCAGGCGCCGGCGGCCGGCTCGGCGGGCCGGTTCAATGCTCGATGAAACCCTCGACCGGGCCCGGCTTGGGCGGCGGCTTGGTTTCCACCGGCTGCAGTTTGGGGTCATCCCAAGGGCCGGTAACGGTATATTCCATGGTCATGGCGTGGGCCAGCGGGTGTTTCAGCAGCCACTGCGTCAAGAATGCACCCAGCCCGATCAGCGGATTCACGGCCAGCGCGGTGACCATCGCGGCGCCGCTGGCATCCAGATTGGGGATCACCGCGGCGTGCAGGTTCCACTGCTCGGTCACGATGTCGGTGTCGCCCGCCAGCACGATGGTGGCCACGGGGCTGATCAACTTGTAACCCTCGGTGTGCATGATGCCGCGGCCCAGCGCCATGTCGCCGCGGATGGTGTCAAACGGAAAGCCGTCGCGCACCAGGTTGGCGGGGTTGAACTCCAACTTGGCCAGCCGCTGCAGCGACTGCAGCGACAGCAGCTCCAGCAGGCGCGCGCTGCGCGAATTCACCTTCAGCAGGCGCCCCTTGTCCAGGCTGACGCGCGCTTCGCCTTCAATCTTGGCCAGGTCGTGGGTCCATGGAAAGTCGTGCCACGTCAGCTTGCCTGTGACCGTGCCATGGCCGTCAACCATGACCTGCGGCATGCCCATGCCGTCCAGGAAAGCCCCCAGGTTCTTGAAGTCGCCCACGGCATCCACGGTGAGCCCGCGATCGGCCCCGGCCAGGCGCCAATTACCGGTGGCGTCCAGCGTGGCTGACGGATTGGATATGCGCAGCTTGTCCAGGCGCCAGGACTTTCCGCGCGCCAGGTTGGTGCCCTGCACTTCCAGGGTGCCCAGGGGATGGCCATACAGCGAAAACTGCTCGGCCCGCAAATCGATGGCGGGGATATCGGATAGATCGTCGCTCTGGGTGGGCGGGTCGGCCGTGTCGGCCTTGTCCGGGTCGCCCAGGGCCAGGTGAGTCAGGCGCGCCGTAACCTGGCCGGCGATGGCGCCGGAAGCCTCTTGCCAGGCCAGCGAACCGGCGGCCTGGCGCGAGTCCAGCGTAACCTGCCAGTGCTGGGGTTTGGGCCGCACGGCGTTCAGGCTCAGCTTGTCGATCGTCCAATCGCCGGTATGCAGTTTATCGGCTTGCAGGAAGACGCGGTTCAGCGGCGGCAGAACAAGCTGGCTGCGGCCGGACGCCGATTTGCCTGCCGGCCCGGGCGGGTCTGCCTCGGCCGCGATGGCTTCCCAAGCGTCGAGATCGATGTCCGGCCACTGTATATCGGCAACCAGCCCCGATGGCGGCAGTGCCGCCGGACGGTTCACGCCCAGCGCGCCGCGCGAAAAATAAGGCGCTGCGCGCGCCGAGCGCTCGTGCTCAAGCACGAGCGACAACGCCGCGCCCAGGCTGGCCGACAGTCGGTCGCGCCTGCCCGCGGCAGACGCGACCGGTTGCCAACGTACCTTCAGGGCCCGCGTTTCGTTCGCTTTCTTGCCCACCGGCGCGGGCATGTCGACCGCCAGTCCGGCCAGGTCGGACTCCACAGTAATATCCAAGGCCCCGTCGGATCCGTAGCCCACCAGACCCCGGTAATGCGTCTGGCCCGACAGGCGCCGCAGCACCGCATTGCCGCCCCATTGGGCCAGCCCTTGCGCTGGCAGCGTGCCGGACACGCGCAAGGCGTCGCCGTCCTGTTCGAGCTTGCCGGCTATGGTGGCCGGGCCGCCCAGGAACACGGTATGCAGGCCATCCGTATGCAGCCCCAGCTCCGAAAAACGCAAGTCGCCTCGCAGATTGCGCAGCTCGGGCATTTGCGGCACAAAGCGGAACGTGTTGTCGTTGAAGGTGATGCGACCGTCCACCTTGGTTTCCTCGGCGTCCAGCAGTGGCACTTCCAGCTTCAGCGCAACCTGCCACGGCCCGGAGCCTTCGGCCGTATCCAGGGCGCCATCAAGCAATTCTCCCAGCGGCGAATGGTGCGCCAGCGCCAGGTAGGCCGGCACCGGACCGGCCGTCTGCCCATCGACGAACAGCGTAGACGCGTGCTCCATGTCGGGAATAGACGCCGTGACGGCGCCCAGCGTAACCGTTTGCCCGTTGCCCGTATGAACCACGCCCCCGCCCGGGCTGTCGAGCGACAGGCTGACTTTGTCCACGGCGAAACGGCCCGAAAGATTCTCGAGCCGCGGCCAGCCCTTGGTATTGCCGTGCGCCGGCGCATAATCGACGACCGCTCCGGCATAGGAGCCCGCTATGCGGAACTCGCCCACGTCGCCCGGGTCTTCGAAAGGAAAATCATCAAGATCACCCTTGACGGTGACGGACGCGTCGCTGGCCTGGCCGGCGGGCAACCCGCTGGCCAGCCACTCGCGGGCGTCGGCGTTGACCTCCAGCGGCAGGTACTTGTAGATGGCCGGCATGGCCGCGCGGGCCAGGTTGCCGCCGATCTCGGCCGTGCCGGCGGCGGTCTTGCCCTGGCTGGTCCAGCGGCCGTGCAGGCGCGCGTCGAGATCGGCATTGACGATATCGAGCTGGCGCACATCGACCACCGCCGGCTCGGCTTGCGGGCGCCGCACGCTGGCGTCCAGCCGAACGGTATCGGCCTGCAGCAAGGCGGGGTCGAAAACCTGCGGCAGATGGGCGCGCAAGCCCGTCAGTTCACCGCGCACCGCCAGGCCGGCTTCGGGCTCGCCGCGCACCAGGGCGACGTCGGCCAATCGCACCACATCGCCCGGCGCGCCCTGCAGGCGCAACGCGCCTTCGTCTACGCCCACCCACGTCGAACGGTCGGCCGCGTGCCAACGCACGCCACGCACCACCGTATCCAGCGTCATGCCGGTGACCGCGCCGTCGTCCAGATCGACCCAGGCGCGCGCGGCGCCGCGCCCCGCAATCTGCGGCACGGGCAGCCAGGGGGCCCATGCCGCAGGCTCGGCATCATTGATTTCGGCATACAGTTCGCCCGTCCAGCCGCCGCCCAGGAGCGCATGACGCGCGATACGGCCGCGCACGGACGCATCGCGCGCCAGTTCCGCGGGAGGTTCGGCACGTAACGCAAAACGGTGCGACAGCGCGCCGTTGTACACGCGCAGGCTTACCTGTTCAAAGGTGACCGGCGGCGCCTGGCGATAATCATCTTGCCAATGCACCGTGGCGTTGAGCAGCGCCAGATCGCGTTGCGCGCCCAGCCAATGCAACAGGCGCGACGAGCCACGCGCATCTTGTCCGGCGTCCAGGGCGATCGACTGGCCCGCCACCCACAGGCGATTGCCCGCGTCGCGCCGCAACTGCAATTCCGGGCCTTCAATGCGCAGGCTCAGCAGTGTGGGCGACAGCGTCAATGCACTGCGCCAGCCCAGCACCGCCGACACCGACGGCAGCATCAGTACGGGCGTCGCGTCTTCGCCATAGATGGTCAGTCCGTGTAGCGTGAGCGACGGGTTCAGCGCGCGCCAGTCGGCAGCCAGGCTGCCGATCTCGACCCGCGCGCCCAGCGCCTGGCTGGCATAGGCTTCGATGCGCGGGCGCCAATGGTCTATCTGCGGCAGTACCCAGTACCGCAAGCCGAGCAGCAAGACGGCCGCGATGAGATAGGCGGCCAGGGCAAACCATAAAAGAAACCGGGCGGCTTTGGCGGGCAGAGACACAGAAGAGTGGGCAGGATATGGCGTCTTGGGGTATCGTCCCCTTATACCTGAAACGCGCCTTTCCGTCTGCCTTCCATCCCCATGTCTGCTTCCCTGCTTGCCCCTGCCCTGGCCTGGTCGGGCTACCTGCGCCGCCGTGTCGATGCGCATCCCGATCTGGCAGCGTGGCTCGAAAGCGCCGCACGCCATCCTGTCACGCCCAATGCGCTGGCGTCCTGGCAGGCCGAACTGGCAGGCCCGCAAGCCCCTGAAACGCTGCCGGTGGACCAATGCCGCGAGGTCCTGCGCCGATTGCGCGAACGGGTGTTCACCGCGCTGATGGTGCGCGACGTGGCCGGCCAGGCAAGCCTGGAAGAAGTGGTGGGCGCCATGTCGGCATTGGCCGACCTGGCGGTGGCGGCCGCCTACCGCAGCGTGGCCGCCGAGCTGGCCCAGGTGCATGGCTTGCCGCGCGACCCCGCCACCGGCGCGCCTCAGGAAATGCTGATCGTGGGCATGGGCAAGCTCGGCGGTTGCGAACTGAATGTATCGTCGGACATCGATCTGATCATGCTGTATGGCGAGGAAGGCGAAACCGAGGGGCCCCGCCGCATCAGCCACCACGAGTTCTATGGCCGCCTGACGCGCCGCATGATGCCCGTGCTGTCCGAGGTGGATGCCCATGGGCAGGTGTTTCGCACCGATCTGCGGCTACGCCCCGACGGCGACGCCGGCCCCCCGGCGTGGAGCCTGGATGCGCTGGAGCATTACCTGGTGGCGCAAGGCCGCGAGTGGGAACGCTATGCATGGCTGAAAGCGCGCCTGATTCCGGCGCAGGCATTTCCGGACAGCGACTGCGCAGCGCAGGCGCGCCAGCTCGAGAGCCTGCGCGTGCCTTTTGTGTACCGCAAATACTTTGACTTCGACGCCCTGTCGTCATTGCGCTCGCTGCGCGAACGGATCCGCCAGGACTGGCAGCGGCGCGCCCTGGCGCGCAACGGCGTCGATACCGCCCATAACATCAAGCTGGGCGACGGCGGCATCCGCGAAATCGAATTCGTGGTGCAGCTGTTCCAGCTGGTGCGCGGCGGACGCATGCCGGCCCTGCAAAGGCGCGGCCTGCTGGCCGCGTTGCATGCCGAACGCGACGCCGGCCTGGTCAGCCCCGACGATGCCGCGAACCTGGAGGCGGCCTACCGGTTCCTGCGCCGCGTGGAACACGTGCTGCAATACCGTGAAGACGAGCAGACCCATCTGTTGCCCGGGGACCCCGCGCAGCGCGCACGCCTGGCCGCCGCCCTCGGCATGGACGCAGACGCGTTCGAAACCACCCTGGCCGCACACCGGGGCTTTGTGTCCCGCATGTTCCGCAATGCCTTCCGCCTGGCCGGCGTGGGAGGTGACGACGCGCCCGGCGCCTCGCCCTGCGCCACGCCTGGCTGCCCGGCGCCGGCGGCAGACGACGCCGAAAGCCGCCTGGCCATGCAGATACGCCAGGCGTTCGGAGACGAGGCCGATGACCTGCTCAGGCGCGCGGAATCGTTGCTGGACAGCCATCGGATACGCGCCCTGCCCGACAGCAGCCGGCGGCGGCTCGATGCCCTGCTGCCCGCCGCCGTGCAGGCGGCCCTGCAGACGCCGGCCCCGCGCGAAGCCGCCATACGCCTGTTCGACCTGATCGAGACCATAGCCCAGCGAAGCGCCTATCTGGCGCTGCTGGCCGAATATCCCGACACACTGGCCCGCGTGGCGCGCATGGTGGCTGCCAGCCCCTGGGCCGCGCAGAACCTCACCCAGTCTCCTTTGCTGCTCGACAGCCTGATCGACTGGCGCACGCTGTTCGAATCGGTGGATTTCGCACAGCTGGCCCGGCAGCTGGCCGCCGACCTGGACGCCTGCGTACTGCCCGACGGCGATCCGGATATCGAGCGGCAGATGAACCTGATGCGCGACATACAGCGGCAGGTCAGCTTTCAACTGCTGGCGCAGGACCTTGAAGGGCAACTGACTGTCGAGAAGCTGGCCGACCAGCTATCGGCACTGGCGGACATGCTGCTGGCCGAGACCGTGCGGCGCGTGTGGCCCCTGGTCAACCGCGTGCCCGGGGCCGAACCGCGCTTTGCGGTCATCGCCTACGGCAAGCTGGGCGGCAAAGAACTGGGCTATGCGTCCGACCTGGATCTGGTGTACTTGTTTGACGACCCCCGCGAGGACGCCGCCGAGGTCTATGCCAAGCTTGGCCGCCGCATGACGTCCTGGCTCTCGACGATGACGTCGTCGGGGCGGCTGTACGAAACCGACCTGCGCCTGCGGCCCGACGGCGAGGCCGGCCTGCTGGCCGTGTCGGTCGAGGCGTTCGAGCAATACCAGTTAAAGCACGCCTGGGCCTGGGAACACCAGGCCCTGACCCGGGCCCGCTACGCGGCCGGCGACACCGCCGTGGGAGCACGCTTCGAGCGCATTCGCGCGGAAGTGCTTGTGCAGCCCCGCGATACGGCAGCGCTGCGCACCGAAGTACTGGCCATGCGCGACAAGATCAGCGCGGGACACCCCAACCACAGCGGCGACTTCGACCTGAAGCACGACCGCGGCGGCATGGTCGATGTGGAATTCGCGACACAGTATCTGGTGCTGTGCCATGCAGCCACGCACCGTGTGCTGGTCAATAACCTGGGCAATATCGCCCTGTTGCGCCTGGCTGCCGAGGCGGGCCTGATTTCGGCCGGGCTCGCGCAGCGCGCCGGCGACGCCTACCGCACGCTGCGCCGCATGCAGCATCAATTGCGCCTGCAGGGCATCGAAAAAGCCCGCGTGCCGCAAGACCAATTGACCGAAGAGCGCGCCGCCGTCAGCGAGCTGTGGACGCAGGTGCTGGGCGATGCCCCGGATGCCCCCCCTGGACCACAGGGCAAGTCAGCGTAAAATAAGGGTTTTTACCGCAGCAATAGCGTTGTCCATGTCCGAATTCGTGCGCCCTCAACTCGAACTGCCCGCCGGCCGCCAAAAGGTGCTGCTGCACTCTTGCTGCGCGCCCTGTTCCGGCGAAGTCATGGAAGCGATGCAAGCCTCGGGCATCGACTATTCGATTTTTTTCTACAACCCGAACATCCATCCGGTCAAAGAATACGAGATCCGCAAGCAGGAAAACATCCGCTTTGCCGAGCAGCACGGCATCGAGTTCATCGATGCCGATTACGACATGGATAACTGGTTCGAACGGGTAAAGGGCCTGGAACACACGCCCGAGCGCGGCGAACGTTGCACCGTGTGTTTCGACATGCGTTTCGAGCGCACGGCGCTGTACGCGCACGAGCATGGGTTCGACACGATCACCAGCTCGCTGGGCATCTCGCGCTGGAAAGACATGAACCAGATCAACGGCTGCGGCGAACGCGCGGCGTCCCGCTACGATGACCTGGTGTACTGGACTTACAACTGGCGCAAGGGCGGCGGCTCGCAACGCATGATCGAAATCGCCAAGCGCGAAAACTTCTATCAGCAGGAATACTGCGGCTGCGTGTACTCGCTGCGCGACACCAACCGCCACCGCCGCGCACAGGGCCGCGACCGCATCCATATCGGCGTGAAGTTCTACGGCAAAGACGAACTGGTCGACAAGACCACGCTGCTGGACTAGCCGCCAGACGCTTCCCTTCCTGGCAAGGTGTCTGACACCCTTCGGGAGTCAGACACCGGTCAATGCCGTTGTGCGTGCGATGCAAGCACAGCGCTGGTGGTGTCTGACACCCTTCGGGAGTCAGACACCGGTCAATACCGTTACGCGTGCGATGCAAGCACATCGCGGGTGGTGTCTGACACCCTTCGGGAGTCAGACACCGGTCAATGCCGTTGTGCGTGCGATGCAAGTACATCGCTGGCGGTGTCTGACACCCTTCGGGAGTCAGACACCGATCAATGCCGTTGTGCGTGCGATGCAAGCACATCGCTGGCGGTGTCTGACACCCTTCCGGAGTCAGACACCGATCAATGCCGTTGCGCGTGCGATGCAAGCACATCGCGGGTGGTGTCTGACACCCTTCGGGAGTCAGACACCGGTCAATGCCGTTGTGCGTGCGATGCAAGCACATCGCGGGTGGTGTCTGACACCCTTCGGGAGTCAGACACCGGTCAATGCCGTTGCGCGTGCGATGCAAGCGCATCGCTGGTGGTGTCTGACACCCTTCGGGAGTCAGACACCGATCAATGCCGTTGCGCGTGCGATATAAGCACAGCGCAGACGGTGTCTGACTCCCGAAGGGTGTCAGACACCGATACTGCCCGAGGCGCCGACGCTGCCCGCTGCCATGGCCCGTGGCCGGCTGCGGACTGGCCTATCGCCGTAGCGATTCCCACGTTTTCATCAATCGCTTTACCGACACCGGCATCGGCGTGCGCAGTTCCTGCGCGAACAAGGCGACGCGCAATTCTTCGAGCAGCCAGCGGAACTCGTCCAGCTTGGGATCGGGCGCGCCCTTCAGGGCGGCGCGGGCGCGTTGATATTGCGTCAGCAGCGGCGCCATCTCGGACATCAGCCGGGCATCGCGCGCCGGGTCGGCGCGCAGCTTGTCGATGCGGGCCTGCGCGGCCTTCAGGTAACGCGGAAAATGCGCCAGCTGCGCATGCGGGGTGTCGCGCAAGAACCATTTCGGAACCAGCGCGCCGATCTGCTGCTGCAGGTCGGCATAGGCCGCCGCATGCGGCTTGGCCTGCGGCAGCTTGCGCTGCAGCGCGCCGTATTCCGCCAGGACGGCGTGCGCCAGCCGCGCGGCTTCCTGGGCCAACAGGCCCACGCGACCCTTGCCGTCCTGGCGGCGAGCCTCGAACGACGGCTCATCCGCCGGCCATGGCTCGGCCAGGCATGCCTGCGCCAGCGCGCAGTCGATGATCTGGTCGCGCAGCTCTTCCTGCGTGCCCAGGTTCATGTAAAGCATGCTCATTCTGGTGAGATCGGGCAGGTTCTTTTCCAGGAACCGGACCTGGTCGCGCAGGCCCAGCCGGAACAGCCGCAACAGCCCGGCGCGATGATGGCGCCGCGCCTCGCCGGGGTCGTCGAACACATCCAGGTCGCAGTGGGTGCCGCGATCCACCAGCGCCGGATAGCCGATGACCGACTGCCCCTTGCGCTTGATCTCCATGATTTCGGGCAACGGGCCGAACGACCATGAGGTGAGGTTTTCGTGCGACAGCGCTTGCGCCACGCCCGCGTCGCGCACGGCCAGTTGCTGGAAGGTGGCCTGCGCCTGCTTCCCGAGTTCGGCCTTCAGTTGCGCCAGGTTGCGCCCGGCGGCGAGCATGCGGCCGTGCTCGTCGACCACCTTGAAGTTCATGAACAGGTGCGCAGGCAAGGTTTCGAGCTTGAAATCCCCCGGCGCGGGCCGCACCTGTACCTGCGCCCACATGTCGGCAATGAGCGCGTCGACCAGCCCGGTTTGCGGATCGTCGAGCCGGTCGTACCAGCGTTCGTAGAAGCCGGCGGCGTAGTCAGGCAGCGGCACGCAATGGCGACGCAGTTTCTGCGGCAGCGACTTCAGCAGCAGGTGCACCTTTTCTTTGAGCATGCCAGGCACCAGCCACTCGCAGCGCGCCGGATCGAGCTGGTTCAGCGCGAACAGCGGCACCGACAGCGTCACGCCGTCGCGCGGCGAGCCCGGCTCGAAATGGTAGTCCAGCGCCATGGACACGCCTTGCCACTCGACCTGCTTGGGAAATACATCGGTGGTGACGCCCGCTGCCTCGTGGCGCATCAACTCTTCGCGCGTCAGCATCAGCGCGGCGGCGGCGGCCTTGTCCAGCCCATGCACCCATTTCTCGAGCGACGCCGTCTGCGAGATATCGGCGGGCAGCAGCCGGTCGTAGAAGGCGAAAATCAGTTCGTCGTCGACCAGAATGTCGGGGCGACGCGTCTGGTGCTCAAGCTTTTCAATGCCGGCGATGAGCTTGCGGTTGTGCGCGACAAACGCCAACCGAGTGTCGATATCGCCGGGCACCAGGGCCTGCCGTATGAAGAGCTCGCGCGCATGCGCCGCATTGACACGTCCGTAATGCACGCGGCGGCCTGAATAGACGACCAGCCCGTACAGCGTGGCGCGCTCGTTGGCGACAACCTGCCCGGCTTTCTTTTCCCAGCGCGGGTCCGACCAGTTGCGCCGCAGCAGGTGCGCACCGGCCCGTTCAAGCCAGGTGGGCTCGATACGCGCCACGCAACGCGCGTACAGGCGCGTGGTCTCCACCAGTTCGGCCGCCATGATCCAGCGCCCGCCCTTTTTGGCCAGGCGCGAGCCCGGATGAATATGGAAACGGATATCGCGAGCGCCGCGATACAGGCCGCCCTCTTCGCCCTTGAAGCCGATGTTGCCCAATAGCCCCGCCAGCAGCGCCAGGTGCAATTGTTCGTAAGTGGCTTCGGCCTGGTTGACGCGCCAGCCTTGCTCGCCCACCAATGCGGCAAGCTGCGTATGCACATCATGCCATTCGCGCAGCCGGACCGGCGACAGGAAATTCTGACGCAGCAGGGCCACCAGCTTGCGCTGCGACGCCTTGTGCTGCACCTGCTCGCCGTACCAGCGCCAGAGCTTCAGGAAGGAAATGAATTCGGATTTTTCGTCGGAGAACTTGGCGTGCGCCGCCTCGGCCGCCTCGCGTTCGGCCATGGGACGGTCGCGCGGGTCCTGCACCGACAGGGCCGAAGCAATAATCAGCATTTCGGCCAGGCATTGGTGTTCGCGCGCGGCCAGGATCATGCGGCCGATGCGAGGGTCCACCGGCAGCCGGGCCAGTTCGTGCCCCACGCGCGTCAGGGCGTAGGCCGAGCCGGTGCGCGGCGCATCCGCCTCGGCGTCCGCCGCGCCGGCCGCAACCGGCTCGATCGCGCCCAGTTCCTGCAGCAAGTGGTAGCCGTCTGCAATCGCGCGCCCGGGAGGCGGCTCCACGAACGGAAATTCCTCGATTTCGTCGAGTTTCAACGACTTCATGCGCAGAATGACCGAGGCCAGCGACGAGCGCAGCACTTCCGGGTCGGTGAATGGCGCGCGCGAATTGAAATCTGCTTCGTCGTACAGGCGGATGCACACGCCCGGACCCACGCGCCCGCAGCGGCCTGCCCGCTGGTTGGCCGACGCGCGGCTGATGGGCTCGATGCGCAACTGCTCGACCTTGTTGCGCCACGAATAGCGCTTGACACGCGCCAGCCCGCTGTCGATGACATAGCGGATACCGGGCACCGTCAGCGAGGTTTCGGCGACGTTGGTCGCCAGCACGATGCGGCGCGCATTGGTGCGCGGGCGGAAAATCTGCTCTTGCTCGGCCTGTGACAGGCGCGCGTACAACGGCAGCACTTCGGTGCCGGCCGGATGGTGCTTGCGCAGCGCCTCGGCAGATTCGCGGATCTCGCGCTCGCCGGGCAGAAACACCAGAATGTCGCCCGGACCGTGGCGCGCGCACTCGTCGACCGCATCGACAATCGCGTCGATCAGGTCGCGCTCTTCGTCGCCGTCCAGGCGTTCGCGCTTGGGCCGCGACGCAGGCTCTTCATCGGCGTTCTCGACGCGCACCGGCCGGTACCGCACCTCGACGGGATACAGTCGGCCCGATACTTCGATGACGGGCGCGGGGCGGTCCGGCCCTGCGCCGAAATGCGCGGAAAAGCGTTCGGCGTCGATCGTGGCCGACGTAATGATGAGCTTCAGGTCCGGGCGCCGCGGCAGCAACTGTTTCAGGTACCCGAGCAGGAAATCGATGTTCAGGCTGCGCTCGTGCGCCTCGTCGATGATCAGCGTGTCGTAGCGGCGCAGCAGCGGATCGCGTTGAGACTCGGCCAGCAGAATGCCGTCGGTCATCAGCTTGACCGACGCGTTCGGGCCAGTGCGATCGTTGAAGCGCACCTGGTAGCCCACGATTTCGCCAGGCGGGCTGTTGAGCTCTTCGGCGATGCGCTTGGCCACCGAGGTGGCGGCCAGGCGGCGCGGCTGCGTGTGGCCGATCATGCGCTGGCGGCCGCGACCGAGCTCCAGGCAGATCTTGGGCAACTGTGTCGTCTTGCCCGAGCCGGTCTCGCCGCTGACAATGACCACCTGGTGCGCGGCGATGGCGCGCGCGATCTCGTCGCGACGCGCGCTGACGGGCAGGTCTTCGGGGTACGTGATGGCAGGGATGGGCCGCTCGGGCCGCGGCGCGGCGCCGCGCGCGGTTGGGCGGGAAACTTCGGGCATGTACGGATTATCCTTTGAACGCCTATTATAAAAATTTGCGATGCCGCCCGCTGGGCGGCGAACTCTGGAGCACCGCAATGGATCTGGGAATTGAAGGCAGGCGCGCCCTGGTGTGCGCATCGAGCAAGGGCCTGGGCCGCGCCTGCGCCCTGTCGCTGGCGCGCGAAGGCGCGCAGGTAATCATGCTGGCGCGCGGCCGCGAGGCGCTGGAAGCGGCCGCAGACGACATACGGCGGCAGACCGGCGCACAGGTCACGGCCGTGGTGGCCGACATCACCACCGAAGCCGGCCGCACCGCCACCCTGGCCGCCTGCCCCGATCCCGACATCCTGGTGACCAACGCCGGCGGCCCCAAGCCCGGCGACTTCCGCGAATGGTCCCGCGACGACTGGATCGCCGCGCTGGACGCCAACATGATCACCCCCATCGAGCTGATCCGCGCCACCATAGACACCATGATAGAACGCCGCTGGGGCCGCATCGTGAACATCACCTCGGCGGCGGTGAAGATGCCCATCGACATCCTGGGCCTGTCCAATGGCGCGCGCAGCGGGCTCACCGGCTTCGTGGCGGGACTGGCGCGCCAGGTGGCCGCCCACAACGTCACCATCAACAACTTGCTGCCGGGCCCCTTCGCCACCGACCGCCTGGTCCAGACGGCGGCCAGGGCGGCCAGCGACAGCGGGCGCAGCGTGCAGGACATCATGGCCGAACGCGAGCAGCGCGTCCCGGCGCGCCGCTTCGGCGACCCGGCCGAGTTCGGCGACGCCTGCGCCTTTCTGTGCAGCGCCCAGGCCGGCTACATGACCGGCCAGAACCTGGTGCTGGACGGCGGCATGTATCCGGGCACGCTGTAGGGCGGCCTGGGGCCTTCGGCGGTCATATAATTTCCGCCAGCGCCGTCGTGATGCACGGACGGCGCCGACCGCGCCCCAGGCGCCCTATCCATCCAGGAAGCCCCCTCGCCCATCATGCCCGACCAGGAAGCCGATACCGTCTCTGCCCAGGAAGCCCCAGAATTCGCCGCCGCGCAGTTCGTCCGATGGTTTCGCGAAGTCGCCCCCTATGTGCACGCGTTTCGCGGCAAGACGTTCGTGGTGGCATTTGGCGGCGAGCTCGTGCAGGCGGGCGCGCTGAATGCGCTGGTGCAAGACCTGTCGCTGTTGTCCGCCCTGGGCGTGCGCCTGGTGCTGGTGCATGGCTCGCGCCCGCAAGTCAATGAACAACTGCGCCTTAAAGGTTTCACCCAGCAGTTCGGCCGTGGGCTGGCCCCCACTGACGCGGCCGCGCTCGAATGCGCCAAAGAGGCCGCGGGGGAAATCCGCCTGGACATCGAGGCGGCGTTCAGCCAGGGGCTGCCCAATACCCCGATGTCGCATTCGCACATCCGCGTCATTTCGGGCAATTTCGTCACGGCGCGCCCTACCGGCGTGGTCGACGGCATCGATTACATGCACACCGGCCAGGTGCGCAAGATCGACGTGGACGCCCTGAAGTTCGCGATCGAGAAAGGCTCGGTGGTGCTGCTGTCGCCGCTGGGGTTCTCGCCCACGGGCGACGCCTTCAACCTGGCCATGGAAGACCTGGCCACCAGCGTGGCCGTGGCCTTGCGCGCCGAGAAGCTGATATTCCTGTCCAGCTCGAACGGCGTGCTGAGCGCAGACGGCAGCGTAGACACCGAACTGGCGCGCGCGGACGCCGACGCGCTGCTGGCGCGCGGCGACCTTGACGAAGACACGGCCTTCTACCTGCGCCACGCCTCGCTGGCGGTCAAGCGCGGCGTGGCGCGCGCACACCTGGTGCCCTACGCGCTGGACGGCAGCGTGCTGCTCGAAATCTTCACCCACGATGGCGTGGGCACCATGGTGGTCGAAGACACGCTCGATGACCTGCGCCCGGCCACGCTGGACGACGTAGGCGCCATCCTGAGCCTGATCGAGCCGCTCGAAGCCGACGGCACCCTGGTGCCGCGCCCGCGCAGCGTCATCGAGCGCGAAGTCGAGCGCTTTACCGTGCTTGAGCACGACGGGGTCATCTATGGATGCGCGGCGCTGCATCCGTACCCCGATGAACATATGGCCGAAATGGCCTGCCTGATCGTGCACCCCGAATGGCAGGGGTCGGGCGAAGGCGACATGCTGCTGCGTCACATGGAATCGCGCGCCCGCGCCATGGGCGCGCGCCGGCTGTTCGTGCTGACCACCCGCACATCGCATTGGTTCATGAAGCGCGGGTTCGTGCGGGGCGGCCTGACCGACCTGCCGCGCGAGAAGCAGAACAACTACAACCGCTCGCGCAATAGCCTGGTTTTCATCAAGAAGCTGTAACGGGCGGGCGGCCGCCGGCCGGGCCGCCCGCGCACCAAATGCGCCAGGCCGCTAAAATGGCCTGTCTATCACTGATTATCGGCAGCAGACCATGTCCCGTACCGTCAACTGTGTAAAACTGAAGCGCGAAGCCGAAGGGCTCGACTTCCCCCCGTACCCCGGCGAACTGGGCACCCGCATCTGGCAGAGCGTGTCCAAAGAAGCCTGGGAAGAATGGAAGCAGATCCAGACGCGCCTGGTCAACGAAAACCGCCTCAACCTGGCCGACTCGCGCGCGCGCAAGTATCTGCAACAGCAAATGGAACGCTACTTGTTCGAAGACGGCAGCGTCGAAGCCCAGGGCTTCGTGCCGCCTTCGGCCTGACGACGGCAGCGGCAACAAAAAACCCGGCGCTGCCGGCGCCGGGTCATGCCCTGCAAACCCGGGCCACCCGGGCCCGGCACGCAAGGTGTCAGGACTCGCCGGCAGGCGGCTGGGGCGGCGCGGTATCGTCTTCGCCGCGGGCCAGGCGTTCGGTGTTTTTCACGCCCGTATGGCGCACGTCTGCGCCCTTCACCATATAAATAACGCGTTCGGCCATATTCTTGGCATGGTCGCCGATGCGTTCCAGCGCGCGCGCGATGAACACCATGTCGATGGCACGCGAAATGGTGCGCGGGTCTTCCATCATGTAGGTAATCAGGGTGCGCAGCGTGCCCTTCCATTCGCGGTCGACTTCCTTGTCGCTGCGCACCACCTGGGCGGCCAGGATCGGATCCTGGCGGGCGAACGCATCGAGCGCGTTGTGCAACATGCGCGACACGCTGAGCGCCATGTGGCGCAGTTCGATGACCGGAATATGGCGTTGTTCCGACTCGTACATGCGGCGCACGGCGTTGGCGATTTTCTCGGCTTCGTCGCCGGAGCGTTCCATGTCGGTCAGCATCTTGGACACCGCCAGCAAGGTGCGCAGGTCGATGGCGGTGGGCTGGTGACGCGCCAGGATCAGGCTGATGCGCTCGTCGATCTCGACTTCGTGGCGGTTGACCTGTTTTTCGCGCTCGCGCACCTTCTCGACCAGTTCGAGATCGCCGGTGGGGACGGCTTCGACCGACTCCTGGATCATGGCTTCGACCAGCCCGCCCATTTGCAAGAACTGCGAACGGACGCTTTGCAGATCGGCGTCGAATTGTTTGTTGGTGTGCTCCGTCATCCGGACTCCCTGCGTAGGTGTGTACATGGCGACCCCCTGTTCGAGCGCAAGCATATGGGCCTGCCGACCCGCAAGGTTATGACTTCTATATGACAGGATTATGAATCGCGCCCCGGCGGCGGGCAAGGCGGCCGCCGAAGCGCGCGCCGCGCTCAGGGGCGGTGAAGCTCGCGTATGCCCTGCTGCGTGGCCAGCAGCGCCACGTGGGCGCCCGACTGGGCGAACAGACCGCAAGTTACGACGCCGGGCAGGTTGTTCAGCCTGGCTTCCAGGCCGGGCGCGTCGTCAATGTGCAGGCCGGCCACATCCAGGATGATGTTGCCGTTGTCGGTAACGAACCCGTCGCGCAGGCGCGGCTGGCCGCCCAACGCGACCACGGCGCGCGCCACCGCTTCGCGCGCCATGGGAATGACTTCGATGGGCAGCGGAAAGGCGCCCAGCCGCTCGACCAGCTTGGACTCATCGGCGATGCAGATGTAGCGATCGGCCACCGACGCCACGATTTTCTCGCGCGTGAGCGCGCCGCCGCCGCCCTTGATCATATGCAGGCGGGCGTCGATTTCGTCGGCGCCGTCGATGTAGACCGGCATGGCCTGCACATCGTTGAGATCCAGCACATCCAGCCCATGCCCGGCCAGGCGCGCGGCGCTGCGTTCGGAACTGGCCACGGCGCCGCGCAGGCGGCCGCGCAAGCGGGCCAGGCCATCGATGAACAGGTCGGCGGTGGATCCGGTGCCCACGCCGATGACGACGTCAGGGCCGAGCAGGGGTTCGATAAAAGCCAGCGCCGCGTCGGCGGACTGTTGCTTGAGTTGTTGTTGCGTGAGCATATGTGCCGGGCGCGCGAGTGCGCGTCGTTGGTGAGAAAACTAGACGCAATTTAGCAGATCGCCGGCCACGCCCGCGCCACGATGGCGGCGGCGTCCGCCCCGGGCGGCAATTCGCCGGCGATACCTGCGGGTGCGGCCAGCCGGCTGGCCACGAAGGCGTCGGCGACCGCGGCCGGCGCGTGGCGTATCAGCAGCGCGGCCTGCCACAATCGCGCCAACCCGGCGGCCAGAGCGCGCGCCTGGGCCTGCCCGGCCGCGTCGCCCGCCAGGCGCGCCGCCTGCCGTTGCCAGTCGGCCCAGCAGCGATCGAAGTCGGCATAGGCGCCACGGGCCGGGTCCAGTTCGTCTTGCAAGGCGGCCAGGCAGTCGCCGTCGCGCTGCAAGGCGCGCAGGACATCCAGCGCCATGACGTTGCCGGAACCTTCCCAGATGGAGTTGACAGGCGCCTCGCGGTACAGGCGCGCCAGCGGCCCCGTCTCGACGTAACCGTTGCCGCCCCAGACTTCCATGCATTCGGCAATGGCGGCGATGGCGCGCTTGCATACCCACAGTTTGGCGGCGGGCGTGCCCACGCGCACCAAGGCCCGCGAGGCGGGCTGGTCGCGTTCGTCGACGGCGCGCGCCAGGCGCACGGCCAGCACCGTGGCCGCCTCGCTTTCCAGCGCCAGGTCCGCCAGCAGGTGAAGCATGAGCGGCTGCCGAGCCAGCGCCTGGCCGAATGCGTGGCGATGCACAGCATGATGCGCGGCCTGGACCACCGCCTGGCGCAACAGCGCCGCGCTGCCCAGCACGCAATCGAGTCGGGTGGTGGCCGCCATCTGCAGCAGCAAGGCCAGGCCCCTGCCCGGCTCGCCCATGAGCATGCCCCAGGCCTGTTCAAACTCCACTTCCCCGCTGGCATTGCTGCGATTGCCCAGCTTGTCTTTCAGACGCCGGATGCGCACGGCGTTGCGAGGGCCGTCCGGCGTCCAGCGCGGCACGAAGAAGCACCCCGGGCCGGCATCGGTATTGGCCAATACCAGGTGAGCATCGGCGTGCGGCACCGAAAAGAACCACTTGTGGCCGGTCAGCAGGTATGCCGCGCCGCGACCGCCCTGCGCGACGGGCTCGGCGCGGGTCGTAATGGCGCGCAGGTCCGAGCCGCCCTGTTTTTCGGTGAGCCCCATGCCTATCAGCGCGCTGCGCTTGCCGGGCAGGGGCGCGTCGGCAGCATCGTAGTCGTGCGAAGCCAGGGCCGGCAGCCAGTGTTGCGCGAAATCGATGACACCCGCCGGCTCTTGCTGCAACAGGGGCACGGCTGCGTAGGTCATGGTGGTGGGGCACAAAGTGCCCGCCTCGACCTGGCCCTGCATCAGGTAAGCGGCCGCGCGCGCGGCCTGGGCGCCCGGAGCCGGCTGCAGCCAGGCGTGGCTGTGCAGGCCGCGCGCCACGATGCCTGACATCAGCGCATGCCAGGCCGGGTCGAACTCCACCTGATCGATACGATGGCCGTTGGGGTCGTAGCCCAGCCAGCGGGGCAGGCAGCGATTGGCGCGCTCGCCGGCGGCCAGGGTGGATGCGCGGCCCAGCCAGGCGCCATGCTCGCGCAGCGTGGACTCGTAGGCTGCGGCGCCTTCGCGCTGTACGGCCTGGCGCAAGACCAAGTCGGTTTCATACAGGGAATAGTCTTCCAGGGGCGCTACCTGGTTGACGACGGCATGGGTGGCGAACGGCGGCATAGGGCCTCCGGGCAGATGGCGAGGCGATGTGTCACCGTTAGCATTTTTCGGCAGGTGGTGCAAGGCGCTGTACCTGACGCGGGGGGTCTGTGGTGCAGCGGGCTTGGCGTTGTGGGGTCCCGCTGCCACGGGAATGCCATGGTGGCGTACGTGCGTCGGGCTCGGACGCATGCAGGCGCCCTCGGCCGGCTGCGCCGGCTGCCCCGCCGCCCAACACGCCACCATGGCATTCCCGTGGCAGCAGGCCCGGCCGCCTGCTCGCGGGCCCGGCACAACCGAGGCAAACGGCGTCTGCCTCGGCTAAAGCAGTGGAGGCTTGGGTTCGGCGTCGGTCGATTCGCCCAGCAGCTTGTGGGCCTCGGCGTCGGAAAGCGCTTCGACGGTTTTCAGGTTGCGCAGCATGGCGCGGGTGCGGACTTCGGTCTGGCCGAGCTTGTTGCTGGCCGAATCCAGCGACTTTTTCACGCTGGCCAGCGACTCGCCGAACTTGGCGAACTCGGTTTTTACCGCGCGCAGAACTTGCCACACCTCGGAAGACCGCTGTTCGATGGCCAGGGTGCGGAATCCCATCTGCAGGCTGTTGAGCATGGCCGCCAGGTTGCTCGGGCCGGCCACATTGACGCGCAGGGCCTGCAGTTTGTCGATGAGGCCCGGGCGGCGCAGGACTTCGGCATACAGGCCCTCGGTGGGCAGAAACATGATGGCGAAATCGGTGGTGTGCGGCGGGGCGACGTACTTGGCCGAGATCTGGCGTGCCTGCTGCTCGATGGCGCGCGCCAGCGCCGCGCCGGCCGCTCGCTCGGCATCGGCGTCCGCGGCGTCGCAGGCATCCATCAGGCGCTCGTATTCTTCTTTGGGAAACTTGGCATCGATAGGCAGCCACACGGGCGCGCCGCCTACCGTGCGTCCGGGCAGGCGGATGGCGAACTCGACGGTGGCGTCGCTGCCCGGCACCGGCTTGACATTGGCAGCGTACTGATCGGGCGTCATGGTGTCTTCGATCAGGCGCGCCAATTGCACTTCGCCCCACGTGCCCCGCGATTTCACATTGGTAAGCACGCGCTTCAGATCGCCCACGCCGGCAGCCAGCGCCTGCATTTCGCCCAGGCCCTTGTGCACCGCCTCGAGCCTGTCCGACACCAGCCTGAACGACTCGCCCAGCCGCTGCTCGAGCGTGGCGTGCAGCTTCTCGTCTACCGTGCGCCGCATCTCATCCAGCCGTGCGCCGTTGTCGGCCTGCAGGGCCTGCAGACGCTGGTCGACCGTCTGGCGCACGTCTTGCATGCGGCGGTCGTTCAACGCCACCAGGCCTTCCAGGCGCTCGCTGAACTGCGCGGCAAAACGGCCCAGCGATTCGGCGTATTCGGCGCGCGCGGCCTGCGCATCGCGCGACAAGGCGGCGCGCAGCGCTTCCTGGCCCTGCGCCAGCTCGGCGCGCAGACCCCGCGTGGATTCGGCAAACTCTGCACGCAGGCCCCGGTGGCTTTCGTCAAGATCGGCGCGCAGCGCCCTTTCCAGGTGTTCAAGGCGGTCGGCCAGGCGCGCGTGCCCGGAAGGCCGCAGCCAGAGGCTCAGTGCAACGAGGAAGGCCAGCACCGCCGCCGCGGCGCTGATCCAGGGCAAGGCTTCGATCAAGGGCAGGTCTCCGGAAAGCCCCATTGTAGGCGGGGCGCGGGACTTGCCGGTGGCCGCCTACATCGGCTGCAGATCGATCTCTTTGGCGATCTTGCCGAAGGTTTTCAGGTCGTGCTGCACGCGGGCCGTGGTTTCGGCGGGCGTGGACACGCGCGGAATCATGGCCAGATCGAGCAGCCGCTGCTTCATTTCAGGCTTGCCGAATTCACGCGCCAGGGCTTGCTGGATCTTTTCGACTACGGCGTCAGGCGTGCCGCTGGGCGCAGCCAGGCCAAACCACGCCACGGCCGAAAACCCCGGCAGGCCGGCCTCTGCCGCCGTGGGCACGTCGGGCAGCGCGGCCACGCGTTCCGGGTTGGTCACGAACAATGGCCGCACCTTGCCCGCCTTGATAAATGGTGTCTGCACGCCAGTGTTGTCGAGCAAGGCGTTGATATGGCCGCCCAGCAAATCATTCATCGCAGGGCTGCTGCCCTTGTACGGCACGATGTTCACTTCGATGCCCGCGGCGCGCGCGAACATCAGCTGCGTCAGGTGCTGCTGGGTGCCCAGACCGGCGTTGCCGAAGGTGATGCCGTTGGGGTTCTTGCGGCCGTACTCGATAAATTCCTGCAAGTTCTTGCCGGGAAACTCGTTGTTCGTGACCACCACGAAAGGCAGGTCTACCAGCACGGTGACCTGTTGGAAATCTTCCAGCGGCTTGTAGCGCAGCTTGTACACATACGGGTTGACGGCCATGGTGCCGCTGGCGGTCACCACCAGCGTATGGCCGTCAGGTTCGGCGCGGGCCACGTATTCGGTGCCCAACACGCCGCCGGCGCCCGGCTTGGCTTCCACAATGGCGGGCTGGCCCAACTCGGATTGCAGGGCCTGCGCGGCAAAGCGGGCCAGCATATCGGCCGAGCCGCCGGTGGCGTACGGCAGGATGATGGTGATGGGCTTGCTGGGAAAGTTGTCCGCGGCGGCTGCCGGCGCGGCGCTGAAGGCCGCCAGGCAGGCGGCGGCCAGGAATTTCAGGTGCTTGACCATAGTCGGATCCCCCCTCGTTGGTGCAGAACTGCTCACGACGTGGGCAAGGTTAAGCGGTCTATCGTTATATTTCCAATCAACAATTAAAATACGCAATCATCAAATATATTGATAATAGGCCTGGTATGCTCGGCGCCATCGACCTGAACCTGCTGCGCATTTTCGATGCGGTCATGACCGAACGGAACGTGACCCGCGCGGCGGTCCTGCTGCACATGACGCAGCCGGCCGTCAGCAATGCCATCAACCGGTTGCGGCTCACGCTGCAAGACCCACTGTTCGTCAAAGTACCGGGCGGCGTGCTGCCCACACAGCGCGCCGAATTATTGTGGCCACCCATCCGCGACGCGCTGGCCCGCATTGCCGACACGCTTAAACATAACGAATTCGATCCTGCCCGTTCCGAGGCCGTGTTCCGGCTGGCGATGTCCGATTACGTGGCGGACCAGGTCATTCGGCCGCTGTTTGTGGAACAGCAGCAGGTGGCGCCGAATATTCGCATCCACCTGCACCCTTACTCTCTGGACAACGCCGGCATACTGCTGGAAAAAGGCGAAGTCGACATGGCCGCCGGCGTGTATTCGAATTTCGGGTCATCTTTGCGTACCCTGCCGCTGGAAACCCTGACCTATGTATGCGCGATGCGCAAGGGCCACCCATTGCTGGCCCAGCCCCGGCTGACACTGGACAGCTTCCTGCGGGCCCGTCACCTGATGGTGAGCCTGCTGGGCTCGGTGGCGCTGATCGATCATGAGCTGGCCGCGCATGGCCATAGGCGCAATGTCGTGCTGACCATCAACCAGTTCGCACTGGCCCCGCGCCTGCTGGCCGAAACCGACCTGATCTGCGTGGTACCGGCCAACACGGTGCGCAACAGCCCGTACAGCCACCTGCTCGAAGCCGTGCAAGCGCCTTTTCCGTTTGCCCACCGCACCGTCAATCTGGTGTGGCACGAACGCTCGGACAACCTGCCGGCGCACCGTTGGCTGCGCGAAGAAATCCTGAAGGTGTGCAAGGCGCAAGGCATGGTGTTCGAGCAGGCGCCGCCCCCCGAGTCGCACGCATACTAGTTTGCGGCGAGCGTCATTTACTTTAGTGATAACAAACAATGCAAATGTTTGATTAGACCGAATGATAGGGTCTCGCTAGGATGCGGGCATTCCATTTTTGGCGCGCTGCGCGCCCGCACGCTGGAGGCCTTTCGTGACCCAGACCCCCCCTGCCCCGGACGCCCGCCGCTTTCGCGTCGGCTTCGACGTCGGCGGCACCTTCACTGATTTCACCCTGCTGGCAGAGCACAGCGGCGAGCTGCATTATTTCAAGGTGCCTTCCACACCCCACGATCCCGCCGAGGCCATCCAGGCCGGACTGGCGCACCTGATGCAGGAACATGCCGTCGCCGGCCCCGAGCTGGTACATGTCGGCCATGGCACCACCGTCGCCACTAACATGGTGATCGAGCGCCGGGGTTCGCGCAGCGCGCTGGTGACCACGCGCGGCTTTCGCGACGTGCTTGAAATCGGCCGTCAGACGCGGCCCCACCTGTACGACTACAACATCGTCAAGCCGGCTCCGCTGGTGCCGCGCGAATGGCGTTTTGAAATTACCGAACGGGTAGCGGCCGACGGATCGGTGCTGCAGCCGCTCGATGAAGACGAAGTGCTTGCCGTCGCGCGCCAGCTGGCGGCCGCGCAGATCGAGTCGGTGTCGATCTGCTTTATGCACAGCTATCGCAATGACGCGCACGAGCGCCGCACCCGCGACATACTGGCCGAGCACCTGCCGGGTGTGTACTTGAGCGTATCCAGCGGCATCCTGCCCGAATTCCGCGAGTACGAGCGCATGTCCACCACCGTGCTGAATGCGTATGTGGGCCCGCGCATGTCCGGGTATATGCGCAACCTGGTGAGCTCGGTGAAGAACATGGGGGTGGGCGCCGAGCCCGCCACCGTGCATTCCAATGGCGGCCTCATGTCGGTGGATTCCGTATTGTCGGCGCCGGTGCGCACCTGCGTATCGGGCCCGGCGGCCGGCGTAATCGGCGCCGCGGAGCTCGGCCGCGCCGCAGGTTTTCCCAATCTGATCACCTTTGACGTCGGTGGCACCAGCACCGACGTATCGCTGGTGGCAGACCTGCAACCGCTGTTCACATCGAGCCGGCTGGTGGCCGACTACCCGGTCAAGACCCAGATGGTGGATATCCACGTCATCGGCGCCGGCGGCGGCAGCATCGCCCGCATCGATGACGCCGGCGCCTTGAAGGTGGGTCCGCAAAGCGCGGGCGCGGTGCCCGGTCCCATTGCGTATAACCGTGGCGGCACGGTGGTCACGATTACCGATGCCCACGTAGTGCTCGGCCGGCTCAACCCCGTGACGCTGCTCGAAGGTCGCATGGCGATTCATGCCGACGCGGCGCGGGCGGCCATGCAGGCGCAGGTCGCCGACCCGTTGGGACTCAGCGTGGAAGAAGCCGCATACGGCATTCTGCGCATTGCCAACTCGAACATGGCCCGCGCCGTGCGCGCGGTATCTACCGAACGCGGATACGACATCCGCAAGTTCGCGCTGTGCGCCTTCGGCGGAGCCGGTGGCTTGCATGCCGCGGAACTGGCACGCGATTGCGGCATCGGCACGCTGCTCATTCCGCAAGAGCCCGGCACGATGTGTGCGCGCGGCATCCTGCTTTCGGACATTTCGATGGATTTCGTGCAAACGCTTATGGCGCACGCCACGCCCGGTGGATGGGCGGCTGTGCAGGATGCGCTGTCGGGGCTGGCAGCCAAGGCGCGCGCCTGGCTGAGCGATGAAGGAGTGGCCGAGCCGGCGCAGCGCCTGACCGCCGTGCTCGAGGCCCGATACGAAGGGCAGAATTTCGAGATTCCGGTGCCGCTGGATGGCATGACGCTCATGGCGCTGGAAGAGTTCGTAGCTGCGTTCGGCGCGGCGCACATACGCGAATACGGCTACGACGCCGCCGGACGCACCGTCGAGATCGTCAACCTGCGCGTGCGGGCGGTGGGGCTGGTGCCGCGGGCCCCCATGGCGCGCGTGGCCGGAGGAACGAGCCTGGCCTGCGCCATCAAAGAACGCCGCGCGGTCTATTTCGAGACCGGCGGCTGGGCAGATACGCCGATTTACCGCCGTGCGCTGTTGCCCGTGGACGTGCCGGTGGCCGGGCCGGCCGTGATCGAGGAAATGAGCTCGACCACCGTGGTGCTGCCCGGTCAGCAGGCACGCGCCGACCAATACGGCAACCTCATCGTGAACCTCAATCTGTAAGGCGTAGTCCATGGCCACCGCACCGATATCCCGCGGCGACGCGGATGTATTCGATCCCATCGAAATGGAAGTGTTCAGCAACCGCCTGCTGTCCATTACCGAAGAAATGGGCAACACGCTGATCCGCTCGTCCTTTTCGAGCAACATCAAAGAACGCAAAGACTGCTCGGTCGCGCTGTTCGACGCAGCAGGCCGCCTGGTCTCGCAGGCGGCCCACGTGCCGGTGCACCTGGGATCGCTGTCGGGCGGCATCGAAGCCGTCCTGCGGCGCTACGGCCACGCGGGCATCCGCCCCGGCGATGCCTTTCTGTGCAACGACGCCTATCTGGCGGGAGGCACGCATGCGCCGGACATCACGGTGGTGACCCCGGTGTTCCATGAAGGGCAGCTACGCTTCTTCGCCGCCAACATCGGCCACCATACCGACGTGGGCGGCGCGGTGCCGGGTTCGACATCGCACCACCTGAAGACCGTCTGGGAAGAAGGCCTGCGCCTGCCTGCCATGCGCATCGTGCGCGAAGGCGAGCTCGACATGGACCTGCTGGAAATGATCGCGCACAACACGCGCGAGCCCGACAACCGCATGCACGACATACGCGCGCAGATCGCCACCAACGAAAAAGGCGCGCGTCTCATTCTGGAACTGGTGCAGCAGTCTGGCCTGCAAGCCGTGCTGAGCGCCATCGAAGGGATCCTGCAATACACCGAACGACGCCTGCGCAACCGCATCGCGCAACTGCCCGACGGGACGGCGACGTTCACCGAACGCATGGACGACGACGGCATGGGAGGCGACCCGGTCGTCATCCAGGCCACGGTGCAGGCGCGCGACGGCCAGCTTCATGTTGATTTCACCGGCACCGGCAAACAGGCGCGCGGGGCATTCAACCTGCCGCAGAGCGCACTTCATGCCAGTGTGTACTTTGCCGTCAAAGCCATGCTGGACCCCGAACTCATGCCCAATAACGGCATGTTCCAGCCCATTGTCATCACCGCCCCCGAAGGCACGATCACCAACCCCCGTTTTCCCGCCGCGGTAGGCGCCCGCGTCACCACCGCGCAGCGCGTGGCCGGCACCGTGATCGGCGCGCTGGGCCAGTTGCTGCCCGCTGGCAAAGCCATGGCGTCATGCAATGACGTGATGCCCTCAATGCTGTTTTCCGGGCCGCTGCGCGATGGCAAAGGCACGTTTGTTTACCTGGAAACGCTGGGCGGCGGCGCCGGCGGGCGCGCGCAGGGCGATGGCATGGACGGCATCCAGGTACACGTGACCAACACGTCCAACCTTCCCGCCGAAGCGCTCGAAATCGAATACCCGTTGCTGGTCGAAGAGTACGCCCTGGTCGAAGACAGCGGTGGCGCGGGCCGCCATCGCGGCGGCATGGGCATCGCGCGCCAGATCCGTTCGCTGGACGATCGACTGACCTGCTCGGTGCGCTGCGATGCCGCCCTGTTCGGCGCGGCGGGCTTGAACGGCGGGCAGCCGGGACGCACATCGTACGTCGTGCAGAACCCCGGCCGCGCCGATGAACTGCGCCTGCCCAATAAAATTTCCGGCCATCCGCTGCCTGCCGGGCAATCGGTGCGCCTGGAAACCCCGGGGGGCGGCGGCTACGGCACACCCGGCGAACGCGACGCGGCCGCCTTGCGCGCCGACCTGCTGGGCGGCAAGGTCAGCCAGGCCGCCGCCCTGCGCGACTACGGCGCCGCGCTCGTGCAACGCGCGCTTGAATCCGAAACGCCATGACCGATACGTCCTTGAGAAGCGGCGGAGAGGTGCTCGTGGCCCAGCTGCGCGCCTATGGAGTACAGCGTGTATTCATGGTGCCGGGCGAGAGCTTCCTGCCGTGCATCGACGCGCTGCATACGCACCGCGACGCCATCGAAACCGTGGTCTGCCGTCAGGAAGGCGGCGCGGCCTACATGGCCGAAGCGCACGGCAAGCTGACCGGCCAGCCCGGGATCTGCTTTGTATCGCGAGGCCCCGGCGCCACCAACGCGGCGATTGGCGTGCACACCGCCCGCGAGGACTCCTCGCCCATGATCCTGTTCATCGGGCAGGTAGGCGGCGACACATCAGATCGCCAGTGCTTCCAGGAAGTGGACTACCGCGCCATGTATGCGCCGCTGGCCAAATGGACGGCGCAGATCGAGCGCGCCGACCGCATTCCCGAATACCTTGCCCGGGCCTGGGCCATCGCCACCGGCGGCCGCCCCGGCCCCGTCGTGCTGGCGTTGCCGGAGGACATGCTGGCGCGCACCACCTCGGCTGCCCTGGCGGCCCTGCCCGCCGTTCCCCATGCGCGGCCCGTCGAGGCGGATATGCGGCGCCTGCAAGCGCAGATCGAAGCCGCCCGGCGGCCGCTGCTGCTGCTGGGCGGGTCGCGCTGGTCGGACGCCGCGCGGGACGCCGTACGCGGCTTCGCCGAACGCTTCGGCCTGCCCGTGGCCACCGCCTGGCGGCGCCTGGAGCTGTTCGACAATGACCATCCGCTGTTCACGGGCCAGGTCAGCGCCAGCATGCCTGCGCACCAGAAAGAGTTTGTGCTGGCAAGCGACCTGGTGGTGGCGCTGGGCACGCGCCTGTGCGAGCCCACCACCATCAACTATGAATGGCTGGCCACGCCCCGGCCACGCCAGGCGCTGGTACACATTCATCCCGACGCCAACGAAATCGGGCGGCTATGCGTGCCTGACCTGGGCATCGTGGCCAGCATAGAAGGCTTTGCCGAAGCCGCGCGCGGGCTGGTCCCCACGCCGGGCTGGCGCCCCCGCCGCACCATCGCGGCCGCTGCCGCCCCCGGCCTCGAACTGCCGCCCACACCGGGCCCCCTGGATCTGAACGCGGCCGCGCGCCATGTGGCCCGCAGCCTGCCTGCGCGCTCATGCGTCACCGTGGGCGCCGGCAATTACGCGCTGTACGCCCATCGGCACATTGCCTTCAAGGGCCTGGGCAGCCAGCTCGCGCCGGCCGTTGGCGCCATGGGCTACGGTTTGCCGGCCGCCATTGCCGCCAAACTGCACGACCGCGACGCAACAGTGGTGTGCTTTGCGGGAGACGGTTGCTTCCAGATGACCATGCAGGAACTCGCCACCGCGGTGCAGTATCGGACCGGCATCGTCATTCTGGTGTTCAACAACGGCCTGTACGGCACCATACGCCTGCACCAGGAACGCGCCTACCCCGGCCGGGCCCTGGGCACCGAACTGGTCAACCCCGATTTTGCGCAGCTGGCGCGCAGCTACGGCGGCTACGGCGCAGCCGTCGCGCACAGCGCGGACTTTCAGCCCGCCTACGATGCCGCCATCGCGTTCGCGCAAAAGCATGCCATGCCGGCCTTGCTTGAACTACGCTATGACGCCGACGTCATTCTGCCGGACAAGACCTTGTCGCAACTGCAGCCTGCCCCCCCCTCAGCATGAAGCCCCTGATGCGCCGCGCAAGCCCTTGCGCCGAGCCCCTATTGCAGCTGACATGGAATGGCGCGCCCCTGCAAGCGCACGCGGGAGACACCGTGCTGACCGCGCTGCTGAACGCCGCCGACCACCTGCGCCTGACACTCGGCGAGGGCGCCCCGCGCGCGGGCTTCTGCCTGATGGGGGCATGCCAGGACTGCTGGGTGCAAACGGCTGACGGGCGGCGCCTGCGCGCCTGCACCACGCTGGCCACGGACGGCATGGCGCTGGTCAGCGCCATGCCAGGAGAACTCCCATGCCGATGAACCAGCCCGGCACGCAACAGTTCGCGCACGCCGGTGCGCCAGGCATGGTGATCGTGGGCGCGGGCCCCGCAGGGGTGCGCGCGGCGCAGACGTTATTGAGATACGGCATACGGCCCACCGTGGTCGACGAAGCGGCCCTGCCTGGCGGCCAGATTTACCGCCAGGGCGCCGTGGCGCGGGCCAGCGCCAAGGAGCGCTATGGCTTTGAATGGAAGCGGGCACGGTCCGTCCATGCCGCGGGCGCCGAACTCATGGCCCATGCCGATTACCGCGCCGCCACCACGGTATGGAATGCGGCGCACGGCCGGCTCGATCTCATCCAGGACGGCTGCCCCGATGAACTGAGCTATACACACTTGCTGCTGGCCACCGGCGCCACCGACCGCGTGCTGCCTTTCGACGGCTGGACCCTGCCGGGCGTGTTCTCGCTGGGCGGCGCACAAATCGCCCTGAAGAGCCAGCGCTGCCTGATCGGCCCGCGCATCGTGTTTGCCGGAACCGGCCCCCTGCTCTACCTCGTTGCCTATCAATATGCGCGTGCGGGCGGACAGGTACAGGCCGTGCTGGACAGCGCATCATTCGGGCCGCAGGCACGCGCGTTGCCGGCCATGCTGAATCAGCCCGGTACGCTGGCCAAGGGACTGTATTACCTGTCGTGGCTGCGAGCGCACGGCGTGCCCGTGTATCGCGACGCCGTAATCCGGGCCGCGCTGGGCGGAGGACGGGTCGAAGGCGTGCAAGCCATCATCGCGGGCGCGCCGCACGACATCGCCTGCGACGCACTGGCTGTGGGGCACGGCCTGCGGTCTGAAACGCAATTGGCCGACCTGCTGGACTGCGCTTTCGATTTCGACGCCGTGCAGCGCGCCTGGCTGCCCCGGCGCGACGCCGACGGCCGCAGCTCCGTGCCGGGCGTATACCTGGCGGGCGACGGCGCGGGCATCGGCGGTGCGATCGTGGCCGAAATCGCCGGCGAGCGCGCGGCGCTGGCCATGCTGGCTGACCAGGGCATCGACATAGACAGGGCGCGCGTGCGCACGCTGGCGCGCCGGCAGGCCCGATGGTCGCGCTTTCGCGGCGGCCTGGACCAGGCCTTCGCCGCGCCGTCGGCCGGGGCGGCCTGCACGGATGACGTCATCGTGTGCCGATGCGAGGAAATCCGGGCCGGCGCTTTGCGCGCGGCTGCGCGCGATTACGCGATAGACGATCTCAACCGGCTGAAGGCGCTGACGCGCGTGGGAATGGGCCTGTGCCAGGGGCGCATGTGCCAGGCCGGCGCCGCCGAGCTGCTGGCGCACTGCCGCGAACTGCCGCTGTCGCAGATCGGCCGCCTGCGCAGCCAGGCGCCGGTCAAACCCATTACCCTGAGCTGCGTGGGCAGCAGCGCGCCATGAAGCCTTTGCATGTTGAAGTCGCCATCATCGGCGGCGGGCTGGTAGGCGCCAGCGCCGCGCTGGCGCTGCGCCATGCCGGCCTGCCCGTTGCGCTGATAGAGCGAGGCCATTGCGGCGCCCGCGCCAGCGGGGTCAATTTCGGCGGCGTGCGCCGCCAGGGCCGCCCCCCCGAACAGCTGCACCTCGCGCAACGCGCCCACCGCATCTGGAGCCGGCTGCCCGAGCTCATAGGCACCGATGCCGAATACGTGCGCTCGGGGCACCTGAAGCTGGCCCGATCTCGGGCCGACCTGGAAAAACTGGCGGCCTACGGCGAGAAAGTGCGCGAATTCGGCCTGGGCCTGGAAATTATCGAAGGCGCCGCATTGCGCCGCCGCTTCCCGTCGCTGGGCGACGGCATCGCGGGCGGCTCGCTTTGCCCGGACGACGGGCAGGCCAACCCCCGCCTGGTGTCGCCCGCCTTTGCCCGCGCGGCGGCGCATGCCGGCGCGCATCTTCTGGAAAACTGCGCCGTCGAAAACGTCGACACGCGCGGCGCTGACTTTCTGCTGACCGCCGCAGACGGGCGGCAGATACAGGCGGCCACGGTAATCAATGCGGCGGGCGCCTGGGGCGCCGTCGTGGCGGGCTGGTTCGGCGACGTGCTGCCGATGCAGGTCAACTACCCCACCATGCTGGTCACCGAGCCCCTGACGCCGTTGATAAGCGTATCGCTGGGCGTCGAGGGGGGCGGCTTCTATGCCAGACAGGTCGTGCGCGGTAATGTGGTCATGGGTGGCGGATACGGCACGGGCCTGCCGGGCGACCGCTCGCGCCCCGGCCGCGCAGCCCTTGCCGCACTGGGACGCACGGCGCCCGACATTTTGCCCGCGCTGGCCTGCGCCCAGGTCATACGCTGCTGGTCGGGCATTGAAGGATACTTCCCGGACAAGAATCCCGTCATCGGCTTCAGCCCCAATACGCCAGGCGTGCTACACGCGTTTGGATTCTCTGGCGGCGGGTTCCAGATTGCGCCCGCCGTCGGCGAGGTGCTGGCCGACATGGTGACCGGCCGCGGCGGGCCAGAGATGGCGGAACGGTTCTGCCCCGGCCGGTGGGCCTGAACCCGGCCGCGCGCCGCAAAAGGCCGTAGCATCGGCCCAGTTGCGCAAATATGGCGTAGCTTCGACAATCGCACGGTATCCGAGAACCGCCGCTACCTCATTGTGCAACACGAACCATCCAACGCGCAGGCCGTGCCCGACGGCAGCTACGCTTCTGTATTCGGCCCGCTGGATCTGGCCGGCGCGCAGATGCTGGCCAAGGGGGCTGACCGCTGCGTCTTCCAGCACCCGCATGTGCCGTCGCTGCTGGTCAAGGTGATCAACACCGAAAACTACGCCGCGTACCTGGCGCGCAGGCCGCTCAAGCGTTTCTACAAGCAATTCCAGCGTGCGGGCGCCTGCCGCGTCTACCTGGATGAGCTTTCGGAATATGTCAGCGCCAGCGCGGGCATGCCCGGGTCGGGCACGGCGCCGCTGGCGCGCGTGGTGGGCGTGGCGCAGACGTCGATGGGCCTGGGGCAACTCGTTGAAAAGATCACCGCCGAAGACGGCCGGATCGCCCCCACACTTGCGCAGGTGTTTGCACGCGAAGGCGTGACTGGCGCCATGGTGCAGCGGCTCGATGAGTTTTTTGAGGCGTTGATCGAGGCGCATGTGGTGATCAATGACATGTCGGCCAAGAACATCGCGCTGGGCCGCAATGCCGACGGCAAGGCTGGCATGTACCTGATCGACGGCTTCGGGGTGCTGCCCCTTGTTCCGCTTTATGCCTGGAGCAAGCGGCTGAACCGCCGCCGCATGCACCGCAAATATGCGCATTGGCTCGCGCGCATGCAACGCGAATACGGCAAGGTGGCGGCTCAGTCCACGACGGCGCCGTAGCGATCCATCCAGTCGTAGTCTCGGCCGGCCTGTTGCCCGCGCCGCAACGGATTGCGCGTGCAGAACGCGGCGTAGGCCGCATCCACGAACCGATAGCGCAGGTGTTCGTCGCGCCCTGGCGGTATGCCCAGGCGCGTCGTGCACACGATGCGCTCGGGCGACTGCCCCACGTCCTGCACAAAGAAGCGCTGCGGGTCGAAACGTTGCGCGTCCCAGTCCGGCACTTTGAGGCCCAGGGCCCGGCACAGCAAGGTCTGGCCCGCGCACAGGCGCGCCGGCGGCCGTGGCTGGCCGCGCGCGTCAGGGTTGAGTTCCTGCATGCGGGCCAGGGCCTGCGGGCCCGAAACTTCGTCCACCCAGGGGTGCGCGGACTTGATCAACACGGCATTGCCCGGCCCGCCCGCGCTGAAGTTCAGCGAATCGCCGCCGCGCGCGTAGTACATGTAGATGGTGCCGCCATCCATGAAGAGCGCGCGCCGCTTGTGGGTGTATCCCAGCGACGCGTGGCTGCCCTTCTCGTGCAGGTAATACGCTTCGGTTTCGATGATGCGGGCCGACAGCCAAAGGCCGTCGAGCCGCCGCCGGATCACCTTGCCCAGGAGCTCGCGCGCCAGCTGGCAAGGGTCGCGGTCGAAGAAACTGTCGGGCAGCGCCGGACCGGGCGCCGGATTTGCCTGCAGCCTGGGGCGCCGGGTCGCCCCCATGGTCAGGCGAAGCGCTCGCCGTAGCGCTTTTCGGAAAAGCCTACAGTCACCACGCCATCGGGCGTGACGGTGACGGGACGGCGCACCAGTGCCGGGTAGTCGGCGATGAGGCGGGTCCAGTCGGCATCGGTTTGCGCAGATTTGCGATCGTCGGCCAGCCCGCGCCAGGTCATGGAGCTGCGATTGACCAGTTTTTCCCAGCCGCCCAGCTGCTCGGCCCACGTCCGCAGCGTGGCGGCAGGCACGGGATGGTCGCGGTAGTCGATAAATTCGTGCGATACGCCATGCGTCGACAGCCATTCGCGGGCCTTGACGCAGGTGCTGCACTTGGCCAGGCCGTACAAGGTTGCTTGGTGCTTCATTTCGATTCCGATGCCTTGCGCAATTGCAGGCGGTTGACCAGGATGACGCAGATGCCCACGCCCAGAATGAACAGGGTGGCCAGCGCGTTGACCTCTGGCTTGAGCCCCAGGCGCACCCGCGAAAAGACTTCCATGGGCAGCGTGGTCGAGCCCGGCCCCGACAGGAACGAAGCTACCACCACGTCATCGAGCGACAGTGTGAACGACAGCAGCCACGCCGACGCCAGCGCCGGCGCGATAAGCGGCAGCGTAATGCGGAAAAACACGGTAAGCGGGGTCGCGCCAAGATCGAGCGCCGCCTCTTCGAGCGAGCGGTCCAGGTCGCGCACACGCGCCTGGATAATGACCGCCACAAAAGCCATGCACAGTGTCACATGGCCCACCCAGATGGTGAACATGCCGTTCTCGGCCGGCCAGCCGAACAGGCCGCGCAGTTCGACGAACATGAGCAGCAGGGAAATACCCAACACCACCTCGGGAATGACCAGCGGCGCGCTCAGCATGCCCAGGTACAGCGTGAACCCCCGGAACCGCCCCATGCGCACTAGCACGTAGCCCGCCCAGGTGCCGATGATGACGGCCGCCGTGGCGGTCAGCGTGGCGATCTTGAATGACAGCCAGGCGGCCCGCAGCAGCGCGTCGTCGTTCAACAGCGAACTGTACCAGCGCAGCGAAAAACCGCTCCATGTGGTAACCAGCGGCGAATCATTGAACGAGAACACCATCAGGCTGATGATGGGCGCGTACAGGAAGAAAAAGCCCAGCCCCAGCGTCAGGGCGCGCCCGGTTTTGTTCGGCCCTTTCATGTGCGCCCCCGTTGCGCGGTTTCCTGCTGGCGCGCCTGGCTGTACTGGAACAGCGCCAGCGGCACCAGCAGCAGCAGGACCATGATGCAGGTCACCGCCGATGCCATGGGCCAATCTGCGTTATTGAAGAACTCGTTCCACATGACCCGGCCCATCATCAGGGTGTCGGCCCCGCCCAGCATTTCGGGAATGACGTATTCGCCCACCGACGGAATGAACACCAGCATGGCGCCGGCGATCACGCCCGGGCGGGAAAGCGGCAGCGTGACGTGCCAGAAGGTCCGCCAGGGCCGTGCGCCCAGGTCGTAGGCGGCCTCTAGCAGGCGCAGGTCGAGTTTGACCAGGTTGGCGTACAACGGCAGGATGAAGAACGGCAGGTAGGCATAGACCAGCCCGATATACACGGCAAGGTCGGTGCGGTAGATCTCGAGCGGACTGGAGATCACGCCCAGGCCCATGAGCAGCTTATTGAGCAGGCCGTCGTTGCGCAGGATGCCCACCCAGGCATATACCCGCAAGAGCAGCGACGTCCAGAAAGGCAGGATCACCGCCAGCAGCAGCAGGTTGCGCACGGACGGCGACGAGCGCGCGATGTAGTAGGCGATGGGGTAGCCGATCAGTGCGCAGCAGGCGGTGGTGATGGCCGCCATTTTCAGCGAGTTCAAATAAGTGGCCACGTACAGGCTGTCGGTGAACAGCAGTATGTAGCCGCGCAGGTGCAGGCTGAACTGCACCGCCTCGTCTTTGAATTCGGCCAGGGCCGTGTAGGGCGGAATGCCGAACTCGAGTTCGGCAAAGCTGATCTTGAGCACCAGCAGGAACGGCACCAGCAGGAACAGCGACAGCCAGACAAACGGCGGCACGACCGCCAGCGTGCGGCCCGACGGCATCCAGCCACGCAACGCCAACGGCTTCATGACGGCAACACCACCGCGCTGTCGGCGTCCCAGCTGACGAAGATTTCTTCATCGATGCCGGGCGCGTCGATCTGGGCCAGTTGCAGGCTGGGCACGCTGGCCTCGACGACCTTGCCGGAATCGAGGCGCACCTGGTAGAGCGCGTAGCTGCCCATCCAGGCCATGTGGCTGACCATGCCGTGCGCCCAGTTGTAGTCGCCCGGCGGCTGCGTGCGCGACACAACCAGCCGTTCCGGCCGGATGGAGACGTGCACTTCCATGCCCAGCGGCTCGCTGACGCCATGGCTGACGTACAGCGGGCGCGTGAGTTCGGCGCATTCGATGGCGACGTGGTCGGGTTCGTCGATGACGATCGTGCCCGTGAGCAGGTTCGCCGAACCGATGAACCCGGCCACGAAGCGCGAACTCGGAAACGCGTAGACTTCTTGCGGCGTGCCGCATTGCACGATCTGGCCTTCGGTCATGACGGCCAGGCGATGCGCCATGGTCATGGCTTCTTCCTGGTCGTGCGTGACCATGATGCAGGTCACACCCACCTGCTGCAGGATCTTGGTGAGTTCGATCTGCGTTTTCTGGCGGATCTGCTTGTCCAGCGCCGACATGGGTTCGTCCAGCAGCAGCAGCTTGGGACGCTTGACCAGGCTGCGCGCCAGCGCCACGCGCTGTTGCTGGCCGCCCGAGAGCTGGTGGGGCTTGCGGCGCGAATAGCCCGCCATCTGGACCAGGTCCAGCGCCTCGAACACGCGATCGTGAATCTCGGCCCGCGGCACGCCTTCCTGTTTGAGCCCGAAGGCCACGTTGGCCTCGACCGTCATGTGGGGAAACAGCGCGTACGACTGGAACATCATGTTCACCGGCCGCCGGTACGGCGGCACGGTGGTGATGTCTTCGCCATCGAGCAGGATCTGGCCCGAGGTGACTTCCTCGAAACCCGCCAGCATCCGCAACAGGGTCGACTTGCCGCAGCCCGAGCTGCCCAGCAAGGCGAAGATCTCGTTGCGCCTGACGGCCAGGTTGACCGACTGCACGGCAACCACGTCGCCGTAGATCTTGACCAGGTCGGACACCCGCACGAATTCGTCGGGGTCCGGGGAATGCTGCGCCGCGTAACGGCTGTCGCTCATGATGCTTATCGTCCGGACTTCAGTTCGGCCCACATGCGGGTCTGCAGGCGCTGGATGTTCAGGGGCTGAGCCTGGATCACGTAGAGAGATTTGGCGACATCAGCCGGGGGGTAGATCATGGGGTTGTCGGCCACGTCTTTCACCACGAACTCGCGCGCGGCCTTGTTGGCGTTGGGATAGAACATGGTGTTGGTGATGGCCGCGTGCACCTGCGGCGTTTCGATGTAGTTGATGAACGCGTGCGCGGCGTCCGGATTCGGCGCGTCCTTGGGGATGGCCATGACATCGAACCAAGCAGGCGCGCCGCCCTTCGGAATGAAATAATTGATTTCGTAGGGGCGCTTTGCCTCTTGGGCGCGCTTGCGCGAAATCATCACGTCGCCCGAAAAGCCGTACACCATGCAAAGGTCGCCGACGGCGAGCTCGTCGATATAGCCGGACGAGCTGAACTGCCGGATGTACGGGCGGATCTGCTTGAGCAGGGCCAGCGCGGCCTTGTAGTCGTCGGGATTGTCGCTGTTGGGGTCTTTGCCCAGGTACTTGAGCACCGCCGGGAACACCTGAGCGGCCTCGTCCAGCATCGAAATGCCGCAGTCTTTCAGCTTGGCGGCGTTTTCGGGCTTGAACAGCATGTCCCAGTTGGCCAGGTCAACGTCTTCGCCCATGATCTCCTTGACCTTGGTGACGTTGTAGCCCAGGCCGTTGGTGCCGTACCCCCAGGGAATGACGTGCTCGTTGCCCGGGTCCACCGAAGCCACCAGCGCCATGAGGTCGGGATCAAGGTGTTTCCAGTTGGGAATCTTGGATTTGTCGAGCTTCTGGAAAAGCCCGGCCTTGATCTGGCGCGACGCATAGTGCGTGGAGGGCACGACCACGTCGTAGCCCGATTTGCCGGTCAGCAGCTTGGCCTGCAAAGTGTCGTTGGTGTCGTAGACGTCGTAGCGCACCTTGATGCCGGTTTCACGCTCGAAACCCGGTATGGTGTCGGGGGCCGTGTACTCGGCCCAGTTGTAAACGTTGACGACCTGGTCCTGCGCCCAGGCACCCGCCGCCACTGCCATCAGCGCCGCCCCGAGCGCCAACCGCATTCCCGCCTTGAATATCATCGCGAGCCCCTTGCCACAGTCAGTGCAAAAATTAGCCAAAGGGCAAAATGATAAAGCCTTTTTAGGTGGGGTTGGCCAGGAAAAGCCGCAGAAGCCGCCCTTTTTGCGGCGCCAGCGCCCCGGACGCGGGCAGGCCGGCGCCACGCCCCGCCCTTGCATGCTGGCGGGTGTATTGAAACCCGGCCTCGGGCTCTGGCCGTGCGTCAGTCCAGGCAGGCCCGATAGGCCTGGTCCAGCCGGGCCCAGAACGCCAGGCCGGCCTCGCCGCCGACTTTCTGCAACGAGCGCCGCAGCCGCAACAGGTTGGCGCGGCGGGCGCCGGCCGAAACGCCGCCGGACCGGCCCCGGTCGAAATCGATCAGCCAGGCGCTGCCCCGGGGGTCGAGCAGGATGTTGTACGCGTTGAGATCGGCATGCCATACACCCAGCCGGTGCATGGCCGCGATGGCGGTGGCGGCGGCATCCCAGACGGGCTCGTCGAGCACATGCGCCAGGGGCCGGACCTGCGCGATGCGCTCGACCAGGATGGCCGCCCGGTAGGAAAGGCCGTGGCGCCAGTAGCCGGCCGCCAGCGGCGCCGGCACGTTCAGGCCTTGTTCACGCATCCAGGCCAGCAGCCGGAATTCGCGGAAGCTGCGGGTGCGCGATTCGCCCTGCCAAAGGTAGGCGTCGTTGCTGACCCGCGCCACCAGGCCGCCGCGCCGGTACAGACGCAATACGCCCTGCCAGTCGGCCTGGTGCACAAACCACGCCGATTGACGCCCCCCCGCCTGCACCGGGCTGGCTTGCTGGCCGTACCAGATGGGGTCCAGCCAGCGGGCGTCGGCGTCGCCCAGGCGAGCGTCGGCCAGCATGGCGCCGCGCGGCGGCGACGCCCACGCCATGCGCCGCGCGCCAGAGGCGGCGTCGATGCCGCGCTCAGTCGTCACGATTGCGCATCCAGTCGGCCACGCCGTAAAACGCCTCGAGCAGGCGGTCGATCAGTTCGGGCTCGAGCCCCTGGTCCTGCATGGCGCGGCCCATGCAGGCCACCCACTGGTCGCGCTCGAGCCGGCCGATGGAAAACGGCAGGTGGCGCGCCCGCAGGCGCGGATGCCCGTAGCGCTCGATGTAATAGTTGGGCCCGCCAAAGTATCCGCACAGAAACAGGAACAGTTTTTCGCGCGCGGAATCCAGGCTCGGGCCATGCGTGGCGCGCAATTCGGCCAGATCGGACTCGATGTCCATCAGGTCGTAGAAACGGTCGACCAGGGCGCGCACGGCCGGCTCGCCGCCCAGCGATTCGAACAGCGTCGTCGAGGTTTGCAGGGATTCCACCTTGGGTTGGACACGGGTAGCAGTCATCAGGTTTCTCGAAGAGTCAGCAACGCGGGCGCGCGCAGCACGCCGCGCAGGGCCAGCGCGGCGCCGCCCCACGCAGCGGCCATGCCGCCGCCCGCTCCGGCCAGCCACGGCCAGGCGCTGAAGGTAATGCGGAAATCGAATACATAGGTGGACAGGGCCCAGGCCACGGCCGCCGATCCGGCTGCCGCCAGCAGCCCCGCCAGCGCCCCCACCGCCAGCACTTCCAGGCGCTGGGCGCGCGCGAGCTGGGCGCGGGTCGCCCCCAGGGCGCGCAGCACGGCGGCCTCGCGCACGCGCTCGTCGCGCGTGGCGGTCAGGGCCGCAGCCAGCACCAGCACGCCGGCGGCCAGCGCAAATATGAACAGCACCTGCACCGCCTGGGTCACCTGCTGCAGCACGTTCTGCAGCTGGTTCAGAATGGCGCCCACATCGAACACGGTAAGGTTGGGAAACTGGCGCAGCAGTTCACGCGGCATCTCGGCCAGACTGGCCGGCAGATGAAACGACGTGATCCAGCTCTGCGGCATGCCCTGCAGCGCCGCCGGGGACAGCACGGCAAAGAAGTTGACCTGCATGGAATCCCAGTCGACGCTGCGCGTGCCCGCCACGGCCACCCGCACCGGCTCGCCGGCAATATCGAACGTGAGCTCGTCGCCGGCATTCAGGCGCAGCGACCGGGCCAGGCCGCTCTCGAGCGACACTTCGGGCACGTCGGGCCGCAGCCAACGCCCCTGTTCGACGCGATTGCCTGCGGGCAGCGACTCGCCATAAGAAAGGTTGAACTCGCGGTTGACCAGGCGCTTGGCGCGCGGCTCGTCGTAGTCATCCGGCCCGACCGTACGGCCGTTGATGGCGACCAGGCGGCCTCGCACCATGGGCCACAGCGCCACGTCGCGCAGACCATGCCCGGCCAGGAAATCAAGCACCGGCTGGCGCTGGTCCGGCTGGATGTTGATCAGGAAACGGTTGGGCGCGTCCGGCGGCAGCGTACGCTGCCACCCCGACACCAGGTCGGTGCGGGTCATGGCAAGCAGCAGCAAGGCCATCAGGCCGATTGCCAGTGCGCATACCTGGGTGATGGTGGCCGCGCGGCGGCGCACGACCCCGGCGAGGGCAAAACGCAGCGTGGGCATGCCGGCGGCCAGTCGGCGCAAGCGAGCCAGGCCCAGCACGCAGAGCCATGCCACCAGCGCAAATGCCGCAAAGGCCGCAAGGAATCCGCCGGCCACCACGGCCCCCAGGCGGGCATTGCCGGCAAACCACCATATCAGCAGGGCGAAGCCGGCGGCTCCGAAGGCATATCCCACCGCGCTGCGGGCGCGCAAGGTATCGGCATCGCGCCGCAGCACCCGCGCGGGCGGCACGTGGCGCAGTTGCGCCAGCGAAGGCAGCGCAAAGCCCAGCAACAGCAGCACCCCTGTGACCAGGCCCTGCAGGGCCGGCACGGCCGATGGCGCAGGCAGGCTGGTGTCGATAAGGCCGCCCAGCACCGCCACCAGGCCCTGGTGCACGGCATACCCCAACAGGCAGCCGGCCGCAGAGGCAAACACGCCTACCAGCGTGAACTCGAGCACCAGCATGCGCGTGATCTGCGCCTGCTGCGCGCCCAGACACCGCATGACCGCAATGCCGTCGCGGTGCCGCAGCATGAAGCGGCCGGCCGCCAGGGCCACCGCCACCGCAGAAATCAGCACAGCCAGCAAGGCCACCAGCGACAGGAAGCGCTGCGCGCGATCGAGCGTGCGCTGCACTTCCGGGCGGCCCGATTCCAGCGTGGCGAGCTTCTGGCCGCGCTGCAGGTTCTGCTGCAGCCACGCGGAATAATCGGCCACGGCCGCGGGCTCGCCCGCCACCAGCAGGGCATGGCCGATGCGGCTGCCCGGAGCCACCAGCCCCGTGGCCGGCAGGTCGTCGGCGCGCATCATGACCCGCGGCGCCACATTGACGAACTGCATGCCTCGATCGGGTTCGTAGGTGATGACGCGCGCCACACGCAAGCGGCTGTCGCCCAGCCCGATGGTGTCGCCCACGGCGATATCGAGCAGGGCCAGCAGTTGGGAATCTGCCCATACCGTGCCCGGCGCCGGGATATCGCGCGTAGGCTCGCCTGCTTCGTGGAATGCGCCGGATACGCGCAGGCTGCCGCGCAGCGGATACCCGGGTTCGACCGCCTTCAGCGACACGAGCTGCGCCGCGTCGCCCGCGCTGGCCATCGACGGGAACTGCAGGGTGCGCGACACCTGGAGCCCGCGCTCACGGGCCTGGTCGGCAAACATTGCGGCGATGGGTTCGTCTGCATCAAGCACCAGATCGGCGCCCAGCATCTGCGCGGCGTCGCGGTCAAGCGCACGGCCGACGCGGTCGGCCAGGAACCCCACGCTGGTGACCGCGGCCACCGCCACCACCAGAGCCAGCACCAGCAGGCGCAGCTCGCCCGCCCGGGCGTCGCGCATCATCATGCGGGCGCCCTGCCGCAGCGCGGCCACCAGGCCGGCGGCGGGCGTGCGGGCGGAAGAATCAGGGAAATCCATCATTTTGCAATGGTAACCAATGGTCGGTTTGTAAGGGGAATGCCGCTATGATGCGCCCTGGGCGTAACATGCGACCGCCAATATCCAGATTTGTTCACGGAGAAGACACTATGCGTAAGAACTGGCTAGCCGCCACCCTGGTGGCTGCGTGCGCGGCTACCGCCGCCCTGCCCGCAGCCGCCCAGAATACCCTCAAGATGGCCTATGCGCTGTCGACGTCGTCGCACTACGGCGCGGGCGCCGAGGCCTTTGCCAAGTCCATCGAAGGCACGACCAACGGCAAGTTCAAGGTGCAGCAGTTCCCCAACAGTGCGCTGGGCGGCGAACGCGAAGTCATCGAAGGCCTGCAGATCGGCACGATCGACCTGGCTATTGTTTCTACCGGCGCCACGCTGAACTTCGTGCCCGAGACCGGCGTTTTCGACATCCCGTTCCTGCTGCGCGACCTGGACCACGCCCGCAAGGTGCTCGACAGCCAGATCGGCCAGGACATGCTGGCCAAGTTTCCCGATCGCGGCATCGTGGCGCTGGCCTGGGGCGAGCAAGGCTTTCGCCACCTGACCAACAACGTGCGCGCGGTAAAAACCCCCGCCGACGCCAAGGGCCTGAAGATCCGCACGACCGAAAACCCCATCCATATTGCGGCCTTCCGCCAGATCGGCATTCTGCCCACCCCCATGGCGTGGCCCGAAGTCGCCACGGCGCTGCAGCAAGGCACCATCGACGGCCAGGAAAACCCGCTGTCGGTGATCACATCGGCCAAGCTGTCGCAGATTCAGAAGCACCTGTCCCTGACCGGCCACGTGTACGGCCCGGCGCTGGTGCTGATGTCGGCCAGTGTGTACGAAAGCTTGTCCGACAGCGACAAGGCGGCATTCACTCAGGCGGGCAAGCTGTCGGCGCAGGCCATGCGCGATTACGTCGACAACATCGAGAAAACCGGCGTCGAGCAGCTGCGCAAAGAAGGCATGGAAGTCACCGTTGAGGTCGATCGCGATGCATTCGCCGCGGCGGTCGAGCCGGCCTATGCCGAGTACTACAAGAAATACGATAAGAAGCTGATCGAGGCTATCCGCGACACCAAGTAAGCCCCCGGGCGGGCCTGCCTGGGCCACCGCTGGCCCGGGCAGCCCCCTGGTCCAGGCCGCGGCGCCCGGCCCGGCCTGGCGGGACGCCGATCCGGCGTGCACCGCCCCGGCCACCATGCAAGGATGGCCGCGCCGCCCGCCGCCGGCCCCCGCCCCGCCCCACCCCCGTCTGCGTATTCCGGAACTCACCATGCGCCTGCTCCGTCTCGCCGAACGCCTTCTTTTCAAGGGCGTGTCGATCGTCGCCCAGATCCTGCTCGTGGCCGCCGCCATGGCTGCTTTCTATCAGGTCATTGCCCGTTTCATCCTGCAATCGCCCGCCGACTGGAGCGAGGTGCTGACGCGCGCGCTCTTGATCTGGACGGTATTGCTGGGCATTTCGCTGGCTTTCCGGCGAGGCGCCATGATCAGCGTCGAATTGCTGCACAACCGCCTGCAGGGCCGCATGCAGCGCGCGCTGGAACATCTGATCGCGGTGACATGCCTGGCATTCCTCGCGTTCATCGCCTGGATCGGCGGCCATATGACCTACCGGGTGCGTTTCCAGAACGTGCCCAGCCTGGATATCTCGATTTCCTGGATCTACCTTGCGATCCCTGTGGGCTGCTCTCTGGCGGCCATCGCGGTGCTGACGCGCTGGCTGCTGGGCGCCGACGAGCCCGACCTGGTGCGCAACGACGCGCAAGGCTGATGCTCAACTGCGGCCGCCGCCCCCACCGGGCCGGCTACACAAAGACGACACTATAGGCAGCTTGCCATGTCTCAATTGATGATTCTTACGATGCTGATCTTCTTCGGGCTGTCGGTGCCCGTGGCGATCGCCATCGGACTGGCCGCCCTGACGGGCGTATCGCTGGCCGGGCTGCCCTGGCTGGTAGTCGCCCAGCAGCTGTACGCGGCGCTGGACAAGTACCCCCTGGTGGCGGTGCCCTTCTTTATCCTGGCCGGCAACCTGATGGAAGCCGGCGGCATTTCCGACCGCATGGTCGAGTTCGCCAAGAGCGTGGTGGGCGGCGTGCAGGGCGGGCTGGCATGCACCTGCGTGCTGACCTGCATGATCTTCGCCGCGGTGGCCGGCTCCAGCGTGGCCACCACGTTCGCCGTGGGCGCCATCCTGATCCCCGCGATGATACGCCACGGCTACCCGGCGCCCTTTGCCGCATCGCTGCAGGCCAGCGCCGCCGAACTGGGCGTTGTCATCCCGCCATCGATTCCCATGATCCTGTTTGCCGTGTCCACCGACACATCGACCGGCGAACTGTTCATTGCCGGCGTGGTGCCTGGCATCCTGATCGGCGGCGCATTGATGCTGTATGTGTGGCTGTACGCCAAGCGCCATGGCCTGGGCAAGCTCGATGGCGAGGGCCGCCTGCCGCTCTGGCCGTCATTCAAGCGTGCGTGGCTGGCGCTCTTGATGCCGGTGATCATCCTGGGCGGCATCTACGGCGGCGTCTTCACGCCCACCGAGGCCTCGGTGGTGGCCGTGATGTACGCAGTGGTGGTGGGCAAATTTGTTTACCGCCGGCTCGGCTGGCGCACGTTGTCCGAGACCCTGCATCGTTCGGTGATATCGACGTCGGTCATCATGTTCATCATCGCCAACGCCGGCGTGTTCAGCTTCCTGTTGAACCGGGCGGGCGTACCGGATGCCCTGGGCCAATGGCTGGCGCAACTGTTCCACGACAAGACGGCTTTCCTGCTGGGCGTCAACGCCGCCCTGTTCGTCATCGGCATGTTCATCGAAACCTCGGCCTCGGTGGTGGTGCTGGCGCCGTTGCTGCTGCCGGTGGCGATGCAGTTCGGCGTGGACCCTGTTCACTTTGGCGTGATCATGGTGGTGAACCTCGCCCTGGGCATGATCACCCCGCCGTTCGGCGTGAACCTGTTCGCGGCATGCGCGGTGGCAAAGCTGCCGCTCGAACGGCTGATCAAGCCGCTGATTCCTTTCGTGCTGGTGGTGGTGGCCTGCCTGATGGTCATTACCTACTGGCCAGGCCTGTCGCTCGGCCTGCGCGACCTGGTGTACGCCAAATAGGTTGCCGCATGTGATACCGTTGCTGGCGAGATGAACGTTCCATTTCCCATCCGCCAGGAATGCCCGCCGGGGGCCTGCAAGTGCGACCGCGACACGCTGCTGGCCACGCCCGGCAGCGATGTCCGCGTGCTGCGCCTGACCCGCGAAGAAGAAAAGCGGCTGGTGGCGCGGCTGGAGACGCTTTCGAGCCTGGAAGACCTGCGGCGCATGCAGCAGCTGATGCATGCGCAGCTGGGCATGTCGGTCACCGTGGCTCCCGGGCCGAATGAAGTGCGCACCGTGCGCGGCCTGCGCATCGAAATTGCCGACCAGCCGGGGCTATGCCAGAAAACGCGCCAGACCGTGCCCGCGGCCATACGCCGCGGCCTGGAGCGCAACCCCGAAATCGTCTACGCGCTGCTCGATTCTTACGACCTGCTGGGCGGATAGCTTCGCAGCCGGCGACGCACACAAACTCAAGCATGGCCGCCCAGGTACGCCTCGGCAAGCTCGTCGTTGCCGGCGATGTCGGCGGCCGTGCCCTGCGCCACCACATGGCCGCCTTCCATGACGTAGGCCCGGTCGGCCAGCGCCAGAGCCAGTCCGGCCATCTGGTCCACCAGCAGGATAGTCATGTTTTCGTCACGCAGTCGGTCCAGCGACGCAAACAACTCGGCTATCACCTTGGGCGCCAGGCCCAGCGACGGCTCGTCGAGCAGCAGCACGCGAGGCCGGCTCATCAGGCCACGCGCCACGGCCAGCATCTGCTGTTCGCCGCCCGACAGCAGTCCAGCGCGCTGATGCAGGCGTTCGCGCAGCCGCGGAAAGCGGTCCAGCATCGCTTGGACGCGCGCTTCGCGATCGTCGGGGGCGCGGAAGGCGCCCAGGCGGATGTTGTCCAGCACCGAGAGTTCGGGAAAGACCTGCCGGCCTTCGGGCACCAGCACCAGGCCCAGCGCCACCACCTGCTCGGCGGGCAGGCCTTCGAGCGGATGCCCGTCCACATGCATGGCGCCCGACTGGCTGCGATGCAGACCGGCCAGCGTACGCATCAGGGTCGATTTGCCGGCGCCATTGGCGCCAAGCAAGGCCACCATTTCGCCGCTGCGCACCTGCAGCGTAATGCCGTGCAGCACCGGCTCTGCGCCATAGCCGGCCACAAGGCTGTCCACGCCCAGCAGTTCGGCGCCGGCCCGCGCCCCGCCCGGCTGGCGAGCCGGCATATCCAGTGACTCGCCCAGATAGGCCTGCCGGACTGCCGGATCGTTCTGCACTTGCGCAGGCGTGCCCACGGCCAGCCGGCGCCCGGCGTCCAGCACGACCAGCTGGTCGGAAATCGACATCACCAGGGTCATGTCATGCTCGACCAGCACGACGCCTATGCCCGCGTCGGCAATCCGGCGCAGCAGCGCGCCCAGCATGCTTTTGTCTTCACGCGACAATCCGGCGGCGGGCTCGTCAAGCAACAGCATGTCCGGATCGGTGGCCAGCGCGCGGGCAATCTCCACCAACCGCCGGTCGACGTGCGCCAATCCGGCTGCGTTCGCAGTGGGCGAGCCTTGATAACCGCAGAACGCCAGCAGCGCGCGCGCCTGCTCGCGCGCCGCCTTGCCATGAAAGCGGCCAGCCGAAAAGAGCCCGCCCAGCCGGCCGCGCCCCATCGCCAGCACCACGTTGTCCTCCACGCTCAAAGAACCGAACAGCTGCGAGGTCTGGTAAGTGCGGGCCAGCCCGGCGCGCGCGATACGGAATGCCGCAAGGCCGTCAAGTTTGCGCGCAGCCAGCGCGACCTTGCCCGATGAGGGCCGGTAGAAGCCGCTGAGCATGTTCAGGGCGGTGGTCTTGCCCGCCCCGTTGGGGCCGATCAGGCTGGTGACTTTGCCCGCAGGCATATCCATGCTCAGGTCGCTGACTGCATGCACGCCGCCGAAGGTGATGCCCAGGCCGCGCGCGGCCAGCGAAGCGCGGTCGCGGCGAGGCAGCTTGGGCTGCGCGGTGACGCGCACGCTGGCATCGGCGCCGGCCGATGCCGATTTGCCGAATACCTGTCGCCACAGTCCCACCACGCCGTCGGGCGCCACCCACAGCACCAGCAGCAGCAAGGCGCCGAAGAACAGCAGGCGGTAGTCTTCCAGCGATGCCAGCAGTTCGGGCAGCACGCCCACGATAACGGCGCCGATGATCGGCCCCGCCACCGTGCCCGCGCCCCCGATGATCACCACCAGCACAAACAGGATGGACTGCATGAAGCTGAAGGTATCGGCCGTGACAAACCCCGACAGCGCGGCGAACAGGCCGCCGGCCAGCCCGGCGGCGGCGGCCGACAGCGTGAACGCGACGGTCTTGATCACCAGCTGGTTCAAACCGATGGACTGGGCGGCCGTGCCGCTGTCGTTAATGGCCCGCATGGCGGCGCCCCAGGGGCCGCGCGCCAGCAGCGCATAGCCTGCCAGCAACACTAAGGCGGCCGCCACCGCCAGCACCGTCACCGTCTGCTCGGCGGTCCATGCGGCGCTGATCTGCGGCGGCAGGATGCCCATGATGCCGCTCTGCCCGCCAGTCAACTCGGGCATCTCGACGATCGCGTGCTGCACGATAAAACTGAAGGCGATGGTGATCATCGCCAGGTAAGGCCCCTTCACGCGCAGCGCCGGAAGCGCCAGCAGCGTGCCCAGGGCAGCCGCGAGCAAGGCGCCCGCGGCCCAGGCAGGCCAGAAGCTCCAGCCGGCCTTGGTGGTTAGCACGGCGACGGCATAGGCGCCCACCGCATAAAAGCCCACATGCCCGAACGACACCTGGCCGGTAAGCCCCAGCAGTACATTCAGGCCAATGCCGACCATGGCGATCAGCACCACATTGGCCAGCACGAAAACGTAGTAGCTGTTCAGCGTAAACGCCAGCGCCAGCACCAGGACGGCGATCGCGCCGCTGAACATCAAAGACTTGGAGCTCATACTTTCTTGACCTCTGCCCGTCCGAACAGGCCGTTGGGCCGCATGGCCAGTACCGCGATCACCAGGGTGAACGTAATGATGTGTGTGTATCCCGAGCCCAGCGTGACGGTGATCAGGGCTTCCGCCACGCCGAAGATCAGGCCCGCGATCATGACGCCCCAGGCGCTGGATATGCCGCCCAGGATGGCCACGGCAAAGGCCTTCAGCCCGAACAGCGTGCCCATGTCGGCGGTCACGTTGAACAGCGGCGCGATCAGCATGCCCGCGATGCCGGCAAGCAGCGTGGACACGGCATACGTGGCCGCCACGGCGCGCCTGATCGGGATGCCCATCAAGCGCGCGGCGTCACGGTTCTGCACCACGGCCAGCAGCGCGATGCCCCAGCGCGTGCGGCGCGCAACCAGATGCAGCGCCGCGGCCAGGGCCAGGCCCACCAGTGGAATAAGCAACTGCAGCGGATACACGCCCAGGCCCAGCCCCGATACCTCGATAGGCGTCACCGCCAGGGGGGATGGCAGGCTGCGCGGCTCCTTGCCGAAGGTGTGCATGACCACGTTGTCGAGCACGATGCCCAGCGCCACGGTAGACATCAGCCAGGCATTGGAACCGCGCGACGCGAACGGCCGCACCGCCAGGAACTCCACCAGCAGCCCGTACAACGCGCAGCACAGCAGCGCCAGCACGATGGCGGGCGCCAGGCCCCAGCCCAGCGTCTGCGCAAACGTGAAGCACAGCACCGCCCCCAACATCATCGAACTGCCCTGGGCAAAGTTCACCGTTCCCGATACTGAATGGGTGATATGAAAGCCCAGGGCCATCAGGCCGTACATGCTGCCCAGGCCCAGTCCGCTGATCAACGCCGCCAGCAATTGCATCATCCGCTCCCCGGCGCTTACTTCACCAGCCCGACGGGCAAGATGCGGTCATCGATGAACTGGGCCCACACGTAGTCCTGGGCAGTGATGGCGTCGTGACTATCGGCCGCGAATGGCTTCTTGTACTGCTTGATCAGGCCATCGTAGTTGTCGATCTTGTAAAAGCCCTGGCGGATGGCGTCGCCATCGGTCGAGCCGGCATTCTGAATGGCCAGCGCCGTCAAGTGCATGGCGTCATAGGCGTTGGCCACGCCCACGGCCGGCGTGATGTCTTCCGGGCCCTTGACGTTGGAGTACTTGGCCTTGAGCGCATCGATCACTTTCCGGCCCACGGGCGATTGCTCGCCGAAGAAGCTGTACGTCTGCACGAAATGCACGTCCTTCGCATTGGGGCCGGCCAGTTCGGTGAAACGGCCGCCCGCGGGCCCCCAATGCGAAACCACGGGCACTTTCCACCCCATGCGATCCAGCGACTTCACCACCTGGGCCGACGGACCGACGTTGCCCACCATCATCAGCACGTCCGCGCCGGCGGTCTTCAGGCGGCTTAGCTGGGGCACCACGTCAACCTCGTTGCCGTCGAATTTCTCGCTGCCCACCGGCTTCATGCCCTTGGCGGCAAGCGCGGCCACCAAGCCTTTCTGGTTCGACTCGCCCCAGGGGTTGTTGACCATGATCAGGCCATACTTCGTCGCGCCGAAGGTCTTCTCGGCGTAGTCGACCATCGCCGCGTCGACGATTTCGTCCACCGCCGAAACACGGAATACGTAGTTGGGCTGTGCACCGTTCTTGGTGATGGGTGTGCCGGCTGCCCAAGGGCCCATGAAGGGCACCTTGGCCTGGTTGACCAGCGGCACGATCGCCAGCGATACCGGCGTGTCGAGCCCGCCGAAGATCACCGCGACCTTTTCTTTGTGGATCAGTTCGCGCGCGGCCACCACGCCCTTGGCGGGGCTGGCCTCGTCGTCACGGCGCACCAGTTCCACGGGGCGCCCGTTCAGCAAGCCTCCCGCGGCGTTGATCTCGTCGATGGCCACCTGCAGGCCTCGGCTGATAGCCTCGCCTGCCAGGGCGGACTGACCCGACAACGCAGTGATCAAGCCGATCTTGATAGGCTCGGCCGCCTGCGCCGCAGCGGCCAGGCTCGTGCAGGCCACTGAAAATACAACACTGAAGAAGGTGCGGCGGAATCTGGACATGGCGCTCTCCTGTAGGGCAGTTTGTGTAGAAGGCCTTTGCAGGCCCTGCCCTGCTTCAAGCAAGACCTATGCCAACTTCAGGCTTTTTGCCGACAAACTGGCATGTTGTTTGCTTCAATGCTCAATAGGTTTTGTCGTCAATCCGGCCGCATCTATTGACGACGATTCGAGGAACCGGGGCCACCGCGGCAGCCACGCAACGACACACTGCACGCCGGCCCTTCATTGCCACAGCAGCCATGCACCACAATGACGCAAACATGGGAGAAAACCATGCATGACGCACCAGAACAGCCCGTCGAGGGCGACGGCTTCGATCCCGCCGGGATCGTCGACACTTACCTGACCACGTTGATGAAGCCGGACCCCGACGGCGCGCGGCGCTACGTCAGCCCGCAGTTGCGTATCCGCTTTACGGGCGGACGCGAAATGCGTGATCCCGCCGAATGCGCGGCGTTCAACAGCTCGCGTTATGCGTGGGTCAAAAAGCGCTTTGAATCCACTGATGTCGTGGCTGGCGCCACGCCCGCGCGCTCGGTGGTGTACAACCGAGGCACCCTGTATGGCGAATGGCTGGACGGCACGCCCTTTGAAGGCAATCGCTATATCGATCGCTACGTGGTGTGCGATGGCCTGATCACCGAGATGGACGTCTGGAATGACAGCGCCGAATGGCTGCTGGCCAGGGCGGGGTTGGCCACGCTATGACGGCAACCCGGCAAGCCTCGCATGCCTTCGGGCCGCCGCCCACCCACGGACGTTTCGACTATTCCGCGATCCATGCGCGGCCCGACTACCACTGGCCGGGCCGTGCGCGCCTGGCGGTATACCTGGGCTTCAACCTGGAGCATTTCGCGTTTGGCGGCGGCCTGGGCGCGCGGCTGGGCGCAAGCTTCGGCGAACCCGACGTGCTCAATTACGCCTGGCGCGAATACGGCAATCGTGTCGGCGCCTGGCGCTGCCTGGAACTGTTTGAATCCCTGGGCCTGCCGGCCGGCGTCATTGCCAATACGGCAATACTCGATCACTGTCCGGAACTGATCCGCGCGTTCACGGCGCGCGGCGATGAACTGATCGCGCACGGCCATACCAATGCCGAACACCAGGCCGCCTATGACGAAGCAACCGAACGCGCACTGCTGGCCCACTGCGCAGACCGCCTCGCCGCGTTTACCGGAATGCGGCCTGCCGGCTGGCTGTCGCCATGGATCGCAGAATCGACGCTGACTTGCGACCTGCTGGCCGAAACCGGCTACCGCTACACGCTCAACTGGTGCCACGATGACCAGCCCACGCGCCTGCGCACGCGCGGCGGACAGCCGCTATGGGCTGTGCCGTACCCGCAGGAAGTCAACGATATACCCATGATCGTGGCCCGGCAGCTGGACGGAAAGGACTTCGCCCAGCTCATCATCGACAACTTCGATGAGATGCTCGAGCAGTCGCACAGGCAGCCGCTGGTGATGGGTATCGCCCTGCACCCCTACCTGGTGGGCCAGCCATACCGGCTGCGCCACTTGCGCCGCGCGCTGACTCATATCGCCCGCCAGCGCGACGGCGGCCATGTCTGGTTCACTACGCCGGGCGCCATCTGCGCCCATGTCGACGCGCTCACCATTGCGGAAACCCTGCCATGACTTCCAGCTCCAACTCCCTGCCTTTTTCTGACACCGTCGGCGCGTGGGTGCCGCACGGCCACTTCACCGTTTCGCCCACCGGCAGCGGCGCGCTCGACGGCCTGAACTTCGCCGCCAAGGACCTGTTCGACGTGGCGGGCTACTGCACGGGCGCCGGCAACCCGGCCTGGCTCGACACCCACGCGCCGGCCGCCGGGCACAGCGCGCTGGTGGCCCGGTTGCTTGCAGCCGGCGCGACGCTGCACGGCAAAACCTTGACCGACGAACTGGCCTACAGTATTCATGGCGCCAATATTCATTACGGCACGCCGCTGAACACGCGCGCGCCCGACCGCGTGACGGGAGGATCGTCCAGCGGCTCTGCCGCCGCGGCCGCCGCGCGCCTGGTGGATTTCGCCCTGGGCACCGACACCGGCGGGTCGACGCGCGTTCCGTCCAGTTACTGCGGCCTGTGGGGCCTGCGCACCACGCACGGCCGCCTCAGCGCCACGGGCGTCGTGCCGTTGTCGCCGCGGTTCGATACGATGACGTGGATGGCCGCCGATGCCCACGTTTTCGAGCGTGTGGGAAGCGTCCTGCTGAACGACGAAGCCGGCAGAACGTGGCGCGGCGCTGTATTGCTGACCGACGCACTGGCGCAGGCGGACGCCGTTTTTGCGCCGCTCGCGCACAAAGTCGCCCAAGCGCTGGAACGCGACGCCGGGCTGCGCGTTGAACGCGCCCCGGCATCGTCGCACCACCTGGATACCTGGCGGCAGACCTACATCACGGCATCCGCCCACGATGCCTGGCAGACACATCGCGACTGGATCGCGAGCGCCCGCCCCGTGTTCGACCGCGCCATACAGGGCCGCTGGGACGCGGCATCCCGCGTCACGCAAGGCGATGCCGCACAGGCCTATGCCATGCAGGCGGTGCTGCGCGACGAGGTGCGCGGCCTGCTTGGTGCAGACAGGATAGGCATCCTGCCCTCCGCTTCCAGTATCGCGATTGCACGCGACGCGGACCCGGCCTCGGTCGACGCCATACGCGCCAGCACCTTCCGCATTACGGCGATCGCCGGGCTGGCGGGGCTGCCCCAGGTGAATATCCCCTATATCGGATCCGACGGCATGCCGGCGGGCATCTCGCTGCTGGGGCCAGCCGGCAGCGATCTGGCGCTGATCCGCCTGGCGTGCGCTGCAGGACGATCCACGGCAGCCCTGGGAACCTCGGCGCAAGCCGCGGTGTGACGACGCGCGCTGGACTCACGACCATGACTGCCAAGTCCTCCAAGCAGCCGCGCCGCGCCGACCACGCCGAGGCGCACATTTATCAATCGGTGATAGACGGCGTCATGAGCCAACGCCTGCGCCCCGGGACGAAGCTTCCCGAGGTGGCATTGTGCGAACTGTTCGGTGTGGGCCGCAGCATCGTGCAGAAGGCATTGCAGCGCCTCGCGCATGACCATGTCGTGGAATTGCGGCCCAACCGCGGCGCATCGGTGGCCATGCCCACGCGCGAAGAAGTGGGCCAGTTGTTCGAGGCGCGGCGCGCTCTCGAAGCGGCGATTCTGCCTCTGGTGGCGCGGTCGGCCGGCCGGGCCGACTACGCGATGCTGCGACGGCAATTGCGCGATGAGCATCGCGCCATGCATCATGCGCCGCAAACTCACTGGGCGCCCCTTGCCAGCGCATTCCACCTGAAACTGGGCGAACTCTCGGGCAACCCGCTGCTGGCGCGCTACCTGAGAGAAACCATATCGCGTTGCTCGCTCGTCGTTGCCATTTTCCAGCCGCCGGGCAACGCCGCCTGCGAGCACGACGAGCACGCGCGCGTGCTCGACCACCTGGAACAGGGGCGCGTGGCTCAGGCCATTGCCGAAATGGACACGCACCTGCGCGACCTGGAAGCGCATATCCGGCTCGTGCAGGAACCTTCGGAGCGCAGCCTGGCCGACATGCTGGGGCTGGAACAGGCTGCGCCGGCTGCGGCCGCATTGACCATACGGCCCGCCTGAGCGCTCAGCGCGGACGCTTGTCGATCACCCGGCGGGCCTTGCCCGTCAGCGTGCGCTCGACGAAACCTCCGGCGGCCACGCGCACGCGGGCCGTCACGCCGATATAAGACTTTACGGCGTGCTGAAGCTGCCCGGCCAGCGCCTCGCGCTCGGATTCGCCCAGGTGCGCGAACTCATCGCGCACTTCGGTCAGGATCTCCAGCTGGTCCAGGTGTCCCTCGCGCGTAAGCACCAGCTGATAGTGCGGCGCCAGCTGCGCGATCTTGAGCACCTGCTCTTCTACCTGCGTCGGAAACAGATTCACGCCGCGCACGATCAGCATGTCGTCGCTGCGGCCGGTGATCTTGCCGATGCGCCGCATGCTGCGCGACGTGGGCGGCAGCAGGCGCGTCAGGTCGCGGGTGCGATAGCGGATGACGGGCATCGCCTCTTTGGTAAGCGATGTGAACACCAGTTCGCCGGGCTCGCCATCGGCCACCGGCTCGCCGGTATCGGGGTTGACGATCTCGGCGTAGAAGTGGTCTTCCCACACCACCGGGCCATCTTTGGTTTCGACGCATTCGCTGGCCACACCCGGCCCCATGACTTCGGAAAGCCCATAAATGTCGACCGCGTCGAGCCCGGCCTCGGATTCGATGTCCTGGCGCATCTGGCCGGTCCAGGGCTCGGCGCCGAAAATGCCGATGCGCAGCGAACTCTGGCGCGGATCGATGCCCTGGCGACGCTGCTCTTCGATGATGTTGCAGAAATACGATGGCGTGACCATGATGATGTCAGGCCGGAAATCGTTGATCAGCTGCACCTGCTTTTCGGTCTGCCCGCCAGACATCGGCACCACCGTGCAGCCCAGGCGCTCGGCGCCGTAATGCGCGCCCAGCCCGCCCGTGAACAGGCCGTAGCCATAGGCCACGTGCACGATGTCGCCGGGCTTGCCGCCGGCCGCGCGGATCGAGCGCGCCACCAGCCCCGACCAGTTCTCGATGTCGCGGGCCGTATAGCCCACCACCGTGGGCTTGCCCGTCGTGCCGCTGGACGCATGGACACGCACCACCTTTTCGCGCGGCACGGCAAACATTGCATAGGGATAGTTATCGCGCAGGTCCTGCTTGGTGGTGAACGGAAACTTGCTGATGTCGGAGAGCTGCTTCATGTCGTCCGGATGCACGCCGGCGGCATCGAAGGCCCGCTGGTAATGGGGCACATTGCGGTAGGCATGCGCCAGCGTCCATTTCAGGCGTTCGAGCTGCAATGCTTCGATTTCGTCGCGGCTGGCATGTTCGATGGGATCCAGCCCGGGCCTGCTGTCGGTGATGGACATGAAACGTCTCCTGGTTATGCTTGGCGGCGCCTGGCCGCTTTATCGTATTGAGTCTGGCTACACAGAAAATACTGCGCTCACGTATCGGAAGGCGTGCCGACGATCTGCCCCTTGATGCGGTACGAGCGTCCCCGGAACAGCGCCACTTGCCGGCCTTCCTGGTTGGTGATGGTCACGTCATAGACGCCCGTGCGGCCTGCCAGCGAACGCTCCTGCGCCACGGCGGTGAGCAGGTCGCCCGCAAGGCCCGGAGCCAGGTAATCGATATTGCAACCCGAGGCCACCGTGCTGACATTGCGCGAATTGCACGCAAATGCGAACGCGCTGTCGGCCAGCGCAAAGATGAACCCGCCGTGGCACGTCTTGTGTCCGTTCAGCATGTCGGGCCGCACGCGCATGGTCAATTGCGCATAGCCCGGGCCGATCTCGACCACTTCCATGCCCAGGCCTTGCGACGCGGCGTCGGCCGCATACATCGTGGCGCCCACCGCCTGCGCGAGTTCCCGCGGATCGGCGGGGATGTCGGTGTCCGGTAAAGACGTGCTCATCAGCGCCCCTTGAATTGCGGTTCGCGCTTGCCCAGGAAGGCAGCCACGCCTTCGGCATAGTCGGCGCTGCGGCCCAGCTCGCGCATCAGGTCGCGTTCGAGATCCAGCTGGGTAGACAAGTCGTTCTGCAGGCTGGCATTGAGCGCCTGCTTGGCGCCAGCCAGGCCGCGCGTGGGCGCCGCCGCGAAATGCGCGGCCAGCCGCTCCAGTGTGGCGTTGAACTCGTCATCGGGCACGCACTGCCAGATCAGCCCCCAATCCTGCGCCTGGCGCGCGGAAAGCTTGTCGCCCAGCAGCGCCAGCCCCATGGCGCGCGCGCGCCCCACCAGGCGCGGCAACGCATAAGTGCCGCCAGTGTCGGGAATCAGGCCCAGCTTGCAGAACGACTGGATGAAGCTCGCGGATTCCTTGGCGATGACGATGTCGCCAGCCAGCGCCAGATTGGCGCCCGCCCCTGCCGCCACGCCGTTGACGCCAACCAGCACGGGCATGGGCAACGCCTGCAGCCGGCGCACCAGCGGCGCGTAATACTTATCGACGGTCTCGCCCAGGTCTGGCGGCACGCCGTTGCTTACCTGCCGCTCGTTCAGGTCCTGGCCGGCGCAGAAGCCGCGCCCGGCGCCGGTGATCACCAGCACCCGCGCACCCTCGGCTTCGACGCGCGCCAGCGCATCGGCCACCTCGCCGTGCATGGCGGCAGTGAAGCTGTTGAGTTTGTCGGGGCGATTGAGCGTCAGCCGCGCAATGCCGCCCGAAAGTTCGAACAATATGCTTTCGTAAGTCATGGCAGGCTTCCGGTCAGATATGGCGGCGCGTCTGTACGACGCGGAAACGGTTGGCCACGAACGCCGAATCCGACAGCGCCGCATTGGCGGCGGGGTTGGCGCCGGTGCCGTGGAAATCGCTGAAGGCGGCGGTCTGGTTCACGAACACGGGGCCGGTCAGGTTCATCGACAGGGCCACGCCCGCCAACTCGGCGGCATCCTGTACTTGACGCGCCACGTCGTCGTCAGACGTATACGCTGCCAGCGACAGTGCGCCATGCCGGACCACGCTGTCACGCGCCAGGTCGATGCTGTGCGCGGTGCTGTCGGTGGCCACCACAAAGGCTATCGGGCCAAACCATTCCTTCCAGATCGCCGCGTTGTCCGCGTCGGCGCGCAGCAACAGGGGCGAGCGGGTCCGGGCGCCTTCGAATTGCGGGTGAGCCAACGGCTGGCTGTCGGCCACGACCGGCAGCCCCAGCGAGCGCGCCTGCTCGATGCGCGCGGCGATTCCTTCGTTCTGCAGGGCCCCGGTGAGCTCGACGGCCTTGGCCGGATCGCCGCACACCTTGCGCAAAGCGTCGCCCAGCGCCGCGGCCACATCGTCGAAACCGACGTGGCCGTCGGCCGTCCGGATGCCGCCGCGGGGCACGTAGATGTTCTGCGGCGCCGTGCACATCTGGCCCGAATACAGCGCCAGCGATATCGCCAAGTTGCGCGCCATGCCTTTGAGATCGTCGGTGGAATCGATGATCACCTGGTTGACGCCCGCCTTTTCGGTGTACACCTGCGCCTGCCGGGCGTTTTGCTCCAGCCAGTCGCCGTTGGCATTGCTGCCGGTGAAGTCGATGATCTTTACGGCGGGATCTTGCGCCAGCTGCCGGGCCGTGTCGTCATCGGCGGCATGCGCGGCCAGCTGCACGATGTCCGGATCGAAGCCCGCCTCGGCCAGTACCTGGCGGGCCACCTGCACGGTGATCGCCAGGGGCAATATTGCGCCCGGGTGCGGTTTGACGATGACGGTATTGCCGGTGGCCAGGCTGGCAAACAGCCCCGGATAGCCATTCCAGGTCGGGAATGTGCAGCAGCCGATCACCAGCGCGACGCCGCGCGGCACGATGGTGAAGCGCTTTTCCATCTTGATGGGATCGTGCTTGCCCTGCGGCTTTTCCCAGGTCACCACGCCGGGGATGCGCGACATTTCCTGCCAGGCATAGGCCACTGCTTCGACGCCGCGGTCCTGCGCGTGCGGCCCGCCCGCCTGAAACGCCATCATGAAGGCCTGGCCGGTGGTGTGCTGCACGGCATGGGCGATTTCGAAGCTGCGCCGGTTCAGCCGGGTCAGGATCTCGAGCGATACACCCACCCACGCCTGCGCGCCGGCGCGCCGCCATTGCTCCAGGGCCCGGCTGGCGTTGCGCACCAGCGTGGCCGGCGGCACGCGCGGATACGCGATGTCCAGCGCAAAGCCGTAAGGCGACTGCTCGCCGCCCACGGCGCCTTGCGCGCCGGTCAGCTCGATTGCAAAAGCCTTGCCGCGCAGCGCCTGGAAAGCCGCCTGCCCTTGCTCGGCGGCCGTCTCGCCATAGTGGCGCGGGCTGGGCGACTCGGCAAACGGGCTCCAGTAGCCCCTGTCGGCGGCAGCGGCCAGCGCGCGCTCCAGCAAGGGCTTGTGGCGTTCAAAGAATTCTGATGACACAGGCAGTCTCCGTGTGAGTATGGCTTGAATGTAGGGTGTGGGCCAGGCGGCTCAGGTTTCCTGATCGAAGTCCAGCACCAGCCGGTCGGTGACCGGGTAGCTCTGGCAGCTGAGCACGAAACCGCGCGCCACTTCATAATCTTCGAGCGCGAAGTTGGCATCCATGTCCACTTCGCCTTCGATTACCTTGCACCGGCAGGTTGAACAGACGCCGCCTTTGCATGAGTAAGGCAGTTCGATGCCCTGGGCCAGCGCCGAATCGAGCACGCTGTCCTTGTTCTTTTCGATAAAGAAGCTGCGCCGGTGGCCGTCCTGCACCACCGTGACCTCGCATTGCCCCTTGCCGGGAGCGGGCGGCTGATCGCGCCCGGTGCGCAGCGCGCGCGGCCCGCGCGGCGCGCCAAACAGTTCGAACTTGATGTGCGACTTGGGTATGCCCCGGTCCTGAAGGCGCTGCACCACGCTTTCGGTCATGATCTGGGGGCCGCAGACAAAGGCGTAATCGATATCGTCGACCCGCAGCCAGCAAGACAGCAGTTCGTCCACCTTGTCGCCATCCAGGCGGCCGTTGAACAGCTCGATATCCTGGCTTTCGCGGCTCATGATGTACACCAGCGAAAACCGTTCCATGTAAAGGTTCTTCAGGTCTTCGATCTCTTCGCGAAACAGCACCGACGACGACGCGCGATTGCCGAAAAACAGCGTGAAACGGCTGTGCGGCTCGGTGGCCAGAGCGGTTTTCACAAGCGAAAACACCGGCGTGATGCCACTGCCGACCGCGAACGCCACATAGTGGCGCCGATTTTCCGCAGCGAAATCCACGGTAAAGCTGCCAGCCGGCGGCATTGCTTCGAGCGTCTGTCCGACCTGCAGCTCGTGATTGGCCCAGCTGGAAAACACCCCCTCGTCGACTTTCTTGATCGCCACGCGCAAGATGCCGTCGCCGGGCGCCGAACAGATGGAGTACGAGCGGCGCAGTTCCTGGCCGTCGAGCTCGGTGCGCAACGTCAGGTACTGGCCGGGACGGAAGGCGAACTGCGCGCGCAGGTCATCGGGCAGGTCGAAGGTCACCACCACCGCATCGCGCGTGTTGCGCGCAACCGATGCGACCTTCAAGGGATGGAACAATGTCTGGCTCATGGCGTGATGCTGCCCTGCTCAGTGTGTCTTGAAATAGTCGAACGGCTCCCGGCACGCCGCGCAGCGATACAGGGCCTTGCATGAAGTCGATCCGAAATGACTGACCAGGCGCGTGCGGGTCGAGCCGCAGTGCGGGCAGGCCACGGTGGGCTGCGGCAGGCGGCGGCTGATGCCGGACACGTCGATGGCGCGTTCCGCCGGCGCCGCGATGCCATACTGCCGCAGCGCCTGGCGGCCGCGTTCGGTTATCCAGTCGGTCGTCCAGGCGGGCGCCAGCCGGGTCTCGATACGCACCGGCGCCACGCCATGCCCGGCCAACGTGCGCTCGATGTCATGGGCGATTTCGCGCATGGCGGGGCAGCCGGAATACGTAGGCGTGATCGTCACCACGCAAGTTGCGCCGTCCCAGGCGACGTCGCGCACCACCCCCAGGTCCACCACCGACAGCACGGGGATCTCGGGGTCGGGCACGCTCTGCAACCACGCCATGATCTGGCGCGGGGTCGCAGCGGCGCTGGCGGCAGCGCTCACCACACGGCCCCCGGATGGGCGCGCGGCACGGACTGCATCTCGGCCAGCAGATAGCTCAAGGCTTCGGTGTGCCGGCCCTGGCGGCCGCCCTGCAGCGCGGCGTGACCGGATTCGGACGGGTCGGGCATGGACAAGGTGGCTTCGTCCAGCACTTCGCGCACATGGGCCAGCCACGGTGCGCGCAAGGAGGCCAGTTCACACCCTATGCCGCGCGCGGCCAGGTCGCGATCGACCGCGTCGTCCAGGAACAGTTCGCCCGTGTAGCGCCATGCGTCGTCCACGGCTTCTTGCATGCGCGCATGGCTTTCTGCGGTGCCGTCGCCCAGCCGCACCACCAGGTCGGAAGACCGGCGCACGTGGTACGTGACCTCTTTCAGCGACTTGCCCGCAATGGCCGCCACCCGTTCGTCGCTCGAGCGGCTCAGCTGCCCGAGCGCGAAGTAATGCCACACATCGAAGAAGAACTGCCGCGCCATCGTGTCGCCGTAGTGCCCGTTGGGGCGCTCGACCAGCGTTGCATTGCGGAACTCGTGCGCGTGCCGCCAGTACGCCAGCGCGTCCTCGTCGCGGCCCGCGCCTTCGACTTCGCCGGCCAGGGTCAGCCACATGCGCGCCTGTCCGAGCAGGTCGAGCGCGGTGTTTGTCAGCGCCAGGTCTTCTTCCAGGGCCGGGCCATGGCCGCACCATTCGGACAGGCGCTGCGACAGCACCAGCGTGGTATCGCCCATGCGCAGCAGGAACTCGAAAAAAGGCTTGTCCATGTGGCCGCCCTACATATGCTTGATTTCGTCGGGCATGGGGAAAAACGTCGGATGCCGGTACACCTTATTGTTGGCCGGATCGAACAGGGGTTCCTTGTCGCCCGGGCTGCTGGCCACGATGTCGCAGGCCCGCACCACCCAGATGCTCAGCCCTTCGTTGCGCCGCGTGTATACGTCGCGCGCGTGGTTCATCGCCATTTCTGCGTCCGGGGCATGCAGGCTGCCCACATGCTTATGGGCCAAGCCGTGCTGGCTGCGGATGAAGACTTCCCACAGCGGCCATTCCTTGCTCATGATGCGTGTCCTTCACTGACTGGCCGGCAGGCCCGGCCCGAAAACAATGTTGCCCGTCGCGCGGCGCGGGTCAGGCTACCTTGCGGCGCTCGTGCTTCTCGGCATAGGCGGCCAGGCCGTCGCGCACCCAGGCGCCTGCTTCGTGGGCCTTCTTGCGCGCCGCCAGGCGTTCGCGATTGCACGGGCCATGGCCCTTGATCACGGCGTAGAACTCGTTCCAGTCGATTTCGCCGAAATCGTAATGGCCGCGTTCCGCGTTCCATTTCAAGTCGGGATCGGGAACCTTCAGGCCCAGGTATTCCGCCTGCGGCACGGTCTGGTCCACCATCTTCTGGCGCAGCTCGTCGTTGGAAAACAGCTTGATCTTCCACGCCATCGACTGCGCGCTGTTTGTCGACTCGGCATCGGAGGGGCCGAACATCATCAGCGCCGGCCACCACCAGCGGTTCAGGGCATCCTGGCACATCTGCTTCTGCTCGGGCGTGCCATGGCGGCACATCTGGATCAGCAGGTCGTAGCCCTGGCGCTGGTGGAAAGACTCTTCTTTACAGACGCGCACCATGGCGCGCGCATACGGGCCATATGAACAGCGGCACAGCGGAATCTGGTTGATGATGGCCGAGCCGTCGACCAGCCAGCCGATCATGCCGATGTCGGCCCAGCTCAGCGTGGGGTAATTGAAGATGCTGGAATACTTGGCGCGCCCGGCGTGCAGATCGTCGACCAATTCGTCGCGGGACGCCCCCAGGGTTTCGGCCGCGCTGTACAGGTACAGCCCATGGCCGCACTCGTCCTGCACCTTGGCCAGCAGAATGGCCTTGCGCTTGAGCGACGGCGCGCGGGTGATCCAGTTGCCCTCGGGCAGCATGCCCACGATCTCGGAATGCGCATGCTGTGATATCTGGCGAATGAGCGTCTTGCGGTACGCCTCGGGCATCCAGTCTTGCGGCTCGATGCGCACCCCTTCGTCGATGCGGCGCTGGAATGCCTGTTCCTGGGCAGAAAGCTGGTCAAGGCTGCGAACCTGCTTTACGCCGGTATCAACCAGTTGAGCGTACATGATCGTCTCCTGTGGGTCGGCGCCGCTGCGACGGCGCGCGCCAGCCATAGGCATGGCCAAGCATGAGACGATTATTTAATACACAAATTCAATTGTCAAACCTATTTTTGTATCACATTAGATATGTGTATCATATTGCGCAATGTCATACGCACAACCGATGGCTGACTCCCCGCCCACCTCGTCTTCCCTGGCGCGCTACGTCGCCCACCTGCTCACGGACGATCCGCCCCGCGCCAAGTCGCTGTGCGTCAGTCTGCTGGGCGATGCGCTGGCCTGCCACGGCGGCGCCATCTGGCTGGGAAGCATCATCGAACTATTGGAGCCTTTGGGCATCAACGAACGCCTGCTGCGCACCAGCGTCTTCCGCCTGGTGGCGCAGGGGTGGCTGCAGGCCGAACGCCATGGGCGGCGCAGCCTGTATCAATTGTCGGACCAGGGGTTGCGCCATACCGAGCATGCTTCGCAGCGCATCTACGTCGGGCCGGCGGCCGACTGGAACGGCGAATGGACGCTGGTGGCGCTGCCGCGCCTGGGCAACAGCGGCCTGGCCGAGCGCACCGAACTGCGCCGCGAGCTGGACTGGGAAGGTTTCGGCATGATCGCGCCCGGGCTGTTCGCCCACCCTCGCGCCGACGCCCACACGGCGCACGACATTCTGGAAAAACTCGGCATCGCCGATAAGGCGCTGGTGCTGTCCGGGCGCGACCAGGCCGGCCCCGCCGGCCTGCCTATCGCCAGTCTGGCGCCGCAATGCTGGAACCTGGATGAACTGGCCGGCCAGTACCGCCACTTCTCGCAGCAATTCGGGCCTTTGGAAGCGCTACTGGACGGCGCGCTGGAGCCTGCCGACGCCTTTGCCGCCCGCATGCTGTTGCTGCACACGTGGCGCCGCATCGTGCTGCACGATCCGCAGCTGCCGGTTCCCATGCTGCCGGAGCAATGGCCCGGGCACGCCGCCCGGCAGTTGTGCGGGCGGCTGTATTGGAAACTGTTCGACGCGTCCGAGCGTCATCTGGACGCCGTGGCGGGGCGCGACAATGAACGCTACACGCCGCTGGCGCCCAGCGTATACAGCCGCTTCGGCGGCCGGCCGGATGCAGGCCCCGAGCGGCGCGGCGCGGCCGCTACACCTTGAGAAGGTGCTCGCGGTAGTACTTCATTTCTTCAATGGATTCGTAGATGTCGGCCAGCGCTTCGTGGCGGCTCTTTTTCTCGAACCCCTTGTATACCGCGGGCGCCCAGCGGCGCGCCAGTTCCTTCAGCGTGCTGACATCCAGGTTGCGGTAATGGAAGAAGCGTTCCAGGTTGGGCATGTAGGCGTACATGAAACGCCGGTCCTGGCTGATGGTGTTGCCGCACAGCGGCGACTTGCCCGCCGGCACGTGCTGCGACAGAAAATCGAGCAGTATCTGCTCGGCCTGCGCCTCGGTCAGCGTGGAAGCGCGCACCTTGTCGATGAGGCCGCTCTTGCCGTGGGTGGACTTGTTCCAGTTGTCCATCGCCTCGAGCAGGATTTCGGGCTGATGCACCACCAGCACGGGGCCTTCGGCCACCACGCTGAGATCGGGCTCGGTGACCACTACCGCAACCTCGATGATGCGCTCTTTGGTGGGATCGAGCCCGGTCATTTCCATATCGAGCCAGACCAGGCGGTTTTCGTTCGCAGCCATATAATTTGCCTTTAAAACACTGCATTTTCTCATACCCCCTGCCCCGCCGTGCCATTGACTACGCTTACTTTCCTTTTTGTCGCCTTCCTGCTTGCCGATATCGGCGTGCGGCTGTGGCTTGCATCGCGCCAGATCCGCCACGTGGCGCGGCACCGCGGCCAGGTCCCGCCGGAATTCGCGCCCCGCATCGGGCTGGCGAGCCACCAAAGGGCGGCCGACTACACGGTGGCACGTGTGCGGCTGGGCATGTTCGAACGGGTATACGATGCCGCGCTGCTGGTGGGGCTGACGCTCCTGGGGGGCCTGCAGGCGATCGACATGCTGGTGGCCCAGGTCACCACGCACGACCTGCTGCGACAACTGCTCCTGTTGGGCAGCGTGGCCTTGCTGCTGGGGCTGCTGGGCCTGCCCTTCACCTTGTGGCGGCAATTCCGGCTCGAGGCCCGGTTCGGCTTCAACCGCATGACGCCGGGCCTGTTCGCGGCCGACCTGTTCAAGGGCCTGGCGGTCGCGCTGGTGCTCGGCACGCCGCTCGCGGCGGCCATCCTGTGGCTGATGGCCGAGGCCGGCAGCCTCTGGTGGGTATGGGCATGGGGCCTCTGGACAGCCTTCAACCTGTTGCTGCTGTTCATCTACCCCAGTTTCATTGCCCCGCTGTTCAACCGGTTCACGCCGCTGTCCGACCCTGAACTGGCCGGCCGCATCAAGCAACTGGCCCAGCGCTGCGGTTTCGCGCTCAACGGCCTGTTCGTCATGGACGGATCCCGCCGCTCGGCCCACGGCAACGCTTATTTCACCGGCTTCGGCCGCTCGCGCCGCATTGTGTTCTTCGACACGCTGCTGGCGCGCCTGAACGCCGACGAAATCGAGGCGGTGCTGGCGCACGAACTGGGCCACTTTGCCAAGCGCCACATCATCAAGCGCATTGTGTTCAGCTTTGCCGCCGCCCTGCTGTTCTTCGCGCTGCTGGGCTGGCTGTCGCAACAGCCCTGGTTCTACGAGGGCCTGGGCGTTCTGCCGCGCCTGGATGGCCGCAATGACGCCATGGCGCTGTTGCTGTTCTTCCTGGTCACGCCGGTATTCACGTTCATGCTGACGCCGGTCGCCAGCTGGTATTCGCGTCGCGACGAATTCGAAGCCGACCGCTATGCAGCCGCGCAAAGCTCGGCCGGCAAGCTGGTGTCGGCGCTGGTCAAACTGTACGATGACAACGCCGCCACCCTGACGCCGGATCCCGTGCATTCCGCCTTCTACGACAGCCACCCGCCCGCCGCCGTGCGCATCCGCCACCTGATGCAAGCCGCATGAGTTCCGCCGCAGCCCTGCTGGAAGGACGCATCGTCTCGGCGCATGGCCGCCATTATGTGGTCGAGTTTCCCGACGGATCGCAGCGGCAATGCTACCCGCGCGGCAAAAAAGCCGGGGCGGCCGTGGGCGACCGGGTTCGCATCAGCCCGCAGGGCCGCGACGAAGGCGCCATCGACGCCATCCTGCCTCGCACCAACCTGTTGTACCGATCGGACGAAACCCGGTCCAAGCAGTTCGCCGCCAACGTCGACCAGTTGTTGATCGTGGTGGCGGTGGAACCCACTTTTTCCGACGACCTGGCCGGGCGCGCGCTGGCCGGCGCCTGGAGCGCAGGCATCGAACCTCTGGTGGTGCTCAATAAAGTCGACCTGCCGGCCGGGGTCGAAGAAGCGCGAGCCAGGCTTGCGCCGGTGCGCGCCCTGGGCGTGCCGGTCATCGAACTCAGTGCGCACGACACGGCCACGGTCCGCTCGCAGCTCGCCGCGCGCCTGGCCGGGCGCACCACCCTGCTGCTTGGCCAAAGCGGCATGGGCAAATCCACCCTGCTCAACGCACTGGCGCCCCACGCCGACGCGGCCACGCGCGAACATTCCACCGCGCTCGACATGGGGCGGCACACCACCACCAGCACCCGGCTGTATCACTTGCCGCCGCCCGGCGGCGATCTGATCGATTCGCCCGGCTTCCAGGCTTTCGGCCTGCAGCATCTGTCCGGCGCCGACATCCTGCGTGGCTTTCCGGAGTTCGCGCCACACATCGAGCACTGCCGCTTCTACAACTGTTCGCACCGCCACGAACCGGGGTGCGGGGTGGTGGCGGCGCTGAAGGCGGGCGCCGTCGATGCCGGGCGTTACGCCTTGTACTGCCGCATTCTCGAAGAAAGCGAAGCCGCGCAGCAACGCTACTGACCAGCCGGGCCGTTACCCGCGCGCTGCCGCGTCAGCGTTCTGACGCGAGCCGCTGCCGCACCAGGTGATACAGGTTGCGCAGCATGCCCGCCGTGGCGCCCCAGATAAAGTGCCCCTGCCAGGGCATTGCGTAGTATTGCCGCTCGCGGCCGTCGGGCAACGGCGCGCGATACAGGCGATGATTCGCCGGGTTCATCAGAAACGACAGCGGCACTTCAAAAACTTCGGCCACTTCGAATGAGTCGGGCGCCAGCGTAAAGCCGGGCCGCACCAGCGACAGCACAGGGGTAATCGAAAAACCCGTGGCGGTCAGGTAGTTCTGCATGCTGCCCAGCACTTCCACGTGGTCGATGGGCAAGCCCGTTTCTTCCTCGGCTTCGCGCAGCGCCGCCGCCACGGGCGATGCATCGAAGGTTTCGATGCGCCCGCCCGGAAAACTGACCTGCCCGGCGTGATCGTACAAGTGCGCGGTACGCTGGGTAAGCATGACGCTGACGCCCGCCTCGCGCATTACCAGCGGGATCAGCACGGCCGCCAGCACAGGCGCGCCCTCGCGGCCCGGATGACGATGCTCGGTGGAACCCAGGGCGTCTTGCGGCCATGGGCCCGGCTGGCTAAGCGCTTTGCGCAACAGGTCGGGCGCGAGCAAAGCCGGCGGCACAGGGGCCAGCTCGGCGTCGGCGGTTTGCCAGGGTTGCGCTGCGGGGTCGAACGAAGGGCCGGCCGGAGGCCGCCGGGGGCGAGTGGTAGGGTCAGACATACCTGCTGCTAACGTGAAAAAGGCACCTGTGCAGGTGCCTTTTTAACCCGGATCGCTGACCAGCGCGGCCGTACCGGCAAAGCCGGGGCCGCGCCAGCGTCATCAGGCAGCCGACTTGGCTTGCTTGATGACGAGCTTTTCCTTGATGCGCGCCGACTTGCCCGAACGGCTGCGCAGGTAGTACAGCTTGGCGCGGCGCACGTCGCCGCGACGCTTGACTTCGATGTTGGCGATCTGGGGCGAATACAGTTGGAACGTACGCTCGACGGCTTCGCCCGACGAGATCTTGCGCACGATGAACGAAGAATTCAGGCCGCGGTTGCGCTTGGCAATGACCACGCCTTCATAGGCCTGTACGCGCTTGCGGGTGCCTTCGACAACGTTGACGCTGACCACCACGGTATCGCCAGGGGCGAATTCGGGCAGGGTCTTGTCGCCGGTCAGGCGCTTGATTTCTTCCTGTTCCAGGATAGCGATGAGGTTCATATGAACTCCGAGACCATCGTGCTTTGCGTTGTGCTTTGCGTCGTTATGACGCTACTGTCGGCCGCGACGGCCATTCGTGGTGTGCGCAAAGTAGAGGATGAGGTTTGGTAAACCCAGCATTCTACAATAAAAACCGAGCATTCGCTGCCTGGCGAATCGGGGTACCCTTAGCCCTCGCGCGCACTGTAACAAACCCGTAACCTTCCCCGGCCGCCGCCTGCCATGTCGTCCACGTCCCTGTTGTTAGTCATCCTGGCGGCGATGGCGCACGCCACCTGGAACCTGCTGGCAAAACGGGCGGCCATGGTCGGCCCCGTGTTCGTATTTTCGTACGGCCTGTGCGCCGTACTGTTATACGCCCCCTGGGTGACGTGGATATTGGTGGACGAAGGCATCACATGGACCTGGCCCGTGGTGCTGTGCATACTCGCGTCCGGCGCGCTGCACCTGGCCTACAGCCTTTGCCTGCAGCGCGGCTACCAGGTTGCGGACCTGTCGGTGGTCTACCCTATCGCCCGCGGCACCGGCCCGCTGCTGTCTACCACCGGGGCCTTCCTGTTGCTGGGCGAAACGGCGACCGCCACCGGTATTGCCGGCATGCTGTGCGTGGTGGGCGGCGTACTGTTGATCGCGACGCAGGGTCGCCTGTCGCTGTTTCGCCAACCTCAGGCCTGGACCGGCGTGCGATGGGGCGTGCTGATCGGCGTGTTCATTGCCGCCTACACGGTGGTGGACGCCTATGGCGTCAAGGTGCTGCTCATCATGCCGGTGCTGTTCGACTGGCTGACCTGTGTGGCGCGCACGCTGATCATCGCGCCGCACATTCTGCGGCGACGCGCCGAAAACTGGCAGGCCATGCGCGGACACTGGCACCTGGCTATCGCCGTGGGCGCGCTTTCACCGTTGGGGTACATATTGGTACTGTACGCCCTGCGCAATGGCGCGCCGCTTAGCCTGGTTGCCCCGGCGCGGGAAATGTCGATGATGCTGGGCACGCTGGCGGGGTGGTTCCTGCTGCGCGAAAAAGTCAGCGTGGGGCGGCTGGCCGGCTGCGCGGCCATCCTGGCGGGCGTGGTTCTGCTGGGATCGAGCTGAGCGCGTCGGCGCCTCAGAACCCGGCGGCAGCGCCCAGCCACATCAGGCCGGGTATCAACGCCGCCCACATGGCAACCAACAGCACGTCCGTTACCATCTGGCGAACCGGGACGCCCGCCGAGGCAGCCTGCGCCGCCGTATCCAGCGATTGGCTATGGGCGGCTTGCTGGCCGCGCGCGTCGGCACTGCGCACGCCGGCGCCGTGCACCCCGAAGGCGCCTGCCGCAGGCCCGGCGGCAGGCGCCGGCGCCACCACGCCGGCCGGCCGGGCCATCGCAGGGGAAGGCGCCAGGGCTGCCGGGTGGCCGGTGCGCGGCCCGCTTGCCGAGAACGGCCATTTGGAAGCCAGGCGCAGCGCGCCGGCGGCACGGCGCGCCAGCCTGCGCGGCGCCCAGGCCGACAGCCGTGAGGGCGGCAGCGTCGCAAGAGAATCGGTGACAAGCGTAGCGGTGGTCATGAGAGCTCCGTTCAGAATAGCGATAACTGCGACAGCGCATGGCCAGGCCGTGCGCCCCCCTGCCCGCGGGCAGCGCCCGTCAGGGCCGGGGCGACGGGCGGCTGGAACAAATGCGTGGCCAACTGCGGCCTGGTAGTGTTGAGCCCGTGCTTGCGCACGGCCAGGCCGAAGCGCTGGCGCAGCAGATCGGCCCACAGGCCGGTGCCGCGCATGCGGGTGCCGAAATTGGGATCATTGCGCCGGCCATTGCGCAGATCTTCGATGCGATGCAGGACGCGCTGGGCGCGATCGGGAAAATGGGCCTGCAGCCATTCTTCGAACACGGCCCGCACTTCCCAGGGCAGCCGCAATACCGTATAGCTGGCATAACAGGCGCCCGCCTGGCTGGCTTCTTGCAGAATGTGTTCGAGGGATTCGTCGTTGATGAACGGAATGACGGGTGCCACCAGGACGCCCACCGGCACACCGGCATTGGCCAGGGTGCGCACGGCTTGTACGCGCCGCCACGGCGCGGACGCACGCGGCTCGAGCGTGCGCGCCATGTCGGTGTCGAGCGTGGTGATGCTGATGTAGACCGTCACCAGGCGCCGTTCGGCCAGCGCCCGCAGCAAATCGAGGTCGCGTTCGACCAGGGCGTTCTTGGTGACCAGCGTGGCCGGGTGGCCCGTTTGCAGCAGCAATTCGAGCACGCCGCGCGTCAACTGCCACTGGCGTTCGATGGGCTGATAAACGTCGGTGGCCGAACCGATGTTGATAGGCGACACGCGGTAGCCCGGCCGGGACAGTTCGGCCCGCAGCACATCCACCGCATTGGCCTTGGCGATCAGGCGGGTTTCGAAGTCCAGCCCGGGCGAATAGCCCAGATAGGCATGGGTGGGGCGCGCATAGCAATAGACACAGCCGTGTTCGCAGCCCCGATACGGGTTGACGGCCACGTCGAAGGGGATGTCGGGTGAATCGTTGCGTGACAGCAGCTTGCGCGCCTGCTCGGCCTGCACCGAAGTCTTCAGGACGGGCGGTTCCGCTGCGATGGGAATATGACGCGCGGGGGCGGCGCCGGTAGCGCAGCCGGCCTGGCCGGTGACATCGGGGGTGGCGTCGCCCTGGCCTTCAAGGTTATCGGGCGGCAGGTGGGTGGCGGCCCAGCCGTCATCGGCGGGCGTGCGCTCTGTTTGAAGAAACCGATGCGCCACATTAGTAACCGCTCCCCGGCCGCGCGAGGCGGCGGGGGCGGCAGCCGGGGACCCAGAACCGGCGAAAAAAGCGTGATTGGCGCGTTGCATGAAAGTACTGTACAAAAAACCAGTACTTCCGGCAAGCCCCATGCCCTGAAAAAGCGACGTCTCACTTTACCGCAAGACGCGCCGCCCGTCCGGGGAAATCGATCCGGCCCCGGTTAAATCCCCGTAAACCCGCATGGCTGTTGGGTTTAGCCGAAAAACAACAGCGCCGCCCTACCGCACCATGCCTGCCGCGGCGGTCTGGTGCGTGGCCTCGTCGATCAGGATAAAGGCGCCGGTGGCCGGGGCGTCCGCATAGCTGTCCAATGCCAGCGCCTCGCGCGTCACCAGCGTGACGCGGCCGATGTCGTTCATGGTCAGCATGCCGGTTGCATTGGCGACTTCCTGCAGCTCATGGATATCTCGCTGCGACAGCACTTCGCGGACCTTTGCCGACGTCAGCCGGGTGCCGTGCTTGAGCAGGTACCTGCGCGCGGGATTCAACGCCTGCCCATCCAGCCAGCACAGTTCCGCCTCGAACGCCCGCGCCACCCGCGCAGGGGCATCGGCGTGCGACAGCACATCGCCGCGCGACACGTCCACGTCGCGGTCGAGCACCACGGTGACGGAATCGCCCGCCACCGCGGCCGCGACGCTGCGGTCGAAGGCCAGGACTTCCTGTACGCGCGCCGTGACGCCCGAGGGCTGCACAACGATCTCGTCACCGGGCCGCAATGTCCCGCTGGCCACGCGGCCGGCGTATCCCCGGAAATCGTCGGGGCCGTCGCCGCCATGGCGGGCCACCCACTGCACCGGAAAGCGCAACGGCCCTGCCGCCGCGGAATCTTCCACGCCCAGTTGCTCCAGCAGGCTGAGCAGCGGCGGCCCGTCATACCAGGGTGTGCGCGGCGACGCGTGGACGACGTTGTCGCCTTCCAGCGCCGACAGCGGCAGCACATGGAACCGCGAGATATCCAGACGCCGCGCAAGTTCTGCATAGGCGTCGCTGATCCGTGCAAACACGGCGCTGTCCCAGTCCAGCAGGTCCATCTTGTTCACCGCCACGATAATGTGCCGGATGCCGAGCAGGCGCGCGATGGTGCTGTGCCGCTTGGTCTGCGGCAGCAGCTTGCCGTCGGCGGCCCGGGTGGCGTCGATCAGGATGATGGCCGCATCGGCGGTCGAAGCGCCGGTGACCATGTTGCGCGTGTATTGCTCATGGCCCGGCGCGTCGGCCACGATGAACTTGCGCAGCGGGGTCGAAAAATAGCGGTATGCGACATCGATAGTGATGCCCTGCTCGCGCTCGGCTTCCAGGCCGTCGGTCAACAGGGCGAAGTCGATGCCGTCGCCCGCCACGCGTTTGTATTTCGCGCGCGAGATCGCATCGAGCTGGTCGGCAAACACGCCCTTGCTGTCATACAGCAGGCGGCCGATCAGGGTGGATTTGCCGTCATCGACCGAGCCGGCGGTGATCAGGCGCAACACGCCGTTATCGGCGCCTGAAAGAAAAGAATCATTCACAGCATTCATGGTGATAAGTCCGATGCTCAGTCAGTTCAGAAATAGCCTTCTTTCTTGCGGCGCTCCATCGAGGCTTCGGAAGTCTGGTCATCCATGCGGGTGGCGCCGCGCTCGGTGATGTCGCTGACGGCGGTCTCGGCGATGATGGCCGTGGGGTCGGCCGCGTCGGATGCGACGGGGCAGGTGCACGAAATGTCGCCCACGGTGCGGAACCGCACCGCCAGGCTCTCGACCCGCTCGCCATCGCGCGGCGGCGTGAGCGGCGTCACCGGCACCAGCAGCCCGTTGCGGCGCACCACCTCGCGACGATGGCTGTAGTAAATGGACGGCAACGCAAGCTGCTCGCGCTGGATGTACTGCCATACGTCGAGCTCGGTCCAGTTCGAGATCGGGAACACGCGCATGTTCTCGCCCTGGTGAACCCGGGTATTGAAGAGGTTCCACAGTTCCGGACGCTGGGCCTTCGGATCCCATTGCCCGAACTCATCCCGAAACGAAAAGATCCGCTCCTTGGCGCGCGCTTTCTCTTCGTCGCGGCGCGCGCCGCCTATGCAGGCATCGAAGCCGAATTCTTCGATGGCTTCCAGCAGCGTGACGGCCTGCGCGGCGTTGCGCGAATCGGTCGCGCGCCGCAGCACCACGCTGCCGCGCCGGATCGAGTCCTCGACGCTGCGCACCAGAAGGGTTTCGCCCAGCTCTGCCGCGCGTCGGTCGCGAAACGCGATCACTTCGTCGTAGTTGTGGCCGGTGTCGATATGCATGAGCGGAAATGGAAACCTGCCCGGACGAAACGCCTTCTCGGCAAGCCGCAGCAATACCACCGAATCCTTGCCGCCCGAAAACAGCAGGACGGGCTTGCTGCACTCGGCTGCCACTTCGCGCAGAATGTAGATCGCTTCGGATTCGAGCCAATCCAGGTGGCTGCGATTGATCACAACAGACATATTCCTTCCTTTACACAGAAGCTGCGTGCGTGGGCTCGACGGCCACGGGGATGACGCGATTGCCTGCGTGCAGGCCGCATTCTTTAGAGCTCGATGATTCCCACCACCACCGCCCCGCGCGCACGTCTTCGCCCGGGCGGACGGCTCGCGTACAGGGCTCGCACCCTATCGACGGATAGCCCTGGTCGTGCAGGGGGTTGTAGGCAATGCCCAGCGCGCGGATGGCCTGCCAGACATCGTCCTCGCTCCATGCCGCCAGGGGGTTGAACTTTTGCAGCCCGAACACCGCGTCGTGTTCTTGCTCGGGCAGTTCGCCGCGCGTGGCGGCCTGCGCCCTGCGCTGCCCCGTTATCCAGGCGCCGCGGCCGGCCAGCGCGCGCGTCAGGGGTTCTACCTTGCGGATCTGGCAGCATGCCTTGCGCAGTTCGACGCTTTCGTAGAACGCATAGGCGCCGTGCGCCTGCACGTGGGCCTGCACGGCCGACTCGTCAGGGCGGTACACCGTGACCGCCCGCCCGTAGCGGGCGTGCACCACATCAAGCATGCCCAGCGTCTCGGCATGCAGGCGGCCCGTATCCAGGGTGAAAACCTCCAGTGCGATTCCGCTGTCGTAGATGGCGTGCGTGAGCAGCATATCTTCGGCGGCCAGCGACGAGGCCAGTGCCGCATCAGGGTATTCTCGGGCAATGTCGGCCAGGCGCGCGCGCAGCGCGTCCCATCGCTTTGCCAGGGCGGGTGTCATAGACGTGTCGGATGTCGTCATGGCTGTGCGGCGAATATGCGTGCGCGGCGGGGCCGGGCCAGCAGGCGTTCGCCTTCTTTCAGGTTGAGTTCACGGTACAGGTGCTCGGGCACCTGCGCTTCGATAACGGCCTGCATGTCCTCGCGCTCCAGCTCGAGATGCGCGCTCGGGCCGGCCAGGTAGGCATGCTGCAGACGCACCGGAATCCCCCGGCCAGGCCCGCCGTCGCGCGCCAGATCGATCTCGTGCGGCCGCACATAGGCGACGGCCGGGCAATGCTCGGGCTGCATCAGGTGCGGCGCCGGCAGCTCAATGCCGTGGGCGCGCCAGACGCCGTGGCTGGCGTGGCCGTTGAATTGATTGACGTCTCCCAGGAATCCGTACACGAACGGCGTGGCTGGCGATTCCCAGACCTCGCGAGGCGTGCCCACCTGCTCGATGCGGCCGGCGTTCATCAACACTACCCGGTCGGCCACCTCCAGCGCCTCTTCCTGATCATGCGTCACGAACACGCTGGCCACGTGCAATTCATCATGCAGGCGCCGCAGCCAGCGGCGCAGCTCTTTGCGCACCTTGGCGTCGAGCGCGCCGAACGGCTCGTCCAGCAGCAGCACGCGTGGCTCGACCGCCAGCGCACGCGCCAGGGCAATGCGCTGGCGCTGCCCGCCCGACAGCTGCGCGGGATACCGGTCGGACAGCCAGTCGAGCTGCACCAGGCCCAGCAACTCATGCACCTTGGCGCGTATCTGTGCCTCGGACGGGCGGGTGGCCCGCGGTTTCACGCGCAGGCCGAAGGCCACGTTCTCGAACACTGTCAGGTGCCTGAACAGCGCATAGTGCTGGAACACGAAACCCACTTGCCGATGCCGCACATCCACGCCGGTGGCATCTTCGCCGCCAAACAATACGCTGCCGCTGTCGGCGGTTTCCAGGCCGGCGATGATGCGCAGCAAGGTGGTCTTGCCACATCCCGACGGGCCGAGCAAGGCAACCAGTTCACCGGTTTCGATATGCAGCGACACATCATCCAGCGCACGGAAATCGCCGAAGCGACGCGACAGATTCCTGACTTCGATACTCATGCGAAGCAACTCCCTCATGCGGCCGCGGGCCGGGCCAGCGGCGCGGGCACGGCGCCCGCTTCGAGCGGCGCATCGGCCATATCCGGCCGGGCGCTGCGCCACTCCACCAGGTTCTTGATCAGCAGCGTCACCAGCGCCAGCAGGGCCAGCAGCGACGCCACCGCAAAAGCCGCGGAGAACTGGTATTCGTTGTATAGAATCTCGACGTGCAGTGTCATCGTGTTGGTCAGGCCGCGTATGTGGCCGGACACCACCGATACCGCGCCGAACTCGCCCATGGCACGCGCATTGCACAGGATCGCCCCATACAACAGGCCCCACTTGATATTCGGCAGCGTGACGCGCCAGAAAATCTGCCAGCCGCCCGCGCCCAGCGTCAGCGCGGCCTGTTCTTCCTCGCTGCCCTGCGCCTGCATCAGCGGAATCAGTTCGCGCGCGATGAACGGAAACGTCACGAACAACGTGGCCAGCACCACGCCGGACACGGCGTACACGATCTTCAGATCGTGTTGTTGCAGCCAGTCGCCCAGCCAACCCTGTGCTCCGAACAACAACACGAACACCAGCCCCGCCACGACCGGCGACACGGAAAACGGCAGGTCTATCAGCGTGATCAGGAACTGCTTGCCCCGAAACTGGAATTTGGTGATCGCCCAGGCCGCTGCGACGCCGAACACCAGGTTCACCGGCAGCGCCACCGCCGCCACCCACAGAGTCAGCTTGATCGCGCTCCAGGCATCGGGTTCGGTGATGGCAGCCAGGTACAGCTCCCAGCCTTTCTTGAAAGCCTCGGCAAACACCGCCGCCAACGGCGCCAGCTGGAACAGGGCCAGGAAGCCCAGCGCCAACGCCAGCACCACGCCGCGCACCCAGCGCGGCTCGGTCAGGTGGTCGGGCAGGCCCGGGCCTGCAGACATAAGCGTGTTCATGCCGGCCTCCCGCCGCGGCGCGCCTGCCATCCCTGCAGCAAGTTGATCAGCAGCAGCAGCGCGAAGGAAAACACCAGCATCACGGTCGCGATCGCGGCAGCCCCGGCATAGTCGAACTGCTCGAGTTTCGCGATGATAAGCAGCGGCGTGATTTCCGAAACCATGGGACGGTTGCCGGCAATGAAAACCACTGACCCGTACTCGCCCACGGCCCGCGCGAACGCCAGGGCGAAACCCGTCAGCATCGCCGGCATCAGCGTGGGCAGCAGCACACGGCGTATCACCTGCCAGCGGCTTGCCCCCAGGCTGGAGGCGGCCTCTTCGAGTTCGCGCTCCACGTCTTCGAGCACAGGCTGCACAGTGCGCACCACGAACGGGATGCCGATAAAGATCAGGGCTACGACGATACCCACCGGCGTGAAAGCCACCTTGATGCCCAGCCACGATTCCAGCGGCCCGCCCAGCCAGCCATTCTTCGCATACAGGGCCGTCAGGGCGATGCCGGCCACCGCAGTAGGCAACGCAAATGGCAGGTCCACCAGCGCATCGACGATCTTCTTGCCCGGAAACCGGTAGCGCACCAGCACCCACGCCACCAGCAGGCCGAACACCAGGTTCACCAGCGCGGCCAGCAAGGCCGCGCCGAACGTAAGACGATACGAAGCCACGACCCGCGGCGCGGTAACCGTAGCCCAGAAGCCGTCCCAGCCCAGGCCCGCGCTCTTGAGCGGCAACGATGCCAGCGGAATCAACACGAGCAGGCTCAAGTACAGCACCGCATATCCCATCGAAAGCCCGAAGCCCGGCAGGACGCCTGGCCGTTTATGTCGACGGGCAAGGGGCGCCGCTCCTGCCGCAAAGGTGCCGTTGCTCATGGTCGCCATATCTGCCATGCGGTTATTTGGGCTGGTAGATCTGGTCGAACGTCCCGCCATCGTTAAAGTGCGTCTGTTGCGCCTTCTGCCAGCCGCCGAAGATCGCATCGTCGATGGTCACCAGTTTCACTTGCGGAAACTGCCCGGCAAACCGCGACGCGGCCTGTGCGTCGCTCGGACGGTAGTAGTTGCGGGCGATGATTTCCTGCGCTTGCGGCGTGTACAGGAATTCCAGATAGGCCTGGGCCAGTTCGCGAGTGCCTTTGCGATCGACGTTCTGGTCCACGATGGCCACGGGGGGCTCGGCAAGAATGGACAGCGACGGCACGACAATGTCGAACTTGTCCGGGCCCAGTTCTTTCTGTGCCAGGAACGCCTCGTTTTCCCAGGCGAGCAGCACGTCTCCCACGCCACGCTCCACGAACGTGGTGGTGGCGCCGCGCGCGCCGGTGTCCAGCACCGGCACGTGACGGAACAGCTCGGCCACGAACGCCTTCGCCTCCGCCTCGCTGCCATTGCCGCGCTGCAGCGCATAGGCCCACGCGGCCAGATAGTTCCAGCGGGCTCCACCCGAGGTCTTGGGGTTGGGCGTGATCACTTCCACCCCGTCCTTGACCAGGTCGCCCCAATCGTGAATCTGCTTGGGATTGCCTTTGCGCACCAGAAATACGATGGTCGACGTATAGGGCGAGCTGTTGCGCGGCAGGCGGCTTTGCCAATCCGAAGGCAGCAGCCCGCGGGCAGCGATGGCATCGATGTCGTAGGCCAGCGCCAGCGTCACCACGTCGGCATCCAGGCCGTCGATGACCGACCTGGCCTGCTTGCCCGATCCCCCATGCGACTGGCGGATACGGACATCGACGCCGGATTTTTCTTTGTACGCCTTGGCGAATGCCGCATCCACTTCGCGGTACAACTCGCGCGTGGGATCGTACGAGACATTCAGCAGCGTCAGAGAAGATTGCGCCTGCGCAGGCAAGCCCAGCACAAAAGCGGCGGCCAGCGTAGCCAGTGCGATCCAGGCGTTCTTTTTGGCAAACATGCTGCGGCATTCCCATATTTATGTGCAATGCAGGCAAGTTTGCGGGCTGCAAGGCCTAAATAGAACGAATCATTTTTTGGTTGCTCATCGCTTGTGGGCATAAGGCGCCAACCGGCACCCCAAAAAAAACCGCGCCTGAAGGGCGCGGCAAGCGGCACCTGGCGCGAGCGGCGAGTAGGCCGTCCGCGCCCGGGTAATTTACTTATTCGGCTGTGGCGTAATGCGCAGGTACGGGCGCACGGCCTTGTAGCCCTTCGGGAACTTCTGCTTGATGACTTCTTCGTCCTTCAGCGAAGGCACGATGATGACGTCATCGCCGTCTTCCCAGTTCACCGGAGTCGCGACACTGTGGCTGTCGGTCAGTTGCAGCGAATCGATGACGCGCAGGATTTCATTGAAGTTGCGCCCCGTGCTGGCCGGGTACGTGATGATCAGGCGCACCTTCTTGGCGGGGTCGATGACAAACACCGAGCGCACGGTGGCCGTGGCGCTGGCGTTGGGGTGAATCATGTCGTACAGCTCGGACACCTTGCGGTCTTCGTCGGCAATGATGGGAAAATTCACCGTCGTGGATTGCGTGTCGTTGATGTCGTCAATCCATTGGGTATGCGAGTCGACGCCGTCCACCGACAGCGCAAGCACCTTCACGTTGCGCTTGGCGAATTCGTCGGCAAGCTTGGCGGTATAGCCCAGCTCGGTGGTGCATACGGGGGTGAAATCCGCGGGGTGCGAAAACAGCACGCCCCAGCTGTCGCCCAGGTATTCATAAAAACGAATCGGACCAATCGAGGATTTTTGCTCGAAATCAGGGGCGGTATCGCCCAGGCGAAGTTGGCTCATGGAAGTCTCCGTGCGGGGTTGGTGTCACCGGCCACTTGCACCGGTGGACTGCAAAAGGCGACCCCGGAACCCGGGATCGATTCAGACGATTCTTACACCAAACCAGTATGACTGGAAATACGTAAGCGACATTGCTTAATTACATTAAGTAATATCGGCCTGCGCCGCGCACGCGTCCGCGATGTGCCCCGCTTGCACGGCGGCCGACAGCGCCTGGGCTCGCGGAAGGATCTGTGCACCGTAGAACAGCGCGGTCGCGAGCTTGGAACGGTAAAACGGGTCGCTGCTGCCGTCGGCCAGTTGCTGCTGGCACACCAGTGCCGCCCGCGCCATCTGCCATCCGCCATGCACCACGCCGGCCAGCATCAGGTAGGGCACGCTGCCCGCGTACACCGCGCGTATGTTGGACTGCGCGTGCTCCAGGATGAAGGCCACCGCGCCTTCGTAGGCCTGTATGGCCTGGTCGAAGTTCACACGCAGCAGCCCCAGGCTGTCGCGCCCGGTGGCCGGCGCCCGGCCAACCGCGGCATCCAGCGCCTTGAGCGTCTCGCGCATGGCCGCAATGATGGCGTAAGCCGTGGCCCCGCCATCCCGAAGCGTCTTGCGCCCCACCAGGTCATTGGCCTGGATGGCTGTGGTGCCTTCGTAGATCGGCAGGATCCGGGAATCACGGTAATACTGCGCGGCGCCGGTTTCTTCGATATACCCCATGCCGCCATGCACCTGCACGCCCAGCGAGGCCACCTCGACGGCGGACTCGGTTGAAAAACCCTTGACGACCGGCACGAGGTATTCGTAGAACGCGCGGTTGCGCGCCCGCACTTCGGCATCGGGGTGATGCACGCCTTTATCGTGCGCGGCGGCCGCCACGAACGACACGGCGCGCGCCGCCTCGGTCAGGCCGCGCATGGTAAGCAGCATGCGTTGCACATCCGGATGCCGTGCGATGGGCACCGGTCCGGCCGAACCCTCGATGGCCCGCCCCTGCACGCGCTCTTGTGCGTAGGCCAGGGCATGCTGGTAGGCCCGCTCGGACACCGCAATGCCCTGTTGCCCCACGCCGAAGCGTGCGGCATTCATCATGATGAACATATATTCCAGGCCGCGGTTCTGTTCGCCGACCAGGTAGCCCACCGCGCCCTCGCCCGCTTCGCCGTGCCCCGATCCGTACAGCAGCACGGCCGTGGGGCTGCCGTGTATGCCCAGCTTGTGCTCCAGCGAAGCACACCAGACGTCGTTGCGCGGGCCGAGGCTGCCGTCTTTGTTGACCAGGAATTTGGGCACGATGAACAGCGATATGCCCTTGACTCCGGGCGGGGCGTCGGGCGTGCGCGCCAGCACCAGGTGGACGATGTTCTCCGCCAGGTCATGTTCGCCGTACGTGATGAAGATTTTCTGGCCATTGAGCCGGTACGTGCCATCGCTTTGCGGCACCGCGCGGGTGGTTACCAACGCCAGGTCGGATCCAGCCTGCGGCTCGGTCAGGTTCATGGTGCCGGTCCATTTGCCGGCGATGAGATTGGGCACATAGGTCTGGCGCTGGGCGTCGGAACCCACCGTCAGCAGGGCTTCGATCACGCCATCGGTAAGCATGGGGCACAGTGAAAACGCCAGACTGGCCGCCTGGATGTTCTCGCTGGGCGGCGTGGCCACCAGCTTGGGCAGCCCCTGCCCGCCCCATTGCGCGGGATGCTGCAACCCTTGCCAGCCGCTGGCCGCGTAATCGGCGAACCCCTGGCGGAAACCGGGCGTCGTGGACACCTGCCCGTTGTCCCACCGCGGCGGCTGCGTGTCCCCGGCGACGTTCAGCGGCACGATGGCCTGCTCGACAAAGCGCGCGTTCTCGTCCAGGATGGCATCGACCAGGTCGGGCGTAACCTCTTCGAAGCCGGGCAATGCCAGAACCTCATCCAGGCCGGCCAGCCACTTCAGGTTGAATCGGAAATCCTGCAACGGTGTGACGTAGGGCATTGTGTCTCCTGGATGAATTCGCGGTGGCGGTGCTCTCCTTCGCCAATCTTAAACCCTTGGCGGTCTCGTGGCGGGCGAAAGCCGAACGCGGCAGGTGACGCAACGGCGCAACCCGCAGGGCCGGCAAGCGGCGCCACGCCCCGGCATCGCGGCAAGGCGCCGGGCTTGGGTGTTGAACTTCGCTGGGTAATGCCGGAATCTGGCGCCGGCCGTAACGCCGACTCGCGGCGATGCGTCGGTGCGACCGCCGCCGGATGACATGTCGGTGTCTGACTCCCGTAGGGTGTCAGACACCTTCGGAGGTACGTAAGACGCAAGGGGGTGTCAGGCACCTTCGGAGCCTGACACCGAATCCGACCGTCGCCGAGTGAGATGTCGGTGTCTGACTCCCGCAGGGTGTCAGACACCTTCGGAGGTACGTAAGACGCAAGGGGGTGTCAGGCACCTTCGGAGCCTGACACCTGAATATCCGACCGCCGCCGAGTGAGATGTCGGTGTCTGACTCCCGCAGGGTGTCAGACACCTTGCGCTTACAGCGCGTTGGTCAGTTCGGGCACGACCGTAAACAGGTCGCCGACCAGGCCGTAGTCGGCCACGCCGAAGATGGGCGCTTCGGCATCCTTGTTGATGGCCACGATGACCTTGGAGTCTTTCATGCCCGCCAGGTGCTGGATGGCCCCGGAGATGCCCACGGCCACGTACAGCTGCGGCGCCACGATTTTGCCCGTCTGGCCCACCTGCCAGTCGTTGGGCGCGTAGCCCGCGTCGACCGCCGCGCGCGAGGCGCCCAGCGCCGCGCCCAGCTTGTCGGCCAGCGGATCCAGGATCTTGAAGTTCTCGGCGCTGCCCAGCCCGCGGCCGCCCGAGACCACCACGCGCGCACCGGCCAGCTCGGGACGGTCGCTCTTGGCCACTTCGCGGCCCACGAACGACGACAGCCCCGAATCGGCCACCGCCGCCAGCGCCTCGACCGCCGCCGAACCGCCCGAGGCCGACACCGCGTCAAACGCCGTGGTGCGCACCGTGATCACCTTGACCGCATCGCCCGACTGCACCGTGGCAATGGCGTTGCCCGCGTAGATCGGCCGCTGGAACGTATCGGACGAGTCCACCCCGATGATGTCGGAGATCTGCGCCACATCCAGCTTGGCCGCCACGCGCGGGGCCACGTTCTTGCCCGAGGCCGTGGCCGGAAACACGATGTGGCTGTAGCCCGAGGCCACCGCCAGCACCTGCGCGGCCAGGTTCTCGGCCAGCCCGTCGGCCAGGTGCGGCGCATCGGCCGCAAGCACCTTGGCCACGCCCGCGGCCGCCGCAGCCTGCTCGGCCACCGCCTGGACATTGCTGCCGGCCACCAGCACGTGCACGTCGCCGCCCAGCTGGGCAGCCGCCGCAATGGCGTTCAGCGTCGCGCCCTTCAGGTGGGCATTGTCGTGTTCGGCAATAACAAGCGTCGTCATCTCAGAGCACCTTCGCTTCGTTCTTCAGTTTGTCCACCAGCGCGGCCACGTCGGCCACCTTGATGCCGGCCTTGCGCGCCGGCGGCTCGGTCACCTTCAGCGTCTTGAGCCGCGGCGCCGCGTCCACCCCCAGTTCCTCGGGCGTGACCGTGTCCAGCGGCTTTTTCTTGGCCTTCATGATGTTGGGCAGCGTCACGTAGCGCGGCTCGTTCAGGCGCAGGTCCGTCGTCACAATGGCAGGCAGCTTCAGCTTGATCGTTTCCAGGCCGCCGTCGACCTCGCGCGTGACCGTCACCGAACCGTCGGCCACTTCGACCTTGCTGGCAAACGTGGCCTGCGGCCAGTCCAGCAGCGCGGCCAGCATCTGCCCGGTCTGGTTGGCGTCGTCGTCAATGGCCTGCTTGCCCAGGATCACCAGCTGCGGCTGCTCTTTGTCCACCAGGCCCTTGAGCAGCTTGGCCACCGCCAGCGGCTGCAGCTCGGCGTCGGTCTGCACCAGAATGCCGCGGTCTGCGCCAATGGCCATGGCCGTGCGCAGCGTTTCCTGGCACTGCGCCACCCCGCACGACACCGCCACCACCTCGGTGGCGCCGCCCTTTTCTTTCAGGCGCGTGGCCTCTTCGACGGCGATCTCGTCGAACGGGTTCATGGACATCTTCACGTTCGCGATATCCACGCCCGTTTGATCCGATTTGACGCGCACCTTGACGTTGTAATCAACGACGCGCTTGACTGGTACCAGCACCTTCATCCAGCAGCCTCCTGATATATCGAAAAAAGGCCGGCCCAGACCGACCCCGCATTGCACAATTCGTTGATTCTACAACTTTGCCAACGCGCGTATATGCGCGACCACACTGCGTCCCAGGGCAGACAAGTTGTAACCGCCTTCCAGCATGCTGACGATACGACCCTGCGCATGACGCGCGGCGACGTCCGCCACGCAATCCGTGATCCAGGCGTAATCGGCTTCGACCAGCCCCATCTGGCCCATGTCGTCTTCCCGATGGGCATCGAACCCGGCGGAAATCAGTACCAGCTCGGGCGCGTGCGCTTCCAGGCGGGGCAACCACTGGTCGCGCACCAGGGCGCGCACCGCGCTGCCATCGGTATAAGCCGGCACCGGCACGTTCACCATATTGGCGCCGGGATGATCGGCGCCGCTGTTCGGAAAGAACGGATGCTGGAAAAAGCTGCACATCAGCACCCTGTCATCGCCGGAAAACGCTTCTTCGGTGCCATTGCCGTGGTGAACATCGAAATCGATGATGGCCAGGCGCCGCACCCCGTGCACGTGCATCGCATGCTGGGCCGCAATCGCCACGTTGTTCAAAAAGCAAAAGCCCATGGCTTGCTCACGGCGCGCATGGTGCCCGGGCGGGCGCACGGCGCAGAACGCTGTCTCGGCCCTGCCGCCCATTACCGCATCGACGGCGGCCAGGCCCGCGCCGGCGGCATGCAATGCGGCTTCATAGGTATGGGCGTTCATCAGGGTGTCAGGGTCGATGCTGCAGTACCCCTCGGCCGGCGACCGGGCGCGCAGGCTGTCCAGATAGTCGGCCGCATGCACCCGCAGCAGCGCGTCGCGCGGCGCGGCAGGGGCCTCTTGCTCGGCCAGGAAAGGCATCAGGCCGCTGGCCAGCAGCTGATCGGCGATGGCGTCCAGCCTCTGTGGGCTTTCCGGGTGCCAGCTACCCATTTCATGCAGCTTGCACGACGGGTGGGTAAGATAGATAGTCTCCATAAGGAAGATTATGTTCATCTGTCGGCGATTCCTGCAAATCGGCACGCTTTCCCTGATCCTGGCCGGCTGCGCCAGCTCTCCCACGACCGGCTCCGCGCACGCCCCGACTCCAAGCCCCTCCCCCTCTGACACCATCCCCATCCGCATTGGCCCGGCCAAACCGCAGCCGGAGCCCCCGGCGGCCACCCTGCCCTCGGGCGAATTGCGACCCGCCGCGCGCGCCTACGCTGACCAGATTGCGGCAGAGCGCGGCCTGTCGCCGGATATCGTCCGCGCCACCCTGGCCGACGCCCGCTATAACGCTACCGTTGCGCGGCTGATCGCCCCGTCGCCGCCGGGGCGCAAAGTGTGGCGTAGCTGGCTGACTTACCGCGCGCGTTTTGTCGAGCCCAAGCGCATCAACTGGGGCGTGCAGTTCTGGCAAGAAAACCAGGCCCTGCTGGACCAGGCCGCGCAGCGCTACGGCGTGCCGGCCTCTATCATTGTGTCCATCATCGGCGTCGAGACGCTATACGGACGCAATATGGGCAACTTCCGCGTACTCGACGCGCTGGCCACGCTGGCCTTCGACTACCCCGATCCCAGCCGGCCCGAGCGCGTCGAAATGTTCCGCGGCCAGCTCGCCGACTTCATCACCCTGGCGTTGCACGGCAAACTGCCCCTGGAGGCGTCAGGATCATATGCCGGGGCCATCGGCATGCCGCAGTTCATGCCCGGCAGCATCATGCGCTATGCCGTGGACGGCGACCACGACGGCCATATCGACCTGACCAACAGCGTGGCCGACTCCGTCATGTCTGTGGGCAATTTCCTGGTCGAGCACGGCTGGCTTCGCGGCCTGCCGGTGTTTGCGCCGGTTGTCCTGCCACCCGACCCTTCGGCGCTGGCCTCGGGCGGCCTGCAGCCTACGCACACCTGGGCCAGCCTGCAGGCCGCCGGCGCCCGGCTTGCGCCAGGCACGGACGGCGCCGGGTGGATCGACCGCCCCCTGGGCGTGGTAGACCTGCAAGAAGAAGCGCGGGGCACGGTGCAGTACCGCACCGCCACACCCAACTTTTTTGCCCTGACCCAATACAACCGCAGCTATTTCTACGCCACTGCGGTGGCCGACCTGGCCGCCGCAGTGCAGGCACGCATGAACCAATAGCGCCCGCGGCCAGGTAGACGCCCCGCTGCTCAGGCCGGCTGGGCGTCGTCGAACACGCCAGTCGACAAATACCGGTCGCCACGGTCGCAAACGATGAAGACAATCGTGGAATTTTCCACACGTTCGGCGACACGCAACGCGGCCACCAACGCCCCGGCCGACGAAATGCCGCCGAAAATGCCTTCTTCGGCGGCCAGCCGCCTTGCCATGACCTCTGCCTCTTGCTGGCCGATGGACTCGTACGCATCAACCAGGCTGCGATCGAAAATCTTGGGCAGGTAGGCCTCGGGCCATTTGCGGATACCCGGAATCTGCGAACCCTCGGCCGGCTGCGCGCCAACCACCTGCACTTGCGCATTGCGCGATTTCAGGTACGTAGACACACCCATGATGGTGCCCGTCGTGCCCATGGCGCTTACAAAATGGGTCACGCGGCCTTCGGTTTGCTGCCAGATTTCCGGCCCGGTGCCTTCGATGTGGGCGCGCGGGTTGTCGGGGTTGGCGAACTGATCCAGCACCTTGCCCTTGCCTTCGGCCTGCATGGCCGTTGCCAGGTCGCGCGCATATTCCATGCCGCCCTTGCTGGCCGGGGTAAGAATCAGTTGCGCGCCATAGGCCGCCATCGCGGCCCGGCGCTCAACCGAGAGGTTGTCGGGCATGATCAATACCATGCGGTAGCCGCGCATGGCGGCCGTCATGGCCAGTGCGATGCCGGTGTTGCCGCTGGTTGCCTCGATCAGGGTGTCGCCCGGCTTGATCTCGCCACGCTCTTCGGCGCGCAGAATCATCGACAGCGCGGGCCGGTCTTTTACGGAGCCGGCGGGATTGTTGCCTTCGAGCTTGGCCAGAATGACATTGCCGCGCGGGTCGCCCGCCGCGCCCGGAATGCGTTGCAGGCGCACCAGCGGCGTATTGCCGACGGTTTGTTCGATAGTGGGATAAGTAGAGGTAGCCATGCGATCGATAATAACCGCTGCCGCGACGCGGCAACGCCAAAGCCGCGCTTGCGCCAGGGATACCGGGCGCTGGCTGTCACGGACCTGAACGCGCGGGCAGCGCCGGCGCGAATTCCGGCGTCGCGACGCTGCCGGGCGTCAACACCGGCACGCCCGCCCCGGCCGTCAGTCCGGCGGCGCGCAGGCTTTCCAGGCGCTTGCGGCCTATGCCTCTTACGCGATCGGACAAGTCTTGCAGCGATTCGAAGGGGCCGGCGCGCTCGCGCTCTTGAATGATGACTTGCGCGGTGCGCGGCCCGACTCCATGCAGGGCCTCGAGCTCATGCGCAGACGCGGCGTTCACGTCCAGTGGCTGGGCCGGCATGGCGGCAAAAGACAAGCTGCCCGCCACTGCGCAGCGTCCTACTGCACGTGCCAGAGGGCGAGGCGCGGGCGCGTGGCCCGCCCGGCCCGGCTGGCGCGGGCCCACCAGCGGCCATCGGGGCGCCAGGCGTATCGACGGGCGCGGCGCCGCAGGCCTGGGTACGGCGACGGGATCATGCAAAAAAGGATTCATGGCTGGGCTCCGTTCAAGGACGGCAGGTCCCCAGACCTGCCTGGCCCGCCATGATGCGCCGGTCGCCTCTTGGGGCGGCGACGCACTGAATGGGAAAGTCCACCGTGGAACTACGCCACGGGGCCACGCCCGCGCGTCAGGCTTTGCGCGCGCGCCAGTAGCGTACGTATTCCGCCACGCCCGTCTGTACATCGCGCATCGGGGCCGTGAAGCCGGCGGCCCGCAGCTGCGCCACGTCGGCCTGCGTATAACTCTGGTAGCGGCCTTTCAGGTCGTCGGGGAAAGGGATATAGCGCAGCAGCCCTTGTTCGACCAGCTTGTCCAGCGGCAGGGCCGCTTCGCCGCGCTCTTGCCGCAAGGTATTGACGACAGTGGCGGCCACATCGTTGAACGGCTGCGCACGGCCCGTGCCGCAATTGAAAATACCCGACACCTGGGGGTTGTCGAGGAAATGCAGATTGACGGCGACCACGTCGTCGACCGAAATGAAATCGCGGCTTTGCCCGCCGTCGGCATAACCGTCCCAGCCGGCAAACAGGCGCACGTGGCCTTCGGACAGGAACTGGTTCATGTTGTGGAACGCCACCGATGCCATGCGGCCCTTGTGCTGTTCGTGGGGCCCGTATACGTTGAAGTAGCGCAACCCCACCACCTGGGCCGTCAGCGCGTGCATGCGAGTGCGCAGCACCTGGTCGAACAGCAGCTTCGAATATCCATAGACATTCAGCGGGTGCTCGTTGGCCGGGTCTTCGACATAGACGGACGACCCGCCGTAGACGGCTGCAGACGACGCATACAGAAACGGAATGCGTTGGGCCTGGCAATACTCGAACAATTCCAGCGTGACCCGGTAGTTGTTGTCGAGCATGTAGCGGCCGTTGCGCTCGGTGGTGTCCGAGCATGCGCCCTGGTGCAGCACGGCGCGCACCGGCGGCAGCGACCCTGCCTGCACACGGCTGCGGAAGTCATCTTTGTCCAGGTAATCGGCGATTCGACAGTCGACCAGATTGAGGAACTTGTCGCCCTCGGTCAGGTCGTCAACCGCGATGATGTCCTGGATGCCGCGGCGGTTCAGCCCGCGCACCAGGTTGCTGCCGATGAAGCCGGCGGCGCCCGTGACGACGATCATGTGGGTTCTCCTGCAAGTTCTGCGGCGGTCACGACCGACGTGCCCAGTTTGCCGACGACGATGCCGCCGGCACGGTTGGCCCACGCCATGGCGTCGACCCAGGGCAGGCCGATGGCGCGCATGGCGGCCAGGGTGGCCAGCACGGTATCGCCCGCGCCCGACACATCGAACACTTCGTGCGCCTGCGCATCGACGTGCTCGCGCCCCTCCGCGGTAAATAGCGTCATGCCCTGCTCGGACCGCGTGATCAGCAGGGCTTCGATATCGAGATCGGCGCGCAGCTGCTGGGCGCGCTCGGTCAGTTGGGATTCGGAACTCCAGCGCCCCACCGCCTGCTGCATTTCGGCGCGGTTGGGCGTAACTAGCGTGGCGCCCCGGTAACGCGAGTAATCATCGCCCTTGGGGTCGACCAGCACGGGCATGCCCGCCGCGCGTGCCTGGGCGATAAGCGATTCGACGCGTTCGAGCGCCCCCTTGGCGTAGTCGGACAGCACCAGCACATCGTGGCCGGCCAGGTGCCGCTCGAAGCGGGCCTGGAGATCATCCAGCGTGGCTGTGCGGGGCTGCTCTTCGAAATCGACACGCAGCAATTGCTGCTGGCGGCCCAGCACGCGCATCTTGAGCGTGGTGGGATGCTCGGCATCGGCAACCAGGTCGGCGTCTACGCCTTCCTGGGTGGCCATCCGGCTTATGCTGGCGCCGGCCTCGTCCGCGCCCACAATGCCGATGAGCGTGGCCTGGCCGCCCAGGGCCGCCACGTTGCGCGCGACGTTGGCCGCGCCCCCCAGGCGGTCTTCACGGCGCGCCACGCGCACCACGGGCACCGGCGCTTCGGGCGAGATACGGTCGACTTCGCCGAACCAATAACGGTCGAGCATGACGTCGCCCACGACCAGAACACGGCTGCCCGCAATGGCCTCGGCGGGAAATGGCTTCATTCAAGTTCTTCCAGACGGCGCGGCGCGTAGGTCTCCCAGGCATTGCAGCCCGGGCATTGCCAATAATAACGCCGCGCCTGGAAGCCGCAATTGCGGCAGGCGTAGCGGTCCAGGCGCTGCGTATGTTTATGGATCAGGCTGCGCAGCAGGCTGAGGTCGGCGCCGCGCACCGGCCCATGCTCCTGCTCGCCAGATTTGGCGCTGCCCAGCTCGGCCTCGAGCAGGCGGTCGAGCCCCAGCAGCGAAGGGTGATGCCGCAAAGCGCCGCGAGCGAAGGCCCACGCGGGCGCAGCGCCCTGCTGGACGCGCAGTTCGCGGAACACCACATTGAACAGGTCCAGCGAAGGGTGTTGCGCGTATTGTTTCTGCAGCACTTCCAGGCCGGCGGCGGCCTGGTCGGCAGCGCGGTAATTCGCGAGCAATTGCTCGGCGACCAGCCCGGCGTACTCGGGCGCATCCGCCAGGATCGACTCCAGGTACATGCGTTCGCGCTTGGGGTCTTGCTCGAGCTGCGCCAGCCGCGCCCGCAGCAGGCCGGTGCGCACCTTGCTGGGCTTGCTGCCGACCTCGCCCTGGCCGACCTGCCGGGCGGCATGATCGGCGGCGTCCAGCGCGGTGTGCGCCGCATCGGCATCGAATGGCTTGGCCGACAACGCGGCCTGGGCCTGCTCGCAGTAATAATGAACGATCTGCGGCACCGGTTCGTCGACCAGGCCATGCAGGGTCTTGACTGCCTCGATGGCGCGCGCCCAGTCGTGCTCGGACTCATAGATGCGGATCAGCGAGCGCAGCGCCGGCAGGGCGTAACGCGTGTCTTTCAGCTGTTCGAAGGCCGCTTCGGCGCGGTCGAGCATGCCGGCCTTGAGAAAGTCATGGGCCAGTTCGTGCTGTGCGTGCTCGCGCTCGGCCTCGGGCAGGTCGGAGCGACTGAGCAGGCTTTGATGCACGCGGATGGCCCGCTCCATTTCGCCCCTGCGGCGAAACAGGCTGCCCAGGGCAAAGTGCAGTTCGGTGGTTTCGGGGTCGAGCTTGGCGACTTCGACGAAGGCGTCGATGGCGCGGTCGGGCTCTTCATTGAGCAGGAAGTTCAGGCCACGGAAGTATGAATCGGGCAGCGTGCGCGTTTCACGCAGCATCTGCCGGAAATCAAATCGTGCCGCCAGCCAGCCCAGTGCGAACAGCACGGGTACGAAAATCAGCCACCAAGGTTCGAAATCCACGCTGCGAGCTCTGTTCCGGTCGTAAGAAAGTAAAAAGAACCGCCGATTACAGCGGCGACATGGGTGCGATGGCTTCGGGCGCCACGACGGGCTGCTTGCCGTCGGCGGCGGCCTGCAGGCGTTCCAGCTCGCGGCGCAGGCGCATGGCTTCGCGGCGGCGGCGCATGGCAGCAGGAACGGTAAGCAGCAGTCCGAACAACGTGCCCAGCACAAATGTGGCCAGCATGACCACGATCAGCGGCACGTCTTGTATGACGTAGTCGGCATAGAACTTGACCGCGACCGGGTCGGTGTTCTTCAGCGCGAACATCAGCACGGCGACGAAGACGAGCAATCGCAGGGCCCAGACAAAGTAGCGCATGGCGCATGCTCCAAGAACGCGAGACATCAATTGTAAGCGTAAGCCGGCAAGGCTAAACAGCAAATATCGCCTGCGATGCCGCGCGATCGCGGGCCTGCCTGCGGCGTATCGGGGTGTGGCGGCCAAAACAAAGCCCCTTGACGAATCAAGGGGCTTTGCATGCGGGCCGTGCCCGGCGAACCTGCGCAGCTACATGGCGTGAGCGCCAAGCAGCGTGGGCTGGGATTCGTCCGAGGCGTCGCCAGCGGGCGGCGGTGATGCCGCCGCGTCACCGGCCAGGTCGACCCGCTCGCGCAGTTCTTTGCCGGCCTTGAAATGCGGCACCTGTTTGCCAGGCACCAGCACCTGCTCGCCCGACTTGGGGTTGCGCCCGATGCGGGGTGAGCGCTGCGACAACGAAAAGCTGCCAAACCCACGGATCTCGATGCGCTGGCCCGAGGCCAGGGCCTGGGTCATTGCATCGAGCATGGTCTTGACCGCGTAATCGGTGTCGCGGGCGGCCAGCTGGGGATAGCGGGCCGCCAATGCGGCGATCAGCTCCGACTTGGTCACTATCAGCCGTCGTTGCGCTGTTGGTCCAGCTTGGCCTTGAGCAGCGCGCCCAGGTTGGTGGTACCCGAGGAGGCGCTGGCTTCGGACATGCGCTGGATCGTGTCGGCGGTTTCGGCGTTATCGCGAGCCTTGATCGACAGCTGGATCGAACGCGTCTTGCGATCGATGTTGACGATCATGGCTTCGATGTTGTCGCCGGCCTTCAGCACGGTGGTGGCGTCTTCCACGCGGCCCGACGAGATCTCGGAAGCACGCAGATAGCCTTCGACGTCGACCGACAGGGTCACGACCGCGCCCTTGGGCTCGACCGACTTGACCACGCCAGGCACCACGGCGCCCTTGTCGTAGGTGGCAACGAAGTTGTTGAAAGGATCGCCTTCAAGCTGCTTGATGCCCAGCGAGATGCGTTCCTTGTCGGTATCGATGCCCAGTACCACGGCCTCGATTTCGTCGCCCTTCTTGAAGTTGCGCACGGCTTCTTCGCCCGATTCGGTCCAGGACAGGTCGGACAGGTGCACCAGGCCGTCGATGCCGCCGGGCAGACCGACAAACACGCCGAAGTCGGTGATCGACTTGATGGCGCCGCGGACCTTGTCGCCACGCTTGAAGTTGGTGGCGAATTCTTCCCACGGGTTCTGGCGGCACTGCTTCATGCCCAGCGAGATGCGACGACGGTCTTCGTCGATTTCCAGGACCATGACTTCGACTTCTTCGCCCAGGGTAACCACCTTGCGCGGGTCGACGTTCTTGTTGGTCCAGTCCATTTCGGAGACGTGCACCAGGCCTTCGATGCCGGCTTCCACTTCGACGAACGCGCCGTAGTCGGTCAGGTTGGTCACCTTGCCGAACAGGCGGGTGCCTTGCGGATAGCGGCGGGCCAGGCCGACCCACGGATCTTCGCCCAGCTGCTTGACGCCCAGCGAGACGCGGCTCTTTTCCTGGTCGAACTTGAGGACCTTGGCTTCGACTTCCTGGCCGACTTGCAGCACTTCGGAAGGATGACGGACACGACGCCAGGCCATATCGGTGATGTGCAGCAGGCCATCGATGCCGCCCAGGTCGACGAACGCGCCGTAGTCGGTGATGTTCTTGACCACGCCCTTGACCACTGCGCCTTCGTGCAGGGTTTCGAGCAGTTTCTGGCGCTCTTCGCCCATGCTGGCTTCCAGCACCTGGCGGCGCGACAGCACGACGTTATTGCGCTTGCGATCGAGCTTGATGACCTTGAACTCGAGGGTCTTGCCCTCGTAGGGGGTGGTGTCCTTGACGGGACGCAGGTCGACCAGCGAACCGGGCAGGAAGGCGCGGATACCGTTGGTCATGACGGTGAGGCCGCCCTTGACCTTGCCGGTGATGGTGCCGGTGACCAGCTCGCCGTTCTCGAGGGCTTGCTCGAGCTGCAGCCAGGCCGACAGGCGCTTGGCGCGATCGCGCGACAGGATGGTGTCGCCGTAGCCGTTTTCCAGGGAATCGATGGCCACCGAGACGAAATCGCCGGGTTGCACTTCGAGTTCGCCCTGGTCGTTCAGGAACTCTTCCAGGGGAATAAGAGCCTCGGACTTCAGGCCGGCGTTGACGACGACGAAGTTGTGGTCGACGCGGACGACTTCGGCGCTGATGACTTCGCCGGACTTCATGTCCTGGGTCTTGAGGCTTTCTGCGAAGAGGTCGGCGAAGCTTTCGCCGCCGGTGGCGGGGGTGGAAACGGAAGACATGGGGTTGAAATCCATTGGGCCGGAATGGCCGTTAAAAACACACCGAAGCGGATTGCCCGCGACAGTGGAGTGAATGAACCTGCCGGCAGCCATGGCCCGGGACACCGCCCGGTGACTACGACCCGCCGTCAGGGCCTGAATTTTTCCAGAAATCAAGTACCGCCTGCACCGTTTGGTCGATGGTCAGGCTTGACGAATCAAGCACGTGTGCATCGGCCGCTGGCACCAGCGGCGCCGCGCTGCGCTGCATATCGCGCGCATCGCGTTCGCGCAGGTCGCGCAAAAGATCGGCTAGATTAGCAGAAATTCCCTTGTCGATCAACTGCTTACAGCGCCTTTCGGCCCTGGCCTCGACATCTGCGACGAGGAACACCTTCAGGGCGGCATCGGGGAACACCACCGTGCCCATGTCGCGGCCGTCGGCCACCAGCCCGGGAGGCGTCCGGAAGGCGCGCTGGCGCTCGAGCAGAGCCAGCCGCACTGCGGGATACGCGGCCACGCGCGACGCGAAATTGCCGACCTGCTCCTGCCGGATGGCGTCGGCCACCTCGACGCCGTCGAGATAGACTTGCGCGCCTTCGAAACGCACGTCGAGCTCGCGGGCCGCGCGCGCCACGCCCGGCTCGTCTTCGGCCGGCAGCCCGCGGTTCATGGCGGCCAGCGCGGTCAGGCGATAAAGGGCGCCGCTGTCGAGCACCGACCAGCCCAGCGCCCGGGCCACCCGATGGGCGACGGTGCCCTTGCCGGAAGCGGTGGGGCCGTCGATGGCGATTACCGGCACGGCGCTGGCGCGAGCAGAAGGTTCAGTCGTCATGGCGATCGGGCTCGCCGGACACCAGGCCGGCGTATACGTCGAAATAATCGGGGAAGGTCTTGCTTACGCAGCCCGGGTCGAGGATGCGCACCGCCGCCGGGCCGAAGGCCGCCAGCGAAAAGCACATCGCCATGCGATGGTCGTCGTACGTGCCGATGTGCGCGTCGCGCCAGGAGCCGGGGGCCGGCGGCGTCACCCGCAGCCAGTCGGGCCCGGATTCTACCGTGGCGCCCAGCTTGGCAAGCTCGGTATGCATGGCGTGTATGCGGTCGGTTTCCTTGACGCGCCAACTGCCGATATTGCGCAGGCGGCAGGGGCCGTCGGCATAAAGCGCCAGGGCGGCCGCCGTCATGGCGGCATCGGGGATCAGGTTGAAATCGGCGTCGAACGCCTTCAGGCGCTGGCCCTGGCCCACCTGCACGCCGCGCGCCTGGATCCAGTCGGGGCCAAACTCCACCTGCGCGCCCATGTCGGCCAGTGTGCGGGCAAACGCCACGTCGCCCTGTATGCTGTCGGCGCCCACGCCCGTGACGCGCACCGGGCCGCCGCCGATGGCGCCCAGCGCCAGGAAATACGACGCCGACGACGCATCGCCCTCGACCGCGATGGCACCCGGGCTGCGATACGCTGCGCCGGGCGGCACGGTAAAGCTGCGCCAGCCATCCCGCTGTACCTGCACACCATAGCGCGCCATCAGGTTCAGCGTGATTTCGATGTAAGGCTTGGAGATCAGTTCGCCAGCGACTTCGATGACCACGGGCGTGTCGCTACCTTGCGCCAGCACGGGCGCGGCCAGCAACAGCGCGGTCAGAAACTGGCTGGACACGGCCCCCTGTACGCGCGCGGGCGCGCCGGCGCGAACCTGGCCGGCGCCGATCTGCAGCGGCGGATAGCCGTCGTGGGCCAGGTAGTCGATTTGCGCGCCCCACTGCCGCAGCGCATCGACCAGATCGCCAATGGGCCGTTCGTGCATGCGCGGCACGCCGCCAAGACGGTATTGCCCGTTCATCAGCGCCAGCGCCGCGGTCAGGGGCCGGAAAGCGGTACCGGCATTGCCCAGGAACAGTTCGGCCTGCTTCACCGGAAAACGCCCCGCGCCGGTCACCACCACCCTGCCCGGCCCGGCGTCATCCACCGCCACGCCCAGCTGGCGCAGTGCCGCAAGCATGACGCGGGTATCGTCCGAATCCAGCAAGCCGGAAATCTCGGTGCGCCCGCCGGCCAGGGCCGCCAGCAGCAATACACGGTTGGAAATGCTCTTGGACCCCGGCAAGGCCACCTGCCCCCGCGCCCGTCGCGCGCGGGGCAGATCAAGATAAGGGGTTGCGCTCATGCTGCATTACTCCTTGCGCCAATCGCGGCGAGCCTGGGCGGCGCGCGCCAGCAGCGCCTCGAGGGCGGGGCCATCGCCCCGCGCCATTGCCTGCTCGAACTCATCGAGCACCGCTCTTACTGCCGCCAGTTCGACACGCAACGCGTCACGATTCGACAGGAAAATGTCGCGCCACATCTCGGGCGATCCGGCCGCGATGCGGGTGAAGTCCCGGAAACCGGAGCCGGCCAGCGCCAGGCGCCCGGCCGCGTCTTCGGCGGCAGCCACCTGGCCCATGTAGGCCGCGGCCAGCAGGTGCGGCATATGGCTTACCGAGGCAAGCACCCGGTCGTGCGCACCGGCGTCCATATCGATGACGTGGGCGCCGCAGGCCTGCCACAGCGCCCGGACATGCTCCACGGCGGCGGGCGCGTTCTGGGGCAATGGCGTCAGGATGACCGTGCGGCGTTGGTACAGGGCCGCGTCGGCCGCCTCCGGGCCGCTGCGCTCGGCGCCGGCCACGGGGTGCCCCGGCACGAACTGGCCGACCCGTTCGCCCAGCGCCGCCCGCGCGGCCGCCACGACCTCGGCCTTGGTGCTGCCCGCGTCGGTCAGCACGGCGTCATGACGCAGGTGCGGGCGCATCTGGGCCAGCAGGCCGCCCAGACCGCCCACCGGCGTGGCCAGCAGAATGACATCGGCCTGTTCGGCCGCCTGCTGCAATGTCGCTGCGGCGTCGATGATGCCCAGGTCCCGGGCGCGCTCCAGCGATTGGGCATTGCGCCCGACGCCCAGCACGCGCCCGACCTGGCCCGCGCGGCGCAGCGCCAGCGCGGCCGACCCGCCGATCAGGCCCACGCCAACCACCGCCAGGACCGGAATCAGCGGATTTTCCGCCACATGGGCCGTGGTGCCGGTCAACGCGCGCGTCATGTTGCCAGAACGTCGGTAAGCGCCGCGATGAACCGCTGATTCTCTTCGGGCAGGCCGATCGTGACGCGCAGCCATTCGGGCAGGCCGTCGCCCGCGACCGGCCGCACGATGACGCCCCGCTTGAGCAGTTCGAGATTGATGCGCGCTGCGTCGCCCACATGCACCAGCACGAAGTTGCCGAAGCTGGGCACATAGCGCAGCGACAACGTGTCGAATGCCTGGCACAGCTGCTGCTTGCCGGCCTTGTTCAATTCGTACGAACGCGCCAGGAACGCGGCGTCTTCCAGCGCCGCAATGGCGGCAGCCTGGGCCAGCGTGTTCACATTGAACGGCTGGCGCACTCGGTTGAGCAGATCGGTCAGGCCCGGTTGCGCCACGGCATAGCCCACGCGCAATCCGGCCAACCCATAGGCCTTGGAAAACGTGCGCGACACCAACAGGTTGGGATACTGGCGCACCAGGGCCACGCTGTCGAAGCGCAGGTCGGGGTCCAGGTATTCGTTATAGGCTTCGTCCAGCACCACGATGACGCGCTCGCCATGCGCCTGGCGCACGCGGGCCAGGAACGCCGCCACATCATCGCCGGTGACAAAGGTGCCGGTGGGATTGTTGGGGTTGGCAATGAACACGACGCGGGTATCGTCCGCAATGGCGTCGAACATGGCGTCCAGGTCGTGCCCGTAATCGACGGCCGGCACCTGGATATGGCGGGCGCCGCGAGCCTGCGTGGCCAGCCGATACACCACGAACGAATGCTGCGCATATACCGCGGACGCGCCCGGCTCGAGCAGCGCCAGCGCGGCGATCTCGAGAATGTCGTTGGAACCGTTGCCCAGCGTGAGCCAGTTCATCGGCACGCCGTAGCGCTGCCCCAGCGCCACCTTCAGGTCGTAACCGTTGGGGTCCGGATAGCGCGCCAGCGTGGCGGCCGCGCCTGCCAGCGCGGCGCGCGCGGTCTCGGGCATGCCCAGGGGGTTCTCGTTCGACGCGAGCTTGACGATGCCGGCCGGGTCCAGGCCGAACTCGCGTGCGAGCTCTTCAATGGGTTTGCCCGCCTGATACGGCGCAATCGCGCTGATGTGAGCGGGAGCAATCAACGGCTTGATAGCGGATGTCATGGGATGCGCGCACGCAAGGAAGTTACTGTGCCGGGTACGAGCCCAGCACCTTGATGAAGGCCACCTGGCTCTGCAGGTCGGCCAGGGCGCGGGCAACGTGGGGGTCATCGCGATGCCCCAGCACGTCGACGTAGAAGTAGTATTCCCACTGCCCGGTGCGGGCGGGGCGCGACTCGAAACGGGTCATCGAAACGCCATTGGCCGCCAGCGGGGCAAGCATGTCGTAGACGGCGCCCGCGCGGTTGGGCACGGCCAGGATCAGGCTGGTCTTGTCCTTGCCGGATGGCAGCGGCTGGAATTCGCCCACGGCCAGGAATCGCGTGCGATTCTGCGGGTCGTCCTGGATCCCCGCGGCCACAACCTGCAGCTTCCAGGCCGGCGCCGCGCTTTCGCCGGCAATGGCGGCAATCGTCGGGTCGGACGCAGCCACGCGCGCCGCCTCGGAATTGCTGGACTCGGCCACCTGCTCCAGGGCGGGATAGTTGCGGTTGAGCCACGCCTGACATTGCGCCAGCGCCTGCGGGTGCGCCGCAATAGCCTTGACGCCATCCATGGCGCCGCTGCGGGTCATCAGGCAGTGGCGGATGTCCAGCGAACGCTCGCCCAGTATTTTCAGGGACGAATTCAGCAACAGGTCGAGCGTGCGGTTCACCGCCCCTTCGGTGGAATTTTCGACCGGCACCATACCCACATCGGCCTGCCCCGCCTCTACCGCCCGGAACACCTCGTCGAAAGAGGGACAGGGCAGCGAGCGTACCGCGCGGCCGAACTGCTCATGGGCGGCCTGTTCGGAAAAAGAGCCGGCCGGCCCCAGGTAGGCGACCGTCATGCCGCGTTCCAGCCCGCGGCACGCCGAAATGATCTCCGTCCAGACAGCACCGACGGCGTCGTCGGGGAAAGGGCCGGGGTTCATCTGCTGCAGCCGGCGGATGATCTGGGCTTCGCGCTCGGGACGCAGCACCGGCCCATCCGCGGCGGCCGCATGCTTGACGTCGCCGACCTCCAGCGCCGCACGGGCACGCTGCCCCAAAAGTTCGAGAATCTGCGCGTCGATGGCATCGATGCGCTCGCGCAGCGGCTTGAGCTGGTCTTGCAGGGAATCAGCCATGGCGGCGCTCGAAATCCTGCATGTAGGCGACCAGCGCGTGCACGCCGTCCAGCGGCATGGCGTTATAGATCGAGGCGCGCATGCCCCCTACGCTCTTGTGGCCCTTGAGCTGCATCAGCCCGGCGGCCTCGGCGCCCTGCAGGAAGGCGGCATTGAGCGATTCGTCGCGCAGCACGAACGGCACGTTCATGCGCGAACGCACGGGGCCATGCACGGGATTGCGGTAGAACCCGGTGCTGTCCAGGTAGCCATACAGCAGATCGGCCTTGGCGCGGTTGGCCGCTTCCATGCCGGCCACCCCGCCCTGCGCCTTGACCCACTTGAACACCAGCCCCGCGACATAGATCGCAAAAGCAGGCGGAGTGTTGTAGCGCGAATGCTCGGCCGCCACGTTGGCGTAGTCGAATGCCGAGGGGCAGATCGGCAAGGCCTTGCCGATGAGATCGCGGCGCGCGATCACCACGGTGACGCCGGCGGGGCCTGCATTTTTCTGGGCCCCCGCAAACACCAGCCCGGCCCGGGTGATGTCCATGGGGCGCGAAAGGAAGTGCGACGACGCATCGACCACCAGGGGCACATCGGGCGCGCCCAACGTAGCCAGGTCCGGCCAGTCGTTGAATTCGACGCCGTGGATGGTTTCATTGCTGCAGAAATGCAGATAGGCGGCGTGCCGCCGCACCTGCCAGGTGTCGACGGGCGGCACCCACGTCCAGGGCGCCTGCTCGCAACCGTCGATTGTCGTGGCCACGCCGCTGCTGGCCGCCACATGTGTGTCGCCGTAGCGGCCGGCTTCTTTGTGCGAGCGCGTCGACCAATGGCCGGTCAGCACAAAATCGGCCGCCGGATCGCCCCGCCGCCCGATGAGGTTCATGGGCACGATGGCGTTCTCACCCAGGCCGCCCCCTTGCATGAACATAATGGCGTAGTCGGCGGGCACGTTCAGCAGCTCGCGCAGATCGGCCTCGGCCTGGTCGCAGATCTGCACGAAATGCTTGCCCCGATGGCTCATTTCCATCACGGACATGCCGCTGCCGTTCCAGTCCAGCATTTCGGCGGCAACCTGTTGCAACACCGTCTCGGGCAAGGCCGACGGGCCTGCCGAGAAATTCCAGGGGCGAGCCATTATTGCTCCGTAGGTTCGGTCGGTTCGGTCGAGGCGCCGGATTCGCCGTCGCCGGCATCCGTCGCGTCGGTGTCTTCGTCATCGACGTCGGCGTCGCTTTCCACTACGCGACGCACGCCGGACAGGCTGCTGCCGTCATCGACGCTGATCAGCGTCACGCCTTGGGTCGCGCGCCCCATTTCGCGGATTTCACTGACGCGGGTACGCACCAGCACGCCACCCGTAGTGATGAGCATGATTTCGTCGGACGGCCGCACCAGCACGGCGCCGACCACCTTGCCGTTGCGCGAGGTGGTCTGGATGGCGATCATGCCCTTGGTGCCGCGGCCGTGACGCGTGTACTCGACGATGGACGTGCGCTTGCCATAGCCGTTTTCCGTGGCGGTAAGCACGCTTTGCGATTCGTCGTGCGCCACCAGCAGCGCGATTACCGACTGGCTCTCTTCGAGCGTCATGCCGCGCACGCCGCGCGCGTTGCGGCCCATGGGACGCACATCGTTCTCGTCGAAGCGCACGGCCTTGCCCGCGTCCGAGAACAGCATGACGTCGTGCTTGCCATCGGTAACGTCGGCGCCGATGAGGTAATCGCCCTCGTCCAGCGCAACGGCAATAATGCCCGCCTTGCGCGGATTCGAAAAATCGGAAAGCGGCGTCTTCTTGACCGTGCCGCGCGAGGTCGCCATGAAGACGAAGCTGTCTTCGCTGAATTCCTTGACCGGCAGCACCACCGTGATCTTCTCGCCATCGGCCAGCGGGAACATATTGACGATGGGCCTGCCGCGCGAGCCGCGCGTGCCCTGGGGAACTTCCCAGACCTTCAGCCAGTAGACCCGGCCCCGGTCGGAGAAGCAAAGCAGGTAATTGTGCGTATTGGCAATGAAGAGCTGGTCGATCCAGTCGTCTTCTTTCATGGCCGTAGCCTGCTTGCCGCGCCCGCCGCGCTTCTGTGCACGGTATTCGGACAAGGGCTGGCTCTTGATATAGCCGGCATGCGACAGCGTCACCACCATATCGGTGGGCGTGATCAGGTCTTCGGTTTCGAGTTCGGTGGCATTGAATTCGATTTCCGAACGGCGGGTATCCTTGGTACCGGTCGAGAATTCGGCCTTGATGGCCTGCAGTTCGTCCCCGATGATGACGGTGATGCGCTCGGGCTTGGCCAGGATGTCGAGCAGGTCGGCAATATTGGCCATGACGTCTTTGTATTCGCCGACGATCTTGTCCTGCTCGAGCCCGGTCAGGCGTTGCAGGCGCATGTTCAGGATTTCCTGCGCCTGGATGTCGCTCAGGCGGTACAGGCCATCGCCCTGCAGGCCGAAGTTCTCGGGCAGGCCGTCGGGGCGGAACGCCGCCCGGCCGCCCACGGCGTCCAGGTCCGACCGCGACAGCATTTCGCGCACCAGCGACGAATCCCAGGAACGCGACATCAGTTCCTGGCGCGCCACCGGCGGCGTGGGCGCCGCCTTGATGATGGCGATGAAATCATCGATGTTTGCCAGCGCCACGGCCAGGCCTTCGAGCACGTGGCCGCGTTCGCGCGCCTTGCGCAGCTGGAATACGGTACGGCGCGTGACGACTTCGCGGCGGTGCTGCAGGAAGTACGAGATCAGCTGCTTCAGGTTGAGCAGGCGCGGCTGGCCGTCGACCAGCGCCACCAGGTTCATCCCGAAGGTGTCCTGCAGCTGGGTATTCTTGTACAGGTTATTGAGAACGACCTCGGGCACTTCGCCGCGCTTGAGCTCGATGACCAGGCGCATGCCGTCCTTGTCGGACTCGTCCCGGATATCGGCAATGCCTTCGATCTTTTTCTCGTTGACCAGATCGGCGATGCGCTCCTGGAGCGTTTTTTTGTTGACCTGGTAGGGAATGGCGTCGACCACGATGGCCTGCCGGTTGCCCCTTTCCATGTCTTCGAAGTGGGTCTTGGCGCGCATGACCACGCGGCCCCGGCCGGTGCGGTAGCCTTCGCGCACGCCGGCCATGCCGTAGATGATGCCCCCGGTGGGGAAATCGGGCGCCGGGATGATCTCGATGAGCTCGTCGATCGAGCAATCCGGGTTGCGCAGGCAATACAGGCAGCCGTCGACGACTTCCGCCAGGTTGTGCGGCGGAATGTTGGTGGCCATGCCCACCGCGATGCCCGAGCTGCCGTTGACCAGCAGGTTGGGCAGGCGCGACGGCAACAGCAGCGGCTCTTGCTCGCTGCCGTCGTAGTTCGGGCCGAAATCGACGGTTTCCTGGTCGATGTCGGCGAGCAGTTCGTGGGCGATCTTGGCCAGGCGGACCTCGGTATACCGCATCGCCGCGGCACTGTCGCCGTCGATGGAGCCGAAGTTGCCCTGGCCGTCGACCAGCATGTAGCGCATGGAAAAATCCTGCGCCATCCGCACGATGGTGTCGTATACCGATTGGTCGCCGTGGGGGTGATACTTACCGATAACATCACCCACGATACGGGCGGACTTCTTATAGGCCCGGTTCCAATCGTTGTTGAGCTCGTGCATGGCATACAGCACGCGCCGATGCACCGGCTTGAGGCCGTCGCGCACGTCTGGCAGCGCCCGTCCGACGATCACGCTCATGGCGTAATCCAGGTAGCTGCGACGCATCTCTTCTTCCAGCGATACCGGAAGCGTCTCCTTGGCGAAGGAATCCATATATATAGAGCGACTGAGTCAAGTAAGAGGGAAACCCGAGCCGGGCAAACAGGAAATTCTATCACCCGATCACCGGATGCCCCGGTTCAGGGGCCTTGAAGCCGTCGCCGGGGTCGCACAAACCGGCCGGAACACGCCTGTTGTCAAAAACCAACATCCCTGCGGCACACAGGGAAGAAAAGCTCATATCCAGCACCAATGCGGCTTTCCGAGGAAGCCAAAGGTCATCAAATGCCTTAACATTGTTTCCAGCACGCAGGAGACCCAGTAGCGATCCTTTGAACCTTTTCTGGGCGTTGCTATACTGGCCCCGTTTTCCTGATATGCGGCGGGGGTTCGCTGCGAGTCACTTATCCAGCTTCAAGCTCAACGAGGAGAAACATGAACAAACCCTCCAAATTCGCTCTGGCGCTCGCCTTCGCCGCCATTACGGCTTCCGGTGCAGCTTCCGCGCAAACCGTGGACAACTGGCGCAATCCGTTCGGCGACGTGTGGATGAACGGCACGAATGAACTGTGCTGGCGCGACGCCTTCTGGACCCCCGCCACCGGCATCCCCGGCTGCGACGGCGTTCCCGTTGCTCAAGCGCCCGCCGCCAAGCCGACGCCCATGGCCACCAAGGTTGTCTTCAATGCCGACACCTTCTTCGACTTCGACAAGTCGACCCTGAAGCCGGAAGGCCGCCAGCTGCTGCAGCAAGTCGCTCAGCAAGCCCAGGGCATCAACCTCGAGACCATCATCGCCGTCGGCCACACCGACTCGATCGGTACCGAACAGTACAACCAAGGTCTGTCCGAGCGTCGTGCCGCTTCGGTCAAGGCCTACCTGGTCAGCCTCGGCATCGACCCCAACCGCATCTACACGGAAGGCAAGGGCGAACTGCAGCCCATCGCTTCCAACAAGACGCGTGAAGGCCGTGCCCAGAACCGCCGCGTTGAGATTGAAGTCGTGGGTAGCCGCCGTTAATCGACGCGCTAACCGCTACAATGAAGGGCCTCGCTTTGCGAGGCCCTTTTTTCATTCCGGCGCCGCGCGCCCTGATGCCCATGACGACCCAAGCCTCCGCCACCGCCCGCCCCGGCGTCAACGCAGATCAGGCCGAACTCGACAAGTTCGCCGCCCTTGCCGCCCAATGGTGGGACCCGGAAAGCGAATTCAAGCCCCTGCACGCCATCAACCCGCTGCGCCTGGGCTGGATCCAGGAATGCGCGGGCAGCCTCGCCGGCAAAACCGTGCTTGATGTCGGCTGCGGTGGCGGCATCCTGTCAGAAAGCATGGCGGTGGCCGGCGCCCGCGTCACCGGTATCGACCTGGCCGAGCGTTCACTGAAAGTCGCGCGCCTGCACGGCCTGGAATCCGGCGTACAGGTTGAATATCGTGCCGTACCCGTGGAAGACCTGGCCATCGAACAGCCCGGCCACTACGACGTCGTGACCTGCATGGAAATGCTGGAACACGTCCCCGACCCCGGGTCGGTGGTGCGCGCCTGCGCAGAACTGGTCAAGCCGGGCGGCTGGGTGTTCTTTTCCACCCTGAACCGCAACGCCAAATCGTTCCTGTACGCGATTGTCGGCGCCGAATACGTGTTGCGCCTGCTGCCGCGCGGCACCCATAGCCACGAGCAATTCATCAAGCCCAGCGAGCTGGCCGCCTCGGCCCGCCAGGCCGGGCTGCAGCCCGTCGGCATGCGCGGCATGGAATACAACCCCATCACCCAGGTGTACCGCCTGACCGACGACACCTCTGTAAACTACCTGATGGCCACCCGCAAATGAGCGCCCTGATCCTGTTTGATTTCGACGGCACACTGGCCGACACCGCCCCCGACCTGGCTGCCGCGGCGAACCGCCAGCGCATGCGGCGCGGCATGGAACCCCTGCCGTACGAAGCGTTGCGCCCGGTGGCGTCGCAAGGCGCGCGCGGCCTGTTGCGCGTGGCGCTGGGCCTGCTGCCCGATCATCCCGAATACGAGCCCGCCCGCCAGCAGTTCCTGCACGACTATGCAGCCGGCTCCACGGTACACAGCCAATTGTTTCCCGGCATACCGGCATTGCTCGAGCAGATACGCGCGCAGGGCCTGGCCTGGGGCATCGTAACCAACAAGGTCACCCACCTTACCTTGCCCATCGTCGAGTTCCTGGGCCTGACGCGGCACAGCGCGGTATTGGTGTGCGGCGACACCACCGAGCACGCCAAGCCCCACCCTGCCCCGCTGCTGCACGCGGCCCGCGAAGCCGGCTACGCCACCGACCGTTGCGTCTACGTCGGCGACGACCTGCGCGACATCCAGGCGGCCCATGCCGCCGGCATGCCCGCCGTGGCGGCCGCGTACGGCTACCTGGGCCAGGACGAGAACATCACGACCTGGGCCGCCGAGGCCTGCGTCGATACGCCCGACCAACTCTGGAGCGCGATCGAACCGCTGCTGCCCAGCCAGGGGCGCTGACGCTCGCCACGTACCGCGCGAAGCGCCGGTTCACGATACTGGCGCCCGGGCACATTGTTCATCCGGTTCGAACACTCATGCCGAATCAGCCGTCTTTATCTCACTGACTGGCATCAGTACAGTACCGCCTTGACGCAATGCGTTGCCGCCGGCCCGCCGCTCCTCTCTCCGCGGCGTGGCCCGGATCCCGGCATCCAGGTCTTCATCACTTCCCCACCACCCCGCTTTTCTGTGCGCGGCCGCGTGCCGCGTCACGTTGCAATGCTATTGCCTATTCTTTTGCTGTCCACAGCCGGCTTTACCGTACTGACGACTGAGTTCCTGATCGTCGGCCTGTTGCCGCCACTGGCGCGCGACCTGCAGGTATCTGTATCACAGGCGGGCCTGCTGGTTACCCTGTTCGCCTTCACCGTTGCCGCCACGGGCCCCCTGTTGACGGCCCTGATGGCCAACGTGAACCGCAAGCGCCTGTTCGTGGGCGTGCTGGCGTTGTTCGGATTGGCGAACACCCTTGCCGCACTGGCGCCGGATATCGGCGTCATGGCCCTGGCGCGCTTCGTGCCCGCCCTGGCGCTGCCCGTGTTCTGGTCGCTGGCAAGCGCGACCGCCATGGAACTGGGCGGCCCGGCGCGGGGTGGGCGCGCGGTCTCCATGGTGGCATTCGGCATCGTCGCGGCCACGATATTCGGCATCCCCCTGGGCGTGCTGATCTCCGATGCCTTCGGATGGCGAATTGCATTCGGCGTGCTGGCGGCGGCGGCATTTGCCAAGGCCGCACTGCTATGGGCGTTCTTTCCCGACCCGTCGCGCGTAACGCAGCCCGTTGCGCTGGCAGCCCAGGTGCGCGTGCTGCGAGACCCGCGGGTCGCGGGACACGTGTTGCTTTCGCTGCTGGTGTTTACCGGCATGTTCACGGCCTATACCTATCTGGCCGACATGCTCGAACGCCTGGCGGGCTTCAATGGGCAGTGGGTGGGATGGTCGATGATGGCCTTCGGCGCGATCGGCATGCTGGGCAACTGGGCGGGCGGCCGGCTGGCCGACCGCAGTGCGCTGGGCGCGACGTTGCTGTTTGCCGCCATGATGACGGCCGCGCTGGCGGCGCTGGGGTCGGCGATGCAGGCGCCTGGCATGCTCGCCGTATCGCTGGGCATATGGGGAATCGCGCAGGCGGGGCTGTTCGTGGTGTGCCACGTGCGGGTCATGAAGTCGGCTCCATCCGCGCCTGCATTTGCCGCGTCGCTGAACATTTCGGGCGCCAATATCGGCATCGGCCTGGGTGCGATGGCGGGCGGGTATGTGATCGACCATTTCGGCCTGGCCAAGTTGGGCCTGGCGGCGGCCGGCCTGGTCGTAGCCGCCATGGCCGTGGGACTGCTGCTCGCCGTGCGGCCGCGCCGTGCGACGCAGCGCCCGGCGAGCACCGCCGCCTGACCGGGCCGCACCCCGACACGCGGATCGGAGTACAATAGAACTACTTGGGGCCGATCCGGATTCGACGTGGGTCGCGAAACAACTCAGGGCATGCCGAGCACCAGTAAGCTCGTTAATCCACTGGAACACTACAAACGCCAACGACGAGCGTTTCGCTCTCGCCGCTTAATCGGTGAGCCGCTGCACTGATCTGTCCTTGGGTCAGGCGGGGGAAGGCAACTTCCCAGGGGGCAACCCCGAACCGCAGCAGCGACATTTACAAGGAATCGGTTTGTGCTGGGGTCACACGGCACAGGCTTAAATTACGTGAATCGCCCTGGTCCGGCCTGTCGGTTGGCTAAGTCCAGGGTTAAATCCAAATAGGCCGACTAAGCATGTAGAACTGGTTGCGGAGGGCTTGCGGACGGGGGTTCAATTCCCCCCGGCTCCACCAGAATTTCCGCAGTTTGCCGTCGTAAATAGCCAGCACCCTGGGGTGCTGGCTATTTTTTTAACCACGGCCTGCGATCCGCGTGCGCAGGCGAGTGATGCCGAGCGGTGATGCGGTCGGCGCGCGCAGCGGAAGTGCGCTCAGTCGTGCAAGATCCGCGTGCCCAGGACCTTCAGGCATTCGCGCATGAACGCGGCCAGGCCTGTCCAGCCCTTGGCCGACACCATGTTGCCATCTACGTATGCTTCATCAGGTTTGACGTCGATGAAGGTACCGCCAACGGCGGTGACCTCGGGTTCGCACGCGCCCAGGCCGGCCACCTTGCGGCCTTTCAGGACACCCGGCACCGCCATCAGGATCTGCACCCCATGGCAGATCGTGAAAATCGGTTTGCCGCTTTCATGGAAGTGGCGCACCATTGCCTGCACGCGTGGATCGGTGCGGATGTATTCCGGGCCGCGGCCGCCCGCCGCGTAGATCGCGTCGTACTCCTCGACATTGACCTCCGAAAATGTCTTGTTGATGTCGGCGTAGTGACCCAGTTTTTCCGTATAGGTCTGGTCACCCTCGAAGTCGTGCAACGAGGTCTTGATGCGATCGCCGGCTTTTTTGTCCGGGCAGACGACATGCACGACGTGCCCGACCGCCTGCATGCCCTGCTGGAACACGTAGATCTCATATTCTTCGGTGAATTCACCGGTGAGCATAAGAATCTTCTTGCCCATAGCTTGTCTCCTGATGGGTGATGGTTCGAAAGCCGCGTCCCGCCGCGGCAGAACGCAGGTTTCAGATCAGAACGGCGATTTCGGGAAATAAAACTGGTCGGCGTTCTGGCTCGTGATCAGCGGCGCATCCAGCAGGAACGAACCACGCATGGGCGCCTGCCCCGCAAATTGGCTTGCCGTCATGTACATCGCCGACTTGATCATTGAGGGCGGATACGGCGTGGAAATGGGGGTGCGCTTGTCCCCGGCCTTGACCATTTCGATGACCTGCTTCATGCCGTTACCGCCCAGCGCGTACTTGATGTCGGTGCGGCGCGCCTGATCGACCGCCTCGATGACGCCCAGCAGCATGTCGTCGTCGTTGGCCCAGACGGCATCGATCTTGGGATACTTAGACAGATAGTCCTGCATCAGCCGAAACGCCTCGTCCTGGTTCCAATTGGCATACTGGATGTCGAGGATCTTGATATCGGTCTTGGCGATGACGTCCGAAAAACCCTTGATACGCTCGTCGTCGATCACGGTGGGGATGCCACGCAGCACGACGATCTGTCCCTTGCCGCCCAACTGCTCGGCAAGCCAGCGAGCGGTGTTCGCCCCGACGGCGATGTTGTCGCCAGCCACGTAGAGATCCTGTACTGACGGATCGGTAAGCCCACGGTCCACTACCGAAATGAAGGTGCCCTTGGCCTTCAACTGCGACACCGGCCCCGTCAACTCTTCGGACGTGAACGGAAGAATCACGAGCGCGTCGAGCTTACGGGTGGCCGACAGATCTTCGAGTGCGGACACTTGTGCGGTCGCCGATTGTGCCGTGGACACGACCACGTCGATGTGGGGGAACGCTTTCTCGATTTCCTTGGCGGCCTGTTCGGCGTGGTACACCACGCCACCGGTCCAGCCGTGGGTGGCTGCGGGTATGGAAACGGCGATCGTGACGTCTTTGGCGTGCGCCGGCGCGCTACCCATCGCCAGGCCGGCCGCAAGTGTCGCGGCCGACAATGCCTTGATTGCTTTCATGTCTTCCTCCGTTATGGACTACGCCTTATGAGCGGCTGTTGGTAAATCGATGGGCCAGCATGGCAATGATGATGATCGCCCCCTGCACCGCGGCAATAAGATATTCGGACACCAGGTCGGACAGGACCATGACATTGGCAATGACTTCAAGGATGACGGCACCGGCTACCGTGCCCAAGACGCGGCCTTTTCCACCCTTGAGCAGTGTTCCGCCGATGACGACGGCCGTGATGACCTGCAGTTCCCAGAGCTGGCCTGTAGTGGGGGTCGCGGCTCCCAACCTGGGCACATAGCAGATTGCGGCCACCGCAACGCACAGGCCCTGCAGCGCAAACGCCATTGTGCGCACGCGGTTGACGTTGACCCCGGAGAAACGCGCGACTTCGGCGTTGGAGCCTACCGATGTCAAGTGGCGCCCGTACTTGGTCCGGTAGAGCAGGAACGCGCCCGCAATTACCACAACCAGTGTGATCAGCACCGGGTATGGCACCCCCAGAAAATTGCCGAAGTAAACGGGCCGGTAGGCCTCGCGCAGGCTGCGATCGATAGGCAGCGAGCCGCCATTGGTCATGAAGGTGATCAGCGCGCGGAAAATTCCCATCGTTCCAAGCGTCACGATAAATGGCTCGATGCGCCCCACCGTCACGATCAGCCCGTTGAACAGGCCGCAGAGCAATCCCACGACGATGGCCATGCACGCTCCCAGCGGAATGGCCCAATTGCCGAATGCCGGTTCCAGGGCGTTCATGGTCATGATCATGATGCCGGTCACGAACGCCATCATCGAACCGACCGACAGGTCGAGCCCGCCCGAAGAAATCACGAAGGTTGCGCCCACCGCAATGATCGCGATGAAAGCGCTGCGGGTGACGACGTTGGCCAGGTTCGCGGGCGAAATGAAATTTGGGTTGATCAGTGCGCCCAGTATCAGGATGACGGCCAGCGCGATGAATGGCGCCAGGTCAGCCCAGCGGATGCGGCGGCCGCCTTCGTTGGCGGCGATCGTGGCGGTCGCAGTGGCCATGTGATGTCTCCCCTTGTGTTCCCATGCCACCGGTCGTGGCGGCGTACACAATGTTCTCTTCGTTGATGTCATCGCCCGCGAACTCGGCGACGATGCGCCCCGCGCGCATCACCAGAACCCGGTCCGACAGGCCAACCAGTTCTTGCATTTCCGACGAGATGACAATGCAGGCCTTGCCCGCGCTGACCAACGCATCGATGATTTCGTATATCTGGCTCTTGTTGCCGATGTCCACGCCACGAGTGGGCTCATCGATGATGACCACAGACGGATTTGCCAGCATCACCTTTGCCAGCAGCAGTTTCTGCTGGTTGCCGCCCGAGAGCTTTCCCGCCTCGAGCGTCAGGGCGCGGACCCGGATATCGAAGTCAGAGACCGCCTTGCGCAGGGTGGAGGTCTCGGCCTGCCGGTCGATAATGAAAGACGGATTGACGCGATCCAGCGCGTGCAAGGTCAGGTTGGGGCCCAGCCTTTCGTTCAGCAGCAGGCCTTTGCCCTTGCGGTCTTCGGTCAGGTAGACGAGCCCGGCGTCCATCATCGTGGAAACCGACCGCAGCGGGACTTCGCGGCCATTGAGTTCCACCCTTTGTGCGCGCGAAGGCCGCAAGCCCATCAAGCCTTCCATCAGCTCGGTGCGTCCGGCCCCTACCATGCCGGCCAGCCCGAGCACCTCGCCAGGCCTGACACAAAAGGACGCGGCGCGCAGTCCTCCATCGACCTCCAAGCCGGTGACCGAGAGAATGGGCGGCGCGCCGGGCACCTGTCGGCGAGGCGGATAAAGCATATCCAGCGAACGCCCCACCATAAGTTCGGCCATCTGGCGCTGGCCCATTCCTGCTGCGGGCCAGGTGCCCACCAGGCGGCCGTCACGCAGAACAGTAACGGTGTCCGCCACCGCCTGCACCTCGTCCAGGCGATGCGAGATATACAGCACCGCGACGCCATGGTGGCGCAGGCTGCGGACGATGTCCAAGAGGGCGGAAACTTCGCCGTGCGCCAGGACCGCCGTAGGCTCATCGAAAATGACAAGCTTGCGTTCGTCCAGCAGAGCGCGGGCGATCTGTACCAGCTGCCGCTGTGCCAGCGGCAGCTGCCCCACCCTGTCGCGAGGCCGCGCAGCGGATCCCACCCTGGCAAGCAGTTGCGCGGCGCGCTGGTTCATATAGCGGTCGTCGACAGACAGTCCACGCACGACTTCGCGCCCGAGGAACAGGTTCTGCGCCACCGTCAGGTCTGGCGCCAGGAGGATCTCCTGGTGTATCAGCACGATCCCCGCCTGCTCGGCCGCGACGGCGTCGGGAAACGCCACGGGCTTGCCATCCATGAATAGCTGGCCCGTAGTTGGCGCAGCGTGGCCCGACAGCAGCTTCATCAGCGTGGACTTGCCGGCGCCGTTCTCGCCGATTACGGCGTGCACTTCGCCGGCCTTTAGTTCGAGCGAGATGTCCGCAAGCACCGTGATGGCGCCGTAAACCTTGCCCAGGCTGTCGGCCCGCAAGGCGGGGCCGACCGGTACGGTGCCGGCCGCGGCGAAAGGCGGGGGCGCGTGCGCGTTCATTCGAAAGCCGAAAGAAGCCTGTCGCGCGAACGGAGTATGTGCTCGTACATAGCCGAATGCGCTGCGTCGGGGTCGTTGGCCCGGAAGGCGGAAAGCAGCGTCTCGTGCTCCTGCAGGGCTTCCTGCGTCACGCGTGTATGGAACATCAGACGGAAAATGTGCAGGTGCACATGCAGGTTGAACAAGGTCGAGCGGATCACCTCGTTGCCGGCGATCTGCATGATTTCGTCGTGAAAGTTCGCGTCGGCCCGGGCAAACCTCGAATACCGCGTGTTGCGGTCGACCGGCGGCTCGCCATGACCCATATCGGCCGCCGACCGCTCCAGCGATTCCAGTGCCTCGGGTGTCATGTTCTTGGCCGCGAGCCTGGCAGCCTGGGGTTCGAGCAACAGGCGAAAGGCGTAGAGATCCTCGAACTGCTTGCGCGTCCATTGCGGGGCGGCGCTATAGCCAATGAGATGTTCCTTGCGCACCAGGCCTTCGCGTTCGAGCCGGTTCAGCGCTTCGCGCACCGGGGTCTGCGACACCCCCATTTCACGCGCCAGGACATCGATGGGAATGCGCGCGCCTGGAGCGATCTCCAGCGCCATAAGCTTGTGGTAGATGTGCTCGTACACATTGTCAACCATGCTGGCAGGCCGCAAGCCGGCTGGCTTGTTCAGTCGTTCTGCTGCATATCCCACGTTTATCTCCTGATACTGCGTTCTATGCGGCCGCATTTTTGCAGATATGATATTTGATGTCAAATAAAATATCATATACGATCCGATATACGATTTTTTTTGCGCCGGAAGTATCGCGGCGTCACGTGTTGCCACCCGAGGAGCTATTCATGAATCTGCACGGCACCGTCCGGGCGCCCCGCGAGCTGATATTCGGCTACGGCCAGCGGCACGCGCTTGGGCGCATCGCCCGCAAATTGGGGCGTAAGGCACTACTTATCACCGACGCACGGCTCGCCGCCGATAACGATCTGCACGGTATGGTCGCGCAGCTCGAACAGGAAGGTCTGGCGGTACGAGTTGATAGCAGCACCCTGCCCGATGTCCCCGTGGAGTCGGCCCAGGCCAGCGCCGCTGCGGCACGCGATTTTGCGCCCGAGGTGGTGATCGGCGTGGGAGGCGGATCGTGCCTGGACATGGCGAAATGCGTGGCCACTCTGCTCGCCCATGGCGGTGCGCCGCAGGATTACTACGGCGAACATCTGGTGCCGGGCCCTATACGGCCCGTCATCGCCCTTCCCACCACCGCGGGCACGGGCTCCGAAGTCACGCCGGTCGCCGTGCTGTCCGATAGCGAACGCAGCCTCAAGGTGGGTATTTCCAGCCCCTATCTGGTGCCCACCGTCGCGCTTTGCGATCCCGAGCTCACGCTAAGCTGCCCGCCCGGGTTGACAGCGATTTCCGGCGCGGACGCCATGACGCACGCCATCGAGGCATTTACGGCGATCACGCGCGAGGCCACGCCAGGCATAGCGCAAGAGCGGGTATTCGTCGGCAAGAACGCCTTGTCCGACCACTTTGCATTGCGTGCGATGGCGCTGCTTTGGGAAGGGTTGGAAGCGGCGTACCGCGACGGATCGGACCGCCAGGCGCGCGCCAAGCTCATGATGGGCGCAACCCTGGCAGGGCTGGCGTTCGGCGCCGCCGGCACTGCGGCCGCGCATGCCATACAGTACCCCGTCGGCGCGCTGACTCATACAGCCCACGGCGCAGGGGTGGCCTGCCTGATTCCATACGTCATGGCGTGGAACACGCCCGCCATCCAAACTGAGTTGCGCCAGATCGCCCAGACCCTGCGCCTGCCGGATGAGCACGCTGTCATTCCGGCCATTGCCGGGCTCTTTGAACGCATCGGCATTCCGCCCACGCTGCGCGACCTTGGGCTGGCGGAACACGACATCGACTGGGTAGCGCAACAGAGTTGCAGCATTGCGCGACTGGTGCAGAACAACCCCCGTGCCCTGCCGCCGGAAGACATGCGCAGCCTGATCAACGTCGCCTATGCCGGCACGCGATGACCTTTTGATCATGCACTTACCGTCTGGAGATCCGCGCATCATGCCTTTGCCCGAACTGACCGGCTACGCCGACCCCCTGCTGCATTCCCAAGGCCTGTACATCGACGGGCAGTGGTTGCCACGCCGCGGCGTTCCGGTGGTAAATCCGTCCACTGGGGATACGCTGACAGAGATCGCGGACGCCGGCATCGCAGATGCCACGGCGGCTATCGATGCAGCAGCGGGGGCAGCCCCGGGCTGGCGCGCCACGCCAGCGCGCCACCGCGCGGAGATCCTGCGCCGCTGGTTCCATCTGATGACCGAACATGCCGACGCCCTTGCTACGCTGATTTCGCTGGAAAATGGCAAGACCCTGGCCGATGCGCGTGGCGAAGTGGCCTACGCGGCCGAATTCTTCCGCTGGTATTCGGAAGAAGCGTCGCGCATCCAGGGCGAGTATCGCCGCACACCTTCCGGATCACACACCATATTGGTCGACCACGAGCCCATCGGCATAGCCGTGCTCATCACACCCTGGAATTTTCCGGCAGCCATGGCCGCCCGCAAGATTGCTCCGGCCCTGGCGGCAGGCTGTACCGTGGTGCTAAAACCCGCGCTGGAGACCCCCCTGACTGCCTGCGCAATGGCGCGGCTGGGCGAAGAGGCCGGGGTGCCGCCGGGGGTCGTCAATGTCCTGACCACTCAATCGCCGGGCGAGCTCACCAACGCCATGCTGGCGGACGCCCGGGTGCGCAAGCTGTCGTTTACGGGCTCGACCTCGGTGGGGCGACTGTTGCTGGCAGAAGCCGGCAGGCACGTAATCAGCTGCTCGATGGAGCTGGGCGGCAACGCGCCGTTCATCATCATGGACGATGCGGATCTTGACGCGGCGTTGGACGGCGCAATGGTGGCCAAAATGCGCAATGCCGGCGAAGCCTGCACAGCGGCCAACCGCTTCTATGTGCAGGCTGGCATCCACGATGCGTTCGTCGAAGGGTTGACCGCCCGCATGGCGCGCTTGCGGGTCGGCGCCGGCTATGATCCGCGAACCCAATGCGGCCCCATGATCACGCCCGCGGCCGTCCAGAAGATAGACCGCCTGGTGTCGTCGGCGGTGCGCCATGGCGCGCAGGCCACCACCGGAGGGGCCCCGCTGCAGGGCCCCGGCTTCTTTTATCCACCCACCGTGCTGGTCAACGTGCCCGCCGCCGCCGCCATCTCACAGGAAGAGATCTTTGGCCCTGTGGCGCCCGTTTACCGGTTCGACACGGAAGACGAGATGGTGACCATGGCCAATAACACCGAATACGGACTGGCGGCCTACCTGTACACGCGCGATATTCCGCGCGCGATGCGGCTGGGGAAGCGACTGGAAACCGGCATGCTGGGCATCAACCGCGGCCTGGTGTCCGACCCCGCCGCCCCTTTTGGTGGAGTAAAACAGAGCGGACTCGGGCGCGAAGGCGGCGTCACGGGTATTCTGGAATTCACCGAACCCAAGTATTACGCCGTAGACTTCTAGCCTTCGACGTCCCAATCGGTTACGGAACGCTGCGGAGACAGGAATGACAGGCACCGACGCCTATCGCATCCGGGACTTCGTGCCCGACTTCGACAACATCGCCTCGGAGTTCGCCGAGCGCAGTCAAGCGCTAGGCTCGCGTTGCACCGTGCGCCCCGATGTTCCTTACGGAACGGGAAAGCGCGAAACGCTGGATCTGGTGTTTCCCGGCAGCCCGCAAGCGGGCGCCCCCTTGCACATATTGGTCCACGGGGGCTATTGGCGCTCCGGAGAAAAAGTGAACTACCGACTGGTGGCCGCGCCAGTTATTGCGGCAGGCGGAATTGCAGCCCTCGTCGAATATGACCTCATGCCCGGCGTGCGCCTGCCGGCGATCGTGGACCAGGTGCGCCGCGCCGCCTGCTGGCTGCAGGACCATGCCGAGGCATTCGGCGCCGCGCCAGACAGGATGACGGCCAGTGGACATTCGGCCGGTGCACATCTGGTTTCTTATCTCGCCGCCACGGGCACCTGCGAACCCGCGGGCACGCGGCTTCCTTCGTTGCGCGGCATGCTGCTGGTCAGTGGCATTTATGACCTATCCGGCATTCCTGACAGTTTCCTCAAAGACGAAGCGCAGATGACGCACGCCGAAGCGCGCACCTGGACGCCGATGGATGCGGTCCAGCATGAAGGCCCCCTGCGCGTCATCGCTTACGGCATGGACGAGACGCCCCCGTTCACGAGACAGGCGCACGCCCTGTACCGGAAGCTGCGCGAAACCGGCCAGCCCGCGGAACTCGTACCTGTCGCGCGACGCAACCATATGGACATCGTGCTGGACCTCGCCGACCCGGGCGGACACCTGGGCGGCCGCCTGTCGGCACTCGTGGCCGGGTAGACGCCCTGCTCCCGCCCGCGTTAGTTAATGGGCAGCATGGCCGTTGCCGCCCAGCCGGGCCATCAGCTTGTCGACGTAGGCAATGCCGACTGCCGACAGGATGAACACCACGTGGATGATGGTCTGCCACATGACGCCGGATTCGGTCAGTCGGGCGCCGGGCGCGCCGATGTTGCCGGCTTCGATGAACGTGCGCAGCAGGTGGATGGAAGAAATGCCGATGATGGCCATGGCGAGCTTCACCTTGAGCACGCTGGCATTGACGTGACTTAGCCATTCGGGCTGGTCGGGATGCCCTTGCAGGCGCAGGCGCGATACAAAGGTTTCGTAGCCTCCCACGATCACCATGACGAGCAGGTTCGAGATCATGACGACATCGATCAGGCCCAGGACGATGAGCATGACGTCCAGTTCACCAAAGCTCTGGGTATGGGTGACGAGATGCCAGAGCTCTTTCAGGAACAGGAATACATAGACGCCCTGCGCGACGATGAGGCCCAGGTACAGAGGCAACTGGAGCCAGCGGGAACTGAAGATCAGCCCGGGCAGGATGCCCAGGCGGGGAGAAGACGATTGATTCATGGTTGCGAGCCGGTGTATGGAAAAAAAGCCGGCACGCATTCTAGCAACTGCTTCAGGGGCACGGCGGGCCGGGAGCGGCGCCGGGGCCATCCGGGCCGGCTCAGCGGTCGGCAGACCCCCTTTGCAAGGCGGTGGCGAACAGCGGTTTCCACGACTGTATGTGACGCGTGATCAGTTCGGCGATGTCATCGCATCGGCGCTGCGCTGCCAGCTCGATCATCTGGTAGTGCTCGTCGACGGATGCGCGCTGGCGCTCGCGCCCTTCTGCCGAATTGATGCCATACAGCCGCATGTCGGCGCGCAAGTCCATGATCATGCGCGTCAACAGCGGATTGCCGGCACGCGCCACCAGCGCCTCGTGGAAACGTCGGTCGGTTTCGATGTATTCGCCCACGTTTTCGTCCCGCACCGCCCGGGCGACATCGTCGGCCAATGCCACCAGCGGCCCGGTATCTGTAAGGCCTTTGCGCGCCAGGGCAACCAGGGCGCCTGACTCGAGCATGACGCGCACGTCAAAATGGTTTTCCAGGTCCTGTTCGGTGATTTCCTGGACACGGAAGCCGCGATTGCGCATAGGTTCTACCAGGCCGGCGCGGCTGAGCTCGAGCAGTGCCTCGCGCACCGGCGTGGTCGAGATGCCCAGCTCGCTGGCCAGGCTGGGAACCGAATAGATCTTGCCCGGCGCCACGGCGCCCGTGACGATCTGCGAGCGCAACTGTGCGATTACCGATTCCCTAAGATTAGCGGGCGGCGCCATCCGGGCCATGCAGCTACCTCCGTGTGGTGCGAACTTCCTGGACCCGTACTTTAGCAAACCCCACAAGGTAGTGTGTCACGCGCTGCCGGCCGGCCCCGACCGGCAGCACCCTGCCCCGGGCTATCCCGCATCGCCCATGGACGGGTAGCCGTATTGCATCGGCGGCACCCAGGTTTCCTTGATCGTGCGCGGCGACACCCATCGCTGCAGGTTGAGCATCGAGCCGGCTTTATCATTGGTGCCACTGCGCCGGGCGCCGCCGAACGGCTGTTGGCCGACCACCGCGCCGGTGGGTTTGTCGTTGATGTAGAAGTTGCCGGCCGCATGCCGCAAGCCGGCGCGCGCCTGTGCAATGGCATGGCGATCGTTGGCGAAGACGGCGCCGGTCAGCGCGTACGGGCTGGTCTGATCCACCAGTTCGATGACGTCGTGCCAGCGCTCGTCGGGATACACGTACACCGACAACACCGGCCCGAAGATCTCTTCCTGCATGGTGATGGCTTTGGGGTCGGATACCTGGATGACCGTCGGCTCGATGAAATAGCCCACCCGGTCGTCGCCTTTGCCGCCGGCCAGTACGGTGCTTCCCTGCGCGGGCGCGCGATCGATATGGCCCATGATGCGCTCGTACGCCTTGCGGTCGATGACGGCTCCCATGAACACCCCGAAATCGGCCACGTCACCCATGCGCACGGTGGCCAGGTCGTCCAGCAGGGCCTCTTTGACGCGCGGCCACAGGGTAGCCGGGATATAGGCGCGCGAGGCCGCGCTGCACTTCTGGCCCTGGTATTCGAACGCGCCGCGCAACAGCGCCACGGCCAATTCCCGCGCATCGGCCGAGGCATGCGCCACTACGAAGTCCTTGCCGCCCGTTTCGCCCACCAGCCGGGGATACGTTCGATACTCCGGCAGATTCCGGGCAACCTGTTGCCACAAGGCATCGAACACAGCTGTCGATCCGGTGAAGTGCAATCCGGCGAAATCGGCGGACCGCAACACTGCGGCAGAGACCGCGGACGAATCGCCCGGCACGAAGTTGATGACGCCGGGCGGCAGGCCCGCCGCCTCGAGCAATTCCATTATCAGGTAGTTGCTCAACGACGCTGAAAACGCGGGTTTCCAGACCACGGTATTGCCCATGAGCGCTGGCGCACATGGCAGGTTGCCGCCGATGGCGGTGAAGTTGAACGGCGACACTGCATAGACAAACCCTTCGAGCGGCCGATATTCCAGCGAGTTGCTGGCGCTGTTTACCGATAGAGGCTGAATCTGCTGAAGGCGCTCGGCGAAGACCACGTTGAAGCGCAGAAAATCGATCAGTTCGCAGGCCGAATCGATCTCTGCCTGGTGCACGGTCTTGCTCTGGCCGGCCATGGTGGCCGCATTGAGCTTCTGCCGCCAGGGCCCCGCAAGCAGTTCGGCGGCCCTCAGGAAGATTGCGGCCCGCTCGTTAAATGGCATGGCCGACCATGCGGGCTGCGCCCGTAGCGCGGCCTGCACGGCGGTGGCAGCCAGTTGCGCATCGGCCTGACCCACCGTGCACAACGCGCGCGCGTGTTCGTGCGGACATGTCAGCACGCGTGATCGGGCGCCCAACATGCGTTGCCCCCCGATCACGAGCGGGACTTTCGCGTCGCCTCCGCGCAGCGTTTCGAGTGCCTGCTCCAGATGCCTGCGTTCCGGGCTTTCCGGCCGGTAATCGAGAATGGGTTCGTTGACGATATGCTGTGTATTCATGGCTCTGCAAAGCGAAAAGTCACTGACCCGGGATGACGGGCGGGATGTAGGTGAAGGTGTGCATGAGGATGGCAGCGACGGCGATCACGATCGGGAAATGCACCAGGAACTGCATGGCGGTGTACCCCACCAGATCTTTGGATTTCAGCCGCAGAATGCCCAACAGCGGCAGCATCCAGAACGGATTGATGAAGTTCGGCAGCGTTTCGGCGATGTTGTAGACCATCACCGTCCAACCCAGGTGCGCCTGGATCTGGTTTGCCGCGTCCATGATGTACGGCGCCTCGATCACCCATTTGCCGCCGGCCGAGGGAATGAAGAAGCCCAGGAACGCCGAGTAGATGCTCACCAGGATGGTGAATATCGTGCTGTCGTGTGCAAGGCTTACAAACCACGTCGCGATCGCATCCGACAGCGTGTGGCCGTGTGTGTTCACCACTTTAGTAAGCACATAGCCGATGCCGCCATAAAAAGGGAACTGCAGCAGTACACCGCCGATGCTGGGCATCGCCCGGCCGAAGCTTTCCAGAAAGCTGCGGGGCCGCCAATGCAACAGCAGGCCCAGCAGCAGGAATACGAAGTTATAGGTATTCAGCTGCGACAAGGTGATAAGCGGATTGCCGCTGCTGAACTTGCCGTACAGCCAGCCGGCGGCCAGCAGAAGCACAGCAATGGTCAACAAGGGGCTGAATTCCAGGTAGTCGCCGGGGCGCTGGCGCTGCGCGGCGGCCAGCTTGTCCTGGGTCAGGTCCACGCCCAGGTCCTGCGCTGTCTTGGTGTTTTCGGCGCTGGGGGTCGTGAAGTAGCACACCAGCGCGGAAACGGCCGTCACCAGAACTACCACCACCAGGTTCTGCCACGTCAGGATGGTTTGCGAAAATTCGATTACGCCGGTAATCGGCATGAGCGACGCCGGAATGCTTGCAGGCGTGGCCTGCAGCTGTGCCGCCGAGGAGCTCATCCCCAGCGTGAAGCCACACCCCAGGCCCAGATAGCCCGCCGCGCCCGCAGCCCGGTAATCCAGCCGGAGATCTGTCCGGCGCGCCATCTCGCGCACCAGCAATCCCGAGAAGATCAGGCTCAGCCCCCAGTTGACCAGCGACAACAGTATGCTGAGCGTGCCGATGAAGACGACCGCGCCGCGCGATGTGGACGGCACGCGCGCAAGCGCGCGCAGCATCCATGCGACCGGCGGCGACATTGCCAGGACATAGCCGGTGATCGCCACCAGCGCCATCTGCATTGTGAACGGAATAATGCTCCAGAACCCTTCTCCAAATGCCTGGCTGACGGCCAGGGGATCGCCGCCGTGCTGTATGGCGCCCACGCCGACAACCGCGCAGGCCACCACGACGAAGACATAGGCGTCGGGAAACCACTTTTCAGACCAGGCGACAACGGCCTGCGAGAAACGTTCTACGAAACTGCCGGATGGCTGCTGTCTTCCGACGGCCGTGCCGGCCATGAGTTGCTCATTTGACATGGTGCGCTCCAATAAGAAGGAGAAACAGGGTTACCTGCGCAAAACCAGGGGAGTAATCGGCACTGCCTGGCAGGTCAGGCAGATGTCAGAGGGACCATCGAAACCGCTCAGGTGAACGACCTGGCCGGACACAATGCGCATGGCGCAGCTTTCGCACTGCCCCACCCGGCAGCCGCTGGGCAGCGGCACGCCGGCGCGCTCTGCGGCATCCAGCAAGGAACCGTCGGCCGGCTTCCAGCTGTAGTGCAGGCCGTCGCCGGCGATCTGGACAGGCTGCGGTTGCAGCGTGGGCGGCACGCGCGTTTCGCTATGAAAGGTTTCGGTGAAGATGTCGAACCCCGGAATGCCGCGCGCCGCCAGCGCTTGTCTGCAGTGATCCAGGAACCCGTCGGATCCGCACAGGTAGACCAGCGGCCGCTGCGCGACCAGCGCTGGAGCCAGCCAGTCGAAGGCCAGTTGTCCGCTGTGGTGGAAGTCGCGCCCGAGCACATCGCCCTCGGCGGGATGTGCGTAGACGGTGTGCAGGCGCACCGTGCCGACACGAGCGGCGAGCCGGACGAGATCCGCGCCGTAAGGGTGCGCGGCGCCGTCGCGGCACGCATGCACCAGCCATACGGACGGCGGCGCAACGTCGCGATGCGCAAGCGCCTTCAGGTATCCGCGAAACGGCGTGATGCCGATGCCGCTGGCCATCAGGATGACGGGGCGTCGGGTATCCAGGGGCGGCGTGAATACCCCCGCGGGTGTGCTCAGCAGGAGACGCGCGCCCTCTTCCAACTGGTGCAACGCGGTGGACACCTGGCCATCCGGCCCCGGCCCGCCGCACACCCTGCGCACCGCGATAGAAAAATACGGGGGCGCACGATCAGGCCCCGTGAGCGAATAGGCGCGCCGCAAGCCCGTGCCGGGCAGCGACACAATGACGTGCTGCCCCGGCAGAAAATCGGCAAGCGGCTGCCCGTCGCAAGGCGACAGCCGGAATTCGGCCACGTCTTGCGACAAGATCCGCTTCCGGGTTATGTGAAAGGCGCGCTCACCCGCCCAGCCATCCACAGGGTGTCGGTGCTCGCGCTCGATCCGGCAGGCGATGGCGCGCAACGGCACCGAGCCGCTGACCGGGTCGCGGTGGCAATCAGACAGCGCACCGTTGATGCTGCTGGACTGCGGGCCCAGAATGGGCATGCCCGTCCGTCCCAGGGCCTCGCAGGCCTGCCACCAGCCAAACTCGGCGATGACAACGCCTGCATGAAGGTCGTCGCTGATCCGGGCGCGCAGACGGGCCGAGCCGTACGGCGTGCTTATCCGCAGCCAATCGCCGGCCGCAATCCCCCGCAGCCGGGCGAGTTCCGCGCTGATCGTGGCCTGCGGCTCTGGGGATTTACGCCGCAACGATGCCACGTAACGATGCGAGGTGTGCACGAACCAACCGCTCTTTGCGGTTGTGAGAACCAGCGGATACTCGCCAGCACGGCCCGCCGGCGTATCGGCCGGTTCGACGTACGCGGGCAGGGCCGGCTGGCCGATCTGGTGCAGGGCTTCGGAATATAGCTGCACCCGCCGATCGGGCGTAGGGAAACCGGCCGGTTGCCCGGCGACGGGCGCTTCGTATTTCCGGTACGCAAACGCCTGTGGAAATCGCATCCCTTCGGGATGCTGCCGCAATGTCTGTACCGTGATGCCCAGGGGTTCGAGCTGGTGATTCCAGCACGCCTCGATGTCGCCTCCGAAGAATTCGTCTTGCAGGCCCAGGCGCTTTGCCAACTCGAGCACGATTTCGTAGTCCGCGCGCGACTCGCCCATTGCGTTGAGCGCGCGCGGACGCAACTGCACATGTTCAACCGCGTGTTGAGTAATCTCGAAGCCCAGCTTCAGCGCTTCGCGCTCCCACGGCATGCTTGCCGGAAGCACGATATCGGCGTTCGAGGCTGTGGGATTCATGTACATGTCGACATGCACGTGAAAATCCAGCGCCTGCAAGGCCTGCTGATTTCGCTCGGTGTCGGCCTGCGAGACAAGCAGGTTCGTGCCGAAGCTCATCAGCGTGCGCACCGGATAAGGATCGTGCTGCAGGACGGCGCGGGCGAAATCGCGCGAGGTGATCCAGCCCATGCCCGGCGGCCCAAGTGGCAACTCGTCCAGCCCCAGCGCCTTTGCCCGCTGGCCTGGCGGCAGCAGATCGCCGTAGGTATTGACGGCCCGATAAGGAGGCGCCACTGTCCACAGGTTGCCTCCCTGGCGGTCGCACGCCCCCGTCAGGGCGTACAACGTAGCAATTGCCCGTTCGGTCTGCGTCGCGTTGGTGTGCTGCCCCACCCCCGTCCACGCGTGGTATGACAGGCGGGGCGAGTTCTCGAACACCGCGTTGAACCGCGCTATGTCGGCCTCGTCGAGCCACGCCAGCGCCGCCACCGTGTCCGGGGTGTAGTGGTCCACCGCGGCGGCCAGCATCTGCAGCACGGTGACGCACTCGTAGCGGCGGCCGTCATGCCCCTGCACAGGCCAAGCGCCGAACAGTTCAACCTGACTCGGGTCGGCGCCCGGCTCCTGGGCGACGGGACGGCCATCGCTCATGACCACGCGTGCCGACGCCGACGCATCAGGCCACAGGTCGCGCGCGCGAAGCAGGGCCCCGGTCTGCTGGTCGACCAGGCACGGCCCGTTCGTCCAGCGCGCGACGAAATCGCGGTCAAAGCACTGTGAGCGCAACAAATGGCGTATGGCGCCCAAGGCAAGGGCAGCGTCCGAGCCCGGACGCACCCGCAACCACAGGTCTGCCTGCTGGCCGGAACCTTCGCGCTGGGGATCAACCACCACGACCTTGGCTCCGCGCTGCCGCGCCGCGCCGATGCGCGACGCCTGGGCCAGCCAGGTACGAGCGGGGTTGTGGCCCCACAGCAGCACGGTCTCGGTATGTTCGAGGTCCGGCACGCCGATGCCTCGGCCAAACGTCAGCGCGTGGGCGTAGTCCTTGTGCCAGCCACAGACTTCCACCGCATAAATGAGGTTCGGGCTGCCGAACAAGCGGATGAACCGCTCCACCCACTCGAAACTGTCGACCATGGGGGTCCCGCTGGGCGTGGTAACGGCGAAGGCGACGCTCTCGGCTCCGTGCTGGTCGCGGGCGGCGGCCAGCCGCGCGGCAATCTCGTCCAGCGCATCCGTCCAGCTGATTTCGCGCCAGCCGGGATCGGCGGCGCCGCGGGGGTTGGTGCGCCGCATCGGTCGCAGCAAGCGGCCGGTTCCGCCGACCATCTCGGGCGCAGCGCGCCCCTTTGCGCATAGCGCGCCCCCCGTGGGATGAGTTGTCAGGGGAGTCACCGCCACCAAGCGGCCGCGCTCGACATGGTTCACCGCGCCGCAGCGCGACCGGCATAAGGTGCAGTACCCGGGTATCGAGAGAGTTGTATCCATTGTAATGCGTGACGCGCTACATAACTGCACTGCATAGTAGTGTGTCACGCGCTACTTACAATATAGGGATAAACGCGTAGATGGATCTGGAGATACGGCGGCGATTAGGAACGGCCCGAACGTTTCAGCGGGCCCCGGGCAACCCGGTGCTGCGTCGCACCTGGGCCACTTCGTCTGCCGATACCGGCTTGGCCCCATTGCCCCAGTTGCTGCGCACATAGCTGGCCAGTTCGGCGACTTCCGCATCGCTCAGCCGCCAGGCGAAGCCGGGCATGGACAGCGGCGTGGGCGCGCGTTCGGTGGCCGGCATGGCCGATCCGGCCAGAATGATGTGGATCAGCGACGTGGCGTCGTCACTGATGATTGCGCTATTGCCGGCAAGCGCGGGAAAGGTGCGCGGATCGCCTTGTCCATCGGCGCGATGGCAGCCGATGCAGTTGTCCAGGTACAGGCGCGCACCCAGGCTGCGCGGCGTCGCGTTCGCCAGCTCACTGGATGCCTGCGTGGGCTGGGCAAGGCGTTCCGTGTCTTTATCGTCGTCTTCGGGCACGGGCAGCGACAGCAGGTAAACCGCGATGGCGCGCCGATCGGCGTCGGTCAGGTATTGTGTGCTGTGCTGCACGACCTCGCTCATGGGACCGAACGCCGCCTTGTGTTCGGTGCGGCCCGTCTCCAGGTAGGTGACGATGTCATCCTCCGTCCAGGTGCGCGCGCCGGTTTTCAGCGACCGTGCCAGGCCGGGTGCGTACCAGTCGTCGAGGACGGCGCCGCCCAGGTAATCGGCGCCGTCCTCCTCCGACATGGCCTTGGGCTGGCCCAACATGCCGCGCGGCGTATGGCACGACCCGCAATGCCCCAGGGTGCGCACCAGGTACGCGCCGCGCCGCCAGTCCGGATCGCGGCCGGGATCCGGCGCGGGCGGCGCCGGGGGCTTGAACCACGCGTTCCACGCGCGCAGGCCGGCCCGGACACTGAAAGGCCACGGCAACGCATTGTCGAGATTGGCTTCGGCGCTGGGCTGCACGCCGTTCATGAAATACGCATACAGCGCCTGCATGTCTTCATCGGAAATGCCGGCGTATTCCGGATACGGCATCGCGGGATAAAGATACTTGCCGTCACGGCGTATGCCGTGCCGCACGGCACGGTCGAACTCTTCATAGGTATAGGCGCCAATGCCATGCACCACATGGGGCGTGATGTTGGTGGAATGGATTGCGCCAAATGGAGTGTTCATGCGCAGGCCGCCTGCATAGGGGGTGCCTCCCCTGGCGGTGTGGCAGGCCGCGCAGTCGGCCGCACGCGCCAGATACTGGCCGCGCAGCAGCATGGCCTGTGACTGGACCGGCGCGCTTGCGCCCATAGACGGCGGCAACGCGGGCGCAATATGCGGGGCAGCCGGGCCGGGCTCGGGGTGAAACAGCCATGCGGCAAAGGCGCCGGCGCCCGTCACCGCAATGAGCGCCCCTGCGATAAGGATGCCTTTGCGCTTCATGCCGCCACCAAGGGCCCGGGATTGCACAGGTACTGCGTACGGATGGCGTGCGCCGAGAAATACGCCAGCGCCCCCACCGTGCCGGTAGGGTTGTACCCCAGGTTCTGCGGAAAGGCGCCCGCCCCCATGACGAACACGTTGGGCACGTCCCAGCTCTGCAGGAACTTGTTCAACGCGCTGCTGCGCGGGTCGCTGCCCATGATGGCGCCGCCCACGTTATGCGTGGTCTGGTACGGCCGCGTATCGTAATGGCTGCCAGGCTGAATGTACGACACCTCCATTTTCTGCGGGCGCATGTGGCGCGCGATGCGGGCAGCCTGTTCTGTCACGTAGCGCGTCATGCGCAGGTCGTTGTCTTTCCAGTCGAAGGTCATGCGCAACAGCGGCAAGCCCATTGCGTCGCGGTACGTGGGATCCAGATCCAGGTAACAGTCGCGGTACGACATGACAGTGCCATGCGTACTGATGGACATGGTGTGCAGGTAGTGATTCTTTACGGCACGCTTCCAGCCCGACCCCCAGGCCGGCGCATCCGACGGGAGCGTCAGCTGCTGGATCGGACGCCCGCCGGTGCGGCCCGGGCCGATGTAGGCGCCGCCTATGAATCCCAGCGGCCCGTGATCGAAGTTGTCGGCGTTGAAGTCGTCGATGACGTGCCCGGCGCCGCCCGCACCGATGAACGGATTGAATATCTTGTCCTCGCCATAGAACAGATCGACACTGCCCATGATCTGGTACGAATAGTTCTTGCCCACCACGCCCGCACCGGTCACGGGATCATAGGGTTGGCCGATGCCCGACAGCAGCATCAGCCGCACGTTGTGAAGTTGGTAAGCGCACAGGATCACCAGTTGCGCGGGCTGATCGACTTCATTACCCGTGCCGTCGATATAGGTAACGCCGGTGGCCTGCCGGCGATCGCTGTCCAGGTTGACCCGCGTGACATAGCACTGCGTGCGCAGCTCGAAGTTGTCGCGCCGCACCAGCACCGGCAGTATGGTGGACTGCGGCGATGCCTTCGAATAGTTGTAGCAGCCGAAACGCTCGCAATAGCCGCAGAAGCTGCATTCGCCCAGTTGCACGCCATACGGATTGGTATAGGGGGCGGACGCATTCGAGGCCGGGCGCGGAAACGGGTGATACCCCAGGTCTGCGGCCGCCTGCGCGAATAACGCGCTGTCATACAAGGCATCCAGCGCGGGCAGCGGATAGTCGCTGCTGCGCGGCGCTTCGAACGGGTTGCCGCCCTCGATCAGGCGGCCCTGCACGTTGCCCGCCTGCCCCGACGTGCCGCACACCCGTTCAAAATGATCGTAAAAGGGCTCGAGTTCTTCGTACGTCACGCCCCAGTCCTGGATGGTCATGTCCGGGGGAATGAATCCGGCGCCGTAGCGTTCCGTGATATGCGAGCGCAGGCGCAGCTCTTCGGCATAGGCTCGCCAATGCACGCCGTTCCAGTGCACGCCCGCGCCGCCCACGCCGTCGCCCGGCAGGAAGGAACCCAATTGCCGGTACGGCAGCGCCTGCTGGTCCATGCGGTGCCGTATTGTCAGCGTTTCACGAGACAAGTCCTGGAAAAGCCGATGCCGCACGGCATACGTCAGTTCATCGGCAATGCGCGGAAAGGAAAAGTCCGGGTTGGTGTCGCGCGGCTCGCCGCGTTCCAGCGCCAGCACTTGCAGCCCGGCATCAGTGAGCTCTTTGGCCATGATGGCGCCAGTCCAGCCGAATCCCACCAGCACCACATCGACAGGTTTTCGTTGCTGCGCCATATCAGAGCCGCTGCCCGGTGATGCTGACCGGCCCCAGCGGATACGGCTGGTTGTGCCGCTCGGCCCATTCGAGGTAACTGGCGCGCGCGCCGGTAAAGCCCATCATCTGCCAGCTGCCCATCCCGTGGTTGCCGCCATGGATGGGATCGGCGAAATAGCCTTCTTTTACGTTCTGCCAAAGAAAACTGAAGAAGCGGTCCAGCCGCTCTTGCCCAGGCCCGAACCGGTTGGTGGAACAGGCGTCGAGCACCTGGTCCTGCGCGCCCCCATCCAGTTGCGCGAAGGGCCGGCCATAGCGACGCTCGCACTCGGCGTCAATGGCGGCGATGGCGCGCCGATAGACTTCGCGAGGCGTCTGGCGCGACTGGTAGCCCAGCTCCGGCGGGGCGTCTTCCCGGAACGGTCCCTGCATATACCATCGCGCCGCATGCCCGAATCCGCCCTCGAGTTCGCGGTCGATGAACTCGGGAACGCGCAGGCTGAGCGCGCCTGGGCCGATATCGTCCTCGGGGATCAACCTGTCGCATGCGGCGTGGATGAACTTCCATTCGCTGGCGCTGAAGTATCGGGGTTGATAGTGCGAGGCTGGCGAACTGGCGGGGGACGCCTTGGGCGCCGGTTCAGGGTGGCGGCTTTCGGCGGCGGCCGGCGCGGCGCTAGTGGCCAGCGCGCTGGCGGGCACCAGGGCAATGGTGCGTTTCAGGAACAGGCGGCGGGGCGGATCGGTACGATCGGGCATGACGGCATCTCGCGGGTGGGCCTGAAGACCCGCGCCCCCGCGCAAACCGCATGCCTGCCCCGGAATCCACCGAATTTCGCGGCAGCATGCCCCTTTGTTGCCCGGCGCGTGTAAATCCTACGCGCACGCGCCGCGCGTGCAACGGCTCAGTGCTTGGCCGGAAAATCGCTGGGCCAGCGCATGGGCACGGGCGCGGACGTCTGTTCGTTCATGAGATGCTCCAAGAGTGAGGGGTCAGTAGCGCGAAAAAAGATTTGACGCTTTTGTCGCCCGCCCGATTCGGCCCAATAGCGCACCGTTATGGCCGTTTCCCGCAGGATTGGCCTGGCCGGGCGGGATGTGCATGGATGCCGGAATATGGTCAAATCGCGCCCTATGAGCGCATGCCTCAAATATTTGATTGCCGCCATGCTTGCCAGCATCTTTGGCATGACTGCGCACGCTGGCGAAGTCCGGGTGGCCGTGGCCTCCGGTGTCGCGGCGCCCATCCGCATGGTCGCCGAAGAATTCCAGCGCAAGACGGGCAATGAAGTCCGCCTTACCGTGGCGCCCACCAGCAAGCTGTACGTCGAGATCGAACAAGGCGCCCGCTACGATGTGCTAGTGGCCGGCAACGACGTGCTGCCCGCGCGCCTGGAGGCAACACGCAAGGCCGTGCCCGGCACCCGCTATACCTATGCGACGCGCGTGCTGGCGCTATGGTCGCCGCACAAAGGTTATGTCGACCCGCAGGGCGAAGTCTTGAAGTCCAACCAGTTCAAGCGCCTGTCTATCCTGAGCCCCGATGTGCAGCCTTATGGTCGCTCGGCCTTGCAAGTGCTCGAAAGGCTGGGGCTGCGCGAGTCGATCGCGGGCAAGCTGGTGGAAAGGCACGGCGTGTCCGACACGCGTCGTTTCGTATCCGGCGAAAACACGGAGCTGGGGTTCGTATCGCTTTCGTATGTGTATAAAAACAGCCGTATCGAGCACGGGTCGGCGTGGATCGTGCCGACCTCGCTGTACGACCCCCTGCGGCTGGACGCGGTACTGCTGCGTTCCGGCGCAGACAATATGGCCGCAAGGTCGTTTCTGTTCTATCTGAAAGGGCCGAAAGTCGCCCAGGTCATGCGCTCGCACGGATTCCATCGTTGAACGCGACGTGCGTCGGAAACCATTGCGGTGTCAGGCACCCTGCGGGAGCCAGACACCTGGTGTCTCGAACTTGCGCATAGCGGTGTCAGGCGCCCTGCGGGAGCCAGACACCTGGTGTCTCGAACTTGCGCATGGCGGTGTCAGGCGCCCTGCGGGAGCTGGGCGCCTGGTGTCTCTGGTATCTGGGACTTGGGCACGGCGGTGTCAGGCTCCCGCAGGGTGCCTGACACCTGGCGCAAGAACGGGCCGGTCGCAGCCGTCATGCCGCCTGTTTGAAGCGTGCCGGGATGCGGCCGGCCCACGGCGCGGCGCGCTCGAGCTCGGCCGACAGCCGCAGCACCAGGTCGTCCCGCCCGAACTGCCCCATGATCTGCACGCCGATAGGCAACCCGGCTTCGGTCCAGTACACCGGCACGCTCGCGGCCGGCTGGCCCGACGCGTTCATGATGGCCGAGAAAACCGCGTACTGAGCCACCTTGTAGCGGAACTCGCGGAACGGCCCTTGCATGGCCAGGTACCCCAGGGGCGCGGGCGGTTGCGCCAGCATGGGGGTAAGGATCAGGTCGAAGCGGGCGATGTCCGTCTGCAACACGCGACCCACGTGGTGAAACGTGTTGATCGCGTTGACATAGTCTTCGGCGGTCAGGCGCAAGCCCTGTTCATAGCCGTCGCGCATCGCCGGCTCGAGGTCGTCATCGCGCAGCGAGCGCTTCAGGCCCGCCAGCCGGGCATGCACCGAGGCGACGATGTTCGCCTCCAGGACCTGCAAGTGCGACTGGAAGAACTGCTGGTAGTCCAGGGGCGGCGGCGCGGCCTCGATGATCTCGTGGCCCATGTCTTTGCACAGGCTCGCCGCGTAGCGGACTGCATCCAGGCACTCGGGCGCCAGCGGGATGCCGTCCCAGGCCGACGTCCAGACCGCGATGCGCAGCGGAGCGCGCCGGGCTTCGGTGACGGCCGACATGAATGATGCGTTCGGCGGCGCCGAGTCATAGGGCGCGCCCGCTTCCCGGCCGCATATTGCGTCCATGGCGGCGGCCGTGTCTCGCACGCTGCGGCTCAGCACACCGTCCGTGCCCATTCCGCCCCAGATCTCGCCCTTGGTCGGCCCGGTCGGCACGCGGCCTCGTGTTGCCTTGAACCCGTACAACCCGCAGCACGATGCCGGGATGCGAATGGACCCGCCGCCATCGCTGCCATGGGCGAGCGGCACCACGCGCGCGGCAACCGCCGCGGCGGCCCCGCCGCTGGAGCCGCCGGCCGAACGTGTTTCGTCCCAGGGGTTGAGCGTTACCGCGCCATTGGCCACGGCCTCGGTGGTGGGCGCCATGCAGAACTCGGGCACCGACGTCCGCGCAAAGGGAATCAGCCCCGCGGCCTCGAAGCGTTGCGTCAGGGTGGCGTCGAAAGTGAACGACGTGTCGGTGAACAGATTCGACCCCAGGCTCATGGGCAAGCGCACGGACGCCAGGCTGGAGTCCTTGAGCAAGAAAGGAATACCCTGGAACTGCCCTTGATGCCGCCACTGCCGGGCCCATTGCAGCGCATCGTCGTACTTCTCGTAGCGAATGGCATTGAGCGCCGCGCCGCGCGTACGCGACAAGGCGACCGCATGCTCCATCAGTTCCGGCGACGACACCGCCTTTTTCTGGAGCAGGTCCGCCAGGGCCAGTCCATCCAGGTCCTGGTACTCGTTTTCCGTCATGATTGTCCTTAATGTAGCTGGCTCATTGATGCGGATTCCACTGGCTCAGGGCGCGAGCGGCCTCGATGGCCAGTGGACTGAAGCGTTTGCAGAACACGTCGGCGTTCCAGTCGCTGAGCGACCCGGCGATATGAATGGCGCCCACCGGTACGCCGTCGTGGTCGCGGATAGCGGCGGCCAGCACGACTTCGCCCAACAGCGTTTCTTCTTCTTGAGAGGAATAGCCATCGCGGCGCGCGGCGTGCACTTTTTCCCAGATGTATTCACGATCTATCCGGGTCTTGGGCGTAATCAGCGTCAGTTCGGAGTCGGCGATGATCTGTTCGACGACCTCGTCGGGCAACGCGGCCATGCAGGCCCGCCCTCCCGTTGCCACGCACGTCGGCATGCGCCTTCCGGGCAAGGTCGCGTAGAAACGTTCGCGCTTGCTCTGCATGCGCGCGGCATACACGATGGTCAGGTTGTCGTGCTCGGCATCGAACAGGCTCAGATCCACGCGCTCGCCGGTGGTGGTGCGCAAGTCGCTGAGAATCGGCGCCGCCTTTTCGATCAGCGGATTGGATCGCAGGTAATCGAACGCCCTATCCAGCAACAAACGACCCAGCATCAGGCCCCCGCGCTCGGTCTGCTCGAGATAGCCCCGATTGAGCAAGGTCTGGCTGATGCGCTGCGCGGCACTCTTATTGATACCCGCCGCCGCCGCGATCTCGCTCAGGGATTTAGCGTCCGGCTTCTCGGCGAAGGCCTCCAGGACGTCCAGCGTCCGGGATACGGATTGCAGCAGCAGGCGGTCATCGATAGGAGGGAAGCGGTGTTTGATGCTCATGGTTCATTCCTGCTGAATGGGCCTGCGCCGGCCAGATGCGTCGAAGCGTCATATCTGCGCGTCGGGCAAGCGGACCGTCAGGCCATCCAGCGCGTTCGACATTTCGATCTGGCAGCACAAGCGACTGTTCGGGCGGCGCTCGCAGACGGTCGCGTCGAGCATTTCGTTTTCCAGGTCGGATACGGAAGGCAGTTTATCCAGCCAGGCCTCGTCTACATAAACGTGGCAGGTGGCACAGGCCAACGAGCCGCCGCATTCGCCCAGGATTCCTTTTACATGAGCGCCCAGCGCAGCGAGCATCACACTCTCGCCGCTGGCCGCCTCGACCTGGGTGCTGGACGCCTGGGCATCGATGAAGATTATTTTCGGCATGAAGAATTTTCCTGTAGAGAGGTCAGGCAGCCTTCAAACGCAAGGGCAGATGCTTGAGGCTGCGCAACACATTGTTGATGCGGCGCACGGGCTCCCCTTCGAGACTGATTTCGCGCACGCGCTGGGCAATGGCCGTCAGGATGCATTCGCCTTCCAGGCGCGCGATCATCTGGCCGATGCACATGTGAATACCGTTGCCAAGGGCGACGTGCCCCAGGCGGGAACGCGTCATGTCGTAGTCATCCGGGCGGTCCCAGAAATCGGGATCTCGGTTTGCCGACGCCAGGAACATCATGACCTTCCTGTCGGCGGGAATGCGTGTGCCGTCCACGATGACATCGCACATCGTCAGGCGCCCGACCGTCTGGATGGGGGTTTCGAGCCGCATGGCCTCTTCCAGGGCGGGCCGTGCCTGGCCGGGGTCGTCGCGCAACAGCGCATACTGCGACGGATTCATGGCCAGGTACCACAGCGCGGCCGAAATGGCGCTGCTGGTGGTGTCCAGCCCGCCGCGCAAGAATGACCGCACCAGCAACGGCGCGAGTTCGGGTTCGAGTTCGCCCGCGTCGACGGCCTGGTACAGGCGGTCGCCGAAACCGCCCGGCAGCAGGTTCTCGCGTCGCATCATGGCGTCGTGCCACGGCATGATTGCGTCGGCGCGCTTCTGCGTCGCTTCGTAGCGGTCGTTCTTGGGGCCTTGCGCGTCGAAATTGAGCGCCCCGAGCAGGAACAGGTTGTCGCGGGTTTCCGGCGTGACTTCCAGGCCCAGGGCCGGCGGAAAGGTCGTGGAAATATACTGCTCGGCCAGATCGTAGACCCCATCTACGTATTCGCGCTGCAGCAGCTCGTCGACCAGGCGCTCCGCTTCTTTGGCGAAGGTCTCGCGCCAAGAACGGATCAGCTGGGGCGACATCGCTTTCTGCATGGCCGAGCGCACGTAGGTGTGCCGTGGCGGATCGACCTCGACGATGGCACTGGCGGGCCGCCAATTGCCGGGCTTGCGGATGTCGGCCACGCCCGAGCCGCCGGTGGACGAATAGGTCTTCCAGTCTTTGAGGGCGGGGTGCACGTCGCGATGGCGACCCATGACGTACATGTCGTACTTGGGCAGGAAGGCCACCGGCCCGGCCTGCCGCATGGCCGCGTGCATCGCATAGGGCGAGTGCAGCACGTCTTCGGCGTAGGGGTCGAGGGTCAGTTCGGGAGCCTGCCTGGGGGTGTCGGCGATGGCGTCAGTCATTATCAACTCTTACTGGCTATTCTCGTTGAGATCGATCCAGGCCTGGGCGACTTCCGCCCCGGTGGCGAACCACACGCCCGGGAAGGTCTTGATGTACTGGATCATTTCGCGCAGCAGCGCAATGCGGCCCGGCCGCCCCGTGACCTGCGGATGCATCACCAGGTCGTACAGCCCGCCCCACCGGTATATTTCGCGGAACTCGGCCTTGAAGATATCGGCCATATGGGCGTTCGAGCAGATGGTGCGGGGGTTCTTGATCGAGAACAGCGCATACGGCGCGTCGTCCAGGCTCCAGTGCCACGGAAGCTCGACGACGCCCTTGCTGCCGTCCGGCATTGTGTGGCGATACGGATTGATATCGTCCATCAGCGACGTGTCATACAGAAAGCCGTGCTTCTTGAGCAGCTCGAACAGCAAGGGGCTGACCTCGCCCGCCGGCGAGCGATAGCCTTTGGGCACCACGCCCACCGTGCGCTTGAGCGCCTCCAGCCCCTTTTCCATTTCTTCGATCTCGGCATCGTCGTCGCCGTCGGACCAGCGATGCGAATAGCTATGGTGGCCGACCTCATGGCCGCCCTTCAGGATCAGCTCGACCTTGTCGGTGTGGTGTTCGGCAGTCCAGCCCGGCACGTAGAACGAGGCCTTGACCTCTTCTTCATGGAGCAGCTCGCAGATCTTGGGCACACCCACCTTGGCGCCGTAGGCGCCCTGGCTGACTATGCCCGGCCGCCTGGCGTTGGCCGGGTCGCGCGACGTCCACAGGGTTTCCGCGTCGAAATCAAAGGTCAGCATGACGGCGCAACGCGCTCCGCCGGGCCATTTGACACTCATGTCATGTTTCATCATTGGTACTCCTGGCGCATGCGACACGCCGCTCGTGAATCAGTAGTTGGGAATGTATCGGGCGGACAAATAGCCGCCGTCGACGGGCAAGGTCACGCCGCACACAAACGAAGCATCGTCCGAGGCCAGGAACGCAATCGCCGCGGCCTGCTCTTCGGGCTGGCAGACGCGGGCCATCGGAGTGGAAGACACCATCAGCTTGACGTAGTTGGGATTCTGCAGATGCGCTTCGGTCATCGGCGTCACCACGACGCCCGGGGCAATGGCGTTGACCCGGATTCCCTGGTGAGCGACCTCGCTGGTCAGTTGCTGCGTGAACTGGGTCACTCCGGCCTTGGCCACAGCGTAGGCGGTGGTGCCGGGGTACCCCACCAGGCCGAAGATCGATGACAGGTTGACGATGCTGCCGCCCGGCCTGGGCAGGTGCGGCAGCACGGCCCGCGTGATGCGCATGAGCGACACCAGGTTGATGTCGACGATGCGCGCGAGCAGTGCGTCGTCAGAATCTTCCAGCCGCCGGGATCCTCCGACGCCGGCATTATTGACCAGCACATCGATGCGCCCGAACGCCTCGAGCGCGGCGGCGACGATAAGCTGCCCCGCTTCCGGCGCGGCGACGTCTACCGCCAGCCCCTCGCCGCCCGCAGAATGGGCGGTTTCAACGACTTCGGGCAACACATCGACCCACAGCACCGATGCCCCTTCGTCGGCAAACCGCCGGGCGGTCGCCGCGCCGATACCGCGCGCCGCACCCGTGACGATAATGGTCTTTCCCTCGAACCGCCGCATCGTGGCCATGCTTGCTCCGTAAGTGCGCCCCGCCTCAGGCCTGCAGGCGCAGCGGCAGGGTTTTCAGACTGCGCAGGGCGTTATTCAGCCGCTGCGTCGTGGGCCCTTCCAGGCTCAACTTGCCGACTCGCTTGATCAGGGCATTGAGTACGCATTCGCCTTCCAGGCGGGCGATCATCTGGCCTACGCACATATGCACGCCGTGCCCCAGCGCCAGGTGGCCCACGGGGTTGCGCGCAATGTCGAATTCGTCGGGCCGGTCCCAGAAGGCCGGATCACGGTTGGCTGCACCCAGTTGCAGCATCACTTTCTTGTTTGCCGGAATCGTCACGCCGTCCACCACCGCATCGCGCATGGTGAGCCGGTAGGCCGTCTGCGACGGACTTTCCAGGCGCATGGTTTCGTCCAGCGCCGGGCGGGCCAACGAGGGATCTTCGCGCAGCCGGGCATACTGGGAAGGATCGCGGGCCAGGTAATACAGCACCGAGGAAATCATGGCGGTCGTCGTGTCCAGGCCGCCGCGCAGGAAAGAACGGATCAGCAACGGAGCCAGCTCCGGCGCCATCTGGCCGGCATCGGCCGCCTCGAAGATCTTGATCCCGAAGCCGCCGGGCATCAGGCTTTCGCGCTGCATGCTGGCCTGCTGCCAATCCTTGATGAGCGCGTCGGCGCGCTGCTGCGTAGCCAGGTAGCGGGCATTGCGCGGCCCCTGACTATCGAAGTTGAGCTCGCCCATCAGGTACCAGTTCGCGCGCAGCTCAGGCGTATGCCGAATACCCATGGCCTTGGGAAACGACGTGGAAACATAGGCTTCCGCCAGGTCTTGCACGCCGTCCACGTATTCTCTCTCGACCATTTCGCCGATCAGCCGCTCGGCCTCTTCTTCGAACCCCGCGCGCCAGCCACGGATGACCTGCGGCGACAGAATGCGCTGTATGACCGTGCGCACCTGCGTATGTTCGGGCGGATCCACGTCGCCTATGGGACTTCGGGCGCGCCAGGTGTCCGGCTCGCGCACGTCGGTCAGGCCGATGCCGCCGGAAGACGAGAAAGTCTCCCAATCTTTCATCGCGTCGCGCACCTGCCGATAACGCCCGATGGCGTAGACGCCGTAGCGCTTGAGATACACCGCCGGCGCCTGGCGGAGCTGGTCGAACATGGCAAACGGCGACTCGAGCACGGCATCGTCGTAAGGATCGATGTCGAGCTCGGGAGCCGCGACTGCAACCGCGACTTGGGTCATGGCCTGGTTCCTTTTCTGGACTGGTGCTGGATCAACTTGCTCGTCAGGCCGTCAGGCCTTCAACCCCCCATCGACGGGCATTGTCACGCCCGTGGTGTAGCTGGCTGCGTCGCTCAGGAAATACATGACGGCGTCGGCGATCTCGTCGGCCTGGCCGAACCTTCCCATCGGAATGCGGTTACGCATGACATCGACCGTCGGCGGCGCGGCGCCTCCCAGCTCGCTTGCTTTCACGAACATTTCCTGCGCCATGGGAGTGTCTATGGTGCCCGGGCATACGCAATTGACCCGGATGCCTTCGCGCGCGTGATTCAGCGCCAGGCTGCGCGCCAGCAGCGCCACGGCGCCCTTGGAAGCCGAGTACGCGGGCAGAAAGCCCGAACCGCCCAGGCCGGCGGTGGATGAGAACAGCACGATCGACCCCTTGCCGAGCTCGCGCATCTGCGGAACGAGCGCCTTGACGGCCAGCCAGGCCCCCTTGACGTTGACATCGAAGAGCCTGTCCCACTCTTCTTCGGTGTAGTCGATGGCGGGCTTGGGAATGCCGTTGATGCCCGCCGAGGCCACGAGAAACTCGGCGGGGCCGAAAGTCTGGCGCGACAGTTCCGCGGCCGCATTCACGTCCGCCGCCAGCGATGCGTCGCCCACGTAAGTGACGGCGTCGGGGCATGAGGCCCGGAGCGCTTCCAGGCCGGCTGCGTCGCGGTCGAACAGCATCAGCTTCGCGCCGTCGCGGGCCAGCCTCAAGGCACTGGCCTTGCCCAATCCCGAGGCCGCTCCGGTGACGAACGCCACGCGGCCCTGAAAGCGCGATTCAGACATGCTCTTTACCTCCCAGATAGAATTCGCGCAGTTCGTCCATGGCCACGCCATCGCCGACCTCGCGCTCATAAGCGATACGCCCGCCGCGGATCACATAGATGTAGTCCGCGATGTCCAGCGCCATCCCGACGTTCTGCTCCACCAGCAGCAGCGTCAGGCCCAGTTCGCGCAAGGCGAGAATCGCCTCGGCGATTTCTTCCACGACTCTGGGCGCCAGCGCGGCCGACGGCTCGTCCAGCAGCAGCATGGAAGGACGCGACATGAGCGAGCGGCCGATGGCCAGCATCTGGCGTTCGCCGCCGGAGAGCATGCCGGCCGCCACATTGCGGCGCTCTCGCAGGCGTTTGAAGCGCTGGTAAACACCTTCGAGGTCTTCGGCGATGCCGGCCTTGTCGCGGCGGCGGTGATAGGCCCCCATCAGCAGGTTTTCCTGGACGCTCATGCCCGCGAAGACTTCCTTGCCTTGCGGCACCAGCGACAGGCCCATGGCGGCGCGGCGCTCGACCGGGACGTCGTCGATGTCCTTGCCGTCGAAGACGATGTTGCCTTCCTGCAATGACACCAGGCCCACGATGCTTTTCAGGGTGGTGGATTTACCCGTGCCATTGCCGCCCAGCAGCGCAACCAGCCCGCCCTTGGGCACATCCAGCGTCACGCCATGCAATATGCGCGTGCGGCCGTAGCCCGCGATGATATTGTTAAGCTTTAGCACGGCGCTTCCATCCTGAACCGATATAAGCCTCGACCACGACCGGGTCGTTGACCACGGTCTCCGGGTGCCCGTGGGCGATCATGACCCCGCTATCGAGCACCACCACCTGGTCGCACAGTTCGCGCACTACGCGCATATCGTGCTCGACCAGCAGAATGCTCATGCCGAATTCGTCGCGCATCCTGCGGATGATGCTGATCAGCCTGTCGACATTCGGAGGCGACAGGCCGGCCGCCGGTTCATCGAGCAGGAACAGCTTGGGCATGCTGATGAGCCCGCGCGCAAGTTCCACCATGCGTTGCTGCCCGATAGACAGGTCGGTCGCCGGCCGTTTCGCGAATTGTTCCAACTCGAACCACTGCAGCAGTTCACGCGCCTTGGCCCGCACCGCGTCTTCTTCCCGGACGGCCTGCGCGCGTCCCAGGATGGTGTCCAGAGTGCTGGATTGCATGCGGATGTGATGCGCGAGCAGCAGGTTTTCTTCGACGCTCAGCGAGCCGAACAATCGAATCATCTGAAAACTGCGCGCCATGCCCAGGCGTGCCCGCTTGTAGGGCGGCAGGGCCGTGACGTCCTGCCCGCCGAACAGGAACGATCCGCCATTGGTTTCGAGCTCGCCCGTGATCAGGTTGACCATCGTGGACTTGCCCGAACCGTTGGGCCCGATCAGGCCGACGATTTCGCCGACGCCGACCGACAGGCTGACATCCTTGACCGCCACCACGCCGCCGAACCGGCGATGAATCCCTCGGGCTTCCAGAATGGGAGCAGTGCTCATGCCTGGGCCTCCTTGGTGGCGCGCAGCTTGCGTACGCGGCCCGCGATGCCTTCGGGCATCAGGGCAATGGCCAATATCAGCAGCACGCCGAAGAACAGCATGCGGTAGCGGGCCCAGTCGCCCAGCATCTCGGGCAGAAGGGTCAAGAGCGCCACGCCCAATATGGGCCCATAGAACGAGCCTTTGCCGCCGATGATCATCATTGCCACGATCGTGCAGGATATCCAGATGGTGTAGTCGTCGGGGGCGATGTTGCCCATGTAGTGGGCCATGAGCACGCCCGCCGCGCCGGCAAACGCCGCCGATGCGACGAAAGCGGTCAGCTTGGCACGGGTGGCGTTCAGGCCGATGGCCGAGGCCAGAACCTCGTCATCGCGCACCGCCACCCATTCGCGCCCCAGCCGCGACTTCACCAGCCGTTCGGCCACCGCCACCAGCACGACCGTCGCCGTCAGAATCAGCCAATAGTTGGCCCTCAAGCCGTCGATCGTGAACAAGTGCGCGCCGAACAACGAGACATCGCCCACCGGTTCCACCGGCAGGCCATTCTGCCCCCCGGTAAAAGACGTCCACTGCACCAGCCCCAGATAGACGATGGTCTGGAAGGCGATGGTCACGATAGCCAGGAAGTGCCCTTTCAGACGCAGCGCGGGAACGCCCAGCAGCAGGCCGCACAGCCCGGTGATGATCATTCCGGCCGGCAGGTGCACCCAGAAGCCGGTACCCAGGTCGCGCGACATGATGCCGGCGGTATAGGCGCCGATTCCGAAGAACGCCCCCTGGGCGAACGAAAACTGCCCGCAGAACCCGGTGACCAGGTTCAACCCGGTCGTCAGGATCACGTACACCAGCATCAGCAGCAGCAGCGACACGATATAGCTGCCCTGCACAAGGAATGGCACCGCCGCGAGCAGCAGCACCAGAATGAGGAGGGAGAGATTTTTCTTCATGAGCGTTGGAACGTCCTTCCGAACAGACCCTGCGGACGCAGCAGCAGGACGGCGATGACGATCACGAATCCGACGATGTCGCGCAAGCCGTTGCCCAGGTAGGCCGAGGTAAGGGATTCGACGATACCCAGCAGCAGGCCAGCCGCGGCCGCGCCGGCCACATTGCCCATGCCCCCCAGAATGACGACCGTGAATGCCTTGAGCACGATCATGTTGCCGATGATGGGGTACACCATGTACACCGATGACATCATGAAGCCCGCGATGCCTGCCAGCAGCGCCGACACGATGAAGGTAATGACGGCAACCCGCTGCACGCGCACGCCGCACATCCGGGCCACCATGGCATGCTGGGCCATGGCGCGCAGGCTGCGCCCCGTCCACGTGTAGCGCAGCACCAGGTACAGCACCGAAATCAGCGCCACCATGGCCACCGGAATCAGCAATTGCTGCAGCGGCAGGTAGACGGGCCCTATTTCGACGCCGATGGTGGAGTACTGGGTTTGCATCAGCATGGGGCTGGGACCGAAGCCGATCAGGGCCGAGTTCTGCAGCACTACCGCCAAGCCGAACGACGCAATAATGGAACTGGTTGCGTCGCGCTCTTTGAGCATCTTGTTCAGCAGCCCTTCGGCGCCCAGCCCCAGAATGATGGCCACCACCAGCACGCCGCCCAGGGCTGCCCAGATCGGCAGGCCATAGTTGATAACCAGGATCAGCCCCGTGTAGGCGCCCAGCATGTAGAACTCGCCATGGGCAAAGTTGACGACGCCCAGGATGCCGAACACCAGCGTCAGCCCGACAGCCACCAGCACATAGTTGCTGCCGTTGACGATGCCGTTGGCGAGATATTGCAGTAGAAGGTCCACGATCGCTTCTGCCTCGATTGATCAATAGTCGAGAACGCGTTTGCCGTTCTTGATGATCGCAATGAAATAGGGATAGTCGACACTGCCCTTTTCATTGAAGTCCGCCGTGGTTCCTTCGGGCCCCAGGCCAATTGGGAAGTCTTTCATACCATTGGCCAGCATCTGCTGGATCGCGGCGCCGTCGGGCTTGCCCACGCGGCGCAGTGCCTCGATGCCGATGGCTGCCGAGTAATAACCAAGGGCGTTGAGCATGCCGGGGTCGTGGCCGTATTCCTTGCGGAAGCGCTCGCCAAAGGCGCGGCCGACTTTGTTGGGCGTGCTGGCCTCGTAGGCGGTGGCGACCGCGAAGTTCTCGGACGCCGGGCCCGCCAGCTTGATGAAATCGTCGCTCAGCATCGAACCGGAACCCACGAACTGGGTACGCAGGCCCACCGACGCGGCCTGGCGCACGATGGTGGCTCCGTCCGCCGCCCAGCCGCCGATGTACACCACGTCGGGCTTGAGGGTGCGGATCCGGGTCAGGATGGTAGAGAAGTCCTGGTCGCCAATGTTGTACGACTCTTTGGCCACGATCTCGCCGCCCGCGGCCTTCACCACGTCGGAGGTCTGCTGGGCCAGGTCGGTGCCGTAGCCCGTCGTGTCGTGCAGGATGGCGACGCGCTTGGCCTTGAATTTGTGGACGATCGCGTTCGCGGTGTCGTTACCCTGGCCCGTGCTGTCGGCAAAGAAGCGGAAGAACCAGGGATCTCCCGGCGTGTTGGCGTCCGTGGCGATCGCGCCGGTGGAGCCGCCCGTCAGCATGGGCACCTTGAGTTCTTTGGCCACCTTCATGCTGGCAACGACCACGGCGGAAGCATAAGTGCCGATGATGAGAGGCACCTTTTCCTGCTCAATGAGCTTGCGAACCGCCAACACCCCCTTGGAGGTATTGCTTTCGTCGTCCTCGACCGCGAGTTCGATCTTGCGCCCCAGCACACCGCCCGCGGCGTTGGCTTCGGCGACGGCGAACTTGACGCCCTTGAAAACTTGATTGCCTTCGATGGAACCGTTACCCGACAGGGGCAACATGCAGCCTATGCGTATGGGCGACGAGTCTTGCGCTTTGACCAGAACCGGCAGCGCAAGGCCAGCCCCAAGCAACCCGAGCATATGACGACGAGAAATCCTGGACATGGAAGCCCCCTAGTTTGTATATCGAACAGGTATCCGAATTCGATGACTAATCAATCATCGTATTGCACAACGATACGACCGTATTTAAATAATGAACCGAGAAAAGGCCGCGGGCAATAATTTTCTTGACCGGGAAAACCCTTGATTAATAAGGAAATTAAGGGTTAACCCGGCCTTGTGCGGGCATTTTTTGGCCGACGGAACCGCAACATGTCGCATCGATATACAATTCGTCCGTATCGACTAAAGATACGGCGTATTATTTTTTCCACACTGTGAGCGGGCCTCATGCAGCGTATCGTCATCGTGGGAGGCGGCCATGCCGCCTCGCAACTTTGTGCCAGCCTCGCCGAGGCCGGGCTTCGAACCGGCGTCACCCTGGTAAGCGCCGAGGCCCATCTGCCTTATCACCGCCCCCCGCTGTCCAAGGGATACCTCAAAGACCCCCAGGCCGAGCCCCAGTTGCTGCGCCCCGAGTCGGCCTACGAGGGGATGACCCTGCACCTGCGCACGCGCGCCGAACATATCGATGCCGAGGCCCGCAAGGTCACGCTCAGTGATGGCAGGGTCCTGCCCTACGACGCCCTGGTGCTTGCCACCGGCACCCGCCCCAGGCGCCTGCCCGGATTGCCCGCGGCGTTGGACAACCTGCACTATCTGCGCACCATCGACGATGCGCTGCGCCTGCGCGTGTCGTTAGCCGAGGCAAAGTCCGTCACCGTGCTTGGCGGCGGATTCATCGGCCTGGAGATCGCCGCGACCGCGGCGGCGCTGGGCAAGCGCGTCACGGTCTTCGAGATGGCCGACCGGCTGCTGGCCCGCGCGGTCTCGCCCGATGTTTCCGAGCATGTCGCAAACACGCTGCTGCAGGCCGGCATCACCTTGCAGCGCAATTGCGGGCCGATCGAGTTCCTGTGCCAGCAGCAGCGCGTGGATGCGCTGATCTGCCAGGGCGAGACGCACGCCGCCGACCTGCTGGTGGCCGGCATCGGCGCCGAGCCCGACACCGCGCTGGCCCAGTCTGCGGGCCTGGCCATCGATAACGGTATCGCCGTCGATGGCCATATGCGGACATCCGCCGCGCACATCTATGCAATTGGCGATTGCGTGAGTTTTCCCTATGCCCGCTGGAACCGGCGCCTGCGCCTGGAATCGGTGCAGAATGCCAACGACCAGGCGCGCACGCTCGCGGCGCTGCTGGCGGGACAGCAGCCGGCGCCCTACGCCGCCCTGCCCTGGTTCTGGTCCGACCTGGGCAGCCTGCGCCTGCAGATGGCCGGCCTGGCCCCCCAGGGCGCCGAATGCGTGACGCGGCCCGGCGCCAAGCCGGGCAGCTTTTCGATACTGCATTTCGCCCAGGGCAGGCTGGCTTGCGTGGAATCGATCAATGCGCCGGTCGATCATATTGCCGCGCGCAAGCTGCTGGAAAAAGACCAGCTTCCCGACCAGGCGGTGCTGGCCGACCCGGCCATACCTTTGAAGGCCCATCTCTGAACGCCCGGCCGCCGTGCCGGAAGGCGGCTACTCGGTTTTTTCTTGCCGGCTGACGGCGATAAGGTGTTCGAGCAGCCTGCGCTCGGTGGCGTCGCGCTCGGATGGCTGCCAGGCATAGGTGCCCTGCCCGGACTTGGCGCCGATATTGCCGGCTTCGACTTTTTCGCGGAACATGCGCGGCGCCTGCCCAACATTGCTGAGCGAGGGCGCCAGGTAGTCCATGATGTCGCTGGTAAGGTCCAGCCCGATGAAATCGGCGTTTCTGAGCGGGCCGATCTCGGGCAGCCGGCGCCCGAAAGTCAGGCGGGCCACCAGGTCTACGGTTTCGGGCGCGCAGATGCCTTGTTCGACAATGTGCGCCGCCTCGCGCACCAGCGCGAACTGCATGCGATTGCCCACAAACCCCGGCACGTCGCGATACACCTCTACCGGGATCTTGCCGGCCTGCTCCAGCCATGCGATGACGCGCTGTACGACGCGCTTGTCGGTCTGTTCGCCATGCACGACTTCGACCAGGGGCATCAGATACGGCGGGTTCCACCAGTGCGTGCCTACGATGCGCGACGCCAGCGCGGAGCCCGCGGCGATTTCGGTGATGCGCAGCACCGAGGTATTCGAGGCAACGATGCAGTGCGGATTGGCGGCGTCGATGGCCCGCACCAGTTCGCGCTTGATGTCGAGCTTTTCGGGCGCGGCCTCTACGACCAGGTCGCAGTCTTCGACACACTGCTCCAGCGTGTCGCTGATGCGCACGTCCACGGGCCGGCTCTGGCCCAGCAGCTCGAGGTGACCGGCAATACGGCGTGGCACGTCGGCGCGCACGGCGGGGTTCGGATCCCAGATGGCCACCTGAAACCCCGCCACCATGAATGCCTGCGCAATGCCATGCCCCATCAGTCCCGCGCCCAGCACCGATACCCGCGCGCGGCTGTCTGTCGTTTGATTCATGCTGATTCTCCCGGCCACACCCAAGCCGCCAGTTTGCCGGTTTCGCGATGCAGATACCACTGCTGCGCCGGCGATTCAGCGTGACAGCAGACCTTCGGCCAGTTGGTAGGCGCCCAGCGCAGCCAGGCTGAGCATGAAACACAGGCGGAACATCCGCGGCGACAGCACGCGACGCAGGCGCTGGCCGGCGGCCATGCCCAGCAGCGCCGGCGCCAGCATGGCAAACGAGACGCCCGCCGCCCCCGCGCCATAGCTGCCGTTGAGCCACAGGCCGACGGCCAGCGCCACTGTAGACACCGTGAACGACACGCCCATGGCCTGGATCAGGTCGTCTTTGTTCAGCCCCAGCGATTGCAGGTAAGGCACGGCGGGCACCACGAACACCCCGGTCAATGCGGTGATCACACCGGTCAGCAGCCCGGCGCAAGGGCCCAGCCAGGGCTCGGCGCGGGCCGGCAGCGCGGGCGGCGTGCCGAACAGCCCCCAGCCTGCATAGGCAAGCAGCGCCGCGCCCAGCGCCGCAGCGCCCCAGGCGCCCGCCGGCGGCCCGAAGAGAGCCGCGCCCGCCAGCGTGCCCGCGCAGACGCCCAGTTGCAAAGTGCCGATGCGCTGCAGCAGCGGCGCCAGCCTGCGCACGGGCCCCGCCTGCCACAGGTTGGTAATGAGCGACGGCACCACCAGCAGCGCCGCCGCCGTGGCCGGGGGCATGAATAGCGCCAACAACGCCATGGAAATCGTGGGTAGGCCCAGGCCCACCACTCCCTTGATCATGCCGGCCAGCAAGAACACGGCGGCCACGGCGGCCAGCAGTCCGGGCGCGAAGCCCGGCAGAAAATCAGCAAAGTTCATGGAACAGGCGTAGGCGGCGCCATCCGCGCCGCGTTTGAAAATAGGCGGATGATGGCCATTCTTGCCTGCAGGCATGCGGCTGCCAATGCGGATGTGCCGCATCCAGGCTCAGGCTAAACCTGATACTGGCGTGCTAGCATCGCCGCATGCGCTTCGACCTGACCGACCTGCGGCTGTTCCTGGCCATATACGAAGCCGGCACCATAACCGGCGGTGCCCAGCGTTGCCACATGACGCTGGCGTCGGCCAGTGAAAGGGTGCGCGGCATGGAACAGGATCTGGGCGTGCCGCTGCTGACACGTCAGCGGCACGGCGTGCACCCCACGGCCGCGGGCCGCGCTTTGCTGCATCACGCGCGCAACGTACTGGCCCATGTAGATCGCATGCGCGGCGACCTCGACCAGTTCGGCCAAGGTCTGAAGGGGCACGTCAGGCTCTTGTGCAATACCGCCGCGCTGAGTGAACATCTGCCCGATCTGCTGGGCGGCTTCCTGTTGCAGCACCCCCGGGTTTCGGCAGACGTAGACGAAAAAACCAGCACGGACATCGCACACGCGCTGCGCGAGGGAGCCGCTGATATCGGCATCGTGGCGGATTCTGCCGATATACAGGGCTTGCAGGCCTACCCGTTCCGCCCCGACCCCCTGGTGGTGGTAGCGCCGCGAGGCCATCCCCTGGCGGCGCGCCGCCATGTGGCCCTTTCCGACCTGGCCGGGCTGGACTTTGTCGGCCTTGCCGAAGGCAGCGCCTTGCAGGACCACATCGCCCAGCATGCGCGCCGCGCCGGCGTTGTGCTGAACACCCGCATACGGCTGCGCAGCTTCGATGCCGTATGCCACCTGGTGGGGCGCGGCGTGGGCGTGGGGATTGTGCCGGACGCGGCGGCCCGCCGTTGCGCACGCAAGGCAGGCATCAGGGCGGTGCCCCTGGATGCGCCGTGGGCGCGGCGCAACTTGCTTCTGTGCGTGCTGCGCGCCGACGACCTGCCTGCCTACGCCGTGCAGCTGCTCGACTATCTGCGCGCGGCGGCGCTGCCCGCCGCGGCCCGCCCCCACTGAGCACGCGCCGCTAATCGGGCCAGCGCGCCTGGGCAAAGTGCGCCGCCAGGAAGTCCAGCACCGCCCGCACTCGCGGAGGGACATGCCGCCTGGTGGGATATACGGCGTATATGCCGAGCTCGGCGCCGCGATATTGCGGCATCAGCTCCAGCAGCGTGCCTTTGCGCAAGGCGTCTCCTACCAGGAAGGTAGGCTGGAAAACGATGCCCAGCCGTGCCAGCGCGGCTGCCACGCAGGTGTCGCCATTGTTGGCGCGCATGATGGGCTGGATGCGGACGCTGACCTCGCCCTCGGGGCCATGGAAGCGCCATTCGTCTCGGCCGGACCAGTAACTGTAGGCGATAGTCGAATGCGTCACCAGCTCGCGGGGATGCTCCGGCATGCCATGCTCGCGGATGTAATCGGGCGATGCGCACAGCACCATGCGCGTGGACGCCAGGCGGCGGCTCACAAGCGTGGAATCGGGCAACTGGGAGATCCGCACCGCCACGTCGTAGCCCTCGTCGACCAGATCGACGAGCCGGTCCGAGAGGGTGATATCGAGGACAAGCCTGGGATGGTGCGCCTTGAACTCGGCCCACAGCGGCGCCAGGTGGCATACGCCGAACGTCAGGGGGGCATTGATGCGCAACAGGCCGCCTACCTCGGCGCTGCGGCTGTTGACTTCGGTTTCGGCATCTTCGACTTCGGCCAGCAACACCTTGCATCGCTCGTAGAACAACTGCCCCTCTTCGGTCAGGGACTGGCGGCGCGTGGTCCGTTGCATCAAGCGCACGCCCAGCCGCGTCTCGAGCTCGGTGACATGGCGCGAAACGCCCGCCTTGGACATGCGCAAGGCTTCGGCGGCCTTGACGAAGCTGCCCGCCTCGACCACGGCCGTGAATACCCGCATTTCTTCGAACCGGTCCATATTGACCACCAAATTGGAACAATGTGTCCACGAATGGGCTGTTTATCTCGAAGCAATGCGCAATTACAGTAAGGCATTGCTCGCCGGACCTATCCCGGCATACCTACATCACGGACTTCGATCATGCAAGCTCAGCCTACTCTTTTTGTATCGCACGGCGCACCAACTTTCGCAATCGAACCGGGCGCTGCCGGCCCCCTGCTGGCAGAGCTTGGCCGGCAGCTGCCCAGGCCGCAGGCCATCGTGGTGGTGTCGCCGCATTGGATGACCCGGGACCTGGCGGTTACCGCCGCGCTTCATCCGCAGACCATTCATGATTTCGGCGGCTTTCCGGCGGCGCTGTATGCGCTGCAGTATCCCGCGCCCGGCAACCCGGCGCTGGCCGCGCGCGTCGCCGACCTGCTGGGCGCGTCCGGCTACCCGGTGCGGCTGGATCCGGAGCGCGGACTGGACCATGGGGCCTGGGTGCCGCTGCTGCACATGTTTCCCGACCATGACGTGCCCGTGCTCCAGCTGTCGCTTCCCGCGTCGATCGAACCCGCATCGGCGTGCGAACTGGGCCGCCACCTGGCGCCGCTGTCGGCCGAGGGCGTGCTGATCATCGGATCGGGCAGCCTGACACATAACCTGTACGAGTTCCGGCAAAGCGGTGGCGCGGATGAGGCGTATGTGCGTGATTTCACGAACTGGGCGCGCGCAGCCGTGCGGGCGCACGATCGCGATGCCCTGGTGAACTACCTGCAATCCGCGCCCCAGGCCCGCCGCGCCCATCCCACGCCAGAGCATTATCTGCCGCTGCTCATCGCCGCCGGAGCCGCCGCGCCGCACGCCGAAGTGCAAGTGCTGGACGGCGGCGTCACTCATGGCGTGCTGTCTATGGACGCCTACGTGTTCAAGGCGCCGGCGCTGGCTTAGCGGCTGCGGTCTCAGGACTATTGCGCAGCCACACCAGGGTTTTCTGGCCCGCCCGCCCGTCGGCCGGCAGGCCAGCCTCGCGCTGCACCGCCTGCAGCGCCGCCCGGGTCCGTGCGCCGATAATGCCGTCCGGCTTGCCGATATCGTGGCCGCGCGCGATCAGCAGCGACTGCAATTCGCGCCGCTCGGCGCGCGAAAGACCGGGGTCGTCGGTGGGCCATGCGCGTACGAAGGGCCCGCCGCCGCGCAGCCGGTCGGCCAGGTGCACGATGGCCAACGCATAGCTTTCGGCGGCGTTATAGGAATACACGGCGTCGAAGTTGCGCGTGACCAGGAAGGCCGGCCCTTGGGGGCCGGCGGGCAGCAACAGGCCCGCCTGCATGTCGCCCGCCGGCAGCGGCTGGCCGTCGGCGCGCGCCACGCCCTGGGCCGCCCACGCCGACATGGGCCGCTTGTTGCGCCGGCCCGCGCCGCTGGTATCGAGCCCCGCGGGCAACACCACCTCGAAGCCCCATGGCAGGTCGGGCTTCCACCCGGCTCGTTTCAGGAAGTTGGCGGTGGACGCCAGCGCATCGGGGACGCTGTCGACCAGATCGCGACGTCCGTCGCCGTCGAAATCGATGGCCAGGCGCAGATAGGTCGAAGGCATGAATTGCGTCTGGCCGAAGGCGCCGGCCCAGGACCCGTTCAGGCGATCCGGGCTGAGATGTTCCTGCTGGATGATCTTCAGGGTGGAAAAGAATTCGCCCCGGAAATATGCCTGGCGGCGCCCGAAGCACGACAAGGTCGATAACGATGTCAGCAGCGGCCGACCGCCCAGCTGCCGGCCGAAATTGCTTTCGACGCCCCATACCGCTGCCACCGTAGCCGGATCGACGCCGAACTGCTGTTGCGCGCGGTCCAGTTCGGGCCGCCACTGCTGCAAGGCCTGGCGTCCGTCGGCAACGCGTTCGTCATCGACAAGCGCCGCCAGGTAATCCCAGATGGGGGTCTTGAACTCGGGCTGCGCATCGAGCGACGCGATGACGCTCATATCGGGCGTCAGGCCCTGCGTGTGCGCATCATAGGTGCCGGCCGACACGCCTTGCTGGAGCGCCTGGCCGCGCAACTGCGCAAGACAATCGGCAAACGCAGCGGTATCGGCGGCGCTGGCCCCGCTGGGCGCCGGAGCGGCATGCAGGCCGCCCATCAGGACGGAAAGGCAAAGCGCGGAACAGTATCGACGTGTCATGGGCACGATTCTAAGGCAGGCGCATACCGCAAAGATTCGCGGCGCCTGCGCGTAAGTATCGTGCTGTAACGCGCGCTAGCCCTGCTGCAGCGCCTGCAACTCGGCCTCGTCGAATCCCGCCTGCCGCCGCGCCGCAAGGTTGAAGGGGCCGCGCAACCGGGGCGCGCCGTAGCGTTCGGCCATTTCGGCGTAGCACGCCAGCGGATCGAGCTGGCGTTGCGCGCACAGGTGCCGATACCACCGGTTGCCGATGGCAACGTGGCCGATCTCGTCGCGCAGGATGATTTCAAGAATGGCGGCGCCGGCCGCATCGCCGGCGCCGGCCAGCTTGTCGCGAATCAGCGGCGAAGCGTCCAGGCCGCGCGCTTCGAGCGTGCGCGGCACCAGGGCCAGCCGCGCCAGCAGATCGTCGCACGTTTTTTCTGCCATTTCCCATAGCCCGTTATGGGCCGGGAAGTCGCCATAGGCGTAGCCCAGCGAACCCAGGTGATCGTTGAGCAATTCGAAGTGATAGGCTTCTTCGCGCGCCACGCGCAGCCAGTCCAGGTAGAACTCCGCTGGCATGGCGGTGTAGCGCCAGACGGCATCCAGGGCGAGGTTGATCGCGTTGAATTCGATATGCGCCAGGGCGTGCAGCAGGGCAGCCCGGCCTTCGACGGATTGGACCGACCTTTGCCTGACCTGCGAGGGCGGCACCAACGGCGGCATATCCGGCCGGCCGGGCAGCGCGGGCGGCGCGTCGAGGCATGCGGCGGGATCGACATGCGCGGCGTCGCCGATGGCGCGCACGGCAGCCAGCTTGGCGGGCCAACTGCGTTCGGCCAGAGCGGCCAGGGCCAGGTGGCGGAGCGAATCGGAAGGAGTCGGGGCGGTCATGCAGGCAAGGTGTCCAGCGGCGGCGCGAGCGCTGCGCCGCCCTACACTTTATCATTGCGCCATGAGCTCTTCTGCCCGTCTTGGTATCGAAACCTCGTTGGCCCATGTGGATGCGCAGCAATGGAATGCCTTGGCAGGCACGCAGCCGTTTTTACGCCATGAGTTCCTGTCGGCCCTGCATGACACGGGTTGCGCGGCGCCATCCACGGGCTGGACTCCGTACTATCTGGTATTGCGACGCGACGGCCGGCTGGCCGGCGCTGCGCCGCTATATCTTAAAACGCACTCGCGCGGCGAGTATGTTTTTGATTATGCGTGGGCCGATGCATTCGAGCGCCACGGGCTGCGGTATTACCCCAAGCTGCTGGCCGCAGTGCCCTTCACCCCCGTTGCCGGGCCGCGCCTGCTGGCCGGCAACGCACAGGACCGCCTGGAACTCGCGCGCGGCCTTATCGAACTGGCACAGGGCCTGCAGGTATCTTCGCTGCACGTGTTGTTTCCCGACGATGACGACCTGCAAGCATTGCGCAAGGCCGGCTACATGGTGCGCGAGGGCGTGCAGTTCCATTGGCGCAACGCCGGCTATGCGCACCTGGACGAGTTTCTCGCGGCGCTGAACCACGATAAGCGCAAGAAGATCCGCCAGGACAGCAAGAAAGTCCGCAATGCCGGCGTGACTTTCCGGTGGCTGCGCGGCGCGCAGATCGACGATGACATGCTGGCATTCTTTTATCGGTGCTATTGCCACACATACTTCACCCACGGCAATCCGCCGTATCTGAGCCAGGCTTTCTTCCAGCGGCTGCGGGCACGGCTGCCGCACGCCCTGGTGCTGATTGTCGCCATGCGCGACGGCGCGCCCATTGCCGCGGCGTTGAACATGCAAGGCGGCGACACGCTGTACGGCCGGTATTGGGGCGCGCTGGAGTTCGTGCCGGGCCTGCATTTCGAGACTTGCTACGCGCAGTCCATCGCCTACTGCATTGAAGAACGGCTGGCCTGCTTCGAAGGCGGCGCACAAGGTGAACACAAGATGGCGCGCGGCCTGCTGCCCGCCCCCACCTGGTCGGCGCACTGGATCGCCGATGCCCGGTTCGCCGCGGCGGTCGAGGACTTCCTGGAGCGCGAGAGCGCTGCGATAAACAGCTATATGGGCGAACTGGAAGCCCATACGCCGTTCCGGCGCTCCTACAAGAAGTGATCCAGCAGCCGGCGGCTGTGCCGGTCGAGCGCCGCGACGTCGCGCACCAGATAGTGAATGCCATGACTGTCGGCAATCAGCAATGCGTTGCCGGCCAGGCGCCGTATGTCTTCTTCGCCCTTCAGCGTGAATTCGGTGGGCCCGCGGTCGGTGCGGACCTGCCACACGGTGGGCGTGGCCGCCCGTGACACCGCATCGATGCGCCGGATTTCCGGCATGAACTCGCGGCCGGCGAGCGCGTCTTCGATTTGCCGCAGCGTGTCGGATGGCAAGTCGCCTGGACGGTCGAGCCACAGCAGTTCATGCCCCTGGGCGTCCAGGATGGATACCCCATCGCCGGGCGCGCTGATCGGAAATGCACGAACCACCTGCACGCCCTCGTGCGGCCGGCCGTGCGCCGCCACATAGACCAGGCGGCCTTGTTCGTTGCGATACAGCTCGAATGCGGGATAAGTCATGACGGATTCCGCTGCGGCTCAGTGCGCGAGCGTGGCGCGGTCATCTTCGCCGGCCTCGTCGTGCAGCCCGGCCTCGCCGCGCGCCTGGGCCTGGTACAGGCGATAGTATGCGCCCTGCCTGGCCATCAGTGTTTCGTGACGGCCCTGCTCGACCACCCGGCCGTGGTCGAGCACGACCAGGCGGTCGGCCTTGCGCAACGTGCTGAGGCGGTGCGCGATGGCAATGGTGGTGCGCCCGCGCACGAGATTGTCCAGCGCTTTCTGGATTTCTTTCTCGGTTGCGGTGTCTACCGACGAGGTGGCCTCGTCCAGTATCAGGATGCGCGGATCGATAAGCAGGGCTCGCGCGATGGAGATCCGCTGGCGTTCTCCGCCCGACAGCGCCTGGCCGCGCTCGCCCACCAGCGAATCGTAGCCATGCGGCAAGCGCAGGATGAACTCGTGGGCGTGCGCCGCGCGCGCGGCAGCCACGATCTCGGCGCGCGTGGCGTCGGGCCGCCCGTACGCGATGTTTTCCGCGATCGTGCCGAAGAACAGGAAGGGTTCCTGCAGCACGAGTCCGATGTTGCGCCGGTAGTCGGCGATACGCAGACTGCGGATGTCGGTTCCGTCGACCAGGATGGCGCCTTCGGACACATCGTAGAAACGGCAGATCAGGTTGATGAGCGTGCTCTTGCCCGACCCGCTATGCCCCGCCAGGCCTATCATTTCGCCTGGCGCTATCGACAGATCCAGGCCATGAATGACCGCCCGATTGCCGTAGCGAAAGCCCACGCGGCGCAGTTCTATGCGGCCCTGCACCCGGCCCAGGCTCGTCGGTACGACAGGCTCCGGCACACTGGACACATGATCCAGGATATCGAAGATGCGCTTGGCCCCGGCAGCCGCCTTCTGGGTGACAGACACAATGCGGCTCATGGAATCCAGGCGCGTATAAAAGCGCCCGATATAGGCCAGGAAGGCAGCCAGCACGCCCACGGTGATCTGCCGGTTGGCCACCTGCCAGATGCCGAACACCCACACCACCAGCAAGCCGATTTCGGTCAGCAGCGTAACCGTGGGCGAGAACAGCGACCACAGGCTGTTGACGCGGTCGTTGACTTCAAGATTGCGCTGGTTGGCTGCGCGAAAGCGCTGCACCTCGCGCTTTTCCTGGGCGAACGCCTTCACCACCCGTATGCCGGGTATCGTGTCGGCCAGTACGTTGGTGATCTCGGCCCAGATGCGGTCGACCTTTTCGAAGCCGTGGCGCAGGCGGTCACGCACGGCATGGATCATCCATACAATGGCCGGCAGCGGCGCCAGCGTGGCCAAGGCCAGCCAGGGATTGATCGACACGAGTATCGCGGCCGTCATCGCGATCACCAGCACATCGGTGGCGAAATCGAGCAGGTGCACCGACAGAAAAATACATATGCGGTCGGTTTCGCTGCCGATGCGCGACATCAGGTCGCCGGTGCGCTTTCCGCCGAAGTACTGCAGCGACAACTGCTGCAGGTGCTCGTAGGTCGTGGTGCGCAAGTCGGCGCCGATGCGTTCGCTGACCCACGCCAGGATATACGTGCGCGCCCATCCCAGCGCCCATGCCAGGGCGGCCGAAGCCAGCAGCCCCGCCAGGAGCAGGCGCACCAGCGCGTAGTCGATGGGCGCACCGTTCTGGAACGGGATGAGCACCCTGTCCATCAAGGGCATCGTCAGATACGGCGGCACCAATGTGGCGGCGGTGGCCAGGATGGTCAGCAGGAAGCCGGCGGCCAACGTACCCCGGTATGGCCGGGCGAAACGCCATAGCCGCAGCAGCGCCCAGCCCGACGGAGGCTGCGCCGGTTCCCGGGTGCAGGCCGGGCATTCGTCCTGCCCCGGCGGCAGCGGCAAATGGCAATCCGGACAGGCGGGTGCATCGCCCGCGCCACCCGCCTGCAGCGCGTCGAATGCGGCCAGCAACCGCAAGGCGGCGGGGTTGCGCGCCAGGGTAAACCGCCAGGCCGCCAACCGGACCGCGCCCTGGAAGAGTTCGAGCGTCGCGGCGCCCGCATGGTCGTGCAGCTGCAGGCGCAAGCCGCTGGCGCACGGCCAATCGCGCCACACGCCGTCGTCGGCCGACCAAGCGAGGATACGGCTGCCGGTAAGCGCCACCAGCCCGGGGCGGAACGCCAGGCGCTCGTCCAGGTCGGTTTCCAGGCGCGCCAGCACGGTTTCTCCGGGCGCAAGGCGGGCTTGCAGCGCGTCATGAGGGACGACCCGGCCCGGCGCGCAACAGCCGGATTGAAGCGGTTTTTTTTGCATGGATGGCGATCCGCCATGACCGAGTTGTCGGCTCTGCCGAACGTGTCCCTTCCTTACAACAGCGCAAGTTTGTTGGCGTGTAAAGGCGGCGTATAGTAGCAGCCGGTACACCCCATTTCCATACTAGGAATACCAACCGACCCACGCTTCGGCCCTGCTTCCCGCACGACATCCCCGTCCGCTCTTTCCCCGGGGCTTCCTGTCTGCCGTCGCGCAAACACTAACTAAAACATGAGAGACAAAGACATTGTATTTCGCGATGTCGTGGCTTTGCGCGGCCCGAACATTTGGACGTACCGGCCGGTGCTCGAAGCCTGGGTCGATATCGGCGCGCTTGAAGACTACCCGTCCAACACCATTGCGGGGTTGTACGAAAGGCTGTCGTCCTGGCTGCCGGGCCTGATCGAACACCGGTGCAGCCCTGGCGTGCGGGGCGGCTTTCTGCAGCGCCTGCGCGAGGGCACCTGGCCCGGCCACATCCTTGAACACGTGACGCTCGAACTGCAGACGCTGGCCGGCCTGCCAGGCGGTTTCGGCAAGGCCCGCGAAACCTCGGAGCGCGGCGTCTACAAGGTGGTGGTGCGGGCCTGGGAAGAACACGTGGCGCGCGCCGCGCTGGAACATGGCCGCGAGCTGGTGCTGGCCGCCATCCAGGATCGCCCCTATGACGTAGAACGCGCCGTCGCCCGCCTGCGCGAAGTGGCCGACACGCATTGCCTGGGGCCCAGCACCGCGTGCATTGTCGACGCCGCCGACGACCGCGATATTCCGTGCATCCGCCTCTTCGAGGGCAATCTAGTGCAGCTGGGATACGGCTCGCGCCAGCGGCGTATCTGGACAGCGGAAACCGACAGCACCAGCGCCATCGCCGAAGGCATATCGCGCGACAAGGAGCTGACCAAGGCCCTGCTGTCGGACTGCGGCGTGCCCGTCCCGCAAGGGCGGGATGTCGACAGCCCGGCGGATGCCTGGCAGGCCGCACAGGACATCGGCCTGCCCGTGGTCGTAAAGCCCCGCGACGGCAACCACGGCCGCGGCGTGTTCACCAACCTGGCCACGCAAGCCGAAGTGCTGGCCGCCTACGAGGTTGCGGTGCAGGAAGGCAGCGGCGTGCTGGTGGAACGCTTCGTGCCCGGCAACGAGCACCGCCTGCTGGTGGTGGGCGACCGGATGGTCGCGGCGGCCGCGGGCGAGCCGGCATGGATCACCGGCGATGGCCGCCATACGGTACAACAACTAGTCGATCTGCAGATCAACAGCGACCCGCGCCGGGGCCGCACCGAAAACCACCCTCTCAATGTCGTGCGCCTGGATTCGGCGGCGCGCCTGGAACTGACGCGGCAGGGCCTGCAGGCCGACAGCATCCCGGCCGACGGCCGTCGCGTGCTGATCCAGCGCAATGGCAATGTGGCCTTCGACGTCACAGACCGCGTGCACCCGGATACGGTGGCGGACGTGGTGCTGGCCGCACGCGTGGTGGGCCTGGACGTGGCGGGCGTTGACCTGGTGGCCGAAGACATATCCCAGCCGCTGGCGGCGCAGGCCGGCGCCATTGTCGAGGTAAATGCTGGACCCGGGCTGTTGATGCACCTGAGGCCGGCCGACGGGCCGCCGCGCCCGGTCGGGCGCGCCATCGTGCACCATCTGTTTCCCGAGGGCGATGACGGCCGCATCCCGGCGGTGGGCATTACGGGCACCAATGGCAAGACGGTGGTTGCGCGGCTGCTGGCGCGGCTGCTGGCGCTGTCGGGCCGGCATACCGGCCTGGCCTGCAGCGAAGGGCTGTACCTGGGCGCACGCCTGGTGCAGGGCGGCGACCAGGCCAATTGGGCGGGCGGACGCCGCCTGCTGGTGAACCGCAGTGTCGACGCCGCAGTCATCGAAAACGACAGCGGCGTCATCCTGGGCCAGGGACTGCCCTACGACCGCTGCCAGGTGGGCGTGGTGACGAACATCGGCCAGGGCGACCACCTGGGCGATTACGACATCCAGGACACCGAACGCCTGGCCAATGCATTCCGCACCCAGGTAGACGTGGTGCTGCCCGGCGGCGTGGCCGTGCTCAACGCCCAGGATCCGGCGGTGGCCGAAATGGCGCCGCTGTGCGACGGCGAGGTGATCTTCTTCGGCAGAGACCCGGCATTGCCGGCCATCGCCGCGCAGCTCGCCCAGGGCAGGCGCGCCGTCTTCCTGCGGGCGGGCGCCATCGTGCTGGCCGCGGGCAGCCACGAGGCGGCGCTGGCCGATATTGCGTCCGTGCCCCTGACACATGGCGCGCGCGTGGCGTTCCAGGTGGAAAACGTACTGGCCGCCGTAGCGGCGGCCTGGGCGCTGGATGTTCCCGAAGCCATCATCCGCGCGGGTATCGAGGCGTTCGACAGCGAACAGGCCGATGCGCCGTGGCAGTTCACATTGTTCGAGCGGGGCGGCGCCACGGTGGTGGTCGACGCCGCGCACAATGCGTCGGCACTGCGCGCCTTGCTGGATGCGGTGGCGCAGTTTCCGGCTGCCCGGCGCCACGCCGTATACGCCGCCGGCGCCGATCGCCGCGATGCCGAGCTCATCGAACAAGGCGGGCTGCTTGCCGGCGCCTTCGACCGCATCGTGCTGTACGACGACGTCACGGTGGCCAGCAGGCGTGCGCCGGGCCAAGCCCGCGCCCTGCTGCGCCAGGGGATCGGGCAACATGGCCGGCGGCCGCAGGTGCACGACGAACCCGACCACGCCAGCGCCATCGACACGGTGCTTGGCCATATCCGGCCCGGCGATTTCGTATTGCTGCAATCCGACGAAGCCAATTCCGGCCCCACGATCGATCGCGTGCGGCGCTGGATCCAACAACAATAAACAAGCGACACCGCACCAGGAGACTCGCCCATGGAACTCAACCGTGTCCGGGCGCTGCGCGGCCCCAATCTGTGGAGCCGCAATACCGCTATTGAAGCCATCGTCCATTGCTCCGACGTCGAATGCGACGTCGATGCACACCTGCCCGAATTCGAAGGCCGCCTCAGGGCGCGCTTTCCGCAGATCGGCCGGCTGCGTCCGGAAGGCCAGCTCGAACCGCTGTCTATTGCGCACGTATTGCAGGCCTGCGCGCTTGCGCTGCAGGCGCACGCCGGCTGCCCGGTCACTTTCGGGCGCACGGCCGCTACGGTGGAACCGGGCGTGTTCCAGGTCGTGGTGGAATACAGTGAAGAAGCGGTGGGAAAGCTGGCCATGGAACAGGCCGCTCAACTGCTGCAGGCCGCGCTGGTCGACACGCCGTTCGAACTGGCCGAAGCGCTGGCACGGCTGCGCGAGCTAGATGAAGACCTGCGCCTGGGGCCCAGCACGGGCGCCATTGTCAATGCGGCGCTGGCGCGCAACATTCCCTTTCGCCGCCTGACGCAGGGCAGTATGGTGCAGCTTGGATGGGGAAGCCGCCAGCGTCGCATCCAGGCGGCGGAAACCGACGCCACCAGCGCCATCGCCGAATCTATTGCCCAGGACAAAGACCTGACCAAGATGCTGCTCGATGCGGCCGGCGTGCCCGTGCCGATGGGCCGCAGCGTGGCCGATCCCGACGCCGCATGGAAAGCGGCATGCGAACTGCGCGGGCCAGTGGTGGTGAAACCGCGCGATGGCAGCCAGGGGCGCGGCGTGGCCGTCAATATCGAAACACGCGAGCAGGTCATCGCGGCTTTCCATGCGGCGGCCGGGATCAGCAGCGAAGTGATCATCGAGCGCTATATCCCCGGCCACGACTTCCGCTTGCTGGTGGTGGGCAACGCCATGGTCGCGGCAGCGCGCCGCGATCCGCCCCAGGTGACGGGCGACGGCCGGCACACGATCCGGGAACTGGTGGACAAGGTCAATGCCGACCCGTTGCGCGGCGACGGCCACGCCACGTCGCTGACAAAAATCCGCTTTGACGATATCGCGCTTGCGACATTGCAAAAGCAAGGCTACGGCGCCGAGTCGGTGCCTGCGGCCGGCGCGCTGGTGGCGCTACGCCACAACGCCAACCTGAGCACGGGCGGCTCGGCCACCGACGTGACCGACGAAGTGCACCCCGAACTCGCAGCCCGCGCGGTGACGGCTGCGCGCATGGTGGGGCTCGACATCTGCGGGGTCGACATCGTGGCAACCACGGTGCACCTGCCGCTCGAAGCGCAGCATGGGGGCGTGGTGGAGGTCAACGCGGCGCCCGGCCTGCGGATGCACCTGAATCCCTCGTTCGGCAAGGGCCGCGCGGTGGGCGAGGCCATCATCAACAGCATGTTCGCCGAAGGCGAAGATGGGCGTATTCCCGTCGTGGCCGTCGCGGGCACCAACGGCAAGACCACCACCGTGCGGCTTGCCGCCCACTTGCTGTCGGCGGCCGGCCAACGCGTCGGGATGACAAATTCCGATGGCGTATATATCGGCGCGCAATGCATCGACACGGGCGACTGCAGCGGGCCGCGCAGCGCTCGCCGCGTGCTGGCGCACCCTGGCGTGGACGCGGCGGTGTTCGAAACGGCGCGCGGCGGGGTACTGCGCGAGGGCCTGGCCTTCGACCGTTGCGATGTCGCTATCGTGACCAACCTTGGAATGGGCGACCACCTGGGGCTGGGCTATATCAGCACCGTCGAAGACCTGGCTGTCGTCAAGCGGGTCATCGTGCAGTACGTGCATGCCGGCGGCACGGCGGTACTCAACGCCACGGACCCCATGGTGGCCGACATGGCTGGCGCCTGCCCCGGTTCCGTAGCGTTCTTTTCCAGCGACGCCGCACATCCCCTTATCGGCACGCACCGCGCGCAAGGCCATCGGGTCGTGTACCGCGACGCGGCTGCCATCGTGGCCGCGCAGGGAGGAGAAGAAATCCGCATCGATCTGTGCGACATCCCGCTGACCCGCGGCGGCGCCATCGCCTTTCAGGTCGACAATGCGATGGCGGCCATCGCCGCGGCCTGGTCGCTGGGTATTGAATGGGACGCCATCCGGCGTGGCCTTGCCACGTTCGTCAGCGATGCCCATACCGTGCCGGGCCGCTTCAATGTATTCGACTACCAGGGCGCCACCATCGTTGCCGACTATGGCCACAACCCCGACGCCATCCAGGCATTGGTACGTGCGGTAGATGCCTTGCCCGCCGCACGGCGCAGCGTAGTGATAAGCGGCGCAGGCGACCGACGCGACGAAGACCTGCGCCGCCAGACCGAGATTCTGGGCGCCGCATTCGACGACGTGGTGCTCTATGAAGACCAGTGCCAACGCGGACGCGCCGACGGCGAAGTGCTGGCGCTGCTGCGGCAAGGCCTCGCGCACGCGCCGCGCACGCGCCGTGTCGATGAAGTGCGCGGAGAGTTCCTGGCTATCGACACGGCGCTGGCGCGCCTGTCGCCGGGCGATCTTTGCCTGGTGCTGGTAGACCAGGTGCAGGCTGCGCTGGCGCATCTGCAGCAGCGCATAGCAGGCGCAGCCGCCCGCGCCTGACGTGATGGCAGGGCTCTCGTCGGCACACATGGGGCCGGCATGCCCACGCGTGCCCGCCCGTTTCGCGCAGGTTACGACTGCCCGTCAAAGCGGCTCAAAACTTTACTCAACTGTAACTCCGCTTCCAGCTTAAACCGTGCACGCACGCCCGCACGGGACGGAAGTGGGCGGCGTTTACATTTGCCTACAGCGGTGTTTGACACTCGTGGTGCGCGCTCGTAGGGTAGAAACACGCTCAACAACCAAGGAGTCAGCACCATGAACAACGACATCGTTGCAGGCAAATGGAAGCAACTGACTGGCAAGGCGAAGGCGGCGTGGGGCGACCTGACCGATGACGAACTGACCCGCACCGAAGGCAACGCGGAACAGTTGGCCGGATTGATCCAGGAACGCTATGGCAAGACCAAGGAAGAAGCCGAAAAAGAAGTGCGCGCTTTCTTCGACGCCAACCGCTGACCGTAACCAAGCAGGAGAACCGATATGCTCTATTACGCCGTTGTGTTCTTCGTCATTGCGATCATCGCCGCGGTACTGGGTTTCGGCGGTATCGCCGCCGGCGCGGCCGGCATCGCGAAGATTCTGTTCTTCGTATTCCTGATCCTGGCGCTCTTGTCCATCTTCAGCGGCGCATTCAGGAAGAAATAACCGGGCGGCGCGAGCGCCAGACGGCGCTCGCTTCGGCCCCCGGCAACCACAAGGAGAATGTCATGAGAACGCGCAAGCTGATGACGGCCACCGCCTTGGGCGCCAGCGTGTTGTTCAGCGCCGGCGCCTTTGCCGCCGACGCAGAGGCACCCAAGCAGTCGGTGGGCGAATATGCCTCGGATGCGATGGTGACCACCAAGGTGAAGGCGGCGTTTGTGGCCGACGACACCCTCAGCGCGCTCGATATTGCCGTTGAAACCAATGACGGCGTCGTTACCCTGACCGGCACGGTGGGCACCGAAGCCGAAGTCGAACAGGCTGCCCGCGTGGCCCGCGACATCGAAGGGGTGAAGCAGGTCAGCAACGACATCAAGGTCGATCCGTCCAAGGCCAGGAAGCAGCAGTAACGCGGGGCGGCCTACGCGGGGCGGCCTGCGCGGGGCGGCCTACGTGGCCCGAACTGCGCGGCCCCGATCGACCTATTCCCTGGGCAGGCGGATGGTTCCCCCGCCCAATTCGATCACATTGCCCCCCACCTGGATCTCGCCGTCGGCGCTCACTTGCAGACGCAGGCGGCATGGGCGGCCGATCTGGTCGCCCTGGTGCACCACCACTCGCGCGGGCGCCTTGCCGTGCGCCCACAGCCAGCCTCCCAGATTGGCGCACGCGGATCCTGTTCCGGGATCTTCGGCGACGCCTCCGCCGTCTTTAGTGAAGAAGTAGCGGGCATGCACGACCTGCATGCCGTCGGCGGCTGACGCGCCCCCATCAAAGGCAAACACATAAGCCGTCTTGCGTCCCAGGCTGCTGGGTTGCCAACGATGCAGCTGGCTGCTGTCGGGCTGTGCGCGCTGCACGGCTTGCACCGACTTCAGCGGCACCAGCAACTGGTCGGCGCCCGTATCCACCCACAGGGGTGCATCCAGCAGATCGTCGGCGCGCAGGCCCAATTGGCTGGCGATTTCGGCCGCCGGCAATGCCGGCGCGGCAGTACGGGGCGCGCCGCCGGCAGGCGCGGTGAAGGTCCACAGGTCGCCTTGCGCGCGCACGGGCACGACGCCGGCCGCAAATTCGAGCGTGAGCTGGTCGCCGGCTCGCGTCAGGCCGCGCACAACATGTGCGGTGCCCAAGGTGGGATGGCCGGCGAAGCGCATTTCGTACCCAGGGGTAAAGATGCGCACCCTGGCGGTTGCCTGGGCGCCGGGCAACACAAAGGTGGTTTCGGACAGATTGAACTGCCGCGCCAGGTCGAGCATGTTCTGGTCTGTCAGGCCGCGCGCGTCTTCGAATACACAAAGGGGGTTGCCGCCGAAAGTCGTTTCGGCAAAGACATTGAGCAGGCGGAAAGCGTAGTTCATGAATGGCGCGTGACGGTCGGGCGGTAATTGGATGATACCGCGCACGCCTATTTACCAGACAGCGAAGAACAGCACCCACGCGGCGCAGAAGGGTGCAAGACCGGCGGCCATCAACAGCCATGCGGCAAGCTGCCGTGGCCAGGCCGCCTTCCGCTGCGCGAGCAGCCGCCACGCCAGCCGCAACGACCATGCGACGGCCAATGCCAGCAAGGTGAAGCGCGCCGGATCGGCCCATGCGGTGGGCACGCCTTCATGTCCGAGCAGCGTGATGGTGGTGGCAGACAGCCCCAGAAACACGCCTACGCCGGCTACGGGAATATAGGCCTGCGCCAGCCGGTGCAGCCCGGCCTGGCGCGGCCCGGCCTGACGCGGCCCGGCTGCGCCAGAGCCTGCGACACGATCGGCGGCCCAGGCCGCCACCCATGCCGCGGCGCCGATCGCCAGCGTGCTGCCCAGCACAAACGCCAGGATGCAGGCGCCGTCCAGCCAGGAAAAGCTGTCGTTCATTTCCGGGTAATGGGTAAGGATGAACCACGGGGCGTTGTCGAGCAGGGGCCAGAGAATGTCGTGCTCGACCAGCCACACGGCGGCCCATTGTTTGAGTGTCACGAACCACGGGCTGGCGCTCCAGAGAAACGCCCCCATGGCGATGCCCATCAACCCGAAACAGATCAGCGCGGTTTGCCAGGCATCGCCCTGCGCCACATGCAGGATTTCGTGTTCCGGCGAGCGCGGCGTCAGGGTGATCGCGCCGCGATACCCGCTGCAGCGGCCGCATACGTGGCAATCCCCCGCCCCCTTCATGTGGCGCATTGCCACCAGCGGCGCGCAATTGACCGGCTCGATGCGGATGACGGGATTCCGCCATGCCTGTTCGTCCACTTTGAAATGCCAGGGCGCGAGCTTGGCGAGCAGGTTGAATACACCGTTTACCGGGCACAGGTACTTGCACCAGACGCGCTTGCTGCGCCCGTAGCGCCATCCCACGACGATGGCGGCCATGGTCGAGCCGCCCAGCACCGCCAGCACAGCCAGCGGATACTGATACACGCTGACCAATTGCCCGTAGACCGTCGTAAGCCCGAACGCCACGAACGGCCAGCCGCCCCAGCGCATCCACTTGGGTATCGAGCGCCCCTGGCCTCGCTCGCTGGCCCATTCGGTAAGCATGCCTTCGGGGCAAAGCCAGCCGCACCACGCGCGGCCCAGCAAAGGAATGGACACCAGCACGAAGGGCCACCACACGCCCCAGAACGCAAACTGCGCCACGATAGTCAGGTGGTTGAACACCGATGCAGTGCTGCCGGGCAGCGGCAGCAGCGGCGGCACCACCAGCAGAAAGGCGTAGATGCAGACGATGCCCCATTGCAGCCTGCGCAGCAACGGAGCGTGGTCGCGCAGGAAATCAGCGAAGCGGGCAACAGAACGCCCGAGTGCGGCTGCCATGTATCAACCTTCAAGTACCCGGGCCGGCACAAGCGCCGGCCCATCTTGTCGCCGCGGCATCATGCCTGCCTGAGCGATGCGGCCGGCACATGGCCGGCGCGCCGCAGCAGTGTCCATGCCAAGGCCCAGTACGCCGCCCACAACAACACCGAGATCAGCGCCGGGTAGGCGCGATAACCGGCGAAGTCGGCCAGTACCTTGCCGATGCCGCTGCTGTCGTCGAGCAGGCCCGAGCTGTCCCATACCGGGTCGATGAGCGTGGGCAGCACGCCCAGGGAAATCAGCCGGTCGACGCCGCCCATCAGCAGCGCACCGGCCAGCAGCAACAGCAGGATTTCGGTGACGCGGAAAAATGCGCGCCAGGAAACCAGCCGGCCGCCCAATTGCAGCACCCAGAATGTGAACAGCGCCACGACAAAACCGGCCAGCCCCGCCAGCGCCAGCAGGGCCATGTCGGCCCCCTGCCCCGCCGCCACGCTGCCGTACAGAAACACTACGGTTTCGCTGCCTTCGCGGGCTACCGCGATCATGACCAGCACCAGCAGCCCCCACCAGTTGCCCTGTTCGACAGAGGCGCTTGCGCCGGCCTGCAATTCGCCTTTCAGTGTGCGCCCGTGCGCGCGCATCCACACAACCATCTGCAACACCAGCCCGCACGCGGCCAGGGACATGCCTGCCTGGAACCATTCCTGCTGCTCATCGCTGAGCCACGCGGATACGCCAAGCAGCACCATTGCCAACGCCACCGCCAGCGCCACGCCGCACGCGACACCGCCCCACAGGTAAGGCAGGCCGCGGCGCCCCGACGGGCTGGCGCGCAACCACGAATACAGGATGCCGACAATGAGCAGCGCTTCGACGCTTTCGCGCCAGACGATAAAAAGTACCTGTTCCATGAAAGCGGCCGGTCAGTTCCTGGGCAACACGACGAGCGTGCCGCGCACATCCTGGTGGAAGTCGTCGAAGAACGGGTATTCGCCGGGCCGCGAGATGGTGATCACGACAAACGAACTGACCCCGGGCCCCATGACTTTCTCTTTGCGCAGGGGAATGCTCTCGAACTCGACGGGCTCGTTGCTTTCGTTGACCAGTTCAATCTTGAAGCGGCCCGCGGGCACTTCCAGGCGCGACGGCTCGAACGTGCCGTCGGCCTTGAAGGTGAGCCTGAAGGTGGGCAGCTCGGCGCGCGCCGCGCCGGGCAGCGCGCCCCCCAGGCTGGCGCACAGCGCCAGCACAGCCAGCATTGCGTGGCGACGGCGCACGATCAGTATCCGCCCTTCTTGCCGGTGCCGGCGTATACGAACTCGTAGTCGAGCTCGAAGGGCTCGAACCACGGGCCGACCCCCGTTTCCTTGTCGGTATGGCGGCCGAAATGGCTCATTTTGTCGGCCGTGGGCGGCAGAATGGTGTACTTGAGCTTGTACTTTCCGGGGCCTTCGAGCTTGACGTTATCGCCGTAGTGCGGACCGTCGTTGGCCACCATGGGCATGAACGTGCCCTTTTGCACGTTGGCGCTGCCGGACTTCTGGATTTCGTACCGGACCACCAGGTATGGCACCCATTCGCCTTCGGGAAAGCCGGTGGGGTTGTCGGCCGTGGCGTGGATATCGGCCTCGAGGTGCACGTCGGAATCCCGGGCGGCGCGCATCATGCCCGGCGGGTCCATTTCGACGGGCTGCAGGTACACCGCGCCGATTTCCAGGCCGGCCTTCTGGACAGGTTCGCCGATGGGATATTCGAGGGCCAGGGCGCTGCCGGACAACACCAGCCCCAGTGCCAGCACCAGCAATTTCTTCGACATATACAGAACCTTATGATGCAGAAAGAACAACGGCCCTTAAACAAGAACCGTTTTCATTACTGTATCGTGAAGGCCCTGACAGCCTCCTGACATATCGCAAACCGCGCGATGGTCAGTGCGCGTCTGTGGCGCCCGTTGCGGGCGCCCGCGCCGGTTTACTTGCGGCCGCCGCCCTGTGTGCCGCTACCCGGGGTGAAGGGAAAGCTCGAGAACATTGCGCGCGTCTGGTCCTGCATCTGGTCTTGCATCTGCACGAACAGATTCTTGCTCTGGTCGATGTAGTTATTCATCATGTTCTGCAGCATGGGCGTCTGCACATTCATGAATTGCGCCCAGGCCTCGGGGCCGAACTGGCTGCCGTACAGGCCCTTGGACTGCTCGGCCATGCGCTGCTGGATTTCCATGAATGCCTGGATGTTCTTTTCCAGGTAAGAACCCATGATGCCTTGCATGGCATGGCCATAGAAACGGATGATCTGCGACAGCATGTTCGACGAGAACATGGGCATGCCGCCGCTTTCTTCTTCAAGAATGATCTGCAGAAGAATGCTGCGGGTAAGATCGTCGCCGCTCTTGGCGTCGACAACCTGGAAGTCTTCGTTGGCCAGCACCAACTGCTTGACGTCGGCCAGTGTGATGTAAGTACTGGTCTGCGTGTCGTACAGACGACGGTTGGGGTACTTTTTAATGAGGCGTAGGCTGGCGCTGGTTTGTGCTTGCGTCATGGTGGTCCCCGAGATCGGGCGATCTCTTTTAACTTTGAAGTATTACAAGTGTAAGCCGGAAAGGCTGCCTGGCGCCCTTCCGGCTGCTGGTGTTCAGCCCATGTGCAGGCCGCCGTTGAGCGAGAAGTCGGCTCCGGTGGCAAACCCCGATTCGTCCGAAGCGAGCCATGACGTGATCGACGCGATTTCTTCAGGTGTGCCCAGGCGACGCACCGGGATGGTCGCGACGATTTTTTCGAGCACGTCGGGGCGGATGGCGCGCACCATGTCGGTACCGATATAGCCCGGCGAAACGGTGTTCACGGTTACGCCCTTGCTGGCGACTTCCTGGGCCAGCGCCATGGTAAAGCCGTGGATGCCGGCCTTGGCCGTGGAATAGTTGGTCTGGCCGAACTGGCCCTTCTGCCCATTGACCGAGCTGATGTTGATGATGCGGCCCCATTGGCGCTCGACCATGCCGTCGATCACCTGCTTGGTGACATTGAACAGGCTGTTCAGGTTGGTGTCGATCACCGCGCGCCAGTCGTCGGCCGACATCTTGCGGAACAGGCCATCGCGCGTGATGCCCGCGTTGTTCACCAGTACATCCACGGGACCCAGTTCGCGCGTAATGTGCTCGAAGGCGACCACGGTGGAATCCCAGTCGGCGACATTGCCCACCGACGCATAGAAGGTATAGCCCTGGGCGGCCTGCTCATCCAGCCATTGCTGATAGTTGCGGCTGGGCCCGCAGCCGGCCACGACGCGAAAGCCGTCTTTGGCGAGCCTGCGGCAGATCGCCGTGCCGATACCACCCATGCCGCCCGTCACGTATGCCAGTTTCCCGCTCATGTGCATTCCTCCTGCGCGCTGGGCGCCTCGATACTGCCTGGTGCCTCGTATGCCGCGATCCGCCGGACCGCTACGTGGCTCGTACTTTTACATAACTGCCCGGCGCGGGCTGCGTCGGGCGATATTCCGCATTGCCCAGGCGCGTGGCCGCCTTGCGCCGGGCGCCAGCGTGGGCGGCCAGCCAGTCGGCCCAATCGGGCCACCAGCTGCCGGGGTGTTCTTGCGCGCCGGCAAGCCATGCGCCCGGATCGCCCGGCAGGGCCGGGGCGTCGTTGGTCCAGTAGCTGCGCTTGCCCGATGAGGGCGGGTTGACGACGCCGGCAATATGGCCGGACGCGCCCAGCACGAAGCGTTGCGGGCCGCGCAACAATTGCGTGGATGCATAGGCTGACGTCCAGGGCACGATGTGGTCTTCGCGCGATCCGTACAGGTACGCCGGCATGTCGAGCCGCGTCAGGTCCAGGCCCACGCCAGCCGCCTGCGCCCGACCGGGCACCTTGAGATTATTTTCAAGGTAGGTATTGCGGAAATACCAGGTAAAGAAAGGCCCCGGCAAATTGGTGCTGTCGCCGTTCCAGTACAGCAGGTCGAAGGGCGGGGGAGTCTGCCCCTTGAGATAATTGCCCACCACGTAGTTCCACACCAGCTCGTTGGGCCGCAGGAACGCAAACGTGGTGGCCAGGTCGCGAGCGGCCATCAGCCCGCCCTGCCCCAGCTGGCGTTCCCGCAGCAGTGCGTGGGCTTCATCGACGAACACCTGCAGCACGCCGGTATCGTGGAAATCGAGCAGCGTAGTCAGCAGCGTCAGCGACGCTGCCGGACGCTGGCCGCGCGCATGCGCCAGCGCCAGGGCGGATGCCAGCATGGTGCCGCCCACGCAGAACCCCAGCGCATTGACCTGCGGCTGGCGTGCGATGTCGCCCGCCACCTGCAGCGCCTTGAGCACCGCGTCGTCCAGGTATTGCGACCACGTAGCCGTGTCGATGCCGTCGCCGTCCGCGGCCAGGGGGTTGCGCCACGAAATCATGAACACAGTGTGGCCCTGCTCGACCGCGTAGCGCACCAGGGAATTGGCGGGTTGCAGGTCGAGTATGTAGTACTTGTTGATGTTGGGCGGCACGATGACCAGCGGCCGCTGGTAAACCGTGGCGGTTTGCGGCGCATACTGGATCAGTTGAAACAGCGGGTTTTCGAACACCACCTGGCCGGGCGTCGTGGCCACGTTGCGCCCGATCTCGAACTGGCTTTCGTCGGTGTGGCTGATACGCCCCTTGCGCAGATCGTTACAGAGATTTGCCAGCCCGTCGCTGAGCGCACGGCCCGCCGTGTCGATGACCGCCTGCTGCGCATCGGGGTTGAAGGCCAGGAAATTGGACGGCGCCAGCGCATCCACCCATTGCATGACCGAAAACCGCAACCGGTTGCGCAGGGGCTCGCTGACTTGCGCCGCTTCGACCATGCGTGTCAGTACGCGCGCCGACAGCAGATAAGCGTGCGCCAGCACGATATGCTGGCTGCTTGCGGCCCACGCCTGGCCGCGAAAGCGGCGGTCGGCGGGCGGGGCCAGCACGCCGCGCCGGGCTTCGTCGCATACCCGCAGCCAGTCGCGCGAGAACTCGGCCTGGATGTCTGCCAGGACGTCCGGCGCCACGCTGACCGGGACGGGCCAAGCAGAGGAGAGAGGGGCGTTCACTTCGACACCATTTTATAGTCGGGCACGGGCCTGGGTGGCGCGCCGCACCCGGCGTTGAGACCGCGCGACAACCCGATGTTGCATGGCGGCATAGGGGCTGTCAATGCGGGTATACAAGGATAACCGGCCCATATGACAAGCCTTGCACTCGCACTGCAACAGCGCTTATTCGCGCCACGCAAGCAAGGCCATGCGGCCTGTCGCGCCATCGCGCCGGTATGAGAAAAAGCGCCGCGGATCGGACACGGTGCACAGGCCGCTTGCATGCACATCTTCCACGCCCGCTCGCCGCAGGCGCATCAGCGCCAGCGCGGGCAAGTCTGCAAGCCATTTGCCGGGCTTGCCGGCCAGCCCGGAGAAATGCGCAGCGGCTTGCGCATCGCCGGTGACGAACGCGGCACGCACGTCGTCGCCTACCTCGAATGCCGTGGGGCCTATGCCGGGCCCGACCCAGGCGCGCCAGCCGCGCGCGCCGGGGGTCTTGGCCCGCAGGCGGGCCAGGGTGTTTTCGAGCACGCCGCCGGCCAGGCCGCGCCAGCCGGCATGCGCGACGCCCAACGCTTGCCCGTCCAGGTCGGCAATGCACACAGGCAGGCAATCCGCGACCAGGATAGCCAGCACGCGCCCGGGCATGGCCGTGACACTGGCGTCGCCCGCCGGCTCGTCGGACGAGCAGGCGTCGGCATCGATGACATCCGCGCCATGCACCTGGCGCAGCCATAGCGGATCGCCCGGCACTGCTGCGCGGACGCGCGCGCGGTTCTCGTGCACGGCCGCGGCGTCGTCACCCGCGCGCGCGCCGAGGTTGAGCGTGTCGTAGGGCGCGGCGCCCACGCCACCCGCGCGCGTCGTGCAGAAGTAGCGCACGCCGGGCCATTGCGGGCCCGTGATGACCGGAAGGCCGTGGATTTGCATCAGTCGTTCCATTGCACAATATCTTGTATGCGGCGCACGTCGTCCGGTATCGCCGCCTGGAAGCCCAGCGGGCCCCGGCCGCCGGGATCATCGAAATGCAGGGCGCGCGCATGCAGCATCTGGCGCTGCGCCCCCGCGGCGGGTTTGCCCATATAAAGCGCATCGGCCAGCAAGGGATGCCCCAGGCTGGCCATGTGCACGCGGATCTGGTGCGTACGGCCCGTTTCCAGGCGGCAGAGCAGTTCGGTAATAGGCTCGCCGGCCGGCGCCCGGCCGTGTCTGACCGGTGTGTAGTGGGTCACGGCGGGCTTGGGCGCGATGGGACGCTCGACGCTCATGCGCACGGGAAGGCGCGCGTCGCGCCCGATGGGCCGGTCGACCCGGCCGGCGGCGCCCATCCAGCCATGCACCAGGGCCAGGTATTCGCGACCCATGGTGCGCGCCTGCAACTGGCGCACCAGGTGAGTCTGGGCCAATTCGTTGCGGGCCACCACCAGCAATCCCGAGGTGTCTTTGTCCAGGCGGTGCACGATGCCGGCCCTGGCCACCCGCGCCAATTCGGGGTAGCGGTGCAGCAGGCCGTTGAGCAGCGTGCCGTGCCAGTTGCCGGCGCCGGGATGCGTCACCAGGCCAGCCGGTTTATCGACCACGATCCAGTCGGGGCTTGCGTCGACGACGGTGAAATCGACGGGCTCGGGCGCAAAGGCCAGGCTTTCGGGTGCGGGCTGTTCCCAGACGGCCAGCACGTCGCCGGGGCCGACAACCTGGCGAACTTTGGCAGGCGCGCCATTGACCTGCACCCAGCCGGCTTCGATCCAGCCTTGCAACCGGCTGCGCGAATGGCCGTCAAGCAAGGCGGCCAGCACCTTGTCGAGCCGGTCGGCGCGCGTGCCGGCCGGCACGGTGATGAACTGCGGTTCGTCATCCGCCGCCAGGCTGGCGCCGGCGGCCTCCGGGGCGTCTGTATGGGACATGTAGACAGATCATATAATTCAGCGTGCCATCCTAACACCAAGGAAACCAATCCCGTGACTTTCCGCACCGCTGCACTTTCGAACCGCCCTGCCCGCGGATGGCCCCTGCGCGCTGCCATCGCGCTGACTGTTGCCCTGGTTGTCGCCGGCTGCAGCGGCTCGGGCCAGAAATACGACAAGACCGCCGGCTGGACCGCCGAGCAGCTCTACGCCGATGCAAAGGCCGAGACCGAGGCCGGGGCCTGGGGCGAAGCGCGCGAACGGCTGACCGCCATCGAAAGCCGCTACCCGTTCGGCGTGTATGCGCAGCAGGCGCTGATCGACCTGGCCTATGTCAACTGGAAAGACGGCGAAAACGAACAGGCGCTGGCCGCCATCGACCGGTTCCAGCAGATGTATCCCAACCATCCGGGCACGGACTACATGTTGTATCTGAAGGGGCTGATCAACTTCACGCCCGCCAGCGCCTTCATGAGCAATCTCACCGGCCAGGACCCGGCCGAACGCGACCCCAAGGGCTTGCGCGCGTCGTACGATGCTTTCAATGAGCTGATCAAGCGCTATCCGAACAGCAAGTACACGCCCGACGCCGAAAAGCGCGTTACGTGGCTCGTCAACGCGATCGCCATGAACGAAGTCTATGTGGCGCGCTATTACTACGAGCGCGGCGCCTACGTGGCTGCCGCAAATCGGGCACAGACGGTCATCACCGATTTCGAAGGCGCCCCGGCGGCCGAGCAGGCGCTGGTGATCATGGTGGCCTCGTACGACAAACTGGGCATGACCGACCTGAAAAGCGACGCGCAACGCGTCCTGAACGCCAACTTCCCCAACAGCACGATGACCGAGCAGAGCCTGCTGGCGGACAAAAGCTGGTGGAACCCGTTCTCCTGGAAGTAAGCCGCAGCGCGGGTGGTTTTTGCGGTGTCCAGACACCTGGCGCGGCATGCGGCGCGCGGGGACACTCCGTTGCGGTGTCAGACACCCTGCGGGAGTCTGACACCTGGCGCGGCATGCGGCGTGGTTTTTGCCTGGCGCGGCAGGCGGCGTGGTTTTTGGTGTCTGACTCCCGCAGGGTGTCTGACACCGGCCGGCATGCGACAACGCCCCAGCTCAGGCCGCTGCTGCCTGGCGGCGCGCGTAGAACGCCAGCACCTCGTTCAGGTCGCGGGTGCGTGAAAACGGCGGCAGGCCGCGCCACAGGCGCTTGCCATAAGGTTTTTCTACCAGGCGGGCGTCGCCCACCATCAACACCCCCCAATCGCGCTCCGTGCGTATCAGGCGGCCCGCGCCCTGCTTCAGCGAAATTGCCGCTTCCGGCAATTGGTATTCGGCGAACGGGTTGCCGCCACGCACCCGGCAGGCGCGCAGCCTTGCTTCGATGACCGGATCGTCCGGCGGGGCAAAGGGCAGCTTGTCGATGGCCACCAGTGTCAGCACATCGCCCGGCAGGTCAATGCCTTCCCAGAAGCTCGCGCTGCCCACCAGTACCGGATGTTGTAGCGCGCAGAACCGTTCGAGCAGATCGCGCCGCGTCGCCTCGCCCTGCTTGAGCAGCGGCCATTCGTACCCCTGCTCTTCGAAGGCTTCGGACAACAGCAGCGACACGCGGTCTACCGCGCGCAAGGTCGTGCACAGTACCAGCGTGCCGCCGGGGCTGGCCTGCAGCAACGGCATCAAGGTTTGCACAAAGCGCTCGGCGAACCGCGGCGACTGGGGTTCCGGCATGTCGCGCGGCACGAACAGCAGGCCTTGCCCGGTGTAGTCGAACGGCGATTCCCAGTGCCCTGTGCGCGCATCATCCAGGCCCAGCTGGCTGGTGTAATGCCGGAAATCGCCGTGCACCGACAAGGTGGCCGAGGTCAGTATCCAGGCCTGGCCGGGCTTGCGAAAGCGCGAGAAGGCCTGGGCCACGGACAAGGGCGCCGAATGCAGCCGCACATGATGCTGGCCGTGCTCGACCCAGCGTACCGCCGGGCCCGCGTAATGCCGCAGCGATTCGGCCGCCTGAAGCAGCGCCGCCGGCAGCGCCGGACCGTCGTCGTCCCGGGGCGCCGGCGCCTGGTCGTCGCGGCCCCAGCCTTCGTCGGCGTCGGCCGCGCTGTCGCGCGCCGGCAGCGACCAGCGCGCCAGGCGCAGCGCGAGGTCTGCGCCACCGCGCGCCGCGGCGGCAAGGTCCGGGTGCTTTTCGGCAACCGCCGCCAGCGCCCGCGTGGCAGCTTCGACGGATGCGCGCAGGGCGGCCAGCGCGACGTCGAACTGCTCGGCGTCGGGCATGGCCTCGAAGGTGGCCCTACGGCCCGGTAGCTTGTCCAGCGGCGAACACACCAGGCGCAGTTCGCGCGCGGCCGTTTCTAGCTGGCGGCTGACGTCGGTCCATTTGGCGGCCTCGCGCGCATGGGCAAGGCCCGCCGCTTCCAGGGCCTTGCCGAAATCCAGCAACTGGTGGGTCGACACGCTGCTGCCCAGGAATCGCGTGGCGGTATCCGGCAATTGATGGGCTTCGTCGAAGATGACCGTGTCTGCTTCGGGCAACAGGTCTGTGACGCCCTCTTCGCGCAATACCAGGTCGGCCATGAACAGCGCATGGTTGACGACGACGACGTCGGCCTCTTGGGCCTGCCGGCGCGCCTTGACCACGAAACAATCGCGGATGCGCGGACATTCCTGGCCCAGGCAGTTTTCGCGGGTGGAAGTCACGCGCTGCCAGATGTCCGCGTCTTCGGGCACCTTGCCCAGGTGGGCGCGGTCGCCGGTTTTCGAGATGCCGGCAAACACCTGGATCTGTCGAAGCTGGGAAATCTCGGTACGCGATTTCAACGCGCGCTCGTCGCCCTGCAGCCGTTCAAGATGGTAATGGCATACATAATTGGCGCGCCCCTTGAGCAAGGCCGCCGTCACGGGCGCCGCCAGGGCAGCCCGCACGCGCGGCAGATCCCGCGTGAACAGCTGATCTTGCAGCGTGCGCGTGCCGGTCGAGACAATGACCTTGCCGCCGGCCACGATGGCCGGCACCAGGTACGCCCAGGTCTTGCCGATGCCGGTGCCCGCCTCGGCCACCAGTGTCGAGCGGTCGGCGATCGCGCGATGAATGGCTTGCGCCAGCTCGACTTGCGCGCGCCGCGGCACGTAGCCGGGCAGCGCCGAGGCCAGGGGGCCGTCGGCGTCGAAAAATTCTGAAATATCCTGGTCCAGCATGGGTGCGGCGCGCGATGAAGTGGCCCAAATGATACCCTGGGGCCCGGTTGCGCCGTGCCCGAAATAGCCGCGCCGCGGACGGGCCGGCGCCGCCTTGTGGCAAAATCCGCCCGTCGTTTTCCCTTTGCAGCCCTATACATGTCTGACACTTCCGCCACCACGAGCGCCGCTTCCAGCGTTGACCATGCCCGCATCCTCGGCCAGCTGGCCACCGAGCTCGGCTGCCGCCAGTCGCAGATCGCCGCCGCTGTCGAACTGCTCGACGACGGCGCCACGGTGCCCTTTATTGCGCGCTATCGCAAAGAAGCCACGGGTGGCCTGGACGACACCGTGCTGCGCAATCTGGAAGTGCGCCTGGGCTACCTGCGCGAACTCGAAGAACGGCGGGCGACCATTCTTGAGTCGATCTCGCAGCAAGGCAAGCTGACGACCGAACTGCAGCAGGAAATCGAGGCGGCCGACACCAAACAACGTCTCGAAGACCTGTACGCGCCCTACAAGCCCAAGCGCCGCACACGCGCGCAGATTGCTCGCGAGGCAGGGCTGGAACCGCTGGCCGACGCCATTCTCGACGATCCGGCATGCGACCCGGCCACATTGGCGGCGCAATACCTCAACCCCGAAGCGTCCATCAACGACGCCAAGGCGGCGCTCGATGGCGCGCGCGATATCCTGGCCGAACGCTACGCCGAAAACGCCGATCTGCTGGCCGACATGCGCGAGTACTTGTGGACGACCGGCCTGCTCTATTCCAAGGTGGCCGAAGGCAAGGAAACCGAAGGGGCCAACTTCCGCGACTGGTTCGATTTCAGCGAGCCACTGCGCACGCTGCCCTCGCACCGCATTCTTGCGTTGCTGCGCGGCCGCCAGCAGGGCGTGCTGGAACTGCGCCTGGGCCTCGAAGCAGAGCTCGAAACGCAGACACCGCACCCTTGCGTGGCGCGCATTGCCGGCTTCCTGAAGCTGGGCCACGGCTTGTTTGCGCTGGACGCCACGCCGCGCGAGCGCTGGCTGGGCGAAGTATGCCGCTGGACCTGGCGCGTGAAACTGCTCACCGTCTTTGAAAGCGAACTGATCGGCCGCCTGCGCGAAAGCGCAGAAGCCGAGGCCATACGCGTATTCGCGGCCAACCTGAAAGACCTGTTGCTGGCCGCGCCCGCCGGCCCCAAAGTGGTGCTGGGCATCGACCCCGGCATACGCACGGGCTGCAAGGTCGCCGTGATCGACCGCACCGGCAAGGTCGTCGACACGGCCACGGTATACCCGTTCGAGCCGCGCCGCGACCGCGAAGGCACCATTGCCACGCTGGCTGCGCTGGCTGCACGCCACCAGGTTGAACTGGTGGCCATCGGCAACGGCACTGCATCGCGCGAAACCGAAAAGCTGGTCGCCGACCTGATGGCCCGCTATCCCGACCTGACGCTCACCCGGGTGGTGGTGTCCGAAGCGGGCGCTTCGGTGTATTCGGCATCGGAAACCGCGGCGCTCGAATTCCCCGATCTTGACGTCACGCTGCGCGGCGCCGTATCCATTGCGCGCCGCCTGCAGGATCCGCTGGCGGAACTGGTCAAGATCGACCCCAAGGCCATCGGTGTGGGCCAATACCAGCATGACGTAAACCAGCGCGAGCTGGCGCGCTCGCTGGACGCGGTGGTGGAAGATTGCGTCAACGCGGTGGGCGTGGACGTCAACACGGCGTCGGCGGCGCTGCTGGCGCGCGTGTCGGGCCTGAATTCGCTGCTGGCCAAGAACATCGTGGCCTGGCGCGACGATAACGGCGCCTTTCCCACGCGCGACGACCTGCGCAAGGTGCCGCGCTTTGGCGAAAAGGCGTTTGAACAGGCCGCCGGGTTCCTGCGCATTCCCCATGGCAAGAACCCGCTGGATGCCTCGGCCGTCCACCCCGAAGCGTACCCCGTGGTAGAGCGCATCGTGGCGAAGATCAAGGCCGACGTGCAACACATCATCGGCCAGCGCGACGCGCTCAAAGGCATATCGCCGGCCGACTTCACCGACGATCGTTTCGGCCTGCCCACGGTGCGCGACATCTTTGCCGAACTCGAAAAACCGGGCCGCGACCCCCGGCCCGAGTTCAAGACCGCGCAGTTCAAGGACGGCGTCGAGACCCTGAACGATCTGCATCCCGGCATGGTGCTCGAAGGCGTAGTCACCAACGTGGCCAACTTCGGCGCCTTTGTCGACATTGGCGTGCACCAGGACGGGCTGGTTCACATTTCCGCGTTGGCGGAAAAGTTCGTGAAAGACCCGCGCGACGTGGTGCGCGTCGGCCAGACCGTCACCGTCAAAGTGCTGGAAGTCGATGCGGCCCGCAAACGCGTGGCCCTGACCATGCGCCTGAATGACGCCGCGCAGCCCGCGCGCCGCAGCGGCGCGGATGCGCCGCGGGGTGGCGCGCCCCGCGCGGCGGGCCGGCGGGGCCCGGCCGAAGCGGCTCGCGCCGAGCCGCGCAACAACGCCATGGCCGAGGCATTTGCGCGCCTGAAGCGTTGATTCCCCGCCCGGGCCTCCAGGGCCCGGGCACATCACTTGCGCAGCATGGGAAACCGGCCGGCCACTGGCCGCCGGCCTTTCTCAGCCTGACCGGAGGACGCAAGTGACTATCCTGAATCGCATTGCCACGCTGGCGCTGGGCGCCACGGCCATGTACTACTTCGACCCGCAGTCAGGGCGCCGGCGGCGCGCCCTGCTGTGCGACCAACTGACTTCGCTGCGCAACGACGCCATGGACTGCATGCTCGCCGACGGCAAGCGCGCGACGGACCATGTGCGCGGCTACACCGCCGCGGCGCGCCGCGGGATGGGGCTGTCGGACCCCGACAGCGACCGTCAGCTCGAAGAGCGTGTGCGCGCCCAACTGGGACGGCTGGTCAGCCATCCCGGCGCCATTACTGTAACGGCGCACGCGGGCGACGTGACGCTGAGCGGGCAGATCCTTGCCGCGGAACACCAGACGCTGTTGTCGGCCGTGCGCGCCATGGCGGGCGTGAACCGCGTCGACGACCGCCTGCAGGCGCACGAGAGCCCCGGCAACATCCCTGAATTGCAAGGCGGCAGCCCATCCTGAGGGCGGCGCATCCGCCGGCAAGTGCCACCCTGCCCTGCGCGCGCGTGCCCCGCGCCGCGGGGCATGGCGGTAAAACTTGCGTCCGCCCGGAAGAAGTTGCCATCCGCGCCCAGGCGCGGCTCAGGCCGCCTGCGGCAACGCCGGCAGCCGCATGCCCAGGCGCTGGTCAAGCCATGACCAGCCGTGCGGCGTGACGCGGACGGCCCGGCTGTCGGGCGCGCGCCGCAACACTTGCTGCTCGCACAGAGCGGCCAGCAACGCCACGCCCAGCGGCCCACCCAGATGGTGGCGCCGCTCGGTGCAGTCCAGGCATTGGCGCGCCAGCCCACGTCGCGTGGGCACGACTGCGTCGACATCCACACCGATATCCGCGAACCATTGCGCGCCTGCCGGGGTCAGGTCGAACTGCCTGTCCGGCGCCGCCACCAGGTAACCGCGGTCCTGCAGGGCCTGGGTGATCGCCACGGCAAGCTGTCCGGCCAGATGGTCGTAGCAGCGGCGACAGAAATGGAATTCGCGCGCCTTCGGGCTGAGCGCCGGCCGGCGCCCCTGGGGCGGAAGCGGCTGCAGGGTGGACAGACTTTCCAGCATGTGAGCGACGTGCGGGCCCGCCAGCCGGTAATACCGGTGGCGCCCTTGTGTTTCCACATCCAGCAAGCCGCCTTCGAGCATCTTGGCCAGGTGTGCGCTCGCCGTCTGGGCGGTGACGCCGGCGCTGCGCGCCAGTTCACCGGCCGCCAGCGCCCGGCCGTCGAGCAGCGCCGCCAGCATGGCTGCGCGCGCGTGATCCGCCAGCAGATGGGCAACGGCGGCGAACCCGGGTTGGTAACTCATGGCTAGGCTCCTGTCGGCGGACACTGTAGGCCGATATTAGCGGGCGATGCTTCGATGGCGGTCGAACTGACCGCCCAGGGTTACCCCTAGGCGGACATACACGAAAAATGAGAGCCAAAACCAAATAATTAAGCGAAAATATCCAGTTGTATCAAAACAATAACACCGGATCTCGCCATGCGTAGCACGACTCTGGCGCTCGCCGCCAATGCATCGCACACCGTCAACGCCGAGAACATCGGCCCCAGTGCAACGTATGGGGAGATAACGCTTGGCCAGTATGCGCACCTGGTGCTGGACGGCATACCGGTGGCCGCGAAACTGATCACGCTGCAGCGGCTGGGCTCGCGCACCATCGAATTGCGCAATGGCGCAAGCCTGCACGTAGGAGCGCTGGGCTTTGCCAGCATGGGAGCAAGCATCACCTATCGCATCGGCGCGCATTGCTCGATGGTGTTCGATGCCAGCCAGTGGGATCCGGAAGTGGTGGCCAACACCACCTTCGAATTCGCGAGCCAGGGCACCGGCACGCTGAAATACTTTCCGTTCATCAACCCCGAATGGCTGGACTGCCCCCAAGTGGTGGGCTACGTCGAGGGCGACACGCTGGAAATCGCGGGCCAGGGCAATGTGCCGCGATTCCAGGTGCAAGGCGGCCGCATCGTGGCGACCGCCGGGCGTTAGCGCCCTGCCAGCGCGGCCAGCGCCTCGCGGGCCTGCGCCATAAGGGCGTCGCGCTGTTCGGGGTTGTGGGCCGCGGGGCCGTGCGCCACCGCCGCGCCATCCACTATCGCCGCATACGTCAGGCCGTCTGCCTGCAACATGCCGGCGGCGTCGCCTGCCTGCAGGCGTTGCAGCGAGGCGCCCGCATCCTTGGGGTTGGCGTAGCCCTGCGAGCGCAGCAGTTCCTGGCCGTCGGCGGCCAGCAGACGGAACCGGAACGCGCCGTCATCATCACGGAAGCTGACAAAGCGCGCCGCCTTGCCCGCCTTTTTGGCAGACGGCTTGGCCGCCGCCGGCGCGGGCGCGCGCAAGCCCACTGCCTCGCGCAGTTCTTGCATGAACGGCACGGCCAGCTTGCGCGCCTTCAGCGCTCCGGCCTGCAGAATATCTTCGATGCGGCCGGGGTTGGCCATCAAGTCCTGGTACCGCTCGCGCATGGGAGCTAGAACGCCCTCCAGGCGGTCATACAGGGCCTGCTTGGCATCGCCCCAGCCCAGGCCGGTTTCCAGCTGCGTACGGAACGCGGCGGACTCTTCCGGCGTCGCGAAGGCGCGGTAGATGGTGTACAGGTGCGAGGCGTCCGCATCCTTCGGTTCGCCCGGCTCGCGCGAATCGGTCACGATGCGCATCACCGCGGCGCGCAACGCCTTGCTGCCGCCTTCGAACAACGGAATCGTGTTGTTGTAGCTCTTGGACATTTTGCGGCCATCCAGGCCGGGCAGGGTCGCGACCTGTTCTTCAATGACCACTTCGGGCAGCACGAAATACTCGCGCCCATACAGATGGTTGAAGCGCTGGGCGATGTCGCGCGCCATTTCCAGGTGCTGGATCTGGTCGCGTCCGACGGGCACCTTGTGCGCGTTGAACATCAGGATGTCGGCGGCCATCAGGATGGGATACGAGAACAGCCCCATATTGATGCCGTCGTCGGGCTCTACCCCCTTGGCATTGTTCTGGTCGACCGCCGCCTTGTAGGCGTGTGCGCGGTTCATCAGCCCCTTGGCGGTGACGCAGGTCAGCAGCCAGCACAATTCGGGGATCTCGGGCACGTCCGACTGACGGTAGAACGTGACCCTTTCCGGGTCCAGGCCGCCGGCCAGCCAGGTGGCGGCGATTTCCAGCCGCGAACGCGCCACGCGGGCCGGATCGTCGCACTTGATCAGCGCGTGGTAGTCGGCCATGAAATAAAACGCGTCGATGCCGGGCTGCTGGCTGGCAGCGATGGCCGGACGTATGGCCCCGGCGTAGTTGCCAAGATGCGGGGTGCCGGACGTGGTGATGCCTGTGAGAACGCGGGTACTCATGGAGCGACTGCAGTGGTTGCGAAGAATTCCGCAGTGTAGCGCGTCCTGCGGCGGAGCTGGCCGTGCCGCCTTATAGCAAGGCCAGCATGGGCGCGGCCAGCGCGCACGCGCCGCCGGCGGCCAGGGCCGCCGCCGGCCGGTATGCCACAAGCCAGATCAACAGCAGTCCGGCGATGGTCAGAATGCCGATCCATTCGACCACGCCGTAGCGCCAGCCCCACACCGCCGCCGTCGCCCACAGCGACAGGGCCAGCGCAGCCCAGCCGGCGGCGCGCAAAGTGGTCCGATGCAGGCGCGGCAAGGCGCGCTCGAACACCGTCTCATAGTGACGGTCCATGCCCAGGCACAGTGCGGCAAAGCCCGCATAGGCCAGGCAGAAAGCGGCAACGCTCATCATGGGCTGACTCCCGTTCGGGTGGAGGGATGCCGCGCCGGCCGTAACGCGGCGCGCGGTGCAGCGCGCTGGCGCAGCGGACGCGCCTTGCGCCACATCCACGCCAGCAGGCCAGCCGCGGCAAGCGCGGCCAGATCGAACCCCGCCATGATCCAGTCGCCGGCCGGCAGCGACACGCCCAGGTGCCGCGCGGTCGTCATGCCATTGACGGCCGGCAACAATGCAGCCAGCCCGGCGGCCAGCGCCAGCAGATCCGGCCACCTGCGCGCAGGTTTCAGGAAGGCATAGATGAAGCACAGCGCCCATGCCAGGAAGAAGGCGCGCGTTTCCCATGCGGCGCGTCCGGCAAGCCCGGCGGGCAGTAGCCGATTGGCCCAGAAGTAAGCCGCCACCGCAACGCACAGCCCGGCGATGGTGCCCGCGTTCAAGGCGTCGACCAGCCGCAGCGAGAACGCCTGCGGGGTGGCGCCGCCGGCTTTCTGGCGCCGCTTGGCGACCCACAGCGCCAGGCCGGTGCCCACCATGGCCGTGCCCGCCAGGCTGACCAGAAAATACAGCCAGCGCAGCAACGGCTCGGCAAACAGGCCCAAGTGCAATCCGATCAGCGTGCCGGCCGTGATGCGGGCAGCGCTGTCGGCGTCGTGGCGCGCCAACAGGCGGCCGTCATTGCCGTCATAACGCAGGCTGGGCGCGCTGCGCGCATACGTGATGCGTTCGCCGGACGCCCGGCTGATCGACACCACCGCGCCTTGCTTGCCGGGCTGGGCAACCACAAGCTGCCCTGCCTCGCCGCCCCGCCACTCTGCCTGCGCGCGCGTGACCAGCGACCCCAGATCCACCAGCGGCGCGCTCGCCTCCGACGCACGCGCGGCGGCAAACGCAGGGAACATGTCATCGGTGAAGGCGCGGGGGTTCTCGTACACCGCCGCAATGCCAGCGGGCAACAGCATCGCCATGAAGATCACCAGCCCGCTGAAGGTAATCATCAGGTGAAACGGCAGGCCCAGCACCGACAGCGCATTGTGGCCATCCATCCAGGCTCGCTGCCCCCCTTTGCGCGGCCGGAAAGTAAAGAAATCGGCGAAGATTTTCTTGTGCGTGATGACGCCGCTGATAATGGCCACAAGCATGAACATGCCCGCGACGCTGGCCAGCCAGCGCCCCCACGGATGCGCCATTTCCAGTTCGAAGTGAAAGCGGTAGAAGAAATCGCCGCCGCGCGTCTCGCGGGCCTGCACGACCTGGCCCGTGGCGGGATCGAGCCTGACGCGCTTGAAGCCGCGTTCGCCCGGCGCCGGTCGGGGCACTTGGTACCCCAGCCCCAACAGCGGCTCGCGTGCCGTGGGCAAGGTGATGAACCAGCGCGCCGCACCGGCGGCATGCTGCTGCAGATACTGCTGCGCAACATCGGCCGCGCGCGCCGCGGACACCGTGTCCGGGCGCGCCGGCGTTTCGGGCTGCATCCAATGAGTGATTTCCGGGCGGAAGAATGCCAAGGTGCCGGTCAGGAACATGGCAAACAATATCCAGCCGAAAATCAGTCCCGCCCAGGTATGCAGCCACGCCATGGCCTGCCGCAGGCTTTCCGCCGGCTCGGTGATGCGTCGCGCTGTTGCGTCATGCCGGCCCATCATGCCGCTCCCATCATGCCGCTCCCGTCAGCCGGCCAAGCCAGCACAGCGCCGCAAGCAGGGCCGCGGGCCCCAGCATGCCCAGCCAGGCGCGCCATGCATTGCGGGCAACGTACACCCAGATGACACCCGCGGCATACGCCACAAATGCCACCAGCATGCCGGTGATCACCGCATCGGCGCGCGCCATCGGCAACCACACCGCCAGGCACCCGGCCATGGCCGAGGCCAGTGCGTAGCCTCCCAGCACGGCGGCGGCCGTACGGGATGCAACGGCCCACCGGTAGCGCGCCAGATTGGCGCCGGGCTCTGGTCTCACAGCGGATCTCGCGTCATATGCCCTACCAGCGATAACGCACTGCGGCCTTCACAGTACGCGCGTAGCCATACCAGCACCAGTTCTCGTCAATGCACGAGGCCACATAGCGCTTGTCGAACAGGTTTGCCACATTGAGACTGACCTGCCAGCCCTTCAAGGCAGGTTGATTGCGCCCCAGGTCGTAATCCAGGCCCAGGTCGAACAAGGTCGCGCCGGGCACGCGGAACGTGTTGGCCGCATCGCCCCAGGTTTCGCCCAGATAGCGCACGCCCGCGCCCATGCCCAGGCCCGCCAGCGGCCCGCGCTGCAGCTCGTAGCGCACCCACGCCGACGCCTGGTGCTTGGGCACGGCCACCGGCTGCGAGCCCTTGAGGCTGATGCCGGCCGCATTGGGGTTGTCTTTGGAATACACGTTGTGCAGCCAGCTGTACGATGCGATCACGCTCAGCCCGTCGATGGGCTCGCTCTTGGCCTCGAGTTCCAGGCCCCGCGTGCGCACCTCGCCGGCCTGGATGCTGCAACGCCCGCCCCCGCAGATATGCGTGGGATCAGGATCGGTGGTGGTGAGATTCTTGCGGCGCAGGTCGAACACGGCGGCGGTCAGCAGCGTGCGGGACCCGGGCGGCTCGTACTTCACGCCAAGTTCGTATTGCTCGCCCTCGACCGGATCGAACGGCTGGTTGTTCCAGCCCGTGCCGCTTTGCGGTTCGAACGATTCCGAATAGCTGAAGTACGGCGCCACGCCATTGTCGAACAGATACAGCAAGCCCGCGCGCCCGGTGAACGCCTGCGCGCGCTGCGGAGAGTGCGTGCGCACGCCAGTGGCCAGGTTGGTGCTGTCGGACGTGGTGCGGGCCCAATCGTAGCGCCCGCCCAGCAACACCGACAGGCCGCCCAGCTTGATCTGGTCTTGCAGATACAGGCCGGTCTGGTACTGCTTCTGCCGCTGGTCGGTGGTAAAGGGGGGCAACTCGTACCCCATGTCGTAATCCGGATCCCAGGTATCCAGGTTGAAATCAGACACGCCCCAGCGCGATGCCGACTTCGTGTCGGTGCGGATGTGCTGGTAGTCAAAGCCCAGCAGCAGCTTGTGGGCGAACGGGCCGGTGTTGAAATCGGCCTGCACGTTGTTGTCCAGCGTCAGCGCCTCGAACTCCACGTCGGTGCCTATCATGCCGCGCTGCAGATAGCGGTACACCCCCGGGTCGGCCCAGGCGCTGTTGTAGATGCTGCGGTACTTTGCATCGGCGTTCACGTAGCGGAAATTCTGGCTTGCCTTGAACGTGTCGTTGAAGCGGTGCTCGATGTCGTAGCCTAACGAATAGTGTTTTCGGTCGCTGCGTTCGAAGCCCTTGTCGCCGTCGTAGAAGCTGCGCGAAAAGCGGCTGCCGTCGGGCAGCTCGTATACCGTGCCCATTGCGGGCAGCGAGCCATACGCGCCCATGTCGGGATCGTGCTGGAAGTGCGTCAGCACCGTAAGACGCGTATCCGCCGATGGCTGGTACGTGAACGACGGCGACACGTAATAGCGCCGCTCTTTGGTGAAATGCTGCTGCCCGTCGGATTTATAGCCCGCGCCGACGATGCGGTACAGGAACTTGCCTTCGTCATCGAGCCGGCCGCCCACATCCGCCATGCCGCGCAGCAGTGAATTCGTGCCGAACTCCACGCCCACTTCATTGATCTGGCCATCAACGGGGCGCTTGCTGATCTGGTTGACCACGCCGCCCGGTCCGCCCTGGCCGTAAACGACGGACGACGGGCCCTTCAGCACGTCCACGCGCTCCAGCCGGTACGCATCGACCTGCGGCAACGCATCGCGTCCGCCAAACACGCGCAAGCCGTCCAGATAAGTGGTGGCCGAAAACCCGCGAATGGTGAACTGGTCCAGGCGCGTGGCGGTTGCGCCGCGGGTCTCTACTGCCACGCCAGGGGTGTAGCGCAGCACCTGGTTCAAGGTGTTGGCGCCCTGCTGGGCTATCTGGCTCTGCGTGATCACCGACACCGATTGCGGCGTCTCCAGCAACGGCGTATCGGTCTTGGTCGCGGACCGGGTCACTTCTGCCACGACGCCATACGTCTGGCCTGTGCCGGTTTCACCCTGCCCTTGCACGAGCACCGGCGCCAGGCTGACGGTACCTCCGGTTGATGGCAGGCGCCGCAACACCCAGCCGCCTTCTCCCGGCCGGGCCTGCAGGCCCGAGCCCTGCAGAATGGCGTCAAAGCCGGCGGCCACGGTGTAACTGCCCTGCAGCCCCGCCGAGTTCAACCCCGCCACCATGCGCGTGTCGAATGAAAGCAGCACGCCTGCCTGGCGCGCGTAGGCTGTCAGCACCTCACCCAGCGGCCCGCCGGGCAACGCGTAATGGCGCACCGACGCCGTGGCGGGTTGTGCAATGGCCGGCGTGGGCAGGGCGCCCAGCCCGCAGGCGGCCAGCGCCACTACCAGCGCGGGCAGCGTGCCGGTTACGGGAAACCGCAATGTGCGGCCGCGCATCGAAGCGGCGGGCACAGAAGCTAGGAAGAACAAGGCGATGACTCCTGCAAGGTTAAGGGTTGCAGGAGTCATTCCGTACGAGCGCACACAATCTGCAGCCGCGGCGCCGGAAAAATTGCAACAAATTGCTCATGCCGGCCGCCTGCCGCCGCTGTGTGCGGGCTCGACGCGTACACGCCACGCGCCCCAACGCACCACGCTTATCGGCAGGCTCTGTTGCAGCATGGTCAACGCCCGATCGGTATCATCCAGCGGAAACACGCCGGATACGGCCAGGTCGGCCACATCGGGGCTGGCCGACAGGCTGCCGTGACGATAGCGCGCCAAGTGCGCCAGCACCGAATCCAGCCGGTCGCCGTTGGCCACGAGCATGCCGTCGGCCCATGCGCCCTGCCCTGCCTCGGGCGGCGCATCGCGCCACGCCCCCCGCTGCTGGTACAGCGCAGTGCCGGCACGCAGGGTGCGGATAGCGCCATCGGCGTCGATCAGCTGCAGGCTGCCTGCATACACGTCGATGCGCACGCCTGCCCTGGCGCGCTGCATACCGAAATGCGCGTGTTCGGCAACCACCCGGGCGCCGTCGCTGGCGGGCACCGTCAGCGACGGCAGCCCGTCGGACCCGGGCACGCGCACCCCCATTTGCCCGCGCAACAACGCCAGTTGGCGGCGCTGGCCGAGCATCTGCACCGATACGGCGCTGTCGCTGGCCAGATCAAGACGGATCTCGCCGGGCAGCATCACGCGCCTGCGTTCGCCGACGCGCGTACTGTAGTCGGATATCAACCGTTGCCAGGGCGTCCATTCATAAGCGGCTGCGCCCGTACCGGTCGCCACCAGCAGCCCGGCCAGCCCCTTGAGCACGGTGCGCCGCGAGCGCGGCGGCGGGATGAAATGCGCGTGGGCAAGATCCGAAGGAACCTCGCGCAGCATGCCCGACAGGCGCTGCAGCCGGCTCCATGCCTGTTCGTGGCGCGGGTCGGCTGCGCGCCAGCGGCGGCATGCCTGCTCTGTCGCGGCGCCGCCCTGCCCCGACTGCAGCCGGACCCACCACGCGATGGCTTCGCGCGCCACCGGGTCCGGCGACGCGGCGTCACTCGTCCAGGCAGGCATAGCAAGCCGTCCACGCGCGGGTCATATATTGCTGCACCGAACTGAGCGATACGCCCAGCCGGCGCGCGATGTCGGCATAGGGCAATCCGTCGATCTGCGCCAGCACGAAGGCGCGCCGCACCTTGTCGGGAAGCTGCGCCAGCGCGCGGTCCAGCGCAATGACTTGCTGAACGAGCGTTGCGCGCAATTCGGGCGACGGTTGCTGCGGCGCGGGCAGCCGGCTCAGGTACTCCAGGTACGCCTGCTCCAGCCCGACGCGGCGATAGTGGTCCACCAGCAGCCCGTGCGCGATGGTGCGCAACAATGGCCGGGCCTGGCCGGCGTCCACCTGCTTGCGGCCGGCAAGAATCCGCACGAACACATCATGGGTCAGGTCTTCGGCGCGCAAGGGGCTGCCCAGCTTGCCGCGCAGCCACCGCAACAGCCAGGGCTGATGGTCGCGATAGAGCGCATCCACGGATACCGGCGCGGGCGAGGCTGCCCCGCAAGACATAGAGCTTTTCACGGCGGGCGGCTGGAAACACAAAACCGAGATAGTAATTGATAACCAATCTTATTATCAATCTCTATCGCCAGCGCGCCTCGAGCCCTGCCCGGGCGCCGCCTACAGGCCGACGGTCAGGCGCCGCTCTTCGTCCAGGTATTCGCGCGACTGCATCTCCAGGATACGGGACACGGTGCGATGAAACTCATTGGCCAGCGCGCCCTCGGTATAGAGTTCTTCCGGTTCGCATTCGGCCGACATGATGAGCTTGATCTTGTGGTCGTAGAACACGTCGATCAGCCAGGTAAAGCGACGCGCCTCGGACGCCTGCCGCGGGCCCATGCGCGGCACATCGGAAAGAATCACGGCGTGGAAGCGGTTGGCGAGTTCCAGATAATCATTCTGCGATCGCGGCCCGCCGCACAGGGTGGCGAAGTCGAACCACACCACCGACCCCGCCAGGGCGACGGCGCGGATCTCACGATGCTCGATGTGCAGCAGGGGCTCCTGCGGCGGCGTGTCGGCCAGCCGGTCAAATGCCTGCTGCAGGGCCTGGCGGGCTTGCTCGTCCAAAGGCGAGTGGTAGCACTGTACGTGTTCCAGCGTGCGGCGCCGGTAATCGATGCCGGCATCGACATTCAGGATGTCCATGCGCTTTTCGATCAGCGCAATGGCGGGCAGGATGCGATCGCGATGCAGGCCGTCCGGATACAGCGTGGACGGCTCGTAGTTCGATGTCATGACGAATGACGTGCCCAGCTCGAACAGGCGGAGCAGCAGCCGATACAGGATCATCGCGTCGGCCACGTCCGACACATGGAATTCGTCGAAGCAGATCAGCCGGTAACGCTTGGCGACGCGGCGTGCCACCTCGTCCAGCGGGTCCTGCATGCCCTTGACGCTTTCCAGCTCGCGATGCACGCCGCGCATGAATTCGTGAAAATGCAGCCGCGTCTTGCGTACCACCGGCACCGTGGCGTAGAAGGCGTCCATCAGGAAACTCTTGCCCCGCCCGACACCGCCCCACAAATACACGCCCCGCGGCACGTCCGGCCGGTTCAACAGCTTCTTGAGCGCGTTCGAGCGCATCGACTTGAAGCGGACCCAGTCGTCGTAGTAGGCCTGCAACCGGTCCACTGCGTGGCGTTGCGCCGCATCGGACTGGTAGCCCCGTTGGGCCAGGGCATGTTCGTAGTATTCGCGGACGTTCATGTCGCAACACACAGCTGAAAAATTGGCGCCGGGGCGCGCGGATTGCAGGCGCTACACAAGAAAGGGTTCTGTCATGCACGCTGCATGAAACCCGGCATGGCAACGGGATGCGCCGAAGCGCGGCTGCGGGCGGCGCGGCCCCCCGGGTATGGCCCGCCCGGGGTAGAGCCCGCCCCGGGTGCGGGCCGGCGCGGGCCGCGGGCGCCGCCCTGGGGCCGGCGTCGCACGGCGCCTGGCGCCTGCCGCCCGACGCCTTAGAAGTTCAGCGTGCGCTTGTCGACCGCCAGCGCCGCTTCTTTCACGGCCTCGGACAAGGTCGGGTGCGCGTGGCAGATGCGGGCGATGTCCTCGGCGGCGCCGCGGAATTCCATGATGGTGACGGCTTCGGAAATAAGCTCGGACGCCATCGGGCCGACGATATGCACGCCCAGCACTTCGTCAGTCTTGGCGTCGGCGATCACCTTGGCAAAGCCGGTGGTGTCGCCCAGGGCGCGCGCGCGCCCGTTGGCCATGAACGGAAAGCTGCCGGCCTTGTATTCGCGGCCTTCTTTCTTGAGCTGCTGTTCGGTCTTGCCCACCCAGGCGATTTCGGGCGACGTGTAGATGACCCAGGGCACGGTATCGAAGTTGACGTGGCCATGCTGGCCCGCGATGCGCTCGGCCACCGCCACGCCTTCTTCTTCGGCCTTGTGCGCCAGCATGGGGCCGCGCACCACGTCGCCCACCGCCCATACGTTGGGCAGGTTGGTCTTGCAATGGTCGTCTACCTGGATGAAGCCGCGCTCGTCCAGGTTCAGGCCCACCGCGTCGGGGTTCAGGCCGCCGGTGTACGGCACGCGCCCGATCGAGACGATCAGCTTGTCGACCACCAGTTTCTGTTCGCCGCCCTTGGCATCGGTATAGGGCACCGTGACCGATTTGGCGGTTGCCTTGACTTCGCCGAGCTTGACGCCCATTTGGATGTCCAGGCCCTGCTTGGCGAAGGCCTTCAGCGCTTCCTTGGCCACCTGCTGGTCGGCCGCCGCCAGGAACTCGGGCATGGCTTCCAGGATGGTGACCTCGGCGCCCAGGCGGCGCCACACGCTGCCCATTTCCAGGCCGATGACGCCCGCGCCGATCACGCCCAACTTCTTGGGAACGGCGTCGATGTTCAGCGCACCATCGTTGGACAGCACCACTTTTTCGTCGAAGGGCAGGCCCGGCAGCTCTCGCGGCGAGGAACCGGTGGCCACCACCACGTGCTTGGCGACGAGGTCTTCCTCGGCCGTGCCCGTCACCTTGATGGCATAGCCGCCATCAGCCTTGCCGGCAAAGGCGCCCTTGCCATGGAAGAAGGTGACCTTGTTTTTCTTGAACAGATACAGGATGCCGTCGTTGTTCTGCTTGACCACCGTGTTCTTGCGGCCGATCAGCGTATCGAGCTTCAGCGACACACCCTTGACCTCGATGCCGTGGTCGGCAAAGTGATGATTGACCTGTTCGAAATGCTCGGAAGACTGCAGCAGCGCCTTGGACGGAATGCAACCGACGTTGGTGCACGTACCGCCGGGAGCCGGCCCGCCCTGCCCGTTTTGCCAGGCATCGATGCAAGCGACGGACATACCGAGTTGAGCGGCGCGAATGGCGGCGATATAACCGCCGGGGCCGGCACCGATGACGACGACGTCAAATTGTTTGGACATGATGTTCTCGGAAATTGGGGGATTGAAGAGACGCTTGTGGCTGGTCGGGGCGCGCCGGCCCATGCGCGTCGCGCCCGCACGCGCGGCCGGACGCAGAGGGGAAAAGGCGGAAGAAAGCCGGCGGGGCCTGCCGCGTACGGACCGGTGCGATCCGGCCCGCCGCGACAGTAGCAATCATTGCCCCTAGCCCTGAGCCGTGCCGGATTACAGATCCAGCAACAGGCGCTGCGGGTCTTCCAGCGCGTCCTTGATGGCCACCAGACCCAATACGGCTTCACGGCCGTCGATGATGCGGTGATCGTACGACAGCGCCAGGTAGTTCATCGGGCGGATGACGATCTGGCCGTTTTCCACCACCGGACGTTCCTTGGTGGCGTGCACGCCCAGGATCGCCGACTGCGGCGGGTTGATGATGGGCGTGGACAGCATCGAGCCGAACACGCCGCCGTTCGAGATGGAGAAGGTGCCGCCGGTCATTTCTTCGATGCCCAGCTTGCCTTCGGCGGCGCGCTTGCCGAAGTCGGCAATGGTCTTCTCGATTTCGGCAATCGACAGTTGGTCGGCATTGCGCAGGATGGGCACGACCAGGCCGCGCGGGCTACCCACCGCGATACCGATGTCGAAGTAGCCGTGGTAGATGATGTCCTTGCCGTCGATCGAGGCGTTGATCAGCGGGAACTTCTTCAGTGCGGCAACGGCCGCCTTGACGAAGAACGACATGAAGCCCAGCTTGATGCCGTGCTCTTTCTCGAACTTGTCTTTGTACTTGTTGCGCAGGTCGATGACAGCCTGCATGTTCACTTCGTTGAACGTCGTGAGAATGGCGTTTTCGCGTTGCGACTGCAGCAGCCGCTCTGCGATGCGCGCACGCAGGCGGCTCATGGGCACGCGCTGTTCGGGGCGGCCGTCCAGCGACATCGAAACCGGCGCGGGCGCAGCGGCGGCCTTGGCGGGCGCCGCGCTGGCGGCCTGGGCGTCGGCCTTGGTGACACGGCCATCACGGCCGGTGCCTGCTACCGAGGCAGGATCCACCCCCTTCTCGGACAAGATCTTGGATGCTGCGGGCGAGGCGACGCCCGCGGCCGACGACGAGGCAGGCGCGGCAGGCGCAGCAGCCTTCTCGGCGGCCGGTTCTGCCTTGGGCGCCGCGGCGGCGGGAGCAGCCGCGGCTTCGGCCTTGGCCGCCGTGTCGATCTTGGCGATCAGTTGCCCCGAAGTTACCGTGCTGCCGTCGCCTTCGACGATTTCGGCCAGCACGCCCGAGGCGGGCGCCGGCACTTCGAGCACGACCTTGTCGGTTTCGATTTCGATGAGGATTTCATCTGCCTCGACGGCAGCGCCCTTCTGCTTCTTCCAGGTAAGCAGGGTCGCTTCCGAAACGGACTCGGACAATTGGGGGACAACGACGTCAGTGATAGCCATAGTGATAGGTTCCAGTAAAGATGAGTTCGAAGCCGGCCGACCTTATTTGGTCAGTACGAAGCCTTTGTGCTTGGACGCGAACGCCTGCTCGATGAGGGCCTTCTGCTGCTCCTGGTGCTTGGCCAGGTAGCCCACAGCGGGAGAAGCGGACGCCGCCCGGCCGGCATAGCCGAGCTTCTGGCCTTCGGACATGTTCTCGTACAGATGATGCTGGATATAGAACCACGGACCTTGGTTCTGCGGTTCGTCTTGCACCCAGATGACTTCGGTAGCCTTGCCGTACTTGCTCAGCTCGGCCTGGAACGACTTGTGGGCAAACGGGTACAGCTGTTCGACGCGCACGATGGCCACGTGATCGGCCTCGCGCTCGCGGCGTGCGTGGACCAGGTCGTAGTAGACCTTGCCCGAGCAGGCCAGCACGCGCTTGACCTTGGCCGGGTCGATCGACTCGTCGACCTCGCCGATGACGGTGCGGAAGCTGCCGCCGGCCAGTTCGGTCAGGGGCGAACCCGCGTCCTTGTTGCGCAGCAGCGATTTGGGCGTGAAGATGACCAGCGGCTTGCGGAACGGCCGGATCATCTGGCGGCGCAGCAGGTGGAAGATCTGCGATGCAGTGGTCGGCTGCACCACCTGGATGTTGTTGTCGGCGCACAGCTGCAGGAAGCGCTCGATGCGGCCCGACGAGTGTTCGGGGCCCTGGCCTTCATAGCCGTGCGGCAGCATGAGGGTCAGGCCCGACTGACGGCCCCACTTGGCTTCGCCGGACGTGATGAACTGGTCGATGACCACCTGCGCGCCGTTGACGAAGTCGCCGAACTGCGCTTCCCAGATGGTCAGCGTGTTGGGTTCCGCGCTGGAATAGCCGTACTCGAAGCCCAGCACGGCTTCTTCGGAAAGCACCGAGTCGATCACGGTGAACGGGGCCTGGCCGTCGGTCACGTTCTGCAGCGGGATGTACGTGCCGTCGTCCCAGCGCTCGCGATTCTGGTCGTGCAGCACCGCATGGCGGTGCGTGAACGTGCCGCGGCCGGAATCCTGGCCGGTGATGCGCACGGCGTAGCCCGAGGCCACCAGGGTGGCGAAGGCCAGGTGTTCGCCCATGCCCCAGTCGAGATTCATCTCGCCCTTGGCCATGTTGCGGCGGTCGTTCAGCAGTTTGTTGACCAGCGGGTGCACCGTAAAGCCTTCGGGCACGGTGGTGATGCGCTCGCCGATGCGCTTGAGCTCGGCCAGCGGCACCGCGGTGTCGGCCTGGTCGGTCCATTTGGCGCCCAGGAAGGGCGACCAGTCGATGGCGTACTTGCTCTTGTAGTCGGTCAGCACCGGCTCGATGGTGCGCTGGCCGTCTTCCATGAGCTGGCGGTAGTCCTTGACCATCTGGTCGGACTCGCCTTCGGCCAGCACGCCCTGGGCGGTGAGCTTGTCGGCGTACAGCTTGCGGGTGCCGGGATGGTGGCCGATGCGCTTGTACATCAACGGCTGGGTAAGCGACGGGGTGTCTTGCTCGTTGTGGCCCAGCTTGCGGAAGCAGACGATGTCCAGGACGATGTCGCGGCCGAACTCCAGGCGGTAGTCGAGCGCCAGCTTGGTGGCGAACACCACCGCCTCCGGGTCGTCGCCGTTGACGTGGAACACCGGCGCTTCGATCATCTTGACCACGTCGGTGCAATACAGCGTCGAACGCGAGTCGCGCGGGTCGGACGTCGTGAAACCGATCTGGTTGTTGATGACGATATGGACGGTGCCGCCCGTGCCGTAGCCGCGCGTCTGGGCCAGGTTCAGCGTTTCCATGACCACGCCCTGCCCGGCGAAGGCCGCGTCGCCGTGCACCAGCACGGGCAATACCTGCTTGCCCTTGTGGTCGCCGCGGCGTTCCTGGCGCGCGCGCACGCTGCCTTCGACCACGGGGTTGACGATTTCCAGGTGCGACGGGTTGAACGCCAGCGACAGGTGAACGGGGCCGCCGCGCGTAGAGATGTCGCTGGAGAAGCCGTTGTGGTATTTCACGTCGCCGTCGGTCAGGCCTTCGGCATGCTTGCCCTCGAACTCGGCGAACAGATCGCCGGGCATCTTGCCCATGATGTTCACGAGCATGTTCAGGCGGCCGCGGTGCGCCATGCCCACCACGATTTCCTGCACGCCGGCTTCGCCGGCATGGTTCACCACTTCGTCCATTGCGGCGATGAAGCTTTCGCCGCCTTCGAGCGAGAAACGCTTCTGGCCGACATACTTGGTGTGCAGGTAGCGCTCGAGGCCTTCGGCCTCGGTCAGCTGCTGCAGGATGTGGCGCTTTTCGTCGGCGGTGAAGGTAGCCGCGCCCAGCGTGGTTTCAAGGCGTTCCTGGATCCAGCGCTTGGCGGCCGGATCGGAAATATGCATGAACTCGGCGCCGATGCTGCGGCAGTAGGTGTCGCGCAAGGCCTTCAGGATATCGCGCAGCGTCATGGTGCTGGCGGTCGTGAAGTAAGTGTTGGTGGCCGAGTAGGTCTGGTCGAGGTCGGCTTCGCTCAGGCCGTAGAACGCGGGATCGAGCTCGGGGATGCCGGGGCGCTCGTGGCGCTTGAGGGGGTCCAGTTCGGCCCAGCGCGAACCCAGCGAACGGTACGCGGCGATGAGCGACTGCACCGACACCTGCTTGCTGGCCATCGACAGGTCGGTTTGCGCGGCCTGCTGCACGAAACCATTGGTGCGCGCGCGCAGCGCGAACGATTCGACGATGGGCGCGTGCGCCTGGTCGCGGGTGGATTCCGAACCGTCAGAAGCCGGCGCATGCTGCAGCTGGTCGAAGTACTCGCGCCAGTTTTCGGGCACCGAGCCGGGGTTGTCGAGATAAGCCTCGTACAGTTCTTCGACGTACGGAGCGTTACCGCCGAATAGATAAGAAGTGGAAAGGGATTCTATTTCGGAAGACATGTATTGCTTCACCTTGACGAGTGCTTCACTCGATGCGATGCAGGAAAACCTTCCGCGACACGGGCTTCCCGTTAGGCGGATAGCAGGGGCAGAAGGCGCGTACGAGCCTTGAAAGCCGTATGGATCAAAAGTATAACCCTTACGTATTGCGGCGTCTTGTCGCGCAGCCGCAAGAGCCCTACCGTGCGGCATGCCGGCATTCCGGTGCAGCATGGCCCGTCGCAACATCCGCGATGATGCCGGCATCGGTCGGCATTGAACGCGATCGGCGCGCGGCCGGCTGTGACGCGAAAACGACGCCGGCCCCGCGCGCTGCGGGCTCAGGGGCGCGCCGGCCGGGCGGCCAGCGCGCGCCGGTAAAACAGCCCAGCCGCCAGCGCAAACACCGCCAGCCCCAGCCACGAGGCCGCGGTGGCAAAGCCCGGACCCGCGATGGCCAGGGGCGCTTCTTCGCCCGTCGCGCCGATGATGGCCGCCATCAGCACGCCAACCAGGCTTTCGCCCACGATCAGGCCCGAGGCCAGCAGGGTACCGCGCCGGTTGACCGGCTCGGCGCAGGCTTCGTAGGGCAGGCCCGTGCGGCGAGCCCGGGCCTGCACGGCGCGCTGGATGCACCACGCCAGCACCGCCCCCACCACCAGCGGGGCGCTTACCGTGGGCGGCAGGTAGATGCCGATGCCCACCGCCAGCACGGGCATGCGCGCCACCTTGCAGGTGCGCCGCAGCACCTGGTCTACCAGGATGAGCCCCACCCCCGTGGCCATGCCGATCAGGATCATCAGCCAGTTCAGCTGGTGGGTGAAGATGCCCTGGGCGATCGCCAGCATCAGCGTGGCCTGCGGGGCCGACAGGGCCGCGTCGGGGTCCATGCCCGGGCGCGGCAGCGCGCCGGCAAAGCCATAGGCGTTGTAGAGCAGTTCCAGTACAGGCGAAATGACCGCCGCGCCCACCACGCAGCCGATCAGCAGCGCCACCTGCTGGCGCCAGGGGGTGGCGCCGACCAGCCAGCCGGTTTTCAGGTCCTGCAGGTTGTCATTGGAGATGGAGGCCACCGCCACGACGGCCGAGGTCGTGAAAATGGCCAGGCCGATGGCCATGCGGGTGCCGTCGGGCGTGGCCAGGATGCCGTTGGCGCTTTCGAGCGCCAGCATCAGCAGCGACACCAGCACGATGGCCACGATGCCCACGCCCGAGATCGGGCTGGTGGACGAGCCCACCAGCCCGGCCATGTAGCCGCATGCCGCCGCCACCAGAAAGCCGAAAATGAAGGCGAACGCCACGGAATACGCCACCAGCATGCCCACGTGGCCCTGGGCCGCCGGCGTGGGCCTGAGGAATGCCATGAACGTTGCCACCAGAATGGCCACCAGCACCAGCGTCACCAGCGATATCCAGCGGGCCGGCAGGTCTTGCTGCGTGCGGGGCGCATCGGCCTGGGCCAGCCGCCCCGCCGCCGTGAACGCCGCGAACGACGTGCGGATGCCGCGCATCATCGGGACAAACAGCGTGGCAAGCGTCCAGATGGCGCCCACGCCGATCACCCCTGCGCCGATGAAGCGCACCTGCGAACTCCAGATTCCGGTGGCGTAGTCGGCCACGGACTGCCCGGCGGCCATCGTGCCCGTCGCCGTCAGCACCGGCACCGCAATGCCCCAGGCGATCACCAGCCCGGTCAGCATGGCCAGGCCGGCGACAATGCCGATGAGATAGCCTGCGCCCATCAGCGCCAGCGAAAAGCCCATGGGCAGGCGAAACACCGCCGCCCCCAACGTGGGCCACATGCTGACGCTGTCGCCCAGCACGCGCAGGCCGTTGACGGCGAAACTGACGGCCGCCGCCACCCCGGCGCCGCTGAGGATGTCGGCCATGCCGGTAGGGGCCGCGGCCGGTTTTTCGGCAGCGGGCCGGCCGGCATCGGCGCTCGCGTCCGCCTGCGCGGGCGCGCCGCTGCTGCCCACTCGCAGGATTTCGGCGGCGGCCACGCCCTCGGGGTAAGGCAGGTCGCTTTGCACGACCATGATGTGGCGCAGCGGAATCGTGAACATCACCCCCAGCATGCCGCCTGCCGCGCAGATGCCCAGGGTCTGCCAGAAAGGAAAACCCTGCCAGTGGCCCATCATGACCAGCGCCGGCAGGATGAAGATGATCGCCGACAGGGTGCCCGCGGCCGAGGCCTGCGTCTGCACCATGTTGTTTTCCAGGATGTTGGCGTTGTTGAACAGCCGCAGCACCGACATGGAGATGACCGCCGCCGGAATGGCCGACGAGAAGGTCAGGCCCACTTTCAGCCCCAGGAACACGTTCGATGCAGTAAATACGACGGTAATCAGCGCGCCGATGATCACGCCGCGTACGGTCAGTTCGGGCAACGTGATCGAATCGGGAACTCGGTCGAAAGCGGACATGGGTCGGGCAGCCTCTATGTGGACGACCCGACGATTCTACGCCCCTGCGCCCTGCCGGCCTGCGCTAGCCCAACGGCAGCGCGGTCTGATATTTGACCTGCTTCAGCGCGAAGCCGGATCGGATGTTGCGCACGCCCGGAATGCGCGACAGGCGATTCACCACGAAACGCTCCAGCCCCTGCATGTCCGGCACCACCACGCGCAACAGGTAATCGGAATCGCCGGTCATCAGGTAGCACTCCATGACTTCCGGGCATTCGGCCATGGCATTCTGGAAACGCTCGAGCTCGGTCTCGACCTGCTTTTCCAGGCTGACCTGGATGAACACGTTCAGGCTCAGGCCCAGTTGCAGCGGATCGGCCAGGGCCACGTAGCCGCGGATGACGCCGGCCGCCTCCAGCGCCTTCACGCGCGCCAGGCACGGAGACGGCGACAGGTGCACCCGGCGGGCCAGCTCGACATTGGTCAGGCTGGAATCGGTTTGCAGGATCGCCAGGATGCGGCGGTCGGTCTGATCCAGTTTGTTGGGCATTTTTGACTGTGAATCGAATTATTTGCCGAATATTATGCCGGACAGCCCGGCCTGGCCTCACATTTTCGAATACTTATGTCACGGCGAACGCGATAGGATGACCCTCCACAGGAGATTCCGACCGCCATGCTCGACGCCATGCCAGAAGACATTGACCCCACCGAAACCGCCGAGTGGAAAGAAGCGTTCCAAGCGCTGGTAGGGGCGCAAGGGGCGCCCCGGGCCGCCTACGTACTGGATGAGCTGCTGGCCCAGGCCGCGGCGTCGGGGGTGCGCGCGGCCGGGCAGACGCGCAGCGCCTACCTGAACACCATCCCCGCGCACGAGCAGCCGCCCTTCCCGGGCGACCTGGCGCTTGAAGAGCGGATCGCGTCCATCAATCGATGGAACGCGCTGGCGATGGTGGTGCGGGCCAACCAGGCACACGGCGAACTGGGCGGCCACATCGCCAGCTATGCGTCGGCGGCCGACCTCTTCGAAGTGGGCTTCAATCACTTTTTCCGAGGCGCCGTCGCCGATTCCCCGGGCGATCTGGTGTACCTGCAGCCCCACTCCGCGCCCGGCGTGTATGCCCGCGCCTACCTGGAAGGTTTCCTGGGCGAAGAAGACCTGGCCCATTTCCGGCAGGAGATCACCGCCCAAGCGCGGGGCCTGCGCGGCCTGTCGTCCTACCCCCACCCCTGGCTGATGCCCGATTTCTGGCAGTTTCCCACCGGCTCCATGGGCATAGGGCCGATCAACGCCATTTACCAGGCCCGCTTCCTGCGCTATCTGGAAAACCGTTCGCTCGCGCCCGCCTCCGACCGCAAGGTGTGGGGAATCTTCGGCGACGGCGAAATGGACGAACCGGAGTCCATCGCGGCGCTGACGCTCGCCGCGCGGGAAAGGCTCGACAACCTGGTGTTCGTGGTCAATTGCAACCTGCAGCGCCTGGACGGGCCGGTACGCGGCAACGGGCGCATCATCGACGAACTGGAAACCCTTTATGCGGGCGCGGGCTGGAATGTCATCAAGCTGGTATGGGGCGGCGACTGGGACGCCCTGCTCGCCCGCGATGCCACGGGCGCGCTGGCCCGCGCCTTCGCACGCACCGTCGATGGCCAGTTCCAGACATTCGCTGCCAACGACGGCGCCTACAACCGCTCGCACTTCTTCAACCAGCACCCCGAGCTGGCCGCGCTGGTCGCCGACTGGTCGGACGAGGCCATCGACCGGCTGCGGCGCGGCGGGCACGACATCGTCAAGATCTACGCGGCGTATCACCGCGCCGTGCGGCATCGTGGCCAGCCCACGGTCATCCTCGCGCAGACAAAAAAAGGCTACGGCATGGGTTCGGCCGGCCAGGGCAAGATGACCACGCACCAGCAGAAAAAGCTGGACGACGACGCCTTGCTGGCCTTCCGCGACAGGTTCGCGCTGCCGATCACCGATGCCGACTGCCTGGCGCTGAAATTCTACCGGCCTGCCTCCGACAGCCCGGAACTGCGCTATCTGCAGGCCCGGCGCGCCGCGCTGGGGGGCTATGTGCCGCGGCGGCAGAGCAAGGCGCCCGGCCTCGCCGCGCCGCCTGCCGACCGATGGGCGCGCTTTGCGCTGGAAGCAGACGGCAAGGAAATGTCGTCGACGATGGCCATCGTGCGCATGCTGGGCGGGCTGCTCAAGGACGAAGCCCTGGGCCCGCGCATTGTGCCCATCGTCGCCGACGAGGCGCGCACCTTCGGCATGGCCAATCTGTTCCGCCAGATCGGCATTTACTCGGCGCAAGGGCAACTGTACGAACCCGAAGACATCGGCTCGGTACTGTATTACCGCGAGGCGCTGGATGGGCAGATCCTGGAAGAAGGCATTACCGAGGCGGGCGCCATTTCATCATGGACGGCGGCCGGCACCAGTTATTCGGTAAACGGCCTGCCGATGCTGCCTTTCTATATCTATTATTCGATGTTCGGGTTCCAGCGCATCGGCGACCTGATCTGGGCAGCGGCCGACCAGCGCGCGCGCGGCTTCCTGATAGGCGCCACATCGGGGCGCACCACGCTGGGCGGCGAAGGCCTGCAGCACCAGGACGGCTCCAGCCACCTGGTCGCCGCCACGGTTCCGAACTGCCGCGCCTATGACCCCGCCCACGCTTACGAGGCCGCGGTCATTCTGGAACACGGCATGCGCCGCATGCTGCACGAGCAATGCGACGAGTTCTACTACCTGACCGTCACCAACGAAAACCTGCCGCAACCCAGCCTGCCGTCAAACGACGCGCGGGCGGGCATCCTGCGCGGCATGCATCGCGTGCGCGCCGCGCCCGGGGCCCGCGTCCGGCTGCTGGGCGCCGGGCCCATGCTGGCCGAAGCCCTGCAGGCCGCCGAGCGTCTTGCGCAAGATTACGATATCGCCGCCGAGGTCTGGAGCGTGACCAGCTTCTCGGAACTTGCCCGCGACGGGCGCGCCAGCGAACGGGCCCGCACGCTGGGGCTGGGCGATGCGCCAGGCTGGGTGGAACACTGTCTGCCGGGCGACACCCCGGTGGTCGCGGCCAGCGACTACGTACGCGCCGTGCCCGAACAGATCCGAGCATGGATCGCCGCGCCCTATCGCACCGTGGGCACCGACGGCTTCGGCCGCAGCGACACCCGGGCGCGCCTGCGTGATTTTTTTGAAGTGGGCGCCGACTGGATCGTGCTGCAGGCGCTGGACCTGCTCGCGGACCGCGATACCACGCTCCGGGGCGCAAGGCAGGCGCTGCGCGAAAAACTGGGCGCCGCCGAGCGCGCCACGCCGCCCTGGCTGGCGTAGCGCGACTCCCGCCACGGCGCCGGATTACGCTGCGTTGCAGCAAAATGCGGGGCCGCTTTCTGTTGAAATAGATGCCTTGCATTTTTTGAAGGCGGGCGCCTCCGCCCGCCTTGTTTTCTTGTTGCCGCAAAGGCCTACCTCAGCATGGACGAAACGCTTACCAAACTGGCGCTGGACTATCACGCCCACCCCACACCCGGCAAGATCTCGGTGATGCCCACCAAGACGCTGGCCAACCAGGACGACCTGTCGCTGGCCTATTCGCCAGGCGTAGCCGCCGCCTGCATGGCGATTTTCGACCAGGGCGACGAGGCCGCAGCCAAGTACACCTCGCGCGCCAACCTGGTGGGCGTCATCACGAACGGCACTGCCGTGCTCGGCCTGGGCGACATCGGCCCGCTGGCCGCCAAGCCGGTCATGGAAGGCAAAGGCTGCCTCTTCAAGAAGTTCGCGGGCATCGACGTGTTCGACATCGAACTCGCCGAAACCGACCCGGACAAGCTCGTCGACATCATCGCGGCGCTGGAACCCACACTGGGCGGCGTCAACCTGGAAGACATCAAGGCGCCCGAATGCTTCTACATTGAAAAGAAGCTGCGCGATCGCATGAAGATTCCGGTGTTCCATGACGACCAGCACGGCACCGCCATCATCTCGTCGGCAGCCATCCTGAACGGCCTGAAAGTCGTGGGCAAGGACATCACCCAGGTCAAGCTCGCCGTGTCGGGCGCGGGCGCCGCGGCGATCGCCTGCCTGGACCTGCTGGTGCACCTGGGCATCAAGCGCGAGAACATCTACGTGGTCGACTCGCGCGGCGTGATCTGGGAAGGCCGCGACGCCAACATGGAACCCAACAAGCAGCGGTACGCGCAAAAGACCGACGCGCGCACGCTGGCCGACGTGGTGCAAGGCGCCGACGTGTTCCTGGGCTGCTCGGCCGCCGGCGTACTGACGGCCGACATGGTCAAGACCATGGCCGACCGCCCCCTGATCCTGGCCCTGGCCAACCCCGAACCCGAGATCCGTCCCGAGGTCGCGCGCGCCGCGCGCCCCGACTGCATCATCGCCACCGGCCGGTCGGACTACCCCAACCAGGTCAACAACGTCCTGTGCTTTCCCTTCATTTTCCGTGGCGCCCTGGACGCAGGCGCGACCCGCATCACCGAGGAAATGAAGCTCGCCTGCGTGAAAGCCATTGCCGAACTGGCGCAGGCCGAACAGAACGATGAGGTGGCCCGCGCGTACGATGGCCAGGACTTGTCCTTCGGGCCCGAATACATCATTCCCAAGCCTTTCGACCCGCGGCTTATCGTACAGATCGCGCCCGCCGTCGCGCAGGCGGCCGCCGACTCCGGCGTTGCCCTGCGCCCCATCCAGGACATCGAAGGCTATCGTCAGCAGCTGATGGGCTTCGTGTACCACTCGGGCCAACTGATGCGTCCGCTGTTCGCGCAGGCCAAGCAGGCGCCCAAGCGCGTCATCTACGCCGACGGCGAAGACGAACGCGTGCTGCGCGCGGCGCAAACCGTCGTTGACGAAAAGCTCGCCTACCCGATCCTGGTGGGCCGCCCCGCGGTCATCGAGATGCGTGTCAAGAAGGCGGGCCTGCGCCTGGTGGCCGGCCAGAACATCGAGATCGTCGACCCCGAAGACGACAGCCGGTTCAGCGAAACCTGGAACGCCTACTACCAGCTCAAGGGTCGCGAGGGTGTCACGCCCGCCATCGCCAAGGCGATGATACGCAAGCACAACACCCTGATCGGCGCCATGCTGCTGCGGCGCGGCGACGCCGACGCCCTGCTGTGCGGCGTGGCAAGCAAGTACGACAACCAGCTCAAGTATGTCGACGAAGTCATCGGCCGCAAGCCGGGCCAGACCTACGCGGCGCTGAACGTGCTGATGCTGCCCGACCAGACGCTGTTCGTCACCGACACGCACGTCAACGAAAATCCCGACGCCGAAGAAATCGCCAACATCACCGTGCAGGCAGCCGAAGAAATGCTGCGCTTCGGCGTCGTGCCCAAGGTGGCGTTGCTGTCGCACTCCAACTTCGGCAGCCGCATGACGGCTTCTTCCCAGAAAATGGCCCAGGCCCGGCGCCTGATCGAAGAGCGCGCGCCCGATCTCGAGGTCGACGGCGAGATGCATGCGGACGCGGCGCTTTCCGAGAAAATCCGCATGCTGGCCTATCCGGACAGCAAACTGAAGGGCCGTGCGAACCTGCTGGTCATGCCCAACCTCGATACCGGCAATATCACCTACAACATCCTGAAGATGACCGGCAGCAACGGCATCGCCATGGGGCCGATCCTGCTGGGCGCGGCCCGTCCGGTGCATATCCTTACTACCAGCGCCACCGTGCGTCGCATCGTCAACATGACCGCGCTTGCCGTCGTGGATGCGCAACAGGAAGCCGCGGGCCAACTGCGCTGACCCGGCGCGGCGCGCCTCGCAATACACAGGGAGCCCGGGACGGGCTCCCTGTTTTTTCATGACGGGCAGCGGTAGGCATGCCGCCCGCGCAATGTTAAAAAGCCACTAGCCTTTTCCACCGGAGCCGTCATGTTGCAAGACGCTTTACTCGCCTGGATACACTACCTGGCGATTTTCGTGCTTATCGTCATCATGTCCGCCCAGGCGGTGCTGCTGCGCCCCGGGTTGGCCCCCGACACGATACGTCGCCTCGCGCTGTACGATCGCTGGTACCTGGTATCCGCGCTGGCGGTGCTGGTCACCGGCCTGTTGCGCCTGATGGCAGGCCCCAAGGGCGCCGCCTTCTACATGAGCAATCCGTGGTTCCACGCCAAGATCACGCTCTTCGTGGTGATCGGGCTGTGCTCGATCCCGCCGACCCTGGCGTTCTTGCGCTGGCGCAAGCAGGAACGACAGCAACCCGGCTACACCCCCTCCGACCTCGACATCAAGAAGGCCCGTCGATGGGTCATGCTGGAAACACATCTGTTCGTCCTGTTGCCGCTGTTCGCCGTGCTGATGGCCCGCGGCATCGGCATGTAGCCATCGGCTTGGCGCCCGCGGCCGAAATCATCCGATATCGGCCGCAAATAAAAAACGCCCTTGCGGGCGTTTTTTATTGATGGGGCGTGTATCCGGGAGGATCAGCGCTTGTCCATGGCCGGCACGTCGCGCGGCGCAGCGCCGCTGAACAGCTGGCGCGGGCGACCGATCTTGTAGTCCGGATCGGACAGCATTTCGTTCCACTGGGCGATCCAGCCCACCGTGCGGGCCAACGCGAAAATCGCGGTGAACAGCGAGGTGGGAATGCCGATGGCGCGCTGCACGATGCCCGAATAGAAGTCTACGTTGGGGTACAGCTTGCGCTGCACGAAGTAGTCGTCTTCCAGGGCGATGCGTTCGAGCTCCATGGCCAGCTTGAAGAGCGGGTCGTTTTCCAGGCCCAGCGACTGCAGTACTTCTTTGCAGGTTTCCTGCATCAGCTTGGCGCGCGGATCGTAGTTCTTGTAGACGCGATGGCCAAAGCCCATCAGGCGCACGCCCGAGTTCTTGTCCTTGACCTTTTCCATGAACTCGCCGACCTTGGCCACGCCGCCGTTGGCCTGCAGCTCTTCGAGCATTTGCAGGCACGCTTCGTTGGCGCCGCCGTGGGCAGGGCCCCACAGGCAGGCCACGCCGGCCGAAATGGCGGCGAAGGGGTTGGTGCCCGACGAGCCGCACAGGCGCACGGTGGAGGTCGAGGCGTTCTGTTCGTGGTCGGCGTGCAGGATGAAGATGCGATCGAGCGCGCGCTCGACCACTTCATTGACCTTGTACTCTTCGCACGGCGTGGCGAACATCATGCGCAGGAAATTGCCGGTGTACGACAAGTCGTTCTGCGGGTAGATGAAAGGCTGGCCTTGCGAATACTTGTACGCCATGGCCACCAGCGTCGGCATCTTGGCGATGAGACGAATGGCCGAAATGTGCCGATGCTGCGGATTGGTGATGTCGGTGGAGTCGTGGTAGAAGGCCGACAGCGCGCCCACCAGGCCGGTCAGGACGGCCATGGGGTGCGCGTCGCGGCGAAAGCCGCGCAGGAAAAAGTGCAGCTGCTCGTTCACCATCGTGTGGTGCGTGACCTGCGAGTCGAAATCGGCTTTCTGGCCGCCGTTGGGCAGTTCGCCGTTCAGGATCAGGTAGCAGATGTCGAGGAAGTCGCAGTTCACCGCCAACTGTTCGATGGGGTAGCCGCGGTACAGCAGTTCGCCCTTGTCGCCGTCGATATAGGTGATGGCCGACTCGCAGGCCGCCGTCGACATGAACCCGGGGTCGAACGTGAACATACCCGTCTGACCGTAGAGCTTGCGGATGTCGATGACGTCCGGGCCGATCGTGCCCTTGTAGACCGGGAACTCGATCGACGCAGAGCCGTCGGAGAACGATAGTGTTGCTTTCTTGTCAGACAGGTTCATCGCTGTTTCCTCAAAAATAATCAGAGTGCACGCATTTGCCCGATGATGGCGTGTATCCGCGGCGTATCAAGCTGCCCTTCGGGCTCCTTGCGCGCCAACAGCAGGTCGAGCAGGTCGTTGTCGCCCAGCTCGAACAACTGTGTCAGCGCTTTGACGTCGTCATCGGTAAGCTGCGTTTCGTATGCGTCCAGGTACCGGGTAATGATCAGGTCGTTTTCGAGCAGGCCCCGGCGCGCCCGCCAGCGCAGGCGTGTCCGGTCGAGTTCGGTAAGGCTGCTCATGGTGTCCCTGTGTTGTTTTACTAGACCGTGCGGCGAACCATCAGTTCCTTGATCTTGCCGATGGCCTTGGTCGGGTTCAGGCCCTTCGGACAGACGTCCACACAGTTCATGATCGTGTGGCAGCGGAACAGGCGATAAGGATCTTCGAGGTTGTCCAGGCGTTCGCCGGTGGCCTCGTCCCGGCTGTCGGCCAGGAAACGGTACGCCTGCAGCAGGCCGGCGGGCCCCACGAACTTGTCGGGGTTCCACCAGAACGACGGGCAGGACGTCGAGCAGCAGGCGCACAGAATGCACTCGTACAGGCCGTCGAGCTCTTCGCGAGCCTCGGGCGATTGCAGGCGTTCGCGCTCGGGCGGCGGCGTGTCATTGATGAGATACGGCCGTACCGAGTGGTACTGATTGAAGAAGTGCGTCATGTCCACGATCAGGTCGCGGATGACGGGCAGGCCGGGCAACGGCTTGAGCACGATGGGCTCTTTCAGCTCGCGCAGGTTGGTCGTGCAGGCCAGGCCGTTCTTGCCGTTGATGTTCATGGCGTCCGAGCCGCACACGCCTTCGCGGCAGGAGCGGCGCAGCGCCAGGCTGTCGTCCACGTCGTTCTTGATGCGCACGAGCGCATCGAGCAGCATCTTGTCGGTGGGCTGGAGTTCGACCTCCAGCTTCTGCATGTAGGGGCGCTCGTCCTTGTCCGGGTCGTAGCGGTAGATCTCGAATTTGACGATTCTTTTGGTGCTCATCGCAGCATCCTGCTTAGAAAGTACGCGCCTTGGGCGGGAAGGACTCGACCGTCAGGGGCTTCATTTGAACGGGCTTGTATTCGAGGCGGCTGTCTTCCGAATACCACAGCGTGTGCTTCAGCCAGTTCTCGTCGTCGCGGTTGGGGAAGTCGTCCAGCGCATGCGCGCCGCGGCTTTCGTGGCGGTTGGCGGCCGACTTGATGGTGGCGCGCGCCACTTCGGTCATGTTGGCCAGTTCCAGCGCCTCGATGCGGGCGGTGTTGAACACCTTGGACTTGTCCTTGAAATAGATGTGCTCGGCCTGCTTGGCGAGGTCGTCGATCTGGCCTACGCCCTCGTTGAGCAGTTCGAGCGTGCGGAACACGCCGCAGTGGCGCTGCATGGACACGCGGATGGCGTTGGCGACGTCCTGGGTCTTTTCGCCCGAGGTGCGGCCTTCCAGCTTGGCCACGCGCTGCATCGAGAAATCGACGGCTTCTTTGGGCACCGGCTGGTGCGAATGCTGGCGCTCGAGATGCGTCGACACGATGTGGTTGCCGGTGGCGCGGCCGAACACGATGAGGTCGAGCAGCGAGTTGGTGCCCAGGCGGTTGGCGCCGTGCACCGACACCGCGGCGCACTCGCCGATGGCGTACAGGCCGTTGACGATCTGGTTTTCGCCGTTGACGCGCGAAAGCACCTGGCCGTGATAGTTGGCCGGGATGCCGCCCATCTGGTAGTGAATGGTGGGCACGACCGGGATCGGCTCTTTGATGGGGTCGACGTTGCCGAACTTGATGGCGATTTCGCGGATGGACGGCAGCCGCTTGTTGATGACGTCGGCGCCGAGGTGATCGAGCTTGAGCACCACGTAGCTGCCATCGGGACCGCAGCCGCGGCCTTCCTTGATTTCCTGGTCCATCGAGCGCGACACGAAGTCGCGCGGCGCCAGGTCTTTCAGGGTGGGCGCATAGCGCTCCATGAAGCGTTCGCCGTCTTTGTTCAGCAGGATGCCGCCTTCGCCGCGCACGCCTTCGGTGATCAGCACGCCCGCGCCGGCCACGCCGGTGGGGTGGAACTGCCAGAACTCCATGTCCTGCAGCGGAATGCCCGCGCGCGCGGCCATGCCCAGGCCGTCGCCCGTATTGATGAAGGCATTGGTGGACGCGGCCCAGATGCGGCCGGCGCCGCCGGTAGCCAGCACAGTGGCCTTGGCTTCCAGGATGTAGATGTCGCCGGTTTCCATTTCGAGCGCCGTGACGCCAACCACGTCGCCGGCTTCATTGCGCAGCAGGTCCAGCGCCATCCATTCGACGAAGAACTGGGTGCGCGCGGCCACGTTGCGCTGGTACAGCGTGTGCAGCAGGGCGTGGCCGGTACGGTCGGCGGCGGCACAGGCGCGCTGCACCGGCTTTTCGCCGAAGTTTGCCGTGTGTCCGCCAAAGGGGCGCTGGTAGATCGTGCCGTCGGCGTTGCGGTCGAACGGCATGCCGAAATGCTCGAGCTCGTACACCGCGTTGGGCGCTTCGCGGCACATGAACTCGATGGCATCCTGGTCACCCAGCCAGTCGGACCCCTTGACGGTGTCGTACATGTGCCAGTACCAGTTGTCTTCGCTCATGTTGCCCAGCGAGGCGCTGACGCCGCCCTGCGCAGCCACGGTGTGCGAACGCGTGGGGAACACTTTGGAAAGCACCGCCACCGACAGGCCTGCCTGGGCCAGTTGCAGCGAGCAACGCATGCCGGCTCCGCCGGCGCCGACCACCACCACATCGAATTGGCGGCGCGGCAATGAATTCATGACAGAGACCACGGCTTAGATACTCCAGAGGATTTGCGCGAAATAAACGACCGAACCGACCAGCCAGAGGATGGTCAACACCTGCAACAGCATACGCACGCCCGCGGGCTTGACGTAGTCCATCCAGATGTCGCGCACGCCGATCCAGGCATGCCACGCCAGCGCCAGGAAAAACAGGGTGGCCAGGATCTGGCCGACAGGAATGGCATACACGCGGAAGGTGAACAGCGCCTTCCAGCTTTCGTACGAGAAGGACGGCATCACCAGCATGCCGACGATGAGCACCAGCGTATAGATGGCCATGATGACCGCGGTAATGCGCTGGGCGATGAAGTCGATGACACCGTAATGGGCGCCCACGACGAGGCGGGTGGGGCCATAGTTCTTGGAAGCGGCCATTTACAGAGCTCCGAACAATTTGAGTGCGAACACCAGGGTCAGCGCGAGGCTGACGCCGAAAACCACGCCGGCGCTTTTCTGGGCCGAGATCTTGTCCACGCCGATGTGCAGGTCGAGCATCAGGTAGCGGATGCCGGCACAGAAGTGGTGCAGGTAGCTCCACACCAGGGCCAGCACCACCAGCTTGACCAGCGGGTGGCCGGCATATTGGGCCACTTGCGCAAAGCTGTCCGGCGAGGTCACGCTGGCCGCGAACAGCGGCAGGATGACCAAGGGAAGACAGAGAAAGAGCAGCGCGCCGCTGACGCGGTGCAGGATGGACAGCTTGCCCGCGAGCGGCAGGCGATAGCGGGCGATTTGCGCAATTCCGATATTGCGGAACTGCGGACGTGGCTTGGCAGCGGTGTCGGACATGACGGCCTCGGTGTTACGGTGCTAGGGATTCGTGACAGCGAAATTCGCATCGCCCTTGCGGGCAAACACGCTATTTTCGCCCAGAGATCGGGTCGGTATCAAATCGTAGGAAAAAAGCTCATCAATTCAGGCTATTGCGATAATGATAGTGATCGGTAACGTATAAGCCGCGGCGCACCTCGACCGGACGGTCGCCATAGGTATACGACACGCGGTCGACTTGCAGCAGCGGCGTGCCCGACTCGACGCCCAGCAGCGTCGCGATGTCGGCCGGCGCCGTCACGGCACGGATCTTTTCGTCGGCGCGAACCATGCTCACGCCGAACTCCGTTTCGAACAGGCCGTACAGCGGCGCCTTGTTGGCGGCCAGCAGTTCGAATGTAAGCGTGCGGAACAGCGCCCCGGGCAGCCAGATGTCGTCGATGACGGTAGGCCGGTGGTTCATGGAAAGCTGGCGGCGGATGGTGACCACGGTCTCGCCGGCGCGCAGTTCGAGCGCGCGGGCGATCTCGGCCGGCGCGCGCATGCGCCTGCATTCGAGAATACGGCTTTCGGCACGCCCGCCTTCGCCTTCTTCGTCAGGCGCCAGGCGCAGAAAGCGATAGCGCACGCGCGCTTCGTGGTGGGTGGCCACGAAGGTGCCCTTGCCCTGGCGGCGCAGCAGCAGGTGCTCGGCGGCCAGTTCGTCGACGGCCTTGCGCACGGTGCCCTGGCTGACCTGGAACCGTGCGGCCAGGTCGATTTCGCTGGGGATGAGTTCGCCGGGTTTCCATTCGCCCCGCTCCAGGCTTTGCACCAGCAATTCCTTGATCTGGCGATACAGCGGGCTGAACGCCGCCCCCTCGCCCGCGGTGCGGGCGGCGCGATTGCGAGGGGCGGGATCGGGCCTGGGGTCTGCCATGGATGTGTTCGAGTGTGCTTGTTCGGTGCGGCGGCGCGCAACGCGCTGCGCGGGCCGGATAAAGACCCGTGTTTCGGGGTACCGGGCAAACGCATCATTGTGGCACAACGCCGCCTTGATTGTCCAACGTCTTATGTCTTATATAAGATATAAGAGCAATTGACGCGCTCATAAAATCCATCTAGGATTCACAGCAATCTGCCGGCCCTCCGGCGGCACGCAGCCGTGCCCAGCGTTTACACTGTTTGGCGAGATTTTTTCTCTCACCGACCTCATTACGGAGAACCTTCATGTCCAAGCCCGCCATGCGTGTCGCCGTCACCGGCGCCGCCGGCCAAATTGGTTACGCCCTGCTGTTCCGCATCGCCTCGGGCGAGATGCTGGGCAAAGACCAGCCGGTCATTCTGCAACTGCTGGAAATTCCCGACGAAAAGGCCCAGAAAGCGCTGAAAGGCGTCATCATGGAACTGGATGACTGCGCGTTCCCGCTGCTGCAGGAAGTCACCGCGCACAGCGATCCGCGCACCGCATTCAAGGACGCCGACGTCGCCCTGCTGGTGGGCGCGCGCCCGCGCGGTCCCGGCATGGAACGCAAAGACCTCCTCAGCGTCAACGCCCAGATCTTCACCGCCCAGGGCAAGGCCCTGAACGATGTGGCCAGCCGTGACGTCAAGGTGCTGGTGGTGGGCAACCCCGCAAACACCAACGCCTACATCGCCATGAAGTCGGCGCCCGACCTGCCGGCCAAGAACTTCACTGCCATGCTGCGCCTGGATCACAACCGCGCGCTGTCGCAACTGGCGGCCAAATCGGGCAAGGCCGTGGCCGACATCGAAAAACTGGTCGTGTGGGGCAACCACTCGCCCACGATGTACCCCGACTACCGCTTCGCCACCGTCAACGGCCAGAGCCTCAAAGACCTGATCAACGACGACGCCTGGAACCGCGACGAGTTCATCCCCACGGTGGGCAAGCGCGGCGCGGCCATCATCGAGGCCCGCGGCCTGTCGTCGGCTGCTTCGGCCGCCAACGCCGCCATCGACCACGTGCGCGACTGGGTGCTGGGCAGCAACGGCAAGTGGGTCACCATGGGCGTCCCGTCGGATGGCTCTTACGGCATCCCCGAAGGCATCATCTACGGCGTGCCCGTCATTACCGAAAACGGCGAATACAAGCGTGTCGAAGGCCTGGAAATCGATGCCTTCTCGCGCGAGCGCCTGGACTTCACGCTGAAAGAACTGCTCGAAGAGCGCGACGGCGTCAAAGACTTGCTGAAGTAACCCGAAGCGCTGCGCGCTTCCCTCTGTATAAAGGAGCCTCACACCCCCGGGTGTCAGGCTCCTGCCGCCTACGCAATAAACCTGTGTCTTTCCCGGCCGATTTGCCTGCCGGCGGCAAGGGCCCAGATTTATGGCGCAGCCCCGGGCCCGTCCGGGCACGCGGCGCTTTCCGCTATAACAATCAGGCCGGGCGCCCGAGCGAGCGTCTGTGTCTTACTCGGAGACTGACCCATGACCCGACCCGCATCCCCCGGCGCCCTGTTCCGCCAGGCCCTGGCCGAAGAATCCCCCTTGCAGATCATCGGCGCCATCAATGCCAACCATGCCCTGCTCGCCAAGCGTGCGGGGTATCGCGCCATTTATCTGTCCGGCGGCGGCGTGGCTGCCGGCTCGCTGGGCCTGCCCGACCTGGGCATCAACACGCTGGATGACGTGCTGATCGACGTGCGCCGTATTACGGACGTGTGCGACGTGCCCCTGCTGGTCGACATCGACACCGGCTTCGGGCCGTCGGCATTCAATATTGCCCGCACGGTGAAAAGCCTGATCAAGTTCGGCGCAGCGGCCTGCCACATCGAAGACCAGGTTGGCGCCAAGCGCTGCGGGCATCGCCCGGGCAAGGAAATCGTCAGCACCGAGGAAATGGCCGACCGTGTCAAGGCGGCCGCCGACGCGCGCACCGACTCCGACTTCTACCTGATCGCTCGCACCGACGCCATTGCGTCGCACGGAGTGGACGCCGCGATCGAGCGCGCGCTGGCCTGCGTCGAGGCCGGCGCCGACGCGATCTTCGCCGAGGCCGCCTACGACCTGCCCACCTATGACCGCTTCGTCAAGGCGGTAAAGGTGCCCGTGCTGGCCAACATCACCGAATTCGGCAAGACGCCGCTGTTTTCCGTGCAGGAACTGGGCAGCGTGGGGGTGGGCATGGTGCTGTACCCGCTGTCGGCCTTCCGCGCCATGAACAAGGCGGCCGAGAATGTCTATCAGGCCATTCGGCGCGACGGCCACCAGAAGAACGTGCTGGACACCATGCAGACTCGCGACGAGCTCTACGACCGTATCGAGTATCACGCGTTCGAAGCGCAACTGGATGCGCTGTTCCAGCAAGGCAAAGCGAAGTAAATCCGCTATACCGGCATTCTTTACGCCATCGACGCCCGCATGGGCAAGGAGTCAGAGACATGAGCACCTCGCAAAAGAAACCAAGCGCGCCCGCCGCCAAGAAAGAAAGCGCGCAAGCCGAGGAGAAAACCGGGTTCAAGCCCAAGAAGTCCGTTGCACTGTCGGGGGTGGTGGCCGGCAATACGGCGCTGTGCACCGTTGGCCGCACTGGCAACGACCTGCACTATCGCGGCTATGACATTCTGGATTTCGCCGGCACGGCCGAATTCGAGGAAATCGCCCACCTGCTCGTGCATGGCAAGCTGCCCAACAAGGCCGAACTGAAAGCGTACAAGGCAAAGTTGCGCGCGCTGCGCGGCCTGCCCGCGCAATTGCAGGACGCCCTGGAAACCCTGCCCGCGTCCAGCCACCCCATGGATGTCATGCGCACGGCCGTATCGGTGCTGGGCTGCGTGCTGCCCGAAAAAGACGACCACAATGTCCCGGGCGCGCGCGACATCGCCGACCGGCTGATGGCGAATCTGGGGTCGGCGCTGCTGTACTGGTATCACTACAGCCACAACGGCCGCGTCATTGACGTCCAGACCGACGACGACAGCATCGGCGGGCACTTCCTGCACTTGCTGCACGGCGAAAAGCCGTCCGACGACTGGGTGCGCGCCATGCACACCTCGCTCATTCTGTACGCCGAGCATGAGTTCAACGCGTCGACCTTCACCAGCCGCGTCATCGCGGGCACGGGGTCGGATATTTATTCCGCCATCACGGGCGCCATCGGCGCGCTGCGCGGCCCCAAGCATGGCGGCGCCAACGAAGTCGCCTTCGAAGTGCAAAAGCGCTACGACTCGCCCGACGAAGCAGAAGCCGACATCCGCCGCCGCGTCGAGGCCAAGGAAGTCATCATCGGTTTCGGCCACCCGGTATACACGGTGTCCGACCCGCGCAACAAGGTCATCAAGGAGGTCGCGCGCAAGCTGTCCAGGAAGGCGGGCAGCACCAAGATGTACGACATCGCCGAGCGTCTTGAAACGGTAATGTGGGACGCCAAGAAGATGTTCCCGAATCTGGACTGGTTCTCGGCCGTCAGCTATCACATGATGGGCGTGCCCACTGCGATGTTCACGCCGCTGTTCGTCATCGCGCGCACCGCCGGCTGGTCGGCGCACATCATCGAGCAGCGCATCGACAACAAGATCATCCGCCCCACCGCCAACTACGTCGGCCCGGAAGATCAAAAGTACGTGCCGCTCGACAAGCGCAAATAAGCCGCTCGCGAAAAAAGAAAAGGCTTGGGCGCATGCCCAGGCCTTTTTTGTTTTGAAGGACAGGTCTTTTGGGGGCTTGAAGGTGTCTGGAGTCTAGAGGTGTCTGGCACTCTTGCAGTGTTAAAGGTGTCTGACACCCTTCGGGAGTCAGACACCGGCGTTTTGGCGCTTAAAGACGTCAGACGCCCTTCCAGAGACACCGGTGTGATGGCGCCCGGCAGGTGCGGGACGCCGGTATGCCCTCTGGTGTCTGACTCCCGCAGGGTGTCTGACACCAGACACGCACCACACTGGCGCGTAAGGTGTCAGACACGCAGCGTACTGGCGCTCAAGGTGCCAGACACGCAGCCACACAGGACGTGTGCCACCCGCCACGCAGGCGCACAGAGAGCCCGACACCTGACGCTCAAGCGCCCAAAGAGCCCGACACCTGACGCTCAGGCCGTGGCCGGTCCGCTGGCAGGCGACCACGGCGCGCGCACCCAGCCTTCCATGAGGACTCGCGCGCTGCGCGACATGATGGCCTTGGTGACTTTCCATTCGCCGTCGATCAGGTTCGCCTGCGCGCCCACGCGCAGCGTGCCCGACGGGTGGCCGAACCGCACGCCATCGCGCTGGCCGCCGCCGGCGGCCAGATTGACCAGCGTGCCCGGCACGGCTGCGGCCGTGGCAATGGCCACCGAGGCCGTGCCCATCATTGCATGATGCAGTTTGCCCATCGACAGCGCCCGCACCAGCAGATCGATGTCGCCGGCCGCGACGCGCCGGCCGCTGGACGCGGTGTAGTCGCGCGGCGGCGCCACGAACGCCACCTTGGGCGTGTGCTGGCGCGCGGCGGCTTCTTCCAGCGACTTGATCAGGCCCATGCGCAAGGCGCCGTGCGCCCTTATGGCCTCGAAGCGCGCGAGCGCCGCCGGATCGCCATTGATGTCGTCCTGCAATTCGGCGCCCGTGTAGCCCAGCGCCTCGGCTTGCAGAAAAATCGTGGGAATGCCGGAATTGATGAACGTGGCCTGGAACCTGCCCACGCCCGGAACATCCAGTTCGTCAACCACGTTGCCCGTGGGAAACATGGCCCCGCCCTCTTCGCCTTCGTCGGCCGGGTCCATGAATTCCAGCCGCACTTCCGCCGCCGGAAAGGTCACGCCGTCGAGCTCGAAGTCGCCGGTTTCCTGCACCAGCCCGCCCGACATCGGCACATGGGAGACGATCGTCTTGCCGATGTTGGCCTGCCAGATGCGCACCACCGCAACGCCGTCGCGAGGCACCCGTTCGGGGTCCACCAGTCCGTTGGCGATCGCATAAGGGCCCACCGCGGCCGACAGGTTGCCGCAATTGCCGCTCCAATCCACAAAGGGCTGGTCGATCGACACCTGGCCGAACAGATAGTCCACATCATGCCCGGGCCGGCTGCTGCGCGACAGGATCACCGTTTTACTGGTGCTGGACGTCGCCCCACCCATGCCGTCGATCTGCTTGCCATACGGGTCGGGGCTGCCGATGACTCGCAGCAGCAAGGCGTCGCGATCGGGGCCGGGCGCCTGCGCCGCGTGGGGCAGGTCCGTCAACTTGAAAAACACGCCTTTGCTGGTGCCCCCGCGCATGTAGGTGGCGGGTATCCTGATCTGGGGAGCATGGGCCATGTTGCCGTCCTGAATAATCTGAACCATTCTTGATCTGTTTCGAAGTAACCGCGTGTGCAGGCGTGCCCGCCTGATCAGCCCGCCTTCTGGTCGACGGCGGCCGCCTCGGCTTCGAGGAAGTCTTGCGCAAAGCGCTGCAGCACGCCGCCCGCTTCGTAGATGGAGACTTCTTCGGCGGTGTCGAGCCGGCAGGTTACGGGCACCTGCAGCGTTTCGCCGTTGCGCCTGTGCACAACCAGCGTAAGGTCGGCGCGCGGCTGTCGAACGCCGATCACGTCGTAGGTTTCGGTGCCGTCCAGCGCCAGCGTGCTGCGGTTGGTGCCCGGCTTGAATTCCAGCGGCAATACGCCCATGCCCAGCAGGTTGGTGCGATGGATGCGTTCGAAACCTTCGGCCACGATGGCCTCGACGCCGGCCAGGCGCACGCCCTTGGCGGCCCAGTCGCGCGACGAGCCCTGGCCGTAGTCGGCGCCGGCCACGATGATCAACGGCTGCTTGCGCTGCATGTAGGTCTCGATGGCTTCCCACATGCGCATCACCTTGCCGTCGGGCTCGACGCGCGCCAGCGACCCCTGCACGACCTTGCCATCGGCATCGCGCACCATCTCGTTAAAGAGCTTGGGATTGGCGAATGTGGCGCGCTGGGCGGTAAGGTGGTCTCCCCGGTGCGTCGCGTACGAATTGAAATCTTCTTCGGGCAGGCCCATTCTGGCCAGGTATTCGCCCGCGGCGCTGTCGGGCAGGATGGCGTTGGACGGCGACAGGTGGTCGGTGGTGATGTTGTCGCCCAAGAGCGCCAGCGGACGCATGCCGCGCAGCGTGCGCTCGCCGGCGAGCGCGCCTTCCCAATACGGGGGGCGGCGGATATACGTGCTTTGCGGGCGCCAGTCGTACAGCGGGCTGACGGCCTCGCGGCGCTCGTTGCGGATACCGAACATGGGTTCATAGACGTTGCGGAAGTGCTCTGGCTTGACGGCGGCCTGCACCACCGCGTCGATTTCCTCGTCGCTGGGCCAGATGTCCTTCAGGCATATCGGCTTGCCGTCGGCATCGACGCCCAGCACGTCCTGCTCGATGTCGAAGCGGATGGTGCCGGCAATGGCATAGGCCACCACCAGCGGCGGCGAAGCCAGGAAAGCCTGTTTCGCATAGGGATGGATGCGTCCGTCGAAATTCCGGTTGCCGGACAGGACGGCCGTGGAATAGAGGTCGCGGTCGATGATTTCCTGCTGGATCGCCGGATCGAGCGCGCCGGACATGCCGTTGCACGTGGTACAGGCGAACCCCACGATGCCGAAGCCCAGTTTGTCCAGCTCGGCGGTCAGGCCGGCTTCTTCAAGGTAGAGAGCCACCGCCTTCGATCCCGGCGCCAGGGAAGTCTTGACCCACGGCTTGCGCGCCAGGCCCGCACGATTGGCATTGCGCGCAAGCAGCCCCGCGGCAATGACGTTGCGCGGGTTGCTGGTGTTGGTGCAGCTGGTAATGGCGGCGATGATGACCGCGCCATCGGGCAGCAGGCCGGGCTGCGACGCCACCGGGCCGGCGATGCCGCGCGCGGCCAGGTCGGACACCGGCAGGCGCCGGTGCGGGTTGGAAGGCCCCGCCAGGGTACGCACGACGCTGGACAGGTCGAACCGCAGCACGCGTTCGTACTGTACATTGGCCAGCGTGTCGGACCACAACCCCGCCGTGCGGGCATAGGTTTCCACCAGCCGCACCTGTGCGTCGTCGCGGCCGGTGAGCTTCAGGTATTCGACGGTCTGGCCGTCGATGGAGAACATCGCGGCGGTTGCGCCATATTCGGGCGCCATATTCGAAATGGTGGCGCGGTCGCCCAGGGTCAGGCTCGAAGCGCCATCCCCGTAGAACTCGAGATAGGCGCCCACTACCCGTTCCTTGCGCAGGAATTCGGTCAGCGTCAGTACGATATCGGTAGCCGTGATACCCGGCTGGCGCCGCCCCGTGAGCTCGACCCCGACGATGTCGGGCAGGCGCATCCATGACGCGCGGCCCAGCATGACGTTCTCGGCTTCGAGCCCGCCCACGCCGATGGCGATGACGCCCAGGGCGTCTACATGCGGTGTATGGCTGTCGGTGCCCACCAGCGTATCGGGAAACGCCACGCCGCCCTGTGCGTGTATGACAGGCGACATGCGCTCGAGATTGATCTGGTGCATGATGCCGTTGCCCGGCGGCACGACATCAACGTTGCGAAATGCCTTGCGCGTCCATTCGATGAAATGGAAACGGTCTTCGTTGCGGCGGTCTTCGATGGCCCGGTTCTTGGCGAATGCGTCGGGCTCGAACCCTCCGTGCTCCACCGCAAGTGAATGGTCGACGATCAACTGCACCGGCACCACCGGGTTGACCTTGGCCGGGTCTCCGCCCTTTTCCGCGATGGCATCGCGCAGGCCCGCCAGGTCCACCAGCGCGGTCTGGCCCAGAATGTCGTGGCACACCACCCGCGCGGGGAACCACGGAAAGTCCAGGTCGCGCCGGCGCTCGATGAGCTGCCGCAGGGCGTCGTCGAGCAGCGCAGGGTCGCAGCGGCGCACCAGGTTCTCGGCCAGCACCCTCGACGTATAGGGCAGGCCATCATAAGCGCCGGGCGCCAGCGCCTCGACGGCGGCGCGTGCATCGAAGTAGTCCAGGTCGGTGCCGGGCAGGGGCTTGCGGTATTTGGTGTTCATGCTTCCGTACGCGGCAGGTTGCCCTGCGCGATCTGCTGTTCAATGTTGAGACGCGACGCGCGGATATGCCTGCGCATCAGGAGTTCCGCCAGTTCCCCGTCGCCGTCGGCCAGCGCGTCGAGGATACGGTGATGCTCGGCGTACGCCTGGCGGGGGCGGTTGGGCGTGGCCGAATACTGGATGCGATACATCCGCGCCAGTTGGTAAAGGTCGTCGCACAGCAGGCGGATCAGCATCTGGTTGCCGCTGGCCTGCACGATGCGGTAATGGAAATCGTAGTCGCCCTCTTGCAGATAGTAGCCCCGGCCGGCCTGGAAGGCCTCGTCACGCTCGTGGGCCTCGAGCACCCGGCGTAGCTCGTCTGCGCCGGCGGGTGTCATGCGCGCGGCGGCCAGTCGGCAAGCCATGCCTTCGAGCGACTCGCGTATCTGATACAGCTCGCACAGTTCTTGCTGACTGAGCGAGACAACCCGCGCGCCCACATGGGGTATGCGCACCAGCAGCCGCTGCCCTTCGAGCCGATGAATGGCCTCGCGCAAGGGCCCGCGGCTGATACCGTAGGTGCGCGCGAGCTCGGGCTCGGACATCTTGGTGCCCGGCGCGATCTCGCCCTTGACGATAGCCGCCTGGATCTTGCGGAAAACGTGGTCCGCAAGGGTTTCGGATTCAGATTCGGCGGCAGGGCGCAATACTGCGACTTGGGCGTCCATGTCGACAATTTCACGGATGGAGACCGGGAAATTATAGTCAGATTGTACTTTCAGGGCTAGATTGTCAACAATCATCCAATTGCTTTCGTGACCACCAGCCTGCCGTCGCGTGGCGCGCGGCGCGCAGCCTGCACCAGGAGCCGCCATGTCCGTCATTGAATCGAACCTGCGTCCCGAACCCGACCAAGTGCTGGCCGATATCGCCGACTACGTGCTGGACTACCAGGTCGAAAGCCAGCCGGCCTGCGAAACCGCGCGCAACTGCCTGATCGATACGCTGGGCTGCGGCCTGGAAGCGCTGGAGTACCCCGCATGCCGCAAGCTCCTGGGCCCCATCGTGCCCGGCACGTCCGTGCCGCTGGGCGCCAAGGTGCCTGGCACCCAGTTCCAGCTCGACCCCGTCCAGGCCGCTTTCAACATCGGCGCCATGATCCGCTGGCTGGACTTCAACGATACGTGGCTAGCCGCCGAATGGGGCCATCCCTCGGACAACCTGGGCGGCATACTGGCCACCGCCGACTGGCTCTCGCGCAACGCCGTGGCCGCGGGCAAGCCGCCGCTGACCATGCGCGACGTTCTCACCGCCATGGTCAAGGCCCATGAAATACAGGGCTGCATCGCGCTGGAGAACTCGTTCAATAAAGTGGGCCTGGACCACGTCGTGCTGGTAAAGGTGGCATCCACGGCTGTCGTGGCGCAGATGCTGGGCCTGTCGCGAGACGAAATCATCAACGCCGTCTCGCTGGCCTGGGTCGACGGCCAGAGCCTGCGCACCTACCGCCACGCTCCCAACACCGGCAGCCGCAAGAGCTGGGCGGCGGGCGACGCCACCAGCCGCGCCGTACGCCTGGCGCTCATCGCACGCACCGGCGAAATGGGCTATCCCTCTGTGCTCACAGCCAAGACCTGGGGCTTTTACGACGTTTTGTTCAAGGGTCGGCCCTTCAGGTTCCAGCGGCCCTATGGCAGCTACGTGATGGAAAACGTGCTGTTCAAGATTTCGTATCCGGCCGAGTTCCATGCGCAAACCGCCGTGGAATGCGCCATGGACATTCACGCGCGCCTGCTCGTCGCCGGCAGGTCGCCTGCGGAAATCAAGCGCATCGTGATCCGCACACACGAGGCCTGCATCCGCATCATCGACAAGCAGGGCCCGCTGGACAACCCGGCCGACCGCGACCATTGCATCCAATACATGGTGGCCGTGCCGATACTCTTCGGCCGCCTCACCGCGGCCGACTATGAAGACGACGTGGCCGCCGACCCGCGCATCGACGCCCTGCGCGCCAAGATCGTGTGCGTAGAAGACCCGGCCTTCACCCGCGACTATCACGATCCCGACAAACGCTCCATCGCGAATGCGCTCACCGTGGAATTCAACGACGGCACCCGACTGGACGAAGTGGTCTGCGAATACCCCATCGGCCACAGGCGCCGCCGCCAGGAAGGCATCCCGTTGCTGGAAGCCAAATTCCGCACCAACCTGGCCCGCATCTTCCCGCCGCGCCAACAGGCCCGCATCCTGGACGCGTCCCTGGACCAACACACCCTGGAAGCCATGGCCGTGCATGAATATGTAGACCTGTACGTCATCTGACCCGCACACCGACGGCGGCCGCCGCATGCAGGCCCGCAGCCCTGCGCTGCCTGGAATGGCCGGGCACGGCGGGTTGGGCGGCGGGGCAGCACAGGCAAGGCCCCATCCTTGACTACAATGCACCCATTCCCTTTCGTTGTATCGGACGCGCCGCCATGCTCTGGGTCAAGGCCTTTCACATCGTTTTCGTTACGTCCTGGTTCGCGGGTCTGTTTTACCTGCCGCGCATCTACGTCAACCTCGCCCAGCAGCCGGACCACGCCGTGCAGTCCACCCTGGTGGCCATGGGACGCCGTCTTTACCGCTTTACGACCATGCTGGCCGTCATCGCCATCGCCCTGGGGCTGTGGCTGTATGTGGGCTATGGCATAGGCATGGGCCCCGGCAACGGCTGGATGCATGCCAAGCTGTTCTTCGTACTGCTCATCATCGGCTACCACCATGCCTGTGGCGGGATGCTGCGCAAGTTCGAACAAGGGCGCAACACGCGCTCGCACCGGTTCTACCGCTGGTTCAACGAAATTCCGGTCTTGTTGCTGGTGGCAGTGGTGCTGCTGGTCGTACTCAAGCCTTTCTGACGCCCCTTGCCCGGCCCCCCGGCCCGGATTCGCATGCCTTCTGATGATCACTCCCGCCGCAAGACCCTGACGGTCAAGAAAACAGCCCGCGACGCCCATGCCGCGGGCGATCGCGGCAAACGCACGCGCAGCGGCGCGCGCGCACGCTCGGCAGCCCAGATGGAGCTCGCCAAAGAGAAAACCGGGCGCACCCTGGCCCACCCGGCGCCGCAGCAACGGGCCGAGTCCGGCACATTCTCCGCGCGCGCCGGGAAGGCGCCCGGCCAGCGCGGTACGCACGACGATAGCCAACGCGCGCCGCGCTCGGGCGCCTTCGGGCCGCGCGACCCCGAAACCGGCGACCGGCCGTCCGGCGCACGGCGGCGCGAGCCGCGCGCAGCGCGCGAGCCGGAAACCTTCGACATCTTCGCGCCCTGCCCGCAGGGCCTGGAAGAAGCCCTGACCGCCGAAATGCAGGCGCTCGGCTTTGCCGATGCCCGGGCCGGGCGCGCCGGCTGTCATTTCCGCGCCGACTGGGCCGGCGTGCAGCGCGCCAACCTGTACTCGCGGCTGGCGACCCGCATCCTGGTTCAGGTGGCCCACGAGGAAATCTCGCACGAAGACGACATCCTGTACCTGGCCCGGGACGTACCCTGGGAACGCTGGTTCGGCGCCGAGCAGACTCTGCGCGTGGACACCTCGGCCATCAAAAGCCCCGTGCAAAGCCTGCACTATTGCAATCTGCGCGCCAAAGACGGCATTTGTGACCGCCTGCGTGAACGCGAAGGCGAACGGCCCAGTATCGACACCGTGCGTCCCGATGCGCGCGTACACCTGTTCCTGACCGGCCATACCGCCACGCTGTATCTCGATACGTCGGGCGAATCGCTCTTCAAGCGGGGCTGGCGGCTCGACAAGGGCGAAGCGCCCCTGCGCGAAAACCTGGCGGCCGGCATGCTGGCGCTGGCCGGCTGGGACCCGGCGGGGGCATTGCTCGACCCCTTCTGCGGCAGCGGCACGATCCTGATCGAAGCGGCCTGGATCGCGCTGGGCGTGCCCGCGGGCATCTCGCGGCCATTTGGCTTCGAGCGCCTGCGCGATCACGATGCACGCCGCTGGCAAGACCTGAAAGACGATGCCCGCAGCCGCATTCTGCCGCAGCTGGACGCCCCGCTGGTGGGCTATGACCTCGACCCCCGCGCCATCGATTTCGCCCGCAGCAATGCAGAACGCGCCTGGCTGACGGCCGACAGCATCCGGTTCGAGGTAGGCGACGCGCGCTCGGCGCCCCCGCCCGCCGAGCAAGGGTGGATCGTCACCAACCCGCCATACGGCGAGCGGCTGCCCAGCGACGAATCGGACCTGTGGCGCGAATGGTCGGCGCACCTGAAGCGCGAATACGCCGGCTGGCAGCTGCATGTGATTTCCAGCGACCGCGATCTGCCGCAGCACCTGCGCCTGAAGCCACTGCGCCGCATTCCGCTGTACAACGGCGCGCTGGACTGCCGGTTGTTCGGATTCGAACTCGTGGCCTCGAGCTATCGGGATCGCCCGCCCACGGCGTTGTAAAAAAACAGCAATACGGGCTTGATACCGTTGCGGTCAAGCCACAAAACGCCAAGCCGGTGCATGATGAGCGCCAGTTCAGTGCACACCGCACTAAAGGCTTGCATAAATTCAGGGTTAACCCTAAAATTCGGGTTAACCCGTAGCGTCACCGAACGCACACGAATTTAGCAAGCCTGGAACCATCGTGATCAACCCGAATACCTTTCGCCTGACCGACGAACTCGAACGTCAGCTGATGTTGCAAGCCATCGAAGAACAGTTCCGCCCCCGCCCCATGCGCGCCCTGGCATCCGGCCTGCGCAAACTGGCTCTGGGCATCAAGTCGCTGATGGCTCGCGAAGGCGCCAAGGCCGCGCAATCGGCCGCCTGAGGCAGCCCGCGGCAAAGTAACGATTTCCCCTTGGGGGCTGCAACAGCCCCTTTTAAGACCCACCCCGCAACGGGTGGGTTTTTTTTCGCCCGGGCGCGCCGCCCGGATGCGGGATAATACGCCCCCATGACCCACACCCCTACCCCGTCGACCCCCAGCAGGCTGCGCCGATTCGCCTGCATGATGTACGAAGCCGTATTGCTGTTCGGCGTGGTTTTCCTTGCCGGATACCTGTTCGACACGCTGACCCAGAGCAAGCACGCACTGATGCTGCGCCATGCGCGGCAAGCCTGGCTGTTCGTGGCCATCGGCATTTATTTCCTGGTGTGCTGGCGCCGCAGCGGCCAGACGCTGCCCATGAAAACCTGGAACATCCAGTTGGTGGACCGCGACGGCCGCCCCCCGTCGGTGCCGCGACTGGTCGCGCGCTATCTGCTTGCATGGCCGCTCGTGCTGGTGGGCGCGGGCATCGTGGCCGCCGCATCGGCGGCCACACAATGGAAGTCGGTGGACATGTTCATTGTGCTGGCGCCGTTCATGACCTTTGTATGGTCCTGGTTCGACCCCGACGGCCAGTTCATGCACGACAGGCTGCTGGGAACGCGCCTGCGCAACGCGCCGCCCCGCAAACGCTAGGGCCGCGGCAGGGCCGGCTGTGGCACGCCGGCTTCGCATCTGTCACAACACCGTCACCGGAAAGTCACGCGGCAGTCATGGCGGGGTGGTTACATCCCGGACATGAGCTCATTGCACGCCGACACCCCCGCGAGCGACCTGTCCGCCACACACTGGCGCACGCTCTGGATATCCGACCTGCACCTGGGCACGCCCGGCTGCAAGGCGGATTTCCTGCTCGACTTCCTGGAACAGAACGAGTCCGATACGCTTTACCTGGTGGGCGATATCGTGGACGGCTGGCAGCTGCGCAAGCACTGGCACTGGCCGCGCGCCCATAATGATGTCGTGCAGCGCATCCTGCGCAAGGCCCGCAACGGAACCCGGGTGGTATTCGTGCCGGGCAACCACGACGAATTCGCCCGTGAGTTCATCGGCTATGCGTTCGGCGATATCGAGATCCTGGACGAAGACGTTCACGTCACCGCGCGGGGCATGCGCTTGCTGGTGCTGCACGGCGACCAATTCGACGGCGTGATACAGCACAGCAAATGGCTGGCGCACCTGGGCGACACGCTCTACCAGTCGGCCCTGTGGCTGAACCACCACTTCAACCGCATGCGGCACCGGATGGGCCTGCACTACTGGTCGCTATCCCAATATCTGAAGCACAAGGTCAAGAACGCCGTGGCCTTCATTACCGATTTTGAAGAGGCCCTGGCGGGTGAAGCCCGCCGGCGCGGCCTGGACGGCGTCGTGTGCGGCCATATCCACAAACCCGAACTGCGGGACGTCGGCGGGGTGCTTTACTGCAATGATGGCGACTGGGTCGAGAGCCTGTCGGCCCTGGCCGAAGCCCATGACGGCGAGCTGATGCTGCTGGACTGGAGCGCCCGCCACCGCCAGCGGCCGGCACGCGCCCGTCCACGTCGCCGGACGTTGGCGCTGCCAGCGCTACCATCGGCCTTGACCCGCCAGGACCGGCACCCGTAAAAACCCTTATACGTCCCCTTTAGCGGCATGGGAATGTTGCAGTCTGCGGCCCTCTAGGTCATGCTTGCATATGGGGCACCCCGGCCCCAGGCGGCCTTTCCCTGTGGACAGTTCGCCGGCGCGCTAACAACATAGGGCCATGAACGACCAATATCACGCGCTCTACCAAACATTCCACTGGCTGGTGCCATCCCAATTCAATATTGCGGACGTATGCTGCCACCGCTGGGCCGCCAACAGTGCCGACGCCCGTCGCATCGCCATCTATTACGAAGATGAGGCCGGCAACCGGGAAGTCTGGACATACGCTCGCCTGGCCGAGGCCGCCAACCAGTTGGCCAATGGCCTGGTGAAGATGGGCGTCGAACGTGGAGACCGGGTGGGTGTGGTTTTAGGGCAACGGCCCGAAACTGCCGTGGCCCACATGGCGATCTACAGCGTCGGCGCCATTGTGGTGCCCCTGTCGCCCTTGTTCGGCCCCGAGGCGCTGCAGACGCGCTTGCGCGATTCCGAGGCCAGAGTCGCGATCGTCGATTTCGCATCCAGCGCCAATCTGCTTTCCATCAGCGATACCTGCCCTGCCCTGCACCAGGTTATCGGCATCGGCTTTGCCGACGAGCGCGTGCTGCCCTGGCGCAGCCTGCTGGCCCGCCAGCCCGGGGAATTCAAGCCGGTCGCCACCCGTTCATCCGATCCGGCGATACTGCTTTACACATCGGGCACCACCGGCGCACCCAAGGGCGCCCTGCTGCCTCATAGCGTGCTGATCGGCAATCTGCCGGGGTTCGTGGCCTCGCAAGACTGGTTTCCCAAGCCCAATGATGTGTTCTGGTCGCCGGCCGACTGGGCCTGGACGGGCGGCATGATGGACGCCCTGCTGCCCACGCTGTATTTTGGGCACCCCATCGTCGGCACGCGGGCGCGCTTCACGCCCGAACGCGCATTCGAGCTGATGGAGCGCTACCAGGTCACCAACACCTTCCTGTTTCCCACGGCGCTCAAGATGATGATGAAAGCCGTGCCCGAACCCGCCAGCCACTATAAGCTGGCGCTGCGGTCCATCATGAGCGCCGGCGAAAGCGTGGGCGAAACCGTGTTCGACTGGTGCCGCACGGCGCTGGGCATCACGCCCAATGAAATGTTCGGCCAGACGGAAATGAACTACCTGGTGGGCAACAGCCGGATGCGCTGGCCCGCCAAGCCGGGCAGCATGGGCCGCCCGTACCCCGGCCACCAGGTGGCCGTCATCGACGAGGCCGGCCAACCCGTAGCGCCCGGTGAAATCGGCGAAATCGCCCTGAACCGCTACGACATTCACGGCTTTCCCGACCCTATCCTGTTTTTGGGCTACTGGCGCAACGAGGCCGCGACCGCGGCAAAGTTCACGGGCGACTGGTGCCGCACCGGAGACCTTGCCACCGTGGATGCCGACGGCTACCTGTGGTACGCCGGCCGCGCGGACGACGTATTCAAATCGGCCGGCTACCGTATCGGCCCGGGCGAAGTCGAAAACTGCCTGCTCGGGCATCCCGCCGTGGCCAATGTCGCCGTGGTGCCCAAGCCCGACGCCGAGCGCGGCGCGCTGGTCAAGGCATACGTGGTGCTGACGGCCGAATACGCCGACCGCGACCCCGACCAGATCAAGCAGGCGCTGCAAGAGCACGTGCGAGACCGGCTCGCCCCGTATGAATATCCGAAAGAGATCGAGTTCATCGCCGAGCTTCCCATGACCACCACCGGTAAAATCCAGCGCAGGGTGCTGCGCCAGCGCGAAGAGGCGCAGGCGGGCATACACGCCTGACCACTACCGGAGACAGTTGCATGGCCATCTATCAACTCGACGATCACACGCCCGTCATCGACCCCAGCGTCTATATCGCCGACAGCGCCGACATCATCGGCAATGTCACGCTGCATGCCGGCGCAAGCATCTGGTCGCACGTGGCGATCCGCGGCGACAACGCTCCTATCGTGGTGCACGAAGGCACCAACATCCAGGAATCCAGCGTGCTGCACGTGGACGAAGGCTGCCCGATGACCATCGGCCCGCGTGTCACCGTGGGGCACCAGGCCATGCTGCACGGCTGCACCATCCATGAGGGCGCCCTGATCGGCATGCAGGCTATTGTGCTGAACAACGCCGTGATCGGTCGCAACTGCCTGGTGGGCGCCGGGGCCATTATTCCCGAAGGCCGCATCATTCCCGATAACTCGCTGGTCATCGGCGTGGGTAAGGTGGTGCGCGAACTCAGCCCCGAAGAAATCGCCGACATGCAACAGAACAACCGCGTCTACGAGGCCCGCGCCAGGCATTACAAGCAGGCCCTGAAACGCGTCGGATAACCCGCGCGGCGGGCCTTTTGATCGGCTAACATTCCTGTATGACCGATCAACTCAAGAAATTCCTGTTCGAAGACCGCACGGTGCGGGTGCAGGCCGTGCGCCTGAGCGAAACCTGGCGCCAGGCCCAGGAACACCATCAATACCCACCCGCCGTGCAACGCCTGCTGGGCGAACTGATGGCCGCCGCCACGCTGCTGGCGGCCAATATCAAGTTCGAAGGCTCGCTCGTGCTGCAGATCCAGGGCAGCGGGCCGATCGCGCTGCTGGTCGTCGAATGCCAGTCCGACCTGAGCCTGCGCGCAACGGTCAAGGTGCGCGACGGCCACGAAGTGCCCGCCGATGGCGACCTGCAAAGCCTGCTCAATGCCGACGGGCAGGGCCGCTTCATCGTGCTGCTGGACCCGCGTCGCAAAGTGCCGGGCCAGCAAACCTATCAGGGCATCGTGCCGCTGGAAGGCGACACCGTGGCGCAGGTGCTGCAGCACTACATGAAAGCGTCCGAGCAACTGGATACGCGCCTGTGGCTGCAAGCCAACGGCGAGCACGCCGGCGGGCTACTGGTGCAGCGCCTGCCCGACCATGGCGGCACGGCGCAGGGCGGCAATGCGGCCGAAACGATGGCGCGCGCCACCCTGCTGGCCGACACGCTCAAGCCCGACGAGCTGGTGCACACCGACACAGACACGCTGATCCACCGGCTGTACTGGGAAGAAACGCTGCTGACGTTCGAACCCGCGAACGTGCGCTGGCATTGCACGTGCACGCGCGAACGCGTTTCGGGCATGCTGCGCACGCTGGGCGAAGACGAAATCAAGGCAATCCTGGCCGAAGAGGGCACCGTGCGCGTCACCTGCGACTTCTGCGGCAAGCCGTACGAGTTCGATTCCGTCGATTGCTCCGGGCTGTTTGCCCCGGCGCGCCCCATGCCCGAGCAGGATCCGCCCACGGTGCACTAGGCGGCAGGCGGCCGGCCTTCGGCCAGGAGCAATACACCCTGGCGTAATTGCCACAATCGACGGCGCGGCAGCGGCGGCGCACACTGGCGGCCATGCCCTGTGTTGTTCGTCGTTCGCATTGCCGACGGTTGCGCGCCGTTCGCCGCCCCAGCCGCGGGGCGGCGCTGGTGGAATTTGCCATTGCCGCACCGCCACTGCTGCTGCTTGCCATGCTGGTGATCGAAGCCACGCACTGGCAGCTGGCGTGGCAGCGCACCTATGTGGCCCTGGTCGAAGCCGCCCGCGCGGGCGCCCTGCACCACGGCCACCCCGAAGTCATTGCGCGGGCGTTTGCATCGCACGCGGGCGCCGACGCGGCCGGCGTGCCGCCAACCCAGGACGGCGGCCCCGCGCACGGCTGGCGCATCGCTATTCTGCAGCCCGCCCCCGAGGCCGTACGGGCCCACGCGCGGGCGGGGCTGCGCGTGCCCGGCGCCGCGGGCCGCATCGCGGCAAGCAACGATTACCAGGCCGAACATCATGCCTCGCGCGGGGCCATCGCCGGGCATACCATCTACGACGCCAACACCCTGTGGCTGCGCCTGACCTACCCGCACAGGCCGCTGGCTCCCCTGACCCGCACCTTGCTGCGCACGGTGGCGGACGCGGCCGGGCCCTGCGCCCGCCCCTGGCTGGCCAAAGGCCTGCTGGCGCTGCGGCTGGAGCTGCGCATCGAAATGCAATCGCATCCGGTGGACTGGCACGCTGCGCCCGCCGTACGGCATGAAGCCGTAGGCTACGGTGCGGAAGGCTGTAACGGAAAGCCGCCGTGACGGGAAGGTCAGCGGCGCGGCGCAGCCGGCTTGCCGGATGACGGCGCGGGCTGGGCCTGGGGAGGCACCGGGCTGCCCGGGGGCAGGATATGCACGAAGACCTCGCCTTCGCGCATCATGCCCAGTTCGCTGCGGGCGCGTTCTTCGATGGCGCCCACGCCCGTGGCCAGGTCTCGGACTTCGGCCTCGAGCGCCGCATTGCGCGCCCGCAGGCCTTCGTTGATGTCATGCTGCGCCGCCACCTGACGTTGCAGGTCCCATACCTTGAACCAGCCACCCTTGCCCAGCCAGAGCGGATACTGGATCAGGACCACCAGAACCAGCAGCACCAGGAACAGCAGGCGCATAGACAGACACCCTTGACTATTGCGGCGGACCGCAGGGGCCGGGCGCCAGGCGCCCGGTTCGATTAACGCAGGTTGTAGAAGGCGTCCAGCCCCGGATACGAAGCCACTTCGGCCAGTTCTTCTTCGATGCGCAGCAACTGGTTGTACTTGGCCATGCGGTCCGAGCGCGACAGCGAGCCGGTTTTGATCTGCATGGCGTTGGTGGCCACGGCGATATCGGCGATGGTGGAATCCTCGGTTTCGCCGGACCGGTGCGACACCACGGCGGTGTAGCCCGCCCGCTTGGCCATCTCGATGGCGGCGAAGGTTTCCGTCAGGGTGCCGATCTGGTTGATCTTGATGAGGATCGAGTTGGCGACGCCCTTCTGGATGCCTTCTTTGAGGATGCGCGTGTTGGTGACGAACAGGTCGTCGCCCACGAGCTGCACCTTCTTGCCGAGCTGGTCGGTCAGGAGCTTCCAGCCTTCCCAGTCGTTTTCGGCCATGCCGTCTTCGATGCTGATGATCGGGTACTTGTCGCACCAGGTGGCCAGCAGGTTGGCGAATTCCTGCGACGTGAGCGACAACCCGCCCTCGCCGGCCAGGGTGTACTTGCCGTCGCGGAAAAACTCGGAGCTGGCGCAGTCCAGGCCCAGCGCGATCTGCGAACCGGGCTCGTAGCCGGCTTCGGCGATGGCCTTCAGGATGAGCTGGATGGCCGCTTCATGGTTGGCCACATTGGGGGCGAAACCGCCTTCGTCGCCCACGGCCGTGGACATGCCTTGCGCGTGGATGAGCTTCTTCAGCGCGTGGAAGACCTCGGCGCCCCACCGCAGGGCTTCGCGGAAGCTGGTGGCCCCCACCGGCAGGATCATCAGTTCCTGCAGATCGAGGTTGTTGTTGGCATGCGCGCCGCCATTGATGACGTTCATCATGGGCACGGGCATGCTCATGGGGCCGCTGCCACCGAAATAACGGTACAGCGACAGGCCCGACTCGTCGGCGGCCGCGCGGGCCACGGCCATACTGGCGGCCAGCATGGCATTGGCGCCCAGGCGTTCTTTGGTTTCGGTGCCGTCCAGTTCGATGAGGGTGCGGTCGACGAAGGTCTGTTCCTGGGCGTCCAGGCCCATCAGGGCTTCGGAGATCTCGGTGTTGAGGTTCTCGACGGCGCGCAGCACGCCTTTGCCCAGGTAGCGCGACTTGTCGCCGTCACGCAGTTCGATGGCTTCGCGCTGGCCGGTGGAAGCGCCCGAGGGCACCGCGGCGCGGCCCATCGCGCCGGACTCGAGCAGCACGTCGCACTCGACGGTGGGGTTACCGCGCGAGTCGAGGATTTCGCGGCCAATGATGTCGACGATTGCACTCATGATTTTTTGATTCCCAGAACGATAAACAGAGTCTTGACGGCGGCATCAGTTCAGATGAACTGGTTTTCGATGAAGCCGTTGCGTTTGGTGACGCGATCGAGTTCGACCAGTGATTCGAGCAGGCCCGGCATCAAGTCCAGCGGTACGGCGTTGGGACCATCGGACAGCGCGCAGGCCGGATCGGGATGGGTTTCCATGAACAGCCCGGAAATTCCCACCGCGACCGCGGCACGCGCCAGCACGGGCACGAATTCGCGCTGCCCGCCCGACGAGGTTCCCTGCCCGCCCGGCAACTGCACCGAATGGGTGGCGTCGAAGACGACCGGGCAGCCGGTTTCCCGCATGATAGCCAGCGAGCGCATGTCGGACACTAAGTTGTTGTATCCGAAAGAAGCGCCACGTTCGCACACGAGGATGTTACTGCCGTCGCCACCGGCCTCGATGGCGGCGTCGCGGGCCTTTTGCGCCACCTGCACCATGTCGTGCGGCGCCAGGAACTGGCCCTTCTTGATGTTGACCGGCTTGAGGGTGGCCGCGCAGGCCCGGATGAAATCGGTCTGGCGGCACAGGAAGGCGGGCGTCTGCAGCATGTCGACGACCGAGGCCACCATGGCCACCTGCTCGGTTTCATGCACGTCGGTGAGCACGGGCACGCCGAGCTGGGCGCGCACGTCGGCCAGGATCTTGAGGCCTTCGTCGATGCCCAGGCCCCGGAACGACTTGCCCGAACTGCGGTTGGCCTTGTCGAACGAGCTTTTATAGATGAACGGGATACCCAGTTTCGCCGTGATGTCTTTCAGGCGGCCGGCGGTATCGAAGGCCAGTTCGCGCGACTCGATGACGCACGGGCCGGCAATGAGAAAAAACGGGTGGTCCAGGCCGATGTCGAAACCGCAGGCTTTCATTCAGGGCTCCTTGCGGCCCTGATGGGCAATGGCCGCCTGGATGAAGCTGGAAAACAACGGATGACCGTCGCGCGGCGTCGAGGTGAATTCGGGGTGGAACTGTACGCCCACGAACCAGGGATGCGTGGGCAGTTCCATCATTTCCGGCAGGTTTTCGGTGGGCGTACGCGCACTGATGACCATGCCCGCTTCTTCGAGGCGCGGCACATACACGTTGTTGACCTCGTAGCGGTGGCGATGGCGCTCGTTGACGTTGTCGCCATAGATGGCCTGCGCACGGGTGCCCGCCTTGATGGGGCAGCGCTGCGCGCCCTTGCGCATGGTGCCGCCCAGGTCGGAGCCGGCATCGCGTTTTTCGAGCTTGCCTTCGCGGTCCATCCATTCGGTAATGAGCGCCACCACGGGATGCGGCGTGGACGGATCGAATTCGGTGCTGTTGGCGCCGCCCAGGCCGGCCACATGGCGGGCGAACTCGATGACGGCCAGCTGCATGCCCAGGCAGATGCCCAGGTAGGGCACGCCGTTTTCACGCGCATGACGGATGGCGGCTATCTTGCCTTCGGTGCCGCGCTTGCCGAAGCCGCCCGGCACCAGGATGGCATCGAGATGCTTGAGCTGGTCGGTACCGCGGGTTTCGATGTCTTCGGAATCGATGTATTCGATGTTGATCTTGGAACGCGTATGGATGCCCGCGTGCACCAGCGCTTCGGACAGCGACTTGTACGATTCGGTGAGGTCGACGTACTTGCCCACCATGCCGATCGTGAGCGTGTGCTGCGGGTTCTCGAGCGCGTCGACCAGGTTGTCCCACATGGACAGGTCGGCCGGCGGCGGGGTCAGGCCCAGGGCCTCGCAGACGATGTTGTCCACGCCCTGCTTGTGCAGCATGGCCGGAATCTTGTAGATGGAGTCGGCGTCCCACACCGAGATGACGGCGTCCAGCGGCACGTTGGAGAACATCGAGATCTTGGCGCGCTCGTCGTCGGGGATGGGACGGTCGGCCCGGCACAGCAGCAGGTTGGGATAGATGCCGATCTCGCGCAGCTTCTGCACCGAATGCTGGGTGGGCTTGGTCTTGAGTTCGCCCGCCGATGCGATGAAGGGCACCAGGGTCAGGTGCACGAAGGCGGCGTTGTTGCGGCCCAGGCGCAGGCTCATCTGGCGGGCGGCTTCCAGGAAGGGCAGCGATTCGATGTCGCCGACGGTGCCGCCGATTTCGACAATGGCCACATCGGTGGCGCCGTTCCAGGCCGCATCGGCGCCGCGGGCGACGAAGTCCTGGATTTCATTGGTGATGTGGGGAATGACCTGCACGGTCTTGCCCAGGTAGTCGCCCCGGCGTTCCTTGCGCAGCACCGATTCGTAGATCTGGCCGGTGGTGAAATTGTTCACCTTGCGCATCTTGGCCGAGATGAAACGCTCGTAATGGCCCAGGTCGAGGTCGGTTTCGGCGCCGTCTTCCGTGACGAACACCTCGCCGTGCTGGAACGGGCTCATGGTGCCGGGGTCGACGTTGATATAGGGGTCGAGCTTGAGCAGGGTGACTTGCAGACCGCGCGATTCGAGGATCGCGGCGAGGGACGCGGCGGCGATCCCTTTGCCCAGGGAAGACACCACACCGCCGGTGACAAATACGTATTTGGTCATCGTAATTGGCGCCCGGGACAGGGGGCGCATGCGGGAAATTTGGATTATAGCCGCCCGTGAGGCGGCTCAGGGGTTTTCCCGGATGACCGGTGCGTAACAGAAGGCGAATGGGCCGGCGGCTCAGCCCTGCACGGGCCGCGTGCGCTCCTGCAGCCAGTCGAGCGCCCTGCCCTGCACCAGGGGGGCGACGCGCTCGCGGACCGTGCGATGATAGTCGTCCAGCCAGGCGATTTCGTCGGGCCGCAGCAACGATGCGTCGATGCAGCGGGTGTCGATGGGACACAGGGTGAGCGTCTCGAAACACAGGAACTCGCCCGACTCGTTTTCGAGCCAGCTCCGGTTGGCCACCAGGTTTTCGATGCGCACGCCCCAACGGCCCGGCCGGTAGATGCCCGGCTCGTTGGAGGTGATCATGCCCGGCTCCATGGCCGTATGGGGGCCCGGGGCGGCGCGGTACGAAATCACCTGCGGGCCCTCGTGCACATTCAGGAAATACCCGACGCCATGGCCGGTTCCGTGGCCGTATTCCGCCCCGCCCTGCCAGATGGGCGCGCGGGCAATGGCGTCGAGCATGGGCGACGGCGTGCCGCGGGGGAACGCGGCGCGCGACAGGGCGATCATGCCCTTGAGCACCAGCGTGAAATCGACCTTCTGGTCGGCGCTGGGCCGCCCCACCGCGACTACCCGCGTGATGTCGGTGGTGCCGCCCAGATACTGCCCGCCGGAATCGATGAGCAGCAGGCCGTCGCCTTCGATCACCGCATGCGATTCCGGTGTCGCGCGGTAGTGCGGCATGGCGCCGTTGGCGTTGAAGCCGGCAATGGTGGCGAAGCTGGGGCACACGTAGCCGGGGCGGCGCGCGCGCGCCGCCGTGATCTGCTCGTCGATGGTGAGCTCGCTGATGACTTGCTTGCCCAGGCTGTCTTCGAACCATGCGAAGAACTCGCACAGCGCCGCGCCGTCCTGTTCCATCGCCTGGCGCACATGCGCGAGCTCGGCTTCGGACTTGCGCGATTTGAACAGCGTGGTGGGGTTGATGGCTTCGATGCGGGGCACTTCGGGGTCCATGGCATGGAACACCCCGCACGTCACGCGCGCCGGGTCGATCAGCAGGACCTGGTCGCGCTGCAGTGAGCCCAGCGCCTCGGCCGCCAGCCCATACGGAGCCACGTCGATACCGTCGGCGGCGAGCGAGGCGCGCAGGGCCGCGCTGATCTTGCCGTCGCCCACGAACAGCGTGGCGTGGTCCGGGCCGACCAGCGCGTGGGCAAGGAACACCGGGTTGTAGGGCACGTCTGCGCCGCGCAGATTCAGAAGCCAGGCAATGTCGTCCAGTGTGGACACCAGGTGGACATCCGCGCCGTGCGAGCGCATGGCTTGACGCAACCGGGCCAGTTTGTCGGCGCGGCTGGCGCAGGCATAAGGCGGCTCGTGGGGATACACCGGGGCGTCGGGCAGGCCGGGACGGTCCGTCCAGACATCTGCCAGCGGGTCGGCCAGGATGTCCAGGCTGGCTCCCAGCGGCTGCAGGGCGGCCCACAAGGCGCGGAATGCCGACAGCCCCAGCACGTTGCCGTCCACCCCCACGCGCTGGCCGGCGCGCAGGCGCGAGGCCAGCCATTCGACGTGGCCGGGCGTGTTCGCGGCGGCGATTTTCATCAGTTGCATGCCGGTTCCGGCCAGTTGAGCCTCGGCCTGGACCCAATAGCGGCTGTCGACCCACAGGCCGGCGAAATCGGCCGTGACCACCACCGTGCCCACCGATCCGGTGAACCCGCTGAGCCACTCGCGCCCCTGCCAGCGGGCCGGCAGGTATTCGGACAGATGCGGGTCGGCCGACGGAATGATGCAGGCATCCAGGCCGCGGCGGCGCATGGCCTGCCTGAGCCTGGCGATACGGGTATCGGTGGGGGACATGGGGTTCCTCAGCGCAACATGGACGACATGGCCGACAGGCAATTCAGCGTGCGGATGGCGGCCTGCATGCTTTCTACGGTAAAGCGCAAGGTCACGCCGTCCACGCGCTCGAGCGTGGGCCACATGCAGAACAGATCGGCCAACGCCGTGCTCTGTGTCTGCAACCGGCATTCTATAGGCGGCGCGATACGCAGGGGAACCGCCTGGCCGGCCTCGCGCACGGCGTCCCGGACCGCGGCCGCAATGGCCTGGCGCGCGGCCGCGGGCGACAGCGACACGCCGCTGCCCTGTCCGTGCGCCACCTTGGTCTGCACCCAGCGGGCGCGCGGGAACAGCGGCCGAGTCTCTTCGATGAAGACATCATCGCCGCTGGCCATGATCACGGGCACGCCCAGTTCGCCGGCAAGCGCCCCGTACAGGCCGGCTTCGCCCAGCTCGACGCCGTTGATGAATACGCGCGCGTACGCAAAACTGTTGATCGTATGCGCCAGTATGCCGCGCGCCTGCGAACGTGCGTGGTAGCCCACCAGGCAGACCGCGTCGCAGGATTCTTCCAGGCCGCCCATCATGCCCAGGTAACGCGGCTTGCCCAGCACGACGCGCGCCCGCGCATCGAGCGCGTCGGGCAACAGGTTGCGAAAGCCGCCGTGCGAATCGTTGACCAGCACCTCGTCGGCGCCGCCGTCGAACGCGCCTTCGATGGCGGCATTGGCCTCGCCGGTCATCCAGGCGCGCGCGCGTTCGTATTCGCCGTTGCCCGGCCGCGTCTGCTCGGCGTGAAATACGCCGGCCACGCCCTCGATGTCGGTGGAAATCAGGATTTTCATAGATGCGGGCTAGAAAGAGTATGGGCCCGTGACGGCCCGACAAGCCGGCCTACAGTTCGGTGCGGGCCAGCCATTGGCGCCATTCGGGCGCGGCTTCGCGGATGCAGGCGCGACGGTGGCCGTCGCGCCCGGTGACCGATTCGGCGTGCCACAGGGCCGCCACGATGGCCTGTTCGCAGGATTCGGCGGCCGCCTCGAACAAGGGGTCGATGCGGGTTTCGTGCAGCATGGACACGGCCGGCATGCCGCGTTCGGCCAGGTGCGGAACGGTGTAGGCGGTGGAAAACGCCAGGGCGATGTCTCCGCTTCCATGGCCGAACACCGACCCGGTGCGGGCCAGCCCGGCCCCGGCGCGCAACGCCACGCGCCGCAACTGCCGCGCATCCAGAGGCGCGTCGGTGGCCAGCAGCAGAATGATAGAGCCCTGCTCCGGGCGCGCCGCATCGGCGGCCACGGCCCGATCCTGCCGCAGCGCCAGCTCGCGGCCGAATGGGCGGCCCGCGATCGTCAGGGCGGGCAGCCTGCCGAAGTTGGCCAGCACCAGCGCTCCAACGGTGTAACGCAGGCCGGGCTGGATCTCTGCCACGCGCGACGCCGATCCGATGCCGCCCTTCAGCGAGAATGACGACATGCCGCGCCCCGCCCCCACCGAGCCCTGCGCAAAATGGGCATCGGCCGCGCCCAGCGCCTGGGCATAGTGCGTTTCTTGCACCGCCAGCGCCTGGATGTCGTTGAGATACCCGTCATTGCACTCGAACACCAGCGGATTGACGGTGGGCCAATCGCGGCCGATGGACGGGTTGGCCGCCAGGGCCGCGCGGATCTGCGCATTGGCGACCGTGCCCACGCCAAAAGTGTTGGTCAGCGCCAGCGGCGTTTCGAGCACGCCGAGCTCTCGCACCTGCACCAGCCCCACGCTCTTGCCGAAGCCATTGAGCACCGCGGCGGCGGCCGGCACCTTGTCGCGGTAGACGTCGCCCTGGTGCGGACGCACCACGGTGACGCCGGTCTGCAGGGCTGCATCGGCCAGCGTGCAGTGGCCGACGGTTACGCCGCGCACGTCGCTAATGGCGTCCAGGGGGCCCGCCGGCAACATGCCGACGCGCGGAATGATCGATTGCGTATTCATCGGGCCGGACTACAGGCGGTCGATCTTGGGATCGAGGGCATCGCGCAAGGCGTCGCCCAGCAGGTTGAACGCCAGCACGGTGAAGAAGATGGCCAGGCTGGGGAACAGGGCCACGTGGGGGGCGTTTACCATGTCGGCGCGAGCCTCATTGAGCATGGCGCCCCATTCGGGCGTGGGCGGCTGCGCGCCCATGCCCAGGAACGACAGGCTGGCCGCCGTAATGATGGATGTGCCCACGCGCATGGTGAAGTACACCACGATGGACGAAATGGTGCCCGGCAGGATGTGGCGCATCAGGATGGTCCAGTCGGAAGCGCCGATGCTCTTGGTGGCCTCGATGTAGGTCAGGTGCTTGAGGGCAAGCGTATTGCCGCGCACCAGGCGGGCAAAGGCCGGCACGCTGAACACCGACACCGCCACCACGACGTTGACCATGCTGCTGCCCAGAATGGCGACCACGCCCAGGGCCAGTAGGATGCCCGGAAAGGCGAACAGCACGTCCGAGATCCGCATGGTGATGCGGTCCCACCAGCCTTCGTAGTAGCCGGCCAGCAGCCCCAGGGCAGTGCCCACCAGGCCGCCCAGCAGCACCGACAGGAAGCCGGCCGCCAGCGAAATGCGCGCGCCGGCCAGGATGCGGCTGAAGATATCGCGGCCCAGCGGGTCTACGCCGAACCAGTGGGCCGCGGACGGCCCGGTGTTGATCATGTCGTAGTCGAAGTAATTCTCGGCGTCGTACGGCGTGATCCAGGGCGCCAGCACGGCGACCAGCACCAGCAGCAGCACGAACACCAGGGCGGCTACGCCCACATGCTGCTTGCGGAACTTGCGCCAGAATTCGCCCCAGGGGGTTCGCACGTTGGTGGCAGTATTGATGCCGGCATTCACGGCGGTCGTCTGTGTCATGGCCGCCTCATTTGTAGCGTATGGTGGGGTTGATGAAACCATAGAGCATGTCCACGACCAGGTTGATCAGGATGAACTCGAGCGAGAACAACAGGACCAGCGCCTGGATGACGGGATAGTCGCGCATGTTGACCGAATCGACCAGCAGCCGGCCCAGCCCGGGCCAGTTGAAGACCGCCTCGACAACAATGGAGCCGCCCAGCAGGAAACCGAACTGCAGCCCCATCATGGTGACCACGGGAATGAGCGCGTTGCGCAGCGTATGCTTGACGATGACGACACGCTCGCGCAACCCCTTGGCGCGGGCCGTGCGCACGAAATCTTCCTGGATGACTTCGACAAATGATGCGCGCGTGAAGCGCGCCATCACGGCGGCCACCGCGGCGCCCAGCGTGAGCGACGGCAGGATGTAGTGTTTCCAGCTGTCGGCCCCCACCGTGGGCAGCCAGCCCAGGTTCACCGAGAACACCTGCATCAGCAGCATGCCCAGCGCGAACGCCGGGAACGAAATTCCCGACACGGCCAGCGTCATGCCCAGGCGATCGGGCCACCGGTTGCGGAACACCGCGGAAAAAATGCCGATGGTCATGCCGAACAGCACCGACCAGGCCATGCTGACCAGCGTCAACAGCAGCGTAGGCATGAAGCGCTCGGCGATCTCGGTGGATACCGGACGCCGCGTGCGCATCGATGTGCCCAGGTCGCCCTGGACGATATTGGTGAAAAAGCGCATGAATTGTTCGGGCAGCGGCTTGTCCAGCCCCAGTTCCGCGCGCACCAGTTCAACGGTTTCCAGATCGGCGTCCTGCCCTGCCGCCAGGCGCGCGGGGTCGCCCGGCAGCATGTGCACGAACAGGAACACCAGCACCGCCACGATCAATAGCGTGGGCACCAGCCCAACCAGCCGCTTGAGGAAGTAATTCAGCATTTTTCAACCTGGTCGGCGATGCGCGGGACGCGGGGCGCCCCGCGCATCGTCCGTGTTGCAGCCTGGCGGCCGCTTACTCGGAAAGCGTGATTTCGCCGGTGTTGATGTTGCCGTCGGGCATCACGTACACACCGTCGAGCTTCTTGCTGCGGGCGTACAGCGTGCGCTCGGTGACCAGCGCGGCCCACGGCGCGTCTTTCCAGATCTGCTCTTGCGCCTCTTTGTACAGCTGCGCCTTTTCCTGGTCATCGACCGAACGCAGGGCCTTGGCGATATTGGCGTCCACCACATCGTTCTTGTAGTAGGCGGTGTTGTTCAACCGGGGCGGAAACGCTTCGGATGCCAGCAACGGACGCAGCGCCCAGTCGGCCTCGCCGGTGGAAGCGGACCAGCCGGCGTAGTACATGCGCACGGGCGCCTTGGCAGGTTCGGGCGCCTGCTGCACCCATTCCGTGCGCTGCCCCACTTCCAGGGCCTGCACCTGCACCTTGATGCCCACCTGGCGCAGTTGCTGCTGCAGGAACTGCAGAACCTTCTGCGTCGTGGAGTTGGCGTAGCCGCCCCACAGCACCGATTCGAAGCCGTCGGGATAGCCGGCCTCGGCCAACAGTTCCTTGGCCTTCTTGGGATCGTAGGGCCACGGCTCGATCTTGTGCGCATAGGCCACGCCCTGCGGCACGATGCCCTGGGCGGGGAAGGCGTAGCCGGAGAACGCCACCTTGGCCAGGGCCTCGCGATTGATGGCGTAATTGATGGCCTGGCGCACTTTCACGTTGTCGAAAGGCTTGTGCTGGACGTTGAAGCTGACGTAGCGCGTGACGATGGAGTCGCCGGTGATGACGTCGAGCTTGTCGCTCTTGTCCAATTGCGCGGCCTGCTCGTACGGCAGCGTATACGCGAAATCGGCTTCGCCGGTCTGCAGCATGGCCGCCCGCGTGCTGTTCTCGAGCACGGGCTTCCAGGTAACGCTGTCGACTTTGGGGTAGCCCTTCTTCCAGTAACCGTCGAACTTCTTGCCGCGCACGTAGTCGGTCTGCTTCCAGCCGTCGAACACGAACGGGCCGGTGCCTACCGGGTTGAACGCAATTTCCTTGCCGTATTTTTCCAGCGCGGCCGGCGAGATCATGGCGGCCGAGGCGTGGGCCAGCGAGTTGATGAACGGCGCGAACGGCTCTTTCAGCGTGATGCGCACCGTGTGGTCGTCGACAGCCTCGACTTTGTCGATGCGGTTGAACTGGTTGTAGCGCGCCAGGCGGTTGTCGCGATTGAGGACGCGTTCGAGATTGGTCTTCACGGCCGCCGCGTTGAAGTCCGTACCATCGTGGAACTTCACGCCCTGGCGCAACTTGAACGTGTACACCAGGCCATCGGGAGCCACTTCGTAGCTTTCGGCGAGCACTGGCCTGATCTTCAGGTCTTTGTCGAATTCGAAGAGACCTTCGTAGAACGACTTGGTCACCGCAGTGGTGAGCGTGGTGTTGGTGTTGTACGGGTCGAGTGTCTCGGCCTGCGAACTCAGCGCCAGCACCACGTCCTTGGCCGCGTAGGCGGCGCCGCCGAAGGTCAGCGCGGACAGCGCCAGCAGGCTGGCCGCCAGGGTTTTGCGCCGCAACAGCGGTTTGACTCGATTACTCATGAACAGGCTCCTTGGGGTCTACAGACGGCTTGCTTATCAATAGGCGCCGGCAATGCGATGCCGGGCGACAAAATGCCGCGGTGCCACTTGCACCAGCGGCTGGACCACCGGTTCGTCGCCGACGGCCCGTATCGGGCTGGGGATCTCATCGGACAGCAGCTCGCGCGCCAGATGCCGGCGCGAGGGATCCGCGATGGGCACCGCGTCCATCAGCTTGCGCGTGTATGGATGCTGCGGGTTCTCGAAGATGGCCCGCCGCGGGCCGATCTCGACGATCTGGCCCAGGTACATCACCGCCACGCGGTGGCTGACGCGCTCCACCACGGCCATGTCGTGCGAAATGAACAGGAACGCCACGCCCAGTTCGCGCTGCAGGTCCAGCATCAGGTTGACGATCTGCGCCTGGATGGAAACATCCAATGCCGAGACGGCCTCGTCGGCCACCACCACCTTGGGATTCAGGGCCAGCGCGCGAGCGATGGCAATGCGCTGGCGCTGGCCACCGGAAAACTCGTGGGGATAGCGGCTGGCATGCTCCGGCGGCAAGCCCACTTTTTCGAGCAGCCAGGCCACCCGCTCGCGGGCCTGCGCGCCCTTGGCGATGCCGTGCACGAGCAGCGGCTCCATGATGGAAAAGCCCACCGTCACGCGCGGGTCGAGCGACGCGAACGGGTCCTGGAAGATGAACTGGATATTGCGGCGCAGATGCTGCAATTCGCTGGCGGGCATGTCGCGGATGTTCTGGCCGCCGAACTCGATGGCCCCGCTCTGGCTTTCCACCAGGCGCAGCAACGACCGCCCGGTGGTCGACTTGCCGCAACCGGATTCGCCCACGAGCGCCAGGGTCTCGCCAGGGTACAGATCGAAGCTGACGCGCTCGACCGCGTGCACCCGCCGCCTGACGCGGCCGAACAGGCCGCTGGGCACGTCGAAACGGGTGACCAGGTCTTTGACGCGCAGAATGGGCTGTACGTCGCCGCGCACCGTATCGTGCGGCTCGACCGGCGCGGGCAGATCGGGTGCGTCCACGCGCAGCAAGGGGAACTTGGCGGGCAGATCGGTGCCCGACATCGCTCCCAGACGCGGCACCGCCGACAGCAGCGCGCGCGTGTATGCGTGGGCGGGGCGCTCGAACACCTGCCGGGAATCACCCTCTTCGACCTTGTCGCCCCGGTACATGACAAGCACGCGGTCGGCCACTTCGGCCACCACGCCCATATCGTGCGTGATGAAGATCACGCCCATGTTCATTTCTTGCTGCAGCTGCCGGATCAGTTGCAGGATCTGCGCCTGGATGGTGACGTCCAGCGCCGTGGTCGGTTCGTCGGCGATCAGCAGCTGGGGCTTGCACGACAGCGCCATGGCGATCATGACGCGCTGGCGCATGCCGCCCGACAACTGGTGCGGATAGCGGCCCATGACCTGGCTTGCTTCGGGAATGCGCACGCGCTCCAGCATGCGCAAGGCTTCCGCGCGCGCGCCGGCGGCGTCCATGCCCTGGTGCACGCGGATCGATTCGGCAATCTGGTCGCCCGCCGTGAACACGGGGTTCAGCGAGGTCATGGGCTCCTGGAAGATCATGGCCACATCCGCGCCGCGTATGCTGCGCATGGTGGAGCCAGAGGCGCGCGCCAGATCGACCACCGAGCCATTGCGCCGGCGCAGCAGCATACTGCCTCCGGTGATATTGCCGCCCCCATGTTCGACCAGTCGCATCAGCGCCAGCGACGTCACCGACTTGCCGGACCCGGACTCGCCCACGATGGCGAGCGTTTCGCCCCGGCTGACTTGAAACGACAGATTGCGCACGGCTTCGACCGTGCGCTCGGACGTGGAAAAACGCACGCTCAGGCCGTCGACCTGTACGACACGATTGTCAGGCAGCGCAAGGCTGCTTGCACGGTCAACCATATTGCTTGTTCCCATACTGGCCGCCCGGCGGGCGGCGGCGTTGTGCGGCAGTCATTGGTAGATGGCGGCAACCGGGTCTTCGCCCACGCGGGCATAGCCGCGATACATGCCTTCGGTGTTGAAGGGCAGGACCACGTTGCCCTGCGCGTCGACGGCGATCAGCCCGCCCTTGCCCTGGATGGCGGGCAGCTTGTCGAACACCACGCGGTCGGCGGCGTCGCGCAGGGTGGCGCCGGCATATTCCATCTGTGCGGCCACGTCGTAGGCAGCCACTGCCCGGATGAACATTTCGCCGGTGCCGGTTGTGGAGACGGCGCAGCTGCGGTTGCTGGCGTAGCAACCCGCGCCGATCAAGGGTGCGTCGCCCACCCGCCCCACCTGCTTATTGGTGATGCCGCCGGTAGAGGTCGCGGCCGCGACATTGCCGTGGGCATCTACCGCCACGGCCCCTACCGTGCCGAATTTCTTGTCGGCATCCAGCGGGTCGGCCGGCGCGGGCTGGCAGCCGGCCACCATGGCGTGGCCGTCGTGGTCGAGCACGGCCGCACCGGGCGCTTCGCGCTGTACGCGCAACAACTGTTCGTGCCGCGCCTGCGTCGAAAAATAAGACGGATCCACCATCTGCAGCCCCTGGGCGCGCGCATAGTCTTCCGCCCCGGCGCCCACAAAGAACACGTGCTTGCTGTGTTCCATGACGGCACGGGCGGCAAGTACGGGATTGCGCACCCGCGAAACGTTCGCGATGGCGCCGCAGCGCAGCGTGGCGCCATCCATGATGGACGCGTCCAGCTCATGCGTGCCCGCGCTCGTGAATACCGCGCCATGGCCGGCATTGAACAGCGGGCAGTCTTCCAGACGGCGCACCGCCTCGGTGACCGCATCCAGCGCGGTGCCGCCGGCGGCCAGCACCGCCTGTCCCGCCTGGAGGATTTCGCGCAGGGCCGACAGGTATTCCTGTTCTTTCTCGGGCGACATGGCGGCGCGCGACATGGCGCCCGCGCCACCGTGGATCGCGATAACCGGTTGAATCATCTTTTTCCTGCTCCTGCACCATGGAAAAGCCACGGCATGACGGACTGGGTCACGCCGGCTGCGGCCTGAATTGGGTTCTTGGCCCGGTGGGCCACCGCCGCGGACAGACCTTCGACCAGGCCCAGGGCGGCTGTTTCAGAGTTGGACGACAGTTGGCGCGAGGTATGCGCATACAGCGCTACCGTGGCCAGCGGCGCCAGCGGCGAGGTGGGTTTGTCGGTCAGCACCAGCACCGGCACGCCGGCGTCTTGCGCGGCCCGCCCCAGCGTGACCGTGTCGGCCAGGTAGCGCGGAAAGGCGATGGCGATGACCAGGTCGCGTTCGGTCATGCGGGCCAGTTGTCGCGCGGCGTGCGAAACGCCGCCGGGCCCGGCCAGCGATTCGCACGAGTACAGGTGCATGCACAGGTTGCGCTGCAGCAGGCCCGCCAGGAAGCCGCTGGAGCCGAAACCGATGATGAAAACCCGTTCGGCCGCCAGCACGATGTCTACGGCCCGTTCACAGGCTTCGGCATCCAGCGCCTGCAGGGTGCGCTGCGCATTGCGGATGTCTTCTTCCAGCGTGGCCGCCATGACCTGCACGGCAGTCGCCGAATGCGCCAGTTCCACGCGCAGCTTTTCCACCGGCTCCAGAGCGGCTTCAAAGCCCCGCGCCAGTTCGGCGCGGAATTGCGGATAGCCGGGCAGCCCCAGCGCACGCGCGAACCGGTTCGCCGACGCCACCGACACGCCCACCGCCGCCGCGAATTCGTCGATTGTCATCGTGGCCACTCGGAACTGGTGCGCCAGCACGTATTCGGCCATGCGATGCTGGGCGCGGCTCAGATCAGGCTGGGCGCGGGCGATCCGGGCCGCGACGGATGGGCTGGGTTGGGCCATGAAAGTGCGGTAGGGCATCAATGTAAATTTGTTTTCATGGCAATTTTAATTAAGAAAATATGCTTTCATACTGCGGGAATACCCTGCCATCCGCGCGCGCCACGAGCGCCCATGAAAAAACCCTGCCGCAGCAGGGTTCGGGAACACCGCAGACGCCCGGTTTCAGGCGACAGCGGATACGTCGAGCCGGGCCTTGGTCTTGGCCTGGATTTCTTCGACGGTGACCCCGGGGGCCAGTTCGATCAGCTTCAGGCCGTTGTCGCCCACTTCCATCACGCCCAGGTCGGTAATGATGAGATTGACCACGCCCACGCCGGTCAGGGGCAGCGTGCATTCGGGCAGCAGCTTGATGTCTTCGGTGCCGTCTTTTTTCTTGGCCACGTGCTCCATCAACACCACGACGCGGCCGACACCGGCCACCAGGTCCATGGCGCCGCCCATGCCCTTGACCATCTTGCCGGGAATCATCCAGTTGGCCAGGTCGCCCTTTTCGGACACCTGCATGGCCCCCAGGATCGCCAGGTTGATCTTGCCGCCACGTATCATCGCGAACGAGTCGGCCGACGAGAAAATGGAAGAGCCCGGCAAGGTGGTAACCGTCTGCTTGCCGGCGTTGATCAGGTCGGCGTCGACCTGGTCGTCGGTGGGAAACGGGCCGATGCCCAGCAGGCCGTTTTCGGACTGCAGCCAGACTTCGATGCCGGCAGGCACGTGGTTGGCCACAAGGGTGGGCAAGCCTATGCCCAGGTTTACGTAAAAACCGTCGTGCAGCTCGCGCGCGGCGCGCGCGGCCATTTCATCGCGGGACCATGCCATGTCGTGTTCTCCTTAGGCCGGGCGAGTGGTGCGTTGTTCGATGCGCTTTTCCGGTTGCTCGTTGAGCACGATGCGGTGCACATAGATACCGGGCAGGTGGACCTGGTCGGGATCGAGCGCGCCGGTGTCGACGATCTTCTCGACCTCGACCACCGTGACTTTGCCCGCCATGGCCACGTTGGGGTTGAAGTTGCGCGCGGTCTTGCGAAACACCAGATTGCCGCTGCGGTCGGCGATGTAGGCCTTGACCAGCGACACATCAGGCACCAGCGAACGTTCCATGACGTACTGCTGGCCGTCGAATTCGCGCTGTTCTTTGCCGTCGGCCACGATCGTGCCCACGCCGGTACGGGTGAAAAATGCGGGAATGCCTGCGCCGCCGGCGCGCAGCTTTTCGGCCAGCGTGCCCTGCGGCGTGAATTCCAGTTCGAGTTCGCCGGCCAGGTACTGGCGTTCGAACTCTTTGTTTTCGCCCACATACGAGGCGATCATCTTGCGGATCTGCCGCGTGGTGAGCAACTGGCCCAAGCCGAAACCGTCCACCCCGGCGTTATTGCTGATGCAGGTAAGGTTCTTGACGCCGGAATCACGCAGCGCGGCGATCAGGGCCTCTGGAATGCCGCACAGGCCGAAGCCGCCCACGGCGATCATCTGGCCGTCTTCGACGACCCCCGCCAGCGCCTCGTCAGCGCTTGCATATACTTTGTCCATCTGTCCAGCTCCTGGAAATAGGGATTCTTGGAAGGCGCGGCTGCGAGGGGTGGCGCGCCAGCTTGTCTTTTTGTTTGGCCCGATTTTAACGGCTTGCGCGCGCCGGGGCGCAGCGCGCGCCCAACTGCTCCAGCACGCCGGGCGACCAGGGCTGCGAGCGATTGGCTTCGTAGTCCATCCAGACCAGCACCGTGCGGCCGCGGGCATAGGGGCCGCCATCGTCGTCCGCTTTTTCAAGCACCACTTCGGTTTCGAGGCTGGAACGGCCGATACGCGTGACACGATGAGTGACGCGCACCGTACTGGGGTAGGTAAAGGGCTTCAGGAAGTCGCACGACGCATGGGCCAGTATGAACCCGTGCCCCGGCGCAGGCTCCCAGTCGCCGCCGCGCAGCATCTGGATACGGGCCTCTTCCATCATGCGGAAGTACACCGTGTTGTTCATGTGATTGAAGGCATCGGCGTCGCCCCAGCGCATGGGCACGTCGGCCTGGTGGATATCGCCGACTTCGAGAATGCGGGCGGGTTTGTGATCCCGGGTCAAGGGAGGCTCCTGTCAGTGGGCGGCGCCCCGGGGCGGGAGGCGGCCGGCTGCAATACAATCGACGATATTACTTCCTTGCATCAATAGAAAGCACCATAGAGGGGATCGCTGTAATGTCCGAACGCGAATCGATGGAATATGACGTGGTGGTGGTCGGCGGCGGGCCGGCCGGCCTGGCCGCCGCGTTGCGATTGAAGCAACTGGCCACCGAGCAGAATCGCGAACTTAGCGTCTGCGTGCTCGAAAAAGGCGCCGAGATCGGTGCGCACATTCTGTCGGGCGCCGTCATGGACCCCCTGGCCCTGACCGAGCTCATCCCCGACTGGAAAGAAAAAGGCGCGCCGCTGAACGTGCCCGTCACGCAAGACCAGTTCCTGTTCCTGACCCGCACCGGCGCGCGCAGCACCCCCAGCTGGATGCTGCCGCCCTGTTTCCAGAACCACGGCAACTACATTGTGCGCCTGGGCGACGTGGTCAAGTGGCTGGGCGAACAGGCCGAGGCCGCCGGCGTGGAGATCTTCCCCGGCTTCGCCGCCGCCGAAGTGCTCTATGACGAAAACGGCGCCGTGCGCGGCGTGGCCACGGGCGACATGGGCGTGGCGCGCGACGGCTCGCACACCGATCACTACCAGCCCGGCATGGAACTGCTGGCCCGCTACACCATATTTGCCGAGGGCTCGCGCGGCCAGTTGGGCCGCCAGCTCATCGAGCGCTTCAAGCTCGACGACGGCCGCGATCCCCAGGCGTATGGCATCGGCCTGAAAGAACTCTGGGAAATCGACCCGGCCCAGTCCAAGCCCGGCCTGGTGGTGCACACCGCCGGCTGGCCTCTCGATGCCGACACCTACGGCGGCTCGTTCCTGTACCACCTGGACAACAACCAGGTGGCGGTGGGAATGGTGGTGGGCCTGGACTACGCCAACCCCTGGCTGTCGCCGTTCGATGAATTCCAGCGATACAAGACGCACCCGTCCATCCGCGGCACCTTCGAAGGCGGCAAGCGCATCGCCTATGGCGCACGCGCCATCACGGCGGGCGGCCTGCTGTCGCTGCCCAAGCTGGCATTTCCGGGCGGGGTACTGGTGGGCTGCGAAGCCGGCTTCCTGAACGCGTCGCGCATCAAGGGCAGCCACGCGGCCATCAAAAGCGGCAAGATGGCCGCCGAAGCGGCATTCGAGGCCGTGGTGGCCGATCGCCGCCAGGACGAACTGGCAGCCTACCCCGCCGCGTTCGAGTCGTCGTGGCTGCATACCGAACTGAACAAGGCGCGCAACTTCAAGCAATGGTTCAAGAAGGGCCGCACCGTTGCCACCATCATGACGGGCATCGAACAGTTGGTGCTCAAGGGCAATATCCCCTGGACCATCCATCGCACCAAGCCAGACCACGCCTGCCTGCAGCCGGCGTCCGAATGCGCGCGCATCGATTATCCCAAGCCCGATGGCAAGCTGACGTTCGACAAGCTCAGTTCGGTGTTCATCTCCAACACCAACCACGATGAAAACGAACCCATCCACCTGACGCTGAAAGACCCCACCGTGCCGGTGGCGGTCAACCTGGCCAAGTATGGCGGCCCCGAGTCGCGCTATTGCCCGGCCGGCGTGTATGAGTTCATCAAGGACGACCACGGCGAAGACCGCCTGCAGATCAACGCGCAGAACTGCGTGCACTGCAAAACCTGCGACATCAAGGACCCCACCCAGAACATCGTGTGGGTAGCCCCGCAGGGCGGAGAAGGCCCCGTCTATAGCGGCATGTAGGCCGTCATGGCCGAGCGCGTCCTTCTGGCGGGTTGCGGCGACCTGGGCCTGCGCCTGGCGCGCCGCCTGCTGGCGCGCGGGGCCGAGGTCTGGGCGCTGCGGCGTCATCCGCCGCGCGATGCCGCCGATGGCATCCGGTGGCTGCAGGCCGACCTTGCGCAGCCGGCCACCTTGGCCGGCCTGCCGGCCGGCATCACACAGGTGGCCTACCTGCCCGCGCCCGGCACGCGCGACCCGGCAGTCTATCGGGCGCTATTCCGCGACGGGCTGCCCGCGCTGCTGGGCGCACTGGACGCCGGCGCGCTCACGCGTGTCCTGTTCGTGTCATCCACGGCCGTGTACGGCGAGCATCATGGCGAATGGGTGGACGAGACCACCCCGCCCGCCCCGTTGGGCTTCAATGGCCGCATCCTGCTCGATACCGAACAATGGCTGGCCGCCCACTCTGTGCCGTCTGTCAGCCTGCGCCTGGCAGGCCTTTACGGGCCGGGCAGGCTGCAACTGATCGAACGGCTGCGCGCCGGCACGGCGCGCGCCCCGCGCCATCCGCCGCACTGGGCCAACCGCATCCACATCGATGACGCCGCCGCCGCGGCCGACCACCTGTTGGCATTGCCGCAAGTGCAGCCCACCTACATCGGCTGCGACGACACCCCTTTGCCGCTGCATGAGCTGTACGCGTGCCTGGCCAGCATGGCGGGCGCGCCCGAGCCCGGCGACGGCCCCGCGCCCGCCAACGTAGGAAGCAAGAGGCTCAGCAACGCGCGCCTGCGCGCCAGCGGCCTGGCGTTGCAATGGCCCGATTCGCGCAAGGGCTACGCGGCGCTGCTCGCCTGACCAATGGCCGTCATTTCGGCCTGCGTCGAAACATCTTGCCCGGCCTGCATCCATACTGGGGCCATGCAACCCGCCAACCCCATCGAAGCTGTGACTCACAGCGACCCGTACCCCTATTACCGGCGCCTGGCGGAACGGGCGCTACATTACGACGCCGGGCTCGGCCTGTGGATAGCCGGCGCCCCCGCCACGGTTCGCGCGGTGCTGGAACATGGCGCGGCGCGCGTGCGGCCCGCCGAGCAACCCGTGCCGCCGGCGCTCGCCGGCGAGACGGCAGGCCTGATGTTCGGCCGCTTCGTGCGCATGCGCGACGATGCCGGACGCACCGTCGTCAAGGCGCTGCTGTCGCAATATCTACGCGCCCTGCCCGATGTGCTGTCGCCCTGCTGGCCCGACATGCCGACGACAAGCGCGGCCCTGGACGACTTCCTGTTCGACGCCCCCGTGTACGCGCTGGCGCAGCGGCTGGGAATAGCGGCCGCGGACTTGCCGGCGTATGGCGCGGCCGTGCGGCGGTTTCGTCGGGCGCTGGGCGCCGCGGCCGACGCCGCGCAGGTGGCCGAGGGCAGCGCCGCGGCAGACTGGCTGCAGTCGGCGATGCTGCGGCACCTGCAAAATCCGGCGCGCGGCACGCCCCTGCGCCAGTTGCTGGACGACGCGTCCAGCGCGCTGGTTGAACCCGCCATCATCGCCGCCAACCTGGTCGGGCTGTTGTTCCAGTCGTGCGAAGCAGGAGCGGGACTGATCGGCAATACGCTGGTCGCGCTGGCGCGCAACCCCGGCCAGGCTGTCGCCGCCCGCCGCAACATGCAGTATTGCAAGCAGATCGTGGCGCGCACCGCGCAAGACGATCCGCCCATACACAATACGCGACGCTATGTGGCTGACGACATTTCGGTGGATGGCCACGTTGTGCCGGCGGGGGCCACCATACTGGTGGTACTGGCCGCCGCCGGCACGCTGGCGCCCCAAGGCGACGTGCCATGGACCTTCGGGGCCGGACGGCACGCCTGCCCCGGCCACGACCCTGCGGTATCGTGCGCGGCAGGCGCCGCAGGCCACCTGCTGGACGCCGGCCTGAAGCCCGCAGGTCTGTTGCCTGGCCTGGCTTACTGGAATTTGCCAAACGCCCGTGTGCCGCGCTTTGCGGGAAAGGCGGGGTTCGCAGGGGGTGCCGGACACTCTGGGGCGTCGTAGGTGTCTGACACCCTTCGGGAGTCAGACACCGGAACAGGTGCCCCATTCGCCGACAACGGCAGCAAAGGCTGACCGACGTTGGTGTCTGACTCCCGAAGGGTGTCAGACACCGGAACAGATGCCCCATTCGCCGACAACGGCAGCAAAGGCTGACCGACGTTGGTGTCTGACTCCCGTAGGGTGTCAGACACCGGAACAGGTGCCCCATTCGCCGGCAACGGCAGCAAGGGCTGACCGACGTTGGTGTCTGACACCCTTCGGGAGTCAGACACCGGAACCATCAAGCAATACCCCATGCGCCGGCCACCGCTGCAACGTTGGTGTCTGACTCCCGTAGGGTGTCAGACACCGCTCATCAAGCGCTCAAGCATAAAAGTCTCGCACCGCCCGCGCCGTTTTGCGGATGTCGTCGGCGCTGACATCCAGGTGCGTGACCAGCCGGGTGGGCCCGCCGTACACCGCGCGCACTAGAATGCCCTGCTCGTGCAACGCGCGCGACAAGGCTTCGGCGTCGCGCGTGAACTCGGCGAACACCATGTTCGTATCCTGCGCCAGCACCTTCACGCCATCGATGCCGGCCAGGCCTTCGGCCAGCAGGCGCGCGTTGTCGTGGTCTTGCGCAAGGCGCTCGACATGGTGCTCCAGCGCATACAGGCAGGCGGCGGCCAGCACGCCGGCCTGGCGCATGCCGCCGCCCAGCACCTTGCGCCAGCGTCGCGCCGAATCGATCAGCGCGCGGCTGCCCACCAGCACCGACCCGACCGGCGCACCCAAGCCCTTGGAAAAGCAAATAGACACGCTATCGAAGGGCGCGCAGACCTCGTGCACCGGGCGCTGCGAGGCCACTGCGGCATTGAACACGCGCGCGCCATCCAGATGCAGGCCCAGGCCATGCTCGCGGGCAAAGGCAGACGCCTGGTCGATGTAGCCCGGCGGGATCACCTTGCCCTGGAAAGTGTTTTCCAGGGCAAGCAGGCGCGTACGCGCAAAATGCGCGTCGTCGTGGGGCTTGAGCGAGGCGGCCAGCCGGTCCAGCGGCAAGGTGCCATCGGGCGCGTGCTCGACCGGCTGGGGCTGGATGCTGCCCAGCACCGCCGCTCCGCCGCCTTCGTACTTGTACGTGTGCGCCTGCTGCCCGACCAGATATTCGTCGCCACGGCCGCAATGCGCCATCAGCGCCGCCAGGTTGCTTTGCGTGCCCGACGGGAAGAACAGGCCCACCTCTTTACCGGTGCGCTCTGCCAGCGCCGCCTGCAGACGCTGCACCGTAGGATCGTCGCCCATGACATCGTCGCCCAGCGGAGCAGTGGCCATGGCCTGCAACATTCCGGCCGTGGGCCGCGTGACGGTGTCGCTGCGCAAATCGATCATAAGAACTCCAGTACCAGTAAGTAACGTCCTGCCCACGCGGGCATCAGGCCGGCTTGCGGCCCACGCCGCTCACCACCCACAGTCCGGCCAGGATCAGCGCCATGCCGCCGATCTCGGCCGCGGCGGGCCGCTCGCCAAGCATCAGCCAGGCCAGCAACGTGGCCATCACGGGCACGCCCAGGCTGGACAGGCCGGCGATGGACGCAGGGACGCGCCGCACCACCGACAACCATAGCAGCCAGCCCGCGGCGGTGGCGATCAGCACAATGTAGAGCATGCCAGCGCCCAGCTGCCACGTCCACTGCACCGGCGCCTGCGGCGCCCACAGGGCCACCGGCACGGAGGCGGCCCCGCCCATCAGCATCTGCCAGGCGGTGAATGTCATCAGGTCGGGAGCATGGCGGTTGAACATGCGTTTGGACAGCACAGTGCCCAGGCCCCAGCACAGGCCGCCGCCGGCAGCCAACAGCACGGCCGCGATGTCTCCCATGCCGCCCCAGGGCGCAATGAAACACACCAGCCCCGCCCCAGCAAGAAAAAATCCGGCAAAGTGGCGCGGCCCCGGCTTATCGCCCAGCAAGGCCCAGGCAAAAACCACGACCCAGAACGGCATGGTGTACGCCAGCAATGACACCGTGCCTACTGCGCCGGTGACCAGCGCGGTCTGTACGCAGAACTGGAACGCGGCCGTCTGGGTCAGCCCAGTGCAAAGGGTCAGCCCCCACGACGGCATCGACAAGGGGCGGCGCAGCATCGCCAGCAACGCGAACAACACCGCGCTGCCGCTCAGGTAGCGAACCGCCACGAAATCGAACGGACCGATATACGGAACCACCCATTTCATGGCGACCCAACTGCCGGCCCACACCACGATGGTGGCAAACATCAGGGCCAGGCCCCTGCGGTCGTAGCTGCTGCTCACGGCGCACGCCCGCCTGCTACCCCCACGCGCGGCGCTTCATAGCGCCAGGTCAGGCGCCAACCCGGCCGCCCCCGGCGGCCACGGCCGGGTTGCGTGGCGGCACATCAGACCTGCTTGGCCAGCTGGTCGAGGATCGCGGGGTTTTCCAGCGTGGACACGTCCTGGGTGACTTCTTCCCCCTTGGCCACGGAGCGCAGCAGGCGACGCATGATCTTGCCCGAGCGGGTCTTGGGCAGGTTGTCGCCGAAGCGGATGTCCTTGGGCTTGGCAATGGGGCCGATTTCCTTGCCGACCCAGTCGCGCAGCTGCCGGGCGATGGCTTGCGCCTCGTCGCCCTCGGGACGCGCGCGCTTGAGCACCACGAACGCCACCACGGCTTCGCCGGTGGTGTCGTCGGGACGCCCCACCACGGCGGCCTCGGCCACCAGCTCGTGCGAGACCAGCGCGGATTCGACTTCCATGGTGCCCAGGCGGTGGCCGGACACATTGAGCACGTCGTCGATGCGGCCCATGATCCAGAAATAGCCGTCGGCATCGCGCTGCGCGCCGTCGCCGGCGAGGTAATAGCCGCGCAGTTCAGGCGGGAAATAGCTTTTCTTGAAGCGTTCGGGGTCGCCCCAGACTGCGCGGATCATGGACGGCCACGGGCGCTTGATGGCAAGGAAGCCGCCCTTGCCGGGTTCGACCTCGGCTCCCGTTTCGTCGACCACGGTGGCGGCGATACCCGGCAACGGCAGCGTGCACGAGCCCGGCTTGGTGGGTGTGGCCCCCGGCAACGGGTTGATCATGTGGCCCCCGGTTTCGGTCTGCCACCAGGTATCGACAATGGGGCAGCGTTCCTGGCCCACGTTCTTGTGGTACCACATCCAGGCCTCGGGGTTGATGGGCTCGCCTACCGTGCCGATGATGCGCAGGCTGTCGAGGTTGTAGTTGCGCGGATGCGTGGAAGGCGTGGCCTCGGACGCCTTGATCAGCGAGCGGATGGCAGTGGGCGCCGTGTAGAACGTCGTGACCTTGTGCCGGGCGATCATGTCCCAGAACCGGCCGGCATCGGGATAGGTGGGCACGCCCTCGAAGACGATCTGGGTCAGGCCGGCGGCCAGCGGGCCGTAGGTGATGTAGGTGTGGCCCGTGACCCAGCCCACGTCGGCCGTGCACCAGTAGACATCGTCGGGGCGGGCGTCGAAGGTCCATTTCACCGTCATCAGCGCCCAGAGCAGATATCCGCCCGACGCGTGTTGCACGCCCTTGGGCTTGCCAGTGGAACCGGACGTATACAGGATGAACAGCGGATGCTCGGCATTGACCGGCACCGGCTCGCAGGTGTCGGGCTGGCCCGCTTCGACATCGTGCATCCAGAGGTCGCGGCCCTCTTTCCAGGGAATATTGCCGCCGGTGCGCTTGTAGACGACGATTTTGGTCACGGCGTCGCATCCGCCCATGGCAATGGCATCTTCGACCGCAGGCTTCAGCGCGATGTGGCGGCCGCCGCGGATCTGCTCGTCGGCCGTGATGACCAGCGACGCGCCCACGTCGACGATGCGTTCCTGCAGGCTCTTGGCCGAAAAGCCGCCGAACACCACCGAGTGCGTGATGCCCAGCCGCGCGCACGCCTGCATGGACACGACCGCCTGGATCGACATCGGCATGTAGATGATGGCGCGGTCGCCCTTTTTGTAGCCCAGCGATTTCAGGCCATTGGCGAAGCGGCACACGCGCGCCAGCAATTCGCGGTAAGTGACCTTTTCTACCGTGCCGTCGTCGGCCTCGAAAATGATGGCGGTCTTGTCGGCGTTGCCGTTGCTGATGTGCTTATCGAGGCAGTTTGCCGAGACGTTGAGCTCGCCGTCGCCGAACCAGCGGTAGAACGGGGCATCCGATTCGTCGAGCACCTGCGTGAAGGGCTTGGCCCAGGTAAGGTGTTCGCGCGCCATGCGCGTCCAGAACCCGTCGAAGTCCTGTTCGACCTCTTGGCAGAGCGCGCGGTAGGCATCCATGCTGTCGATGCGCGCGCCTTCGGCGGCGCGTTGGGACGGCGGGAACACCCGCTTTTCGACCAGGACGGATTCGATGGTATTGGACATGCTTGTCTCCGGTTTCGTGATTTGGCAAATTATGACCAGCTGCCTATGCCCAACCGTATCGCCGCGCTCTTACGGGCACCTTACGCGGCAGGCGGGCACAGGCGCCGCGGCCCGTGTGGCCGGCGGCGACTTTATTAGGATACCAGCCGCTGCCAGGCAGGTTCAGCCCTGCAGCGCTTTCCTGGCCAAGCCGCGCCGGATATCGACGCGCGACAGCAGGATCAGCCCGCCCACGAAGAACAGGCCGGTGACCAGAATGGCCAGGCGATGGTTGCCGCCGGTCAGCCAGGTGACCACGCCGTAGGTCAGCGGCCCCACCACGGCGGCGAGCTGCACTGCGAAGGTCCACAAGGCGTAGAACTCGGCCAGCCGCGCGGATGGCGCCAGCGCTCCGACCATGGCGCGGCCCGCGCTCTGGCTGGTGCCCATGCACAACCCGGCCAGGATGGCCGCGGCCCAGAACACGGCAGGCGTCACGGCGGCATAGGCCACCAGCACCATGACGATCCAGCCGGCCAGCGTGACCGCCAGGGCGCGCTTGTGGCCGATGCGGTCTTGCAGGTAGCCGAAGCCGAAGGCCCCGCCAGCCGCGCCGATATTGACCGTGAACACCAGCAACATGATCTGCGGCAGGGTGAACCCCATGACCTGCTCGGCATATACCGCCGCCAGCGTGATGACGACCGCGATGCCGGCCTGGTAGCAGGCCCCGCACATCAGCAGGCGGCGGAATTCGGGGTAGTGCGCGCCCGTGTCGCGCCACGCCGCGGCAAGGCGGCGCAGCATGTTGGGCGCCCGCAGCGCCATGTCGTGCGGCACCGCCCGCTCGCGCAGCAGGAAAAAAGACGGCAACGCGGCCAGCGCGAACACCACTGCGGTGATGACGATGACCCACGGCACATACTGCGCGGCCTGCATGCCGCGCGCCTCGCCGAACGTCACGAACGCCAGCGACAGCCCCAGCGTGAGCATGCCCCCGCAATAGCCGAAGCTCCAGCCCCATCCGGACACGCGCCCCAGCGCCGCAGGCCGGGCCAGCTCGGGCAGAAAGGCGGCCACCACGGACTCGCCCACGCAATAGCAATAGTTGGAAAGCGCCACGGCGGCCAGCGCCAGCCAGACGTCGCCGGGCTCGGCCTGGGTCAGCACCAGGGTCGCGGCCACGCAGCCGACGGTGCTGGCGAACAGCAACCGCCGCTTGGCCGCCCGCGCATCGGCCCGCGCCCCCAGCGCCGGCATGGTGAGCATGATGGCCAGGTACGACAACGACAATGCCGCCGTCCACGCCAGCGTGGCCCAATCGGCGCGCTGGCCCACCACGCCCACGAAATACGTGCTGAACACGGTCGTGAGGATGACGGTGGTGTACCCGGAATTGGCGAAGTCATACATCGCCCAGGCCCAGATCTCGCGACGCCGGACTCCGGGGTTGAGCAGGTTCGTCCAGCCCGCAGCCGGGCTGCCGGCCGCAAGGCCGGCCGGCTCGGCTGGCAGGGGCCGCGTCACAGTCCCAGTGCCGCGATGCCGACGCGCGCGATATCGGCGTCTTCGGAAGATTTCACGCCCGACACGCCCACCGCGCCGACCACCGTGCCGTTGGCCACGATGGGCACGCCCCCTTCGAGCATGCCCTGCAGAAGCGGCGCCGAAAGGAAGGAATACCGGCCGTTGTTGATGTTCTCTTCATAGACGCGCGACTCGCGCCGCCCCAGCGCGGCGGTTTGCGCCTTGGCCGGCGCGATGTGGCCGGAGATCGGCGGGGCGCCATCCAGGCGCAGCAGACCCAGCGCATGTCCGCCATCGTCGACCACGGCGATGGTCACGGCCCAGCCGTTCTTTGCGGCGTGCGCCTCGGCGGCGGCCAGGATCTTCTTGACGTCTTCGGCGGTCAGTGCGGGTTTGGTGTTCATTGCAGCGATTCCTTTATTTGCTCGAGAGAGGACGGATCTTCGATGGTGGTGAGATCGCCGGGGTCGCGCCCTTCGCAGACGGCCACGATGGCCCGGCGCAGCACCTTGCCGGAACGGGTCTTGGGCAGGGCCGCCACGAAACGGATGCGCGCCGGCCGGGCCACGGCGCCCAGCTGCTCTTGCACCACGCGCATGATATCGCCTTCGAGCGCCAGGGCGTCGTCGGGCGTGGCGGCCATAGCCGGATTCTTCAGCACCGCAAACGCCACGGCCGCCTGGCCTTTCAGCGTGTCGGCCACCCCAACCACGGCACATTCGGCCACTGCCTGATGGCTGTTGATGGACTCTTCGATTTCGCGGGTGCCCAGCCGGTGGCCCGCGACATTGATCACATCGTCGGTGCGCCCCAGAATGAACCAGTAGCCGTCGTCGTCCACGCGCCCCCAGTCGAACGTGGAATACAGCTGGCGGCCCGGAATGGACGAGAAATAAGTCTGCACGAAGCGCTCGTCATCGCCCCAGACGGTGGACATGGCGCCCGGCGGCAGCGGCGGCGCGATGGCCACCACGCCTTTTTCATTGGGTGCAAGATCTTCGCCCGTGGTTTCGCTGACGATGCGCACATCGAAGCCATAAACCGGAAACGACGGGCTGCCGAAGCGCGTGGGCACGCGCTCCACGCCAGGCTGGGCCGACAAGATGGGCCAGCCCGACTCCGTCTGCCAGTAGTTGTCGATGATGGGCTTGCCCAGGCCCTGCGAAATCCATTGCGCGGTGGGCTCGTCCAGGGGTTCGCCGGCCAGGTACACGGCGCGCAGGCTGGAAAGATCGTGGCGCGACAGCAGTTCCGGGGCCTGGCGCTTGAGCACCCGCACGGCGGTGGGCGCGGAAAACAGTGTATTGACGCCGTAGCGCTCGACCAGCTGCCACAACACAGCCCCGTCCGGGCGCACGGGCGTGCCTTCGTACAGAATGGTGGCCTGGCCGCCTATGAGCGGCCCATAGACAATGTACGAATGGCCCACCACCCAGCCGATGTCGCTGGTACAGAAATACGTGTCGCCCGGCTTGCCGTCGAACAGATATTCCATCGACGCCGCCAGCGCCACTGCATAGCCGCCTACGTCGCGCTGCACGCCCTTGGGTCGGCCCGTGGTGCCGGACGTATACAGGATATAGCTCGGCTCGGACGATTCGAGCCACTGGACCGGCACGTGGGCGCCTTGATGACGCGCGCGCAGTTCGCCATAGTCCAGGTCGCGGCCCGGCTGGCGCTCGGCGTCTGCCAGGCCGCGGTCCACCACGATGACCGAGCCCGGCGGGTGCGCGCACAAGGCCAGGGCCTTGTCGAGCAAGGGCTTATAGGGCACTACCTTGCCCGCCCGCGATCCGGCGTCTGCCGACACGATGACCTTGGGCGTGGCGTCGTCGATGCGTTGCGCCAGATTCACCGAGGCGAAGCCCCCGAACACGACCGAATGCACCGCCCCAAGCCGGGCGCAGGCCAGCATGGTGAACACTGCCTCGGGCACCATGGGCATGTACAGCAGTACCCGGTCGCCGCGCCCCACCCCCTGCTGGCGCAGCATGGCGGCCACCGCGTTCACCTCTTCGTACAGCTCGCGGCGCGTATAGACGCGCTCGCGATCGACCTCGGTAGACACCCAGATCAGCGCCGGCCGGTCGGCCTGCTGGGGCAGCCACCGATCGACGGCGTTGTAGCAAAGGTTGGTATGGCCGCCGACGAACCAGCGGGCGAACGGCGGGCGCGAAAAATCGAGCACCTGCTCGAACGGGATTTCCCAATGGATGCGCTCGGCCTCGGCGCGCCAGAATGCGTCGCGATTGTCGATAGAGCGGCGATGGAAGTCGCGGGTTTTCTGCATGCGTGTCTCCGTTGACGGACGTGCTCTCCGTAAGCGGGCGTCTTCGGCCTCTAACGGCGTATTTTGGCCGCTAAAGCTTGCACCAGGCTTGCCTTGCGAATTGGGGAATTCCCCATGTGCGGCCGCGCCGCAATGCCGGTCATTTGCTAGAATCGCGGCCACTTCCATCACGATCCGTGGGGCCAGGCGCCTCGCTCAGGCGGGCATGCAACGGTATTTCACCGCAGCGCACGATAAACCCTACCGCGGCCAGCCCGGCCGGCGGGCGTGGCTGCTGGCGCTGTGCCTGGCCTTGGGCGGTTGCGCCGCGCCTGAACTGCGGCCCGTGGCCGACCCCGGCATCCTCGACGCCCAGGATCTGGCCGCGGCGTCTGCGTCGGCCGACCCGATCGGCGCGCTCGTCACGCGCAAGCTGACCCGCCAGCAACAGGCCGCCCATGAGCCGCTCATCAGCGCCGCCCTGGACCAGCTGGGCGTGCCCTACCGGTACGGCGGCTCGTCTCCCGACACGGGCTTCGATTGCAGCGGGCTGGTGTCGTATGCGGCGCAGCAGGCCCTGGGCATGAAGCTGCCGCGCAGCAGCTCGGCCATTGCGCTGATGGGAACCTCGATAGAAAAAAAACAGCTGCAGCCCGGCGACCTGGTGTTCTTCAACACCCTGGGCCGGCGCTATTCGCACGTGGGCATCTACCTGGGCGACAACCGCTTCGTGCACTCGCCCAGCGCGGGCGGTGTGGTGCGCATCGAGAAAATGACCCTGACCTACTGGGCCAAGCGCTATAACGGGGCGCGCCGCCTGGACATCGACCGGCTGGCCGCGGCGCCCGCCCGCTAGCGCGGATTGCGGCCCACGTCGGCCGCGCAGGCCGGGTGTGGCCCGGCCCCACCCTTCTGGTCAATGCATCGTGCACAGGCCGCATTGCTGCAATGCCTGCTTCATGCTGCAGACCGACCGGCGGCAGGCCACGACGCGGATGCCGCCGCGCTGCGCGGCGTTGCGGAAGGTCTTCATTACGTTGTGCCCCAGGAAGTCGGTCAGCAAAATGACCAGCTGGGTGCCCGAAGGCAGCTGCAGCGTTTTCTTCTGGTGCGACGGATCACGACCGCTGATGTGGTGCGTGATAGCAATATTGTGGCCCTTGAGCAGCTCGGGGATATTGCCCAGCCTGTCTGCTCCCACTACTACCGCACTGAGTGCTGATGTCATGATGTCTGTCCCGGATTCGTTGAACCGGAGTTAATGATAATGATTCCTATTTTTTAGTCAACTTAAATGAGATCGGTTCTTATTTAATTATTTTTATCGCCCTGCTCCCGGGCATAGCATCGACCGTGCCAGGGGCAAAAAAAAACCGGCCCGCAAGGGGCCGGCTGGCAGACTGCGCAATGCGGAATCAGGCGCCCTGGCCCTGCACCGCGTCGGCGACCACATCGCGCGTGAGCGCCGGGGCCATCATTTCCAGAAAGGTGTAGACGTAATCGCGCAGAAAGACTCCCGCCTTCACGCCTACGCGCGTGGTGTGGGTGCCGAACAGGTGCCCCACCGGCAGACCCACCAGGTTGGCGTCACGGCGCGGGTCATACGCCACGCCGGCGATGATGCCTATGCCCAGCCCCACATCGACATAGGTCTTGATGACGTCGGCATCGATCGCTTCAAGCACGATGTCGGGGTGGATGCCCTGGCTGGCAAACACTTCGTCGATGGTGGTGCGGCCGGTAAAGGCGCGGTCGTAGGTCACGATGGGATGCTCGGCCAGCTGGGCCAGTGTCAGGTTGCGCGCTTCGCTGCTGGTCAACTCGCACAGGGGGTGGTCCGGACGCACCACGACCGTATGTTCCCACGTGTACACCGGCAACGTCGCCAGGCCAGGCGTCAGCGCCAGGGATTCCGTGGCCACGGCCAGGTCGGCCTGTTCATGCAGCACCATCTCGGCAAGTTGCGCGGGACTGCCTTCGGCCAGCGACAGGTGCACCTTGGGAAACTGCTTGCGGAAAGCGGGAATGACGCGCGGCAGCAGGTATCGGGCCTGCGTATGGGTGCAGGCGATGACCAGGCCGCCTTCGTCACGGCGGGCGAACTCGTCGCTGACCTTCTTCAGGTTGTCGACTTCGCGCATGATGCGGTCGATTACCTGCGACACGGCCAGGCCCGGCTTGGTCAGGCCCTTGATGCGCTTGCCGTGGCGTTCGAAGATCTTGATGCCCAGCTCGTCTTCGAACTCGATGATGGCCTTCGAAACACCGGGCTGCGACGTATACAGCATGCGCGCGGCTTCGGTCAGGTTGAAGTCGCGCCGGATGGTTTCACGTACAAAACGGAATTGCTGCAGGTTCATAGTGGCCCCTGTTAGAGGGCCAATTATAAGTAATATAGAACCAGCTCTATATTATTTATAGTAATAACTATACACCGAGGGGGTGTCTGACACCGACGGTGTCAGACACCGGAACCGGGCAACGGGGAACGCCCCGGACGGTGACGAGCGGCGGGGGGTGTCTGACACCGTCGGTGTCAGACACCGGAACCTGGCAACGAGGAACGTCCCGGACGGCGACGGGCGGCGGGGGTGTCTGACACCGATGGTGTCAGACACCGGAACAGCCGGAACCGCCGGCACAGCGGCGATCCGACGCCCGCGGGCGCCGGATCGCCGCGCGGTTCAGCGCATCGAGATGGTGGTGTTCACCGCACGGCCATGGGCAGACCAGCGGGCCGTCACCGTCTTGGTCTGGGTCCAGAACTGTACGGCCTGCTTGCCGTTGGGCCCCAGGTCGCCCAGCTTGGATCCGCGCGAACCGGTAAAGCTGAACCACGCCACGGGCACCGGAATGGGAATATTGATGCCCACCTGCCCCACGTCGATATTGTTCTGGAAGTAACGCGCCGCGCCGCCGTCCTGCGTAAACAACGCGACGCCATTGCCGTTGGGGTTGCGGTTGATGAACGCCACCGCTTCTTCCAGCGTGTCGACTCCCACCACGCTCAATACCGGACCGAACACCTCTTCGGTGTAGATCGTCATGTTTTCGGACACGCCATCGAACACCGTGGGCCCGACGAAGTTGCCTTTCTCGAAGCCCGGCACCTTGATGTTCCGGCCGTCCAGCAACAGTCGGGCGCCCTCGTCCACGCCCTTCTGGATCAGGCTTTCGACGCGTTGCCGGGCGCCGGGCGACACCAGCGGCCCCAGGTCGGCCTCGCGGTCAGTGCCGGCATTGACCTTCAGGCGCTTGGCGCGCTCGACGAAATCCGGCAGCCAGTTGCGGGCCTCGCCCACCAGCACGGCTACCGATGCGGCCATGCAGCGCTGCCCCGCCGCGCCAAAGGCGGCACCCAGCAACTGGTTCAGCGCGACTTCGGGATCGGCGTCGGGCAGGATCACGCAATGGTTCTTGGCGCCCATCATGGCTTGGCAACGCTTGCCCGCATCGGACGCGCGACGGTAGATTTCCGACCCTACTCGCGTGGAGCCGATGAACGAGACGGCCTTGATGTCCGGATGTTCGCACAGGCCGTTGGCGATGTCGGGCCCGCCGTGCACCACGTTCAGCACGCCCGGCGGCAGGCCGGCCTCGAGCGCCAGCTGCGCCAGGAACAACGACGACGACGGATCCTGCTCGGAAGGCTTGAGCACAAACGTGTTGCCGCAAGCCACGGCAATCGGGAACATGAAGCAAGGCAGCATCACCGGGAAGTTGAACGCCGTGATGCCCGCGCATACGCCCAGCGGCTGCACCAGCGTGTAGACATCGATGCCGCCCGCGGCATTTTCTGCGTATTCGCCGAGCTGCAGGCTGGCAATCGAGCACGCGTGCTCGACCACTTCCAGGCCGCGGCCGACTTCGCCCTCGGCGTCGGGCAGCGTCTTGCCGTGTTCGCGCGTAATCATTTCGGCCAGCTTGCCGGTGTTCTCGCGCAGCAGCTGCTGCAGCTTCAGCATCACGCGCATGCGGGCGCCCTGCCCGGTATTGCGCCAGGTCTGGAAAGCCTCTTTGGCATTGGACACCGCCAGGTCCAGTTCTTCGCGCGTGGCGAATGGCACCCGGGCCACTACTTGCTGGGTGGCCGGGTCGATCACGTCGCGCCACTCCGAGGTTTTGGATTCGATCAGCTTGCCGCCGATCAACAGCGGTACGGTGGGGACTGCACTCATGGGGGTTGCTCCTAGTAAAAGACGGGATGCGGCCGGCCCCAGGAGCCGGCCCCCCGGCCTGCCCCCGGCAGCCGCTTTACGGTTTCAGCAGCGGGCAGGTGGAGTCGGCCAGCGGCTGGAAGGCCTCTTCGGCGGGAATCGTGGCAACCAGCTTGGAATAATCCCAGCCGCCCTTGGATTCACCGGGCTTTTTCACTTCGTACAAATACATGTCGTGGATCACCCGCCCATCCGGGCGGATGCTGGCGTTGCGCATGATCGGATCTTTGATCGGCAGCTCGCGCATCTTGTCGGCGACCACCTTGCCGTCGGTGCTGCCCGTGGCGGCCACGGCGCGCAGATAGTGCAGCACGCTGGAATACACGCCCGCCTGCGTCATGGTCGGCTTCAGGCCGCGGAACGCCTTTTCAAAGCGCGCCGACCAGTTGCGCGTGGCATCGTCGTAATCCCAGTAGAAGCCATCCACGTACGACAGGCCCTGCGCGTTTTCCAGCCCCAGCGCGCGCAGGTCCGACAGGAAGATCAGCAGCGACACCAGCCGCTGCCCGCCTTCCACGATACCGAACTCGCGCGCCTGTTTGACGGCATTGACCGTATCCTGGCCGCCGTTGGACAGCGCCACGACCTGTGCTCCGGAGCTTTGGGCCTGCAGCAGGTACGAGGCGAAATCTGGCGCGTTCAGGGGGTGGCGCACCGAGCCGGCCACTTCTCCGCCCAGCGCCTTTACAGCCTTGGACGTATCGGCTTCCAGCGAATGGCCGAACGCGTAGTCCACGGTAATGAAGTACCAGGTCTTGCCGCCGGCCCGCACCGTGGCCTTGGCGCCGCCGGCCGATTGCGAATACGTGTCGAACATCCAGTGAAAGCCGAGCGGCGAGCATTCTTTGTTGGTCAACGCCGTGGTGGCCGGACCGGAAAACAGCACCACCTTGTTTTTCTCGCGGGCAATGCCCTGCACGGCCAGCGCCACCGCCGAATTGGTCAAGTCCGCGATGGCGGTCACGCCGTCACGGTCGAACCATTCGCGCGCCCGGGCTGCGCCCACGTCCGCCTTGTTCTGGTTGTCGGCGGAAACCAGTTCGATCGTCATGCCTTTGCACTCGGCGGCCAGGCAATCGTCGATGGCCAGCTGGGCAGCGGCCACCGAGCCGGGGCCTCCCATTGCGGCATAGGTTCCCGACATGTCGGTAAGGACACCGATTTTCACGGCCGGCTTGTCGGCCGCCACGGCTGGACCGGCCAGCAAGGCGCCCAGGCATAACCCGGCGGCCAGCCCGCGAGCGTGCATCGTCATGTTTGTCTCCGGTGAATTATTAGTGTTGTCGCCCGGGCTTTGCAGCCGCCCGAGGGCTGACTTAGTGTAGATGTGTAAAAATCCCCAGGCAACAGCACAAATTGCACATTCGTTGTGCATAAATGCCCAAAGGAGCCCGCTTTGCTGGATTGGGATGGATTACGGTATTTCCTGGAGGTGGCCCGCACCCAGCGCATCAGCGCCGCGGCCCGCCGGCTGGGCGTCGAGCACACCACGGTGGGGCGCCGCATACGCGCGCTGGAGGCGGAACTCGACACACTGCTGTTCGAAAAATCGCGCAGCAGCGGCTTCATGCTGACCGAAGACGGCCAGCGCCTGTTCGTCTATGCCGAACAGATGGAAAGCGCCATGCAGAGCGCGCGCGAAAACCTGTCGGGTATCGGCCAGGCCCTGTCGGGCCATCTGCGCATTGGCGCGACCGAAGGGTTCGGCAGTTATGTGCTGACCCCGCTGGCTGCCGACTTCCAGCGCCGCTACCCGCACATCACGCTCGATATCCTGCCGGTACCCCGGTTTGTCAGCCTGTCCAAACGCGAGGCCGACCTGGCGATCACCATCGAGCGCCCGCAACGCGGACCGTATGTGTGCACCAAGCTGTGCGACTACACCCTGCGCCTGTATGGCACGCCCGAATACCTGGGCCGCCACGCCCCCATCGCCAGTCGCGCGGACCTGGCGGGCCACACCTTCATCGGTTATGTGGACGAACTGCTGTTCAGCGAGCGCCTGCGCTATCTGGAAGACCTGTTGCCGGACAGCCGCGTCGTGCTGCGCAGCACCAGTGTCGTGGCGCAATACCATGCCGCGCTGCAGGGGCGGTCTCTGGCCATCCTGCCCTGCTTTATCGCCGCACAGGATGCGCGGCTGCTGCCCGTGCTGGAGAACGACGTCATCATCACCCGCAGTTTCTGGATGTACTGCCACGAGGACTTGCACAAGCTCAAGCGCATGTCGGTGCTATGGGATTTCATGCGGCGTTCGATCGCCCGCAATGCCCCCCTGCTGGCCGGCCGCCGCGGCGCCATGCGCTACCTGCCGTAGCGCGGGCTCAGGCTGCCTGGCGCGGCGCTTTCACGCGCAGGCGGCGTATCAGCAAATAGGCCGCCAGCGCCAGCACCACCGCGTGCACCGCCCACACGCCTACCCCGAACGGCAGCTTGCCGCTGCTGATCCACGCGCGCGACAGGTTGATCACGTTCATGTAGAGCAGGCCCACCAGCCCGGCAATCAGCAGGTCGCCCGACCGCCCCAGGCGCGGATTGACCGCACCCAGCGGAATCGCCAGCAATGCCAGGTTCAGCGCGGCCAGCGGCAGTGAAATCCGCCACATGATCTGCGCCCAGGCGCTATCGGTATCGTCGGCAATCAGCTGCATGGTGGGGCGGGCCTTGCTGGACCGCTCTGCGGCCGCGCGGGCTTCGGCCAACGGGTCGCCCGACTTGCTTTCCAGACGCATGCCATAGCGGTCGAAATCCACCAGGCGGATCTCGGGCGTGCCCGGCTTCAGGTCGTAGCGGTGCCCCGCGCCCAGCACCAGGAAGCGGTCGCCGTTGGGTTCGGTTTCGATGCGCGCGCTGCTGGCGGTCATGACGCTATGCCATTCGGGCCCTGTCTCGCGCGCGAACACCGCGCCCAGTTCGTCGCCCTCGCGCGTGGGCTCTTCGGCAAAGAAAACCCGCTGGCCATCGCCCGATTCGGCGAACTGGCCGGCCGTGACTTTGGAAAGGTCCGAACGCTGCTCGAAGCGTTCGCGATATTCGGCGATCTGGCGATACGCCCATGGCGACGCCAGGAGCGTCAGCACTGCGACGAGCGCCGCCGTGGGCAGCGCCACGCGCATCACGGGTCGCAGCCAGTCGGCGAGCGACAGGCCGCTGGCGAACCACACCACCATTTCGGATTCGCGATAGTTGCGCGTAACGGTAGTAAGCACCGCAATGAACAACGACACCGACAACACCGTGGGCAATGCGGTAATCGTGGAAAAGGCCGCCAGGCCAAGCACGACGTCGGCCCCGATAGTGCCCCCTGCCGCCTCGCCCAGCAATCGCACCAGCAGCACGCTGAGCCATACCACCACCAGCGTCGAGAACACCACGCCCGCGTGGCTGGTGATCTCGGCGACGACAGACCGTTTGAATAGAGACATGTGAGAATATGCGGGATAATCAACCGCACTGCACCACGCACACGGGAATCCTCCATGGAATTTAGCACACAGACCACAGCTTCCCTGCATCAAATCAAGACAGCCGCGCTGGGCATCGGCGTGTATGCCGACGGCGAACTCAGCCCGGCCGCCGATGTCATCGATCGCGCCAGCAACAGCGTCGTGCGCCAGGTCGTCAAGAACGAGTTCCGCGGTCGCGCCGGCGCCACCCTGGTGCTGCGCGCGCTGCCCGGCGTGTCGGCGCAGCGCATCGTGCTGGTGGGCCTGGGCAAGCAAAGCGACTACAACGCGCGCGCGCATTCCGCCGCCGAACAGGGGTTCGCGTCGGCCTGCGTGGCGGCCCGCATCACCGAAGCGGTGTCCACCCTGGCGGCCAACCCCATCGCCGACGTTCCGGTGCGCGCCCGCGCCCGCGCGGCCGCCATCGCCGCCGGCGCGGCCACCTATCATTACGATGCCACCCTGGGCAAACCCGATCGCGACGCGCGGCCCAAGCTCAAGAAAATCGTGCAAGTGGTCGAGCGCAGCGACGCCACCCAGGCCCAGCAAGGCCTGCGGGAAGGCGGCGCCATTGCGCGCGGCATGGAACTCACCCGCACGCTCGGCAACCTGCCGGGCAATGTCTGCACCCCCACTTACCTGGGCGAAACCGCCAGGAAGCTGGCCCGTGAATTCAAGTCGCTGAAAGTTGAGGTGCTCGACCGCAAGCAGGTCGAAGCCCTGGGCATGGGCTCGTTCCTGTCGGTGGCGCGCGGCTCCGACGAGCCGCTGCGCTTTATCGTGCTGCGCCACACCGCCAAGGCCGCCAAGAAGTCCAAGAACGGCCCGGTCGTGCTGGTGGGCAAAGGCATCACGTTCGACGCCGGGGGTATTTCGCTCAAGCCTGCGGCCACGATGGACGAAATGAAGTACGACATGTGCGGCGCGGCCAGCGTGCTGGGCACCTTCCGGGCGCTGGCCGAACTCGAATTGCCGGTCGACGTGGTGGGTCTCATTGCCGCGTGCGAGAACCTGCCCAGCGGCAAGGCCAACAAGCCGGGCGACATCGTCACCAGCATGTCGGGGCAAACCATCGAAATCCTCAACACCGACGCCGAAGGCCGGCTGGTGCTGTGCGACGCGCTCACGTATGCCGAACGCTTCAAGCCATCGGCCGTGATCGACATCGCCACGCTCACCGGCGCGTGCGTGGTGGCGCTGGGCCACGTCAACACGGGCCTGTTCACGCAAGACGACGCGCTGGCGGACGCACTCCTGGCCGCGGGCCGGCAGGCGCTCGACCCGGCCTGGCGCATGCCTCTCGAAGACGCCTACCAGGACCAGCTCAAGTCGAATTTCGCCGACATCGCCAATATCGGCGGCCCGCCGGCCGGTTCCGTCACGGCGGCCTGCTTCCTGTCGCGCTTTGCCAAGGCGTATCGCTGGGCTCACCTCGACATCGCGGGCACCGCCTGGCGCGGCGGCAAAGACAAGGGCGCCACGGGCCGCCCCGTGCCGCTGCTGATGCAGTTCCTGCTCGACCAGGCCTGACGTGAACGCGCCGGTATCCACGCCGCGGCTAGCCCGCCCGGCCGCCCATCCGGCGGCTGGCGCGGCTCGCGCCGCGGCGCCGGCCCGGCGCCGGCTTGTTCCATGACCCGTATCGACTTTGCCTTCGGCGCCCCGGATCGCCTGCGGGCCGCCTGCCATGCCGCCCGCAAGCGCTACCAGGCAGGCCAGCAGCTGGTGGTGTATTGCTCGGACAGCGTCCGTCTGGCCGCGTTCGACCGCATGTTGTGGGCCTTCGACGACATCTCTTTTGTGCCCCATGTGCTGGCCACGGATCCTCTGGCCGCCGACACGCCGGTCACGCTGACCGCCGCCACACCCAGCCCGGCCGGTCGCGACGAATGCTGGCTGCTCAATCTGGACGACGCCTGCCCGCCTGGGTACGATGCATTCATGCGCGTACTGGAAATCGTATCCGACGACCCTGCCGATCGGCAGGCGGCACGCCAGCGGTGGCGCGCCTACGTCGCCGCCGGGCATACGCCCCACAGCCACGACCTGGCCGGCCGCGCGTCCTAGGCCGCCATCCGGAGCCCCGCATGCCCCACCACTATTCCGACCCTGGCATTCCTACGCTGACGCAGCGGGCCGAGCCCACGCTGGGCTCCACGCAGCCCGCGCCGGCAGAGCAGGCCCGCCCCCAGCCCCAGGTGCCCATCCTGACCCAGGTCACCGATACACCGTCTTCGGCGCTGCCATCGGATGCGGCCGGCGGAGCCGACGCAGCCCATGCCGCCTGGAGCGCGGCGGCGGCTGCCGGAACCGCCACGGCCGGCGCCGATGCAGTATTGCGCTCGGCCCTCCAGGCCGAGCTGGAACAGGCCTTGCAGCACGCCATCGACGACGCGGCGGCCGGACTGCGGGCCCGCATGGAGGCCGAACTGCCCGCCTTGATCGAGCGCGCCGTCCGTGCCGTGCGCCCGGGCTGAATCCATGCCTGCCGCCCCCGTTGTCCGCTATGCGAGTGGATTTTTCAGGGAACTGTAAGGTATCCTAGCTATCTAATTGCACAGGGCAAACCGTTAGCCGCCCACAGGAGCCGTTTATGAACGAATACCGTCCTTCCCCCTTCAACCGCTCAGGCGCGTACGCCGGCACGGCTGGCGAGGTCGTGCGCAACAAAGTGTTGCGCAATACGTACTGGCTGCTGGCGCTGTCGCTGATCCCCACCGTGCTGGGCGCGGCCGTCGGCCTGCAGACCGGCGTGAACCAGATCATGATGACCAGCCCCGGGCTGTCCGCCATCATCTTCCTGGTCGGCGCCTTCGGCCTGATGTTCGCCATCGAGAAAAACAAGAACAGCTCGCTCGGCGTCGTGCTGCTGCTGGCCTTTACGTTCTTCATGGGCGTCATGCTGTCGCGCCTGCTGGGCTTCGTGCTGGGCATGGGCAACGGTGCGCAGCTGGTCATGACCGCGTTCGGCGGCACGGCCGTCGTGTTCGGCACAATGGCCACGCTGGCCACCACCATCAAGCGCGACCTGTCCAGCATGCAGAAATGGCTGTTCACCGGCGCCGTGGTCATTCTGGTGGCGGCCCTGGCCAACATCTTCCTGCAAATGCCCGCGCTGATGCTCACGATCTCGGTCCTGGCCATCGTGATCTTCTCGGCGTTCATGCTGGTAGACCTGCAGCGCGTGGTCAACGGCGGCGAAACCAACTATGTTTCCGCCACGCTGGCCATCTACCTGGATGTCTACAACGTATTCTCGAACCTGCTGATGCTGCTGGGCATCTTCGGCGGTGACCGCGAATAACCTGCCACGGCAACCGGCAATCCTGGGGGCCCGCCATGTGCGGGCCCTTTTCCTTTGCCGCCCGCGCTTTCCCTGCGCGTGGGCACGCCGCGGCCGCGATGCGTCACGGGCTGCCGGCCGGCGGCCGCCATCGGCGGGCAATCAGGCGTCGGCCCGCAGCCCCATGGACACGCTGCCGCCCGTGGTTCATCATGGGCGCTTCCTTACGCTACACGAGCACCCGCATGCCCCAACGCCGCCACGCCCCGGCCTCGTTGCCGTTTGCCGCCGCACTCGCCGCAGCGCCCCTTGCGGCCGCGCTGTTTGTACACGATGCCCACGCCAGCTCGCCGGCCGCATGGCAGCAGCAAGAAGACAAGGCGCTGCGCCTGTGCGCACAGGCCTCGGGCCTGGGCAGCACCGAACAAGTGGGCATGCCCATGCAGTTCGACGACCAATCCGGCCAGACCGCGCTGCTGATCCGAGGGCGGGCGCCGCAGCCCCACATGCAAGGGGCGGCGCAAACCCTGCTGTGCCTGGTCGACCGCCGCACCCATCGCGCCAGTGTGGTCGAATGGGCCGGCTCCCCCAGCCCCGCCGACGCGGCCGCGCCGCAACCCATCGTGGTGCCGCTGGGAGCAGGGCCTGCCTCGATTGTGGTCGCCCAGGAAACCGCCGAGCCTGCCTCGATCGGCACGTACAGCGTGCGTCTGTACCGCGACTTGTCTGTCGGCGACTATGCCGATGGCATCATCCGCCCGCGCGACGGCGAATTGCGGCAAGCGGAATTCAAAGACATGGACGGCGACGGGCAGCCCGAGCTGGCCGTTACGCTGGTAACCGCCGGGTCGGGCAACTACCTGACGGTGGACGTCTACAAGATCCTGGATGGGCAAAAGCTGCAGTGGATGCCGGAGCTGTCGAAAACGCCCTGAGGCCCGCAGCGGCAAGGCCGACGTTACCGCGCGATGGCGCTAGAGCCGTTGCAGATCCAGCAGCACGCGGCGAGTCGCCAGGGGCCGCCCGGCCAGGTTGGCCGCCAGCCGTTCGCGCAGGTCGCGCCGCAGGGCCGGCTCGATCGCCGGGTCGTTGAAATCGGGTTCCGCCTCGTCAATGCCGTAGCCTGTCTCGCGCAGCAGCGTCCATTCAAAGCGCCGCAAGGCGCCCGCCGCGCGGCTGCCGCTCGCCAACTGGTGCAGGGCCGTGTCGTAGGCGTCGAACAGCGTGGGATGCGCATCTTCGCGCGGCAGCAGGCGCAGCAACAGTTCGTTCATGTACCAGGCCGACATCAGGGCCGTGCCCGCCAGCGGCCGCAGGCCCGCCACTTCGGCGCGGGTAAGGGTCTTGACCTCGCCCGCCCCGCTCCACGACAGGGTAAGCGGCTGGAATGCCGACAACACCGGACGCAGCACCGAATAAGGCCGCTTGGCGCCCTTGGCCACCAGGGCCACGCAGCCATACTCGCGGGAAAAACTCTGGACGATCAGCGATGTTTCGCGCCACGCGGTGGCGTGGAGCATGTAGGCGGGGCAATCCAGGACGCGGTGCGCCCTTTTACTCATAGCCCAGATCGCGCAAGGCGCTTTCGCGCTCCGACCAACCCTTGCGCACTTTGATGTACACCTCCAGGTGCACGGGCTTGTCGAGCAACTTGGCGATGTCCTGGCGCGCTTCGGTCGCGATGCGCTTCATGTGCCCGCCGCCCGCGCCCAGCAGAATGGGCCGGTGGCTTTCGCGCTCGACCACCACACAGGCCGCCACGCGCGCGCTCTTGTCGTTTTCTTCCCATTGCTCGATGACAACCGTACAGCCATACGGCAGTTCATCGCCGACCAGGCGGAAGATCTTTTCACGCAGCAGTTCGGCGGCAATGAACCGCACCGGACGGTCGGTGAGCGTATCCTCTTCGAACATCGGTTCGCCCTCGGGCAGCCGCCGTGCGATCTCGTCGAGCAGCTGGTCCAGCTGTTGATCCTTCAGCGCGCTGACCGGCACGACGGCATCGTAGGCATGCTGCGCCACGATCCGGGACACAAAGGGAAACAGCTCGTCGCGCCGCTTCAGCGCGTCGATCTTGCTGACCACCAGGATGGTGCGGCGGGCATCCGGCAACAGCGGCAGCAGCTGGGCGTCGCCGTCGGTCCACTTGCCGGCCTCGACCACATGCACAACCACGTCCACTTCGGCCAGCGCCTGCGTCACGACCCGGTTCATCATGCGATTCATGGCGCCGCCATGGCGGGTCTGAAACCCCGGCGTGTCGACGAACACGAATTGCTCGTGCTCGCGCGTCAGCACGCCGTGGATGCGATGCCGCGTGGTTTGCGCCTTGCGCGACACAATGGAAATTTTCGACCCGATCAGGGCGTTGGTCAGGGTGGATTTGCCCACGTTGGGGCGCCCGACCACGGCGATGAACCCGGCTCGGAAAGGGGTATTGCTCATTTGACCTCTTGGGCCACTGCCACGGGCAGTGACAATTGCGCGGTTTTGCGGGCCTTGCCGGGCTTGCGCGTGGCGCGCGCGGGGCTGGCCGCCTGGGCGGCCTCCAGCGCCAGCTTGGCCGCGGACTGTTCGGCGGCGCGCCGGCTGGCGCCGGGCGCCACCACCTTTATCTCGAGCGCCGGAATGGCGCATTCGACTTCGAACTGCTGGCTGTGCGCAGCGCCATGCGTGGCCACGACGGTGTACTGCGGAAGCGCCAGCTTGCGCCCTTGCAGGAATTCCTGCAGCAGGGTCTTGGCGTCTTTGCCCAGCGTCCGGGGATCGACGCTGGCCAGCACCGGCTGGTATTGCCGCACGATGACCTTGCGTGCCGCCTCGAAGCCGCCGTCAAGGAACGCGGCCCCGAAAATCGCCTCGACGGCATCGGCCAGGATGGACGGCCGGCGAAAGCCGCCGCTTTTCAGTTCGCCTTCGCCCAGGCGCAGGTGCTGCGACAATTCCAGGCGCTGGCCGATATCCGCCAGCGATGCCTGCTTGACCAAGTTGGCGCGCAGGCGCGACAGGTCGCCTTCGTCGAGCTTGGGAAAACGTTCGTACAGCATGGCCGCCACCACGAAATTCAGCACGGAATCGCCCAGGAATTCCAGGCGCTCGTTGTGGCGAGCGCTGTGGCTGCGGTGCGTGAGCGCCTGCTCGAGCAGGGCCGCGCTGCCGAAGCGGTAATCCAGGCGGGTTTCCAGCGTGGCGAGGGACATGTTCAGTTAAAGCTGCCGATGCGGCTCAGGTCGCTGAAGTTCATCCAGATGAAGAATGCCTTCCCGACGATATTACCGTCAGGGACGAACCCCCAGTAGCGGCTGTCCGCGCTATTGTCCCGGTTGTCGCCCATGGCGAAATAATGCCCTTCGGGTACTTTGCAGCGTACTCCATTACGGGCGTAAGCGCAGTGGTCCAGCCCCGGAAACTTCCAGATGGGCCCGTAGATCTGCGATTTGTCTTCATCAAGCAGTATCTGGTGGCTAACTTCGCCTAATTTTTCTTTATATTGCGCAATATACGAAACACGGTCGGGCTCGAAGTATTGCCCGTCGCGCTCGTGCGGCACCAGCTTGCCATTGACGTAGAGCTTTTTGTCCAGATAGGCGACTTCGTCGCCGGGCAGCCCGACGATACGCTTGATGTAGTCCACGTCCGGGTCGACCGGATAACGGAACACCGCCACGTCGCCACGCTGCGGCTCGCCCACCGGGATGATTTTCTTGTCGATGATGGGCAGGCGTATGCCGTAGGTGAATTTGTTCACCAGGATCAGGTCGCCCGATTGCAGCGTGGGCAGCATCGACCCCGACGGGATGCGAAACGGCTCCACCACGAAAGAACGCAATACGAACACGAACAGGATCACCGGAAAAAAGCTGACGGCGTATTCCACCCACCATGGCACGCGCGACGCCGAGGCGGCGGCGGCCTGGCGCATGCGCTCGGCTTCTTGCGCGTCGGTGGTGTAGGCGGTGTCTACGCCGGCGGCAGCCGCCTGCGCCCGCTGGGCGCGACGCCGCCGCAGCACGGCCACGTCCAGCGCCCAGATAATGCCGGTTACCACCAGCAGCACAAAAAGTATGAGTGCGAAGTTCCAGCTCATTTAAGGCGCCCTTTTTTGCTACTTGTCTTCGACTTGCAGGATGGCCAGGAAGGCTTCTTGCGGGATCTCGACGCTGCCGACCTGCTTCATGCGCTTCTTGCCGGCCTTTTGTTTTTCGAGCAGTTTTTTCTTGCGGGAGATGTCGCCGCCATAACATTTGGCAAGCACGTTCTTGCGCAGCGCCTTGACGTTTTCGCGCGCAATGACCTCGGCGCCGATGGCCGCCTGGATGGCCACGTCGAACATCTGGCGGGGAATCAGGCTGCGCATGCGGGTAACCACGTCGCGGGCGCGATAGCGCGCGTTGGCCCGGTGCACGATCATGGCCAGGGCGTCGACCCTGTCGCCATTGATGAGCAGATCGACCTTCACCACATCGGCCGAGCGGTATTCCAGGAACTCGTAGTCCATGGAAGCGTAGCCGCGCGATACCGACTTGAGCCTGTCGAAGAAATCGAGCACGATCTCGGCCAGCGGGATTTCGTATGTCAGGTGCACCTGGCGGCCGTGATAGCTCATGTTGATCTGCACGCCGCGCTTGTTGTTGCACAGCGTCATCACGGGCCCCACGTATTCCTGGGGCATGAACAGGGTGACCTTGACGATGGGCTCGCGGATATCGTTGATCTTGCCCACTTCAGGCATGCGCGCCGGGCTGTCGATGACTTCGATGGAGCCGTCGCGCTGCTCGACTTCGTACACGACCGACGGCGCGGTGGTGATGATGTCCATGTCGAACTCGCGCTCCAGGCGCTCTTGCACAATTTCCATGTGCAACAGGCCCAGGAACCCGCAACGGAAACCGAAGCCCAGCGCCTGCGACACCTCGGGCTCGAACATCAGCGCGGCGTCGTTGAGCTTGAGCTTTTCGAGCGAGTCGCGCAGTTGGTCGTATTCGGAGCTTTCTACCGGATACAGGCCCGCGAAAACCTGCGGCTTGACCTCTTTGAACCCCGGCAGCGGGGCGCTGGCGGCCTTGCCGGCCAGGGTGATCGTGTCGCCCACTTTGGCGTGGGCCAGTTCTTTGATGCCGGCGATGACAAAACCCACTTCGCCCGCCGACAGTTCGGTACGCGGCTGGGACTTGGGCGTGAACACGCCGATCTGCTCGCACAGATGCGTGGCCCCGGAAGCCATGAGCAGGATCTTGTCTTTGGGACGCAGCACGCCGTTGACGATGCGCACCAGCATGACCACGCCCACATAGTTGTCGAACCAGGAATCGATGATCAGTGCCTGCAGCGGCGCGGACGGATCGCCCTTGGGCGGCGGCACGCGCGCCACGATGGTTTCGAGAATTTCGTCGATGCCCATGCCGGTCTTGGCGCTGGCCAGCACCGCCTCGGAGGCGTCGATGCCGATCACGTCTTCGACTTCCTGGCGCGCCGCATCCGGATCGGCCTGCGGCAGGTCCATCTTGTTAAGCACGGGCAGCACTTCGACGCCCAGCTCGATGGCGGTGTAGCAGTTCGCTACGGTCTGGGCCTCGACCCCCTGCGATGCATCGACGACCAGCAAGGCGCCTTCGCAGGCCGACAGCGAACGGCTGACTTCGTACGAGAAATCGACGTGCCCCGGTGTATCGATAAGATTCAGGTGGTAAGTCTTGCCGTCCTGGGCCTGGTATTGCAGCGAGGCTGTCTGGGCCTTGATGGTGATGCCCCGCTCGCGCTCGATATCCATCGAGTCGAGCACCTGCGTAGACATTTCGCGCGCCGCCAAGCCCCCACAACGCTGGATCAGGCGATCGGCCAGGGTCGATTTGCCGTGATCGATGTGGGCGATGATGGAGAAATTGCGAATATGCTGCATACGGTGGGCTTATCAGGAGCAAAGCCGTGCCTGGGGACGCGACACGGATAAAACGCCGAAATGGCGCAAACGCAGGCCAAGCCCGCGGCAACCGGCCAAAAACAAGGGGCGCTGGGCGCCCCTTTTGCGGCAACTGGCTATTTTATACGGTTCGCGCCGCCGCGTAGGCGCCGTAGCCGCCCGATTTTGCTCGGCGCCCCGGCTGGGGCGCCGACTGACGCAATACCGCAACGACTATTTCGCGGGTTCTACGGCCACCCACTGGGTGAGCTCGCCGCGACGCACCAGCAGGCCAGCCGCCTTGCCCTTGGGCAGCTTGTCGGCCAGCTTGTTGAAATGGGCCGCGTCGGACACATCGGTATTGTTGACGGCCAGCACGATGTCGCCGGGCTGCAGGCCGGCCGCTTCCGCCGTGCCTTCGACGCTGCGCACCTGCGCGCCACCCTTGATGCCCAGGCGCTTCTGCAAGTCGGCCGGCACATCGACCACGCGCAGGCCGAGCGCGTTGCCGGCGGATTCACGCTCGACCGGGGCCTCGGCCGAAGCGGTGGCGGAACTGGCGCTCAGCTCGCCCACCCGCACCGACAGGGTCACGGTCTTGCCACGGCGCCACACTTCCATTTCGGTACGGGTGCCCGGCTTGGTTTCGCCCACGATACGGGGCAGGTCCGACCAACGCTTGATCGTTTCGCCATGGAACGAGGTGATGACATCACCGGGCTTGACGCCCGCGTCGTCGGCGGGCCCGTCGGCCTCGACGTTGCTGACCAGCGCGCCCTCGGCCTTGGGCAGGCCGATCGCCTCGGCGACTTCCTTGCCCACTTCGCTGATCTGCACGCCGATGCGGCCGCGCGTCACCTTGCCGCTTTCACGCAGCTCGTCGGCCACGCGCATGGCCTCGTCGATGGGAATAGCCAGCGAAATGCCCATGAAGCCGCCGCTGCGCGACACGATCTGGGAGTTGATCCCGACCACTTCGCCATTCAGGTTGAGCAAGGGGCCGCCGGAGTTGCCCGGGTTCACGGCCACGTCGGTCTGGATAAACGGCAGGTATTCGCCGGTGTCGCGTCCGATGGCGCTGACGATACCGGCCGTGGCGGTGGAATCGAGCCCGAACGGCGACCCGATGGCCAGCACCCACTGACCCTTTTTCAGCAGGTTGGGATCGCCGATTGCCAGCGGCGTCATGCCCTTGGCGTCGATCTTGATCAGCGCGACGTCAGTGCGCTCGTCGGTGCCGATGACCTTGGCCTTGAATTCGCGGCCGTCGGTGAGCGTGACGTAGATATCGGCGGCTTCTGCCACCACGTGGTTGTTGGTGAGGATATAGCCGTCTTCGGAAATGAAGAACCCGGAACCCAGGCCACGGGGAACCTTGCGCTCTTCAGGCGCCTGGCGGGGCATCTGCGGCTGCTGCGGCATGCCCGGCGGCTGGAAGTCGGGACCGAAGAACCAGCGGAACAGTTCGTACGGGTCGTTGCCGCGCCCGGGCGTGCGCACCGGGATGTTCGCGGTGGTGCGGATATTGACCACCCCCGGATCGACTTTGGAAACAATGGCGCTGAAGTCAGGCAGCGCCACCGTGGGCGCGGCCGAGGTCTGGGCTTGCGCGGGCCCATAGGCCGCCGCCAGCATCAGGCTGGCAAGCAGCGCAAAATAGAAGCGCCGGAAAAAAGACATCGACACTGAAAGCTTTTGCATAAGAGAACTCCGAAAATTCCCCAACCTTTTGCAGGCTTATTGTTATTTCGACGTGACAGGCACGTATTCGGTGGCTGTAGCCAGTTGTTCGAGCGTCTGGGCGGGCACTTCGCCCAACGCCGTGAGCCAGTAATCGGCAATTCGCGTGCCGTAGATATTGATGGCGCCGCGACGCACCGCCCCCGACGACAACGGATGGCCGCGCCGGTTGTCGTAAGGTTCGATGAACACGGAAATTGCGGCCAGGCCGTCTGACAGGACCAGCTGGCTTACATTGTTGGCGCCCATCGACCGAGTCACCTGCATGACGGCGACAAACCCCTTGGGCGCGGGAATGCGCCAGCCCTGCGCGGCCAGGTCGACGGGTTCGATGCGCGGCTGCAGCACCTTCCAGTCGCGGGTGTTCCAGCGCGACGAAAGCTCTGCGGAATCGACCTCGCCGCCCAGGCGGATGGACGTGAACGACACTTGCTCGAGCACCCCGCGATCGGCGTCGACCGTCTGCGCCTTGAGCAACAGATTGGTGGCCACGTCGGCGCACAGGCGATAGCCGTATCGCAGGTTGTCGCGCGGCTCGATGGCGATGACCCGGCACTGGCGGTCGGCCACGCGATGCAGCTTGTCCTGCGCACGGATGTTGTAGTGCTGGGCCAGGTCGGTGGGATTGCCCAGCAGCAACCCCGGGAAGCGGTCGCCGCGCCGCGGCTCCATCAGCACGGTTTTGCGCTCGGGAATCAGGCACTGGATCTCGTCGTTATGACGAAGGTACTCGCGCGGCTGGCCGTCGAGCACTTCGAGGCGCTCGCGCTCGCCGGTGCCGTCGATGACATGCACCAGCCGCGACGACTGGATCGTTTCGCCCTGCTGATACAGGAATACGCCCGAGTAATCGTGCTTGCGCGCGGCCTGCTGGATGTCGTAGAGCAGTTGCAGCGAGCCTGCCTGCGGGGCCTGGTCGGCGGCGCGGGCGGCCTGGTGGGCAGTGCCCAGCGCAACCAGGAACATCGCAGCCAGGGCCCAGCCAGCGGCCGGCAGCGGCCTGCGCATCCGCACGCCGCGGCCAGGTGCGGGCCGACAGAACGCTTGCAGCTGTGCGATCAACGTCCTGCTCCGCCATCAAACGAGACCTGCCGCACCGCACTGGGGCCAGCCATCTGGCGATGGGCTTCGAGGTAGTCGCGCAGGACCGGCGCTTCGCCACCCGAGGCGTCGGCCAGTACGGGGGTGTCGGCGGGGCGACTGGCGCCGCCCATGACGTAGGGATGCGCCACCCAGGCTACCGTGGCCACGGCGGCGGCCACGGCCAGCCCCGACAGGCCCATGCGCAGCGGCGACCGGCGCCGCTGCGGAGCCACGATGGGCAGTTCGGCATCGAGCGCGCGCGCCAGACGCGCCTGGAAACCGGCGCTGGGGCTCACGGCCAGGTCGGCATTGCGCAGCACATCGCCTATCAGGTGGTAGGTGTCCCAGGTACGACGGCCTTGCGCAGTGCCGAGATCGGGAAAAATATCTTCGGACGTTTCGCCGTCCATCCAGGCGGAAACCGATTCCTCGAGGGATATATCGGCTTCTACCGCAGATTTGGCTGTTGATTGCATGACTGCCGCTCCTTACCAACGACGCTCGGCATCGGTGTCCAGCAAGGGACGCAACCGACTGGCGATAGCTTCACGCGCGCGGAAAATGCGCGAACGTACCGTGCCAATCGGGCAATCCATGCTCTGGGCGATGTCTTCGTAACTCATACCTTCGATTTCACGCAGCACGATAGCGGTCCGGAGTTCTTCGGGCAATTCCTCGATCACCGCGTTGACCGTCTGGGCAATTTCGCGGCTGGCCAGTACGGCTTCCGGCGTGCTGATATCGGTTAGGTTGTCAGTTTCATTAAAAGTTTCACCGTCTTCCGTTTCGATTGCATTTGGCGCGCTGGGACGCCGGCCGGCAGACGCCAGCCAGTTACGGGCGGTGTTGACCGCAATACGGTATAGCCAGGTGTAAAAGGCGCTTTCGCCCCGGAACTGCGGCAGGGCCCGGTACGCCTTGATGAATGCTTCCTGGGCCACGTCCTCGACTTCGGCGGGGTCGCGGATCATGCGCCCCAGCAGGCGCAGGATCTTGCGCTGGTACTTGAGCACCAGCAGGTCGAAAGCTTTTTTGTCGCCGCGCTGCACCCGGGCGACCAGCTCGGCGTCGATGTCGCGTTCGCTCATGCCGCCCCCGGATCAGGCGCGTCCAGGCGCCGCGCCGCGCCTGCCAGCAGGCACAGCCGGCGCCAGCAGGCCGCAGACACGGTGGGCCGCCACACGGCGACCCGGTGATTTGTAACTCTGTGGCCCGCAGCCGGCGTCTGTTGCAAACGCAGTTCGAGCCAGCAGGCGCCGCGTCGGCTGTCGCGCAGCGTGGCGGGCCGCCACTGACGCCCTACCCGCAGCTGCCAGCGCCGGCTGCCCGCGACGGCCCGGACGGCGCGCACGCGCACCGCCGGCGCGCGACGGCGCCCGACATGGCGCACCCCGGCAATGCCGGCGGCAGACGCCGCCAGCGCAGCGAGACCTTGCGGCCCGTATTGCCACCAGGCGCCCAAGGCCGCGCAGGCCGCCCCCACTGCCACGGCCGTACGGCCCAGCAGCGTCAGATGGCGCGGGCGGCGCACCGGCACGCATAGCGGCCGGTGACCGGTTACCCGGCGGTGGTCCAAATCAGATCCGGCGAACGGCCATCGAGCCGTTGGTGCCGCCAAAGCCGAAGGAGTTGGAAATTGCCACGTTGATCTTCATGTCGCGCGCCGTGTTGGCGCAGTAGTCCAGGTCGCACTCGGGGTCCTGGTTGAAGATATTGATGGTGGGCGGCGATTTCTGGTGGTAGACCGCCAGAGTGGTGAAAATCGCCTCGATGCCGCCTGCGGCGCCCAGCAAGTGGCCAGTCATGGACTTGGTGGAGTTGACCACCAGCTTCCTGGCGTGGTCGCCGAAGGCCAGCTTGAGGGCGTCGGACTCGTTTTTGTCGCCCAGCGGCGTTGACGTGCCGTGAGCGTTGACGTAATCGACCTCGTCGAGGTTGATGCCGCCATTGCGCAAGGCGTTGAGCACGCCGCGGCGCGGGCCGTCCTTGTCGGGCGCCGTGATGTGGTGCGCGTCGGAGCTCATGCCATAGCCGGCGAACTCGCCATAGATGCGCGCGCCACGCTTTTTGGCGTGCTCGTATTCTTCGAGCACCAGCACGCCCGCGCCTTCACCAAGCACGAAGCCGTCGCGGTCGCGGTCCCAGGGCCGCGAGGCGGTGGCGGGATCGTCGTTGCGCGTGGACAGCGCCCGCATGGCCGCAAAACCGCCGATACCCAGCGGCGACACCGTGGACTCGGCCCCGCCGGCCAGCATGACGTCGGCATCGCCGTACTCGATCAGGCGGGCGGCATCGCCGATGCAGTGCAGGCCCGTGGTGCAGGCCGACACGACGGCATAGCTGGGGCCCTTCATGCCGAAGCGGATCGACAACTGGCCGGAGATCAGGTTGATCAGGGAACCCGGAACGAAGAAGGGCGAAATGCGCCGCGGCCCCTTGGCGAGCAGCTCGGTCTGCGTTTCTTCGATGCGGGGCAAGCCGCCGATGCCCGAGCCCACGATGACGCCGATGCGGTCGGCATTGGCTTCGGTGACGTCGAGCCCGCTGTCTTGCCACGCCTGGATGCCCGCGGCCATGCCGTAATGGATGAAGGTATCCATCTGGCGCGCTTCCTTGGCGGGCATGTACTGGGTGACGTCGAAATCTTTGACCTCGCCCGCGATGTGCGTGGTGATGGCCGAGGGGTCGAAACGGGTGATGCGGCCGATGCCGGAACGTCCGTTGACGATATTGTCCCAGGCGAGGGTGATGTCGTTGCCCACGGGCGATACGATACCCAGGCCGGTGATGACGACTCGTCGCTTCACGGATGACTCCTAAAACAGACAAAAGAAAGGCGGTTTTCGGATGCGCCGCTCATGCGGCTTGCCCGGCCGCGAAAACGTCATGATGACGCCCCCGCGCACGGACCGCACGACGCTCCTGAAACCGCCCTGCTTCCGGCCGCACCCGCAAGGGCGGCGGCCGGCGAATACAGGCTGAGCTTTACTGCTTGCCGTGCGAATTGATGTAATCGATCGCTTGCTGCACGGTCGTGATCTTCTCGGCCTCTTCGTCGGGGATCTCGGTCTCGAATTCGTCTTCGAGCGCCATGACCAGCTCAACCATGTCGAGCGAATCGGCACCGAGGTCGTCAAGGAAGGAGGACTCGTTCTTGATCTCGGCTTCGTTGACGCCAAGTTGTTCAGCGACGATCTTCTTGACGCGCTGTTCGATGCTTTCCATGCAGATCTCCAATTGGGGAAAAATCCCGCGAATTATAGCCAAGCGTTGAGGAATGCAAACGCCTGGCCGTGATAAAAATGACGATATGCCTCTGGTGCGCCGGGCGCTGCCGCGCCCGGGCCGCCCTTATTGCATGTACATGCCGCCGTTGACGTGCAGCGTGGTTCCGGTAATGTAACCCGCCTGCGGCCCAGATAAAAACGCCACCGCATGCGCGATATCAACCGGCGAACCCAGGCGGCCCAACGGAATCTGCTGCAACAGCGCAGCAGTCTGGTTGTCGCCCAGGGCACGGGTCATGTCGGTATCGATAAAACCCGGCGCCACGCAATTGACGGTGATGTTGCGGCTGCCCAGTTCGCGCGCCAGGGCGCGCGACATGCCTGCCACGCCGGCCTTGGCGGCCGCGTAATTGGCCTGCCCGGCATTGCCGCTGGCGCCCACCACCGACGTGACGTTGATGATGCGGCCCCAGCGGGCCTTCATCATGCCGCGCAATACGGCGCGCGACAAGCGGAAAACGGCGGCCAGGTTGGTGTCGATGACGGCCGTCCAGTCGTCGTCTTTCATGCGCATGGCGAGATTGTCGCGCGTAATGCCGGCATTGTTGACGAGAATGTGCGGGCCGCCCGCAGGTTCTTTGCTGATGGCGTCGACCAGCGCGTCGCATGCTTGCGCATCGGTCACATCGAGCACCACGCCGCGCCCGCCGAAAGGCGCCAGCGCCTCGTTGATGGCCTGGGCGCCGGCTGGGCTGGTGGCGGTTCCCACCACCACGGCGCCGCGCGCGGCGAGCTCATGCGCAATGGCTTTGCCGATGCCGCGCGTGGCGCCGGTTACCAGCGCCACCTTGCCTTGCAATTCTGCCGATTGTTTGTCGTCCATGTCAGTCCTGTAATGGCGCGTGCGAATGGGCGCGCCGAGTCAGTGCTGGCCGAGGGCGGCCAGCGCGGCTTCCAGGGAAGCCGGATCGGTAATGGAAATGCCGGTCAGTTCGCTGTCGATGCGCTTGGTCAGGCCGGCCAGCACCTTGCCCGGGCCGCACTCGACCACATGCGTGACGCCTTGCGCCTTCATGGCCCGCAGTGTCTCGACCCACCGAACGGGATGCCACGCCTGGCGCACCAGCGCGTCGCGGATGGCCGATGGCTCGGTCGGCGCCGCCACGTCGACGTTGTTGATGACGGGGACCTGCGGGGCCGCGACGCGTGCCTGCGCCAGCGCGGCGGCAAGCACGTCGGCCGCCGGACGCAGCAGGCTGGAATGGAACGGCGCGGACACGGGCAGCATCAGGGCACGCTTGGCCCCGGCCGCCTTGGCGGCTTCGCAGGCGCGCTCGACGGCGCCCTTGTGTCCCGCAATGACCACCTGCGCCGGCGCATTGAAATTCACGGCTTCGACTACCTCGCCCTGCGCTGCCTGGGCGCAGGCGGCGCGTACGGCGTCGTCGTCCAGGCCCAGCACGGCGGCCATGCCGCCCGCGCCCACCGGCACGGCGGCCTGCATGGCGTCGGCGCGCACGCGCACCAGGCGAACCGCGTCTTCGAGCGTCAGCGCGCCGGCTGCCGTCAGCGCGGCATATTCGCCGAGGCTGTGCCCGGCAACCAGGTCGGGCATGGCGCCGCCGGCAGCCCGCCAGGCAGCGAACACGGCCACGCCGGCCGCCAGCATGGCCGGTTGTGTATTGGTGGTGAGATTGAGCTGGTCGGCCGGGCCTTGGGCGATCAGTGCGGAGAGGTCCTGGCCCAGCGCCTGGCCGGCACGCGCCAGCACATCGGCCACGGCCGCATTGCCGGCCCAGGCATCAAGCATGCCGACCGACTGCGAACCCTGGCCAGGAAAGACAAACGCGATTTTCATGTTGAGGTATCGACTGATTTCAGATTCGGTGAACATACCGAGGCGGGAGCCCCCGCCCCCCCGGGGTCGCCATTACATGCGCGCGAGAACCGAGCCCCACGTGAAGCCGCCGCCCACGCCCTGCATGAGCACCAGCTGGCCGGGCTTGATGCGGCCATCGCGGCGAGCGGCATCGAGCGCCAGCGGTACGCTGGCAGCCGAAGTATTGGCGTGGGAATCGACCGTGATGACGACCTTCTCGACCGGCACCTGCAATTTGCGCGCCAGGAAATTGAGAATACGGACGTTGGCCTGGTGGGGCACCAGCCAATCGAGCTGGGCCACATCGAGCCCGGCTTCGGCGCAGACATCGCGCGCCGAGCGGTCGAGCACGGTGACTGCCTGCTTGAAGACGGCCTGGCCGTCCATGCGCAGGAACGGGTCGCCGGTGACATCGCCATAGGCCACATTGCCCGCGGCGCACAGGATCTTGGTCTGCGAGCCATCGGCATGCAGTTGCGCGGCCAGGATGCCGGGCTTGTCGGAGGCTTTCAGCACGACGGCGCCCGCGCCGTCGCCGAACAGCACACAGGTGCTGCGATCGTTCCAGTCGAGGATGCTGGAGAAGACCTCGGCGCCAATGACCAGCGCACAGCGCGAACGGCCCGCGCGCACGAAGGCGTCGGCGGTGCTGAGCGCATAGACGAAGCCGCTGCAGACGGCCTGCACATCGAATGCCGCGCCGCCCCTGGCGCCCAGGTTGGCCTGCACCAGGCACGCGGTGCTGGGAAATACGTAATCGGGCGTGGACGTGGCCACGATGATCAGGTCGACATCGCCCGCCTGCACGCCGGCATCCTGGAGGGCGCGGCGCGCCGCCTCGGTGGCCAGGACGCTGGTGGTGACGCCGCGCTCGGCCAGATGGCGCTGCCGGATGCCGGTGCGCTCGACGATCCACTCGTCGGAAGTGGAAATGTTGCGGGTGGCCAGTTCTGCGGCCAGCTCGTCATTGGACACGACGCGTTCAGGCAGGAAACTGCCCGAGCCGGCGATCACGGCATATGTCATTGCGGTACCCATCAAACGGTATCCCCCGCCGTCTCGGGCTCGCCGGTGGCGGCCTCGCCGGTCTGGACGCGCTGGGTAATCAGCGCGACGGCCTGGGCAGTGCGATCTAGCAGTTTACTTACTACGGCTTCACGCGCGCGCTGCAGCGCAAAGCCGAAAGCGTAGGCATCGGCCGAGCCGTGGCTCTTGATGACCACGCCGCGCAGGCCCAGCAGGGCCGCGCCGTTGTACCGGCGGTTGTCGACGCGGTTGCGCAGCCGGTTGAGCACCGGCTTGGCGATGGCGCCGGCCAGCAGCGTCACGACGCTGCGCTTGAATTCTTCGCGAATCATGCTCGACAGCATCTTCGCCAGGCCCTCGATGGACTTCAGCACCACATTGCCGACGAAGCCATCGCAGACGACGACGTCCACGGTGCCCTTGAAGATGTCGTTGCCTTCGACATTGCCCTGGAAATTCAGCGGACTGCGTCGCAGCAGTTCCGCGGCTTCCTTGACCACCTCGTTGCCCTTGATGACTTCTTCGCCGATGTTGAGCAGCCCCACGGAGGGATTGTCGCGATGATCGACCGCCTGCGTCAGTGCAGCGCCCATGATGGCGAACTGCAACAAGTGTTCGGCCGTGCAGTCGACATTGGCGCCCAGATCGAGCACGGTGGTGGCTCGCCCGGTCTGGTTCGGGATGGACGTGGCAATGGCCGGGCGGTCGATGCCGTCCAGCGTCTTGAGCACATAGCGCGAGATGGCCATCCAGGCGCCGGTGTTGCCGGCGGAAATGCAGGCGTCGGCGCGGCCGTCCTTGACGGCCTGCGCGGCCAGGCGCATGGATGAGTCTTTCTTGCGGCGCAGGGCGATCTCGACCGGATCGTCCATGGAGACGACCTCGGTAGCCGGCACGACTTCAAGACTATCGCGGGGAACGTCTTTGTGCCCGGCCAGCGCAGCCTCGATGGCGTCGGGCAGGCCGACCAGTAGCAGCCGGCAATCGGGATATTGCCGGGCGAACTCGATAGCGGCCGGGATCGTGACGGGCAGCCCGAAATCGCCGCCCATGCAGTCGATGGCGATGCGTATCACAATAGCGGGTCAGCGCTGCCGTGCATGCGAAACGAGTGGTGCCGCAGCTTACTCGTCGGCCTTGGTCTTGAGCACCTTGCGGCCACGGTAGAAGCCGTTGGGGCTGATGTGGTGGCGCAGATGGGTTTCGCCGGTGGTGGGCTCGATCGCGGTGGGCGGGTTGACCAGAAAGTCGTGCGAGCGATGCATGCCACGCTTGGACGGGGACTTCTTGTTTTGTTGAACAGCCATGATGACTCCTAGAAACGGGCCGCATTGTACGCCATGCGGTCCGATGTTGACCTAATCTTTGCGCTTCAGTTGTTCGAGCACCGCGAACGGTGACGGACGCACGGCGGCGGGCTCTTGCGAAGCGTCGCCATCGTCGGCCTGCGTGCCCGGGCACACATCATGCTTGGGCACGTACGGAATGCTCAGGATGAGCTCGTCTTCGACCTGGGCCAACAGATCGAAGCGATGCGACCCCACCACCTTTTCGGGCAGCGAGTCCGCAAGCTCCGGGTCTTGCAATTCGGAGGACAGGTCTTCGTCAAGTTCGCTTTCGGACTTGACGAACTGCAGCACTGTCCGGGAATCAATTTCGTAAACAAACGGGGCATTGCAACGCTGGCACACCAGCACCGGGTTGGCCCGCACATGCAAGTGCAGCAAGGGCTGGCCACGAACCAGGCCCGTGCCGATCTCGCCGCGCGCCGACCATTGCACCAGGCCGGCCTCGCCGGCGGGCTGCTCGGGCAGGCCTTCGACAACCCTGGCGAACCGCACCAGCGGCACGGCGCCATCGGCGCTGCCGCCCTGGCGGGCAAACGCAAATGCATCGATCACGGCGTCCGCCGTCGCGGAACCGCGCGACCGGGGCGCTCCTGCCCGCTCATTGCTCATGCGTGTGCCTCTGGTGTTCCTGGTGCCGGGCTTGCCGCCTGCGTGTTTGCTTGCCCCGCGGATTTTAACCGCCGCGCCAAGCCGTTGTCGGACAACCCGCCAGCGACAATCGGCGCAAGGGCCACGACGGCCGCACGACCGCCCACTCGCGCGGGCGAGCTACTGCTGTGTCTGCTGCCGCTGTATCTGTTGCCGCAATCTGCCGCCGCTGCAAAAATCCCGCAAAACGTTAGATAATACTGCGACTTACGCCTTAACGTCAATTTCTGCATGCCATCCCGACCTGTCCTGATACTGGCTTCGAGTTCGCCCTACCGCCGCGAGTTGCTCGGCCGCCTGCGCCTGCCCTTCGACACCGTTTCTCCCGACGTCGATGAAACGCCCGTTCCGGGCGAAGCGCCCGCCGAACTGGCGCTGCGGCTGTCTGTCGCCAAGGCAATGACGGTGGCGCGTCAGCGTCCCGGCTGCATTGTGATCGGGTCGGACCAAGTGGCCACGGCGGACGGGTGGCCCATCGGCAAACCCGGCGATTTTTCGCGCGCACGAGAGCAATTGCGCGAACTTGCCGGACGTACCGTGGAATTTCACAGCGCGTTGGCGGTAACCGATGGCCAGCGCATCGAAAAAGCCGACATCGTGACCCAGTGCCGCTTTCGCGCCCTGCCGGACGCCGCCATCGAGGCGTACCTGCGCGCCGAAGCGCCTTACGATACCGCCGGCAGCGCCAAAGCCGAAAGCCTGGGTATCGCGCTGATGGAATACATCCGCAGCGACGACCCCACCGCCATCATCGGCCTGCCCCTGATCGCCCTTACCGGCATGCTGGCCAGTTTCGGGCTGGACCCCTTGTCGGCAAGCGCGACATGAGCGGCGCCCTGCACCTGATTCCAGTGTCGCTGGGGCCGGCCCCCGCCGAACGTTGGCTGCCCGCCGACGTGCGCGCGTTGGCCGGCCGGCTGGATACCTATATCGCCGAAAACGCCAAGACCGCGCGCGCCTTCCTGAAACAGGTCGGCACGGTGCGCCCGCTGCAGGAAATCACCATCCATACGCTGGACGCCAAAACCGGCGCCGCGGACATCCAGCGCTGGCTCGCCCCGGTGCGCGACGGACGCGACATCGGGCTGGTTTCCGAGGCGGGGTGCCCGGCCGTGGCCGACCCCGGCGCGACGGTAGTTGCGGCGGCGCACCGCCTGGGCATTGCCGTGCGCCCGTGGGTAGGGCCCTCGTCCATCCTGCTGGGGCTGATGGCCAGCGGGCTGGACGGCCAGCGGTTTGCCTTCCATGGCTACGCCCCCGTAGACCCGGCCGAACGCGCCCGGCAACTGCGCGCCTGGGAACAGCACTCGGCGCGCCATCACCAGACCCAGCTGCTGATCGAGACGCCCTACCGCAACGCGGCCATGTTCGCCACGCTGCTGGCCACGCTGCGCGGCGACACGCGCCTGTGCGTCGCGCGCGCACTGACGACCGACGATGAATGGGTGCGCACCTATCCCGTGGCCGAGTGGAAAACGCGGCCCGCGCCCGAGCTCGACAAGCGTCCCACCCTGTTTCTGTACCTGGCCCAGCGATCATGACTCTCACGCGCCTGCTCAGCCACCTTGCGGCCCTGGCCGCAACGGCCATGCTGGGCGGGTGCGCCGGACAGCACGGCGGGCCGCGCCTGGATATCGACGATTCGATCCGTGCGGTCAGCCACGACAGCCGCGTACGCTACATTGTGCTGCACTACACGTCGGCCAACAGCGAGCGCTCGCTCGAATTGCTGTCCAAGGGCGGCGTCAGCTCGCACTATCTGGTCACGGCCGACGCCCGCCCGCACATCTACCGCCTGGTGGATGAGTCGCGCAGCGCGTGGCATGCCGGCGCCAGCAGCTGGTACGAACAGGTGTCGCTCAACCCGGTATCGATCGGCATCGAGCTGGTCAATGCGGGACGGCAGGATGCCGGGCCGCCGGCGCCCCTATGGGCTCCTTTTCCCGACGCGCAGATCGATGCCCTGATCCTGCTTCTGCGCGACCTGATCGCGCGCCACGGCGTATCGCCCGAGAACATCGTGGCCCATAGCGACATCGCGCCGCAACGCAAAACCGATCCGGGCCCGCTGTTTCCGTGGAAACGGCTGGCCGACGCTGGCATCGGCCGCTGGTACGACGAAGCACAGGCCGCCACATACTGGGTAGACCTGCAGCGCAAAGGCTTGCCGGACGTCGCCTGGTTCCAGCGGCAACTGGCCCGACTGGGTTACGCATGCCCGCAGCACGGGCGCCTGGATCGCGCCACCCGCAACGTGCTGTCCGCTTTCCAGATGCATTACCGGCCCGGCCGCTACGACGGCGCCCCGGATGCGGAAACTGCGGCCATCATGATGGCCCTGCAGCCTGGCCCGGGGCACTGACGTCCGCCGCCCGCGCCGGCCTTCAGGCGCGCGTGGCGCGGGCGCGCCAGGCCGCCACCAGCCGCCACCCCAGCAGAACCAGCAGCACCGCGCCGTAGGCGATCGGCTGCTGGAAGTCGTTCTTGCCAGCCTTGTGCCACCACAGGTGCACGATGGCCAGTATGCCGATCAGGTATATCGCGCGATGCAGCGTCTGCCAGCGCCGGCCCATGGCGCGCATGGCGGCCTGCGTCGAGGTGGCCGCCAGCGCCGCCATGCATGCAAACGCGATGAACCCCGCGGTGATGAAGGGGCGTTCGCCGATATCCTGCAGCATAAAGGCCGGGTCCAGGCCGCGATCCCACCATACCCATGCCAGGAAATGCAGGCTGCCGTAAAAGAACGCGAACAGCCCGCAGGGCCGCCGCAGCCTCACCAGGGCCGGCTGGCCCAACAGGCGCCGCAGCGGCGTGATGGACAACGTGACCAGCAGGCAGACAAGCGCCCAGGTGCCCGAGGAGCGCGTCAGGAATTCCACCGGGTTGGCGGTCAGGCCGTTATTGAACCCCAGCCACACCCAGCGTGCGAGGGGCAGCAGTCCGGCGGCGAAAAGCGCCGGCTTGACGCGCGCCACGGCGGCAGCGGACCATTGCCGGCGCCGCGCGGGCGGCGTACCTTGCATGCGGCGGCTCCTTAGTAGTTGGCCTTGAGATCCATGCCCTGATACAGGGAAGCAACCTGTTCGGCATAGCCATTGAACATGAGCGTGCGGCGCTTGGGCGCGAAAAACCCGTCTTCGCCGATGCGCCGCTCGGTGGCCTGGCTCCAGCGCGGATGCGGCACGTCGGGGTTCACGTTGGCGTAAAAGCCATATTCGCTGGGAGCCGCCAGCATCCATGAACTGACGGGCTGCCGCTCGACCAGCCGGATGCGCACCAGCGACTTGGCCGACTTGAAACCGTATTTCCAGGGCACCGCCAGGCGCAGCGGCGCGCCGTTCTGCTTGGGCAGGACTTTGCCGTACAGCCCGAACACCAGCATCGTCAGCGGATGCATGGCCTCGTCCAGGCGCAGGGCCTCGACATAGGGCCACTGAAGCACGGACGACCGTACGCCGGGCATGTTCTCACGCTGCACGACGGTAGTGAACTCGACATACTTTGCATTGCCGGTGGGTTCGACCTGCTTGAGCAGGTTTGCCAGCGAATACCCCACCCAGGGAATGACCATCGACCAGCCCTCGACGCAGCGCAGGCGATACACGCGGTCTTCCATGGGAGCCAGCTTGAGCAGCGTGTCGATGTCGAAGGCCTGCGGACGCAGCACCTCGCCTTCGACGGCCACCGTCCAGGGACGAGTCTGCAGCTTGCCGGCGTAGCGGGCCGGGTCGTCTTTGTCGAGCCCGAACTCGTAGTAATTGTTGTACGACGTGATGTCCTGGAAGGACGTCTGCTTGTCCATGACCGAGTACTGCGGACTGGCGCGTCCGGCCAGCGGCGCCGCATCCTGCGCGTGGGCCTGGCGCATGGACCATCCGGGCAGGCCGGCGGCCGCCGCGATGAGCCCGGCGCGCATCATCCAGTCGCGGCGCGACTGCCAGACGGCTTCGGAGGTGATCTCGGACGAGGGCGGCGCGTTGCCGGGCTTGCGGATCAACATGACGGTCTCCTGAAAGCTGCGTGGACGACACGGACAGCAGGGGTAAGACGACCGCCGGGCGCGGATTATTCCGCGCCGCGCCCGGGGCTCAGCAACCCACGCGCGGCAGCAGCCATTCGCGCAGGTCGGCCACGCTGTCGACGATGGCCTGGGGCTGGCAACCCTGCAGCTCTTGCGGACTATGAGCGCCATAGGAAACGCCCAGGCCGTGCACACCCGCATTACAGGCCATTTGCAGGTCGTGCGAGGTATCGCCCACCATGAGCACGCGTTCTGGTTCGACCTGCAATTCGTCCATCAGTTCGTGCAACATGGCCGGATGCGGCTTGCTGAAGGTTTCGTCGGCGGTGCGGGTGGCCTGGAAAGCGCCGCGCAGGCCGGTGGCGGCCAGCACGCGGTCCAGCCCGACCCGGCTCTTGCCGGTGGCCACGGCCAGTTGCACCTGCCGGCCTGCCAGATCGTGCAGCAGCGCCTCGATGCCCTCGAACAGGCGCAATTCGGGATCGCGCAACAGGTAATGCGTGCGGTAGCGTTCCAGAAAACGGGGCACCATGGCTTGCGTCAGTTCGGGCACGGCCCGGCGCAGCGCGCTTTCAAGCGACAGTCCGATGACCCAGCTGGCGGCCGAAGTCGACGGCACGGGCAAGTCCAGGTCGCGGCAGGCCCCCTGGATGGCGGCCACGATGCCGTTGGTGGAATCCATCACGGTTCCGTCCCAGTCGAACACGACCAGCGAATAAGACATGTCTACTGACTCTCCAGCTTGTGCAACAGGGTGCGGCAGGCGGCGGGCAATTCCGCCGTCAGCCGCAGGGTTTGTCCGGTAGTGGGGTGCGGCAGGGTCAGTTGATGCGCATGCAGGAACATGCGGTTGAACCCCAGACGTGCGAACCGGGCGCGCGTCTCGTCCGTCCCGTATTTGTCGTCGCCCACGATGGGAAAACCACTGGCCGCCAGATGCACCCGGATCTGGTGGGTGCGTCCGGTGCGCAACTCGGCGTCGACCAGGCTGAATTCCCCCAGGCGCCGCTGTAGTGTAACGATAGTATGGGCCGGCTGGCCGCCGGGGTCGGGGCGCACGCGCCGCTCGCCCGACTGTGTCGTCCATTTGGTGAGCGCCAGGCGGATGTGCTGCCGGTCGTTGACCCAGTCGCCTTCTACCAGGGCCAGGTAATGCTTGTCGCCCTTGCCTTCGCGCAGCATGGCGTGCAGCGCCAGGAGCGCGCTGCGCTTCTTGGCCACCATCAACAGCCCGGAAGTCTCGCGGTCGAGCCGGTGCACCAGTTCCAGGAAGCGCGCCTGCGGCCGCGCCGCCCGCAATTGCTCGATGACGCCGAACGACACGCCGCTGCCGCCATGCACCGCCACGCCGGCCGGCTTGTCGATGACCAGCAGGGCGTCGTCTTCGTAGACAACGGGAAATTCGGCGCCCGGCACGGGCCGCACGGCATCGGGCGCCGGCAGGCGCAGCGGCGGCACGCGCACGACGTCGCCGGCAGCCACGCGGTAATCGGCCTGGGTGCGTCCCTTATTTACCCGCACCTCGCCGCCGCGTATCGCCTTGTAAATGTGACTCTTGGGCACGCCCTTGCACAGCCGCAGCAGGAAGTTGTCCAGCCGCTGGCCGTCATGCTCGGGGCCGACTTCAACCAGCCGGACGGCGGGGGTGGATAGAGGGGAAAACGCAGATTCTTTGCGCATTGCGGAAAGCGACATATAATCGGCACAGCCTTAAGGGGCTGAACAAGCCGCCTGGCGTAGAGATGCAACGGTACGCGTCTCCGTCGAGCGCGCGCGGGTCGCCATTGTACTGCTGCCTGACCGTTCAGCTTCGGGGCCTCTCGGTCGCCGGCGCAACCGCGCCCTGCCGGACGGTGGTGTGGCACGACATTTGCCCGCTGTCCTGGCAGGTCCGTTGCATGCCGCAAGCGGCTCTGAAGCACTGCAAGAATTGTCGCGTAATTAAAGCACCCAGGTGCGCGCGGGCCGATCGCTGGCCGCACCTGCCGTTCACAGCAATCCTTTCCGTCAACCACACTTCGTGACCCTGACTCCCCTGCTGCCAGAACCACGTGCCCCCGGGCACGACGTGCCCGCCTGACCGGCGGCGGCTACGCCTGCGCGCTGCGCCAGGCTGCCGTTTGATTCCTCTTCTTGCCCCGCTTCAGTCCGCAGCCCGAGTGGCCCAAGGTCACGCGCCGATATCGGCGCGTCATGACAACGGAGAACACCACTCATGAAGCGCATGCTGTTTAACGCGACGCACCAGGAAGAACTGCGCGTTGCCATTGTCGATGGGCAGAAGCTCATCGATCTCGACATCGAAACCGCCGGACGCGAACAACGCAAAGGCAACATTTACAAAGGGGTCATCACCCGCATCGAACCGGGCCTCGAGGCCTGCTTCGTCAACTACGGCGAAGACCGCCATGGCTTTCTTCCCTTCAAGGAAGTGGCCCGCAGCTATTTCAAAGAAGGCGTCGACGTCCGCTCGGCCCGCATCCAGGACGCGCTGCGCGAAGGCCAGGAACTGATCGTCCAGGTCGAAAAAGAAGAGCGCGGCAACAAGGGCGCGGCCCTGACCACGTTCATTTCGCTGGCCGGCCGCTATCTGGTGCTGATGCCCAACAACCCGCGCGGCGGCGGCGTGTCGCGCCGGGTGGAAGGCGAAGACCGCCAGGAACTGCGCGACACGATGGAGCAGCTGGAAGTCCCGCAGGGCATGAGCATCATCGCCCGCACCGCCGGCATCGGCCGCAGCGTCGAAGAACTGCAATGGGACCTGTCGTACCTGATGCAGCTCTGGACGGCCATCGACGCCGCCGCGCGCGACAACGCCGCGCCCATTCTGATCTACCTGGAATCCAGCCTGGTCATCCGGGCCATCCGCGATTACTTCTCGCCTGAAATCGGCGAAATCCTGATCGATACCGACGAAATCGCCGACCAGGCCACGGCCTTCATGAGCGTGGTGATGCCCGACAACGTGCAGCGCGTCAAGCGCTACCGTGACGACATCCCCCTGTTCTCGCGCTTCCAGATCGAACACCAGATCGAAACCGCGTACGCGCGCACCGTACAACTGCCCTCGGGCGGCGCCGTGGTCATCGACCACACCGAAGCCCTGGTGGCCGTCGACGTCAACTCGGCGCGCTCCACGCGCGGGTCCGACATCGAAGAAACCGCATTGCGCACCAACCTGGAAGCGGCCGACGAAGTGGCCCGCCAGCTGCGCCTGCGTGACCTGGGCGGCCTGATCGTCATCGATTTCATCGATATGGAAGACAGCAAGAACCAGCGCGCCGTCGAACAGCGGCTGCGCGATGCCTTGCATTTCGACCGCGCCCGCGTGCAGATGGGCAAGATTTCGCGCTTCGGCCTGATGGAATTGTCGCGCCAGCGCCTGCGCCCCGCCCTGAATGAAGGCTCGCACATCACCTGCCCGCGCTGCAACGGCACGGGCGTGATCCGCGACGCAGAATCCAGCGCGCTGCATGTGCTGCGCCTGCTGCAAGAAGAAGCCATGAAAGAAAACACGGCGGCGGTGCATGCCCAGGTGCCGGTCGACGTGGCCACCTTCCTGCTCAACGAAAAGCGCGCCGACATCGCCAAGATGGAAGCCCGCCTGAAGGTCAACCTGGTGCTGATTCCCAACAAGCACCTGGAAACCCCGCATCACCATATCGAACGCCTGCGCCACGACGACCCCCGCCTGGAAGACGTCAAGACCAGCTTCGAGCTCGTCGACGCCCCGTCCACCGACATGGCCTGGGCGCCGCGCGACCCGGAGGTCAAGGCGCGCCCCGAAGCCCTGGTCAAGGGCATTACGCCTTCGCAGCCGGCGCCCGTCTCGGCGCCCGCGGCCGAATCCGCGCCCGCCCCCGCCCAGACGGCAGGCGGCGGCTTGGGCGGCCTGTTCAAGCGCCTGGTCAACTGGCTGGGCGGCAGCGCCGCGCCGGCCGCGCCCGCCGCCTCGGAAGAACCCAAGCGCGGCGGTCCGCGCGGCAAGCGCGGCCACGATGGCCAGGAACGCCGTGGCGAACGCCACGCCTCCGACCGTAACCGCCATCGCCGCGGAGAAGCCCGCACCGACGCTACGGAATCCGACGGCTCCCCCCGCCACGCCGGCCGCAACGGCCGTCGCCACGAAGACCGCGCCGAACGCCCGGCCCGCGCCGAGCGCGACACGGCCCGTCCCGAACGCGCCCTGGCCCCCGAAGCCGGCGCCGCCGACGAAGCCGCCCCGCGCGGCAACCGTGGCCGCCGTGGCCGTGGCCGCAATCGTCGCGATGACACGGCCCAACAGGACGTGCAGGCTACCGAGGAAACCACGGTAGCCGCGCTGGCCGAAACCGTTGCCGCAGCCGTGCCTGCCCCGCAAGGCCCCGCGATCGCCGCGGCCCTGACCGAGCAGGCCGAAGCGGCCGCCACCGTTTCCGCCGACGCGTCGTCCGAAGCCCAGGCTGCCGATGCCGAGCAAGCCGAGGCCGGCGCCGATCCGGAACGCAAGCGCCGCCGCCGTCGCAGCCGCCGCGGCCGCCGTAGCCAGGACGAACAGACTACGCAGGACGTCGATACGCAAGCCGACAACGCGGCCGAGTTCGCCCCGGATGCAGCCGATACGACCCCAGCCGGTGCTGTGGCAGCCAGTGCTGCGGCAGCCACTGCCGCGACAGAGGTTGCGCGTCCGCTGGCAGACGCCGCTGCGCCCGGCCAGACGCCGGCACGGGTGGACCTGTCCGACATATCCAACGCTGCAGCCGTAGCGCAGGGCATGCCGGAAGTCGCGGTGCCTGCCGTGCCGGTACCGGCCGCACAGCCCGACGCCGTCGAGCCTGTTCCGGCGCTTGCGCAGCCCTTGCCGGCGGCTGAACCCGTTGCCGCGCAGGAAGCCGACGCCCCGGCCCCGACCGAACCTGCCGTTGCAGCCGACCAGACGCCTGGCGCCGAACCCACGGCCGCCGAACCCACGGCCGCCGTGACGACGGCCGCCGTAGCGACGGCCGCCGTAGCGACGGCCGCCGACATCACTCCCCAGGCCGAGCAATCGGACACCGCGGCGGTCGACACCGCGGCGGTCGATACCGCGGCGGTCGACACCGCGCCGGTCGACACCGCGGCGGTCGGCACCGCGCCGGTCGCTACCGCGGCTGCCGATGCTCCTGCGACGACGGCCGCACCGGTAGCCGCGCCCATCGTGGTGCCTGCCGCTGCGGCAGCGTCCAGCCAGGCCTTGCACGAGGTGGTCAGCGCCACTGGGCTGAAATGGGTCGAAACCGACCCTGCGCGCCTGGCCCAGGCGCAACAGCGCATGGCCGCCAGCCAGGCTCCCGTACGGTTGGGACGCGAGCGCAAGCCCGTGCCCGCGGTATCGAACTCTCCGCTGGTACAGGTAGAAACGCAGCGCTCCCAGGCCTGACGCCCGGGGCAATGCAAAAAAACGCCGGCCTAGCGCCGGCGTTTTTTATCCTCGCTGCAGATGCGCCGCCGTGCGGCGCTCGCGGTAGACTGCCGCCTGACGATGCGCCGCGCGCTGGCACGACACCGTTTCATGGAGCCCGCATGACCGACCGCCTGATTGCCGAGCCCCGCGAGGCTTACCGGCACTTCACCGTTATTGCAACACGCTGGATGGACAATGACGTGTACGGCCACGTCAACAATGTCGTGTATTACTCTTGGTTCGACACGGCGGTCAACGGCATGCTGATCGCCGAACGGCTGGCGGGCCCCGCCGCAGGCGGCCCCATCGGCCTGGTGGTGGGCACGCAGTGCCAGTACTTCGCGCCCGTGTCGTTTCCCGTGCCCGTAGAGATCGGGCTGCGCGTGCACCGCATCGGCGGCAGCAGCGTGACCTACCGCCTGGGCGTGTTTACCGCCCAACGCGAGCTCAGCCATGCCAGCGGCTTATTTACCCACGTATATGTGGACCGGGATTCGCGCCGGCCGGTGCCGGTGCCGGCGGGCCATCGCGAAACGCTGGCGCGCTACGCGCCAGTGCAATAACGCCCCCGGGGCAGGCGGCCCGGGGGCTTGCACCGCGCGTATCAGTCCGCCCGCGCACCCGACTTCTGCACAACCGCCGCCCATTTCCTGATGTCGTCTTGCAGCATCGACGCCAGTTGCTCGGGCGTCGTCTGCAAGGGCTCGGCGGCCTGCTCGGCCAGATTGCGGCGGAATTCCGGGTCGGCCAGCACCTGCCCCACGTCGCGATTGATCTTCTGCACAACGTCGCCCGGGATGCCCGCGGGCCCGAACACGGCAAACCACGGAGAAACGTCAAAACCGGGATAACCGGACTCGGCAATGGTGGGCAGGTCGGGAAAGCGCGTCGAACGCGACTTGCTGGAAATCGCCAGTGCGCGCACCGACCCGCTTTCGACATGCGCGGCAATCGACGGCACGCTGGTGAATACCGCGTCGATACGCCCGCCAATCAAGTCGGTGAGCGCGGGCGCCGCTCCCTTGTACGGCACGTGGGTCAGGCCCGTGTCCGCCACATGGTTGACCATTTCGCCCAACAGATGATTGACGGTGCCGCTGCCGGCAGAACCGAACGTCATGGGCTTGGAACGGGCCAGTGAGACAAATTCCTGGAAACTGGCGACGGGAATGTCTTTGTTGACGGTAACGATGAACGGCACGGTCGCCACGGCCGCGATCGGGGTGAAGTCCTTGACCGGATCGAACGGCAACTGGCGCAGGCTGACGTTGATCGCCTGCGTGCCCTCGTACGTGAAAAGCAGCGTATAGCCATCGCCCGGCGACTTGGCCACGGCTTCCAGGCCGATGTTGCCGCCGGCCCCGGCCTTGTTCTCCACGACGACGCTCTGCCCCCACGCCTGCGACAGCCCCTTGGCCAGCAAGCGGGCAAGCACGTCGGACGCCCCGCCTGGCGATTGCGGCACGACCAGCTTTACAGGACGCTCGGGATAGTTTGCCGACCATGCCGGGGCGCACGCAATGCTGCAGACTGCGGCCACTGCGGCAAAGCGCACCATGAACTTATGCATTTAATGTGTCTCCTTTGTTGATGCCATTACGCGGCTCAGCCGCGCACTTCCACGCCAGCCCAGGACTCGACCACCCGGCATACCGACGTGTAATCCGATCCCGGGCCATACAGCGAATTCGTGATGGCCAGCATCTGCCGCACGGCGGCGCCGATGACCATGGGCACCCCAAGCTGTTCAGCTTCGTCGATGCACAGGCGCACGTCTTTATAGGCCAGGCCGGTGCCGAACCCATAATCGAATGTGCCGGTCAGCACGGCGCGGGGAAACTTGTCCTGCGTGGCGCTGTTGCGGCCCGAGCCGGCGTTGATGATGTCCAGCATCACGCGCGGGTCCAGGCCGGCCTTGACTCCCATGGCCATGGCCTCGGACGAGATCGCAATCGCCGTGGCCGAAAGCAGATTGTTGGCCAGTTTCATGGTCTGGGCCTGGCCCGCCTGCTCGCCGACATGGAACGTCTTGCCGAACGTGCCCAGCAGTTCCTGCAACGTCTCGAAGAGCGCCTTCGGGCAGGACACCATCACGGCCAGCGTGCCCGCTTGCGCGCCCGGCACGCCGCCGCTGACCGGCGCGTCGATATACGCGATGCCTCGCGCATCCAGGGTGGCCGCGGCGCTGGCGGCGGCGGCCGGACCGATGGTCGAAAAGTCCACCACGCGCTTGACCTTGGCGCCCCCGGCCAGCTGTGCCACGACATCCTGCACCACGCGGGGCGCCGGCAGGCTCAGCAACACCGTGCCGGCCGCATCGGCCACCTCTGATACCGATCCGGCCGCCTTTGCGCCCAGGGCAACAAGCGGCGCCGTGGCGCCCGCATCTACGTCGTAGACCACCAGGCGCATGCCCGCGTCGACCAGCCGGCGGGCCATGGGCTGGCCCATCTTGCCGATACCGACAAATCCAATTACGTCGCTGTCCATATCTCCTCGCTTGTTTTGATGATCAATAAGTTCTAGGCCGCCATGCCGCCGGCCTGCACGGGCCGCGCCATCACGCGCGCGGGCGCGCCGTCCGAGTCCACGATGTTCAGCGCCATGAAGGCGAACTCCACACGTTGGCCGGCCAGTTCGCCCAGCCCGTAGACGTTCTCGGACACCAGCACGCCATGGCCCAGCAACACATGGTGGGCCGGCCAGTCGTATCCGGCCGGCCGCCGCGCCAGCGGCAGGTCGGGGGTAGGCACATCGAAGGCGGCCAGCTTGACGCCGCGCTCGACCAGCCAGCGCGCCGCCTCCACATCCAGGTACGGATGGTCGTGATATTGCGGCGTGCCCGCATACCGGCTCCAGCCGGTGTCGATGGCGACGATGTCGCCGGGCTGCACCAGCGCCTGCTGCGCCTGCAGGTCGGCAACGCCTATGGCCTCGCCCGCGCCGCGCGCCACCCGCAGCACGACGCCGGGCCCGCACAGCCTTTCCAGCGCGATGTCGTGAAAAGCCGGGCCATCGGCAAAGAAGTGGCGCGGCGCATCGACGTGGGTGCCGATGTGCACCACCATCTGCATCTCGGTGACATTCAGCGGGTCGGCCGGCAGGCTTTTCAGGCGCCGGAACGCGGGTTGAGGAAATACCGTGGCGCGCGGGACGTCGGGCCCCAGCGGATAGGTCAGGTCGCGCCAGGGGCCCTTGGGCATCCACGGCTGCTGTGGCGGCAGGGCGCGCCAGCCCTTCCAGCCCGTGCCGGCGCGATGATCGCTGTCACACATGGCGGGGCTCCTGCGCGCCCACCTGTACGCCCACCCATTGTTCCAGCGTCTTGACGATAGAAGTCGAACTCTCGTGCGGCCCCACCTGCAGCACCGTCTGCATCCACAGGCGGTCTACCGCCGTGCCCACCCAGAGCGGAACCTGGAGTTCTTCGGCCATCTCCATGCACAGGCGCACGTCCTTGCGCATCAGCGCATTGGCAAAGCCATTGTCGAACGTGCGCGGCAGCACGTACTTGGGGAAACGGTCTTCGGTGGCGGAGTTCTTGCCCGACCCCGCATTGAGCGTATCCAGCACGGTTTCCGGCGCCAGGCCGGCCTTGACGCCCAGCACGGTGGCCTCGGCGGCCAAAGCAAGATGCGCGGCCGCCATCAGGTTATTGATGAGCTTCATGCTCTGGCCCTGGCCTACCTCGTGGCCGATGATGCGCGGCTTGCCCATCAAGGCGAAGAGCGGCTCGAGCCCCGCGACCACGTCCGCCGCGCCCGATACCATCAGGGCCAGCGTGCGAGCCCGCGCCCCGGCGACGCCGCCGCTCACGGGCGCGTCCACGGCCTGCACGCCGCGCCGCGCCAGTTCATTGGCAACCGATCGCGCCGTAGCCGGGCCCGTGGTCGACATGTCGACATACACGCGCATGCGATCGCCTTCCGCCAGGCCGCCCGGCCCGAGCGCCACCTGGCGGACCACGTCTGGCGTGGGCAGGCACACGCAGACGATCTCGCAGCGCGACGCCACTTCGGCGGGCGATGCCGCAACGTCCACGTCCATGCCGGCAAAGCGCGACCCGGCCTGCGGACGCGCGTCGTGCACGACCAGCGGCACGCCGCCTTGGGCCAGGTTGTGCGCGAGTTCGGCGCCCATGCTGCCCAGGCCGATGAATCCTACGGGGGCTCGGGCACTCACGACTGCTTCTCCTGTTGCTCCAGATACTGCTGGATAACGGGCGTGGCGACGCGGAACCCTTCCACGCCGGCCGGCACGCCCGCATACACCGCCGCTTGCAGCAGCGCTTCCTGGATTTCTTCGGGCGTGCAATCGTTGACCAGCGCGCCGCGCACATGCAGCTCCAGTTCCTTGGACCGGTTCAGCGCACTGAGCATGGCGATATTCAGCAGACTGCGCACCTTGCGCGGCAGGCCCGGCCGGCTCCAGATCTCGCCCCAGCAGAACTCCGTGGCCAGCTGCTGCATGGGCTGGTTGAACGCATCGGCGCCCCACAGCGCGGTATCGATCTTTTCTTTGCCGAGCAGCGCCTGGCGGATCTGCAGGCCTTTCTCGAAGTTCTCGTTCCTGCGGTATTGCGGTGCATGTTTTGCCATGAGTGATCTCGATTGATGACAACGGACGATGGGCGAGCCGCGCATAGCGGCGGCCCCGGAAAGTCTCATTCGACGGGCTCGGCGTCGAGCCGCGCGACCTTGCCGGCCAACGCCGCGCTGGCGGCCGGATAGCGGCGCATGACCAGCGGATCGTGGCCCGGCACGATGTGGGCTTCCGAATCGGCGAGCTCGCGCACGATCCGGTAGCCCTCCAGCATTTCTCCGACGTGATAGACCACGGGAAACGGATGCTGGCGCGACAGGTTGCCGTACAGATGCGTCGCGTCGGAGGCCAGCACCACCCACCCGCGCTTCGTCCACACTCGTACCACCTGCAGCCCGGCGGTGTGCCCGCCGACACGATGGACGGACAGCCCAGGGGAAATCTGGGCGCTGCCCTGGTGGAAACGCACGCGGCCCTGGTACAGCGTGCGCACGTAATCCACCACGTTCTCGACGTCGTAGGGGTGGCGCAACGCGCCGTGGCACATGCATGGCCCCGTGGCGTACGCCGCCTCGGCTTCTTGCAGGTGGAAGGTGGCGGCCGGAAACGAGGCCAGCGAACCGGCATGGTCGTAATGCAGGTGGGTAATGATGACTTGCTCGATGCGCGCGGCGTCCAGCTGCAGCTGGGCCAGCGCCTGCGGAATCGTCACCAGCAGTTCCCGCCCGCGTTCGCGCGCCGCCGCTTCGCCGAAACCCGTGTCGATGACATACGTTTCGGCGCCGCGCCGGGCGACCCAGATGTAGTAGTCCAGGTCCGACCCGGCATCGTGAAAATCGGCGCCGCCCAGGTAGTTGTGCTCGGCCAGTCTTCCGCGATGGCGCGCATATCGCAGGGCGTACAGTTCAAAGGGCTGAGTTTCGGACGGCATGATGGCGTCGATTCCGGTTGACGAGGTTTTCATCAGCGTCTTCCTAGCGGCCCAGCCATTGCGGCAACCACAGCGCCGTGTGCGGCACCGCCAGCACCACCAGCGCCAGCAGCACCAGCATGCCCACATACGGAAGACTGCCGCGTATGGCGTCCTGCAGGGCGCCCTGCCCTGCGCGCGTCACCACATAAAGGTTCATGCCGATCGGCGGCGTGATCAGGCCGATTTCCATCGCGATGACGAACAGCACGGCGAAATGCACGGGGTTCACGCCCAGCGCCACCATGGCGGGCAAAAGCATGGGCACCAGGATGAGCAGCATCGAGGTGGCCTCCATGAACATGCCCAGCACCAGCAGAATGGCCATGATCAGCAGGTTGAACTGCATGGGCTCCAGTCCCATGGCCTCGACGGCGGCCGCCACCCTGAAACCCAGGTCGACAATGCTCAGATAGTGGCCCAGCAACATGGCAGCGGCCAGGATGATCATGATCGCGCTGGTGTCGATCATCGACTTGCCCATGACACGCAGAATTTCCACCAGGCGCATCCGGCGGTAGAACAGCTGGCTGATCACCAGCGAATACACCACCGATACGATGGCGGCCTCGGTAGGCGTATAAATGCCGCCGTAGATGCCGCCCAGGATCATGACGGGCAGGAACAGGCTGGGCGCCGCCTGCTTCAGCGCGGCCAGCCGTTCGGCCATGCTGGCGCGCGGGCAACGCGGGTAATTCTTGATGCGCGCGATCAACATGGCACATACCAGCAGCGACAACACCGCCAGCAAGCCGGGAATCAACGCCGCGGAAAACAGCGCCACCACAGATTGATCGGTAATGAAGCCGTACAGGATCAGCGGGATGCTCGGCGGAATCAGAATACCCAGCGTTCCGCCGGCCGCCGTCACGCCCATGGCGTAGCCGCGGTCATAGCCGGCGGCCACCATGGCGGGGATGGAGATCGCCCCTATGGCCAGCGCAGTGGCCACGCTGGAGCCGGATATCGCCGAAAAAATCGCGCAGGCCAGAATGGTGGCCACTCCCAGGCCGCCCCACAAATGCCCCACCCATACCCGCGCGAACTTGACCAGCGCGTCGGATATGCCGCCCGCGGTCATCAGATTGGCCGTGATGACGAAAAAGGGCACGGCCATCAGCGTAAAGGGCGTCAGGCTGTTGTAGACGATCTCGGCCGAAGCCAGCAGGGGCAGGTCGGCGATGTAGAAGCCCAGCAGCGCGCTCAGGCCCAGCGCAAGGTAGATGGGCGCGCCTATGGCCAGCAGTGCGACCAGCAACAGGATGGGCAGGTAGTCAATCATGAGAAGCCCCCTGCGGCTGGCGGCGCAAGATACGGGCCACGAGCGCGATGCACGCAATGCCGAATCCCACCGGCACGGCCGCGCGCGCTATCCATTGCGGAAACTGCAGCGCGGTCGGCGACACTTCATTGAGCAGGTGGCGCTGCCAGGCGATCTCGATGCCGTAATACACCAGCATGGCCGCGAACAGCAGCGTCAATACCAGCGACAGCCACGACAGCGCGGACTGCCAGCGCGGCGACAGCCTTTCCACCAAGACCGTGGCGCGCAGATGTTCGTTAGAGAATTCGCCCAGCCCGAACGCAATGAGCGTGGCCCATACGATCAGGTACGTAATCAATTCGTCCGAAAAGCTGATTGCCATCGTGAACGCGTAGCGCGTCATCACGGCCACCACGCCAATCAGCGTCGTGACCAGCGCCACCGCGCCGAGCAGCACCAGCCCTTTGTCCCGCAAACTGCCAGCAGTCATCTCGCTCCCCCGAATGGGCGACAAGCAGGTAAGCGGCGCCCGCCGGGGCGCCGCGCCGTCGTTAGGCTTATTGCAGGCCGGCGCTGGCGCGCGCCAGCGCGGCCGCCTGCTCGAGCTTGGCAGACTGCACAAAGGCCGGCTCGGCCTTGCCCGCCGACTGCGCAAACGCGCGAACATCGGCCGGCTGCAGAACCTTCACCTGCACGCCCTTCTCGCGGAACCGCTCGATGGCGGCCGCATTGATACGCTCCAGTTCCGTGTCCTGCCAGCGCACCGATTCTTCCAGCGTGTCGAGCATCACCTGCTGCAGGTCGGGCGGAAGCTTGTTCCAGGCGCGCTGGTTCATGATCACCACGTAGGGGGTGTACTTGTGGTTGGCGTACGTCAGGTTGCCCACCAGTTCCCAGCCCTTGACGGAATCGAGCCCGGACATGGTGGTTTCCAGCCCGTCGATGACGCCCTGCAACAGCGCCGTGGGCACTTCGGGCCAGGCCATCTGCACCGGCTGCGCGCCCATGGCCTTGAACGTCTGCTCCACGAGGGGGTTGCCCACCACGCGGATTTTCTTGTCGGCAAAATCGGCCGGGGCCTGGATCAGCGAGGACTTGCGCGTGGTGCCCCACACCCAGGCGCCCATGTTGTAGTAGCCCAGGATCTTCACGCCCAGCTTGTCTTCGAACTTCTTGCCGAGCTCGCGTCCGAAGTCGCCGCCGAGCATGCGGCGGTACTGGTCATACGTAATGCCCCACATAGACGGCAGCTCGAACACCGCGGCCTCGGGCACGACGGCGGTCAGCAAGCCGCTGGGCGGCGCGCCCATGTCCACCGTACCGGACGACACGGCGGGAATGACGTTCACGTCGTTATAGAGCTGGGCGCTCGGATACACGCGGATGGCAATGCGTCCGCCCGATTTTTCCTTGGCCAGGTCGGCCCACTTCTGGTACGCCTGCACCTTGATGTTGGTCGTGGCCGAATCGGCCGAAAAGCGGAACCGGTATTCCTGCGCATGGGCAGCATGGCTGGCCAGCGCAGCCGCGGCGGACAATGCCAGAACAGAAAAGAACTTCATGACTCCTCCTTGTTTTCGTTTTGTAGGCACGACAAGCGGCCGGCAGGGATCAAGCCTTGCCTGAAAACCTATGTCGTGAGAAAGCGCACGCCCGGCCGAGGGGTGCAACTGCCGATTCGCCGCAGCCGGCCCCGCCGCACGGTGCCACGGGCGCGGCTTTAAGGGGCTATCGCGGCGCCTGCCGGATCGTTGCCGTTGCAAGCAGTATATCGACGGCAAAACGGCCGACAAGTGCCATTTGGTCAATCGCGCTTAGCGATATTCGAAGGGGCGCAGCGGGCGCGTGCAACGGGCGCGTGCAGCGGCGTGCGCGCTTGGCGCGCCAGTGGCGGGCAAACCCTTATTGCTGGACCAGGAAAGACAGCAGTTCCTGCGCCGGCGCATCCAGTTCGGCGCGCCGCGCGCAGAGCAGGATCTTGCGTTCGGCCCACGGGTCGGTCACGTGGATCATGCGGATGCGCAGGCTGGGCACATAGCTGCTTGCCGCGGCGCCGGACAGCATGCCGACACCCATGCCCGCCTCTACCATGCGGCACAGCGCCTCGAAGCTCTGCGTCTGCGCGCGCAGTTTCAGGTTCTTGCCGTGCACCGTGGCCGCCGACAGCATGCGCTCGGTCTGCAGGGCATTGGTGTCCAAGCCGATGAAGTCGTAGTCCAGCAGATCCTGGAACGCCACGCGTTCGGCGCGCAGGGGGTGGTCGTACGGCACTATGATGCAAAGCCGGTCGACCTTGTAGTCGTATACCTGCAGGCCTTCGACGGCCGCGCCTTCCATTACGATGCCGATGTCGCCCGCGCCCTCGCGGATGAAGGTGGGGATGTCGGCGCTGCGCCGTTCGCGCACTTCGATCTTGATGTGCGGGCGCGACGTGCTGAAGCGCGCGAGCTCTTGCGGCAGGCCTTGCGCCATGGCAGTGGTGTTGACGAACAGCCGCACGCTGCCGCGGATGCCGCCCACGTATTCGGCCAGTTCCTGCTGCATGCGCTCGACTTCCTGCAGCACCTTGTCGATGCCCCGCGCCACGATGATGCCTGCGGGCGTGGGCTCGATGCCGCCGCCAGGGGGGCGCCCAAAAAACTCGATGCCAAACTGGTGTTCCAGCAGCGAAATGCGCCGGCTGGCCGCCGACAGCGTGATGTGCATGCGGTCGGCGGCTTTGGACAGGCTGCGGCTTTCTACCGCGTGTCGCAGCAAGGCAAGCGAGGTGAGATCAGGCAGCACATCAGAACTGGTACGTATACGTCAGCTGCACCACGTCCAGGCCCGGGTTGGGGCGCTTGATGCTGGCATTCGAAAAGTGGGAATAGCGCAGCCCGAGCCGGTTGTTGGGGGTGATCATGAAGCCCAGGCCCAGGTGGTCGCCGAACTGGAATGCGGTACTGATTTTTTCGTCGGCGAACTTGGTGCTGGTGAACGCCGTGGCGCCGATGCCGGCTTCGACGTAGAAGCGGTCGGTCATCCACCAGCGGAACATGGGGATGGCGTTGAACTGCCAGACGCTGCTGGGCGAACGCGATCCGCTGGCCCACCAATAGGCCGCGCCGAATTCGCCGGTAAGATCGATCCGCCCCCAGTTGCCGCCAAACTTGTAGAGCTGCAGGCCCGGCGTCTCGTACACGAGTTCGGCGCGCTGGTAATGCTCGCCCACGCCGTAATGCAGGCCGATGCCGCCTTGCGTGGTTTCCTGGGCCTGCGCCGCGCCTGCCAGGCCGGCGAACGAGAGCGCGGCCAGAGCCGCCCGCAGCTTTTTATTATTGCAATTCAGCATGAATGCTCCTGTGTTTTCGACGCACCAGTAAACATAGCAGAATTTTTCCTGTCGCCGCGCCTCAGGCAGCGACCACATCGGCCGGTTGGTCGGTCAGCAACGCCAGCAGGCGGGCAATTTCTTCACGCAGTTGACGCCGGTCGACCACCATGTCGATGGCGCCTTTCTGCAACAGGAACTCGGCGCGCTGGAAGCCTTCGGGCAGCTTTTCGCGCACGGTCTGCTCGATGACGCGAGGGCCGGCAAAACCGATCAGGGCCTTGGGTTCGGCAATGACCACGTCGCCCATGAACGCAAAGCTGGCCGACACCCCGCCCATGGTGGGATCGGTCAGCACGCTGATGAAAGGCAGCCCCGCGGCCGACAGGCGCGTCAGCATGGCGTTGGTCTTGGCCATTTGCATCAGCGACAGCAGGCTTTCCTGCATGCGGGCGCCGCCGGACGCCGCCACGCAGATGAAAGGCGTCTTGTTGTCCAGGGCCGCCTGCGCGCCGCGCGCGAATCGCTCGCCGACGACCGAACCCATGGAGCCGCCCATGAACTCGAACTCGAAACATGCCACCACCGCCGGCACGCCGCGGATCGAGCCGCTCATGACCACCAGCGCGTCGGTTTCGCCGGTTTGCTTCATGGCTTCCTGGACGCGCTCGGGGTACTTGCGGGTGTCCTTGAACTTGAGCGAGTCGACCGACCGGGTGTTCTGGCCGATCTCGATGCGCCCTTCTACGTCCAGCAGCGAGTCCAGGCGGGCGCGCGAGCCGATGCGCATGTGATGGTCGCACTTGGGGCACACATGCAGATTGGCGGCGAGATCTTCGCTGTACAGCACCGACTCGCAAGAAGGACACTTGACCCACAGGCCCTCGGGTACGCGGCGTGCGCCGCTGTCGTTGGTTTTGTTGATGCGGGGCGGCAGGAGTTTTTCGATCCAGCTCATGGTCGTTCTTCCGTTGTGGGCATCGCGCGGCGGCTTCAGGCCGGCGGATTGCCTCGTTTGATTTGATCGAGCGCCTGCCGGATGCCGGCCAGCCACTGGCTGGCGGCGGCCACGGCGGCCTCGGTTTGCTTGCCTGCGGGCGCGGCGGCGGTCGCCTGCTCCATGGTTTCGATAAGCTTGCTGCCGATGACCACCGCATCGGCGGCGCGCGCGATGTTCTGCGCACTGGCGGCGTCCCGGATGCCGAAGCCCACGCCCACCGGAATGCTGACATGGCGGCGGATCTGGGCCAGGCGGGCGGCGACGTCGGCCGTGTCGAGGCTGCCCGCGCCCGTGACGCCCTTGAGCGACACGTAATACACGTAGCCCCGCGCGATGCCGGCAATGGCCCGGATGCGCGCTTCGGTCGAAGTGGGCGCCAGCAGGAAAATGGGCGCAATGCCGCGGGCGTTGAGTTGCGCGGCGAATTCGTCGACTTCTTCGGGCGGATAGTCGACCACCAGCACGCCATCCACGCCGGCCGCCTGGGCGGCGTTCGCGAATTCTTGCTGGCCCATGCGTTCGATGGGGTTGGCGTAGCCCATCAGCACCACGGGGGTGTCGCTGTCATCAAGGCGGAACTGGGCCACCAGGTCGAGCACCCGACGCAGGCCCACGCCCTGTGCGATGGCGCGCTCGGCGGCTCGCTGGATGACCGGCCCGTCGGCCATCGGGTCGGAAAACGGCACACCCAGCTCGACGATATCGGCGCCGGCCTGCACCAGCGCGTGCATCAGGGGCACGGTGGTCTCGGGGGATGGGTCGCCGGCGGCGATATAAGGGATGAGCGCGGCTGAGCGGCCGGATTCGGCCACCCTGGAAAACGCCGCGGCAATGCGATCGTTGGGGGTTGTCATGGTGTCAGAACTGGATGCCCGCGCGCTCGGCGACGGTATGCATGTCTTTGTCGCCGCGGCCGGACAGATTGACCAGGATGATCTTGTCGCGCGGCAACGTGGGCGCCATTTTCACGGCCTGGGCAATGGCATGCGACGATTCCAGCGCGGGCATGATGCCTTCGATGCGGCAGCAATCGTGGAAAGCGGCCAGGGCTTCTTCGTCGGTAATGCCCACGTACTGGGCGCGGCCGCTGTCTTTCAGCCAAGCGTGTTCGGGGCCCACGCCGGGATAGTCGAGCCCGGCCGACACCGAATGGGTTTCCTGCACCTGGCCGTCGGCGTCCTGGATGACGTACGTGCGGTTGCCGTGCAGCACGCCCACCTGGCCCGCAGCCAGCGACGCCGCATGGCGGCCGCTGGACAGCCCTTCGCCGGCGGCCTCGACGCCCACCAGCTGCACCTGCTCATAGGGAATATAGGGGTAGAAAATGCCCATGGCATTCGAACCGCCGCCCACCGACGCCACCACGTAGTCGGGCTGGCGACCCGCGTCTTGCGGCATTTGCTCAAGGCATTCGTTGCCGATGACGGTCTGGAAATCGCGCACCATGCGGGGGTACGGGTCCGGCCCGGCCACCGTGCCGATGATATAGAACGTGTTTTCGATGTTGGTGACCCAGTCGCGCATGGCTTCGTTGAGCGCGTCTTTCAGGGTGCGCGACCCGGACTCCACCGGCACCACGGTGGCGCCCAGCAGCTTCATCCGATAGACATTGGACGCCTGGCGCCGCACGTCTTCACTGCCCATGTACACCACGCATTCCATGCCATAGCGGGCCGCGACCGTGGCCGTGGCAACGCCATGCTGGCCCGCGCCGGTCTCGGCGATGACGCGCGGCTTGCCCATGTGGCGGGCCAGCAGCGCCTGGCCAATGCAGTTATTGACCTTGTGCGCGCCCGTATGGTTGAGGTCTTCGCGCTTGAACCAGATCTGCGCGCCGCCCAGTTCGCGCGACCAGCGCTCGGCATGGTACACGGGGCTGGGCCGCCCGACGAAGTGCTTGAGTTCGTAGTTGAAGGCCTCGATGAACTTGGGGTCGAGCCGGCACCGGTCGTAAGCGGTACGCAGTTCGGCAAGCGCGTGCATCAGCGTTTCGGCGACGAACACGCCGCCATACTGGCCGAAATGGCCCTGGGCATCCGGAAGGTCGTAAGAATTCACCAGTTTCTCCTGGGCCGGCGGCAAACGGCCGTTTGCCGCGAAGCCCGCTTCGCAACCCGACATTTTACCCGAGCGCATGGCCTGCGCCCCCGCGCCGGCGGAGAATGCCGCTACGCCAGCGACTGGCCCAGGCGGCGCAGGAACTTCTCGCAGTCGGCCAGCTGGTCCAGGGCGACATATTCGTCGGCCTTGTGCGCCTGCTCGATATGGCCCGGGCCGCACACCACCGTGGGCACGCCCAGGTTGTGGAACAGGCCGGCCTCGGTTCCGTACGCCACTTTGCGGGTGGCGCGGTCGTTGGTCAGGGCGCGCACCAATTGGGTAATGGCAGCCTCTTCCGAGGCGTCCATGCCGGGCGCCATGGCGCCGGTCGTGATATCTATGCGTGCGCCTTCGTACTCGGCGCGCATGGCCGGCAACAGCGTTTCCTGCACATAGCGCTCGACTTCGGCCTGTATGGAGTCGGCGGGCATGCCCGGCAGGTTGCGGAACTCGTAGGTGAATTCGCAATGCTCGGGAATGGTATTGACCGCGATGCCGCCCTGGATCAGGTTGGTGGTCAGGGTGGAATACGGCACGTCGTAGAACTCGTCGTAGGGCCCTTGCGCCTTGAAAGCGTCGGCCAGTTCGCGGATGCGGCAGATCAGGCGGGCCGCATACTCGATGGCGTTGCAGCCGCGGGGGGTCAGCGACGAATGCGCCGCCCTGCCCTGGACGCAGCAATTGAACAGGTTGATACCCTTGTGCGCCACCACCACCTGCATGCCGGTGGGCTCGCCCACCACGCAGCCGTCGGGCCGGATGCCCCGGTCGCGCAGCTCTGCCAGCATGACCGGCGCGCCCACGCAGCCCACCTCTTCGTCATAGGAAAACGCCAGGTGGATGGGCTTTTTGCGCGGCATGGCCAGGAATTCGGGCACCAGCGCCAGGGATGCGGCGATGAACCCCTTCATGTCGCACGCGCCGCGCCCGTACAGGCGACCATCTGCCTCGGCCAGGCTGAACGGGTCGGTGGACCAGTCCTGCCCGTCGACGGGCACCACGTCGGTATGGCCCGACAGGACGATGCCGCCCTGTTCGCCGCCGTCGCTGGCCGGCAGGGTGGCAAACAGGTTGGCCTTGCTGCCATCGGGATTGTGGGCCAGCCACGCTGTCACCCCCTGGGATTTCAAGCTGTCGCGCACGGTCTCGATCAGGCCCAGGTTGGAATTCCGGCTGGTGGTGTCAATACCGACCAGGGTTTGCAGCCACGTACGCGTATCCATGTCATGAATCCCCACGGGTAAAACGCTGAGTGTAGGACAGAATGTCGCCCGCCCTCCAGGGGTGAAGGTGTCTGACACCCTGCGGGAGTCAGACACCAGCGGAATGTGCCTGGCGTCGGCGAGGTCTGACAAAGATACAAGGTGTCTGACACCCTACGGGAGTCAGACACCAGCGGAATGTGCCTGGCGCCGGCGAGGTCTGATCAAGATACAAGGTGGCTCGCCGTGGTGTCTGACTCCCGCAGGGTGTCAGACACCGTCCATCGAGACAAACCCGATAGCCTAGTTCCGGGCCGCCGAGATCACGCCCTGCACTTCCGACAGCGCCGCCATGGCTTTGCCCAGCGACTCGCCGCCGCGCACTTCCACCGTGAAGATCATGTGCGCCAGCGACTGGCGGCTCTGGGTGTTGACGCCGACGACATTCAGCCTGAGCCGGGCGAACACTTCCGACAGGTCGCGCAGCAGCCCCGAGCGGTCATGCGCCCGCACACTGATGTCGACCGGATAAAAGGTTTCGGAGGTTTCGCCCCACGCTACGTCGATGACCCGTTCCGGTTCGCGCGCCGCCAGCGCCTGGTAGCTGCGGCAGCCTGTGCGATGAATGGAAACCCCCCTGCCACGCGTCACGAAGCCGGCGATTTCGTCCGGCGGCGCCGGGCGGCAGCAGCGCGCCAGCTGCGTCAACAGCGAATCCACGCCCACCACCAGCACGCCGCTCTTGCCGCTGCGGGCCGCGCTGTCGGCGCTGTGCGCATTGGCCAGGTCGGCCGCGTCGGGTTCGGGTGCGGGCGCCGGCTGCTGGAACACGGCGTCGATCTGCCGCAGGCTGAACTCGTCTTTGGCGGCAGCCACGTACAGGTCATCCGCGCGCGCAAAGCCCAGGCTCTGGGCCAATTGTTCGAGGTTGACCGCCGTCTTGCCCAGCCGCTGCAGTTCTTTTTCAACCAGCGCCTGCCCGGCGGTGATCCGCTGCTGCAGCTCGATGGCGTTGAACCACATGCGGACTTTGGCGCGCGCCCGGGGGCTGGCCAGAAAGCCGAGCTGGGGGTTGAGCCAGTCGCGCGACGGCCCGCCGGACTTGGCGGCAATGATTTCGACGGTCTGGCCCGTAGCCAGCTGTGTCTGCAGCGGGACCATCTGGCCATCTACGCGTGCGCCGCGGCAGCGGTGGCCCAGGTCGGTGTGCAGGTGATAGGCGAAGTCCACCGGCGTGGCGCCGGCAGGCAGCTCGATGACACGCGCCTGCGGCGTCAGGACGTAGATGCGCTCGTCGCGCGGCGCACGGCTGGGCACGGGCTGTTTGCCCCCCGTTTCCACGTCGGCATTCCAGGCCAGCAGCTGGCGCATCCAGGACAGCTGGCGATCGTAGTCGCTGGATGCGGCCACCTGCCCGCCCTTGGCGCCCGCTTCTTTGTAGCGCCAGTGCGCCGCCATGCCGTACTCGGCAAACTCGTGCATGCCGCGCGTGCGGATCTGCACTTCGAAAGGCCGGCCGTCCGCATCGGTCACCACCGTATGCAGCGACCGGTAGCCGTTGGGCTTGGGGCGGGATATATAGTCGTCGAATTCGTCGGCCAGTGGCGTCCACATATCGTGCACCAGGCCCAGCGCTGTATAGCAGGCCCGCACATCGTCGACGATGATGCGCAGCGCGCGCAGGTCATAAAGCTGCGCGAATTCCAGGCCCTTCAGGCGCATCTTGTTCCAGATGCTGTAGATGTGCTTGGGCCGCCCGCTGACCTCGGCGGCGATGCCCGCTTTGGCCAGCGCCGCCTGCACCTGCTCGATGGCGTTGGCGATAAAGGCTTCGCGTTCCACCCGCTTTTCTTCGAGCAGCCGCGCAATCTGCTTATACCGGTCGGGCTCCAGGAAGCGGAACGCCAGGTCTTCCATTTCCCACTTGATCTGCCAGATGCCCAGGCGGTTGGCCAGTGGGGTATACAGGTCGAGGGTTTCCTGGGCGAAGGCCGGCGCGCAGGGTTTTCTGGACTCGGCATGCCAGCGCAGCGTCTGCAGGCGCGAGGCCAGGCGCATCAGCACAATGCGCAGGTCGGCCGCCATGGCCAGCAGCATCTTGCGCTGCATTTCTTTCTGGTCGACGCTGTCGGCCTCGCTGTCGCTGGCATGCCGCGCCACCATGCCCAGGCGCAGCAGCGCGCGTGCGCCCTGCACCAGGCGTGCGATCTCGCTACCGAATTCGGCGGCGATGGGGTCGTTGCGCAACGGCGGGGCCGGCTGCGCGAGGTCGACCGGCAAGGTGGCCAGCAACGCGGCCACGCGCGTGGCCGCGTCGGTCTGCAGGCCCGCCAGGATGCGCACCGCGCCGGCCGCGTGGCATGCCACGGGCTCGCCGGTGGGGGTGAACTGGCCTGCGAACTGCGGCGTGGCCCAGGCTACCGCGCTGTCGATCTGCTGCAGCGCATCGGGCTCGAGCCCGGCGCCGGCCATCTCACGCCAGGAATCGTCGAACGGCGAGAACGTATCGGTATGAGTAGTTACGGACATCGCGCACGAAGCTGGCCGGAAAATAGCGGGATTTTCCTACACTCTACACTAAGCGCAAAGGCCGCGACGCGCGCGGCCGGCATGATGAAGGAACCCATAGTTATGTTGCGATGGCTGAAGGGCCGCGGCGCCTCTGCCTCGGAGGTTGCGCAGGTGCGCGACCGCATTGAGCCCGGGCTGTGGAGCCGGGTATTGCAGGCGCATCCTTTCCTGGCCGCGCTGGACGCGGACGAGCGCGAACAGCTGCTGGCGCGCGCCGCCTGGCTGCTGGCAAGCAAGAACCTCAACGGCGCGCGGGGGCTGGAGCCCGACGACTTCATGCGCCTGTCGATCGGCGCCCAGGCCGCGCTGCCCATCCTGAATCTGTCGCCCACCCTGTACGAAGGATGGGACGAGATCATCGTATATCCCGAAGGTTTTTCCATACGGCGCGTACACCAGGACGATGCGGGGGTGGTGCACGAATACGATGAAGCCGCGGCGGGCGAAGCCTGGGACGGCGGGCCGGTGATTCTTTCGTGGGCCGACGCCCTGCCTCGCGAAGGCGCCTTTAATGTCGTCATCCACGAGTTCGCGCACAAGCTCGACCTGGCGTCGGGGCAGGCCGACGGCATGCCGTCGCTTGCGGCCCACCCGGACCTGTCGCCGCGCACCTGGCAGCACATTCTGGAAACATCGCTGGACCGCTTCACCGAGGCGCTGGATGCCATCGAGTCCGCGATTCCCGGCCATATCGACCCCGAGAGCCCCGACGCCGACCCCTGGTATGGCCAGTTGCCGCTGGACCCGTACGCGGCCACGGACGAAGCCGAGTTTTTTGCGGTCAGTTCGGAACATTTTTTTGTGGACCCCGAGCCGCTGGCCCGCGCCTTGCCCGAATGGTTCGAGCTGCTGCGCGCCTACTATCGCCAGGACCCCCTGGCGCGCCTGGCGCACGTTGCCCCGGCGGGGCTGCCATGAAACGGCTGCTGATCGTCTGGCACTCGCGCACCGGCGCGGCGCGGCAGATGGCGGCAAGCATGGCCAGCGGCGCACGCGCGGCGGCCCGCGAGCTGGGATTGCGCGACCGCCTGCAGGTCAGTTTGCGGCGCGCTCGCAATGTGGAGCCCACCCATGTGCTGCAGGCCGACGGCTTGCTGTTCTGCGCACCCGAAAACCTGGGCGGGCTCAGCGGCGAAATGAAAGAATTCTTCGACCGCTGCTACTACCCCGTGATCGACCGGATAGCCGGACGCCCGTACGGGCTGGCCATCAGCGCCGGCACCGATGGCGCCGCAGCGGCCCGGCAAACCGATCGCATCTGCACCGGCTGGAGGCTGCGTGCAGCCTGTCCCCCGCTCATCGAACGTAACGGTGCGCAGACGCCGCAAGCCATCCTGGCCCCCAAGGTCGTGCCGGAAGCGGCGCTCGCCCGCAGCGCAGAGCTGGGCGGGCTGCTGGCCGCCACCCTGCTTGCGGGCGAAACCTGATGCTATAGCAACCCGATGCTATAGCCGGCCGGTAAGCAGCATGACGATCAACACGATCACGACGATGCCCAGCAGGCCGCTGGGATAGTAGCCCCAGCCCCGGCTGTACGGCCAGGCAGGAAAGGCGCCGATCAGCAGCAGGATCAGGAGGATCAGCAAAATAGTGCCCATAGCGTGCTCCTTGTGGTTGTCATAGCGGCCCGGTCGCCGCCCGCCGCCCCTCTGCAAGCGCCGTGCCCGACCTTTGCCTGGCCCGACCGCCCATAAAAAACCCCGGCCGTGCCGGGGTTTTCGCAGCGCTGGTGGGCGGGACGTCAGTTCACCGCCGCGGTCACCACGATCTCGACTTTGTAGTCGGGGTTGGCCAGCCGGGCTTCCACCGTCGCGCGCGGAGGCGAATTGCCCGCCGCCACCCACTCGTCCCAGGCCTGGTTCATGGCGTCGAACTCTTTCATATTGGCCACGAAAATCTGCGCCATCAGGATCTTGGTCTTGTCGGTGCCGGCCTCGGCCAGCAGGCGATCGATGGTCGCCAGCACCTGGCGGGTCTGGCCCGCCATGTCCAGCGTGGCGTCGTCGGGCACCTGGCCGGCCAGGTACGCCACACCGTTATACACAGCCATGTCGGACAACCGTTTTTCCACGTTGACGCGTCGGATACTGCTCATTGAAATCCCCTGAATAGAGACGTTGTTGAAAATTGCGCCGCCGGGCCGCATCAGGCCGGCGGCAGCTGGAAGACCTGTCGCAGGTAGGCCAGATAGGCGGGATCGTCGCACATGGTTTTCTCGGGTGCGTCGGACACCTTGGCCACGGGCTGGCCGTTGCACCGCACCATCTTCATCACGATCTGCAGCGGCTCGTGGCCCAGGTCGTTGGTCAGGTTGGTGCCTATGCCGAACGACACTTTGCAGCGGCCGGCAAACTGCCTGGCCAGTTCGATCGCGCGCGGAAAGGTCAGCGAATCCGAAAACACCAGCGTCTTGGCGCGCGGGTCGACGCGGTTTTTGCGGTAGTGGTCCAGCAGCCGTTCGCCCCACACGAAGGGGTCGCCCGAATCGTGCCGCGCGCCGTCGAACAGCTTGCAGAAGTACATATCGAAATCGCGCAGGAAGGCGTCCATGCCGTACACGTCGGACAGTGCAATGCCCAGGTCGCCGCGATATTCCTTGGCCCACACTTCCAGCGCGAACACCTGCGAATCGCGCAGCCGCGGGCCGAGCGCCTGGCAGGCCTGCAGGTATTCGTGTCCCATGGTGCCCAGGGGCAGCACGTTGTGCTTCATGGCCAGCAGCACATTGCTGGTGCCGGCAAAGTGCTGGCCCATGCGGGCCTTCATGGTGGACACGATTTCTTCGTGCCATATCTTCGAGAACCGGCGGCGGGTGCCGTACTCGGCAACGCGGAAATCCGCCAGGGCCGGATCGTCGAGCACCAGGTTCATCTTGGACTGCAGGCGATGGCGCCCTTCTGCCCAGTTCGGATCGCGGCGCGTGTTGCGGAAATAGACCTCATTGACGATGGCCAGCACCGGGATCTCGAACAGGATCGTATGCAGCCACGGCCCCTGGACGGTGATGGAGATTTCGCCGGGCGACTCGCCCTCGCCGATGTGTATGCATCGTTCGGGCAGATGGAACAGGCGCAGGAAATCAACGAAGTCGCTTTTGATAAAGCGCAAATTTCCCAGGTACTGCAATTCTTCGTCTGTGAAGCGCAACTGGCACAATGCGTGCACTTCGTCCCGGATCTCGTCGAGATAGGGTCGCAAGTTGATGCCTGGGGTACGGCACTTGTACCGGTACTCGACCTGGGCAGCGGGAAAATGATGCAATACCACTTGCATCATTGAGAACTTGTACAGGTCAGTGTCGAGCAGCGAAGTGATTATCATGATGGCGCGATACGGGCGCCGCTCCGGCGCCACACGTTTCGTCACACCATAGCACAAGCAGCGCGTCAGTCCGTGCCGCTGCCGCCACTACCGTTCCCAGGGTTATGGTCGCCCCAGCCCCCCGCATTGGGTAAAATCCTGAAAAAGTCAAAGCTGTCGCTTGCCGGAGTCCTGAATGACCCACGTCGTTACCGAAAACTGTATCAAATGCAAGTACACCGATTGTGTCGACGTGTGCCCCGTGGACTGTTTCCGCGAAGGTCCGAACTTCCTGGTCATCGACCCTGACGAATGCATCGATTGCGCCGTGTGCATCCCCGAATGCCCGGCCAACGCCATTTACGCCGAAGAAGACGTGCCGGCCGACCAGGTGCAGTTCATCGCGCTCAACGCCGAACTGACCCCGGAATTCGCGCCCATCAGCCGCGCCAAGAAACCGCTGCCCGAAGCCGACGACTGGAACGGCGTGCCGGACAAACTGCAACACCTGGAGCGCTAGCGGCTGCGGCTGCAGCGCGACCGCCCTGCCCTTGATGACCGATACCAAATACACGCGCCAAACCGTCACCCACGTCCACACCTGGGTTCCGGACAAGCTGTTCTCGGTGCGTGTCACGCGCGATCCGTCCTTCGACTTCAAGGCCGGGCAATTCGCCCGCGTGGGCCTGCCCGAAGCCGACACGCCCGATGCCGCGCCCACCCTGTGGCGCGCCTATTCCATGGTGTCGGCTCCGCACGAACCGGGACTGGAGTTCTATTCCATCGTCGTGCCCGAAGGCCTGTTCAGCCCGCGCATGGCGCGCCTGCAGGTGGGCGACCCGCTCTATATCGAAAAGAACCCGTTCGGGTTCCTGACCATCGACCGCTTTCCCCCCGGCGGCGACCTCTGGCTGCTGGCCACGGGCACCGGCCTGTCGGCCTACCTGTCCATTCTGCGCGACCCGGCTACCTGGCATTCGTTCGAGCGCATCATTCTGGTCCACGGGGTGCGCACGGCGGCCGAACTGGCCTACCGCGACGAGATCCTGGCATGGCAGGGCCGGCCCGGTTTCGCCCCTTTTTTCCAGCAGGATCCCCGCAAACTGGTGTACCTGCCCATCGCCACGCGCGAGGCATTGCCTGGCGCGCCGCAGGCGCGCCTGACCACGCTCATTGCCGATGGCCGGCTCGAACAAGCGGCGGGCGCCGCGCTCGACCCCGAGCGCGCCAAGGTCATGCTCTGCGGCAACCCCGCGATGCTGGCCGACGCACGCAAGCTGCTGGGCGAGCGCGGTTTCAAGCCCGGCCGCCGCGGCATCCCCGGCAATCTGGCCGTCGAAAACTACTGGTAGGCCTGCCGGCATCGGCCGGCGGGTCGCATTTTCGCAACACAATCGGCCCGATTGGCACCGGTTTCCAAGACAGTTTGGATATATCCTTACACGCGTCCGTAATAAACCGACCCTTCCAGTCCGGGATCCTGCCCCTATGCTGTATCACCTGCACGAACTACAGCGCGCCTTCCTGACCCCGCTGGCGGCTTTCACCGACGCCAGCTCGCAGTTGTTTTCGAGCCCGTTCAGCCCACTGGCGTACACGCCGCTGTCGCGGCAACTGGCTGCCAGCTGTGAGCTGATGCACCGGTTGGGAAAGGAATACCAGAAGCCGGCCTGGAACCTTCCCACTACCCGCATCGATAACCGCACGGTACGTGTGACGGAAACGGCGGCCATCGAAAAGCCTTTCTGCCGCCTGCTGCACTTCGAACGCGCCGCACGCCGCACCGACCCGCGCGTGCTGCTGGTGGCGCCCCTGTCGGGCCACCACGCCACCCTGTTGCGCGATACGGTGCGGGCCCTGCTGCCGGCGCACGACGTCTACGTGACCGACTGGCTCGATGCGCGCATGGTGCCTGTATCGCAAGGCCGGTTCCACCTGGACGACTACGTGCGCTACATCCAGGAGTTCATCCGCTACCTGGGGCCCGACGTGCATGTGATCTCGGTCTGCCAGCCCACCGTGCCCGTTCTGGCGGCCATCGCGCTGATGGCGTCGGAAAACGATCCGCACCAGCCCCGCAGCATGGTGATGATGGGCGGCCCTATCGATCCCCGCCAGTCGCCCACGCAGGTCAACCGCCTGGCCACCACCAAGCCGCACTCGTGGTTCGAGTCGCAGCTGATCGACACGGTGCCGGCGCGCTACCCGGGCGCGGGCCGGCGCGTGTATCCGGGGTTCCTGCAGCACGCGGGGTTCGTCGCCATGAACCCCGACCGCCACCTGCGCTCGCATTACGACTTCTACCTGGACCTGCTGCGCGGCGACGACAGCGACGCGCAAGCGCACCGGCGGTTCTACGATGAATACAACGCGGTGCTGGACATGCCCGCCGAGTTCTACCTGGACACCATCCGCGTGGTGTTCCAGGAATTCCAGCTGCCCAACGGCACCTGGCGCGTAGATGGCCGGCCCGTGCGACCGGCCGACATCAAGAAGGTGGCCTTGTTCACCATCGAAGGCGAGCTCGACGATATCTCCGGTCAGGGCCAGACGCGCGCGGCCATCGATCTGTGCCGCGGCATTCCCGCGGCGCGCAAGCAGCACTACACGGCGCCCGGCTGCGGCCACTACGGCATTTTTGCGGGCCGGCGCTGGCGCGAGATGATCTGTCCTAAAATCGCGGAATTCATTCGCCAGTGCTAGTGCTGGCGCGCGGGCCCTTGCGGCCCCGCTGCTGTCTTTTCCGCCATGTCCTGTTCTTCCCTAGCCGACCGCATCGATGCACTGCTGCCCCAGACCCAGTGCACCAAGTGCGGATACGACGGCTGCCGGCCTTACGCGCACGCCATCGCCGATGGCTCCGCCCCGATCAACCGCTGCCCGCCCGGCGGTGACGCCGGCATCGCCGCGCTGGCGGCGCTGCTCGATACCGCCGCGCTGCCGCTGGACACCGCACGCGGCGCGCCCGGTCCGCTCATGGTTGCGCGCATCGACGAGGCGCACTGCATCGGCTGCACGCTTTGCATCCGCGCCTGTCCGGTAGACGCCATCGTCGGCGCGAACAAGCGCATGCATACCGTGCTGGCCGACTGGTGCACCGGTTGCGATCTGTGCGTTGCACCCTGCCCGGTCGACTGTATCGAGATGGTGCCTGCCCGGCGCGAGTGGACGCCGGCCGACGCCGCGGCCAGCCGCCAGCGGCACGAGGCGCGTCAGGCGCGGCTGGCGCGCGAAACTGCAGACAACGCCCGCCTGATGGCCGCCAGCGCCGACACGCCTGTCGAGCCCCGGCCATCGGCGTCCACGCAAGATGACGCCCGCAAGCGGGCCGCCATTGAATCCGCCCTGGCACGCGCCCGGGCCCGACGCAACGCATCGAGTCCATGAACGCCGCCAAACGACGCGCCATCTTCGCCCGCCTGCAGGCGGCCAACCCCAGCCCCACCACCGAACTCGAATACGACACCCCCTTTCAACTGTTGATTGCGGTGCTGTTGTCGGCGCAGGCCACCGACAAGTCAGTGAACCTGGCGACGCGCAAGTTCTTTCCCGCCCACGGCACGCCTGAAGGCATGCTGGCGCTGGGCGAAGAAGGGCTGGCCGAATACATCAAGACCATCGGCCTGTATCGCACCAAGGCCAAGAACGCCATTGCGACCTGCCGGCTGCTTATCGAGCGCCACGGCGGCCAGGTGCCGCAGACGCGCGAAGAACTCGAAGCCCTGCCCGGCGTGGGACGCAAGACGGCGAACGTCGTGCTCAACACCGCCTTCGGACAACCCACGATGGCAGTCGATACGCACATCTTCCGCGTGTCCAACCGCACGGGCATCGCGCCCGGCAAGAATGTGCTCGAAGTCGAGCTCAGGCTCGAGAAACTCGTGCCGCCCGAATACCGCCAGGACGCGCACCACTGGCTGATCCTGCACGGCCGCTACATCTGCGTGGCGCGCAAGCCCAAATGCCCGCAGTGCGGCATTGCCGACTTGTGCGAGTACAAGGCGAAAACCCTGTCGGCATAAGGGTTCATGGCCCACAATGTCGGCTGACCGACAATCTGGGCACATAGTGCGAATGACTTATGAGAAACCCTCATGGAATTTTGGGGGATACCTCCTCATACTCGCCGGCAACCCTATAAAAAACCAGCGCCGGTGCCGTGAAAATGGATGACGTTATCCTGGAGACAAAAGGCCTTACCAAGGAATTTCTCGGCTTTGTCGCCGTCAATGATGTCAATCTACGCGTCAGGCGCGGCCAGATTCACGCGCTGATCGGCCCCAACGGCGCCGGCAAGACCACGTGTTTCAACTTGCTCACGAAGTTCCTGGCGCCCACGTCGGGCCAGATCTTCTTCAACGGCCACGACATCACCCGCGAACGTCCTGCGCAGATCGCGCGGCGCGGCATCATCCGCTCGTTCCAGATCTCGGCGGTGTTCCCGCACCTGACCGTACTGGAAAATGTACGCATCGGCCTGCAGCGCAAGACAGGCCAGTCGTTCCACTTCTGGCGCAGCGAAAAAGGCCTGTCCAGGCTCAACCCCAAAGCGCTGGAACTGCTGGAACTGGTCGACCTGGGCGGCTTTGCCGACGAGGTCACCATCAACCTTCCGTACGGGCGCAAGCGCGCCCTTGAAATCGCCACGACGCTGGCCATGGAACCCGAGCTGATGCTGCTCGACGAACCCACGCAGGGCATGGGCCACGAAGACGTCGATCGCGTCACGCAGTTGATCAAGCGCGTCAGCCAGGGCCGCACCATCCTGATGGTTGAACACAATATGAATGTCGTGTCGTCTATCGCCGATACCATCACCGTGCTGGCGCGCGGCGCGGTGCTGGCGGAAGGCACTTATGCCGAAGTGTCGCGCCATCCTGCCGTCATGCAGGCCTACATGGGCACGACTGAAGGGGAACTGGAAGGAGCGCACGCATGAGCACTCCCGCCCTCGAAATTTCGGGCCTGCAGGCCTGGTACGGAGAATCGCATATCCTGCACGGCGTGGACATGACCGTCAGCCAGGGCGAGGTCGTCACGCTGCTCGGCCGTAACGGCGCGGGGCGCACCACCACGTTGCGCGCCGTGCTGGGCCTGACCGGCACGCGCAAGGGCTCGGTGCGCATCCATGGCACCGAGGCGATCGGCCTGCCCACCTTCAGAATCGCGCATCTGGGCGTGGGCTATTGCCCCGAAGAACGCGGCATTTTCGCGAGCCTGTCGTGCGAAGAAAACCTGCTGCTGCCGCCGGCCGTGGGCGGAGCACTGGGTGGCGGCATGTCGCTGGCCGAAATCTACGACATGTTCCCCAACCTGCACGAACGCCGCAACTCGCCCGGCACACGCCTGTCGGGCGGCGAACAGCAGATGCTGGCGGTGGCGCGCATCCTGCGCACCGGCGCCAACCTGTTGCTGCTGGACGAAATATCCGAAGGCCTGGCGCCAGTCATCGTGCAGGCGCTGGCGCGCATGATCACAACACTGAAACAGCGCGGCTATACCATCGTCATGGTCGAGCAGAACTTCCGCTTCGCCGCGCCATTGTCTGACCGCTTCTACGTCATGGAACACGGCCAGATCGTCGAGCACTTCAAGGCCGACGAGCTTCAACAGAAACAGGACACGCTCAACGAACTGTTGGGCGTCTAGAAAGCCTGTCATCCGCCGCCTTCGCGGCCCCCCAAAGAGAGAAGCAAAGGAGTCATCCCATGAAGCTGCATCACATTCCTGCCGCACTGGCCCTGGCCGGCCTGGGATTTGCAGGGCTACCCGCCCAGGCGCAAGGCATCTCCGGCGATGTCATCCGCATCGGTTTCATTACAGACATGTCCGGCGTGTATTCCGATATCGACGGGCCTGCCGGAGTGGAAGCGATCCGCATGGCAATAGCCGATGCGGGCGGCGAAATCAATGGCAAGAAGATCGAGCTTGTCACCGCCGACCACCAGAACAAGGCCGACATTGCTTCCAGCCGTGCCCGCGAATGGTTCGACCAGGAAGGCCTGGACCTGCTGGTGGGCGGCACCAACTCGGCCACCAACCTCGCCATGGCGGCGGTCGCGGCCGAAAAGAAAAGACCCTTCATCTCCATCGGCGCGGGCGCGTCGGACCTGACCAATGCCCAATGCACGCCCTACACGGTGCACTATGCCTATGACACCGTGGCGCTGGCGCGCGGCACCGGCTCGGCGGTGGTGAAAGACGGCGGCAAGACCTGGTTCTTCCTGACGGCCGACTACGCCTTCGGCCACGCGCTGGAGCGGGACACCATCGCCGTGGTCAAGAAAGCCGGCGGGGAAGTCAAGGGTACGGTGCGCGCGCCGCTGGCGACGTCCGATTTTTCGTCGTTCCTGCTGCAGGCGCAGGCCTCCGGCGCGCAGATCCTGGGCCTGGCCAACGCCGGCGGCGACACGATCAACTCCATCAAGGCCGCCAACGAATTCGGCGTCACGCAGACCATGAAGATGGCCGGGCTGCTCATCTTCATCAACGACATCCATTCGCTGGGCCTGCAGGCTACGCAGAACATGTACCTGACCGACAGCTGGTACTGGAACCAGAGCCCGGAAGCGCGCGCCTGGAGCGAAAAATTCGAAGCCAAAGTCAAGCGCAAGCCGTCCAGCCTGCAGGCTGCCGACTATTCTGCCGTGGCGTTCTACCTGAACGGCGTGAAGGCTACCGGCACCGACGATGGCGATGCGCTCATGAAATGGATGAAGTCGAACAAGATCAACGACTTCTACGCCAAAGACGGCTACATCCGCCCCGATGGCCGCATGGTGCATGAAATGTACCTGATGCAGGTGAAGACTCCGCAGGAGTCCAAGGGCCCCTGGGACTACTACAAGGTCGTGGCCAAGCTGCCGGGCGAAGACGTGTTCACCCAGCCGGAAGAGTCCACCTGCAAGCTCATCAAGAAGTAATCCGCTTCACGACCTGCGGCGCGCCCGGGCCCATCAGGCCGGGCGCCGCCGCGAGAGACACGCCTCTACCCGAACGCGCAGGATTCTTTCAACATGACTCTCTTATTTGGCATACCCATACAGGCCTTGCTCGGGCAGCTGCTGCTCGGGCTGGTCAATGGGTCGTTCTACGCCATGCTTTCGCTGGGTCTGGCGGTTATCTTCGGACTGCTGAACGTCATCAATTTCGCCCATGGCTCGTTGTACATGCTGGGCGCGTTCGTGGCCTGGATGGGGCTGTCGTACCTGGGACTGAACTATTGGGTGATGCTGATCCTGGCTCCACTGGTGGTGGGCCTGTTCGGCATCATCATCGAGAAGCTGCTGCTGCGGCACCTGTACAAGCTCGACCATTTATACGGCCTGCTGCTGACCTTCGGGCTGACGCTGCTGATCGAGGGCCTGTTCCGCAGCGTGTATGGCGTATCGGGGCAACCGTATCCCACCCCCGACGCACTGCGCGGCGCAACCAACCTGGGCTTCATGATCCTGCCCAACTACCGCGCCTGGGTGGTGGTGGCTTCCATCACCGTGTGCCTGGCCACCTGGTTCATCATCGAGCGCACGCGCCTGGGCGCCCTGCTGCGGGCGGGCACCGAAAACCCGCGGCTGGTCGAAGCCTTCGGCGTGAACGTTCCTCGCATGGTGACCCTGACCTATGGCTTCGGGGTGGCGCTGGCCGGCTTTGCCGGCGTGCTTGCCGCGCCCGTTCTGCAGATTTCGCCGCTGATGGGCTCGAACCTGATCATCGTGGTGTTTGCCGTGGTGGTGATCGGCGGCATGGGGTCGATCCTGGGGGCCATCCTGACCGGCCTGGGCTTGGGCGTCATTGAAGGGCTGACCAAGGTGTTCTGGCCAGAGGCGTCCAGCACCGTCGTCTTCATCATCATGGCCATCGTGCTGTTGCTGCGCCCCGCCGGACTCTTCGGGAAAGTGAAATGAATCGACAACTGCTCGGCTACACGGCGGCGGCCATTATCGTGGCCCTGCTGCCGTACTTGGGCGTGTACCCCATCTTCGCCATGAAGGTCATGTGCTACGCCCTTTTTGCGTGCGCCTTCAACCTGCTGCTGGGCTTTACCGGCCTGCTGTCGTTCGGGCACGCGGCGTTCCTGGGCAGCGCCGCCTACGCCACCGGCCACGCGCTCAAGATATGGGGGTTTCCCACCGAGCTGGGCCTGCTGTTCGGCGCCGCGGTCGCCGCCGCGCTGGGCTTCGTGATGGGGCTGCTGGCCATACGCCGCAGCGGCATCTACTTCGCCATGATCACGCTGGCGCTGGCGCAGATGGTGTTTTTCTTTTTCCTGCAGGCGCCCTTCACCGGCGGCGAAGATGGCCTGCAGCGCGTGCCGCGCGGCACCCTGTTCGGCGTCATCGATCTGCGCGACGACCTGAATCTGTACTACCTGGTCATGGCGCTGTTTGCCATCGGCTTCTTCATTATCTGGCGCACGGTGAATTCGCCGTTCGGCCAGGTATTGAAGGCGTTGCGCGAGAACGAACCCCGCGCCCTGTCGCTGGGTTACGACGTCGACCGCTTCAAGCTGATGGCTTTCGTGCTGTCGGCTGCCATCGCGGGGCTGGCGGGCTCGGCCAAGACGCTGGTGTTCGTGTCGGCCACGCTGTCGGACGCCACCTGGCAGATGTCCGGCCTGGTGATCCTGATGACCCTGATCGGCGGCATGGGAACGCTGGTGGGCCCGATACTCGGCGCGTTCATTGTGGTGCTGCTTGAAAACAAAGTGGGCGATTTCGGCCGCTTCATGGCCGAACTTACCGGCAACAGCTGGTTCCTGCGCCTGGGAGAATCGGTCACCATCGTCATCGGCCTGATCTTCATCATCTGCGTGCTGGCTTTCCGCCGCGGCATCGTGGGCGAGTGGCAGGCATATCTGGCGCGGCGCCGCGCCAGGCCGCAGGCCGGCGCGGCCTAGCGGCGCCGCGCTCGCCGACGCCGCCAACGCGCAAGTTGGCGGCGTTCATCCAGCGACGAAAACACCAGCGCCAGAGCGATGCCCAGCACGGCGCCCACCATCGTGTCCAGCACGCGCTCCACAGGCATGTCGGCATGCGCCACCGGCGAGGCCAGGTGAGTCATCAACAATGCCATCGGCGTCACCGTGATCTGCCCCAGCGCATAGTTGAAGCCGATGATGACCTCGGTGACGAACTGGAACACCACAATGGCCAGCACCACCGCCCAGAACGGCGGCTGCTGCGCCAGAATCGCCCATACGATGCAGGCGCCCACCACCGTGCCGGCCATGCGCTGCAGCGCGCGGTTCATGGTGATGTGCAGGTGGCCGCCCTGCATGACTGCGACGGCGCCTATGGCAGCCCACGCGGGGTAGTTCCACCCGGCCGCATGGGCAACAAACGCCGCGGCGCCCGCCCCGATGGTGATGCGCCCCGCCGCGGCCAGCTCGTATGCCAGCGGCGCGGCGGCGGTAGGCGGCGCGCCGTCTGCGTCGCCGGGCCGCAACCTGTCGGTCAGCGCGCACACCATCCAGGCCAGCAACGCGCCCCAGGCGGCGCCCAGCGTGCGCGCCCCCACCTCCTGCCAGCTGCCTGCCGGCGCCAGCACAGCGCCGATGGCGAATACGAAGATGACGGCGCCCGGGCCGCCGAGCGCCCAGCGCGACACGGCCAGCGATACGGCTCCGGCCATTATGGCAAGCACCAGGATCAACTGCTCAGGCGTCGCGCCGGCCAGCGAGGCCAGCGAGGGCAGCAGCACGCACGCCGTCAGCAACGTTCCGCACACCAGCACAATCCGGCGGCGGCGATGCAGTGTGGCGTAGCGCCCGAACAGCGCCGCCAGCGCGCCCAGCGCCGGAAAGCCCACCAGATGCGGCCAGGGCGACAGGTGCGTGGTGGCGAGCGCCAGCAGCACGGCCACGGCGGCCTGCATGCCGGCAATGACGGCCGTGCGCGGCGATGGCGGCGCGGTCAGCGCCAGGCTGTCGCGCAGCTGGCCGGCATGCAGCAGGTGGCGCGCTGACGCGCGGCGCGAGGTCAGCCGCGCGGCGCTTCGCCCGGCGCGGCGACGCGGCCGCGTCCTGCTCGCCTGTGGAAACAATCTGCGGGGCATGGGAAAAAAATGGGGGCTTTGTCTTTATGATACTGGATGGCTCGCGGCGCCCTGGCCCGCCCCTTCCACTGTTACGGAGACTGCCGATGCATAAGAAGCAACCCCTCTTGCGAGTCCTGTCGGCCCTGGTCGCCGCCACTGCGCTGTGGTGCATGTCGCCCGCCGGCGCGGCCGCCGCCGCGCAATGCGAAGTCGACACCCCGGTACGCTTCAGCGGCCTGAACTGGGAATCCAACCTGGTACTGGCCGGCATCGAGCGCTTCATCGTCGAGCATGGGTACGGCTGCGACACCTCCGTCGAAATCGGCGAAACGCTCGCCATGCTGGCGGCGCTGCAACGGGGCGACATGGAAGTCACGCCCGAGGTCTGGCCGGGGCAGATCGAAGTGGCCTGGGAAAAAGCCTTGAAATCGGGCAAGGTCCTCGCGGCCGGGCATGTATTCGACGCGGGAGAAGGCTGGTATATCCCCCGCTACACGGCCGAGCGCCACCCCGACCTGAAAACCGCCGCCGACCTGAAGCGCTACGCGAGAACATTCGCCGACCCTGAAGATCCCGCGCGCGGTCGCATCTATGGGTGTCCGGCCGGATGGGCGTGCGGCACCCTCAATGCCAACCTGCTGAAAGCGCTGCAGCTGGAAGGCGAATACACCATGTTCGCCCCCGGCTCGGGCGCCGCGCAGAAGGCTGCCATCGTGTCGGCCTACAAACGCAAGCGCGACATCGTTTTTTATTACTGGACCCCCACCGCGCTGGTGGGCTCGCTGGATCTGGTCAAGCTCGAACTGCCGCCCTACGACGCGGCGGCGTACCGGTGCATGACCGACCCGCAATGCGCGAACCCGGTGCCTACCGAATTCAAGTCCAATAAGGTGGTCACGGGCCTGAACGCCGATTTCGCCAAACGGGCCCCGCGGCTGCACGCCTTCTTCGAAAAACTCAGCGTGCCGGACGCCGCCATCGACGACACACTGGGATGGCTGGAAAACCAGGGCGCCGAGCCCGAGGACGCGGCCCTGTACTTTCTGCGCAAGTATCCCGATGTGTGGCAGAAATGGGTGCCCACCGATGTCGCCGAGCGGGTGCAGGCCAAGTTGTAAGCCGGCCGGGTGTATGCTCGGGCGGCAAGCGCGCCCGCCGGCGCCCGTACAGACTCAAGGAATTTCTACATGGATGCACTCTACTGGTACGACGGCCACTGGACCACGGAAAACCCCAAGCTGCTGGGGCCGGCCGACCACGCGTTCTGGATGGCCAACATGGTGTTCGATGGTGCGCGCGCCTTCGACGGCCTGACCCCCGACCTCGATCTGCACTGCCAGCGCGTCGTGCGCTCGGCGCAGAAGATGCTGATGCAGCCGCAACTGGGCTGGGAAACGATCTACGACCTGTGCCTGCAGGCGGTGGCGCGCTTTCCGGCTGGCGAGGCGCTGTACATCAAGCCGATGTTCTTCTGCGCCGACGGCTTCCTGCTGCCCGATGCCGAGAAAACGCAATTCGTGCTGCACGTGTTCAAGGTACCCATGCCCGGCGACCAGGGGTTCTCGGCGTGCTTCTCCAGCTTTGCCCGCGCCTGGTCGAACATGGCCCCCACCGACGCCAAGGCGTCGTGCCTGTACCCCAACGGTCAGCGCGCCATCCGCGAGGCCGCAGCCAAGGGGTACGACAACGCCATCATGCTGGACGGCGACGGACATATCGCCGAGTTCGCCACCGCCAATCTCTGGATCGCCAGGGACGGCGTCGTGTCCACTCCTGCCGACAACGGCACCTTCCTGAACGGCATTACCCGCCAGCGCGTGCTGCAACTGCTGCGCGCAGACGGAGTGAACGTGCAAGAACGTGCGCTGACGCGCGCCGACGTCGAACAAGCCGACGAAGTCTTTTCGACCGGCAACTATGGCAAGGTAGTGCACGTAAACCGCGTGGAAGACCGCGAATTGCGGTATGGCCCGATGGCCCGGCGGGCGCACCGGCTGTACATGGAATTCGCGCGCGGAGGAAAGTAGGCGCACCGCCCAGGTGTCTGACACCTTCGTGAAGTGACCCCACAAAGTTGGACGGTTTTGACCGTTATGTGGCCAGGAGCTGAGTTCTGTATTGCACGGGGCTCAGCCCGTTGAGTTTAAGCTTGATGCGCTCGTGATTGTAGTAATGGATATATCGGGCGATTCCGTCCTTTAGCTGCTCAATGGTCTGGAAGGTGCTCAGGTGGTAGAACTCGGCCTTGAGAGTGCCGAAGAAGCTCTCGATGGCCGCATTGTCCAGGCAGTTGCCTCGTCGTGACATGCTAGGGGTCACGCCGTGTTGCGCCAACAGTTCGCGGTAGGCGGGCATCTGGTACTGCCAGCCCTGATCCGAGTGCAGGATGGGACGCTCGGACGGGCCCAGCCGCGTGCAAGCCTGTTTGAGCATGTTGGCAACCATGGCAAAGCTTGGCCGGGTGGCCATTTCGTAGGCAAGGATCTCGCCGTTACAAAGGTCCATCACCGGCGAGAGATACAGCTTCTGCGCGCCGACTTTGAACTCGGTCACATCGGTGGCCCACTTCTTGTTCGGCTGCGCGGCCTGGAATTGGCGTTGCAGCACATTGGGGGCAAGCTGGTTGAGTGCGCCACGATAAGAGCGATATTTCTTGACCCGCACGCAAGACTTCAACCGCAGCAAGCCCATCAAGCGCTGCACGGTCTTGTGATTAACCGGCCAGCCTTGCTGGCGCACGACTTCGGTGATGCGCCGATAGCCATAGCGTCCTTGGTGCTGTTCAAAAATGGCGCAAATCCGGGCCTTCAACGACGCATACTTGTCACCGGCTTGCCCGGCCCGCCACTGGTAATAAAAGGTGCTGCGCGGCAGGCCTGCCACCGACAACAGGTCGGCCAGGGGAAAGTGTTGCCTTAGTTCAAGCACTATTTGCGCTTTTTCTGCTGCGCCGATTTCTGTTTGGCTTGAACCAAGGCATCGAGCTTTTTTAGGTACGCGTTCTCCGTGCGCAAGAACTGCAGCTCCTTGAGCAGGTCTTCGCGGGTGCGTGCGGCGTCAGGCAGCGCCGGCTTCTTGGGTAAAACCATCCTGGGAGGCCCTCCTGTATATGTTCGGGCTGAACCCTGTACATCATACTGGCGCTCCCAGCGAGCGATGATATTGAAGTTACGGATGTCGAACCACGCCGCCGTCTGGCGGTACGACAGCTCATGCTGCTTCATGTGCAGCAGAACCTTCCATTTGAACGCCTCGTCATAGCGGACACGCTTGGTACGGAGGCCGGCCACACCATGGATCCGATAGGCCGCCACCCAGCGGCGCAGCGCATGTCGACTCACACCATGACGTTGCGCTACCGCCGCAATCCCGGCATTGCCCTCGCAATACTCCTGAGCCGACGCCAGTTTGACCGATTCACTGTACTTCTCCATGAAATAACCCCAAAGTTGATATCCAACTTTTGGGGGTCACTTCACTTCGGAGTCAGACACCGCTGCACCTTGCCTGACAAGCCCCCCCGACGCACCAGCCGCCAGGTGTCTGACTCCGGAGGTGTCAGACACCCCTACAGCTTGCGACAAGGCCCCCCGGCGCACCAGACACCCTGGCCGCATACCGCTACGCCCCCTTCCCCAGCCCCAAATAGCTTTCGATCACGCGCGGGTTGCCGGCGAGATCGCGGGCGGAGCCGTGCAGGATGACTTCGCCGGTTTCCAGTACGTACCCGTAATCGGCCACCTGCAGCGCGGCGCGGGCGTTCTGCTCCACGAGCAGGATCGCGACGCCTGTTTCACGCAACCGCGCGATGATATGGAAGATCTCGCGCACGATGCGCGGCGCCAGCCCCAGGCTGGGTTCGTCCAGCATCAACAGGCGCGGCTTGGCCATCAGGGCCCGCCCCACCGCCAGCATCTGCCGCTCGCCGCCAGACAGCGTACCGGCCTCCTGGCGGCGTCGCTCGCGCAGGCGCGGAAACAGCTCGAACACTTCATCCAGCGTATCGCGCCAGCCGGCTTCGCGGGCTCGGTAGCGGCGAAAACCGCCCAGCAGCAGGTTGTCTTCCACCGACATACTGCCGAACAACTCGCGCCGTTCCGGCACCAGCGACATGCCGGCGGCCACGCGCCGCTCTACGCTCCAGCCCGACACATCAGTGCCCGCGTACTGTACAGCGCCGGTGGTATGCCCGCTGCTCGGCAACGAACCCATTACCGCGTTCAACATGGTGGACTTGCCCGCGCCATTGGCGCCGATCACGGTCACGATACTGCCGGGGGCCACGGCAAGCGTGGCCTCGCTCAACGCACCGACTTTGCCATAACGGGCGCACAGGCCGCGCACATCGAGAATGGGGTCTGCTGTCATTGCGCCCCCTCGCTGGTCGAGGCCGCGGCGACTTCGGGCAGGTCGTCGTCGATGCCGCCCAGGTAGGCCTCCAGCACGGCCGGGTTCTGCTGTACCTCGGCCGGCACGCCCTCGGCGAGCTTGGTGCCGAAATCCATCACCACCAGATGGTTGGTAAGCCGCATTACAAAGTCCATATCGTGCTCCACCAGCAGAATGCTCATGCCCTCGTCGCGCAACTGCTGCAGCACCTGCCCGAGCTCCTGCTTTTCTTTGTACCGCAAGCCTGCCGCCGGTTCGTCCAGCAGCAGCAACACCGGATCGCTGGCCAGCGCGCGCGCGATTTCCAGAATGCGCTGCTGGCCCAGGGCCAGGTTGCCCGCCTGCTCGTACAGATAATCACCCAGGCCCACGCGCTTGAGCTGCGTCGCGGCCTCGTGCAGCAGCCGGGCCTCGTGGGCGCGTTCGCTGTGCAGGGCGCCGGCCATCACGCCCACTTCCGCGCGCATGTGCGCCCCCAGCGCTACGTTTTCCAGCACCGACATGCCGGGCAGCAGCTGCACGTGCTGGAAGGTGCGGCCCACCCCGCGACGGGCGATCTCGCGCGCAGCCAGGCCGTCGATGCGTTCGCCCAGAAAGCGCACCTGGCCGCGCGTGGCCGGCAGCACGCCGCTGATCAGGTTGAACGTGGTGCTCTTGCCGGCGCCGTTGGGGCCGATCAGGCCGACTATCTCGCCCGCGCGCACCTTGAACGAAATATCGTTCACCGCCACCAGTCCGCCAAACTCTTTGCGGATGCTGTCGACCTCCAGCACTAACGCGCCTGCTTGCGGTCGTTCGCGCTGCGGCAGCACGGGCGCGGCCGGGGGCGGCGCCAGGTTGCGACGCGAGGCCGCGCCTCCGGTCAGGCGGGCCCAGCCGGCCGACAGCATGGGCCACAGGCCATTGGCGGCGTACTGCAACATCAAAATAAGCAGCACGCCGAACACGATCAGCTCGAAGTTCGCATTGGTGTTCAGCAACGCGGGCAGCAGACTCTGCAATTGGTCTTTCAGGCCCAGGATCACGGCCGCCCCCACCACGGCGCCCCACACGTGGCCGGCGCCGCCCACCACTGCCATGAACAGGTACTCGATGCCGTAGTTCAGGCCGAACGGGCTGGGGCTGACGGCGCGCTGCATGTGCGCATAGATCCAGCCCGACAGGCATGCCAGCAGCGCCGCCCATACGAAGATCACGACTTTATAGGTGGCAGTGTTCACGCCCATCGACTCGGCCATGCCGGCCCCGCTCTTGAGCGCGCGGATGGCGCGGCCCGGACGCGAATTGAGCAGGTTGCTGGTGGCCCAGAGCGCCAGGAGCAGGCATATCCAGATCAGGTAATAGATGTTGCGCCCGCTGGCCAGCGAATAACCGAACACGCTGATCGGCTCCAGGCCGGCAATGCCGTCGTGCTTGCCCAGCCAGTCCAGGTTGCCGAACAGGAAATACAGCGACAGCCCCCAGGCAATGGTGCCCAGCGGCAGATAGTGCCCCGACAGGCGCAGCGTGATGACGCCCAGCAGGTAGGCCACGACGGCCGTCAGCAGCAGCCCCACCGGCAGCGCCAGCCAGGGCGATGTGTCGTAGTGGCTGGTGAGCACCGCGGTGGTGTAGGCGCCCAGGCCCACGAACGCCGCCTGGCCGAACGAAGTCAGGCCGCCCACGCCGGTCAGCAATACCAGGCCCAGCGCCACGAGCGCGGCCAGGCCGATGTAGTTGAGCTGCGTGATCCAGAACTCGGGCGTGGCCGGAAACATCGGCAGCGCGGCCAGCAGGACGACGAATGCAACAAGCAGAATACGGTTCATGACGCTTATTCCTCGTCATCCGAATGATGGCTGCCGAATGAACGCCACACGAGAACCGGGATGATCAGCGTAAACACGATCACTTCCTTGTAGGCGCTGGCCCAGAAAGACGAAAAGGCTTCCAGCACGCCAACCAGCACGGCTCCCAGCGCGGCCACCGGGTAGCTCGCCAGCCCACCGATGATGGCGCCCACGAACCCCTTCAGGCCGATGAGAAAGCCGGTGTCGTAATAAACGGTGGTAATGGGCGCGATCAACATGCCCGACATCGCGCCTATGCCGACGGCCAGGGTAAAGGTCAGGCTGCCGGACATGCTGGTGCTGATGCCCATCAGGCGCGCGCCGCGCCGGTTGACGGCGGTGGCGCGCAACGCCCGTCCGTACAGCGTCTTGTCGAAAAACAGCCACAGCGCCAGGATCAGCAGCACGCAGGTGCCCACCACGAACAGGCTCTGCGCCGACCAGGTTGCGGGCCCCAGGTTGAACTGGCCGCTGACGAAGGCCGGCGTGCGCCAGCCCTCCGCGCCGAAGAACACCAGCGCAAGGCCGGTCAGCGCGAAGTGCACGGCCACCGAAACGATCAGCAGCACCAGCACCGTCGCCTCGGCCAGGGGCTGGTACACAATGCGATACACCATCGGCCCCATCGGGATAATGAGCGCCAGGGTCAGCAGCATGTTCAGCCACAACGAATTGCCCTCGGCAACGTAAGCCGAAGTCAGCCACAACAGCGCCAGCGGCAGGGCCACGCAACTGAGCAGCACCTTGGGCAGCGCGGCCCACGACCCCGTGCGCACCGCACGCACCAGCTCCAGCAGCAACACGATGCCGCCCATCAGGGGCAGCAAGTACGCAGTGCCCGGCATGCGGCCATTGACCAGCATGGCAAGCGTCAGCGCTCCGAACGCGACAAATTCGCCCTGCGGAATGAAGATGACGCGGGTAACGGTAAATACCAACACCAGGGCCATGCCCAACAGGGCATAGATGGCGCCGTTGACGATGCCGTCCTGCAGCAGGATGAGCGCTATCGTGAAATCCATCGAACCACTACCTTAAGGAGGCCTGGGCATCGCCGGTGGGCGCGGCCGGCTGTCCTGCGAATGCGACACACCGGCCAGGCGGCCGGTGCGTGGAGAAACCGGCGGGCTGCACAGCCGCGCCGGCAGTTTGAATTACAGCTCGGGCTGATACACCCACTTGCCATTTTCGACCTTGACCATGACGCGCGAACGTTCGTCCAGGCCGGCGTGGTCGGTGGCGCTCATGTTGAATACGCCTTGCGATGCGGCCAGGTCCTTGACGCCTTCGATCGCGTCGCGCATGGCCGCGCGGAATTCCGGCGTGCCGGGCTTGGCGCCCGTCTTGAGCGCCACGGGCACGGCGGCAACGATCAACTGGCCGGCATCCCACATGTGGCCGCCGAAGGTGTTGGTGGAGCCGTCTCCGTGCTTGGCCTCGTAGGCCTTGGTGTATTGCAGCGCGGACTGCTTCACCGGGTTGCTGTCGGGCAGCTGGGCGGCAACCAGCAGCGGCCCGGCCGGCAGCAGCATACCTTCGCAGTCCTTGCCGCAAACACGCAGCACGTCGTTATTGGCCGCACCGTGGGTCTGGTAGATGGTGCCCTGGTAATTGCGGGCCCGCAGTTCTTTCTGCGGCAGGGCCGACGGCGTGCCGGCGCCGGCGATCAGAATCGCGTCGGGCTTGGCGCTTACCAGCTTGAGCACTTGCCCGGTCACGCTGGTGTCCGTGCGGCCGTATTTTTCCACCGCGGTGATCTCGATGCCCTTGCCCTTGACGGCATCGCGCATGACGGCCAGCCAGCTGTCGCCGTACGCGTCGGCAAACCCGATGAAACCCAGCGTCTTGACCTTGGCCTTGGCCATGGCGTCGGCCAGCGCGCTGGCCATCAGCGCATCATTCTGCGGGGTCTTGAACACCCAGCGGCGCTTGTCGTCGACGGGCTCCACGATCTTGGCGCTGGCCGCCACGCTGATCATCGGCACTTTGGCTTCGGCCGCGACGTCCACCATGGCAAGAGACCCGGGCGTGATAGAGGTGCCTACCAGCACGTCGACCTTGTCTTCGGTGACCAGCTTGCGCGAGTTCTTCACCGCCTGGGTGGTATCCGTGGCGTCATCGAGCACGATCCATTCGATTTTCTGGCTGGCCGCTTCGGAAGGAAGCAGGGCGACGGTGTTGCGCTCGGGAATGCCCAGCGAAGCGGCGGGGCCGGTGCTGGCAATGGTGATCCCCACCTTTACTTGCGCGCTGGCCAGCAGCGGCAGGCTCAGGGCAACGGCCGCAGCGGCCATGGACAAGCCGAAATGCTTGCGCGTCATAGTGTTGTCTCCTGTGTGGACTCTTGTTGTGCCCCCCCGGCGGGAGGGTCGAGCCCGGTTGAACGTCATACAGAAAATCGGATATTAGGCGTTGAAGTGTATCAAATACACCCTAAATAAAACCCCGTAACTTCCCTAGTTTGTCGCGCAAAAATCAAATGCATTCGACAATAACAAATCTTGCCGAACTTGATCAGGAGCGTCATTAAGGGGATTCCCGAAGCACCGGCCACACCCTTTCCACCCGCCACGCCACCCAGGAAGCGACGGCCGCCTTGAGCAGGTCGCCCGGCACGAACGCAACCACGGCCAGCGCCGCCTTGTTCAATGGCATCTGTGTCACGGCCGCCAGCCATGGCACGCCCACCGCGTAGACCACCGCAATACCGCCCGCCACGCAGGCAAGAAAGTAGCCCGCCACCGCGGCCGCGGGGCGCCCCGCCCGCACGGCATGACTGGCCAGCCAGCCGGTCACGCAGGCTCCCGCCGCCATGCCGACCAGAAAGCCGCCCGTGGGCCCCAGGAAGACGCCCAGCCCGCCCCGGCCGCCGGGCAGCACAGGCAGGCCGATGGCGGCAAGCGCCAGATACAGCAGGCAGGCCAGGCCGCCGCGCACCGGCCCGAGCATGGCGCCGGCCAGCATGGTGCCCAGTGTCTGCAGCGTGACGGGCACCGGAATCGCCGGCAGCGGAATAGGCGGCATCAGGCTCAGCACCACGATCAGCGCCGCAAACAGGGCGATCAGCACGAGGTCTCGGGTTTTCATGGGAATCCCTGGCAAGATAAAAAAAGCGCGGCTAGCCGCGCGCGTCAATGGCCTGCGCCACCTGGTCGGCGCGCTTGAGCGTACGCACGATCAGCGGCACGAGCAAGGCCAGCGGATGCCGGTCCAGGCCGCGCGCCGCCTGGGCTTCGCGAATTTCCAGATAATGCCGCCAGATCTCGGGCACAAAGCGCAGGGCCAGCGCGAGCGCCAGGGCCACTTTGCCGGCGTCGAGCAGCCCGCGGCGTTCCAGGGGCAGCAGCGCTTTCTCGCATACCGCCACCAGCTCGGACGTGCGGGTCGAGAACGTCACCGCCAGCGCCAGCCCCACCAGCGCGCACAGGCGCAACAGGATCTCGGCGGCGGCCAGCCAGCCCTGGAACCAGGCGGCGAACGCGCCGATGGCTGCCAATATCCATACCAGTGCGCGCACCTGGCGCCACAGCGCCGCGACGCGCACCCCGGTAGACGCGGCCAGCAGCGCCGCCAGCCCCGCCGCGCCGCCCAGCCAGCGCAGGTCGTGCACAGCGAACAATGCCAGCCCGGCCGCCAGCAGCACGGCGAGCTTCAGCGCCGCCGGCAGCCGGTGCAGCAGGCTGACGCGATTGACGTACAAGGGTTCGAGCATCATGCGCAGTGCTCGCGATACCAGTGCAGCGCCGGGCCGGGCGCATCGTCGGCGGCGACCTGGCCGTCCACCACCACCAGCACACGGTCGAAATCGCGCAGCAGGTCCAGGTCGTGGCTGACCACCAGTGCCGGACGATCCAGCGCGCCGATGGCCTGCGCCACGCGGTTGCGATTGCGCAGGTCGAGCTGAGTGGTGGGCTCATCGAACACCACCAATGACGGCTCCATGACCAGCACAGACGCCAGCGCCACAAGCTGGCATTCTCCACCGGACAGGGTGTGGCTGGCGCGGTCGGCCAGATGTGCGATGCCCAGTGCGTGCAGGCAGGCTTCGATGCGGCGCCCGCATTCGGCGGCATCCAGGCGCAGCGTCTTCAGGCCGAAGGCCAGGTCTTCGCGCACGATGGGATAGACGATCTGGTTTTCGGGGTTCTGGAATACAAACCCCACCTTGCGGCGCACGGCTTTCACCTCGCGCCGGGTATCCAGGCCATCGACCAGCACGCGCCCGGAGGTGGGCAGCACCAGCCCGTTCAGCAGTTTGGCCAGGGTGCTCTTGCCCGCCCCGTTGGGGCCGACCACGCCGATGCGGCGCTGCTGCAGGGTCAGGGTGACCCCCTTCAGCGCCTGCGACTGCGGCGTGGCCACAACAGCCCGGTCAAACTCGATTAACATGGAGCGGGATTATGCCCGAACCATTTCGCGGAACGGGACTCCAAGAACGCATATGGACAAAGTACGAAAATCCGAAGCCGAATGGCAGGCCCAGCTTACGCCCGAAGAATACGCCGTGGTGCGCCGCAAGGGCACCGAAAGGCCATTCACGGGCCGCTACTGGAACACCACCGACCACGGCATTTATCGCTGCGTGGGCTGCGGCACCGCGCTGTTCGCCTCCGACACCAAATTCGACGCAGGCTGTGGCTGGCCCAGCTACTTCGAGCCGCTGGACCCAGCGCGCGTGCGCGAAGAAACCGACACGTCGCACGGCATGGTCCGCACCGAAGTGCTGTGCAACATCTGCGACGCCCACCTGGGTCACGTTTTCCCGGACGGCCCCCCGCCCACCGGCCTGCGCTACTGCATCAATTCGCTGTCGCTCAAATTCGAACCGCTCGAGACTGAATGAAGAAATTCCTGTTCGACCTGTTTCCGCTGATCCTGTTCTTCATCGCGTACCGGTTCGCCGACATCTATGCCGCCACCGCGGTGGCCATCGCCGCATCCGTGGCGCAGTTCATCTGGCTGCGCGCCACCGGCAAGCAAATCGAAGCCACGCACTGGATCAACCTGTCGGTCATCGTCATTTTCGGCGGGGCCACGCTGTGGCTGCAAAGCGACGTCTTCATCAAATGGAAGCCCACGGTGCTGTACTGGCTGTTCGGCGGCGCCTTGCTGGGCGCGCGCCTGCTGTTCGGGCGCAACCTGATGCAGCGGCTGCTGGGCAAGCAAATCGAACTGCCCGCGCCCGCATGGGAAAAACTCAACCTCAGCTGGGCGCTGTTTTTCCTGGCGGCCGGCGCCATCAATCTATACGTCGCGTTTTCCGGCCACTTCACCGAATCCCAATGGGTCAACTTCAAGGTCTTCGGACTGATGGGGCTGCTGCTGGTCTTCGTCATCGGCCAGTCGCTCTGGCTGGGCCGCCACATGCAACAGCCGCGCCAGCCCGGCAGCGGCTCCGACGCCGGCCAAGACTGACCCTCACCCGGGCGTTTTTCCATGTCTGCATCCACCGAACGCATCGACCTCATACGCAGCCGTCTCGCCGGGCTCGACCCCCTCGCGCTCGACATCCGCGACGACTCGCACCTGCATGCCGGACACGCCGGCGCGCAAGGCGGCGCGGGCCATTACCACGTGCATATTGTGTCGGCCAGGTTCGCCGGTTTGTCACCCGTTGCGCGCCATCGCCTGGTGTATGATCTTTTGCGCGATCTGATCCCCCACCCCATCCATGCGCTTGCGCTCGATGCCCAAGCCCCCAAGTCCAACCCCTAAAGGAAACCCATGAAACGCATCGTGATGCTGGCCGCGGCTTGCGCGGTCGCCGTACCGGCCTTTGCGCAGAACGCCGCCACCGTCAATGGCAAGGCCATTACGCAGCAAAGCCTGGATCAATTCGTGAAACTGTTGGTCAGCCAGGGCGCCACCGACACGCCGCAGCTGCGCGAGCAGGTCAAGCAAGAAATGATCAACCGCCAGATCTTCGTGCAGGCCGCCGAAAAAGACGGCATTGCCAAGCAGCCCGATGTGCAGACCGAAATCGAGCTGGCCCGCCAGGGCATCCTGGTGCGCGCCCTGATGGCCGAATACCTGCAGAAGCACCCCGTCACCGACCAGCAAGTGCAGGCCGAATACGACAAGATCAAGCAACAGCAATCCAGCCAGATGGAATACAAGGTCCGCCACATCCTGGTTGAAGACGAAAAGGCCGCCAACGACCTGCTCGCCCAGATCAAGCGCGACAAATCCAAGTTCGCCGACCTGGCCAAGAAAAACTCGAAAGACCCGGGCAGCGCCGCCAACGGTGGCGATCTGGGCTGGGCCTCGCCCACCAACTATGTCAAGCCGTTCGCCGATACGGTAAACAGCCTGAAGAAAGGCCAATTGGCCGACAAGCCGGTACAGACCCAGTTCGGCTGGCACATCATCGACGTCGAAGACACCCGCCCGGTGGAATTCCCGCCGCTGGACCAGGTGCGCCCGCAGCTCGAAGAAATGCTGCGCCAGCAAAAGCTGGCCGACTACCAGAAAGAACTGCGCGAAAAAGCCACCATCAAGTAAGGCGCGCCGCGCCAGGCAAAACACCCCCGCTTGCGCGGGGGTGTTTTGTTTTCGGGGTGTCGATACGCGTCGCGCCACCGTCCAGCAGCGCCTGCGCACACCGGCGACTACATGCCCAGCAGTGCCTTCAAGCCGTCTTCGTCCAGTACGGGCACGCCCAGCTCCTGCGCTTTTAGCAGCTTGCTGCCTGCATCTTCGCCGGCCACCACATAGGCCGTTTTCTTGGATACCGATCCGCTGACCTTGCCTCCGGCAGCCAGGATGTGGCGCGTGGCGTCATCGCGCGTCCAATTCGGCATGGTGCCCGTCAGCACGAAGGTCTTGCCCGACAGGGTGTCGCCCTGCGGACCGGCCTCGGCCACCGGATGCACGCCTTGGGCCTTGAGCAGCTCGATGATTTCGCGATTGTGCGGCTCGGCGAAGAAGCGCCTGATCGAGCCCGCCACCACCGGCCCGACGTCCGGCGCGCTGGCCAGCGCCTCTTCGTCGGCCTGCATGATGCTCTCGATACTGCCGAAGTGGCGCGCCACGTCGCGGGCGGTCGTTTCGCCCACGTGCCGGATGCCCAGGGCGAACAGCAGCCGCCCCAAAGTGGGTGTGCGGGCCTTGTCGATGGCCGCCACCAGGTTCTCGGCCGACTTCTTGCCCATGCGGTCCAGCGCCGCCAGTTCGAACGCGGTCAGGCTGTAAAGGTCTGCCAGCGATTTGACCCGCCCGCTTTCAACCAGCTGGTCGACCAGTTTTTCGCCCAGGCCGTCTATGTCGAGCGCCTTGCGGCCGGCCGCGTGCAGCAGCGTCTGCTTGCGCTGCGCCGCGCAGAACAAGCCGCCCGTGCAGCGGGCAATGGCTTCATCCTCGGTGCGCTCGATGGCCGAGCCGCACACGGGACATGACTTGGGCATGACGAATTCGCGCGCATCGGCCGGGCGCTTGTCGGGCACGGGCCCGACGACTTCCGGAATCACGTCGCCCGCGCGGCGCACAATAACGGTGTCGCCGATGCGCACATCCTTGCGGCGGATTTCATCTTCATTGTGCAGGGTGGCGTTCGTCACCGTCACCCCGCCCACGAAAACCGGCTGCAAGCGCGCGACCGGCGTAATGGCGCCGGTACGGCCCACCTGCACCTCGATGTCTACCAGGCGCGTGCTGGCCTCTTCGGCGGGAAACTTGTGGGCCAGCGCAAAGCGCGGGGCCCGCGCCACGAACCCCAGCACCTTCTGGGCCGGCAGCGAGTCCACCTTGTAGACCACGCCGTCGATGTCGTAGGGCAGGTTCGCACGCTCGCCGCCTACCTGTTCGTAATATTCCAGCAGACCCGCCGCCCCGCTGGCGCGACGGTTATGCCGCTTGTTCACGGGCAGGCCCAGCTCGGCCAACCAGTCCAGCATCGCACTGTGGCGCTCATGCGGCAGGGTGGACTGCTGGCGGGCGCCCGGCGCGGGCTCGGAAAATAATTCGGCCTGGCGCCCCGGCAAGCCATGCACTTCGCCCCAGCTGTAGGCAAAGAAACGCAGCGGCCGCTTGGCGGTGATGCGCGGATCGAGCTGCCGCAGGCTGCCCGCGGCAGCGTTGCGGGGGTTCACAAACACTTTTTCGCCGCGGGCCGCCTGGCTGCGGTTCAGGCTTTCGAAGTCGGCCCGGTTCATCAGGACCTCGCCGCGCACCTCGAGCACGCGCGGCGGTTCGCCCTTCAGGTGCAGCGGCACGGCGCGAATCGTGCGTACGTTCGACGTTACGTCCTCGCCGGTCTGCCCATCGCCGCGCGTGGCGGCCTGCACCAGCTTTCCCGCTTCGTAGCGCAGGCTGATGGCCAGCCCGTCCAGCTTCTGTTCGCAGAAGTATTCGGGCGATTCGTCGGGCCCGAGCAGGCCGGCGCCGCGCAAGGTGTCGGCCACGCGGCGGTCAAAGGCCTGGACCTCTTCTGCGTCGAACGCATTGCCCAGCGACAGCATGGGCACTGCGTGGCTGACGCTGCCGAAGGCCGACAGGGGCGCCGCGCCCACCCGCTGGGTGGGCGACTCGGGCGTGACCAGTTCGGGAAAATCAGCTTCCAGCTGCGCCAGTTCGCGCATCAGCGCGTCGTACTCGGCATCGGAAATCGTCGGCGCGTCGTGGACATAATACCGCTCGTTGTGCTGCTCGATCTCGGCACGCAGCTCGGCGGCGCGCCTTGCTGCCTGTTCGGCATCGATCCTTGCCGCCATCAGGCAAACACCTTCTGCGCGCGGGGGCTGCCCGCAGGCAGGCCGGCCTGGTCAAGCTGCCCGAACAAGACCTGCAGACGCTCATCGATGACCGTCTCGGCGCCATCGACCAGCGGCTTGCCCTGGTCGTCCACCAGTTCGGCCTGCAGCCGGGCGGCCAGATCGCGGCCCACATCGACCATGCGGCCGAACGCGCGCGGATCGGCGGGCGAACATGGCACATCCAGCAGCATCAACAGCTGCTCGACCGGCGCCATGCCGTCATCGAAAGCCGCGCCATCGCCGCGCGAAAGCGTAAAGCGCGGCACGCCGTTATCGGCCAGCCAGGCAAGGCGGGGGCCATGCGGCGCAAAGCCGAGTTCGCGCGCCACGCCCACCACTTCGGCGGCCGAACGCGGCGCACCCAGCAGCAGAGTCAGGCCCACCTGGGTATCGAGCGCAGCGCACATGTCGTCCAGCTTGGCCGCCCGCTCCAGCACCAGCTGCTGGTCGGGCCCTTCGATCGTGGCGTCGAAACGGTCGGCCAGGTCCTGGGCTCGCGCCCAGGCTTGCGACCATTCGATGGCGGTCAGCGGGCCGCTGCGGTTGGCCAGCAGCACGGCCAGCTGCAGGGATGCATACGATTCGCCCGGATGCACGCGCGCGCGGTGACGTCCGGCCTCGGTGGTGGCAAACACGCGCACCGGCTTGCGACCGGCCTGGCGCAACCCTTGCACGTGCGGCAGCAGGTCGGCGCCGCGCACCGGCTCGCCAAAGCTGACTTCAATAACGATCTCACACCCGGCATCGGGCTCGTCGGCGTCGTCGGCATCCGTGCCCGGCTCGACCGGGGGCGCCGCCGTCGCAGTCAGGTTGATGCCCGGCTCGCGGCGCGACGTATCGGGGCCGCCCGCGCGCGCGTCCTGCACGCCAAGCAGCGGATCCTGCTCGGTGGCGGGGAAATGCACCTGCATCCGGTTGCGCGCCCGGCGGTCCTGCCACCAGTTGAAACCCAGTACCAGCAAAATCAGCAGCACACCCAGGGCAATCAGCCCGATCTGCAAGTCGCTCATGTGTTAACCCTGTACGCTGGCAAGGCAGCGCCATCTCATAGTTGGTTTATGCGGCTTCGGCGGCCATCTGCACGGCCGAATCAATATCTACGGCGACGATACGCGACACCCCCTGCTCTTGCATCGTAACGCCGATCAATTGCTTTGCCATCTGCATAGCGATCTTGTTATGCGAGATGAACAGGAATTGGGTCTGCTCGCTCATGCTGCTTACCAGATTGGCGTAGCGCTCGGTATTGGCGTCGTCGAGCGGCGCATCCACTTCGTCGAGCAGGCAGAACGGCGCGGGGTTCAACTTGAACAGCGCGAACACCAGCGCAGTGGCCGTCAGGGCTTTTTCTCCGCCGGACAGCAGGTGGATGGTGCTGTTGCGCTTGCCCGGCGGCTGCGCCATGACCTGCACGCCCGCATCGAGGATTTCGTCGCCGGTCATCATCAGCTTGGCTTCCCCGCCCCCGAAAAGCTTGGGGAACAGCTCGCCGAAATGCTGGTTTACCGTATCGAAGGTGGCCTGCAGGAGCTCGCGCGTTTCACGGTCGATCTTGCGTATGGCGTCTTCCAGCGTATCGATCGCCGTGAGCAGGTCTTGCTGCTGCGAATCAAGGAATTCCTTGCGCTCGCGCGAGGCATTGAGCTCGTCGAGCGCGGCCAGGTTCACAGAGCCCAGCGAATCGATCTGGCGCGAAATGCGGCTGACTTCAGACTGCAGCCAATTGGCGCGACGCCATTCGTCCGGCATCGACGCGAGCTCCTGGGCCAGCGCCTGGCGGTCGACCTCGCGCGCATTGAGCTGCTCGGTAAACTGCTCTTCGGCCAGGCGCGCCGCCTGCTCTTGCAGTTGCAATTCGGTGATGCGCGCGCGCAGCGGCTCGAGCGCCCGCTCTTGCTGCATGCGCTCTTCGTCGGCGCCGCGCAGCAGCGCCGACAGGTTGTCGAGTTCCTGGCGCGCCCGCGACAGGTCTTCTTCGCGCTCGGCGCGCGCCTCCAGGGCGTCCTGCAGGCCTGCCTGCGACGCCGATGCGTCGAGTTCGGCCAGGTCTGCCTGCAGTTGCTCAAGCTCGGCCGCGGCGCGCTGGCTCTGGTCGGCGGCCAATTGGCGGTTGCGCTGCAGATCGGCGATGCGCGACTGCGTGGCGCGCTCGGCAAACTCGGCTTCCTGGGCGGCGCGCTCGAGTTCGCGCAGCCGCGCCCGCGCGCCCTCGGCCTGGGCCGCCAGGTCTTCGCCGGCGATCTCGGCGTCGGCAAAGCGCGACTGGTGCTCGGCGAGTTCGGCGTCCAGGGCCTCGAAACGCGCTTCGGCCTCTTCACGGGTTGCCCGCAGGTCTTCTTCGTGCGCGGCGATTTCGTCAAGATCCTGGCGCAGGCGGGAAGCGCGCTCGCCGGACTGCTCGGCCTGCTGCTGCAGGCGCGAATAGTCGAGCTGGATGTCGTGCACCCGGCGGGTTACTTCGGCCACCCGCTGGCGGGCGGGCGCCACCGCCTGCGATATCTGCTGCCAGGCTGCCTCGGCACGCGCCACTGCGGCGCGGGCCTGGTCGGCGATCAGTTGCTGCGCCTTGACCTCGCGCTGAAGGTTCTCGATTTCCTGTTGGCGGGCCAGCATGCCGGCCTGCTCTGAATCGGGCGCATAGAAGCGCACGCTGTGCGCGTCGACCAGATGGCCGGCCTTGACCACATACGACGCCCCGGGCGGCAAGGTGTCGCGCGCCGCCAGGGCCTGGCCCACGTCGGCGGCGGTATAGATGTTGCCCAGCCAGTTGTTGAGCAGCGTACGCAGGTCGGGATCGGTGATGCGCAGCAGGCTGGCCAGCGGTGTCAGCCCGGGCGGCGCGGCCGGCGCCGGCGCTGCCGCCGGCATCTGGTAGAAGGCCAGGCGCGCGGGCGGCGCGTCGTCCGCGAAGGCGCGCGCCCAGTCGAGGCTGCGGACTTCGAGCGCCGCCATGCGTTCGCGCAGCGCGGACTCCAGGGCGTTTTCCCAGCCGGGCTCGATATGCAGCTTCTGCCACAGGCGGCCGAGTCCGGCGAGTTCGTGCTTGGCCAGCCAAGGCTCCAGCGCCCCCTGTTTCTGCACATCTTCCTGCAGCTTGACCAGCGCGGCCAGCCGGGCTTCCAGGCGCGCCAGGTTCTGCGCTTCCTGGTGGGCGGCGGCCTGGGCGCGGCTGCGCTCGGCGTCGGCCTCGGGCACCCGCGCTTCCAGGGTGGCGAGTTCGCGCTGCGCTTGCTCGAGCTGGTCTTCGCCCTGGGCGCGGTCGCCCGCCAGCTGTTCCAGCCGCGCCGGATCGGGGGCCTGCAATTCGCGCAGCTCTTGCTGCAGACGCTCGCGACGCTGTTCCAGGTTCTGCAACTGGCGGTCGGCATCGCGCTGGGACTGCGCCACCAGCGCCAGGTTCTGTTCGACACGCGCCAATGCGCTGCGCATGTCGTCGCGGCCCGCGGCGGCATCCCGCACCCGGGCCTCGATGGCGGGCAAGGCGGCCTGCGCCTCTTCGGCCATGGCGCGCGCTTCTTCGGTGCGGGCGGCGCCGGCGGCCAGGTCGTCTTCGGCCTGGGCGATTTGTTCCACGCAATGGGTCTGCTGGGAATCCCATTCGGCGATCTGCTGCTGCAGCTGGTCGCGGCGCGCCTGCAGGCGGTTGCGCGATTCGACGACGTGGCGGATCTCGGCTTCCAGGCGGCTGACCTGGGCATTGGCCTCGTACAGCTTGCCCTGCGCGGCGTGCACGGCATCGCTGGCGGCGTAGTGCGCCTGCCTGCGCGATTCGAGCTCGGCCTCGCCGGAACGCAGGCTGGCGATCGCGGCTTCCAGATTGTTCTGGGCCTGGGCGATTTCCTGGTTTTTACGCTGGCGCTCTTCGCGCGCGCCGGTTTCTTTCAGCAGCCACAGGGCAAATTGCTTTTTCTCGCCATCGGCCTGCAGTTCGCGGTACTGCCGCGCCACTTCGGCCTGCGCCTCGAGCTTTTCCAGCTGGCTGCCCAGCTCGCGCAGGATGTCCTCGACGCGGGTGAGGTTCTCGCGCGTGTCGGCCAGGCGGTTCTCGGTTTCGCGGCGGCGCTCTTTATATCGCGACACGCCGGCGGCCTCTTCCAGGAACACGCGCAGTTCTTCGGGGCGCGCCTCGATCAGGCGGTTGATCATGCCCTGCCCGATAATGGCGTAACCCCTGGCGCCCAGGCCGGTGCCCAGGAAAATATCGTGGATATCCCGGCGCCGCACCTGCTGATTGTTGATGTAATAGCTGCTGGTGCCGTCGCGCGTCAGTACGCGGCGCACCGAGACTTCGGAATAGGCGCTCCATTGGCCGGCCGCCCGGCCTTCGCTGTTGTCGAAAACCATTTCGACCGACGCGCGCGCCGCAGGCTTGCGGTTTCCGGAGCCGTTGAAAATGACGTCCTGCATGGACTCGCCGCGCAATTCGGACGCCTTGGCCTCGCCCAGCACCCACCGTACGGCGTCGATAATATTCGACTTGCCGCAGCCGTTCGGCCCCACCACGCCCACCAGCTGGCTGGGAACGGGAATCACGGTGGGATCGACGAACGATTTGAAGCCGGCGAGTTTTAGTTGAGTGAGGCGCACAGTACGATGACGGACTGGTGGGGTTGAACGAAAGGCGTTGAACGGACCTGCCGCACGGTTCTTCAGACGGCCCCGCGGGGCCATGGATGCGGATCGTATGATACCCCAGGCAGGCCCCTGCCCCTTGGGCGGGCGGCGCGGGGCAGCGTATTTAATAACCCGCGCCTGGAGTGTCGGACGCTATACTCGCTGACACTTTTTTCCATACGAAACACGTTTTCCACCTCGCCGACTCTGGTCGGCCGCCACCGAGGATGCACTTTTGAAACGCGGGTTCTATCTGGTCATGGCAGCGCAGGGCTTTTCTTCCCTGGCGGACAATGCGCTATTTATCGCGGCCATAGCCTTGATACTCGAACTGCAAGGCCCCGACTGGATGGCTCCGGTCATGAAGTGGTCGTTCGCGCTGGCCTATGTCGTATTGGCGGCGTTCGTGGGCGCGCTGGCCGACTCGTTCCCCAAAGGGCGGGTCATGTTCGCCACCAATGCGCTGAAAGTGTGCGGCTGTCTGTTGATGTTCATGTATGCCAACGTGGGCCTGCCCCACGCCCACCAGACCTACCTGGTTTGCGTGGCCTATGGCCTGGTGGGGATAGGCGCGGCCGCGTATTCGCCGGCCAAGTATGGCATCGTCACCGAAATGCTGCCCCCCGAAATGCTGGTCAAGGGCAACAGCTGGATCGAGGGCCTGACCGTCATTTCCATCATCCTGGGCACCGTTCTGGGCGGCGTACTGATTTCCCCCACCGCTTCCGAATTGCTGCTCAAGCATCCCGTCGTGGGCCGCCTGGTGCACACGCCCGCCGAGGCCGCGATTCTGGTCATCGCCTTTGTCTACCTGCTTGCCGCGCTGTGCAACCTGCTGATTCCCGGTACCAACGTGCGCTACCCGCCCCAGCAGAAGAACCCCGTGCGCCTGACCATCACTTTCGCGAGCTACGTGCGGGTGCTGTGGCGCGACAAGCTCGGGCAGATCTCGCTGGCCGTCACCACCCTGTTCTGGGGCGCGGGCGCCGTGCTGCAGCTCATCGTCATCGAATGGGGCCGCCGCCATCTGGGCTACCGGCTCGACGAAGCATCGATACTGATGGGCGTGGCCGCCCTGGGCACCGTGGTCGGCTCCATCCTGGCTGGCCGCATTCCGCTGCGCAAGGCCCTGTCAGTGCTGCCGGTCGGGGCGGCAATGGGGCTCGTGGTGCTGCTCATGCCGCTGGTGCACTCCACCTGGAGCGTCTATGCCCTGTTGTTGCTTACGGGCGCGCTGGCCGGATTTTTCGTGGTGCCCATGAATGCCCTGCTGCAGCACCGCGGCCACGTGCTGTTGTCGGCCGGGCATTCGATCGCGGTGCAGAACTTCAATGAACAGTTCAATATCCTGTTGATGGTGGCCATCTACACGATCCTGCTATGGCTGGATATGCCCATCAACATGATCATCGTGCTGTTCGGCCTGCTGGTCACCGTGCTGATGCTGATCTTCATTCGCTGGAGCCGGCGTAACCTGGCCGCCGACCCCGCGCTGCATGACCTGATCGGCCAGGAAGGCCATGGCCAGGCCCTGAAAACCCCGCACTAGCCCGGCGCCGGCGCGGCGCCTCAGGCCAGCGCCGCGGCCAGCCGCAGATCCTGCCAGGCGCGCGCTTTCTCGGCGGGGCTGCGCAACAGGTAGGCAGGGTGGTAGCTCACCACCATCGGGATGCTGCGCCCGTCGTCTGTCTTGAATACATGGCCGCGGCCGCGCAGGTTGCCTATGGTGGCATCAGTGCCAAGCAGGGTTTGCGCGGCGAAGCGACCCAGCACCAGGATGCGCTCGGGCTTGAGCAATTCGATCTGCCGCATCAGGTACGGGCTGCAGGCGGCGACCTCTTCCGGCCTGGGATTGCGGTTGCCCGGCGGGCGGCACTTGATCACGTTGGCGATAAAAACGTCTTTCTCGCGGCTCAGCCCCACCGAAGCCAGCATGGCGTCGAGCAGTTGCCCGGAACGGCCCACAAACGGCAGGCCCTGGCGGTCTTCCTGCTCGCCGGGCGCCTCGCCCACCACCATCCAGCGCGCCGGGCGCGCGCCCATGCCGAACACGGCATGGCGCCGGCCGCTGCACAGGCCGCAGGCCGTGCACTGGATGACCTGCCCTCGCAGCGCCTCGAAATCCTGCGCGGGCACCACCGGTTCCGTCCGGGCAGGGGCGGCAGGCGGCACGGCAGGCGGCGCAGGACGGGCCAAGGGACGCGGCGCGGCCGACTCTGGCGCCGGGCTGGCGGCCGCCGGTGCGTCCGGCCTGGCGGGCGCCGGCCGCGGTGCATCGCCGCCAGGCGTGGCCGTGGACGGCGCCGCCCGGGGTTGCAAGGCCTGCGCCGGCTCGGCGTTGCTACCCCGTGCCGCGTCGCGCGCCTTCGGCGGCGCGGCGGGCAGCCAGGTTTTCTCGATGCCGATCTCGCGCAGCCAGAATTTCTGCAGCGGATTGATACTAGGCGGCGGCGCGCCGGTTTCCGTCTGGCTCATGCCCGGTCTCCCAGGCTTTTCTGCATCACCAGCGCGTCTTCGCGCTTGCCATGGGCGGCGGGATAGTAGCCGCGGCGCATGCCGATGCGGCGAAAGCCCTGGCGTTCATAAAAGGCCAGCGCAGCCTGGTTGGACGGGCGCACTTCCAGCAGCACGGCAGGCAGGCCGCGTTCGCGGGCGCACTGGACGCACCAGTCGAGCAGCATGGCCCCCAGCCCCTGGCGGTGCCGCGACCGGGCTACCGCAATAACCAGCAGGTGCGCCACGTCGGGAGCCAGCATGGCCACACAAAAGCCCGCCAGCTCGCCGTCCACGCGCAACACCCGGGTTTCGTAGCCCGCAGCCAGCGCGTCGGCGAAATTGCCGCGCGTCCAGGGAAATGCCTGCACCTGGGCTTCCAGCGCGGCCACCTCGTCCAGGTCGGCTTCGGTCATGGGGGCCAGCACGGCGGCGGGCAGCGCGGCCGGCGCCGCCTTCGGGTTGCCCCCGTGTCCCTGTTCGCGCTCGGCCGTCGTAAAGGCCACCTTGTCGCGCACGTACAGCGGCGCTGCCAGCTCGGGCGCGACCGCCTCGCCCCGTCGCCACGCCTCGCGCGCCAGGCGTGCGACGGCGTCCGCCCTGGGACGCGCCACGTCCGCGCGCCGCCATCCGGGGGCAACGGCCATTTCGGCGGCGTAGATATCCCAGGCATCGCCCGCCACGCAGACCGGCGCCGGTTCGCCGGCGCCGGGCGATCCGCCCAGGTGGTACATGGCCCAGGCGGCAGCCTGGTGCGCGGCGATCAGCATGGGCGCCTGGCATGTCAGCCAGGGGTGGCCGGCATCGGCGCGGCGTTCGTACACGGCCAGGTAGACCTCGTTCATGCGGGCGTCAAGCGCCACCAGCACCCGCTCGCCTGGTACGGCGTCCACCTGCTCGGCCACCGCAAGATGGGACACCACGGGCAGCACCGGCACCTGAAGGGCCAGGGCCATGCCTTGCGCCACGCCGCAGGCCACGCGCAGCCCGGTGAACCCCCCGGGGCCCTGCCCGAACGCCACCGCGTGCAGGTCCGAAGCTTGCAGACCGGCCTGCGCCAGCAATTCCGCGGCCATGGGCAGCAGGCGTTCGGCGTGCTCCTGGGAGCCCTCGTGTTCCCGCACGCTGACCACCGGGCCGACGGCGGTTTCGCGCAGCAATGCCACCCCGCAACGCGACGAGGAGGTCTCAAGGGCCAGCAGGTTGAATTCCATAGGTTCTGATTGTACGAAACCGGCGCGCGCCCCTGGGGGAACCGGGGGATTTCAACTGTACCGCGCAATGTGTAATATCTTGTGAATACCCACTAGCCGCTGGTTCTCGTCACTGTTACATTTCCGGCCATGAACACGCAAAACACCAATCCCATCCGCAAGATCCTCGTCGTCGACGACGATCCGCGCCTGCGCGACCTGCTGCGCCGCTACTTGTCGGAACAAGGGTTCAACGTCTTCGTCGCCGAAGATGCCAAAGAAATGGGCAAACTCTGGCAGCGCGAGCACTTTGACCTGCTGGTGCTCGACTTGATGCTGCCGGGCGAAGATGGCCTGTCCATCTGTCGTCGGCTGCGTGGGGGCCACGACAACACGCCCATCATCATGCTGACGGCCAAGGCCGAAGAAATCGACCGCATCGTCGGCCTGGAAATGGGCGCCGACGATTACCTGTCCAAGCCGTTCAACCCGCGTGAACTGCTGGCCCGCATCAACGCCATCCTGCGCCGCCGCGGCACCGAAGAACACCCCGGCGCCCCCAGCCAGGAAAACGAATCCATCGCCTTTGGGCCGTATGTGCTCAACCTGTCCACCCGCACGCTCACGCGCAACGGTGAACAAGTGCCGATCACCACTGGCGAATTTTCCGTCCTGAAGGTGTTCGCCCGCCACCCCAAGATCCCCCTGTCGCGCGACAAGCTGATGGAGCTGGCCCGCGGCCGCGAATACGAAGCTTTCGATCGCAGCCTGGACGTGCAAATTTCGCGTCTGCGCAAACTGATCGAACCCAACCCGTCCAAGCCGGTATTCATCCAGACGGTATGGGGGCTGGGCTACGTATTCGTCCCGGATGGCGGCGGCTGACCATCCCGCCCGACCGGGGCAAGAGCGCCGTCTCGTGCCCAGCTTGCGCAAGATCTTCCGTAACCTGACGTCGCGCCTCAGGCTGGGCCTGTTCGGGCGCACGTTCCTGCTGCTCGCCGCCCTGATGCTGGTCAGCCTGGGCGCGTGGCTGCAGGTGTTCTTCAGCATGGAGCTCGGGCCGCGCGCCAACCAGATGGCGCAGCGGGTCATCACGGCTGTCAACATCACCCGCACGGCGCTTATTTATTCGAACGACGCCGAGCGCAGCAAGCTGCTGCTGGACCTGGCCACCAACGAAGGCATCCAGGTCTATCCGCGCGAAGTCACCGACTTTACCGAAGCCCTGCCCGACGACAACTATTGGCAGCGGGTCGCGCAGCATATCCGCTCGCGGTTCGGCCCGGAAACCCAGATTTCATGGGGCGTGAATCAGGTGCCGGGCTTCTGGGTCAGTTTCCAGATCAACCAGGACTTGTACTGGCTGGTGTTCGAACGCGAACAGATCGGGCTGACGGGCGGCATCGAATGGCTGGGCTGGGGCGCCACCGCGCTGCTGCTTTCGCTGGTGGGCGCCGCGGTAAGCGTGGGCTTTGTCAACCGGCCGCTGTCACGCCTGGCACGCGCGGCCCAGGTACTTTCGCGCGGCGAAACGCCGGCCCCCCTGCCCGAGCACGGCCCCCTCGAAATCCGCGACCTGAACGCCTCGTTCAACCGCATGGCCAAAGACCTGCGGCAGACCGAAGCCGACCGCGAACTGATGCTGGCCGGCATTTCGCACGACCTGCGCACGCCATTGGCGCGCATGCGGCTCGAGATCGAAATGAGCGGCGTGTCCGAAGATGCGCGCCAGGCTATCGACGAAGACCTCGGCCAGATCGACCACAGCATCGGGCAGTTGATGGAATACGCGCGCCCGGCCGGCACCCTGCCGCAGATGGCCACCGACATTTCCGCCGTGCTGGCCGACCTCTACGAACGCGAGCGCAGCCATACGGCATCGATGGGCGGCGAGCTGACCGCGTCCATCGAGCCGGGCCTGCGCGCACGGATCACCGCCCTGGACCTGAAGCGGGTGGTCGGCAACCTGCTCGAAAACGCCCGGCGCTACGGCCGGTCCACCGACGGGCAGGCGCATCTGCGCATGACCCTGCATGCGGAGGGCAGCACGCTGGTCATTGAAGTGTCCGACCGCGGCCCGGGCATTGCCCCCGAAGAGGTCGACCGGCTGCTGCGCCCCTTCTCTCGCGGCGAGGCCGCCCGTACCGGCGTCAGCGGCGCCGGGCTGGGGCTGGCCATTGTCGAGCGCCTGCTCAAGCACGTGGGCGGGTCCCTGAAAATGCTGCCCCGTTCAGGCGGCGGGCTTACCGCCCGGATAGAGATCCCCAAAGCCAAATTTAGGAATTATCAATTAGACACCGATAACCAATAGCGTACAATTTAGGGTTTGAGGCCATGCCTTAATTTCACCCAACAACTACGGGAGCATTTATGAAAACTGTTGGCGACAAACTCGAACCCTTCAAGGTCACCGGCGTCAAGCCTGGCTTCAACCAGCACGAAGAAAACGGTGTTTCGGCGTTCGAAGACATCACCGAAAGCTCGTTCCCGGGCAAGTGGAAGGTGATCTACTTCTACCCGAAAGACTTCACTTTCGTGTGCCCCACCGAAATCGTCGGCTTCAACAAGCTGGCCAAAGATTTCGAAGACCGCGATGCCGTCCTGCTGGGCGGTTCGACGGACAACGAATTCGTCAAGCTGGCATGGCGCCGCGAGCACCCGGACCTGAACAAGCTGGCTCACTACCAGTTCGGCGACACGACCGGCTCGCTGGTTGACCAGCTGGGCGTGCGCGACAAGAGCGAAGGCGTTGCTTACCGCGCCACGTTCATCGTCGACCCCGACAACACCATCCAGCACGTCTCGGTCAACAACCTGAACGTGGGCCGCAACCCTGAAGAAGTCCTGCGCCTGCTCGACGGTCTGCAAACCGACGAACTGTGCCCGTGCAACCGTTCGGTTGGCGGCGCAACGCTGTAAGACCTCCGGCCCGGCTCGTCCGGGCTTTTCCTGCTCCAGATTATAGGTAAAAACTATGGAATTTCTTTCATCAATCAAAGATCAACTGCCGGATTGGGCCAAAGATATCCGCCTGAATCTGGATGCCGTGATCGCGCGTTCTACCCTTGCCCCCGAAGATGCCGTGGGCGCCGCCCTGTCGGCCGCCTTCGCGGCGCGCAGCCCGGTGCTGATCGAGGCCTTCAAGAGCGGCCTGTCGGATACCGACGCCAACGCCGCGCTCACCGCCTCGGCGCTGATGGGCATGAACAACATGTGGTACCCCTATGTCGAAATGACGGGCGACGCTCAGCTCAAGAGCCTGCCGGCTCAACTGCGCATGAACGCCTACGCCACCCACGGCGGCGTGGACAAGAAGCGGTTTGAGCTGTTCGCGCTGGCTGCGTCCATCATCGGCAAGTGCCACTTCTGCGTGCAGTCGCACTACGAGAACCTGAAGAAAGATGGCCTGACGGTCGAGCAATTGCGCGACGTTGGCCGCATTGCTTCGGTTGTCAACGCAGCCGCGCTGTCGCTGGCCGCCCAAGGCAAGTAAGCAGCCGCGCTGACGCCGCGTGCCCGACGCCAGACGGTGTCAGGCGCCGCGGCGCTGTCACACCTAGGGGTAGCGCGCCACCAGCGCTACAACGGTGGCCGCGATGCCTTCTTTACGCCCCAGATAGCCCAGACCTTCGTTGGTCTTGGCCTTGATGTTGACCGCCGTCGCATCGAGCCCCGCGTCCGCGGCGATATTGGCCGCCATGGCTGCGGCGTGCGGCCCGATTTTCGGGGCCTGCGCGTGCACGGTGGCGTCGATATTGACCGGAATCCAGCCGGCGGCGCGCACCTTGGCCACCGCTTCGCGCAGTAGCACGCGGCTGTCGGCCCCCTTATAGGCCGGATCATTATCCGGAAAATGGCGCCCGATATCGCCCAGCCCGGCCGCCCCGAGCAAGGCGTCGGTCACGGCATGCAGCAGCACATCGGCGTCGGAATGCCCCAGCAGGCCGTGCGTGTGCTCAATGGTGACGCCGCCGATGATCAGCGGCCGGCCCGATACCAGGGCGTGTACGTCGTAGCCTTGCCCGACGCGGAAGGGAAAGTTCATAGCCATTTTTCCATCAGTTCGAAATCGTCGGGCCAGGTGACCTTGAAGTTGCGCATGTCGCCCGGCACCAGCAGCGGCGCATGCCCCGCCGCCTCGATGGCCGAGGCCTCGTCGGTGACCTCGGCGCCGGCCGCCTGCGCCTGCCGCAGGGCGGCGCGCAATACGCCCGCACGGAACATCTGCGGCGTCTGCGCAAGCCAGAGACCGTTGCGATCCAGCGTGGCGGCCACCCGCGCCGCGCCGGAAACCGAGCGTGCCGACTTGACCGTGTCGGCCACGGGCAGCGCCAGCAAACCGCCCACGCCGTCGTCCAGGCAGGCATCGATCAGCCGCGCCAGCGCCGCGGCGGGCAGCCCCGGGCGCGCCGCGTCGTGCACCAGTATCCAGTCGTCATCTCGGGCGCCGCTATCGGCCAGCGCGGCGGCCACCGTGGCGGCTCGCGTCGCGCCGCCGCAAGCCCGCCACGACGTGCGCGGCAGCCCGGCCAGCGCCGGCGCGGCCCGCTCGTCGCCGGCAGACACCGCCACGCGCACCTGCGCGATGCGCGCATCGGCCAGCAGGGCGTGCACCGCGCGCCGCAGCATGGGCTGGCCGGCCAGCAGCCGATATTGCTTGGGAATGTCGGGCGCCCCCGGGCGGCCGGCGCGCTGGCCCACGCCGGCGGCGGGCACAATGGCGATCAAGGAATCTCTCATGGCCCGGTGATTTTATAATCTTCGTCCTGATGCCTGATTCCTCACTCCCCGGCGCGGTTCCGCGCATACCCGCCACCGCCACCACGCTGTCCGCCCTGAAGCCCGGCGCCCGCTATGCGCAGCCGCGCCCCCCCGGTTCGGCCGATGCGTTTTTGCTGACCGACCTGGCCCGCCAGGCAGGCCGTCCGCTGGTCGTGCTGACCGCTGCGCCGCTCGAGGCGCAACGCCTTGCGGATGAAATTCCGCAGTTCGGCCCCGAACTGCGCGTGCGCCAGCTGCCCGACTGGGAAACCCTGCCGTACGACGCGTTCTCGCCTCACCAGGACCTGGTGTCCGCCCGGCTGCAGACCCTGCACGCGCTGATGCAGAAAAGTGTCGACGTGCTGCTGGTTCCGGTTACCACCGCACTCTATCGCATGGCGCCGCCGTCGTTCCTTGCCGCCTATACGTTTTCGTTCAGGCAGAAAGACAGGCTCGATGAAGCCGCGCTGCGGGCGCAGCTGACCCTGGCGAACTACACCCATGTCACGCAGGTGACCGCGCCCGGCGAATTCTGCCTGCGCGGCGGGCTGATCGACCTGTTCCCCATGGGCTCGGCCCTGCCCTACAGGCTCGACTTGTTCGACGATGAAATCGAATCGATCCGCAGTTTCGATGTAGATACCCAGCGCAGCCTGTATCCCGTGCGCGAAGTCGAGTTGCTGCCCGGGCGTGAATTTCCCATGGACGAAGCGGCCCGCAACCGCTTTCGCGCCCGTTTTCGCGAAGTGTTCGAGGGCGATCCGTCGCGCGCCCTGCCATACAAAGACATCGGCAACGGCATTGCTTTCGCCGGCGTCGAATACTACCTGCCGCTGTTTTTCGACGAAACCGCCACGCTGTTCGACTACCTGCCCACGGATTCGATCGCGGTCACGCTGGGCGATATCGACGACGCAGTGCTGCGCTTCACGCAAGACACCGCAAGCCGCTACGCCTTCCTCAAAAGCGACCGCGAACGGCCCGTGCTGCCGCCCGAGGCGCTGTTTCTCGACGCCGAGGCGCTGCACGCGCGCTTCAAGGCATTCGCGCGCCTGGCGCTGACCGACAGCGGACCGCATCCCGACTTCCGCGCCATTCCCGATGTCAGCGTCAGCCGGCGCGCCGAAGACCCTGTCGGCCGCCTGCGCGCCCTGCTGTCGCGCGGCGAATCACGGGTCTTGCTGTGCGCCGACTCTGCCGGCCGCCGCGAAACCCTGGCGCAGATGCTGGCGGAGTTCGACCTGGCGCCCGATGCCCAGCCCGAATCGATCCAGGCCTTCCTGGCATCGCAGGCCATGTTCGCGCTGGGCGTGGCGCCGCTGACCACCGGCTTCGGCATTCCGTCGGCAGAACTTACCTTTCTTACCGAGAACGACCTCTATCCCGGCCACGCGGGCGCGCCGCGCCGCGGCCGCCGCGACCAGGAACGCGCCAGCAACGTCGAAGCCATGGTGCGCGACCTGTCCGAGCTGCGCACGGGCGACCCGGTGGTGCACGCGCAGCACGGCATCGGGCGGTACCAGGGGCTGGTCAACATGGACATGGGCCATGGCGAGATGGAGTTCCTGCATCTCGAATACGCCAACGGCAGCACCTTGTACGTGCCGGTCTCGCAATTGCACGTCATCGCCCGGTATAGCGGCGCCGATCCGGAATCGGCCCCGCTGCATCAGTTGGGCTCGGGCCAATGGGACAAGGCGCGCCGCAAGGCCGCGCAGCAGGTGCGCGATACCGCCGCGGAACTGCTGGCGCTGTACGCGCAACGGGCATCGCGCCAGGGTTACACCTTCAATCTGCCTTTGAACGATTACGCGGCCTTTGCCGAAGGCTTCGGCTTCGAAGAAACCGCCGATCAACGTGCGGCAATCGAGGCCGTCATCGGCGACATGACCTCCGGCCGGCCCATGGACAGGCTGGTTTGCGGCGACGTCGGGTTCGGCAAAACCGAAGTCGCGTTGCGCGCCGCCTTCCTGGCCGTGGCCAATGGCAAGCAGGTGGCGTTGCTGTGCCCCACCACGCTGCTTGCGGAGCAGCACGCCCAGACCTTCTCCGATCGCTTCGCAGACTGGCCGGTGCGGGTGGTGGAGCTGTCGCGGTTCCGCTCGTCCAAAGAAGTGTCCGAAGCGGTGCAAGGCATCAACGATGGCCGCGTCGACATCGTGATAGGCACGCACAAAATCCTGTCCAAGGACGTGCGCTTCAAGCGGCTGGGCCTGGTGATCATCGACGAAGAACACCGCTTCGGCGTACGCCAGAAAGAAACCCTCAAGGCGCTGCGGGCCGAGGTCGACGTGCTGACGCTCACCGCCACGCCCATCCCGCGCACCCTGGGCATGTCGCTGGAAGGCATCCGCGATTTCTCCGTCATCGCCACCGCGCCGCAGAAGCGGCTGGCCATCAAGACCTTCGTGCGACGCGAAGACGGAAGCACCATCCGCGAGGCGTTGCTGCGCGAGCTCAAGCGCGGCGGCCAGGCGTACTTCCTGCACAACGAGGTCGAGACCATCCACAACCGCCGCGCCCGTCTGGAAGAACTGGTGCCCGAGGCGCGCATCGCGGTGGCCCACGGGCAGATGCCCGAACGCGAGCTCGAGCAGGTGATGAAGGGTTTCTATCAGCAACGCTACAACGTGCTGTTGTGCACCACCATCATCGAGACCGGCATCGACGTTCCCTCGGCCAACACCATCGTCATCCATCGCGCAGACCGCTTCGGGCTTGCCCAGCTGCACCAGTTGCGCGGACGGGTCGGCCGCTCGCACCACCAGGCCTACGCGTACCTGCTTACGCCCGGCGAAGATGCCATCACGTCCAACGCCAAGAAGCGGCTCGAAGCCATCCAGGCCATGGAAGAACTGGGCTCGGGCTTCTACCTGGCCATGCACGACCTGGAAATCCGCGGCACCGGCGAAGTGCTGGGCGAATCGCAATCGGGCAACATCCACGAAATCGGCTTCTCGATGTACAGCGAAATGCTCAACGAGGCCGTACGCGCGCTCAAGGCCGGCGAAGAGCCCGATATGGACGCGCCGTTCAACTTTGCCTGCGAGGTCAACCTGCACGCGCCGGCGCTGTTGCCATCGGACTATTGCCCCGACGTGCATGCCCGGCTGGGCATATACAAGCGGCTTGCGCATGCGGCCGACGAAGACGACCTGATACGCATCCAGGAAGAACTGGTGGACCGCTTTGGCAAACTGCCCGAAGCCGCCCAGGTGCTGCTCACGACGCACCGCCTGCGGCTGGCGGCGCAGCCGCTGGGCATCACCAAGATCGACGCCAGCGAGGCGCAGGCCCTGCTGCAGTTCGGCCCCAAGGCCGCCGTCGACCCCCTGCGCATCATCGAACTGGTGCAGAAGCAACGGCATATCAAACTGGGCGGCCAGGACAAGCTGCGCATCGAATTCAAGGCGCCCCAGGTCGCCGCGCGCGCCGATGCCGTCCGCGCGGTGCTGCGCTCTCTGAAGTAATATCCCGGCGATGCCGCCTACCCTGTAGATTCCATGCCTACCCATCATCTCGTTATCCAGTCCCCGGCCCTGAGCGCCGGGCAAACCGAACAACTGGCCGCGCTGGCGCAGGCGCAGGGCGTCATGCAGCTGGGCGCCACGGCCGCCCGCCTGCTCGATGTCGCGCACGACGCAGAGGTACGCACGCAGGTCACCCAATGGGGCGAACAGCATGGCGTGGACACGGCCTTCATCGCGGCCGGCGCGCGGCTGTCGCAATGCAAGGTGCTGGCCATGGACATGGACTCGACGCTGATCAATATCGAGTGCATCGACGAGATCGCGGGCGTGGTCGGCGTCAAGCCGCAGGTCGCCCAGATCACCGAGGCGGCCATGCGCGGCGAGATCAAGGATTTCGCCGAAAGCCTGCGGCGCCGCGTGGCGCTGCTGCAGGGCGCGCCCGCCTCGGCGCTGGAACAGGTTTATGCCGACAAGCTGCGCCTGAATCCCGGCGCGGAAACGCTCATTTCCACCGCGCGCGCGGCGGGCCTGAAAGTCATGCTGGTATCGGGCGGGTTTACCTTCTTTACCGAGCGGCTGCGCGAACGCCTGCAGCTCGACAGCGCCCACGCCAATACCCTGGAAATCCGTGATGGCGTGCTCACGGGCAAGGTGCTGGGCGACATTCTCGACGCGGACGCCAAGCTGGCCCACCTGCGCGCCTTCGCGCAGTTGCACGGCGCAACGCCCGACCAGACCATCGCGCTGGGCGACGGCGCCAACGATCTGAAAATGCTGGGCGCCGCCCGCTATGCGGTGGCTTACCGCGCCAAACCCATCGTGCGCCAGCAGACGCCCTATGCCCTGAATGTATCGGGGTTGGACGCGGTGCTCAATTGGTTCGAAAGCTGAACCGCCGGCGCTAAAGGCAGCCAGACTCCGGCACGACGGTGGTTCGGTAAGGTGTCTGACACCCTATGGGTGTCAGACACCAACTGCATTATTGGCGCGCAAGGTGTCTGACTCCCTATGGGTGTCAGACATCAACTGCATTCGATTGGGCGCACAAGGTGTCTGACACCTATCGGTGTCAGACACCAATCGCGGGCGCGACGATCTTTCGTTGGGTGCCAGGCACCCATTTATGGCGCACCCTTTGCCGCGACGCTGGCGCGCGGCCTCAGTACTTGAGGTTTACCGACAACAGCGCGGCGCGGCCGGTGCCCAGCGCCGCATAGTGCGCTCCGTAGGCCCGCGTGTAGTACGTCTTGTCGAACAGGTTCACCACGTTCAACTGCGCGCTCAGGTGCTCGTTGAACCGGTAGGCCGCCATGGCATCGAAGCGCCAGTAAGAAGGCACCCATCGTGCCCTGGGGGTGCCGTCGGCGTTTCGGCCCGCATCCGCATTGCCATATACCTTGTCCACATAATATGCCCCGCCGCCCAAGGTCAGCTTCGGCAAGACCTGGTAAGTGGACCACAGGCTGAACGCGTGGCGAGGCGTGTTGGGCAGTTCCTGGCCCACCGCACCGCTTTCGAACGCCCCGCTGACCAGTTCACTATCCATGAAGGTATAGCCGCCGAAAACGTTCCACTTGGGGGTGATACTGCCCGAGAAGCCCAGTTCAATGCCCCGCACCTTCGACTTGCCCACCTGCTCGCTTTCGGTAGCCGACACCATCACATTGGTGTTCTTGCGCACGTCCTGGAACAGCGCCGCGGTCAGCATCAGGCTGTCATCGAACAGCTGCCATTTTGTGCCCACTTCGACGGTGCGGCTCTTTTCCGGCTCCAGGCCGGCGCTGTCCTCAGACACCACATCATTGACGTTGTTGCCCGCGACGGATGACGGCGTCGACGACGTGCCGAACGTGGCGTAGATCGTGCCGTTGGGCAGCGGCTTGTAGGCCAGGCCCAACTGGTAATTGAACAGATTGTCCTCGCGGCTGGCATCGTAGTTGGGCGTGCCTGCCGGCGCGCCACGCCCCGGCGCGATGTTCTTGCCGCTGATCTGGTAGTTGTCCCAGCGCAGGCCCACGCTGGCCTGCCACTGCTCGTTGAACTTGATTGTGTCAAAGCCATACACCGCCATGGTGTTGGTGGTGTAGGTTGCGGGGTTGTCGCGGCGCTCCAGGCGGCCCGGGTAGTACGTGTGCGGGTCGGCATCCCACAGCGACGTGCACCAGGCCGTTGCGGCCATGGGCGGCGCCGAGCAATTACTGCCGTTGCCGGGCTTGCCCAGCTCGTCGTAACCGTCCTTGTCCTGCACCACGTTGGTGTACTCGAACCCCACATCGAAACTGTGCTTCAGGGTGCCGGTTTCGAATTCGCCGCTCAAATCCGTCTGGTTGGTAAACGTCTTGGTGGCGAAGTAGCCCGATTTCAAGGCGCGGTACACCAGTCCGTTCGCCACATTGCCCTTGCTGTCGTCCGGATTGGTGGCGGCAAAGTCCATGGTGGCGCGCGTATATCGCGTCACGTTGCGCAACCGCAGGCGATCCGAAAAATCGTGCTGGATATCGACAGTGCCCGTGTCTTCGCGCTGGCGCATGAAGTCGCGCCCGGTCAGGCCATAGAAGGTCTTGCGGCTGACGCCCCGGGTTTCGGTCACCGGCTGGCCCGACTCCGGATCGTACGGAATCGAGTAGTCGGGCATGCTGTCGTCCTGGTAATGCTGGAAGCTCAGCGTAATGCGGGTAGGCGTGCCCAGCCCCAGCATCAGCGACGGCGCCACTCCCCATCGCTCGAAATCCACCGCGCTGTCGCGGCCAGGCACATCGCCCTTGTTGCCCATCAGGTTCAGCCGGAAGGCGGCCTGCTCGCCCAGCCGCCAATTTCCATCGGCCGTTGCGCGGTAATTGTTGTCGGTGCCGACCTGCACGGAACCTTCGGCAAAGTCATTGGCCCTGGGTTTCTTGGTCACCAGGTTGATGCTGCCGCCCGCGCCGCCACGCCCCGAATACACCGAATCGGGGCCCTTGATGATTTCCACCTGTTCCAGGTTGAATGTATCGCGGGTCTGCGTGCTGGTGTCGCGCACGCCATCGACGAAAATGCTGCCGGCCGAGTTCTGGCCGCGGATAATGGGCAGGTCGCCGCCGGCCCGGCCCCCTTCCCCGGCGCCAAACGTGATGCCGGGCGAGTTGCGCAGCACGTCCTGCAATGTCGTGGCGGCCTGGTCCTGGATCACTTGCTGAGGCACCACCTGCACGGTGCGCGGTGTGTCCAACAGCGGCGCCGTCATCTTGGGCGAGCGCGATACCGGCACATCGTAAGACGACGACTCGCCCTCTACCTGCACCGGCGACAACTGAGGAACTGCGGTTTGCGCGCCCGCGGGCGCAGCCAGGCAGAACGCCGGCGCGACCATCGCCGCGGCCAGCGACGACGCCAGCGACTGCGTGGAATAGGAATCCAAAGATCTCAACGCTCTCTCCAGTTAATAAAAATAGCAATAATTCTTATTAATTAACGGGGCTAGATTCTGAACTTTTCCACTGACAGACGCCTGAACACGGCCCGCCCGACGCGCATTGCCACGGAACGTCGAAACCAGCGATCCACCCGAGGGCAAAAAAAAAACGCCTGCTTGCAGCAGGCGCTTGGGGTGGGGGCGATGCAGGATCAGGTCCGCAAGGACGGATGCCGCTTGAACAGATACCGATAGACAAAACCCGGATATCCCAGCACCAGGTACAGGCTCAGGGTAATGGCGTAGAACTCCCAGCCCTGCGAAAACCGATTGCCAAGTGCGGCTTCAAAGGCAAACCCCAGGGCCAGCACCAGGCCGTAGTAAGCCAGGAGTTCCAGCATGCGCAGCCAGAACGGCTTGGCGCCCTGCTTCCAGGGCAGCACCACCAGCACGCGTTCGGTCAGGAACGGCAGATTCGCGCTGACCAGGGCCAGCGCGATCAGCAGCCAGACGGCAACGGTCTGGCTCATGACGCTACAGGCCCAGGGAGGTCTGGATGGCGTGCACGCACAGCGCCATCAGCCCGCCCGGCAGAATGCCCAGCACCAGGATCAGCGCGCCGTTGATCGACAGCACGCCGCGCGGAGCGCACGGTGCGGACACCGGGCCCACTTCGGCCGCGGGGTCGTCGAAGTACACCACCTTGACCACCCGCAGGTAGTAGAACGCGCCGATCAGCGAAAAGAGCACTGCAATGACCGCCAGCGCAACGTGGCCGGCTTCCACCAGCACCTGCAGCACCGCCAGCTTGGCGTAGAAACCCACCATGGGCGGAATGCCGGTGAGCGAGAACATCAGCAGCAGCAGGATGGCCGCATGCCAGGGGCTGCGGCGATTCAGGCCCTTGAGGTCGTCGATCTGCTCGCACTCGAAGCCCTGCCGCGACAACAGCAGGATCATGCCGAAGGTGCCCAACGTGGTCAGCACGTAGATCAGCATGTAGAACAGGGCCGATCCGTAAGCCTGGGCCGACGCGTCAGGCCGGCCGTCCACGGCGCCGGACATCAGGCCCAGCAGCACGAACCCCACATGCGAGATGGTGGAATACGCCAGCATGCGCTTGAAGTTGGTCTGGGCAATGGCGGTCAGGTTGCCTATGGCCAGGGAAAGCACGGCCAGGATCATCAGCATCGGCTGCCAGTCGGCCGCCAGGTCATGCAGGCCTTCCACCAGCAGGCGCAGCGTAATCGCAAAAGCCGCCAGTTTGGGCGCCGCGCCCAGGATCAGCGTCACGGCAGTGGGCGAACCCTGATAGACGTCGGGCACCCACATATGGAAAGGAACGGCGCCAAGCTTGAACGCCAGCCCCGCCACCAGGAACACCACGCCGAACACCAGCGCCATGTCCTGTTGCTGGCCGGCCGCCACCACTTTGGCGATTTCGGCGATGTCCAGCTGGCCGGTCGCGCCGTACACCATGGACATGCCATACAGCAGGAAACCCGATGCCAGGGCGCCCAGCACGAAGTACTTCATGGCGGCTTCCGTGGCCGTCACGTCGTCGCGCCGCAAGGCGATCAGCGCGTACAGGGCCAACGACATAAGCTCCAGGCCCAGGTACACCGTGATCAGGTTGCCCGCCGAGATCATGACCATCTGGCCCAACAGCGCCATCAGGGTCAGCACGTAGATCTCGCCGCCGCGCAGCATGTCGCGCGACTGGATATACACCCTTCCGTAGATCAGCGTGACCGCCACGGCAATATACGAGGCCACCTTCAGCAGGTGCGACAGGTTGTCGGCAACATACAGGCCGTTGAACGTACGCCCCGCGGCGCCGCTGTTCCACTGCACCAGCGACACCACCGTCAGCACGCCCAGGGTCAGCAAGGTCAGCAGGAAAGCAGGCTTGCGCTCGGGGCTGCTGCTGAACGCGTCGATGAGCAGGATAGCCAGACCGAGAGCCAGCAGCAGGATCTCGGGTGTGGCCAGGGCGAAATCGATGTGAGATTGCATCATGGTTCAGTCTTACAGTTTCGAGACGGCAACGTGTTGCAGCAGGGCCTGAACCGAGGCATGCATGACGTCGGTAAAGGGCTTGGGATAGATCCCCATGTACAACACGGCGATGGCCATCACGCCCAGGATCAGGAATTCGCGGCCGTTCAGGTCGGTAAGCTCGCGCACGTGGTCGTTGGAGATGTCGCCGAACGCCACCCGCTTGACCATCCAGAGCGAATACGACGCGCCCAGGATCAGGGCGGTGGCCGCCAGCAGGCCGATCCAGAAATTGTGTTCCACGGCGCCCATGATGACCATGAACTCGCCCACGAAGCCGCTGGTGGCCGGCAGGCCGCTGTTGGCCATCGAGAACAGCACGAAGAACGTGACAAAGCGCGGCATCACGTTGATGACGCCGCCGTAGTCGGCGATACGCCGCGAATGCATGCGGTCGTACAGCACGCCGATGCACAGGAACATGGCGCCCGACACGAAGCCGTGCGAAATCATCTGGACGATGGCGCCTTCGACGCCGGCCGTATTGAAGATGAAGAAGCCCAGCGTCACGAAGCCCATGTGCGCCACCGACGAATACGCCACCAGCTTTTTCATGTCGTCCTGGACGATCGCCACCAGGCCGATGTAGATGACGGCGATCAGCGACAGGGCGATCATCAGGCCAGCCAGGCTATGCGAGGCGTCGGGCGTGATGGGCAGCGAGAAACGCAGGAAGCCGTAGGCGCCCAGCTTCAGCATGATGGCCGCCAGCACCACCGAGCCGCCGGTGGGCGCTTCGACGTGCGCGTCGGGCAACCATGTATGCACCGGCCACATCGGCACCTTTACCGCGAACGCCGCCAGCAAGGCCAGGAAGATCAGCACCTGGGCCGTGTGGCCGAGCTTGACCTGGTGCCAGGTCAGGATGTCGAACGACCCGCCCGACGCGTTCCACAGGTAGATGAAGGCAACCAGGGTCAGCAGCGAGCCCAGCAGCGTGTACAGGAAGAACTTGAAAGCCGCGTACACCCGGTTGGGGCCGCCCCACACACCGATGATGATGTACATGGGGATCAGCGTGGCTTCGAAGAACACGTAGAAGAGCATGCCGTCCAGCGCGGCGAACACACCCACCATCAGCCCGGACAGGATGAGGAAGGCGGCCATGTACTGCGACACGCGGCTGGTGATGACTTCCCAGCCCGCCAGCACCACGATGATGGTGATGAACGCGGTAAGCAGCACGAACCACAGCGAAATGCCGTCGATGCCCAGGTGATAGTTGACGTTGAATGCCTCGATCCAGGGCGCCTTCTCGACGAACTGCATGGCGGCGGTGGAGGCGTCAAAGCCGGTGTACAGCGGAATGGTGACCGCGAAGCCGATCAGCGCGCCCACCAGCGACAGGACGCGCGTCAGCCCGGGACGGTCGTCGCGACCCAGTGCCAGCACCAGCAGGCCGAATACGATCGGTACGAAGATCGCAAGCGTAAGCCAGGGAAAAGTGTTGGATGCCATTTCGCTTGCCATCATTGGGGAATCAGCACAAAGAAAGTAATCAGCGCCATGATGCCGATGATCATCGCGAACGCGTAGTGATAGATGAAGCCCGACTGGAGATGGCGGCTTACCGCGGCCACCCAGCCCACCACGCGGGCACTGCCGTTGACCAGCACGCCGTCGATCAGGCCGCGGTCGCCGCTTTGCCACAGGCCGTGGCCCAGGCAGCGGGCGCCGCGCGCGATGACCTGTTCATTGATCCAGTCGACGTAGTACTTGTTGTCCAGCAGCTTGTAGACACCCGACAGGCCCGACTTGATGGCGGCCGGCACCTTGGGATTGACCAGGTAGCAGTACCAGGAAATGACCGCGCCGGCGACCACCAGCCAGAACGGCAGCGTCTGGAAGGCGTGCAGGCCATAGGCCACCCAGCCATGCCAGTTTTCAGCAAGCTCGGCCATGGCCGGATGCTGCGGCAGCACGGTGATCACGCCGTCGAAGAAGCCTCCGAACAGCATGGGGTTGACGGCCCAGGCGCCGATGACGACCGACGGAATGGCCAGCAGCACCAGCGGCAGGGTCACCACCCATGGCGACTCGTGCGGGGCGCCGCCATGATGGCCGTGGTCGTCATGGCCATGGCCGGCATGGCTGTCGTGACCATGGGCATCGAAGCGCTCTTTGCCGTGGAACACCAGGAAATACACCCGGAACGAGTACAGCGAGGTGACGAACACCCCGATCAACGTGGCGTAGTAGGCAAAGTCGGCCCCCCACACCCCGGCCGCGCCGGCGGCCTCGATGATGTGTTCCTTGGAATAGAAACCGGAGAAGAACGGCGTTCCGACCAGGGCCAGGGTGCCCAGCAGGAAGGTGATCCAGGTGATGGGCATGTACTTGCGCAGGCCGCCCATGTTGCGGATATCCTGGTCATGGTGCATGCCGATGATCACCGAGCCTGCGCCCAGGAACAGCAGGGCCTTGAAGAACGCGTGGGTCATCAGGTGGAAAATGGCCACCGAGTAGGCCGAGGCGCCCAGCGCCACGGTCATGTAGCCCAGCTGCGACAGCGTGGAATACGCCACCACGCGCTTGATGTCGTTCTGGATGATGCCCAGGATGCCCAGGAACAGCGCGCCGATGGCGCCGATCACGATGACGAACGACAAGGCCACATCCGACAGTTCGAACAGCGGCGAGAAGCGGGCCACCATGAAGATGCCCGCCGTCACCATGGTGGCGGCGTGGATCAGCGCCGAGATCGGCGTGGGGCCTTCCATGGAGTCGGGCAGCCAGGCATGCAGCGGCACCTGGGCCGATTTGCCCATGGCGCCGATGAACAGGCAGATGCACGCCACGGTGAGCAGCATCCAGTCGGTGCCGGGCAGGGTCTGGCCCGCCAGCTTGTCGGCCTGCGCGAACACGTCGGCGTAGTGCATGGTGCCGGTGTAGGCGAACAGCAGGCCGATGCCGAGCACGAAACCGAAGTCGCCCACGCGGTTGATCAGGAACGCCTTCATGTTGGCGAAGATCGCGGTAGGGCGCGTGTACCAGAAACCGATCAGCAGGTACGACACCAGGCCCACGGCTTCCCAGCCGAAGAAGAGCTGGACCATGTTGTTGGACATGACCAGCATCAGCATCGAGAACGTGAACAGCGAGATGTACGAAAAGAAGCGCTGGTAGCCCGGGTCGTCGGCCATGTAGCCGATGGTGTAGATGTGCACCATCAGGGACACGGACGTCACCACGACCATCATCATGGCCGACAGCGGATCGATCAGGAAGCCGATCTCGAGGCTGGTCTGGCCGATGAGGCTCCAGGTGTAGACGGTGCCGTCGTAGGTGTGGCCATTGAGCACGTCGCCCAGCACGATGACCGACCCCACCGTGGAAATGAGCACGCCCAGGATGGTGATGATGTGCGAGCCGCGGCGCCCGATGGGCCGGCCCAGGAACCCCGTGCCGAACAGCCCGGCAAGAATCGCGCCGGCCAACGGTGCGAGCGCGATCAGCAAGTACAGGTTTGGTGAGCTAGACATTTTCTTCCAATACCCCGTCAGCCCTTCAGGCGATCGAGATCGTCAACGTTGATCGTGTTCAGGTTGCGGAACAGCAGCACCAGGATCGCCAGACCGATGGCGGCCTCGGCGGCGGCGACGGTCAGGATGAAAAACACGAACACTTGTCCGGCGGTGTCGCCGAACCAGCTGGAAAACGCCACGAAGTTCATGTTGACGGCCAGCAGCACGAGCTCGATGGACATCAGCAGGATGATCAGGTTGCGGCGGTTCAGGAAGATGCCGAAGATGCCGATGGCGAACAGAATCGCACCCAGCACCAGGTAGTGGGCCAGCGTCAACGTCATTGTTTTTCTCCTTGGGCGTCGCCGGGCTGCCCGGCCACGCGGCCCAGGGCGCGATCGCTCTGCGCGGGCATGCTCACCAGGCGGTAGCGGTCTTTTGCGCGCACCCGGACGGCGGCGGCGGGATCGTTGTACTTGGCGTCGCGGCGGCGACGCAGGGTAAGCGCGATGGCCGCCACCATGCCCACCAGCAGCAGTGCGGCGCCCACCTGCACGGCATACACGTACTGGGTGTACATGGCCTCGCCCAGGGCGCGCGTATTGTTGTAGTCGCCTGCCACGGCGGCTTGCGGGCCGGCGCCATACCAGGTGGCGCCCAGCACGAACGACATCTCGACCACCAGCACGGCGCCGATGACTAGCCCCAGGGGCAGATATGTCTTGAGCCCGCGGCGCAGCGAATCGATGCGGATGTCGAGCATCATGACGACGAACAGGAAAAGCACCATCACGGCGCCCACGTAGACCAGCACCAGCAACAGGGCCAGGAACTCGGCGCCCAGCAGCATCCAGAGCATGGCGGCGTTGGCGAACGCCAGGATCAGGTGCAGCACGGCGGTTACGGGGCTGCGCGCCGTGATGACGCGGAAGGCGGCGATCACCAGGACCGCGGCCAGTATGTAGAACAGGACTGTGGTGAATGTCATGGATCAGACCTTGGGCGTCAGCGGTATGGCGCGTCTTCGGCCCGGCGGCGGGCGATTTCGGCTTCGTAGCGGTCGCCTACGGCGAGCAGCATGTCTTTGGTGAAGTAAAGATCGCCGCGCTTTTCGCCGTGGTATTCGTGGATATGCGTTTCCACGATGGAGTCCACGGGGCAGCTTTCTTCACAGAAGCCGCAGAAAATGCACTTGGTGAGATCGATGTCGTAGCGCGTGGTGCGACGGGTGCCGTCGTCGCGCTGGTCCGATTCGATGGTGATGGCCAGCGCCGGGCATACGGCTTCGCACAGCTTGCACGCGATGCAGCGCTCTTCCCCATTGGGATAGCGGCGCAAGGCGTGCAGACCGCGGAACCGCGCCGAGGTCGGCGTCTTTTCCATCGGGTAGCGCAAGGTGACCTTGCGCTTGAAGAAGTACTTGCCCGTCAGGCGCATGCCCTTGAGCAGTTCGGCCAGCATCAGGCTGCCGAAGAAATCTTTGATCGCTTCCATATCCTGCCTCAGCTTGGCGCGTCAGCGCCAAATGTTCCAGGGCGTCTGCATCCAGATCGCCACGACCACCAGCCACACGCCGGTCAGCGGGATGAAAATCTTCCAGCCCAGACGCATGATCTGGTCATAGCGGTAGCGCGGGAACGACGCACGGAACCACACGAAAAGAGAGACCACGCAGAAAGTCTTGATGCCCAGCCAGATCCAGCCCGGAATCCAGTTCAGCGGGGCGATGTCGACGGGCGAAGTCCAGCCGCCCAGGAACATGATCGCCGCCATGCACGACAACAGGATCATGTTGGCGTATTCGCCCAGGAAGAACAGCGCGAATGCCATGCCGGAATATTCGACCATGTGGCCGGCCACGATTTCGGATTCGCCTTCGACCACGTCGAACGGGTGGCGGTTGGTTTCGGCCACGGCCGAAATGACGTAGATGACGAACAGCGGCAGCAGCGGCAGCCAGTTCCACGACAGGAAGGTCAGGCCGCGGTCGGCAAACCAGCCGCGAGTCTGCCCCAGCACGATCTCGGTCATGTTGAGGCTACCCGAGACAAGCAGCACCGTCACGAGCACGAAGCCGATGGCCAGCTCATAAGAGAGCATCTGCGCCGAGGCCCGCAGGGCGCCAAGGAACGCATACTTGGAGTTCGATGCCCAGCCGGCCACGATCACGCCATACACGCCCACCGACGTGATGGCCATGATGTACAGCAGGCCGGCGTTGACGTCGGCCAGCACCACTTCGGGGCCGAACGGCACGACGGCCCAGGCGGCCAGAGCCGGCATCAGCGTGACAACCGGGGCCACGACGAACAGGATCTTGTTGGCCTGCGTGGGCACCACGACTTCTTTGGTCAGCAGCTTGAACACGTCGGCGAACGGCTGCAACAGGCCGCGGAAGCCCACGCGGGTGGGCCCCAGGCGTACGTGCATCGCACCGATCATCTTGCGTTCCCAGTACGTGAGATACGCCACGCACAGGATGATGGGCACGGCAATGATGATGATCTTGACGAGGGTCCAGACCACCATCCATGCGGTCGGACCAAGCAAGGCCTGGCCGTGGCTTTGAAGAATATCGAGCCATTCCATGTCAGGCACGCTCCACGCTGATTTCACCGAATGCGCCACCCAGGGCGGCTGTCTGTTCGAAGCCGGCCGATATGCGCACGGCACGGTCGGCCACGGCGTCGTCCTGCACGGCTTCGAGCTCGACCGATCCCGTGGCGCTCGCCACCCGCACCTTGACGCCGGCGGCAAGCCCCAGCGAGGCCAGCGTGGCGCCGTTCATGCGCGCGGTGGGCGGTTGCGACGCGGGCGTATCCTGCAGCGGGCCGGAACGACGCACGATGGCATCGGTGCGATAGATGGGCACGTCGGCCACGCGCTCGAGGCCCGTGCCGGGGCGGCCCACGCCGGGCGCGCCCTTGACGTCGTTGGACAGCCGGCTTTCGATGCCGCCCGCCAGCGCGGTATCGCGCACCGATTCGGACGTTTCGTCGTCGAAGCCCTGCAGCTGCAGCACATTGCCCAGCACGCGCAGCACCTTCCAGGCCGGACGGGTCTGCCCCAGCGGCGCCACGGTGCCCTTGAAGCTTTGGGCCAGGCCTTGCGCGTTGACAAAGGTACCGGACGTTTCCGTGAACGGCGACACCGGCAGCATGACATCGGCCCAGTCCTGGGCGGCCGACGCGTACGGAGTGAGCGCGACCGCGAACTCGGCGGCGCGCAGCGCAGCCACGGCCTGCGGGCCATTGTCGGCATCCAGCGCCGGTTCGGCGTGCAGCACGATATAGGCCTTGAGCGGTTCGGCCAGCATGGCGGCGGCAGTCTTGCCGCCCTGCCCTGGCACCGCGCCGGCCAGGTAACCGCCCACGGTGTTGCCGCCGGCGGTCAGGAAGCCGAAACGGGCGCCGGCCAGGTTGGAAATGGCACGCGCGTTCGCGGCCAGCAGCGATGCCTGGGGCGATGCGACGGCCATGTTGCCCACCAGCACCGCGGCATTCGAGCCGGATGCCAGGCTGGCGGCGATGAGCTTCGCGGCGTCATCGGGGGTGATGCCGGCGAATTCGGCGGGAACCGGCTGTTCTTTGGCTTGCGCCAGCGCCACCGCCACCTGGGCCAGCGCTTGCGGCAGGCTGGAGGGAGCCACCGTGATGCGGCCGGCCACGGGCAGCAACGGATCGTCGGCCGCGCTGTCGATCAGCAGGACTTGCGTGCCGCGCTTGGCGGCCTGGCGCAGGCGCTGCGCCATGAGCGGATGATCCTTGCGCAGGAACGAACCCACGACCAGCACGCGGTCGAGGTTGTCGAGCTCGGCTACCGGCATGCCCAGCCAGGGCGCGCCAGACAGCGCGGCGTCAAAGCCGGGATCGGTCTGACGCAGGCGGAAGTCGATGTTTTCGGAGCCCAGGGCGCGCACCAGGCGGCCCAGCAGCGCGAATTCTTCGGTAGTGGCGTACTCGGCGGCCAGGGCGCCGATCTGGCCCGCTCCATGGCTGTCGCGCACGCGCGACAGGCCCTGGGCCACGGCCTGCAGGGCGTCGGCCCAGGAGGCTTCCTGCCACTTGCCGTCGGCGCCCTTGATCATGGGCGCGGCCAGGCGGTCTTCGCTGTTGAGGCCTTCGTACGAGAAGCGGTCGCGGTCGCTGATCCAGCATTCGTTGATGGCTTCGTCTTCGTACGGCACCACGCGCATGACACGGTCGCCCTTGACCTGGATGACCAGGTTGGCGCCCAGGCTGTCGTGCGGGCTGACGCTGCGGCGGCGGGCAAGTTCCCAGGTGCGCGCGGTGTAGCGGAACGGCTTGGACGTCAGCGCCCCCACGGGACAGAGGTCGATCATGTTGCCCGACAGTTCGGACTCGACCGAGCGGCCCACGAAGGTGGCGATTTCGGAATGTTCGCCGCGGCCCAGCATGCCCAGTTCCATGACGCCGGCGATTTCCTGGCCGAAGCGCACGCAACGGGTGCAGTGGATGCAGCGCGTCATTTCTTCGGCCGACACCAGCGGGCCGAGATCTTTGTGGAACACCACGCGCTTTTCCTCGCGATAGCGCGAGGTGGAGCCGCCGTAGCCGACGGCGAGGTCCTGCAGCTGGCATTCGCCGCCCTGATCGCAGATGGGGCAATCGAGCGGGTGATTGATCAGCAGGAACTCCATGACCGACTTCTGGGCGGCCTTGGCTTTTTCAGAGCACGTGTGCACCACCATGCCATTGGTGGCAGGCGTTGCGCACGCGGGCAGCGCCTTGGGCGCCTTTTCCACTTCAACCAGGCACATGCGGCAGTTGGCCGCGATGGACAGTTTCTTGTGGTAGCAGAAATGGGGCACGTACAGGCCCAGCTTCTGGGCCGCATGCATCACCATGCTGCCCTCGGGGACTTCGACCTGATTGCCGTCGACGGTTAATTCAACCATTGCTGTTCCTGAGACCTACAGATATTGCGGGACCACACACGACTTGTGCTCGATGTGGTGCGCGAATTCGTCGCGATAATGCTTCAAGAAGCCGCGCACCGGCATCGCGGCGGCGTCGCCCAGGGCGCAGATGGTGCGGCCCATGATGTTGCCGGCAACGCTGTCGAGCAGGTCGAGGTCTTCGGGACGCCCCTGGCCATGTTCGATGCGGTTGACCATGCGGTACAGCCAGCCCGTGCCTTCACGGCACGGCGTGCATTGGCCGCAGCTTTCTTCGTAGTAAAAGTAGGAAAGCCGCAGCAGCGACTTCACCATGCAGCGCGTTTCGTCCATGACGATCACCGCGCCCGACCCCAGCATGGAGCCGGCCTTGGCGATGGCGTCGTAGTCCATGGTGGTGTCCATCATGATATCGGCCGGCAGCACTGGCGCGCTCGAGCCGCCCGGAATCACGCCCTTGAGCTTCTTGCCGCCCCGCATGCCGCCCGCGAGCTCGAGCAGCTTGGCGAACGGCGTGCCCAGCGGGATCTCGTAGTTGCCCGGACGCTCGACATCGCCGGTGATCGAGAAGATTTTGGTGCCGCCGTTGTTGGGCTTGCCCACTTCGAGGTAGGCCTGGCCGCCGTTGCGGATGATCCAGGGCACCGCGGCGAAGGTTTCGGTGTTGTTGATGGTGGTGGGCTTGCCGTACAGGCCGAAACTGGCCGGGAACGGCGGCTTGAAGCGCGGCTGGCCCTTCTTGCCTTCGAGCGATTCGAGCAGCGCCGTTTCTTCGCCGCAGATGTACGCGCCATAGCCATGGAACGCGTGCAGCTGGAAGCTGAATTCGGAACCCAGGATGTTGTCGCCCAGAAAGCCGGCGGCGCGCGCTTCTTCCAGAGCTTCTTCGAAGCGTTCGTACACTTCGAAGATTTCGCCGTGGATGTAGTTGTAGCCGACGCTGATGCCCATGGCGTATGCGGCGATGGCCATGCCTTCGATCACGACATGCGGGTTGAAACGCAGGATGTCGCGGTCTTTGAAGGTGCCTGGTTCGCCTTCGTCGGAGTTGCATACCAGGTACTTCTGCCCTGGAAAGGCACGCGGCATGAAGCTCCATTTGAGGCCGGTGGGAAAGCCCGCGCCGCCGCGGCCACGAAGGCCGGACGCCTTGACTTCGGCGATGACGTCTTCGGGCTTCATGCCGGTAGACAGGATCTTGCGCAGGGCCTCGTAGCCGCCGCGCTTGACGTAGTCTTGCAGGCGCCAGTTCTGGCCGTCGAGATCGGCGAGGATCTGCGGCCCCAGATGACGGCCGTGCAGGCACATCGACGTGGACAGGTCGCTGCCGGGGTTGGGGTCCAGCCCCTGGGCCCATTGCTTGTACAGGTCGGGCGCGCTCATGCCGATTCTCCTTGGGATTGCGCCTTCAGACCCTGGACCAGCGCGTCGAGCTTTTCTTCAGTCATGCGCACGCACATATGCTTGTTGTTCACGATAAGCACGGGAGAATCGCCGCAGGCGCCCATGCACTCGCCCTCGACCAGGGTGAACAGGCCGTCGGGCGTGGTTTCGCGATAGTCGACGCCCAGCTTGCGCTTGAGGTAATCGCCGGCTTTCTCGCCGTCGCGCAAGGCACAGGGCAGGTTCGTGCAGACCGCGATCTTGTGCTTGCCGACCGGCCGGGTGTCGAACATGTTGTAGAAGGTGGCGACCTCTTGCACCGCGATGGGCGGCACGCCGATATAGTTGGCCACGTCTTCGAGGACTTCGGGAGCCAGCCAGCCTTTTTCTTCTTGCGCGATGGCAAGCGCAGCCATGATGGCCGACTGCCGCTGGTCGGCCGGGAACTTGGCGAGTTCCCGATCGATTTTCTGGTAGGCCTGTGCGGAAAGCAGCATAGTTTGAATCCGGGTTATGCGGGGCGGTCGGGCTGGTGGATCAGCGGTCGATCTCGCCGAAAACGATGTCCTGCGTACCGATGATGGTGACGGCGTCGGCGATCATGTGGCCGCGCGCCATTTCATCGAGCGATTGCAAGTGGGCGAAACCAGGCGCGCGGATCTTCAGGCGGTACGGTTTGTTGGCGCCGTCGGACACCATGTAGATGCCGAATTCGCCCTTGGGGTGTTCCACGGACGCGTAAGTCTCGCCCGGCGGCACATGGAAACCCTCGGAGAAGAGCTTGAAGTGATGGATGAGCTCTTCCATGTTGGATTTCATGTTGGCGCGGCTGGGCGGCGCAACCTTGTGGTTCTCGATCATGACCGGCCCCGGGTTGTTGCGCAGCCATTCGACGCACTGGCGAATGATGCGGTTGCTTTCGCGCATTTCGGCCACGCGGACCAGGTAGCGGTCGTAGCAGTCGCCGTTGACGCCCACCGGCACGTCGAAGTCGACCAGGTCGTAGACTTCGTAGGGCTGCATCTTGCGCAGGTCCCAGGCCACGCCCGAGCCGCGCAGCATGGGGCCGGTAAAGCCCAAGGCCTTGGCGCGGTCGGGATCGACAACGCCGATGCCCACCAGGCGCTGCTTCCAGATGCGGTTGTCGGTCAGGAGGGTTTCGTATTCGTCGACGCAGCCGGGGAACCGGTTGGTGAAATCTTCGATGAAGTCGAGCAGCGACCCCGAACGCGCGTCGTTCATCTGGCGCAGTTCTTTGTCGCCCCGGTACTTGCTGCCGTCGCCGTATTGCGGCATGGAGTCGGGCAGGTCGCGGTAGACGCCGCCGGGACGATAGTAGGCCGCGTGCATGCGTGCGCCCGAGACGGCTTCGTAGCAATCCATCAGGTCTTCGCGTTCGCGGAAGGCGTACAGGAACACGGCCATGGCGCCCACGTCCAGGGCGTGCGAGCCCAGCGACATCAGGTGGTTGAGCAGGCGCGTGATCTCGTCGAACATGACGCGGATGTACTGCGCGCGCAGCGGCGGCTCGATGCCCAGCAGTTTCTCGATGGCCATGACATACGCGTGCTCGTTGCACATCATGGACACGTAATCGAGGCGGTCCATGTAGGGCAGCGCCTGCAGGTAGGTCTTGTGCTCGGCGAGCTTTTCGGTGGCGCGGTGCAGCAGGCCGATGTGGGGATCGGCGCGCTGGATGACTTCGCCGTCGAGCTCGAGCACCAGGCGCAGCACACCGTGAGCGGCCGGGTGTTGCGGGCCGAAGTTCAGGGTGTAGTTCTTGATTTCTGCCATGATTTAACGCCCCATGCCGTAGGAGTCTTCGCGTACGACACGCGGGGTGATTTCGCGGGGATCGATGGTGACCGGCTGGTAGATGACGCGGCCTTGTTCGGGGTCGTAGCGCATTTCGACGGTGCCCGACAGGGGAAAGTCTTTGCGGAACGGATGGCCGATGAAACCGTAGTCGGTCAGGATGCGGCGCAGGTCGGGATGGCCTTCGAAGACAATGCCGAACAGGTCGAAGGCTTCGCGCTCGAACCAGTTCACGCCGGGCCAGCACTCGACCAGCGAGGCCACCATGGGGAAGTCGTCGTCAGGCGCCCAGGTGCGCACCCGCAGGCGCCAGTTGTGCTGAACGGACAGCAGATGCGCGACCACCGCATAGCGGGTGCGCTGGACGCCCGGCGTCAAGGCATCGGCCGCCGGACGCGCGCCATTGCCCCAGGTAAGGTAGTCGACCCCGCACAGATCGATGCAGGTGTCGAAGCCAAGGCCGGGGTCGGTGCGCAGCTTGTTGCACGCGGCGAGCCATTGGTCGGCCGACACCTCGAGCGTCAGTTCGCCCAGCGCCTCGGTGAGCGCGACATCTGCGCCCAACGCGGCCTGCAGGTTGTGTTTCAGGGTTTCGAGCCTGGTCATCGTCATGATTGCTTTGGTGAACCGAGATGCTGACAGGTGTGGCCGGCACTACGCGAGGCCGGCCACAACGCCTCAGCGGGCAATGGTGTTGGTCAGGCGGATTTTGTTCTGCATTTGCAGCAACCCGTAGACCAGCGCTTCTGCAGTGGGCGGACAGCCCGGCACATAGACATCGACCGGCACGATGCGATCACAGCCGCGCACGACCGAATACGAATAATGGTAGTAGCCGCCACCGTTGGCGCACGAACCCATGGACACCACCCAACGCGGCTCGGGCATCTGGTCGTACACCTTGCGCAGCGCCGGCGCCATTTTGTTGCACAGCGTGCCGGCCACGATCATGAGGTCGGACTGGCGCGGGCTGGGTCGGAAGATGATGCCGAATTGGTCCAGGTCGTAGCGGGCCGCACCGGCGTGCATCATTTCGACCGCGCAACAGGCCAGACCGAAGGTCATGGGCCACATCGAACCGGTTTTTGCCCAGTTCAGGAACTTGTCGGCACTGGTAGTGATGAAGCCTTGCTTGAGAATGCCGTCTATAGCCATATTGGTCTCTGATAGCGTGCGTGCAGACCCGGGTTATTCCCAGTCGAGCGCACCCTTTTTCCATTCGTAGATGAAGCCCACCGTCAGGACGGCCAGGAACACCATGACGGTCCAGAAGCCGACAATGCCGACGGTGCCCTGCGCAATGGCCCAGGGGAACAGGAAGGCGATTTCGAGATCGAACAGGATGAAGAGGATGGCCACCAGGTAGTAGCGCACATCGAACTTCATGCGGGCATCGTCGAAGGCGTCGAAACCGCATTCGTAGGCCGAGAGTTTCTCGGCGTACGGACGCCGCGGCCCCAAGAGCGACCCTGCCGTCAGCAGCGCAAACCCGATGAGGGTAGCCACCACGATAAACAGCAGGACGGGAAAATACTGTTGCAAGTTCATTCTGGCGTCCGTCAAATGCGCAAACCTTCAGATTGTAGCATTTGCGAGGTGACTCTCTGCTGAACCCAGCGCACTGAAAACCAGGGCAAATTGACCTTTTGCAGTAACAAAAAAGCCACCCCGAAGGGTGGCTTTTCGCACGCGACCGAAGGCCGCATGCACGCTAGGTAATCGATGCGAGGCTTGCGCCTCGCAGCCGATTAGAAGCGGTGGCGGATACCGACGCCGACAGCGGTGCTCTTGACGTCGTCCAGGAACGCGTAGTTCTTGGCGTACGAGCCGTAGGCGTACAGGTTGGTACGCTTGGACAGGTCGTAGGTGTAGCCCAGCGAGAAGACGTTCATCGTCTCGTCGCCGCCGGTCAGGCGGTCGTTGCTGGGATCAACCATTTGCCACGAACCGAACAGCTTCGACGCGCCGCCGATGGGGGCGGTCAGGCCGACCAGGTACGAGTTCGACTTGAAGCCGTCGGCGAACACGTTGCCGCCCAGGCCGCTTTCGCCGGTACCCAGTTGCAGACCGGCAACGCCTTGGCCAGCGAACCAGCCGTCGGTGGTGCGGCCGTAGGCCAGAGCCAGCTTCACGACTTCGAAGTCGTACGAAGCGCCGATCGCGTACATACGCGGGGTGGCGTCAACTTCGTCTTGAGCTTGCTGGTTCGAAGCGTTCAGCTGATCGTACGACAGAGCGACGTTCAGGGGGCCGTTCACGTAGCGCAGGCCGGTGGTGATGCCACGAACGTTGTCGGCGGTACGGAAGCCAACGCGATCGTCGTCGTCGGTGTTGTCGTCAACGCTGAACGAGTAGCCGATGCCGAACTGGAAGCCGCTGTACGACGGGGTTTGGTACATGACCATGTTGTCGTAGCGAACGGTGTTGGCAGCGCTCAGGCCGAGGCCGATGTTGGCTTGGGTGAAGCCGGCGCCGAACGGGTCGATCGAGCCGAAGTACTTCGACGCGATGTTGGTTTGACGACCGAAGTCCAGACGGCCCCAGCTGTCGCTTTGCAGACCGATGGTGGCTTGACGACCGAACAGACGGCCGCCTTGGGCGGAGTTACCGTTGCTGGAGCTGAAGCCGCTTTCCAGCTGGAACACGGCTTGCAGGCCGTCACCCAGATCTTCGGTGCCACGCAGGCCCCAGCGCGAACCGTTCTGCACGCCGTTGATCATGCCGACGCGGCTGCCGCTATCCCAGCCGTCGCCCTTGACCTTGTTGTAGCCGATACCGGTATCGATGATGCCGTACAGCGTCACCGAGGTTTCTGCCTGGGCCACACCGGCGAAACCGGCGAGCAGGGCGGCAGCGAGCAGAGTCTTTTTCATTTAAGAAATCTCCGTTGATTTGAGTGACAAGAGCAGCAACGCTTGCATCAGCCTGCCGCCCCCCTAACTCCGCGAAGGGAAGTTGACGCTATTGCATCAAAAATCCCCGACACTGGCTATGGCCGCACCCCTAAAAGTACGACTTCGCCGCCCTGGCTGTTGGTATCTCGCAACATTGGCCGAGCCGGAGCCGAAACACCTACGTGTTTACCCTAGGCGCTCGGAAAGGCGCGTATTTACGGCGTTTGGTGCGCTGAGCGCGCCGGCTGCGACGGCTTTGCACCGACATGGCGCCGTTACTCTGCACAATACTGGATACACGGCGCACCGGGTAGATACATTTGCTGCCCGCGCCGGCGATGGGCCCTGAAAGGCATGCCTTGCCAGGGAAATAACGTTGTTATTAAATGAGCACATTGATATTTCCGGCGTGCCCATGGACTCGTCTCGCCCGCAACCTTCGTCCCGTGCGCAACAATTTATCGCGTTGCGGCGCCAGCTGATTCTGGAGGCCGCACAGCGTGTGTTCCAGCGCGATGGCCTGGAACAGACAACCGTGCGCGCCATAGCCAAGGAAGCCGGCTGCACCACCGGCGCCATTTATCCCTGGTTTGACGGCAAGGAAGCCATTTATGCCGAGCTGCTCGATGCGTCGCTGGAACGCCTGCACGCAGCATTGGCGGGCGCCCTGCCCGGCAATGCGGCGGGCGCGGCCCGGCGGGTGGTCAAGGCGTTTTACGGCTATTACGCCGAGCGTCCGACCGAGTTCGCGCTGGGCATGTACCTGTTCCAGGGGCTGGGGCCGCGAGGCCTGGGCCGCGACATCGACGAACGCCTGAATGCGCGGCTGCGCACGTGCGTGTCGCAGTTGGGGCACGGCTTGCAGGCAACCCGCCAGTGGCCGGATGAAACGGTGGCCATCGAGCAAATGCAGGTGTTCACGTATCTGATGGGGCTGCTGCTGCTGTTCCATACCCGTCGCGTCAAGTCACTGGGGCAGCACGCCGACGACCTGCTGGAACGTTACTGCGCCGACCTGGAGCAAGCCTGACATGACCGCATCGCCCCCTGCCCGTATCTCTGTTGCCGACTTCAGGCGCTTGCTGGCCGAGCAGCACCCCTTTGCGGAAGTGCTGGGCGTACAGATCACCGACATAGGTTTTGGCACGGCCCGCGCCATCCTGCCGGCGCGCGACGCCCATCAACGGTTGGGCGGCATCGTGGCGGGCCCCATACTGATGGGGCTGGCGGACCTGGCGCTGTACGCCGCGGTGGTGGGCGCTACCGGGCAGCCCAACGCCGTCACCGCCAGCCTGACCATCAACTTCCTGCGCAAGAGCCCCGCAGGCGCCGTGGTTGCGCAAGCCCGGCTGTTGAAGACGGGCCGCCTGGCCGCCGGCGAAGTGATTCTGCATGGCGAGGGCGCCTCGGAGCCGGTGGCGCATATCGTAAGCACGTGGTCGGTGCCGGCGCCATGACGAGCAGGCCATTGCGCGTGGGCGTGGTGGGCCTGGGCACAACGGGCGCAGCGGCGGCGCGCAGCCTGTTGCAAGACGCGCAGCCCGATCTGGCGCTTACCGTGTACGACCGCGACCCGGCCCGCTGCGAACCGTTTCGCGGGGCGGCCACACTGGCGGCATCGGCCCGCGAAGCGCTGCACGAATCGGATCTGGTGGTGCTGGCGCTGCCCGGCGAACGGGAAATCGACCGCACGCTGGATCGATTCAGCGATGGCAGGGTGGGCGCCGATATCCGCGATAAATTGCTGTGGAACCTGCGGCCCCTGCCGCGGGAAGCAGCCGAGCGCCTGGGCCATGCCGCCCGGGATGCGGGCGCCCTGTATATAGCGGGGCCGCCCGAGCCCGCCATGCGCGCCCTGCCCGCCCGACACCGCGGCGCAGACGTGAGCCGGCTGCTGCAGATTATCTGGCGCGCCGTTGCCGGGCCGCGCTGAGCGCGGCCATGCACGCCGTCAGCCATGCCAGGCTGATGGCGATGCCTGCCAGCACGTCGCTCAGGTAATGCACCTGCAGCAGCACCCGGCTGACGCCGATGGCCGCCACGAGCGCGGCCACGCCCGCCACGCAGGGCGCCCGCCAGGGCGCCGGCAGCGCCCGCACGGCCAGGTAGCAGGCAAAGCCGTACACCGCCAGGGCTCCCGAAGTATGGCCACTGGGAAAGCTCCAGCCATCGGCACTGGCATAACCATGCAGATGTTCAGGCCGCACGCGCTGGAACAGATGCTTGAGCCCCAGGTTGAGCAGGCCGGCGCCGCCCGTGACTGCCACGCATGCCAGGGCCGTCACCCATTGCCGCTTCCACAGTAGCGACACCGTCATGCCCACGGCAATGATCGTAAGCAGGTTACGGTCGCCCAGGTAGGTGAACCACGACATCGTCCATAACAGGGCCGCCGGCATCGCGAGACTGAGGCCGGAGGCAAGTCGGCTGTCCAGGCGTGCTTCGCCGGGCTGCCCGGCCATGGCGGCGGCAAGGGCCAGGAACACCGCGCCCGACCCTGCAGCGAGGAGCGACCACAGCAAGACGGGTCGAGCCCCGGGGCCGCTGGGGACATGGCGCGCCGCCAGCCAGGCGCATAGCGCCGCCGCAGCGGGGGCGGCCAGCAGGATCAGAAGAGGATGGACAGCGACCCAGTCGACGAAAGCTTCCATTAGAGCCGTTTGAACAGAATTCGTGGCCGGCGGGCGGCCGCAAGGGTGTTGGGTTCAGGGATCGCGCTGCAGGCGCAGTGCCTGGTCGGCCACGCAGCGGAACTCGCCGGCCCCGTGGGTGTAGTCCCACCGCTGCACTGAACATGCGCCCGGGTCATGGTCGAAGGAATGTTCGATGACATTGACCGAATTGGGAACCCCGCCACGTATGCGCCGCGATACCGCCGTGCCGGCCTGCACCGCCCAGGCCTGGCGCGGCGCCGGGCCGGCCGCCCCATGCACCGGCAGGACGTATGGCAGATGAATATGCCCGCCCAGGATCAGGTCGGCGCCCGCATCGACCCAGGCCGGCACGGCGGTTTCGCGGCCAATAAGCAAGTTGGACTGGTCGCTTTCGACGACGGCGCGCACGGGATGATGCAGCAATACCACACGCAGGCTGGCCGGATGCGCCTGGCGCAGGCGCTGCGCCACGCGCCTGGCCTGCGCGCCCGAAACCTGCCCATGCTTGTGGCGGCTGGGCCGCGTGGAATTTACGCCGATGACCAGCAGGCGCTCGGTTTCGACCACCGGTTCGAGGTTCGCCCCCAGCGCCCGCCGAAAGCCCCGGTAAGGGTCGAGCAGGCGCGCCGCCAGGTTGTATAGCGGAATGTCGTGATTGCCCGGCACGGCCAGCACCGGGCATTGCAGATTCTGTACAAAATCGCGGGCCGCCGCGAACTGGGCGCGCCGGGCGCGCTGCGTGACGTCGCCCCCCAGCAGTACCAGTTCGGGCTGCACCTGCCGCGCCAGCGCGAGCAGTGCGCGGACGGCCGTGGCGTCTTCGCAACCGAAATGGGTATCGGAGACGTGCAACAGCCGCGTCATGCGGATTCGGCGCGCAGCGCTTCGGGGGGCACCAGCAGGCGCAGCGGTTGGGGGGAAACACGGAAGTGCAACGGCGTATCCAGCCAGCAGATTTCACCGTCGAGCGCGACTTTAACCCGCCGGCTGCGGCCGCGAACGCGTACGGTGAGCCTGTCGAAGCCGAAACTGAAGACGTGGTCGGCATCGCCCAGCCGGCTGAACAGTCCACGCAAGAGCAGCCCGTATAAAGCCAGGGTGCCCGCCGGCCTGGCGCCCATCGCCACCAGCCGGCCCTGCGAGAGTTCGTCGGCTTCGGCAATGCCGATCTGCTGCAGCTGCAGGGCGTTGTTGCCCACCACGATGGTGGGGGTGCGCATCTGGCGAACCTGCCCCGCGTGTTCGAGCTGTATCGCCAGCTGGCGATGCGCGCGCGCCAGGGTGACCAGAGCCGACCATAAAGCGACGTATCGCCGGCGGCCATAGCGGCGCTTGTACACCTCGCGGTCTTCCAGCAATTGCGGATACAGCCCCAGGCTGGCGTTGATGAGAAACAGGCGGCTGTTTACCAGCCCCACCTGCACCGGCTCGGGGCGGGCGGCCAGCAGGGCGCGCGCCGCGGCTTCGGTGTCCTGCGAAATGCCATAGGTGCGGCCGAAATAATTGAAGGTGCCCTGCGGCACGATGCCAAACGGCAACCCGGTATCCAGCACGCCCTGGGCCACCGCGCTGAGCGTGCCGTCGCCGCCGACCGCTACCACCGCCCCGCCCTGGTCGCGCGCCCGCCCCACTGCGGTTTGTACCGCCGCGGGCAATTGCCGGCCGTCGTCGACCGCGATGATGTCGTAGCGAACGCCGGCGGCATCGAGCACGCGGCGCAGGGTGGCCTGCGCTTCGCGGGCATCGTCGCGCCCCGAGCCCATGTTCTGCACAATGAAGAACGGACCCGGACCGCTCGCTGGAGTAGAAGTCATGCCACAAAGATAGCTTGCGGCCACGCCGCCGGCAAGCGATACGAGGCCGGCTAAAATGGCGCCCTACCCTTTCCCCTACGCGCAGCACCGTGCCGAATCGCGCCGAGCCCTTCAGTTTCCGAAAAATCGCCGTACCGGCGTTCGGCCCGTCCATTCTCTATGGTGTAAGCAACGGCGCCATCCTGCCCGTGGTGGCCCTGACTGCCCGGGACCTGGGCGCCTCGGTGGCCATGTCGGGGCTGATCGTGGCGCTGATCGGCATCGGTTCGCTGGTAAGCAATATCCCGGCAGCCATCATCACCTCGCGCCACGGCGAGCGGCGGTCCATGGTGGGCGCGGCCGCGCTGAGCGTGCTTGCGCTGCTGCTGTGCATCTTTGCCGTGCACGCGGCGATGCTGGCCGCGGGCGTTTTCCTGATCGGCATGGCGTCGTCGGTGTTCTTGCTGGCGCGGCAGAGCTATATGATCGATGCCGTACCCGTGCACATGCGCGCGCGGGCCTTGTCCACCCTGGCCGGCACCATGCGCATCGGCGTCTTCGTCGGTCCGTTCGCCGGCGCCGCATTGATCCACTTCATGGGCCTGCAGGGCGCTTACTGGGTCGCCGTGGCCGCGATGGCCGGCGCGGGGATGATTGCCCGCTACGCCCCCGACATGACTCCTGTTGAACAACGCGGGACGGCAACGCCCGCCAAGCCGCGCGTGCTCGACGTGGCTCGGGCGCACCGGCGCGTCTTCCTGACGCTGGGCCTGGGCATACTGCTGGTCAGCGCGGTGCGGGCGTCGCGCCAGGTGGTGATTCCGTTGTGGGCCGATCACCTGGGCATCGGCGCGGCGGCCACCTCGGTGATCTACGGCCTGGTGGCCGCCATCGACATGTCGGTGTTCTACCCGGCCGGCACGCTGATGGACAAGCGCGGACGGCTTTGGGTGGCGTTGCCTTGCACCTTGCTGATGGGCATCGCCCTGATAGGAACATCGTTTACCACGGGCGTGTTGGGATTCGTCGTGATATCGATGATGCTGGGCATGGGCAACGGCATCGGTTCGGGCATCGTCATGACGCTGGGAGCCGACTCCGCGCCCAAGACCGGGCGCACCGAGTTCCTGGGCATATGGCGGCTGGTGGCCGACCTGGGCAGCAGCCTGGGGCCGGTGATTCTGTCGGCCGTGGCGGCGCTGGTGTCACTGGGCGCAGCCGTTGCGGCCATGGGAATGCTGGGCCTGGCGGGTGCGGCGGTGTTCTGGCGCTGGCTGCCGCGCGGCAACCCTTCCGCCGTCGCATCGGGCGAACGGCCATAAGCCGCCGCCCGATGCGCGGTATCAGGCATAGCGGCGGGCGTCTTCCATCAAGCCGGGAGTGCCGATCAGCGCATTGAGCTGATCGAAGTCCAGCATGCGGTCGCGCCAAGGCGCAGTCGTGCCATGCTGGCGCAGGCTGCCATAGTAATTCTGCAGGGTGTGGGCGACGGCGCGCGCCGTCCCCCCGGGAAAGATGACAATGCGAAAACCCCTTGCCGCCAGCGCGTCGGCGCTTTCGACGGGCGTCTGGCCGCCCTCGACCATGTTGGCCAGCAGCGGCACCCGCGACGCGAAGCGCGCGCAGGCGGCGTCCAACTGCCCGGGCGAGCGCAACGCTTCGATGAATATGGCATCCACTCCGCATTCCAGATAGCGCTCGGCGCGCTCGAATGCGGCCTCCAGGCCTTCCACCGCCACCGCGTCGGTGCGGGCCAGGATCAGCGTGGAATCGGCGTTGCGGGCATCCAGTGCGGCGCGCAGCTTGCCGCACATTTCGGCGGCGGGCACCACTGTCTTGCCCGCCAGATGCCCGCAGCGCTTGGGAAAGCCCTGGTCTTCGATCTGGATCATGGATGCGCCGGCCCGCTCGAACCCACGCACCGTGCGTTGTACGTTCAGGGCATTGCCGAAGCCGGTGTCTGCATCGACGATGACGGGGCATCGCACCCTTTCGGTGATGCGCGCCAACGTGTCTTCAACCTCGGTATACGTGGTGAGGCCGACGTCGGAACGGCCCAGACGCGAATAGGCGATCGACGCCCCCGACAGGTATAGCGCATCAAAGCCGGCCTGCTCGGCAATAAGGGCCGACAGGGCGTCGTAGACACCGGGGGCGAGCAGGGCCTGTCCGGCAGCCAGGCGGTCTTTCAGAAGGCGATTTTCCATCAGGCTCTCTGGGGGTAACGGGGAAGCGAACCATCGGCCAGCCGGCGCTTCAATTGCGGCAGCAGCCCGCCGGCGCGCACCATGTCGAGCAGGAATCCGGGTACCGGCTCGCACAGCAGAGGGGCGCCGTCGGCCCGCAGGACACGGCAATTGGGCAGGTCGATCTCGATCTGTTCGAAGTCGGCGATTTCGCCGGCGCGTTCGCAGGTAAGCAGCAGCAGCCCGACATTAAACGCGTTGCGGAAATACAGGCCGCTGTAGCTGGGCGCGATGACGGCGTGCACGCCCAGGTGCACCAGCGCCGCGGCGGCCTGTTCGCGCGACGATCCGATGCCGAAATTGCGTCCGGCCACCAGCACGTCGCCAGGTTGGACGCCCGCAGCAAAGTCGGGCCGCACGCCTTCGAGACAATGGCGCGCAATATCGGCAATGCCGAACTTCATGTAGGCGCCGGGTGCGAGCTGGTCGGTATCGATATCGTCGCCGATGCGCCAGGCGTTATGAATACGGGTCATGACAGGAATTCACGTGGATCGGCGATGCGGCCGGCGACGGCGGATGCGGCCACGGTGTAGGGAGACGCCAGGAACACCCGGGCGGTGGCCGCCCCCATGCGCCCCTTGAAATTGCGCGCGGTGGTGGCAATGACATTTGCCCCTTCGGGAATAGAGCCGCCGTAGCCCGAACATGCCCCGCACGACGTGGGCAAGAGCGTGGCGCCTGCACGCAGCAGCGCGGGCAATACCCCTTCGGCGTCCGCCGCGGCCTGGTCGCGCTGGCTGGCCGGCGCCACCATCAGGCGAACGCCGGCGGCGATGGTGCGCCCCTGCAAAATGCGGGCGGCGGCCCGCAGGTCGTCGAGCTTGGCGCCCGTGCAGGCGCCGATGTAGGCAACCTGCACCGGGGTGTCGCCATATGCCGGCACCGGGGCGGCATTGGCCGGACTATGCGGCGCCGCAACCTGCGGCTCCAGCGCCGCGGCATCGAAATCGTGCCACTGTGCCGGCGCGCCTGGGTCAGACTGCCATCGCTGCGTGTCGACATCGGCAACGCCCGCCTGCCGCAGGTAATGCCGCGTCGTTTCGTCCGGCGCCACCAGCCCCGCCTGCGCGCCCAGCTCGGCCGACATGTTGGACAGCGTCATGCGTTCTTGCATGGATAGCGCACGGACGGCCTCGCCACAGAACTCCACGGCCTGGTAACGCCCGCCGTTCATGCCCATGCGCCCTATCATGTGCAGCATCATGTCTTTGGCGGTAACGCCGGGATTCAGGCGCCCGTTCCAACGCATCATCAGCGTTTCGGGCACGCGCATCCAGATTTCGCCGCTGGCCACCACGCCCAGCATTTCGGTGCTGCCCACACCGAACATGTAGGCGCCGAACGCGCCGCCGGTGGGCGAATGGGAGTCGCCGCCCACGCAGAACATGCCCGGCCTGATGTGGCCGTGTTCCGGCACCACCACGTGGCAGATGCCCACCGAATCATAGACGTGCGGCAACGCCTGTTCGCGCGCCCAGTCGCGGGCAATGCGGACAATGCGGCGCGATTCGTCGTCGGCCTCGGGCACGTAATGGTCCATGACCAGCACAACCCTGGAGCGGTCCCACAGGCCGGTTCCCAGCTCTTCGAGCATGGGCTTGAGGCGGCGCGGCCCGCTGGAATCATGGAACATGGCCAGATCGACCTTGCAGGTCAGGATTTCGCCTACGCGCGCGGTATCGCGGCCGGCCGCGGCGGCCAGCAGTTTCTGGGCCAGGGTCTGGGCTGTCACAGTGAACCTCTTCAAGCGCTTGCGTGCGCAGGCATGGCGGCCGGCAGCCATGTGGGCTGGCCGGGCATATCGTGCGCCTGCATGTTCATGCGGTATTCGTAGCGGTCGGGGCGATACTGCGCATGCAGCCATTCCACCGGCCGGCCGGATTCGTCGCGCACCAGCCGGTGCAGGCTGAGCAAGGCCGCGCCCACCGGCACGTCGAGCAGCTCGGCCACGCCCGGTTCGGCCAACACAGCCGAGATGGCCTGTTCGGCGCCCGCCACCCTGACGTCAAGGTCGCGGAATATGGCAAGCAAAGGCTTGGACGCGAGGTCTTCGCGGCGGATGCGGCGGCCGATATCGTCGGGAACAAATGTGGTCAGGTACGAGAAAGGCAGGCCCTGGTGGCTGCGCACCCGCACGGCCCGCTGCACCAGTGCGCCCGGCGCGACGCCCAGGCGCGCCGCCACCGGGCCGGCGGCCGGCACGGTTTCGAGTTCGAGCAATTGCACCTGGGTCTGCATGCCCATGCTGGCCAGATGGGCCATCAGCCCGTCAATATCGGCCCCCTGCTGGGTGACGGACAGCGCCGAGGGGCGTGCGGCGAAGGTGCCGCGGCCTTGCCGGCGCTCGACCAGCCCTTCGGATTCCAGGCGGTCCAGCGAACGCCTGATCGTCAGGCGCGATACGCCGTATTCGGCGGCCAGGGCGTTTTCGCCCGGCATGGGCACATCGTACGGAAAACCGCCCGCGCGCAACCGCTGCTTCAAGAGCAGGTATACCTTGTGATACAGCGGTAGCGGGCTATCGGACACGGGCGGGCTCCTGGGTGGGCGGTCAGTCGACGGTGGCGCCGGTGAACTTTACGATTTCGGCGTAGCGTTCGATGTCTTCACGTACAAAGGCGTCGAGCTCCTGCGGGGTGCTGCTGACGGCGGACGCGGCTTCGCGCTCGAGCAGCTGGCGGAAGTCCGGCGTATCGACGGCCTTGCGCGCGGCGGCGTTAAGCGTGGCCAGCGTGTCGGCCGGCAGGTTGGCCGGGCCGAAAAGCGCGAACCAGGCGTTGGACTCGAAACCCTTGATGGTATCGCCAATAGGAGGCACGCCGGGAAACTGCGCCAGGGACTCGGGGCTGCTGACGCCCAGCGCCTTCAATGCCCCGCTCTTGATGTGCGGCAGCGCGTTGAGCGAGCTGGCGAACATCATGTCGACCTGGCCGCCCAGCACGTCGTTGACGGCGGGCGACGTGCCCTTATAAGGCACATTGAGAATATCGAGACCGGCCATCATTTTCATGCGCTCGCCCGCCAGGTGCAGCGACGAACCGATGGCCCCCAGCGCCATGGTGTACTTGCCCGGGCTGGCCTTGACCAGCGACACGAACTCTTCCATCGATTTGGCCGGGAAGTCCTTGCGCGTGACCAGCACGCTGGGCACATTGGCCAGCATGCTGATAGGCGTGAAATCGCGCACCGGGTCGAACGGAAGGTTGCGGTACAGGGTGGCGTTGATGGAAAAACTGGTGAAGGTCACCAGCAGCGTCCTGCCGTCGGGGTTGCTCTTGGCGACATAGTCGGCGGCGATGTTGCCGCCTGCGCCCGGCTTGTTCTCGACCAGCACCGTGCGCTTGAGGTCTTTCGACATATGTTGCGCAATGCTGCGTGCCACCGTATCGGTGGTGCCGCCGGGGGGCGCTCCCACCACGAGCTTGATGGCGTCGTTCTGGGCCCATGCCGCGCCGGGCGGCAGCGCCATGGATCCAATAACGGCGCACGCCGCAGCGATTCGATGCAGTCCGACCATCGGGATATCTCCTGGTATGTTGTGTTGTATTGATGACAATACAACTATACCTGCTAAGCCCGGCCGCCATCAAGCCCCCTGCCGATACGGCCGGGGCGGGCGAGCGGCCATGCGCGGCCTATGCGGACGGACGGACGTAGCGGGAAAAGATCTATTGGCCGGCGTCGCGCGCGCGGTCGGCTTCGAGCCTGGCCAGGCCGAACAACATCAGCACACAGGCCAGCAGCCCGGCGCCCGCCAGGCCCCATCCGGCCAGATGGCCGAACTGCGGTACCGCCCACACGGGGGCGGCCAGGCCTGCCAACGGCGCCAGCCCAAGACAGCCCCAGAAGACGGCCCGGCCGCTATCGCGGCGCGGCACGGCCTGGTTCACTGCTTTCGGGGCGACACGGGCCTTGCCACGGCGCGCCCGTTCGAACTCTACATACACCACTGCCATAAGCCCCTCCTGGCGTATATCCGCATAAGGCAGGCTGCCTTGTACGGTCCGGCTCCGCCTGTGCATCCGGACTGTGCCGCCCGGTACGCTCAGACATCAGCGGTCGTTAGTGAACTGCTGTCAGGTGTATGGATACTCTGATATGGCGCACGGCGCAATCGGGTGTTGCCCCGCCGTCCGTGCGCAGCGCGCCCGCGGCTACGAGCCTGTCTGCCAGAACAGGCCGACTTTGCCGCCCGACAGGGAATTGCTGGCCTCGCGGCAGCGGTCGCGCAGGTCTTCACCGAGCGACTGCAGCGACGATGGTGTGAACTGGGCGGAGAATCCCACTGCGCTGATGGCCATCAAGGGGGTGCGATGCTCGTCGAGTATGGGCGAAGACACCGTGGTAATTCCCTTGACGTAGTGCCCTTCGTCCAGCGCGTAGCCGACCTCGCGCACTTTCTCGACGTCGCGCATATAGGCTTCGAAACTGGGCCCATCTTCCCAGCGCAGGCTGCTGATACCCCAGCGCAGGCTGCTGATACGCGACCGCAGTTCGGCGGGGCTGAGCGGGCTGTACGCGGCCATGCAGCGCCCCAGCGCCGCAATGTACAGCGGCAGCCGCTGGCCGATGCTCATGTGCACGCGCAGGGCCGATCCGCTGTCGGCCAGGTCCACCATGACCACGCGGTCGTTGGTGGTGCGCTGCCACAGCGTCGTGGTGACGCGGTGACGGCTGGCGATTTCCTGCAGGTGGGGACGCAGCAGCCGCGCATACGAGGCCTGCTCCAGAGAGCCTTTGGCCAGTTCCACCAGCCCCAGGCCTATGCGGTAGGTTTTCGTGTCTTCGTCGAAAGTAACCAGGCCTTCGTGCACCAGGGTTTTCAGCAGATTGAAGCATGTGCTGGAATTCAGTTCGAGATCGCGCGCGATGCGCGTGACTCCCAACGGCGTCGGTACGCTCGCCAGGTGGCGAAGAACTCGCAGGCCGGCGCTGAGCGCGCCCACCTTCTTTTCGGGAGGAGAAGCCGTCATAGACAAGAAGACCGGCCCGCGATACGCCGCGAAATGGGCATGGTGCTGTCGGCCGATCACCGCGTGCTCGATGGCGTCACCGCATTGACGTTCCTGAAGCGGGTTGTGCAGGCCCTGGAACAACCTGCAGGGTTGCTCGCGATATGACCATGCAAACCGCATCCCGCCAGGAATTCGACGTGGCGATCGTTGGCGGCGGCCCCGCAGGATATGTGGCCGCGCTGCGGGCCTCGCAGCTGAAATTGCGCACGGCGCTGGTCGAGCGCGAGCACCTGGGCGGCGTCTGCCTGAACTGGGGCTGCATTCCCACCAAGGCCCTGCTGCACTCTGCAGATACGGTGCGCCGTATCCGCCAGGCCCATGCAGAAGGCATCGTTGCCGAATCGCCGCAAATCGATTTCGCACGCATCATGCAGCGGTCGCGCACCGCGTCGCAACGCCTGAACCGTGGAGTGGCCCATTTGCTGAAAAAGGCCGGCGTCAAAGTCTTCAGCGGCAGCGCGCGCCTGCAGGGAAAGGGCCGCCTGGAAGTCAGCGGGGCCGACGGCCAGGCGGCGCAACAGGTCGCGGCGGCCCACATCATTCTGGCTACGGGCGCACGGCCGCGCGAGTTGCCCGCGCTGCCCTTCGATGGCGAGCGGGTCTGGAGCTACCGCGACGCCCTGTCCGCCACACAGCTTCCGGCGTCTCTGCTCGTAATAGGCGCCGGGGCTATCGGCCTTGAGTTCGCCAGCTTTTACGCAACCCTGGGGTGCAGCGTAACCGTGGTGGAAGCCGCGCCCCGCGTGCTGCCGTCCGGCGACGAAGAGGTGTCCGACTTCGTCCGGCAGGCCATGGAGCAGGACGGCGTGCGCTTCCTGACGGGCGCGCGGCTGGCCAGTGCCGACGTCACGGCCGGGCACGTGCAGGCGGTGGTGGAATCCGACGCCGGCCAGGCCATCGCCCTGCAGGCAGAGCGCGCGCTGGTGGCGGTGGGCCTGGTCGGCAATACCGAGCATCTGGGCCTGGAACATTGCCGCGCGGTGATCAACCACGGCCTGATCGAAGCCGGCGATTGGGGCGCCACGCAGGAGCCGGGGCTATATGCCATAGGCGACGTCACGGGTCCGCCCATGCTGGCGCACAAGGCAAGCCACGAAGGCATCGCATGTGTCGAACATATCGCGCGCCTGCACGCCGGCCGCCCGCCCCAGGCGCTGCGCGCGCGCGCGCCGGCGATTCCCGCGTGCGTATACAGCCATCCGCAAAGCGCATCGATAGGCCTTACGGAAGCGCAGGCGCGCGCGGCCCATCCGGACGTGAAGGTCGGCAAGTTCCCGCTGCAAGGCAATGGCAAGGCCGTGGCCATAGGCGAGGCCGCCGGCTTCATCAAGACGATCTTCAGTGCCGCTTCCGGTGAGTTGCTGGGCGCGCATCTGGTAGGCCCGGAAGTCACCGAACTGGTGCATGGGTACGCCGTCGCGCAGTCGCTCGAAGCCACCGAAGCCGAGCTGATCGAAACCGTATTTCCCCATCCCACGCTGTCGGAGGCCATGCACGAATCGGTGCTGGCCGCCTATGGCCGGGCGTTGCACATGTAATGCAGTTCCCAATGCAGGAAACCACCCGGGCATGCCCTAAGACACGAACGAACACAAGGAGACAACCATGAAGCGCTTTCAGAAACTGGCTTTGACACTCGCGGCGGCAACCGCCTGGGCCATGCCCGCGGCGGCACAGGAGATTCCCGGGCAAAAGCAGATGCGCCTGATCGTGCCCTATTCCGCTGGCGGCACCTCGGATATCCTGGGCCGCAAACTGGCCGAACAACTCAGCGCGCGCCTGCAGCGTCCGGTCATTGTGGAAAACAAGGCCGGGGCGGGCGGCGCCATTGGCACCGAGGCCACCGTGCGCGCCGATGCCGATGGCAGCACCATCCTGCTGCACAGCGGCGCCATCGCGACCGAGCCTGCCATCAAGGCCAAGCTGCCGTACGACGTGACCCGCGACCTTATGTCCATCACGACCGTGGTCCGTGGCCCGTTCGCCCTGCTCGTCAGCAACGATCTGCCGGTGAAAAACGTGGCCGATCTCGTCAAATACGCCCAGGCGAATCCCGAGAAAGTGAACTTCGGCACGCCCGGAATCGGCACCTCGGTGCACTTTGCCAGCGAACTTTTCAAGTCGGCGGCCAAGGCCCCCGTGACCCATGTGCCATACAAAGGGGCCAGCGCTGCGCTCACCGGCCTGATGGGCGGAGAAGTTCAGATGGTGATCGACCCGCTGTCCACTGCGAAGCGATACGCCGAAGGCGGAAAAGTGAAGGCGCTGGCCATCACCACCGCCCAGCGCTCCGACCTGTGGCCGGGAATGACCACCGTTGCAGAATCCGGCGTGCCGGGCTTCAACGCGGCGGTCTGGTATGGCCTGTACGTGCCGGCCAAGACGCCGGCGGCCACCGTGCAAATGCTCAACAAGGAGTTCGTGGCCATTCTGCAGTCGCCGGAAATGCGCGAATGGCTGACCTCGCAGGGCCTGGAAGCGGTGGGTGACACGCCGCAACAGGCGCAGGATCAACTGGTCGAGGAAATCAAGACCTGGAAAGAACTCGCCAGGACGGCGGGCATTCAACCCCAGTAGGCGACGCCGGGACAGATCGGCAGCTGCGCCGCCCGCGGGCGCGCAGCTTCAATTCGACACGAGACACCACCATGGACTTCAGACTCAACGACGAACAGCGCATGATGATCGAATCCGCCCGCCAGATCGGCGAACGGTTCGGGCTGGAATACTGGCGCAAGCAAGACGCCGAAAAGGCCTTTCCCACTGAATACTGGCGCGCCGTCTGCGAAGCCGGGTTGTCCGGGGTGGCGCTGCCGGAGGAATACGGCGGCAGCGGCCTGGGCATGCTGGAAATGTCGCTGATCGTAGAGGCTCTTGCCGCCACGGGGGGCGGGTCCACCGTGGGCCAGCTGTTCATGATCAACCCCATCTTCGGCGGCGTGTCGATCGCCCGCTTCGGCAACGAGTCCATGCGCCGCGAGCTGCTGCCCAAGCTGATCAGCGGCGAAATCAACTGCTGCATGGCGCTGACCGAGCCCGACGCCGGCACCAACACGCTGGAAATCAAGACCTATGCGGCCGAGGACGGCGACGGCTGGCGCCTGAACGGCCGCAAGATCTGGATCACCGGCGTGGCCTCGGCTTCGAAGATGCTCGTCATCGCCCGCACCAAGAAGCTCGAGCAGGCCCAGTCCCGCACTGACGGCCTGTCGATGTTCATGATAGACGTCGAACGCGAGGGCCTGACTCATACCCCCATTGACAAGCTGGGAACCTGCACGCTGGACTCCAGCAGCGTTTTCTTCGACAACGTGCGCGTCGAGCCGCACGAACTGATCGGGACGCTGCACCAAGGCTGGCGCGAGTTGCTGGACGTGCTCAACACCGAACGCATGGTAACGACCGCCGGCCTGGTGGGCACGGGGCGAACTGGCGATCAGGCTGGCGGTGCAGTATGCCAACGACCGTAGCGTATTTGGCGGCCGCCCGATCAGCTCATACCAGGGCCTGCAGTTTCCCCTGGCCCAATGCCATGTCGAGATCGAGGCCGCGCGCCTGCTGAACTACAAGGCAGCCACGAACTTCGACATGGGCCTGCCCTACAGCAACGAAGCCAACGCGGCCAAGCTGATCGCGGCGCAGACGGTGGGCCGCGCCACAGAGCGCGCCATGCAGACCATGGGCGGCATGGGGTACGCCAAGGAATACCACGTCGAGCGGCTGTGGCGCGACTGCCGGCTGTTCCGCTTTGCGCCCGTATCCGAAGAAATGATCCTGAACTACGTCGCGAACCACGAGCTGCAGATGCCCCGCTCTTACTGAGCGGCGCTGACGCGCCTGCCGCACAATACGGAGACGACCATGGTTTCTATCAGCGCAAGCGTGGCCTGGTGGGCGCAAGCGGAACCCCAGCGGCTGGCGCTGGTGTATCGCGGCCAGCGCATCAGCTATGCCGAACTGAACCTGCGCGCCGGACGGGCGGCCGCCCTGCTGGCTGAGCAGGGCATCCAGCCCGGCCAGGTCGTGGCGCTGCTCATGAAAAACAGCGCTGCCTTTCTTGAACTGAGCCTGGCCATCAGCCGGGCCGGCGCCGTGCTGCTGCCCATCAACTACCGCCTGGGCAAAGACGAGGTCGACTACATCCTCGACAATTCCGGCGCCCGGCGGCTCTTCGCCGACGCCGAGCTACGGGCTTCGGTGCCCGAGCGGTGCCCCGTCACCTGGCTCGACGACGCCGCGCAAGCCGACAGCAGCCGCTTGCCGGGAGCGGCCGGCCTGCCGCCCCCGCCCGCCGCGCCCGCCGCAACGCCCGATACGCTGTACCGCCTGATGTACACCAGCGGCACCACCGACCGGCCCAAGGGCGTCATGCACAGCTATGCGAACATGGCGTGGAAATGCCTGGACCACATCACGACGCTGGGCCTGTCGCGCGATGACCGCCTGCTGGTGGTAGGGCCGCTGTATCACGTGGGCGCCTATGACCTGCCCGGCGTTGCGCTATGGATGACCGGAGGCGCGCTGGTGCTCGAGCGCGAGTTCGATGCCGCGCGCGCGCTGGCCCTGATCGATAGCGAGCGCATCACGGGGGCCTGGATGGCGCCCGTCATGCTCAATCGCTGCCTGGCGTTGCCCGAACGCCAGCAATATGACCTGAGCAGCCTGCGCTGGCTGATCGGCGGCGGCGAGCGCACGCCAGAAGAGCGTATCCGCGAATTCACGCAGCTCTTCACCCACGCCCGGTACATTGACGCCTATGGCCTGACCGAAACCTGCTCGGGCGACACCATGATGGAACCCGGGCGCGAGCTCGAGAAAATCGGCTCCACCGGACGCGCCCTGCCGCATGTGGCCCTGGGCATCTTCGACGACGAGGGCCGGCCACTGCCGCCCGGCCAGCCCGGCGAAATATGCCTGTCCGGCCCCAAGGTATGCCTGGGCTACTGGAACGACCCCGCCAAGACCGCCGCCAGCTTTTTCGGCGCCTGGTTCCGCACCGGCGACGTGGGCTATGTCGATGAAGAGGGTTTTCTGTACCTGACCGACCGCAAGAAAGACATGATCATCAGCGGCGGCGAAAACATCGCCTCGTCGGAGGTCGAGCGCGTACTGTACGAACTGCCGGAAGTAGAAGAAGCCGCCGTGATCGGCCTGCCGGACCCCACATGGGGAGAATGCGTGACGGCGGCGGTCGTGCTTCGGTCCGGCGCCACCCTGACGCTGGACGCCTTGCGCACGCATTGCTCGGCAAGGCTGGGGGGATTCAAGACGCCCAAGAAGCTGGTGCTGTGCGACAGCCTGCCGCGCAACCCATCGGGCAAGGTGCTCAAGCGGGAATTGCGGCGCATGCTGGCAGAGCCGGGGCCGGGCTAGGACAACGCCCCTCGCCGGGCGCCCCTGGCCAAGCGCCGCTCGCCAGGCGCCGGCCAGGAATGTCCGCTGTGCTACTTCAGCGCCGAATACGCAGTCGGAGCCAGGAACTGGTTCTCGACGCGCTCGACAATGATCTTCTCGGCTTCGCTGGCCGCGCGCGTGGCGATCCAGTCCGGATCGGACTGGAAGGCGTTCCACTTCTGCTCGCGCTCGGCCATGCTTTCCCATTTGAGCAAATAGGTCAGCGACTGGTTGGACGGCCCCACCAGCGTAGTCCAGAAGCCGATCTGTTCAATGCCGTGCTTCTTGAAAAAGCCCAGCGTATGGTTGGTGAAGCGATCGTTCAGCGCCGGCAGGCGGCCCGGCGCGCAATGATAGATGCGCAGTTCGACGATCATGGCGTCTCCCGGGCGGCGGCGGCTGTGGCGCCGATGTAGTCGTGCTCAGACACTTCTTCCTGCCAATTGCTCTTGCCCAGCGAAGTGGCCACATGGATCATGTAAGTATCTGCCGCGGCGCCGTGCCAGTGCCGCTCGTTAGGCGGTATCCACACCACATCGCCCTGGCGGATGGCCTGCGCGGGCTGTCCGTCGGCGCAGATCCAGCCGCGGCCGGCCGTCACCTGCAGAATCTGTCCCAGTTCGTGGGTATGCCAGTACGTGCGCGCGCCCGGCGAAAAAAACACCGAATTGATCGTCACGTTGTCGGTGGTGGGCATGATCGGGTCGCCCCACACGATGCCGGTGAATGTAGAGCTGCGCTGCTCCGAAACCTTGCCTTCCGCCCTGCCATGAAACACCTTCATTGGATAACCTCCTTTCAAGTTTTCAGGCGGACGCCACCGCTCACATCCCCGATGGCATCCACGACACGATTACTGATCTGATCGCCGTATCCCAGCGCCGTGGCCAGGCCGAAGCTCGCCAGCGGCCCCGACGCGTTAAGCGACGCCACGCCCAGCTCGCGAACCAGGTCCACATACAGCACGATGTCTTTCGTCATGAGCTTGCTGGTCAAGCCGCCTTCCAGATAATTGCCATCCACAATATGAGGAAAACGGTTGAGCGTGGCGAAATTGACGCCGCTGCTGCTGTTCAAGACGTCCAGCAGGCGATGCAAATCCAGCCCGGCCTTCTTGCCCGCCACCATGACTTCCGCCGTGGCCGCCAGGCTGATGGCATTGAGAAAATTGTTCAGCAGTTTGGTGGCGTGCCCGGCTCCGGTTTCCCCCATGTGCAGCACCTTGCTGCTGATCGGCGCAAATGCCCATTGCAGCGACCGGACGGTGTCGGCATCGCCGCCGACCATGAGCGTCAGCTTGCCCTGCTCTGCCGCGGCCGCCCCGCCCGATACGCCCGCGTCGACAAACTGCACGCCCCTGTCGGCAAACAAGCCGGCCAGGCGCCGGGTGGAACTGGCCGCCGCGGTGCTCAGGTCCACCACTACCTGGCCGGCACGGCACGCAGCAAGTATGCCGTCCGGCCCTTCTACTACCGCTTCGACCACGCGGCTGTCCGGCAAAGAAAGCAGCACCACGTCGGCGGATTCGACCGCTGCGCGCAGCGTCGCCGCGGGCTGCGCCCCCGCTGCGCTCGCCCGGGCGGCGTCCGTGTCGTAGCCGCATACGGCAATTCCGGCGTCGACCAGGCGGCGCGCCATGCGTCCGCCCATGTTGCCCAGCCCGATGAACCCCACTCTATCCTGTTGCGCCATGGCGATCTTCCTAGGCCCGTCCAGCTTCCGCCTCATGGGCGTTGATCGCCTGCGTGGCCACGCGGAAAGCGGCCAGCGCCAACGGCACGCCGCAGTACACCGATGCCTGCATCAGCACTGCGCGGATCTCGTCTTTGGTCACGCCGTTCTGCAACGCTCCCTTGACGTGGGAAGCCAGCTCGTGGTGCTGGCTCATGGCGGTCAGCATGGCCAGGTTCAGCATGCTGCGGGTCTTGAACGGCAGGGTGGGATCACCCCATATCTCGCCCCAACAATACTCAGTGACCAGTTTTTGCATGGGCCGGTTGAAATCGTCCGCCGCAGCCCAGGCTTTTTCGACGTGCGCGGCGCCCAGCACCTTCTTGCGGTTCTCCAGGCCCTTTTCGAACTGATTGGAATGTTCCATGCTGATTCCTTTATATGCTGCGTGGTGTAGCCAGAATACAATAATACAATATCACTATTTTGCCGCAGCGGCATGGCGGCTCGCCCGCCACGCCGCACCGGCGGTCACTTCTGGCCTGGCCAGATGGGCTCGGCTATCGCGACATCTTCCGGGAACACCGTCACCGGCACGCCGTTCTGCCACTGGATGACCGTCAGCGTGGCGCCGACGCGATGTCCGGCTTCGTCGAACTTCAGCTCGCCGCCCGGGAAATACGGCGTCTTGCCTTCATCCAGCGTGCGCATCGCCTGCGCCACCGATTCCCGGTCGGCCTTGCCGGCCTTCTCCAGCGCTGCCTTGATGATCCACATGTCGCCATAGGTGGATATCGCGTTCTGGGTCATCCAGGGCTCGTTGTATTCGTCTTTCATGCGCTTGATCAGCGCCTCCTGCCCCTTGGCGCCCCAGTTGGCCACGGCCGACATGACGCCGTTGATCAGCTTCGGGCTCACCGTATTGAGCACGTCCGGCTCGGCAATGGCGATGCCGAACGAGATCACGGGCACGCGCACATTGGTCTCGTTCATTTTTTCGAGAATGAGCTTGGCGTCCGAAATCACGGTGGGCAGGAAGAACACCAGGTCGGGACGCCGCGAGCGCACGCGCTGGATCAGCGAAGATGCATCCGACAGTGGCGGCGTGAAGGTTTCATCCACGACCAGTTCCAGCTTGTTCTTTTCCAGCAGGCCGTCTTTCATGGCCTTTACCGATGACAGCGATGCGGCGGTGTTGTCGGTAAGAATGGCTACCGTCTTGGGACGCTTGCCGGACGCCTTTTCGGCCAGGTCCAGGATCATCGGCAGCGCCAGGTCGGCCTGGCGGCCGGCAGTGGCGGACGTCTGGAAGATGTACTTGAAACCGCGCGCCGTGATCTGGTCGGAATACGACAGAGTCAGCATCGGCAGCTTGGCGCGTTCGGTCACCTCGGTGACGGCCAGCGTGAACGAACTCAGGTAGGCCCCCGTTCCGGCCACCAGGTCCGGAAAGTCGGCGACCATGCGCTGGGCCGCGCTCTTTGCCTTTTCCGTCGAATCGCCCGAATCCACCACCACCAGCTTCAGCTTGGCGCCGCCCAGGGCCTTGATGCCGCCCTGGTCATTGATATCTTTCACGGCCATCTCGGCGCCCATGCGCATCACCTGGCCGGGTCGCGCGTAGATGCCCGACATCGGGGCGATCAGGCCCACGCTGACGGGCGGCGGTTCGGCCGCGATGGCAGGGGCGCCTACCGCCAACAGGCTGGCCATGCCCGCCGCCAGCCCCAGGTTCTTGATCGATCGCATTCTCATGGTTGTCTCCTCTCGTCCGCTTGCGCGGCTGTTCGTATGGGCTTACATGCCGAGGTACGCGCGACGGACACGGTCGTCCGCCTGCAACGTTTCATGGGTGCCTTCCAGTACGACGCGCCCCGTTTCAAGCACGTAGCCGTGGTCGGCGAACTGCAAGGCTTCGGCCACCCTCTGCTCTACCAGCAGGATGGTCAGCCGGGCTTCCCTGCGTATGTCGATCAGGCGCTCGAAGATGAAATCCGCGATCGCCGGCGACAATCCCATTGATGGCTCGTCCAGCATCAGCAGCCGCGGCGAAGACGCCAGGCCGCGGCCGATGGCCACCATTTGCTGTTCCCCGCCCGACAGCGTGCCGGCCAGCTGGCGCGCACGCTGCTTGAGCACGGGAAACCATTCATAGATGCGGGCCAGGTTGTGCGCCCAGTCGCGCCGGCCTGACGCGGTGTAGGCGCCCATTTCCAGGTTTTCGAGTACCGTCATCGATGCGAATACCTGACGTCCTTCCGGCACGTGCGCAATGCCCAGGTGCGCACGCTGCGATACCGGCACGGACAGCAAGTCCCGGCCGTCATAGCGGATGGCGCCCGACATGGTCGATACCGTGCCGGATATGGTCCTGAACAGCGTGCTTTTGCCCGCGCCGTTGGGCCCCACGATGGATACGAAATCGCCTTCGCGCACCGCCACCGACACGCCGTTCAGAACCGGCAACGCCGAATATCCCGCCACCAGGTTGTCGATCTCAAGCAGCATTTTTCTTGCTCCATTTTTTGCCCAGGTAGGCTTCGACGACACGGGTGTCCTGCGTAATGGCCTGCGGATCTCCAACGGCCAGCACTTCGCCGTGGTCCAGCACGACAAACTCGTCAACCAGCCGGACCATCGCCTGCATGGTGTGCTCGATGATGACGATGGTCACGCCTTGCGCGGACAGTTCGCGTATGGCGCGCACCACATCATCGACTTCGCCCTGCCCCAGGCCGGCGAGAGTTTCGTCCAGCAGCAGCAGTTCGGGCTGCCCGGCCATGGCGCGGGCCAGTTCCATCAGGCGCAGCTGGCGCGTCGTCAGCACCGACGCCACCCGGTCGGCGCAGTCGGACAGCCCCACGCGTTCGATGGCCTGCACCGCCAGCGCGTCGGCCTCGGCCTCGTTGCGCGCCTTGACATACGCGCCGATCTTGACGTTCTGCGCAACCGTCAGCCGCATGAAAGGCCGCATTACCTGGAAGGTGCGCCCCACCCCGGCTGCGCAAAGTACGTGCGGTTTCCGGCCGGCCATGTCGACGCCCTTGAACACCACGCGTCCGGCGTCCGGCTTCAGGAACCCGTTCAACAGATTGAACAGCGTGGTCTTGCCCGCTCCGTTGGGGCCGATGATGCCCAGGATCATTCCCTTGCGCACCTGGAAACTGACGTTGTGCACGGCCTTCAGGCCGCCGAAACTTCGCGACAGGCCCTGCACATCCAGAATCAGCTCTCCGCCTTGCTGCGCCCCCCCGGGGCGCATGCCCGGCGCGATATTGGGCACGGACGATACCGCCTCGGCGCTGTCCGGCGGCAGGGCGGCATCGCCGTCCGGCGCTGCGGCCGGCGGCGGCAAGGCGCCGCGGCGCCGCAGCAAGTCGCGCGTTTTCCAGTACACGCCCTCGGGCGCGGCCAGGATGACGGCAATGATGGCAACGCCCAGGATCACGCCCTGGATGCCGGGATAAGCCGCGCCGAGCTCGGCATGCAGTATCTCGCCCAGGGGAATCAGGATGGCCGCCCCGATGATGGGCCCCCATACCGTGCCCACCCCGCCGAACATGGACACCGTCAGCGCCTGGGCCGACACCAGCATGCCGAAGACCGACACCGGCGTCACCACCAGCAGCACGACGGCATAGAAGGCGCCTGTGGCTCCTGCGATGGCTCCGCTGAGCGCAATCGCCTTGAGTTTCCAGCGCAGCGTATCGATGCCCGCCGCCTCGGCCGCCGCTTCGTTCTGCTTGATGGCGATCAGCGCCATGCCAAAACGCGTGCGCTCGACGTAGCGCGTCAGCTGCACGAACAGCAGCAGCATCACCATGGCCACAACGGTATACAGCCAGGGATTGGAAAACTGCATGTAGCGGGCGGGGTTGTCGCGCACCATGGGGAAGGTGACTTCCTGGTAGCCCAGCCACTCGAATACATACAACAGTGCCAGCGGGTAGGCCAGCATCGCCAGCGCGAAATAGTGGCCGCGCAGACGGAACGTGGGTATGCCCACCAGCAGCCCGGCCGCGGCGCCTATCAATGCCGAAACCGGAATCATCAGCCAGGGCGACAGGCCCAGGTATATCTGGCCCAGCACGGCGGCATACGCGCCCAGGCCGAAGAAGGCGGCGTGGCCAAACGACACCAGGCCGGTATAGCCGCTGAGCATGTTCCAGGACAGGCCAAAGCAGGCCCATACCAGCACCAGCGTAAAAATCAGCTGGTGATACGAGTTGTCGACCAGCAGCGCGGCGCCGAGATAAACGGCCGCGGCAGCCAGCATGATCAGTAAGGTGCGCATGGATTTCATCAGGTCCGCTCCGCAACGCGGCCGAAGAACCCTTGCGGCCGAAGGATGACGATCAGCAGAAAGAACACGAAGATCGCGGCGTTCTGCAATTGTGTGGGCAGCACCAGGCTGGACAGTTGCTGCACCAGGCCGATGACCATGCCGCCCCAGAACGCGCCCACGATGCTGCCGATGCCGCCCAGCACCACGCCGGCGTACATCACGATGACAAACTCCAGCCCCACGAAAGGATGGAACGGGTAGTTGGTGGCCAGCAGCCCGCCGGCCAGGGCCGTAATGCAGGTGCCCAGCGCGAAGGCGACGCGATACGCGCCGTCCACGTCGATGCCCATGTACGAAGCGGCTACCGGATTGTCGGCCGCCGCGCGCAATGACTTGCCCAGGCGGCTGTGGCCCACCGCCAGCGCCAGCGCCACGATGGCCGCCGCCGATATCAGCGCGGCAATGCCGCGCCCCTTGTTGACGAAAATGCTGACGAAGTCACCCCACAACGGGCCGATCTCCCAGGCGCTGCTGGACAAGGGCGTGCGCACCGATTCCAGTTCGGGGCCGAACAGCATCATGGCGCCGTTCTGCAGCACCAGCGCGATGCCCAGCGTCAGGATCAGCTGCGCGTAATGGCCTTCGCCTTCCAGGCTGGCTGTCCGCCCACCCGTCACGCGCGATATCAGCATGCGATGCACCAGATAGCCGACGCAGTACATCACCGGCATCGCCAGCAGCATGGAGATGTAGGGATTCGCCACCGAGCCCGCCATCCCGTGTCCCGCCAGCAGCATGAAGAAGAAATAGGTGATGTACATGCCCAGCATCATGAAATCGCCCTGCGCGAAGTTGATGACGCGCATGATCCCGAAGATCATCGCCAACCCCACACACATCAGGCCATAGATGCCGCCCACCAGCACACCGGCGGCCAGCGATTGCAGGAAGGCTTCCAGATGGATTTGTAGTTCTGTCATGAAGGTTCCTTACGAGAATGGGATCAGGCCGCCGCCGCGCACAGGCGCGGCAACTCTCCGGCATCCGCGACCCGCTCATAGCGATCCACCAGGTCTTCGATGCGGGCTGCCGTGTCGGCGCCAAGCACGGCTTGCGCCGCTTGCCGGAAGCGCTGACGGATCAGGGCATCGTCCGCCGCCACCACGTCATCCAGCGCGCCGGATATGCGGGAACCGTCTTCCAGCAGCAGCGTGACGCGCGCGCCCTGCCTGGCGGGAAATGCCGCGGTGTACTCGGCGTCGGCGCACAGTTCGGTTGCGGCGATCAAGCGCGCGATCTCGGGGTCGTCCAGGCGCCGGTAGTTGTCTTCGGCAATCACGCCCGTCGCCAGCGTGGCTGCCACGCCGAACGGAATGCTCATCTTGGCCTGCAGCGCGTGCTCGAAAGGCCCTGTGGCCGCGCACCCCGGATAGCGCACCGCGGCATGCGTGGTTTCGATGCGCACCGATGCAATACGCCGCCGCCCCGCCTCGCACGCGGCGCGCAGCGCCGCCTGGCAAGGCGACTGGGCAAAATTGCAGGCGGGCGCCGGCTTGTTGAACACATGGTCGATTTCCGCCGATCCGTCGGCGAACAAGGCAATGCCGGCCGGCATGGGCGCGCGCGCATACGCCTGGAAAAAACCCGCCTCGCCCTCCAGGATGGAAGCCGAAGCCTGCGCACCGCCGGCGGCCAGTTGCAGGCAAGTCCACGCGTTGCGCACCGCGAAACCCGGATGAAAATACATTTCGCTGCCGCCGGTATGCGCCCATTGATTCAGGCCCGCGCAGCAATTTCCCGCCAGGGCGAGCGCGTACAGGGTGCGAGCTTCATCGAAGCCATGCAGGCGCGCGCCCGCCATGGCGGCGGCAAACGGCCCAACCAGTCCGGTAGGCCGGAACAAGCGCGCCAGGTCCGGGGTGATGACCGCCCGGCCCAGGCGAGCGCCGGTTTCATAGCCCACAATGGCGGCGTCCAGCGCCTGCGCGCCGGATACGCCACGCTGCTGGGCCACCGCAAACACCATGGGCCAGACCACCACCCCCAGGTGGGCCACGCTGCCCGCGTGCATGTCTTCACGCACCAGGCCATGCCCGGCCACCGCATTGGCGAAGGCGGCCGCATCGGGTTGCCGGGGCCCCGCGCGGCCGATCACATGCGCTCCCCCCTGCGCGGCCGGCGCCAGCGCGGCGGCCTGCTCGCTCCAGGGCAAGGGCAGCGCCTCGAATGCGCACGACAAGTAATCCAGCAGGCAGCGCTTGGCATGGGCGAGCGTCGGGGCGCCGAACTGGCGCGCCGCCAGCCCGTCGCGCGCCAGCCTGGCGGCCGCGCTCGAACCGTGCATCGTGTTCTGTTCCATGTGCCGGTCCGCCCTCGCCTCAGTAGCCCATCACCGTCATGGCGCCATCGATCTTGAGCGTGACGCCCGCGACCGACACGGCCTCGTCCGACGCCAGGAACACCGCGGCCGCGCCGATGTCGTCCGCCTCGGCCAGCCGGCGCAGCGGCGTCCGGGCGCGCCGCGCTTCCCAGCCTTGCGCATCGATAACCGAGCTCGCCCCCGGCGTCTCCACCGGCCCGGGAGCCAATGCATTGACGCGTATGCCCCGCGGCCCCAGCTCCACCGCCTGCTGGCGCGTCAGCGTATCCAGCGCGCCCTTGATGCAGCTGTAGACTGCCGCGTTCTTGATGGCCACCGATACGGCCACGGAAGACAGGTTGATGACCGACCCGCCGCCCCGCGCCGCCAGGTGCGGCGTGGCGGCCTGCAGGCACCACAATGCGCCCTTGAGCCCGACGTCGATCATCTTGTCGACCACGGGCTCGGGCATGTCGGTCAGCAAGCCGTAGTAGAAATAGGCGGCGTTGTTGACAAGGATATCCAGCCCGCCGGACTGCGCAGCGTAGCCATCGATAGCGGCTTGCACGGCCGCCCTGTCGGCCACATCGCAAGTCAGCGCACTGGCGCCGGGTACCGCTGCCACGGCCTCTTGCAGCAGGGCAGCGTTGTTGTCCAGCATTCCTACGGTGGCGCCCTCACGCGAATACGCCAGCGCGATGGCCTTTCCTATGCCGCCGGCGGCGCCGGTCACCACCGCGATCTTTCCTTCCAGTCTTCCCATGTCGTGCTCCGTGCCCGGTCAGGGCTGCAGGTTGCGTTCCTTGACGATCTTTCCCCACCTGGCGATTTCCTCGCTCAGGTACTGCCCGGCTTGCTGCGGCGAATTGGCCACCACTTCAGTGCCGTCGCGTTCGAAGAAGCGCTGCATCACGGGGCCATTGGCCACCTGGATGGCGGCGCGGCTAAGCGCATCGATGACGGGCGCCGGCGTGCCGGCCGGCGCAGCCAGAATGAACCAGTTGCGCGCCTGGACGCCGGGCAGGGTTTCCGCAACGGTGGGCGTGTCCGGGGCCGTGGACATGCGCCTGGGGCCTGTGGTCGCGATCAGATTCAGGTTGCCTGCGCGCACATGGGGCAGCGACGACGCCGGGTTGTCTATCATCACGTCGACTTCTCCGCTGATCAGGTCTTTGAAAGCGGCTCCCGCGCCCTTGTAGGGCACCTTGGTAAACGTGATGCCCGCCTGCGCGGCAATCATCTCCGTGGCCAGCGCCTGCATGCCGGTAATACCGCTGAGCGCGACGTTGACCTGCTCACCCGCCTTGACCATGCGCACCAGCTCATCGATATTCCTGGCCTTGAAGTTCTTGTTCGTCACCACGACCTGCGGCGCGGCCGCCACGATCGTGATGGGGGTGAAATCCTTGATCGGGTCGTAGGGCGCTTGCGGGTAGAACGCCGGCGTCGTGCCGAATGCGGCCGAACTCAGCAGCAGCGTGTAGCCGTCGGGCGCGGCGCGCGCCACTTCTGCCGCGCCGGTCTGGCCTGTGGCACTGGGCTTGTTTTCCACCACGACGGTCTGGCCCAGCACCTTGCCGAGCTCCTGGGCAAAAGGCCGCGTCAGCGCATCGACGCCGCCGCCAGCGGCGAACGGCACCACAATCCGCAACGGCTTGTCGGGAAAATCCGCCCGTGCCGCCGCGGACATCGCCAGCCCGGCCAGGGCCGCCGCCGCCACGCGAAAGTAATAACGCCGCATCGTCTTTTCTCCTCGTTGTGTGGTTTGCAAGGGCGGCATGCCGCCCCTTCCATCAGCAGTCTCGATCCCGGCCGCCGCCTGCCGGCGTTGCCGCCTGTGCCGCCAAAGCCATCACCTGCGCCGCGTCCGGCGCGGTCTCCAGCGTCCACAATGCATCGATCAGCGGCCTGGCGTCCCAGCCGGGCCGGCAGCCCCCCGCCAGCGCCAGCAGCTTGTCTTCAAGCTCGTCGTCCGAAAGCGGCCGGGCCTGCGACCCGCGCGCGGCATCCACGCGGCGCGTCAACTGCCGCCCATCGCGCCATGTCAGTTGCACCTGCGCGGCGTCCACGGAATATCCGGCGTCGTCGCGGAACTCGACCTTGGCGCCCAGATCGCGCAGCATGGGCTCGCCCGCCGCCGCATCACTGAACTCCTCCAGGCCGGCGCGGCCGCGCGCCAGGGTCACAGCCACGGCATGCTGGGCGCTGACTTGCGAAGCGCGCCCCGTCGTCACGCCCGGCCGGTCGGTGCGCTGACGCAACAACGGGTGTCCCGTGAGCGTGATGCGTTCGATACAGGCCAGCCCCGCGTCAGCCACGCGCGCGTCGCCTGCCAGCGCCAGGCAGGCATCGATCACCGGATTCAGCACCACGCCGCACGGGTATGGCTTATAGGTATTGCGCAGCAGCTGCCAATCGAGCCCCAGATCTCGCGTGATGGCGTCCGGCTGCGGCGGCTCGCCCATCACGGACAGGAATCCGCGCGGCCCTTCCAGCGGCGCATCCGGCCCGGCGAAGCCCTGTTGTGCCAACAACGCGGCCAACAGCCCGTTGCGGGCGGCATTGCCCACACTGGCGCTCTTGGACATGGTGCCCAGCGTTTCCACCAGGCCGCCCGCCTGTGCCGACGCGCAGCCCAGCGCCCACACCAGTGCCGTCGCCGACAGGCCCAGGCGCTTGCCGGCCGCCATGGCGGAGCCGAACACACCGCATGTCGACGTAATGTGCCAGCCGCGCGCGTAATGGCCAGGAGACACCGCCAGGCCAATGCGGCACTCCGCCTCTATGCCCAGCACCAGGGCCAGCAACAGTTCGTCGCCGCGCATGGGCCGCGCCTGCGCCAGCGCGAACAGCGGCGCGGCAACCGGCGCCGTGGGATGAATAATGGTGGGGGAATGCGTGTCGTCGTAGTCGTACACATTCGCTGCCATGGCGTTCAGGGCCGCGGCATTGAGTACGTCCGTGCGCTCGGCGCGCCCGACCAGAGAGGCCTGCCGCCCGGCCGCGAAACGGCCGTAGACCTGCACGGCGATATCCAGAGTGGGGTCGGCCGCGCCCGCCAGGGCCACAGCAAAATAGTTCAACAGCGCGCGATGAGCCTCGCGACGCACCGCGCCCGGAATATCTTCCCAGCGGCACGCCCCGACGAACTCCGCCAGCGCGCGCGAAACACCAGCCGATCCGCCTGCCTGCATGTTGCGTTGTCTCCTTGGCCACGTGTACCCCGTGGCGTTTTTGCCGCGCCTGGGCGGGTTTATTTCCACTGGCGCGTTTTCGGTATTATAAACAGATTGTATGATTGAATAATCGTTTTTTTTCAGCCGATACGGTTGGCGCCACGGCGAATCGACGCACCCGGTTGTTCGTCTCTGCCCGACCCCACAGGAAGTACCGCTAAAATGCCCCAAGCCTGTAGACTGATTCCGCCCGCAACATTGCCTGCCATCGCATGAACGCCGCCGAGCTCCCTGCCGATTTCAAAGTTCCCCGCGCCGCATCAGTGCTGCGCCACAGTGTGACCGAGAGCATTCGCAACGCCATCCTGGTGGGCCGCTTTCAGCCAGGCGAACGCCTGCCCGAACGCGAACTCTGCGAGATGACAGGCGTCAGCCGCACGCTGGTGCGCGAAGCCCTGCGCCAGCTTGAATCCGAAGGCCTCATCCACGTCATTCCGCACCGCGGCCCGGTGGTCGACCGCCTGCTGCCCGAGCAGGCCGAAGGCATTTACCAAGTGCGCGAAGAACTCGAAGGCCTGGCCTGCCAGCTGTTTGCCGAGCGCGCCACCGAAGAGCAGCTCAAGGCGTTGCAGGCCGCCTTCCAGGCGCTCAAGCGGGCCTTCTCGCACGGCGGCTCGCTTGAACAGCTGGCGGCCAAGAACCACTTCTACCAACAGCTGCTCGACGGTGCCGGCAATGAAGCGCTGACCACGACATTGCGCCTGCTGAACTCGCGCGTCATGCTGCTGCGATCTACGTCCATGCAGGCGCCGGGCCGCGCCAAGAAAAGCCTGGCCGAACTGGGCGCGCTGCTCGACGCGCTGGCGGCCCGCGACGGCCGGGCTGCGCGCAAGGCCGGCAGCCTGCACGTGCGCAACGCTGCCCGCGTAGCCATCAAGATCCTGCGCGAAACCCAGGCTACAGCCGAATAACGGCTCGCGACCCCACAGGCCCGGCATGCCCCGCGCTGCCGGGCTTTGCTTTTTTCGCTAATACTATAATACAATCCTACCAACATAGACGGCGGCGCCCATTGTCCGGCAGCCGCCACCAGGAGACAAATCTTGACCCCACAACCTGCCCCATTCGAGGTCTATGCGGTGCGCTATGCGCGCCACGGCGGCCGCAGCCCCGCCGACAACTACCTGGGCAGCGTCGACTTCCACGACGCCGACTCCGATCTCGACTACTACATCTGGGTGGCGCGTCGCGGCGACGAAATCTACGTGGTCGACACCGGCTTCGACGAAGACTCGGCCCGCCAGCGCGGCCGCGAACTATTGCAGCGCCCTGTCGACGGGCTGGCGCTTCTGGGTATTGACGCGGCCCAGGTGCGCAACGTCATCATCACGCATCTGCACTACGACCATGCCGGCACGCTGAACGATTTTCCGGCAGCCACTTTCCATGTGCAGGAAGCAGAGTCCGCCTACGCCACCGGCCGCTGCATGTGTCACGGCACGCTGCGCCACCCCTACTACGTGGAAGACGTCGTGTCGTTCGTGCGCAAGCTGTACGCGGGCCGCGTGACGTTTCACCAGGGGCCGGCCGAACTGGCGCCCGGACTTTCGCTGCACCTGGTGGGCGGCCACACGGCGGGCCTGCAGGTCGTGCGGGTATGGACGCGGCGCGGGTGGGTGGTTCTGGCGTCCGATGCGACTCACCTGTATGGCAACATCGGCCATGGCATTCCCTTTCCTGCCGTTTACAACGTGGGCGACATGCTCGAAGGGCACCGCGCCGTGCAGGAGCTGGCCGACAGCGAGGCCCATATCGTGCCCGGCCACGATCCCCAGGTGATGCTGCGTTACCCCGCGCCCAGCCCCGAGCTGGAAGGCAAGGCGGTACGGCTCGACGTGCCGCCCCGGGCAACCTGAATGAGCGAGCCTTCGTTGCGCGGACGCTGCGCGCTGGTCACCGGATCGACCGCCGGCCTGGGCCTGGCCATTGCCGCAGAGCTGGCAAAGTCCGGAGCGCGCATCATCCTGCACGCGCTGCGTGACGACGACACGGCGCGGCAGGCCCGCGACAGCCTGGCGCGCCAGGGCGCCGACGTGCTTTTCTACGCCGCGGACCTCAACGATGTCGACCAGATCGAAGCCATGGCGGCCAACGCGCAACGAGCCGCGGATGGCGTGGATATCGTCGTCAACAATGCCGTGGTGCGCCACTTCCACCCCGCCCACGCGCTGCCCCGCCGCGATTGGGACGAGGCGCTGGCCGTGAACCTGTCGGCGCCTTTCCACCTTGCCCGCCTGTGCATCCCCGGCATGCGGGCCAAGGGCTGGGGCCGGATCATCAACATCTCGTCGGTGTACGGAGCGGGCGCGACGCCGGACCGGGTGGGCTATATCACCACCAAGACGGCGCTCATCGGCCTGAGCCGTGCCCTGGCGGTAGAAACGGCGCCCCATGGCATTACCTGCAATGCCGTCGCGCCGGGCACCGTTCCCACACCTGCCATTACGGCGCGCATCGCGGCTATCGCCAGCGAGCAAGGCATTACCGAGCAACAGGCGCGCCATGATTACCTGGCCGCCCGCCAGCCTACCGGCCGCTTCGTGGCGATGCAGCACGTCGCCGCGCTGATCGGCTTCTTGTGCAGCGACGCAGGCGCCGATATTACCGGCGCCGTACTCCCTATCGACGGCGGATGGACCGCCACCTGACCCAACCTTCCTACGTGGCTATCATGAACACTGAACGCAAAGACACCCTGGGGTTCATCGGAATCGGCCGCATGGGCGCGCCCATGGCCGCCCGCCTGCTTCGCGCCGGATACGACGTGACCGTGTACGATCCCAGCGGGCCGGCCATGGCGCCGCTGGCGGCCGAAGGCGCGCGCATTGCCGCAAGCCCGCGCGAGGTGGCAGACGCGGCGCACACCGTGCTGCTTTCCCTGCCCCTGCCGCAGGTCGTGATCGATGTCGGCCTGGGAGAAAACGGGCTGGTACATGGCGCAGCGGTCAGGACGGTGATCGACCTGTCCACATCGGGCCCCCAGGCAGCCGAAGAACTGGCCGCCGGCCTGGCGCAACGCGGCATCGCAACGATAGACTGCCCGGTCAGCGGCGGCGTGGCCGGCGCGCAGCGCGGCACCCTGGCCCTGATGGCATCGGGCGCGGACGATGCCTACCAGGCGGCGCTGCCCGTGCTTGAAGTCCTGGGCCGACCGCTGTACGTAGGTGCGCGGCCCGGCATGGCGCAGACGATGAAGGTGATCAACAACCTGATATCAGTCACGGCGCTGGCCATCACCTCCGAAACCCTCGCGCTGGGCGTCAAGGCCGGCCTCGACCCCGACATCATGGTCCAGGTCATCAACGCCGGATCTGGCCGCAGCAACGCATCCGAAGACAAGATCCCCAAGTACGTGCTCAGCCGCAGCTTCGATTTCGGATTTGCCATCGGCCTGTCGGCCAAGGACGTACGGCTTTGCATGGAAACCGGCGAAAGGCTGGGCGTGCCGCTGCGAGTGGGCGACGCCGTGCGCCAGTTGCTCAACGCCACCCGCGACAAGTTCGGCGAACAGGCCGACATGACCGAAATCATGCGCTATATCGAGGCCGATGCGGGCGTGGAAGTGCGAGGCAAAGCGGCCGGCCCGGCCTGAAAGCCGGTACGCGGCCGCTGGGTGCCCGGCAAACCAAGCACGGTCAGTTCTTGGCTTCCTTGCGCTCCTTCACCTGCTGCTGAAGGGTCTGCGCCATCTTCAGGTGCTCCTGCAAGGCCGGCAGCGTCTTCTCGGCAAAGGCCTTGATTTCCGGATCCTTGGCGTCCTTGGCGGCCTCCTCGAAGAGCTTCACCGCATCTTCGTGGGCGGCCACGCCGATGTGATCCACATACATTTCGTCAAAACCGTCGTCGGTCAGACTCAGCGTCTTGAGCTTGGCCTTCATCAGCATGGACGGCTCGGTGGGCGGCGTGTAGCCTTTGCTCTTGGCCAGGGCGGCAAGTTCTTCACTGACCTTGGTGTGGTCCTGGATCATCTTGTCGGCAAACGCCTTCACATCCGGATTCTTGGCCTTTTCCTGGGCCATCTTGCTGCCCTCTATTTCGGCGGCGCCGGACTGCGCGGCGTTTTCAAGAAAATCCTCATCGTCGCCATCGAGCTGGTCCTTGGCGTCCTGCTGCGCCGACGCCTGGTCGGCCCGCTGCTCGGCGGCATTCTGTTGCGCCTGGTCCTGGCGTTCCTGCTGCGCCGCGCCCTGGGTCGCCGGAGCCGGCGTGGTCGGTTGAGGTTGCGCCATGCCGGTGCTGGCCGCCAGCATGCTGCCGGCCGCCATCATGCAAAGTGTCAGTGTGCGTAGTTTCATAAGGCCTCCGTTGCGACGCGTTTCGCGCCTGTGGGTTGTCGGCTTGCGTGGAGCCGGAAGGTGTGCCTGCGGTACAGCAAATGGCGTACCCGCCCCGGGCGTCTTGCCCGGGTCTGCCGGCCAAGACCCGCGGCTGTTGCCGTCCGGCTGCCGCCGGCGGCCGCCCGTCCAGGCGCGCCTTAATGAAAACTCTCGTTAAGATCGGTGACACAGTGGCGGACGACTAAACCGCCCTCCTGGCACATACTTGCCTCCGTACGAAAACCAGAGAGGAGAAAAGCATGTCTAACCAGGACAGCCTGGACCACACTCCCCTTAAGCGGGTCATGGGGCCGAAGCTGCTGTTGCTGTTCATCGTGGGCGATATCCTGGGCACGGGCATATACGCCCTGACCGGTCAAGTGGCCGCCGAAGTAGGCGGCGCGGCGTGGGCGCCGTTCCTGGTGGCGTTTCTGGTGGCCCTGCTGACCGCTTTTTCCTATCTCGAGCTTGTCACCAAATACCCTCGCGCGGCCGGCGCGGCGCTGTACGTGCACAAAGCCTTCGGCGTGCACTTCCTGACGTTCATCGTCTGCTTCACGGTCATGTGTTCCGGCCTTACGTCGGCCGCCACGGCCTCGCGTGCGTTCTCGGCCAACCTGTTCGTGGCGCTCGGCATGGACGCCAGCCCCATGACCGTCACGATGGGCGCGCTGGGTTTCATCCTGCTCGTCATGATCGTCAATTTCCGCGGTGCGTCCGAAAGCGTAAAGACCAACGTCGTGCTGACCCTGGTCGAGCTCAGCGGCCTGCTGCTGGTAATCGTCCTGGGCTTGTATGCCATCAGCGATGGCAAGGCAGATTTCTCGCGCGTGGTGGCCTTTGAAACGCCCGAGAACAAGAGCGTGTTCCTGGCCATCACGTCGGCCACCGCCCTGGCGTTTTTTGCAATGGTGGGGTTCGAAGACTCGGTAAACATGGCCGAGGAAACCCATTCGCCGCACCGCATCTTTCCCAAGGTTATGCTTACGGGCCTGGGCATTACCGCGCTGATCTACGTGCTGGTGTCCATCTGCGCAGTGGCGCTGATTCCCGTCGGCGAGCTCGCCGCCAGCTCCACGCCGCTGGTGCTGGTGGTCCAGCGGGCAGCGCCGAACCTGCCGATGGAAACCGTGATGCCGGTCATCTCGATGTTCGCCGTGGCCAACTCGGCATTGATCAACATGATGATGGCCAGCCGGCTGCTATACGGCATGTCGCGCCAGGGCGTGCTGCCCAAGTTCCTGTCGTACGTGCACGAGCGCACCCGCACGCCGTGGGCATCCATCCTGTTTACCACCGCGCTGGCGCTCGGCCTCATTATTCTGGTGTCGGCCAGCAACTCCCAGGCCATCAGCGCCCTGGGCGGCACCACGGCGCTGCTGTTGCTGGGCGTATTCGCGTTCGTCAACGTCGCCGTACTGGTGCTGCGCCGCGACAAGGTCCAGCACGAGCACTTCCGCACCAACAGCGTGGTGGCGTGCCTGGGGGCTGCCGCCTGCCTGTTCCTGGTAACTCCCATGACGGGCCGCGACACGATTCAGTACCAGGTGGCCGGGTGGCTGCTGGCCCTGGGTGTCGTCATGTGGGGCCTGACCTTGCTGGTGCACCGCAAAGAAGCCCCGCGCCTGGATCCCGAACACCTCACCGACGACTGAGCGGCGGGGCCCTGGCAAAGCATTCGGCCGGCGCCGTGCTTATCGCACCGCGCCGGCCGGATCTTTCCAGCAGACATTACTTGCTTTTCTGCTGCGCTTCGGGGTTGGCCTCGCTTTCAGCCAGCTTGGTCAGTTTATCGTCGGTCGATTTTTCTTCCTGCAGCGTCTGGTACAGCAGTTTTTCCGCCTCTTTAAAGCCGGCCCGCCGTGCGAACGTGCACAAGGTGCCATAGCTTGCAATTTCGTAATGCTCCACCTTCTGGGCCGCCGCAATCAACGCGGCGTCCAGGACGGGCCCCTTGTCGATTTCCTCGATAACTTCCTTGCCTTCTTCCACCAGGCCTTCCATGGCCGCGCACTTGATGCGCTTGAGCTTGATGTCGCAAAGCTCTACCACTTGATCGATGCGTTCAATCTGGCCGTGGGTTTCTTCCAGGTGCAGCTGGAAGGCTTCGGCCAGTTTGGGATTGGTCGCGGCGCGGGCAAGCCTGGGCAGTGCCCGGGCCAGCTGTTTCTCGGCACTGTAGATGTCCGACAGTTCGTGAATAAACAGGTCTTGCAGAGTCTTGGCAGCCATGAAGGTCTCCATGAAATACGGTGGATGCGAGACCTTGGTACAGCAAACCCTATACCTGCGGATGTATCACCCCCGTCAAGCCGCTCTTGCTGCATACACCATACGGCCGCCGCCCGTCAGGACGCCCGGCCGCGACGGCTGCGGCCCCTGCCGTCAGCGCTTTTGCCGGGACTTGGGCTTGGGCTGGGTTCCGTCCACGCCGCTACCCAGATCGGCGCCCGTCATGGGGTCGGCATCAGGCTGCGATGTCGTGCGGGCTGCCATGGCTTGCAAGGCTTCGAGTTCTTCTCGGGAAAGACCGACGTTGGCCAGGCCGTCTCCTCCATCCACCGCGCACTGCTGATCGCGGTCGGAGACCACATCGAAGTTGGCGTCGCTGTTCCACGAGCCGCGCATATCGCCTTCACCCTGGGACATGTCAAAGTAGGTGCGGGCGAAACGCGGGTCTCCGGGCAGCTTGCCCGGCGGAAAGTTGGGCTGCATGGAGTACAGCGCCTTCTCGAATGACAACTGATGCGCCACTTCGCGCGTCATCAGGAAACCCAGCGCCTCTTTCACGCCGGGGTCGTCGGTGACATTGATCAGCCGTTCGTACACGATCTTGGCGCGCGCTTCGGCTGCAATGTTCGAGCGCAGGTCGGCCGACGGTTCGCCTATGGTGTCGATGTATCCGGCGTTCCAGAGCTGGCCTGCCGAGTTGATCAGGGCAGGCCCGCCGCCATAAAGCACCTGGGTCACATGCGAGTCGTTACCCGCGCCATGCAGGCTGCGATAAAGGTCTGCCTCGGCGTCAACGCCTTCGGCCAGCTTGCCCTTGGCGCCCTTGTTCAGCATCGCAACCAGCGTGCCGATCACTTCCAGGTGGCTGAGTTCTTCAGTGGCAATATCCAACAACATGTCCTTGCGGCCCGGATCGTCTTCGCCCAGGGCCTGGGTAAAGTAGCGACACGCAGCCGCGAGTTCGCCCTGCGGTCCGCCGAACTGCTCGAGCAGCAGATTGGCCAGGCCCGGATTGCTTTCGCGTACCCGTACGGTGTATTGCAAGCGTTTGTTATGCGCAAACATAGGAGTCTCCCGCTGAGTGAGTTGCCCGCAAAGGCGGGCCAGCGGCGCTTCGCAATTGCCATACCCGCGGGGGGCCGGCCAGGGGGCGGCGGCGTTCAGCGGCGGCACAGCATCCGCGCGGCCGTACCATCGCGCCACACATAATGGTGCAGCCAAACCATGAAGACATGGCCGCACGCCATTGCCAGCAGCGCCCACCCCAGCCAGCCGTGCAGCGCGTTGCCCATGGCAACCAGGGCGGGCTGTTCGCGGCCGGTGGCCTCGAACAGGGGCATGCCGAACACGGCCAGGCCTTTGCCTCGGCCATACGAGCGCGCCAGCGCGAGGACAGGCACCGCCATCATGAGCGTGTACAGACCGGCATGGCCAAGGCGCGCCAGCCTTCCGGCCGCTCCTGCCCCGGCTGGCGGCCTGCGCCGCAGATTCAACAGTGCCCACAAGGCGCGCAATGCGGCCAACACCAGCAGGGTCACGCCCAGAGAAACATGCGATGACCAGAACCATTTCGAAACGGCGGCCTCGCGATCCCAGGCATGCAGGGCCGAGCTGGCGAACTGCCACGCGAACAGCGCAACCATGCTCCAGTGCAGGACGCGGGAGACACGTCCGTAGCCTTGTTGCGAGTCATAACAGGTCGAGGGGGCGGCTGTGCTCATCAAAGTACTCCGGTGAAAGGTAACCGGGACGATGTTGGCCCGGGACGCCGATCAGCGATTTGACTGCCCGCAATCGCGGGAACCGGAAAAGTGCGCAGAGCGCCGGATTGAAACACACTGAAAGGTCCACATGGCGTCATCCGGGCCGGCCGGTGCGCCCTGCCCTGTTAATCGCAGCAAAAGCCCCCCTAAGCCAATCAAGAGTGGCATGGCGGCGGTGATCGTCGCAAAATCAGCCGGTTCGCAACAGAGAGAGCCCCATCCCATGTCCGAATCCATGTCCGCGCCGCCCGCAGGCCCGGAAAAGCACTACCGCGACCAGCTTGCAAAGGGCCAGTTCCAGATCCAGCGTTGCCAGGCCTGCGCGCGCGCCGTCTTCTACCCGCGCATGGTGTGCCCGCACTGCGGCTCCGACCAACTGGCGTGGGCCACGCCATCCGGCAAGGGCACGGTGTATTCCACCACCGTCGTACGGCGCAGGCCCGAACAGGGCGGCGACTATAACGTCGCGCTTATCGATCTTGAAGAAGGCGTGCGCCTGATGTCGCGCGTGCAAGGCATCGCCCCAGACGCGGTGTCCATCGGCATGGCGGTACAGGCCGACGTCGCCGACATAGACGGCGAGAAGACGGTCGTTTTCAGGCAGGCCGGAGGGCGCGCATGATGGCCCTGACCGATCTGCGCGGCGTTGCCGCCATCGCCGGCGTGGGCCATGCCGGCCTGGGCGAAGCGCACCGCTATACCGACATGGAAATCCTGGTGCAGGCCGCACATCGCGCCGTCGCCGACGCCGGCCTGACCATGCAGGACATCGACGGCCTGGCAACCGCCAGCGTCACCGCCAGCATGTGGGCCATGCCCGTCATCGAACACCTGGGCATACGGCCCAGCTTCATCGACAGCACGATGCTGGGCGGGTCGAGCTTCGTGGCGCACCTGATGCCCGCCCTGCAGGCGCTTGCCAGCGGCCAATGCAACGCGGTGCTGGTCTGCTATGGCAGCACCCAGCGCACCGCCACGCTGAACCGCGCCGAGATCGGCAACGCGCGCCGCAAACTCGACCCTCAACCGTACGAGGCGCCCTACCACGCGTTGAACCCGCTGAGTTCGTATGCACTGGCTGCCGCGCGGCACATGCATCAATACGGCACCACGCGCGAACAACTGGCCGAAGTCGCCGTTGCCGCCCGCAAGTGGGCGCAGTTGAATCCGGAAGCCTTCATGCGCGACCCGCTCAGCATCGAAGACGTACTCAATTCGCGCATGGTGTCCGATCCCCTTACGGTGCGCGACAGCTGCCTGGTAACCGACGGCGCGGGCGCCTACGTGCTGGTGCGCGCCGACCGCGCCCGCGACCTGCCCCACCCGCCCGTCTACGTGCTGGGCGGCGCAACCGCGTGCTGGAACCGGCAGATATCGTCCATGGACGACCTGACCGTCACGGCCGCCACTCAATCCGGCGCCGCCGCCTATGCCATGGCCGGCCTGCGCCCCCAGGACATCGACGTCGTCGAGCTTTACGACGCCTTCACCATCAATCCCATTCTTTTCCTGGAAGACCTGGGCTTTTGCAAGAAGGGTGAAGGCGGCGCCTTTGTGAGCGGCGGCGCCATTGCGCCAGGCGGCCGCCTGCCCGTCAACACCAACGGCGGCGGCCTGTCCTGCGTGCATCCGGGCATGTACGGCATATTCATCACCATCGAAGCAGTGCGCCAGTTGCGTGGCCAATGCGGCGACCGCCAGGTCGCCAATGCCCGCACCGCCCTGGTTCACGGCAATGGCGGCACGCTGTCCAGCCAGTCCACCGCCATTCTGGGAACGGCAGACACTCTGTAAACGACGTGGGCAAACGGCACGACAACGCCCCTCCGGCACGGAGCAACTGATTCAGATATTGCTTATTTTTCATCTGTTGCACCCGGACGGAATAAAAGGGCGCAATAACGGCCCGTAAGATGTTCCGAATCGCGCCGCTACGGCCGACACCAAGGAGCTCTCATGGGCCTATCTTCCAGGCGGCCGAATCGGCCAGACAGCCGGGCTGCCAAGCGGCCGCCGCGCCGCGTGCCGGCAGCCGGCGCCGCCCTCCCCACGCGCGACCCGGCGGAGGTTTCGGCCGCCGAACTTGCACTGCGCCTGTATATGCAAGAACTACGCGTAAAACCGTACGGGCATGCATCAACGGTGTTATCCGCCGTGCATCGCCTGCGCAAAAGCTAGGCAGCATGGCCGGCCGCGGCCGCACTGGCCGGCGGCGCACGAATGAGGTTTAATCGGGCACAATTGCATCACCTGGTTTTTTTATGCTGCGCGCCCTGCCTATCACTGCCGATGCCTTTGCTCCTTACGGGTGGATGCTGGGCAAGGCGTTCCCTGCCGATCCGGCCATTCCCGCCTATACGCACCCCACCACCGATTTCTGGCACGAACACCTGTTCGATCCCGGACACGGCGGCAAAGCGGAAGTCCTGTGGGTCAACTATCGCAACACCGGGCCTGTTACCCAACTAGAAGTGCATCTGCGCACGCAACAGGCCATCGTGCCGCTTACCGGGCCGGTCGTCCATATCGTGGCACGCGGCACGCCGGCCGGCATGCCCGACCTGGGCACCCTTGCGGCTTTTGCCGTGCAGCCGGGCATGGGCCTATGCATGGCGCCCGGCATCTGGCACGCCACCCGCGTGCCCGACGCACCCGTCACCTGCCTGATGCTGACGCGGCAGTCCACCACGCAAGACCTGGTTGCCCATCTGCGCGACGGCGCCCCCGCCCACGAAAGCGCGCTGGCAAACATCGCGCTCACAAACTGGGAAATCGCGCCCCACGCATAGCGCGGCGCAACTGCGCCCGTTTCAGCCTTCGGCAGCCACCTGCCGCAAGGCCTGCTCGAAAACTTCGGGCGGCTGCCCGCCCGAGACCAGGTATTTGTCGTCGATGATCACCGACGGCACCGAGGTAATACCCAGTTGCCGCCATTTGGCCTGCTCGGCGCGAACCTCGTCGGCGTAGCGCCCGGCTTCCAGCGTCTCGCGGGCGGCATCGCCGTCCAGTCCGGCGTCTTGCGCCGCCTTGACCAGCACGGCCGTCTCGCCGGTATCCAGATTGTCGAAATGGTAGGTTTTCAACAGGCTGCGCTTCAGGGCAAGCTGCTCGGCCTGCCCCAGGGTGCCGGCCCAATAAAGCAGCCGGTGCGCGTCAAAGGTGTTGTAAGAACGGCTGTCGTCCGTCTGGTTCATGGGCATGTCCACGGCAGCCGCACGTTGCGCAATCACCTTGCGGTTCTCTTGCAGGCGCTTATAGTCAAACCCGTACTTTTTCATCAGCCGCTCGCCGGTATTCTGGCCGCCCTTGGGCATATCCGGATTCAGCTCGAACGGCTGCATCGCGATGCGAAACTCGGCCGCGGGCCCGATGCGCTCTATAGCCTCAAGCAGCCCTCCCAGCCCCACCGCGCACCACGGGCACGCCACGTCGGACACAAAATCGATCTTGATACTTTTCATCATCACTCCCCGGCAAAGCGGTGCGACAGCGGTAACGGCGGCTGGCGTCACCCCATCGTTCAGTCCAGTGTACGCCCGCCGCCGCGCACGCCGCAGCGGGTTCCCATGACGTTATGATCAAACCACCCTGGATCCGGAGGCTACGATGATACGGCTCACCCGCGCACCCGACCTGCTGCTGGGGCAGCACTGGGCCAACCTACTGCAACAGGCCGGCATCGCCTGCCACCTTACCGGCCGATACCTGCAGGGCGGAGCCGGGGAAATCCCCGTGGACCAATGCGGCCCCGACCTGTGGCTCGAAAGCGAAGGCGACAAGGCCGCCGCCCTGCGCATCATCGAAGGCCAGGTCGACGACGCCTGGCGCACGCGCCCGCACTGGTTTTGCGGCGACTGCGGCGAATGGCTCGAACCGCAGTTTTCGACCTGCTGGCAATGCGGCGCTTCGCGGCCCGCCGACTCCCAAGGCTGACCTTCGGTCACGGCACGCGTAGCGCCATGAGCGGCCGCCCCCGCACCCGAAGGCGCGTGCTCAGGTCATCATCAGTTCGACCGCAGCCTGATCGACTGGCTCTTGTTCAGTCGACGCGCCTCTTCCTCGGCATAGGCTTCTTCATCAGGCTCATAAGAGCCTTCATACATGCACGCACTGCGATTCCAGGTGCATTCGTTGAACAAGCGCGAGGACGTTCCCGGGCTGCTGGAACAGGCGGCAGTCAATGCCGCCACACACAGCGCCGCACCGCAGCGGAAATACATTCGAAGAGACATGGGTACCTGGTCGACGTAGAGGCACAGCCATTGTGGGTCATGACCGGATTGCTGGCAACCCGCCCGCGAGCCGCATCGCCTGGTTCGACCGTCGATCACTCGCCCCCCCCGCACCGAAAAGCCCGAGTAAACACGCAATATGGCCCGTGCGCCGTAGTCTGGTTCTTAGTAGCGATTGATAACCTGCAAGCAGACGCGAGGCCAGGCGCCCACACCGGCAGCTTTTGGTGTAAACCCTCAACCCTCCGCTGCGGGATCTGCGGCGGGCTTGCAGCCAAGGCGTTTCGCCCGTCCATCCGGTTCAAAGGAACAACACACAATGAGACTACTGCTGATCCTGGCCCTGAGCGCCGCGCTGCCCGGGTGCGCGTCCATCGTCGGCGGCGCCGATCAAACCGTCTCCGTCCGCGCGCTCAACGACACAGACCAGGTGGTCGGCGCCATGTGCGAAATCGTAAGCAACAAGGGAACCTGGTATGTCACCACGCCGGGCACCGTGCCGATATCGCGCGGCTACGAAGACCTGGCTGTCACCTGCAAAAAACAGGATCTGGAGCCGGGCATCGTCACGGTAAAGTCAGCCACCAAAGGCATGGCGTTCGGCAACATCCTATTTGGCGGCATCATCGGCGCAGCGGTCGATATGGGAACCGGGGCGGCGTACGAATACCCGTCGCTGATCACCGTACACATGGGGCAAACCACCACCCTGGAGCCCCCCAAACCCGATACCCCGGCCGCCACCACCGATCAAGGCATGCCGGCAAACCCGCAAGATGCGCCGCAATCCATGCGCGCCCACCCCGACGCCCCGCAACACGACGGCGCGTCGCAAGGCATATAGCAACGTCGAATATCAACCGGGGCGCGGCACTCAGGCGACCGGCTTGGCGACACCGGCGAGCACTGTGCCGGCGAAAGGCGGCGCCGCGGGCGGCTATTTACGCGTGGTGGCTTGCGACCCCACCGGTTCGGACGCCACGCGCGAAGCCGCGGCCGACGGGCGGGCCTGGCTCGCGTCATCCGCCGCCCGGGCCAGCTCGCCGACCTGCTGCTTGATGGTTTTCAGCACCCGCAGCATGGCGGGGTCCGTCGTCAGCTCGGCCGCACGGGCGATGCTCGTGTTGATGTTCTCGAGTAGATAGTTCATCGCTGTGCTCCCCGGGAACACCGGTCCCGACGCAAATCATGCTATATGTTTCTATTATTGAAATTATACTTCACTACCCACATCGACGCGAAGGGTCCTGCGCTCTGCTTGCCGTGTGTACGCGCTTCGCCGCGCGAGTTTCGTTATTTTGACGCTTGCAGTTCGAATGAGCTCGGTCCCTGCAAACCGGACTGCGTATCATCAACCGTACGGGTAGACCCGTGGTTGATCGCGCAAGCAGACTGGGGCAGCATATGCTCCTAAATACGACTGAATTTAACTGAATGTGCATAGGGCAGGTGTACAGGCCAGCGAGTCGGGGCCGTGCCAAGGCCCCCTTCAGACGCTCCCCGTTCCATCCCGCGAGGAGCGAACGTCCATTCCCGGCTCAACGGAGACAGTCCATGAGCAAAACTGCCATAGCCATCGCCACTGTATTGGCCACCGCCCTACTCTTGCCATTTCACGCCTACTCTCATGGCGGCGGGTGCCGTAAAGATTCGCCTCCGGGAAAATGCTGCCACATGGACAGGAAGGCTGGCACCGTACATTGTCATTGAGAATCACGAACGGACAACGCATCGGAAGTTCCACCCGTAGAAGTTGCGCCAGATGACGACGCGCCGATTATCGACCCGGACAACGAAAAGATCGTCACGACGGCAGAAGAACGGCGTCTGCACGAGATATGCACCGATATTCTTCCTGGCGAAAACCTGTCGATGCGAGATACCGAGACCTATTTTTCGGTGATTTTGGACGGAAAATCGAACCGATGGTTGCTCAGGTTCTGGGGAGATAAGCGCCGCCCTTCCATCCAGTTTATCGAACCCATCCCCGACGCTCATCAACTCGAAGCCCAACGAGCAGGTTTGGAGCTCGGTCGAAATGGACAGATCCTGCTCAAGAAACCGGAAGATCTGTATCGCCTGGCCGGGATCGTACGTGATGCACTCGCCTACTGCAAAAACGACGAGAATTTTCGGCGCGGCAGCAGAGCCAAGCCAGATCGGGAAACGGTGCTTGATGCTTAGTACACGACCTATAGCCACAGTCCCAGGCCCGACGTTTGGAATCGGGCGACAAGACGCGCGGCCAACAAAAAACCCGCGCCTCACTGGGAGATTCGCGGGTCTGATGCGTTCTGTACCGTGTACTGCCTGATACTGCTTTTTGGTGCCGACGGCGAGACTCGAACTCGCACAGCTTTCGCCACTACCCCCTCAAGATAGCGTGTCTACCAATTCCACCACGTCGGCTGGGCATGCCAGGCGCACCAGGCGCCTGCTGGCCGGAACGGCCTTGTTTAGCTGTTCCAGCAAAGTCCAAAATTGTACCATGATCCCCCGGGCCATTCACTGCAATGGCTACTTGGCTGAATCGTCGGCCCTTTACACTGGCCGGATTGTGACTTTTTGCAGACACCCCCATGACTGTTTTACGTTTCGACGCCGTGCTGTTTGACTGCGATGGCGTGCTGGTCGATTCCGAACCCATTACGGCCCGTGTGCTGGCAGCCATGCTGGGCGAGCTGGGATGGTCGCTTACGCCGGAAGACGCGCTGCGCATCTTTGTGGGCAAGACGGTAAGCGACGAGGCTCCCTTGATCCAGGCGCGCACCGGCTATGCCATTACACCCGACTGGCTGGATCAGTTCCGTGCGCGGCGCAACCGCGAGCTGGAAACAGATGTGCAGGCCATCGACGGGGCGCCGCAGGCAGTGCGCGCGCTGCACCAGTTGCTGGACGGACGCATCGCGGTGGCGTCCGGCGCGGATTTTCCCAAGATCGAGCTGCAGCTGCGCAAGATCGGGCTGTACGAGTACTTCGTGGGGCGCTACTTCAGCGGCCAGGCGCTGGCGAACAACAAGCCTGCGCCCGATGTGTATCGGGCTGCGGCGCAGGCGCTGGGCGTGGACCCGCAGCGCTGTGCGGTGATCGAAGATACCGTCACGGGGGCCACTGCGGGCGTGGCTGCCGGAGCCACCGTGTTCGGCTATAGCCCGGGCGGCCCGGGCCATGACAGCACCCAGGCCTTGCTGCAGGCGGGCGTGGCGCACGTCTTCCACGACATGCACGACCTGCCGGGCTTGCTGGCCGCGGAACACGCGGCGGCGTGAAACACCGGCACGAAAAAACCCGCAGCGCCCTACGGCACTGCGGGTTTTTTTATGGCGTTTGCCAGCGGCGCGCTTACTGGGCGGGCTTGGGCGTATCGGGCTGCGCCGGCGCGGCCGGTACTTCGGCGGGCTGGGTTTCCGATTGCGGCTGCGGCTGCGATTCCGGCTGCGGCTGCGATTGGGGCTGTGCGGCCGGGGCGGGCGTCTGGGGCACCGAGGCGTCAGGCTGCGCAGGCGGAGTTTGCGGCACCGAAGAACCGCCGCCGGCGCCGGGCGCCTGAGGCACGGAACGGTCGGCCGGGAAGTCTTGCATCACGCCGGATTCCATCGCGCCGGAAGACTGCGAGCCCTTGTGGCTCAGGTAGGCCAGGCCCAGCGTGCTGGCAAAGAACACGACCGCGGCCCATTTGGTGGTGCGCGACAGGAAGTTGGCCGCCCCGGTGGCGCCGAACAGGCTGCCGGCAGAACCGCTGCCGAAAGCCGAGCCCATGTCGGCGCCCTTGCCCTGCTGCAGCAGGACCAGGACGATGATCGCCAGGGCCGACAGCACCTGCACGACCAGCAAGAGAGTAAGGGTCATAGACATTTAAGACTCCGGGGGAAACTTATATAGCGGCGATGCGCAAGAATTCTTCGGCCACCAGCGATGCGCCGCCCACCAGGGCGCCGTCGATGTCGGTCATGGCAAACAGGGAAGCGGCATTGGCAGCCTTGACGCTGCCGCCGTACAGCACGCGCACCTGGCCCGCGCCCAGCCCACGCAGGGCGACGCGGATGGCGCCGTGGACTTCCTGGGCCTGCTCGGGCGTGGCGGTGCGGCCGGTACCGATGGCCCAGACGGGCTCATAAGCCAGCACCATGCGCGACAGCGCATCGGCGCCCAGCGCCAGGATGGGCTCGAGCTGGCGTTCGATGACACCCAGGGTGTCGCCGCCTTCGCGTTCGGCCAGCGACTCGCCCACGCATACCACCGGAGTCAGCCCGGCTTGCAGCGCGGCACTGGCCTTGTCGGCCACGACCTGGTCGGTTTCGCCGTGCAGGCTGCGGCGCTCGGAATGCCCTGCCAGCGCCCAGCGGCACCCGAACTCTTGCAGCATGGCCGCCGAGACTTCGCCCGTGTAGGCGCCCTTGGCATGCGCGCTGACGTCTTGCGCGCCCCAGGAAACCGCGCTGCCTTGCAGGGCCTCGGCCGTTTGGGCCAGGTAGGGAAACGGCACGCAGACCCCGATTTCGCAATGTGCGGCCGGGTCGGCCGCACGCAGGGCTTGGAGCAACGCGGCGTTTTCGGCCAGGCTACCGTGCATCTTCCAGTTGCCCAGCACGAGACGGGCGCGGTCTTCAACAGAGGTCATGGCGCAACAGTGTTTGGAATGGGCCCGGACGAAATCCGGGTCAAACCAAAGATTGTATCCTGTTTACCGGCCAAACCGCTGCCCCCGGCGCCCCTCTGTTACACCGTCAGGATGATCTTGCCGATGTTTTCGCCCGCTTCCATCATGGCGTGGGCCGCCGATGCCTGTTCGAGCGGAAAGGTGGCGTGCACCACGGGCTTGATGCTGCCCGCCTCGAGCAGGGGCCAGGCATGTTTGCGCAAGGACCTTGCGATGGCGCCCTTGAATTCCACGGGGCGCGGTCGCAGCGTGGAGCCGGTGATCGTGAGCCGGCGGCGCAGGATCTGGTTGCCGTCGACCTCGGCGCGCGCACCGCCCAGCAAGGCAATGATGACAATGCGGCCATCGTCGGCCAGGCACTTGAGATTGCGGTTGATGTATTCGCCGGCCACCATGTCCAGAATCACATTGACCCCCGCGCCGCCCGTGGCGTCGCGCACTTCCTGGACGAAATCCTGCGTGTTGTAATTGATGCCGCGTGTCGCGCCCAGGGCTTCGACTGCGCGGGCGCGCTCGTCGCTGCCCACTGTGGCATAAACGGTGTGGCCCATGGCTCGAGCCAGCTGGATGGCCGTGGTGCCAATGCCGCTGGCGCCGCCATGCACCAGCAAGGTCTCGCCGGCTTGCAGCGCGCCGCGGTCGAACACGTTGCTCCACACGGTGAAATATGTTTCGGGCAGGCCGGCCGCTTCGATTTCGGTCAGGCCGCGCGGAATGGGCAAACATTGCACGGCAGGAGCCACGCAGTATTCGGCATAGCCTCCGCCGGCCACCAGCGCGCATACCTTGTCGCCCACGGCAAAGCCCGCCGCCGCGGCATCGCCGCCGACGATCTCGCCCGCCACTTCCAGGCCGGGAAGATCGGAAGCGCCCGGCGGCGGCGCATAGTTGCCCTTGCGCTGGAACACGTCGGGCCGGTTGATGCCGGCCGCCGCCACCTTGATCAGGACTTCGCCCGGGCCAGGCTCGGGCATGGGGCGCTCGGCGGGCACAAGTACTTCAGGGCCGCCGGGCTGGGATATTTCTATAGCTCGCATGTCTCGCCTCCTGGCTCAAATGGATTATTATGCTGCCCTTTACGGAAGTTCCAAACTCGCCATTGAACATGGCCACGGTTGGAACGTCCGGTCGCGGTACCATACCGCCGACACAAGACGGAAGCGTGGCCGAGTGGTTGAAGGCACCGGTCTTGAAAACCGGCAAGGGTTTGCGCCCTTCGTGGGTTCGAATCCCACCGCTTCCGCCAGCCATATCCCCGCACCCATGGCGAAATTGGTAGACGCAAGGGACTTAAAATCCCTCGCCGCAAGGCGTCCCGGTTCGATTCCGGGTGGGTGCACCAGGCCTGCCCCGTTGCTTGCCGCAATCCGCGACGTTCCCCGGCCCCCTGTTCAAGCCTGCCCGACGGCCGGCCTTACCCCTAAAAGCGCAAGGCCGCGGGCCACATGGGCGATCAGTTGCGATCTTGCCTGACGAAAGTCCATTTTTCTTGTGCGGGGTCGTAAGCGAAGAACATGGGGATGGCGGATCCCAGCGCTTTATTTTCGACCAGGCATCGGTATTGTTCGCCGGCTTTCTGGCAATCGCTGACGCCCACCCCTTGATCCAGCGCCTTCCGAAGCTCGGCTCCGCCCTGCGCGGTGGCGTAATGGTCATACAGCGCCTGCTTGACCTGTTCATCATCAGGCCCCCCGCCGGAGCAGCCTGCCGCCACGACGGCCAACAACGCAATGACAGCTTTCTTGGGCATGGTGTACACCTAATGGATGACCCACGATTCGACGCACATCGCACCTGGGCATGGTTGTTCCAGCACACGAGTATAGCGCCCGGAATTACTAAGGAAAGCGTATCAATATCGACGGCATGAGGGGTGTGTTCCGGGCGGCAATCCAAGCAGATGAACTCGCCGAACCGATGCGATCTACGGTGACCGGGGAAGGCTCCGGCACGTCGCTTGCCTGCCGGGCACGCCGCTTGCGTGGCGGTCGGCCCCTGCGCGCGGCGCAGGCATTATCGACAAATTCGTGGAGAACCCGCCATGGCTAAAGCGCATGCCGCCAAAACAGACCAGATCAACGACCTGCTTTATCAGGCCCTGGAAACCGAGATGGGTGGAATCAAGGTATATGAGGCCGCCATCAGCTGTGCCATCAATGACGACCTGAAGGAAGAATGGGAAGGCTATCTGGAAGAAACCAGCACCCACCGCCAGGTCCTGCTGACAGTTTTCGAGCAACTGGGGCTCGACCCCGAAGCGCCCGTGCCGTCGCGCGAGATCGTGGCTCACCACGGGCAATCGCTGGTGCAGGCCATTGAGATGGCCAAGTCGCAGGGCGACCCGGCCGCCGCGCAACTGGTGGCCGCCGAGTGCGTCGTGCTGGCAGAGACGAAGGACCACCTGAACTGGGAACTGATCGGCATGCTGGCCGAAAAGACCAGCGGCGAACGCGCCAAAATACTGAAACAGGCTTTTGAAGCGGTGGAACAGGACGAAGACCACCACCTGTATCACACCAAGGGCTGGACCCGCGAGCTGTGGATCGAATCGCTGGGCCTGCCCGCGGTACTGCCGCCGCCGGAAGAGGTGAAAAAGGTCGAGACGGCAATCGGCGCGTCGCGGGCGGAACAGGCCCGCGATTCGATGCTGGGCGGCAAACACTAGCCTCCCGCCGCCGCGCCTGGACATCGCGCCCGGCGCCGCCGCTCTGCAGCCCCGCGCCCGACACGGCGCGGGCGCCCTGCCCGCCACCATCCGTTACATCCCGCCCCGCTTCGCATGAATTCCAGACACTGAAGCAGGCAAGCCTGCGTTAACATGCCCAGCGACTGTTTCTCTTCAATGGCGCATGGACGCATATTTCGAAAGCATCGGCCAGTTCATCCAGACCAACCAGGACTGGGCCGGCCCCATCCTCTTCCTGCTGACGCTCGGCGAATCGCTGATCATCGTGGGGCTTTTTATTCCCGCCACCGCTTTGCTGCTGCTGACCGGCGGGCTGGTGGGCGCCGGCACGCTGTCGCCCTGGATCATCGTGCCATGGGGAATCGCCGGCGCGGTGGTAGGCGACGCCCTGTCTTATCTGCTGGGCCGTTGGCTGGGCACGGGCATGCTGCGCCGCTGGCCGTTTTCAACACAGCGCACGGCTGTGGCGCGCGCCCGCCTGTTCTTCCATCGCTACGGGTTTGCATCGGTACTGATCGGCCGCTTCCTGGGCCCGATCCGTTCCACTATTCCCACCGTGGCGGGCATCATGGGCATGCATCCGGTGCGTTTCCAGATAGCCAACGTGCTGTCGGCGGTGCTATGGCTGCCCCTGATGCTGGCGCCGGGCTTTCTTGCGGCGCGCGGCGTGGGCGCAATGCAGGGTAGCCAGCATGTCGGCCTGATCATCGGTACGGCGGGTTCGGTGTTGCTGGGCTGCTGGCTGCTGGCCGTCTTCATGCGCAAGCGACGATCGCCCGACGACCCGCGGGCACGCCGCAAACGCTAGGCGTAGCATCCGCCTTTGCTCATGCCAGTGAGACCGCAGGATGATCTACCGCGTACTTGCCGACATCGTCCTGCTGGTTCACGGCGCCTTTATCCTGTTCGCGGCCCTGGGCGGTTTGCTGGTGCTGGGAAACCGCTGGTGGCTACCCTGGCACTTGCTGGCGCTCGCGTGGGGCACGGCGGTGATGGCGCTGGGATGGATCTGCCCCCTGACGCCCCTGGAAAACGCGCTGCGGCGGATGGCGGGCCAGCAGGGCTATTCGGGCGGGTTCATCGAACACTATGTGCTCGGGCTGATCTACCCCGATGGCCTGACGCGCCCCTTGCAGATCGCCCTGGCGGCCGCGCTGGTGGCGGTCAACCTCATTGTCTACGCCATCGTCTATGCAAGGCGATGACGGCGTATCGGCTGTGGAATATACCGCAGCGGGCCGGCCCGTTAGAATGCGGGCACATGAAGCTACCTGACAGGCATCCCATGGTCATCCGCGGCGTCTTGCTCCTGCGCGCAATGTTCGTCACCTTCTTCATCTTTTCGGCGTCCCATGCACAGGCGCGCGACGCCGACCAAGACTGCCAGATACTGAAGCAGGTCATCAGCGACGCGCCAAACAGCTTCCGGAATCTTCGTGACGAGGCCCAGGTGCACGATATGCAGTCCGCGAAAAAATACCCCGCCAGTGTGACGTTCGCAGACAGTCAGTGGTGCAGCGTGGTGGTCAGCAGGGATTTTTTCAACGAAAACTATAACTGCGACCTTCGAAACACCACCGTCAACGAAACGGTTTCGATGATCAGGCAATGCCTGGGCGAAACAGCCGTGCCGGATCCCAAATACCAGACGACCACTTCAGGGTTTTCAGGCTGGCCACCGAAGACGGCGGCGGCGTAAATGTGTTCCAGGGCGCCTTCGCCGGCCTGGTCACGATTACGGTTGATGCTGCCGAACCCGACTGACCTGCGCGACGCCGGCAGTCGCATGCTGTTTGATCGCTCGCTTGATGGCGGGCGGGCCACCGACGATGCACGCCATGTCAGCTGCGGCGCCGGCTGAACTGAGGCCCCGCATGCAGTCGCGGATAGGCATCCGCGTGTTCGACAATGGCAAGCCGCCACTTCGGTGAATAGCGGATTCCGACCGCTACACCGGGCTTCAGCCACTGCAGGGCGCTTTCTTTGAAAAGTTGCTCGATGTAGACTTCGCGCGGCTGCGGCAGTTCCGTGGATGGATTGACTGCCACGCGCAGCTGGAACCACTGGTCGTTGTCGCCGCCCTGCTTGCCGCAGTTCTCGGCCACCAATACGGTTCCGGAAGCTTGCACACCCGTTTTCACCAGGCGCTCGGAAATGAAGTCGACGATCAGGGATCGCAACTGAAAGAACATGATGCCTACAAAAAAACAAACCAGGATGATCTTGTAGGCGTGCTCATTGCCGAAGAAATTACTAAGGGTGGCAAGCATCCCGACGTACACCAGGAAGCATACCGTCGCCCCGACCACCAGGGCGTAGCCCACGACACCCGCCAGCGTGTAGTAAATCATGGACGCTGCTTCCCCCGGCCCCGGCGGGTATTTTCTCGAATCTGCATGGCGTAGTCGTCCTGCACAGGCAAACTTGCGCTCACGCCGCCAGGACCAGGACCTTTTTCTGGTCCATCTTCAGATACATGCCCAGCGTATTCCACAAGTTCTGCAGCGCAAGGCACAGCCACCGTATGACAAAGCCCCCGCATGCCACCACTGTGAACGAGAAAAGCGCGATGGTGGTGCCCAGCATGAACAGCGTGCCGGAAGCCAGGCCCAGGACGCCGGTGGGAAGATCGATAGTCAGCGGCGCCACCGAGAATATATTGTGGGCCGGCTTGCGCTGAATGAACACATTGGTGGTCGGCAGTTTCATGCAGCTGAGCATATCGTTCTTGGACACGCCCGTAACGTACGGCCCCAATCCGATACTGCGCCCGCTGCCCATACAACCCCAGAACGGCATATCGAACTCCTTTAATAATCAAGCGCTGCGTAGTTCAGCTTCAAACAATTCGTCATCGCGCTCGACCGCCCCGGGCCGCCGCTTGATATCTTCCGAATCAAGCACGGCCCGATGAAATCGGGTGCGGTTAAGGGCGACATCATCCAGCCTGCAATCCAGCAGACCGGCATACGAAAAATCGGCGAACTGCAGATCGCAGCCGGTGAAATTACACCGCTGGAACGATCCGCGGTTGAACACGCTCATGGAAAGCTCGGCGCCCGCGAAATCACTGTCGGTCGCCAGCACATTGTTCCACAGGCTTTGCGGCAGCGTGGCGCCCACGAAACGGGTTTTCTGGATTGTTGCGCCCACGAACAGCGTATTGCGCATCTGCGCGCCTGAAAAATCGACGTCGACGAGCTCTGCATCGCTGAAGTTGCACATCGTCATGCGGCAACCCGAAAAATCCACGCCGGACAGCTCGGCCTCGTTGAACTGTGTTTCAGACAAGTCCTGCCCGGCGAACGTCTGGTTAGACAGGGTGCATCCCGACAAGGCCATCTGGCGCATCACTGCGCGAGTGAAAATGGTTTCTTGCAGGTCGAGTTCGTGCAGGGTGGATTTCGACAGGTCAGCATCGGTGAAGTCGGCGCCTTCGAATCGTGTACTGAATACGTTGCATTCCAACAGCGCAATACCGCGCAGCGCGGCGCCTGAAAAGTCGCAATCGATCAAATCGGCCTGCTCGGCCCGGCAGTCTCGAAAAGCCGCGCGCTGGAACACTGACTCGTCGAAAGTGGCTTCCGACAAAACGCAACCTTCGAGCACCGCCTGCCGGAATTGGCAGCCCACAAATTTTGCATGCGAGATATCCACCTGCTCGAAGACCGATTCGGTGAAATTGCAGTCGGTGAACACCGATTCGCGCAAACTGCAGGCGTGAAAACGCGCCGCCGAAAAATCGACCCCATCAAAGATCATCCCCGGCAAGTCTTCGTTCTGGAAGACTGCGCCGCGCAGATCGACGCCGCTTATGCGCTCCAGCGTGTGCGCACGCTTCAGTACCTCGGCCTTGTTCATGCCGACCCCTCCAGCACCGGACCGCCGGATTGGCGATACGGCGCCAATCGGGTGCGATGTACATAGGCTCCATCCACCCGTGTCGATGCATCCAATAGCGTTTCCGACATGTCGGCGCGGAAGAAATTGCAGCGGGAAAGATTCGCCCCGACCAGGCTCGCTTTCTGGAAATTGGCCTGCATGAGATTGCAACCCGACATATCGACGAGATCGAGTTGCGCGCGCACAAAGATCGATTGCGGCGCCGACACTTTGTCAAACCGGCAGTTGATGAAACTGGCCTGCGAAAAGTCACACTGCTCAAGTCGGCAAGATTCGAAAAGAACGTTCTCGAACTGGTCGAGGCGGAACATCGTCTGGTGAAACTCTCCGCCATTGAACCAGCAACCGGTAAACGACACGTCGTCGGAAAAAACGCATTTGCTCAGGATGGACCCGGTGAGCCGCAAATTCTGAAAACGCGTCTCCGAAGCAGAGCATGAATGCAGGATGCTTTCGTCGATATGGAGATTATCGATATGCACACTGTCGAATCCGACCTTGTTCATCGAGGCCTCGGCAATTGCCACGTCCTGCAGGCTACCTCCTTCGAAGCTCAGGCTTTCCAGTTTCATCTGCCTGAAGGCGCAATGCTTGAACTCGGCATGATGCATCACGAAGTCGTCGATGGCGCCGGCCTCGAAACTGCAATTCTGGAAACGCGTGCGCACCTCGCAGATCAGCCGCGTCAACGTGGCGTTTCCAAACGAGACATTGATGAACTCGGCTTCGCCGATGTTGCTGTGTTCAATCCAGGCCCCATCCAGGCGGCAATCCACAAATGATGCGCGCGCCAGTACCGTTTCGTGGAACTTTGCCCCCGACAGATTGGCGCCCGTGAAGTCGGCTTTCTCGAGCCAGGTGCGGGAAAAGTCCGCGCCAGATAGATCCATGCCTGACAGGTCGGCTCCCGTCAGGTCCATATCCGAGAGTTTCTTGTTCGCGCGGTACTTTCTAAGCACCTGGTCGCGAATCTGCAACGCCCGGTGCGGCGCGGCACGGGCAACGCCCCTCTGGAAGTGAACCGAATACAGATACAGCTGCTTGAGCCCCCGCTTGCTGTGCTGATACAGGTCACGCGGAGACATATCCGTCGTTGCACTATCCGACAAAGACGCCCGCAATGCGTGCCGCGATTGCGCCTTGCGCACGCTGTCGAAAATCGCCGTGAGATCCGGGGGGCCCTGCTCCGGCAAGGTCAAGCCGCCTTCGGACGATTCCATGCCGGCCACCGCCTCAAGCAAGGGCTCTTTCTTGGAAAAGCTCGACTGCCGTATTTCGCTTTCGGCTTTAGCGAGCGCCTCGCGCCGCTCTTGCTGCAGGCGGGCGACAGTGTCTTCATGCAGCTTCTCGTGCTCGTCGGCCACCTCTGCCAGCCGGTCGAGCGTCAGCGGCTTGACCGGGCCCACGAATCCACCCGGCGGATACGCACCGGTATCGCGCTGCAGCCGGTCTGCCAGCTTGGACATCAGCGGACGATCGCCGAGGGGGATATCCTCGAGCCAGGGCGCCAGAATGTCCGACGGCATCAAGTCGCCATCGCGAAACGCCTCTAACGCGGCGCTGTCGAAGCTGGTGCGCCGCGCGTATATGCTCATGTAATGCGCTTCGGGCCGCGGCTGTCCGGCATGCTCCAGGGCGCCCATGATGCCGCTGATATCGAATGCGTCATCCTCGGCAATGGGGGTCTGGCCATGAAACAGCAGGATATAGCTGGTGCGGTGCGGCAGGAACCACGCCGTGGTAGGCCGCATTGAAATCTCATCCAGCTGTTGAGCGCCCGAGCGCTGGATAAAACAACGCGCATGCAGCGATGGCAGCGTGCCCTGCCAGCAATGCAGCTCCGGATGCATGTTCCAGAACTCGAACGGCTCGTCCATGGACAAGGCGTCGCGGTCATGCCAGATCTGGTCATCCGATGCCGCATTGAAGGCCGAGAACTGCAAGTCGTCGAAGAACCCGGATCCCACGGTATTGACCCATTCTTCGTCGCAGGAGCCCAGCTTTTCCAGGCGCGACGGCCAATCTGGCCGGATCAGCCCGAAATTGTACGGTTGAACGATCTGGCCCCGCGTCTGTATGCGTTCTGTGGGGCATTCAAGATTGGGCAGCCGTATCGCGCGCGCGCCATTGACTTCCACCTCGTCCAGACCGGTTCCCACGGGGTTGTCCGGTATCGCGCGCCCGCCAAACGAATTGGCCCAGGTCAAGGGCATGGCCTCGAACGGCGCGGGCTCGGAAATCCGGTTTCCCAGCCAGTACCGATCACCGAAGACCAGGCCATCCTTGCGTTTGCTGCCCACCCGCGCGCTGACCATGCATTTCTGCTTGTCTTTCTGGTGCGCTGTATAGGCATATCCGCTGACCAGAAACTCCGGATGCGGCTTGGGCATGACCATATCCATCATTTCGTCGGCGTCGAGTTCAGGCAGCACATCGTGCACCAGGAAGTGCTCTGCCTGCACCTTGGGGCCGTGGGCATCATGCCGCACCAGCACCGCGACAGATACGGCAAGATATGTCCCGCCGCGCCAACGGTAAGGGCGGGGCATGATGGTCATGCGTAGCGGCTTGATGATTTTCAAGGCGCGCCCTTCCCTTTTTTCTTGAACTTGCTCGCCAGGTTCGACACGGCGCCGCCCAGCTTCGTGGCGGCGGACTTGACTGCAGGCGAAGGGTTGCCGCCAAGAAACTGCAAAGTCTTGGCAACATGCAGCCGGACCAACGCTTTGTCGATCGCGGCATGTGAACGCTGGAACTGCTTCTGCGCGGATCCCATGGTTACGCCCGATAAATACAGGTCGCGCGTTGCCACAGTGGTTTTAACCGTGCCCAATGATGCGATCACGGCGTAGGCCGAACTTGTAGCGCCCGAGGCGGTCAGCGCCAGCCCCGAGAAGGTAAAGGGCTTTGGCGAATACATTTCGTAGCCCTTCAGATAGAAATTCATGCCGACCGGAGATTCGGAAATATCGGTGCTCGCCTCGGCATGATAGTTACGGCAGTTGATCGTCAATGCGCCCGCCGTCGTCTGGACGAAGGAGCCGTCAATTTTCCAGTTGGTCTCACCCTTTGTCGTTTGAGTTTCGGTGGACAGGTTCGTTTCTATCACCACGCCCTGCACCATGGCCTTTAAATAGCCCATGATGTCGAATCCGGACACGCTGTCGAAACTGGACGAATTTTTTACCAGCGCGTCGGCGACCGCGGCCGTGGCCGCCGACTCGGCGGCCGATTCCGGACTGGCGCCTGCATCCAGGGCCTGCTGTGCTTTGCTTTCCGCGACCGCCCGGTCTGCTCCTGCGGCCTGGGCCGCATCGCCGGCCGCTGTGACGGCCCGTCTGGCCTGCTCGGCGGGGGCAAGCGTTTCGCCACCCGCGCGCACCGCGGCGCGGGCATTGCTGCCCGCCACCGTGGGATCCGCGATGGTGCGGCCAACCAGATCCGCGGCGACGCTGTTCATGTCGGCGCCCGGGTTGTTCGCCATGGTGTGATGTGCGGCTTCACGGACGGCCTCGGCCGACACAGGATCGATGTTGTACTTTTTCCAGATGGGTTCTACGGTCGCGTCGAAATTATCGAGCGTCAGGTCAGGCGTCGCCCGGATCTCGGCCATCGCGGCCTGCGCATCGGAACCGGGCAAAGGAACGAAACCTGTCATCAGGGCACCTTCGTGGTGGAGGACTGGACTTTTCCTTTCCCCAGCTTGCTGGTCTGGACCAGGAACTTCCGATGGTTCTTGCTGTCTTCAATGGCCGTGTTGTACAGCACAATATCGTTGTCAAACCCGGCGATATACAGGCGCCCCAAAGTGCCCGTAAACAGATAGCCGGAGTAGACATGCCACTCCGTGCCGTATTTGGTTGCCAGTCCATATAGCGACAATGACGTATACAGCGTTGCGTCATATGAACCGCTGTAGACGCCGATGCCGCGCCCCGAATGGAAACGAAAATTCAACAACGACTGACTGGCATAGGTCTTCATTGTCGAACTGCATTTGATATGGATGTCCTTGCCGGGCATTTCATACGTCACCGTATCGGAGTGCGAATGGATCACACTGCCCGTGACGTTCATGGTCTGCGTGTCCTGGAAGTCGTACGTGACCTCGCCCCGCACCAGCCGGATCAGGTAACCCAGAATGGAAAACGTGCTGGGCGCCGACGACGCGCTTGTGGCAGCGGACTGCGCCGCTGCAGCAGCCGCAGCCTCGGCGCTGACGCCGTCTTCCATATATTGCTGAATGTCGGCCTGAACCCCTCCGGATGACTGCGCATCGATGGCGCCAGTCTCTTGCAGCACGGACTGGGCCTCTTCAAAAGCGATAGCTTCACGCTGCGACTGGCTCAGGTCCGTGCGACCCTGCAGCCGGTTGGTCACCCGTTGCCGGACGCGATCGCCTATCGTGCTGGGGTGGGCAACGGTTTTTGCGGCAAGATCGTGCGCAATCGCCTGCGCGTTGGCGGGATCGCGTTCTGCCAGCACCTCGATGGCGCGCGCCGTGGACGCCGCCGTGATGGGGTCGCCGGAATACGCGAGCAATTGCTGCCTGACGTAGTCGAACCGCAAAATGCCCGGCGGCAGGGACACCATGGAATTGCCGATATTGGATACGACCGCCCCGGCTGCGGATCCCGGCTGTATGTTGTAGTCGCACATAGGTCAACCGCCCGATAGAATCAGCCAGATCACCGTGGCGCCCAACGAAACCATGTTGGCAGATTTTTCCCACTTGGATTTTTCATTATCCAGGCTGACTAAACCACCGCCATGCCGGCCGCTGCCGTAGTGCGACATCTGGGCGGCGGTACCGATCCGCACGCCGCCCACGCTTGCGTTGCCCAAAGAAAGATCGGCCGATACCAGCAATGCCGACCTGTTTTTCCAGGGAGTTTCAGTCAGCGAATACGACCCGCTGGACAAGTTGAAGTAGCGGCTGAGTTTTTTTGCGTTGTGAACGGTGTTTTTTTCTTCGTCTGCGTTGATGGCGATTTCACCGGCTTTCAGGTGGACGTCGGTGGCCTCGATCGTCACATTGCTCTTGTGGTTGTATTGCGTGGCGCCGGACGTGAACTTGATGTAAGAGTCCAGCAAATCCAGCCGGACATAATCCTGGACGGTCATATTGAAGTCTTGCTTGACTTCGAAGCCCGCCGGAATGAGCGTGCCGCCCGACGCCGCATTGACGCCGGCGGCCAGGGCCTGCGCGGCCGCCTCGGCGCTTACGGGCGGCCGGCTCGAACTATCGAGATTCAGGTTCAGTACCGAAAAGCTGCTGCCGCTGAGCACGTCGCCCATTTGCGTCAGGGCCGTGCGTTCGCTCTCGGATACTCGAACGCCGTTGTTTTCGGCCAGCTTTAACGCATCGGAAGCCGGCGGCGGCGAATAATCGAAATCCGGGCCGGCGCCAGGCGGCTTTTGATAGTCCAGCAGCTCACCGGTAAGTTCGTCCAGCGTCTTACTCATGCCATACCTGTTTGTTCGCGCGCACGCGGCGCTGCCATCCGGAGGTGCTTAGCCGACATTGCCGTTGATGACAATCTTGACGTCCCCGTCGATTCTGGATTTGTATGCCCCGGTGAGCGAATGCTCGACGTCGCCTATTTCGGTCAGCTTCTGGGCGCCGTCCTGCTTGGCCGTCAATATTCCCTTCGTGGTCGTCTGCACATCGCCCGTGGTCTGCTTGATTACGGGACCCTCGATAGTTCTGTTGAACGGACCCATATTGGCGGTGGTCTGGCCATCGAGAGTCAGGTCGGTCGTCTGCTTGACGTGCACCCTGAGCGACCCGGCGGTAATGCTGTACATGCCGCAGACATCAACCAGGTAGTTGTTGCCTATGGTGTGGCTGTGATCATTCACCACCTCGTCGCACATGTTGCGCTGCGCGCGCATATGCACCAGCTCGCTGCCCAGTGCATCTTCGAAGATCATCTTGTTGCACATGGACGGGTCGCCGTAGACCGACTGGCTGCGGAACCCGCTTTGCGTTGCGCTGGCGGGCAGCTCCACGGGCGGCATATTGTTGGCGTTATAGACGCGCCCAAGCACGATCGGGCGGTCGGGGCAGCCCCCGATGAAATCGACCACGACTTCGTCGTTGATGCGCGGCAGTTGCAGGCCGCCGAAACCGCCGCCCGCCCAGGGGCTGGATACGCGCACCCAGCATGAACTGCTTTCGTTGCGCTGGCCGTAGCGGTCCCAGTGAAACTGGATCTTGATGCGCCCGTACTTGTCCGTCCAGAGTTCCTTGCCGGCCGGGCCCACCACCCGGGCAGTCTGGGGGCCGTGGGTACGCGGGATCGGCGTGACGCGCGGCGCGCGATATTGAACCGACGAGGGCAACGCCGAAAACGAAACTTCGTAGAACTCTTCGGAACCGCTGTTGGTGGAATAACCGCCCACGCTCATGCGGTAGTTCACCGACACTACCAGGTATTCGCGGTTTTCGGCCTTGCGCGGGTGATTGCGCAACGTGAACAGATAGCCGGGCGCCAGGCCGCGGGCATTGCTTGCACCCAGGTCCTGTTCCTGGCTGCTTTGCAGTTCTTCAAGGCGAACGCGGGCATACTGCTCGCCGTGCTGCGCTTCCTGGAAGCCGCCCTGCCACTCGAATACCTCCAGGTTGCCCGGCTCGGAACCGCCGGGCCGCTTCGACACGGCATCCAGGCTGGCGCCGGGCTTGGTAAAGTCGTAGTCCACCGTGGCGTAGCCATCGGGCGTGACCTGCGCCGAAATTTCCCACATCGAAATGTATTCTTCGCGCGGGGTCGAAACGCGATCGGGCCCGTAGTACGGCAGCGATTCGTATCCGGGCACGGGCGCGTGCAGCGATATATCGTCAGTCAGCACAAGGGTATGCTGGCCCTTGTCGTGCTTGAAATAATAGTAGATGCCTTCGTGCTCGAGCAGGCGGCTGACAAAAGCAAAATCGGTTTCCTGGTACTGCACGCAGTATTCCCAGGAACGATAGCTGCCCGTCAGCTTCATCTCGAAGGGGTATCCGTACTCGCCCAGTACTTCCTTGACGATGTCCGGCACCGATTTCTGCTGAAAGATCTTGTTGTCGGATGTCTGGGTCAGGTACCACAGCCAGGGCTTTACCGTGACCTTGTAAACATAATTGCGCGACGTGTTGCTCTCGCGTCCTACCATCACGCAGCGCACTATCTGGCCGCTGAGATAGCGCGGCTGCATCGTCGTGGCAATTTCCAGCGTGAGCGGTTTGCCCAGCAACTGCTTCAGATCCAGGTTGAAAGAGCTGGCCAGCAGTTCGACATCGAATTCAAATAACTGCGACAGGCCCTCGTGGCCTGTCATCTGCCGGAACACGAGCGCGGTTTCAAGGGGAGTATGCGCGATGACGGGGCGCTGTTGAAAAAAGCTTGGAATATCCACTCGAAACCTCTCCCTCGACTCGCCCTGGCGGCAAGCGCACGTAGAACCGCGCGATCACGCGGTTGTCATATAGCCTGGATACACTGCCCCGATTAGGGATTACCCGCGCAAACTACTTGAAGAGAATCGTCGCCTCAAGGCGGTTTTCCCTAATAGATGCAACAAATCTATAAGCCGCAAGTCTGTTTATTTCAGGACGACACGGGCCGCCCTTGAAAGCGCCCGACAGGGCCGGTAGCGCGTGCAGTTACCCGTGTGTCCCCGCAATTTATTGTTACCAGAAAAGGGGGGCGTGTTCCTGTTACAGTGACGGCGCCGTGATGCCCGCTCCCCCTTCCCCCTCGCCGCCATTTGTGGTGCTCGATGCCTGCGTACTGATGTCGGGCATTGTGCGCCGCCTGATGTTGCGCCTGGCGGCCGCCGGCTTCTACCAGCCCGTCTGGAGCGAGCGGATCGGAGAAGAATGGCGCCGCAACGCCGCGCGCCTGTGGGCGATTCCCGCGGACGTGCTGGCGGCCCAATGGGCCGACATGAACCAGCTGTTCCCGCTCGCGTCCGAAGGCGACCTGCAGGCGTACGAGACCGGCTTGCGCTATAGCGATCCCAAAGATTTCCACGTGATCGCGGCAGGCCTCGCGCGGCGCGCGCGCTGCGGCCTGCAGCGACCGCCCACCGTGCTGGTGGCAACCTGGAACCTGAAAGACTTCAATCGCTCGGAACTGCGGCGCCAGGGGTTGGACGCGCTGACGCCGGACCGCCTTCTGTCGCAATGGTGGGAAGCCGACCCCGCGCGCATGCACGAGGCCGTCCGGGCAGTACCGGGCGACTACGTGGCGCTGGGGCGCGAACCCGAACCACTGGGCGCCACGCTGCACCGCGAACGGCTGTATCGCCTGAAGGCGCTGGTGGCGCGCCACGAGGCCCGGTAGCGGCGCGTTCAGTGATCGTGGTTGCTGGCCGCAAAGCCTGCTGCATTCAGTATCGCGATCACTTCTTCGATGTGTTCGGGCCCACGCGTCTGCAGCACGAAATCGACCTCGACATTGCGCGCCGGCAGGGCTGTAAAGGCGCGCTGGTGATGCACTTCGGTGATGTTGGCGTGCGCGTCGGCGATGAGCTTGGTGGCGTGCGCCAGCGCACCCGGCAGATCGCGAAGGTCGACCCGGATACGGGCCAGGCGGCCGGCGCGCACCATGCCGCGTTCGATCAGCTCGCCCAGCATCAGCGGGTCGATGTTGCCGCCCGTGAGCACCAGCGCAATGCGCTTGCCGCGAAAGCGCCCCGCCCCCGCTGCCTGGTCGTGCAACAACGCGGCCAGGCCGGCGGCGCCGGCGCCTTCTACGACGGTTTTTTCGATTTCGAGCAATACGACGATGGCATGCTCGATGTCGGCCTCGCTTACCAGTTCGATACGGTCGACCAGGCGACGCACGATGTCCTGGGTAATGGCGCCGGGTGATTTCACCGCGATGCCTTCGGCGATGGTGTAGTGGCCCGGCGTCATGTCCACGCCATGCATGGCCGCGTACATGGCCGGAAAGCGTTCGGTCTGTACGCCCACGATCTCGATACCGGGCTTGATGGCGCGCGCCGCCGTGGCAATGCCGCTGATCAGGCCGCCGCCGCCGATGGCGATGACCATGGTGTCCAGGTCGGGCTGGTCTTCGAGCATTTCAAGGGCCAGCGTGCCCTGCCCTGCAATGACGGCCTCGTTGTCGTAGGGGTGGATCATGACCAGGCCGCGCTCGTTGGCCAGCTGATAGCCGTGCGCCTTGGCATCATCGAAAGTGTCGCCTTGCAGCACCACGGTGGCGCCGAAGCGCCGTGTATTGGCCACCTTTACCGTGGGCGTGAAGCGCGGCATGACGATGACGGCGGGCACGCCCATGCGCTGCGCATGGTACGCCACGCCCTGCGCATGGTTGCCCGCCGACACCGCGATGACGCCCTGGGCACGCTCCTGCGGGCTGAGCGCCAGCATGCGATTGAGCGCGCCCCGTTCTTTGAAAGACGCGGTGAACTGCAGGTTCTCGAACTTCAGCCACACCTCGGCGCCGAGAATGTCGGACAACGTGCGCGAATGCGTGAACGGCGTTTTGTGCACCTGCCCGTGCAAGCGGGCGCGGGCAGCCTGGATGGCGGCAAGATCGATCACTGTGGGTCCTGTGCGCGGTGGATCTGGGTGCTTATTATGCTACCGCCGCAGGGCCCGGGGCCTACCGTACCGGCAGAAAATTGAAGAACAGCAGCCCTTGCGCATAGTTGATGCCGACGCGGCGCGCGTTTTCGCCGAGCAGGTTGGCGATAAGGTCCAGCCGGCCGATGATGGCGCCGAACTCCCGTTCGAAACTGAGGTTGGTGGCCTCGGCAGACATTTCGTTGGCCAGCAGCAGCGGCTGCCCGCCGGCATCGCGGCGCGAGGCCAGCAGCCAGGCGGCGGCCTCGACATTGCGGGCGGCGTTGTAGATGTGCTGCGCGTTGAGCACGTCGGACACGTACATGCGCGTCTTGCCGTCATGTGCGGCGATCAGGGTGTCGGCCAGCCCATAGATGAATGCCGCGACACGGTCGCGCGGATAGGCCGGGTCCAGCGACACAGCCAGGATCTGGATGTCGCGCAGCCCCTGCAGGCCGGGCGGCGGGGTGCGCTGGGTGATCCAGCCCTTTACGCGCGCCACCGCGGCGGCGTGGTCGGGCATGCCGGCCTTCTGCCATTCGCGCGGGTTGCGGCGGTACAGCTTGTCGAGCAGACTGTACAGACTGTTGAGGTTGTCGCGGATTTCGAGCGTGACCGTGCGGTTGAAGTCGGTTTGCGCGAACTGGTCCATCGACATGTCTTCGCTTCTGGGCCCCACCGCAGGGGGCTGGGATACACAGCCCGCCGCCAGGCTCAGCAGCACGCCGCCCGCCAGGGCTCGTAAGGCCAGCCGTACTTGCCTCATGCGTGGTTCAACCCTGTGCCGGTCAACGCGGTCTCCGTGGCGATGGCCAGCGGCATGCCGGCGCGTCAAGAATGTACCGTAGATAAACAAAAACGGCACCTTTCGGTGCCGCCTTGTACTTCAAGAAACGCAAAGTTTATTCAGATTGCGGTTCTGCTTGCGCGGGGGCGTCAGTGCCGCCGCCCTGTTGCTGCTCGATGCCGCCAATGGCCTTGACGGACAGGCGCAGGCGGCCCTTGTCGTCGGCTTCGATGACCTTGACGCGGACTTGCTGGCCGACCTTGAGCACATCGTTGATGTTGGCGATGCGGTAGTTGGCGATTTCGGAAATGTGCAGCAGGCCGTCGCGGCCGGGCAGCACTTGCACAATGGCGCCAAAGTCCAGCAGGCGCAGCACCGAGCCGTCGTAGACCTGGCCCACTTCGACGTCGGCGGTAAGCTCGACGATGCGACGCTGGGCTTCCTTGGCCTGGGCCTCGTCCACGCTCGCGATGACGATGGTGCCGTCATCGGAGATGTCGATCTGGGTGCCGGTTTCTTCGGTCAGGGCACGAATGGTGGCCCCGCCCTTGCCGATCACGTCACGGATCTTCTCGGGGTTGATCTTGATGGTGAGCATGCGCGGCGCAAACGCCGAGAGCTCGCCACGCGAACCGTCGAGGGCTTCGCGCATCTTTTCCAGGATATGCAGGCGGCCGTCGCGGGCCTGGGCCAGCGCCACTTGCATGATTTCCTTGGTGATGCCCTGGATCTTGATGTCCATTTGCAGCGCGGTGATGCCGTTGCGGGTGCCGGCCACCTTGAAGTCCATGTCGCCCAGGTGATCTTCGTCGCCCAGAATGTCGGTCAGGACGGCGAACTTGCCATCGTCGAGGATCAGGCCCATGGCCACGCCGGCCACGTGATCCTGCAGGGGCACGCCGGCGTCCATCATGGCGAGCGAACCGCCGCACACCGACGCCATGGACGACGAACCGTTGGATTCGGTGATCTCGGAAACCAGGCGGATGGTGTACTGGAATTCGTCGTGCGGGGGCAGCAGCGACACCAGGGCGCGCTTGGCCAGGCGGCCGTGGCCGATTTCACGACGCTTGGGCACGCCGATGCGGCCGGTTTCGCCGGTGGCGAAGGGCGGCATGTTGTAGTGCAACATGAAGCGGTCACGGTATTCGCCCATGAGCGCGTCGATGATCTGCTCGTCTTGCTTGGTGCCCAGCGTGGCCACGACCAGCGCCTGCGTTTCGCCGCGGGTGAACAGCGCGCTGCCGTGCGCGCGGGGCAGTACGCCCAGGCGGACGCTGATGGGACGCACCGTGCGGGTGTCGCGGCCGTCGATGCGCGGTTCGCCGTTCAGGATCTGGCTGCGCACGATGCGGGCTTCCAGGTCGAACAGGATGTTGTCGACCGTGACCGCGTCGGGAGCGTCCTGGCCGGCAGCGGCGGCCTGCTCGGCCAGCTTGGCATGCACGTCGGCGTAGACTTCGCGCAGTTGACCGGTGCGGGCCTGCTTCTCGCGCACCTGGTACACAGCGGCCAGGCGCTCTTGCGCGGCGGCCGTCACGGCGGCGATCAGGGCTTCGTTCTTGGCTTCGGGCTGCCAGTCCCATTCGGGCTTGCCGGCTTCGCGCACCAGTTCATGGATGGCATTGATGGCGGCCTGCATTTGCTCGTGGCCGTAGACCACGCCACCCAGCATGACTTCTTCAGAAAGCTGCTTGGCTTCGGACTCGACCATGAGCACGGCGTTTTCGGTGCCGGCCACGACCAGATCCATTTCGGACGACTTCAGCTGCGCGGCGGTGGGGTTGAGCACGTACTGGCCATCGATATACCCCACGCGGGCGGCGCCGATGGGGCCATTGAACGGGATGCCCGAGATGGCCAGCGCGGCCGAGGCGCCGATCATGGCGGGGATATCGGGGTCGATGTCCGGGTTGACCGACACGGTGTGCAGAACCACCTGGACTTCGTTGTAGAAACCTTCAGGAAACAGCGGACGAAGCGGCCGGTCGATCAGGCGCGAGGTCAGCGTTTCTTTTTCGGACGGCTTGCCTTCGCGCTTGAAGAACCCGCCGGGGATACGGCCCGCGGCATAGGTTTTTTCGATGTAGTCGACGGTAAGCGGGAAGAAGGTCTGGCCGGGCTTGGCCTTCTTGGCGGCAACGACGGTGGCCAGCACCACGGTGTCTTCGATCGACACCAGCACGGCACCCGAGGCCTGGCGGGCGATCTCGCCCGTTTCCAGTACGACCGTGTGCTGGCCGTATTGGAAGGTTTTTGTCACTTTATTGAACATGACGAGGATTCCTTACAAATGAAAAACCGTGGCCGACGCGACAGATGTCGCACCGGCCACGGTTGCGTCATGGGGAGCCTGCCCCGTCGATCACTTGCGCAGACCGAGTTTTTCGATCAGTGCGCGGTACGAATCGGGATTGCGGCCCTTGAGGTAGTCGAGCAGTTTGCGACGACGGCTGACCATGCGCAGCAGACCGCGGCGCGAATGGTGGTCCTTCATGTGGGTCTTGAAGTGACCGGTCAGTTCGTTGATACGGGCGGTGAGCAGTGCCACCTGAACTTCGGGGGAACCGGTATCGCCTTGGGCGCGTTGAAACTGCGCGACGATGTCGGCTTTTTTGATGTCAGCTACGGACATGTATGACCTCTTTGACTTGCGGCAGGGCCGAGGCGCCCAGCCGTGGTTTTGAAAAACGGCAAAAACCGTGATGCTTGGGTACTGCTTTTGCTACATTGAGTGTCGCGGCGGCCGCCTTGCAAGGCGGCATGGATACCGGACAACATATTGAATTTGCCCGGCCATGGGTATAGCCGGGCAAATCAGACAGCGATTATAACTGATTCAATAGAATGGCCCTACTGACCCGCCACCCCGTCCGGCCCCTGGGCCGGCCTACCGGAGAACCGGCATGATTTCTGACCTGACCGGCCTGGCCGGGCGCGCCTTGGCCATTGCCGCCACCGCCGCCCTGGCCGCCTGCGCAAACCCCACCCAGGTGCCCCCCGGCTCGCCCCTTGCCAGCGTGACGTCGCAGCTGGGCCAGCCCAATTTCGCCTGCCCGATGGCCGACGGCGGCCAGCGGGTGATCTGGACCCAGCAGCCTTACGGCCAATACGCCTGGGGCGCGAATGTGGGGCCGGACGGCCGTATCGACCAGGTTCGGCCCATTCTTACCGACGCGCATTTCAAGTTGCTGGCCACGGGCACCTGGACGGCCGATCAAGTGCGCTGCGAATTCGGACCGCCCGCCGAAATCGACCAGGTCGGCTTGCCCAGCGTGCGCGAGGTGGTGTGGTCGTACCGCTACAAGCAGTCGGGGGTGTGGAATTCGCTGATGTTCGTGTACATGGGCCGCGACGGCCAGCAGGTGACGCGTTTTCATCCCGGCCCCGACCCCATGTTCGAGGCAGACCGCCGCTGGTGGTAGCGGCGGCGAACGGGGTCAGGGACGGCGGTCCTGGTGTTGGCGCCGGGCGCGGGCGCGGTTCCAGCGCCAGGCCGTGATTACCCACCCCGACAGGCCATACAGCACGAACAGCCCGAACAGCACGACCGGGGGATCGCTGGACACGAAGACAAACACGGCCACCACCAGCAAGATTCCCCAGAACGGCACGCTGCGGCCCAGGGCAAAGCTCTTGCCGCTGAAGAACGTTGCATTGGACACCATGGTGACGCCGGCGTACATCGTCAGGCAGAAAGCCACCCAGGCCATGACGTTGTGCTCGATGGGCAGCTTGTTGTCGATGGCCAGCCAGACGAAACCCGCCACCAGCGCGGCGGCCGCGGGGCTGGGCAAGCCCTGGAAGTAGCGCTTGTCGACCACGCCGATGTTGGTGTTGAACCGCGCCAGGCGCAGCGCCGCACCGGATACGTAGACGAAGGCGGCAAGCCACCCCCAGCGCCCCAGGTCGTTCAGTATCCATTCGTACATGACCAGGGCCGGCGCGACGCCGAACGAGGTCATGTCGGACAGGGAATCATATTGCTCGCCGAAAGCCGACTGGGTGTTGGTCAGGCGCGCCACGCGTCCATCCATGCCATCGAGCACCAGCGCCACGAAGATGGCAATGGCGGCCACTTCGAAGCGGTCGTTCATGGCCTGCACGACGGCGTAGAACCCGGCAAACAGGGCCGCGGTGGTAAACGCGTTGGGCAACAGATAGATACTGCGGTGGCGATTCTCGGAATCGCGCATGGAGAAATTGGGCATAGTCACTGAATAAGGCGACGGATAACCGGAAGGTTAACTCATCCGTAGCGGCTTGCGGCGTTCGGGGAAGGTCGCGGGACGGCTATCCGGGCGGCTTCCATGGGCATGGCGCGCCATTTTGGCATAAAGAGAAAAGGCATCCCGAGGGATGCCTTGGCGCGCAAGTCGGGGCTTAGGCACTGTGCCCCGCTGGGCGGGTGTCGGGCACCGTAATCGGGGAATGCCTTGCCGCGCCGGAGAGGTGTCTGACACCCTGCGGGAGTCAGACACCGTCGCGACGGCTTGCCTGGCTGGGAAGGTGCCTGAGTCCCTGACCGCGAAGGTGTCTGACACCCTTCGGGAGTCAGGCACCGTCGGGACGGCTTGCCTGGCTGGGAAGGTGTCTGACTCCCGAAGGGTGTCAGACACCATAGGTGGGACGATCAGTTCTTGGACTTGTCCACCAGCTTGTTGGCGGCGATCCAGGGCATCATGGCGCGCAGCTTGGAGCCGACCTGTTCGATCTGGGATTCGGCGTTGATGCGGCGGCGCGACGTCAGCGTGGGAGCGCCGGCGGCGTTTTCCAGGATGAACTTCTTGGCGTATTCGCCGGTCTGGATGGCGACCAGGGCTTCGCGCATGGCTTGGCGGGTCTGCTCGGTGACGATCTTGGGGCCGGTCTCGTATTCGCCGAATTCGGCGTTGTTCGAGATCGAGTAGTTCATGTTGGCGATGCCGCCTTCATAGATCAGGTCGACGATCAGCTTGAGCTCGTGCAGGCACTCGAAGTACGCCATTTCGGGCGCATAGCCGGCCTCGACCAGCGTGTCGAAACCCGCCTTGATCAGTTCGACCGTACCGCCGCACAGCACGGCCTGTTCGCCGAACAGGTCGGTTTCGGTTTCTTCGCGGAAATTGGTTTCGATGATGCCGGCACGGCCGCCGCCGTTGGCGCTGGCGTACGACAGGGCCACATCGCGGGCCGAGCCGGACTTGTCCTGGTAGACCGCCACCAGGTGGGGCACGCCGCCGCCCTGCGAGTAGGTGGAACGCACCGTGTGGCCGGGAGCCTTGGGGGCGATCATGATGACGTCGATGTCGTCGCGCGGCACGACCTGGCCGTAGTGCACGTTAAAGCCATGGGCAAAGGCCAGCGCAGCGCCCGCCTTGATGTTGGCATGCACTTCGTTGCGATACACCGCCGCGATGTTCTCGTCGGGCAGCAGCATCATCACCACGTCGGCGATCTTGACCGCTTCGGCGACTTCTTTCACTTCGAGGCCGGCATTGGCGGCCTTGTTCCACGAGGCGCCGTCCTTGCGCAGGCCCACCACGACCTTCACGCCCGAATCATGCAGGTTCAGCGCGTGGGCATGGCCTTGCGAGCCGTAGCCGATGATGGCAACGGTTTTGCCCTTGACCAGGGAAAGGTCGCAGTCTTTGTCGTAGAAAACTTTCATGTCGTGTGCTCCGGATTTATACGATTTCTGGATAGTTCAGGATGGATGCAAGGCCCGCAGGCCTCAGAGTTTCAGGATCCGTTCGCCGCGCCCGATGCCGGACACGCCGGTGCGCACGGTTTCCAGGATGGCGCTGCGGTCCAGTGCGTCGATGAACGCCTGGATTTTTTCCTGCACGCCGGTCAGTTCGATGGTGTAAGACTTATCGGTGACGTCGATGATGCGGCCGCGGAAAATATCGGCCATGCGCTTCATTTCCTCGCGTTCCTTGCCGACGGCGCGCACCTTGATAAGCATGAGCTCGCGCTCGATGTGCGAACCTTCGGTCAGGTCGACCACCTTCACCACGTCCACCAGGCGGTTAAGGTGCTTGGTGATCTGTTCGATGACGTCGTCGGAGCCCACCGTGACCACGGTAAGGCGCGACAAGGTGGCGTCTTCAGTGGGCGCCACGGTGAGGGTTTCGATGTTGTAGCCACGAGCCGAAAACAAACCCACCACGCGCGACAGCGCGCCGGGTTCGTTTTCCATGAGCACGGAAATCACATGTTTCATGGTCGCCTCCTTACAGGTCTTCTGAGCCGAGCAGCATCTCGGTCAGCCCGCGGCCGGCCTTCACCATGGGCCACACGTTCTCGGTGCGGTCGGTGATGAAGTCCAGGAAGACGAGGCGGTCCTTGTGCTTCTTGAATGCTTCGCGCAGCGCCGGCTCGACATCTGCCGGCCGTTCAATGCGCAGCCCCACGTGTCCGTAGGCTTCGGCCACCTTCACGAAATCGGGCAGCGAATCCATGTACGACTCGGAATAGCGCGACCCGTAGTCGATCTGCTGCCATTGCCGCACCATGCCCAGGAACCGGTTGTTCAGGCAGACGATCTTGGGCGTCAGGTGGTACTGCTGGCACGTGGAGAGTTCCTGGATGTTCATCTGGATGGACGCCTCGCCCGTGATGACGGCGATGTCGGCGCCAGGATTGGCCATCTGCACGCCCATGGCGTACGGCAACCCCACCCCCATCGTGCCCAGGCCACCGGAATTGATCCAGCGGCGCGGCTTGTCGAACTTGTAGTACTGCGCGGCCCACATCTGGTGTTGACCGACATCCGACGTCACAAAGGCGTCGCCGCCGGTGACTTCCCAGAGCTTCTCGACGACGTACTGCGGCTTGATGACTTCGTCGGAGTTGGCGTACTTCAGGCATTCCTTGCCCCGCCAGACCTCGATCTGCTGCCACCACTTTTCGAGCGAAGGCGGGGCCTTGACCTCGGCGCGCGCGGCGTCGTACTGCGCACTGAACTCGGCCAGCACGTCCTTGACGTTGCCGACGATGGGCACGTCGACGCGCACGCGCTTGGAAATCGAAGAAGGATCGATATCGATATGGACGATCTTGCGGGCGTTCTGCGCAAAGTGGCGCGGGTTGCCGATGACGCGGTCGTCAAAGCGCGCGCCCACCGCCAGCAGCACGTCGCAGTGCTGCATGGCCATGTTGGCTTCGTAGGTGCCGTGCATGCCCGGCATGCCGACGAACTGGCGGCTTGTGCCCGGCATGCCGCCCAGCCCCATGAGCGTGGTGGTGCACGGCGCGCCCAGCTGCTCGACCACGCGTTGCAGTTCGGCAGCGGCATCGGACAGGATGACCCCGCCGCCGGCGTAAATCATGGGCCGCTCGGCGGCCAGCAGCATCTGCACGGCCTTTTTGATCTGGCCCTGGTGACCCTTGGTGACCGGCGCGTACGAACGCATGCTGATCTCGCCCTTGGGCGGCACATACTTGCAGGGTTGCAGCGTGATGTCTTTGGGAATGTCGACCAGCACCGGGCCGGGCCGCCCCGTGCGGGCGATATAGAACGCCCTGCGCATGGTCTCGGCCAGGTCTTTGACGTCGCGCACCAGGAAGTTGTGCTTGACGCACGGACGGGTGATGCCCACCGTGTCGCATTCCTGGAACGCGTCTTCGCCTATGGCCGCAGTGGGCACCTGCCCGCTGATGATGACCATGGGAATCGAATCCATGTAGGCCGTGGCAATGCCGGTGACGGCATTGGTGACGCCCGGACCGCTGGTGACGATGCACACGCCCACCTTTTGCGATGCGCGCGAGTACGCATCGGCGGCGTGCACGGCGGCCTGCTCGTGACGAACCAGAATGTGCTTGAACTTGTCTTGCTTGAAAATCGCGTCGTAGATGTACAGCACCGCGCCGCCGGGATAGCCGAAAACGTGCTCGACGCCTTCTTCGGCCAGGCAGCGCACGACGATATCGGCGCCTATGGTTTCCATGTTGTATTCCTTTCAGTACCGGCTCTGTTTTCCTGACCGTCGCCCGCCCGGATATGGCGGCGACTGAACCCGGACCGGAACCGGCAACATGATCCGGCGCTTTGAGACTCACGGAGCCTCGCCACCCGGACACCCTGCCGACCCGGCACGCGTTCGTCGGGAACGCAGCGCAAACGCCCCTGGGGGACGCTGGAGGTCGAAATGGAAGCCTTGGCAACACACGCTTGTGGCGCGGCCAAACGGCAGTTATTACTGGCGCGCAGCACCCGGAATGTAGCCCGGGCAGCCCGTTGGCCTGATCGCCGGCTTCGGATAGACACACCGGCGCAAGAAAGCGACTTTACCGCGTTGCGGCATCGGTAGCAAATCGACACGCCGCCCCCGCCGGGCGACCGATCCGGCCCCCAAAACCGTCGCATCTTTCTATACTTGGGCCGTCATCCCTTTCATCGGCCGCTACATGGACCTGCGCATCGCCGCCATTCCCCGCTTTCTGTACAGCCACTACTTCTTTGGCGGGGTGCGGCAAGGGGTGGGCATGCTGCTGCCGGTCATGGTGCTGGGCGGGGTGTTCGGCCAATACAGCATCGGCCTGGTGGCCACCTTCGGCGCGCAATGCCTGGCCATCATCGACCAGCCCGGGGGGCCGCAGCAGCATCGCACCAACGAGATGCTGGGCGGCGCGGCGCTGGCCACCGCCGCGGTCACGATCACCGGGGCCGCCTCGACCTATCCCCTGCTGCTGTGGCTGCTGGTCATTGCCCAGTGCTTCCTGTTTTCGATGTTCTCGGTGTTCGGCAAGCGGGGCGGGCTGATCGGCTTTGCCGGGCTGTTGATCATGACGCTGACCATGCACAGCCCGCTGACGCCCGACCAGGTGCTGGCGCATTCCGCCGCCACCCTGGGCGGCGCGCTGTTCTATCTTCTGTTCAGCGTGGGTTTCAGCCGGCTGCTCTGGTTGCGCGAGGAACGCCAGGCCATGTCGGTGGCCCTGTTCGCCACAGCCGACTACATGGCCGCGCGCAGCCGATTCTATGACGAGGCCACCGACCTGGACGACATCTACCCGGCCCTGATCCGGTCGCAGTCCGTGATGACCGAGAAGCACCAGGCTGCCAGGGACATCGTGTTGCGGCGCCTGCCGCGCGGACACGGCTACCGCGATGCCGAGAAGGTGATGCTGTGGAACCTGTTCGTCGACATGCTGCAGCTGCTGGACACGCTGGTGGCCACCCACACCGACTACGCCACATTGCGGCGCGGCCTTGCCGGCCACGACTGCCTGATATTCATGCGCGACGCGCTGGCCAAAATGGCGATAGAGCTCAACCGCATTGCGCTGGATGTGTCGCGCGGCAAGCACAGCAACCCACGCAGCAGCACGAAGGCCGAACTGCGCGCGATCGAATACGAAATCGAGCAGTTCCGCGCGCAGGGCATGGCCGAGCGAGATCCCGAAATGCTGGCCCTGATCGTGCAGGTGCTGCGCCGCCTGCGCAACGCGGCGCGCATCGTGGGCAAGCTGGCGGCCCATACCGAAGCGCGTCCGGATGCCGAACCCACCAGCGCCGTGCGCATCAATAAATCGCTGACGCAGTTCATGTCGCGCCAGGAGCTGCGCCTGGGCATGCTGACCAGCAACCTGCGGCTGGATTCGCCCTACTTTCGCTACGCGGTGCGCGTGGCGCTGGCCGGGGCCATCGCCATGGCGATGATAGGCGGCTGGGTGGCTCCGCAGCTGACGGCCGCGCACAGCTACTGGGTGCTGCTGACCATCATCATCATCATGAAGCCGGGTTTCGCCCTGACGCGCCAGCGCAACGGATTCCGGCTGGTGGGCACCTTGATCGGTTGCATGCTGGCGCTGGCGCTGTTCCGCGTGACGAACCGGCCCGAAGTGTTGTTCGTAGTGCTGCTGGCGGCATGCATCATGGGCAACAGCCTGGTGCAGTTGAATTACATGGCCAGCGCCATATTCAATACATTGTTCGTGGTTCTGGTGTTCCACTTCGTGGCGACCGGCACGGTATCCATGGAAGTGATAGGCGAGCGGGCGCTCGACACCGCGCTGGGCTGCGCCATTGCCCTGGTATGCAGCTATGTGCTGCCCTGGTGGGAAGCGCGCTACATGAAGCCGCTGGCGCGCGCGGCCACCAACGCCAACCGCGAATACCTGCGCACGGGCCTGGAGTATGTGCGCGCCATGCAGGCGTCGGCCAGCGGCGAGACGCCGGCCGACGATATGCCCTCGGCCGAAGAAGCCGACATCGCCTGGCGCCTGGCGCGCAAGAACGTTCATATCGCCTTCAGCAATTTTGCCGAAGCCTTCTATCGCATGATCAGCGAGCCGCGCTCTCACCAGAGCAATGTGCCCGAGTTCAACAATCTGCTGATCCAGAACCACATCATGGCTTCGCAGATCACTGCGGCCGTGCCCCTGCTGGCCAATCTGAAAGACACGCCGCCGCCCATGCGCAAGGCCCTGGTCGATATCGTGGACATGCTGGACGACCGCCGGCCGGCGCCGACGAACCTGCCCGCGCAATTCGATACCGAAGGCGACCTGGCGGCGCTGGCCTACCCGCTGAAGCAGATGTTGCGGGCCTCGACGCAGATACGGCAGGAACTGGCCGCGGTGGCCGACCCGCCTCAGCGCCGCCCGGTGGCGACGGCCGCCTGAGCGGCGCGTTTGCGCGTGCTAGCGCGCCGCGGCGCCCGCGCGCCCGGGCCAGAAATACCAGGCCGCGGCCGCCACCTGCAGGACCAGCACCACGCCCCAGGCCGCCAGGTGGGCGGCGGGCGGATAGCTGCCCGCGGTACGCGGCCACAGATCGACGATCCAGCCCATGCCCACCTGGCACAGGAAGATGGTGATGAACATCAGCAGATTGGTCGTCGAGGCGACACGGCCCAGCAGTTCGCGCGGGAACTCGCCCGCCAGCAGCGCGTAGACCAGGATGTTGGCCGAGCCGAACGCGCCGTAGCTGGCCCACAGCACGCCCAGCGGTATGGGCGCCTGCATCATGATCAGGGTCTGCGTCAGCAGGAAAAGCACCATACAGGCGCCCCCGAACCCGTATAGCCCCAGCCCCATGCGCTCGAGGCGGCGCGCCAGAGCGCCCAGCCCGACATTGCCCGCCATCATCGCGATGCCAAGCAACGACACCAACCCCGCCGCATAGGCGGCATCCAGGCCGTTGACATCATGCAGATAGGGGCGCGCCCACAGGGATTGCACGCCATAGAAGGCCCCGCCCGTCATCACCGGCAGGGACACCAGCCGCCAGAAGCGCGCGTCGCAAAGCAATGCCCATGTGCCGCGCCACTGCTCGGCGAGCGTCGGCACGGGGCGATGACGCGCGCTTTCGCGCGGCGCGCCGCACCAGATCAGCGCCGCCACGGCCACCGTGAAAAACGCCAGCGCCACGCTGACGGCCTGCCAGGAACTGCGCGCCAGCACCCATGACAGCGGCGAGCCGACCAGCACCCCGCCAAGTCCGCCCACGGCCATGACCAGCCCGTTGACCAACGGCAGGCGCGCCAGCGGGAAGTTCTGCGCCAGCGCCTGGAAGGCCGCGCCCAGGCAGACAGCTACGCCGGCGCCGATCAGCAGGCGCCCCAGCATCAACCCCGGCAAGCCGTCGGCGTACCCGTACACCAACGTGCCCAGCGCCGCGAGCAACAGCATCAGCGCGTTGACGCGCCTTGGACCCCAAGTGTCGAGCAGCAGCCCGCCCGGGATCTGCATCAGCGCAAACCCCAGGAAATACAGGCTGGTCAGCGTGCCCAGGTCGCCCGCCGATAGATTGAACTCCTGCGTCAGATAGGGGCCGAACCCAATATTGACGCCCCGGAACAAGTACGAAACCAGGTATCCCAGCGAAAACACCAGAAAGACGCGCAGCCCTGCGGACATGGCGCGCGCCTAGACCTTGCGCCGGAACACCAGCTTGTCGGGGCTCGAAGCCGACGGATCGTACGCGTAGCCTTCGCTGTCGAACTTCTGCAAGCCTTCGGGTTTGCCTACCTTGTGTTCAATGGCGTAGCGGGCCATCAGCCCACGGGCGCGCTTGGCGTGAAAGCTGATCACCTTCCAGGCGCCGTTCTTCCAGTCCTGGAACACGCATTGCACCACGCGCGCCTTCAGCACTTTCAGGTCCACGGCCTTGAAATATTCTTCGGACGCCAGGTTGACGACGACAGGCGTTTTCTGCCCCGCCAGGCGTTCGTTCAGGTAATCGGCGATGGCGCTACCCCAGTATTCGTACAGGTTCTTGCCTTTGGGGGTGGCGAGCCGCGTGCCCATTTCCAGGCGATACGGCTGCATCAGGTCCAGCGGGCGCAGCACGCCATACAGGCCGCTGAGAATGGCCACGTGTTCCTGCGCCCATTCGAGCCGGGCCGGGGACAGCGTGGCGGCCTGCAGGCCTTCGTAGACGTCGCCGTTGAAGGCCAGCACGGCCTGCCGGGCGTTGTGCTGCGTGAACTTGCGCGACCAGGCGGCGTAACGCGCCACGTTCAGCTCGGCCAGCGCCGGGCTCAGGCTCATCAATCCGGCCACTTCGTCCGCCGACAAGGCCTTCAGCACCTTGATCAGGGCCGCGGCCTGGTCAACAAACAGAGGCTGGGTGTGCTGCTCGATATGAACAGGGGTGTCGTAATCCAGTTTCTTGGCAGGGGAAAGCAAGAACAACATATTCGGGGGGTTCCTTGGTTAGTCTTGTGTCTGTTGCGCAACGCGCCGATCAGCGTGCCGTCCAGCCGCCGTCCACCGAGATGGTCGTTCCGGTTACTTGCGCGGCGGCGTCCGACGCCAGGTATACGGCCGTGCCGCCCAGTTGTTCGGGCGTGACGAATTGCAGCGACGGCTGTTTTTCGCCGAGCAGCTCGCGGGCGGCCGCGTCCTGGTCGATGTGGTGTTGTTCGGCCAGCGCGGTGATCTGTTTTTCGACCAGGGCGGTGCGCACCCATCCCGGGCAAATTGCGTTGGCGGTAATACCCGTGCCTGCGGTTTCCAGCGCGGTGACCTTGGTCAGCCCCACCACGCCGTGCTTGGCGGCAACATAGGCCGACTTGTTCGCGGAACCGACCAGACCGTGCGCCGACGCGATATTGATGATGCGCCCCCAGCCCTGCTTCTTCATGTGGGGCAAGGCGGCGGCGGTGCCGTGGAACACGGCCGACAGATTGAGCGCCAGAATGGCGTCCCACTTCTCGGCTGGAAATTCTTCGATCGGCGCAGTGTGCTGGATGCCGGCATTGTTGACCAGGATATCGATGCGCCCCAGCGATTGCACGGCGTTCTCGACCAGCTGCCGCACCGCGTCGCCGCGCGACAGGTCGGCGCCGTCGTACAACACTTGCACACCATGCCGGCTGGCAAGGTCGGCGCGCAGCTTTTCGATCTGGGCGGCATCGCCAAAACCGTTCAGGACGACATTGGCGCCCTGCTGGGCGAATGCGGCGGCGATCCCCAGCCCGATACCGCTGGTGGAACCGGTGACCAGTGCGACTTTTCCTTTGAGCATGCAATTCTCCTGTCTGGATCGGGCCGCGCCCGGGTGGGAAGGCCGGGCTCAAGTTTAGCCGCGCGCGATCCGCATCCACCCGCGAGGCCCCACCCCCGGCGCGGGCTTGGCAGACACCCCCACCGCCGACAAGGCGGCCGCTCCTTGCCGAACATCAATCGGAAATTTTCTGATATAGTTGCGGTCTTCGTTTTTTCGGAAGCGAAGGTCCGGACGTCTGCCAGACGACCACGGCGCCCAGCGCCGCAGGCGGCGTCCCACCGGGCTTGCCCGGCACGGAAATCGGACACCGGAGAGGTGGCAGAGTGGTCGAATGTACCTGACTCGAAATCAGGCGTACGGTAACCCCGTACCGTGGGTTCGAATCCCACCCTCTCCGCCAGTTGGATGTCCCAAGGCGTCCAGCGAAACCAGAAGACCCGCATCAGCTAAGGCTTTGCGGGTTTTTTGTTGTTTGGGCGGATACACGATGGGCGCCTGACCAAGAACATCTGCCTGGAGACGCGGACACGCTTGGCGGCTTCGCATCGGCTGCCAGGCAGCTGCGGCAAGGCCTGAAAATTGCTGACGCGCTGTTGTCGCACTGTATTCCGTAATAATTGCAGGCAACGATCGGCGCGCGCGCCCTTCGCGATGGCGTGCGCGCCGCGGGATGACCATGAGCCCCAGACACAAGAAAATCCTGCTGATTGCTATGGCTTGCCTGCTGACGCTGCTGGCGGCGGGCGCGTTGGCCATGCACCTGGCAGCGCGCGTGGTCGAGGCGCGCATCCTGGATTTCATGGGAACTACCGGGCGGGCGGCCGACATCGACGTCGGGCTGAAAGAGGTGGTATTGCACGATGTGGTGCTGGGCGCGCCGGAAGGCTGGCCCGCCGAGCAGACGCTGCGCGCCCGCCGCATCGTGTGTACGCCGGACTGGCGCAGCCTGGTGTCGCGGCGCCTGGTACTGGATACGCTGGTGGTCGAAGACTATTACATGTCGGTGCGCCGCTCGCGGGACGGACTGGAAATATTGCCCACCCTGACCGCGCGCGCCCGCGAAAAACGCCAGGAAAGCGCGGCCGAAGGCAAGGACCCATCCGAGCAATGGCAAACCGAAATCGGCAAAGCCACATTGCGCAATGGCGAAGTGGATTATTACGACGCCATTGTGTCAAAGCCTGCCCACAAGGTGTCATTGAACCAGATGCAGGCGCAGATCGGCCCGCTGTATTTTCCCAAGCGCGATGAGCGCACGTTGCTGCAAGTAACCGGCCGCGTGCCGGCCAGGACGCATACCGGCACGGTGGAGGTCGATGGCTGGCTGGCCGCGGCCAGCCGGGATGCCGACGTGCGCAACCGCCTGGCCGGCGTGGCCGTGCCGGCGTTGGCACCCTACTTGTACAAGGGCTCGGGCGCCACGATGACAGGCGGCACGGTTGATCTGGACATGCGCACGCGCATCCAGAAGCGCCAATTGAATGCCGCCGGCCATCTTGAACTGCACGGCCTGAAATTCGGCGGCAAGGGCGATACGCTGGCGTCGCTGCCGCGCAAGGCGGTGCTCGCCGCACTGGAGGACCGCAATGGCGAGGTCGCGTTCGACTTTACGCTGACGGGCAATCTGGACGATCCGAAGTTTTCGCTGGATGACAACATCTCGATGCGCCTGATGGGCGGGCTGGCCAAGGCCATCGGCGTCAGCGCCAAGGGTGTCGCCGAAGGTGTGGGGGGCGCGGTGCAGGAACTTGGCAACGCCCTGTCGAACCTGGTGGAGCAGAAGTAGCCGAGGTTCGGGCCAGCGGCGCCGACCCAACGCCGGCGAGCGCCTAGGGAAGCCAGGCGGCCGAAAGCGCACCCAGCACGGCGCATCCGGCAACTACCAACCACGCCGGCAACCGCCATGCCGCCAATGCCATCACGGCCAGCAGGGCCAGGACATAATCCGTCGGGCGCAGTATCGCGCTGGTCCATACGGGGTGGTACAGCGCTGCCGCCAACAGACCCACCACCGCCGCATTGATTCCCGCCAGCGCGGCGCGCACGCCGGCGCCATGCCGCACGCGTTCCCAGTACGGCAGGGCTCCGGCCACCAGCAGGAACGACGGAAGAAAAATAGCCGCCAGGCACAGCGCGGCGCCCGCCCAGCCCGACGGCTGGCCCGGCAGCGAAGCGCCGATAAACGCGGCGAACGTGAATAGCGGCCCCGGCACGGCCTGGGCGGCGCCGTAGCCGGCCAGGAACACGTCGTTATCCACCCAGCCGGGCGGCACAACTTCCGCCTGCAGCAATGGCAGCACGACGTGCCCGCCGCCGAATACCAGCGATCCTGCGCGATAGAAGGCATCGGCAAGCGCCAGCACATGGTCCGGATGCAATGCTGCCGCCATCGGCAGGCCGACGAGCAAGACAGCGAATACAAGCAGCCACCCGGCGCCGGCGCGACGCCCGATGGGGACAGGCAGTGCCTGTGTGCCAGGCGGGCCGGACGGGGCCAGCCACAGGCGGCCGACCAGGCCCGCGACCGCCAGTATGGCCACCTGGACCCAGGCGTACGGCAGCAGCGTGGCCGCCCAGGCTGCCGCGACCATGATGCCGATGGTGCGCCCCGTGGTGCAGAGCGAGCGGGCCATGTTCCATACGGCCTGCGCCACGACGGCGACTGCGGCCACTTTCAACCCGTGCAGCAGGCCCGGCGGCAGGGCCTGCCCCAAATGCGAGACTCCCAGGGCAAACAACACCAGCAGTACGGCTGAAGGCAAGGTGAATCCGGCCCAGGCGGCCAGCGCGCCGCGGTATCCGGCGCGTGACAGGCCCAGGGCCATGCCTACCTGGCTGCTGGCCGGCCCGGGCAGGAACTGGCATAGCGCCACGAGGTCCGCATAGGCGCTTTCGCCCAGCCAGCGCCGGCGCGCCACGAATTCGGCATGGAAATAACCCAGGTGGGCCACCGGCCCGCCGAATGACGTAAGGCCCAGGCGCAGAAAAACCAGGAACACCGCCCAGGCGGAGTCGCGCATTGCGGTGGCGGACATAGATATCGTGGATTGGCCGGAACGCCGCCATGCTAACCGAACTGACATGACCGCCGCATGTCGGCGGGCACACCAGGTGATACGATGACCGCATGCGCCCCGCCCGGCCGCATCGGCCGCCGTCTTTACGCCAGGAGTCCGCTTGTTACTCGAATATCTCAAGTACGTCGGGCTGGGCCTGGTGGCCCTGCTGCCCGTGGCCAACCCGCTGGCCAGCGCCACTTTGCTGCTGGCGCTGAGCCAGGGCTACACCACCGAAGAACGCAATCGTCAGATCGACCGCGCCACCCTCTACGTGGCCGCCATCCTGCTGGTGTGCTTCTACGCCGGCAACGCCATCATGTCCGGGCTGGGCATTTCGATACCCGGCCTGCGCATCGCCGGCGGGCTTATCGTGGCCTACCTGGGCTTTGGCATGCTGTTTCCCGCTACGACTCCGAGCGAAACCGCCGTGCAGCTGGACATGGCGCCCAGCGAACCCGATCTGCAAGTACAGACGCCGCGCGGCCCCATACGCCCCAAGCCGCGCGATATCGCCTTTATTCCGCTTGCAATGCCCGGCACCGCAGGCCCGGGCACGATCGCACTGATCATCAGCGGCACCTCGACGCTGCGCAGCCATGGCGACGGCATGCTGTTTCTGCACCACCTGGCCGCGATCACTGTGGCGATATTGTTGGCGCTGTTGTTCTGGATTTGCCTGCGCAGCGCCGAACGCGTGGTGCATGTGCTGGGTGAATCCGGCATCGATGCCGTGGCGCGCGTGATGGGGTTCTTGCTGGTTTGCCTGGGCGTGCAGTTCGTCATCGATGGCATTTTCGAACTGGTGGGCAGAACACCCCTGGGTTGAAAAGCCGCGGCGACGCGGCTGACGACCGCGCAGCTTACGGCACGGCCGGCGGCTCGATCCAGAAGAAGCGCTCGCCTTGTTGAATCATCTGCGCCACACCCTGGGCGTCCAGGCGGAAATCGGTGCCCATCAGGCTCGCGCCTCCGTCGTCATGGATATGTATGACGGCCAGCGGGTCGTTCGCCATGGTGTACCAGTAATAGCCCGGCTTGAGATCATGGATTTCGTTTTGCATGAAGGCAGTATATCGACAAAGTCCCTCATGAAGTCCCGGATGCGGCGGCCCCGCAACACCGAACCTGGTTCTTGCAGCAAGCCTGGCACGCCCCTTGGTGAGCAGATGTAACCTGGCGGGCCCGCCGCCGACGGCGGGCGCTAATTTCAGCTGATTTCAAGCCTGGCATTGCCCTCTGGGCCGCATGAATGCTGCAACACAGCAATGGGCGGATGCGCCGCGCGGGCGGGTGTTGCGGTTTGTCGCCATTGCAGCCGTCCTGTTCATGAATGTTGCAAGACTATGGCCGACAATGAGACCGTCATTCAACTCGGCTGCTTGCGCAGCAAGGGCAGGTACCCATGAAGAAGTGGTTTATAGCGGGAGTCGGCGCCGCTGGGCTGCTGATGGCAAGCGCGGCGATGGCCCGTGTAGACATCGGTGTGTCGATCGGTATTCCGGGTGTTGTGTACGGCGCACCGGTGTATGTGGCTCCACAGCCGGTATATGTGGCGCCCCCGCCCCCTGTGCACTACCACCCCGTTCCGGTGTATCGCCCCCGGTACGTGCACCCTGTGCCGGTTTACTACGGCGGACACAAGGGCCACCACAAGCACAAGAAACACTGGAAGCACAGCCACAAGGGCCATCATCATCACCACCACAAGCGCTGACCGGGCGCCGTATCGATATCAATGAAAAAGGGCGGCTTTATGCCGCCCTTCTTGCATCCCACCGCGCCGTTTCGCCGGATGCGGCGGGTGGCGCAAGCCGGTTTACCGGCACACGCCGGGTTTTTCCGGCCGAGCGGCGGCCGGCACGGAATCGGGCCTGCGCCGCGGACTGCTGGGCGCCCGCCACCAACCGTTATGCGGACGTGTGAGCAAATTCAGGTTCACCATTGAAACGCACTCCATTAATGCCCTCGAACACCTGCAGGCAATGCTGCTCGGCTTCGGAACGGGTTGCGAACGGCTGCTGGCCGGGTATCGTCCAGCTCTTTTCGGGGGCGTTGCCGCCAACGCGGCGCGTCCAGATTAGCACCTGGTAGCCCTGCGAGCCGTCTTCCACGACATCACATCGGACACGAAAATCACCGATCATCCTTGAACTCATGTCAATCATCTCCCCATCATTGACGAACATCCGGTACACGCATCGGCGCATATTGTGCCCTAAAGATGCGGCCCTTTTTTAGTCACGTACATTTGCTGACATCAAAGACCAAGGATTGACGCCAGCATAATTTGTTAACAAGACCGCAACATTACAACGGCGCGGGCCAGCAATCCACCATCAGTCCCCCAAATAAAAACGGAGCCACGCGGCTCCGTTGGAAGGCGGGCTGCCGGAGTGTCAGGGTTGCAGCACGGTAAGCCCGCCCATATAGGGCTGCAGCACCTTGGGCACCAGGACACTGCCATCGGCCTGTTGGTGGTTTTCGAGCACGGCCACCAGTGCGCGGCCCACCGCCAGGCCCGACCCGTTGAGCGTATGCACGTAATCGGGCTTGCCTTGCGCCCCCCGGAAGCGCGCCTGCATGCGGCGTGCCTGGAAGGTTTCGCAGTTGGATACCGACGAAATCTCGCGCCAGGTGTTCTGTGCCGGCAGCCAGACCTCGAGGTCGTAGGTCTTGGCCGAGCCGAAACCCATGTCGCCCGTGCACAGCAGCACGACCCGGTAAGGCAGTTCGAGCAATTGCAGCACGTGCTCGGCATGGCCCACCATCTCTTCGAGCGTGTCGTACGACGCATCGGGATGGGTGATCTGCACCATTTCGACCTTGTCGAACTGATGCTGCCGTATCATGCCGCGCGTGTCGCGGCCGCCGCTGCCGGCCTCGGAACGGAAGCAAGGCGTATGGGCGGTCAGGCGCAGCGGCAGGTCGGCCTGCGCGATGATGCTGTCGCGGGCCACGCTGGTCAGCGTGATTTCCGAAGTAGAGATCAGGTACTGGTCTTCGCGGGCCAGCACGTTGCCCCGTTCGTCGACTTTGGGCGCGTCGTCGTCGCCGCCCTTGGTGACGAAGAACATGTCGTCCTTGAACTTGGGCAGCTGCCCGGTGCCGAACAGCGTGGAACTGTTGACGATGTAGGGCGTGTAGCACTCGGTATAGCCATGCTGGCCGGTCTGTACGTCCAGCATGAACTGCGCCAGGGCGCGGTGCAGGCGCGCGACCGGGCCGCGCATGAACGAAAAGCGCGCCCCCGACAGCTTTGCAGCGGTGTCGAAATCAAGCCCCAGGGGCTCGCCCAGCGCGACATGGTCTTTGGGGTCGAACGGCAGCGGCGGCGGGTTGCCGTCGGCACCCGGCTGGCCGGGCAGCCAACGGCGCACTTCGACGTTGTCGTCGGCCGACGCGCCGATCGGCACGCTGGCATGCGGCAGATTGGGCACGGCCATCAGCATTTCGTTGAGCGACTGCTGCACCGATGCGAGATCTTCCTCGAGCTGCTTCAGGCGCGCGGGTATGGCCTGGGATTCGGCCATGACGGCGGATGCATCCTGGCCTTGCGCCTTGAGCTGGCCGATCTGCTTGGCCAGCGCATTGCGGCGCGCCTGCAAGGATTCGGTCTCGGTTTGCACGGCCTTGCGGCGCGATTCGAGTTCGTTGAACTGTTCCGTATCGAAGTCGACGCCGCGGGCTTTAAGGCGGCTGACGACGGTTTGCAGGTCTTTGCGCAGCAGGGTGGGATCTAACATGGACGAAGTGTTCAAGTGTGAGTAGAGGCGGCGGGCGCGCGGCTATCGTTTCCGCGCCCGTTCCTGGGCATCGAGTTCGCGCAGGAACGCCAGCTTTTGCTGGATTTTAGCCTCCAGTCCGCGATCGGTAGGCCGATAGAACGTGGCCTTGATGCCATCGGGAAAATACTGCTCGGCGGCTGCGTAGCCATGCGGCTCGTCGTGGGCGTATCGATACGCGCGGCCATGGCCCAATTGTTTCATCAACTTGGTGGGCGCGTTGCGCAAATGCAGGGGCACGGGCGCGCTGCCGTGTTCAGCGGCAAACTTGCGGGCTGAATTGTAGGCGTTATATACAGCATTGGACTTGGCGGCGCACGCCATGTAAACCACAGCCTGTGCCAGCGCCAGCTCGCCTTCGGGCGACCCCAGGCGCTCGTAGATGTCGGCGCCATGGATGGCCAGTTCAGTGGCGCGCGGGTCGGCCAGGCCGATGTCTTCGATCGCCATGCGCACCAGGCGGCGCGCCATGTACTTGGGGTCGGCGCCGCCATCGAGCATGCGCGCGAACCAATACAGCGCCGCGTCCGGGTCGGACCCGCGCACCGCCTTGTGCAGGGCGCTGATCTGGTCATAGAACGCATCGCCGCCCTTGTCGAAGCGGCGCAGGTTCTGCGACAGCGAGGTCTCGAGCCAGCCGGCGTCGACGACGTCGCGGCCGGCGGCCTGCGCGGATTCGGCTACCACTTCGACCGCGCTGATCAGCCGGCGGGCATCGCCGTCGGCCCATGCCGCCAGTTGCTCGCGGGCATCGTCGGTGAAACTGACGGGCGCAGCGTCGTCGCGTCCTTCGTTCAGGGCATGTACCGCGCGACCCACCAGTTGCTGCAGTTCGTCGGCGCTGAGCGACTGCAATACATAGACGCGCGCCCGCGACAGCAACGCCGAGTTGACCTCGAACGAGGGGTTTTCGGTGGTGGCGCCAATGAAGGTGAACAAGCCGCTTTCGACATAAGGAAGAAATGCGTCCTGCTGCGACTTGTTGAAGCGGTGCACCTCGTCGACAAACAGAATGGTGCGGCGGCCCTGGCCTTGCGCCACCTGGGCGGTGGCCACGGCATCACGTATGTCTTTGACACCGCCAAGCACAGCAGAAATGGCGATGAACTGCGCGTCGAACCCATCGGCCATCAGCCTTGCCAGGGTGGTCTTGCCCACGCCAGGGGGGCCCCAGAAGATCATGGAGTGCGGCCGCCCCGACTCGAACGCCACGCGCAGCGGCTTGTCGGGGCCCAACAGGTGTGACTGGCCCACAACATCGGCCAGGGTGCGGGGGCGCAAGCGCTCGGCCAGCGGAACATAGGGCCGGTGCGCGGGATCGGCGGCGAAGAGATCTGGACTCATGCGGTGGATATACAACCGGCCATGCGGTGGTGACGCGACCCGCTCGGCCTGCGCGGTGCAACAAAGCACCCATTACACCATGTTGGCGCGCCGACTTCCGCCCCCCTCTTCCCTACCTCGCCCTACGGGTTAGCCCCAACTGCCTTTGTAAATTATTTTCATAATAATCGTGCATCGTCGATTTGACGGTAATTTTTTTCACAGAGACCGGGTCATGGAAAACACTGCCGACATCGCTCCGAATGCCGGGATCGCGCTGGATGCCGACGGCAAAGGGCTGGGCGCGTTTCCCGGCGGCTGGCCGGCAGACCAGGTGGGCGAGCTGGGTTGGAACCTGCTGCGTGAAGACGTCAGCCTGCCGGTGGCGGTGCTGTACGAAGCCCGCATGAACCACAACCTGCAATGGATGCAGCAGTTCATGCAGGAATACCGGGTCAAGCTGGCGCCGCACGGCAAAACCACCATGAGTCCCGCGCTTTTCCAGCGCCAGATCCAAGGCGGCGCGTGGGGCATCACCCTGGCCACGGCGCCACAGGTGCGCGCGGCGTATCGCCACGGGATACGCACGGTGCTGATGGCGAACCAGTTGGTGGGGCGGGCGAACATGGCGATGATCGCCGAGCTGCTGCGCGACCCTGAGTTCAGTTTTTTTTGCCTGCTCGACTCGGCCGCCAACGCAGCCCAGTTGGGTGATTTTTTCTCCCGGCAGGGCCTGCGCCTGCCGGTGCTGATAGAACTCGGCGTGCCCGGCGGCCGCACCGGTGTTCGCGATGAATCGCAACTGCAGGCGCTGTTGGCTGAAATCGAACGTTGGCCGCAGGCCCTGGCGCTGTGCGGCATCGAAATCTACGAAGGCGTGCTGCAAGAAGAGGACGCGATCCGGGCCTTCCTGCAGCGCGCGACCCGCACGCTGAGCGCCCTGGCCGCACACGGCCGGTTGCGCAAAGACGGCCCTGCCATGCTGTCGGGCGCGGGTTCCGCCTGGTTCGACGTGGTTGCCGAAGAGTTCTCGGGCCTGGATATCGGCATGCCGCTGGACATCATCTTGCGGCCGGGCTGTTATCTGTCGCACGACGTAGGCATTTATCGCACGGCGGCCGAACGCATTGCCGCGCACAACCCGGTCGCGCGCCGTCTGGCGCCCGGCCTGCTGCCCGCTCTGCAGGTCTGGGCCTATGTCCAGTCGGTGCCTGAGCCCGGACGTGCCATCGTGGCCATGGGCAAGCGCGACGCGGCCTTCGACGCGGGCTTGCCGGTGCCTGCGGTGCATTACCGCCCGGGCGGCGCGGCTCCGTTGCCTGTCCCGCCGACTTGGCGGCTGACCGCCATGATGGACCAGCATGCGTTCCTCGAAGTCGCGCACGGCGAGGACATCCGGGTCGGCGACATGATTGCATTCGACATTTCCCATCCCTGCCTGACTTTCGACAAATGGCGGCAGGTACTCCTGATCGATGAGCAGTACCAGATCACTGGCGTGGCGCCGACCTGCTTCTGACGCCACCGCATGTTGTTGACCCCACTGGAGACAGACCCATGAAACTCTGTACCTTCCGGCAACGCGCCGGCTTGAGCGGTGTGCTTGCGGCCGGCGTCATCGGCCTGGCCACGCTGACGCTGCCGGCGACGGCCGCCACGCCAACCAAGGGCGGCACCATCACGGTAGCGACGATCGGCGAGCCGCCCACGCTGGACCCTATGGCCAGCACGGCCGACCTGGTCGGGATACTGACGCAGCACATCTTCGAAACGCTATATACCTTCGATGCAAAGTGGAGCCCCACGCCGCTGCTTGCGGCCAAGCTGCCGCAGATCAGCGACGACGGCCTGACCTACACCATCGCGCTTCGCCAGGGCATCAACTTTCATGACGGCTCGGCCATGGATTCGGCCGACGTCGTGGCGTCGCTCAAGCGCTGGACGGAAACGGCATCGCGCGGCAAGCAGGCCGCCAAGCTCATCAGCGCCATCGAAGCAACCGACGCCCACACGGTGCGCATCGTGCTGAAAGAACCCTACGCGCCGCTGACCGCCCTGCTGGCCATGAACAACAGCGCGGCAGTCGTCATGCCGCAGGAAAAGCTGGCCACGCCCCTTAAAGAGTTCATCGGCACGGGGCCCTACCAGCTCAAGGCCCGCGTGCCCGACCAGTACATCCAGCTCGCCCGCTACGATGGCTATCAACCCCTGGACGGAGAGCCCGATGGCTACGGCGGCGCGCGCAAGCAATATCTGGACGAGATCCGTTTCGCCCCCGTCAGCAATGCCAATACACGCGTAGAAGGCGCCGCGGCGGGGCAATACGACTATGTGGATGCCCTGTCCGTGGAGTCGATCGGCAAGTTGAAGAACGGCCGCTCGGATCCGGTATTGCTCAAGCCCTTCGGCTGGCCGCGCCTGGTGTTGAATACCCGCCAGGGCATCATGTCGAGCCTGCCCGCGCGCCAGGCCGTGCAACGCGCCCTGAACGAAGAAGACATGCTGTACGCGGCCTTTGGCAACAAAGACTTCTACAGCCTGAACGGCGACCTGTATCCGCAGGGCTTTCCCTGGGCCACGAGCCTGGGCGGCAAGGTCTACAACCAGGGCGATGCGGCAGGCGCGAAGAAGCTGCTGGACGAGGCAAATGTGCAGGACCGTACCATCCGCATCCTGACCAGCCAGCAATACGAGTTCCATTACAAAATGGCGCTGGTGGCGGCGGAGTACCTCAAGGCAGCCGGCTTCAAGGTCGACATGCAAGTCGTTGACTGGGCCACGCTGACGCAACGCCGCCAGGATCCCGCCTTGTGGGACATCTTCATCACCCACAGCCCGTTCCTGCCCGAGCCGGCGCTGATCGATTTCCCGTCCAAGGACGCGCCCGGCTGGTGGGACACGCCGCGCCGCGCCCAGGTGCTCGATGCCTTCAACCAGGCGCGCACGCAGGAAGAACGGATCAGGCTGTGGGCCGACGTGCAGCAGGCGGTGTTTGACGAAGTGCCGTTCATCAAAGTGGGCGACTTCAATTCGCTGGCCGCGAAATCGCCCTCGCTGCAGGGCGTGCAGCCGGCGCCGTGGCCGTACTTCTGGAACGCCTGGAAGGCAGCCAAATAATGCACGCGCAACACTGAGGACGGCACCGTGCTGCGCTATCTGTTGAACCGGCTGGTGGGCCTGGTGGCGGTGATGTTCATCGTGGTCACCATCGCATTCGTGATCCTGCGGCTGACGCCCGGCGACCCGGCGGCCGTGATGCTGGGCCCGCAGGCAAGCCAGCAGGACATCGACACCCTGCGTGCGCGCCTGGGGCTGGACCAGCCGCTGGCGCTGCAGTACGTCACCTGGCTGGGCCAGCTGGCCCGGGGCGACCTGGGCCAATCCATATTCCTGGACCAGCCCGTGATCTCTGCCCTGGCCGACCGCGCCGAGCCCACGTTCCTGCTGACCCTGATGTCCCTGGCCCTGGCCAGCGCCATTGCCGTGCCAGTGGGCATCCTGTCGGCAGTAAAGCGCGGCACCCGGCTGGATCAGTCGGTGTTGAGCTTTTCCATGTTCACCTCCAGCGTGCCCAGCTTCTGGCTGGGGCTGCTGCTGATGCAATTGTTCTCGGTAAAACTGGGCTGGCTGCCGGTGGCGGGCTATGGCGGCCCGGACGCCAGCCTTGCGACGCGCCTGTCGCATCTGGTGCTGCCGGCGGTGGTGCTGGGGCTGGTGAATTCCGCGCTGATCACGCGTTTCATCCGCGCCAGCATGCTCGACGTGCTGCGCGACGACTATGTGCGCACGGCCCGCGCGAAGGGGTTGCCGGAATTCAAGGTGATACTCAAGCACGCGGTGCGCAACGCGCTGATTCCCATCCTGACGGTGCTGGGCCTGACCACGGCACTGCTCGTCAGCGGGGCCGTGGTCACCGAAACCGTGTTCGGGCTGCCCGGCGTGGGCAACCTGGTGGTTTCGGCGGTGCTGCGCCGCGACTACCCGGTGATCCAGGGCGCATTGCTGGTCATCGCCGCGATCTACGTGTTGATCAACTTGTTTATCGATCTGCTGTATCTGCTGGTCGACCCCAGGGTGAAGTACTGACATGGGCATGGCAATCCCTACTCCGGCCGGCGGCGAGCGCTGGCAACTGTTGCGCCTGATGGCGGCGCGCAAGACGGTACTGGTCAGCCTGATTGTGCTGGTCGTGCTCGTGGGCGCTGCGTTGCTGGCGCCTTGGATCAGCCCTTTCGACCCTTACAAGCTTTCCATCATGAACCGCCTGCAGGCGCCGGGCGCGGCGCACTGGTTCGGCACCGACGACTTCGGCCGCGATGTCTTCAGCCGCGTCATATACGGTGGCCGGCTGTCGTTGCTGGTGGGGTTTCTCGTCGTGCTGCTGGCCAGCGTGCTGGGAATCGCCCTGGGCCTGACCGCGGGTTTCTTCCGCGGCGCCGACAAGGTGGTGTCGCGGCTGATTGACGCGATGATGGCGTTTCCCGACATCCTGCTGGCCATTGCGCTGGTGGCGGCGCTGGGACCTTCTCTGCTGAACGTCGTGATCGCGCTGGGCATCGTGTATGCGCCGCGGCTGGCGCGCATCGTGCGCGCGTCCACGCTGGTCATCCGCGAACTGCCATTCGTCGAAGCGGCGCGTGCGCTGGGCGTGCCGACGTGGCGCATCGTCACCGTGCACGTGCTGCGCAACCTGATGTCGCCCCTGCTGGTGCAGGGCACCTTTATTTTTGCGTACGCGATTCTTGCCGAGGCCGGCCTGTCGTTCCTGGGCGTGGGCGTATCGCCCGACATTCCCACCTGGGGCACCATGATCAACGCCGGTCAGCAATACATGGGCACCGCCGACTGGATCATGGTGTTTCCCGGCATAGCCATCGTGCTGTCCGTGCTGTCGCTGCAACTGGTGGGCGACGGCCTGCGCGACGTGCTCGATCCGCGCCTGCGCAACGAACTGTAGGCGGCGAAAACCATGGAACAACTCATGACTACGCCGGCCCCGGCCGCCGCGCCTGACCGGCAACAAGACATCATCCTGTCGGTCGATGGCCTGAAAACCTGGTTCCACAGCCGCGAGGGCATCGCCCGCTCGGTAGACGGCGTCACCTTCGACCTGGCGCGCGGCGAAACGCTGGCGCTGGTCGGCGAATCGGGTTCTGGAAAATCGGTCACCAGCCTGTCGATCATGGGGCTGCTGCCCAAGCCGGCCGGCCGCATACAGGCTGGCAGCATCCGGTTCCGCGACCGCCGCGGCCAGGTGCACGACCTCACCCAGGCATCGCCGGCCACGCTGCGCCGCATCCGCGGGGCCGAGATCGCGATGATCTTCCAGGAACCGATGACCAGCCTGAATCCGCTGTACACGGTGGGCGACCAGATCGCCGAAGCCGTGCTGCAGCACGAGGGCGGTACGCGGGCGGCCGCGACGGCTCGCGCGCGCGACATGCTCGAGCGCGTCGAAATACCGGCCGCCGCGCGCCGCGTGAACGACTACCCCCACCAGATGTCGGGCGGCATGCGCCAGCGTGTCATGATCGCGCTGGCGCTGGCGTGCAACCCGTCGGTGCTGATTGCCGACGAGCCCACTACCGCACTGGACGTCACAGTACAGGCGCAGATCCTGGACTTGTTGCGCCGCCTTCAGGCGGAATCGGGCATGAGCATTCTGTTCGTGACGCACAATCTGGGGGTGGTCGCCGAAATCGCGCACCGGGTGGCCGTCATGTATGCCGGCCGGGTCGTAGAGGACGCCGGGGTGCACGACCTCTTTGACCAGCCCTCGCACCCCTACACGCGCGGACTGCTGTCGTGCATACCCACGGCCGCCCTGCTCGCCTCGCGACAACGGCTGCAGCCCATTCCCGGCAACGTGCCCAGCGTGCTGGCCCTGCCGCCCGGCTGCACCTTCGCGCCCCGCTGCGCGCTGGCCGATGCCGCCTGCACGCAGGCTGTGCCCGAGCTGGCGCCGGTGCGGGCGGCGCACCTGGCACGCTGTATCAAGGTAACGCCTCAATGATGAAGCCGATATCCGCAGACCCCCTCGTACGCGTGCAGGGCCTGACCGTGCACTTTCCCACCGGCCCCGCACGTCGCGGACAGGTGGTGCGCGCCGTCGAAGACGTCAGTTTCGATGTGCCCCGCCGCTCGATTGTGGGGCTGGTGGGCGAGTCGGGCTCGGGCAAAACCACTACGGGCCGCGCCCTGCTGCGGCTGTTTCCCCCCACTTCGGGCAAGGTCGTCTTTGACGGTACCGACCTGACCCGGCTGGAAGAATCACGCATGCTGCCCTGGCGCCGCCGCATGCAGATCGTGTTCCAGGACCCTTATGCCAGCCTGAACCCGCGCATGACGGTGGGCGAGATCCTGGGCGAAGCTCTGGATACTCACGGCCTGGCGCGCAATCGGCGCACCGAGCGCATCGGCGAGCTGCTGGAGCGGGTGGGCCTGCATCCCGACCAGAGGCGCCGCTACCCGCACGAGTTCTCGGGCGGACAGCGCCAGCGCATCGGCATCGCGCGCGCGCTGGCCGTGGAGCCCGAATTTATCGTGGCGGACGAACCGGTGTCGGCGCTGGACGTGTCGGTGCAGGCGCAGGTGCTGAACCTGCTGCAGGACTTGCAGCGCGACCTGGGCCTGACCATGCTGTTCGTCGCGCACGACCTGGCCGTGGTGGACTACCTGTGCGATGAAGTGGTGGTCCTGTACCTGGGCCGCGTGATGGAACGCGGCCCCACGCGCCGCGTATACGATAATCCGCGCCACCCGTATACGCGCGCGCTGTTGTCGGCGGCGCCCGTGCCCGACCCGCGCGCCCCGCGCTCGCGGATTCTGCTCAAGGGCGAAATTCCCAGCCCGGTGGACCCGCCCTCGGGGTGCGTGTTCCGCACACGCTGCCCGCATGCGGCCGCCATCTGCGCCGATGCCGCGCCCGTCGCCCGCGACCTGGGTGACGGTCATTACGCCGCCTGTACCCGCCTGGACGAGATTCTTCCATGACAGCTTCTTCCCCTGCCGGCAAACGCAATACCGCCCTGCCCACGCCACGCGACATCGTCTACCAGGTACGCAGCCGGCGCGACGCACTGAGCGCCACCGAACGCAAAGTGGCCGACGCCATTCTGGACGACATTGCCGCCGCAGCAGCCGCTACCGTAGACCAGCTGGCCGCCAAGGCGGGCGTCAGCATCGCGACCATCTCGCGCTTTGCCCGGTCGGTGGGGTGCGACGACACCCGCGACCTCAAGCTGAAACTGGCGCAGGCCAGCGCGGTCGGCGAACGCTTTCTTGATCCGTCGACCCCCGAAGAAAGCACTTTCTACGCACGCCTGTACGCGGACATCGAGACCACGCTGCGCGAACACCTGCCGCTGTTTTCCGAGGCCCTGTTCGAACAGGCCGCAGGCATCGTGCGCGACGCGCGCATGACGTACGTATTCGGCATGGGCGGCGCCTCGGCGGTGCTGGCCCAGGAAATGCAGTCGCGGCTGGTGCGGCTGGGCTACGCCGTGGCGGCCTACAGCGATGCCGTGCTGCTGCGCATGGTGGCAGCCACGCTGGATGAACGCGACGTGGTGGTGGTGCTGTCGACATCGGGCCTCACGCCCGAGATCCTGGCGGCCGCGCGCATCGTCAAACAGTACGGGGCGCAGCTGCTCGCGCTGACCGATCCCACTTCGCCGCTGGCCGAGCTGGCCGACGTATCGGTGCCCATCCGCACCGCCGAAACGGACTTCATCTACAAGCCCTCATCGTCTCGCTACGCCATGCTGCTGGCGATCGACATCCTGGCGACCGAACTGGCCCTGGCGCGCCAGGAAGCCACGCAGGAACGGCTGCGCCGCATCAAGCTGGCGCTGGATGCATACCGTGGAGGCCCCAACCGCCTGCCGCTGGGAGACTGACACATGTACGACACCTTGATCCGCGGTGCGTGCGTGCTCGACGGCAGCGGCGCGGAAGGCTTCGTGGCCGACGTCGCGGTGGCCGACGGGCGCATCGCCGCCCTGGGCGACCTGGGCGAGGCCCGCGCGCGCGAGCACATCGACGGCGCCGGCCTGGCGCTGGCGCCGGGCTTCATCGACGTGCATACGCACGACGACACGAATGTGATCCGCACGCCAGACATGCTGCCCAAGCTGTCGCAAGGCGTCACCACGGTGATAGTGGGAAACTGCGGCATCAGCGCCGCGCCCGTGACGCTGCGTGGCGACCCGCCCGACCCCATGAACCTGCTGGGCGGCCGACGCGACTTCACGTATCCCTCATTCGCCGCCTATACCCGTGCGGTGGACGCCGCGCGGCCCACGGTGAACGTGGCGGCGCTGGTGGGCCATACGGCCCTGCGCAGCAACCACATGGACAGGCTTGACCGCCGCGCCACAGACGCCGAGATCCGGGCCATGCGCGCGCAGCTGCGCGACGCGCTGCAACATGGCGCCCTGGGCCTGAGCACCGGGCTGGCCTATGCATCGGCCCATCATGCGGATACATCCGAAGTGCAGGCGCTGGCAGAGGAACTCGACGCGTTCGGCGCCCTGTACACCACCCACTTGCGATCCGAATTCGCCGAGATCCTGCAGGCCATGCAGGAAGCCTACGACATCGCCGGGCATGCGCGCGTGCCCCTGATCGTTTCGCACCTGAAGTGCGCCGGCGCGGGCAACTGGGGCCGCAGCCACGAGGTGCTCGACAGCCTGGACACCGCCGGACGCTACTTGCCCGTGGGCTGCGACTGCTATCCCTATTCCGCCAGCTCGTCCACCCTGGACCTGAAGCAGGTCACCAGCGACTTCGATATCGACATCACCTGGTCGCAGCCGCATCCCGAGATGGCCGGCCGCAAGCTCGCGGCTATCGCCGAGCAATGGGATGTGTCGCTGCTGGAGGCCGCGCGCCGGCTGCAGCCGGCAGGAGCCGTCTATCACGGCATGCGCGAAGACGACGTGCGCCGCATCCTGGCGCATCGCCTGACGATGGTGGGTTCCGATGGCCTGCCCAACGACCCCCTGCCGCATCCGCGCCTGTGGGGCGCGTTCCCGCGCGTGCTGGGCCACTACAGCCGCGAACTGGGCCTGTTTCCGCTGGCCCAGGCGGTGCACAAGATGACTGGCCTGTCCGCGGCCCGTTTCGGGCTGCGCGAACGCGGGCTGCTGCGGCGCGGACACTATGCGGACCTGGTGCTGTTCGACCCGGCCAGCATCGCCGACCGCGCGACCTATGCCGAGCCCAGGCAGCCCGCGGCCGGCATCGTTGCCGTGTGGGTCAACGGGGCGCTTTCGTACCATGACGGCGGTCTTACCGGCGCGCGCGCAGGCCGCTGGCTGCCGCGCGGCGGCGACCTGCGCGACGGCTTCAACGCATTTTCCTAGTCTTGCCCATTCAGGAGCGCTACATGAATTCAAGCCCTACCGCCGACGCGAACGGCATCATCCGCTATGGCGCCGCGGGCGGCACCGGCCAGGGCGGCCAGCACATGCCATTTTCGCGAGCCGTGCAGGCTGACGGCTGGCTATACGTGTCGGGCCAGGTGCCCATGCGGGACGGAGAAGTCGTAGAAGGCGGCATAGTCACGCAATCCCGCGTGGCCATCGAAAATGTGCTGGCCATCCTGCGCGAGGCAGGCTACGGGCCGGAGCACGTGGTTCGCTGTGGCGTCTGGCTAGACGACCCCCGCGATTTCGCCGCATTCAATAAGGTGTTCCTGGAGGTCTTCGGCGCCCATCCGCCGGCGCGGGCCTGCGTGGAATCGCGGCTGGTGATCGACGCCAGAGTAGAGGTCGACTGCGTGGCGTACAAGAAGCCCTAGCCCTGCACGGCCGGTGCAGGGCCGCGCCGCCGGAATGCTTATGGCAGCGGCTGGCCGGCAAACCAGCGCGACAGCAGGCCGTTGACCACGGCCGCGCCTTCGTACTGCACCCAGTGGCCCGCATCGGGCACGACACGCCATTCACGCCCCGCCCCCTGCGCGGCGATGGCGGGCGCCACCTGGCGCGCCCGGGCAGTGACGTCTTGTTCGCCCCAGATCAGCAGCACGGGGCCGGCGTACTGGCGCAGCGCCCGCACCATGCCGTCGCCCTGCGAAGCCGTGCGGCTGCGAAAGCGCGTGGCCAGGCAGCTGATTTCGTGCACATCCAGGGCGAGCTCGTCGGGGTCGTGCCGATACAACATCAATTCGTTGAGGTTGTGGCGCAGGATGTCGCGCCGCTGCGTGGCCGAGCCTGCCGAGCGCCACTGGCGCAGGTCCAGCGTGCGCGGACGCGGCGTGCCATGGCCACCCGAGCCCATCAAGGCCAGCCGCGTCACGCGAGGACGCTGCGCAGCCAGGCGCGCCGCGACCAGGCCGCCAAAAGAAAAGCCGGCCAGGCCGATGGGTGTGTCGGGCCCGACGGCATGGTCCAGCGATGTACGCAGCGCGTCCAGCAAGGGCGCCAGATCGTCGTCACCATCGGCGGGCGGAACATCGGCCGAATTCAGGTAGCCCGGCATGTTGGGCACCCACACCGTGTAGCGCCGCGCCAGCGCCTCGATGTTGCGTATCCAGTGCAGCCAGCTTCCATGGCCGCCGTGCAGCAGCACCAGCGGTTCGCCGCTGCCCAGCCGCTGCCACCGCACCATGCCGTGCGGGCCGGGAACATCCAGGGACTCTACCCGTGCGCCAAGCCGCAGAATTTCCGGGTGCGCGGCCGAAACCGCCCCGGGCGTGCCCGCCACGCGGGCTGGTGCGTCACATCTTGACGACATCGACGCCGGCCGGCGGGGTGAAACCGAACTCGCCAGCGGGCAGCGCAGGGTTGGCCTGGATATTGGAAAGCTCGACGCGCGTGGTCTGGCCGAAGGCATCGAGCAGCTCGACACGCGCCGGCAAGTTGCCGCGCATGCCGATGTCCACCTGCGCAAAGCCGGCGTCGGCGTTGCGGGGCTTGGCACGCAGCCATTCCATGCCATCGCGGGCCGGCAATGCGCTGACTTCGAACGCCTGTTCCAGTTCGCCCGAGCCGAACAGGATGGCGGCCGGAGAGGTGCCGATTGCCTGGTCGACCTTGCGTACGGTTACCTGGGCCAGATCGGGGTCGTATTGGTACACCTGCTGCCCGTCCGACACCACCAGCTGTTCATAAGGCTGGCTGACCGCCCACTTGAACTTGCCGGGGCGCTGGAAGGCGAAGGTGCCGCTTTGCGGCCGTTGCGGGTTGCCCTGCGGCCCTGTGGTGGACTGCGTGAAGCTGCCCGTGGCGGTTTTGATTTCGGCCACGAAGGCCTTGAGCTGGGTGCGCGCGTCGGCCGCCATGGCGGCAAGGGGGCAAAGCAGCAGCAACGTGGCCGTGGCGGCCAGGCGGCGTAGACCGGGCATCAGGCTTCCTCTTTGGACGGCACCAGGATTTCGCGGTTGCCGTTGGATTGCATAGGCGACACCATACCCGATTGTTCCATTTGTTCGAGTAACCGGGCCGCACGGTTGTAACCGATCCGCAAGTGGCGCTGCACCAGTGATATCGACGCGCGGCGGTGCTTCAGCACGACTTCGCATGCCTGGTCGTACATGGGATCGCTTTCGGAATCGGTGAATCCGGTAACGCTGCCCACGCCGTCGCCCGTTTCGCCTTCGACCGCACCTTCGAGCAGGCCCTCGACATAGTTGGGTTCGCCCTGCGTTTTCAGGTGCTCGACCACCCGGTGCACTTCGTCATCGGACACGAACGCGCCGTGCACGCGCACCGGCAGGCCGGTGCCCGGCGGCATGTACAGCATGTCGCCCTGGCCCAGCAGGGTTTCCGCGCCCATCTGGTCGAGGATGGTGCGCGAATCGACCTTGGACGACACCTGGAACGCGATGCGCGTGGGGATGTTCGCCTTGATCAGGCCCGTAATGACATCGACGCTGGGCCGCTGGGTGGCAAGAATAAGATGAATGCCGGCTGCGCGCGCTTTCTGCGCCAGGCGGGCGATGAGTTCTTCGATCTTCTTGCCCACCACCATCATCAGGTCGGCAAGTTCGTCGATCACCACCACGATAGTGGGCAGCGTCGTAAGCGGCTCGGGCTGGTCGGGCGTCAGCGAGAAGGGGTTGGGTATGGGCTCTTCACGCTTGATGGCATCGCGTATCTTGGCGTTGTAGCCAGCCAGGTTCCGCACCCCCATCTTGCTCATCAGGCGGTAGCGCTTTTCCATTTCGCCCACGCACCAGTTCAGCGCGTTCGCGGCCTGCCGCATGTCGGTGACCACCGGCGAAAGCAGGTGCGGAATGCCTTCGTAGACGCTCATTTCGAGCATCTTGGGGTCGATGAGGATCAGGCGCGTGTCGGTGGCGCTGGCCTTGTACAGCAGCGACAGGATCATCGCGTTGATGCCCACCGACTTGCCCGAGCCCGTGGTGCCCGCCACCAGCAGGTGGGGCATCTTGGCCAGGTCGGCCACCACCGGATTGCCGGCGATGTCCTTGCCCAGCGCCATGGTCACCGTCGAATGGCTGGCGTGATAGGTTTGCGAACCCAGGATTTCAGACAGCTTCACCATCTGGCGGCGCGGGTTCGGCAGTTCCAGGCCCATGAGGTTCTTGCCCGGAATGGTTTCCACGACGCGGATACTCACCAGGCTCAGGGCGCGCGCCAGGTCTTTGGCCAGGTTGACGATCTGGCTGCCCTTCACGCCGGTGGCCGGCTCGATTTCATAGCGCGTGATCACCGGCCCCGCCTGGGCGGCCACGACCGTGACATTGACGCCGAAGTCGGCCAGTTTCTTTTCGATCAGACGGGACGTGAATTCGATAGTCTCGGCAGAGACGGTTTCCTGGTTGGTTGCGGCAGGATCGAGCAGGCTGACGGCGGGCAAGTCGCCTTCGCCGGCCGGCGGCGCGAACAGGGTCTGCTGCTTTTCTTTTTCGACTCGGTCGGAACGCGGCACGACGGTGATGGCAGGTTCGATGCGCACCGGCTGTTCGTGGGTCAGCTTTTCGTGCTTGGCCTCGACCTGTTCGGTACGCACGGCCTTGGCGACTTCGCCCACTTTGCGGTCCTGGCGGGCCGCGTACGAATCGCGCGCACGCCGCACCAGGTTTTCGATCCAGCCGCCCACGCGTTCGGCCACCTGCAGCCACGAGAACGAGAAGAACAGGCTCAGGCCCACCGCCAGCATGACCAGCAGCGCCAGCGTGCCGCCGGTAAAGCCCACGCCTTCGGACAGGGCGCCGGCCAGCATCTGGCCGATGACGCCGCCCGCGCCGCTGGCGCCGTCGGTACCGCCGGGCAGGTGCATTCCCCAGCTGTACAGGCGCAATGCCTCGATGCCCAACGACCCCACCAGCACCAGGAAGAAACCGATGCCTTCTTCCCAGTGCACACGCGGCAGCACCTCGGGCTGGCGCGCATCGGACGTGCGCAGGTGGCTGGCCAGGCGCCGATAGCCCGCACGTACCCGGTGCAGCAGCAGCACGACCCACCACCAGGCGGAATATCCGAACAAATACAGAAGAATATCGGACAGGTACGCGCCCAGGGTACCCCCGCGGTTATGCACCACGCCGCCGGGTACGGAGTGCGACCACCCAGGGTCGGCGGGCGACCACGTGGCCAGCACCAGCGTCAACCACGCAGCCAGTGCGGCGAACAGAATCCAGCGCGCTTCACGCAGCAGCGCCGAAATGCGAGTCTGCAGGGGCGAAGGGCCGTTTCGGGTGTTGCGCGAGGCGCGCGGAGAGGCAGTTGAAATACGCGGCATGCGGCTCATTATAATTGGGCATCCACCTAAAGATACTTACCTATGTCCACGCCCAAACACGCTAAAGTCCTGATACTCGGGTCCGGCCCCGCCGGTTACACGGCCGCCGTCTATGCCGCGCGCGCCAATCTGGCCCCCGTACTTGTTACAGGCCTGGCCCAGGGCGGCCAGCTCATGACCACCACCGATGTCGATAACTGGCCGGCCGATGCCGCGGGCGTGCAGGGCCCCGACCTCATGCAGCGCTTCCAGCAGCACGCAGAGCGCTTCAATACCGAGATCATTTTCGACCACATCGCCAAAGTGGACTTGTCCAAGCGTCCGTTCACGCTGACGGGCGATACCGGCAACATCTACACCTGCGATTCGCTCATCATCGCCACGGGCGCTTCGGCCAAGTACCTGGGCCTGCCTTCTGAAGAAGCCTTCATGGGGCGCGGCGTGTCCGGCTGCGCCACCTGCGACGGGTTCTTCTACCGCAACCAGGATGTCGTCGTGGTAGGCGGAGGCAATACGGCGGTCGAAGAGGCGCTCTACCTGTCCAACATCTGCCGCAAGGTCACGCTGATCCATCGCCGCGACAAGTTCCGCGCCGAGCCCATCCTGGTCGACAAGCTGATGGACAAGGTTGCCAACGGCAACATGGAGCTCAAACTGTTCCACACCCTGGAAGAAGTGCTGGGCGACGACAGCGGCGTCACCGGCGTGCGCCTGCGCCATACCGAAACCGGGGCCACGCAAGAGCTCGCGGCCACCGGCGCATTCATCGCCATCGGCCACCAGCCCAACACCGGCATCTTCGAAGGCCAGCTCGAGATGAAGGACGGCTACATCATCACCAAGAGCGGCCTGTCCGGCATGGCAACCATGACCTCCGTGCCTGGCGTCTTCGCCGCCGGCGACGTACAGGATCACGTCTATCGCCAGGCCATCACCAGCGCCGGTACGGGCTGCATGGCCGCGTTGGACGCTCAACGGTGGCTGGAGAATGCGCAGTAAAAAGATCGGCCTGGCCGACCTCAAGCATCTGCGCAAAGAAATACGCCAGTCACAAACGCAGGCGCGCGCGGCAGTATCCGCCGCGCCCGTGGCCGAACCCGCCGACGATGGCGAGGCCTTGCGCCGCGCACTACGGTCGGTCACGCCGCTCAAACCATCGGGCCGCCGCACGGCGGCGCCCGCCGCCCCGGCCCCGTCCGGCACTGCCATCGCCTTGCGACGCGCCGCCGCGGTGGGCGAATCCGCAGCGCGTGCCGATGCCGGGGTTTCCGACGGCGGCGACGTCGCCCACCTGCTTTCAGAAGGGGGCACGGCATATGTGCGCGCCGACGCCGCACCCGATACGGCGCGCAACCTGCGGCGCGGGCAATGGCCCGCCGGCGCCGAACTGGACTTGCACGGCCTGCGCGTAGCCCAGGCCCGCCATGCCGTGCTGGCCTTCCTGGACGAATGCCTGGAACACGGGATACGCTGTGTGCGCATCGTGCACGGCAAAGGCTATGGTTCGCAGGGCCTGGAGCCGGTGCTGAAAGACAAGGTGCGCACGTGGCTGGTACAGAAACCCGACGTCATGGCCTTTTCGCAGGCTCCCGAACGTGAAGGCGGCGCAGGCGCGCTGCTGGTGCTATTGCGTAACCACAGCGGGCGGCGCACATGAAATGGGTATATCTCGGGTCGGCCATCCTGGCCGAAGTCATCGCCACCAGCGCGCTGAAAAGCGCCGATGGCTTCACACGGCTATGGCCATCCGTCATCACCGTGGCGGGCTATGCCGTCGCGTTTTACTTCCTTGCCCTGACGCTGCGCGACATACCCGTAGGCGTAGCCTATGCCATCTGGTCAGGGGTAGGCATTGTGCTGATCTCCCTGGTGGGCGCGCTGTTTTTCAAACAACACCTGGACGCCCCGGCGCTGCTGGGCATGGGGCTGATCATCGCCGGCGTGGTGGTGATGAACCTGTTTTCGAAGTCCGTGGGGCACTGATCACTGCGCCGCGCGCGGCGGGCCTTCGGGCTCGCGCAGGTACTGCACCAGCATCGTGGTGGCCCGGTCGGGCGGCGGCGTCAGCAGCGACACGACGATAATCGTCAGGAACGCCACGGGCGCTCCGAATACACCGGCGGCGATCGGCTGTATGCCCCACCACAGCTCCACCGGCTGGCTGCGCTCTACCCCGAACACCCATTCGCGCATCCATGGGTGCGTGTGCGACATATAGGCAAAGGTGGCGGCCAAGCCCGCGAGCATGCCGAACGTGGCGCCCCACTTGTTGGCACGCCGCCAGAAAATGCCCATGACCAGGGCCGGAAAGAACGACGATGCGGCGAACGAAAATGCCGCCGACACCATGAACAGAATGTCCGCCGGCTTGCGCGCGGCCACCCAGGCCGCCGCGAAAGCCACCGCCAGCAGCAATATCTTGGACACCATCACCCGCCGCGCCGCCGTCATGCGAGGCGACACCAGGCGATACCACATGTCGTGCGACAGAGAATTTGACAGGGTCAGCAGCAGGCCGTCCGCGGTGGACAGCGCGGCGGCCAGCCCGCCGGCGGCCACCAGCCCGGACACCACGTAAGGCAGCCCCCCGATCTCGGGCATGGCCAGCACCACCACGTCGGCGCCCATGCTGATCTCGCCCAGCTGCACCGTTCCGTCGCGATTGACATCGAGCAGCTGCAGCAGGTTCACGTCCACAGCGCTCCAGGCATGCACCCAACTGGGCAAGGATGCGAACTCGATGCCCACCACTTGCGTAAAGACCTCGTACTTCACCAGCAATGCCAGTGCGGGCGCCATGAAGTACAGCAGCAGGATGAACAGCAACGACCAGAATACCGATCGACGCGCCTCGACCACCGACGGCGTGGTGTATGACCGCATCAGAATGTGCGGCATGCCGGCGGTGCCGAGCATCAGGCACAACACCAGGGCCAGGAAATTGACGCGCATATCGGCGCGCTCTTTCGGGTCCTTGGCCGGATAGGGCTCGGCGTGCGGCACCGGCGGCGACCCGCGCGCTTCGTACACCGCGCGCGCCTGCGACCAGACGGCGCGCGCCTCTTCGACACTGGCCGGGTAGGTCTCGAGCTCGCGCTCCAGCGTGCGGATCTCGACCATGGGCGCGTCGGCGGCCGTCAGCGCGCCCAGCTGGCTGCGCAGGCGGTCTCGCTCCTGTGTCCACGAATCCGGCAGCGCCTGCAGGCGCTGAGTCATCTGGTCGGCGCGCGCCTGCCACAGCTGGCGGACTTGAAGCTCGGCCACATCCCTGCCCAGCTCGTCTTCCCGTTCGGTCACCTGCTGCAGCACTGTGCCGGCAGACAATTGCGGCAGCGGCATGCCTGTGTGCTTGACCGAGAGCCACACGACCGGCACCAGGTAAGCCACCACCAGGATGATGTACTGCCCCACCTGCGTCCAGGTCACGGCCCGCATGCCGCCCAGGAACGAACACACCAGCATGCCGCCCAAGGCGACAAAAATGCCCAGCTCGAACGATATGCCGGTCATGCGGGTGGTGATGATGCCCACGCCGTAGATCTGGGCCACCAGGTACGTAAACGAGCAGAGCACTGCGCAGGCCACGCCCGCCAGGCGCGCCAGATTGCCGCCGTAGCGCGCGCCCATGAAGTCGGGAATGGTGTACTGGCCGAATTTGCGCAGGTAAGGGGCAAGCAGAAGCGCCACCAACACGTAGCCGCCCGTCCATCCCATGATGTACGCCAGGCCGCCGTAGCCGGTAAGGTATAGCGTACCTGCCACGCCAATGAACGACGCCACCGACATCCAGTCGGCGGCCGTGGCCATGCCGTTATAGACGGCCGGCACGCGCCGCCCCGCAACGTAGTATTCGACCTGATCGGAGGTGCGGCACAGAATGCCGATCCCGGCATACAGGCTCACCGTCACCAGCAAAAATGCATAGCCTATCCAGTTGCGCGCCATGCCCGCGACTTCGGCAAGCGCCAGCAGCACGATCAACAGGACGAAACCGGCGGTGTACAGCACATAGATGCGCCGCAGGCGGATGTCGAATTGCCGGGGGTTGTCGCCGGTAAAGGGCATCAGCCGCTCCGCCCCGCGTCGTCTTCAGGCGGCCGCTCGTCGGCGCGGTTCATCACGCGCGCATAGATGCCGATCAGCACCAGGTACAGGAGCGGCGCGCCGTAGGCCGCCATCCAGAATGAAAACGGCCAGCCGATGAAGTCGAACGACAGTTCGCGGGCAAAGTACGCCGGCAGAAACGTCAATGCGGCCCAGCACGCACCCAGAATGGCGATCAGGATCAGGTTGCGCCGCCAGTAGCGGCGCGCGGCGATGGGGGTCGGGGCGCGGTTATCCGGCATGGGTCAGTATCCGGCTACGCACCGCTCTGGAAAGCCTGTGTGCACAAAAGCGGGCCCTGTAAGCGACAACGGCCGGCACGAAATGGTGCCAGCCGTTGTGCATTTTGCTTTTATAAGTACTGCTCGTTTTTTATACCGGTGCCGCCGGCCGCCCTTGCAGGGCTGTTTGTCTCCTCACCTGCATGGAAGAGGATTCTGCACCAGGAACGGGATTGCCACACTAGGGGAATGCCCTAAGACAGCGCGTGCCGGCCGATTATGCACCATATTGGTGCAACATTGTCCGCGGACCTATGGCCGGCTCGCCTACCCGCTAAGATACGAAAAGCACAAGTTTCGTATCTTTATGACCCGCATCAACTGCATCCCCGTCCAGGAACTGACCCGCCAGCACCTGATCGCCGAATACCGCGAACTGCCCCGCGTGTTCGCGCTGGCCCGCAAGGCCCATGAACGCGGGCCCGTGCCGCGGCCCACGGAATACACCCTGGGCAAGGGCCATTTGCTGTTTTTCTACACGCGCCTGGGTTACCTGGCGCGGCGCCAGGCCGATCTGGTGCTGGAAATGCAGCGACGCGGCTACCGGCCTTCGTACCTGACGCCGCTGGAGCAGGCCTACGCCGACCTTCCGGCCGAACTTTGGGGCGACTGGCAACCCACGCCCCAGGCCCAGCATCTGAACCGCCAGCGCATCGCAGAGCGGGGCGGTCCAGCCTACGCGCCGCCAGCGCCGGCCGCCAAAAAAAAGGCCACCCACATCGTGGATGGCCAAGAACAAGGCGCCCCGACTCCGCTCGGAAAAGGGCAACCCGTACCCTGATCAGAAGCGGTGACGCACGCCGACGCCGACGGTGGTCATCTTGTTGCCGTCGACGAAAGCATAGCCATCGGCATACGAGCCCACCGCATAGAGGTTGGTGCGCTTGGACAGGTCATACGTGTAGCCCACGCTGTAGATGTCCATATTTTCCAGGCCCTGGTTGGGGTCGGCGCGCTGCCACGACGCAAACACATTGCTGGCCCCGCCGACGGGCGCGCTCAAGCCCACCAGGTACGAGTTGATTTTCAGGCCGTCCCAGGTGAAGCGATCGTTGGTGTCGCCCAGGCCGCGGGCCGGCGTGTTGTCGTTGAAAGCGCCGCCGCCCAGGTCGAAGTTCTGGCCGACGAACACGCCGTCCTTGGTGCGGCCATAGGCCAGCGCCAGCTTCACGACTTCGAAGTCATAGGCCGCGCCCAGGATGAACTGCTGGGGTTGCGGCTGGCTGGGATAGCGGAACTGCTGGTCGTAGGTAAAGGCGACTTGCAGCGGGCCGTTGGCATAGCGGATACCGGCCGTGATGGCGCGGTTGTTCTCATCGCTTTCAAAGTTGGTGGGGCCTTCGACGTCGTCGGTCGAGAAGGAATAACCCACGCCAGCCTGGAAGCCGCTCCAGCTGGGGGTCTGGTACATCACCATGTTGTCATAGCGTACCGTGTCGGCCGCGCTGAACGCCGTGCCCATGGACGAGTTCAGGTAGCTGAGCGAGAAAGGATCGATATCGGCGAAGTACTTCGATGCGATATTGGTTTGCCGGCCCAGATCCAGGCGGCCCCATTGATCGTGCTGCAGACCGACGGTGGCCTGGCGACCGAACAGGCGGTCACCCTGCAGGCTGTTGCCATTGCGGGCGCCGAAGCCGCTTTCCAGCACGAATACCGCCTGCAGGCCGTCGCCCAGGTCTTCCGTGCCGCGCAACCCCCAACGCGAACCGCTCTGGATGCCGTTGGTCATGCCGATGCGGGATTGGTAATCGCCGCCATATTGGCCGCGGTTGACATCGTCCGTGCCGACTTTGCCGCGCTGATACGTAATGCCGAGGTCGATCAAGCCGTACAGGGTCACCGACGTTTCCGCGTATACCGATGCGCCGACACCGGCGAGTATGGCGCCGGCGAGCAAGGTTTTTGTTAGTTTCATTTCCTCATCCCGATCAAAAGTGATAGCCGCCTGTTTCCGCCCCGGAAACAGTCCCAAGCCATAAGGTAGGGAATACCGGCATTTCTACCAAAACCAGGAACTACACAAGTAATCAAAAGATTTCCGCGCAACCGCCCAAATTGCTGGCCCTGTAGCGGAATCTGCACCTTTCAGAATAAATACTTACGAAATACGCTTTTAATAACGATGATTTATGGCATACAAGCAACGGAAGTCGTTACGAATATCCGCGCGCCTTTTGTCACATGGCGAAAAAAAACCGCCCGAAGGCGGTTTTTTTAAGAGCCGGGCGCGAAGGGCCCGGACAATTACATATTGTCGATCATGACCTGGCCAAAGCCCGAGCACGACACCTGCGTGGCGCCTTCGAGCAACCGGGCGAAGTCGTACGTGACCTGTTTGGACAGGATGGATTTTTCCATGCTGGAAATGATCAGGTCTGCCGCTTCGGTCCAGCCCATGTGGCGCAGCATCATTTCGGCCGACAGGATCTCGGAACCCGGATTGACGTAGTCTTTGCCAGCATACTTGGGCGCGGTGCCGTGCGTGGCCTCGAACATGGCTACCGAGTCGGACAGGTTGGCGCCCGGGGCGATGCCGATGCCGCCCACTTGCGCGGCCAGCGCGTCGGAGATGTAGTCGCCGTTCAGGTTCAGCGTGGCGATGACGTCGTATTCGGCCGGACGCAGCAGGATCTGCTGCAGGAAGGCGTCGGCGATCGAATCCTTGACGATGATCTCGCGGCCGCTCTTGGGGTTCTTGAATTTGCACCACGGGCCGCCGTCGATCAGCTGGGCGCCGAATTCGTTGCGGGCGAGCTCATAGCCCCAGTCACGGAAGCCGCCTTCCGTGAACTTCATGATGTTGCCCTTATGCACCAGGGTCACCGACGCGCGGTCGTTGTCGATGGCGTACTGGATGGCCTTGCGAACCAGGCGCTCGGTACCTTCGCGCGACACCGGCTTGATGCCGATAGAGGACGTGTTCGGGAAGCGGATCTTGGTGACGCCGAGCTTGGTCTGCAGGTACTGGATCAGTTCCTTGGCCTGCTCGGATTCGGCCATGTATTCGATGCCGGCGTAGATGTCTTCGGAGTTCTCGCGGAAAATGACCATGTCGGTCTTTTCGGGCTCGCGCACCGGCGAGGGAACACCCTTGAAATAGCGCACCGGGCGCAGGCAGACGTACAAGTCGAGCTGCTGGCGCAGGGCCACGTTCAGCGAGCGGATACCGCCACCCACCGGAGTGGTCAGGGGGCCCTTGATGGACACGACGTATTCCTTGACGACGTCGAGCGTTTCGTCGGGCAGCCACACGTCGGGGCCGTACACCTTGGTGGCCTTTTCGCCGGCATAGACTTCCATCCAGTGGATCTTGCGCTTGCCACCGTAGGCCTTCTGCACAGCAGCGTCCACGACCTTGATCATGACGGGCGTGATATCGGCGCCGGTGCCATCACCTTCGATGTAAGGAACGATGGCCTGATCAGGCACGTTCAGCGAGAAATCGGCATTGACCGTGATTTTCTGGCCCCCTGCGGGAACCTTGATATGTTGGTAGGACATGAATGCTCCAGTTGCTCCGGGTGGTTTGCGCGCTCGCCAGACCGGGGCGCCGACGCAGGCGGAAAACCGCGCAGCAACCGGGCCGGATGGCGGACAACCCCCAATTCTAGCTCGCATTGGCGCCAAGCGCCCGCCCCTGCGCCGCGCTCCCTGGCCCTTCCGCGACGGCAAGGCGCCCGGGCGGCGGTAAAATGCCAGGGTTCATTGCCCTATTCCCTGCCGTACCCATGTTCAACCCGTCCCGGGACCAAGTCCGCGAGTTCTTCGTCCAAACCTGGCGCAAGCACCGTGCGGCAGAAGTCCTTACCCCCCTGGAATCCATGGCCCTGGACTGGGTGCTGGAGCATCCGGAATACCACGGCGACCTGGAACACCCCGACGCCATGACGGCGGAATATCCCGTCGAGCAGGGCCGCACCAATCCCTTCCTGCACCTGTCGATGCACCTGGCCATCGCCGAGCAACTGTCCATCGACCATCCGCGCGGCATCCGGGCGGCCTACCAGAAGCTGGTCAACCGCGGCGACGCGCACCAGGCCGCGCACGAAATCATGGAATGCCTGGGGCAGGTGGTCTGGGAAGCCCAGCGTCTGGGTACGCCGCTCGACAGCGACACCTATATCGATCTCATCCGCCAGCGCGCCGAACGTTAGCGCGCGCCGCCGCGCAAAAAAAAAAACGCCCCGATGACGGGGCGTTTCTGCGGGGTCGGCGCCAGATGCCTAGCGGCGCACGCCCAGGTCGCTCGGCTGGGCAGACAGCCAGGCCGACACGTTTTCGATGTCCTGATCGGACAACTGCACTGCAAAGGCGCCCATGATGGGGTTGTTGCGCACGTTGGCCGTCGGCGCAGCGCCCGCCGCACCGCGCTTGTAGGCCTTCAGCGCCTGCTCGAGGTAGTCGGCATGCTGGCCGGCCAGCACCGGATAGGACGGATCGACCGAAGTCTTGGCGTCGGTGCCGTGGCACGATGCACAGTTGAACTTGTCGAACACCGCCTTGCCGGCGGACAGGTCTTGAGCCTGCGCGGAGCCAGCCATGGCCAGAACGGCGCCCGCAAGGGTAAGCGTAAAGCGTTTCATGTGGGGCCCTCGCATTACTTGAGGTTGGAGTAGTAGGCGGCCAGGTCGGCGATGTCCTGGTCGCTGAGGCTGCCAGCGATCGCTTTCATGGACGGATGGCTGCGCGCGCCTTTTTTGTACTCGTTGAGGGCGGTTTCGATGTACTTGGCGTTCTGCCCCGCGATCATCGGGACGTGGTACAGCTCGGGAAAGCTGGCCTTGTAGCCCTGAATGCCATGGCAACCGATGCACATGGAGATTTTGTCACGGGCGTTCTGGGCATTGCCGACCGGCGCTGCATCGGCAGCGGCCGCCTGACCGACGACCGAACAGGACGCCACCATGGCCAGCGCGGACAGAGAGGTTCTCAACTTCATTGGAATGGCTCTTGGTAAGGCTGAAAACTGGGCTAGGGATGAGCGCCGGGTCTGTGCCCAGCTACAAAACCCTGCGATTGTACGATAATTGTTCCGAACCTATGCCAAACCCCTTCCGGTTTGCCCTTCCGGTCTCTAATTTCCATTGCCCATGTCCGCTGCCCAAAGTTCTGCCGCCCCCCGCTTTGATGGAACCGATCGATATGTCGCCACCGACGATCTCAAGCTTGCGGTCAATGCCGCGCTGACACTGCAGCGGCCCCTGCTGATAAAAGGCGAACCGGGCACCGGCAAGACGATGCTGGCCGAAGAAGTGGCGCACGCGCTGGGCCGGCCGCTGCTGCAGTGGCATATCAAGTCCACCACCAAGGCGCACCAGGGCCTGTACGAATACGACGCCGTGTCGCGCCTGCGCGATTCCCAGCTGGGCGACGAGAAGGTGCGCGACATCCGCAACTACATCGTGCAAGGCACGCTGTGGCAGGCGTTCGATTCGCCCGAGCCGGTAGTGCTGCTGATCGACGAAATCGACAAGGCCGACATCGAGTTTCCCAATGACCTGCTGCGTGAACTCGACCGCATGGAATTCCATGTGTACGAAACGCGCCAGACCATCGTGGCCCGCCACCGGCCGCTGGTGATCATTACGTCGAACAACGAAAAAGACCTGCCCGACGCATTCCTGCGGCGCTGCTTCTTCCACTACATCCGTTTCCCCGAGCGCGAGACCATGCGCGACATCGTCGCCGTGCATTTTCCCGATCTCAAGCAAGACGTCCTGCGCGCCGCGCTGGATACCTTCTTTGCCTTGCGCGAAGCGCCGGGGCTGAAGAAGAAACCGTCGACTTCCGAATTGCTGGACTGGCTGCGCCTGCTGCTGGCCGAGGGCGCCACGGCGGCGCAGATCGACGCGCATGCGGCAGGCGCGGTGCCCATGATGGCGGGCGCCCTGCTCAAGAACGAACAGGATGTGCAACTGCTGGAGCGCCTTGCCGCCATGACCCGCGGCAATCCGCGACGCTGATCCGCTGGCCGGCCGCCATGTTGATCGACTTTTTCTACCATCTGCGCAAGCACAGGCTGCCGGTATCGGTGAAGGAATACCTGACGCTGCTCGACGCCCTGCGGCACAACGTCATGGCGCCTACGCTCGACAGCTTTTATTACCTTGCCCGCGCCGCGCTGGTAAAAGACGAATCCCTGTACGACCGCTACGACGCCGCGTTTGGCGCCTATTACCGCGGCATCGAAGCCGCCCTGCCGGCCGGCAAGGACATCCCCATCGATTGGCTGATCAAGCAATTCGAAAAAAGCCTGACGCCGGAAGAAAAAGCCGCCATCGAGCGCCACGGCTGGGACAAGCTGATGGAGCTGTTCAAGCAGCGGCTGGAAGAACAGCAAGAACGTCACGCCGGCGGCAATAAATGGATAGGCACCGGCGGCACGTCGCCGTTCGGCAATGGCGGCTACCACCCCGAAGGCATACGGGTGGGCGGCGCGTCGGCCGGCCACCGGACGGCAATCAAGGTGTGGGACATGCGGCAGTTCCGCGACTACGACGACAGCCTGGAATTGGGCATCCGCAATTTCAAGGTGGCGTTGCGTCGCCTGCGCCGTTTCGCCCGCGAAGGCGCCGAACTCGAGCTGGACCTGGACGACACGATAGCCAGCACCGCGCGCAACGCCGGCCACCTGGATCTGCGCCTGGTGCCCGAACGCCACAACACTGTCAAGGTGCTGATGCTGCTGGACGTGGGCGGCAGCATGGACGACCACATTACGCGTGTAGAAGAGCTATTCTCGGCCGCGCGCAGCGAATTCCGCAACCTGGAAGTCTATTATTTCCACAACTGCCCGTACGAAAGCCTGTGGCGCAGCAACAGCCGGCGCCAGAACGAGCGCTTCGACACCTGGGACGTGCTGCGCAAGTACAACGCCGACTGGCGGCTGATCATCGTGGGCGACGCCACCATGAGCCCCTACGAAATCCTGCAACCCGGCGGCTCGGTCGAGCACTACAACAAAGAACCGGGCGCCGTTTGGCTGCGCCGGCTGCTGGATGCGTGGCCCAAGGCAGTGTGGCTGAACCCCGAGCCCACGGCGTCATGGCAATACCGGCAATCCATCGCGCTGCTGCGCGACATCATGCAGGCGCGCATGTATCCGGTCACTGTCGCAGGCCTTGAGCAGGCCATGCGGCTGCTGTCCAAGTAACGCGGGCCGGCTCAGCCGTCGATGGGCTGGGCGGGCGTGTCCAGCGTCAACTGGTAGAAGGCCAGGTCCAGCCACCGGCCGAACTTGAAGCCCGCGTGCCGTATGGTGCCGGCGTGCACGAACCCCAGCTTTTCGTGCAAACGGATACTGGCCGCGTTGGCCGCGTCGATGCCTCCCACCAAGACATGCAGCTGCGCCTGGCGGGCGCGCTCGATGATCAGGCGCAGCAGCGCTTCGCCCAGGCCCTGCCCCCGGAACCGCCCGTCGATATACACCGAATGCTCGACGGTGTATTTGTTGGCGGGATAGGGCCGGAACGCGCCATAGCTGGCGAAGCCCATCAGCCGGCCCCGGCCGTCTTCATATCCCAGCACGGGAAATCCGCCTGCCTGCTTGGCGTGAAACCAGGCCTGCATGGCCGCTGCGGTACGCGGATGGTAGTCGTACAACGCGGTGGAATGCAGGATGGCGTCGTTGAAGATGGCCAGGATGGCCTCGGCATGCCGCGCATGCGAGCACTCGACCAGGACGGCGCCGGCAGGCGGGGTGGCAGCAGAGTTTTCCATGCCGCGCATTGTAGCGACGCGAGCCCGTCCGGCGCACCCGCCAGGCTTATGCCGCGTGGCGCACGGCAAAGCGCTCCTGAGGCGCCGGGCAACTGCGCCAGCACACTTCGTCGTTGTCCATGTCCAGGTCGAACAACTCGTTGGCGGCCAGCCGGGGCACGCGCCGTGTAGGCACGCCTTCCATTTCGAGCACGTGCCCGGCGAAGCCCCGGGGGCAGCCCGCCCCTTCTGCAAAGTAGCGCCGGCCCGCAACGTCGACCACGTAGGTCGTCAGGTCGTGCCCCAGGATGGCAACGAATTGCCCGTCGTCGCTGGCATAGGCATAGCGGAAACGCCCTTTGATGTGGTCGTGGTTCAGGGGCGCGCCCATGAGCTGGGACAAGGCGCGCGTGACGAGTTCGGTCAGCATGGCCGTCGGTTCTCCGGTTGGGTAGGCCGGCAAGACGCCGGCGTGGAACGCGCGAACGACACCCCTGCGGGCGCGGCCCAAGGGGGCGAGACGGAGCGGCCGCAGCGGTCTGTCGCGCTCTCCGTCTGGCACAGCTGTGTATAGTCGCCAGCTTACACCCGGGCCGGGACGCGGTTCAAATCGGAACCTTCCCGGGCGTATACACTCCAACGACCATCGCCCGCAATACGGACACCCTGCCATGCGTCTTTCGCTCCCGGGCCTGGCGGCCCGCCTGAATGCCCTGCTGCTCACGTCCTTCCTGGCCTTCCAGGCCGCAGCGAGCCCGGCGCCCGCCGGCGTCACCGAGGTCTCATCGGTCGAAGGCATCACCGAATACCAGCTGGCCAACGGCCTGCGCGTGCTGCTGGCCCCCGATGCATCCAAGCCCACCACCACGGTCAACATGACCTACCTGGTCGGGTCGCGGCACGAAAACTACGGCCAGACCGGCATGGCGCACTTGCTGGAACACATGTTGTTCAAGGGCACGCCCGGCATCCGCAACGCGCTTGGCGAATTCTCGCGGCGCGGCCTGCAGGCCAACGGGTCCACTTCGGCCGACCGCACCAATTACTTCGCAAGCTTTGCCTCCAACCCCGAAACGCTCAAGTGGTACCTGGGCTGGCAAGCCGACGCAATGGTCAATTCGCTGATCGCCAAGGAAGACCTCGATTCCGAAATGACCGTGGTACGCAACGAAATGGAAAGCGGTGAGAACAATCCGTTTCGCGTACTGATGCAGAAAATGCTGGCCGCCGCGTTCCAGTGGCACAACTACGGCAAAAGCACCATCGGGGCGCGCTCCGACGTCGAGAACGTCGATGTAGACCAGCTGCGCGCCTTCTATCACGAGTACTACCAACCCGATAACGCAGTGCTTATCGTGGCCGGCAAGTTCGAGCCGCAGGCAACCCTGGCCGCCATCCAGGACACGCTGGGCCAAGTGCCGCGCCCCAAGCGCAAGCTGCCGCCTGAATATACGGCCGAGCCGGTGCAGGATGGCGAGCGCGCCGTAACCTTGCGACGCGCCGGGGGAACGCCGCTAGTGGCCGCCATGTACCACATTCCCGCAGCCGGCAGCCCGGACTACGTGCCGTTCGACCTGGCCACCACCATTCTGGCCGATACGCCGTCGGGCCGCCTTTATCATGCCCTGGTGCCGACCAAGCTGGCTGCCGATGTGTTCGGGTTCACAATGGACCAATACGATCCGGGCGTGGCCATGTTCGGCGCCCAGCTGCAACCCGGCATGAACCAGGACCAGGCCTTGAAAGCCCTGACCTCCACCCTGGAATCCCTCGGCGACAAGCCCTTCACCCAGGACGAGCTCGACCGGGCGCGCAGCAAGTGGCTGATGGCCTGGCAGCAGATTTACGCCGACCCCGAGAAAATCGGTGTGGCGCTTTCGGAAGCCATCGCCGGGGGCGACTGGCGGCTCTTTTTCCTTCAGCGCGACCGCGTGCGCGAGGCCAGACTCGAAGACGTGCAACGCGTGGCGACCACCTACCTGGTGGCCAGCAACCGTACCGAAGGCCGCTACATTCCCACCCAGAACCCCCAGCGTGCGCCCGCCTTGCAGCGCCCCGATCTGGCCGAGCTGCTGAAAGACTATCAGGGCGACCCCGACTTCCAGCAGGCAGACGCTTTCGACCCCACTCCTGCCAATATCGACAAGCTCACGCAGCGCAGCACGCTGGACCTGCCCAACGGCCCGGTGCAATTGGCGCTATTGCCCAAGGCCACCCGCGGCGGGCGCGTACAGGCAGAACTACTGGTGCAGTTCGGCGATGCCCAGACCCTGCGTGGGCAGCGGGTCAACGCATCGGCGGTGGCCGACTTGCTCGAGCGCGGCACCGACAAGCTGTCGCGCCAGGAAATCCAGGACAGGTTCGACGCGATGCAGGCCCAGGTCAGCTTCCAGGGGTCCGGCACCGACCTCAGCGTATCGATGTCCACGGCGCGCGAGCACCTGCCCGCGCTGGTCGGGCTGGTGCTCGACGTCATACGCAATGCCACCTTCCCTGCCGATCAGGTCGAGGAATACCAACGCCAGGCCCTGACTTCCATACGCAGCGCCATGACCGAGCCGACCGCGCTCGCCTCGCGCGCCCTGGCGCGCCACGACAACCCCTGGCCGACCGACGATGTGCGCTATGTGCCCACGTTCGAAGAAGCGCTGGCCGACGCCGAAAAGCTGGACCGCAAGGCGCTGGTCGATTTCCATCAACGCTTCTATGGGGCCGGCCACATCAAGTTCTCGGCCGTGGGCGACTTCGATCCCGACGCCGTGAAGCAGTCGCTGGCCACCGGCCTGCAAGGCTGGCAGAAGGCGCCCGCCTATACCCGCCCGGACGACCCATACCGCGCGCTGAAGGCCGAACGCTTTACCATCGACACGCCCGACAAGGCCAACGCGTTCTACATTTCGCGCATGCCCCTGCAACTGCAGGATACCGACCCGGACTTCGAAGCGCTGTACCTGGCCAATTTCATGCTGGGCACCTCCGAGACGTCGCGCCTGTGGAACCGCGTACGCGAAACCGAGGGGTTGTCGTACAACGTGCGCAGCAACCTGACCGTGTCGTCGTTCGAGCCCACCGCCAACTGGACCATCTACGCCATCTATGCGCCCCAGAACCGCGAACGGCTTGAAAGCGCCATCTCCGAAGAACTGCAGCGCGTGCTGAAAGACGGCTTCACCGCAGAAGAAGTCAAGGATGGCATCGCCGCGCTGCTCAACTATCGCAAGCTCGCGCGCGCCCAGGACAGCGTCCTGGCAACCACGTGGGTCAGCTACATGAAGCGCGGACGCAGCTTCGCATGGTCGGCCGAAGTCGACGACAGGCTCGCCGCCCTAGATGCCGATGCCGTCAACAAGGCCGTTCGCAAGTACCTGCAGCCCGACGCCTTCAGCACGGCAATAGCGGGCGATTTCAACAAGGCCCAATAGGCCCACAATAGGCCCGATAAGCCCGCAATTCGCGCGCCAATGTGAAACCGGCCCCTGAAGGGGCCGGTTTCTTTTCATGCTGCAGCGGTTCGCATCAGCTGAAGAACTCTTTCACCCGATCGGTCCAGGACTTGCTTTGCGGCGAGTGGCGGTCGCCCCCGTCGTTCAGCGAAGCCTCGAACTGCCGCAAGATGGCCTTTTGCTCGTCGCTCAGGCGCACTGGCGTTTCGACCGCCACGTGGCAATACAGATCGCCGGGGTAACTGGCGCGCACGCCGCGTATGCCCTTGCCGCGCAAGCGGAAGGTCTTGCCCGATTGCGTACCTTCGGGAATCGAGATCTCGGCCTTGCCGCCCAATGTGGGCACCTGCAGCTCGCCACCCAATGCCGCCGTGGTGAACGGAATGGTCAGCTCGCAGTGCAGGTCGTCGCCATCGCGCTGGAAGATCTTGTGCGGCTTGATGTGGATTTCCACGTACAAGTCGCCCGGAGGCCCGCCGTTGATGCCCGGCTCGCCATTGCCGCTGGAGCGGATGCGCATGCCGTCATCGATGCCCGGCGGAATCTTGACCTGCAGGGTCTTGTTGCGGCGTATACGGCCTACGCCATCGCAGGCCGTGCACGGGTCGGTGATTTCCTTGCCCGACCCGTGGCAGGTGGGGCAGGTCTGCTGCACGCTGAAAAAGCCCTGCTGCATGCGTACCGCGCCAGAGCCGCCGCATGTGCGGCAGGTCTTGGGCGACGTGCCGGGTTTGGCGCCGCTGCCGTGGCAGGTATCGCAGTTTTCCCAGCTGGGCACGCGGATTTCGGTGTCGAAACCATGAGCGGCCTGCTCCAGCGTGATTTCCAGCGCGTACTTCAGGTCGGCGCCGCGGTACACCTGCGGGCCGCCGCGGCGGCCGCCCGCACCGCCGAATATTTCGCCGAAGATGTCGCCGAAGGCATCGGCAAATCCGCCGCCCATGCCCGCGCCGCCCATGCCCGCGGCATTGGGATCGACGCCCGCATGACCATAACGGTCGTAGGCCGCGCGCTTTTGCTCGTCGCCCAGGACTTCGTAGGCTTCTTTGATTTCCTTGAACTTTTCTTCCGCTTCTTTGCTGTCCGGATTGCGGTCCGGATGGTACTTCATGGCCAGCTTGCGGTAGGCCTTTTTCAGTTCATCGTCCGAGGCGTTCTTTGCCACGCCCAGGGCTTCGTAGTAATCACGTTTTGCCATAATCGATGGGCCCGGGAAAGAGCCAGATAACTTGTCGGTGCTGAACGAATCCGCCCGGTAGCCGGATATTCCGGACTACCGGGCGCGTTCAGGCGTTATGGACGGCCATCGCCTTATTGGTCTCGCTTGACTTCCTTGAAGTCGGCATCAACCACGTTTTCGTCCACCGGCTTGGCCTGGTCGGCCGCCTGTTGCTGCGCAGCCTGCATGTCGGCGTACATCTTCTCGCCCAACTTCTGCGAAGCCGCAGACAAGGCTTCGACCTTGGCGTCGATGGCCGCCTTGTCGCCCTCTTTCAGAACCTCTTCGAGTTCCTTGATGGCGCTCTCGATGGCTTCTTTTTCAGAGGCTTCGAGCTTGTCGCCATACTCGGTCAGCGACTTGCGGGTGGCGTGCACCAGCGCGTCGGCCTGGTTGCGGGTCTGGGCCAGTTCGGCAACGCGGCGGTCTTCGTCGGCATTGGCCTCGGCATCCTTGACCATGCGTTCGATTTCTTCTTCCGACAAGCCGGAATTTGCCTTGATGGTGATCTTGTTTTCCTTGCCGGTGCCCTTGTCTTTGGCAGACACGTGCAGGATGCCGTTGGCGTCGATGTCAAACGTGACTTCGATTTGCGGCATGCCGCGCGGCGCGGGCGGGATCCCTTCGAGGTTGAACTCGCCCAGGCTCTTGTTGCCCGCGGCGATTTCCCGCTCGCCCTGGAACACCTTGATCGTCACGGCCGGCTGGTTGTCGTCGGCAGTAGAGAACGTTTGCGAGAAACGCGTCGGGATCGTGGTGTTCTTCTGGATCATCTTGGTCATGACGCCGCCCAGGGTTTCAATACCCAGCGACAGGGGCGTCACGTCAAGCAGCAGAACGTCCTTGCGGTCGCCCGACAGCACCGACCCTTGAATGGCGGCGCCGGCGGCCACGGCTTCGTCCGGGTTGACGTCTTTGCGCGGATCTTTGCCGAAGAATTCCTTGACCTTTTCCTGCACCTTGGGCATGCGGGTCATGCCGCCGACCAGGATGACGTCGTCGATTTCGGAAACCTTCACGCCGGCATCCTTGATGGCCACGCGGCAGGGTTCGATGGTGCGGTCGATCAGCTCTTCGACCAGCGCCTCGAGCTTGGCGCGCGTGATCTTCAGGTTCAGGTGCTTGGGACCGGACGCGTCGGCCGTGATGTACGGCAGGTTGATTTCGGTCTGCTGGCTGGACGACAGTTCGATCTTGGCCTTTTCGGCCGCTTCTTTCAGGCGCTGCAGGGCCAGGACGTCCTTGGTCAGGTCAACGCCCTGCTCTTTCTTGAATTCACCGATGATGTAGTCGATGATGCGCTGGTCGAAGTCTTCGCCGCCCAGGAAGGTATCGCCGTTGGTCGACAGCACTTCGAACTGCTTTTCGCCATCGACGTCGGCGATTTCGATGATCGACACGTCGAACGTGCCGCCGCCCAGGTCATATACGGCGATCTTGCGGTCGCCCTTTTCGGACTTGTCGAGCCCGAACGCCAGCGCCGCCGCAGTCGGCTCGTTGATGATGCGCTTGACGTCCAGGCCCGCGATGCGGCCCGCGTCTTTGGTGGCCTGGCGCTGGCTGTCGTTGAAATACGCCGGAACCGTGATCACCGCCTCGGTGACGGGTTCGCCCAGGTAGTCCTCTGCGGTTTTCTTCATCTTGCGCAGCACGTCGGCCGACACCTGGGGCGGCGCCATTTTCTTGCCGCGCACTTCGACCCAGGCGTCGCCGTTATCGGCCTTGACGATGCTGTAGGGCATCAGGTCGATATCTTTCTGGACGGCTTTCTCGTCGAACTTGCGTCCGATCAGGCGCTTGACAGCGTACAGAGTGTTCTTGGGGTTGGTCACCGCCTGGCGCTTGGCGGGCGCGCCCACCAGGATCTCGCCGTCGTCCATGTAGGCAACGAGAGAGGGCGTCGTCCGGGCGCCTTCGGCGTTTTCGATGATCTTGACCTGGCCACCGTCCATCACAGCCACGCAGCTGTTGGTAGTGCCCAGGTCGATGCCGATGATTTTGCTCATGGTGGAGTACCTTGAATATATTGATCCGTGGAAACGGGAATAAAACGAGTCTTAGCCTAACTGGGGCTGCCCGAGGGGTTTTTCAAGAGCCGCTCGATGGTCTCCGTGAACCGGGGCAGCCCGGGCCACCCGGTGATGCGGCCAAGGCGGCGTCCCCCGCGATACAGCACGAACGTGGGCACGCCATGCAGGGAAAACCTTCGTCCCAGGGCCTCGTCGGCGTAGACATCGGCCTGGAACCACGTCAGCCCAAGCGCCAGCAGGGCTTGCCGGTGCAGCAATGCGGCCTGCTTGAACAAATTGCAATTGTAACAATCCTCGCCCCACAGAAAGACGCACCGCAGATCGTCGCCAGGCGCCTGCACGACTTGCTGGTCGAAGTCGGCCGACGCAACCGGGCGCATGGCAAACGCCTGGAAGACCTGCGCGGGGTCGAACTCGGCGGGGCTGGCCATGAGGCTACGCCTGCCCGGACGACACCATCACCAGGGCCGGCCGCAACACGCGGTCGGCGATCACGTAGCCCTTCTGGAGCATCTGCGTGACGGTGTTGGCGGGCTGGTCGGAAGGCACCGACGAAATGGCCTGGTGCAGATGCGGATCGAATTTGTCGCCCTGCGCGGGCGCGATTTCCTTGAGCAGGTTGCGCTCGAAAGCCGCAGTGAGCTGCTTCAACGTCATTTCGACACCTTCGCGCATGGTGTCCAGAGTTTGCTCTTGCTGGGCCAGGGCGGCTTCCAGGCTGTCCCGGACCGGGACGAGGCTCTCGGCGAACGATTCGATGCCGAACTTGCGGGCCTTGGCCACGTCATCCTGAGCGCGGCGACGCACGTTTTCGGCTTCGGCATGGGCGCGCAGCAGTTGGTCCTGCTGGCCGGTGACGGTGGCCTGGGCAGCCTCGAGCTCGGCGCGCAACGCCGCCACTTCAGCCTGCAGCGCTTCGACAGTTACGGGCTCGGCCGGGGCCGGCCCGCCGGACTCAGGGGCCTGATCCACAGGCTCTTGGGGTGCCGTCATTGGGAATTCCTCCAAAAAACAATAGCGTCGGCCCCGATAATGGGGGCCGATCTGTTGGTTTCAAGAGGGAACGGCCCAGAAAACTCAGGCTTTGCCGGGCTGGCTGGGCGCCGGAGGGTCGCTTGCCGGAAAAGTCTCTTGCAGCGCCTCGTCTACGGTGGACTCGGATTCGCGCTGCGGGGCATCGTCGGGCGTGATGGCGATCGGGTCACTGGCGGGAAAGGTGTCTTCCAGGGCTTCGTCGAGGTCGCGCTCGACCGGATCCTCTTTCAAATTAGAGTGTCCAGGGGCCGAGGATGTGCCTACGCCGGGTCTCGGGGTGGTATTCATAAGCTGGCTCCTGCAAAGTTCGAACAGTGGCGGCGATCTTCAGCCGTCGCGCTCCGCCACGGCGGATACGCCAGCGTCCAGTGTACGTGTTGCCGAGGAACGCGTGGGCCAGCCTTGTAAGTGATTGTCGACAAGCGCGGCCAGGGCCTCGATCCAGGCCGGGTCGTCGTTCAGGGCGGGAATGTAGCGAAACTGCCGTCCGCCCGCGGCAATGAAGGCGTCGCGGCATTCCTGGCTGATTTCCTCGAGCGTTTCGAGACAGTCGGCCACGAAACCCGGACACACCACGTCGATGTCGGTAACACCTTGGGCGGCCAGCTCTTTCAGGGTGGGCTCGGTATAGGGTTCGAGCCAACGGGCCGCGCCAAAGCGGCTCTGGAAGGTAACTTCGACCTGGTCGGGCGTCAGTTGCAAGCGCTCGCGCAGCAAGCGCGCGGTTTCGACGCAGTCGCGATAATAGGGATCGCCCAGTTCGACCGAATACCGGGGCAGGCCGTGGAAACTCATCAGCAACTTCTGCGGGCGGCCGTGGGCCTGCCAGAACGCCGAAATACGGCCGGCCAGCGCATCCAGATAACCCGGATCGTCGTGGAAGCGCTTCACGAAGCGCAGTTCCGGCTGGTCGCGCAAGCGCCTGGCATGCGCAGCCACCGCGTCGACCACCGTGGCCGTGGTGCTGGCGGCGAATTGCGGATACAGCGGCACCACCAGAATGTGGTCGCACCCCTGCTGGCGCAGCCGCTCGACAGCCTGCTCGATCGAGGGCTCGCCGTACCGCATAGCCAGTTCGACCCGCACGGCAAGGCCGCGCGCGGTCAGGGCCTGTTGTACGCCTTCGGCCTGCCGTCGGCTGTACACCAGCAAGGGCGAGCCGCCCTCCATCCAGATGCCTTCGTAGCGCGGCTGCAGGCGACGCGGCCGACGCACCAGCACCATGCCGTGCAGGATGGGCAGCCACAAATAGCGGGGTATTTCGATGACGCGCGGGTCGGACAGAAAAGCGGCCAGGTAGCGTCGGATATCGCGCGGGGCCGTGGTCTCGGGCGTGCCCAGGTTGACCAGCACGACCCCGACGCCGGCCGGCGGCCGCGGCGGCGGATTATCGTTGAAAGGGTCCGCCTGCTGCGGTTCGGGCAGGTAGCGCTCGGGCCACAAATACTTGAACAGGCGTAGAAACACAAAATACCCCTTTGGGGCGCGCTTCGGATGAAGGCAGGCCCGTTACTGGATCACTGGTTGTTGCTGAAGGCATTCGACAACAGGCGCGCCGTAATGTCGACGATGGGGATGACACGTTCGTACGCCATGCGGGTAGGCCCGATGACCCCCAACGTGCCGATCACCCGGCCATCGACGCCGTATGGCGCCGTGATGACCGAGATTTCTTCCAGGGGCAGCAACTGGGACTCGCCCCCGATATAGATCTGCACGCCCTGCGCGCGGCTGGAGACGTCCAGCAGTTGCAGCAGGTCGGTTTTCTGCTCGAACAGCGCGAACATCTTGCGCAGGCGGTCCATGTCGGACGCGATGTCGGTCACGTCGAGCAGCTTGCGTTCGCCGGATATGACCACGCCGTCGCCGTCTTCGACCGCTTCGGCGCCGGCTTCGACCGCTGCCTGCATCAGCCGCGAAATATCTTCGCGCAGCTGCGCCAGTTCGGTGGTAAGCGTCCGCCGCACGGCATCGAACGACTTGCCGGCGAAGTGCACGTTGAAGAAATTGGCCGCCTCGATGAGCTCGGACTCGGAATAGTCGCGCTGTACCGACAGGATGCGGTTCTGCACATCACCATCGGGCGTGACGATAATGAGCAGCACCCGCTTTTCGGACAGGCGGATGAATTCGACCTGCCTGAATACCTGGGCCCGCTTGGGCGTAAGCACGACGCCGGCGAACTGCGTCAGGTTCGACAGCATGACCGCGGCAGCCGTCACCGCCCGCGAGGGCTCGGCGGCCGACAGCGACGCCTCGCTGAACTGCTGCGGCTGGAATTCGAACGGCTGCACCGCCAGCAGCGAATCGACAAACATGCGGTAGCCGCGCGGCGTGGGCACCCGCCCGGCGGACGTGTGCGGGCTGTGGATCAGGCCCATGTCTTCGAGATCGGCCATCACATTGCGGATAGTGGCCGGAGAAAGGTCGAAAACCTTGGAAAGCGTGCGCGAACCGACCGGTTGTCCGTCGGCGATGTGGCGTTCAATCAACGCTTTCAGCAATGCGCGTGCACGATCATCCATATCGGCTATTGTAAGGAAACTTTCAGGGATGGGCGATTTTGTCCCGCAGCAGAACATGCGGCCCCATATAATCGCCGAATCTGCTCAGACTGAAAAATTCTGCCCTTATCGCCATCATGCACTTTCCCACTGTCGCCCTGATAGGCCGGCACCAGGACACGGGCCTGGATACGCCTTTGCGCGCCCTGGCCGACATGCTTGTCAAGGCCGGCCGCCGCGTGCTGGTGGAAGCCGAAACCGCCAGCAATACCGGCGTGCACGAATATCCAGTGGCCACCCTGAAGGAAATCGGCGAAAGCGCGTCGCTGGCCGTGGTAATGGGCGGCGACGGCACCGTGCTCGGGGCGGCGCGCACCCTGGCGCCCTATGGCGTGCCCCTGGTGGGCATCAACCACGGGCGGCTGGGCTTTATTACCGATATCCCGCTGCAGGAAGCCCACGCCGCGCTGGCGCGTGTGATCGAGGGCAACTACCAGGCCGAAGACCGCATGCTGCTGGTGGGCAGCGTATGGCGCGGCGACCAGCTCATGTACACGGCGCCCGCGCTGAACGACGTGGTGCTCAACCGCGCGGGGCGTGGCGGCATGATCGAAGTGCGCGTCGAGCTCGACGGCGCCTTCATGTACGCGCAGCGTGCCGACGGGTTGATCATCGCCACCCCAACCGGCTCGACGGCGTATGCACTGTCGGCCAACGGCCCCATCCTGCATCCGGGGCTGGACGCCATGGTGCTGGTGCCGGTGGCGCCCCAGACTCTTTCGAACCGGCCCATCGTCATTCCGGGCGACGGCGTGCTGAACATGACGCTTACCGCCATCGGGCGGGTGGAAATCGGCGCCAGCGTGCACTTTGACATGCAGACCTGGTCTGACCTGCAACCCGGAGACCGCATCTCGGTACAGCGCGCGCCGCACACGATACGGTTCGTGCACCCCGAAGGGTACAGCTTCTTCTCGACGCTGCGCCGCAAATTGCACTGGAACCTGATGCCGCAGGCGTCGGACAGCGTGGAGTAACAGCAAAACATGCTGCGCACCCTGCATATTCGCGACTTTGTCATCGTCGAGCAGGCCGAAATCCATTTCGGGCCTGGCTTCACCGTGTTTTCCGGCGAGACCGGCGCCGGCAAATCCATCCTGATCGACGCGCTGGCGCTGGCGCTGGGCGAACGGGCCGACGCGGGCGTATTGCGCGAAGGCGCGGCGCGCGCCGACATCACCGCCATCTTCGACGCCCCCGACACCCTGCGCGCCTGGCTCGCCGAACGCGACCTTGATGCAGGCGACGAACTCGCGCTGCGCCGGGTGGTCGACGCCCAGGGCCGCAGCCGCGGCTATATCAACGGCATGCCTTCCCCTCTGGCGCAATTGCGTGAACTGGGCGATAGCCTTGTGGACATTCACGGCCAGCACGCGCACCAGAGCCTGATGCGGGCCGATGCGCAGCGCGATCTGCTGGACACGCACGGCGGACATGGTGAACTGCGGCACGCCGTGACGCAGGCCTGGAAAGACTGGCGCGGCCTGGCCCGCCAGCTCGAGCTCGCCGAAAAAGATGCGGCAGGCCTGGCGGCGGAACGCGAACGTCTGCAGTGGCAGGCCGAGGAACTCGACCAGCTGGCGCTGCAGCCAGACGAATGGGACGCCCTGCAAGGCGAGCAATCGCGTCTGGCGCATGCCCAGGGCCTGCTCGATGGAGCCGCCCAGATACTCGAGGCGCTGGACGGCGAAGACGATTCCGCGCGGCACCGCCTGAACACGGCGCACCACCGCCTGCAGCAGATGCTGCGGCACGATCCCGCCCTGCAGGGCGTCGCAGAGGAACTCGAATCGGCCCGCATTGCGGTGGCCGAAGCCGTCTCCGACCTGAACAACTATGTCAGCCGGGTCGAGCTCGATCCGCAACGCCTGGCAGATGTCGAAGCCCGCATGAGCGTGGTCTTCGATACCGCCCGCAAGTTCAAGACCGAACCGGAAGCCCTGCCGGCGCTGCAGACATCGGTGCATGCCCAATTGGCCGACCTGCAGGCGGCCGCCGACGTGGACGCGCTACGCGAGCGCACCCAGGCGGCCGCCGCACGATATGAAAACGCGGCCGCGAAATTATCCGCGGCTCGCGCAAAGGTTGCCAAAAACCTGGGCAAGCAGGTAACGCAGGCAATGCAGACGCTGGCGATGCAAGGCGGCCGTTTCGAGCCCGTCGTGTCGCCGGGGTCGCCGTCGGCGCATGGCAGCGACCACGTGGAATTCCTGGTCGCCGGGCACGCCGGCACCTCGCCGCGCCCCTTGGGGAAGGTGGCGTCGGGCGGCGAGCTGTCGCGCATATCTCTGGCGCTGTCGGTCATCGCCAGCAAAGCCGCGCGGGTGCCCACGCTGATTTTCGACGAGGTCGACAGCGGCGTGGGCGGCGCCGTAGCCGAAGTCGTGGGCAAGCTGCTGCGCGAACTTGGCGACCGCCATCAAGTGCTGTGCGTGACCCACCTGCCCCAGGTCGCGGCTTGCGGCACGGCCCAATACCGGGTCAGCAAGACCGAAACGGCCGGCGCCACCCGTTCGCACATTGCCGAACTGGATGCGGACGAACGCGTGGAAGAAATCGCGCGCATGCTGGGCGGCATCAAGATTACCGCCACCACGCGCGACCACGCGCGCGAAATGCTGGGCACGCTGACCGAATCGTCGCGATAGGGCGCGCACGCGCCCCAGCGCGATCCGCGCAAGGCGCGGGCGGCAAGATTCGAAGCACAAAGAAGAAACCGCCGGCGCGAACGCGGGTTCGCGCCGGCGGCCATGCACAAATCAGCGCTTGTGCTGGCAGTCTCCGCAGATGCCGTACAGCACCATTGCGTGGCTTTCAAGGGCAAAGTTGTTGTCCTTGGCCACTTTGTACTGGCGCCTTTCGATATCGGGATCGGAAAACTCGACGACCTTGCCGCAATTGGTGCAGATGAGGTGGTCGTGGTGATCGCCGTCGTTCAGTTCGAAGACGGCCTTGCCGCTGTCGAACTGGCTGCGGGTCAGGATGCCGGCCTGCTCGAACTGGGTAAGCACCCGGTAAACAGTGGCCAGGCCGATTTCCACGTTTTCGCTGATAAGGGCGCGATACACGTCTTCTGCGCTCAGGTGGCGCAGTTCGGCCTTACGGAAGATATCAAGGATCTTCAGGCGAGGGAAAGTCGCCTTCAGGCCCATGTTCTTCAGTTCGCTTTGGTCGGTAGTCATGGTGTAATCGCCCTCCGTACGCCATGTAGTATGGGGCAGGAACGCGGCAGAGAACGGGCAGCGCACCGCCTTTTTTGCTGTCCGCGGAACTCCCGCATTATGAAACCTTTATGATAACGGTTTTACCGGCTTTAATTTAGATAGGGGCGCCTGGAGTCCATGATTGCACGTATTCCGACTCGGTTTATCAAGACCGCGCTCGCCACGACATCGATTGCCCTCGCCCTGGCAGGCTGCACATCCGACAAATGGGGTTTCCCGTACAAGGCGCCCGTACAGCAGGGTAACTGGATTACCCAGGAACAGGTAGCCCTGCTGCAGCCCGGCATGACGCGCGAGCAGGTGCGCTTTGCGCTGGGCAGCCCCACGCTCACCAGCGTGCTGCACGCCGACCGCTGGGACTACCCCTACTATTTCAAGCCTGGCTACGGCGACGCCCAGGAGCGCAAGTTCACCGTCTGGTTCGAAAACGACAGGCTGGTGCGCTGGGAAGGCGACCAGCAACCCGCGCTGCAACCCTTCCAGCTCGACGCGGCGGGCAACCCCGCCCAGGAAAAAATCGACGAAGAGATCGACACCGAGACGGCGCGCCGGGATGCACAGGGGGCCGACCGCGTCGCGCCCGCGGCGCCCGCCGACCCCGCGCAGCTGCCCGCGCTGGGCACGCCGCCGGGCGGCATGCAACCGGTCGAGCCCGCCGACCCGGCGATGCGCGCTCCGGACATGCAGGGCCCGGCGCCCACGCCTGCGCCCGCCGACACCCCGCCGCCGCGCCGCGAACTATTGATCAATTCACCCCTTACGCAGCCCAGCCCCATCGGCCAGCCCGGCGGCGGCGCCGAGCCGCTGCGCTGATCCAACCCGGCACAAGGAACCCACCATGCGCATCGCCATTGCCGGCGCCAGCGGCCGTATGGGCCACATGCTGATCGAAGCCGTACTGAACCATGCCGACCTGACCCTGTCCGCGGCGCTGGCCCGCACGGGGTCGGCCGCCATCGGCCAGGACGCCGGCGCCTTTCTCGGGCGCGATACCGGCGTGGTCATCACCGACCAGCTCGACGCCCTGGCCGACGCCGATTGCCTGATCGACTTCACCCGGCCCGAAGCCACACTGCAGCACCTGGAGGCCTGCGTGCGCCACGGCACGCACATGGTGATCGGCACGACGGGGTTCGACCAGGCCGGCCGCGCAGCCATCGAAGTCGCGGCGCAGAAAACCGCCATCGTCTTTGCCCCCAACATGAGCGTGGGCGTCAACGCCACCCTGAAACTGCTGGACGTGGCGGCGCGGATCCTGAACTCGGGGTACGACGTCGAGGTTTTCGAAGCGCACCACCGCAACAAAGTCGACGCGCCCTCGGGCACCGCCCTGAAAATGGGCGAAACCGTCGCCTCGGCATGGAACGTGGCGCTGCCCGATGTGGCCACCTGGGAACGCCATGGCGACACGGGCCCGCGCAAACCGGGCACCATCGGCTTTTCGGTGGTGCGGGGCGGCGATATCGTGGGCGACCATACCGTGTACTTCTGCGGCACCGGCGAACGCATCGAGATCACGCACCGCTCGAACAGCCGCAGCACCTACGCCGAAGGGGCCGTGCGCGCCGCGCGCTTTCTGCAGAACCGCCGCAGCGGCCTTTTCGACATGCAGGCGGTGCTGGGGCTGTAGCCCGCTCGCGTCACGCGCCCGGCGCGCGGGCGTCGCGCCACACCACCGGCTCGGGCTCCAGCTGTACGCCATAGCGTTGCGCCACGTCGCGCTGGATGGCGGCCGCCAGCCCCATGACATCGCTCGCGGTCGCGCCGCCGCGATTGACCAGCACCAGCGCCTGCCTGTCGTGCACGCCGGCCGCCCCCAGTTGCCTGCCCTTCCAGCCGCATTGGTCGATCAGCCAGCCCGCGGCCAGCTTGAAACGCCCGTCGGGCTGCGCATACGAAACCAGCCCGGGATGCCGCTCGGCCAGCGCGTTGCGCGTGGCGGCATCGACCAGCGGATTCTTGAAGAAACTGCCCGCATTGCCGATGACGGTCGGGTCGGGCAGCTTGGCGCGGCGGATGCTGCACACCGCTTCATAGATATCGCGCGCGCTGGGCGCAGGGCCCATCGACGCAGCCTGGCGCTGCAGGTCGGGATAGTCCAGCACCGGACGCCAGGGCCGCGGCAAGGCGAACCGCACCGAAATGATCACCCACGCGCCGGGCGCATCGTGCTTGAAGATACTGTCGCGGTAGGCGTAGCGGCAGGCCGCGGCGTCCATGTCGACCAGCCGGCGTTGCCGCACGTTCCAGGCAGTAAGCCCCAGGAAACGGTCGGCCAGTTCCACGCCATAGGCGCCGATGTTCTGCACCGGGGCGGCGCCGACCGTGCCTGGGATCAAGGCGAGGTTTTCGAGCCCATCCCAGCCGTTGGCCACGCAGGCGGATACAAACCCGTGCCAGTTCTCGCCTGCGCCGGCTTCGATGATCCACGCGTTCGGCCGGGCCTCGACCAGGCGCACGCCGGCCAGCGCAACTTGCGCGACCAGGCCTTCTACCTGCGGCGGCAACACCAGGTTGCTGCCGCCCCCCAGCACCAGCAAGCTGGCATAGCGGTCGGCCAGGTCTGACAGGGCGGGCAGTTGCGCGGGCGATCGCAGGCAGACGAAGGCCGGGGCACGCGACTGCAGCCCCAGCGTGTTGAGCGTGGTCAAGTCCCGCGCCGTGGGGGTCAAAGAGGTATCAGGCGGGGCCTGCGGGATGTCCGGCATGGAAAGCGAATCGGGATCTATCAGTAGCAGCAAAGCTGCATATTAACGGTATCCCGCTAATCATTTGCACACCGGCTGGAAAACCGCTATGATGCCGGTCTTCGCTGATCGGCCGGTTGTTTTAGCCGGCTCGGCAATGCGGGAGTAGCTCAGTTGGTAGAGCGCAACCTTGCCAAGGTTGAGGTCGCGAGTTCGAGACTCGTCTCCCGCTCCAGAATTTTTATCCGTGGCATCCATCGATGTTCATGGATCATGAAAAAGAAAGGCCGAAAACTCTGTTTTCGGCCTTTTTTTCGTCCAGCAACATCCGCTGCCGGGCCGTCCGAATACAGCGCTGGCTATGGCGAGTCGGCCCGCAGGGCAGCGCTGAACAGGGCCAAGGCGTCGATGCCGGCCTGGATTGCTGCTGCCCCGTTCACAGTTGCGGTCAAGAACTGTCAATATTCACATTGCTTTGAAGTTGCCGTCTGCGCACCGCGATACCCTGGCGTCTTTCATCCTTGGGGTCGGAAATGTCTTCACTTGGCAAGCGGTGTGGCGCGGAATTTTTCGGTACGTTCTGGCTGGTGTTGGGCGGCTGCGGCGCGGCGGTGCTGGCTGCCGGGTTTCCAGGGCTGGGCATCGGCTTTGCCGGGGTGGCGCTGGCTTTCGGCCTGACCGTGCTGACCATGGCGTTCGCCGTCGGCCACATTTCAGGTGGGCATTTCAATCCGGCCGTGACGGTTGGCCTGGTGGCGGGCGGCCGCTTTCCCGCCCGGGAAGTCGCACCCTACGTGGTTGCGCAGGTGCTGGGCGCCATCGTCGCAGCAGCGGTGCTGGCCGCCATCGCCAACGGGCAGCCGGGCTTTGACCTGCAGGGCAGCCGCTTCGCAGCCAACGGCTACGGAGAATATTCGCCGGGCAAGTACTCGATGCTGGCCGCACTGCTTACCGAAGTCGTCCTGACCGCAGGTTTCATCTTCGTCATCCTGGGCGCCACCAGCAAGCGCGCGCCCGCCGGTTTTGCCGCGATACCCATCGGCCTGGCGCTTACGCTGATCCACTTGATCAGCATCCCGGTGACCAACACTTCGGTGAACCCGGCCCGCTCTACCGGTCCGGCGCTGTTCGTGGGGGGCTGGGCGCTGGAACAACTGTGGCTGTTCTGGGTCGCACCGATTGCCGGCGCAATTATCGGCGCCATCGCCTACAGGCTGATCAGCGAGCCGGAGCAGGAACGGGGCTGACCCGCGCTTCGGGAATGCCCATCCATCGAGATGGCGAATCCCATGGCCGGACGCGCGCAGTGAAATAGCGAGCGTCGGTTCCAATAAAATGGCCGAAACCTTGCGTTTCGGCCTTTTTGTTTTTTCCTTGGCGACACTGCGCCGACCCGTGCAACAGTGTCCAGCAACACCATGACCGACATCTACCACTTCGAAGCGGGAACGGCGCCCCTGCTGATTTCCATCCCCCACCTGGGCAGCCAGATCCCGGAGCCCTTGAGGCCCGCCATGACCGCGCTCGCGCTGCGCTCGGGCGACACCGACTGGCACCTGGACCGGCTGTACGCCTTTGCGCGCGGCCTGGGCGCATCGTTTCTGTGGGCCCGCTATTCGCGCTATGTGGTAGACCTGAACCGCCCGCCCAACGACGACGACCTGTACCCGGGCCAGGCCAAGACGGGCCTGTGCCCCACGCACACGTTCCACGGAGAGCCCCTGTACCTGGACGCACGCGACAGCATCCCGGACACCGAGCGCGACGCGCGCCGGCAGGCCTATTGGCAGCCTTACCACGACAAGCTGCGCGCCGAAATCGACCGTCTGAAGTCGCAGCACGGCAAGGTGCTGCTATGGGAAGCGCATTCCATCGCCAGCGTGATCCCCCGCCTGTTCGAGGGCAAGCTGCCCGACCTGAACATCGGCACCGCCAACGGCGCGGCATGCGGCCCGGCCCTGGAAGCCGCGATACGCCGCGAGCTCGAACAAGGCCAGTACACCTGGGCGATCAACGGCCGCTTCAAGGGCGGGTACATTACCCGCCACTATGGCGCGCCACAAGACAACATACACGCCATCCAGCTGGAAATGTGCCAGTCCACCTACATGGACGAGACGTATCCGTATGCCTGGCGGGACGAGCCGGCCGAACGGGCAGGCGCCGCGGTCGAGCGCCTGGTGCGCAGTGCCTGCGCGCAGCTCTGAGCGTCAGGCATATTTGCCGATAAGGCCGCCGTCGACGACGAGTTCGGTGCCGGTAATGTAGGCCGCTTCGTCCGAGGCCAGGAACGCCACCGCATTGGCGACTTCCCAGGGTGTTCCCATGCGGCCCATGGGAACCTGGCGTGCGCGCGCCGCACCGGCTTTCTCGGCGTCGCCGTCGGCCGTGAACATGCGCGCCACCGTGTGGCGCACGCGCGGCGTATCGATCAGGCCGGGCACCACCGTGTTGGCCCGTATGCCATAAGGCGCATATTGCTGCGCGATCATGCGTGCGAACTGGATGACCGCGGCCTTGGTGACGTTATAGGCCAGGTGCGGGTACCCCAGATAACGCAAGCCCGCAACCGACGACACCGCCACGATGGCGCCGCCGCCCTGCTCTCGCATGATGGGCAAGACCAGGCGGCTGGCAATGACCAGGCTGTCGACGTTGACCTTCTGGATGCGTTCCCAGTCGGCCAGGTCGATGTCTTCGGGGCCGCCCACTTTGCCGATCCCGGCGTTGGCCTGCAGAATATCGAGCCGCCCGTATTCGGCCATGATGGACTGCACGGCATCCTGCATGGCTTGCGGGTCGGCCACGTCAGCCTGCAGCGCCACGCCTTTGCCGCCCAGCGCCTGCACAGCAGCCAACGCATCCCGGGCCGAGTCGAGCCGGGCGTCCAGCACGCACACCGTGGCGCCGTGACGCGCCAGTGTCGCGCAACAGGCCTTGCCGATGCTCCAGCCGGGGCCGCTGGATCCGCCGCCCGCCACCAGGGCCACTTTGCCGGCCAGGCGCGTACTGGCCGCGGGCAGCCGGGCCTGCATTTCGTCGCAGGCAGTCATGCGGCGTGCCCCAGGCCCACCGTCATGCCGCCACACACGTACAGCACCTGGCCGGTGATGAAACCGGCGCGATCGTCCAGCAGTGACGCAACGGCATGGGCCACATCGGCCGGCGTGCCCATGCGCTGCACTGGAATGCTGGCGCGGATTTTCTCGGTTTGCGGCGCGCCCGGCGGGTTGACACGCTCGAACAGTTCCGTGGCGATGGGCCCGGGCCCTATCGCGTTGACCGTAATGCCGTCCGCGGCGGTTTCCAGCGCCCAGGTACGCGTCATGCCCAGCAGGCCCGCCTTGGTGGCCGCGTACACCGTACGAGCCGTCTTGCCCAGGGCCGCACGGCTGGACACGTTGACCACGCGCCCGAACCTGCGGCGCCGCATGGCGGGCAGCAGGCCCTGCAGCAACAGCATGGGCGCCTGGATATTCAACGCCGTCACGATCGCCAGGTCTTCGGGGGTGGCGTCTTCCAGCAGGCCCGGGCGCACCGTGCCCGCATTGTTCACCAGGCGCAGCACGTCGCGCTCGGCCGCCAGGGCGGCAACGGCCGCGCGGGTGGCCTCGGCATCGCACAAATCCACCGTCCGGCAGGTTTCGCCGGGCAACAGCTCGGCGGGTGCCTTCAGGTCAAAGTTGACGACCTCATAACCGTCGCGCAACAGGCGCTCGATGATCGCGCGGCCGATGCCGGCGCTGCCACCCGTCACAAGTGCGACGGGCGTGGAATCTGTGGCTGACATTGTCAGTCTCCTTGGCTGTGGGCGGACTTGCCCGCCCCTACATAGGGAATCTCGCGGTCGATAGTTTCCCAGATGAAACGGCCAGAAGGACAGTCCTGTTCTTCAGCAACGTGCGAAACCAGTCCGGCAGCGCGCGAAATCACCGCAAACCCCCGCATCAGCCTGGTGGGCACGCCCAGTTCGCCCAGCAACGCGGCCACCGCGCCGGTGGCATTGATCGTGATATGGCGGCCATACACTTGGTCAACGGTGCGGGCCAGCAGCTCCAGCGCATCCAGCCACTTGCCTTCCAGGTCGGACTCGGCCCGAGCCAGGGCCAGCAGCTTGATGGAACGCGGGTCGTCGGGTTTGTGCAGATGGTGGCCGAAGCCCGGCAAAGGCTTTTTGTTGTCGCGATACGACTGCACGATGGCGCGCGCTTCGGCATGCATATCGTCTGACCGGAGCATGCGCTCGAGCAACTGCGAGCAGTTTTCCATCGTGCCCACAAAGCTGCTGCCCACCGCCATGAGACCGGCGGCGACGGCGCCCTGCAGATTCTCCGGCGCGCTCATGTACACCACGCGCGTGGCAATGGCGCTGGGCGTCAGGCCGTGCTCCATCAGCGTGATGAGCACGGCGTCGACGATGCGCAGATCCACCGGACGCGCTTCACGGCCGGTGATCTGCGAAAACATGACTTCGACGAAGCTTTTCTTGCCCAGCAGGTCTTCGACCAGATCGGCATCGCGGTACGACATGCCCTCGAGATGATGGGCGCAAAGGCGGGTAACGGGGCGGTTCATGCAAGCTCCTTCATGACAGTTTCACGCACGGCATTCTTCAACACCTTGCCCACGGACGATCGCGGCAGGCTGTCGAAAACGTGTATGCGCTTGGGCGTATGCACCGGGCCCAGTTTTTCCCGTACAAACGCCATCAGTGCGTGGGGTTCCACCGATGCGTCCGGATGCAGTTGCACCGCCGCCTGCACGGCCTCGCCCCACTTGTCATCGGGAACGCCGAACACAGAGCATTCGTACACGGCCGGATGCCGCGCCAGGGCGTTCTCGACATCGATGGGATAAACATTGAAACCGCCCGTGATGATGACGTCGCGCAGGCGGTCTTTGATGAACAGGTAGCCGCGCTCGTCCACGACCCCTACGTCGCCGGTATGCAGCCAGCCGTCGACGATGGTTTCGGCGGTTTTTTCGGGCAGGCGCCAGTACCCGGCCATGACGAGGTCGCCGCGCACCACCACTTCGCCGGGCTGGCCCGCAGGCAACAAGCGTCCTTGCCTATCCATGATGGCGAATTCCGAAAACCAGGTCGCGCATCCCACCGAGCCGTGGTTGGCCGGGTCGGCCAGTTCGGCGGGCGTGATCGCCGTGACGATCTGCGGCGACTCGGTCTGGCCGTAGGTGGATCCCACCACCGGTCCGAAAAACGCCTGCACCTGCGCCAGCTTGTCGACCGGCATGGGCGCGCCCCCGTAGATCAGGTTGCGCAGCTGGGGAAAATCCGCGCGCGACACGCCGGGCTGCGCCATGAGCATATAAATCAAGGTGGGGGGCATGAACGCCAGCGTGCCGCCCCGCTCGCGAAACGCCGTGGTGATCGACGCAGGCGACGTTTCTTCCAGGAACACATGGGCGCCGCCCTGCGCCAGTACCGGCAACAGGTAGGTCGACGTGCCATGCGTGACGGGCGCAGCCACCACGTACCGGTCGGCGCTGGTCAGTTGCCAGGCGTGGATCTGATTCACGATCACGGCGGTCCACGCCCGGTAGGGCTGCATGACGCCCTTGGGCAGCCCCGTGGTGCCGCCGGTGAACTTGATGGCCTGGGTCGCGTCCACCCCCGGCTCGCAGCGCCGCGGCTCGCGCCCCGCATAAGCGCGCAGCAGGCCTGCCAGCGCGCGCGGATCCGTCTCCGCGCGGCCGTCGGGATCCAGCCGGATGTGCGCCGCGCCGCCGGGCTGCACCAGGGCGCTGCCCGTATCGTCCGTACACACGATACCTGGCTGGGTCGCGTCCACGATACGCGCGATTTCCGGAGCCGTGCTGCGATAGTTCAGCGGCACCCATACCTTGCCCGACGCCAGCACCGCCAGCAGGGCCACCACATGCTGCGCCGTGTTGCCGGCGCAGATCGCCACGCGGCTCTGCGGCGCCGGGTCCAGCTCCTGGAAAGCGGCGGCAAGCGCCTGCACCTCGCTGCGCAAGCGGGCATAAGTCCATGCGCCGGCCGGAGTATCCAGCGCGACGCGGTCGGGAAAGCGGGCGGCCGCCCGCAGGAAAAAGTCGATGGGGTACACAAACGGCTCCTGGTACTGCTATTGCACTTTCAGTCCGGCGGACTTGACGACCTTGCCCCACTTGTCGATTTCGCTGTCGATCCACGAGCGCAGCGTCTCGGGGGTGTTGGGCGTGGCCGGAAGCACGAAGCCGGCCGATTTATAAGCCTCGCGCATCGACTCGCTGGCCAGGCCGTCGGTGATGGCCTGGTTCAGCTTGGCGACCACGGGCCCGGGCGTGCCGGCCGGCGCCACGACCGCAAACCATGACTGGACCGAGAAGCCATCCAGCCCCGATTCGGCCAGTGTGGGCACGTCGGGCGCGAAAGGCGCGCGCTCGGGCGAAGTGACCCCCAGGGCGCGCAACTTGCCCGCCTGCACATGAGGCAGCGATGAAGGCAGGTTGTCGAACATGGACCCGACCTGCCCGCCCAGCAAGTCGGCAACCGCCGGCCCACTGCCCCGATATGGCACGTGCAGGATATCGGTGCCGGTCGCCATCTTGAATATCTCGCACGACAGGTGGATGGACGAACCGCTGCCCGATGATGCGCAGGTCAGCTTGCCCGGATTGCTCTTGGCATACGCCACGTATTCCTGCACCGATTTGATGGGCAGGTCCGGATGCACCACCAGGATATTCGGGATGGTAGCCAGCAAGGCCACCGGCTCGAAGTCCTTCTTGAAGTCGTAATTGAGCTTTTCGTACAGGCTGCGGTTGATCGTGTTCGCAATCGAGCCGACGTACAGCGTATAGCCGTCGGGCTTGGACCGGGCCACCACTTCGGCGCCGATGTTGCTGTTTGCGCCGGTACGGTTTTCCACGACCACCGGCTGGCCCAGCGAGTCCGACAGCGACTTGGCGATCAGGCGCGCCACGATATCGGTGGCGCCGCCTGCTGCATAGCCCACCACCAGTGTCACCGGCCGTTGCGGATAATCGGGCGCGGCCTGCACGGCCGTGGCAAACCCCAGACCGGCCAGCCATAGCGCCGCCGGGCGGATAACGCGTTGCATAACAGATCGCATGACTTTGTCTCCTATCGGTGTTTATTATTCGGACGCATATACGAAATACGTCGCAGCTATGATGTACCTTGATCCAGCCCATTAAGAAGCAAGGATGTTCGAATAATGAACGACGTTACGTCCGCCGGGCCCGGCGCCAGCACCCTGCGCCGCGGCCTGCGCATGCTGGCAGCCTTGCGCCAGGCGCCTGACGGCCTGGACGTGGCAGGCATCGCCCGAGCGCTGCGCATGCAGCGCACCAGCGTGTACCGCTATGTATGCGTGCTGGTCGAAGAAGGTTATGCGCTGCGCGACCCGCAAACTGGCCGGTACCGCGCCGCGCCAGCCTGGCCATCGCCGCCGGACGAACAGACGCTTTCAGTGGCGCAGCTGGCGCCGGCCATGCGCCGCATCAGCGACCATACTGGCGATTCCTCTTTCCTGATCTGCCGGGTCGGGGCCGACTCGCTGTGTCTGCACCGGGAAATCGGCAGTTATCCGGTGCAAGTACTGGCCGTGACCATCGGCCACCGCCAGCCGCTGGGCGTGGGCGCCGCCGGCCTGGCGTTGCTGGCGGCGCTGCCCGAAGCCGAAGCCGAAGCGCTGATCCAGCAGAACCGGGCTGCGCTGCGCTCGTACGGCAACATGACGGCCGGCCACATGCGGTTGCTGGTCGACGCCACGCGCCGGCGCGGCTGGTCGGCGGTGGGCAATGCGGCGGTGCCGGGCGTACTGGGGGTGGGCGTGGCGTTGCGCGACCGCTCGGGCTATCCGCGCCTGGCCGTCAGCGTATCGTGCATACTCGACCGCATGCCGGCCACGCGCCAGCGCACCATCGCGGACTTGATACAGAAAGAAATCGGCGGCACGACCTAAGTCCCGCCCCGGTCGCGCGTATCCCACCAGATGAAGGCCCAGCGCAGCGGCGCGCCGGCCCGCTCGGCCGGCGTGGCGGCGTCATACCAGACGCGCAGGCGTTGACGCTCGGCATCATCCAACCCGCCCATGGAACGCGCGACCCGGCGCGCGTAGTCATCGAAATCCGCCGCCCCCTGTAGTGCGCCGGGCACCGCGATGTAGTCCAGCCGTGGATATATGCCCATGCCGCGCAGGATGTTCAGGATATACAGGCACCCGGGCCCCGGCGGGCGCACGCGGCCCGTTGCCTGCTGGATGGCCGGATCCAGGAAATGGCCATCGGCGACATGGGTCAGGTAGACACGCAAGCGTGCATGGGCGTGCAGTTTCGCCAATGCCGCCGCCATGTCGGGCACCATGGTGGAACGCGACGCGACCGCAAGATCGCAAACAGGAACATCCGACCAATCATCTTCCCACGCGCGCAGCATCGGCTGCACATTGCGCACGCCCTGCATGCGAGCGCCGTCTTCCAAGGCGCGCAACATGCCGGAACTGTAGTCCAGCGCAATCACACGATCCAGTCGGCCGGCAACGGCAAGCGCGAGCGTGCCGGCGCCGCAGCCCACATCGAGCAATGTGCGGGCGTCATCGAAGTGCATGCGCGCGATGAAATCCCGCGCATAACCGCTTACGTCCGTGCGAGGCTTGATAGCGTCGGCGCGCTCGTCCCACACCTGGGGCGGCCGAGGCCGGCCGCGCGTGGCAAGGTAGTGTTTCTTGTAGAGTTCGGCGAAATCGATCGTGTCCAGGCTCATGGCGCGGCCCCCTGTGTCTGTGCCGCCTTCGGCGCCCGGGCCACGCACCGGTCGAACCAGGCCTGCAGCGCCGGGCGCGACACGGGCAACTCGGCACCCGCCTGCCCCGTAAAGCGGCGCCAATCGTCGGCCAGGCTTGCCGAAACCAGTGTGACCACGGGAATGCCGGCGCTCATCAGGGCCAGCATTTCGTTCGCAAACCCGCCGCCGGCAGCCTCGGCCAGGCCGTAGCGGCTGACAATGACCAGGTCGGCGCGGGCTTGCAGCGCGTGGCGCAAAACCTGGCTGGCCGCGGCCAGCGCCCCCGTATCCAGGCTGCACGCCCGTGAGCCGGGCCCCAGGTCTTGCGACAGCGCGTAGCGCCGGCCCGATGCGAGATCAAGCAATTCACGAGCGGCCCTGCCCCCGCCGGCCGGCACGATTTCGTATTGCACCAGCCCGTGCACGCGCCAACCCTGTGCCTGCAACTCGCGCGCGAACTCGGCCAGAAGCGGGTCGGCGCCATGCGACGAAGCGTGGTACATCAGCGCCGCAACCGGCAGCGAAAAGGCGGAATCGTCATTCATGGATCGGCGGACCGGCGGTCGGCGCCAGCCGGGCAGATTGCAGATGTGGTCACTCTATACGCGCCGACTGCCCCGCGAAAGCCCTGCCGTCGACATAGCGCCGTGTGCGTATGGCAGGGCGCAAAAAACAATGCTATAATTTTTTTCTTTGTTGCCGCGCCTGTAATTTTGTGGCGTGCAGCATGCGGGAGTAGCTCAGTTGGTAGAGCGCAACCTTGCCAAGGTTGAGGTCGCGAGTTCGAGACTCGTCTCCCGCTCCAGAATTTTTGCCCGCCGCCAAGTGGCAATGCGGCAGGCGCCAGGCAGAAGGGGCTCGTCCAGGGACGCGCCCCTTTTTCGTTGGGGCGGCCGTGCGCGTCGGTTTGCGCGGCGGCACGCGCGCCACATCGCCGCCGCGTGCCCTGGGCGCTTGCGGCTTACCCCGGCAAGACACAAACGTCAGCTTTCCTGTACAATAGCGGGCTTGGCAAATGACGCCCCTGGCGCAATGGCAGAGTGGTTATGCAGCGGATTGCAAATCCGTGTACGTCGGTTCGATTCCGGCTTGCGCCTCCAGCAGAATCAAGGCTCTCAGCAATGAGGGCCTTTTTCTTTGGGTGCGGCATGTAGGCACTATCGGCAGGCAAAATGGTGGGCAAAATTTGCCATTCAACCGCCGCCATCCTGGCCCTGAACCGGCCCACCCTTTGCCCGACCCACCCGGCATTCATGGCGAGCCCCCTCAGGCAGATGCGCCATCGGCCCGGGCAAACGTGCTGTCAAGAACCCTGAGCCAGAACAACTTCCACGCCCTGCCGGCGAATGGCTTCGAGCACGGAAGGTTCGACCGCTCGGTCGGTAATCAGCCGCTGCACCTGTTGCCATCCGCACACCCGGAAGCTGGCGTGCGCTTGAAACTTGGTGTGGTCGGCCAGGACAGTCGTGCGGGTCGCCGCGGCGACAAAAGCGCGGTTCATCGCCGCGTCTTCGCTTTCCCGCATGAAAATGCCGTCGGCGTTGACCGCATGCACGCCCAGAAACGCTTCGCGAACCTGGATATCCGGCAGGGTGTTGTTCTCGTGCCGCTCTATCGTGGCCAGTTTGCGGGGATCCAGGCGGCCTGCCAGCACATAGACGTGCGCAAGATGGCTTTGGCCTGCCGCCGTGGCCACTGACAGGCCATTGGTGATGATGTGCAGGTCTTGATGGCCGCGCAGCGCCATCGCCAGCGCATGGGCCGTGGTGCCTGCATTGATAAGAATGCTGTCGCCGTCCGAGATGTATTGCGCCGCGCATTCCGCGATCGCGGCTTTCTCTGCGGACTGCTGGCTGTGGCGTTCCGAGTAGCTGTACATCTCGTACCGGGCGCTGCCCTCGGCCAACACTTCCTGCGATAAAACCGCGCCGCCATGCGTGCGCTCCAGCAGCCCTTTATCCCGCAGTTCGAGCAGATCTCGCCGAATGGTGATGGGCGACGCCGAGAACATCTGGGCAAGATCCCGCACGGTCACGGCGTTGGTCTCTTGCATGAAGGTGAGGATACGCTGCTGACGTTCGGCTTTGATCATATATGTTCACATGCGCCTATTTCGATCAATTTAGCACAGCAAATAGCCGCGCTTGATTCACAAAATGTTCACATTCGATCATTAAAGTGGCGGCCATGATAACGCCCCTTCATTACACCGCCATCGTGTTCGATCTGGATGGCACGTTGATCGATACCTGGCCCAGCCTGTTTGCCGCTGCGCAGGCTGTCGCGCCCGGATGCGCCCCGCGCCCCGATGTGTTGCGCCACGCACTCAGCGAAGGCATTGCTCCGATGTTCGAACGGGCGGCGCGCCACCTGACGCCGACAGGCCCGGAACGAGCCGCGCTGGCAAGCGCCATGCACCACGACTATCTGACGCGCAAGCTTACCGACGCGCAACCGTATGACGGTGTCGACATCGCGCTCCAACGGCTCGCCGCAAGCGGTTACCCGCTGGCCCTGTGTACCAACCGCGACCGCGCCTCGACCGAGATCCTGCTGCGGCACTTGGGCTGGCAGTCCTTGTTCAGGCATACGCAATGTCTCGATGACGGCCTGCCCGCCAAGCCCGACCCTCAACCCCTGATCGCGACTGCGTTGCATGTGGCCGAGCACCCGTCGCAGGTGCTTTTCGTAGGCGACTCGCACATTGACGCCGCCTGCGCCCAAGCAGCGGGGATGCACTTTGCCGCCCACCTGGGGGGTTATCACACCCATGCGCACGATCTGCGTCCTGCTGTCGTGTGGTACCGCCATATCGATGAACTCTCGCAGCGGCTGGCGCAGCCGTTGCCTGTGATGGAGGTGAACCATGACTGATATCGTGCTTGAAAACATCGCGAAGACCTACGGCAATACCAAGGTCCTCGACGGCCTGTCGCTGACCATCCGGGACGGGGAGTTCCTGACGCTGCTGGGCGCATCCGGCTGCGGCAAATCCACGCTGCTGAAGCTGCTGGCCGGCCTGGAGATGCCGGATGCCGGCACGATACGCCGCGGCGACACGAACTTGCTGACGCGCTCGCCCGGCGAGCGCGATTGCGCCATGGTGTTCCAGTCGTATGCGCTGTACCCGCACCTGTCCGTGCGCGATAACGTCTGCATGCCGCTGTACATGCGATCGTTGAACTTCGTGCAGCGTCTGCCGGGGGTGCGCTGGCTCAGCCCGGCCACGCGACGTCAAGTGCGGCAAGCTCAGGCTCAGGGCACGGAAGTGGCGCGGGTGCTGGGCATCGAACATCTGTGGGCGCGCAAGCCCGCTCAATTGTCCGGCGGACAGCGGCAACGGGTGGCGCTTGCGCGGGCCATGGTGCGTCGTCCGTCGTTGTTCCTATTCGACGAACCGCTGTCCAATCTGGATGCCAACCTGCGTCAATCGTTGCGTAGCGAAATCCGCCAGCTGCACGAAAAGCTGGGGGTGACGTTCGTGTACGTGACGCACGACCAGCATGAAGCCATGTCGATGTCCGACCGGGTGGCGGTCATGAAAGACGGCCAGATCCTGCAACTGGGCACTCCGCAAGACATCTACCACGCGCCTGAGCATGCCAACGTTGCCGCGTTTGTCGGGGCGCCGCGCATCAACTTCCTGACGGTCGAACGCGATGGCGCGGGCAGGCCGACGCTGCAGGGGCGCGCGCTGGACGGCGCCTTCCCCAGTGAAACGCACAGGCTGGCATTTCGCCCTCATGAAGCTGCGCTCACCCCGATGCGCGATGCCCTGCCCGTCAGCGGCGTGGTCACGCAGGTGGAGTTCACGGGCGCCGACTGCATGATCACGCTGCGAACGGCGGCCGACGAAAACGTGATGGCGGTGCTCGACCCTCAGTCGCGAGCGCAGGCGGGAAGCCCGCTGACGGTGTATATCCACCAGGACGCCTGGCATGCCTTTGATGCCAGCGGTCGTCGCCTGGCGCTCGATCGCCCGCAGATGTTCCGGGCCGCCTGACATCGGCAAGGGCAATTCATATGATGCGTATCAAACCCTTGCCGCTGGCGCTGCTGCTTGGCCCCAGCCTTGTTCTTACGGCGCTTCTGCTGATCGTGCCGTTGGCCATCGTGGCGCTGATGTCGATGACCGACTGGCAATTCGGCGCCGCCACGTGGAATTGGGTGGGCCTGGAAAACTACATCCAGCTCTGGAACGACGATTCGTTTCGCAAGAGCTTTTCCAACACAGTGTTTTACCTGATCGTGGTGTCTTTGGGGTCCATCGGCCTGGGGCTCGGCCTGGCGCTGCTGATCGAATCGCACGACAGCTGGCGTTCTTTCTATCGGACGGCCTTCTTCATGCCGGTGGCCTCGACGTTGATTGCCATGGCCATCGTGTGGCAATTCCTGATGCACCCGACGGCCGGCTTCTTCAATTATGTGCTGTCGATGTTTGGCGGCGAACCTCGCAACTGGTTGCGGGACTACGACCTGGCGCTGCCCTCGCTGGCCGTAATCGGCATCTGGCAGATGTCCGGCCTGGCGCTCGTGATGTTTCTTGCCGGGCTCAAGAGCATCCCCTCAGAACTGCGCGACGCCTGTCTGCTCGACGGCATGCGCCACCCGGTGGACCGCCTGTTCAGGCTGATCCTGCCGATGCTGGGCCCCACCATGTTGTTCGTCGTCACCGTATGCGCCATCCGATCGCTGCAGGTCTTTGACACCGTGCACGCCTTGACCCAGGGCGGGCCGAACAAGGCCACGGAAGTGCTGCTGCACACGATCTATTCGGAAGGTTTTGGATTCTTCCGCATGGGGTATGCGTCGGCAATGGTGGTGGTGTTCGTCGCCTGCATCTTCATATTGACGCTGATCCAGCAGATCGGCATGGAAAAACGGACGCACTACTGATGAAGAATCCCTTGCAAGCATCCTGGTCCTGGCGGGTTTTCCGGCATGCCGTGCTGTTTACCGGGGCGATGATCTACCTGCTGCCGTTCGTGTGGATGCTGTCGACATCGTTCAAGCCGGCAGACGAAATATTCCGGCAAGGTTTCCACCTGCTGCCGCAGAAGTGGGCGGCCATTGAAAACTACACGCAGGCGCTTACGCAAGTGCCGCTGCTGCGATACCTGGCCAACGGCGTGATCGTGTGCGGCGGCATTCTGATTCTGCAGATCCTCGTGTCGCTGCCGGCCGCGTACTGCTTCGCCAAGCTGGAATTTCGGGGCAAGCGCATGGCCTGGGGGTTGGTTCTGCTGTCCCTGATGATTCCGTTTCAGGCCACGGCCATCCCGTTGTACATCCTGCTGCACCATGCGGGCCTGCTGGACACGACCGCGGCGCTGATCATCCCCTTCATCGCCTCGGCGTTCGGCATCTTCCTGATGCGCCAGTTCTTCATGGGCGTGCCCAATGACCTGATCCATGCCGCGCGCCTGGACGGCATGGGCGAGTTCGAACTGGTGTGGCGGGTGCTCATGCCCGCCGCCATGCCCGCGCTGATCGCGTTCTCTATCTTCTCGGTGGTGTGGCACTGGAACGACTATTTCTGGCCGCTGCTGGTGATCAACTCGATGGATCTCGCCACGCCGCCGCTGGGAACCATGTTTTTCAAGAACGAAGAATCCGGGACCAACTACGGTCCTCTGATGGCCGGCACGGTCATTATCACCTTGCCGCTGCTGTTGTTCTTTCTGTCTGCGCAGAAGCGCTTTATCGAAGGCGTCACCCTCTCGGGTGTCAAAGGTTAAAGGAATTCAGATGCAATTCAAGGTGTTATTCAGTGTGCTTGCCGGCCTTGCCATGACCGGCGCCGCAGCCCAGGCTGCCAAGGTAGAACTCGTGGTCGAGTACCCCTACCCGGATGTGTTCAACCAGACGCACCAGGAAATTGCCAAGCGGTTCACCGCCAAGTTTCCCGACTACACGGTGAAGTTCCGTGCCCCCACGCCCGAGTACGAAGCCGCGGCCCAGCAGGCGCTGCGCCACGCCGTGACCGGCCAGCTGGCCGACGTGTCGTTCCAGGGCCTGAACCGCCAGCGCATCTTTGTCGACCGGGGTATCGCAGTCGATCTGACGCCCTTCATCAAGGCCGAACCCGACTGGGAACAAAGCGGCTATAGCGACGCCCTGATGTCGCTGGGGCAGATCAACGGCAAGCAGGTCGGCATCGGCTTTTCGCTGTCCACGCCCATCGTTTACTACAACATGGATCTGCTGGAAAAAGTCGGTGTCGCCGATGACGCACTGCCCAAGAACTGGGACGACATAATCGCGGTAGCCGACAAGTCGCGCCAGGCCAGCCCCGGCACGCATGGCCTGCACTACGATTGGGAGATCACCGGCAACTGGCTGTGGCAAGCCATCATCTTTTCGAAAGGCGGCGCCATGTTGAACGCCGACGAGACCAAGGTGGCCTTTGACAATGCCATCGGCCGCGAATCCATTGCGCAGCTTGGGCGCATGGTGCAAAACGGCACCATGGGCAATTTCTCGTACCGCGACGCGCAACAGCTATTCGTGAACGGCCAGCTGGCAGTGCTGTCGAGCTCGACCTCGCGGCTGCAGCATATCGAGTCGCAGATCGGTGACAAGTTCCGCATGGTGACAGGCTACTTTCCTGTGTACGCCGACAAGGGCACCGTACCTGCGGGAGGCAACGTCGCCATGATGTTCACCAAGGATCCGGAGCGTCAGAAAGCCGCCTGGGAATACATCAAGTTCGTGACGGGCCCCGAAGGCGCCACGCTGATGACCCAATCGACGGGCTATTTTCCCGCCAACACGCTGCCCATCGACGACCCGAAGATGCTGGCCGGCTACTATGACGCCAATCCGAATCAGTACACGGCCGTCAAGCAGCAAGCCTGGCTGACCGGCTGGTATGCCTTCCCGGGCGAGAACGGCCTGAAAATCACCGACGTGATCCACGACCACCTGCAGACCGTGTTCGACAAGAGCGCGCAGCCGCAGCAAGCGCTGGACGCGATGGTCAAGGACGTGCAGGCGCTGTTGAACTAAAGGAATCTCGATGAAATTCATTCATCTGACCGACACGCACCTGGTGGCCGACGCGGGCGACCTGTACGGCACGAATCCCAAAAAACGCGTGCAACAGGCCGTCGCCCATATGCAGGCGAACCAGCCGGATGCGCAGGCCCTGGTGATCACCGGCGACCTCACGCATTACGGGCACGACGACGCCTATCGTCATCTGCGCGAATGCCTGGCGCCGGTTACCATGCCCATCTACCCCATTCTGGGCAACCACGACCACCGGCTGCGCTTCCAGAATCATTTTCCGGAAGTGCCCCGCGATGCCGACGGCTTTGTGCAGTACACCGCGGATTTCAATGGTTCGCTGGCGATTTTCCTTGATACGAACGAGCCCGGCGTTACATGGGGCGTGTTCTGCGCCCGGCGCGGCGCCTGGCTGCGCCAGCAACTGGAACATACCGATAGCCCGGTGCTGATCTTCATGCACCATCCGTTCTTTTCGATTGGCATTCACAGCATGGACGCCATCTCTTTGCGCGACACCGGCCCGTTCATGGCGGCCATTGCCGGGCATGAGCACCGCATCCGCCAGGTGTTCTTCGGGCATATTCATCGCCCGATCTTCGGCGCCTTCCGCGGCATCCCTTATTCGACCTTGCGCGGCACCAATCATCAAGTCGCGCTGGATCTGCACGGCAAACAGCTTGACGTGCTGGGTGCGCACGAACCCCCGCAGTACGGCGTCGTTCGGGTGGAGGCCGATCAGGTGCTGATCCACCTGGAAGACTATCTGAATGCCGGAAAGAGATTCCCGCTTGGCGAATACGATCACTCGATCGCCATAGCGGGATAGGGCTGCAGATCTTGTGGCCGCCGTGCCCTCCATGACAGAAACAAGGCTCTCGATCCGAGAGCCTTGTTTTTGACGATCTGCACCGCCGGCCGATCTGGCTTCAGGGCTCGATGTATCCGGCCACCGGCCCGAAACTGGCGCTGCTGGGCGTGGCGGCGACGGTCTGGCGGTTTTGGGCCACGGGGCCGGCGCTTGGCGGGCAGGTGTGGCCGGTGGCTTCCCAGGCCAGGCGGTTCTCTTCTTCACCGAAACAGAAGAAGCGCATTTCCGCAACCTCTTTGTAGCCGAGCTTGTAGGCGGTGGCTGTATCTTCACGGGCGTTACAAGACGAACTTTCGGACGCCACGGAACCGCCGATGCCGAAGCCCGTGACGCCCACTCCCATTGTGTTGCTCTGGCCGCAGTTGTTGGAACCGCCGAACATGCTGGGCGCGATATACACATTGGGCGTGGTGGAAATGCTTTGGTGCTTGCGTTGCGACGACCCCTCGAAGGTGATGTTTCCCATGCCCATCTCCGCCGACACCCCGACCTGGGCCGTACCGGACTGTGAGCTCGAGTTGGCGTTGCTGGATGCGTTGGAACCCGCGCTGGCGCCCGTGTTGATGGTTTGGCCCCACGCGCTGAACGTACATAAGGCCAAGGTTATTAGTGCTAGCCGTTTCATGAGTATTCTCCTGGATTTAAGCCACCTTATGCCGTTCGTAGGACGTCTGAGCTTCGGACGCCTTTGATAATGTAACTTTACGAGCGGTGACACCTTATTCTATGGTTACAAGAAAATGGATTTTTGCCAGTTTGTGCGTCATCGATAAATAAAAAAATAAATACTTCGCACCACCTATATTCAAAAATTCGCGCACTTTCTTTTTCTTTATCAACCTGGGCGTCGCCGTTGGCCATCGACCCGGCCGGCGTACGCACGACCCCTGTTCGCGGCTACTTCTCGTCATCGCAAGGCGGGCCGCTCTGCTTGCCGCGAATGCGCAGCTCTAGCATCGCTTCGCCGTAAGCCTGCTGCAGCGCCTTGATCTGCTTTTCATAATATTCCTTTACATTCAATGGGTTGGATCGCAACGCATTTTCCAGCCCACGCTTGCCCTCGTCTACCCACCGCTCGATCTCGGACGCTGGCAAGCCGAAGGTTTCGCTGGCTTCACGCACACTGGTGCGGCCCTGGATAATGTCCATGACCAGCACGCTTTTGCGCCTGACAGTCCAGCGCTTGATTTCTTCGTCAAGTTTTTCGTCCATCGCCAGCGCTCCTTAAATAAGGCCGATACAAATTCAGCCGGATTAAAATCTAGAAATGTAACCATGAAATAAAATTCGGCCAAAAAAAAGGCCAGTTATATTCCACGGCTTTTAACCAGAGCCCCGCCGCCTGTTTTCACTGGCGGCCAACCTGCAGGCCCAGTTCGAGCCAATGCCACCCCGGCGGCAATTGCCCGGTGACACCCGCATTGGGCAGGCTAGGCAATAACCGGGCGCGGGAGATCCATACCTGGTCGGCGCCCCCTTGCACAACACTGTGGTAGCCACTGCCCTCGACCGGTCTGCAATCCTGAAAGCCCGGCGCCAGCACGACGTCCTGGCCTGGCTCCGACATTTGCGGAAACGACGCGATTTCGGGATACCCGGATTGCGCTTGTTCTTGCGGGCATGTGGCCTCCCATGCCGGAGCAGTATCCGCGCCAGGATTCGCAGCCATGGCTGGGGCCATAAGCAGCGCCAACCATGACGCAAGACTTCGAAGAACCGGCCGAAATGCAGTGTTCATCGCACTCTCCTGCGTGCAGGAAGCGCGGCATCGCGCCCCCTGCACGACGGGTATCGGTATGGCTGCTGCTTACCAGCTCCAGCCGCCAAAACCGATGCTGCCCACATTGCCGGTGGCGCCGCTGGTGTATTCGCCGCCGGCCATGCCTGACGTGCTGCCCCCAGCGAACCCGGCGGTGTAGCCGCCGCCGACCGACGTGTTCACGCTGACACCGTTGGCGTAGGTGTTGGTGCCTTGCGGCGACAGGGAAACGCCAGAGTTCGCGCTGGTGCTACTCGTGGCCGTGCTGCCCTGCAACGCCGCGCCGAACCCCAGCGAGCCGCTGCCGCTGGTGGCCTGCGATCCGCCCATCGTTCCGGAAGAGGACGAGCCGGTGCCCGCGAAACCGCCAATGGCGAAACCGGCCGCATGGGCCATGCCGATCGAGCTCACGGCCAGAGCCGCTGCCAATATTGCTTTCTTCATGGTGTATTGCCTCCTGATAATTCGAGAAACCGTCTCGAGGCGGTACTACTCCGTGAATTCCCGTATTGGTCCGATGCATTGATTGGCTAATTTCGAGCCAATTCGGAAAACCTTTGCTGCCTGATTTCGTGCCTTCGGTAATAACCCGCATTAATCTCGATGCATCTAAATGGTGCGTTTTTCAAAAACCGCGGGAAAACACTACCCCCCGGCCTCAATAAAGAGACCGGAACCATTCCATGTGTCTGCCGTTATTTGCCGGCCGCCCCGGATACGCGGGTGATTCCCTAATCCCAACGGCCTATTCAATATGTGCTATGCAAAACGCATAATCACTTCCCTGAAAAGTCGTCGCGCAAATTTCACTACTGATTCGTGCAGTTTTCGTGTCTGCCAACGCCACCTGAAAACTGCTTCCCTCTCCCGGACCGCTTGTCACGACGGCTTTCATTCTAGGCAGTTTGATTTCACAAAATTTACAGTTTGTGATCTTTCTGCCGATTTATCGAAACCTTTGTCCGCGCCATGCGGATTAACAAGCTCGCGGGAGCAAGCGCTGGGTCACCAGCGAAGGGAATGTTTTTATGGATCCTCGAATTCAATACTGCGTGACGCAAATCGAACAACAAATCCTGCATGGGTCTACAGACCATTGCGTACATGACGCGCTTATCCAGGAACTGGCGCAGAAGATCAGAGTCAGCCGGTTCCACCTGACCCGTCTTTTCCTGAAGGATTTCCAGCATTCGCCACGCGACTACATCCACCACAATCTCATGGGACGTTGCGCACTGATGGTGGCGCATACGCGCCAACCACCCTTCTCCATCGCCATCGACATGGGTTTTTCGAGCCAGCAGGCCTTTACCCGGGCGTTCACCCGTTATTGGGGAATTCCGCCCGGCCAGTTCAGGCAGGCGCATGCGATGTACATCGCCAAGATCAATGAAACCGCGCAACAGGCATCAAGCACCTGGTGCATGCGCGAGAATCGTGCTCGCGTAACGCTGCGCGAAATGCCTCCGGCGCGCTTCTGGGCGGTGCGCTACGAAGGGATGTCGAACCAGAAACATGCTTGCTGGAACGACTTCTACCGGCTCTTTGCCAACCTGGGCGCCGACAAGCTGACCGGCCCGTTCTTCGGCCTGACATATGACACTCCGATGTTTGTGCCCATGCCGTTCATCCGGTATTACTGCGGAGTACAGGTGCCGCCCGGATTCGGGCCCAAGCCGCGCGACGCGTTCGAGATCACCTTGCCCGGCGGCCGCGTGGCCACGTGCGAGAACGACTGCACCGCTCATGATGTGTCCGGGCTGCATGCCAACCTGCTGGACCATTGGCTGCCCCGCTCTGGCTACAGCTTGCGGGCTTCCTGCTTTGCGGAGCGGTTCGACACGTTTCCGCTGAATTGGGACAAGACGCCGCACCCCGTGCAACTGTATTGCTGGATCCAGTGACACTGGCAAATTTGGCTGCAGATGTATCAAAAAATTCCCTTATTGCTATTTTTAGTATCGCGAGTTAAATTTTTTAACACTGAGGTTTATCCGGCGGCCGGCGCGGGCAGTATTCTGTCCGCTACGGCCAGTTTCCGGCCTCGTCACTGCTTTTGGCGTGCCTCCAAAAATAATCCAGGGGATTCCGCAGGAACCACGGAAGGAGAAGCCGTCATGTCGACGATCATTGTCATTGCGGCAGAACATGCGTATAGGCAGGCGATTGTGCAGGCCGCGGCCAGCGCGTTGCCGGGTTGGCGCGTTGATGAAGCGGTACGCCCGGCATTGCTGTTCAACCATCGCCCGGGGCGCGAACACGAGCTCATGCTGCTGGCCGTGCCCAGCCTCGACCACATTCACCAGATCGTCCTGATGGCGCGGCTGGCATACCTGCCCAGGGCCGTTTTGCTGTTGACGTCGCGTACCGAGCCGGCGCCGTGGTCGCGCGGCCTGCCGACGGGCGTGGTCGGCTGCCTGCCGAGCGACGCCTCGGCAGAGATATTGCAGGCGGCAATCAAGCTCGTGCTGGCAGGCGGAATGCTGTTTCCCAGCCAGTTGGTCGCCCCGCTGACCGGGCCGCCACCAGCCTGCAGGCCGCCCGCGCCGGTGGCCGATGCGGCAGTGTTGCCTGAGCAGGTGGCCCGCCGCGAAAGTGCCGTGCTGGGCCTGACGCCACGGCAGTACGAAGTGCTGGTGCTGATGGCTCGAGGCTGCAGCCTGAAGGAAATCGGTCGGCAATTGAACATCGCGGTTCCTACTGCCAAGGTGCACGCGGAAACCGTGTACCAGCGCCTGCGCGTGCACAACCGGACCGAAGCGGTGTACGCCGCGATTTCGCGCGGGGCCACCCTGGGATGGTCGTCGATGGCGCGCGAGCCCGTGACCAGCGGGTAGCGACGCTGCCGCACCGGCGCGTGTGCAACCGATCTGGTTAAATAGCGCATGACGCGGGCGCTGGCTCCCGCGCGCAGGCCGATATCCGCATGGACTCTTCCGTCAAAGAAGCACTGGCCAAGTGGCCCAACGTGCCCGCCGTTTTCGGCTGGCTGTCGCTGGACGAGCGTGGCCGCTGGCGGCTGCATCCACAAGGCGATGCCGCGGCGGGCGGAATGGGCGAATCAATCCCGAATACGCAGATCGTGGCCTTCATCGACCGCAATTATGACGTCGACGAACAGGGTCGCTGGTTCTTCCAGAATGGCCCGCAACGGGTCTATGTGCGCCTGGACGGGGCGCCTTATCTGCTGCGGCGCGCGGACGACGGCATTGCGCTGGTGACCCATACCGGCCTGCCCGTGCGCGGCGTGTCCGCCTGGTGGCTTGACGACACGGGCCGGCTCTATGCCCAGGCGGACGTCGGCCCGGCGATGGTAGACGACCGCGACCTGCCGGCCCTGCTCGAGCAGCTGCGCACCGTGGCCGGCAACGCCCTGGCCGATGTGCTCGAGACCAACGACGCGCCGGTCCGGCTGACACATCCGGCGCTGGCCGGCGCGGCAGACCTGCATTGCCACACCAGCCGGGCCGATATCCCGGCGCGCTTGGGCTTCGTGGCCCAGCCCAGGCCCTGAAGCGCTGCCGCGCAGAAGTCTGGAGACTGCCGGTAGAATCGACGCCATGACCGATCAATCGCCCGTGAACTATTTCCCCGCCCCACGCCGCGCGCGCTTCTGCAGCCAGTGCGGCACGCCGATAACGCGACGCGTGCCGGAAGGCGACAACCGCGAACGCGACGTCTGCGACCGCTGCGGCGCAATTCATTATCAGAATCCGCGGCTGGTGGTGGGCACCTTGCCGGTGTGGGACAACCGCATCTTGTTGTGCAGGCGCGCCATCGAACCGCGCTATGACACCTGGACGCTGCCTGCCGGATTCATGGAACTGGGTGAAAGCACGGCCCAGGGCGCGGCGCGCGAAACGCTCGAAGAATCTGGCGCCCGCATCGAGCTCGGCCAGTTGTTCACCGTGATAGACGTGCCCCAGATTGACCAGGTCCATGTGTTCTACCTGGCGCAGGCGCTGGACCCGCGCCTGGATCCCGGCCCCGAAAGCCTGGACGCGCGCTACTACGACGAAGCCGACATTCCGTGGAATGACCTGGCCTTCCGCACGGTGGCCACCACGCTGGAACGGTTCCTGGAAGATCGCCGCAGCGGCGCGTTCCAGACCCACCATTACACGCTCGAGTCGCATCGCTGACCTTGAAGCTGCCCTGGCTACTGCACGATACGCCGTTTCCGCCGGTCGAACTCGCACTGTCCGATCCGGCGGGCCTGCTGGCGGCAGGCGCCGATCTTTCTATCGAGCGCCTGACGGCCGCCTACTCTCAAGGCATATTCCCCTGGTACAGCGAAGGCGAGCCGCTGCTCTGGTGGAGCCCCGATCCGCGCATGGTGCTGGCTTGCGAAGATTTCGCTCCCTCGCATTCGCTGCGCAAATTGCTGCGCAAGATCGAGCGCGATGAAAACAGCCTGCTGCCGCGCGTGCAAGTGCGGGTCGACACGGATTTCGCCACGGTGATGGCCTGCTGCGCCGCCCCGCGCGACGGCCAGGCGGGCACCTGGATCACGCCCGCGATCCGGCAGGCCTATGGAGCCTGGCACGAGGCAGGCGTGGCGCATAGCGTCGAGACCTGGATAGACGGCGAGCTGGCCGGCGGCTTGTATGGCGTGAGCCTGGGCCGCATGTTTTTCGGCGAATCGATGTTTACCCGCGCGCCCGATGCCTCGAAAGTGGCGCTGGCCTACCTGGTGGCATTTTTGCGCCGCGCCGGGGTGGCATGGATCGACTGCCAGCAGCAGACACGGCACCTGGGCAGCATGGGCGCCCGGCCGGTGCCGCGCGAAGACTTCGTCAGGCATGTGCGCCAGGCGGTCAGCCAGCCCGCGCCCGCCTGGCGGCGGGGCCGTCTGGACAGCCAGGGAACTCTGCATCCCGACTTGCCGTCGCGGTTGTTGTACTGACGCGCTTCAGCGTTAAGATGTAGGCCTGCCCGGGCCCGATGCCTGTGCAGGGCACGAATGAGCCAGCTTAAAGAACTCCCTTTCGCGACGCTGCAGTTCTACTCGACTGCCCCTTACCCATGCAGCTACCTGCCCGGGCGCCAGGCGCGCTCACAGGTGGCCGCCCCCGGGCACCTGATCAACGCGGGGGCGTATTCGCAGTTGGTCGAGCAGGGTTTTCGCCGCAGCGGGCTTTTTACCTATCGGCCGCACTGCGATAACTGTCGCGCCTGCGTCCCGGTGCGGGTCGACGCCGCCCGCTTCTCGCCCAGCCGCAGCCAACGCCGCGCCTGGCGCGCGCATGAGGGCTTGCGTGCCTTCGTGGCCGAACTGGCTTGGTCGCCGGAACACTACGACCTGTACACGCGCTACCAGCAGGGCCGTCATCCGGGCGGCGGCATGGATGACGACAGCCGCACTCAATACGCACAGTTCCTGCTCACCAGCCGCGTCAACACACGCCTGGTCGAGTTCCGCGATGCGCAAGGCACGCTGGCCATGGTGTCCATCATCGACGTGCTGGACGACGGCATGTCCTCGGTCTACACCTTCTACGACCCCGATGCCCGCGGCAGCCTGGGCACGTACAACATCCTTTGGCAGATAGAGCAGTGCCGGACCTTGAACCTGCCCTGGCTATACCTGGGATACTGGATACGCGACAGCCGCAAGATGGCTTATAAATCGGCGTTCCGTCCGCTGCAGATACACGCGGACGGACACTGGCGCGAGCCGCCTGCCGATATGCGCTGACGGCTGCGCGCCGGGGCCCAAACTGGCTACAATTGCGCCCCATGTCCATACTATTCGATGCCTATCCCCTGGCGCGCCGGGCGCTGTTCGCAATGGATGCGGAAACCGCCCACGAAGTCACGCTGACCGGCCTGCAACGGGCCTACGAATGCGGGGTGACGCGGCGGCTGCTGCACGCCCGGCCGCAGGCGCGCACCACGCTGATGGGGTTGGCGCTGGACAATCCTGTGGGGCTGGCCGCGGGGCTCGATAAAAACGGGGCCTATATCGACGCACTGGGCAACCTGGGGTTTGGGTTTGTCGAGGTAGGCACGGTTACGCCGCGCGCGCAGCCGGGCAACCCCAAGCCCCGCCTGTTCCGCCTGCCCCGCGCACAGGCCTTGATCAATCGGCTGGGCTTTAACAACCAGGGGTTGGACGCCTTCATCGCCAATGTGCGGCGCAGCCAGTGGCGCGTCCAGGGCGGGGTGCTGGGCCTGAACATCGGCAAGAACGCCGACACACCCATTGAACGCGCTGCCGATGACTATCTGGCCGGCCTGGAAGGCGTGTATCCGCATGCCGACTACGTCACGGTGAACATTTCGTCGCCGAACACGCAAAACCTGCGCGCACTGCAAGGCGGCGACGAATTATCGGCGCTGCTGGCCCGGCTGCGCGACAAGCGCGCCGAACTGGCCGACCTGCACCAGCGCCACGTGCCGCTGGCGGTGAAAATCGCGCCCGACCTGACACAAGAACAGATCGACGCCATCGCCGACATTCTGCCGCGCTACGGCATAGACGGCGTTATCGCCACCAACACCACCCTGTCGCGCGACGCCGTGACCGGCCAGCCACACGCCAACGAGGCAGGCGGCCTGTCGGGCGCTCCGGTGCATGCCCTGTCGCTTGCGGTCATCGAACGTCTGCGCCAGCGCATGGGGCCCGCGATGGCGATCATCGGCGTGGGCGGCATCCTGTCCGGGCAACAGGCCAGCGAGAAGATCGCCGCCGGTGCGAATGCCGTGCAGCTGTACACCGGCCTTATCTACCGGGGCCCAGCCCTGGTAGCCGAATGCGTGCGCGACATCAGCCGCGCCACCGCCTGAAGCCGCTGTTTGATGCCGGGCTGTCGCCGCCGGTGGCCGGCGGCGCACCACGGCACGATCAGGCGGCGCGGCGGCCGCGCGTGGACTTGGTGGCGGCCTCGGCGGCGTCGGTCGCGGCCTTGAACGTGGCATTGGCGGCGGCGTTCAGGTTCGACTCGGCGACCTCGGCAGCCTGCCTGGCGGCCTTGCTCAGCGATTCGTAGGCGCCATTGGCGGTGGCCAGCGACGACTTCAGCAGGGCCACGGCGCTTTCGGAACCGGCGGGCGCGTTCTTGGACAGCTGCTCGACGGTTTCGGCGACTTGCTGTTGGCCCTGGGCAATTTGCTCTTCGGCCAGCCGCACCAGTTCGCCTTGCACGCCGGCAACGATGTCGTACACGTGTTTGCCATAGGCCAGGGCCTTTTCGGCGCCGGGCTGCACCAGGCTGCTGGCAAATGCCGCGGCTTCCTGCGGGTCTTTCACGCTGAAGGCCTGCTGCGAATTCTGGGCGACTTCGTCCAGGGTGGCCTTGACGACCTTCAGGTTCAGGTCGACCAGCTTTTCAAAGCCGGCGAACAGCGTGGCTTGCGTGGCAACCAGGGTGTTCAGGGTGGATTTCTGGCGGTCCAGAATCTGTTGGGGGATGGCGGTCATGGTGGTCTCCGGAAAAATATGGCCGGAAGCGACCCGGCAGAAAGACGAGCTATGCGGTCGAGGCAAGCGAGCGGTTGGTACACCGACGGCACTTGTTGCACTGCACAAAAGTCATTTTACCGCCATCCACCCCGCTGTCAAGCACTTTTTTGTGCGACGCAGCATGGGACCTTTGCGCTGCCGCAGATCGGGGGAAATACCCGGGTGACGCGGGTTGCTATGTTTCTTACACTGACGACCGGCCGATGGCGCTTCAAAAAAGCCCTCGCCAAAATGCCAACACCGCCGCGCATCACGCGGCACAGGAGACCTCATGAAATTTATCCCCCGTACCCTTTCGGCAATGCTGGCCGCTGGCGCGCTATTCGCTGGCGCCGCCCACGCTGAATACCCGGAACGGGCCATTAATATGGTGGTTCCCTTCTCGGCAGGCGGTCCCACTGACAACGTGGCGCGGTCGCTGGCCGAAGCCATGCGCCCCACGCTGGGTCAGACCGTCGTCGTCGAGAACAAGGCCGGCGCCGGCGGCACCATCGGCACCTCGTTCGTCGGCCGCGCCGACCCCGACGGCTACACGATCCTGCTGATGCACCTGGGCTTCACCACCGCCCCGTCGCTCTACAAAGACCCGGGCTACGATCCGTTCAAGAGCTTCCAGCCGGTAGGCCTGGTGGTCGACGTCCCGATGACCGTCATCGCGCGCGAAGACTTCCCGCCCAACAACATCAAAGAGCTGGTCGACTACGTCAAGCAGAACAAAGACAAGGTCTCGCTTGCCAACGCGGGCATCGGCGCCGCCAGCCACCTGTGCGGCACGATGCTGGTCGACGCCCTGGGCGTAGACCTGCTCACCATCCCCTACAAGGGTACGGGCCCCGCGATGAACGACCTGCTGGGCAAGCAGGTCGACATGCTGTGCGACCAGACCACCAACACCACGCAGCACATCAAGGCCAACAAGGTGAAGGCCTACGCGGTCACCAGCCTGAAGCGCGTGCCCACCCTTCCCGACCTGCCCACCATGGACGAATCGGGCTTCAAGGGGTTCCAAGTGGGTATCTGGCACGGCATCTGGGTTCCGAAGGGCACGCCCCAGCCCGTGGTCGACAAGCTAGTGAAGGCGCTCCAGGCCGGCCTGGCTGATCCGAAGTTCAAGGAGCGCATGGCGGGTCTGGGCGCCGAAGTGCTCAACGACGATGCCAACCCCAAGTCGCTCGACGCCAAGGTTCAGCAGCAAGTGCCGCAATGGGCCGACCTGTTCAAGAAGGCCGGCGTACCGCAACAATAAGACTAACAACCCTTGCCTTCGGGCACCTGAACCCCCGGCCTGGCCGGGGGTTTTTTGTTGGCGGCAGGCCAGGCCAGGCCAGGCCAGAGGAGCAGGCGCTAGACGCGCACCGCATGGGGCGCCAGGCCCCGCCCCGCGCCATTGCCCACCACGGTGGGCTCATAGCCCAGCGCTTCGGATATGTTGCGCGCGGCGTCGACCAACGCCTGTATCCATTCGTCCTGCAGGCGCTCGGCGGGCGCCGAAATGGACAGACCGGCCACCAGCTTGCCGGCATCATCGAAAATGCCGGCGGCGATGCAGCGCACGCCGAGCTCGAGTTCTTCGTTGTCACGCGCGTAGCCATGCCGCCGCACCAGCGCCAGTTCGCGTTCCAGGCGGTCCAGGTCGGTAAGGCTGTTGCGCGTGTGCCCTGCCAGCCCGGTACGCATGGCATAGGCGCGCACCTGGCGGGTGTCGAGGGTGGAAAGAAACAGCTTTCCGGTGGACGTCAGGTGCAGCGGCGCCCGCCCCCCTATGGCGCGCACCACCTGCATGCCCGAACGTTCGCTCCAGGCCCGGTCGATGTAGACGATTTCGTCGCCCTGTTGCACAGACAGGTTGATTGTCTGCCCGGTTAGCTTGTGCAGCGTGCGCATGGCCGAAATCGCGGCTTCGCGCACATTGAGCCGCCCTTTGACGAGCGAGCCGAGTTCCAGCAGGCGCATGCCCAGCTGGTACAGGCCGTTGTCGACGCGTTCGACGTAGCGGCCCACAACCAGGTCATTCAGAATGCGATGCGCCGTGGACGCATGCAGCCCGGTGGCGGCAGACAATTCTTTCAGGGTGACCGGATCAGAACGGGCGGCCAGTGCATCCAGCAGGCGCATGGCGCGCTCGATGACCTGGATAGCGATAGGAGAATGGGCCGGTGCATGCTCGCTGTCCGAGCCCGGCGCTATGGCTGGCATAGTGGAAGTCGCATTGAAAGATGAGCGCAGGACAGACAATTGCGCCTCGGAAGGGAAATGCCGCGCTGCAACAAATATGGGTTTCCCGTATTGTGAAATCTTGCAGCCGTTTTGGCAACCCGGGGCAGCCCTAGGGTGGGCCGCCCGCCGGCATGGCTACGCCGCCAGTCGGCCGCCCAGGCGCAGCACTTCGTGCTGCAGAAAGGCCAGGGCCGGCGCGGCGTGCTCGGGGTCGCCCTTTACGCCCAGCTCGATATGGGGCGGCCCGCCTTTGTCGCCCACGCTGGGCAGGCTGAAGGCGCTGACGCCGGGCCAGCGCTGTTCCAGCGCTTGCATGACCGGCGCGACCCGCGATTCGGGGATGCCGAAGACCAGGAACGAATGCTCGATGTGCGCGACCTGGTGATGCAACGCCGCGTAGCGGGTGTCGAGCGTCCATTCGAGCATTGGCCACGCCATGACGGGAAACCCCGGCACGAAGGTATGGTCGCGAATGAAGAAACCGGGAATGCGGTTATAGGGATTGGGCACGATCTCGCTGCCGGCCGGGAACACGCCCATCTGCAGGCGCTGCTGGTTTTCGGGCGCGGCCATGTCCGCGACGCCCTGCCCCTGGGCGGCCATCTCGGCCACGCGCTGCGCAATGGCCTGCTCGGCTTCGGGATGCAGGCGCAAGGGCAGGTCGAGCGCCGCGGCGGCGGCCTGGCGCGTGTGATCGTCCGGCGTGGCGCCAATGCCGCCGCATACCAGGACGATATCGCCCGACTCGAAGCTGCGCCGCAGGCCGGCCGTGAGCACCTGGCGGTCGTCGGGCAGAATTTCGGCGCGCGCCAGCCGCAGCCCGCGCGCGGCCAGCAGTTCGACCACCTTGGCGAAGTGCTTGTCCTGGCGGCGGCCGGAAAGGATCTCATCGCCTACGATGATCAGGCCGATACGGCGCAACGAAGGGGCAGCGACCATGTGTTTTTGATGTCTCAGGGTTGGGCTTCGATGACGCGTTCCTGGCGCAGCCGGCGCAAGGCCTCGAGCCCGTAGTGCGCGTAGACCAGGCCCGAATACACGGGCAGGATGACCCAGGCAGGCGGCAACAGGTTCAGCAGCGAACAGATCAGGCCGATAATCCAGAAGCCGGTGTTGTGGCGTTCAAGCAGCATGCGCCGTTCTTCCGGGCTGGCATGCTCGACGATGGCGTCTACGCGCAACATGCGCGAAAACGCAAAGGCCCACCAGAAAATCGACAGCAGCACGGCCATGGGGGGCACCAGCCAGAAAGGCAGCGTCAATACCCAGCCCACGGCAAAGACTCCACTGACCCAGATGGCGTTCCAGACGCTGTAGGCCGTTGCATTGCGCCCCTGGCGGGACACGCCCGCGTATTCGCGCGCGCCCACGTGCCGCAGCACCAGCGGCATGACGAACACGGCGGCGATAGCCAGCCCCAGGATGCCCGAGATGGGCAGCAGGATGGCGGCCGCGATAACCGGGATCAGGTACAGCTTGATGGAAAACAGGCCTAGACCCACGAGCCAGGCGTCAAAGCTGTTGACGACCTGCCACTGCGAGGCCTGCACATTGAGCCATTCGGTCAGCGGCGTCCAGAACAGCCACAGCAGCAACAGCGCGCCCAGCAGCGCGATGACAAAAGGCAGCAGCACCGCCAGCAGCATGTTGGGATGGAACTGCGATACCAGCGCGCGCTTGAATGCCTGCGCAACGCCGGCCGCGCCTGCCGTGGCGGCACGGGCGGGGAACGACGACGCCGCGTCGGAACGGGGAGGAATCATGGGGAAAACCTGTCGGAAGACATGCCGGGTATCATAGTCTCAAATACGCTGCGATTTGATGCCATGTCCTTGCTCGTTCCCGGACCCGACACCCCCGCGTTGCGCGCCGCCCTGGCGCGGCCTCGCGCCGACACCTGGCTGGTTGCCTGCTTCTGCGCGGCCTGGTGCGATACCTGCGGCCAATACCGGCCGCGTCTTGCGGCGCTGGCCAATACCCAGCCCGAGCGCGTATTTGCCTGGATAGACATCGAAGATCACCCCGACCTGCTGGGCGATGAAGACGTCGAGAATTTTCCTACCCTGCTCGTGCAGGTGGGTTCGCGAGTGGTGTTCTACGGGCCGATGCTGCCGCATATCGGCCACCTGGAAAGGCTGCTCGACAGCCTGGGCCCCGACAGCCCGGCGGTGCAAACCGATCTGCCCGACGTGCCCGCCCTGCTCTGCGCCTGAGCCTTTACTGGGGTTTGCGGCTGCCGCCCAGCAGCACCGCCACTTGCCGCTTCGGGGCGCCGGAACGGGGCTCGGGCCTGGAGGCGCCGGTGTCGGGCGCCGCCGCCGAAGGCTCGTAGGGCTTGTAGAAGAAATCGTCCACGGGCTGGCGCGGCGCGCTGTATGCCGACGAGGCATGGCGCTCGCGCCCGCTGCGGGCCCGAGGCTCGCGGGTGTGGCTGCGCACGACCAGTTCGCGGGGCACATCGAGCTTGCCGCGCGCCACCGGGCGCTTGGTCAGTTTCTCGATGTCTTGCAGGTAGCGTTCTTCGTCGGACGTGAACAGCGCAATGGCCTCGCCCGTGGCGCCGGCGCGGCCGGTACGGCCAATGCGGTGCACGTAGTCTTCGGCATTGTGCGGAAGGTCGTAGTTGATGACGCAAGGCACGCCGGCCACGTCCAGCCCGCGCGCGGCCACGTCTGTGGCCACCAGGACTTCGAGCTCGCCGGCCTTGAAGGCATCCAGGGCCTTCATGCGGTCGGCCTGGCTCTTGTCGCCATGAATGGATTCGGCCCGCACACCGTCGCGCTCGAGTTCGCGTGCCAGGCGGGCAGTGCCGATCTTGGTGTTGGAGAACACGATCACCTGCTTCAGGCCGCGCGACTTGACCAGGTGCACCACCGCGGCGCGCTTGGCATCGCTGGGCATCTGGTAGGCAATCTGGCTGACCGTATCCGCCGTGGCATTGCGCGCGGCCACTTCGATTTCGACGGGCTGGTTCAGGTAGGTGCGGCCCAGCTTGCGGATTTCGTTGCTGAAGGTGGCCGAGAAAAGCAGGCCCTGCCGCTGGACCGGCAGCAACCGCACGATACGGTCGAGGTCGGGCAGGAAGCCCATGTCGAGCATGCGGTCGGCTTCGTCGAGCACCAGAATGCCGACCTGGCTGAGGTTGACGGTTTTCTGCTCGACGTGGTCAAGCAGCCGGCCGGGCGTGGCCACCAGGATTTCGCAACCGCGGCGCAGGGCTTCTTTCTGGGGGCCGATGTCGACGCCGCCAAACACCACTGCCGAACGCAATGGCGTGTGCTTGCTGTAGCGCTTGACGCTTTCGTACACCTGGTCGGCCAGTTCGCGCGTGGGCGTGAGGATCAGCGCTCGCACCGGATGCCGGGCCGGCGACGCGCTGGTGTTGGCCAGCGGCATCAGGCGGTGCAGGATGGGCAGCGTGAATGCCGCCGTCTTGCCCGTGCCGGTTTGCGCAGCCCCCATGACGTCGCGCCCCGCCATGACCGGCGGCAACGCTTGCGCCTGGATGGGCGTGGGCGTGGTGTATCCGGTGTCGGCCACCGACTGGAGCAGTTGGGGATGCAGTCCGAAGTTGGTGAAAGTCGGGGTGGGAGCGTCGGCGCTGGGTGCTGCGGGTATGTTGGTGTCAGTCATCAGGATAGGCAGATGCCGGGGCAGTGAAAAAGAACAAAACGAGTATGCTGCCAAGCCCGGATTGCTGTGGATAACTTTATTTTAGCGCAGCCGGCCCGGGGGATCAGCCGGCCAGCCAGCGCAACGCCCACAAGACCGCCATGCCGGCCACGATGACGGCCACGGCGCTGCGGGTGCGCAGGAACACCATCACCCCCACCATCGCCGCCACCAGGCGGTAGTCGAACGCCGGCCCGGCGCCGGCTTTCCAGGGCAGCAGGTCGGGCACGATGATGGCCGTCAGCGCGGCTGCGGGCGCATAGCGCAGCGCGCGCCGCACGCCATCGGGCAACGGCACGTAGTCGCCGAACACCATGAATCCCGCCCGGGTTATCACGCTGCACAGCGCCAGCAGCAAGATGGCGGAATAAACATAGATTTCGGATGGCCAGAAGGTCATGCGCGCCCCGTTTTGTGGAAATACCGTTCAGCCCAGATGCCCGCCAGTATCCCCATGATGACGGCGGCGGCAAGGCCCAGCCGCAAGGGCAGCAACTGGCCGACCCAGGCCGTCACCCCCGCGGCCAGCATGGAAACAAGCATAGGCTTGGAGTTGGCCAGCGGCACGGTGATGGCAAGCAGGGCAAGCACCGCCGCAAAATCCAGCGACCAGCCGGTAGGCACCAATGCGCCCAGGTAGATGCCGGCAATCGATGCGCTCTGCCACACGAGCCAGCCGGGCGCGATGGTTCCCAGGAAATACCACAGCTGTTCGCGCGTGCCGCGCTGGGCGGCGTCGCCAAAGCGCGGCATGAACAGCACGAACCCCATGTCGGTGGTGAAATAGCCCAGCGCAAGACGCCGGGGCCAGGGCAGATGGCGAAAGAACGGATGCAGGGCCGCGCCGAAGATCAGGAAGCGCAGGTTGACCACGCACCCGGCCATGAAGATCAGCCACAGGGGGGCTCCGCTGGCGATCAGGGGCAGCGAAGTCAGCTGGGCCGATCCGGCGTACAGCAGCAGGGTCATGGCCAGCGCCATGGATTCGGTAAGGCCCGACTTCACCATGGCCACCCCCGTGACCAGGCCCCAGGTGGCCGTGGCGATCAGCGCCGGGACAATAGCGTGCACGCCCTGGCGGAACGCGGCCAGGCGCTCTTGGCGCAACAGCCGGGTCGAGTCGGACGAATCTGGCGAGTCAGGAAGCACCGGCGGCCCCCTGGCTAATGGAACTGGACGGCATGGAACTCATCAAAGAAAAGCACATACGCGCAGGCCAGTTCGCCCGGCGCGGCGCCGAGCACGGGCCGGCGCTGAAAGAGCGGCATTGTACTCTTGCTGCTTGATACAATAGGCGCCACTTTCAGGGGGATACAACCATGTCGATGGCAGACCGAGACGGCTATATCTGGTACGACGGCAAGCTTGTGCCCTGGCGCGACGCCACCACGCATGTGCTGACCCACTCCCTGCACTACGGCCTGTCTGTCTTCGAAGGCCTGCGCGCCTATAAAACGGCGTCCGGCACGGCCATCTTCCGCCTGCAAGACCACACCCGGCGGCTGTGCAATTCGGCGCATATCTACCAGATCCCCATGCCCTTCGACACCGACACGCTCAATGCGGCGCAATGCGAGGTGGTGCGGGCCAACCAGCTTGAATCGTGCTACGTGCGGCCGCTGGTGTTCTACGGTTCCGAGAAAATGGGCGTCTCGCCCAAGGGCGCCCAGGTGCACGTGGCGATCGCCGCATGGCCGTGGGGCGCCTACCTGGGCGAAGAGGCGCTGGCGCAGGGCATACGCGTCAAGGTGTCGTCATACGCGCGCCAGCACGTCAACGTCACCATGCCGCGCGCCAAGGTGGCCACTACCTACGCCAACTCCATCCTCGCCAACGCCGAAGCCCTGGAAAACGGCTACGACGAGGCCCTGCTGCTGGATACGGAAGGCTTCGTGGCCGAAGGCGCGGGCGAGAACCTGTTCATCGTCAAGGATGGCGTCATCTGCGAACCCGAGATCGCGTCCGCCCTCACCGGCATTACGCGTTCCACCGTGCATGCGCTGGCGGCCGACCTGGGCATTCCCGTGGTCACCAAGCGCCTGACGCGCGACGACGTCTACATTGCCGACGAAGCCTTCTTTACCGGCACCGCTGCCGAAGTCACCCCCATCCGCGAAGTCGACAATCGCAAGATCGGGGCGGGTCGGCGCGGCCCGGTTACCGAGAAACTCCAGACGGCCTTCTTCGATGTGGTGAGCGGCCGCAACCCCAAATATGCGCACTGGCTCACCCAAGTCTGAACACCGCATCCTTCCATCCAAGTTTTTTAGGACTGATCCATGACCGCAGCCGCTGCCGCCGCCGCGCCCTCCCCCGAAGCCATTGAAGTGGGCGCCGAAGACTTGCCGGTGTACTGCCCCGGACCCAAGGCACCACTCTGGAGCATGCACCCGCGCGTATATCTCGACGTTACCCATACCGGGTCGGCGCGCTGCGCGTATTGCGGCGCCGAATACCGTCTGAAGCCCGGCACTGTCGTTCGCGGCCACTGACGCGCCATGTTCGCCACGCCCGAAGAAGCCGAGCAAGCGTTCTACGAAGCGCTTGAGCAAGCCGATACCGATCGCCTGATGCAGATATGGGCCGACGACGAAGAAGTCGTCTGCATCCATCCGGGCGGGCTGCGCGTGGTCGGCCATCTGGCGGTGCAGGAATCGTGGCAACAACAGCTGGCGGCCGGCCCATTGCACATCCGGCCGCTGCGCCCGCTGGTCATGCAGAGCATGATGTGCTCGGTGCACACGCTGGTTGAACAGGTCATGGTGCGCACGCAAGGCGGCACGCAATACGCCAACTGCTATGCCACCAACATCTTCCATAAAGGGCCAACCGGATGGCGCATGGTCGTGCACCACGCGTCGGCGGCGCCCGACGATGCCGGGGTCCTCGATTTACACGACGTGCCCGACCGGCTCCACTGACGCGGGTGGAACGCTTGGCCACAGCCCGACTCGACACTTCCCCCTGTCCCGTTCCCGCCTGGCTGCCCGATCGCCATAGCCAGACGATCTATGCCGCCTTTGTCGCGCAGCATCACCATATTGCCTTCGTGCGCGAACGCGTCGATACGCCCGACACTGACTTCATCGACATCGACTGGACGGGGCCCGGGCTGTTTCCCCACAAGAGCGCCGACGGCCAGTCCATCGACAACGCTACGCCGGTGGTGCCGGGCAAGACAGCGGCGGCACGCTGGATAACCGATGCCGACTGGCTTTCGCTACCGCAGACGCCGGACACCCCGGCCCTGCTGCTGCTGCATGGGCTGGAAGGCGGCAGCACCAGCCGCTATGCGCAGTCGATCGCGCACCATTTCCGGGCCCGCGGCTGGATCGTGGCGGTCGCGCATTTCCGGGGCTGCTCGGGCGCGCCCAACCGGCTCGCGCGGGCCTATTATTCGGGCGACTCCACCGAAGTGGGCTTCATGCTCGACGTGGTGCGCTCGCGCATTCCGCATGCGCGCTGGCACGCGGTGGGGGTGTCGCTGGGCGGCAATGCGCTGCTCAAGTTCCTGGGCGAGCAAGGCAGCAACGTATCGTGGCTGGCGGCCTGCGCCGGCGTGTCGGTTCCCGTAGACCTGGTGGCCGGCGGCACGACGCTGTCCAAGGGCTTTATCAATCGTCGCCTTTACAGCGCGCACTTTCTTAAAACGATGAAGCGCAAGGTGCTCGAAAAGGCGCGGCGCTTTCCGGGCGCGATCGACGTCATGCGCATTGCGCATGCGCGCGACCTGCGCGAGTTCGACGACGCATACACCGCGCCCATGCACGGTTTCCGCAATGCGCTCGATTACTGGACGCGCGCATCCAGCAAGCCGTTGCTGGCCACCATCCAGGTGCCCACCCTGGTGCTGAACGCCCGCAACGATCCCTTTCTGCCCGCCAGCGCCCTGCCGGTGCCGCGCGAATGTTCGCCCCAGGTGCTGCTGCACCAGCCCGCCGAGGGCGGCCATGCCGGGTTTCCCACCGGGCCTTTCCCGGCCCACCTTGGCTGGCTGCCGCAACGGCTGGGGCGGTTCTTCGAGACCGGGCAGTAAGCCCTGCGATGGGAGGTTGTGCGGTGTCTGACACCGAAGGTGTCAGACACCCGTTTTCGCTGACGCGTGCCTGTGATGGGGGGTTGTGCGGTGTCTGACACCAAAGGTGTCAGACACCCGTCTTCGCTGCCGCCTGCCTGTGATGGCGCGTTGTGCGGTGTCTGACACCAAAGGTGTCAGACACCCGTCTTCGCTGCCGCCTGCCTGTGATGGCGCGTTGTGCGGTGTCTGACACCAAAGGTGTCAGACACCCGTTTTCGCTGCCGCCTGCCTGTGATGGGGCGTTGTGCGGTGTCTGACACCAAAGGTGTCAGACACCCGTTTTCGCTGACGCGTGCCTGTGATGGGGGGTTGCGCGGTGTCTGACACCGAAGGTGTCAGACACCCGTTTTCGCTGCCGCCTGCCTGTGATGGGGCGTTGTGCGGTGTCTGACACCAAAGGTGTCAGACACCCGTCTTCGCTGATGCGTGCCTGTGATGGGGAGGTTGTGCGGTGTCTGACACCAAAGGTGTCAGACACCCGTTTTCGCTGCCGCCTGCCTGTGATGGCGCGTTGTGCGGTGTCTGACACCAAAGGTGTCAGACACCCGTTTTCGCTGATGCGTGCCTGTGATGGAAGGGTTGTGCGGTGTCTGACACCAAAGGTGTCAGACACCCGTTTTCGCTGCCGCCTGCCTGTGATGGCGCGTTGTGCGGTGTCTGACACCAAAGGTGTCAGACACCCGTTTTCGCTGCCGCGTGCCTGTGATGGAAGGGTTGTGCGGTGTCTGACACCAAAGGTGTCAGACACCCGTCCCGCCGGACAAGGGCCGTGCTAGCTCTTGAACCGCTCGAGCAGTTCGCGTTCGGCGGTGAGCTTGTCTTTGACTTCGCGGATCTGTACGTCGATCTGCGATTGTTCGTAGAAGTCGCGGGACAGTGAACGCGCCTGTTGCAGCTGGGATTCTGCGGCCGCGTAGGCGCCGGTCAGCACGTAATAGCGCGCCATGTCGCGGCGGGCCTGGACGGGTTGGCCGTTGCGCTCTTCGCTCTGGGCCAGCATCTGGTACAGGCCCGGCTCTTCGTCGCCCCACTGCTTGATGCGGTCGCGCAGGTAGGCCTGGGCCTCGGCGTGGCGACCGGCGCCTTGCAGCGCCTGTGCATAGGCGATGCCCAGAGCCCGCTGCTGGGGCCAACGCTTGATGGCGGCGGCGGCCAGTTCCAGCGCGCGCGCGCTGTCTTTGCGGGCGGCGGCCAGGTCGATGCCCAGGCGGGCCAGGTAGGGGCTACTGTGCCCGGCGCTGCCCTGGTCAAGGTAGCGCTGCGCCTCGTCGAGGTTGTTGCGCTGGAACGCCTGCAGCGCCAGGCCATAGTACGCGGCGGACTGGCGCACGCCCGCGAGCGTCCGGGCATCGTCTTGTAGCTGCTGCGCGGCCGTGCGCAGGCTGACCGCGTCCCGGCCCTGAATGACCCGCATCTTGGCGCGCACGTACCAGAAGTCGTCGCTGTCGGCATGCCGCTCGGCAGGCAATGCGCGGCTGCGGTTCTGGATATCCGACATCCGTTCAATAGACAAAGGGTGGGTCGATGCCCAGGCGCCGCCCCCCATGCCTTCGTTCAGCCGCGACGCGCTCATCAGCCGCGAGAACATGCGCACCATGCCTTGCGGGTCATAGCCCGCCCTGGTCAGCATCTGGAAACCGGCGCGGTCGGCTTCGCGTTCGGCATCGCGCGAAAAGCCCAGCTGGCGGTTGATGGCCGCGGCCTGCCCGAAGGCGGCCACCCCCACGGCGAGGTTACCGCCTCCGCCCGCCAATGCCGCCAGCAGGGCGGCTGCCAGGCTGGCCATCATGACGACGCCGCTCTGGGCCTGCTGCGTCATGCCGCGCGCAATGTGACGCTGCGCCACGTGGCCGATCTCGTGCGCCAACACCGCCGCGAGCTCGGATTCGCTGGAAGCGCCCACGATCAGGCCGCTGTTGACCCCAATGAAGCCGCCCGGCATGGCAAAGGCGTTGATCTCCGGATCGCGCACCCCGAACACCTCGATGTCGGGCAAGGCGCCTGGCGCATACGCGGCCAGTCTGTGCGCCATGGTGGTCAGGTACTGGTTGAGCTCCGGGTCGTTGATGTAGGTGGGATCACGCCGGCCCTGGGCCATGATGGCCTCGCCCAGTTGGCGCTCTAGCGCGGGAGGAAGATCGGCCGAAGAGGCCGCGCCCATGGACGGCAGGCCCACCGGCTGGCCCACGGCCGGGGCGACCGGCAGCGCCAGCGCAACGCTCAGCGCGCCGGCCAGCGCGCCTCGAAGTAACTTGGGATGCCTGGGTATCGTATGCCTGCGGTTCATTGCAATATGATAGCGACCGCCGTAAAAAGTTTGGCTGTCTATCCAATTTCATGCGAGGTTCCCATGCGCCCAGTCCGCAAAGCCGTTTTCCCCGTCGCCGGAATGGGCACACGTTTTCTGCCTGCCACCAAGGCCATGCCCAAGGAAATGCTGCCGGTGGTGGACAAGCCCCTGATCCAGTACGCCGTCGAAGAGGCCGTGGCGGCCGGCGTCACCGACCTGATCTTTGTCACCGGGCGCAATAAGCGCGCCATCGAAGACCATTTCGACTCGGCCCCCGAACTCGAGGCCGACCTGGAAGGCAAAGGCAAGCACGAACTGCTGGCCATGGTGCGCGACATTCTGCCCGCCCACGTCAATTGCCTGTACATACGCCAGCCGGCCCCCCTGGGCCTGGGCCACGCCGTGCTGACCGCCGCCCCGGCCGTGGGGGACGAGCCCTTTGCGGTGCTGCTGGCCGACGACCTGATCGACGCAGACACCCCGGTGCTCAAGCAGCTGATCGACACGGCCTATGCGCATGACGCCAGCGTGCTGGGCGTACAGGATGTGCCGCGCGCAGATACCCGCAAATATGGCATCGTGGCCGCGCAGCCCCTGGACGAGCGTACCGCGCGCGTCACGCACATTGTGGAAAAGCCGGCGCCGGAGCAGGCGCCGTCCACATTGGCGGTGGTGGGCCGCTACGTACTCGAGCCGCAGATTTTCGATTTCCTGCGAGCCACCCAGGCCGGCGCGGGCAACGAAATCCAGCTGACCGACGGTATCGCCGCGCTGATGAGCGCGCGCGCTGTGTACGCGCATCGATACCAGGGGCAACGCTACGACTGCGGCAGCAAGGCCGGCATGTTCCAGGCCACCGTGGCCCTGGGCCGCAAATACCACGGCCTGGAGCCCTGAAACGGGGGCCGGCCGCGCCCGCAGATGATTAAAGGCTGGCGGCCGGCTTGCCGGCGTCGGCCTGCTCGCGCATGCGGGCCCGGGCCAGCGCCTGGCGGTCTTCGAGACGCAGGCGCCCCTTGCTGGACAGGCGCATCAGCGTGCCCAGCGCGACCATCAGGCCGAACACTTCGACCATTGCGGCAGGAATCCACATGGTCAGGCCGCCGATGGTCTGGTCAGTCTGGGCAGACATCGAAATCGCGCGCCCGCACAGCTCGAACAGCGGGTAGATATCGTATTCGGTAAAAGTGATGACCGCGCCGGCCACCATCTGCGGCGCCATGGTCAGCACGGGCGACAGCACCCGCCCGCCCGGACTCATGGCGGCGGGAGGGCTGGGACGCCGGTCGAGGATGAGGTTCCAGTACAGGAAGCCGCTGATCACCACCGACCAGTTCATCAGGCGGTAGAGCCGCCAGTCGAGCATGGAATAGAACTGCACCGACGGAATCAGCCACACCAGCACCAGGAAGACGAACAGCGCCGGGATGAAGTACTTATTGGTCAGCACCGCCACCACGGCACGGCCGGACGAAGTGCGCAGGAAGTCGCGCAACCGTATCCGCCAGGCCATGGGCAGGCCGGCGCGCATCACCGAACCGGGATACGCCGCCATGACCAGCAGCGGCCCCAGATGGTGCAACACCAGGTGCTGGATGCGGTGGATGAAGAACATGCGCTCGGCGTAATAGTCGATGCGCGTGTGCAAGGACAGGTACAGCAGCACGATGCCGGACCAGAACAGGAACTGGCGCCAGCCATTGACCCGATGCACGCGCTGACCACGCACGAACAGTACGATGCCTGCCACGAAGGCAGCGATCAAGGCCGGGGAGAATTCCCACGGCGTGAGCCAACCGAGCCAATCCATGCCGAAATCCGATAAACCTGACAAGTCGCGGGCGACGCCCGTGGGGGCATTGTAGTTGACCCACGCACGGGCGAAGCCGGCCGGGTCAGGCGCGGGCCGACGCCCCGAAGCGCACGTGGCGTACCGCCGGATGTGCACGCAGGCGCCGTGCCTGCGACATGAGTTCGCCGCGCAATTCCGGCGGGCAATTGACGGTGATGCAGGCCGACGCAAAATCGGCATCGCGGCCGGAGTCTACCTGGAACTGGGCCACATCGATGCCGGCGGCGCCGAAATCCAGGCAGATCTGCTTGCGCACCGCCCCCAGTGCATCGCGCGGGCACTCGATGGTAAGTCGCGACGTGCCAGAACGACGGTTGAGCGCGGCGCGGTCCACGCCGGCACGGCGCATGAACAGGTCGAATAAACGCATGGCAACCTCCCGGAAACGGGGAGCGCTCGTGCGAATGCGCGTGTCGGCACAGCGGCGCGCGGGCGGCGCACGAATCGTGCACAGCAACGCGGGCTGTGGGGCACAGCAACGGTTCGGGCGGTATTAGCGGGAATATGACGGCAAAGAACTTACCGCCACGTACCGCATCCTGCACTGGCAGGACACGGCAGAAGGAGTTTCTGCGGGGGATCCTGTCAGGCAGCGACGTCGATGCAAGATCGACTACTACTGTCGCCGGAATCGGTATTCACAGAGCAACTCCGTATGATTTGAACGTATTGATTTTACGCGGTTTATTGATGACCGACAAGGGTTTTCCCTGTCGCACGCTTCAAATGTTGCGCAGGACGCGCACCGCCGGCCGCAACAGCCGTCAACGCACGAAATGCCAGCCCAGGTACACCGCGAACAGCCCGTAGAACCCACCCACCGTGGACAGCACCGGCACGCTCATGCACGCGCGGCGGAATCGCAGCCACAGCAATGCGATCGACAGCAGCGTGAACAGGCCTGCGGCCACGAGCGGGCCATCGAGCAGCCACGGGGTCAGGAATATGCCCAGGGCGCTGGGGATCGTGGCCTGGATCATCATGGCGCCCGAAATATTGGCCAGCGCCAGGCGTTCCTTGCCCTGCCGCACCCAGATCAGCGCGTTCATGATTTCGGGCAGCTCGGTAGCCACCGGAGCGAGCAGCAACGCGGCGACGTGCGGCGAGGCGCCCATGGCGATACCCAGCAGTTCGATCTGGCGCACGAACACGTGCGAGGCGCCCGCGATCACCACCAGCGCCAGCACCGTCTGGGCGGCCGCCCAGGCCGTGGTTGGCGTCGGATCGCGCGGCCGCAGTTTCAGGGGTTCGATGTCGTCACAGTCCAGGCAGGCCTCGTCATTGGCGAGCTCGCGCTTGACGTACAGGCCGTAAACCGCCAGGAACAGCAGGCCCAGCCAGGGTTTCCAGGCGAACACCACCAAGCCCAATGCCACCTTGACCACGAACACGCCCATGAACCAGGCCTGGTCGCGCGCCAGGCGCTGCTGGTCGGCATTGATGCGGGCCGCGCTGCGGCCGCCCCGCCACAGCGCCCAGCCCACCACGGCATAGGCAAGCGTGGCGAGCACCAGGGGCCCGCCCATGGCGGCGCCCACGCCGATATCTTTCTGCTCGGGAGTCGTGCCGAAGACCACGGCCATGAAGGTGACCGCGCTTTCGGGCAGTGCGGTGCCGAACGCCGCCAGCACGGTGCCGGTGGCGGTGGCGCCCAATTTCATCCGGTGGCCGAGCCATTCGATGCCGTTGACGAAATACTCACAGGCAAAGTAAATGACCAGCGCGGACAGAAAAAAGAGAAACAGGGTGAGCAGCATGATGCATAGCCGGACGAGCAGACACCAATGGCGCGACGATGCGGCTCGCCCGGCAGGCATGTACGCATCGCGGCCAAAGGTCTCGCCTGGCTTCCCGGTGCGGCGACGCGGGTGCCGTCAGCGCCATGGGGTACGAAACCGCCAAGTCTGTTGACGCTGACTCCTTTGGGGATTCAAAGGATGGCTACTCCCCAATGACAGTGGCGCGGATTATAGCAGCCGCCCGCTCGCCCCGCCGGCGCATGGCGCGGTAAAGTAGCCCATGCCCCGGCTGGCGGGGCGACTCTTATGGCTGCCACCAACGATGAGCCTTTCCCCTGCCGACATTGCGCCCTACGCGCGGCGCCGCCACCGCTTGCTGGACCATATGCGCGCCGCCGGCGGCGGCGTGGCCGTTGTGGGCACCGCGCCCGCCGCGGTGCGCAATCGCGACACGGAATACCCGTACCGCCACGACAGCAACTTTTTTTACCTGACCGGCTTCGCCGAGCCGCAAGCATGGCTGGTATTGGTGGCGGGGCCCGTCGACCGGGCGATCCTGTTCTGCCGCCCCCGGCACCCCGAGCAGGAAATATGGGAGGGCTACCGCTGCGGGCCCGAGGCTGCGCGCGAGCGCTACGGGTTCGATGAAACCTACTCGATCGACGAACTCGACAAGCTGATGCCCGAGCTGCTGCTGGACCAGCCCACGCTGTTCTGGCCGTTTGCCGCGCGCGGGCCGGCGCAGCGCATGCTGCGGGCCTGGCAGGCGCAGGCCGAGGAACAGGGGCGCGGACGGCGCCGGCCGCCGGCGCGCGCGCAAGATCTGCGGCCCGTGCTGGCCGAGATGCGCCTGATCAAGGAGCCTGGCGAGATCGCCACCATGCGCCGGGCGGCGCGTATCTCGGCGGGCGCGCACGCACGCGCGATGCGCGCGGCACGGGTGGGCCAGCACGAATATGAGCTGGAAGCCGAACTGCTGTATGAATTCCGGCGCCATGGCGCACAGGCGCCGGCATATCCCTGCATCGTGGCCGCGGGCGCCAACGCGTGCGTACTGCACTACGCGGCGGGCGACACCGAGCTGCGCGATGGCGACCTGGTGCTGATCGATGCCGGCTGCGAAGTGGACAGCTACGCATCGGATATCACCCGCACGTTCCCCGCCAACGGCCGCTTCAGCGGCCCGCAATGCGAGCTGTACGACCTGGTGGCCGCGGCGCAGCTTGCGGCTGCGCAGGCCACTGCGCCGGGGCGCAGCTTCAACGATGCACACGACGCGGCGGTGCGCGTGCTGGCGCGCGGCATGCTGGATGCCGGTCTGCTGCAGGGGTCGCTGGACGGCGTGATCGAATCGGGCGCGTATACCCGCTACTACATGCATCGCACCGGCCACTGGCTGGGCCTTGACGTGCACGATGCGGGCGACTACCGCAGCGGCGCGGCCGAAGCCGGCCAGGATCGCCCCTGGCGCACGCTCGAGCCCGGCATGCTGCTGACCATCGAGCCCGGCATCTATGTTCGCGCCGGCGACGATGTGCCCCGGCAGTTCTGGGACATCGGCATCCGCATTGAGGACGATGCGCTGGTCACGGCGGAAGGCTGCGAATTGATCACCCGCGGCGTGCCCGTTGACGCACGCGAGATCGAGGCGCTGATGCGCGAATGACTGCAACCGCGCGGGCGGCTGCGGGCGGGCCTTCAGAAGACGTAGCCGTCCAGCCAGCCCATCGCCGTCCAGGTGTACACCACCACCATGGCGATGCCGAGAATGCCCGCCGTGGCGCCTACCAGGGTGCCCATGATCGCCACCAGCACCGGCCCCCAGCCCGTATGCGTGACGCGCCCGTGGCCGGGGTTGTAGAGGCGGTCGAATTTTTCGTCCGGCATCAGGCTGAAAACCACGCCTTCGATAAAGCCGTCGATCATGGGCACAAACACCAGGAAGAACGCCGGGTTGTCGTACCAGACCGGAAATTGCGTGGCCGCAGCCAGGCAGGCCAGCACGGCGGCGGTAACCATCCAGGCATGGCGGCGCCCCAGGTACCACCAATGCGCGCCCAGCCAGCCGAACAGGCACGCCAGCAGTCCCACCACCAGCTTGCGCCGCGGCGGGCGGAGGGAAACGGATTTCGAGGACGACATCAATTGCATATCGGAACGGCGTGACGCCCGCCGCCGGGCGGTTATCGATCGGAATGCCCGCGATTGTAGTGGACGGTAGAATTCGAGCATGACCCAGTCTGCCTATGACATTGCCATCCTGGGCGCCGGCCCGGTCGGCCGCACCCTGGCGCTGCTGCTCGCCCGCCATAGCGCGCGGCCCGAGCGCATCGCCTTGCTGGCGGGCGCGGCGCCGGCCGGCAAGGCCGTCCAGCCCCCCGCCGCCGACCCGCGCGTGCTGGCGCTGAACCACGGCAGCCGGGTGCTGCTGGAATCGCTGCGGGCCTGGCCGGGACGCGCCGCCGACATTCGCACGGTGCATGTTTCGCAACGCGGCCGGCTGGGCAGCACGCTGATTCAAAGCAGCGACTTCCAGGTAGAGCGGCTGGGCAGCACGGTATCGTACGCCGAGCTGCATGCCACGTTGCTGGAACGTGTGCAGGAAAGCGGTGTAACCGTCCTGCACGGGCCGCCCGCCCAAGTGGCTGGCCAGGACGGTCAGGCTGTCGTCGTGCGCCAGGGCGATTCGGACTTGCGGTGCGCAGTGGCGGTGCAGTCGGACGGCAGCGGCGGCGATGACATACGCCGCGAATACGGCCAGCATGCGGTCATCACCAGCGCCTCGGCCGCCCTGCCCCGGGCCGGTTGGGCATGGGAACGCTTTACCCGCGAAGGGCCGCTGGCGCTGCTGCCGCACCCGCAGCTGGCGGGCGCGTATTCGGTGGTGTGGTGCAGCAGCCCCGGCCGCGCCGCCGAGCTGGCGCAAATGGACAACGCCGCTTTTTCGGCGGCCCTGAACCAGGCGTTCGGCACCCGCCTCGGACGCCTGTACAGCCAGGCCCCGCGGCACATTTTTCCGCTGGCGCTGAACGCGCGCCGCACGCTGGTGCAGGGGCGGCTGGCGGCCATCGGCAACGCAGCGCAGACCCTGCACCCGGTGGCGGGCCAGGGACTGAACCTTGGGTTGCGCGATGCGGCACGCCTGGCACAGGGATTGGCCGACTGGCTCGTCGCCCCCGCAACCGACCCGCAACCCGCACTGGCGGAATTCGGACGGGCGCGCCGCGCCGACCGCTGGATCACGGCCGGCCTTACCGACCTGATGCCCCGCGCTTTCGCCACCGGCCTGGCCCCGGTCGAGCACGCCTGCGGGCTGGGCTTGCTGGCGCTGGACCTGGCCGCGCCCCTGCGCGCACCGCTGGCGCGCCACCTGCTTCAGGGGCTGCGTGTCTGAAGGCGGCAGCCCGATCAAATAGGTGCCGTATTGAAGGCGGGTAAAATCCCGCCCATGCGCATCGGCCCCTGGACCCTTCCCAACAACGTGCTGGTCGCTCCCATGGCGGGAGTGACCGACCGGCCTTTCCGACAGCTGTGCAAGCGGCTGGGGGCCGGGCATGCCGTGTCGGAAATGGCGGCCAGCAACCCGCGGCTATGGGAAAGCGTCAAGACCTCGCGGCGCCTCAACCACGACGGCGAGATCGCTCCGGTGGCCGTACAGATCGCCGGCGCCGACCCGGCCATGATGGCCGAGGCCGCCGCGTTCAACGCGGCGCGCGGCGCGCGCATCATCGACATCAATATGGGTTGCCCCGTCAAGAAAGTATGCAACCTGGCGTCCGGTTCGGCCCTACTGCGCGACGAAGACCTGGTGGCCCGCATACTCGACGCGGTCGTGGCGGCCTGCCAGCCGCTGGGCGTGCCGGTAACGCTGAAGACCCGTACCGGCTGGGACCGCGATAACCGCAACGCGTTGCGGGTGGCGCGCCGCGCCCAGGACGCCGGCATCGCCGCCCTGGCGCTGCACGGACGTACCCGCGCCGACCTGTACACTGGCCAGGCCGAATACGACACCATACGCGCGGTCAAGGCCGAGATCGCTATTCCGGTCATTGCCAACGGCGATATCGACAGCCCGCGCAAGGCGCGCCAGGTGCTCGATTACACTGGCGCCGACGCGGTCATGATCGGCCGGGCGGCCCAGGGCCGGCCCTGGATCTTCCGCGAAATCGACCACTACCTGCGCACAGGCGAAACGCTGGCGCCGCCTTCCACCGAAGAAATGCGCGACCTGCTGCTCGAGCACCTGGACGATCATTACCGCTTCTACGGCGAGCACACCGGCGTGCGCTCGGCGCGCAAGCATATCGGCTGGTACATAGACGGCCTGCCCGGCGCAGACGCGTTCCGCGACCGCATGAACCGCATCGACAACACCCGCGACCAATGGCGCGCCGTGTCCGACTGGTTCGACGAACTTTTGCGCGCCGGCCCGGCCATTGCGGCCGCCGACGCGCAATCCCTGCTGGCGGCATGATCCGCCACCACCCACCTCCAACTATAAAATTTGTACACAATGAGCAAGAAAGATGTCCTGGAAGACTGCGTGCGCGCCAGCCTGGAGCGCTATTTCGAAGACCTGGGCGAATCCCAGCCCCACGACATGTGGGACATGGTGATGCGCTGCGTGGAACGCCCGGTTCTCGAAGTCGCCCTGGAGCGTTCCGGCGGCAACCAGTCGCGGGCGTCTGAAATGCTCGGCATCACGCGCAATACGCTGCGCAAGAAGCTGCAGGCCCACAACATCCAGCCCTGAGCGCCCGCCGCGCTCGCGACCGTTTTCTTTCTTTCAGCCGCCCTCTCCATGAAAATCGAAACTGCCCTGCTCTCGGTGTCCGACAAGACCGGCATCGTTGAATTCGCCCGCGCGCTGGCCGCGCGCGGCGTGCGCCTGCTGTCCACGGGCGGCACCGCCCGGCTGCTGGCCGAGTCCGGCCTGGCCGTCACCGAAGTCGCCGCGCATACCGGATCGCCGGAAATCCTCGACGGCCGGGTCAAGACGCTGCACCCCAAGATCCACGGGGGCCTGCTGGCCCGCCGCGACAGCGCCGAACACCTGGACACCATTGCCGAGCATGGCATCGACCGCATCGACATGCTGGTGGTGAACCTGTATCCGTTCCGCGAAACCATCGCGCGGCCGGGCTGCACGTTTGCCGACGCGGTAGAAAACATCGACATCGGCGGGCCGGCGATGCTGCGGGCGGCCGCCAAGAACCACGGCACCGAGGCCGGCGGCGTCACGGTCGTGATCGACCCGGCCGACTATTCGCGCGTGCTGGCAGAAATGGACAAGACCGGCTCCACATCGTATGCGCTGCGCCTGGAGCTGGCCGCCAAGACTTACGCCCATACGGCCGCCTACGATGGGGCGATCGCCGGCTACCTGACCAGCCTGGCGGAGCCCGCGCCCGCGCAGGACGCCGCCCCATCGCGCCACGACTGGCCGGGCACGCTGACACTGCAGGTCAACAAGGCGCAGGCCTTGCGCTACGGCGAAAACCCCCACCAGCAGGCCGCGTTCTATGTCGACAGCCACCGCGCCGCCGGCCTGCTGGGCAATTACCGGCAACTGCAAGGCAAGGAACTGTCGTACAACAACATCGCCGACGCCGACGCGGCGTGGGAATGCGTGCGCAGCTTCGACACGCCCGCCTGCGTGATCGTCAAGCACGCCAACCCCTGCGGCGTGGCGGTGGCGGGCGATACGCTGCACGCCTATCAGCAAGCCTTCAAAACCGACCCGACATCGGCCTTCGGCGGAATCATCGCCTTCAACCGCCCCATTGACGCGGCCACGGCCGAAGCTGTCAGCGGCCAGTTCGTGGAAGTGCTGCTGGCGCCGGGCTACGATGGCGCGGCGCTGGCCGTGCTGGCGGCCAAGAAGAACGTGCGCGTGCTGGAAGTTCCCGCCGGCGCCGGACACAACGATTTCGACATCAAGCGCGTGGGCGGTGGCTGGCTGGTGCAGACGCCCGACTCGTATAACGTGCCGCGCGATGCGCTCCGGGCGGTTACCCGCCGCCAGCCCACCGAACAGGAAATGAACGACCTGGCCTTTGCCTGGAAGGTCGCCAAGTACGTCAAGTCCAATGCCATCGTGTTCGCCGCCGGCGGCATGACCCTGGGCGTCGGCGCCGGCCAGATGAGCCGCATCGATTCCGCCCGCATTGCCTCCATCAAGGCCGAGAACGCGGGGCTGACGCTGCAGGGTTCGGCGGTGGCGTCCGATGCGTTCTTCCCGTTCCGTGATGGCCTGGACGTGGTGGTGGCAGCCGGGGCGACCTGCGTGATCCAGCCCGGCGGCAGTGTGCGCGACGACGAAGTGATCGCGGCCGCCGACGAGCATGGCATCGCCATGGTCTTCACCGGCACCCGCCACTTCCGTCACTGATGCGCGTCCTCGGCATCGACCCCGGCCTGCGCCGCACCGGTTTCGGTGTGATCGATGTCAAGGGCGCGAGCCTGCGCTATGTGGCCAGCGGCACCATCGTGGTGCCGCCTGCGCTAGCGCTGCCCGAGCGCCTGAAAGTCATCCTGGACAACCTGCGCGAGGTCGCCCGCGACACGCGCCCCGATGTCGCGGCGCTGGAAATCGTCTTCCTCAACACCAACCCCGCCTCCACCCTGCTGCTGGGGCAGGCGCGCGGCGCGGCGCTGTGCGCGCTGGCCGACAGCCGGCTCGAGGTTCACGAATACACCGCGCTGCAGATCAAGAAGGCTGTGGTCGGCACCGGGCGGGCCGCCAAAGAGCAAGTGCAGATGATGGTTCAGCGCCTGCTGTCGCTGGACGGCACGCCCGCTCCCGATTCGGCCGATGCGCTGGCCTGCGCAATTTGCCATGCACACGTCGGGCCGCTGCAAAGCCGCCTGGGCCTGCTGTCGGGCGGCGCAGGCCGTGGCAGCCGTGCGCGCGTGCGTGGCGGCCGCGTGGTGGGCTGACCCGCCCCGCGCGGCACACCGTTTAGAATGCCGGCAGGGCGCGCGCGGCGCGCCATTCCTTCACTTGCTGGCGCCTGCACCATGATCGGACGCATTACCGGAACCCTGATCGAGAAACTGCCGCCCACCATTTGCGTGGACGTCAATGGCCTGGGCTATGACATCGAAGTGCCCATGAGCACCCTGTACGCCCTGCCGGAAACCGGCGCACGCGTTGCGCTGTATACCCACCTGACCGTGCGCGAGGACGCGCACATCCTCTACGGGTTCGCCACGCCGGCCGAACGCGGCGCGTTCCGCGAACTGATCAAGGTCAGCGGCATCGGCGCGCGCACGGCGCTGGCGGTGTTGTCGGGCCTTTCGGTAGGCGAGCTGGCGCAGGCCATCACGCTGCAGGAATCCGGGCGGCTTACGCGCGTGCCCGGCATCGGCAAGAAAACCGCCGAGCGCCTGTTGCTGGAAATGCGCGGCAAACTGGGCGCCGACATCGGCGCCAGCGCACACCCCGTGCCCGACAGCCAGGCCGACATCCTGAACGCGCTGCTCGCTCTGGGGTATTCCGAAAAAGAGTCGCAGGCCGCGCTCAAGACACTGCCCGAAGGCACCGAGGTGTCGGACGGCATACGCCTGGCCCTGAAGGCGCTGGTGCGATAAGCAGCGGCGGGGGGGTGTAGGGTCAAGCGGGCTTCAGGTAGCCCGGCACGACCGCTTCCATGCTGGCGGGCACCACGCCCAGCTCGGGCGCCATGGCTGCGGACCCGATGTTGTCGACGGTAAGCGACGCAAGGTTGTCGCGCGAGATGAGCGGGTCGCCGGGCAGGCATTCGAAGCAGCGCGCCTGCAGGCGGGCCACGCCCGCGGGCAGCGCGCACACCGGCCTGGGATGGCCGCTCCAGATGGCGCACAGGCGCACGATTTCACGCAGCGTATATACCTGCGGCCCGGCCAGTTCGTAGGTACGGCCGGCCGTTACGGGGTTGACCAGGGCCGTGGCGATTGCACTGGCCACGTCGGCCACGCTGACCGGCTGCATGCGTGCGTCGGCGCCCGCCAACGGGATGGCGGGCAGCCAGCGCGCCAGCCGCGCGAACAGGGTCGTGAAGCGGTCGTCGGGGCCGAATACGACCGACGGCCGGAATATCGTGCAGGCGCCGTCGGGCCAGGCGGCATAGACCTGGCGCAGGGCGGCTTCGCCGTCGCCCTTGGACCGCAGGTACATGCTGGGGCCGGAGGAATCGGCGCACAAGGCGCTGACGTGCAGCAGGCGCCGCACGTCGTGGCGCCGGCACGCTTGCGCAAGCCGGCGCGGCAGCTCTACGTGCACCCGGGCAAAGCCGGCGCCGTACGGCCGGCCATGCCCGCCATGCAGGATGCCGGCCAGGTTGATGACCGCGTCGCTTTCTTGCAGCATGCGGTCGAGCGCCGTGTCGTCGTGGACATCGGCTTCAAGTAACGTAAGCCCCGGCAACAATTGCAGATCGCGGCCGCGCGCATACTGGCGCGTGGGAACGAGCAGGATGTGCCCGTCGCGGGCCAGCCGTGCCGCCACGTGCCTGCCCAGGAAACCGGTGCCGCCAACAAGCAGGATACGCATGGTTGCAGCCTCTTATTCGGATAACGGTTCCGCCCATTCTGCCCCGCGCCGCCAGGCGCCGCAAGCGAGTGGATCAACCCGCCAGCAGCCGCGCGTAATTGCCCAGATCGACGTTGCCGCCGCTGATGATGACGCCCACCCGCTTGCCCGGCATGGCCAGGGCCTGGTGCAGCACCGCCGCGGTGGACAGACAGCCGGTGGGCTCGACCACCATTTTCATGCGTTCGGCAAAGAATTTCATGGTCTCGACCAGCTGGTCGTCGGTGACGGTGACGATGTCTTTGACGTGCTGCCGGATGAGCGGGAACGTCAACTGCCCCAGATGCGTCGTGACGGCGCCGTCGGCCAATGACTTGGGCGTGGGGATGCGCACGATTTCACCCTTGCGCAGCGACTGCTGGCCGTCGTTGCCGGCTTCCGGCTCGACCCCATAGACGGCACAGGCCGGGCTGAGGGCGCTGGCCGCCAGCGCCGATCCGGCCAGCAAGCCGCCGCCGCCCAGGCAGACGACCAGGGCGTCCAGCGAGCCGACTTCTTCGAACAGTTCTTTGGCGGCGGTGCCCTGCCCCGCGATGACGTCCGCATGGTCATAGGGCGGGATCAGCGTGGCGCCGGTCTCGGCCTGGATGCGGCGCGCCACCGCCTCGCGGTCGTCGGTGTAGCGGTCATAGGTGACGACGTGCCCCCCATAGCCTTCGGTGGCGGCGCGCTTGGCCACCGGTGCATCGTGCGGCATGATGATGGTGGCTCGCACGCCCAGCAGGCGCGCGGCCAGGGCGATGGCCTGGGCATGATTGCCGGACGAAAACGTAACGACCCCGGCATCCCGCTGCGCCGGCGTCAGCCGCGCAATGGCGTTGTAGCCGCCACGGAACTTGAAGGCGCCCATGCGCTGGAAGTTTTCGCACTTGAAGAAAATCTGCGCGCCGGTGCGCGCGTCGGCGGTGGCCGAGCGCAGTACGGGGGTGCGGTGGGCGACGCCGGCCAGGGTCTGGGCGGCGCGTACGACATCATCGTAGGTGGGTAGCGTGGACATGAGGTCTTTCTTTGGCTTGGGTGGGAGTGCGGTGGTTGGATGATATCGCCTGTTGACGGGATGGGTGGTGTACGATGCTTGCGCTGGCCCGGCTGTTGCTGTGATGCCAGTCTTGCTTTTTATTATGGCCATCCAGTCTGATTCGCTTTCTTCCCTGCCCGACGCGCCCCGCCTGGTGACGCCGCAACCGGTGTCGCCCAACGAAGAGTCCATCGAGCGCGCCCTGCGCCCCAAGGCGCTGCAAGAATACGTGGGCCAGCAGCGCGCGCGCGAGCAGCTCGAGATTTTCATTGCCGCAGCGCGCAAGCGCGGCGAGGCGCTCGATCATGTGCTGCTGTTCGGCCCGCCTGGGCTGGGCAAGACGACGCTCGCGCACATCATCGCGCACGAAATGGGCGTGCAGTTGCGGCAGACATCGGGGCCGGTGCTGGAGCGCCCCGGCGACCTGGCCGCGCTGCTGACGAATCTTGAAAAGAACGATGTGTTGTTCATCGACGAGATCCATCGGCTGTCGCCTGTGGTGGAAGAAATCCTGTACCCGGCGCTGGAAGATTTCCAGATCGACATCCTGATCGGCGAAGGCCCCGCGGCGCGCAGCGTCAAGCTGGACTTGCAGCCGTTTACGCTGGTGGGGGCCACCACGCGGGCCGGGATGCTGACCAACCCGTTGCGTGACCGTTTCGGCATCGTTTCGCGCCTGGAGTTCTACAACGCCGATGACCTGGGGCGCATCGTCACGCGCAGCGCGGGTTTGCTCAACGTCGCGATTACGCCCGACGGCGCGGCGGAAGTGGCACGCCGGTCTCGCGGCACGCCGCGTATTGCCAACAGGCTGCTGCGCCGGGTGCGCGACTACGCGCAGGTCAAGTCACACGGCACGATCGACGCCGAGTCGGCGGGCAAGGCGCTGGCCATGCTCGAAGTGGACCCGCAAGGGCTGGACTTGATGGACCGGAAGCTGCTGGAAGCGATCGTGCACAAGTTCGACGGCGGGCCGGTGGGCGTGGACAGCCTGGCCGCCGCCATCGGCGAAGAGCGCGACACCATCGAAGACGTGATCGAGCCTTACCTGATCCAGCACGGCTATCTGCAACGCACGCCCCGAGGCCGCATGGCCACCCAGACGACGTGGCGGCACCTGGGCCTGGCCCCGCCCACAGGCAGCGGCGAACTGTTCAAGTAGGCGCACCCGGGGAGCGTGGGCTGCCGGGGTGCGACCCGAGGGGCCAGCACGGGCGGCCAGATGGTTCTGATGTGGTGTCTGACACCCTTCGGGAGTCAGACACCTGGCGGACTCCCTTCGAGCATGGCCGGCCAGACGCTTCTGGTGTGGTGTCTGACACCCTTCGGGAGTCAGACACCTGGCGGACTCCCTTCGAGCATGGCCGGCCAGATGCTTCTGGTGTGGTGTCTGACACCCTTCGGGAGTCAGACACCTGGCGGACTCCCTTCGAGCATGGCCGGCCAGATGCTGCTGATGTGGTGTCTGACACCCTTCGGGAGTCAGACACCTGGCGGACTCCCTTCGGGCATGGCCGGCCAGATGCTGCTGGTGTGGTGTCTGACACCCTTCGGGAGTCAGACACCTGGCGGACTCCCGAAGGGCATGGCCGGCCAGATGGTTCTGATGTGGTGTCTGACACCCTTCGGGAGTCAGACACCTGGCGGGAAACTGTTCTGATGCGGTGTCTGACTCCCGAAGGGTGTCAGACACCGACCGCGCAAGCGCGGCGGCGGATGTTGATTACGCCACCAGCCTCAGGATGTCGTCGCCGTACGCTTCGAGTTTGCGCGTGCCCACGCCATTGATATGCGCCAGTTCGTGCATGGACGCGGGCCGCGCCAGGGCGATTTCACGCAGCGTGGCATCGTGAAAGATCACATAGGCCGGCACGCCATGGTTCTTGGCGACCTCGCCGCGCCAGTTGCGCAAGGCCTCGAAAACGGGCTGCGCTTCGGGCGGCAGATCGATGACCGCGGCGCGGCTGCGGCCGCCGGACTTGCTGTTCCGCGCCTTTTTCTCTGATTCGCGCCGCAGCATCAGCTGGCGTTCGCCCTTGAGCACGGTCCGGCTGCCCTCGGTAAGGGCCAGCGTGCCATAACCGTCGGTATCGACGGCCAGCAGGCCCTGGGCCAGCAACTGGCGCAACACACCGCGCCAGGCATTTTCGGACAGATCGGCGCCCACACCGAACACGCTCAGCGTCTGGTGATCGTTCTGCCGGATGCGGTCGGTATCTTTGCCGCGCAGAATATCGATGATATGGCCCGCGCCATAGCGCTGCCCGCGCTCTTTCCACAACCGGTACACCGCCGACAGCACTTTCTGCGCGGCCACCGTGCCATCCCAGGACTGGGGTGGATCAAGACATACGTCGCAGTTGCCGCAAGCGGTGATTGCCTGCCCGAAGTAGGCCAGCAGGCGCACGCGGCGGCATTCGACGGTTTCGCACAGGCCCAGCATGGCGTCGAGCTGCTGGCCCAGGCGGCGGCGGTAGAGCTCGTCGCCCGGGGATTCGTCGATCATGCGGCGCTGCTGTACGACATCCTGCAGTCCGTAGGCCAGCCACGCCGTCGCGGGCAGGCCGTCGCGGCCCGCGCGGCCGGTTTCCTGGTAGTAGCCCTCGACCGACTTGGGCAGATCGATGTGCGCCACGAAGCGCACGTCGGGCTTGTCGATGCCCATGCCGAATGCAATGGTGGCAACCATGACGATGCCATCTTCGCGCAGGAACCGGGACTGGTTGCCCGCGCGCACCGCGGCGCTCAGGCCGGCGTGGTACGGCAAGGCATTGACGCCGTTCTGGCACAGGAAGTCGGCGGTTTCCTCGACCCGGGCGCGCGACAGACAATACACCACGCCCGAATCGCCATCGTGCTCGCCACGGATCAGGTCCAGCAATTGGCGCCGCACTTCGTTTTTCTCGACGATGCGATAGCGGATGTTGGGCCGGTCGAAACTGGCCACGAAATGGCGAGCCTCGTCCAGCGCCAGCCGCTGGGCGATTTCGACGCGCGTGGCCGCCGTGGCGGTGGCGGTGAGCGCGATGCGGGGCACATCGGGCCAACGCTCGTGCAGCATCGACAAGCCCAGGTACTCGGGCCGGAAATCGTGGCCCCATTGCGATACGCAATGCGCTTCGTCGATGGCGAACAAGGCAATGCGGCCGCGTTCGAGCAATTGCAGGCAGCGGTCGGTCAGCAGACGTTCGGGGGCCACATACAGCAAGTCGAGCTCGCCCGCCAGGAACGCCTGTTCGACCTCGCGCGCCACGCGCCAGTCTTGCGTGGAATTCAGATAGGCCGCGCGCACGCCGAGCTCGGTCAGGGCGTCGACCTGGTCTTGCATCAGCGCGATAAGGGGCGACACCACCACGCCGGTGCCCTCTCGCACCAGCGCCGGAACCTGGTAGCACAGTGATTTGCCGCCGCCTGTGGGCATCAGCACCAGCGCGTCGCCCCCGCCGATCACGTGATCGACGATGGCCTGCTGGTCGCCGCGGAAGGATTCGTAGCCAAAAACGCGCTGCAGGACGTCCTGGGCGCGGGGGTCAGACATGAGAAGTAGCGTAAGGCGTCATGGCGGCGATTTTAAGCCCCATTCAGGGGCCGGGCGAGGCGCGGGGCCGCAAACCGTCCTACCACGACAGCCACAGGCCGCGCATGAACGCATCGACCGGCATGGTAAGCCCCGCGCGCATTTCGTAATCGCCCGTGACCACATCGCGATCGGCGCCCACGGCGAGGCGCACGCTGGGCGCCACCAGCATGCTGTGCTGCAGCCCGAAGCGTTGTTCGATGGCCACGCCGGATTCGCGCAGCCCGGTATAGGTGCCCGTCAGCGTGCCCCAGCCCGAGATGGGCACGCCGGCGGCAAACGTATTGCGCATGCGGGGCGAGGTGAACGACCCGTCGCGGTATTGGGACAGGTCGCCGAAACCGGCGTCGACCTGCTCATTGGTGACCGCCAGGCTCACCGATTCGAGCAGATTGACGTTGTAGCCGAAGCGGTAGCGCCACGCGTTGACATTGTCGAACGTGCTTTGCGTCACGCCGACCTGAAAGGTGCCCAGATCCCCGGCCGAATAGGTCGTGCCCAGCCCGCGGGTGGCCAGATCGGGCGCGGTCTGCATCTGGCTTTCGAGCGTCAGCGCGGGAGTCAGGCCATAGCGCAGCGTTCCGCTGCCCGCGGTGACCCCGTAATCGATAGCGCCCGACTGCGCGGCCAGGTTGGTGTAGTTGAGCCGGCCGACGGTAGACGAATAGGCGACCTTGCCGGGCGGCACCACCTGCGCCCCGCCCGCCCAGTCCGCAATCTGCAGGCCGCCGATGGGCACCGCACTGCCCCACAGCGGCGCGTTGGCCGTCAGGTGGCCCACGGCCAGGCTGGGCCCCGCGGTGTCGCGATACACCCAGCGCCCGCCCGAAAAGGCAAACCCCTGCTGGCTGCTCAGAGTGGAAAACCAGGGGCTGGCGGGTTGGGCCACGCCGGTGACCACCATCACGGAGCCCGACGGCACCGGGTCGCGCGTTTCCAGGCCAAAGTCGTATTGCTGCGGGGGCACGGGCGGCACATCGGGGAACAGGTTCGCGCATTCCACCGGCAGCGGGGCCGCCTGGGCGGCGGCGGACATGTCGACCGTGCCGGTGCCGTCCGGGCCCGCCGCTCTGGCGGCATCGGGGTGGGCGTCCCGCTGCTGCAGCGAGGCGTCGACCAGGCCCTCGAGCGGAGACAGCTGGCAGGGCATCGGGTCCAGCTCGAGGGGCCGCGATTCGGCCAGCGTGGCGGGCGCCACCGGCAACGGCATGGCGGGCGCCAGCACCGCGATGCCGAATCGCGCAGCCCGCTCGGTATCGTCGCGCGCCGGCTGCCCGGCATCCGGGCGCGGCGCCTGGCCCCGCGGGGCCGGGTCGTGCGGTGACGTCACGGCGAAGGGGGCAGACGGCAGGGAATCGGGCGCGGCGCAGGCGCCCAGAGCCAGGCTGCAGGCCGACAGGCCGGCCAGCATGGGACGCACGGCCGCCCCGCGCCAGCCACGATACATGGCCATGACGCTCGACAGTGTACGGACCCGAGAACGGCGCATCAGGAAAACTTCTGGGCGAAAGAAAACGACCGCGCAAACGCGTAAGGCGAAGTCGCTATTTTAGGTTGCCCCGGCTGGCGCGGCCCAGGCCGCGTTATATTTCAATCTATTTCCCGCCCCTTGCCGGCGCTCCCATCCCCGGACACTATGGCGTCCATGGACAATCCGCATACCAAGCTGCTGGTCGTCGACGACGACCCCGCCCTGCGCCAGCTGCTGGCCGACTATCTCAACCGGCATGGCTACGACACGCTGCTGGCCCCCGACGCCAGCGACCTGACCGCGCGCATCGCCCGCTACACCCCCGACCTGCTGGTGCTCGACCGCATGCTGCCCGGTGGCGACGGCGCCGATGCCTGCCGCCGGCTGCGCGAACAGGGCGAAGATATCCCCGTCATCCTGCTGACGGCGCGCGACGAGGCGGTGGACCGCATCATAGGCCTGGAGGCCGGCGCCGACGACTATCTGGGCAAGCCGTTCGATCCCCGCGAATTGCTGGCGCGCATCGAAGCGGTATTGCGGCGCAAGCGCGGCCCTTCGGCACTGACCAAGGACGTGCCGGTCAGCTTCGGGCCCTTTGTATTCGACCCGGCCCTGAGGCAGCTGTTGCGCGACGGCGAGCCGGTCAAGCTGACCGGCGGCGAAATCAACCTGCTGGAAGCCCTGGTACGCAACGCCGGCAAGCCGCTGTCGCGCGAACGCCTGCTGGCGCTGGCGCGCGACGACGACGGCGGTGAACGCAACGACCGCGCCATCGACATCGCCATCCTGCGCCTGCGACGCGCCATCGAAGACGACCCGAAACAGCCGCGCTGGATACAGACGGTATGGGGCATCGGCTACCGGTTCTCGCCTTGATTGCCCGCCGCCACCTTGCATGAACCGCCTGCTCAGTTCCCTGTTGCCGCGCTCGCTGCGGACGCGCCTGATCCTGCTTGTATTGGGCGCGGTGCTGCTGGCGCAGGCCGCCACGCTGGCGACCGTGTCGTATTACCGCCAGAAGTTCCTGGAAGACGTGGCGATAGGCTATATCGCCACCACCATACGCACCCTGCGCGCGGCGGTGTCGGAAATCCCTGCGGACGACCGCGCCGAATTCGTGCGCAACGCCTCGCAGAACCAATGGCGGCTGTGGTCGCGCACCCTGCCGGCCGAGGCGCGCCTGCAACGGTTTTCGCGCACGCCGTCGCCCGGGGCGCGGCAGGACGCCAGCGGCACGCCGCACCGGGATGTCGACCGGATTCGGCACCGTTCGCACCATGACGCGCAGACCGACGATATCCGGGACGACCTGCGTTCGCTGATCCGCAAGCTCAATGACCGCCTCAACGATGGCACGCGCGTGGCGCTGTCGCACGGGCGGGATCCCGAGATTTTCATCTCGCTGGCGCGCAACACCGATACCGAAGAAGCGCCTCGCCTGCGCGAATGGCTGGTGATCCCGCTCGAACGGCTCGATCCCCCGGTGGCCACGCCCATGATCGCCGCGTGGCTGGGCGGCATGGGGCTGGTGCTGCTGCTGGCCGGCGGGTTTTCCTGGCACATTACACGGCCGCTGACGCGGCTGGCCGAAGCCGCCGACCGCCTGGCCGCCGGGCAACCCCAGCGCGTGCAGCCGTCCGGCCCGAGCGAAACCCGTGCGCTGGGCGAACGCTTCAACGCCATGCTGGATGCCCTGGCTGAATCCGAATCCGTGCGGCGCACGCTGCTGTCGGGCCTGCCTCATGATCTGAAGGGGCCCTTGTCGCGCATGTGGCTGCGCATTGAAATGGCCGACGACCCGGTCCTGAAAGACGGCCTGCGCAAAGATCTGCAGGACATGCAGCACATGGTCGACCAGTTCATCGGTTTTGTGCGCGGCACCGATCCCGCCGGCTATCGCTATGTCGAGATGGCGTTTCCGGAATGGCTGGCCGACCGGGTGGCGGGCTGGCAGAGCACGGGCACCGAGGTCACCCTGGATATGTCGGACGACAACATGGTGCTGCAGGGCGATGCGGTAGCCCTGGGCCGGCTGCTGGACAACCTGATCGGCAACGCGCTGCATCACGGCAAGCCGCCCGTGGATATCCGCCTGCGGCGCGCGGGCGCGCACGCCGTGCTGGAAGTGGCCGATCACGGCCCGGGCATCGCTCCCGAACGCCGCGCCGAAGCGCTGCGGCCGTTCGCCAGGCTGGACGACGCCCGCACGCGCACCGGCAATGTCGGGCTGGGGCTGGCGCTGGCCGAAGCCATCGCGCGCGCGCACGGCGGCGCGCTGAAACTCGACCAGGCCCGCGAAGGCGGGCTGCTGGTGCGCATCACCCTGCCCCTGGCCGCCGACCGGGCCGAAGACGCGGCGTCTTGATACCCCGACAGCCCCGGCCGCCCCGGCGGCAACGCGCCGCGCTCAGCCCGCGCGGCGCTCTTTGCCGAATACCGACCGGTAGGCCAGCAGGTTGAACACCACGACCACCGGCGCGCCGATCACGGCCCCGGCCAGCACCAGGCGCATCGATCCGATCGAGGCCGTGCCGTCCCAGAGCGTCATGTCGTCGAGGATCAAGTAGGGAAACAGGCTGTAGGCCAGGCCCGCGAGCATCAGCCAGTACAGCACCACGCACAGCACAAACGGCAGCCAGCTGTGCTGCTCGGCCCGACCCGGTATGCGCGACAGGCGCATTTCCACGTTGGAAAAGCACAGCAGCATCAGCCCCCATACCACCGCCGCCACTACCAGCCCGGAAGGGTTGCTCCATTTATAGAAAATGCCGGCATTGGCCAGCCCCAGCATCGCCGACGTGGCGACCATGCCCACGGCGGTCCAGCGGATGGCCGCCCGGCCCCAGCGCGCGGCGCGGCGCTGCAGCTCGCCGTCGACGCGCATGACCAGCCACGCCGCCCCCAGCAGCGCGTACGCGGCCACGGCGCAAAAGCCCATCAGGACGGCAAACCACCCGTACCCCGCGGCGGTCTGGTACCCCGTGGCAAAACGCCCCAGGATAAGCCCTTGCGCAAACGCCGTGGCCACCGAGCCCAGCCAGAACCCCAGCACCCAGCGCGGCTTGAGCTCGCTGCGCGCGCGGATGCGGAACTCGAAAGAGACACTGCGCAGCGCCAGTCCGAGCGCCATCAGGGCCAGGGGCCCGTACAGCTTGCCGAATACGGCGCCCCACGCCATGGGAAATGCCGACGCAAACAGGCCTATGCCCAGCAAAGGCCAGAATTCATTGGCATCGCGCCACGGGCTGAGCAGGCTCATCATGCGGCCGCGCTCTTCGGCCGGCGCCAGCGGCAGCAACATGCCCACGCCCAGGTCGAAGCCGTCCAGGACGACGCCGCCCGCGATCAACAGGAACAACAACCCCATGAACACCAGCGGCATCCAGAAGGTCGGATCGCTGGAATTCACCCCCAGCGAAGCGGCCAGCATGTCGATCATGGGGACAGGCCTCCGGGTTTGCGCACCGGCACCACGCCGTAGCGCGCGGCATGGAACAACATGCCATTGAAGGCCGCCAGCAGCGCCGCATACAGCGCCAGGTAGCCCGCCAGGCTGGCCGCCAGCACTGGCACGCTGGCCGTGCCCAGCACTTCGCTTTGCGTGATGGTGGCGTTGACCGCATACGGCTGCATGCCGGCCACCGAAAACACGCCCCCGGCCAGCACGGCAAGTCCGCCGGCATACAGCATGGCGACAACCATCCGCAGCCACCAGCGCGGCAGCAGCGACGGATCCAGCCCGCGGCGGGCGGTGAACGCCAGCGTCAGCAGCGACACCGCCAGCATGGCCAGGCCCAGCAACATCACCGCACGCAACGTCCAGAACGTGGCAGCCACCGGCGGCTGCATACCGGAAAACTTGTCCAGCCCCTGGTAGAGGCCTTGCGCATCGCGTCCCAGCCATGCCTCGCCCACGCCGGGCAACGCCAGCTCGGCGCGCGTGGCCTGCGCCCTGGCGTCGGGCCAGCCGAACAGGGCCCAGGCCGGCTCGGCGCCGCTTTTCCAATAGCCCGCCGCGGCCGCGGCCTTGGCGGGCTGGTGCTCGGCCATGACGCGGCCCGCGCCGTCGAGCACCGGCCCCTGCAGCAGCGAGGCGGCCGCCGCCGCGACCAGCGCCGCCTTGAACGCACAGCGTTCCCCCTCGTCGAGCCGGCGGCGCAACGCCTGCAGCGCGGTAACGCCCAATATCAGGAAGGCCGCCGCCAGGGCGGACCACAATGCCATCAGGCCCAGGTTCCAGCCGAACGACGGATTGAAGATGACCGCCCGCCAGTCATAGACCTGGTAGCGCGCATCGATGAGGGTGGCGCCGGCGGGCGTCTGCACCCACGATTGCAGCGCCAGCACCCAGAACAGGGTTGCCGCCTGCCCCAGCGCCACCATGAACACCGCCAGCGTATGCGCGCCCGCGGATACGCGGCGCTGCCCGAACAGCATCACCCCCAGGAAGCACGATTTCAGGATGAACACCGACAGCACCCCGAAACCGATGAGCGGCCCGGCCACATTGCCGATTTTGTCCATCAGGCCGGGCCACAGGCTGCCCAGCTGTATCAGCACCGGCAGCGCGGCGGCCAGGGCCAGCACGAACGACAGGGCAAAAAAGCGCACCCAGAACCGGTAGGCGGCCGTCCACCCGGGCCGTCCCGTGCGGTGCGCGCACAGCTTGAAAAACAGCAGCATCCAGGACAGCGCCAGCGAAAGCGCCATGAACAACGCCAGGAAGCTCAGGCTTGCCGTGAACTGGATGCGGGCCAGCAATAAAGGGACGATATCCATGATGGCCGGTAGTGTAGAGCCTGTTTCCGGAAGATGGGGACAGGTTTACAACGGTTTCGGAGTGCGGACGTGGCAAAATTGACGCTTTGCCGCTGTTTTCTCCTTTCTCGAGCATGACCACCGCCCCCACGCCGACTGCCGCCACCAATTTCCTGCGCAACATCATCGACGACGATCTGCAGGCCGACCGATTCCAGGGCAAGCGCTGGGCCGGCGAGCCTGGCCCGGCCTCGGTCCAGTCCCGGGGCGCGCCCGACCCGGCCCGCATCCGCACGCGGTTCCCGCCCGAGCCCAACGGCTATCTGCACATCGGGCACGCCAAGAGCATTTGCGTGAACTTCGGGCTGGCCCGCGAATACGGCGGCGTGTGCCACCTGCGCTTTGACGACACGAACCCCGAGAAAGAAGACCAGGAATACGTCGACGCCATCATCGAGGCGGTGCGGTGGCTGGGCTTCGACTGGAACGCCAACGGCACCGAGCACCTGTACTTCGCCAGCGATTACTTCGGCTTCATGTACGAGTTCGCCCAGGCCCTGGTACAGGCCGGCCACGCCTACGTCGACGAACAGACGCCCGAGCAGATCCGCGCCAACCGCGGCACCCTGACGGAACCGGGCGTGCCTTCGCCCTGGCGCGACCGCCCCGCCGACGAATCGCTGGCGCTGCTGGCCGAAATGCGCGACGGCAAGCATCCCGACGGCAGCCTGGTGCTGCGCGCCAAGATCGACATGGCGTCGCCCAACATCAACCTGCGCGACCCCGTGATGTACCGCGTGCGCCACGCCACGCACCACCGCACCGGCAACACCTGGTGCATCTACCCCATGTACAGCTGGGCGCATCCGGTCGAAGACGCGCTGGAAGGCATCACGCACAGCATCTGCACGCTCGAGTTCGAAGATCAGCGCCCCTTCTATGACTGGATCCTGGCGCGCCTGGCCGAACTGGGCAAACTGGCCCGGCCGCTGCCGCGCCAGTACGAATTCGCCCGCCTGAACCTGACGTACGTCGTCACCAGCAAGCGCAAGCTGCTGCAACTGGTGCGCGAAGGCTACGTCGATGGCTGGGACGACCCGCGCATGCCCACCCTGTTCGGTCTGCGCCGGCGCGGCTACACACCGTCGTCCATCCGCCTGTTCTGCGACCGCACGGCCGTGTCCAAGTCCGATTCGCGCATCGACTACGGCCTGCTCGAGCAGGCCGTGCGCGACGACCTGGACCCCACCGCGGCGCGCTCCGTGGCGGTGCTCGACCCGCTCAAACTGGTCATCACCAATTACCCCGAAGGCCAGCACGAAGCCTGCACCGCCCCGCGCAACCCGCATGATCCGGCCGCCGGGGCGCGCGAGTTCCCGTTCTCGCGCGAGCTCTGGATCGAGCGCGACGATTTCCGCGAAGAGCCGCCCAAGAAGTATTTCCGCCTGTACCCCGGCAACACCGTGCGCCTGAAATACGGCTACGTGGTGCGCTGCACGGGCTTCACCAAAGACGAATCCGGCCGCGTAACCGAAGTGCAGGCCGAATACCTGCCCGATACCAAGAGCGGCACGCCAGGCTCGGACAGCGTCAAGGTCAAGGGCAATATCACCTGGGTCAGCGCGGCTCACGCGGTGCCGGCGCGCGTGCATCTGTACGATCGCCTGTTCTCCGACCCCTATCCGGACGCCGGCGACAAGGATTTCCTGACCTGCCTGAACCCGGACTCGCGCCGCACCGTCGACGCCTGGCTGGAACCGGGCACCCGGATCGCGCCGGGCGCCACATGGCAGTTCGAGCGGTTGGGCTACTTCACGGTAGACAGCAAAGACTCGACGCCCGAGGCGCCGGTGCTCAACCGCATCGTCACGCTGCGCGACTCATGGGCCACGGCCTGATTTCGTTCCCACATGACTACTGACACCCTCGCCCTGGATTTCAAAAGCGCCACGCTGTATGCCGTACGCGTGGTGCTGCACAGCGCCGACCTGTCTCTCCTGACGGCGGCGCTGGATCGCCGCATGGCGGACGCCGGCAGCTTCTTCGAGAATGAACCCGTGGTCATCGATGCCAGCCGCGTCGACAGCCCGATCGACTGGCCGGCGCTGCTGCAGGCGCTGCGCCGGCACAACCTGCCGCCCATAGGCGTGGTGGCCCAGGGCGCCAACCTGCAGGCCGCCCAGGAAGCCGGCCTGGCCGCCGTGGAACTGTCCACGCCACGCCCCGCGCCCGCCGTAGAAACCGCCGCGCCCAGCGACATCGCCACGCCGGTGCCGGCCGTGCCCGCGGCGGCCCTGGAAACCGCGACGGCCCCCGGCGCCGACCCGGCCAGCGGTGCGGCCGCTGCGCCGGCCGCCCCTGCGCAGCCCGCGCCTGAAGAATCCCCCTTGCCCGCGTCCGCGCCGGCTTCCGCATTGGTCATCACCAAGCCGCTGCGTTCGGGGCAGCGCGTGTACGCGCGCCATACCGACCTGGTGGTCATCGGCATGGTCAGCCAGGGCGCCGAAGTGATCGCCGACGGCAACGTGCACGTCTATGGCCCGCTGCGCGGCAAGGCGATGGCGGGCGCGCGCGGCGACACGTCGGCCCGCATCTTCACCACACAGCTCGACGCCGAGCTGCTGGCCGTGGCCGGCGTTTACCGGGTGGTGGAAGCCAAGCTCGACCGCAGTCTGCACAATCAGCCGGCGCTGGTGTACCTGGATGGCGAAACGCTGCACATCGAGGCGCTGCGCAAGTAGCCGGGCATGAATAGCATCAATGGGCGTTGCCGCGGGATACCGGGGCACGCCTACATCTTGTAAGAAGCCTTACACGGGCTTTTTGCTTTACGATAACGCGATTTATTCGAACATAAGGGTTAAACGGTCATGACACGTATTGTTGTGGTGACTTCCGGCAAGGGTGGGGTCGGAAAGACCACCAGCAGCGCCAGCTTTTCCGCCGGATTGGCCATGCGTGGCCACAAAACGGCCGTCATCGACTTCGACGTCGGCCTGCGCAACCTGGATCTGATCATGGGTTGCGAACGCCGTGTCGTGTATGACTTCGTCAACGTCATCCAGGGCGAAGCCTCGCTGAACCAAGCGCTGATCAAAGACAAGCAGCTCGAGAACCTGTTCATCCTGCCCGCCTCGCAAACTCGCGACAAAGACGCGCTGACCCAGGAAGGCGTGGGCAAGGTGCTCGATGACCTGAAAGAAATGGGTTTCGAGTACATCGTCTGCGACTCGCCCGCCGGCATCGAAACCGGCGCGCTGATGGCCGCCTACTTCGCCGACGACGCGCTGGTGGTCACCAACCCCGAAGTCTCGTCCGTGCGCGATTCCGACCGCATCCTGGGCATCCTGTCGGCCAAGTCGCGCCGCGCGGTCGACGGCGAAGAACCCGTCAAGGAATACCTGCTTCTGACGCGCTATAACCCCAAGCGCGTCAATGATGGCGAGATGCTCTCGCTGAGCGACATCGAAGATATCCTGCGCATCAAGCTGATCGGCGTCATCCCCGAGTCGGAAGCCGTGCTGCAGGCGTCGAACCAGGGCCTGCCCGCGATCCACCTGCGCGACACGGACGTATCCGAGGCCTATAAAGACGTGGTGGCCCGCTACCTGGGCGAAGACAAGCCGCTGCGATTCGTCGACTATGAAAAACCCGGCCTGTTCAAGCGCCTTTTCGGAGGGAAGTAAGCAATGTCCTTCCTGTCGTTTCTGTTAGGCCAGAAGAAAACCTCGGCGGTGGTCGCCAAGGAACGCCTGCAAATCATTCTTGCCCATGAACGAACGGGCCGCGGCTCGTCGCCCGATTACCTGCCGCAATTGCAGCAGGAGCTGGTCGCCGTCATTTCCAAATACGTGAACATCGATCCGGACGACATCAAGGTGCACCTGGAGCGTCAGGACACGCTCGAAGTCCTTGAAGTCAAGATCGAGATGCCGCAAAAAGAGGCTTGATTGCCGCGCGGGCCGCGACCTGGCCCCGGCTGCGTCACCCCGCAAAAAAGGCCCTGGCAAGCGTGCTGCTTGCCAGGGCCTTTGTGTGTAATGGCAGAGGTTTACTTGCCGACCTGGTCGCCGATGATGCCGCCCAGCGCGGCGCCACCCACGGTGCCCAGGATGCCGCCATTACTGATGACTGCGCCGGCCACACCGCCCACGGCGGCGCCCCCGACGGTGCTTTTCTGGCGGCGGCTCATGCTGTCCCACGACGAACACCCTGCCATGGTGAACGAAAGCAGAACAGCCATGCTGATTTTCGAGAAGGTTCCGATGTTGATCATGATGAGGCTCCTATAGTTGTGCCTGGGACAGCGCACCGGAGTCAGGCGAGGCCGGAATATCAGGCACTGCGGCGTCCCCCACAAAATTACGCAGCTTCAGGATGGCAAAAAGCGCGCAAACGAGCTGTTAGGGATGCCCATAAATTGTATCCATGGGTAGGCCCGGCGCCCCGCCGCGCCGGCACATGTTGCCCTGGCGCAGGCTTATTTCACCAAACGTAACACGTCGCGAAAGCGAGGATGGTCGCAAGACTGCATCCATTCGAACAGCGCCATCTCGGAAGTGACTACCGTGGCGCCCGCCGCGCGCATGCGCCGCATGCCGGCATGCTGGTCCGAAACGCGGCGCGACCCTACCGCGTCGGACACCAGCACCGCGTGATAACCGAGCTCGCACAACCCGATAACGGTCTGCAGGACGCACACATGCGCCTCCCATCCGACCACGAGTATGGTGCGGCGGGCCGGCGGCAGCCATGCCTCGAACCCCGGCTCGCGCACGGCTGAAAAATGGCGTTTGTGGAACACGGCCTGCACGAGCTCGCGCAGCGATGCCAGGGTGGCGCCCAGGCCTTCGGCATTCTGTTCAGTGGCCACGACCGGCACGTCGAGCAGGCGGGCGCCCCTGGCGAGCTTGCCAACGGCATGGGCCGTTTCATCGCCGTGCGCGATGGCCGGCAACAGCCGTTCTTGCATGTCAACCACGAGCAATGTCGAATCAGCGGCTTGCAGCAACATGAAAGACCTCGCACTTGAGACGGCTTTGACAACAAGCGGCGACGCCGGCGCGTCGCCGCGATGCAGCCCCGGCGCTCATGCGCCCAGGGCGTGCCCTTACTTCAACGCCTTGTAGCGCAGGCGGCGCGGCTTGGCACCCTCTTCGCCCAGGCGGCGCTTCTTGTCCGCTTCGTATTCCTGGTAGTTGCCGTCGAAGAAAACCACTTGCGAATCCCCCTCGAAGGCAAGGATGTGCGTGGCGATGCGGTCGAGAAACCAGCGGTCGTGGCTGATGACCATGACGCTGCCCGGAAATTCGAGCAGGCCGTCTTCCAGGGCGCGCAAGGTTTCCACGTCCAGATCGTTGGACGGCTCGTCCAGCAGCAGCACGTTGCCGCCGGCGATCAGCGTCTTGGCAAGGTGCAGGCGGCCGCGTTCACCACCGGAAAGCTGGCCGACGATCTTGTTCTGGTCGGCGCCCTTGAAGTTGAAGCGGCCCAGATAGGCGCGCGACGACATCTCGAACTTGCCCACCGTGAGCACATCGGCGCCGTCGGACACGGCATCGAAGACGGTTTTGTTGTCTTGCAGCGCGTCGCGCGACTGGTCGACAAAGGCCAGCTTCACGGTCTGCCCGATGGAAATCGTGCCCGAATCGGGCTGTTCGCGGCCGGCGATCATGCGAAACAGCGTGGACTTACCGGCGCCGTTGGCGCCGATGATGCCGACGATGGCGCCGGGCGGCACCTTGAAGCTCAGGTTGTCGATGAGCAGGCGGTCGCCATAGGCCTTGCTGACGTTGGTGAACTCGATGACTTCGTTGCCCAGGCGCTCGCCCACAGGAATGAAGATTTCCTGGGTTTCGTTGCGCTTTTGATACTCGTGCGACGACAGTTCTTCGAACCGCGCCAGGCGCGCCTTGGCCTTGGCCTGGCGGCCCTTGGGGTTCTGGCGCACCCATTCCAGTTCTTTCTTGATGGTTTTCTGGCGGGCGGATTCCGAGGCTTCTTCCTGCTTCAGGCGCGCTTCCTTTTGCTCGAGCCACGAGCTGTAGTTGCCCTTCCAGGGGATGCCGTGGCCCCGGTCGAGTTCCAGTATCCATTCGGCCGCGTTATCAAGGAAGTAGCGGTCGTGCGTGACGCCCACCACGGTGCCGGGAAACTTCTGCAGGAACTGCTCAAGCCATTCCACGCTTTCGGCGTCGAGGTGGTTGGTGGGTTCGTCGAGCAGCAGCATATCGGGCTTGGACAACAGCAGGCGGCACAGCGCCACGCGGCGCTTTTCACCGCCGGACAAGTGCTCTACCCGGGCGTCCCAGGGCGGCAGGCGCAGCGCGTCGGCGGCGATTTCCATCTGGTGTTCGATATCGTCGGCGCCGCTGGAAGCCGCCGCGGCGATGATGGCCTCGAGCTCAGCCTGCTCGGCGGCCAGGGCATCGAAATCGGCGTCCGGTTCGGCGTACGCGGCGTATACCTCGTCCAGGCGTTTCTTGGCCTGCACGACAGCGCCCAGGCCTTCTTCAACGGCCTCGCGCACGGTGTGTTCGGGATTGAGCTGGGGCTCTTGCGGCAGATAGCCGATGTTCAGCCCCGGCATCGGAACGGCATCGCCTTCGATGTCTTTGTCGACCCCGGCCATGATCTTGAGCAGCGTGGACTTGCCCGAGCCGTTCAGGCCCAGCACGCCGATCTTGGCGCCGGGAAAAAACGAAAGGGAAATGTCGCGCAGAATCTGCCGCTTGGGCGGCACGATCTTGCCGACTCGGTTCATGGTGTAGACGTATTGGGCCATGTGCTCGTATGCAAAGACAAATCAAGGGGAAGCAATGATTGTAGGCCGGAACGCGTCAGCCGGCCCGCGCCGCGCCGCGCGGGCGCCACTGCGCGAGACTGACGCCGGCCAGCGCCATCAGGCCGCCCGTGACATGGTAGACATGCGGCACTTCGCCCAGCGTGGCCGCGGCGATCGCCACGGTGCCCACGGGCATGACGTTCAGGAAGACGCTGGCGCGATTCGGGCCCAGGTAGCGCACCCCCTGCATCCACAGGTATGGCGCGAACAACGACGGGAATACGGCGGCGTACAGCACCAGGGGCAGGTTGGCCGCGTTCAGCGGCGAACTGGGCGCCAGCAGGTACGACGGCAGCTGCAGCGCGATGCCGAACAGAATCTGGATGTACAGCGACTGCCATACGCCCACCGCCATGGGCCAGCGGCGCAGCAGCACGCCGTACAGCGCGTACGACAGCGCGGCCAGCCCCATCAGGGCGTCGCCGACATTGCCGCCCAGGGCCAGCAGGCGCGCGGGGTCGCCTTCGCCCAGCAGCACGCTGAGCCCCAGCAGAGACAATGCGCCGCCCAGCACGGCCGTCGGCGCCGGCCGCTCGCGCAGCACCATCGAGCCCAGGATAATGGTGATGAGCGGCACCATGGCCGTGATGATGCCCATATTGGTTGCGGTGGTCGTGGTGGCCGCGACATACATCAGCCCCTGGTACATGGCTGTGCCCAGCGCCCCCAGCACGGCCAGTTTGCCCAGGTTGGGGGCAATGGTGCGCCGGGCCTGCCACACACCTGGCAGGATAAACGGCGTAAGCACCAGCGCCGCCAGCACCCAGCGATAGAAGCCGATGACGGCCGGCTCGATCACGCTGGCGGCCAGCTTGGTGACCACCATGTTCACGGCCCATATCAGCACCGCCGACAGGGGAAACAGCATGTGGCGGGCGGAAGGCGTGGGCGCGGGGGAAGGCATGGAATACGGTGCTGACAAAGAAGAAGGGATATTAGCGCCTTGGAAGGGGCGCAGCCGGCCGCGCCCGGCTCGGCGCGCGTCGCGGGTCGAACCCTGACCGGGGCGCATGGCTTGCCGGATCGTGTCCAGAGCGCATGGCCCGTCGAACCTTGTCCAGGGCGCTCAGTGCGCTACACCGTGCCCGCCGACACATGGCGCGCTTATTTCGAAAACGCGCGACAATGCGCATTGGCCCCGTCTTTCGCGCCGCCGCCGCGCTTTACCAGGAACGCTTTGCCATGTCCGCCTCTGCCCAACCGCCGGCCTCGCCCGCCCGTTTCAGCACCCAAGAACTCGACATGCTGGCCAGGACGGCCGACGCCCTGAGCGCCTACCTGGGCAAGCCGGTGCTGGCCGAGGTCATGCAGGGCGACGAAGGCACGGAGTGGGTCACGTTCGGCGTGCCCGTGGCCCAGGGCGCCCCCGACGACGACCAGCCGCATGTACAGTTGGGCGGCCCCCAGACGCGCCTGCTGGGCGGACGCGGCGGCCTGGATCCCGCCGACGACGACACCTATGATTGCCTGTACCTGTGGTCGGTACAGATCACGTCGAACGAGGGCGAGCGATTCGTCAAAGTCGACCAGGCCGGCGACGAAGCCGCCTGGTCCGACGACCTTGCCGATGTCCTGCCCTTCGCCCTGACGGACGAGCCCTTGACCGGGATAGATGACGAGGACGATGACGAGGACGATGAAGATGATGAAGACGACGCCGAGCCGGGCGAACCTACGCCCCGTTGATAGGCATGGCGAGCGCTGACCGGCGCGGCCAGCCTGACACCGGTGCTCATCGTGTCGGTGTCTGACACCCTACGGGAGTCAGACACCTACCACGCAGACATCCATAGACGTCAAGGTGTCTGACTCCCGCAGGGTGTCAGACACCAATCGCGCGGACACCCATAGCCGTCAAGGTGTCTGACTCCCGCAGGGTGTCAGACGCCTATCGCGCAGACGCCCATAGGCGTCAAGGTGTCTGACTCCCGCAGGGTGTCAGACACCTACCACGCAGACATCCATAGACGTCAAGGTGTCTGACTCCCGCAGGGTGTCAGACACCTACCGCGCAGACACCAATAGGCGTCGAGGTGTCTGACTCCCGCAGGGTGTCAGACACCTACCGAGACACCGATAGCTGGCCAAGTAGCTGCTACCTATAAGATCAAGCCAGGCCGCGGCGGCGGTCGCGGCGGTGCATCAGGTATCCCAGCGGCCACATCAGCAGCACCAGCGCTCGCGCAAATGGATCGGTCAGCCGGTAGGCCTGTACGGCGGTGGGCAGGCCCGAATACTCCAGGTCGAGGCGAAACCGCGTGTAGCGCGCGGCGGCCATACAGAATTCCTTGGGCCGGAAACGGAACCAGTCCATGTGGTGCTGCAGGATATTCCATGCCAGCAGATAAAGCCCCTGCGCATTGTTGCGCACCGACACGGCGCCGCGCGTCAGGCCGTCGGCACTGGTATGGTAGATGCGCACCACCTGGTTGATGCAGCGGCTCTGGTAGCCGGCGCGCGCCATGGCCCACCAGATCAGGCTTTCGGGCACGAAACCCGCGACGTCTTCGGGAAACGGAAAGCGGCGCAACACATCGGTGCGCATGCTGCCGAACTTCTCGCCCTTGATGCGGTGCCGGAAATAAAGCTCTACGGCGCTGGCATCGAAGACATCGCGCGGGAAACGGTCGCCCACGATGGCGCCGTCGGGGCGGGCGCACAAGCCGGTCACGCCCACGTACGCTTCGCGCTGCGCCGGCGCTATGGCTTCCCATGCGTCTTTCAGTATTTGCAGCGCTTGCGGCGGAATTTCATCGTCACTGTCGAGCGTGATGATGAATTCGCCGCGCGCCTCGCGCACGCCGCGATTGAAAGCCGTTTTCTTGTGCTGGTTCTTCTGCCAGACGTACCGGATCGGGAACGCGCCCTGGGCCTGCCAGGCCAGCACGGCTTCATGCGTGCGGTCGGTCGAGCCGTCATCGACGACCAGCCATTCGAAGTCCCGGCAGGTCTGCTTCCGTAGGGATTCATAAACACGGTAAAGCGTCGCCGCGCGATTGTACGTGGGCGTCAGAACCGTGAACTTGTAATGCGGTTCGCTCATGCGACGGGCCAATTCGCAATGGACGTTTGCGACGGGTCTAATTGTTTACGGGTAAAAAGCTGGGCTTCAGTTTATGAGATATACGTAAAGTGGTTCGCTTTGTGCGTGCCCATTTTGCAAACAAATTTGTCAGCTCTTGCCAGATCTATACTATTTGGACTTGCAGCAAGTTTGCCTCAGATGCGGACGAGGCCGCTCTTGACATATGCAAGGCACGGAAACGGGCACAAAAATGCCCAAAAAAAAACCGCCGGTAGACCGGCGGTTCTTGCATCCAGCGCTAATTACACGCGCTTGATTTTTTCAAGCATCTTGAACACGCCCTTGGGCGAGTTGACGAACAAGCGCTTGAAAGCCTTGCCCAGGCAACGGCGTTCCAGGGTATTGCGACGCACGCGTTTGCGCTCTGCCATGATGGTTCTCCGGTAAGGTTCTATGGTGCCAGCCCGCCCCGTTGGCCCGGCAACAATCGGGGCGCAAGGCTGGCGGCAAAACTGGGATAACTCGGCATTTTAGCCCGAAACCGCGCCCCCGGCCAAACCGCCGACCTGGGCGGCTATAAACGCCCCTACCGCGTCGGCGTCGGGCAACGGACCCACGGCGCCATACCCGGTCGTGGACAAGGCCGCCGCCGCATTCGCGTAACGCACGGAATCCAGCCAGCCTTCGCCGGCGCAGCGCCGTGCCAGCAGATTGCCGGCGAAGCAATCGCCAGCGCCCGTGGCATCCACGGCGCGCACCGTCAGGCCCGGCACCATCGTGCGTGCCTGGCCGTCGTCGACCAGCGCCCCCTCTTTGCCGAGCTTGAGCACCACCACGCCCGGCGCGCCCGCGGCGCGGATCCAGTCGAGTGTGCGCTGTGGATCTTCGTGGCCCGTCAGATGGCGCATGTCATCCAGGCTGGGCAGGAACAAGTCCGCCTGGGCCAGCGCCTCGCGCAGGACGGCGCGCGCACGGGCCACGGGCCACAGGCGCAGCCGCAGATTGGAATCCAGGCTGACCTGCCCGCCGGCTGCGCGCATGCGTTCCATGGCGGCGAACACCGTATCGCATGCGCTTGCGCTGATCGCCATGCTGATGCCGGACACATGCAGATAGCGCGCCCGCTCCAGCGGGCCGCCGTCCAGATCGGACGGCTGCATGCGGCTGGCGGCCGAATCGCGGCGCAAATAGCTGAACACGTGGCCATCGGGCCCGTGCTGAACGAAATAAACGCCCGTGTGCGCCTCGGCATCGACGCGCACCCCCGATGTGTCGACATGCTCGCTGCGCAGCAATTGCAGCAATTGCGCGCCGAATGCGTCGTCGCCCACGCGTGTCAGATAGGCGCAGCGCGCGCCCTGCCGCGCGGCGGCGATGACGGCATTGGAAGTATCGCCGCCGAACCCCTGCAGGTATTGCGGGTCGCCCGCCCGGGTCTGGTTGAACTCGATCAGGGGCTCGCCCAGCCCCACCACGTCGAAGTCAGCCATGGGCGGCCTCCCGCGTTTGCCGGACCTGCTGCACCAGCGCGGCGGTGTCGCGGGCGGCAAATGCGGCCTTGTCGTAAAGATTGCTGCCGATGCCGACCAGAGCGGCGCCCGCGGCAAAATATTCATGCATGTTCTGCTGCGTGACGCCGCCGGTGGGGCAGAACACCGTGTCCGGAAACACCGATTTCAATGCAGCCAGGTGGCGCGGCCCGCCGGTTTCCGCAGGAAAGATTTTTACGATGTCGGCGCCGGCCTGGCGTGCCGCGAGCACTTCGCTGGGCGTGAAGGCGCCCAGCAGGCACAACGCGCCCGCGGCATGCGCCATATCGGCGATGCCGGCGACGAGCGCCGGCGCCACCAGGAAGTCGGCCCCCGCCACCAGGGCTTCGCGAGCCTGCCTTTCATTGAGCACGGTGCCCACGCCCAGCGTTATCGTGTCGCCATGTTCGTCGCGCAACGCGCGCACCAGATCGGCGACGGCGGGTATGGTCCAGGTCAGTTCAATGGTGCGGCAGCCGGCCTGCACCGCGATCTCGGCCGCATAGCCTGCGGTGGCCGCATCGGCATAGCGCAAAACGGGCACCACGCGATCGGTCGTCAGGCGCTCCAGCGAGGTGGTGGCAGGGGTAGGTTTCATGGGTATCGCACCAGGATCAGGAAAAGGAATGGGCAAAAGGCGGCGGCAGGCCCGCCAGCCGCTCGGCCGCCGCGGCGCGCAGCCGCAGCAGGGGTTCGATATAGGACGCCGGCTCGGCGGGTGCAAGAAACGGCATGGTGCTGACGCTGACGCCAGCCACGGCGCGGCCGGCCGCATCGCATAGCGCCACCCCGTAGCAGACAATGCCGGGTTCGTTTTCTTCATTATCGATCGCATAGCCCTGCCGGCGCACCTGGGCCAGTTCCGTTTGCAACGCCTGCGCGGTCACCAGGGTGGCCGGCGTCAGCCGGGGCAGCGGCAGGCGCGCCAGCCGCTCGTCCAGCGCGGGCGGTTCGAGCGTGGCCAGGCAAGCCTTGCCGACTGCGCTGCTGTGCAGCGGCAACTGCCCGCCTATGCGAGACGCCATGCGCACCGCGCCGGGGCCATCCAGCTTTTCGACATAAACCATCGCGTCGCCCAACGGCACCGCCAAGTGCACAGTCTGGCCGGTGATGTCGCGCAGGGCCTGGAGATCGGGCGCCAGCGCCTCGCGCAGATCGAAGCGCGACCAGCTGCGGCTGGCCAGGCTGAACAGCCGCGCACCCAGCACATAGGTACCGTCGGGCCGCGCCGCGACCAGGCCATGTTCCGCCAGACCGGCCACGATGCGATACACGGTGGGGCGCGGATACCCGCAATGCGCCGACAGCTCGGCCACGCCGGGCGGCTGCGCAGCGTCGGCCACCTGCTGCAGCACGCGCATGAACTTGCCGAACGCCGCAGTGCCGGCAACGGCGGGCGCGCCGGGCACGGGCATTGCGAAAGAAGATAAAAGTGGTTTGTCCATAATGCGGACATTCAATTCATAATGCAGACATTATCCCTGCCCAGCCATACACTGTCGAGCCAGGGCGGTGACTTTCTAAGATCTTCGGATACTGGTTAAATATACAGATATGGTCGGCGATATTCTGTCGCCTTCGGGAACCTCCATCTGCCCGCCCCACGCAACGCCCTCTGTCATGAATCCGCACATTCGCATCGTTGGCGCACGCCAGAACAATCTCAAGAACCTGGACCTCACTCTCGCCACCGGCGAACTGGTGGTCATCACGGGCGTGTCAGGGTCGGGCAAGAGCTCGCTGGCCTTCGACACGCTGTACGCCGAAGGCCAGCGTCGCTATGTCGAGACCTTTTCGCCGTATGCGCGCCAGTTCCTGGACCGCATGGACAAGCCGCAGGTCGATCGCATCGAAGGCATTCTGCCGGCCATCGCCATCGACCAGACCAATCCGGTGCGCAGTTCGCGCAGCACGGTCGGCACCATGACCGAACTGAACGATCACCTGAAGCTCTTGTTCGCGCGCGGGGCCAGGCTGTATTGCCGCGGCTGCGGCAAGCTGGTGCGGCGCGACACCCCGGAATCGATTGCGGCGTCGCTCGCGCAACGCGCGCCGGCGGCGGGCGATCCCCGCCTTGTCATTACGTTTCCCATTGCCGTGCCCGCCAACTTCACCGAAGACGAAGTGCGAAGCTTTCTGGAGCAGCAAGGCTATACGCGCGTGCACCGCGAAGAGACCGCCACGGTCCGCCAGCCCGCGGCAGCGGCCGGAAAAGGCAAGGGCAAGGCCCGCGCCAAGGCGGCCAGGCCGTCGCCCGCGGACAGCGAACGCCGCATCCTGCATGTCGTGCAAGACCGTTTCCGCCATTCGGGCAGCGAAACCGAACGCGTGATGGAAGCCCTGGACACCGCTTTGCGCATGGGCGGCGGGCACCTGGCGGTGCACGCGCTGGATGACGACGGCGGCGACGCCCATGTGTGGAAATACAGCGACCGGCTGCACTGCGCCGATTGCGATATCGAATATACCGACCCCCTGCCCAGCAGCTTTTCCTTTAATTCGCCGCTGGGCGCATGCGAAACCTGCCGCGGCTTCGGGCGCGTGATCGGCATCGACTACGGCCTGGTCATTCCAGACGAAAACAAGACACTGCGCGAAGGCGCGATCAAGCCCTGGCAGACCCCGTCGTACAAAGAATGCCAGGACGACATGGCCAAATACGCGCCGCGCGCCGGCGTGCCCATGGGGGTGCCCTGGAAATCGCTGACCGACGAGCAACGGCATTGGGTGCTGCATGGCGATCCCGACTGGAAGGGGGGCAACCAGGCCTGGAAAACTCAATGGTATGGCGTGAATCGCTTCTTCGCCTGGCTGGAAAGCCGCGCGTACAAGATGCATGTGCGCGTGCTGCTGTCCAAGTACCGCAGCTACACGCCCTGCCCCACTTGCCGCGGCGCGCGGCTCAAGCCCGATGCGCTGTTGTGGCGGTTGGGCGACGCGCCCGACACAACGCCTGCCGAGGACAACCGCTACCCCCGCTTCATGCCCGTGGGGGCCAGCTGGAGCCGCGCGCAACTGGATGCGCTTGCGGGCGTGTCGATCCACGACATCATGCTGCTGCCCATCGAACGCGTGCGCGCGTTCTTCGACACATTGTCGTTCAGCGGAGCGCTGGACGCGGCCACCGACCTGCTGCTGACTGAAGTGCGCGCGCGCCTGAAATTCCTGTGCGACGTGGGGCTGGGATACCTGACGCTGGACCGCCAGAGCCGCACCCTGTCGGGCGGCGAAGTGCAGCGTATCAACCTGACCACCGCGCTGGGCACGTCGCTCGTGAACACGCTGTTCGTACTGGACGAACCGTCCATCGGCCTGCACCCTCGCGACATGCACCGGGTGGTGGAAGTGATGCACCGCCTGCGCAACGCGGGCAACACGCTGGTGGTGGTCGAACATGACCCGCAGGTCATGGTGGCCGCCGACCGCATCATCGACATCGGCCCTGGGCCGGGCGAGCGCGGCGGCCAGATCGTGTTCGACGGCACGCCGACGCAATTGCGCGCCAGCAATACGCTCACCGGCAACTATCTGGGCGGCCGCCAGCGCGTCGAGGCGCCGCGCCCCATGCCCGTGGAACCCGGCACGCCCCGGCTGCTGCTCGAAGGCGTCAGCGCGCACAACCTGCGCAACGTGTCGGTGGAAATCCCCCTGGGTCGCCTGGTGTGCGTCACGGGGGTGTCGGGGTCCGGCAAATCGACGCTGGTGCAGGACGTGCTGTACCCGGCGCTGCTCAAGCACCAGGGCAAGCCATCCGAAGCGCCGGGGTCCTTCGATCGGCTGCTGGGCGCCGAACAGATCGCCGACGTGGTCATGGTGGACCAGACGCCCATCGGCAAGACGGCGCGGTCCAACCCTGCCAGCTATGTGGGCGCCTTCGACGCGATCCGCAAGCTGTTCGCACAGGCGCCGCTGGCCAAGGAGCGCGGCTATACGGCGGGCACGTTCAGCTTCAACAGCGGCGACGGCCGTTGCCCCACCTGCGGCGGCACCGGATTCGAACATGTCGAGATGCAGTTTCTGTCCGACGTGTACCTGCGCTGCCCGGACTGCGACGGCCGCCGCTTCCGGCCCGAAGTGCTGGAGGTGCGCGTCGAACACCTGGGCAAGAACGCATCGATAGACCAGGTGCTCGACATGACGGTCAGCGAGGCCCTGGATTTTTTCAGGGGCCTGCGCGATGTGCAGACCGGCCTGGCGCCGCTGGCCGACGTGGGCCTGGAATATGTGCGGCTGGGCCAGCCCGTGCCCACGCTGTCGGGCGGCGAAGCCCAGCGCCTGAAACTGGCCGGACACCTGGCCGAAGCCGCCCGCAGCGGCATTTCTGCCGCGCGCGTGGCCAAGAAGGGCAGCCTGTTCCTGTTCGACGAGCCCACCACCGGGCTGCATTTCGATGATGTCGCGCGGCTGATGCGCGCCTTCCGCAAGCTGCTGGCGGCCGGCCATACCTTGCTGGTCATCGAGCACAACCTCGATGTGATCCGGGCGGCCGACTGGCTGATCGACCTGGGCCCCGAAGGCGGCGATGCGGGAGGCCTGCTGATCGGCGTGGGCACGCCGCAAGACCTGATGGACAACCCGCGCTCGCACACCGGCGCCGCCCTGCGCGACTACGAAGTCAGCGTGCTGCCGGGGGACGTGATCGTCGACAGCGATGTCGATGCGCAGATCACGCAGCAGGCCGGCCTGGTGCCGGTGCTGGCCGAGCCAGCGACCGCCTATGCCGACGCCGCCGGCACGCCGCTGCAATCAGTAATGCGCCGCCGCAGGCAGGCACAGGCCATCGAGATCCGCAACGCGCGCGAGCACAACCTGAAAAACGTCAGCGTCGAGATCCCGCACGACAAGTTCACCGTGATCACCGGCGTGTCGGGCTCGGGCAAGTCGACCCTGGCCTTCGACATCCTGTTCAACGAAGGGCAGCGGCGCTACCTGGAATCGCTCAACGCCTACGCGCGCGCCATCGTCCAGCCGGCCGGCAAGCCGGACGTGGACGCGATTTTCGGCATTCCTCCCACGGTTGCCATCGAGCAGCGCACCAGCCGCGGCGGGCGCAAGTCGACGGTGGCCACGATGACCGAGATCCACCATTTCCTGCGGCTGCTGTATATGAAGCTGGGCACGCAGCACTGCCCCGATTGCAATGTGCCGGTGGAACCGCAGAACGCCGACCAGATCGTGGCGCGCCTGCTGCGCGAGCACAAGGGCCAGCATATCGGCCTGCTGGCGCCCCTGGTCACCGCGCGCAAGGGTTATTACACCGACCTTGCCAAATGGGCGGGCGCCAAGGGCTACACCCATCTGCGGGTAGACGGGGCGTTTATACCGGTAAGCCCCTGGCCGCGCCTGGACCGCTACAAAGAACACACCATCGAACTGCCGGTGGCCGATCTGGTAGTGGACCCCGACAACGAAGCCGGGCTGCGCCAGGCCGTCAGGACGGCGCTGGAGCACGGACAGGGCGTCATGAGCACCGTATGGCCGGTCAACCGCCTGCACGAAGCGCTGGACAGCGAATTGCAGCAGCAGCACTTCTCGGTAAAGCGTGCCTGCCCTTCTTGCGGAACCAGCTTTCCCGAACCCGACCCGCGCCTGTTTTCGTACAACTCCAAGCATGGCTGGTGCCCGGGATGCTACGGCACCGGCGTGCAGCTGGAAGACTTCGACGCCGAACAGACCGGCGAAGAAAGCGCGTGGAACACCAACTACGAAGGCGAGGCAGTCGCGTGCTCGGTGTGCCACGGGCAACGCCTGAACCGCGTGGCGCTTGCCGTGCGCTGGCGCGACCGGTCTATTGCCGAGCTGGCCGCCCTGCCGGTGTCGGACGCCCACACCTTCTTTACGGGCCTGGTGGCGCGCGGCCGCGAGGCCGAGATCGCTCGCGACATTCTTGCCGAGATCCGGGGGCGCCTGAACTTCATGAAAGAAGTGGGCCTGGACTACCTGGCGCTGGACCGCGCCGCGCCCACCCTGTCGGGCGGCGAAGCCCAGCGCATCCGCCTGGCCGCGCAGCTGGGCTCGAACCTGCAGGGCGTGTGCTATGTGCTGGACGAGCCCACCATCGGCCTGCACCCGCGCGACAACCGCATCCTGCTGGACGCGCTGGCCCGCCTGGAAGGCAACGGCAATACGCTGGTGGTGGTGGAACACGATGACGACACCATCCGCCGTGCTTCCCACATTATCGATATCGGCCCGGGCGCCGGCGTGCGCGGCGGCCGCGTCGTCGCGCAAGGCACCGTGCAAGACCTGGTGGCGTCGCCGGACTCGGTCACCGGCCGCTACCTGGCCAAGCCGCTGGCGCACCCGCTGCATGGCCGCCGCGCTGTCACGGACGACACGCCGATGATCCAGATCCGCGGCGCGCAGTTGCACAACCTGCGCCAGGTCGACGCGCGCATTCCGGTGGGTCGACTGAGCGTGGTCACGGGCGTCTCGGGTTCGGGCAAGTCCACCCTGGCGCGCGAAGTATTGCTCGACAACCTGCTGCAGGCCGTATCGCAAGGCAAGGCGCCGCGCTGGCATGGCTGCGAACAGATCACCGGCTGGGAAGCCATCGACCGGGTGCTGGAAGTGGACCAGACGCCCATCGGCAAGACGCCGCGTTCGTGCCCGGCCACGTACATCGGATTCTGGGACGACGTGCGCCGCCAATTCGCCGACACCCGCGAAGCCCGCATGCGCGGCTGGAGCGCGGCGCGCTTTTCGTTCAATACCGGCGATGGCCGCTGCCCGGTCTGCGAAGGCCAGGGCATGCGCACCATCGAGATGAACTTCCTGCCCGACGTCAAAGTGCCGTGCGACGCCTGCAATGGGGCCCGCTTCAATGGCGACACGTTGTCGGTGCAGTTGCGCGGCAAGAATGCCGGCGAATTGCTGAGCATGGAAGTCGACGACGCGCTGGCCTATTTCACGGCGCATCCCAAGATCCATCGCCCGCTGCAGCTCATGCACGACGTGGGGTTGGGCTATCTGACGCTGGGTCAGCCATCGCCCACGCTGTCGGGCGGCGAGGCGCAGCGCATCAAGCTGGTGACCGAGCTGTCCAAGGCGCGCCTGACCGAGGGGGTCATCACCACCGGGCGCGCATCGCGGATTCCGCATACGCTGTATGTGCTGGACGAACCGACGGTGGGCCTGTCGATGGCGGACGTAGAAAAACTGATCCACGTCCTGCATCGGCTGGTGGCGGCCGGCAATACGGTTGTGGTGATCGAACACAATCTCGACGTAATCGCCGAAGCCGACTGGCTGCTGGACCTGGGCCCCGAAGGCGGCACCGGAGGCGGCCGGCTGGTCGCCGAAGGCACGCCGGAACAGGTCATGGCATTGCACGACAGTTCGCACACGGGCCGGGTGCTGGCGGAGTTCCTGGCGCAGCAAGACCGGCCGCTGGCGCAGGCAGGCTGAGGTAAGCTCGCGTTGCGCCGGGCAAGCCGGCGCGGCGAGAGCTTCTTCATCACCACGACTGATATCCATGCAATGCCGTTTTGAAGACCGGCTGGCCGGACGCGCGCTGGGCCTGTACGACCCGGTGCAGCGCATCGAGGCCGCCCAAGCCAGCCAGCTGCCGCAGGCCTGGGAAGCCATCGAGGCCGCGCGCCGCGCCGGGCACTGGGTGGCCCTGCTGCTGGATTACGAATTGGGCGAGTGGCTGGCCCCGGAAACCACCCTGGCTCCGCCCGACGGCCCCATTCCCGCCGACCGGCGGGCCGACGCGCCGCGACTGGCCGCGCTGGTGTTCCGCCGCATGTGCATCGAGCGGCCATGGAGCGGCTCGGACGCCATGCACGCGGCCGGGATCGAATCGGTGAGCCATCGCCTGGCGCAAGCTGACTATCTGCGGCACATCGAACATATCCGCACGCTGATCGAGGCCGGCGAGCTGTACCAGATGAACTACACGCAGCCGCTGGACGTGCGTGTGCAGGGAAGCCCGCGCCTGCTGTACGAGCGCATTGCGACCGCGCAGCCCGTGGCGCATGCGGCCTACATCGAAGACGCGCACCGCACGGTGCTGTCATTTTCTCCCGAACTCTTCGTGCGGCGCGACGGCGCGCGCCTGACGACGCGGCCCATGAAGGGCACCGCGCCGCGTCATCCCGACCCGGCAGAAGACCTGCGTCTGGGCAACGAGCTGCTGGCCAGCGCAAAGAATCGCGCAGAAAATCTGATGATCGTGGACCTGTTGCGCAATGACCTGGGCCGCCTGGCCGAGCCCGGGTCCGTGCAGGTGCCGTCGCTGTTCTCGCTGGAACGCTACCCCACCGTATGGACCATGACCTCTACGGTGACCGCCCTGGCGCCGCGCGCCACGCTGGCGGACGTGGCGCAGGCCCTGTTTCCGTGCGGGTCGGTTACCGGGGCGCCCAAGGTCGCCGCCATGCGCCGCATCCGGCAACTGGAAATCGCCCCGCGCGGGCTGTATTGCGGCGCAATCGGGTGGCTGGCGCCGGATGGCGATTTTTCGTTGAACGTGGCGATACGTACGCTGGTGCTGGATAAACGCGGCCACGGGATCTACAGTGTGGGCGGAGGCATCGTGCACGACTCCGACCCAGGACAGGAATGGCAGGAATGCCTGTGGAAGGCCCGCATCCTGCAGCACGCCATGCAACGGCAGCACTGACCCCGGACTGATCTTCGCGACCGCGCCCATGACGCCCGAACTTATTGAAACCGTGCTGGCCGACGCCAATGGCGAGATCGCTTTGCTGGCAGGCCACTTGCAGCGCCTGGGAGCCAGCTGCGAGGCTCTCGGCTATCCGTACGATGCGCAGGCCATCGAGCGCGACCTGCGCATCGCCGCCGTGTCGCTGGCCACGCCGGGCCCGCACCGGCTGCGCCTGCTGCTGGACCGCCACGGCCATCGCCACATCCAGACCGCCCCGTTGCCGGTGCTGCCTGCCGGTCAGCTTGTCATGCTGTCCGATCAGGTGCTGGACGCCGACGAACCGCTGCTGCGCTACAAAACGACGCACCGCCCGTGGTACGCCGATGCCGCCGCCTGGCTGGCCCGGCATCCCGCCGTATTCGACCTGTTGTTCCTGAACCAGCGCGGCGAACTCTGCGAAGGCAGCCGCACCAATGTGTACCTGCTGCTGGACGGCGCCTGGTACACGCCGCCGGTTTCCAGCGGCTGCCTGCCCGGCGTACAGCGCGCCCGTTTGCTGGAAACCGCAGACGTGCGCGAACGCGTGCTCACGCTGGAAGACCTGCACGCCGCGCAGGGCATGCGCCTGTCCAACGCCCTGCGCGGCTGGTTCGACGTCAGCCTGCACAGCGCCTGACGCTTCGCGGTGGGTGTCTGACACCCTTCGGGAGTCAGACACCTGATGCGATAACGAGCGGGCACGTAACGGTAGGGATGCGTCGGCCCCGTCGCCGCCACAGGTGTCTGACTCCCGGAGGGTGTCTGACCCAGATGCGATAGCGAGCGGGCGCGTAGCGGTAGGGATGCGTCGGCCCCGTCGCCGCCACAGGTGTCTGACACCCTTCGGGAGTCAGACACCAGATGCGGTAATGCGCGGTGGGTGTCTGATACCCGATGCGCCCGCGATGTATCCCTGACCCTGCGTCAGGCTACGCGGCGCCGACCGTCAGGCCGCCGCATACGTAAAGCGTCTGGCCGGTGATGAAACCGGCGCGTGCGTCGAGCAGCATGGCCACGGCATGGGCGACGTCGGCGGGGTGGCCGATGCGGCCGGCCGGTATCGACGCCGCCAGTTCGCGCGTGCGCGGATGATCCGGGGGGTTGGACTGGTTGAATAATTCGGTGGCCACCGGCCCCGGCGCTACGGCATTGACCGTAATGCTCGAGGCCGCCAGTTCCAGCGCCCAGGTGCGAGTCATGCCGACCAGGCCCGCCTTGCTCGCCCCATAGGCCGTGCGGCCGGGCTTGCCCAGCGCGGCCCGGCTGCCCACATTGACCACGCGTCCGTATCCCTTGCTGCGCATGGCCGGCAGCAAGCCCTGCAGCAACAGCAAGGGCGCCATCAGGTTGACCGCCAGCGTATCGCGCATGGCCTGTTCGGACACTTGTTCGATGTCGGCCACCTGGATCATGCCGGCGTTGTTCACCAAGTGCAGCACCTGCCGTTCGGCGGCCAGGTCGGCCACGGCCCGGCTGGTCTGCGCGGAATCGGATAGATCCACCGAGACGAAGGTTTCGCCCGGCAGCAGCTCGGCTGGCGCGCCCCGGCTGAAATTCACCACCTGGTAGCCGTCTTCGAGCATGCGCGCGGCGATTGCCCGGCCGATGCCGCGGCTGGCGCCGGTTATCAGTACAGTTGCGTCGCTCATCGGGTAACGATGCTCCCCTGCCTGATCGAGCCGCGCCATGTGCCCGCGCCTGCGCGGGTCATGGGCAGCGAGTGGACGCTTGGCGTTGCCGTTGTCTTGGCCATAGGTTTTTCATACAGTACCTGAATACGTACTTTGGCCATATAACCACAACAATGTCCGCATCCACAATACCTGCCCCCGCGCACGGGTTTGCCGCTCGCCTGGCCGGGCTGGCGCGGCGCAGCCCCGACGCTGTGGCGTTGTACGACCGGGACCGCCCGCTGCGCTTCGCCGCGCTGTCGGCCGCCGTGGATCGGATGGCCGCAGGCCTGGCGCTGGCAGGCGTGCGGCCCGGCAGCCGCGTCGCCTTGTGGCTGCCCAATTGCGCCGAATGGGTGGTGGCATTCCTGGCGTGCGCGCGGCTGGGTGCGCTGGTGCTGGCCGTGAACACACGGTTTCGCGCAACCGAGGTGGGCGACATTCTGGGGCGCGGCCGTGCGCAGTGGCTGGTGTACTGGCCCGGATTCAAGGGCATTGACTTCAATGCCATACTCGATGACGTGCCTGCCGAGGCCCTGCACGCGCTGCAAGGCGTCGTGGCGCTCGACGAAGGCGCCATATTGCCGCACGCCGTGCGCGGACGGCCGGCACTGCGCTGGAACGAGCTTGCGCATACCGCGGCCGCCCCGCCGCCGGCCGTCGATGACGACGCCGGCGTGCTGTGCTTCACCACATCGGGCACGACCTCTCTTCCCAAGTTCGTGCTGCATGACCAGCGCACATTGCTGCGCCATGGCGACGCCGTTGCCCTCGCCCACGGCTACGACGACAGCGCATGCGTGCTGGCCGCAGCGCCCTTTTGCGGCGCATTCGGCTTCGCCATGTTCGTGGCGGCGCTGGCGCGGGGCGTGCCCGTGGTGTGCGACCCGGTATACGACACCGCACGCACCGTGCGCGCCATACGTGAGCATCGCATTACCCACGTGTACGCCAACAACGAGGCGCTGGTACAGCTGTTCCTCGCAGGCGGGCCGGGCGACTTTGCCACGCTGCGGCAGGTAGGTTTCGCCAGTTTCGCGCCGCAGGCCGCCAACCTGCTGCAGCTGGCCGAAGAATACGGCGTGCCGATCACAGGCCTGTACGGGTCCAGTGAACTCAACGCGCTGGCAGCCGCGCAGCCCCTGGACGCGTCGCAGGGCGATATGTCCGTACGCCATCTGCCCGGCGGCACGCTGGCCTATTCCGACGCGCGCGTGCGCGCCTGCCACCCGGGCAGCAGCGAGCCGCTGCCCCATGGCGTGTCTGGCGAACTACAGATCCGCTCGCCCGGCCTCATGCGCGGCTATCTGGACGACCCCCAGGCCACGGCGGCGGCACTGACCGACGACGGCTACTTCAAGACGGGCGACCTGGGATACACGCTGAGCCCGCGGCAGTTTGTGTTCCAGGCCCGCCTGGGCGATTCGCTGCGGCTGGCGGGCTTCCTGGTGAACCCGGCGGAAATCGAACAGGTCGTCGAGGGCCAGGCCGGCGTGCAAGCCTGCCAGGTGGTGGGCGTGACGCAACACGGCAAGACTGTGCCGTACGCATTCGTATTGTTGCGCGACGGCGCGCAAGCCGATGTGCCCGCCTGGCAGGCCGCCTGCCGCCGCGCGCTGGCGGGCTTCAAGGTGCCGGCCGGCTTTCATGTGCTGCCCGCGTTTCCGGTAGTGGAAAGCGCCAACTCGGCCAAGATACAGAAAAACAAACTGCGCGAGATGGCATCACGGTTGCTTGCCGAGGCGGACCCTGCCGGCTGACCGTGCCCCCTGCCCGGCCTCGGCGCGCGCCCCGGTCGGGCGCTCGCGCCGATCAGGCGGGCCGGGCCAGCGCCAGCCGCACGGCCTCGTTGGCCACGGCCAGGCCCATGGCCGCCGTCACCATGACCACCGACCCATACCCGGCGCAAGACAGCCCCTGCGGCGCGGCCGGCTGCGCCACCGGACCCAGGTCATCGCCCGCCTCGTCCGGGCGCGCCCACGCGGCGGGCAGAATGGCGGGCTGGTCGAACCACAGCGCGCGCACACCCATGCGGGGCACCCGCTTCAGCGGTTTGCCGCGCGCGTCGCTGGCTTTCGGGAACCCATGCTGGCGGCGTAGCATATTGCGCAGCTTGGCCAGCAACGCGTCGTTTACCGCCTGCGATAAATCTCCCGCGCGCAACGCCAGCGGATCGGTCTTGCCGCCCGCGCCCCCGCACAGCAACAGCGGTACGCCGCGGCGGCGGGCATGCAGCACCATGGCGATCTTGGCAGCCGCCTGGTCGGTGCAATCGGCAAGCGCGGTGTAATAGCCCGGCAGCACCTGCTCGATATTGGCCGGCTCGACGAAATCGTCGACACAGGTCAGCACACAATCGGGGTTGATGGCATGGATGCGCTGCGCCATGGCTTCGACTTTGGACTGCCCGAGGGTGGACGTCAGCGCGTGTACCTGCCGGTTGACGTTCGATTCGGCGATATGGTCCAGGTCGACCAGCGTCAGGGCGCCCACGCCGCACCGTGCCAAAGCCTCGGCGGCCCAGGAACCCACGCCACCCAGCCCTGCCACCGCCACATGCGCGTCGCGCAGGCGCGCCGGGGCGTCCGGGCCATAAAGCCGGGCCAGCCCCCCAAAGCGGCGATCGGCGTCGACCTCGCATGCAGAGTCGGAGGCGGTAAACGAGGTAGCGGGCGGCGCGTGGGCAGTCATGCCCGGTATTTTCCCACGCGCGCGGCGCAAGCTGGCGCCGGCCTCGTTGCGGAAAGGCGACATGTCAATTATTGATGCAACATGTTTTATGCCTGATCTTTCGCGCAACATACGCATTCTGGCCCGCAAGTTCGCGCACTTGCGTATAAATCGCCTCCAATCGGCAATCCGGACCCGGCCAGGACAGCTGCGCGCCGCAAAGACGGGCGGCTCGACACTGCTGCAAGTTAGGCACAGAATGGCTGTAGTTAACGCCGTGTCCGCTACCTCGTCTTCCCCCTCGCCCCCCTCTTCCGCGACGGAATTCCCCGCCGCGGGCATGTTGTGCGTGGTCGCGATGCTGAACCACATCGCGCTGACCGGCGGGCGGATCACGGTGTCCCTTACTGCGCTGCAATTGGGCCTGTCGACCTTCATGGTGGGCGCGCTGGTCGCGGTGTTTGCCTTCATTCCGATGCTGATGTCGGTGCGCGCCGGCCAGTGGATCGACCAGGTGGGCGTGCGCCGGCCCGTGGTGCTCGGCAATGCCCTGGTGGTGACAGGCACCGCGCTGCCGTTTGCATTTCATACGCAATGGGCGTTGATGCTGGCGGCATGCGGCATTGGCGTGGGCTTCATGCTGCACCAGGTAGCCACCCAGGATCTGCTGGGTCATGCCGAACCGCAGCGTCGGCTGCGCAATTTCTCATGGTTGTCGCTGGCGCTGGCCTGCTCCGGCTTCAGCGGCCCCTTGCTGGCCGGCCTGGCCATCGACCACCTGGGCTCGCGCCCGGCGTTCGGCTTGCTTGCCCTGGCTCCGCTGATTGCCCTGGCCGGCGTGCGGCGGCTCTTGCCCGCCCTGCGCGCCATGGACCAGACCATGGCGCCTCCTGCGCGCCCGGTGCAGCGCCGGCCGGTCATTGAGTTGCTCAAGGTGCCGCCCCTGCGGCGCATCATGGTGGTCAACACCATATTTTCCGGCGCCTGGGATACCCATTTGTTTGTGGTGCCGCTGTACGGCGTGGCCGTCGGCCTGTCGGCCACCACTATCGGCGCCATTCTGGCATCGTTTGCGGTGGGAACTTTCGTTATCCGCCTGCTTCTGCCCTTTATCCAGCACCGCGTGCGGGCCTGGTCGCTGGTGCGCGGGGGCATGGCGGTGACGGCGGTAAATTTCTGCATTTACCCGCTTTTCGCCGATGTAGCCATCCTGGTAACGCTATCTTTTATACTGGGGCTGGCGCTGGGCAGCAGCCAGCCGAGTATGTTGTCGCTGCTGCACCAATACACGCCGCCCGGCCGCGCCGCCGAAGCGGTGGGCCTGCGCATGGCGTTCATCAACGCCTCGCAGGTTTCGCTGCCGCTGGCCTTTGGCGCGCTGGGCGCGGTCATTGGCATCGCGCCGTTGTTCTGGGCCTATGCCCTGGCGCTCAGCGCCGGCGGCTGGGCCAATCGCCATCCTCCCCAAGACGCCGAGGCCGCCCCGCCGTGAACCCGCAGTATCCCGCCCCATCCGCCTTGCCCTTCCGGCTCTGGACGCCCGAAGAACGGCGCGCATCGCTTGACGACGCGCTCAGGCATTGGCGCGAAGGCGAAGACGTATGGGTGTACGGCTACGGCTCGCTGGTCTGGCGGCCGGATTTCGCCTTCGAAGAGCGTCGCCTGGCCACCCTGCGCGGCCACCACCGCGCGCTGTGCCTGTGGTCGCGCGTCAACCGCGGCACGCCGGAATGCCCCGGCCTGGTGTTCGGCCTGGACCGGGGCGGCTCGTGCCGCGGCGTGGCGTACCGTCTGGCGGGCCGATCGGTGCCCGATTACTTCCCGTCGCTATGGGACCGCGAAATGTCCACGGGCGCATATCTGCCGCGCTGGATCAATTGCGACACCACTCACGGGCCGGTGCGCGCCCTGGTATTCGTGATGAATCGCGACAACCCGGCCTATATCCGCGCCCTGCCCGAGCCCGAACTGCTGGCCATTGTGCGGCGCGCCTCGGGTCGCTACGGACGCTGTACCGAATACGTTGTGCAGACCGCGCAGGCGCTGCGCGCGGCCGGCATCCGCGACGCCCGCCTCGAGCGCATTGCCAGCCTGCTCGAAGCCGACCCGGACACACTGCCCGAAAGCTGAATGCACAGCCGCCGCGCCGGCGCGCGGGCCCGCGGGCGATGGCGGTAAACTGTCAGATTCCCTTCGCTTACACAATCTGCGCTCTCATGTCTGTTTCCGATTTGCGCCAAGACTACGCAAGAAGCGTTCTGCTCGAAGAGGCGGCCGCGCCCTCGCCGTTCGAGCAATTCAACCTGTGGTTCGCCGAAGCGCTGGACGCCAAGGTGCCCGAGCCCAACGCCATGACGCTGGCCACGGTGGACGCCGCCGGCCAGCCGTCGGCGCGCATCGTGCTGGTCAAGGGCTACGACGAGCGCGGCTTTGCCTTCTTTACCAACTACGAATCGCGCAAGGGCGCCGACCTGCTGGCCAATCCGCGCGCCGCGCTGCTGTTTTTCTGGCAGCCGCTGGAACGGCAGGTACGCATCGAAGGCCGCGTCGAGCGCGTGGCGCCCGAAGAATCCGACGCCTATTATCAAAGCCGGCCGCTCGGCTCGCGCCTGGGCGCATGGGCGTCGCAACAAAGCCAGCCCATCACCCGCACCGAACTCGAAGCCCGCGAGCAGGCCGCGCGCGATCGCTACGGCGACCAGCCGCCGCGGCCGCCGTACTGGGGCGGTTACCGCCTGGCGCCCACCGTATTCGAATTCTGGCAGGGGCGCCCGTCGCGACTGCATGATCGCCTGCGTTACCGGCGCGGCGACGACGGCGGCTGGATCATCGACCGCCTGTCACCCTGACGCGCGATCGCCGCCGCCTGCATGTCCGACTTCCCGCCTGAATTCGACTCGCGTTATTTCCGTACCGCGCTCGGACGTTTCGCCACCGGTGTCACGGTGGTGACCACGGCCGCGCCTGACGGCGCTCCTGTCGGCCTGACCGTCAGCTCGTTCAATTCGGTATCGCTCGAGCCTCCGCTGGTGTTGTGGAGCCTGTCGCTCAAGTCGGCCTCGCTCGAGATCTTCGAACATTGCGAGCGTTACGTGGTCAATGTGCTGTCGGCGGGCCAGGCAGGGCTGGCGCGGCGCTTTGCGCTGGGGCACACCCGCGAACGCTTCGACGGCCTGCCGCGCGCCTACGCGCCCGGCGGCACGCCCATGCTGGACGCCCCGTGCGCCGCGTGGTTCGAATGCCGCAATCGCAGCCGCTATGTCGAAGGCGACCACGTCATCATGGTGGGCCAGGTAGAGCGTTGCGGCCACAGCGCCGCGGCCCCGCTGGTGTTCCACGCCGGCGGCTTCGACCTGACGCCCGCCCACAAGCCAACCGAATGAACACCCCTGAAACATGAGCACTGACATCGACTGCATCGTCGTCGGGGCCGGCGTCGTCGGCCTGGCCGTGGCGCGCGCCCTGGCCCTGTCCGGCCGCGAAGTCCTGGTGGCCGAAGCCACCGAAGCCATAGGCACCGGCACCAGTTCGCGCAATTCCGAAGTCATACACGCCGGCATCTACTACCCGGCCGGCAGCCTCAAGGCAGAGCTTTGCGTGCGCGGCAAGCACTTGCTGTACGACTACTGCGCGGCCCGCGGCATTGCGCACCGGCGGCTGGGCAAGCTGATCGTGGCCGCCAGCCCGGACGAAGCGCTGATGCTCGACGACATCGCGGCGCGCGCCCGTGCCAATGGCGTCGATGACCTGCGTCGCCTGACAGGCGAACAGGCCCGCGAGCTGGAGCCGGCCCTGCAATGCACCGCCGCGCTGCTGTCGCCTTCGACGGGCATCGTCGACAGCCATGCGCTGATGCTGGCCTACCAGGGCGACGCCGAAAACGCCGGCGCGCAATGCGTATTTCACACGCCCATGCTCGCGGCCCGGGTGCGCCCCCAGGGCGGCTTTGACGTGCGCTTCGGCGGCGACGAAGCCATGAACCTGTCGTGCAATGTGTTGATCAACGCATCCGGCATCCATGCGCCGACACTGGCGCGCAGCATCGAAGGCCTGCCTGGCGACAGCATTCCCGGCGAATACCTGTGCAAGGGCAGCTACTTCACGCTGGCCGGCCGGGCGCCGTTCTCGCACCTGATCTATCCCGTGCCGCAACACGCCGGCCTGGGCGTGCACCTGACGCTGGACATGGGCGGACAGGCCAAGTTCGGGCCCGACACCGAATGGGTCCGGACCGAAGACTACACGCTGGACCCGACGCGGGCCGAGGTGTTTTATGATGCCGTGCGTACATACTGGCCCGGCCTGCCCGACGGCGCGCTGGCGCCCGGCTACACGGGCATCCGCCCCAAGATCTCCGGTCCGGGCGAACCTGCCGCCGACTTCGTCATTGCGGGCCCCGCCGCGCATGGCGTGCCGGGCCTGGTGAACCTGTTCGGAATCGAATCGCCCGGGCTGACGGCCAGCCTGGCCATTGCCGAAACCACCCTGGCGCGCCTGGCGTCCTGACGCGCCTGGCCGGCGGCCCACTATTTTGCCCATCATGCAGCAAAACGACTACATCCTGACCCTATCCTGCCCCGACCGTACCGGTATCGTGTACCGCGTGAGCGGCCTGCTCTTCGAGCTGGGCTGCAACATTCTCGATTCGCAGCAGTTCGGCGACGACGAAACCGGCCGGTTCTTCCTGCGCGTGCACTTCAACCTGCCCGGCTCGGCCGCCGAAAGCGACTTGCGCGCGCAATTCGCCGAGCTTGCCGGCGCCCACGGCATGGACTGGCAGATTCACGACGCGCGGCGCAAGGCGCGCCTGCTGATCATGGTCAGCAAGCAAGGCCATTGCCTGAACGACCTGCTGTTCCGCGTGCAGAGCGGCCAGCTGCGCGCCGAGATCGCCGCCATCGTCTCCAACCACAACGACTACGCGGGGCTGGCGGCGTCGTACGGGATCCCTTTCCATTACCTGCCAGTTACGCCCGACACCAAGGCCGAACAGGAAAAACAAGTGCTGGAACTGGTGGAAAGCCAGCAGATCGACCTGGTGGTGCTGGCGCGCTACATGCAGATCCTGTCGCCGGAAATGTGCCTGGCCCTGGCCGGCCGCGCCATCAACATCCACCACAGCTTCCTGCCCAGCTTCAAGGGCGCGCGTCCCTATCATCAGGCGCATGCGCGGGGCGTGAAGATCATCGGCGCCACGGCGCACTACGTGACGTCCGACCTGGACGAAGGCCCCATCATCGAGCAGGACATCGAGCGTGTGGATCACACGATGACGGCGCAAGACCTGACGCAAGTCGGCAGCGACGTAGAGTCGCTGGTGCTGGCGCGCGCCGTGCGCAGCCATGTCGAGCACCGCATTCTGCTGAACCGCAACAAGACGGTGGTGTTCCGCTAGGCCCGCGGCATGACAGGGCGTGCCGCGCCGCGCCGCTCATACCAGCAGATATATCGTCACCGCCACGCAGGCGGCCGTAACCAGCAGCCAGATCCAGGGCCAGCCCTCGCCCTCGCCTTCGCGCGACGAAGCGGTGTCGATGGGCGCCGGAGTGACGCGCTCGGTCTCGAACGTGGTGTCGGTGCGGCGCTTCAGGGCGGGGTTCAGCGGCGCGGGCTCGGATGCGCCGGTTTGCGGGTCTTGGTTCATCGTGGATTCCTCAGGGCGTCGTGTCCCGGCTTGGCGACCGGTGTGTGCAGGCCGGCAGGCTCAGGCGCCAGTGAACCATGGCCAACAGGCAGGTAGTTCCCGGATCGGCATCGTTGCGGATCGCCGATGTCAGCGTAGCCCAGTCTTCTTCATTGGCATGACGCGAAAAATCGGCCACCGCAACGCGCACAAAGGCGGCCGGCGTCAGGCCGTCGGCGGACGCGGCGGACGCGACCCGCGCCGCCAGCGCGGCATCGGACTGGCGCAGCCACGCCTCGAAGCGCGGCGCGCCGTCGCGCGCGCTGGCCAGGATATCGCCCAGCATCGGCATCGCGGTCATGCCTCCTGTATGCGTATGCCGGCCACGTCGGCGCGCTCGGCCAGGCCGGCGACGTAGCGCCCCGCCGCCACCGACCAGCTGCGCGCCTCGAGCATGTCGGCGATCCTGGGCGCAACGGCGTCAAACGGCAGTATCTGCCCCGGGATGCGCCTCTGCAACCGCAGGACGTGCCAGCCAAAACGCGACCGCACCGGCTCGCGGCCGGTCGTGCCCTCGGGCAGCCGCTCCAGCGCTTGCTGCACGGCCGGCACCAGTTCGCCGCGCCGCACCTGTCCCAGCGAGCCGTCTTGTTGTGCCGACGGGCAGGCCGAGCACGCGCGGGCCGCGGCGGCAAACGCGGCCGGGTCGTCGGCCACGCGGGCGGCGATGGAATCGGCCCGCTGCCGCGCCGCCAGCCAGGCAGATTCGTCATCGGCCTCGGGCTCGATAAGGATGTGCGCGGCCTCGAACAGATCAGGCGTGCGGAACCGCTCCCGATTCAGCTCGTAATACCGGCGGCATTCGGGTTGCCCCGGCTGCTCGGCATGGACTTGCTGCTCGAGCAGCTTGCGCACCAGCGCGTCATCGTCGGGCTCGATGCGGCCGGCTTCATCGGTTTCGGGGTCGGGTTCCAGGCCCAGCCGGCGCGCCTCTTGCAGCAGCAGCTCGCGCACGGCCAGCGCGCGCGCCGCGTCCGTCCAGGCAGTTTCGGCATCGGGCGCCGGATGGTGCTGGATTTCGCGCGCGATGGCTTCGGGGCTAATTTCCACGCCGTTGATGCTGACCTCGCCGAACGTGGGCGGCGCGGGCAGCAGCGGTTCGGGGCCGCCGCAGCCGCCGCTTGCGCAAGCCTGCGGCATGGCCGCATCCGCGTGCGGCCGGGAGCCATAAAAACGGATGACTTCGACCGATTCCATTACGCGCCCTCCTGCCCGCTTTCGGCTTTCTGGCGCAACACGGTAGTGCCGCCATAGCTGGGCGCCACGCCGGCCGGCCCGCGCGTGGGCGACACAGGCTGCCGCGCCGCGCGCGCGCGCACGATCTGGAAGCCCGGCCGCAGCAGATACCAGATGGGCGCGCTCCAGATATGCACGAGGCGCGTGAACGGCGTGATCAGGAACAAGGTCAGCCCCAGGATGATATGCAGTTTGTAGACCAGCGCCACGTCACGGATATTTGCCGGCGCCGACGGATCCAGGGTCAGCACGCCCTGTGCCCAGCTCATGAATCGGAGCATTTCGCTGCCATCCATATGCTGCATGGTCCAGAACGTCGTGGCGATGCCCAGCACCAGCTGCAGCCAGATCAGCACCAGCACCAGAATGTCGCCCCACGATGAGCTGCGCCGGATGCGCGGGTCGAACAGGCGGCGGTGCAGCAGCAGCGAGCATCCGATAAAGGCCATCACGCCCGCGATGCCGCCCACGACCAGCGCCGCGGCCTGCTTGAAACCGTGCCCGATGCCCAGGTGGTCGATCACCGTCACCGGCGTCAACAGGCCGACGAAGTGCCCCACCAGCAACACCAGCACGCCCATGTGGAACAGGTTCGACCCCAGCACCATCTGCCGGCGCCGCAGGAACTGGCTGGACTGCGCACGCCAGCTGTACTGGCTGGCGTCGAAACGCAGGATGCTGCCCACCACCAGCACGGTCACGGCCAGGTAGGGATACCAGCCGAATGCGAGTTGATTGATGAAGTCGCTCATGGCCTCGGCTCCTTGCTTGATGTGCGGCGCACCACCTTGATCGGCACGGCCACGCCGGCGGCGGCGCCGATGCCTCCGGTAGCGGCGACGTTGAATGTGACCGGCGCCTCTTCCCACTCATCATCCACGCGGGCCGGATCGTCGTCGGGCTCGCGCGCCTGCAGCTCGCGCAGCGCCTCGGCGTCGTACTTGCCGTCGGCAAGCGCCACCAGCGCATGGAAGATGCCGGCGTAGGGCGATTGCCGCTTGTCAAGCCGGTCTGCAATGGCGGCATAAACGTGCGCCGGCTGCGCCAGCGTTTCGCGCGACTCGGCCGGCTCCAGGCATGACACGTATTCCAGGAACACAGGCAGAAAGTCGGGCAGTTCGTTGCCTTGCAGGTAGAACCCGGAAGCGACGTATTGCTCGCCCAGGTCTATCATGGCCTGCCCGCGCTCGCGGTTGTCGCCGTGCACATGCTCGAACAGATGCAGCGACAGCGAGCGCGAACGGTCGAACAGGTCGCTGTAGCCGGCCTGCAGATCAAGCAGGTCGGCGGTCTGCAGCCTGTCCAGCAAGCCTTGCAGGCCCGCCTGGGCGCGCCGCGGCAGCGCGCCTTCGCCGGCAAGCGCGGCGCGGATGTCGCCGACATGCGCCTGCAGTTCCGCCGACGGGTAGGCGAGCAAGGCCGCGCATGCCCGCAGGGTGAGTTGCATGGAAGGATGCTTCATGTCGGCACGTCCATCATGGGGTTGCGCGGCGCGCGCTTGGCCCCGCCGAACAAGTTGACCTTGGTCTTGCCGCTGGTGGCCTCCTGGAAACCGAAGCCGGTTGAACCGCGCAGCGCATAGGCGTCTTCTTCGAACTCGCGGTGCGCCGTGGGGATGACGTAGCGGTCTTCGTAAGCGGCCAGCGCCATGATGCGGTACATCTCTTCGATGCGTGCGCGGTCCAGGCCGACCCGCTGCGGAATCGAATCGTCGATGCGGCCATCGACGCTCTTGGCGCGCATGTAGGCGCGCATGGCCAGCATGCGCTCCAGCGCCTGGGCGATGGGCGCCTCGTCGCCGGCGGTCAGCAGGTTGGCCAGGTAGCGCAGCGGTATGCGCAACGAGCGCACATCGGGCATGCCGTCGCGGGCCGAGATCTTGCCGGCCTCGGCGGCGGACTGTATCGGCGAAAGCGGCGGCACGTACCACACCATGGGCAGCGTCCGGTATTCGGGGTGCAGCGGAAACGCCACCTTCCATTCAACGGCCATCTTGTACACGGGCGAGCGCGTCGCGGCCTCCAGCCATTGTTCGGGCACGCCGTCGCGCCGCGCCTGCTCTTGTACCTGCACATCGTTGGGATCCAGGAACACGCCCAGCTGCGCCGGATACAGATCGTGCGGATTCTCGACGGACGCGGCCTGTTCGATGCGGTCGGCGTCATACAGCACGACCCCCAGGTAGCGGATGCGGCCCACGCAGGTTTCGGAACAGACGGTGGGCTGGCCGGTTTCGATACGCGGATAACAGAAGATGCACTTCTCGGATTTTCCGCTGGACCAGTTGTAGTAGATTTTCTTGTACGGGCACCCGGACACGCACATGCGCCAGCCGCGGCATTTTTCCTGGTCGATGAGCACGATGCCGTCTTCGGCCCGCTTGTAGATGGCCCCCGATGGACACGACGCCAGGCAGGCCGGGTTGAGGCAATGCTCGCACAGCCTGGGCAGGTACATCATGAAGGTCTTTTCGAACTGCCCGTAGATTTCTTTTTCGATGCCCTCGAAGTTGTAGTCGTGGCTGCGCTTTTCGAACTCGCCACCCAGCATGTCTTCCCAGTTTCCGCTCCATTCGATCTTGCTGAGCAGCTCGCCCGTGACCAGCGAGCGCGGCCGCGCGGTGGGCTGCGCCTGCAGTTCGGGCGCGGCCTGCAGCCATTCGTATTCAAAGGTGTAGGGTTCGTAGAAGTCGTCGATTTCCGGCAGGTGCGGATTCGCGAAGATTTTCGACAGGATGCGCCACTTGGCCCCCTGCCTGGGCACGATCTTGCCGTTCTTGCGGCGCACCCAGCCGCCCTTCCAGCGGTCCTGGTTTTCCCAGTCTTTGGGGTAGCCGATGCCCGGCTTGGTTTCAACGTTGTTGAACCAGACATATTCCATGCCTTCGCGGTTGGTCCAGACGTTTTTACAGGTGATCGAACAGGTATGGCAGCCGATGCACTTGTCCAGGTTCAGCACCATTGCAATCTGCGCGCGCACTTTCATTTTGCCGCCTCCTTGATTCCCACGCCCCGATCGGCAGTACCGGCTTCGACATCCGCCGCGTCGTCGGCGCGCTTGTCGAACCAGTTCACCTTGCTCATCTTGCGCACCACCACGAACTCGTCGCGGTTGGCCCCCACCGTGCCGTAGTAATTGAAGCCGTAGGCCAGGTGCGCATAGCCTCCTATCATGTGCGTGGGCTTCATGTTGATGCGGGTCACCGAGTTGTGCACGCCGCCGCGCTGCCCCGTGATTTCCGAGCCCACGGTGTTCACCAGCTTTTCCTGGGCGTGGTACATGATGGCCGAACCCGGCATGATGCGTTGCGACACGATCGCGCGGGCGGTCAAGGCCCCGTTGACGTTGAACACCTCTATCCAGTCGTTGTCGCTGATGCCCGCGGCGCGCGCGTCGTCTTCACTGATCCACACTGTGGGCCCGCCGCGGTTCAGGCTGAGCATGATCAGGTTCTCGGTATACGTGGAGTGGATGCCCCACTTCTGGTGCGGCGTCAGGATGTTGAGCAGGATTTCCGGATTGCCGTTGGGCAGCTTGCCGACCACCTGCTGCACCGTCCGGGTGTCGATGGGCGGGCGCCAGGTCGCGAACGCCTCGCCGAACGCCCGCATCCAGTGATGGTCCTGATATAACGACTGGCGGCCGGTCAGCGTGCGCCACGGAATGAGCTCGTGCACGTTGGTGTAGCCGGCGTTGTAGCAGACCTTTTCGCTCTCGATTCCTGACCAGGTAGGCGACGAGATGATCTTGCGCGGCTGGGAAACAATGTCGCGAAAGCGGATTTTTTCTTCTTCCTTGCCTTCGGCCAGGTGCCCGTGGTCGCGTCCCGTAACCTTGCCCAGCGCGGCCCAGGCCTTCAGCGCCACTTCTCCATTGGTTTCGGGCGCCAGCATCAGGATGGTCTCGCAGGCGTCGATGTCGGTGTCGATCCTGGGCCGGCCCGCCGTCGGGCCCTCGGCCACCCGGCCGTTCAGGTCCGCCAGGAGCTCGACTTCATGCCGCGTGTCCCAGCCTATGCCCTTGCCGCCGTTGCCCAGCTTTTCCAGCAGGGGCCCCATCGAGGTAAAGCGCGCGTAGGTCTCGGGATAATTGCGTTCCACCAGAGTCACCGAGGGCATGGTTTTGCCCGCCACGGGTTCGCATTCGCCCTTCAGCCAGTCTTTGGGTTCATAAGGCTGGGCCAGTTCGCCCGGGGTGTCGTGCTGGATGGGGGTAAGCACCACATCGTGCTCGACGCCCAGCACTTCCGGCGCCACGCTGGAAAACTGCCTGGCGATGGCGCGGAAGATATTCCAGTCGCTCTGCGCCTCCCAGGCCGGGTCTACCGCGGCGGACAGCGGGTGGATGAAAGGGTGCATGTCCGATGTATTGAGATCGTGCTTTTCGTACCAGGTTGCCGTAGGCAGCACCACATCGGAATAAATGCTGGTGGTCGACATGCGGAAGTCGATGTTCACCATCAGGTCCAGCTTGCCCACGGGCGCCTCGTCCCGCCACGCCACGTCCTGCGGCTTGCTGATGCGTTCGCGGTCGTTGTCCGATCCCACCACGCCATGCAGCGAACCCACCAGGTGCTTCAGAAAATACTCGTGCCCCTTGCCGCTCGCGCCCAGCACGTTGGATCGCCAGAAGAACATATTGCGCGGCCAGTTGACGGGATGGTCCGGATCCAGGCTGGCGGGTTTGATATCGCCGTTGCGCATGCCTTCGGCCACCACGGCGGCCGGGTCCGCGCCGCTTTCCTTGATGCGGCGCCCCAGGTCCAGCGGGTTGGCCTGCAATTGCGGCGCGGATGGCAGCCATCCCATGCGCTCGGCCTTGGCGTTGTAGTCGATCATGGTGCCCGGCCAATCGGCTGCATCCGCCAGCGGCGACAGAATTTCCGACAACTTCAGCGTCTCGTAGCGCCACTGGTCGGTGTGCGCGTAGAAAAAGCTGGTGCCGTTCATGTGGCGCGGGGGCCGCGACCAGTCCAGCGCAAACGCCAGCGGCAGCCAGCCGGTCTGCGGACGCAGTTTCTCCTGGCCGACGTAATGCGACCACCCCCCGCCCGACTGGCCGACGCAGCCGCACATGACCAGCAGCGAAATAATGCCGCGGTAGCTCATGTCCATGTGGTACCAGTGGTTCAGGCCGGCCCCCAGGATCACCATCGAGCGGCCGCGCGTCTTCTCGGCCGTAGAGGCGAATTCGCGCGCCACCTGGATAATGGCCTGCCGCGGCACGCCGGTCACCTTCTCGGCCCAGGCGGGCGTGAACGGCACGTCTTCGTCGTAGCCGGTTGCGACATTCCCGCCGCCGAAACCGCGGTCCAGCCCGTAATTGGCGCAGAACAGATCGAACACCGTAGCCACCATGACGCTGCCGCCATCGACGGTGGCCACTTTCTTTACCGGCACGTTGCGCATCAGCACGTCGCCATGCCCCGTGGCCACGAAATCATGCGGGGCCGTGCCGCCAAAATACGGAAACGCCACCGGCTCGATCGCATCTTCATGGCCGGCGAGCGATTTGCGCAGCCGCACCTCGCGGCCCGCGCCGTCCTTGTTTTCGAGGTTCCACTTGCCCTGCTCGCCCCAGCGGAAACCCGCCGAGCCCAGGGGCGCCACCAGTTCGCCCGACAATTCGTCGCAGGCAACCGTCTTCCAGTCGGGATTATTGGTTTCGCCCAGCGCGCCGGGCAGGTCGGCGGCGCGCAGCAGGCGGTCGGGAACCAGGCGGCCATCGCGCTCGGCAAGGGTCACCAGCAACGGAAAGTCGGTATAGCGGCGCGTGTAGTCGTCGAAGTAATCGACCTGGCGATCGATGTGGAACTCGCGCAGCACCACGTGGCCCAGCGCAAGCGCCAGGGCGGCGTCCGTGCCCTGCTTGGGATGCAGCCACAGGTCCGAGAACTTGGCCGCCTCGTTGAAATCGGGGGCAATCACCACGCTCTTGGCGCCGCGATAGCGCACTTCCGAATAAAAGTGCGCATCGGGCGCGCGCGTCATGGGGATGTTCGAGCCCCACACCAGCAGGAACGCGGCGTTGTACCAATCGGCGCTCTCGGGAACGTCGGTCTGCTCGCCCCAGGTCTGCGGCGACGAGGGCGGCAGGTCGCAATACCAGTCGTAGAAGCTCAGCAGGTTGCCGCCTATCAGCGACAGGTAGCGGCTGCCCGCGGCGTAAGAGATCATCGACATCGCCGGAATCGGCGAAAACCCGGCGATGCGGTCGGGGCCGTATTCTTTGATGGTGTAGGCGTTGGCCGCCGCGATGAGTTCGGTGACCTCGTCCCACCCCACTCGCACGAAGCCGCCGCGCCCGCGCCGGGACACCCAGTCATGGCGCTTGCCGCTGTCCTGCACGATGGACTTCCAGGCCGCGACCGGCGACAGGGTCTTGCGGGCTTCGCGCCAATGCCTGATGAGCCGGGCGCGCACCAGCGGATACTTGACCCGCGTGCCCGAATACAGATACCAGCTGTAGCTGGCGCCGCGCGGGCAGCCGCGCGGCTCATGGTTGGGAAGGTCAGGACGGGTGCGGGGATAATCGGTCTGCTGCGTTTCCCACGTCACGATCCCGCCCTTGACGTAGATTTTCCAGGAACAGGAACCGGTGCAGTTCACGCCATGGGTAGAGCGCACGATCTTGTCGGCCGACCACCGCTTGCGATAGGCGTCTTCCCAATCGCGCGACTCGTCCGTGGTAATGCCATGCCCGTCGGCGAACTTGTCCCGCGATCTGCGAAAGTACGTCAGGCGGTCTAGGAAGTGGCTCATTATCTATCCTCAGGTCAGGCGGCAAGTGGGACGGCGCCGGCCATGCGCGGCGCGGACGTCGAACGGTTGACGTGAACAAAAGGCTGGAGCGCGGGGCACTGCGCAGGCACGGCGAGGGCCTGCGCCTGCCGGCAGGCCGGGTGTGCGACGACAGTTGCAACGACACGCCGCCGGCCTGCGCGGCCGGGGCGACAAAGGGGATATCGACGGGAAATTCGTGGGGGATACGCCGCGTGGGGGCCGTGCGGCAGGCACACGGCGGCGCGTCGCCGGCCATGATCATCGGGCCTGCGGCCAGGTACCTATCGGTTGCCGACTTGCTCAATCAGCCCTCCCGCGGTCACGTGCCGATGCGACGCGCCAGGCGCTTCAGAAGCGCGCGTCGCGATTCACGATCTGTGCAGGCAGTGTAGTGGACGACTATCGGACTGACAACAACCGCGGCCTAGCCCGCCTGCCGCAACCAGGCCAGCGCAATATCGTGCAGAGGCTTGTCGACCAGCTTGCCATCGACGGTGATGGCGCCATGCGTGCCCGTGGCCACCGCCTGCACCACGCGGCGCGCCCAAGCCAGTTCATCGTCCGTTGGCATGAACCCCTGGTTCACGGGCTCGACCTGGCGCGGATGGATGCACAGCTGCCCGCCGAACCCCAGGCGGCGCGACGCCGCCGCCGCTGCCCGGACGGCCGGCTCGTCGTGCCACTGCAGCGTCGTGCCGTCGATGGGCGCGGCCAGCCCCGCCAGGCGCGAGGCCAACACCAGGCCGATGCGCGCGGGCAGCCAGCCCTGCTCGTCCTGGATGCCTGTGTCGCGTGCATAGTCCACGCTGCCGAACACCAAACGCGCCACGCCGGGCTGGCGCGCAAGCTCGCGCGCGCATTCCGCGCCCTGGGCGGTTTCGATCAGGGGAAACAGCGCCGCGTCGTGGCCGACGATGGTACGCGCGCGGCGCAGCACATCAGGGGACTCGGCCTTGGGCACCATGACAGCCCGGCAGCCCGCCCGCGCCAGCGCGCGCAGATCGTCTTCAAACCAGGGCGTTGCGGCGCTGTTGACGCGGACGATGGCGGAGTGGCGCGTCTGGTGGATCCAGCCGGCCACGGCGTCGCGCGCGGCCGGCTTGGCATCTGGCAGCACGGCGTCTTCCAGGTCCAGGATGATGGCGTCGGCGCCCGTTGAGGCAGCCTTGGCATAGCGATCGGCGCGATCGCCGGGAACGAACAGCAGGCTACGCAGACGATGCATGATCGGCGGGCTCCGGTGCGGCAAAATGGCGGCGCTGCGTGGCCAGCAACAGGCCGAACACCAGCGCCGGAATCACGATCAGCACAAAGGCCGGGCGATAGCCGCCCAGCAGCGCGGCGATGGCGCCGAACAGCGGCGGCCCCAGCACCACGCCCAGGAAGGTGCAGGTAAGCGCGCCGCCAGTGGCCAGGCTGGCCTTGCCGGGCGGCGCCTGCCGCGCGACTTCGGCCAGGTATACGCCGTTCCAGCCCACCGCCGCCGCGCCCAGCACCACCAGCGCCAGCGCAACCACGGGCACGGGCGCGCCCGCGGGCAGCAAGACCAGCGCCAATATGCCGAACGCCATCATCAGGGCCAGCGCCGCAAGCATCATGACGGGGCCCAGGTAACGATCGGCGCACCAGCCCCATAGCAGGCGCCCGGCCACGCCGGCCACCTGGCCCACAGACAGCATCATCCCGGCTGCCACCAGGGTGTAGGCCAGGCTGTCGTGCAGGTAGGTGACCACATACGCGCTGTACGACCACTGCACGGCAGAAAAGCACAGGGACACGCCGGCCAGCAGCGCCAGCGGACGCCGCGAGAAAATCAGCGCCAGCGGCGCGGCCAGGTCGCCCAGCCCGGCGCTGCGGCCCGGACGCCTGTCTGCGTCCAGCCCGGCCCGCACCAGCTGCGCCAGCGCGGCGCACGCCAGGCACGCCAGCGCCGTGGCCAGCAGCGTGCCGCGCCACCCCATGGCGATTTCCATCTTGGGCGCAAGCAGCCCTGCCAGCACGCCGCCCAGCGGCACGCCGGTCTGCTTGATGGAAAACACAAACGACATGCGGTGCGATGGCGTCGTGCGGATGAGCAAATGCGAGCTGGCCGGCGTAATGGGCCCATAGCCCAGGCCCAGCAAGACGGCGCCCACGGCCAGCAGCCACACCTGGCCCGACAGGCTGCACAGCAGGCCGGCGGCGCACAGACCCAGCCCCCATTGGCTGGCGCGCATCGCGCCCAGCCGCGCCACCCAGCTGCCGGCGCTCAGGCTGCCCGCCATGGCGCCCATGTAGACCAGCGCCACATACACGCCCACCAGCTCGGCGCCCACGCCGGCTGCCTCGCTGAGCACCGGCGCCAGCACCGGCACCACCAGCGCGGCCGCCGCCACCAGCGACTGGATGGCCAGGGTAATGACCAGGACACCCGCCCCACCCAGCTTCACATCGACACCTGCCAGTCGCGCCGGAAGGACTCGCGATACGTGAAGCGATCGGCGGGGTGCACGCTGATCGCCAGCTCGACCAGCTCGTCGCGCGCATCCAGGTAGCGGCGTTCCAGCCGCAGGCCCGCCGAGCCCGGCTTGGCATCCAGGCGCCGCGCGGCGGCCTTGTCCAGCACCACGGCACGGATGTCCTGGTGCACGGTCTTGATCTGCAGGTCGAATTGCTCTTCGAGCACGGCATACAGCGCGCGCGTCATGCGCCCGCTCAGCCCGGATACGGAGCGGAATGCCGGCGCGACGTACGCGTCGGTCATGCAGATGGGCGCGTCGTGCGCTTCGGTATAGCGCAAGCCCCAGACGTGCAGCCAGGTTTCTCCGGGCGAGGCATCCAGGGTATCGGCCAGTTCGCCCTGCACTTCCAGCAGCGCCTGGCCTTCGATTTCCAGCGAGGTCTCGTAGGCATACTGCCGCAGGTCGGTGATGCCCGACATGGTCTGCGTATATTGGGTAACGGGCGCCGCCGCCAGCACACGGCTTCCCACGCCCGGCTGGCGGGTCACCATGCCCATCTGCACCAGTTGCTTGACCGCTTCGCGCACGGTAAAGCGCGACACTCCGAACTGGTCGCACAATTCGAACTCGGTGGGCAGCAGGCCGCCCACTGGGTACCGGCCCGTCCGTATCTCGTGGACCAGCGTGGTGGCCAGCTGAAGATAGCGAGGCCGGCCGCCGGGCGCTTCGATCTTTACAGTCATAGAACTGCGCTTTTCCTCAGTCGGGCGATCTGGCCGGCATCGTAGCCCGCCTGCGCCAGCAATTCATCGGTATCGGCGCCCATGGCCGGCGCGGCGCGCGCCAGTGGCGCTTCGCCGGGACAGCGAATGGGCGGGGCCACGCTTGTCACGGCCTGGCCCTGGGCATCGTACGCATCAAGCAGGCAACCGCGCGCATGCACGAAGGGGTTGTCCAACGCCTGGGCCACATCATAAACCGGCGCGGCGGGCACCTTCCCGGCGAATCGCTCCATCCAGTCGGCGGTGGATCGGGTCGTGAACACCGCCTCGAGCTCCTCGTTGAAACGCTCGCGGTTGCGCAGGCGGTCGGCAAACGTGCGGTAGTCGGGGTTTTCGGCCCATTCGGGATGGTCCATGGCCGTTGCCAGCAACGGCCAGAATTTTTCCTTGTTGCACATCACGAAGATCCAGCTGTCGGCCGTGCGGTACAGCTGGCTGGGCACCAGCGACGGGTGCCCCGACCGTGGCGCGCGGCCGGTCTGGTGGCCGCCATTCAGGTACCAGGTGGCCACGTAGCAGAGGTTGTGCAGGGCCACGTCGAACAGGCTGACGTCCACGTCGCGCCCCACGCCGCTCTGGCGCGCGCCCAGCACGGCCGACACCAGCCCCAGCGCGGCGGTGGTGCCCGTCATCAAGTCGATGATGGACAGGCCGAAACGGGCGGGCGGCCCGTCGGGCTCGCCTGTCAGCGACAGATAGCCGGCCTCGGCCTGCATCAGATAGTCGTAGCCCGGCCAGCCCGCGCGCTCGCCGTCGCGTCCGTAGGCCGACAGGTGCACGCACACGATGTCGCGCCGCACCTCGCGCAGGGTGTCGTAGGTCAGCCCCAGCTTGCCCGGCAAGTCGCCGCGCAGGTTGTTGAACACCGCATCGGCGTGCCTGCACAGGTCGTGCAGCACCTGCCGGCCTTCGGGGTGTTTCAGGTCCAGCGTGACGCTCTTCTTGTTGCGATTGAAAGCCTGGTAGAAGTGGCTGTCGCCCGGGCCGAAGTAATGCGGGCCAACGGCGCGGCCCACATCGCCGCCATCGCGCGGGTTTTCGATCTTGATGACTTCGGCGCCCAGGTCGGCGAGGTGCTGCGTGCCGAAGGGCCCGGCGCCGTACTGCTCTACCGAGACGATGCGCAATCCGTTCAACGGCAGGGTCATATGGGGTTCCTTTGCACCAGTTGCCGGGCGATGATGATGCGCTGCATTTCGTTGGTGCCTTCCCCTATTACCAGGAGCGGCGCGTCGCGATAGAAGCGCTCGACAAGATATTCTTTGGAGTATCCATAGCCGCCGTGAATGCGCATGGCTTCCAGGCTGTTCTCGACAGCGGTTTCGGTGGCGAACAGCTTGGCCATGCCGGCTTCCATGTCGCAACGTTCGCCGCGGTCGTAGGCTTCGGCCGCGCGCAACGTCAGCAGGCGCGAGGCATCGGTGCGCGTGGCCATGTCGCCCAGCTTGGTCTGGATGGCCTGGTGTTCGCAGATCGGCTTGCCGAATGTCTTGCGCTGCTGGGCGTACTTCACCGCTTCGCGCAGCGCGGCCTGCGCCACGCCCACGCCCCGCGCGGCCACGTTGATGCGGCCAAGCTCCAGGCCGTTGAGCACCATCTGCAGTCCGCGGCCTTCGGCGCCGCCGATCAGGCGGTCGGCCGGAATGCGGTAGTTTTCGAACACCAGTTCGGTGGAATCAATGCCCTTGTAGCCCAGCTTTTCCAGCTGGCGGCTGACCGTGAACCCCGGGCCTTTTTCGGCGATGAACAGGCTCATGCCCTTGTGGCGCGGCTCGGCCTGCGGGTCGGTCTTGACCAGCAGCGCGAAGCAGTTGCCGTGATAGCCATTGGTGATCCACATCTTGCTGCCGTTGACCACGTAGTCATCGCCCTCGCGGCGCGCCACCGTGCGGATCGCCTGCAGGTCGGTGCCGCAATCGGGTTCGGTCAGGCCGATGCCGCCGCGCAGCTCGCCGGTGGCAAAGCGCGGCAGGAAGGCCTGCTTCTGCGCTTCGGTGCCATTGCGCTGTACGCACATGGCCATGATCAGGTGCGAATTCAGGATGCCCGACAGCGACATCCATTCCTCGGAGATGCGCTCGATGATCCGGGCGTAGGTCACCGTGGACAGGCCCAGGCCGCCGTACTCGGGCGCGATCAGGCAGCCGAACAGGCCCATTTCCTTCATTTTTTCGACGATTTCCACGGGGTATACATCGTCGTGCTCGAATTGCCAGACGTGCGGGCGGACTTCCTGTTCGAGGAAGCGGCCCACCATATCCAGGATCAGGCGTTCCTGGCTTTCGTCATGTGAGTTCATGCCGGTCTCCATGTGAATATCTCGCTCATGCCTGCGCCAGGCCCTGGGCCAGCGCGCGCGCCGACCCCTGCTCCAGCCCCAGCACGCACGCCTCGATCGCGGCGGCGCGCTCGGCGGACACCTGGCGGCGCGCGTTGTCGTGGAACTTGGCGCGTATGTCGTCAGCGCCAAGCGGCCGGTCTTCGGCGCCGCGGTTGACCGCCTCGCGCTCGCGCAGCGTGCGACCGTCCTGCAGCTCGACGATGACTTCGCCGCCGTAATGCAGCGGGAAGTCGCTGTCGGGGTCGTGGCGATAATCCGTCAGGGCGCACAGCCCCAGCACCGCCGGGTCGTGCAGCGCGGCCTCTTCCAGGTCGTCCAGCGTCAATCGGCCTTTGCACAAGGCGGTGGCCACCAGATAGGGAATACTGAACTGCGCTTCGTAGCTGTTGGCCGGCTTGCGCTTGGAGGCCTCCGGCTCGCACACCGTCTTGACGACTTCGGCGGGCACCAGCACGGTGATGCGGCGCACTTGCTCCGGCCGCACGCCCTGCGCATGCAGGCGCGCGGCCGCATCGACCGCGGCATGCGTAAAGTGGCAGGCCGGCAGCGGCTTGACCGACACGCGTTCGACTTCCCACTGTGTGCCCAGCCCTGCCGTGGCCAGGCCCAGGTCGTAATCGAGCGCGCCCAGGTGGCTGGCGTACAGTCCGAAGCGGCCTTCGTAGGCCAGCCGCGTGCCGGTGTAGCGATGCTTGCCGAAGGTGGCGGACGTGATGCCCGCGCACGCCGCCCAGCCGGGATGCATGCGCTTGTTCCAGGCGCCATCATTCAGGAATTCCAGACTGCCCGAGGCCGTGGAAAGCGCGATGCCCTGGGCATCCACCAGCTGCTGCGCATCCAGCCCCAGCAGCCAGCCGGCCGCCAGCGTGCAGCCGAAGGCGCCGATCAGTCCGGTGGGATGAAACCCCACCTGGTGAAACCCCCCCTTGGCCACGGCGCCCAGGCGCGTGGCGACTTCCATGCCCAGCACATAGGCGGCCAGCATGTCGGCGCCGGAACGGTCATCGCGCGCGGCCACGGCCAGCACGGCGGGCAGGACCGACGCCGTGGCATGGATCACCCCGCGCGCGTGCGTATCGTCGTAGTCCAGGCCGTGGATCAACACGCCGTTTGCCAGCGCCGCATTGCGCGGATCCATGCGCCGGGACGACCCTATCACGACGCTGTCGCCGCCGCCGTCCAGTTCGCCGATGGCAGCCAGCGCGCGTCGCGAAAACTCATAACCGTGCGAGGCCAGCGCAATGCCGATGGAATCCAGCATCAACAGGCGGGCACGTTCGCGCGCCGACGCGGGAATGGCAGCGGCCTCAAAGCCGGCGGCGTAGCGCGCCAGTGTTTCGGACAGCGCCAGCGTGGCCGGCGCCTCAGCGTGGTCTTTCATTGCAGGTCCTCCCTATCAATCCAGCAGCACCAGCGACAACGCGGGCACAAAGGTAATCAACGCCAGCGACACCAGGCGGGTGACATAGAACGGCACCACGCCGCGCGCCACCTGCTCGACCGGAATGCGCGCGATGCCGCTCATGACGAACAAGTTCAGGCCGATGGGCGGCGTAAGCGTCGCGATCTCGACGTTGGCGACCATGATCACGGCAAAGTGAACCGGGTCAACGCCCAGGTGCGTGGCCATGGGAAACAGCAAGGGCGCCGTCAGCACGATCATCGCCACGCCATCGAGGAACATGCCCAGCAACAGCAGCACCGCGTTGGCCAGCAGCAGGAACTGCCAGGCCGACATGTCCATGCGTTCCATGAAGCCGATCAGCGACGCCGATACGCCCATGCGCGCCAGGATGAAGCCGATCAGGCTGCCTCCCATGACCACCATGAAAATCATGGTGGATTGCAGGATGGATTCCTGCGACACCTGCCAGACCGTGCGCCAATTCATGGTCCGGTACACCACGACGCACAGCAGCGCCGCATAGCCGGCGGCCACGGCCGACACTTCGGTGGGGGTGAAAATGCCCAGGTAGATGCTGCCCAGCACCAGCACGGGCATCGACAGCGCGCCCGAGGCGCGCGGCAGACGCTTCACGAAGCCGGCGAAATCCGGCTTGACCGTGGTGGCGCCGTAGCCGCCCCGCCGCGTCATCCAGGCCGTGGTCAGCAACAGCAGCGCGGCTTCCATCAGGCCGGGCACGATGCCGGCCACGAACAGCCGGTCCACGGGCAGGCCCACGATGGAGCCGATCAGGATGAAACCCAGCGAAGGCGGAATCATCAGCCCCAGCGTGCCGCCCACCGCCACCAGGGCCGCCGAGAAGCGCGGCGGGTAATTCTCGCGCTTCAGGCCATCGACCGTGGCCGCGCCGATGGCGGCTGCCGACCCCACGCTGGACCCGGATACCGCCGCGAAGAACACGCAGGCCAGCATCACCGTCAGCGCCAGGCCGCCGCGCACGCAGCGCACCACGCTGCCGATCAGCTCGATCATCAGCGCCACGATGTTGCCGCGCATCATCAGGTTGCCCATCAGCACGAACATCGGTATGGCCATCAGCGGGTAGCTGTTGATGGACTTGAATGCGGTCTGCGCCACGACGGTCAGGGGCACGCCGTCCACCGACATCACCATGGCGCTGGACATCAGGCCCATGGCCGTGCCCACGTGCGCGCCCAGGGCCAGCAGCACCAGCAGGCCCAAAACCGAAAGTCCCAGTGTCATAGCAGCGGCTCCTTGCCAGAGATGGCGGCCACGACGCCGGCATCGGGTTCGTCTTCTGCAGCCTCGGGCACGAACGGATCGCCCCAGCGCCAGGCATACCAGGCGGCGCACGCGTAATACACGAACAGCGCAAGGCCGCCCACCGGCATGGCCAGGAACAACAGCCACATCGGCAGTTCGAGCGATGACTCGGACACCATGCCCATGGTGTAGAACCGTTGCACCTGGGGAATGGACGAATACGCCAGGATGAAGGCGAACGCCATGCCCGCCAGGCAGGTCAGCAGCCAGACCGCGCGCTGCACGGGCGGCGGCAGCCGCTGCACCAGCAGTTCGGTGCGAATATGGCAGTGGCGGAAACCCGCGATGCCCAGCGTCAGGAAAAACGCCCACACCATCAGGAAACGCACGGATTCTTCGGCCCAGAAATAGCTGACATCCAGCACATACCGGCTGAAGCCTTCCAGGATCATGATGCCCGTGGCGCCCAGCGCCAGGGCGGTGGCCAACGCCAGCACCAGGCGCGATATCCAGCCCAGCCGGCCGAACACGGGCGCCACGCGCGCCGCGGCGGGCGCTGCGGGTATAGAAGCCGAATTCAGGTCACTTGCCATCATTGACGCACTCCTTGCGGATTTTCTCCAGCTGCACGATGGCATCGGCATGCTTGCTGCGGAAGCCCTCGCCCGCCGCCACGAAACGCGCCTTCAGCTTGTCGACTTCGGCCGGCTCCATGACGCGGTAATGGCCGCCCTGCGCCACCATCTTGTCGATCAGCTGGCGGTCTTTGGCGACGGTTTCCTGCCACTGCCGCGCGATGATCTCGGCCAGCACGTCCTGGATGATCTTGCGCTGGTCGCCCGGCAAGCCATCGAGCCACATCTTGTCCACTGTCACGGCCGAGGTCGCCAGGCCCATGCCGGGAGCCAGCGTGGCATAGCGCGCCGTGTTGCCCAGCACGTCTACCCATCCTGCGGGCGAGGTCATGGCGCCATCGATGGCTCCCTGCGACAGCGCGGCAGACATTTCGGACGCCGCCATCGAGATGGGGCTGGCCTGCACCGAACGCATGGCATCCAGCATGATCTGCCCGCCTATCACCCTGACCTTCTGCCCTTTCAGGTCGTCAACCTGGCGGATGTCGCGGTCTTTCATCAGGAAGATCAGGTCGGCCGTGCGCAGAAAGCCCAGCACCTGCATGCCGCGCGGCTCCAGATAGCCGGAGATCATGCGCGTGAAGCCCTCGGCGAAACACGCATTGGTCATTTCTTCGGTGGTCAGCGCGAACGGAAGGCTGGCCACGCCCACGCGCGCGTCGAACTGCTCCAGGCGCGACGACACCGGCCACACCATGTGGAGGGCGCCGGTGCCCAGCGCGGCCAGGCCGTCGCGGTCGTTGTACAGCTGCGAAGCCGGAAAGTACTTGCCCTTGACTGCGCCGTCGGTGCGCTTGTCAACCTCGGCAATGAACTGCTCGATATACGGGCTGGGGTTGGTGGCCAGCGGAATTTCGCTGGTGATGATCATTTCTGCGGCCCCGGCCGCGCCACCCCAGCAGATCGCCAGGGCGGCGCACCAGGGCGCCGCCTTGCTCCAGATCGTCTTCATGTCGCCTCCGTCGCGGCGGTTGATCCGCCTGTTTGCATGCCGGGCGCCGGACGGCGCGCATGCCATGTCGTCGTGCGCTGGAACAGCCTGCCCAGCGCCAGCACCCTGTCCTCGCCCAAGGGCGGGCCCACCAGCTGCATGCCCAGCGGCAGGCCGCCGGCGCCGGCGCCCGCCGGCAGGGTCAGCACCGGCAGGCCCAGGTAGTTGATGCCGCGTGTCCACGAGGACAAAAGCGCGAATTCGCGTTCCAGGCGAGCCTGGTCGGGCCCGTGCGTGTCGTCGACCCTTGGCGCGACATCGGGCGTGCACGGCAGCAGCAGGGCATCGGCCCCGCCCTGTACGGCATTCAGGTAATGCCGCAGAAAGGGCGCGCGCAGGCGCAGGGCATTGCAGTAGTCCGCTCCCGACACCAGCAGGCCGCGCGCGATGCGGCGACGCACCTGGCGCCCGTAACCGTCGCCGTGCTCGTGCAGCCAGCGCCGGTGCATGGCGGCGGCTTCCACCGCCAGCACGATAGAAGCCAGTTGCCCGGCCCGCTGCAGCAGCGGGTACGGAGAGGCCACGGGATGGCACTCGACCCCCGCGTCGCGCAGCGCGCGCACCGCCTCGTCCAGGGCCCGCCGCATGTCGGCGGACATGGGGTCATCGTCGCGCCAGCGCGGCACGGCCACGCGCAAGGCGCGGGGCGCATCGCCCAGGGTGGCCGGCGCGTCCACGCACGAAAGGTCGGCCGCATCGGCGCCGGCCAGCGCGCGGTACGCATGGCCGCACAGCTCGGCAGACCACGCCAGCGGTCCGATGCAGTCCTGGCTGGGCGACAGCGGCATGGCGCCCGCCACGCTGATGCGATGCTGGGTGGGTTTCAGGCCGGTAAGGCCGCACAAGGCCGCGGGCAGGCGCACCGATCCGCCCGTGTCCGAGCCTATCGCCAAAGGCACATGCCCCGCCGCAACCGACATCGCGGCCCCGCTGGAGCTGCCACCCGATACGCGGCCTATGTCCCAGGGATTGCGGCCGGGCCCCAGGGTGGCATTCCAGCCGGTGGGCGACATGGCAAACTCGGCCATGTGCTGCGCGCCCAGCACGACGGCGCCTGCGGCGTGCAGCCGCGCCACCACTGCGGAATCGGCGCCGGCCGGCGCGCTGCCATCGCGCAGGCGGGTGCCCCAGCCTGCCACGCGCCCTTTGCGGTCGAACATGTCCTTGATGCCCACCGGCATGCCATGCAGCGGCCCGCATGGCCCGCCCTGCCGGTATTCTTCATCGCGCTGGCGGGCTTGCGCCAGCGCGGCGTCGGCATCGATATCCACCCACGCCAGCCGACCGGGCGCGCTGCGCTCGATCTGCGCCAGGCAGTCGCGCACCCATGCTTCGCTGCCGCGCCGGGCCGGCGCATCGGCCGGCGCGGGCGCGTCCGGCCATGGTTCGGGAGCCAGGCTGCGCAACACCTGCCCGAACGGCGCCGCCACTTCTGTCATGGCCAGCAGCGCCGCTTCTTCCTGCAGCGTCGCGGCCAGCCCGGCCACGGCCATGGCAAGATCGGGCAGATCATCCCCGTCCAGCGGCAGGCCGCGGGCCCCCGACCAGTCGCGCGCCGACTGGATGAGAGCGTCCATGTCAGACTCCGCAGCCTTGCGCGATGGCGTCGACCTGCTTGACCACGTCGCCGTACTTGTCGGTATAGACCTTCTTCGCGGTGTCGGCGCGAGCCTTCCATTCCGCCGCGGCGGCATCGTCCGCGACGCGATACACCGAGCCCTGCGCTTCCATCTGCTTTACAGCCTTGGCATCGGCGGCGCGCGCCTCATCCCACTGGCGCTTGATAATGTCGTTCAGGCTGTCGACCACGGCCTGGCGCTGGTCGGCAGGCAACGCGTCCATCCAGTTGCGGTCCACCACGACGGCATAGGTGGCCAATGACATACCCGGCACATGAAACGCGTACTTGCCGGTCTTGCCTATCATCTCGGCCCAGCCGGCCGGCGACGTCAGCACGCCGTCGATCGCGCCCTGCGCCAGCGCCGTGCTCATTTCCGACGCGGCCATCGACACGGGGCTTGCATCGAAGCTGCGCACCATGTCCAGGAAGATGCGGCCGCCCGTCACGCGCAGCTTGGCGCCCTGCATGTCGGCCAGCGACTTCACATCGCGGTCACGAAAAATAAAGAACAGGTCGGCGGTGCGCAGCAGCCCCAGCACCTGCAGCTGGCGCGATTTCAGGCGGTCGGATATCAGTTCCGTCAGGCCGCTGGCAAAGCATTGGTTCTCCATCAGCTTGTCCGACAGGCCGAACGGCAGGTTCACGTAGCCCAGCCCGGCATCCAGCGTCTCGAGCCGCACCGACACCGGCCACACCATGTGCACGGCGCCCGTGCCGATGGCGGCCAGGCCATCCTGGTCGTTGTATAGCTGCGAGGCCGGGAACACCTTGACCTGCACCGCGCCGTTCGTGCGCTTGGCAACGTCCTGCGCAAACTCGTTCATGTACTTGGTTTTCCAGTGCGACGCCGCGACTTCCGACGTCAACACCATCTCGACTGCGTAAGAGCTCAATGGCGACAGCAGCGCAAACAGCAGCGCCGCACGGCGCAACAATGAATACGACATGGCAATACCTCCTCTGGTGAGTACTGCAATGCAACGCGGGCGGCGCCCGCGCACAAACGGGCATGTAATGCTTATTGGTCGCCCACGCCGTGCCCGCGCTTGGGCACCAGGCTGTAACGGATGAAGTTCATGACCTCCACGCCGTCCTGGTTGAAGGCGCGGGTGCGGGTCGTGACGATGCCCTGCGTGGGCCGGCTGCGCGATTCCCGCAGCTCGAGCACTTCGGACTCTGCGTACAGCGTGTCGCCTGCGAAAACGGGCGCGGTCAGGTTGATTTCTTTCCACCCCAGGTTGGCAATCGCCTTGCCGCTGATATCGGCCACCGTCATGCCCAGCACCACGGCCAGCGTCAGCCCGCTGTTGACCAGCAGCTTGCCGAATTCGCTTTTGCCGGCGTAGGCGGCATCGCAATGCATCGGATGAAAGTTCATCGTCATCAACGAGAACTGGATGTTGTCGGCGTCCGTAAGCGTGCGGCCGGGCCGGTGCTCGTACACCGCGCCCACCTCGAACTCTTCCAGATAGCGGCCAAAACTGAAGCGATACCGCTTGGGCCCGACGGCCATGACCTCCATATTGCCTCCTTTGTCTAGTTTGTTAGTTTGTCTGGACAAATACTCGAACAAAGAGGCACCCCCTGTCAACGACTTTTCATCCTGCGCCGCAGCATCGCTTTCGCGAAGCACCCGCGCGGGCAGTTCAGTCCCCTGCCGTCACTAGCCCATAGTGGCGGCGCATGAGCTCCACCGCGCGCTGCAGCAGGGGCGATGCCGCCTGCGCGGACCAGATGGCCCGGCTGACCGAACGCGCTTCATGGTCGAACGCGATGAATCGCGTGCCGGCCAGCCGGCTGCGCGCCAGGCAGGCCGGCACAATGGAAACGCCCAGGCCCTGCGACACCAGCGCGGCCACGCTCAGCCAATGGCGCACTTCGTGGCGCACGGCCGGGTGGAAGCCGGCCGTAACGCACAGCGACAGCACCGTCTCGTAGTAGCTGGGCGAGGCCGCGCGCGCGAAAAAGATGAAGTCCTCGCCTGCCAACGCCGCCAGGCGGACACGCTGGCGCTTCGCCAACGGATGCGCCGCGGGCACGCACAGCACAAAGGGTTCAGCCACCAGGTCCAGCGTGCAGACCTCGGGCGGCGCGGGATTGGCGTGGATAAAGCCCAGGTCTTGTTCGCCACGCCGTACGGCCTCGATCTGGTCGTGCGAATTCAGTTCAGTCAGCACATGCTCTACATCCGGCAGCGCCGCCCTCATCGCGGCCAGAAGGTCGGGCATGCCGCGATACAACATCGACCCCACAAAACCGATGCGCAGGCGTCCGCGCAACCCGGCGTTCACGCGCTGCACCAGCGTACCGATGGCTTCGGACTGGCGCAGCAGCGCCTGGGCTTCGCGATAAAGCACATGCCCCGCGTCCGTCAGGGCCACGTGCCGGCTGGTGCGCTCGAACAGTCTTACGCCCAGCGTGCTTTCCAATTGGCGGATGGCGTAGCTCAGCGGCGGCTGCGACAAATGCAGGCGCGCCGCGGCGCGGCTGAAATGGCGTTCTTCAGCCACCGCGATGAAATACCGCAGCAGTCGGGGTTCAAGATCCATTTGAGTGCCGCATGCCAGGCCGGATTGATATTTACGATGTATTGTTGACCATAAAATCAGTATTTGTATAGATAGATAACCTGCGTGACCATGGCGCTTCGAATGTTTGCCCGAGCCCGCCATGCCAGAATCCTCCGCCATCCCGCAGGATGTGCCCGACTCCCGGGGCCTGAACCTGTTCTGCGCCGATCCTTATGCGGCCCCCCTGTGCGCCCTGTACCTGCCGCCGGCGCTGTACAAGCACCTGTTGCCCCACCTGGAGCGGCTGGGCGCGCTGGCCGGCGGCCCGATCGACGAACTGGCCGCCGTGGCCGACCGGAATCCGCCTACTCTGTCGGTGCGCACGCGCGCCGGCCAGGATGAGTCTCGCATTGACAAACACCCGGCGTATGTCGAGCTGGAGCGCCTGGCATATGAAGAGTTCGGATTGGCGGCGCTTTCGCATCGCGGCGGCGTGCTGGGCTGGCCGGAAGCGATGCCGCCGGCCGCCAAGTACGCGCTGAGCCATGTGTTCGTGCAGGCCGAGTTCGGCCTGTGCTGCCCGGTCAGCATGACCGACTCGCTGGCGCGCACCCTGCGCCGTTATGGCGACCGTGCACTGGTCGAACGCGTGTTGCCCGACGTGATTGCCCAAGACCTGGACACCCTGCGCCAGGGCGCGATGTTCATGACCGAACAAGGCGCGGGCTCCGACGTCAGTGCGACAGCCACCCGCGCCGAGCAGGATGACGACGGCACGTGGCGCCTGTACGGCGATAAGTGGTTCTGCTCGAATCCCGACGCGGGCTACGCCATGGTCCTGGCCCGCAGCGAAGACGTGCCCGGCCTCGGGGGCGTGTCGCTGTTCTTGCTGCCGCGCGACTTGCCCGACGGCACGCACAACGCCTATCGCATTCTGCGCCTGAAGAACAAGCTGGGCACGCGCTCGATGGCCAGCGGCGAAATCCGGCTGGAGGGCGCACAAGCCTGGCTGGTGGGCGAGCGTGGCAAAGGGTTCCAGCAGATGGCCGACATGATCAACAATTCGCGGCTATCCAACGGCATGCGCGCCGCCGGCTTGATGCGGCGCGCGGCGACAGAGGCCGTGTACTTCGCGCAGCATCGTCGCGCCTTCGGCCAGCGCCTGGTCGACATGCCGCTGATGCGCCGGCAACTGGCCAAGATGATCGTCTGGGCCGAGCAGGCACGCAGCGTCATGTACCAGACCGCTGCGGCGCTGGCCCGCGCCGAACAAGATGCCGATGCCGCCGTGCTGGCCCGCATCATGACGCCGCTGATCAAGTTTCGCGCCTGCCGCGACGCGCGCAAGGTCACGGGCGACGCCATGGAGGTGCGTGGCGGATGCGGATACATCGAAGAATTCGTCGAAGCGCGCCTGGTGCGCGACGCGCACCTGGGTTCGATCTGGGAAGGCACCAGCAATATCGTCGCGCTAGACGTGCTGCGCGCGATCAAGAAGACCGAAGCGCTGCAGGCGCTGCGCCGGCACACGGAAAGCCTGCTGCGCGAGGGGGCGCCGTGCGACCCCGCGCTGGCCGATGCGCAGTCGCGTGCATTCGATGGCGCATTCGCGCTGGCCGGCCATGCCGCGTTGCAGGACCGCCCCGATCTGGCGCGCCAGGCTGCATCGGGCCTGTACCACGCGCTGTCGGTCGCCGCCTTGCGGCGCGAGGCGGGCGCGCCCGGCCTGGCCAGCCGCGCCACGCTGGCCGATCTGGTGTTGCGGCACCGGCTGATGCCGCGCGACCCCTGCGAGGTGCCGGCCGACGAAGACGACGATTGCCGCGCCGTGCTGGCCTACGCACTGTAGGCTGGCACGACGCCCGAGGGTCGGCCGCGCGCCGGCCATCTACAACAACGTGCTCCGACCCGCCCCACGGGCGAGAGCGCACCCCACCAACCTGGAGAGACCATCATGCACCGCCGCCTGTTCTGCCTAGCCCTGGCCAGCGCCGCCGCACTGTGCCACCTGCCGTCGACGGCCGCACCAACCTATCCCGACCGGCCCGTGGCGCTGGTCGTGCCGTTTCCCCCCGGCGGCCCCACCGACGCGCTGGCCCGCCGGCTGGCCGATGCCTTGAAAGACCAGCTGGGGCAAACCGTCGTCGTCGAAAACCGGGGCGGCGCCGGCGGCAATATCGGCGCCGAATACGTAGCCCATGCCAAGCCTGATGGCTACACCATTCTGTTCGGCACATCCGGGCCGCTGGCTATCAATGTCAGCCTGTACAAGAACCAGCAATACGATCCGCAGAAAAGTTATGCGCCGGTCGTGCGCATCGGGCACCTGCCCAATATCCTGGTTGTGCACCCGTCGGTCCCCGCACGCGACATGGACGAGCTGATCGCCTATGCAAAAGAGAATCCGGACAAGCTCAGCTACGCGTCATCAGGCAACGGCGCATCGTCGCACCTGGCGGGCATCCTGTTCAACAAGATGGCGGGCACGCAGATTCTGCATGTGCCCTACAAGGGCACCGGGCCGGCCCTGAACGACCTGCTGGGAGGGCAGGTATCCATGTCATTCACCGACATTCTCACCGCCCTGCCGCACGTGCAGGCCGGCTCGCTGCGCGCCATAGGCCTGGCCAGCGCACAGCGCTCGGATGCCCTGCCGCAGCTGCCCACCCTGGCCGAACAGGGCCTCGACGGCTACGACGTCAGCGTGTTCTTCGGCATTGTCGCGCCGCGCGGCACGCCCGACGAAATCGTGGCGCAACTCAACCGCGCGTTCGTCGCAGCCCTGGCCAATCCATCGATTAAAGAGGCGCTGCACAAGCAAGGCATCGTGCCCGCGCAGGATCAGACACCGCAGGGCCTGGCCGACTTCATTGGCGAGCAGGTGCCGAAGTGGCGCGCCGTCATCCGGGACGCCGGCGTGTCGCTGGACTGAAGGAGAGCGGTATATGCCTGTTTCCACATTGACGGCCGGCGCGCTGGCGGGCTGCCGGGTCATCGACCTGTCGCGCGTGCTGGGCGGCCCCTATTGCACCCAATTGCTGGCGGACCATGGCGCCGATGTCATCAAGATCGAGCCGCCGGCCGGCGACGAAACGCGTGGATGGGGCCCGCCGTTTCTGGGCGATACGGCGTCGTACTTTGTAGGCGTCAATCGCGGCAAGCGCGGCATGGTGCTCGACCTGTCGGCGCCGGCGGGCCAGGAACTGCTGCGCCGGCTGCTCGCCGACGCCGATGTGCTGGTGGAAAACTTCAAGCCCGGCACACTGGAAAAATGGGGCTTGGGCTACGACACGCTGAGCCAGGAATTTCCACGGCTGGTTCATTGCCGCGTCAGCGGCTTCGGCGCCGACGGCCCGCTGGGCGGGTTGCCCGGCTACGACGCCTGCGCGCAGGCCATGTGCGGCCTGATGAGCGTCAACGGCGACGCGGACGGCCCCGCCACGCGCGTGGGCCTGCCGGTGGTGGACATGGTCACGGGCCTGAACGCGGCCGTCGCCGTATTGCTGGCCCTGAACGAGCGCGCCCGCAGCGGCCTGGGGCAGTTCCTGGACATCACCTTGTACGACTGCGCGATTTCGCTGCTGCACCCGCATGCGTCCAATTATTTTTTCAGCGGCAAGGTGCCTGCCCGTACCGGCAATGCACATCCCAACATCGCGCCGTACGAGACACTGCCCACGCGCACCGGGCCCATTTTCCTGGCGGTGGGCAACAACCGCCAGTTCGCCGCGCTGGCGCAGGCCCTGCAGGCCCCGCAACTGGCCGGCGATGCCCGTTTCGCCAGCAACGCAGACCGCCTGCTGCATCGCCAGGCGCTGCGTTCGGAGCTGTCGGCGCTGCTGGCCGGCCACGACGCCCCCCGCCTGGCCGAACAGCTGCTGCGCCAGGGCGTACCCGCTGCGGCCGTGCAGACCGTGGAAGACGTGTTGAACCACCCCCACACCCGGCATCGCGACATGGTGTGGGAAGACGGCGACTACCGGGGCGTGGGTTCGCCTGTCAAGCTGTCGCGCACGCCTGCGTCGCTGCGCCGCCCGCCGCCTGCCCTGGGCGAGCACGACGCAGAGATCCGCGGCGCGCGCTAATCGCCCATCACCAGCCCTTCGCGGCGCGGATCGGCGCCGCCCACCAGGCGGCCCTGGTCGATGACGATGCCCTGTATACCGCTGGGAAAGTCCACGGCCCTGGTCTCGTGACCCATGCCCTGCAGCGCCGGCAGCATGTCTTGTAGCGCGGTGCCCCGCTCGACTTCGGTGGCCTGGTTGCGGCTGCCCATGTTGGGCAGCGCAATCGCCTGCTGGATGTCCAGCTTCCAGTCCAGCACGCCAACCAGCGTCTTGGCCACATAGTTGATGATGGCGCTGCCCCCGGGCGAGCCCACCGCGATGTACGGCTTGCCGTCGCGCAACACGATCATGGGAGCCATCGAACTGCGCGGTCGCTTGTTGGCCTGCACACGATTGGCGACGGGCCGGCCTTCCGGGTCTTGCGCCGACAGCGAAAAGTCGGTCAGCTCGTTGTTCAACAGGAAGCCGCGCACAAATATCTTGCTGCCGAAGGCGGATTCGATGGAACTGGTCATGGACAGCACATTGCCCTGCCCGTCGACCGCCGCGATGTGCGATGTGGACGGCACTTCCAGCGCATTGCCGTGTCCGCGCAGCGCCAGCAAGCCCGCCGGATCGCCCGGCAGCGCCGTGCCCAGCGCGCGGTCCGGGTGGATGAGCGCGGCGCGCCGGGCCAAGTATGCCGGGTCCAGCATGGCTTCTACCGGCACCCGGACAAATTCCGGGTCAGCCACATAAAAGCCCCGGTCGGCAAACGCCAGGCGGCCCGCCTCGGCAAAGTAATGCACCGCCTGCACGCTGCGCGGCCCCAGCTTGGCCATCGGAAAATGCTCCAGGATGCCCAGCATCTGCAACACGGCGAGCGGCCCGCTGCTGGGCGGGGGCGGCCCGCACAGGCGGTAGCCGCGATACAGGCCGCACACGGGCTCGCGCGTACGCGCACGGTAGGCGGCCAGGTCGGCCACGCTCAGGTCGCCGGGGGTTGCGTGGGCGCGCACCGCCGCGACGATGTCCTGCGCAATGTCACCGTGATAGAACGCGCTTGCACCCTTGTCGGCGACGCGCCGCAGCACGGCGGCGTAATCGGGGTTCTTCAGCACGTGGCCTACCGGCCACGGCCGGCCGTCCGGCCCCAGGAAATAACGCGCCGCCGCCGGCTGCGCCAGCAATTCGTCGCGCGATTCGGCCAGCATGGCATGCAGGCGCGGCGACACTTCGAAACCTTGAATGGCCAGCTCGATGGCAGGCTGGAACAGCGTGCGCCACGCAAGCTTGCCCTGTTGCGCGTGAGCCAGTTCCAACCCGCGCAGCAGGCCCGGCGTGCCGACCGACATGCCGCTGTTGACGGCCTGCTTGAACGGCAGCGGCTTGCCGTCACGCATGAAGCGGTCGGCGCGCGCGGCCGCCGGCGCGGACTCGCGGGCATCGTAGACACGCATCCGGCCGTCGCGTGCGGCATAGTGCACCATGAACGCGCCGCCGCCCAGGCCCGACGACTGTGGCTCGGTCAGGCCCAGCACCAATTGCGCCGCGATGGCGGCATCCACGGCGCTGCCCCCTGCGCGCAACATGCGGTAGCCCGCCTCGGTGGCCAGCGGGTTGGCGGTTGCCACCATGTACCGCTGCGCCGTCACCGCCTGCCTGGCCACGTAGCCCGAGGCCGCTTCAGGGTTGAGGCTTTCGTGCGCGGCGGGCTGCGCCCAACCGGGCGCGCCCCACACGGCGCATGCGGCGCCTATCCCTATCCAGAATCGAATGCGCATGGCTGGCCTCCAGGGTTGCGCGGCGCCGGCTGGCGGCCGCCACGGCCATTATCGCAATAGAATGCGTCACGCTGCCTGTGTCGCCTATGATTGCCCCATGCGCCTGCGCCACATAGAAATCTTCGAAGCCATACGCCGCACCGGTTCGCTGACAGAAGCCGCGGCGGCGCTGCACATTTCACAGCCGGCCGCCAGCAAGCTGCTGGCGCATGCCGAGGCCCAGCTGGGCTTCAAACTGTTCGACCGCGTCAAGGGCCGGCTGGTGGCCACGCGCGAGGCCGAGATCCTGACCCCGGAAGTCTCGCGACTGAACCAGGACCTGAGCAGCCTGCGCCGCCTGGCGGCGAACCTGCGCGAACGCCCGAACGGCCACCTGCGGGTGGGCTGCGCGCCGGCGCTGGGTCTGGGGCTGCTGCCGCAGGTCGTGCGCGCCAGCCGCGACACGCGGCCCGGCATCACCTTCGACATCCACACGCATCACAGCGCGGAACTGGTGCAGGGGCTGCTGGCGCGCGAGCTCGATGTGGCCGTGACGTTCGATATGCACGACTACCCCGGCCTGACACGCGCGCCGCTGGGCCATACCGAACTCGTGCACCTGGGCCGCAAGCCCGGCGGGGGCAGTACCCGGCTGGCCGACCTGATGCACGATACGCTCATCCTGCTGGATGCTCGCGATGCGTCGGGGTCGCTGCTGCAGATGGCGCTGGATGCGCAAGGCCTGGATCCGGAAGTCGCCATCCAGGTGCAGACACATTATGTGGCCTGCGCCCTGGCCGAGGCCGGTTGCGGCGAAGCCATTGTGGACGCCATTACCGTCCGCGCCATGCTGCGGCCGGGCATGGTGGTGCGTCGCCTGGACCCGCCGCTCAAGGTGCCGCTCAGCATCCTGACGCGCACCCAGGACCCGCTTTCGGCGCTGCATCGAGAACTCATCGAACGCCTGCGCCAGGCCTGCGCCGAGCTCGAGCAGCAGTTTCCGCTGGCCCCATGAAAAACGGGCGCCCCAGGGGCGCCCGTAACGCTCGACCACGTTGCGGGCGCCGCGACGCCCGCGTGGCCTGCATGCGGCTTAGTTGAGCGTGATGTTGCTCTGCTTGACGATGTCTTTCGCCCAGTCGTATTGCTCTTTGATTTCCTTGGCGAACTCTTCAGGCGTGTTGCCCGACGGCGCCGAACCCTGCTGGTCGAGCGCTTGGACGACCTTCGGGTCTTTCAGGGCCACCACGGCGGCGTCGCGCAGCTTGTTGACGATGTCCATGGGCGTGCCCGCGGGCGCCAGCAGTCCGTACCAGACCGGCTGGTTCAGCTTTGCGAAATCCACTTCCTTGAAGGTGGGCACGTCTTTGATGGCGTCGATGCGCTCGGGCCAGGCAATGGCCATTGCGCGCAGGTTGCCCGCCTGGATCTGGGGCATGGACGACGGCAGGTTGTCGAACAGGATCTCGATCTGGCCGCCGACCGCGTCCGCCACGGCCGGACCCGACCCCTTGTAGGGCACGTGCACGATGTCGGTGCCGGTGGCGATCTTGAACGATTCACCCATCAGGTGCAGCACGCCGCACGTGCCCGAGCTGCCGTACGAGTACTTGCCGGGGTTCTTCTTCAGCTCTTCGAGAAAGCCCTTGAAGTCCTTGGCGGGGAACTTGGGATTCACCGACACCACGTTGGCGGTGTTGGCGAAATTGGTAACCGGCTGAAAGTCCTTGATGGGGTCGTAGGGCAGATCGTCCGGACGGCAGGCCGAGTTGACCGCCATGGTGGACACGGTGGCGATCGACAGCGTGTAGCCGTCGGGCGCCGCGCGGGCCGCTTCCGCCGCGCCGATGGCGCCGCCTGCGCCGCCCTTGTTTTCAACCACCATCGGTTGGCCCAGTTCCTGGCTCATGCGCTGGGTGACCAGGCGCGCGATGATGTCGGTGGACCCGCCCGGCGCGAACGGCACGATGACGCGGATAGGCTTGTTCGGATAGGCGTCGGCGGCCACGGCGCCGGACGTGGCGGCCAGGCCGCAGGCCATCGCGACAGCGGTGGCGAGGGTACGTGCTTTGATCATCATTGTTGTATTTCCTCCAAGTGCGGGCCCCTGTTGAGGCCGATGGTGCAGGCATCGGCGTACGGCCGGTAGGCCGCGTGCCGTGAATCGGGTGAGGCGAAGTATATAAAAACCGGTTTATCGGTCGTGCGCGCGCTCTGCCGAATTCGTGGAGAATATCAGCAAATCGGCGCCTGGCGCGGGTGGGATTTGCGGTAGTTTCCCCAATTTTTTCGGATTTTCATGTCGGTTGCGCTGCTCGTCCTGCCGGATTTCCTGCTCATCGCCCTGGGTTGGCTGCTGCGCCACAAACTGGGCTTTACCCGCGAGTTTTTCGCCGGCACCGAGCGCATGGTGTATTTCGTGCTGTTCCCCGCCATGCTGTTCCAGGCGATTCTGCGCACGCCCATCAGCGCGGGGGCGGCGCTGACCCTGTTGCAGGCCACGTCGCTGGTGCTTGGAGCAGGCATCGCGCTGACCTGGCTGGGCGGACGCGCCCTGCGCGCGCAACCGTTGGCGCTGGCGTCCGCCGCGCAATGCGGGTTCCGCTTCAATACCTATATCGGCCTGGCGTTGGCGGCCAGCCTGGGTGGCGCGCAGGGGCAGACGACCATGGCGCTGATCGTCGGCTTTGCGGTGCCTATTGCAAATATCGCGGCTGTGTATGGGCTGGCGCGCCATGGCGGCAATGGGGTGCTGCGCGAGCTGCTGCGCAATCCGCTGCTGATGGCTACGGTGCTGGGGCTGGCGGGCAATCTGGCGGGGCTGCAGTTGCCGGGGCCGGTGGATACGGTGCTGGCGCGCCTGGGGGCGGCGTCGCTGGCTCTGGGCATCCTGTGCGTGGGCGCCAGCCTGTTCTGGCAAGGCGGCCAGGGGCAGGGCCGGCTGATTGCGTGGGTGCTGACGGTGAAGCTGGTGCTGTTGCCGCTGGCGGCGCTGGGAGCGGCCAGGTTCTGCGGCCTGCCGCCGGGCGAGGCGCGCATGCTGCTGCTGTTCGCTGCGTTGCCCACTGCGTCGGCGGCTTATGTGCTGGCGATGCGGATGGGGGGAGACGGGCGGATGGTGTCGGTGTTGATTTCGCTGGGGACGCTGCTGTCGGTGGTGACGGTGCCGGTTTGGATGGCGGTGGGGGGTGAGGGTGGAGTTGAGGTGGGGAGTTGAGGTGGGGAGTTGAGGTGGGGAGTTGAGGTGGGGAGTTGAGGTGGGGAGTTGAGGTGGGGAGTTGAGGTGGGGAGTTGAGGTTGTGGGGCGTCTGGGTGGGGGCGGGGGCGGGCATCGGCTTCACGGTGCCGTCCGGGCGCCCCGCGCGCCCGGGCCCGGCCCCGAGGCGCCTCCGCCCGCCCCCGCCCCCACCCAGACTCGCAGAATCTCAATGACCCACAACGCCGGGTAGAGTGGAGTTCTTGCCCCATTAGGCTCCAGCAGGGTGCAAGGAAAGACAGTACAGGGCCGCCCGCGCGCGCCGCCCCCCGCGGCCCGCGCAGGCATAAATGAAGCGGGATGGCGGGAGTATGAAGGGGTGGCGGGTGCTGGGGCTGGCGCTGCGGTCGGTGCCTGGGCCGGTGCCGGAGCCGGCGAGATCGGTGTCTGACTCCCCGACAGGGGTGTCAGACACCTTCCGCATCTCCGCGCTGCTCCCAACCGACGACGTACCTCACCCCCACCTGCCGGCGTCTGTCATTGCCGACGGTACGGGGGCCGGAGCCGGGGCCGGGCCGGTGTCTGACTCCCCGACAGGGGTGTCAGACACCTTCCGCCTCTCCGCGCTGTTCCCAACCGACAACGTGCGCCGCCCCTACCTGCCGGCGTTTGTCATTGCGGACGGTACGACCCATTGCGCGAATTGTTCTTCTGTGACGTAGCCCAGGGCCAGTGCGGCGTCTTTGAGGGATAGGTTTTCTTTGTGCGCTTTTTTGGCGATCTGGGCGGCCTTGTCGTAGCCGATGTGGGGGTTCAGGGCGGTCACCAGCATCAGCGAGCGTTCGACGAGTTCGGCGATGCGTTCGCGGTTGGGTTCGATGCCGGCGGCGCAGTGCTGGTCGAAACTTGCCATGCCGTCGGCGAGCAGGCGCACGGATTGCAGGAAGTTGTGGATCACCAGCGGCTTGAATACGTTGAGCTCGAAATTGCCGCTGGCTCCGCCTATGTTAATGGCGACATCGTTGCCCATGACTTGCGCGGCCAGCATGGTGATGGCTTCGCACTGGGTGGGGTTGACCTTGCCCGGCATGATCGAGCTGCCCGGCTCGTTCTCGGGAATGCTGATTTCACCCAGGCCCGACCGCGGTCCGCTGGCCAGCCAGCGCACATCGTTGGCGATTTTCATCAGCGCGGCCGCCAGCGCCTTGAGCGCGCCGTGGGCGAACAGCAAGGCCTCGTGGGACGCAAGCGCCTGGAACTTGTTGGGCGCCGATACGAAGGCCGATCCGGTGTCGTGCGCCAGTTCGGCGCACACGCGCGCGCTGAATTCGGGATGCGCGTTCAGCCCCGTGCCGACCGCCGTGCCGCCGATGGCCAGCTGGTGCAGTCCGGGCAGCGTTGCGCGCAATTGCTGTTCGGCCAGGTCAAGCTGCGCGACGTGCCCGGACAATTCCTGCCCCAGCGTCAGGGGCGTTGCGTCCTGCAGGTGCGTGCGGCCGATTTTCACGATGTCGTAGAACGCCGCGCTCTTGGCGGCCAGCGTGCCGCGCAGCGCCTTCAGCGCCGGCAACAGGTGATGTTCGATCTGCAGCGCCGCGGCCACATGCATGGCCGTGGGGAAGGTGTCGTTGGACGATTGCCCGCGGTTGACGTGGTCATTGGGATGCACCTTGCGCGCTTCGCCTCGCTCGCCGCCCAGCAACTCGGACGCGCGGTTGGCCAGCACCTCGTTCATGTTCATGTTGCTCTGCGTGCCCGAGCCTGTCTGCCAGACCGACAACGGAAACTCGTCGGGCCACTTGCCGGCGACGACTTCATCGGCCGCCTTGACGATCGCGTCGGCAATTTGGCGGTCGAGCTCGCCCAGATCGGCGTTGACTTTGGCGGCTGCCCGCTTCAGGCTGGCCATGGCGTGTACCAGCGGCGCCGGCATGCGCTCGGTTGAAATGGCGAAGAACTGCAAAGAGCGTTGCGTCTGGGCGCCCCACAGATGGTCGGCGGGAACGTCAATGGGACCAAAGGTGTCTTTCTCGATACGGGTTTTCATGTCGGAGGCTTCCTGGGATCGCCCACGGAACGAACGCCGCGAGCCGAGCTCAAACGAGAATAAAAATCAATACGATGATAGCAGACCGCCTGGCTACCTATAATCCGGGCACGTCCATCCGTTTTACCACTCCGCCCACGCCATGTCCGTTCCGCCGCGCAACCTGACCCTGCATTTGCCCGATGAGGCCGCCACCGAGGCGCTGGCGCGCCAGTTTGCGCCGCTGGTGGGTGGCGCGGGCGGCCTGCCGGCAGGCGGGCGCATTCATCTGCAGGGCGACCTGGGCGCAGGCAAAACCGCGTTCACCCGGGCACTGTTGCGTGCATGCGGCATCCAGGGCCGCATCAAGAGCCCAAGCTATGCCCTGCTTGAATCTTATAAAGTTTCTAACTTATACTTCTATCACTTTGATTTTTATAGATTTAGCGATCCGCGCGAATGGTTGGACGCAGGTTTTCGCGATTTGCTGCGCGATGACGCGGTTGTCCTGATCGAATGGCCCGAGCGTGCCGAAGGCTTATTACCCCCTCCGGACATGCAGATTTCCCTGGCCTATGCCGGCCCGGGCCGCGATGCCACCCTCACCGCCCATACCGCCCGAGGACAAACATGGTTGAACGCGATTGTCCCAACGCCCCAGGCGCCCTCTCCTCCCGCGGCGCCCAGCGCCGACGCCTGATCAGCGTCGCCACCACGCTGCTCGTCCTTCCCGTACTGCCGCGGCTGGCCAGCGCCGCCACCATCCTGGCCGTGCGCACCTGGCCGGCCGAGGAATACACCCGCGTCACCCTTGAACTCGACAGCGAACTCAAGGCAGAACATTTCACGCTGGAAAATCCGCACCGGCTGGTGGTCGACCTGGAAGGCCTGCAAGTCAGCAGCGCGCTGAACCAGCTGATCTCCAAGGTGCGCCCCGACGACCCGTACATCCAGGCGCTCAGGGTGGCGCAGAACCGCCCCAATGTCGTGCGCCTGGTCTTCGACCTGAAACAGGGCGTGGCGCCCCAGGTATTCACGCTCAAGCCGGTGGGCGACTATCAATACCGCCTGGTGCTCGACCTGTATCCCAAGGTGGCGCAAGACCCCCTGATGGCGATGCTGAAAAAGCAGGCCGGCCCCGACGTCGACGATCCGCTGGCGCGCATTCTCGAAGACATCGCACGCAATCCCGGCGCGCCCCCCGCTCCCGCCCCGCAGGCGCAGGGGCAGGAACCGCCGCCGGCCATCGCCATGCCCAAGCCGGCGCCCGAGCCCGCCCGTCCGGCGCGCCGCAAGCGCATGCTCACCATCGCGCTGGACCCCGGCCATGGCGGCGAAGATCCGGGCGCCATCGGCAAGAGCGGCCTGCGCGAAAAAGACGTGGTGCTGCGCATTGCCCGGCGCCTGAAAACGCTGATCGACGCACAGCCCAATATGCGGGCCTACCTGACGCGCGACGACGACTATTTCGTGCCGCTGCATGTGCGCGTCCAGAAGGCGCGCCGCGTGCGCGCCGACCTGTTCATTTCCATCCATGCCGATGCGTGGATCAAGCCCACCGCCAGCGGCTCGTCGGTATTTGCGCTGTCACAGCGGGGCGCCTCGAGCACGCAGGCACGTTGGCTGGCCAACAAAGAAAACGCCGCCGACCTGATAGGCGGCGTCAATCTGGGCAGCCACGACAAAAACGTCGCCAAGGTGCTGCTTGATCTGTCCACCACGGCGCAGATCAACGATTCGCTACGGCTGGGCGCGGCTTTCCTGGACGAAATCAAGAAAATCAACCGGCTGCACAAGCGCCAGGTCGAGCAAGCGGGTTTCGCGGTGCTCAAGGCTCCCGACATCCCTTCTATCCTGGTTGAAACAGCGTTCATCAGCAATCCGCGCGAAGAAGCGCTGTTGCGCTCTTCCAGCCACCAGCAGAAACTGGCCGAGGCGATGATGACGGGCATCCAGCAATACTTCGTTGCCAATCCTCCCATCGCGCATATTGCCGACGCCAGCTAGCGCCCGCAAAATAATCGTCCAAGACGCAAGACGCGCGCGGACGCAGAGCCGACGACTGACATCATTTCCCCAGCCGGAGACTGATCATGACATCGCCTGCCAGCGAGCCGCCGCGTCTTTTTCCCACCCTGCTATGCAATGACGCCGAACGGATGATCCAGTGGCTGGTCGACACAGTGGGTTTCACGGAACATGTGGTGTACCGGCATGGCGGCGTGGTCGTGCACGCCGAACTGGCCTTCGGATCGTCGATATTGATGCTGGGCCAGCATCGCGATCATGCGTACAGCCAACTGGTCGGCAGCCTGGAAGGACGCCGCACCGATTCGCTGTACCTGGCGGTGGACGACGCCGACGCCCTATACGAAACCCTGCGGGGTGCGGGCGCGCACATCGAAAGGGCAATCGCCGACACCGATTTCGGCAGCCGCGAATTTTCGTGCCGCGACCCGGAACTCAACCTGTGGACGTTCGGCACTTACTGGCCCAAGACCGGCAACCCGCCGGCACAGCAATAAGCGCGCTTGTCGCGCCCGGTCAGTCTCGCAAGCGGCGGGCTCGCGCCAGCCTGAACAATGCCGCGCCCGTCACCGGCGCCATGGCCGCCGCCAGCCCCGCCAGCACGATCGTGTTCAAGTGATCTCTGACCAGCGGGATATTGCCGAAAAAATACCCTGCCGCAACCAGCCCGCCCACCCACAGCGCCGCGCCCCCTGCATTGAACAACTGGAAGCGCAGCAGGTTCATGCGGCCCACGCCCGCCACGAACGGCGCGAACGTGCGTACCACGGGCACGAAGCGTGACATCACGATGGCCTTGCCGCCGTGCCTTCTGCAGAACAGGCGCGCACGCAGCAGCGCGGCGCGGTCCAGAAGGCGCGCGTTCTGACTGAACACGCGCGGCCCGATGGCGCGTCCGATGAAGTAGTTCACCGTATTGCCCGCGGCTGCCGCCATCATGAGCAACCCGCCCAGCCACAAGGGGTCGAGCGCGCCTGTGGCCCCGAACGCGCCACCGACGAACAGCAGCGAATCCCCCGGCAAGAATGGCGCGATGACCAGCCCGGTCTCGGCGAAAACAATCACGAACAGCGCCAGGTAAACACCCGCGCCATACTGCTGCACCCAGACGCCCAGCGCCTGGTCGATGTGCAGCACCATCTGAAGAAAGTCGAGCATGCCGTTACCGTAGATCATGACACCGGGCGTGCAGACTATAGCGCAAGGCCCGCGGGCGGTCCGTCGGCGCCTCGTGGCGGGCCCGCGCCGGCGGGCGGCTAAAATCACCACATGCCCGATTCCACCCAGCCGCATTCCATGTCAGAACGCCGCGCGATCGCCGCCCTGCCCGACCTGCTGATCAGCCAGATCGCCGCAGGCGAAGTCATCGAACGGCCTTCGTCGGTGCTGAAAGAAGTACTCGAAAACGCTATTGATGCCGGCGCCCGTGCCATCGAGGTGCGGCTGGAAGGCGGCGGTATCCGGCGCATTGCCGTCACTGACGACGGCGCAGGCATCCCGCCCGAAGAACTGCCGCTGGCGCTGACCCGCCATGCCACCAGCAAGATTCGCTCGCTGGACGAACTGGAATCCGTCGGTTCTATGGGGTTTCGCGGCGAGGCGCTGGCCTCGATTGCCTCGGTGGCGCAGCTTACGCTGATTTCGCGCACGCGCCAGGCGCAGCACGCCTGGCAGATCGACGGCCACAGCCTTCAGGTGACCCCCGCATCCGGCCCGCCGGGCACCACCGTGGACGTGCGCCAACTGTTTGATTCCGTGCCGGCGCGACGCAAGTTCCTGCGCGCCGAAGCCACCGAGTTCGGCCACTGTGTCGACGCGCTGGAACGTATCGCGCTTGCCCATCCCGGCATTGCGTTCCGGCTGTTTCACCACGACCGCGCGCAACGCCAGTGGCTGCCCGCCGACGCGGGGCAGCGTATCCGCGACGTGCTGGGCGCCGAATTCGTCGAGCATGGCCTGCCGCTCAGCGCCGCGGCCGGCGCCATCAGCCTGGCCGGCATGATCACCCGCCCCACCGCGGCCCGTGCGCGGGCCGACCGCCAGTACCTGTACGTCAACGGGCGTTTTGTGCGCGACCGCACGGTCAGCCACGCATTGCGCGCCGCCTATGCCGATGTGCTTCATGGCGACCGGCAGCCGGCCTATGTGCTGTACCTGGATATCGACCCCGGCGCCGTGGATGTCAACGTGCATCCGGCCAAGCACGAAGTGCGCTTCCGCGACAGCGGGGCGGTGCATCGGTTCGTGGGCCAGGTGGTGGCGCAGGCGCTGGCGCAGACTGGCGGCGCCTCGGCCGTCGCGGCCCCGGCAACCGCGCTGCCAGCGCAGCCGGCCGCGGAAACCGCGGCTGACGCGCGGCGTCTCGTGCCGGGCGAACAACCCCTTGCCCCGACGCATGATCGCCCCCATGCGCAGACGTCGACGGATGGGCGCGCCGCACGCCCGCACACCCAGGTGCCATTCCGCCTGCATGCCGAACCCGCCGGCGTGCCCGCCGCCGACTGGCGCTCGCTGTACCGGCCACTCGATGCGGCGCCGCCCCCGCAAGCCGCCACCACGCGCGAACCGCAGCCGGCGCCGGCCTCGCTGCCGATGGACGAGGAACATCCGCTGGGCATGGCGCTGGCGCAGCTGCATGGCATATACATTCTGGCGCAGAACCGCCGGGGCCTGGTGCTGGTGGACATGCATGCAGCGCACGAACGGGTGGTGTACGAACAGCTCAAGAATGCACTGGATGCCCGGGAACTGCCCCGCCAGGACTTGCTCGTGCCCGTGGTATTCCACGCGCACGAAAAGGACGTGGCGCTGGTCGAAGAAAACCAGGAACAGCTCGCCGGCCTGGGGTTCGACATGCGGCCGTCGGGGCCCGCGTCGATCGCGGTGCGCTCCGTACCCGCCCTGCTCGCGCGCGGCGACATCGAAACGCTGGCGCGCGCCGTATTGCGCGACCTGGCCACCGTGGGCGTATCGCGCCTGATGACCGAGCAGCGCAACGAACTCCTGGCCACCATGGCCTGCCATGGTTCGGTGCGCGCCAACCGCCGCCTTACCATCGAAGAAATGAACGCGCTGTTGCGCCAGATGGAAACGACGGAGCGCGCCGATCAGTGCAATCACGGACGCCCTACATGGGTGCAGTGGTCATTATCCGACCTCGACAAACTGTTCCTGCGCGGGCAATAGCCATGCCCGATCATCTGACTTGCCCGCTCGCAGCGGCCATGCCCTCATGAACGCCGGCGCGCCCATCATCTGCCTGGCCGGACCCACCGCGGCCGGCAAGAGCGCGGCGACACTGGCGCTTGCGCAACGCTGGCCGATAGAAATCATCAACGTCGATTCGGCCACCATCTACCGCGGCATGGATATCGGCACGGCCAAGCCTACGCCCGCCGAACAGTCCCGGGTGCCGCAACATTTGCTCGACATCCGCGACCCCGCGCAATCGTATTCGGCGGCGGAGTTCCGCGCCGATGCGCTGCGACTGATCGCCGATATCCGCGCGCGCGGCCGCATGCCGCTGCTGGCCGGCGGCACCATGCTCTACTACAAGGCGTTGCGCGACGGCCTGGACGACCTGCCGCAGGCGGACCCGACGCTGCGCGCCGAACTCGAAGACAGGGCGGGTCGGCTGGGGTGGCCGGCGCTGCATGCCGAGCTCGCCGCGCTCGATCCGCCGACGGCGGCGCGCCTGGCGCCCAACGACAGCCAACGCATCCAGCGCGCACTGGAAATCTGCATACTGAGCGGCCAACCCATGTCGGCGCTGTTGACCGGCCGGCCAGGCCGGACGGACCCTTCGTCAGAGTACCGGTACGTCACCGTCAGCATGGAGCCGTCTGACCGAGCCGCGCTGCATGCGCGCATTGCGCAACGGTTCGACGCCATGCTGGCGCGCGGCCTGCTGGACGAGGTGCGCACCCTGCATGCGCGGGGCGACCTGCATCCCGGGCTGCCATCGATACGCTGCGTGGGCTACCGGCAAATGTGGGAGCATCTGGACGGCGCGACAGATCTGGCCGCGGCCCGAGAGCAGGCCATCGCCGCCACAAGGCAACTGGCCAAACGCCAGCTGACCTGGCTGCGCGCCCAGCCCCAACGAACCATCGTGGATTGCCTGGCGGCCGACGCGGCGGCCCGCGCAGTCGATGCCGTGGCAGCAGCCCTGAACATCGGCGCGGAGCCCGACCGCGCCTGAACCGCGTGGCGCGCTTCGGCGCCTGATGCTTGCCGGAGGGTGTCTGACACCTTCGGAGTCAGACACCGAAACTTTGTGAGGTCAGTGCACTTCGGAGTCAGACACCGAACAGGGTACCGTCATCAACGTCAGCTTCTCAACCAGGTGTCTGACTCCGAAGGTGTCAGACACCGCCTGCTGTGTGCACGGCGCGGCCCAAGCGCCTGCGGGCACCGCGCACGCCATTTATGCCCGTCAGACCACCACGGTCGGGGCCATGCCGGGCTGCTGGTCGACGATCTCGCCAAGGCGGCTGACTGTTTCGCCTTGCGCCGTCAAGGTGGCGGCAATTGCGTCGGCCTGGTCGGCGGCGACCACGATCACCATGCCGATGCCGCAGTTGAAGACGCGGTGCATTTCGGTATCGGCCACGTTGCCCTGCTGCTGCAGCCACTGGAACAGCTGCGGCATTTGCCACGCATCGCGATGCAGCCGGGCCGAGAGGCCGGCGCGCAGAATGCGCGGCACGTTCTCGAGCAGGCCGCCGCCGGTGATGTGCGCCAGCCCCTTGATGCCGCCGCGATGCGCCGCCATGGCCGCCAACACCTGCTTGACGTAGATGCGCGTGGGCGCCATGACCACGTCGGCCAGCGGCTGGCCGTGGAAATCCTGGTCGGCACGTGCGCCGGCCCGCTCGATGATCTTGCGCACCAGCGAATAGCCGTTCGAATGCGCGCCGCTGGACGCCAGGCCCAGCACCACATCGCCCGGCTGAATCGACTTGCCGTCGAGAATTTCGGACTTTTCCACCGCCCCTACTGCAAAGCCGGCCAGGTCGTATTCGCCATCGGGATACATGCCCGGCATTTCGGCGGTTTCGCCGCCGATCAGGGCGCAACCGGCGAGTTCGCAGCCCCGCGCGATACCGCCGACCACGGCAGCCGCGGTGTCCACCGCCAGCTTTCCGCAGGCGAAGTAGTCCAGGAAGAACAGCGGCTCGGCACCCTGCACCAGGATATCGTTGACGCTCATGGCGACCAGGTCGATGCCCACGGTGTCGTGGCGGTTCCATTCAAAGGCCAGCCGCAGCTTGGTGCCGACTCCGTCGGTGCCCGACACCAGCACCGGCTCGCGGTACTTCCCGGGCACCTGGAACAAGGCGCCGAATCCGCCTATGCCGGCCAGCACGCCGGGACGCATGGTGCGCGCAGCCAGGGGCTTGATGCGGTCGACCAGGGCGTCGCCGGCATCGATATCGACGCCGGCGTCGCGGTACGTCAAGGGGGCGGAAGGTTGATTAGTCATGAGAAAAACCGTGGGGTATGTAACAATTGCGGGGTTTACGGGGTGCCGAGCCGGCATTTTACGATGCCCTGGCGTTTGTTATCGTGCGATGCGGCCGGCAACGGCCTGACCGTCCCGCTTCGTCCTTATTTTCGTCCATGACCCGCCAGCTGCTGCTCGACGTACTGCCCGCCCCCGCCCCCACGCTGCAGAACTATATCGCCGGCCCCAACAGCCAAGCCCTGGCTGCCGCCATCGGGCTGGAACCGGGCCGCGCGCTGTATTTGTGGGGCGCCGCAGGCTGCGGCCGCAGCCATCTGCTGCGCGGACTGGCCGCCTTGCCGGGCGCGGTGTATATCGATGCGTCGCAAGACCCCCGGGCGCTTCGCCGTCTGGCCGATGCCGATTCCGCGACCCCCATGCCGCCGCGCATCGCGGTAGACGACGTGCATCGCATGAGCGACGCACAACAGGCCGCGCTGTTCGCCTTGTACAATCGGTGGCGCGAATGCGCGGCCACCAGCCGCGCATTCGCCTTGGCCGTTGCGGGCGATCGCGCACCCTTGTCCATGCCGTTGCGCGAAGACCTGCGCACGCGCCTGGGCTGGGACCTGGTCTTCCGGCTCGAGCCGCTTTCCGATGCCGACAAACTGGCAGCACTGGCTACGCAGGCCGCCGAACGCGGGCTGCAACTTGCGCCCGAAGTCATACAGTGGATGCTGACGCACCGCGAACGCGACATCCGCAAGCTTGCCGCGCTGCTCGACGCCCTGGACCGCTATTCCCTGGCCACCGGCCGGGCCATTACCATTCCGCTGCTGCGCGCCATGCTTGCAGACCCCGACACACAAACACCATGACGCCCCGAAGACTCGCGCTGTTCGACCTGGACCATACGCTGCTGCCGCTGGACAGCGACTATCAATGGGCCGACTTCCTGGCGCGCACCGGCCGGGCGGGCGACCCCGAAGAAGCGCGCCGCCGCAACGATGACCTGATGGTGCGCTACAACCAGGGGCAGCTCAGCGCCGATCAGGCGGCCGAATTCATGCTGGGCCTGCTGGCGGCCCACACGCCGTTCGACCTGGCGGCATGGCACGAAGAATTCATGGCCGAAGTCGTGCGCCCCGACATCGCGCCGCAGGCGCTGCAACTGGTCGACCAGCACCTGGGCGCAGGCGACCTGTGCGCACTGGTCACGGCCACCAACAGCTTTGTCACCGCGCCCATTGCCCGCGCATTCGGGGTGCCCCACCTGATCGCCACCGAGCCCGAATACCGCAACGGACGCTACACCGGCCGCATCCACGGCACGCCCAGTTTCCAGCATGGCAAGGTCGTGCGCGTCAACGAATGGCTGGCCGGCATGGGGTTGAAGCTTGCCGATTTTTCCGAATCGTACTTTTATAGTGATTCCACCAACGATGTCCCGCTGCTCGAGGCCGTGACCCGGCCGGTAGCCACCAATCCCAGCCCGTCGTTGCGAGAAATCGCGCGGGCACGCGGCTGGCAGGTGCTCGATCTGTTCGAGCACATGGAAGATGCCAAATCCTAAATGATCACCGAAACCATAAAAAAATTCGTCGGCCGGCTGTTCAAGCCGGTAGCCCGCGGGCCGCAACGCATCCCGCGCGACAAGCACGGCATTGACCGCCGCAACGTATCGCGGCATGCCATCAAGGTATGCGACGTATTGCGCCAGCATGGCTATTCGGCGTATATCGTGGGCGGCGCGGTGCGCGACCTGATCGTGGGGCTGGAGCCCAAGGACTTCGACGTGGCCACCGACGCCACGCCCGAACAGATCCGCCCGCTGTTCCGGCGCGCCCGCATCATCGGCCGGCGCTTCCAGCTGGTGCACGTGGTGTTTGGCCCGGAAATCATCGAAACGTCCACCTTCCGGGCGCCCGCGTCCCAGGACCAGGAAACCGATGAGCACGGCCGCATCCTGCGCGACAACGTGTTCGGCAGCCACGAAGAAGACGCCGCGCGACGCGACTTCACCATGAACGCGCTGTACTACGACCCCCATACGGAAGAAGTCATCGACTTCCACCAGGGCGTGCACGACCTGAAAAAGCGGCAGGTGCGCATTATTGGCGACCCGGCGCAACGCTATCGCGAAGATCCTGTGCGCATGCTGCGCGCCGTGCGTTTCGCGGCCAAGCTCAACGGCACGATCGATCCGGCCACGCGCGAACCCATCGGCACCATGGCAAGCCTGATCGAAAACGTGCCGGCCTCGCGCCTGTTCGACGAAATGCTCAAGTTGCTGACCTGCGGGCACGCCATGGACTGCCTGCGCCAGTTGCGCGCCGACGGCCTGCACCACGGCATGCTGCCCCTGCTGGACGTCGTGCTGGAGCAGCCGGGCGGCGAGAACTTTGTCGAACTGGCACTGGAACGCACCGACAAGCGAGTGCGCGCGGGCAAGAGCATCAGCCCCAGCTTTCTGTTCGCGGCGCTGCTGTGGCAGCAGGTCGATTCGCGGTGGAAGCAATTGCGCGCCCAGGGCGAGCACACGATACCCGCGCTGGTGCGCGCGGCCGATTCGGTGCTGGACGAACAGACCGAAAAGCTGGCGATCCAGCGCCGGTTCTCGTCCGACATGCGCGAAATCTGGTTCATGCAGCCGCGTTTCGAACGACGCTCGGGCAAGGCGGTTTACCGCATGATTGAACAACCGCGCTTTCGCGCCGCCTGCGATTTCCTGCAACTGCGCGCCGCCGCCGGCGAGTTCGACAGCGTGCTGGCGCAGTGGTGGATGGACCTGGCCAACGCCGACGACGCCGGCCGCGCCGAGATGATCGAAGAGCTCGCCCGTCTGCCTCGCGACCCGGCCGAAGCCAGTGCGCCACGCAAGCGGCGCCGCCGGCCGCGCCGTCCGCCGGCGGCCCACGCCACGCCGTCCGAATGAACGCGCCGGTGCGCGCCTATGTGGGCCTGGGCGCCAACCTGGGCGACGCCGCGGGTACGCTGCACACCGTATTGCGCGAATTGGCCGCCACGCCCGGCATCCAGGGGTGCCAGGCGTCGGGGTTTTATCGCACGGCTCCGGTCGATGCCGGCGGCCCGGATTTCATCAATGCGGTGGCCGCGCTGGATACCACGCTGGCGCCGCTGGCGTTGCTGGATGTGCTGCAGGCGCTGGAAGCCCGTCATGGACGGCAGCGCCCGTACAGAAATGCGCCGCGCACGCTGGACCTGGACTTGCTGATGCATGGCGACACCGCCATGCAGTCCGAACGCCTGACCCTGCCCCACCCGCGCATGCACCAGCGCGCCTTTGTGCTGGCGCCCTTGCAGGAATTGACGCCCGCGCTGGTGCTGCCGCAGGGGCCGTTGCCGACACTGCTGGCGGCGCTGACCGACCAGCCGATTGAACGCCTGTAGTAGCCACCGTGAGCGGGGGCGGCAGGCAGGGCGAGGCATGAAACGGCGTGTTGACCTGAAGATGTCAGACACCGTGTATTCGTTTGGACGTGAAGGTGTCTGACACCCTTCGGGAGTCAGACACCGTGTATACGTCTCGACGTGAAGGCAGACGTCCTTTCATCCGGTGCCTGACTCCCGTAGGGTGTCAGACACCATGTATTCGTCTCGACGCAAAGGCAGACGCCCTTTCATCCGGAGTCTGACTCCAGTAGGGAGTCAGACACCATGTATACGTCTCGACGCGAAGGCAGACGTCCTTTCATCCGGTGTCTGACTCCCGTAGGGTGTCAGACACCAGGCACGTGTTCGGCAACGCGAACGGGCTATGCGGGCGTTACGATTGTTCGCCGGCGCGTTGCAGCAGTTGCCGCGCGCGCGCGATGACGGGGGCGTCAACCATTTTGCCGTCGAGCATGAAAGTGCCCGCTCCGCTGTCGCGATGCACGGCCACCACTCGGCGGGCCCATTCCAGGTCGGCGGCGGGCGGGGCGAACGCGCCGTGGATGATGGCGACCTGCGTGGGATGGATGCACAGCATGCCGCCAAACCCCATGTCGCGCGACCGGCAGGCAGCCGCCTGCATGCCGGAGGTGTCCTGCACGCCGGGAAACACGCCGTCGAGCGGCGCAGCCAGACCGGCGGACCGGCTTTGCAGCAGCACCTGCACCCGGGCATGATCGAGCACGACCGTGGCGCCTTCGGAATCGGGGGTAAGCCCAAGGTCCAGGCCGTAGTCGAGACTGCCGAAGGCCAGGCGCCGCACGCCCGGCGTGCGTGCGATTTCGGCCGCGTTGAGGATGCCGTCGGCGGTTTCCAGAATGGGCACGATGCCAATGCCCGTTTGCGCAGCATGCCGCACATGTGCGGCGGTTTCGGCCTTGGGCAGCACGATGGCCGTCACACCGGGATGGTTGCGGCAGGCCGCCAGATCGTCGTCGTGCCAGGGGGTGGATGCGTCGTTGATGCGCACCCACAGACGCACGCCGGGCTGCGTGCCCAGGAAATCGCACAGCGCTTCGCGGGCGCTGGCCTTGGCCAGGTGCTCGACCGCGTCTTCGAGGTCGACGATGACGGTATCGGCGCCGCTGGCCAGCGCCTTGGGGATGCGTTCGGGGCGGCTGGCCGGCACGAACAGGGCAGTACGGACTACGTTGGACATTACACGACCTCCGAGGCGCGCAGGCGCGCCACGGCGTCGGGCGCGTACCCCAGCCATGCTAGCACCGCATCGGTGTGTTCGCCCACGGCGGGAACCGGGTCCATGCGCGGCGTGTAGGCGTTGCTGGACGCCGGCGGCAGCAGCGATGGCAGGGCGCCCGCGGGGCTGTTGATTTCGCGCCAACGCTGGCGCGCCTGCAACTGGGGATGCGCCCAGACGTCTTTCATTTCATTGACGCGGGCATTGGCGATCTGCGCGGCCTCGAGGCGTTCGGTGACCTGCTCGATGGTCAGGCTGGCGAACGCCTGCACGATCAGGGCGCGCAAGGCGTCGCGATTCGCGGCGCGCCGGGAATTCGACGCAAAACGCTCGTCGTCGGCCAGGGCAGGCTGCCCCAGCACGCGGTCGCAGAATACGCGCCATTCGCGCTCGTTCTGCAGGCCCAGCATGATGGTGGCGCCGTCGCCCACCGGAAAGGGGCCGTACGGGTAGATGGTGGCGTGGGCCGCGCCGGCGCGCGCGGGCGGCGTGGCGCCGTCGAACGCGTAGTACATGGGATAGCCCATCCATTCGACCATGCTTTCGAGCATGGACACGTCCAGGCGGCTGCCCACGCCGGTGCGCTGGCGCAGCAGCAACGCGTTGAGGATGCCCGAGTAGGCGTACATGCCGGCGGCGATGTCGGAAATGGAGCAGCCCGCCTTGGCCGGATCGTCGGGCGAGCCGGTAACCGAGACAAACCCGCTTTCGCTCTGGATGAGCAGATCGTAGGCCTTCTTGCGTTCGTAGGGCCCGCCCTCGCCGTACCCGGAGATGTCGCAGACGATCAGGCGCGGGTGGCGCACATGCAGGGCCTCGAACGACAGCCCCAGGCGCTCGGCGGCGCCCGGCGCCAGGTTCTGCACCAGCACGTCGGCCGACTCCAGCAGGCGCCGCATGACGTCGGCGGCGTCGGGGTGCTTGAGGTCGAGCGTAAGGCTTTCCTTGGAGCGGTTGGTCCAGACGAAGTGCGACGACAGGCCGCGCACGCGTTCGTCGTAGCCGCGGGCGAAGTCGCCGGCCCCGGGGCGTTCGATCTTGATGACGCGCGCGCCCATGTCGGCCAGCTGGCGCGTGCAGAAGGGAGCCGCGATGGCGTGCTCGAGGCTTACGACCGTAATGCCGTCGAGGGGACGGACGGGAATGCCGGCGCTCATGCGGAGAACCTCAGTTGTGCCTGGTGGGCCAGCGTGCCGTCTTGTTCGGCCCACAGGTCGGCCACGCCCGGTTCGCCGACACGGCCGGCAACCTGGAACGGCGCGGGCGCGATAAGCGGCCGCAACCCGCGGAACGACAGGTGCCGCAGCGTCGCAGACGGATGCGCGTGGCGAAATGCGTTGACCATCAGGGTGGCCAGCATGGGGCCATGCACCACCAGGCCGGGATAGCCTTCGGCGCCGGTGACGTAGGGATGATCGTAATGGATGCGATGGCCATTGAACGTGACCGCCGAATAGCGGAACAACAGCACCGGCGAGGGTTCGATGGTTTCGCTCCATTGTGCCGGCGGCGGGGCTTCGGTGCCCACCAGCCGGGGCGGCGAGGGCTGCCGGTAGACGATGTCTTGTTCTTCGTGGATGGCCAGCGTGCCTTCCTGGTGGTATTCGTGGCGCACGGTCACGAACAGCAGCGAGCCGGTGCGGCCGGTTTTTTCGCGCACGTCGGCAACGGTGGATCGGCGTTCGGCCGGCACGCCCACGCGCAAGGGAGCATGGAATTCCAGGCGGCCGCCGGCCCACATGCGGTTGCGGTCGTCGGCGGGGGGCAGGAAGCCGCCACGGGCCGGATGCCCGTCCGGGCCCACGCCTTCGAGGCCGACCGGGTTGATGAAGTAGGCCCAGTGCCACAGCGGCGGCAGCGGCGCGCCGGCTGCCGACGCCGGGCCGCCCAGCGTGGCGGCGATACGGGCTGCGTGGCTGGCGTCGAGATTGTCGGCCACTGACTCGCCGCGGCCGATCCAGTCCGCGGGGTTGGAAGACGTCATGTTGGGATCCTTGGCTATGTCGTTGCAGGCCCAAGGATGCCCGCCCCCAGGCCATTTGTGAATTCGTATTTCTACAAGGCCGGGTTCAAGAGGCCGGAATCCGCGCCGGCGCCCGGACCGGCCCCGGCATTTTCATCGCCCCTGGAACAGCGGCGCGCGCTTTTCGGCGAAAGCGCGTATGCCTTCGAGATAATCATCGGTATAACCCAGCTGCTTCTGCAGTTCGCATTCCAGGTCGAACTGCTGCGCCAGGGTATTGCCGCTGGCCGAATGCAGGGCCTGCTTGGCGGCCCCGTATGCCCGCGTGGGCCCGCCCGCAAGCGTGGCCACCACCTGCTCGCGCGTGGCGTCCAGCGCGTCATCGGGTATGCAGCGCCAGATCAGCCCCCATTGCTCGGCCTGGCGCGCCGACACCGCGTCGCCGAAAAGCGCCATGCCCATCGCGCGCGCCGAACCCACCAGCCGGGGCAGGAACCAGGTGCCGCCGGCATCGGGCAGCAACCCGATCTTGCTGAAGGCCTGTACAAAACGCGCCGATTCCACGGCATAAACGACATCGCAGGCCAGGACCAGGCTGGCCCCTGCCCCGGCCGCCACGCCATTGACCAGGCACACCACGGGCACGGGCAGCGCGCGCAGTCGCGTGATCAGGGGTTGATAATGATTGCGCAGGCCCAGGCTCAGATCGCGGCGCTGCCCTTGCGGCAAGGGCTTGCGTTCGCCCAGGTCCTGCCCCGCGCAAAAGCCCCGCCCCGCGCCGGTAATGACCAGGCCGCGCAGCCCGGCGCAAGCCTCGAGGGCGTCCAGCGCGCGCGCAAGCTCCGCGTGCATGACGGCGGTAAAGCTGTTCAGGCGCTCGGGGCGGTTCAGGGTGATGACGCCCACCCCGTTTTCCAGCGCAAAACGGATCTGCTCATATGCCTGCGTCATGCCAGCTCCTCGAGTAGCGCGTACTGTTCGGCCGTATCGCCAAGCAATTGGTCGATCATCGTCAGGCGCTTGAAGTAGTCGCCGACTTCGAGCTCGTCGGTCATGCCCATGCCGCCATGCAGCTGCACGGCGCTTTGCGCCACGAAGCGCCCGGCACGCGCAGCTTCGAGCTTGGCCGCAGCCAGCATGCGCCGGCGCTGGCGGGCATCGGGTTCGCTCAGCGCGGCAGCCGCCACATAGGCCATGGAAAGGGCCATTTCCTTGGCGACCAGCATGTCGGCCAGGCGATGTTGCAACACCTGGAACGCGGCCAATGGCTGGCCGAACTGGCGGCGCGTCTTCAGGTAGTCGATGGTGATCTCGAGCAGACGCTCCATGGCGCCGGCCGCATGCGCGCACAGGGCCGCCGTGCCCCATTCCAGCGCGCAGGCCAGCGCGTCACGCGCGGCCTGGCCCTGCGCCAGCAACGCGTCCGCATCCAGCGGCGTGGCGTTGAACTCGATGCGCGCGCATCGCGTGCGGTCCAGTGTGGGCGTGTCCAGCACCGTGACGCCCTGCGCGTCGGCCGGCACGCGCAACAGCACCGGTTCGTCGTCGAGGTCGCGGGCCGATACGATCCACGCGTGCGCCGCCGCGCCATGCCAGACCAGATGCTTCACGCCGGATAGCTGCAGAATGCGGTCGGCGGCCGGCTGCACGCGGCACAGTTCGGGTTCGGTGTCGTAGCGCCGGCCGGGTTCCTGGTAAGCCAGCGCCACAATGGCCTGTCCGCTGGCCACGGCCGGCAGCCAGTCGCGCTGCGCGGCGGCGCCGGCGCAGGCCGCAATCAGGCTGGCCCCCATGACGGCGCTGGGAATCACCGGTTCGGACACCAGGCCGCGGCCCAGTTCCAGATGCACCGGCAGCAGGCTCGCCGGCGGCTCGCCGAAGCCGCCATGCTCGGCCGCAACGTTCAGGCCCAGCACGCCCAGCCCGGCCAGCTGGTTCCAGGCGCGCATGTCCAGCCCCGGGCTCGCGGCGCGGGCGCGGCGCGCCGCGAAATTCCATTCTTCCTGCATCAGCCGCCGCAGGCTGTCTGCGAGCATGCGCTGTTCTTCGGTATACGCGAAATCCATAGTCGTGTCCCGTTGCGATAGGGGCCTTACAGGCCCAGCATCATGCGGGCGATGATGCCCTTCTGCACCTCGGTGGTGCCGCCATAGATCGAAGTCTTGCGCATGTCGGCGTAGCCCGCCCCCGACGCGGCCGCCATATCGGGGCCGGGCCCCTGGAATGTCGCGTCGGCGAACATCCAGTCGGGATCGTAGGGCCAGGCATCCGGCCCGGCGATTTCCATCTGCAGCATCGCGAGGTCCTGCTGGATCTCGGATCCGCGGATTTTCAGCACCGAGGCCTCCGGCCCCGGCGTGTCGCCGCGCGCCGCCGCCACGCGCAGCAACAGCATTTCCAGCGCCATGATGTCGGTCTCGACGCGCGAGATGCGGTCGCGCATGCGGCTGTCCTGCAGAATGGGCCGGCCGCGCAGCTGAGTGCGCGCGGCCATGTCTTTCAGGATTCCGAGCTCGCGATAGCAATGCCCCAGGCCGGCGATGCCGGTGCGCTCGTGGCCCAGCAGGTACTTGGCGTAGGTCCAGCCCTGGCCGGGCTCGCCCACCAGGTTCGCCGCCGGCACGCGCACGTTTTCGAGCCAGACTTCGTTGACGTCGTGACCGCCGTCCAGCGTGCGTATCGGCCTGACGCTAACGCCCGGCGAACGCATGTCGATGAGCAGCATGGATATGCCGCGCTGCGGCTTGGCCTGCAGGTCGGTGCGCACCAGGCAGAACATCCAGTCGGCATACTGCGCCAATGTAGTCCAGGTTTTCTGGCCATTGACGAGGTAATGGTCGCCGTCGAGTTCGGCGCGGGTTTTCAGCGAGGCAAGGTCGGACCCCGACCCCGGTTCGGAGTAGCCCTGGCACCACCAGTCGTCTACGCGGATGATGCGGGGAAGCAGGCGCCGCTGTTGCTCGGCGCTGCCGAATTTCATAAGCACCGGGCCTATCATGGTCAGGCCGAACGGCAGCAGGCGGGGCGCCCCCGCCTTGAAGCACTCGACCTCGAAGATCAGGCGCTGGATGGCGTTCCAGCCCGTGCCGCCGAACGCTACGGGCCAGGTGGGCGCGCCCCAGCCATGGTCGGCCAGCACGCGATGCCAGCGCACATAGTCGTCGCGCTCCAGGCGCTGGTGGCGCAGCACCTTGTCGCGGATATCTTGCGGCAGTTTTCCTTGCGCGAACGCGCGCACGGTTTCGCGGAAGCTGCGTTCTTCCGGCGTCCAGCTCAGGTCCATGTTTGTCTCCTTCAAGCCATATCTAGCCACGACGCAGGCGCCGCGGCAATCTGGCTCTCTGGAACCGGGGGTTTTGCGCAAATGAAGCACGGGGCCGCAGCGTATGGCCACACAAAACCCCTGCTTCGGCAATGAAGAATGGTCAAGCCTGCCGGCGGGCCGGACACTTCCGCCATTGTCTTCAACCCTGGTTTTGTGGTTTTCGATGTCCGATCGTATTCATCATTTGTTGCAGCAACAGGCCGAGCGCCAGCAGGCCATTTTCCTGTACGAAGAAAGCGGCGCCACGGTGCGCTATGGCGAAATGTGGGCCCGCGTACAGGCGGCGCGGGAATGGCTGGCCGGCCAGGGCGTGCAGCCCGGCGACCGCGTGGCCGTCGTGGGCGAGAACTGCGCCCAGATGATCCAGGCGCTGTTCGCCTGCAGCCTGCTGGGCGCGTGGCCCCTGGGACTGAACGCGCGACTGAGCCCGCGCGAGATCGATGTCATCGCGACGCATGCCGAACCGGCATTGACCCTGTACACCAGCCATATCTCCAGCGCCGCTGCGAGCCACGCGCGCGCGGCCGGGGCGCGCCCCGCCGACGCGCAAGTATGGAACGGCGACATCGAATACGCCTTGCCGGCGCAGCGCCCTGCCCCCGAAACCGGCGACCTGGCAGGCCAGGTCGCCACCCTGATCTACACATCGGGCACCACCGGCGCGCCCAAGGGCGTCATGGTTCCGCATCGCGGCCTGCTGCATTTCGCGCGCGTGTCGGCCACCTCGCGCCGCCTGGGGCCGGAAGACATCAGCTACGCAGCGCTGCCGATGTCGCATATTTTCGGCATTGCCACGGTGCTGCTGGCCACGGTGCATGCCGGCGCACGCCTGGTGCTGCGCAGCCGCTACGACCCCCAGGACGTGCTCGGCGCGCTGCAGGCGCCCGGCCTGAGCATCCTGCAGGGCGTGCCCACGATGTTCACCCGCCTGCTTGCCGTGGCGCCCGAGCAGGGCGTACCCGCCCCGCGCCTGCGTTACCTGTATGCGGGCGGCGCCGCGCTGGACCCCACGCTCAAGCGCCAGATGGAAAATTACTTCGGCCTGCCGCTGCACCATGGCTATGGCATCACCGAATACGCGGGGTCGCTCTTCATTACCCGCGCCGACGCACCGCGCGACGACTGCACCGCCGGCTATGCGGTAGAGGGCGTGGAACTGCGGCTCGGCTCGCCCGATGCGGGCCCTCCCAAGGCAGGCGAAAAGGGCGACATCCTGGTGCGCGGGCCGGGCGTGATGCTGGGCTATTACCGCAACCCGGAGCAGACGGCGAAGGCGCTGCTGCCCGGCGGCTGGCTCAATACCGGCGATATCGGTTACGTGGACGAAGAAGGCGCGCTGTTCATCGCGGGGCGGTCCAAGGACTTGATCATCCGTTCGGGCTTTAACGTGTATCCGGCCGAGGTAGAAGCCGTCATCAACGCCTTTCCGGGCGTACGCATGTCGGCGGTGGTGGGCCGCCTGGAAGCCGACCAGAACGAAGAGGTGGTGGCGTTCGTGGAACCTCAACCCGGCGCACCGGTGGATACCGACGCCCTGATGACACACCTGCGCAGCCAGCTCGCGCCGTACAAGCGCCCCGCGCGCATCATTTCCATCGAAGCCATGCCTACGACGGTAAGCGGAAAAATACTCAAGCAGCCGCTGCGGGAACGGCTGGGATGACAGAGCAACACTCCCCGCAATAACAGCACAACAAGGAGACAATCATGAACATCAGAAACCTGCTGCGCGCCACCGCGCTTACCATGACGCTGTGCGCCATGGGCACCGCGGCCCAGGCCCAAGGCAAGTATCCCGAGCGGCCCATCAGGCTGCTGGTGGGCTACGCGCCGGGCGGGCCGGTAGACACCACGGCGCGCGTGTTCGCCAAATACCTGGGCGACAAGCTCGGCCAGTCGGTGGTCGTTGAAAACCGCGCAGGCGCCAGCGGCATGATCGCGTCCGACGCCGTCGCCAAGGCCTCGCCCGACGGCTATCTGCTCAGCTTTGCCGCCAGCCCGTCGCTGACGATCTCGCCCCTGGTGCAGAACAGCAAGCTGTTCGATCCCCGCAAGGATTTCACCCCCATCGGCATGGTGGTCGACTATACGAACGTGCTGCTGGTGGGCCCGCAAGTCAAGGCCAGGACGGTTGAAGAACTGATCCAGTTCGCCAAGGCGAACCCGGAAGCGGTCAGCTTCGGATCGGCCGGCGTGGGCGCATCGAACCATCTGTCGGCCGAACTGCTGAAGCTGCAGGCCGACGCGCCAATGCTGCATGTGCCCTATCGCGGCAACTCGCCAGCCATGATGGACGTGGTAAGCGGCAAGATCACCTTCATGTTCGACATCACCAGCACGGCCATTCCGTTCATCCAGAGCGGCAAGGCGCGCGCGCTGGCGGTGACCTCGCGCACGCGCAACCCGGAACTTCCCGACGTGCCCACCATGATCGAAGCCGGCCTGAAAGACTACGAAGTGGTCGGCTGGTATGCGCTGATGGCCCCGCCCAAGCTGCCCGATGACGTCAGGAACCGGTTGGCGGAGGCTTTGTCGGCGGTGTCGCAGGATCCCGCCTTCCGCAAGGCCATGGTCGACGGCGGCTACACCGTCAATGACGGCGACGGCAAGGCCGTGCAAGACCGTATCGAGCGCGAATACGCCATGTGGGCCGACGTCATCAAGTCGGCCAACATCCAGACCAACTGACCCCGCCTGCTGCCGATGTCCGCCTTGCAATTCCTGCGATCTTGCACCCGCCTGCCGGTTATCGGCGCGCCCATGTTCCTGGTGTCCGGGCCGGACCTGGTCATTGCACAGTGCGCCGCGGGCATCGTCGGCACGTTTCCGTCGCTCAATGCGCGCCCCCAGGATGCACTGGGCGACTGGCTGACCCGCATCGAAGCCGGGCTGGCGGCGCACCGCCGGGAGCATCCCGGCGCGCTGGTGGCGCCCTACGGCGTCAACTTGATCGTGCACCCCAGCAACGCCCGCTGGCAAGGCGACCTGCAGATCTGCGTAGACCACAAGGTGCCGTTGATCGTCACATCGCTGCACGCGCCCGATGCCGTCGTGCAGGCCGTGCGGCCCTATGGCGGCCTGGTGTTCCACGACGTCACCACCGTACGCCACGCGCGTCGTGCGCTGGACGCGGGCGTAGACGGGCTGATCCTGGTGGCCGCCGGTGCGGGCGGCCACGCCGGCGTGCTCAATCCGATGGCGCTGGTGAACGAAATCCGCTCTTTCTACGATGGCCCGCTGGCCCTGTCGGGCTGCATCAGCCACGGCAAGGATGTGCTTGCGGCGCTGGCCATGGGATGCGACTTCGCCTATATGGGCACGCGCTTCATTGCGACGCAGGAATCGCTGGCCTCGGATCGGTACCGTGAGATGGTGCTGCAGGCCGGCGTGGACGACGTGCTCTACACGCCGTTCTTCTCGGGGGTTCCGGCCAATTACCTGATTCCCAGCATCGCCGCCGCGGGACTCGACCCCGACAATGTGCGCACACGCCAGAACGACACGGTGGACCTGGACAAGCGCAATCGGCCCAAGGCCTGGAAAGATATATGGAGCGCCGGCCAGGGCGTGGGCGCGGTGCAGGAAATCCTTTCGACTCGGGCCCTGGTAGACCAGCTGGCCGGCGAGTTCAACGAGGCCCGCCAGGCCATCGGCGCGCTGGCGCCGGCCTGAACGATGCGCCGGCCCGGCCGGCCCGTCGCCACCCCGCAAACGACAGGCGCCTGGCCCCCAGGCTGGAGGCCAGGCGCCGACGCAATGCGAATGGGCGCCCGCGCCGGCTTTGCCGCCGGCCCGCCGGTTATTCCACCTTGATTCCCGCCTCTTTGATCACCTTGCCCCATTTATCGATTTCGGCCTGCAGGAAAGCGCCGAATTCCGCGGGCGTGCCGGGCTTGGGCTCCGCGCCGGCGGCCAGCATGCTCTTGGCGGCTTCCGGATCGCGCAGCACGCGCACCATGTCGGCATTGGCCTGCTTGACGATATCGGCGGGCGTGCCGGCCGGAGCAAGCAGGCCCGACCACGAATACGCCTCGTATCCCGGCACGCCGGATGACGCGATGGTCGGGATGCCGGGGAACAGTGCCGAGGGCTGCGGGTTGCCCACGCCCAGCGGGCGGATCTTGCCGCCCTGCAGGTGCGGACGGGCCGAGGGGCCGTCTGCGAACATCACCTGCACCTGGCCGCCCAGCAGGTCCTGCATTGCGGGCGCGCTGCCGCGATACGGCACGTGCTGGATCCGAGTGCCCGTCATGCTGTTGAACAGCTCGCCCGCCAGATGCGTGCCGCCGCCCGTGCCGGACGAGCCGAACGACAGCTTGCCCGGGTTCTGCTTGGCGTAGGCGATCAGTTCCTGCACGGTGTTTACCGGTAGCGACTCGTGCACCACCAGCACAATGGGAAACACCGCCGCCATGCCTACCGGCACGAAATCTTTCGTGATGTCGTAGCTCAGATTGCCGCGCAGGCTGGGCAGCACCGCGTGGTGGATCGACGCAAAGAAGTAGTGATAACCATCGGGCTCGGTCTTGGCCGCGGCCTGCGCGCCCACAATGCCGCCCGCCCCCGCCTTGTTGTCGACCACCGCCGCCACGTTCCAGGCCTGCGCCATGGGCTGGGTCGTCAGGCGCGCGGTGGTGTCCACCGGGCCGCCAGGCGGAAAGGGCACGATGAAATTGACGGGGCGCTCGGGCCATTTGGCTGCATGGGCCTGCAGCGGCAGGCAGGCGGCCGCCCAGGCGGCGCCCAATGCAGTGACCAGGCGCCGGCGTTGCACATTTTGCATAGGGGAGTCTCCGATTTTCTTGGTGCGCGCAGTCGCTGCCGCGCCGCGCTTGCCGGATATTATTCGCGCGGAAGATCGAAATTCCGATTCTTTTTTGCCGAACCCCCCGTTCAGTTCGGCCCGGAGGGACGCCCCCAGACGCCCGCCATCATTTGCCGGTGTCTGACACCAAAGCAACGCAACCGACAAAAGGTCTCTCCGCTCTTGACGGTGTCTGACACCAAGGGTGAAAAGGCCTCTCCGCTCTTGACGGTGTCTGACACCAAAGTGAAGTGACCCCCAAAAGTTGGATATCAACTTTGGGGTTATTTCATGGAGAAGTACAGTGAATCGGTCAAACTGGCGTCGGCTCAGGAGTATTGCGAGGGCAATGCCGGGATTGCGGCGGTAGCGCAACGTCATGGTGTGAGTCGACATGCGCTGCGCCGCTGGGTGGCGGCCTATCGGATCCATGGTGTGGCCGGCCTCCGTACCAAGCGTGTCCGCTATGACGAGGCGTTCAAATGGAAGGTTCTGCTGCACATGAAGCAGCATGAGCTGTCGTACCGCCAGACGGCGGCGTGGTTCGACATCCGTAACTTCAATATCATCGCTCGCTGGGAGCGCCAGTATGATGTACAGGGTTCAGCCCGAACATATACAGGAGGGCCTCCCAGGATGGTTTTACCCAAGAAGCCGGCGCTGCCTGACGCCGCACGCACCCGCGAAGACCTGCTCAAGGAGCTGCAGTTCTTGCGCACGGAGAACGCGTACCTAAAAAAGCTCGATGCCTTGGTTCAAGCCAAACAGAAATCGGCGCAGCAGAAAAAGCGCAAATAGTGCTTGAACTAAGGCAACACTTTCCCCTGGCCGACCTGTTGTCGGTGGCAGGCCTGCCGCGCAGCACCTTTTATTACCAGTGGCGGGCCGGGCAAGCCGGTGACAAGTATGCGTCGTTGAAGGCCCGGATTTGCGCCATTTTTGAACAGCACCAAGGACGCTATGGCTATCGGCGCATCACCGAAGTCGTGCGCCAGCAAGGCTGGCCGGTTAATCACAAGACCGTGCAGCGCTTGATGGGCTTGCTGCGGTTGAAGTCTTGCGTGCGGGTCAAGAAATATCGCTCTTATCGTGGCGCACTCAACCAGCTTGCCCCCAATGTGCTGCAACGCCAATTCCAGGCCGCGCAGCCGAACAAGAAGTGGGCCACCGATGTGACCGAGTTCAAAGTCGGCGCGCAGAAGCTGTATCTCTCGCCGGTGATGGACCTTTGTAACGGCGAGATCCTTGCCTACGAAATGGCCACCCGGCCAAGCTTTGCCATGGTTGCCAACATGCTCAAACAGGCTTGCACGCGGCTGGGCCCGTCCGAGCGTCCCATCCTGCACTCGGATCAGGGCTGGCAGTACCAGATGCCCGCCTACCGCGAACTGTTGGCGCAACACGGCGTGACCCCTAGCATGTCACGACGAGGCAACTGCCTGGACAATGCGGCCATCGAGAGCTTCTTCGGCACTCTCAAGGCCGAGTTCTACCACCTGAGCACCTTCCAGACCATTGAGCAGCTAAAGGACGGAATCGCCCGATATATCCATTACTACAATCACGAGCGCATCAAGCTTAAACTCAACGGGCTGAGCCCCGTGCAATACAGAACTCAGCTCCTGGCCACATAACGGTCAAAACCGTCCAACTTTGTGGGGTCAGTTCACAAAGGTGTCAGACACCCCCCCAAAAAAAGCAACGCAGCTGACAAAGGCCTTCACGAGGCGCGGGCGGCTGCCTGTACGTGGGTGATGAACTCTTCGACAAAACGCGGCATGTCGCGGCCGCGCTGGCGGCACAGCAGGCGGTCGCGCTGCGCCCACGCGTCTTGCAGACGCACCACATGCAGGGCCTGGGCCCTGCTGTAGCGCGCCGCGCAGGCGCGCGGCACCACGGCGATGCCCGCTCCCGCCTCGACCATGCGGCACACCGCCTCGAAACTGCCTACGTGCACACGCTGGCAAAGGCGCTTGCCCAGGCCCGATGCAATGTCTTCCAGGAAAGTCTGGATCGCGCTGTTGGGGTGTATGCCCACGAACTGGTAGTCGTCGACCACGTCCACGAAACGTACCGACGCGAGCTGCGCCAACGGATGGGTGAGCGATGTGACGATGGCCAGCTCATCGCGGAACAAAGGCATCACGTCCAGGCCTTCGACATCGATATTGCCCGCCACAATGCCCAGGTCGGCCGCGCCGGCCCGGATGGCCAGCACGATATCGCCCGAGATCTTTTCTTCGAGCTCGATATCCACGTCGGGATTCCCGGCCAGGAAAGTGGACATGGCGTCAGCCAGGAACGAGTTCGTGGCGGTAGTATTTGCCAGCAGCCGCAATCGCCCCTTGATGCCGCTGGCATAGGGCTGCAGGTCGGCGTTCAGGCATTCGAGCTGGCGGAAGACCGCATGCGCGTGCCGAAGCAGCACTTCGCCGGCGGGCGTGAGCGACACGCCGGTAGCCTGGCGCACCAGCAGGCGCGCCTTGAAGGCTTCTTCCATGTTCTTGATGCGCGCGCTGGCGGCAGGCAGGGAAAGAAACGTGCGCTCGGCGGCACGCGTCAGATTAAGGGTCTCGCCTACGTTTACAAATAGACGCAGGTCGGTGAGGTCATGTCTCATGTTCCAGCACGCAAAAGGGGGGGGTCTTTAATTTTGAATTCCGCTGCCCTGTCGTGAAATCTACCATGCAGCATAACCTGGGCGTATACGCCCCTCTTAAGGAGACACCATGAGCGGCATTGTTGCAGGGAGAGTAGTGGTCGTAACGGGCGCCGGCGGCGGCATCGGGCGCGGCATCGCGCTGGCCATGGCGGCCGCGGGCGCCAAGGTGGTCGTCAACGATATCGGCGTATCGCTGCAGGGCGAAGGCGGGGGCGCGGGCCCCGCGCAGTCGGTGGCGCAGGAAATCCTGGACGCAGGCGGCCAGGCATGCCCCAACACCGACAGTGTCGCCTCGTATGAAGGCGCGCACAACATCATCAAGACGGCGGTCGACACCTATGGCCGCATCGACGCGGTGGTCAACAACGCCGGCAACCTGCGCGACCGGGTGTTTCACAAGATGAGCGAAGAAGAATGGCGGCAGGTGCTCGACGTGCACCTGAACGGCACCTTCTTCATGAGCCGCGCGGCGGCGCCCTATTTCCGCGAGCAGGAATCGGGCGCTTTCGTGCACATGACGTCCACCTCGGGCCTGATCGGCAACTTCGGCCAGGCCAACTACGCCGCGGCAAAACTGGGCATCGTGGCACTGTCCAAGTCCATCGCCCTGGACATGGCGCGCTACAACGTGCGCTCGAACTGCATCGCGCCGTTCGCCTGGAGCCGCATGACCAGCTCCATCCCCGCCGAGACCGACGCCGAAAAAGCGCGCGTCGAAAAACTCAAGAAAATGGAGGCGGGCAAGGTTGCCCCGCTGGCGGTATACCTGGCCAGCGACGCAGCCAGCGAGGTCACGGCGCAGATCTTCGCCGTGCGCGCCAACGAAATCATGCTTTTCAGCCAGCCGCGCCCGGTGCGCAGCGTGCACCAGAGCGAGGGCTGGACGCCGGAACTCATCGCCGACATCGCCATTCCGGCCATGCGCAAGCAGTTCTATGCACTGGAGCGCTCGCCGGACGTCATCGACTGGGACCCCATCTGAGGCCGCGCCACATGGATTACGCCACCATCAAGAACTGGCGGTTCGACGATGTCCGCCATCGCTACGACGAGAAAGACACCATGCTCTATGCCCTGGGCATCGGGCTGGGGCAAGACCCGCTGGACGCAGGGCAGCTGCGCTACGTCTACGAGAAGGACTTGCAGTGCTTTCCCACCCAGGCCACGGTGCTGGGCTACCCCGGCTTCTGGATGAGCGACCCGCGCGCGGGCATCGACTGGGTGCGGCTGGTGCACGGCGAACAGCGCCTGACGATGCACGCCCCGCTGCCGGCCAGCGGCACGGTAATAGGCAAGAGCCGCGTCACACACGTCATCGACAAAGGGGCGGACAAGGGCGCGCTGGTCATTACCGAACGCACGCTGCACGACGAGGCCGGCGCGCACCTGGCCACGCTGCAGCAAACCACCTTCTGCCGGGGCGACGGCGGCTTCGGAAACGGCGATGCGAGCCCGCCCGCCCTGCCTGCCGCGCCCACACGCGCGCCCGACCGCAGCTGCACGCTGGCCGCGGCGCCCAACGCCGCCCTGCTGTATCGCCTGAGCGCCGATCGCAATCCGCTGCATGCCGACCCCGACGTGGCGCGCGACGCGGGTTATCCGCAGCCCATCCTGCATGGCCTGTGCACCTACGGCATGGCTGCCCACGCCATCGTGAAAACCTGGTGCGACTACGACGCCGCGCGGCTCACCAGCCTGAATGCGCGGTTTTCGGCGCCGGTGTACCCCGGCGAGACGCTGCAGGTCGACATGTGGCGCGGCGAGTCCGCCGGGCTGCAATTCATCGTACGGGCCGCCGCGCGAGACGTCGTGGTCATGAGCCACGGCACGGCCACCATTACCCCTTGACTGCGCCGCCGCGCAAAGAGCAGGCTACCCATGGCTACACGACCCCCACCGCTGGATGGCATCCGCGTGCTCGACCTGAGCCGCATCCTGGCCGGCCCCTGGTGCACCCAGAACCTGGCGGACCTGGGCGCCGACGTCATCAAAGTGGAACGTCCGGGCACAGGCGACGACACGCGCCACTGGGGCCCGCCCTACCTGAAAGACCCGCAAGGCCACGACACGGCGGAAGCTGCCTACTACCTGAGCGCCAATCGCAACAAGCGCTCGCTGGAGGCCGACATCGCCACGCCGGCCGGCGCCGGCCTGGTACGCGACTTGGTGGCGCACTGCGACATTCTGGTCGAGAACTTCAAGGTGGGCGGCCTGCGCAAGTACGGGCTGGATTACGAAAGCCTGCGCACGATCAACCCGCGGCTCATATATTGTTCGGTTACGGGATTCGGCCAGGACGGCCCCTGCGCGCACCTGCCGGGCTACGACTTCATGATCCAAGGCCTGGGCGGGCTGATGAGCATTACCGGCGAACGCGACGACCTGCCGGGCGGCGGCCCGCAGAAAGCCGGCGTGGCGGTCACGGACATCATTACCGGCATGTATGCCAGCGTGGCGATTCTTGCTGCGCTGCAAGAGCGTCACCGCAGCGGACTGGGGCAGCACCTGGATATCGCCCTGTTCGACTGCCACGTGGCGATGTTGGCCAACCAGAATTCCAACTATTTCACGTCGGGCGTGGCGCCCGCCCGGGCGGGCAACGCCCACCAGAACGTCGTGCCCTACCAGGTGTTTGCGGCCAGCGACGGGCACCTGATCGTGGCCACCGGCAACGAATCGCAATACCGCGCCTACTGCAATGCGATCGGCGCGCCCGAGTTGGGCGACGACCCCCGTTTTGCGACCAACAAGCTGCGCGTCACCCACCGCGACGAACTTGTTCCGCTGCTTGCCGGCATCATGAAGCAGGGTCGGCGCGACGACTGGATCGCCAGGCTGGAAGCCGCCGGCGTGCCATGCGGCCCGATCAACAACATCGCCCAGGCATTCGCCCACCCGCAGGCCCAGGCGCGCCAGCTGCGCCGCGAAATGCCGCACCCCCTGGGCGGCACCGCCAGCGTCACGGCCAGCCCGCTGCGCTTTTCCGCCTCGCCCGTCGTCTATCGCAGCGCGCCGCCGTTGCTGGGGCAACACACCGCCGAGATCCTGCGCGACGTGCTGGGCAGAACCGCAGGCCAGACCAATGGCGCGGGAGGGAAAACCCGCAGTTAAGCAAATCCGAATAGGTCGCATCATGGAGTGTCGCTAGCATTTTTGAAGCCGCCGGCCGGGCGCCTGCTTGCCGCTGCGGCGCACAATAACCACGACAACGTGTGGAGACATCAATGAAAAAGCTGCTCGCCGGACTGGCTCTGTGCCAAGGCCTTACCCTGTCCTCGTTGGGCCACGCAACCGATCTTGCCATCGGCGCCCTGTTCCCCCTGAGCGGCAGCAATGCCGAATACGGGCAGATCTTCAGCTCCGGGGCCAACCTGGCCGTCGAGCACATCAATGCCGACAAGATGCTGTCGGGCAAGCTTTCCATCGTGTACGAAGACAGCCAGGCGCTACCCATGCAGGGCGTGATCGGCATGAACAAGCTGGTCAACGTGACCAAGGTGCCGTTCGTGCTGAGCGCGTTCACCGGCGTATCCAAAGCCATCGCGCCCATCGGCACGCGTTCGAAGACGGTGATGGTCAACGGCGGCGGCGTGGGCCCCGACCTGGCGGAGCTGGGCGATTACTTCTGGAACACGATCCCGCTGGTGGACTTCGAAGTGCGGGCCGTCGTGCCCTACCTGGTCAAGGAACGCGGCCTCAAGCGCGTCGCGCTGGTATACGTGGACGACCCCCTGGGCCAGTCGGTGGTGAAAGAACTCCAGGAAGAACTGGGCAAGGTGGGAGGCGAACTGGTGGGCAGCTTCTCGGTGCCCGCCACGGCGCAGCAATTTTCAGGCGTGGCGGCCCGCGTGCGCGACGTCAAGCCCGACGCCGTCTACATTGCCTCGTACGGCAGCCAGCAAGGGCAGATCGTGAAGCAGTTGCGCGACAACGGCGTGTCGCAGCAGATCGCCAGCTATTCGGCGTTCGCCATCCCGTCGACGCTGTCGCTTCCCGAAGCAAAGGGGGCGATCTTCACCAGCCAGAAGGTCGACTGGGAAAAGGCCGACGACATCACCAAGCGCATGCTGCAAGACTACAAGAAACAGCATGGCAAAGAGCCCAATATGTACGTGCTGAACTACTACAACGCCGTACGTACTTTCGGTGTGCTGGCCGCGGCGCTGGAAAAGGCCGGCAAGCCCGTCACCGGCGAAAACCTGCTGGCGCAGCGCAAGGCCACCAAGACCTTCGACTTCGTGGGGGCCACCGTATCGTTCGCCGATAACGGCACCATCCAGGCGCCCATACAGATCAACGAAATCGGCGAAGGCGGCGCCAAGCCCATTGCCGACGCCGCCCAATAATCGCCCGGCCCGGCCATGCTGTTCATCCAGCTGTTCATCAACGGCATACAGACGGGCGCGCTGTACGCGCTGATCGCCGCGGGTTTCTCGCTGATTTTCGGCACCACGCGGGTCTTCCACGTGGCCCACGGCGCCACGTTCACGCTTGCCGGCTTCGTGTTCTATGAGCTGTATACGGTGCTGGGGTGGGCCTGGCCGTTGGCGGCCACTGGCGCGGCGCTGGCGGCCGCCGCATTCGGCGTGCTGGTCGACCGCTATGTGTATTCGGTGATCCAGCGCCACGAGGCCGCATTCTTCACCGTGTTCGTGGCCTCGTTCGGCATTGCCATCGTCGTGCAGAACCTGATTGCCATCGGCTTCGGCCGCGGGCTGGTCACCGTGCCCACGCCCCTGAGCAAGAGCCTGGAAGTACTACCCGGCCTGTACGTCGCGCCCATGGCGGCGGTGGCCGTGCTGTGCGCCATCCTGGCCTTCGGCGCCCTGCACTGGCTGCTGACGCACACCAACCTGGGGCTGGCGCTGCGCGCGCTGGGCGAAAACCCCGAACTGGTGCGCGTCTACGGGCTCACCCCGCGCAGCCTGTCGCAGTATGTGTTCCTGATCGGCTCGCTGCTGGCCGTGCCTGCCGCCATCCTGACGGCGACGACCTCGGGCCTGAATCCGTCGATGGGACACCACATCATGCTGATCAGCATCGCCGCCACGATCGTCGGCGGCGTGGGCAGCCTGCGCGGCGCGGCCGTCGCAGGCCTGCTGCTGGGCATGGCCGAGAACCTGTCGCTGGCCTGGATCGACCCGCAATGGAGCGAGGCAGTCACATTCGTGGTGCTGTTCCTGTTCATCCTGTTCCGACCCGGTGGCGTCTATGGGCGCGCAATCACGTCCTAGGCACGTCAACAAGGCAACCCCATGCTGGCATATCTGCTGAACATCGCCGTGCTCTTCTGCGTGAACGCCATGCTGGCGGTGACGCTGAACTTCATCATGGGCTACGCGGGAATTTTCTCGCTGGCCCATGCCATTTTCTTTGGCGTGGGCGCCTACACCGCCGCGAACATCGCCATGCATTTCAGCGATTCCCTGCTGCTGTGCATAGGCGCGGCAATGCTGGTGTCGGGCGCATTGTCCATGGTGCTGGCCCTGCCCGCCCTGCGCGTGCGCGGCGAGTACTTCGTGGCGGCCTCGCTCGGGCTGCAAGTCATCGGCGTGACCATTTTTTCGGAATGGAAAGGCGTCACCGGCGGACTGGGCGGGCTGGTGGGCATACCGCCGCCGACACTTTTCGGCTACACGCTCGCCACGCCCGCGGCGTTCCTGTGCCTGGCCGTGGCGGGCCTGGCGGCCGTACTGCTGATCACCACGGCGCTGTTGCGGGGCAGTTTCGGGCGCAGCCTGATGGCCATCCGCGACAGCGAATCTGCCGCGCAGGCCGCCGGCAAGTGGGTGGCCGCCATCAAGACCCTGTCGGTCGCAGTGTCGGCGGGGCTGGCGGCCGTGGCGGGCGCCATCTATGCGTTCTACATGAGCTTCATCAACGTCGAGGGCTTCATGCTGGAGACCTCCATCCTGCTGATGGCCATGGTCATCATCGGCGGCACCGGCACCGTCGCCGGCCCCATCATCGGCGCGGCGCTGCTGATGCTGCTGCCTGCCGCGCTGACCTACCTGCCCTTCCTGCCGCCGTCTGAACTGGGCACTGTGCAGCAGATTGTCTACGGCGCCACCATGGTGCTGCTGATGATGTTCCGCCCCGGCGGCCTGGTGGGCGGCCGCCGCATGGAGGGCAAGGCATGAGCGCGGCGCCGCACGTATCCCAGGCCGCGGGCGCGGCAGCCCCCGACGGCGCCGCGCCGGTGCTGCTGCGCATGCAGGGCGTGTCCAAGCGGTTCGGCGGCCTGCAGGCCCTGACCGACGTCACCCTGGACTTGCCGGCCGGAATGATCACCACGCTGGTGGGCCCGAACGGCGCGGGCAAGACGACGCTCTTCAATGTCATTACCGGCCATCTGCCGCCCACCGCCGGCACCGTGCACCTGCACGGCAGGCCGCTGGCCGGCATGGCGCCCTGGCAGATTGCGCGGCGCGGCGTCGGCCGCACCTTCCAGGACTTGCGGCTGTTTACCCACATGAGCGTGCAGGAAAACGTGGCCACGGTCACCGAGCGCGGCAGCTGGCTGTGGCAACGCCGCACCGATCCGGCCCGCATACAGGCCGTGCTGCAGGACGCCGGCCTGTGGGACAAGCGGCATGAGCGCGCGGCCGACCTTGCCTATGCCGAGCGCAAATTTCTGAGCCTGGCGCGCATCATGGCCTGCGACGCCTCGCTATGGCTGCTGGACGAGCCCGCATCCGGGCTGGACCCCCGCTCTTTCGACCGCTTCGTGGCGCTGCTGCGCGACTATGCCTCGCGCGGCATCACCATCTGCATCATCGAACACAACCTGGACCTCGTCACCCAACTGTCCGACCGGGTGGCGTTCCTGGATCAGGGCAAGCTGCTGGCCTGCGGCGATCCGGGCGACATTCTCACCGACCCGGACCTGGCCGCGATTTACTTCGGAGAACGCACATGAGCGCCGCCACGCCCCCGGTGCTGGAAGCGCGCGGCCTGCGCGCCGGCTATGGCGAACGTCCCGTGCTCGACGGCCTGGACATGCGGCTCGACGCCAACGAAGTGCTCTGCCTGATCGGCCACAATGGCGCCGGCAAGTCGACCCTGCTGAAAGCGCTGTTCGGCCTGATCGTTCCCGAAGGCGGCAGCGTGCTGCTGGACGGCCAGCCCGTCTCGCGACCGGATCCGCGCCGGCTGGCCGCCGCCGGCATCTCGATGGTGCCGGAAGGCCGCGGGATCTTCCCCGGCCTGACGGTGGCCGAGACCATGCGCCTGGGCCTGTGGTCTGCCGGCGTACCCAAGGCGGACCACGCCGAACGCCTGGAATGGGTCATGCAGGTACTGCCCGCGCTGCGCAATTTTTACGGGCAACGCGCCGGCACCCTGTCGGGCGGGCAACAGCAGATGGTGTCGCTGGCCCGCGCGCTGCTCAGCCAGCCCCGCTGCCTGCTGCTGGACGAGCCTTCCATCGGCCTGGCCCCCAAACTGTTCCAGGACCTGATGGGGCCCATCCGCGCGCTGCAGCAACAGCGCGGCATGTCGATCCTGATCGTGGAACAGAATGTGCGCGAGGCGCTCAAGATCGCCGATCGCGTCATCGTGATGAAATCCGGCGCGCTGATCCGCAGCGGCGTGCCGGCCGATTTCGCCAACAATGCGGAATTGATGGAGCTGTACTGATGCAGGCCGATGCCGCGCCAGCGGCCGCCGCCCTGGCGGATCTGTATGAGACACACCTGCGGATGCGGCCCGACGAAGTCGCACTCATCGACGAGACCGGCCCGCTGACTTACCGCGCATTCGACGCGCTGGCCGCCCGCACTGCGCAATGGCTGGCCGCGCAAGGCATCGCGGCCGGCGACAGGGTGGCCGTGTGGCTGCCCAACCGCCGCGAATGGCTGGCGCTGCTGTTTGCGCTGGACCGGCTGGGGGGCACGCTGGTGGCGGTCAACACGCGCTATCGCAGCGGCGAGCTCGAATACATCCTGGGCCGCTCGCGCGCGCGCATGCTTGTCATGCAACCGTCATTCCGCAAGATCGATTTCCCGGCAGTGCTGGCCGGCGTAGACACCGGCAAGCTGCCCGAGCTTCGCAGCGTGGCCGTCCTTGACGCCGGCGGCGACACCCCCGTATCCGTGCTGGGGTTGCCCACCGTAGCGTGCCGGCTCGACGCACAGACGCACGCCATGCCGCCCGCGGCTGCGCGCGAGCCCATGCGCCCCGTGATTCTGTTCACCACGTCGGGCACCACGCGCGGGCCCAAGCTTGTCATGCACAGCGCCGCCACGCTGCTGGCCCACAACGTCGCCGTTGCCGCCGCCTACGAGCTGGGCGCGCCCGGCGCGCGCCTGCTGGCGGCGCTGCCGCTGTGCGGCGTGTTCGGCCTGAACGGGGTGCTGGCCGCCCTGCACGCCGGCGCGGCCATCGTGATGATGGACCTGTTCGACGCGCCCCGCGCCGCGAACCTGCTGCGCGATGAGCGCATCACGCACACCTTCGGCAGCGACGAAATGATGCGCCGCATCGCCGAAGCCCTACCCGACGAACGCCCGTTTCCGCACGCGCGCGTGATCGGCTTTGCCAGCTTCAGCCCCGGCGCCGCCGAACTGGTCGAATCCCTGCAGCAACGCGGAATGCCGCTGCGCGGCCTGTACGGGTCCAGCGAGGTGCAGGCCCTGTTTGCCTTGCAGGCGGCGCACCTGCCGGTGGCCGAACGGGCGCTGGGCGGCGGCATGCCCGCGGCGCGCGACGCGCAAGTGCGGGTGCGCGACCCGGCCACGGGCGAACTGTGCGCCGCCGGCGTGCAGGGCGAAATCGAAATCCGCGCGCCCGGCAATTTCATCGGCTACCTGGACAACCCGGAAGCGACCGCCGCTGCCCTGACGCCGGACGGCTACTTCCGCACCGGCGACCTGGGCTACCTGCGCCCTGACGGCAGCTTCGTCTATCTGGCGCGCATGGGAGACGCATTGCGCCTGGGCGGTTTCCTGGTAGACCCCGCCGAGATCGAACACGCGCTGGCCAGCCAGCCCGGCGTACAGAACGCGCAGGTGGTGGGCATCACGCTGGACGGCCAGCCGCGGGCGGCGGCATTCGTCATCGCGCAGGCGGACACCAACCCCGAGGCCTTGCTGGCCCCCCTGCGCGCCACGCTCGCGCCGTTCAAGGTGCCGGCCCGGCTTTGGCTGGTAGATGAGTTCCCCATGGCCGCCAGCGCCAACGGGTTCAAGATCCAGCGGGTGCGCCTGCGCCAGATGGCCGAAGAACGCCTGCGACAGGAAACGCCGGCCTGACGCCCGGCCTGAACCGCTACGCCATGACAGACCATTCGCTGTACTACGAAGACTTTCAGCCCGGCCAGAGCTTCCAGAGCGGGGGCCGCACCATCACCGAGGCCGACCTGACGATGTTCTCGATGATTTCGGGCGACTGGAACCCCATCCACGCCGACGCCGTGTACGCCGCCGGCACCAAGGCGGGCCAGCGGCTGGTGCACGGCGCCCTGGGCATCGCCATCGCCACGGGCATGATGCACGAGCTGGGCATCTTCCACCGATCGGTCGTGGCCATGCTGTCGCTGCGTGAATGGAAATTCCTGAAACCCATTCTGGTGGGCGATACGCTGCACCTGGTGCTGGACATCCTGGCCGTCAACCCCGGCGCCAGCGCCCGCGTCGGCGCCATCGACCGCCGCCTGCGACTGATCAACCAGCGCGGCGAAACCGCGCAGGACGGCAGCAGCGAGGTCCTGGTGCTGAAACGCCAGGGGCTGGGCGGATAGCGAAGCGGCACGGGCCCGCCACGGCGGCCGGCGCGTGGCGTATGCTTAGCCGCTATGTGCCCACCAACGACCTCCGCGCGCCTGGAAGGCGTGCTGCGCAGCGTGAAGCGGCGCTTCCGCCTGCCGCACGCTATGCAGCCGCCGGCGGCGCGGCAGCATGCCCCGCCTTCGACGGCGTTGGCCGCCATCATCGAAAACGCCCGTCTTGCCGTTGAAGCGGGTGCGCCGCCCGACGACGATCTGCAGCGCGGCTTCGTTGCCGCGCTGGCCAGGCTGATAGATGAAGCCATGGGCGATGCGCCGGGCGACGCCGCATACCAGGCCCTGGTGCTGCGCCACATCGCCGCACCCGTACGGGAGTACGCGTCGCTGCAGGCGCGGGCGCGGCGCGACCGGCGAGCGATACGCATCGCGGCAGATGCGGTGGCACACCCGGCGCGCCTGGCGCGCATGGCGCACACGCCCTTGCGCGACGCGCTGGCCGCCCTGCACGCCGCGCCAACATGGACGCAGTTGGCCGACATGGCTCGCGCCGTACGCGCCATGCCCGCCAGTTCGATGCATCCGCATATCTCGCAAGCGCTCGGCCGCCTGCTGGACGACCCTGCGCTGGCGCGGCTGTGCCGCATGGAGTCTCTGCAAGCCGCCCCCCAGGTACAGCGATACCGGCAGCTTTGGGACCAGAACGGGCCCGCCCAAGGCAGCGCCGCGGCCGCGGCCCAGGGCGCGGCCTCGCGCCAACGTGGCGACGAGGTCGAAGCGTTGGCCGCCCGCGCACTGCAAGCGCTGGCCGATCTGTTGAATCGCGATGAGAACGCATACCGCGTCGTGACCTCGATGCGCGTGCCCGCCTCGATGCCTGCCAGCGCCCGCCGCGCCAAGAGCGAATGGGACGCGGTGTTGCTGCGCGGCGCGCCGCACGCCGATTCGGCGTGGGACATATGTGTGCTGGTGGAGGCCAAGGCGTCGGCAGACGCCGCGGCCACGGACCTGCCGCGGCTGTTGCGCGGCCTGCGCCTGATGGCCGAAGCCCGCCCCGACACGACCTATACCTTCGCCACCCGCCAAGGAACGATGGCTTTGCGCGGCAGCTCGCTTGCCGCATTACCCACCGGCATCGAGACTCTGGCCGCAACCGTGCTGTATTGCTGCAACGCCCCCGCCGACGCCGGCGCGCGCCTGCTGAGCGCGGCCAGCCGCATGCAATTATTGTCCGCGCCCGCCAGCCTGGACTACGCAGGCCGCCTGGCCCAGGGCCAGCCAGTCGAGGCCAGCGCCCTGGAACCGGTCTGGCGCCTGTTGCTGCACACGCCGGCATGGCGCTGCGTATTGCACCAGTATCCATTGCTGCGGCAGGCCCGCGATTTGATGGTGCACCCCGAAGACCTTCTTGCCGCCATAGCGCGGGCCGCCTAGCGCCGCGCGGCCGTCACGCAGGGCATGGTGTCAGGCACCCTGAGGGATCACGCACGGGATGGTGTCAGACACCCTGCGGGAGTCTGACACCGAACACGGCGTTCGGCCATTTCCAGGTGCTCCAGGTGTCTGACACCCGCAGGGTGTCTGACACCAAAACGTCAGCACTACATCTTCTGGTGTTCCAGGTGTCTGACACCCGCATGGTGTCTGACACCAAAACGTCAGCACTACATCTTCTCGCCCGGAAGCTTGCTGGCCTGACGCACCCAGTTCATGAACTGCTTTTCATCCAGCGCCTCACCCTCGTGTATGTGGAAATAGCGCGTCTCGGCCATGCGCGATTCGACGGGCGGCGCCGGATCCAGCGACGCGCCGCGAAAGAACGCCACCTTGATGTACTTGTTGAAGCAATGGATGCTCAGGAACCATCCCTGCCCTTCCATGCCATACAAAGGCGAATTCCACTTCACTGCCTTGCTGACCTTGGGCGCCGCGCGCACGATAAGCTCGTCCAGGCGACGGCCCACCGCGCTCTTCCAGCCCGGCATCGCGGCGATATAGGCTTGGACCGGCTCATCCCCGTAGCCTTTGGGAATCTGCGGGTTGCCGCCGGACAACAGCTTGGGCGGCTTGCCGGGTTTCGCCGCCCCGGATGCGCGCGAAGACGTTTTGTCTGCCATGTGATCATCCCCATCAAGAAGGGCACAAGGCATCCGGCCTGGACGCGCCGATGCGCCGGCCGAAAACCCATATGGCATGGTAGGGCATATGGCCGCTCGCGGCCAAGCCGATGCGGCATGGCGCCCCATTGTGCGCGATTTCGCCAGATCGGGCTCGTTCGCACCAAACAAAAAAACGGGCGCCCATCAAGGGCGCCCGCCAATCCCGCCATCAAGCCATCAGGCCACGGCAACCGGGATCTTGCCGATTCGTGCCTGCCATTCCTGCGGCCCGGTCGTATGCACCGACGTGCCTTCCGAATCGACGGCCACCGTCACCGGCATGTCTTTCACGTCGAACTCATAGATGGCTTCCATGCCCAGGTCTTCGAAGGCCAGCACGCGCGCTTCGCGGATGGCCTTGGACACCAGGTAAGCCGCGCCGCCCACTGCCATCAGGTAGGCCGACTTGTGCTTGCGGATCGCCTCGATGGCCACCGGCCCGCGCTCGGACTTGCCGATCATGGCGATCAGGCCCGTCTGGGCCAGCATCATGTCGGTGAACTTGTCCATGCGCGTTGCCGTGGTCGGGCCGGCGGGGCCCACCACCTCGTCGCGCACCGGATCCACCGGCCCCACGTAATAGATGACGCGGTTCGTGAAGTCCACCGGCAGGGGCTCGCCCTTGGCCAACATGTCCTGGATGCGCTTGTGGGCGGCGTCGCGGCCGGTCAGCATCTTGCCCGACAGCAGCAGCGTCTGGCCCGGCTTCCAGCTGGCAACCTCGGCAGGCGTCAGGGTGTCCAGGTTTACCTGCCTGGACTTGTTGTAGTCGGGCGCCCAGTGCACTTCGGGCCATTCCGACAGCGACGGCGGATCCAGCCGCGCGACGCCCGAACCGTCGAGCACGAAGTGCGCGTGGCGCGTGGCCGCGCAGTTCGGGATCATGGCCACCGGCTTGGACGCCGCATGCGTGGGGAATGTATTGATCTTGACGTCGAGCACAGTAGTAAGGCCGCCCAGGCCCTGGGCGCCTATGCCCAGCGCATTCACCTTCTCGTAGAGTTCGATGCGCAATTCTTCGAGCTTGTTCTGCGGGCCGCGGGCCAGCAGCTCGTACATGTCGATGTCTTCCATCAGCGACTGCTTGGCCATCAGCATGGCCTTTTCAGCCGTGCCGCCCACGCCGATGCCCAGCATGCCCGGCGGGCACCAGCCGGCGCCCATGGTGGGCACGGTTTTCAGCACCCAGTCGACCAGCGAGTCGCTGGGGTTGAGCATGGCGAACTTCGATTTGTTCTCCGAGCCGCCGCCCTTGGAAGCGATCTGCACGTCGACCTTGTCGCCCGGCACGAGCTCGACGTGCAGGATACAGGGCGTGTTGTCGCGCGTGTTCTTGCGCGCAAAGATGGGGTCGTCGAGCACTGAAGCGCGCAACGGGTTGTCGGAATTGGTGTAGCCGCGCCGCACGCCCTCGTCGCAGAGTTCCTGCAAGGTGCGGCGCGTATCGAAGCGCACGTCCATGCCCACTTTCAGGAACACGTTCACGATGCCCGTGTCCTGGCACAGCGGGCGCTTGCCTTCGGCGCACATGCGCGAGTTGGTCAGGATCTGCGCCATCGCGTCGCGCGCCGCCGGGCTTTCTTCGCGCTCGTAGGCGCGCGCCAGATGACGGATGTAATCGACGGGATGGTAGTAGCTGATGAACTGGATGCCATCGGCAATAGACTGGATGAAGTCTTCTTCTTTAATGAGGACGGACATGACGATAAGGGCGGGATCAAAAAAGTAAAGGAAAGGCGCAGCGGCGCAAGGCCGGCGGGCGGCCAGGCCGCCCGCGACAAACGTCTTATTTTATGGCCGCTGCGCGTAGCGGTTATTTGCCCTGCCACACGGGCTTGCGTTTTTCGGCAAAGGCCGTGGCGCCTTCCTTGGCGTCGGCAGACTCGAAAATGTGCGCGATCAGCGGACGCTGGCGGTCGAACATGCCGTCCTGCTCCCAGTCGGTGGCTTGCGACACGATGCTCTTGGCGGTCTGCACGGCCAGGGGGCCGTTTTCGACGATGACCCGGGCCAGCTCCAGCGCGCCTTCCAGCGCCTTGCCGGGTTCGGTCAGGCGGTTTACCAGGCCATACCCATGGGCGCGTTCGGCACTGAACATATCGCCCGTCAGGATGATTTCCATGGCGATGTGGTACGGCAGACGGCGCGGCAGGCGCAGCATGCCGCCGGACCCGGCCACCAGGCCGCGCTTGACTTCGGGCAGGCCGAATTTGGCGTTATTGGCCGCGACGATCAGGTCTGCGGCCAGCGCCATTTCGCAGCCGCCCGCCAGCGCGTAGCCTTCTACCGCCGCGATCAGCGGCTTGCGCGGCGGACGCTCGTTCAGGCCCGCAAAGCCACGGCCTTCAACCAGCGGACGCTGGCGGCTCTGCGCAAACGCCTTCAGATCCATGCCCGACGAAAACGTGCCGCCCGCACCGGTCAGGATGCCGATGCGGATGTCGTCGCGGCTGTCCAGTTGATCGAGCGCGGCCGCCATGGCTTGCGCCGTTTCCAGGTTGATGGCGTTCTTGGCTTCGGGACGGTTGATGGTAATGATCTGGATACCGTCGACCACTTCCACCTTGATCAGCTCGGACATGCAGGGCTCCTGGCGGGCATGGGTACCCGCGGTTATGTATAAGAGTGGGGGATGCCTAATCATACGACCATCCGCGACGGGTGGCGGCAGGCGCCCCGCGCGCGCCCTGCTTCAGCGTCGCGCCAGCCCGCCCACGGCGGCCGCCAGGCGGTCGATTTCCGCTGGCGTGGTCAGGTAGCTGACCGAGGCGCGCGCCACGCTGTGCAGGCCGCGCGCCCGCATATCCAGCGGTGTGTACGGCACGCCATTGGCAGTCGTGTTGATACCTTGCAAGGCCAACGCCTGGCTTACGTCTGCCGCCATCCAGCCGTCGATGTTGAACGACACCAGCCCCGAGCACACCGGCCCCAGGTCATGCACCGTTACCCCGCGAATGCCCCGGAGCCGCTCGCGCAACAGGCCGGCATGGGCATCCACGCGCGCGCGGATGGCGTCCACGCCCACATCCAGCGCCTCTTGCAGCGCATTGGCCAGCCCGCACACCAGGGCCACCGGCTTTTCGCTGCTTTCCAGGAGCCGGGCGCCGGCATGCGGCACGGCCACGCCATCCTGCCCCACGGGCGCCGACAGGGTGTCGACGAACGCCGGCGTCAGGCGCGCGACGGTCTCGGCGCGCACGTACGCCAGTGCCAGTCCGCGCGGCCCGCGCAGATGCTTGCGGACCGGCGCCACCAGCACATCGCAGCCCAGGGCGCGAACATCCACCGGCCACTGCCCCAGCGCCTGCGCCGCGTCCACGATATAGGGAATGCCGTGGCGGCGCGCTATGGCGCCGATCTCGGCCGCCGGGTTGACCAACCCGCCATTGGCGGGCATCCAGGTCAGCGAAATCAGTTTCACCCGTTCGTCCAGCATGGCCAGCAATGCTTCGGGCGATGCGCGCCCATCGGCATCGCAAGGAATGGGTTCTATGCGGGCGCCGGCGCGCCCCGCCACCTGCTGCATCGTGGCCAGGTTGCCGCCCCATTCATGGCGCCCCGTCAGGATGCGGTCGCCCGGGGCCCAGGGGCCCAAGGCCGCGAAAGCGCGGCCCCAGGCGTCCGAGCAGCCCGAGGCGAAGGCGATTTCGTCCGGCCCAGCGCCAACCAGCCGGGCCGCGCGGGTGCGCGCCGCATCCAGCGTGTCTCGCACGGCCTGTGCCGCCTCCATGGGCCCCCGTATGGCTTCGCGCCGCAAATGCTCGACCATGGCGTCCACCGTGGCCGCCGATGGCAACGAGGCGCCCGCATGATTGAAATGCACCACGCTCGACACGCCCGGGGTGGCTTGCCGCAGGCGTTCGACATCGGCGTCGGACACGCCGGCCTGGCGCGCGCCCATGCTAGGACTCGATCTGGATGATGGCTTCGACCTCGACCGCGACGCCGCGCGGCAGCGAAGCGACTCCCACGGCGGTGCGCGCATGGCGGCCGGCCTCGCCCAGCACCTCGACCATCAGGTCGGACGCGCCGTCGGCCACCGCGCTCTGCCGGTTGAATTCCGGCGTACACGCCACGAATACGCCCAGCCGCACCACGCGCAGCACCCGCGCCAGGTCGTCGCCCACCGCGTCGGCCAGATGCGCCAGCACGCCCAGGGCGGCCTGCCGCGCCGCCTGGCGGCCCTCATCCTCGGTCAGCGTGTCGCCCACGCGGCCCAGCCAGACAGCCTGGTCGCCCTTGCGCGGCACCTGGCCGGAAATGAACAGCAGGTCGCCCACCTGCACCCTGGACACGTAATTGGCGGCCGGGCTGCCGGCCGGCTCCAGGGCCAGGCCCAGCGCCTGGACCCGTGCGCTGATTGCTGAAGACATGTGTCGTACCTCTTGCACATTGATGGATCGAGTTCCGATGCTAGCCGGCCCGCCGCCGCCTGGCCAACGAAAAATCCGCGGCCGCGCGCGAATGGCGCGATTATGGCGGCCGGCCCGCGGCGCGATCCTCATCGCGCAAGCCGCAGGCCCTTCGTCAACCCCGCACCGGCCCGGGCCAGTTAAAATGGCCGGTTTCCCGCGCCACGGGCTTGCCGCACGCCCGTGCGGCGGCCGATTCCGCACGGTGCTCCGAATTCCAAGAATCCTATGCTCACCTTTCAGCAAATCATCCTCACGCTCCAGGACTACTGGGACAAGCAGGGCTGCGCCCTGCTGCAGCCGTACGACATGGAAGTCGGCGCCGGCACCTCTCACACCGCGACGTTCCTGCGCGCGATCGGCCCCGAGCCCTGGCGCGCGGCCTACGTGCAGCCCTCGCGCCGCCCCAAGGACGGCCGCTACGGCGAAAACCCCAATCGCCTGCAACACTATTACCAGTACCAGGTGGTGCTCAAGCCCGCGCCCCCCGAAATCCTCGACCTGTACATCGGTTCGCTGAAGGCGCTGGGCATCGACCCGGCCCGCCACGACATCCGCTTTGTCGAAGATGACTGGGAAAACCCCACGCTGGGCGCCTGGGGCCTGGGCTGGGAAGTCTGGCTCAACGGCATGGAAGTCACCCAGTTCACGTACTTCCAGCAAGTCGGCGGCCTGGACTGCACGCCCACCACCGGCGAAATCACCTACGGCCTCGAACGCCTGGCCATGTACCTGCAGGGCGTCGAAAGCGTGTACGACCTGGTCTGGACCGAAGGCGCGCACGGCAACCGGGTGCTGTATCGCGACGTGTTCCACCAGAACGAAGTCGAACAGTCCACGTATAACTTCGAGCATGCGTCCGCCGACATGCTGTTCTCGCACTTCAACGACTACGAGGCCGAGGCCAGGCGCCTGATGGAAGTGCCGCTGGCCCTGCCCGCCTACGAGGCCACCCTGAAAGCCGCGCATACCTTCAACCTGCTGGATGCGCGCGGCGCCATCAGCGTCACCGAACGCGCGGCGTACATCGGCCGCATCCGTAACTTGTCGCGCGCCGTGGCGCAGGCTTATTACGATTCCCGCGAACGACTGGGCTTTCCCATGCTGGCTGGCCGTTGAACTGAAATCCATTCCCGACGCTACCCGCGACGCGAACGCCGCCGCGCAGCATGGACACTGACATGACAACAAACCTCAACCCCCTGCTGGTCGAACTGTTGACCGAAGAGCTTCCGCCCAAGGCCCTGCAGAAACTGGGCCAGGCATTTGCCGAAGGCCTGCGCGCCACACTGCACAAGCATGGCCTGCTGGCCGATGGCTGCGACGTGGCCGCCTACGCCACGCCGCGCCGCCTGGCGGTGCGGCTGTCGCAGGTGCGCGGCCAGGCGCCCGACCAGGCCTACGCCGAGAAGCTCATGCCCGTCAAAGTGGGCCTGGACGCCGACGGCAAGCCCACGCCCGCGCTGCTGAAAAAGCTGGCGGCCAAGGGGCTCGACACCGTCGACCCTGCCCAGCTCGCCCGCGAATCCGATGGCAAACAGGACTATCTGGTCGCGCGCGGCACGGCGCCCGGCGCCCGACTGGCCGAAGGCCTGCAAGACGGCCTGCAGGCCGCCATCGATGGCCTGCCCATTCCCAAAGTCATGCGCTATCAGCTGGCCGACGGCGTCACCACCGTGAAATTCGTGCGTCCCGCGCACAGCCTTGTCGCGCTGCACGGCGCCGACGTGGTGCCCGTGACGGCGCTGGGGCTGTCGGCAGGCCGCGACACGCAGGGCCACCGCTTCATGGCAGACGGCGCCATCACGTTGTCGCACGCCGATGCCTACGAAACCACGCTGGCCGAGCAAGGCCGGGTGGTGGCCTCGTTCGAGACACGCCGCGCCGAGATCGACCGCCAGCTGCAAGAACATGCCGCGCAGCTGGGCGCCACGCTGGGCGACGACCCCGAAGTGGCCGCGCTGCTCGACGAAGTCACCGCCCTGGTCGAACACCCCACCGTGTACGTGGGGCAGTTCGACGAGCAATTCCTGCAGGTGCCGCAGGAATGCCTGATCCTGACCATGCGGTTGAACCAGAAATATTTCCCGCTGTTCGACCCGGCCACCGGCAAGCTGACGCATCGCTTCCTGATCGTCAGCAACATGCATACCGACGATCCGGCCAACATCATCGAAGGCAACCAGCGCGTGGTGCGCCCGCGCCTGGCCGACGCACAGTTCTTCTTCGATACCGACCGCAAGACGCCATTGGCCGCGCGCGTGCCGCAGCTGGGCAGCATCGTCTATCACAACAAACTGGGCACGCAGCTCGAACGCGTCGAGCGCGTGCGCGCCATCGCGCGCGGCGTGGCCGAGCAATTGGGCGGCGACGCCGCCGCGGCCGACCGCGCCGCCCTGCTGGCCAAGGCTGACCTGGGCACCAATATGGTGGGCGAATTCCCCGAGCTGCAGGGCATCATGGGCGCCTATTACGCCGCGGGCGACGGCGAACCCGAATCCGTGGTGCAGGCCCTGCGCGGGCAATACCGCATCCGCCTGGACGCGCCCGTCACGCCCGACACGCTGGCCGCGACCGCGCTGTTCATCGCCGAACGCGCCGAAACGCTGGTCGGCATCTGGGGCATCGGGCTGGCGCCCACCGGCGAACGCGACCCATTCGGCCTGCGGCGCGCCGCGCTGGGCCTGATCAGCGCGTTCGAACAGCTGGCCGCCGGCGGCATGCTGGCGCCCAGCGCCGACGGCCCGCTCACCCTGGACGGCCTGCTGGCGCTGGCGGCCGGCACCTTCGCGGCAGACAAGATCCCGGCCGCCACCGTGCCCGAGGTCCGCGCCTTCATTTACGAACGCTATCGCAACCAACTGGCCGGCGACTTCGACCGCAATGCCGTCGACGCCGTCATAGCGGTGGCCCCGCCCCTGCACCAGGTGGCCGCGCGCGTACGTGCGGTCACCGAATTCGGCCAGTTGCCCGAAGCGGCCAGCCTGGCCGCGGCCAACAAGCGCATCGGCAACCTGCTCAAGAAAGCCGAAGGCGAAATCGGCGCAGTCGACGCGGCGCGCCTGGCCGAGCCCGCCGAACAGGCGCTGGCCGCGGCCGTCGCGGCGCTGCAACCCCAGGCGCAGGCGCAACTGCGGGCCGGCGATTTCGCCGGCAGCCTCAGCACGCTGGCGCAGGCGCGCGAACCGGTAGACGCCTTCTTCGCCGATGTGATGGTCATGGCCGACGACCCCGCCGTGCGCGCCAACCGCCTGGCGCTGCTGGCCCAGTTGCATGGCCTGATGAACCAGGTTGCTGACATTTCCAGGCTGGCACAGTGAAGCTCATCATTCTCGATCGCGACGGCGTCATCAACCAGGACAGCGCGGCCTTCGTCAAGTCGCCCGATGAATGGGTGGCCCTGCCCGGCAGCCTGGCCGCCATCGCCCGCCTGTCGCAGGCCGGGTATACCGTGGTGGTGGCCAGCAACCAATCGGGCCTGGCGCGCGGCCTGTTCGACATGGCGACGCTCAATGCCATCCATGCCAAGCTGCACCGTGAAGTGGCCCAGGCGGGCGGCATGGTCGACGCCATTTTCCTGTGCCCGCATGGGCCCGACGATGGCTGCGCATGTCGCAAGCCGCTGCCGGGCATGTATTACGACATTGCCCACCGCTACGACACCAATCTGGCCGGCGTGCCATCGGTAGGCGATTCGCTGCGCGACCTGCAGGCCGCCGCCGCGGCCGGCTGCTCGCCGTGGCTGGTGCTTACCGGCAACGGCGCCAAGACCCGCCAGGGCGAACTGCCGCCCGGCACACGCATTGCCAACGACTTGTCGGCCGTTGCCGATACCTTGCTGCAGGATGCCTGATCCCATGGCCTGGCTGCGTTCGTTCTTGTATATGGTGTTCCTGGTCGTCACGGTCATTCCGTACGCCTTTGCCTGCATTTTGTGGGCGCCGCTGCCGCAGCACTGGCGCTACAGGCTCACTGTCGGCTGGCCGCGCCTGGCCATCTGGGGGGCCAAGTTCTTCTGCGGCATCCGCTGGCAGATCAAGGGCGCCGAAAACCTGCCGGACGGCCCCTGCATTCTGCTGTCCAAGCACCAGTCGGCCTGGGAAACCCTGTTCTTTCCCGCCCACATGCCGCGCGAAGTCTGCTACGTCTACAAGCGCGAGCTGCACATGCTGCCGTTCTTCGGCTGGGGCCTGGCGCTGCTGCGCATGATCCCCATCGACCGCGCCAAGGGCCGCGACGCCTTCGAGCAAGTGATCCGACAAGGCTCGTTGCGCCTGCAGGAAGGCCGCTGGCCCCTGCTGTTTCCCGAAGGCACGCGGGTCGCACCCGGCGCCACGGCGCGCTTCAAGATGGGCGGCGCGCTGCTGGCCGTGCGCACCGGGGCGGTCGTGGTGCCCGTGGCGCTCAACGCCGGCGAATGCTGGCGCCGCAACGCCTTCATCAAAAAGCCCGGCATGATCACGGTATCGATCGGGCCCGCGATAGAATCGTCGGGACACACGCCCGAAGAACTGAACGCCAAGGTCCAGGCCTGGATCGAAGGCGAAATGCGCGAACTCAATCCCGAAAGGTATGTCCAGCAACGGTCAGCTTGAACTCCTGTTCGCCGAACCGGCCGCCCCCGCGCCCCGCGCGCCCGAGGCGGCGCCTTTGCTGACCACGCCCGCCGCCCCCCCCGCCACGGTTGCCACGCCCCGCCCCGACGTACTGCCGGCGGGGGCCCGCTGGCGCGAGGTGGCCACCGAGCAGCAAACCATCGGTTTCGTGCTGCTGCGCTCCCGGCGCCGCAGCATCGGCTTTGTAGTGGCCGACGACGGCCTGCGGGTCACGGCGCCCAACTGGGTCACGCTCGCCCAGATCGATGACGCCGTGCGCGAAAAATCGCGCTGGATACTCGCCAAGCTGCGCGACTGGCAAGCGCGCAAAGAACAACTGGCCATGGGCCAGACCCGCTGGCAGGCCGGAGGCGAACTGCCGTACCTGGGCAAGCGCATCGTGCTCGCCCTGAGCGCCGAGCATCGCCAGGCCACGATTTCCGGCGATGCCGACGCTCCCCACGACGGCGCAACGCTGTGGCTGCCCTTGCCCGCCAACGCGGATCAGTCGCGGGTGCGCGATGCCGCACAGGCCTGGCTGCAACAACGCGCCGGCGCCGTGTTCGGATCCCGCCTGGCCCACTTCCTGCAGGTCAGCGGGCTGAAGATCCGCCGCTGGCGCCTGTCGTCGGCCGCCACGCGCTGGGGCTCGTGCACCAGCGACGGCAACATCATGCTCAACTGGCGGCTCATCCACTTCGCGCCGTCCATCATCGACTACGTCATCGCCCACGAGCTTGCCCACCTGCGCGAAATGAATCACAGCCGCGATTTCTGGGCCGAAGTCGGCAACATCATGCCCGACTACGAAGCCGCCAAGAACGTGCTGCGGCGGCACGATCCGGCCGCGCTGCCGCAGTTCTAGGCCGCCGCCATGGAACTCCGGCAGCTGCGCTATTTCGTCAAGGTGGCCGAATGCGGCAGCATGGGCCGCGCCGCCGCCGACCTGGGCGTTGTCACCTCGGCGCTCAGCCAGCAGATCAGCCGCCTGGAAAGCGAACTGTCCACGCGGCTGCTGACGCGCACGTCCACCGGCGTCACCCCCACCGACGCCGGACTCGCCTTCCTGCGCCAGGCGCAGTTGGCCTTGCGTCACGCCGACGGCGCCGCGCAGGCCGCCAAACAATCCCGGCTGACGGGGCAGGTCAGTATCGGCCTGCCGGCCACCACTGCCACGGTGCTGGCGCGGCCCTTCATGAACGCAATGCGCGAACGCTATCCCGATGTGCGCGTACGCCTGGTGGCCACGCTGTCGGGCTACCTGACCAGCATGCTCAATGCGCGCCAGCTCGACCTGGCCATTGTGTTCGGCGCGGAATCGGCTCGCCGCTGGAGCGTGTTGCCCCTGGTGGACGAACGGCTCTTCCTGATCGCCTGCCCCGATCTGCCGGGCCTGCCCCCCGAAGGGCCCGTGCGCATGCGCGACATCGGCAACTTGCCCTACCTGTTGCCGGGCAGCTCGCACGGCCTGCGCGCGCTGGTGGATGCCGGCTTCGACCGCGTGCGCGTAGAACCCGATCTCGTGGCCGAGATCGACGGCCTGGACGTGCTGATGGACCTGGTGCGCGACGGGCTCGGCGCCACCATCCAGCCCGGCGCGGCTACCGTACGGCTGCAAGGCGAGCCCCTTGCGGTGCGCCTGATTTCCGATCGCAACCTGCGGCGCCGCAATCTGCTGGTCAGCCTGTCCGATGACGAGCTGTCGCCCGCCGCGCTGGCGGCCCGCGTACTGCTGGCCCGCACGGCCCATGAACTGGTCAGGTCCGGCGGCTGGCGGGGCGCCACTCTTCACAAAGCGTGAACAACCATTGACGAACCGGGCGTAGCGGGATCCCGCCGCGCCCCCCTATAGTCGGGCACCGACTCTAGGGATGTTCCGATGTTCGACGTACTGGTCATAGGTGGCGGCAATGCTGCGCTCTGTGCCGCGCTGATGGCGCGCGAAGCGGGCGCCAGCGTCTTGCTGCTTGAAGCCGCCCCGCGCGAATGGCGCGGCGGCAATTCGCAGCACACGCGCAACCTGCGCTGCATGCACGACGCGCCGCAAGACGTGCTGGTCGATGCCTACCCCGAAGAAGAATACTGGCAAGACCTGCTCAAGGTCACCGGCGGCCTGACCAATGAACACCTGGCGCGCCTGGTCATTCGCGCATCGTCCACGTGCCGCGACTGGATGCGCAAGCATGGCGTGCGCTTCCAGCCGCCCTTGTCCGGCGCGCTGCACGTGGCGCGCACCAACGCCTTCTTCATGGGCGGCGGCAAGGCGCTGGTCAACGCTTACTATCGCAGCGCCGAGGCGCTGGGCGTACAGATCCGCTATGACACGCCGGTGGATTCGCTTGAACTCGACGACGGCCGCTTCGTGGCGGCGCGGTCGGGCAGCCAGCGCTTCCCGGCGCGCGCCTGTGTGCTGGCCGCGGGCGGCTTCGAATCCAACCGCGAGTGGCTGCGCGAAGCCTGGGGCCAGAACGAGCGCGGCGAATGGCCGGCCGACAACTTCCTGATCCGCGGCACGCGCTTCAACATGGGTGTGCTGCTGAAATTCATGATGGACGCGGGCGCCGATATCATCGGCGACCCGTCCCAGTCGCATTGTGTCGCCATCGACGCCCGCGCGCCCTTGTACGACGGCGGCATCTGTACGCGCATCGATTGCGTATCGCTGGGCGTGGTGGTCAACCGCGACGCACGGCGCTTCTACGACGAAGGCGAAGACTTCTGGCCCAAGCGCTACGCCATCTGGGGCCGCCTGACGGCCATGCAGCCGGGGCAGATCGCCTATTCCATCATCGACAGCAAGGCCGTGGGGCGCTTCATGCCCCCGGTGTTCCCGGGCGTGCAGGCAGACTCGCTGCCCGAGCTCGCACGCAAGCTGGGCCTGGACGAGGCCCGGTTCATGCAAACGCTGTCCGAATACAACGCTGCATGCCGGGTAGGCACCTTCGACCACACCACGCTGGACGATTGCCACACTGTCGGCATCGAGCCGGCCAAGACGCACTGGGCCCGGCCCATCGACACGCCGCCGTTCTATGGCTACGCGTTGCGCCCCGGCATCACCTTCACCTATCTGGGCCTGAAGGTCGACGACACCGCGGCCGTGCGCTTTGGCGACCGCCCCAGCGACAACCTGTTCGTGGCCGGCGAAATGATGGCCGGCAACGTACTGGGCAAGGGGTACACCGCGGGCGTGGGCATGTCCATCGGAACTGCCTTCGGCCGTATTGCCGGCACGCGCGCCGCAGCGGCGGCGCTGGCCCAACGCGCCTGCGGAGCACAATATGAAGCAGCTTGAAGTACTGACCCGCCAGGCCCGCGCCGCGGCCGCCCCTTCCGCCGCCCGCATGGCGTCCGAACAACCCGTGCACTGGCATGCCCGCGCCAGCGAGCCCGCCGCGCCCCTGAGCGACAACGAAGCCGAAGTGGCACGCGTCATGCAGATATGCAACGCGTGCCGGTACTGCGAAGGTTTCTGTGCGGTGTTTCCCGCCATGACGCGCCGCCTGGAGTTCGGCAAGGCCGATGTCAACTACCTGGCCAACCTGTGCCACAACTGCGGCGCCTGTCTGCACGCCTGCCAGTACGCGCCGCCGCACGAATTCGGCGTCAACGTGCCCCAGGCCATGGCCCGCGTGCGCGTGCAGACTTACGCCGACTACGCCTGGCCGCCCGCGCTGGGCAAGCTGTACCAGCGCAACGGCCTGACGCTCGCGCTGGCCAGCGCGGCGGCGTTGGCGTTTTTCCTGGTCCTGGCGGCCGCTGCCACAGGCGGCCTGCTGCATGAACCGCTGGCAGGCAACTTCTACGCGATCTTCCCGCACAACACGCTGGCCCTGATGTTCGGGCTGGTATTCGGCTTTGCCATGCTGGCGCTGGCCCTGGGCGTGGCGCGCTTCTGGCGCGATGTGTCGCCCGGCCGGGCCAGCGGCGCGGCCGTGGCCGAAGCCACGCACGACGCGTTGCGCCTGAAGTACCTGGATGGCGGCCATGGAGAAGGCTGCAACAACGCCGACGATGCCTACACCTTGGCGCGGCGGCGGTTCCATCACCTGACCTTCTATGGGTTCATGCTTTGCTTTGCCGCCACTTGCGTGGCAACGCTGTACCACTATGCGTTCGGCTGGCCCGCGCCGTACCCGGTGCTGAGCCTGCCCGTCATGCTGGGCACCGTCGGCGGCATCGGACTGCTCATCGGTCCGGCGGGCCTGTTGTGGCTGAACCTGAAACGCCACCCCGAGCATGGCGACGCAGCGCAGCGCCCCATGGACCGCGGCTTCATCGTGCTGTTGTTCCTGGTCAGCCTGACCGGGCTGCTGCTGCTTGCGCTGCGCGATACCCGCGCCATGGGCCTGATGCTGGCCGTGCATCTGGGCGTGGTGATGGCCCTGTTCCTGACACTGCCCTACGGCAAGTTCGCGCACGGCATCTACCGCAGCGCGGCCTTGTTGAAATGGTCCATCGAAAAACGCCAGCCCGATCCCCTGAAGCTGGGCGCCGACTGACCGCCGCGTCCGCGCAGGCGGGCGCGCATTCTTACTGCAACACTGGAGACTCCCCATGACAACATCCCTGACCCGGGCCGCCTTCGCAGCGGCGCTGGCGGCCGGACTCTGTATGCCGGGCGCTGCCGCGGCCCAGGCCTTTCCCGAACGCTCCATCACCCTGGTCGTGCCGCACTCCGCCGGCGGCACTTCCGACATCCTGGCGCGCACCCTGGCCACCGAAGCGGCAAAGACGCTGGGCCAGACTATCGTGGTCGACAACAAAGGCGGCGCCAACGGCTCCATCGCCGCCAAGTCGGTGGCCACCTCGGCGCCCGACGGCTACACCCTGCTGCTGGCCACCGCCAGCACCCACGGCATCAACCCGGCGCTGTACAAAAAGCTGCAATACGACGCCATCAAGGACTTCGCGCCCATCACGCTGCTGGCCACCGTGCCCAACGTGCTGGTCGTGGGCAAGCAGGTACAGGCTGCCGACGTGCCGGGCCTGATCGCGGAAATCAAGGCCGACGGCGACCGCTTCAACATGGCCTCGGCGGGCGCCGGCACCCCCGGCCACCTGGCGGGCGAAATGTTCAAGCAGCGCGCAGGCCTTGAATTCGTCCACGTGCCCTACAAGGGCGGCAGCCCTGCCATCGCCGATCTTATCGGCGGCCAGGTGCAGTTTCTGTTCACCACGATTCCGGGCGCCCTTCCCAACATCAAGGCCGGCACGCTGCGCGCCCTGGCGGTAACGTCGCCGCGCCGCTCGCCGGCCCTGCCCGAACTGCCCACCATGGCCGAATCCGGGCTGCCGGGCTTCCAGGCGATTTCATGGCACGGCATCGTGGCGCCTGCCGGCACGCCCGCGTCGGTCGTCGACACGCTGAACCAGGCGTTCTCCCGGGCGCTGGCGTCGGAACAGGTGCGCCAGCGTCTCCTGGAAGAAGGCGCCGAGGCCGCCAGCCTGAACACCCAGGCGTTCGGCGAGTTCATCCAGCAGGAAATCGCCAATTGGGCCAAGGCGGTCGAAGCCTCCGGCGCCACGGCGAACTGAGCCGGCCCGCGCGGGAAGGCGCCGCGGTTTTGCTACGATGTGGCCTGGCATTGTGGCCATGCCTGGCCTCATCGAGCAACACAAGGAATTCCCCATGCGACTTCTGCACACCATGCTGCGCGTCGGCAATCTGGACCGATCGCTAGACTTCTACACCAACGTGCTGGGCATGCGCGTCCTGCGCCGCAAAGACTACCCCGAAGGCAAGTTCACGCTGGCCTTCGTGGGCTACCAGGACGAAAGCGAAGGCGCCGTCATCGAGCTCACCCACAACTGGGACACCGATACCTACGACCTCGGCAACGGCTATGGCCACATCGCGCTCGAAGTCGAAGACGCCTACGAAGCCTGTGAAAAGGTCAAGCAAAAAGGCGGCAAGGTGACGCGCGAAGCCGGCCCCATGAAGCACGGCACCACCGTGATCGCCTTTGTAGAAGACCCCGACGGCTACAAAATCGAGTTCATCCAGCGCAAAGGCCGCAACGACTGAGCACACGGCCGACCGCGATGATCCACACCATCCTCAAGATGGGCGACCCGCGGCTGCTGCGGGTCGCCAAGCCTGTCGAACAATTCGACACGCCCGAGCTGCATACGCTGGTCTCCGACATGTTCGAAACCATGGTGCATGCGCAAGGCGTGGGCCTTGCGGCGCCGCAGATCGGCGTCGACCTGCAACTGGTGATCTTCGGGTTCGAGCACAACGAGCGTTATCCCGACGCCCCGCCCGTGCCCCAGACCGTGTTGTGCAACCCCGTCATCACCCCGCTATCGGACGAGCGCGAAGAAGGCTGGGAAGGCTGCCTGTCGGTGCCGGGCCTGCGCGGCCTGGTGCCGCGCTACCGGCACATCCGCTACACCGGCCGCGACCCCCACGGCAACCTCATCGACCGCGAGGCCGAAGGCTTTCATGCGCGCGTCGTGCAGCACGAATGCGACCATCTCATCGGTCGCCTGTATCCGTCGCGCATCGAAGATTTTTCGAAGTTCGGGTTTACCGAAATACTGTTCCCGGGCATGGACCCGAACCGCGACGATTGACCGGCCGGCGCGTCATGCCCGGCCCCGGGCATGACGAAGCTAGGCTTGCGTGGGCGCCGCCCGCGCGAATTCGCCTGGCGCGAAATCATCCACCGCCACCACCTGCGCCACCGCCTCTTCGGCGGCCTGGATCTGGCGCGCCTGCTCATCGGTGATCGCGCCGCCGCGATGGGCATCGCGCCAGTCGCGCACGCCCTCGCGGCGCAGCCGGTCGTGCAGGGGCTGGACGGCATTGACAAGCGAGAAGGCTCTTTCGAGCTGGGCGAGCACGTCGGCCCCGTCGCCGCGCTGCAGGTCGGCCGCCAGGCGGTCGCGCGTGGGCGATGGCGCCAGCAGCAGGTCAGCGCATTCGCGCGTCAGTGCGTCGCCGGGGCCGCGATTCAGCCGTACCGGCAGCACCATGGCGCGCAGCAGCCACGCCAATGGCCGCGCCGGCAGGTTGGCCAGCACCTGGTCGATGCGGGCTTCGAGCCGCGCGCAGCCGTCATCCATGCACCAGTGCACCAGCGGCAGGTCGGCATGGCGGCGTCCCTCGTCTTCCCAGCGCTTGAGCACGGCCGAAAGCAGATAGAGCTCGGACAGGATGTCGCCCAGCCGAGCCGACAGCATCTCGCGGCGCTTGAGCGCACCGCCCATTGACCCCAGGGCCGCGTCGGCCAGCAGCGCGAAGGCGGACGCATAGCGGCCAAGCCGCCGGTAGTGGCGCGCCGTGGGACCGGTGGCGGGCGCCCGCGCCAGCAGGCCGCCCGTCCAGGCGCGCCCCCAGGCCCGCAACGCATTGCATGCGGCGTGGGCCAGGTGTTTCCAGAAAACCTCGTGAAACGCCTGGGCGCCTCGGGCCTCGTCGCTATCGCCCAGCGCCATGATTTCGCGCATCAGGTACGGATGCGCCCGTACGGCGCCCTGACCGAAGATGATGAGGCAACGGGTCAGGATATTGGCCCCTTCGACGGTAATGGCGATAGGAACGGCGCGGTACAACGGGCCCAGGTAATTGGACGGGCCGTCGATGACGGCCTTGCCGCCATGGATATCCATGGCGTCGTTGACCGACTCGCGCATGCGTTCCGTGGCGTGGTATTTCATGATGGCCGACACCACGGCCGGCTTGTGGCCCTGGTTCAGGGCGGCGCACGTCAGGCGGCGCGCCGCCTCGACCTGGTATGCGTTGGCTGCCAGGCGGGCCAGTTTCTCCTGCACGCCTTCGAAGCGGCCCACGGCAATGCCGAACTGCTGCCGCACGCGGGCATACATGCCGCTGACATGCGCGCAATAGACGGCCGCCGCGGCCGACAGCGACGGCAGCGAAATGCCGCGCCCGGCCGCCAGCGCGCTCATCAGCATCTGCCATCCCTGCCCCGCCTTGGCCGGCCCGCCGATCAGGGCATCGATGGGCACGAACACATCCTTGCCCTGGTTGGGGCCGTTCTGGAACGCCTGCATGGACGGCAGGTGCCGGCGGCCGATCGTGACGCCCGGCGCATCCGTGGGCACCAGCGCCACCGAAATACCGACGTCGGCGGGCCCGCCGAGCAGGCCGTCGGGATCGTACAGCTTGAACGCCAGGCCCAGCACCGTGGCGACCGGCCCCAGGGTGATGTAGCGCTTGTGCCAGTTCAGCCTGATGCCCAGCACTTCCTGGCCGTCGATCACCTGGCGGCACACTACGCCCGTGTCGGTCATCGAGGCCGCGTCCGAGCCCGCTTCGGGGCTGGTGAGCCCGAAGCAAGGCACTTCGGTGCCGTCTGCCAGGCGCGGCAGCCAGTAGTCGCGCTGTGCGCGCGTTCCGAACTGCAACAGGAGTTCGCCCGGCCCCAGAGAATTGGGCACCATCACGGTGACGCCGGCCGTGACGGAATAGGCGGAAATGCGGCGCACGACTTCGGAATGCGCGTACGGCGAGAAACCCAGGCCCCCGTATGACTCGGGGATGATCATGCCGAAGAACCGGTGCTCGCGCATGAAGCGCCACACGGGTTCGGGCAGATCGCCGTAAGACCAGGTGATGTCCCATTCGTTGAGCATGGCGCACAGCTGCGCCACGGGGCCGTCGATGAACTGCTGTTCGGCAGCCGTCAGGGTGGCCTGCGGCACGGCAAGCAAGGTGTTCCAGTTGGGGTCGCCCGTGAACAGATCGGCATCCCACCAGACGTCGCCCGCCTCGATGGCGTCGCGCTCGGTGTCGGACAGGCCCGGCATCGCCTTGCGGGCCCAGCGGTATGCAGGATCGGATATGCGGCGCCGCCGCCAGGCATTGAAGTCCATATCAGCCTTTTGTGAAATGCACGTACCCGGGCAAGTTAACAGAATCGGCACGGCGTTGGCATCCCCGGCGGGCCAAGTCTGCGACAATGGGCGTCGCCGCGGCAGGCGGTTTCCACGCAGCCCTTGTGTTCCATCATGCTCAATAAGCTCTGGTTGGGTTTTTTTCTGGCCGCCACCGCGGCGGGCCTGTATCGCTGGTTTGCGCTGGGCGACGTCGATGTCTTTCGCGACATCGTCGCCAGCCTTTTCGACATGGCGCGCGTCTCGGTCGAAGTCATGGTGCTGCTGTTCGGCACCCTGACGCTGTGGCTGGGCTTTCTTCGCATTGCCGAAGCCGCCGGCCTGGTAGAAAAGCTGGCTGCGCTGCTGGGGCCGCTGTTCGCACGGCTGATGCCTGAAGTTCCGCGCGGCCATCCGGCCATCGGGCTCATCACCCTGAACTTCGCCGCCAATGGGCTGGGCCTGGACAACGCCGCCACGCCCATCGGGTTGCGCGCCATGCGCGAATTGCAGACGCTGAACCCGGCCCCGGAAACCGCCACCAATGCGCAGATCCTTTTCCTGGTGCTCAACGCCTCGTCATTGACACTGCTGCCGGTGACGATCTTCATGTTCCGCGCGCAGCAGGGCGCCGCCGACCCCACCCTGGTGTTCCTGCCGATATTGCTGGCCACCAGCGCCTCGACGCTCGCCGGCCTGCTTACCGTGGCGGCGTGCCAGCGCCTGAAGCTGCACGACCCGGTGGCGCTGGCCTGGCTGGGCGGCGCGGCCCTGGCCCTGGGCGGGTTCATGGCCTTCCTGGCGGGCCTGTCGGCCGCCGCCCTTGCCAGCCTCTCATCGCTGCTGGGCAACGTCACCCTGTTCGGCGTGCTGCTCGCCTTCATGCTGGTGGGCGCGTATAAGCGCGTGCCCGTGTACGAAACCTTTATCGCCGGCGCCAAAGACGGCTTCGACGTGGCAAAGAGCCTGCTGCCCTACCTGGTGGCCATGCTGTGCGCCGTGGGAGTACTGCGGGCTTCCGGCGCCCTGGACATCGCCCTGGAAGGCGTACGCTGGATGGTCCAGGCATTCGGATGGGACACGCGCTTTGTCGACGCCCTGCCCACGGCGCTGGTCAAACCTTTTTCGGGCAGCGCGGCCCGCGCCATGATGCTGGAAACCATGGAACACTTCGGCGCAGACAGCTTCCCTGCCCTGCTTGCCGCCGTCATGCAAGGCAGCACCGAAACCACGTTCTACGTGCTGGCCGTGTATTTCGGGTCCGTGGGCATTCTGCGCGCGCGCCACGCCGTCGGCTGCGCGCTCGCGGCCGACCTGGCAGGCGTGCTGGCTTCCATCGGGGTCTGCTACTGGTTCTTCGGGTAGTTTGCCCGGCTGCGGTTCAGCGCAACGCCTGCTTGATCACCGCCAGATCGCGCTCGGCCTGTATGCGCATAATGCTCAGCAGGTCGCGGGCATTCTGCGACAACGGCTTGCCCGGACGGAAAACCAGCAGTGACCGGAACGCCACGTCAATGTCCAGTCGCTTGATGACCAACCCGCGCGGCAGATAGTCCACCGCCGTCATCGGATGGATCAGGCCGATACCCATGCCGCGCAGTACCAGTTCGCAAACTGAAAAGGCATACGGCGTTTCGAGTACCGGCCGCAATGCCAGCCCGCGATCGGCCAGCATTCCTTCAAGCCGACGGCGGCTCGCGTCTTCCGGGTTCAACACGATGAAGTCGTGCTGCACGATCGCCTCGGGCGACACCGTCGCGCATTGGGCCAGAGGATGCTCAGGCGTCATGGCAATCACGCCCGGTATTTCGATAAAGGGCGAATGCTCCAGGCCGACCACCGCAATCTCATCGGCCATCAGGCCGAAGTCCAGCTGCCCGGCGCCGACTTGCTGCAGTACCTCGCGCGAGCTCATGATCTGGAAGGACATCTGCACACGCCGCGAAGTGGGATTGAACGCCGCGATCGCACGCGGCATGAAACCGGCGCCCAGGGCCGGCAGCGCCCCCACTGCCATGCGGCCTACACCGAACGACTTCAGGCTGCGGATGCGATGCTCGATCTGCTCGAAACCGGCAAAGCACCGGTCCACCTCGATAAGCAGGGCGTCGGCCTCCTGGGTCGGCACGAGCCGGTTGCGCACGCGGTCGAACAGGCGCAGGTCCGCGTCTGATTCGAGCCGCCGGATGGCCTGGCTGACCGCGGGCTGCGAGATATTCAGCAGCACGGCCGCCTTGCTGGTCGTGCCAGCCCGCATCACGGCCCGGAAGATCTGGATGTCCCGCATATCCATAACTTGCACTTATCGATTAAGTAAACTTAAGTATTGAAATAATAGTATGCGCGGCCCAAACTGCGCCATCGCAATAGATGACGACAGCGGTTTCTGCCCATGCCCTTTTCCCCTGACAAGCCTTCCCCCGCCGGCCGTGCCTATGCCAGCCTGTCTCCTGCCGTCTGGCGCGGATCCACGGTGGTGTTCGATACCCTGGACGACTTCGCGGCTCGCAAGCATCGTCAACCCGACGGCTACAGCTATGGCGTGACGGGCACGCCCACGGCTCGCCTGCTCGAAGACCGCATCGCGGCGCTCGAGAACGGCACGCACTGCGTCATTACACCATCGGGTGCAGCCGCCTTGATGACGACGGTGCTGGCCTACGTGCGCGCGGGCGATCATCTGCTGCTGTCGGCAGCCTGCTACGGGTCGCTGTCTGCGCTGGCCGACAAGTGGCTGGCCTCGCTTGGGGTGGACGTCGAGTACTACGCGCCCGCCATAGGCGCCGACATCGAAAAGCAGATCCGCCCCAACACCCGCATGATCTGCCTGGAATCGCCGGGCAGCCTGACCATGGAAATGTGCGACGTCCCGGCAATTGCCGCCATTGCGCGCGGACGCGGGGTGCTGACCATGATGGACAACACCTGGGCCAGCCCGTTGGGTTTTCGTCCGCTGGACCATGGCGTGGATTTCAGTGTCGAAGCCGCCACCAAGTTCTTCAGCGGGCATTCCGATGTGCTGATGGGCAGCATCGCCACCAACGACGCCGGCCACTACGCCGTGCTGCGCGACGCCCAGAGCACGCTGGGCCAGCAGGTCAGCCCGGAAGATTGCTTCCTGGTTCTGCGCGGGCTGGAGACCCTGGAGCTGCGCGTGAATGCCCAAGGCGAATCGACGCTGCGCATCGCTGCGTGGTTGGCGCAGCAACCGCTCGTGGAAAAGGTGTGGTATCCCCCGTTGCCGTCGGACTCCGGCCACTGGCTATGGAAGCGCGACTACCGCAGCCCGGGCTGCCTGTTCTCGCTGCAGCTCGTGCCTGCGCCGGAACAGGCCTATCGCGCGTTCTTCGACGCGCTGAAGCATTTTTCCATCGGCGCGAGCTGGGGCGGCGTACACAGTCTGGCAGCCTTCTATCCCGCCGAACTGCAGTGTGCGCGCCTGTACCCGGCCACCGACCAGCCGCTGGTACGCCTTTCCATCGGTCTGGAAGACTGCGGCGCGCTGCAGAACGACCTGCAGAACGCCCTGGCGGCCTACGCCAGGGCGCGCGCATGAGTTTTCGTTGACCAGCACCACCCGCCGCGGCCCGCCGCGATAAAACCACAGTCCAAGAGGAAAACCATCATGATCTCCAAACTCGCGAGCAAGGCCGCCTGCCTGGCCATCGCCACTACGCTGCTGGGCAGCACGGCCTGGGCAGACACCAAAGACGATATCCTGGAAAGCAAGACGGTCACGATCGGCATCCACAATCGCCAGCCGTGGGGCTTTCGGGCCGAAGATGGATCCGCGGCAGGTTTTCACCCCGACCTCATCCGCGCCGCATTCGAACGCCTGGGTGTCAAGCAGGTGGACTTCGTCATTACCGAATTCGGCGCATTGATCCCGGGCCTGAACGCGGGCCGCTTCGATATGGTGGCTTCCGGCATCGCCATTACGCCCGAGCGTTGCAAGGTGGTGGTGTTCAGCGAGCCCGACCTGGCCGTGGGCGACAGCCTCATCGTCAAGAAGGGCAACCCGCTCAAGCTGCACAGCTACGCCGACATCGTGGCCAATGCCAAGGTGCGCCTGGCCGGCGGACGCGGCACGCTCAACACCAGGAACGCCATCGACGCCGGTGTGCCCACCTCGCAGATAACTTACCTGGGCGACGCGCAAGCCATGTTGTCGGCGCTGCTGGCAGACCGCGTCGACGCGGCCACGCTTTCGGCTCCCAGCGTAGTCGGGCTGCTGCAAGATCCCAAACTGCAGGGGGTGGAACGCGCCCAGCCATTCACGGGCCTGGTGCGTAACGGCGTGCCGGCCATGATGTACACGGCTATTGCGTTCCGGTCCGACGACACTGCGTTGCGCGACGCTTACGACGAGCAGCTGCGAGCGCTGAAAGCCGACGGCACGGTGGACAAGCTCCGCGCGAAATACGGCTTTACCGATGACGACAAGGTGGACCCGGCGGTGACCACGCAAAAGGTCTGCGCCGGCGAGTTCTGATTCATAGATCAGGATGACTCCATGGAAGGTTTCGACATTCTTGCCGGCATTCTCGAGGGGTTCCGTGTCACGGCGCTGGTAACGCTGTACGGCATGATGTGGGCGGTGCCGTTCGCCCTGGTGACAGGGGTCTTGCAGTATTTCACGCGAGGCCCTGTCCGGCTTGCCGTCACTTGCCTGATCGAGTTCTGGCGCAGCTCTCCCGTTCTGATCCTGCTGTTCGTGCTGTATTACGCCTTGCCCGATTTCGGCATACGGCTGTCCAGCATGACGGTGGGCGCAATGGCCCTGGGGCTGAACATCGGCGGCTACGGCAGCCAGGCCGTGCGGGCCGCGCTGCAGTCGCTGGACCGGGGCCAGGTCGAGGCCGGGCGCGCACTGGGGTTGCACCGGCTGCATATCCTGTGGCTGATCGAGCTGCCACAGGCGCTATCGGCCATGACGCCCACCTTCGTCAACCAGTTCATCCAACTGGTCAAGGGCACCGCGATCGTATCGCTGATCACGCTCACCGACATGACCTTCCGGGCCAAGCAGATTGCCGAACTGCAATACAACCCCGTGGGGGTGTACAGCGCCCTGATGCTGGCTTACCTGATCGTCTGCTACCCCGCCACGCTGTTCGGGCGCTACCTCGAACGCCGCGTGCAGGTGCAAAGTCGAGGCAACCGTGAGATTTGATCCAGAATTCGCCGTTTCGGTGGTGCCCGTAATCCTGGGGGGGCTGGGCACCACGCTGTGGATTACCGTGGCAGCATCTCTGGGCGCCGCCGTGCTCGGTTTTGCCCTGGAGATCCTGCGCCGCAGCAACCGCTGGCTCGGCTACGCGATGCGCTTCATCATCGACGCCATCCGGTCCACGCCGGTACTGGTCCAGCTGTATTTCATCTATTTCGTGCTTCCGGTGTACGGCCTGACGCTGCCGGCAGCTGCCTCTGGCGTGCTTGGCCTGTCGATCTATTACAGCGGCTACCTGGCCGAGGTATTCAAGGGCGGCATCGACAGCATCGACGCGGGCCAGTTCGAAGCCGGCAAGGCTCTGGGCCTGCGACGCCGCGACGTTATCCTGTCGGTAATACTGCCGCAGATGCTGCGCAATATCGCCGCGCCCATGGGCAACTACTTCGTGTCGGCGCTGAAGGCCACGCCCTACCTGGCCGTGATCGCCGTGCCCGAGATGCTGGGCATCGCCATGGAAGTAGGCGCGGACTCGTTCCGCTACGCCGAGCCCATGGTGTCGGTCGGCATCATTTTCCTGATCCTGGCGCTGTGCATCAACTTCTTCGTGCGCCGGCTCGAGCGGCGCCTGCAGGTTGCCCACCAGCGCTAGGTCACGCCAAGGACACAGAACATGACTTCATCCTCCTCCGCGCCGGCCGTGCGCATAGCCGGGTTGCAAAAATGGTATGGCAACTTTCAGGTATTGCACGACATCGACTTGACCGTGCGGCCCAACGAACGCATCGTGGTCTGCGGACCATCCGGGTCAGGAAAATCCACGCTGATACGTTGTGTCAACCAACTCGAGACGCACGACAGCGGCACCATCGAAGTCAATGGGCTGGAAGTCGGAAGGCATACTCCGCGCATGCACATCATCCGCCGCGACATAGGCATGGTATTCCAGCACTTCAACCTATTTCCGCACCTGACCGTGCTGCAGAACTGCACCTTGGCGCTGCGCAAGGCGCGCGGCATGAACCAGGCTCGGGCGGAGGACATCGCGCGGCACTATCTCACGCGGGTACGCATTCCCGAGCAGCAGGACAAGTATCCAGGCCAGCTGTCCGGCGGCCAGCAACAGCGTGTGGCCATCGCGCGCGCACTTTGCATGAACCCCAAGGTCATGCTGTTTGACGAACCCACCTCGGCGCTGGACCCGGAAATGATCAAAGAAGTGCTGGACGTCATGACCGACCTGGCCAAGGAAGGCATGACGATGATTTGCGTCACCCATGAAATGAATTTCGCGCGCACCGCGGCCGACCGGGTGGTGTTCATGGACGCCGGGCGCATAGTCGAGCAGGCAGATCCCGAAACGTTCTTTACGGCCCCCGCGCACCCGCGAGCCAGGCAGTTCTTGAGCCAGTTGTTATAGGCTCGCTACCCTAGCAAGGAACCACCATGGCGGAACCCAGCCGCATCTGGACCCACATTGATTTCAACCTGGATGGCAAGCAAGCCGGCAACCTGCACGTGCCGCACTCGGTCGACCTGTCGGCCTATGCCATGATCCAGATTCCCATCATCTGCATCCGCAATGGCGAAGGGCCCACCGCCCTGTTGACGGCAGGCAACCACGGCGACGAATACGAGGGGCAGATCGCCCTGCGCAAACTGGCGCAGGCACTGCGTCCCGAAGCGCTGCGGGGCCGCGTCATCATCATCCCATCGCTGAACTACCCTGCGGCAGCCGCAGGCAGGCGCGTCTCGCCCGTGGACGAGGGCAACCTGAATCGCGTCTTTCCCGGCCGGGCCAACGGCAACGTGACCGAGATGATTGCGCACTACGTCGACAGCGTACTGTTTCCCATGGCGGACGTGGTGATAGACGTGCATTCCGGCGGGCGCTCTCTGGACTATGCGCACACCGCCCTTGCCCAACGCGTGACGGACGCGGCGCAGGGCGCCGCCCTGCGCACACTGTTGACCACCTTTGGCGCGCCTCACAGCGTGCTGACCACAGGCTCGGGCGGCGGCGGCGCCACCACCCTCTACGCGGCCGCCACTCGGCGTGGCATACCGGCACTGACCACGGAACTGGGCAGCGGCGCGACGCTGGACCCCGCCGGGCTCGAGATTGCCGAACAAGGCGTGCGCCGCGTACTGCGCCACTACGGCATCGCGCCCGACCTTGCATGCGAGCCCGCGCCGCCCACGCAACTGCTCACGTCGCTGGGGCCGCGCCACGCAATCTACGCGCCCTGCGCGGGGATGATGGAACCGCTTGCCAAGGTGGGCGAACACGTGCGTGCCGGGCAGGCCGCGCTGCGCCTGTATTCAATCGACGATCCGCTGGCCGAACCTCTTTCTTTGCATTTCAGCGCAGACGGCATTGTGTCGTGCCGCCGCTTTCCCACGCTGTGCGCCCGCGGAGACGGCCTGTTCCATCTGGCCGCCCCCATCGACGCCGATTAATGCATGGCGGGTGTCTGACACCCTTCGGGAGTCAGACACCGACCAAGCAGCGATCAAGCGACGCCCCACATCCGCCATGCAGATTGGTGTCTGACTCCCAAAGGTTGTCAGACACCAATCAAGCGATACCCCATGTCCGCCATGCAGATAGCTGCCTGACTCCCAAAGGTTGTCAGACACCGCTCAAGCGACGCCCCATGTCCGCCATGCAGATAGGTGTCTGACTCCCGAAGGGTGTCAGACACCGCTCAACCGACCCGCATCCTCGCCCCAGGCGGCGCCTGACGCCAGAACGCGAGGCTGATGCTTACTCCACCATCAGGATCTTCATGCCGTTGGTGCCGCCGCTGTCGCGATAAAAATCGCCCTTGGTCAGGATGACCCAGTCGCCCGGCTGCACGCGGCCGCGTTTTTTCAGTTCGTCGATGGCGGCGGTGCTGAGGTCGGCCGGGTCGTAGGCGGACGCGTCGAACGGCACCGTATACACGCCGCGGAACATCGCGACCCGATGCTGGGTGATCCGGTGGGGGCTATAACAATAAATGGGCACCCCCGAGCGGATGCGCGACATGATCAGCGGCGTGTGCCCGCTTTCGGTCAGCGCGATGATCGCCTTGACCCCCGGAAAGTGGTTGGCCGCGTACATGGCCGCCAGCGCAATGGTTTCGTCGCAGCGCGAGAATGTCTCGCCCAGCCTGTGGTGCGAACGCGTGGTAGTCGGGTGCTTTTCGGCGCCCAGGCACACGCGCGCCATGGCCTGGACGGCTTCGACCGGATACTGGCCGGACGCGCTTTCGGCCGACAGCATGACCGCGTCGGTGTAATCGAGCACCGCATTGGCCACGTCCGATACTTCGGCGCGTGTGGGCAAGGGGCTGGAGATCATCGATTCCATCATCTGGGTGGCGGTGATCACCACCTTGTTGAGCGTGCGCGCATGCTGGATGATGCGCTTCTGGATGCCCACCAATTCGGCATCGCCGACTTCGACGCCCAGGTCGCCGCGCGCCACCATCACGCCATCGCTGGCGCGGATCAGCAGATCCAGCGCCTCGTCGTCGGCCACCGCTTCTGCGCGTTCGATCTTGGCAATGATCCACGCCTGGCTGCCTGCGGCGCGCACCAGTTGCCGCGCTTCTTCGATGTCGCGGCCATAGCGCGGAAACGAGACGGCCACATAATCGAGCTCGAGCTCGGCCGCCACCAGGATGTCGGCGCGGTCTTTGTCGGTAAGACTGGGCGCAGACAGCCCCCCGCCCCGCCGATTGATGCCTTTGTTATTGGACAACGGGCCGCCCACCGTGACCGTGGTATGCACCGAGTCATCGGCCACGCGGTCAACCACGAGCACGACGCGCCCGTCATCCAGCAGCAGTTCGTCGCCGGGCTGGCAGTCTTGCACCAGTTCGGGGTAGTCGATGCCGACTATCGTGGAATCGCCTGCTTCCTTCGGGTGGCTGTTGGACAAGGTGAATGGCTGGCCCGCCCGCAGCACGACCTGCCTGTCTGCGAAACGGGCGATACGGATCTTGGGGCCTTGCAGGTCGCCCATGATGGCCACAAAGCGCCCCTGCTTTGCCGCGATCTCGCGCACCAGGCGGGCCCGCTCGCGATGATCGTCGGCCGTGCCGTGCGAGAAATTAAGGCGCGCCACATCCACGCCCGCACGCACCAGGGCTTCCAGCTGCTCGGGCGTGGACGTGGACGGACCGAGCGTGGCAACGATTTTGGTGCGGCGCATAACAGACATGGACTACCCCTGGCTGACAAGGAAAGCCCTATGGTACGACGCAGACCGGCGCCGCGGGTATTATGGAGCCGTTCCGTCCTCCACCGTTGTCAACCAGCCACCCACTCCGTGAAGATCGTCATCGCGCCCGACTCGTTCAAAGAAAGCCTGTCCGCCCCCGACGCCGCGGCGGCCATCGCGCGCGGGGTAAAGCAAGCTTATCCCGGCGCCCGCACGGTGTGCATACCCATGGCCGACGGCGGCGAGGGCACGGTAGAGGCCGTGCTGGCGGCCACCGGAGGCCAATGGCGCACCAGCCAGGTGCGCGGCGCCCTGGGCGAACCCGTGCAGGCATCCTGGGGGTGGCTGGACGACGGCACGGCCGTCATCGAAATGGCGGCGGCCGCAGGGCTCGAGCAGACTCCCCCTGCGCAACGCGATCCCCTGCGCGCCAGCAGCCGGGGCGTGGGCGAATTGCTGTGCGCGGCGCTGGATGCAGGCGCACGCCGGGTGATCCTGGGCCTGGGCGGCTCGTCTACCACCGATGGCGGCGCCGGCCTGCTGGCCGCGCTGGGCGTGCGTTTTCTTGACGCGCAGGGTCGCGACCTGCCGCCCGGCGGCGGCGCGCTGCCGCAGCTGCACCGCATCGACACCGGGCAACTGGATGCACGCCTGGCACAGGTGCGGATCGAAATCGCTTCGGACGTCGACAACCCGTTGTGCGGCCCGCAAGGCGCTGCCCATACATTCGGGCCGCAAAAGGGCGCCACGCCCGACCAGGTGACGCTGCTGGACAGCGGCCTGGCCCGGCTGGCCGACCTATGCGCCAGCCATCTGGGACGCGACCCCCGCCACGCGCCCGGCGCGGGCGCGGCAGGGGGCCTGGGCTATGCGGCCCACGCCTTCCTGAACGCCGATTTCCGCCCGGGCGTCGAGGTCGTGGCCGAACTCGGCAAGCTGGCCCAGGCCATGGAAGGCGCTGCGCTGGCCTTTACCGGCGAGGGCCGCATGGACGCCCAGACCTTGCGCGGCAAGACGCCGGCGGGGGTGGCCCGCATTGCGCGACAGGCCGGCGTGCCGGTGGTGGCGCTGGCCGGATCATTAGGAGAAGACTACCCGGCCTTGCATGCCGGCGGCATTACAGCCGCCTTCAGCCTGGCGCCGGGGCCGGTCACGTTGGAACAGGCATGCGACAACGCGGCGCAGTACCTGTGCGACCGGGCTCGCGACGTCATGCAGCTATGGCTGGCGGCCGGCAAGCGCATGCTTTAAAGGGCAAGGTTATCGGGCGCACCACATGGGGCGCAACGGCGGCGCCGCGCGCGCCGCCCGTTTCGCTATGCCAGGCCTGGCGCGCCGGCTTGAAGCAGCGCATCGGCCAGGCGGATGAATTTATCAACCCCGACTTCTTCGGCGCGCGCGGTGGGCGCAATATCCAGTTCTTCCCAGGGCACGAGGGGCGCCCAATCGCCCAGCGCGCGCCGCAGCATCTTGCGGCGCTGTGCAAAGGCGCGCGCCACCACGGCCTGCAACGCGGCGTCGCTCGCAGGGCGCAGGCGGTCGGCGGGCAAGGGCACCATGCGCACCACCGCCGACACCACCTGCGGAGGCGGATCGAAGGCCTCGGGGGGCACGTCGAAGAGCTTTTCCATGCGGTAGCGCGACTGCAGCATGACCGACAGGCGGCCGTAGTCGGCGCTGCCCGGCACGGCGACCATACGGTCGATCACTTCACGCTGCAACATGAAATGCTGGTCACGCACCGTGTCGGCTGCCTGCATCAAGTGAAACAGCAGCGGGCTGGAAATGTTGTACGGCAGGTTGCCCACCACCCGCAGCCCCACCCCCAGGCTCGCCACGTCGACCGTCAGCGCGTCGGCCTCGATCACGGTCAGCCGTTCGGGCGGATACTGAGTGCGCAGCCGCGCGGCGAGGTCACGGTCGATTTCGATGACCGTCAGGTGCGCCAGGCTGCGCAGCAATGGCTGGGTGAGCGCGGACAGGCCCGGCCCGATTTCCACCACCAGGTCGTCGCGCGCCGGGGCGATGGCGCGCACGATGCCTTCGACCACACTGTCGTCGGTCAGGAAGTGTTGTCCGAAACGCTTGCGCGCCTGATGCCTGCTCATGGTGGGCTCGCAGCCGTTCAGCGGTTGTTCTGCTCGATCTGCTCTTGCTTTTCGAGCCGGTTGTCGATGTAGGCTTCGTTGCGCAATTGCGCCAGCCAGTCTTCGTAGGCGGGCTCGGCGCGCCGTTCGAAAAGAATCTGCCGGGCCTGCATGCGCTGCAGTTCGTCGCTGACGTCATGCTCGCGCCGCGCCTCGACCTGGATCAGGTGCCAACCGAAAGGCGACAACACGGGTTCGCTGACGCCGCCCTCGGGCAGCACATTCATGGCCTGTTCGAAGGCGGGCACCATTTCGCCGGGGTTGACCCAGCCCAGGTCGCCGCCCTGCGGGGCGTTGGCGTCCTGCGAATATTGCCGGGCCATGTCGGCGAACGACGCGCCGCCGTTGACAATGCGCTGGCGTATCTGCGACAGCCGCTGGCGCGCCTGGTCGTCGCTCATGACGGCCGACGTCTTGATCAGGATGTGCCGCGCATGCGTCTGCGTCACCTGCACCGGGCCCTGGGGCGCGCGCATGTCGCCGCCCGCCTGCGGCATCATCGGGGGTTGCGGCGCCGGGGCGGGCTGCTGCGAACCGCCGCCCGTGCGCTGCAGCACCTTCAGGATATGAAAGCCGTTGCCGCTCTGGATGAGGCCGCTGACCTGGCCTTGCGCGACCGAGCCGATGGCCTGCACGAACAGGTCGGGCCAGCCCTCGATGGGCCTTGCGCCCATGACGCCGCCCTGCAGGGCTTCGGGGCCGTCAGACGATGCCGCGGCCAGGCTGGCGAAATCGCCGCCCTGTTTCAGCTCGGCCAGCAGGCTCTCGGCCTTGTTGCGCAGTGCCGCCACTTCGGTGGGGCTGGCGCCCTCGGGCACCCGCACCAGGATCTGCGCCAGCGCAACGACCTCGGGCCCGGACGCGGCGGCCAGCGCCGGCTGCGCCGCGGGGCGTCCGGGCGCCTCGGCGCCAAACGCCGGGTTGCGCGCGCGGTCTTTCAGGAAAGCATCTACCTCGGCGTCGGTGATGATGATGTTGGAATCGACCGCGCGCTGCCGCAGCCGGGTCATGCGGATGTCGGTGCCGAGCGTCTTGCGGTATTCATCCCAGCTGACGCCGGATTTTTCGATCTCGCCGCGCATCTGCTCAACCGACATGCGATTGCGCTCTGCGATGGTCTGGACGGCCTGGTTGATCTGCTGGTCGTTGACACGGATGCCCAGGCGATCGGCCTCTTGCGCCTGCAGGCGGTCCATGATGAGGCTTTGCAGCACTTGCCGGCGCAGGATGTCTTGCGGAGGCACCTGGATGCCGCGCCGCGTAAGGTCGGCCGTCGCGCGCAGCGCCCCGTTGTCGACTTCACGCAGCGTGATGACATCTTTGTTGACCACCGCGGCGATACCGTCGACGAATTGCTCGCGAGGCTGCGCGGCCGCGGCCTGCCCGGCGGGCTGCCCGGCCGGTGCAGCTGCGGCGGGGCTGGCCGACGCCCGCGCCGGCTGGGAATGCGCGGCCGGCACGCCGGCGCACGCAGCCGCGATCAGCAGGTTACCGGGCAGCCGGCGCAGGTGGTGCAAGCTACGCATCATTCATACCTTTCAAATGTGGTCCCCTGGGGGGTGGGGGGCGTCACGGACTGGTAGCCCGGGATGCTCTTGTTCAACAGGCTCATGGGGTCGGTGCCCAGCGAGCCCAGGCCGCTGAGTTCGAGCTGGAAGAACAGCGCGGTATTGGCGTCGTTGGCCGACACGGCATAGCGCTGGAACACCACGCGACCGGTCCAGCAGCAATCGCCCTTGTACTCCAGCCCGGCGATGGCCTGGGTGACGCGCGGGGATTCTTCGGCGGCCGTGGCGGTGGCGCCCTCGGTGCGCAGCGAATAATCGATACGGCCCACGCCGTACCAGCGCTCGGTAAACGGCCACTGGAAGGCCAGGCTGATCTGGTCCTGGCCGCGCGGCTGGTAGGCCACGCCCGGCAGGGGGTCGCGCTGATAGCGGTACGACAGCGCCACCGACGTCAGGCGCTGCGGACGCCAGCGCGCGCTGATCAGGCCGCGCGACCAGTTGTTGCGGTACGGATCGTACTGCGCCGCCACCTCGGTGCTTAGCGTGTCGGTCAGGGCGGCGCTGGCGGCCACCAGGAAATCCGAGCGGACGTTGTCGCGCGGCGTCTCGCCCGGCAGGGTGACGCGCTGGTCCTCGAAATACAGGCGCTGCGCCGCCGACAGCGCCAGGCGTTCGAACCCGGTATCGGCGTCGAGCCAGCGCGTGGTCAGCGCGGCGGTAAGCTGGTTGGCGTTGGCAATGCGGTCCCAGCCGCCCGTATAGATGTTTTCCTGGAAGGCCTGGTCGAAACTGAAGTTGGCCAGCGTGGTGTCGTAGACCGGCATGCGCGACTGGTCTCGATACGGCACGCGCAGATAGTACAGGCGCGGCTCCAGCGTCTGGATGGATGCGTTGCCGAACAGCGTGGTATCGCGCTCGAACACCAGCCCGGCGTCCAGCGACATGATGGGCAAAGTGCGGGACATGTCGCGCGGGTTGTTCGACAGCTGGTACCAGTCGGTCTGGTACTGGGTGTGATGCAGGCCGATTTTCGGCGTCACGAACCAGCCCGGCCGCACGATGGGGTACGAGGCCGACAAGTACGATTGCAGGCGGTCGCCATCGGGGCCCAGGCGCACGCCATCGAGCAGCGGACGACGGAACCGCACAGCGGTGTTGGTCCATTCGATATCGAACCCGTTCATGTCGTAGCGCGCGCCCTTCAGGTACAGCTCGGGCAGCTTGTCGTAGGGCGGCGCCAGCGGGGCGTCCGGGTCTTGCAGGGTCTGGTACTTGTATACCTGTGCGTACGACTGCCAGTAGCGGCTGCTCCAGCCCACGCGCCCGCGCTGCGGCAGGTAGGTGGTGGACGCCTCGTTCAGGCCCAGCGCCGAAAAATCGCGGAAGTAGTCGTCATCGGAAACCTTGGCGACGTCCCAGTCGGTATAGAAGCCGTTGCCCAGCAGTTGCTGGTGCCGCGACCGGAACATCCAGCGGTCGTCGCCGGTCTGGCGGTCGCTCGACAGGTACGTGCCCACCAGGGTGCCCTGGTAAGAGCGTCCCAGGTAGCGGAATTCGGCGCCCAGCTGCGGCCCGCGCTTGCTCAGGTAGCGCGGCTGCAGCGTCAGGTCGTAATTGGGCGCCAGGTTGAAGTAGTACGGCAACGACAGGTCGATGCCGCTCTTGCTGGTCAGCCCGTAGGTGGGCACCAGGAAGCCGGACTTGCGCTCTTTCTTGACCGGGAAGGTCAGGTAGGGCGACGCCAGCAGCGGCACGTCCTTGAAGTACAGCACGCCGTTGCGCGCCACGCCTTCGTTTTCGTCGAAATCGAGGTCGACGCTGTCGGCCTTGATGTACCAGGACGGATTCGGGCAGGGGCAGCCGCTGTACTGCACGGTGGTCAGCCGCATTTGCGAGCGGCTGAAGATGTCGGCGCGGTCGGCGCGGGCGAACCCGCCAGCCGCGCCGAGCCAGAAGTCGGGCGATTCGATTTCGCCGCTGTCGGTGTCGATGTTGAACTGCGCCTGGGGGCCGGTGATCAGCGTGCCGTCGCGCATCATGCGCACGTTGCCCTGGACATCCACCTGGCCGGTGGCATTGCCGTATTCGATGCGGTCACCCTTGATCACGCCATCGATGCGGCGGACCTCTGCCGACCCGGTAAGGGTGACGTTGGAGTCGGGGTCGCCTTGCAAGCGATCGGACTCGGTGAAGACCGGAATCTGGTCGTCGGGAAGGGAATGCATCCGCAACCCCGGCGAACTGCGCAACTGGATCGTTTCGTGCGATGGAGGCTCTGCCGCGGCGTCGGGCGGCGTGGTGCGCTGGCTGCCCTGGGCGTGCACGGCCCCGGCCAAGCTGACAGCAGAGAGAATCAACCACCGGACCATACGCACCGTGAACGAAAACCTTATCGACAGAAGACCCGCCCCTGCGCGGGTGCGCATGGCGACGGCGGCGGCCCCGGCAGGCGTGCGGAAACCGCGTGCGGACGGGAACGACCCGGTATTATAGAGAAGCCGCGCGCCAGCGCCGCCATCGTCGGTGGCCGCGGACGCAACGAAACTCTACTGCATTCCGAGACGGCACCTTTGACCACCCACCACGATCCTCGCCTAGAAGCGGTATTGGCCTGGCTGCGCACGCTGCCGGCCAGCCTGGAACTGAACCTCGACACCCTGCGGCCCGCCTCCAGCGACGCCAGCTTCCGGCGCTATTTCCGCCTGGATGCCGGGGCGCGCACCCTGATCGTCATGGACGCGCCGCCGCCCCACGAAGACATCGGCCCGTTCCTGCACGTGGGCGACCTGCTGCGCGAAACCGGCCTGAACGTTCCCCAGGTGCTGGCCCACGACCACGCCCAGGGCCTGCTGCTGCTGTCCGACCTGGGCCGCGATACTTACTATCAGCGCATCCAGGCCGGCCTGCCCGATGGCGAGCTGCAGGAACTCTACCGTGACGCCCTGGCCGCGCTGGTGCGCATGCAGCAGGCTCGCACCAGCGGCCTGCCGCCTTACGACCAGGCCCGGCTGGCGGCCGAACTCGAACTGTTTCCCGAATGGTACGTGCAACGCCACCACGGCGTGCAGCCCGACGATCGCAGCGCCGCGGCGCTGCGGCAGATATTCGAGCTGCTTTCGCGGGTCAACGGTGCGCAGCATACGGTGCTGGTGCACCGCGACTTCCATTCGCCCAACCTCATGGTGTGCGACGAACCGGCATATGGCCCCAACCCGGGCGTGATCGACTTCCAGGACGCGCTGGCCGGGCCCATCACCTATGACCTGGCTTCGCTGGTCACCGACGCGCGCACCACCTGGGAAGAACCGCAGCAGCTCGACTGGGCCGTGCGCTATTGGGAAATGGCGCGCGCCGCCGGCCTGCCCGTAGACAGCGATTTCGCCAATTTCCACCAGGCCTACGAATGGATGAGCCTGCAGCGCAACCTGCGCATCCTGGGCGTATTCGCGCGGCTGCATCATCGCGACGGCAAATCGGGCTACCTGGCCCATATCCCGCGTGTCAACGGCTACGTGCGCCAGGTGGCCCAGCGCTACGGCGTATTCAAGCCGCTGTTGCGCCTGCTCGACGAACTGGACAACCGCGAGGTCAAGGTGGGGTACACCTTCTGATGCGCGCGATGATCCTGGCCGCCGGGCGCGGAGAACGCATGCGGCCGCTTACCGACCACACGCCCAAGCCCCTGCTGCCCGCCGGGGGCAAGCCCCTGATCGTCTGGCACATCGAGCGGCTGGCCGCCGCCGGCATCCGCGATATCGTCATCAATCACGCGTGGCTGGGCGAACAACTGCCAGCCACGCTCGGCGACGGCAGCGCATTCGGCGTGCATATCGCCTATTCGGCCGAGCCCAGCGCGCTGGAAACGGCCGGCGGCATCGCGCAGGCCTTGCCGCTGCTGGGGGCACAGCCCTTCCTGGTTATCAATGGCGACATCTGGTGCGACTGGGATCCCGGCCAGGCTGCGCAGGCCGCCGCCCGCCTGGATGCCGAACGCGCCGATGCGTGGCTGGCGCTGGTCGACAACCCCGAACACCATCCCCACGGCGATTTCGCGCTCGATGCCGGCGGGCGGGTTCATGCGGCCGGCGCGCGCAAACTGACTTTCGCCGGCATAGGCATCTACCGGCCCGCGCTGTTCCATGGCTTGCCCGCAGCCACACCTGCCCCGCTGGCGCCGTTACTGCGGCAGGCCATGGCGCGCGAAGCGGTGCTGGGCACACACCATCGCGGCCTCTGGACCGACGTGGGCACCCCGGAGCGCCTGCAGGCGCTCGATGCCCGGCTGGCCCTGCGCCAGCGGTCTTAAACAGGTTGTTTCCAAGCCCGTAGGTACGCAACGAGACTTATCTGTCGTAACCTGTATCAGTAAGGACACGGTATTCTCTAGGGTTTTCGCCGGCAATTGCTGCCTACGGCACTTAAATACAGGGTTTTGTGGCATGGGGATGTTCGGACGCTCGCAGCGGGCAGTTTTCAAACCGTCGGTATATCAGCCGGGCAAGCGCACACGTCGCATGCCCCGCTGGCTGGTATTGCTGCTGATAGGCATCGGCCTGGGCGCGGGCGGGGTCCTGTTCCTGCAAGCCAACTACGGCCCGCAACGTCTCACCGTCGAACAGTCCGAACAACTGCAGTCGGAACTCAACACCGCCAACCTCGACCGCCAGCGTCTGCGCGTGCAGCTTGCCGAAGCCACCGAGCAACGGGACGCAAACCAGGCCACCCGCGAGCAGGCCACCAAGGCGCTCGAAGAAGCCCGCGCGCAGATCGACTCGATGAAGCAGGAATTCCAGATCTTCCAGGACGCCATCCCGCCAGATCCGCGCGGCACCGATATCGGCGTGCGCTCGGGGCTGTTCATTCGCGAACCCGGCAAGCTGAACTACCAGGTGCTGCTGATGCGCGAAAAGTACGACGCCCCCGCATTCAAGGGCACGCTACAGCTGGCGGTACAGGGCGTATACCGCAACGGCCGATCCGGCACGATCGAACTCGACCCCATCAGCGTCGACCTGGCCCGTTACCAGATCGCGCAGGGCCAGGCCGAAATGCCCGAAGGCTTCACGGCCCGCTCGGTGCGCATCCAGGTGCTGGACCCATCGGAACGGCAGCAGGCAATGCGCATTTACTACGTGCGCGGCTGACGCGTACGCGGTTTCAGCCCCCATCGGCCTTCAGGCACGTGTCCGAGGCAACCTCGTCCATGTGCCGGGCCAGGCGCACATCCAGCTCGGTGACGCCGCCCACCGAATGCGTGGCCAGCACCACGTCGACGCTGTTGTAGACGTTGAACCATTCGGGGTGGTGGTCCAGCTTCTCGGCGTACATGGCTACCCGCGCCATGAATCCGAACGCCGCATTGAAATCCTTGAACCGATAACGCTTCTGTATTGCGTCGCGGTCTGCATGAGCCTGCCAGCCAGCCAGGCCGGCGACCGCGGCGCGGGCGCCCAGGCGGGTGGGTGTGTTCATGGTGTGCCTCCCGAAAACGCGGCCGCGCGGGCTGCGCGCGGCCGCCGCGCGCCTTACTGCCTGACCGCGTACAGATAGACCTCGACACGGCGATTGGCCGCCCGGCCCTCGGCCGTAGCGTTGTCGCCCACCGGGTCGCGCGCCGCGCGGCCTTCGATGGTCATGCGGTCCGACGCCACCCCGCGTTGCGCCAGGTAAGTGGTGACACTGCGCGCACGGTTCTCCGACAGGGTCTGGTTATGCGCGGCCGAGCCCGTGCTGTCGGTATGCCCCACCACCTTGGCGCGCAATTCGGGATGCTGCGTCAGCGCGCGCGCCACGCTGTCCAGCACGGGCAGCAGCGCGGGCTTGAGCACGGCCTTGTCGGTATCGAACGAGACGTTGCTGGGAATGTTCACTTTCAGGCTGCCGTCGGGCATTTCGACCACGTCGATACCCAGCGACGTCGCGCCGGATTGCTGCACGTCTTTCTTGACGCCCGACCAGTTGTAGCCGATCAGCCCGCCCGCCACGGCGCCGATGCCCGCCCCGATGGCCGCGCCGCGGCCATCGCCGATCAGCGCGCCGATGCCGGCGCCAGCTGCCGCACCGGCGCCCGCGCCCACCGCGGTATTGGTCTGCTGGGGCGTTGCACAACCCGTGGCCAATGCCACGACCGCCGCCAACACGGCGATACGCGAGAAGGTTGTTCTTGATGTTCTTGCTTGCATGGCAGCCTCCTGGTGCTATTGAACAATGCCGGCCCCGCCGGCATGCCCATCCTAGCGCGGGCGCGCGCCGGCACGGCAACTTTTTGTAGCAACAGGTATGCAGGTGGTGTCTGACGCCAGCGGAGCGAGCGTGCGGAGGGGTGTCTGACACCTCCGGAGTCAGACACCGGGCCCACCCATCGGAGCGGTCAAGCCCACCGCCGCTGAACGCTTGGTGTCTGACTCCCGTAAGGGTGTCAGACACCGGCCCATCCATCGGAGCGAGCAAGCCCACCGCCGCCGATGCTTGGTGTCCGACTCCCGTACGGGTGTCAGACACCGGGCCACCCATCGGAGCAAGCAAGCCCGCCGCCGCTGAACGCTTGGTGTCTGACTCCCGTAAGGGTGTCAGACACCGGGCCACCCATCGGAGCGAGCAGGCCCGCCGCCGCTGAATGCTTGGTGTCTGACTCCCGTAAGGGTGTCAGACACCGGGCCCCCGATCGGAGCGAGCAAGCCCACCGCCGCTGAATGCTTGGTGTCTGACTCCCGTAAGGGTGTCAGACACCTTACACCGCGATCAGACACCACCCGCTATGCATCCGACCGCCCCATACGCCCCTGCCGCCCGTTCCATCCCTTCATGCGCCGGCCCGCAGCTTGCGCAGCAGCCCGGGCAGGAACAGTACCGCCAGCGCCAGCGCAACCAGGGTCAACGACAACGGCGATGACACGAGCACCATCGGGTCGCCCTGCCCTATCGACAACGCCCGCCGCAGCTGGGTTTCAGCCAGCGGCCCCAGGATCAGTCCGATAAGCACCGGCGCGATGGGAAAGTCGTACACGCGCATCACATAACCCATGAGCCCGATCACGAACATCAGCAACAGATCCATCCAGGACGTTCCCACACCCCAGATGCCCACCATCGCAAACACCAGGATGCCGGCATACAGATAGGGGCGCGGAATCAGCAGCAACCGCACCCACAGGCCCACCAGCGGCAGGTTCAGCACCAGCAGCATCAGGTTGCCCACGTACAGCGACGCAATCAGCCCCCACACCAGGTCGGCGCTGTTGACGAACAAGAACGGCCCCGGCTGCAGGCCATAGCTCTGGAAGGCGGCCAGCAACACCGCGGCCGTGGCCGACGTGGGCAAGCCCAGCGTCAACAGCGGAACCAGGATGCCGGCGGCCGCGGCGTTGTTGGCCGCCTCGGGCCCTGCAACGCCCTCGATGGCCCCCTTGCCGAATTCGTCCCGATGGCGGCTGAGCCGGCGTTCGATGGTGTATGACAGGAAGGTCGGCACTTCCGAGCCGCCGGCCGGCAGCGCGCCGATGGGAAAACCCAGGCAAGTACCGCGCAGCCAGGGTTTCCACGACCGCTGCCAATCGCTGCGCGTCATCCAGCGCCCGCCCGCCAGCGGGCTGACGGCCGGCGGCGTACGGCTGTAGCGGCTGGCCACATACAGGATTTCGCCAATGGCGAACAATGACACCAGCACCACCGTGATGTCGATGCCGTCGAGCAGATCGGGGGTGCCGAAAGCCAGCCGCGCCTGGCCGGTAGGGCCGTCGATGCCCACCACGCCCATGGCCAGCCCCAGGAACAACGCAATAAACCCCCGCACGCGCGACGTACCCAGCACCACCGACACCGACGTAAACGCCAGTAGCATCAGCGCAAAGTAGTCCGCCGGCCCGAATACAAACGCCAGTTCGGCGATCGCGGGCGCCAGGAACGTAAGCGCCAGCGTGGCCAGCGTGCCAGCCACGAACGAGCCGATCGCGGCGGTGGCCAGGGCCGCCGCTCCCCGGCCGGCGCGGGCCATCTTGTTGCCTTCCAGCGCCGTCATCATCGAGCCGCTTTCGCCGGGCGTATTCAGCAGGATCGACGTAGTAGACCCCCCGTACATCGCCCCGTACAGCACACCGGCGAACATGATGAAGGCCGCGGTGGGCGCGACTTTCACCGTCACGGGCAACAGCAGGGCGATAGTCAGCGCGGGCCCGATGCCGGGCAGCACGCCTATAGCCGTGCCCAGCAGCGACCCGACAAAGGCCCACATCAGGTGCGCCGGCTGCAGCGCCACGCCGAAGCCGGCCATCAGTGAATCGAAGGCGTCCATGTCACCACCCCGCCAAGGGCAACACGCCGCCCAGTGTCACGCCGAGCCGGGTAAACCCCCACCAGCACAGGCTGCCAAGCGCCAGGCCGATGATGCAATCGAACAGCACGCGGCGCGAACCGAACGCATGCGTCACCAGCGCGAACGACAGCATGGCCGTCAGCGGAAAGCCCAGCGGCTCCATCGTCAGCAAAGGAATGCCGGCGCCCGCGGCAGCGAAGACCAGCGCCCTGCGCGACGGCGGCGCGTCGGCCTGGGCGCTTTCGGCCTCTTGCGGCCGGAATGCCTCGCCGCGCGCGACCTGGGCCAGCAGCGCCAGCCCAAGCACGACCAATGCGGCGCCCACCAGCATCACGAAATCGCCGGGGCCCACCCCCGCATAACCGCTGGCTTGCGGCAGTGCGTAGCCTTGCTGCAGCCACACCGCGCCGATCGCGATCACGGCCAGCCCCAGCCACCATGGCCGGCGGCGCTGCGCAACTGCGGACATAGACGGTCTCCTGTGGGTAGGCTTACTTGACCAGGCCCAGGTCCTTCAGCACTTTTTCCTGGCGCACTTTTTCTTCGTCCAGGAACTTCGCGAAATCGTCGCCCGCCAGGTACGCGTCAGCCCAACCCTGTTCGGCCAGCTTTTTCTTCCATTGCGGCGACGCGTGCAGTTTCTGGTAGCAGTCCAGCCACATGGCGCGGCCTTCCTTGCTCATGCCCGGTGCGCCGACAATGCCGCGCCAGTTGCCGATCACCACATCCACGCCCGACTCTTTCAGTGTGGGCGCATCCACACCGGGCAGCCGCTCGGCCGACGTGACCGCGATGATGCGCAGGCGCTTCTGGTCGGCGTAGGGCTTGAATTCCGACAGGCCCGACAGCGCCAGCTTGAGCTGCCCGCTGACCAGCTGCGGCACCACTTCGGCGCCGCTGGGATACGGAATGTAGTTGAGCTTGCCGGGCGGCACGCCGGCCGCCTGCGCGATGAGCGCCGCGGCCACGTGATCGACGCCGCCCACCGAGCCGCCGCCTATGGCCATCGCGCCCGGGTTCTCGCGCAGCGCCTTGAGCAGGTCGTCCACCGTCTTGATGGGCGAGTTCACCGGCACGGCAAGTACGTCTGCGTCGTCGGTAAGTCGCACCAGCGGCGTGACACTCTCGAGCGTCACGGGCGACTTGTTCAGGATGATGCCGCCCACCAGAATGGCGCCCATCGACATGATGGCGTTGTCGTCGTTCTTGCTGTTGTTGATGAACTCGGCCAGGCCGATGGTGCCGCCCGCGCCGCCCTTGTTGGTGACCTGGAAACCATCGGTGAAAATGCCCGCCTCTTGCATGACCTGCAAAGGCACGCGGGCCGCGGCATCGTAGCCGCCGCCAGGCCCGCCCGGCGCCATGACTTTGGCAGGAGCGGCGCCCGCCAGAACCGGCAGCGCCCCAAGGGCCAATGAAAGCAGAACCTGTTTAATGCGTAGCATGGTGTCTCCTGGGCGCCACCTGGCGGTGCCGCCGGTTGCCTGTTGTTCATGTGTTCGTGCAGCAGGCTTCGATACTAGACAGTTTCCGTCGCGCCGCCAAGCAACGCCGCGGCAAGCCTGGCTTCAGGCGCCGCACAGACGCTTGAATATGGCCGCCAGCTCGCGGGCGGCCGGCCCCAGCGGCGTATCCACGCGATGCACAAGGTAGATCTCCGACACCACGGCGCCATCGCGCCCCAGTGACGGCGCGCGCACGCGCACCAGCCGGCCTTCCGCGAGATCCTGTTCGACCTGCCATGCAGGCAGGCGCCCCCATCCCACGCCTGCCCGTATCAAGGCGTGCTTGGCATCCTGGTTGCCGACGCGGCAGGTGCGCGGCGAGATCACGCCGAAATCGCGGCCGCTCGACAGGTCCGTAGGGTCGGCCAGCACAACCTGCACATAATCGGCCAGCTCGGTCGATGCCACGCGGGCCCCGCGCCCGCGCCTGGCCAGCGGATGCCCTGCGGCGACCACCGCCACCTGACTGACTTCTCCCAGGGCCTCGAGCGCGATGCGCGGGTCCCGAAAGTGTTCGCCGGCGGTAAGCCCCAGCACGCAGCGCCGTTCCAGCAGCGCCTGCAATGGCCCGCCCAACGGCGCCACATCAAGCCGCACTGCCACCGACGGGTAGACCGCCTGCAGCTGCGCCACGGCGGCGCCCAGCGCGGGCAGGGGAAACAGTGTGTCGACCGCCAGCGGCAGCTCAAGCTCCACACCCTCGCCATAGCCGCGCGCTCGCGCCCGCATGGCGTCCACGCGCAGCAGAATATCGCGCGCATTGACCAACAGCGCCCGGCCTTGCGGGGTCAGCGCGGGACGATGACCCGAGCGGTCGAACAGCGCAATACCCAATTGCGCCTCAAGATTGGCGATGCTGGCGCTTACGCCCGATTGCACGCGCCTTAACTTGCCGGCTGCCGCGCGGAAACTGCCGTGCTCGGCAACCGACACAAAGGTGCGTATCTGGTCCAGCGTCAGGGCATCCAGCATGATCTATCCAAGTGATCAGTTTCATCAGAATTATGTCACTCGTGCCGGCCAGGCGTCGCCGCTACCATGCGAGCTGGTCATCTTCCGGTGAAAACTCAATGCCAACGCACGACACGCCGACCCGCTGGCTTACCGTCACGGTGATGGTGGCATGCGGCGTCGTCGCCGCCCTGCAAGTGGGCAAAGCTGCCATCGCCGGCCCCCTGTTGCAGGCCGACCTGGGCCTGAACCTGGACGCGCTGGGCTGGCTTACCGGAATTTTCGCCGTATTGGGCGTACTGGCCGGCATCCCGGCCGGCGCCATGGTCACCAGCGCCGGCAGCCGCCGGGTGCTGATCGCGGGCCTGCTGGCCCTGGCCGCCGGCAGCGCAATGGGCGCGGCCAGCCCCGCCTATGCCTGGCTGCTGGGCTCGCGCGTCATCGAAGGAGCCGGCTTTCTGTGCATCACCGTGGCGGCTCCCTCGATACTGCAGCGCGACGATGTGGTGCGGCGCCGCAGCCGCGACGCCGCTTTTTCGCTGTGGAGCTGCTTTATGCCGGCGGGCATGGCCATCGCCATGCTGGCCGGGCCGGCGTTCAATGGCTGGCGCAGCCTGTGGTGGACGAGCAGCGCGCTGGCCCTGCTGGCGGCACTGGCGGCCCGGCTTACCGTGCCGGCCGACACCACCCGCGCCCCGTGGCACGGGCCAGCCCTGCGGCGGGACGCGGCTCGCGTCATGACGGCGGGCGCGCCGTTATTGCTGGCCATGGGGTTCGCCCTCTACAGCCTGATGTTCTTCGCCCTGTTCAGCTTTCTGCCGGTGCTGCTCATCGAACGCATGGCGGTCAGCCTGCATACGGCGGGCGCACTCAGCGCCCTGGCCTGCGCCGCCAATATCGTGGGCAACCTGGCGGCCGGCTACCTGCTGTCACGCGGCGCATCCCGCCCCATGCTGCTGGCTTGCGCGTTCACGGCCATGGGCGCCGCCGCGTGGGGCATATTCTTGCCCGTATTGCCCGACGCCGCGGCGTTCACGCTATGTATAGCGTTCTCTGCAATAGGCGGCGTGATACCCGCCGCGCTGCTGTCGGCAGCGCCTTCGGTAGCGCCGGCCGCCGGCCTGGCGCCCATCGTGCTGGGCCTGGTCATGCAGGGCAACAACCTGGGCCAGATCGTCGGCCCCGTGGCGGTGGGCAGCGCAATCAACCACTACGGCTGGCCCGCCGCCGCGCTTATCGTGGCCTTGGCCGCCTTGCTGGCGCTTGTGGTCTCTGCGGCCCTGCACCGCCCGGCTTGCCCCGCTTCCGAAGCATCGTGACGCGCCTGCCGGGGCGCTTCGGCGGATGCTTGCCCTGGCCCCCGGATGCACCCTTACCTACCGATGGCGCGCGCCGTCAGGCACGCTGCTTGCTGAACGGCGCGCAGGTCGGATTTGCCGACTTCACTAAGGAGAATCATATGACCAGCAAGCTGAAGATGCTCGTACTGATGCTGTTCGTCGCCAGCGCGACGGCCGGCTGCAACACCATGCATGGCGCGGGCCAGGATATCGAACGAGGCGGCGAGAAAATCCAGGAAGGCGCGCGCTGAGCGCGCGAGTGGCGTGGCGGGCCGGCCGGCCCGCCACGCCACTCCACGCCCGCATGCAGCATGGCCAGGCCCCGGGCGCCTGCCGGCAAGGTGAACTGACGAATTCAAGGAGGCATCAATGCGTTCAATACTGTTATGGCTGCTGGGTGTTCCCATCCCGGTGATTATCCTGATCGCCCTGCTTACGTGACCTGATGCCACGGCCGCCCTCGCGCGGGCGCCATCCTGACAAGGAACCTCCATGCAAACCACACAGCCCAATGTTGCGTATCCCGGCTATTCCGCCATGCCGGCAGAATCTTCCCGATCGGCGGTATCGTGGGGCGCCGTCATCGCCGGCGCCGTCATCGCGGCGGCCGTGTCCGCCATGCTGTTCTCCGGCGGCACCGGCCTGGGGTTCATATCCATGTCGCCGTGGGGTGAAGAAGGCGCATCCGCCACTACCCTGGCCGTAGGCTCCATTATCTGGATGCTGGTCACGCAGATCATTTCGTACGGCGTCGCGGGCTATGTGACGGGCCGCCTGCGCACCAAATGGACCGACGTGCACAGCGATGAGATCTACTTTCGCGACACCGCGCACGGATTCCTGGTATGGGCCCTGAGCGCCGTCGTGAGCCTGGTGCTGCTGGCCATGGCCGCCGCTTCCATTGCGTCCGGCGCTGCCAAAGCCGGCGCCACCGTCGCCGGGGCCGGTGCGGGAGCAGTCGTCGCGGCGGCGGGCTCAGCCGCGCAGGCAGGCTCCAGCTCGATGTCGCTGGACTACTTTACCGATGCGCTGCTGCGGCCCAACGACCCCGCCTCGGCGTCCGGCCAGGCCGACGTTCGGCAGGAAGTATCGCGCATCCTGGGCCGCAGCCTTGCCAACGGCGAGATCTCCGAGCCCGACCAGACCTACCTGGTCCAGCGCATTGCGCAGCAGACCGGCATGGACGAAGTGGCGGCCCAGCGCCGCCTGACCCAGGTTCAGGACCAGGCCCGCCAAGCCGCACAGCAAGCCGAACAAAAGGCCCGCGAGGCCGCCGACGCGGCGCGCAAGGCGGCCGCTGCGTTCTCGTTGTGGGCATTCGCGTCGCTGCTGATCGGCGCCTTTGTCGCCAGTTTTGCCGCCACCATTGGCGGCCGCGCCCGCGACCGCTGACCCGGCGGCGCGGCAGGCATTCAGGCCACGCGGATAATCAGCTTGCCGAAGTTCTTGCCCGAGAGCATTCCCAGGAATGCCTCGGGCGCGTTCGCGAAGCCGTCGACGATGTCTTCGCGATACTTGATCTCGCCCCGGGCCACGCGCGGCCCCAGCTCTTGCTGAAAAGCGTCGTAGTGGTCGCGGGCGAACTCGTAGTTGATGAACCCGCGCAGCAGAATACTGCGGCGCAGAACAGCCGACATCAGCGCCGGCAACCGGTCGGGGCCTGACGTATCCGCCACGGAATACTGCGCGATCAGCCCGCATACCGGCACGCGCGCATACTGGTTCAGCAACGGAAAGACCAGGTCCCAGATGCGCCCGCCCACGTTTTCAAAGTACACATCGATGCCGCGTGGACACGCGGCGGCCAGGGCCGTCCCGAGGTTGGCGTCGCGATGGTCCAGGCACGCGTCGAACCCGAGTTCGTCGCGCACGTACGCACATTTGCCCGGCCCGCCGGCGATGCCCACCGCGCGCGCGCCGGCCAGCCGGGCCAGCTGGCCCACCAGCGAGCCCACCGGCCCCGACGCAGCGGCCACCACCACGGTTTCCCCCGGCTTGGGTTGGCCGATCAGCTTCATGCCGCTATAAGCGGTAAAGCCCGGCATGCCCAACACGCCCAACGCCGTGGTGACGGGTGCGCCGAAGGTCCGGACCGGCGTGACGGCATCGCCGTCCATCACGGCATGTGTGCGCCACCCGGTGTGTGCGCGCACCACGTCGCCGGCCTTGAACCCCGGATGCCGCGACCCGATGACTTCGCAGAGCGTCTCACCCTGCATCACACCGCCGATCGCCACCGGCTCGGCATAGGACTTGGCGTCGCTCATGCGCCCGCGCATGTAGGGGTCGAGCGACAGGTACAGTGTGCGCAGCTGCACTTGCCCCTCGCCCGCGGCTTCGGGCTCGAACGTCTCCAACCGGAAGTTGTCAAGCGTCGGATGCCCGTCGGGCCGGCTGGCCAGCACAATGCGTTGAGCAGATGACATAGCGGTAGTCCTGGAGTCAGACAACAATCGGTCATCATAGTGGGGCGCGTGCGCGCTGTCATCGCGCGCCCGGCGGTGCTAAACCCGCGCGGCGCAGTTCGCGACGCTTATTTTCCAGGTCGTGATATAGCGGCGGATAGTCGATCCATTCGTGTTGATGGTCCGTGAACCAGGTCAGCTTTATCGCGGCAAGCGCCAGCAGCAACGCCAGGCACAGCGCCAGCCCGCCTGGTTCACCGAAGACAGCGGGCACGTCGCGCAGCAAAGTGTCGGCCTGAATGCCAAGCAGCCCCGGAAAGAAATTCACGATGCCCAGCACCAGCACCGCAAACACCATCTGGCCTGCGGCCAGCCTGTCCGCATGTTCCTGCTTGACGCGCCGCCAGTGCGCATCCACCATTTCCAGCAGTGACCTGTCGCCGGTGCGGTAGGCATGGTCACGCAATTCGCCGGGAAGAACGCCGCCCGCGGGCCGGCGAAAATCCGGCGTCGTGCGCATCCAGCCGGGCCATGGCACACTGGTCAGCACCAGCCAGCCCAATTGCCGGAAGAACTCCGCCACCAGCGGAATAACAATAGACATCAGCACCGCAAACGCCAGCACGGCCACGAGCAAGAAGCCCGAATTGGCCAGGAGCTGATCGGCCTGGATAGACCAGCGGGCCAGGCCCTGGCCGGTGCGCCACGCCAGGACGAGGTCCGCGAACAACACCGCGGCGGCGAGCTGCAGCGTCCACTTCAGTTCCTGTGCTCTTTCGATCAGGGACAGGCCGGACGGCACAGCCGGCTTGAACGGACCAGGGTTCGGATCCATGCACTCCTCTTGGCAAGACAAAACCGGCTTATTTTCCGATATCCACGAGTTCCACGCGCCGATTCTTCGCGCGCCCTTCATCCGTGCGGTTAGACGCCACCGGGGCGGCCATGCCCACGCCTTCGGCCACCAGGCGTTCCGCCTTGATTCCGTAGTCGCGGGACAAGGCCGTGACGATGGACCTGGCCCTGCGCATGGACAGGTCGCGGTTGTATTCCAGGCCGCCCTGGGCATCGGTGTGCCCCACGATCAAGACCCGCAGCGACGGATGGGCCTTGAGCAATTGTGCGATCTGTTCCAGCTGGGGCCGGGAATCGACGCGCATAGTGTCTTTGTCCGTATCGAACAAGATGCCGTACACCGCCACGCGCCCCTGTGCGGCCAGATCGGCATTCATTTCGTCGGCCTGGAGCACCACCATGCGGTTTTCCATGGGCTTGAGCTCCATGATGTCGACCTGGACCATGCTGCGGTTGCGGTCTGGCCCGCCGCCCGCCTTATTCAGCACGACATAGGCGCCCACGTACACATCGCCGTCCGGCCGCTGCAGGCGGGCGAGCAGGTACTGCTGGTCGACGTAGTACTCGCCGAACCCCATGTAGTAATTCCGCGGCGACAGCGCATGGTTGAAGGTGCGGCCACCGCATTCCGCCTGGGCGCAGGCAAACACGGTGGAAAACCCCGCCGCCTCGAGCGCCGCCCGATAATTCCGGGCAACCTCCAGGGGCGAGCGTTGCTCCGGCGCGCGGTAGGTGATGGAAAAGAGCTTGCCTTCCAGTTTCAGCGCCGCATCCGGGTTGCTTTCCAGCTTTCCGGACTTCAGCGCCGAGCGCGCAAACAGCTTCTGCGCGTAGGCCTGCGTGTCGTAGGCGACGATCTCCGACCCCTCGTAGCGCGGCACCAGCGGATGATCGGCGCTGCCCTTGACGTCTGCCGCGTGCACCGGCACGGCGCCGGCCGCGATGACGATGCAGGAAATAAACAACACCCAGAATCTCATGTAATTATTCATGCGTAGTACCCTGGAAGTGAATTGTCGTTCCACACAACAAGCAGGGGTAAAGTACAACCCTTTGGCCACGCCGCCAAGGTGTCAGCGCAGTCGCGCCCGCAGGTATCCTTCTACATCCAATGTCTCGATTCCGTGGCGCGCGTTATAGGTGGCCGACTTTTCCCACCACACGCCGTCACCCTGGGCGAACGCTGCGCGATAGCGCGTCATGACATCGCCCGGGTCGACCGCCAGATCGGCGCGCAACTTGTCAAGCGTCCATACCGTCTTGTCGAACGGAACGCCCACCACACGCTCGACCGATTGCGCGAGCTGCCCATACGAGAGGGTATCGCCGGCAACATAGACGATCTGATTAACGATGCGAGGCTCGGCAAGCAGTATCTCGGTGGTGAGCTTTCCGATGTCTTCCGGCGTCGTGACGGTGACCTTCGTTTCCCAGCTACCCAGTCCGTGGACGGTTCGGCGTTCAAGGTCCACGACGCCAAACGCCGGCTCAAACAGGAAGCTGGTGAACATGCCGGTGGAAACAATCACCCATTCGGTTCCAGTTTGGCCGCGCAGCAGCCCTCGCACCTCGTTCTGCTCATCGAACACCGGCTGTCCGCTGCCGCGTCCCACCACGTCATAATCCACACCGAACTGCCACGGAAAGTACCGCCTGACGCCTGCGGCGAATACCGCACGGGTTATCTTCAACTGCGTGCCCGGCCCGGCAACAAAGCCCGTGCAGTTCACCACCGTCCTGTAGCGTTTGAACAGCTTGGTCAGCGTTTGCTCGTCTGCCATCAGATCCTGCCCCAGAACTTCAACGCCAAGCTCGCGCAGCGCGACGAGCGTCGCCACATCCTGCGAAGCAGCGGCATTCACAGTTTGCGGCGAGACCAGCACCGTCAGCCGTTCGCCTGCTGCTCGTATACGCGGAGCAAGCTCCTTTATGACCGCCATTCCAAGTTGCCCCGCGCCAAGCACCAGGATGTCGCGCAAGTCTACGTTGGGCGTGTTCAGCTCATCATTCTTTTCGGGGATCAGACCCGGAGTACCAGCGTCAATATCGTTTGCATGCGTACGCATGTAAATGCTCCTTCATGAGATGGTTTGATGCGTCGGCTTTGGCCAACGCTTATCCGGTCGATTGATCGATAAAACCTTACCGGCTGCGCCCGCAAGTTTGCGCCGGAAGGGCTCATCGACATAGCCTGGAAAATGGCTTTTGAAATTCGCAAACCCGGAATAATCGAGCCCATGCCGCGCGACGCCATGCATGCAAACTGAATTCTTGGTGATCCGGGAACAGTCAATTCCCGAAAACGGAATACTTGTTGTGCTTCAATAGATCGCACCAGCCGAATACCAGCATGCGTCGGCGCGAGCAGCGTTCAGCGCCAGGTGCGCATACGGCCGGAATCCCGCTGTCTTCACCGCGCCGTACCCCCCGCGATACGGCCCCAAGCACAGGAATATTTGAATGGATAGGCTACAGGCCATGCAGATCTTCGCTCGTGTCGTCGAAGCGCACAGCTTCAGCAAAGCCGCCAGCAGTCTTGCCATTCCGCCATCATCGGTAACGCGCGCCATCAAAGACCTGGAAGCTCACCTGGGCGTAAGGCTGCTCCAGCGGACCACAAGGCATATCAGCCTGACGCCGGATGGCAGCGTCTACTACGATCACTGCCGCCGCCTGCTGGCAGAAATAGAAATAGTGGAGTCGTCATTTCCCGGCAGCGCCGGACGGCCGCGGGGGCAGCTGCGCGTCGATATGACATCGTCTTTCGCACGCCTGTTCGTGTTGCCCGCCATCAAGGAGTTTCAAGCAGAATATCCAGAGGTGGAACTGACGCTTACTTTAGGAGATCGAACCATCGATCTCGTCCGGGAAGGCGTAGATTGCGTGATTCGCGCGGGTGTTCCGCAGGACTCCGCCACTCTGGTCGCCCGGCGTATCGCCGGGTTTGAATGGGTTACGTGCGCGTCACCGGCCTATATCGAGCAATATGGCGAGCCAACCTCACTGGCCGACCTGAAAAACCACCACGCAGTGGGTTTTCTGTCAAACCAGAACGGTCGAAGCATGCAATGGAACTTCGTCATCAATGGCGAAGAGTGCGCGGCCCATGTTCCTGCGCGCATTACCGTCAACGACACGGATGCCTATGTCTGCAGCGGGTTGGAAGGCCTGGGCCTGATCCGCGCCGCCAGCTACATGGTGATTCCGCACCTGCGCAGCGGCAGTCTGAAGCAGGTGCTTCCGCACCTACAGGCGCCGGTCGTACCTTTATCGCTGATGTACCCGAAGAACCGCCATCTTTCCCCGACGGTGCGCGCGTTCGCTGATTGGATATCACGACTGATCCACAGGGCCGAACCCTTGTGGAAATTGCAATCGTCGTACCCCCAAAGCAAAAAGGCCACCCCGAAAGGTGGCCTAAGTGCTTGATATTCCTGGTGGGCTGTGAGTGGCTCGAACACTCGACCTACGGATTAAGAGTCCGCTGCTCTACCAACTGAGCTAACAGCCCGCGCTTGCTGCAAACCGCTCATAAAGAGCTGCCGTGCTGCAAGGAAGAGCGAAATTATACATGAATTTCTGGCCACGCCAGTTTGGCTCCAGCGCGCGCGCCTGGCCATGGGGACAAGGCTGTGGAAAGGCCCGTGGATATCCGGTGCATAACGGCTGGACAAGCTGTGCACAGTATGTGGACAAGTACGGGCCTCGCCTTGCCGGGCTACGCGCTGAAGCCCCCATCTACCGACAGTTCCGCGCCCGTGACGTAGTTGGCGGCCGGGCTGGCCAGATAGCCGACCATGCCGGCGATGTCGTCCACGTTGCCGTAACGCTGCAATGCCAGGCCGGCGGCCGCCTCGGCCGCGCCCTCGCCGTGCGCGGGGTTCATGTCGGTGTCGATGGGCCCGGGATGCACCAGATTGACGGTGATGCCGCGCGGGCCCAGGTCGCGTGCGGCGCCTTTGGTCAGGCCCACCAACGCGGATTTGCTGGCGGCATATACCGCCAGCCCGGCTTGGCCCGCGCGTCCGGCCAGGCAACTGCCGATGTTGATGATGCGGCCGCCGTGGCGCATATGCGGCAACGCGGCCTGCATGGCGGCGAACACCGCGCCCACGTTCACGTCCATGGTGCGCTGGAAATCCGCCTGCGGCAGTGTCGCCATGTCGCCCGCAATGAAGATGCCGGCGTTATTGACGAGGATGTCCAGACCGCCCATGTCGTGGGCCGCCTGCCCCACGGCCTGGCGAACCTGATCGGGGCTGGCCGCATCGGCCGCGTAGGCCTGGGCGCGCACGCCGGTAGCGCGCAACGCCTGCGCCAGGGCATGCGCCCGATCGGGCGTATTGACGTAGGTAATGGCCACGTCGGCGCCGCGGCCGGCCAAATGACGGGCAATGGCAGCCCCTATACCCCGGCTGCCCCCGGTGACGAACGCGATCTTGCCTTTCAAATCCGACATGGCGCACCCTATTTTGTAATGATCAATACAAATATCATCGCGCGGCCGGCCCGCCCCGTCAAGCACTTAACGCAAAGAGTAGAATCGTTGCCATGACAGGACGAGGACGCCCCCGCTCTTTCAACCGCGACGAGGCCTTGCAGAAGGCCATGGATCTGTTCTGGGAAAAGGGCTATGCAGGCACGTCGCTGGCCGACCTGACGGCGGCGATGGGCATCGGCGCGCCCAGCCTGTACGGAACCTTCGGCTCCAAAGAAGAGCTGTTCCGCCAGGCGCTGGACCGCTACAAGGCGCACGAAGGCGGCGCCACCGCGTCGGCGCTGCTGGCCGGCGCCACGGTGCGCGCCGGCATCGAAAACATGCTGCTGGCCGCTGTCGCTTCCGGCACCCAGCCCGGCCGGCCGCGCGGCTGCATGGTGGTGTTGAGCGCCCCCGCCGGCGCCGAAGATCAGTTGCCGGTACGCCAGCTGCTGTGCGAAGACAGGCAGCGCATGCAGGGGCTGATACTGAAGCGCCTGAAACAGGCGGTGCGGCAAGGCGAACTGCCTCGGCACGCGGCGTTGCCGGCCCTGGCCGCGTATTTCGCGACCGTGCTGAATGGCCTGGCCATCGAAGCGCGCGACGGCGTGGCGCGCGACACGCTCGAACAGACGGCGCGCCTGGCCATGCTGACCTGGGACGCGCTGGCCGGCTCCGCCGCGTAAGGCCGCGCGCGCTTTATTCTTTGCCGCTGTTGGCGCGGCCTTGCGCAGGCGGCGCCTTGGGCGGCTGTTGCGCCTGCTTGAGCAGCGTGCCGCACTGGTTTTCTTCTTCGCCGGTGCTGGGCGCCACCAGGGCCAGCAGGCCCGCCACCGGCGTGAGCAGCACGCCCAGCGCCACGGCGCCCGCCCCGCGCGCGGCCAGCGGCAGCACCTGCACGCCGGCGTCTGGGTTGCCGAAGGTGCCGCGCACGTACAACGGCGACCTCAGCGAAAACACGCGCACGCCCTTGCTTTGCGGCTTGATGTCCAGGTCCAGCGTCTCGTCCTTGAAATTGACGTTGCCTTCGATCTGCACGAGCGCGTTCTCGGTATCGAACAAGAACAGGCGCGGCGTCATCACCCCGCGTTGCATTTCCAGGTCGGCCACGCCGCAGTTGATCTGCACTTCTTCATCGCCGAACAGCTTGCTGACCACGTAGTTGCCCACGTTGAGCCCCGCGATCTCCATCAACGCACGGCTGATGACGCCGTCGTTGACCAGCAGGCGCGTATCGCCGCTGGCCGTGCCCAGCAGCGCCGCCACGGAATTGCCCGTGCCCGAGAGCGCCGCGTCGCCGTTGAGCTGGCCCAGGGCGCGCTGCATGGACTCGACATTGGGAAACAGCTGCTTCAAGCGCAGCCCCCGCGCAGAGATCCGCGCGCGGCCTGCCATGGGCGTACGGCCGCCGTCCAGGCGGATGGCGGAATCTATGGTGCCGCCAGCCAGGCCAAAACGCAGCGGGTCCAGCGTCAGCAGCGCATTTTCCATGACCAGATGCACATTGAACTTGGTTATGGGCAGGCTCTCGTCATAGATGATGCGGTCGGCGGCAAGGGTGACGTCGGCGTCCATGACATTCCAGCGGTCGGTGCGGAATTCCTGCGTGGGCAGCACCTTGTCGCCCGCCTGCCGATCGGGCGCTTCGTCGGCTGCCTTGCGTTTGCCTCGCCCTTGCGGCTCTATCCCTACCAGAGGACCCAGGTCGCGCATGCGCAGCAGGCGCGATTCCAGTTTGCCCGCCAGCTTGGGCCGTGGTTCGCCGTCGGTATACGTCAGGTCTCCGTGCAAGTCGCTGGCGCCGACCTTGCCGTTGAAATCGCGATAGTGGTACACCGCGCCGCCCGGCTCGTTCAGGCGGGCGATCAGGCGCCCATCCGTCGCATAGCGCGGGGTATCGGGCAGCGTGACGCCGATCAGGGGATACAGGTCGGACATCGTGGCGCCCGCCAGTTCCAGCTGCAGGTCCAGCGCCCCCAGCCGGGCCGGATCGGTCAGCGTGCCCGCCAGCGCGATGCGGGTATCGCCCACGGACACATCGGCCTGCAACGGGAACGGCCGCGTGGCATCGCGCACGGCCAGCATGCCGCCTATCTTGCCTTCGCCCTTGGCGGGCATACCCTTGTAGCGGCCTTTGATGTTCCAGCCGAACGCATAGTCGGGCGGTGTTGCGGCATCGGCGGGCTGCGCTTTGGCAGGGTCGCCCTTTGCCGTCTCGCCCTGCGCTTGCCGGCCCGCGGTCTGGCCATCCGCGTCTCCATCCCCCGAGGGCTGCCCGGCAAGGGCGGCAAACGGAATGGGCTTGCCCAGCGGATCGATCTGCGCGGTCAGGTCGGCGCGCAGCACCTCGTCCTGGTATTTCACCTGCCCCTGGTCAAAGCCGATCTGGTCGATGTCCATCACCCAGGGCGACGGCTCGCCGCTTTCCGGCAGCGTGAATTCCCAATTGGCGCGGCCATCCTTCAGGCGCTGCAGGTTCGCCGCGGGGCCGGTGAGCTGGATCTGGCGGATCACGACGTGGCGCGCCAGCAAAGGCAACGGCGACAGGCTGAACTCCGCACGCTGCAGCGTCGCCAGGTGCGGCGCCTCGGCCCATTCGGCGTTGGCAATCGTGACGTCTTCCATGCTGATGTGCGGCCATGGCACCCAACTGCGCCAGCCCTGCTCCTGCGCGGGGCGTCGCCACTGTACGTCCAGGTCGCCATTGATGGCGAACGGCCGCCCGATGGCGGCTGACACCCGTTCGTTGACAGTGGGTTTGAGCTGGTTCCAGTCAAAAAGCGCGATCACCACCACCAGCGCGACCGTCGCCAACGCCAGGGTGCCCGCCAATGCGATGAATAGTTTTTTCGTGCGCGTCATGGCCGCCTTCCTCTGCCCGGCCGGCATGATGCCGCCCGGCCGCTACAGGGTATAGGCCGGCGCCGGACGGGTCGCCAAAGAATGTATGCGGATTTTTCCAGATCTGCCGGCGCCGGCAAACCACCGACGCACGTAGCGTGCCCGCCCCGGGGCGCGACCCCTAGGCGGCCGCCGGCTGGTCCGGGTGCATGGGGCCCTGCGGATCGTTTTCGGCGTCCGGGCGGGGCGGAATGGCAGGCAGGCCCAGCGCGGCGCGCAGCCTCTGGCAGTCGGGGTTCACCGACCCGTCCGGTAGCCAGACTTCAAACTCGCGACACGGACTGGGACGCAGCGCATAGATGGCGCAGTGCACGCCCGGCTGGCCCACTTCTCCGCGCAACGCGACGCAACGGCCGCCGCCGTGCTCGGTGCCCGCCATGCACACCCGCAATGGGCTGATGGGTCGCACCAGGTCCACAGGCACTGTACCGCCGTTGGGTCCGGCCGTTTCGCCGCAGTAAAACGACACCCGGAAGTGAGAACAACAGGCCCCGCAGCTGAGGCAGGGATTGGCGGCGGCGTGCCCGGCAAGAATGCCGGGCGAGACGGGAGCGACGGGGTTCGATGGCGGGCGCGACATGGAAGCGCCAAGAATAAATAAATAATCTGCAGGCGCGCGAGTGTAGCGGATTTTCGCCGCCATCGGACGTCAGTTGTCCATCGTGATCCCTTCGGCGCGGATCAGGTCGCCCCACTTCTTCGCGTCGCCGCGCACGATGTCGCCGAATTCTTCGGACGTGGTGGGCGACAGCTCGACGCCCGTCGATGCCTGGTACGTCTGCAGCTCGGGCGAGGCCAGCACCTTGGCGAACACCTGGTTCAGTTCCGCCACCTTGTCGGCCGGCGTACCCTTGGGCGCGAACACGCCATACCAGTTGTTGGCGTAGACATTGGGCACGCCCAGTTCGTCGAAGGTGGGCACGTCCGGCAGCACGGGCGAACGCTTGGGCGCCGCGATGGCCAGCGCAACGGCCTTGCCCGACTTGATGTGCGGCATCAGGCCCGACACATCGCCGATGAAGGCATCCACCTGGCCGCCGATGGTGTCGGTAATGGCCGGCGCAGCGCCCTTGTAGGGCACGTGCAGGATCTTGGACTCGGTGGCCTTCTTCAATTGCGCGATGGCCATGTGCGGCATGCTGCCCACGCCCGACGACGCCATCGATACGCCTTCGCTGCGCGCCTTTTCCACGAACGCCTTGGCGTCTTTCGTGGCGCTGCCCGGGCCCACGATCAATACTTCGGGCACCGACACCAGCAGCGTCACCGGCACGAAGTCATTGAAGGGGTCGTAGATCAGCTTGGGATACAGGGCCGGGTTGATGGAAATCGCGCCCACCGAGCTCAGGAACAGGGTGCTGCCATCGGGCTGCGCGCGGCCGACGTAGGTCGCGGCAATGGCGCCGTTGCCGCCTGGCTTGTTCTCGACCACCACCGGATGCTTCAGCTCTTTTTCTAGCTGCGCGGCCACCACGCGGGCAAGAGAATCCGCCGGACCGCCAGCCGGAAACGCCACCACCAGGTTGGTGCTGGACTGGGCCTGCGCGCCCATCGCCGCCAGGCCTATCACGCCGGCCGCCAGGCGCTTGATCATTTTGGTATACATGGTTTTCTCCTCTGCGGCCTGACGGCCACGTTTGTTCAAGGGGCTGTTGCCCCTTGCGTATTGACGAACAGCGAATAAATCGACGTGCACGACGCCATGAAAAGCCGGTTGCGGTGCTTGCCGCCGAAACACAAGTTGGCGCAGCGCTCTGGCAATGCGATACGGCCCAGCAATTCACCCTGTGGCGAGAACACCCGCACGCCATCGAGTTCGGGCGTGCCCATGCCCCAGCCGCACCACAGGTTGCCTTCCACATCTACGCGAAAACCGTCAGGCGTACCCTCGCCCGCATCGAAGAGCACGCGCGGCGCGCCCAGGCCGCGGCCATCGTCGGCCACATCAAACACCAATACGTTGCGCGGGCGCGCGCGCGACTCGATGACGTAAAGCTGCTTCTCGTCCGGAGAAAATGCCAGGCCATTGGGGCCGTTCACCGTGTCGCACATGAGTTCGACCGCCCCGGTATCGGGGCAGATGCGGTAGACACCCGCAGGCAATTCCTGCTCGGCCTTCTCGCCCTGGTAATAGCCGATGATTCCGAAGGGCGGATCGGTGAACCAGATCGAGCCATCGGATTTCACGACCACGTCATTGGGCGAATTCAGGCGCTTGCCCCGGTAGCGGTCGGCCAATACCGTAATGCGGCCGTCATGCTCGGTGCGAGTGACACGGCGCCCCAGATGTTCACAGGTAATCAGCCGGCCCTGCCGGTCGCGCGTGTTGCCGTTGGCATGCTGCGCAGCGTGACGCCACACGTGGGTCTGGCCCGATACCTCATCCCACCGCATGATGCGGTCATTGGGCACATCGCTCCACAGCAGATACCGGCCGTCGCCGAACCACACCGGGCCCTCGGCCCAGCGGCAGCCCGTGGCCAGGCGTTCCACGGCCGCCAGCGGCAATACCAGCTTTTCGAAGCGCGGATCCAGCGCGATGACGGCTGGGTCGGGGTAGCGCACCGGGCCGGAAGTATCAATCGCAGCGTGCACTCATGCCTCCGTCAACCACGATTTCCGTGGCGGTAATGAAGCGCGCCTCGTCCGACGCCAGGAACAGCGCCGCGTTCGCGGTATCGAGCCCGTCGCCCATGAATGGCAGCGGAATCCGCGATTGCCGCTCGGCCAGCAACCGGCTCACATCGCCGCCGGCGCGCTGGCCGGCCAGCCGCACCTCGACCATGGGGGTGTGCATCTGCCCGGGAATCACCGTATTGCAGCGGATGTTCTTCTTGGCATATTCCAGCGCCACCACACGCGACAGCTGGATGACGCCGGCCTTGGCGCTGGCATAGCCCACCTGCGCCGATCCCGTCCAGCGGATACCCGAGGTAGAGGACACGTTGACGATAGCGCCGCCGCCCTGCCGCTCCATCAGAGGCAGAACGTAGCGGCAACCCAGGTAGACGCTCTTCAGGTTGAAGTCGATCTGCTTATCCCACGCATCTTCATCCAGGTGCGCCGGGCCGCCCTTGCGGGAACCGCCCACGTTGTTGACCAGGATATCCACCCGCCCCCACCGGTCGGCACACGCGCGCACCAGGTCCCGCACCGCGTCCGAGTCGGTCACGTCGGCCTGCCAGGTGGCGATCTCGCCCCCGACTTCGCGTACGCGCGCCACCGTTTCTTCCATGGCGTCTGCGTTCATGTCCACGGCGAATACGCGCGCGCCTTCCTGCGCGAACCGATAGGCGATCGCGCGCCCATTGCCCCAGCCGGGCCCGACGCTGCCTGCGCCTGCCACGATCGCCACCTTGCCCTGCAATCGACCTGTCATGGTGTCTCCGTTCAAATGTTCGTGGTTCGCGCTCAGCGCCCGAAGTCGACGGTGCTTCCGTCGGGCGGCTCGATCTCGAACACATTGATGGTCATCGAGATCAGCGTGTAATAGCCCGCAATGCCCACCAGATCCACCACGCCGTCGGTGCCCAGCACCTGCACTGCTTCCTGGTAGAGCGCGTCGGGCACCTGACGGGTTTGCAGCAAGGCGCGCACAAAGCGGTACACCAGCGATTCGTCGGCGCGCTCGAACTCCGGCTCTTCACCCAAGCGGATCCGTTCGGCCACGCGCGGATCCAGGCCCGCCTGCACGGCAATGGGCTCGTGCGCCCACCATTCGAATGAAGAGCGCCACCAGGCGGCCATGGTCAGGATGCCCAGTTCGGAAAGGCGCGGCGGCAGGCTGGAGTCGTAGCGGCAATACTGGCCCAGCGCCTGCGCGTGCTCGGCCAGCCCGGGCCGGTGCAGCCACACGGCCAAGGGGCCGCGCACCCGGCCCCGCGGGCCGCTGGCGATGGCGTCATGAATGCGGCGCTGTTGCGCCGACATGGTTTGCAGATCGGGAGGGTTCAAGCGAGGCATGCGGTCACTCCTGAGCCAGTCGGAACATGGTGCGCTTGCTATTGACGAAATGCGGGCGCACGCGGCTGCTCCATTCGGTGCCGCGCACCGCCAGCCACGGCGGCGACCCGAAGGTCTCGCGGCTGGCGAGGTCGTAGCACGCGTAATAGCGGGGCGAGCCCGACGCGGCCAGGTAGCGGCGCGCCCTGACCGTGCCCGGCACCGCGGCCAGGCCCGGCAGGTGTTCTTCTTCGTACCAGCGTTCGAAGTCTTCGCGCGCCTGCGGCGCGATATCGGTCTCTACCACGTAGAACCACGGGGCGGGCTGTCCGGCAGCCTGCCCTGCCACGTCGGTGGTCAGGGCCAGTTCCGTTGTCTGCGCCCCACCCCAGCCGGCGAGCAACGCCGCTTGCAGCGCCGGCAAGTCGGCCGGCGCCGCAAGCCACGCATACGTTTCGACGTGATCTGCGGCGTGGAACACCCGCAGCTCGCCCGGGCCGCATCCGGGCAGGGCGCGCAGCGACGACGGGGCAACCGCCGCGTCCGGAATCTTGATCAGCAACTGGTCCATGCCATGTCTCGCTATGTTGTGTTGTGAAGGGGTCAGGCGCCGAAGCGATACAGCCGCTGGGGGTTGTCTACCAGTATCCGGCGCTGCGTATCCGCGTCGGGGCACAGGCGCAGGAACGTATTGAGCAGTTCGCCGTCATCGGGCATGTCGCCCCTGACGTTCGGATGCGGCCAGTCCGTGCCCCACAGCAGGCGCTGCGGCATGGCTTCCATCAACGCCGACACCAGCGGCTCGCCGTCGGCATAGGGCCGCCTGCCCGCGCCGGACACGCGGTCCAGCCCGGATATCTTTACCCAGGCGTCGGGGTGGTCGCGCAGGCCCAGCAAGGCCTGGAAAGCCTCGCCGCCCACGCCTTCGCTCGCGGGCGCGCGGCCCATGTGGTCGATGACAAAGGGTACGGGCAAGGTCCGCAAGCGTTCCAGCAGCCCCGGCAGCAGCGCGGCCTCGGCGTGCACGCAGATGTGCCATCCGTAAGGCGCAATGCGCGGCGCCATCGCCGCCAGTTCGTTCCAGCCCGCATTGGCCAGGTGCGCCACGAAGTTGTAGCGAACTGCGCGCACGCCCCGGCGGTCGAGTTCCGCGATGCGCGCATCGGTGGTGTCGGGCTCCAGCAGCGCTACCGCGCGATACTGCCCGGCGCCGCGGTCCAGCGCGTCCAGCGTGGGCGCCAGGTCGTAACCATGGCAACCCGGATGCACGATCACGCCCCGCTCGAATCCCAGCCGCCGATGCAGCTCGCGCATTTGCTCGAACGGCGCGTCTGGCGGCGTATAGGGGCGCTCTTCAGCGTAAGGAAAACGGTGCGCCGGACCGAAAATATGAAAATGGGCGTCGCAGGCATGCGCAGGCAGCGCCTGGGCGGGAGGCGTGATTTCTTGCAGGGGCGGTGCGCAGTCGTGCATGGCGTATCGATGGATGAAGCTTGAAGCTCACATCATGCGCAGCGGACGCGCCCCCGGCAATGGTGTCACGCGGACTTCTGATATAGCAAAAACGTATACCATTGACGTATGGATCTGAGACAAATCCGCTCGTTCATCATGGCCTGCGAAATGCGCAGCCTGTCCCGTGCCGCCCAGGTGCTGGGGCTGTCGCAACCGTCGCTGAGCCGGCAGATCCAGTTGCTGGAGGCGGAACTGCGCCATCACCTGCTGGTGCGCACGGGCCGCGGCGTCGAACCCACCCCCGCGGGCCTGCGCTTTCTGGCGCACGCAAAAGAACTGGATGCCCTGGCGCAGCATGCGCGGCAGGACATGCGCGCCTTTTCGTCGCCGGTACAAGACAAGGTGCGGCTGGGCATGCCGCACCGCGTTGCGCGGCGCCTGGCGCCGCAGATCGTGCAGGTGTTCCGCCGCCTGCATCCGGATGCGGCGCTGACACTTGCCGAGGGCCTCAGTTCCGAAATGAACGAATGGCTGGTGAAAGACCGCATCGACCTGGCGCTGCTGTACGATCCGCCGCCTTCCACGTTGCTGCAGTTCGAGTCGGTGTATCGCGAAGATCTGGTGCTGACTTACGGCAAATCGTGCAGCCCGCGTCCGCCGCCGCGGGTGCGCGCCCGCGAGCTCGGGCGCTATCCGCTGGTGCTGCCCAGCGCGCCCAACACGATACGTGCGCTGGTCGACAAAACCTGCCGCGACCTGGACGTGGCGTTGAATATCGCGGCAGAGGTCGATGTCGTGCACACCATCCTCGAAACCCTTGCGCAGGACACGCTCTACACCATCTTGCCGCGCTCGGCGCTGCGCGACATGCCGGGGCAAGACCACCTGGCGTGTTCGGCCATCGTCGACCCCACCATCATGAACAACCTGACGCTGGCCACGCCGGTGCGACAACCCCTGCCCACCCTGGTAGACGCCACCGCCCGCATCATCCGCGGCCTGGACATGCAACAGCTGTTCACCGGAACCCCCCGGGCGCCGCAAAGCGCCGAGACCTGACCCGCCCCGCGACGGGGTCCGGCGTACGGTGTCTGACACCCGGAGGTGTCAGACACCCATTGCCACCGTCAACGCTCGCACGTACGGTGTCTGACACCTTCAGGTGTCAGACACCCAGATCGCCACACTCAATGCCGGTCCCTTACGGTGTCTGACACCCAGATCACCACGCTCAATGCCGGCCCCTTTCGGTGTCTGACACCTTCAGGTGTCTGACACCCAGATCGCCACACTCAATGCCGGTCCCTTACGGTGTCTGACACCTTCAGGTGTCTGACACCCACGCCAATGCAGGACACCGGGCCGCAGGCATCAGCCTCACTTACCCCAGCACCGACACCGCCTTGATCTGCGCCCATACCCGCATGCCGGGCGCGAGGCCGAGCTGGTCGCGCGAATAGCGCGTAATGCGCGCCAGCAGCGGCGCGCCGTCGGCGTCCAGGCTCACCAGCACATGATCAGGGTGGCCAGCCTGCGCCAGGTCGCGCACGCGAGCGGGGATGATATTGACAATGCTGCTGTCGTGCGCAGGCGCCAGCGCCAGGCTCACATCGCGTGCCCTGACCGCCACGCGCGCCGGCTTGCCGGCGGGCAGGCCCGCATGCACGACCCGCAGGCAAGCCTGCCCGCCCGGCAGGCGTATCGCCAACAAACTGTAGGCGGCATCAAAACCCGCCACGGTGCCCGCCACTACAACCGATGCATCGTCGTCCAGGGCCAGCGGCAGATCCAGCCGGGCCAGCATGTCGGCAATGGGGCCGCTTGCCAACGCCCGCCCGTTCTCCAGCAACACCAGGTGATCCGCCAGCCGCGCCACTTCCAGCGGCGCATGGCTGACATACAGCACCGGGATGTCCAGCTCGGTATGCAGACGTTCAAGGTACGGCAGGACTTCCTGTTTGCGCGCCTGGTCCAGCGACGCCAGCGGCTCGTCCATCAACAGCAGTCGCGGACTGGTCAGCAGCGCTCGGGCCATGCCCACGCGCTGTCGCTCCCCGCCCGACAGGCCGACCGGCATGCGTTGCAGCAGGTGCCCTATGCCAAGCAGCTGCACCGCCTGGTCCAGCTGCACGCGGCGCTCGGCGGCGGGGACGCGCTTGCGGCCATATTCCAGATTGCGCCGCACATCCAGGTGCGGAAACAGGCTGGCTTCCTGGAACACGTAACCCAGGGCGCGCCGATGTGTGGGCACCCTGGCGCCCGACGCGGTATCGAGCCATACCTGCCCATTGATGCGCAGATATCCCTTCTCCTCTGCTGCCAGGCCGGCCACGCAGCGCAGGAAAGTGGTCTTGCCCGACCCCGAATGCCCGTATAGCGCGGTAACGCCCCTGCCCGGCAGGCGCAGGTCCACGTCCAGCGAAAAGCCCGCGTAGTCCACGCGAAACCGCGCGTCGATGCCAGTATGGTCCATGGCCGCTACCAAAGCGGCGCCGCGCGGCGCCGCGTATAAAGCAGCAACAGCACCACGAACGAGAACACCACCATTCCGCCTGCCAGCCAATGGGCCTGCGCGTATTCCAACGCCTCGACGTGGTCATAGATCTGCACGGAAACCACGCGGGTCCTGCCCTCGATATTGCCGCCTATCATCAACACCACCCCGAACTCGCCCACGGTATGCGCAAAACCCAGAATGGCCGCTGTGATAAACCCGGGGCGCGCCAGCGGCAGCACCACGGTAAAAAAGCAGTCGCGCGGGCTGGCGCGCAGGGTGGCCGCGGCCTCGAGCGGCCGGGCGCCGATGGATTCAAAGGCGTTCTGCAGCGGCTGTACCACGAAAGGCAGCGAATAGATCACCGATCCCACCACCAGCCCCGCGAACGTAAACGGCAGCACCCCCAGGCCCAATGCCTGCGTAAGCTGCCCCACCGGCCCTTGCGGCCCCATGGCCACAAGCAGGTAAAACCCCAGGACGGTGGGCGGCAATACCAGCGGCAAGGCAACCACGGCCCCTATGGGGCCCTTCCAGCGCGAACGTGTGCGCGACAGCCACCACGCGATCGGCGTGCCGATGAGCAGCAACAGCAGCGTCGTCAGCGTTGCCAATTGCAGGGTCAGCCAGATAGCGGCGAAATCAGAGGAGTCCAGATGCATGCAGCGGCACGTGAAAGGTAGGGCTTACGGCGCGGCGACCTCGTAGCCGAACGACCTGATTACTTCGGCCGCCCTGGGGCTTTTCAGAAAGTCGACAAACGCCCGGGCGGCCGGGTTGCTCGCGCCCCGGGCCAGGATCACCGCATCTTGCCTGATGGGCTCGTGCAAGCTGGGCGGCACGATCCAGGCCGACCCGGCAGTGAGCTTGCCGTCTTTATACACCTGGGATAACGCCAGAAAGCCAAGCTCGGCATTGCCCGACGCCACGAACTGGTACGCCTGCGCAATACTCTGGCCTTCCACGATCCGGGACGCGACGGCGGGGACCAGGCCCAGGTTGTGCAAAACCTGCATGGCGGCCACGCCGTACGGCGCCGCCTTGGGGTTGGCGATGGCCAGGTGCCTGAAGCCGTTCTGCGCCAGCACCGCTCCGCGGTCATCGACCAGGTCGGGCTGCGCCGACCACAGCACCAGCGACCCCACGGCGTAGGTAAAGCACGAGCCCGGCACGATACGCCCTTCGGCTTCCAGCCGCGCCGGCCGTTCCTGGTCGGCGGCCAGGAACACTTCAAACGGCGCCCCGTGCCGAATCTGGGCATAGAACTGCCCCGTCGCGCCATAGGCCGCCACCGCCCGATGGCCCGTGTCCCGCTCGAACGCCTGGCTGAGCGCCTGCATCGGCGCGGTGAAATTGGCGGCCACGGCCACCTGCACTTCGGCCGCCGGCGCGCCGGCCGACAGCGCCAGGGCTGCCAGCCCCGCGGCAAGGGAAAATGCCTTCATGCGCTCTACCTGGAAAGAACCCAATCGCTATAAAGTTGACTATATAACGAAACCCTGCGCCGGATGACCGGATGCCGCGCTGGCTCCTGACCCGAATTTGTGCGTTCGCAATCGTCGGTTTCATCCGCCAATTCTTATACTGTGCCCAGGGCCGGCGGTGACGGCCGGGCTCCCCGTTCATTTCGACCGCCAATGCGCCCGCCCGTCGCGCCGCGGCGGCGGAAACTTTCACAAGACGCTTCTTCCATGACCCACCCCATACCCGAAGGCTTTACACCCTGGTCGCCCAGCAGCCCCTTCATGCGCCACCTGGCCGAGGTGGGCGCGCTGTATCGAAGTAACCACGGGCATGTGCTGGCCCTGCGCCTGGCCGATGCCCACACCAACATGCACCACATCGCCCACGGCGGCTTGCTGGCCACCCTGGCAGACAGCGCGCTGGGGTTCTACATCAACCAGGAAGCGGGCCTGTCGGTGGTCACGGTGCAGATGTCGGTGGAATACCTGAACCCGGTACGGCCGGGCGACTGGCTCGAAGCCCACGTGCACATCGACAAGCAAGGCCGTCGGCTGCTGTACGCGACGTGCCTGCTGCAAGTAGACGGCCGAGTCATGCTCAAGGCCAACGCGGTGTTCGCGGTACGCGCGTCGCGCACACCGGCGTCGGACGGCTGATATTGGTGCAGCGCCCGGCCCCCTTGATCACACGCGTTGTGCACTTTATCCGGGCTTACCAGGATTGGATCATATAGTTCTTCTTGATAGAATATGGTTCTGTTAGACGAAACGAACCTTTTATCCGCCACCGGGGGCCCGCGTGAATCCAGGAATCGGGGCGCATCTGCGCGCAAATGGCATACGCCAGCATTACCTGCATTTTCCCGGGCCGGGCCCCGACGTACTCATCATCCCCGGCATAGTCAGCCCGGCCGCGCTCTGGCAGCACGTCGGGAATTGGCTCTCCACCCGCTACAACTGCTACATCATCGACGTGCGCGGGCGCGGCCTGTCCGAATCGGGACCGCACATCGACTACGGCGTCAATGCTTGCGCCCAAGATGTCATTGCCTTCATCTCGGCGGCCGCGCTGAACCACCCCATTATCATCGGTCATTCAATGGGCGCACGAATCGCCTTGCGCGCGGCTGCGCTGGCCGGCAAGCCAATAGGGCCTATCGTGCTGGTCGATCCGCCCACAAGCGGCCCAGGTCGCCGCCCTTACCCTATTCCAAAAGCGCGTACCGTGGCTTTGCTGCGCGCAGCCCATCGAGGCGAAGCGCTGCAAGCTATGCAGCAGAGCACGGCCGCGCCATGGCCCGAAGCCCTGCAACGCCTGCGCGCAGAATGGCTGTGCACATGCGACGAACGCGCCGTGCATGTAACGTATGACGACTTCCACCAGGAAGACATGTTCACCGACCTGGCGCGTGCTCAAGCGCCCATCGCCCTGCTGTGCGCGGGCGAAGGCGGAGTGGTTTCCGACACCGACATTGCCGAAATGCTAAAGCTGCGCCCCGGCATGGAGACTACGCGGGTGCCCGGCGTCGGACACCAGTTGCAAGCTGAAGACTTCGAAGCTTTCAAGCATGCGCTCGACGGCATTCTTGCGACCACCATCCAACGATAGAAAAGGAGCCGCAGTTGAAAATCGACGCGGAAGTTTTGAATCTGTTCATTGAAGAGCTGAAGCTCTGCAAGGTGACCCCCGAAGAAACTGTGGTCATCCTGACAGCTGACGACGAATGGCAGGAAAACGCAAATGCATTCATGGCGGCGGCGCAGAGCCTGGGCGCCACGACGTTTAACTTGAATGTGCGCCGCGGCCAGAAAAACGCCGTGGGCGTGCAGGGGCGCCACCCTCTGGTAGGCAACGAGCTGGCCATGCGGACGCTCAAATCGGCGCACCTGGTGATCGACATGGTGGGGCTGCTGTTTTCTCGCGAGCAAGCCGAAATCCAGGCGGCGGGCGCGCGCATACTGCGCGTCATGGAACCCTTCCATGTACTGAAGCAGATGTTCCCCACCGAAGACCTGCGGCGGCGCGTCGAGCATGCAAAGAGCATGCTCGAGCAAGCCAGGGAGCTGCGCTTTACGTCCGGGGCGGGCACCGACGTTACGTATCAGTTGGGTCAATACCCGGTCATCTCCGAATACGGGTACACCTACGAGCCCGGCCGCTGGGACCACTTTCCATCCGGCTTCGCGTTCACCCAGGGCAACGATGGCGGCGTGAACGGCACCGTCGTGCTGCAGCCGGGCGATATCCTGTGCGCGTTCAAGCGGTATGTCGAATCGCCGGTCACTCTGCAGATCAAGGATGGCTACGTGGTGGACATTTCCGGCAGCGGGGTAGACGCGCGCCTGATCGACAGCTACATCAAGAGTTTCAACGATGACCGCGCCTATGCGATTTCCCACATCGGCTGGGGGCTCAATGAAAAAGCCCGGTGGTACCAGTTCGCGGTAACGCGGCAGCTCCCTGCCGAACATGTGATGAACGCGCTGTCGTTCTATGGCAATGTGCTGTTTTCCCTGGGCCCCAACCTGGAGGTGGGGGGCACAAACGATACTGCCTGCCATCTTGACCTGCCGATGCGCGAATGCAGTCTATGGCTGGATGGCGAGCAGATCCTGGAAAAAGGCGAAGTGGTCCACCCTGCGATGCGCGTCGAGCGCCACGCCTGACCACGACGGGCCCATGTCCGCCATGGGCCCGCTACGCGGCAGACCGCCCGGCCGCGTCCCAGCTGTCAAACAGCGTTGTGTCTCCGCCCAGCCGGCGCGTCAAGTCCGCCGCGGCGGCCAGCAAACGGGCGGACATGGCGGGAATCAAGTCGTCCGAGAATCGGGCGGCCGGCCCCGACAATGCCAGCGCGCCGCGCAGGCGCTTCTGCGGCCCGAACACCGGCGCCGCTATGGCGGCGATATCGGGTTCGCGCTCGCCGATGGTAATGATGTACGGCTGCGCGGGCGGCTTCGACCCGGATGCCAGCCCCGGGTCAAACACTGTGAGTACGCGGCCCGCCGCACCCTTGTCGAGCGGCACCAGATCGCCTGTGCGGATATGGTCGCGAATAGAGCGTGGTGAATCCACCCTGAACAGGCACACGCGGTGGTCGCCCTCGCGGGTAAAGAACGACGCACCCTCTTCGGTTTCCTGCACGAGCTTGCGCAGGATGGGCGGCACGTGGTCATCCAGGCGCAGCGCGGCCTGATACAGCCCCCCCCAGTGCAGCAGCATCGAACCCAGCTGATAACTACCATCATCCAGGCGCACGATGCAGTGCTCACGCACCAGCGTCGAGAGCAGCCTGAGGATCGTGCTTTTGTACATCCCGGTACGGCGCGCAAGTTCGTTCAGGGACAAAGAGCTATCGCCCGCACGGAATGCGTTCAACACAGCAATTGCCCGCTCTACCGCGGCAACGCCCCCGCCCGATTTCGTGTCGCTATCCGGTGCTTCCGACATTTGTTTCTCTGTCTGGTGCTTTTCCTAGTTGACATTGTAGCGTACTGCTACGCAGAATATCGTTCCTCTATACAGAACGCACAGGGCCGTGCGGCACTCGGCCTATTTCATTGTTTTTACAAACTGGGGGTACCGAAGCATGCGCAACATTCATTGGAAGAGATTTGTCGCCGGGCTAGCCTGTGGACTGGGCATATTGGGTGCGGTCCAAGCCCAGTCCTATCCCAGCACGCCCATCACCCTTATCGCGCCTTACCCGCCGGGCGGGGCCACCGACCTGTATGCCCGCTCTGTAGCTGCCGGCCTGGAAACACTGGGGCAGCCGGTCGTCGTTGAGAACCGCGCGGGCGCATCGGGCATCATCGGCGCCGATTACGCGTCGCGCGCGGCCGCTGACGGCCACACCATGCTTATCGGCGCCTCGTCCATGTTCTCGGTGCTGCCGCTGCTCAGCGCACGCATGAACGACGTCTATGAAAAGATCGAACCCATATCGTTGCTGGGTTTCAACCCGTCGTACGTCGTCGTCCCCGGCACGCTGCCGGTGAACTCCATCCAGGAACTTATCGCATACCTGAAGGCCAACCCCGGCAAATTCGGCTACGGTTCGGCAGGCGCGGGAACGTCCCAGCATGTGTTCATGGAGTTGTTCAAGCAACGCGCCGGCGTAGATGTATTCGCCGTGCAGTACAAGGGCAGCGGGCCCATGGTCATAGACCTGATCGCCGACCGCGTGGTCATGGCCATCGAGCAAGGCCCCGCAGTTCTGCAGCACATCAAGTCCGGCAAGCTGAAAGCCCTGGCCGTCACCACCGCAAAGCGGTCCGAAGCCCTGCCCGACGTGCCGACCCTTGCTGAAAGCGTACTGCCCGGTTTCGAGGCAGTGACGTGGTTCGCGCTGTACGGCCCCAAAGGGCTGCCGCAAGAAGTGCTCGACAAAGTCGTTCCGCAGGTGGCCAAGACCATGGCGTCTCCGGAAGTCAAAGCGCGCCTGGGCGCCGTGGGCGTAGAGCCCGCGTCCAGCACGCCCAAAGAAGTCGCCAAGCGCCAGGCCGCGGAAACCGCCATGTGGAAAGACGTGATCGCACGCTCGAACATCTCGCTTGAAAACTGAGGCCCAGGCCCGATCATGCATTCGACGCCCCCCCTTTCACTTGGCGCGGAGCCGCGCGCCGACTACCTTGAAAAGGTAACCGGCGCCGCGGTCTACGCAAGCGACGTCACGGTGCCGAATATGCTGCACGGAAAAATTCTGCGCAGTACGGTGCCGCACGCGCGCATCGTCCAGATCGACGTCAGCGCGGCGCTTGCCATGCCTGGCGTGGCCGCCGTCCTGACGGGCGACGATCTGAAAGATCTGCCTGGCACGGAAATCCGCTGGGGCCTCTCGTTGCGTGACAGGCCTGTCATTGCAGTGGATAAAGTCCGGTACGTGGGCGACCCCGTGGCCGCGGTGGCCGCGATCGACGAGGCCACCGCCGAAGCGGCGGTCGATGCCATCCACGTCACATATGATCCGCTGCCCTATTCCACCACGGCCCAAGACGCGCTCAGCGAAGGCGCCGCCCTGGTCCACGAAGACATGGACGTCCTCAAGGACTATTACTTCCGCGGACATTGCAATCCGGTGGCAGGCACCAACCAGTTTCAGCAATGGAGCTATGAAAGCGGCAACCCTGACAGCATTTTCCAGAGCGATGTCAGGGTCTTTGAAGACACGTTCACGTTCCCGATGGTCTTTCACTACGCAATGGAGCCCCACGTCTGCGTTGCGCACTGGACCCCGAAATCGCTCGAGATCTGGAGCGGCGGCCAGACGCCCACCGCGATCCAGCGCGTCTGCTCCGAGATCCTGGGTGTTCCGTTGGCGTGCGTCCGCGTGCATTCCCCTTACGTAGGCGGCGGCTTTGGCGGAAAAGCATCCGTAAAGATCGACCCTTTGGTAGCGGCGCTCTCCTGGAAGGCCCGCGCGCCGGTGCGTATCTGCCTGTCGATCGCCGAATCGATGCTGACCTGCAGACGCCTGGACGCCGAACTCACCCTGAAGACAGCGGTGGACCCGCACGGCAAGATCGTCGCCAAGTCCGTACGCGCCGTGCTCAACGGGGGCGCATATGCCGACACGGGGCCGGCCATCGCCGTCAAGGCCGCAATCCGTGCCATCGGTCCGTACCACATACCCAACCTCAAGCTCGAGGCAGTCGGCGTCTATACCAATACAGTGCCGGGCGCCGCCTTCCGGTCAATTGGCGGCCCGCAGGCCGTGTGGGCGACTGAATCCCAGATGGACATCATCGCGCATGAGCTGGGCATCGATCCCGTGGAATTCCGCATGCTCAACCTGGCCGACAAGGGCCAGACCATCAAGCACGACCTCAGGCCGATCGACGTCGACATGCGGCGCTCATTGCGCGCAGCCCTGGATACCCTGGGCAGCCTGCCCGAACCTCGCCACGAAGGCCCCCGCGCGGTAGGCGTGGCGGTGGGCGCCACCGACCCTGGCATCATGCCTATAGGCGGCGCCATTGTCCGGCTGCGAGCCGACGGCTCGGTCAGCGTATCGGCCAATACGGTAGAAATCGGCCAGGGAAGCCGCGGCGTGTTACGCATCGTCGCCAACAAGGTGCTGAACCAGCCCCTGAACAAAATCACGGTGGCCGAGCCCGATACCTTGCAGGCCCCCTACGACTGGGGCACTGGCGCCAGCCGCTCTACCGTCATCATCGGGCTGGCCGTGCAACTGGCCTGCGAAGACATCGTGCGCCAGGTTTGCGACACCGCCGCGGACATTCTGGGCGGGTCTGCGCAAGACTACCAACTCGTCGATAACGCCGTACAGGGCCCGGCGGGTTCCATAGAACTGATCGAACTGCTGCGCCGTTTCAACGGCATGGCGGCCGGTGAGTTCCTGGGCGTCGGCCGCGTCAATCCCAATACCAAGAATGGCGCGTTCAAGATCCAGCCGCTGTTCTGGGAAACCGGCGCCGGAGCGTTCGAGATCGCCCTCGACGAAGACACAGGGGCCATCCGGGTACTGCGTGTCGGCGGCGCCGCGGACCTGGGCCGGGTGATCAACCCCAAGGCGGCGGAAGGCCAGGACGAAGGCGCCATGGTCATGGCGCTGGGCCACACCCTGTCCGAAGAATACATCTACGAAGACGGCCAGGTCGTCAACGGCACCCTGTTTGACTACAAGGTGCCCACGACAGAAGACGCCCCGCATCACGTCGGCACCGCGCTGATCGAAAGCGGAGACGGCCCCGGCCCGTTCGGCGCCCGCGGGGGCGGCGAAGGCGCGATCTTGCCTGCCGCGCCGGCCATCGCCAATGCGCTGTTCCAAGGGTGGGGCATCCGGGTGAAAGAACTTCCGCTCACGCCCGAGCGCGTCTGGCGCGCCCTGCGTGACAAGAAACCAACCAAAGACTAACTATTGACGCCATGGACTTCAGAATCGACGCCTTGCTGCCGGCTACCGCTGCACAGTTGTGGGCCATCTTCTTCGACGTAAAGCGCGTGGCCGCGCTCATCCCCGGCTGTGACAACGTCGTTGAAGTCGAAAACCTCAAAGAGTTCTCGGCGGTAATGCGCCAAAAAATCGGGCCCTTCAAGCTCGAAGTTCCCACCGCCATCCATATCGACTCCTACGATCCGCAGCGGCAGGTGTCGCTGAAGGCCGCAGGCTGCGACAAAGCCACCGGCACCACCATAGATGTGGGCATGGTGGTCAACCTGGAAGAACAGCGCGACGGCGACCGCACCATGTGCAAGCTCGATGTCACCGCCACGATGCAGGTCGCCGGCCGGCTGGCATCGTTGGGGTATCCCATAGTCCGCAAGCGTTCGGAACAGTTGTTCGCTGAATTCGAGCAGCGCCTGCGCGACGAACTGTCCGGCGTCGGCCAGGATAGGTCCCCGGCACAGCAGGTCGCATCCGCAACTACACCGACGGGCCGCGTCGCGCCTACGGCGGTCGAGCCACGCGCGGCTGCGGACGCGACGCCAAGCGCCGCCGCCCAGCCCGCCCAAGCAGCCGCCTCGCCGGCCGCGCCTGTGCCGGCCGCACGTGAGCCCAGGGCAACGGTTACTGAACTGGTGTTTCTGTGGCCCCGGCTGGGCATCAATGTTGCCGTTGCCATCGGCGTGGCACACGGGGCGGTCGCCTTGGGCGAATCGCACTGGTGGTGGCTGGCTGCGCCGCTGCTGGGCGTTGCGGCCAGCCTGGGCAAGCGGGGTGCGTGATGCGGCCGAAGAGATTTTTTCTTCACCGGCCCAAAAACCTTGACGAGGCGCTTGCCCTCAAGGCGCGGCATGGTGACGAGGCAGCCTTCCACGCGGGCGGCACCGAATTGCTGGTGGCGTTGAAAGCCCATGTCCTGCGCTATGAACACGTCATCGACCTGAAGCAGGTCGATGAACTCAAAGGCGTGCGCCTGGACGCCGACCACACCATCGTCATCGGCGCACTGGCCACGCATGACACCATCGCCAACCATCCCATTGTGCGCGAGCGCCTGCCTGGATATGCCGAACTGAGCGAGAACGTGGCGAACATCCGCGTACGAGTGGCCGGTACGCTGGGCGGCGTGCTGTGCTTTGGCGAACCGCACGCCGACGCCCCCACCATGTTGTCGGCCCTGGACGCCTGGGTCGTGCTCGCCGGCCCCAAAGGTGTGCGCGAAGTGCCCTCCAGGGATTTCCATCTGGGCGAGTTCACCACTGCCCGCGACGAAGACGAGATTCTGGTGTCGATCAATATCGCGCCGCAATCTCGGGGGACACGGTCGGCCTATCGCGCCTTCGGCCATACCGAGCGGCCGGCGGTCGGCGTCGCAGCGGTCTGGTCTACCGACAATCCGCAACGGCTGAGCCTGTGGGCCGGAGCGATATCCTCGCGGCCCGTGCGGCTGGCACGCGCGGAACAAGCCGCCTCGGATATTCCCCATGGCCTGGATGCCGAACAGACGTGGGGCCGGCTCAAAGACGCTGTCGCCGCCGACGCCGCCAGTATCGAAGCCCACGACGATCTGCACGGCGGCGCCGACTACAAACGCCATCTCGTCTCGGTGCTTGCCGGGCGCGCTATCAGGGCATGCATATCATGAGCCACATCGACCAAGAAATTCCATTGATGCGCGTAGACTTCAAGCTCAATGGCGCGCACGCGAGCGTCGAAGTCGAGCCGCGCGAAATGCTGATAGACGTATTGCGCGACCGCCTTCACCTGAAGGGCACCAAACGATCCTGCGACGTGCAGGTCTGCGGCGCTTGTACCGTCCTGCTCGACGGCAATCCCGCCTCGAGCTGCACCACCTTGTGCGCGGACGCGCACGAGCGCGAAATCACCACGATCGAAGGGTTGGCGCAAGGCAGGCAGCTCGACCCCGTGCAGCGTGCGTTCATCGCCCATGGCGCGCTGCAATGCGGGTTCTGCACCCCCGGAATGATCCTGGCCGTCAAGTCGATGCTTGCGCGATATGACAACCCGTCGGAAGAAACCGTGCGCCACTATCTGCGCGGCAACATCTGCCGCTGTACCGGATACGTGAAGATTCTCGAAGCCATCATGGACCTCGTCCATAACCCGTCAAAGTATCAATAGAGGGACAAATGTCTGACTCCACGAATAAACAAGGCCGCCCCCACGTGCTCATCGCGGGTGCGGGAATGGGCGGCTTGACGCTTGCGCTCGCCCTGCTTCAGAAAGGTTACGACGTCGACGTCTACGAACAGTCGGCCGAACTTCGCGAAGTCGGCGCCGGCCTATGGATTTCGGCCAACGGGTCCAAGGTCATGAACGCGCTGGGCCTTGCCGAGCAGTTGCAGAAAATCAACCTGCCTCCGCAGGATCGACTGATCCGCTACTGGAAAACCGGCGAATCCAAGTCGGTTCTGCCATCCAACGCTTCGCCCAAGGCAGACCACACGCTGGTGCAGGTGTTGCGCGCAGAACTGCAACGCGTGCTGTACGAAGCCGTGGTCCGCCTCAAACCCGACGCGGTTCATTTCGGGGTGCGCACCATCGGCGCCGAAACCGTCGACGGCCGCGCCCGCCTCCTGATCGAAAATGGCGAGTATGTGGAAGGCAACGTCGTAGTAGGTTGCGACGGCGCACACTCCCGCGTGCGCCAATCGCTTTTCGGGCCCGCCCCTGCCCGCTATACCGACGCGTTGGCCTGGCGAGGCCTTGCCCCGATGAACAAGCTCAAGCCACAGCACCGCGAGCCGCTTGCCTCGACATGGGTAGGCCCTACGGCGCATGTCACCACCTACCCTGTGCAGCGCAATGGCGAGCTGTTTGTCAGCTTTTCTGCGCAGGTCGACAGTTCAACCTGGCACACCGAATCGTGGTCCGAAAAAGGCGACCTGGCCGACGCGCTCAAAGACTTCGAAGGCTGGCACCAGGACATTCTCGACCTTTTCATCAGTTCGGAAAACCTGTTCCGGTGGGGGTTGTTCGTCCGCGACCCGCTGGACGCCTGGTCCAAAGGCCACGTGACCCTTCTGGGCGACGCCTGCCATTCGATGACGCCCTACCTGGGCATGGGCGTCAACATGACCATGGAAGACGCCTACGTGCTCGCGCGCTGTCTGGAGGCAGGCGGCGGCGATATTCCGGGGGCGCTGCAACGCTATGACCACGCGCGGATCGCACGCGCCAACCGTACCAAGGCCGAATCGTTGAAGATGCTGAAGATATTCCACAGCCCCGCATTGGAGCAGCCCGGCACCGCCTGGCCCTACATCGACCGGCAGTGGTCCACCGAAGCAGTGCGCGAACGCTACGACTGGCTGCTCCAGTACGATGCAACCACGGTGGAGATCTAAGGCAATGACGCAGGTACAGGTCAAGCGACGCCCGTGGCACGGGATCATCCCCGAAAACGAGATCGATATTTACCAGAAGGCGGGCTGGGGCGCCCCGGCGGGCATCGGCAAGCGCGCCGCACTGCTGGTTATCGATGTGCAGTACCGGTCGATGGGTTATGCGCCCATGCCTATCGAACAAGCCATCGAATCAATGCCTACCAGCTGCGGCGAGCATGGCTGGCAAGCCGTGCCGCACATTGCGCGCTTGCTCGATGTGTTCCACGAAATGGGTGCGCCGGTCATTTATCCTTATGTCGCGCCTAAACAATCCCATGACCGCGGCCAGTTCGAATCCAAAGTGCCGAAGGTGATGTCTGTGGCACCTTCTGATTACGATTTCGTGAAAGAAGTCAGTCCGAAGGCCGGCGATATCCAGATTCCCAAGTTCCAGGCCAGCGCCTTCCATGGCACAGGATTGGCCAGCTACTTGGTTGGCCGGAGCATCGATACCCTGGTAGTCACCGGCTGCACGACCAGCGGGTGCGTGCGGGCCACGGTGGTCGACGGATGCGCGTTGAACTACAAGGTGGTGGTGCCTCAGGACGCGGTCTACGACCGCTCGCAGGTATCGCACGCCGTCAACCTGTTCGACATGGCCAGCAAGTACGCCGACGTCATGCCTACCGACGATCTCGTCACACTGCTTCGGGCCCTCAAGTAGGCGGGCGCCGGCGGCCCGGGTGTCGCCACATCCGGGCCGCAGGGCGATGCCCCCGATTCCGGGCTCCTGCGGCTCGACACCCGGGGCGCTTCAAAGGCGGACCCGAGATTTTTCTTGACACGGAGAACCCCTACAGCGTAAGATTTTTATATCGCGATAACTATTATCGCACTTAACGACACCAGCCCATGAGAAAGCAATACACCCCCGAGTCGGCTGCAGCCGATGTCGAGACCGTTATCCGCCTGCTCGAAGGGCGCTGGAAGCTGATCATCCTGTTCCACCTGTTCTCGGAAAAGGTGCTGCGCTATTCCGAACTCGAACGATCGATCCCGGGCATATCGCAGAAGATGCTGTCGCAGCAGCTGCGCCAGCTGGAAAGCTGCGGCATCGTCGTGCGCACGCTGTACCCCGAAGTCCCGCCCAAGGTCGAATATCAACTGTCGGAATGGGGCAAGGCGCTGTGCCCGGCCTTTGACGCCATGTTGCTGTGGTTCGAACAACGCCCGCCGGCGCATGATTCCGTTGCCGCTACGCCCGCCCCTCAATCACGTCCTGGGTGAACTCCCGCAACAGCCGGTTGATCACGTCCGGCGTTTCCCAGAACGCTGAATGGGACGCGTCGGCAATGCGCAGGCATTCGCCTCGCCACAAACGCGCGTAAGGCACGCTGTCGACATAATCCACGTTGATGATGCGGTCGTCGGCGCCATTGACGATGGCGGTGGGCACGGCCGCTGCCGCCACCGTTTCGCGCTGGTTCACGCCTGCGGCGCGCCCGGCTTCGCCAAACAACGTAGGCCTGAAGACGGCATCGGTGCGTTCGATCGCCTGGCGCATGAAGGGTTCGACGCACGGGCCAAAAACCGCCGAGGCAAAGTACGCCGCCTCTTGCGGCGTCAACTCGCCTTTCGAGGCCAGCCCGTTCAGTGGCTTGCCGTTGAACCCCTGCGCGATATCCAGGCCTACCGGCGGCGAGCCCATCAGGAAAAGCCCGCCAGGCACGGCCGAACGGGCCAGCATCTCGATGGCGACATGCCCGCCCAGCGACGCGCCAACGACAACGGCGCGTTTGATATTCAGCTGGTCCAGCAGTTCCAGCATCATGCCGGCCAGGCCCGGCAGGATATAACTGCGCCCTGGGTCGTGGGCGTTTTCTGACTCGCCATGCCCGGGCAGGTCTGGCGCCACCAGTTTGTAGCCGTCCAGCAGCCCGGAAGAAAACTGGTTCTGAAACACGCGCCGGCACGCGGAGTTGCCGTGTATGAACACAATGGGAAAGCCGCTGCCCTGGACTTCTGTGGCAATGCGGCCGTGCGATGTGACGACGTCGTGTCGCGTTGATATTCGCATGAACTGGCTCCGGGAAAACTGTACAGGCAATGGTCGACAAGCCCTGCGGGCGCTATCCGCCCGGCATGGGCGGCGCGCTCAGGACACCCTGGGCGGATTCCAGCCCATCAGGTTATAGACGTGATAGCGGGCAATACCCAGGTATTCGTGCAGCGCCAGGTCTGCAACGGCAAAGTTGTAGGCCACCGGCATGGCCGACGACAGGACACCGAAGTAGTCAGCACGCGCGGGCGTGGCAGACACGCCGAAATGGCCGAAATAAAGCAGGCTGCGCCGCATGTGCATGCTTGATGTGACCAGCACGATGCGGTCGCCTGCATCGGCGTTCAACATCGGGCTGGAAAACTGCGCGTTCTGCCACGTGTTCCGGCTGCGGGGCTCCAGCACCAGTTGCGCGCTGTCCACGCCCAAGCGGACAAGCAGTTGCCCGTAGATTTCCGCCTCGGACACGCCGAGCCCGGCGGGGTCGCCCCCGCTTAGCAGCACCTTGCATTCGCCGCTGGCCTGCCGGCAGGCCGCGTACAGACGTGCGGCCTCTGCAATCCTTGCATAAGCAAACGGGCCCGGCTCGGCGCGGTCAGCCACCTGTTGCAAGCCCGCGCCCAACACCACAATGACGTTGCGCGCGCCCCAGTGCACGTCCGGCTTCTGTTCGAAGTCCGATTGCAGGCCGTCGGCCAGCGCGCGGGCGGCGGGCCCGCAGCCCACCGCCACGCCATACAACGCCAGCACGGCGCAAATCGCCAGGCCGGCGCGCCGCCAGCGCAAGATCAGGCAGCAGGCCGCCACCGCAATAAGCAACACCAGAAAAAACGACGCCACGCCTGGATCTCCAACGATTTCAAGAAATAAAATGCCCGGCCGTCACGCGATCGGGGTGGGGGTCGCGCGCATGCCGTGCGCCGCTTTGATGAAGTCCGCGGCCCGCTCGCCAATGACTACGCAAGGCGCCATGGTGTTGCCCGCCGTGATGCGAGGCATGATCGAGGCGTCGGCCACGCGCAGGTTCTCGATGCCATACACCCGCAGTTGCGCATCGACAACCGACATCTCGTCCCTGCCCATTTTGGCGGTACCCGCCTGATGCCAGTAGGTGATCGCGGCGTTTTTCAGGAACTGGACCATGTCTGCCCGGTGGCGGTAGCGCGGGGCCACTTCCCGCTTGACCAGTCCGCTGAGCGCAGGGTGGTTGCCGATCTCGCGCGTCAGCTCCAACGTGGCCACCGCGGCGTCCAGATCCCGGGGGTCGCTCAGCGCGTTCGGATCGATCAGCACGGGGTCGCCGGGGTTGGGCCCTGAAATGCGAACCGTGCCGCGGCTCTTGGGCCGCCCCAGCCCCGCAAACATTGTCCAGCCATGCTCGGGCGCCACAACACCGGTTTCGGGCGGCGACGGCACCGCGAACTCCAGCTGGCACAGCAATACGTCCGGTTCGCTCATGCGGGCGTCGCTCTTCCAGTACACCGTGCTTTCGCACCCGCCGGCGCCCACCGGCTGCGGCGTCTTGTATTCCCATGTGCATCCGAATGCAATGTGGTCCTGGTGGTTCTCGCCCACGCCCGGCAAATGTGCGTGCACCGCAATGCCGTGCTGCCTGAGCAGATCGGCGGGGCCGATGCCGGACTGCATCAGCACCTTCGGAGTATTGACTGCTCCCATGGACAGCACCACTTCGCGCCGCGCGTGGACGGTGCGCCGCTGGCCCCGCACCGCCAGCGCCACGCCGACCACCTTCTTGCCGTCCAGCACCAGCCGCTCCACGAGCGCGTCGGTGACCACCGTCAGATTGGGCCGTTGCAACATCGGGTGCACGTACGACCGATAGACCGACTCGCGCTTGCCGTCGCGGATGCGCAGGTCGGCAAAGGCGGCCCCGCCAGGGCGTTCCATCATTTCGCCATTCGGGCTGTCGTAGCGGGGAATGCCGATCGCGCCAGCGGCTTCGACCGTGGCGTGCGCCAACGTCTGCGGCGAGGCAGCGGGCGCCACATAAGCCGGCCCGCCGATGCCCCGGCGCACGCTGTCCGGCGCGCCTTGCCAGTCCTCTATCCTGCGGTAGTACGACAGTATGGATTGATAGCCCCAGCCTGCATCACCGGACTCGGCCGCATAGAAGTCCCAGTCAGACTGGTGGCCACGCGCCCACACCATCACATTGATGCTGGAGCCGCCGCCCAGGCCCTTGCCCATGCTCAATGGCAGGCGCCTGCCGTTGAGCGCTGCGGTGGGTTCGCCCACGAACGCCCAGTCGTGGGTGGACCCCAGATTGGTGGGCCAGAGCGCCGGGTCGGCAATCCGCTCGTGCGCATCGTGCCCGCCGGCCTCGAGCAACAGCACGCGCGCATCGCCGTCTTCTGCCAGGCGCGCGGCCACCACACACCCGGCCGAACCGGCGCCGCACACGATAAAGTCGTAAGAGTCCTGCAATGGCCCCGCAAAGGCCGCATCGATGGCTTGGAGATCAGGTTGCGCTTGCGTATCAATGTTCATGAATAAATCGCGTCGTTGAGTTTGAGTAGAACGCCCGCGAGACGCAAACAACCAGCCATCTGGCGCCTTGCCTGGTTATCGGGATGCGAGGGGGGCGAACATGAGCACCAGGTGATCAGGCCGGTGCGGACGCAATTCTGCGCAGTGTTGCGCAACCTTTCAAGAACGCACGAGATAGTAAGGAACTTACCGCGGCGCCGTTTCGGCCTCGGCAAGCGTGCGTTTTCATGGGGGGCGACGCCAAAAGAAAAGCGCCACCCAAAAGGGTGGCGCTGATCATGTGCATGCTGCGAATTCGTGGTGGGTCGTGCGCGACTCGAACGCGCGACCAACGGATTAAAAGTCCGCTGCTCTACCAACTGAGCTAACGACCCGACCGAAGCGCGAAATTATGACGTACTTCAGCCGGGCTGTCAAAAAGGCCTTACCAGGCGGCTACCACCGCGCCCTTGAACTTCTCGGCGATGAATGCCTTCACCGGCGGGCTTTGATAGATTTCCACCAGCTTGCGCAGATCGGCACGGCCCTGGTCTTGCTCGCGGATCGCCAGCACATTGGCATAGGGCGATTCCGAGGATTCACGCGCGATGGCGTCGGTATTGGGGTCCAGGCCGGCTTCGAGCGCGAAGTTGGTGTTTACCGCGGACGCATCGGTATCGTCCAGCGAGCGCGGCAACTGGGCGGCGTCGAGCTCGACAAAGCGCAGCTTGCGCGGGTTCTCGGCCACATCGATCGGCGTGGCTTTCAACCCGGCATCCGGATTCAGCTTGATGAGGCCTTGCTGTTGCAGCAGCAGCAAGGCGCGGCCGCCGTTGGTGGGGTCATTGGGAATGCCGATCTGCGCGCCCTGCTTCAGCTCATCCAGGCTCTTGACCTTCTTGCTGTAGATGCCAATGGGAAAAATCACCGTCTTGGCAATGCTGACGAGCTTGTAGCCGCGGTCGGCATTGGCGGCATCCAGGTAGGGCTGGTGCTGGTAGCTGTTCATGTCCAGATCGCCTGCCGACAAGGCCGCGTTCGGCTGCACGTAGTCGCTGAACTCGATGATCTCGACTTCGATGCCCTGCTTGGCGGCTTCCTGCTTGACCACGTCGAAAATCTGCGCGTGCGGCCCGGCCGTCACGCCCACTTTCAGGGGCTTGTCCTGCGCCAGGACGGGTTGCGCAACGACGGCGGCGCCCAAGGTCAGCGCGGCCAGCGACTTGATGAATTTGATGCTCATGTTGCTTGGGTTCCAGTGAAAAAACGGTATCAACGATGCGACATGCGGCGCACCAGCCAGTCGCCCAGGCCCTGGATCACCTGCACCAGCACGACCAGCACCACCACCACCGCCAGCATCACTTCGGGAAGAAACCGCTGGTAGCCGTAGCGGATGCCCAGGTCGCCCAGGCCGCCTCCGCCGATGGCGCCCGCCATGGCCGAATACCCGATCAGGCTGATAATGGTGACGATGGTCGCGGCCACCAGGCCCGGCAGGGCTTCGGGCAGCAGCACCTTCATGATGATCTGCAGCGGGCTCGCGCCCATGGCGCGCGCCGCGGTCAGCAGGCCGGAATCGACCTCGCGCATGGCGTTCTCGGCAATGCGCGCCATGAACGGAATGGCGGCCACCGACAGGGGCACGATGGCCGCCGTGGTGCCGATCGACGTCTGTGCAACCAGGCGCGTAAACGGAATGATGGCCACCATCAGGATGATGAACGGCACCGACCGGGTAATGTTGACGATGGCGCCCAGCACGCGGTTGACCAGCAGGTGCTGCAGCATCGCGCCACGCGCAGTCACGACCAGCACCACGCCCATGGGAATGCCCACCAGCACGGCGATCAGGCTGGGAACGCCCACCAGCAACAGGGTTTCAAGCAGCGAGTTGACGAGCAGATCGATCAGTTGCGGGCTCATAAGCAATTTCTTCTACTGATATGTCCTGGGCGGCCAGTGCGGCCAGCGCCTGGCCCAGTGCCTGGGCGGAGCCCTGCACCAACAGGAACAGCGTGCCGACGGCAACGCCTTGTATGTCTTCGACTCGCGCCTGCACCAGGCTGACGTCGAGCGCGTGCTCGCGCGTCAGGTCGGACAGCAGCGTGCCGGCCGAGGCGCCGCCGGCCAACCGCAGGCGCAGCAACCGCACCGCCCGGTCCGGATGCGCGGCCCGCAGCGCGGCAATGCGCTCGCGGGTCGCGGCCAGGGTGGCGTCGGTAAGGTCGGACGCCGTGGCGGCAGACACCATCGCGCGCGTGACCTCGTGCCGCGGACTCGCGAAAATATCCTGCGTGCGCCCCATTTCGACGACCTCGCCATGCGACAGCACCGCCACACGGTCGCAGATCTCGCGCACCACTTCCATCTGGTGCGTGATCATCACCACGGTAATACCCGTCTGGCGGTTGATGTCGCGCAGCAGGGCCAGGATGTTGTGCGTTGTTTCGGGGTCCAGCGCCGACGTGGCCTCGTCACTGAGCAGCACGTCGGGGTCGTTGGCCAGCGCACGGGCAATGCCCACGCGCTGCTTCTGGCCGCCGCTGATCTGGCCGGGATAGCGGTCGCGCAGATGCTCCAGGCCCACCAGCGCCAGCAGGCGCTCGACCCGGGCGGGAATCTCGCTGCGCGGCACGCCGGCGATTTCGAGCGGCAGCGCCACGTTGCCATATACCGTGCGGCGCGCCAGCAGGTTGAAGCCCTGGAACACCATGCCGATGCGGCGGCGCTGGCTGCGCAGGCGCGCCTCGTCCAGGCCGGTCAGGGGCGTGCCGCCGATCACGATCTCGCCGTGATCGGGGCGTTCCAGCAGATTGATGCATTGCACCAGGGTGCTTTTGCCGGCCCCGCTGGGGCCGATAATGCCGAACACCTCGCCCTGCTCGATATGCAGGCTGATGTTTCGTAGCGCCTCAAAGCGGCCATGCGGCGTGGCGTAGCTCTTTGAGAGATTTTCTATGTGAATCATGACGGTGCGATTTTGGAGGACCGGCCATCCAAAGAGAACGACTGATTATTCTCTTTTTAATAACTTTTAGTTATTTAAAGCCGGCCGATGGCGCGCCGGGAACGGATAAGCCCCCGCGCCGCGCGGCGAACCATAGCACACGCCGCAACACAGCGCCGGCCGCCGAAGGCGCCGGCGCTGTGTTGCGGACCGTGCTACCTGGCGCGGGAAATCCGCACTTCGGCGCCGCGGCGTTTGACTTCCAGGCCTTCGGACGGAAGGATACGCAGCCCTTCCAGGCCCTTGATATAGCTGGAGCCCTGCATCTGCATCACGCGGATCTTGTTGCGCATGACCACCGGGTTGTGCATGGGCATGCCGAACATCCAGACTTCGTCGAGAATGCGGGCCGAATTGAATTCGCCGGCGTGCTGCGCAACCGGACCCAGGCACAGCATGTGGCCTTCGCGACCGAACACCGGGAATTTGTCGGTGCCGCATTCCAGTGTCCAGGTGGTGCCGCCCTCGTAGCGGTGGCCGGTGTTCAGGTCCCACCAGGCTTCGCCCTTGGGCAAATAGACACGCACGCTGCTGCCGGGCTGGGTGACCGGCGCCACCAGCAGCGCCGGGCCCAGCAAGTACTGCAGGTCCCAGTCGTGGGCGTCGGGGTCGTTCGGGAAGCTCAGCGCCATGGACCGCTGCACGGGCAGTCCGGTACGCACGGAATCTTCAATGGCGCCCAGCACGTACGGAATAAGGCGGTAGCGCCACTGCAGCCACATGCGCGCCTGTTCCAGCACGTCATCGCCAAACGCCCACGGCATCAGTGGCGCAACCCCCTGGAAGCAGAAGTTGGCGGAAAACACGCCCATGGTGAGCCAGCGCAGGTAGAGCTCGGGCGTCATGCCGTCCAGCGGCGCCGAAGCCGAGCCGATGGAATGCACTTGCACGGGCACGCCGCTGGCGCCTGTGGACAAGGCCGTGCGCAACGTATGTTGCAGCCCGTCCCAGTCGTTGGTGACCTGCGGGCCCACCTGCCAGGGCAGGCGCTGCGCGGCCGGGAAAAGGTCGGTGCTGGGCACGACGCCCTCGGGCGGCACTTTGTGGCCTGCCACGGCGTCGAACAGCGCGCGGCGCGCCAGCAGCGGATACATGGTGCGCAATAAGGCGCCAGTTTCGCCGTTACGCGCGCTGACGCCATCGGGAATGGCAATCTGCGCATCACAGGCGGGCGCATCCAGCCCGTCGTCGAGCAGTTGGCGATGCCGCTCGATCCACAGGTTGTAGACGTCGCGATAGGTCAGGTCGAGCAAGCCATACGGCCGGCCGCCGCTGGCCGCATTGCCGTCAAAGACCTGGGCGCTGCCGTCTTCGCGCGTCAGCAGCCAGCCGCGGTCTTCGAGCTCTTCGAACAAAAGCGTGGACTTGATGACGCCCGGAAAGCCGATGGCCGCGACATGCACATGATGCTTGTGGAACAAGGCCAGCATCTGGCGCGCATCGGGAAAGCGCTGCGCGTCCCATTCGAATACGGGTTTGTCGGCCTGAAAGCCCCACGCTGCGGGGCCCGCCAACTTGACGGCATCCAGGGGCAACTGCTGCTCGCGCATCTGCGCCACCAGGGCCGCGGTTTGCGTGGCCATTTCGCCGTCGGCCTGTTGCAGCCAGGCGCCCATCGCCCACAGCACCGGCTGCCCGGCCCGGCCGGTCAGGGCGGTGTACTGATTCAGCACTTCGCATGGTTCGCCGGCGAACAGGAACACGTCGAGGACAGCGTCTTCGACCGACAAGGCATAGGCGCTGTCGGCCGGCGCCACGCCCACGTCATGGTGCACGCGTTGCATGGTGTTGACATACACTCCCCAGCCGCGCGGGCTCCAGGCCAGCGGCAGGGCGCGGTGCTCGGGATCGTCGGAAACGACGGATTCATCGCGACGGTTCAGGTCGCCCGAGGTCTCGCCCAGGCCGTAGACGCGTTCGCCCGGCTCGAGCGTGAAGGCCGCGTTCCAGACCGCATGCTCGGCCTCGTCGAGCGCATTGAACCCGAAGGCGGGCTGGTGGGCCGAGACATCGGAAGCCAGCAGCCTTGCATCGCCCCGGTGCAGCGTGATGCGGACGGGATCGGGCTGGACTTCGAGCACGACGTCGCCCTGGGCGATACGCCAGCCATTGCCGTCATCGCGCGGGGCGATGGTGCATTCGCCCACGGCCTCTTGGCGCGCCAGCAGCATCTCGGCCACGGCCCGCGCGCGCGCGCCGGGTTTCTCGTCGGTGAGCAGGTTCGCCTGGCCGAAACGCAGGCGGAACACCCCAGGCGCATGCGCCTCGACTACCAGGCGCAGCCCGTCGCCGGCATCGAAGTCGATGCGGCTGGAGCGCGACGACAGCAACTCGATCGATTCGAGTTGGGTAGTGTGGGCATAGTCGAATTTGGGCGGCACAGGTATCCCCCGGCTTAAGCCAAAACCAATTAAAAGACGCTATTTTGACGGATTTGGCCCTCGAAATAAACTCGGTCCCTGTTTTCGCACCTTGTTGCGAAGCCCAGCGGGCCGCGAACGGAGACCCTTCGCAGCGCAGCAATTACTCACTCGCTACCTTGCCGGAAGTCGTCCGGGGCCGTATATGGCCGGGTTTTACGCGCATCATCTGCCATCACGGCCGCTTCTGCGCTAGCGGGGCGCGACGGCCGCCAGCAGGTCAGCGGCCAGCGGCAAGGGTTCGTCGTGCAGCCCGGCGGCAATCAGGTCACCGGCCAGGGCCGACCATGTCAGCCCGCGAGACGCGTATCCGGCCGCCAGCCAGACGCCGGGCGCGTGTGCAAGGGGCCCGATGGCGGGCAGCCGGCCCGGCAGCACCGCGCGCCACCCCGCCCACCCTGGCAACTGGCCGGGGGTCAGCTCCGACCGGTCGGCCGGCCATTGGTCCAGCAGCCGCGCCGCCTTGTGCAGCACGGCCTGCTGGCCGGCGTCGCTGACGACGGCCGCGGCGGCGCCGTGCTCGTATGTACTGCCAGCCACGCACCACCCGTCCAGGGCCGGCAGCAAATACCCTTCACCCCCGACGATGCAGCGTGGCCCGCCGTCAAGGGCATGCGCAGGCAGCAAGGTGACTTCGCCCGCCAGCGCATGCATCTGCGCCATGCGCGGCAGCGGCTCCAGCAATCCGGAAGCGCGCAGCAGCGCCTGCGCGCCGAACGCGTTGGCCAGTACCACCGTGGCGCCCTGCCCCAGCAGCCGCCCCCCCGCGTCCAGCACCTTCCATGCGGAACCGCATTGGCGCAGCGCCGCGGCCTGTCCGGTCACCATGCGCACCCCGGGCATATCGAGCAGCGCCGCCGCCAGCGCGGCGGGCCGCACCAGCAGGCCATCGGCAAAGAACAGGCCGCCGCGCGACACCGGCACCCCTGCCAGGGCCGCCGCTTCGTCGCGCGTGACGGCCCGCACCCAATCCGCCGGGAACTGCAACAATCGCAAGGTTTCGGCCAGGGCCGCGGTGCGCCCCGCATCGCGTTCGAGCTGTACCGTGCCGCAGCGCCGGGGCGCGGCGGCGGGTGGCAGGCCGGCCCATCGCGCCAGCGCCCGCAGGCTGCCGGCCCGCGACAGCCGTGCGCGGGGGTTGTCGTCGCGCGCAATGACCGGCGTGAGTGCGGCTGCGGCATGGCCCTGATGGGCCGCCGCCGGCCCCGACGCATCGATGACGCAGACAGGCCGCCCCCGCAGCGCCAGCGCCTGGGCGATGCCGGCGCCGGCCAGCCCGCCGCCCACCACCACCACTTCGCCGGCGCCGGCGTCATCGGCGGCTCGCGCCTGCAGCCACGGCTCGTGGCCCGCAATCGGCCCTGTCGGATCCGCCCGCACGCCCACGGTCATCGACCATTTGCCCCCGTAGCCGGGCTGCTTGCCAACCTGGAAGCCGGCCTGCGCCAAACCCCGGCGCACCATGCCCGCACTGGCCCATGTAGCCACCGTGGCGTCGGGCGCGGCCAGGCGCGACAGGTCCCTGAGCAATTCGGGTTGCCACAGATCCGGGTTGCGGTCCGGGGCGAAGCCATCCAGAAAATACGCATCGACACGTGCGCGCAACAGCGGCGCGATGTCGGCCGCCCTGCCGAAAGCCAGCGTCAGTGTCACCGCCCCGCCTTCGAATTCCAGGCGATGCAGCCCCGGCAGGCAGGCCGGCCATTGATCTGCCAGCTGCCCGGCCAGATCCTGCAATGTGTCGGGCGCGACCTGCCCCAGCCAATCGTGCAATTCGGCGCGGCTGAAGGGATGCGCCTCTATCGACAGCATATGCAGCCGCCGCGGCCTGGCCCCATCCTGCCGCCAAGCCTGCCACAGCGCCAGGAAGTTCAGCCCCAGCCCGAAACCGGTTTCGCATACGGTAAAGGCCGGCCTGCCGCGCCAACGCTGCGGCAGGCCGTTGCCCCTCAGGAAAACGTGTTCGGCCTGCCCGAGCGCGCTCGAAATGTTGTGATAGACATCGCCATAGGCGGCGCTGCGCAGGCGCCCGTCGGGGCCGAGGCTGGCGGCGGGAGGTGTCAGGGGAACGTAGGAAGACATGAATCTCGACGGCAGTATGCAAATACCTGAATGCCCGCCAGAATAACCAAAGCGACAAGCGTGTTACGTTGGCTGAAAGCCACGCCGCGCGACTGTATTTGGCGCAGTGCGATAAGCTCGTTGCCACAAAGGCTTACACTGGATTTATGCCGACGACCGATTCTCCCCCGACCCAGGCGGCGCCCCTGGACCTGGCATCCGCCATCGACACGGCCGTTTCGGCGGCCCACACCGGCGCCGCCGTCCTGCAATCGTACGCGCACCATCGTGCCGACCTGGTGATCGATCACAAGGCCCGCAACGATCTGGTCTCGCAGGCCGACCGCGAAGCCGAAGCCGCCATTATCGAATCCCTGCGGGCCCGCACGCCCCAGTTCGGCATCGTGGCCGAAGAAACGGGTGGCAAGGCCCAGGGCAGCGCCACCTGGTACATCGATCCGCTGGACGGCACGACCAACTTCCTGCATGGCATCCCGCACTACGCGGTTTCCATCGCGCTGGTGGCGCACGGCGGTACACGCGTGTCCGGCGGCGGCCCCCTCGAGGTCGACACCCCCGTCATCGGCGTCGTGTATGACCCCAGCCGCGAAGAGCTGTTCACCGCCGTGCATGGCATCGGGGCGTGGCTCAACGGGCGCCGCATCGCCTGCTCGCGGACGCAATCGCTCAACGACGCGGTGCTGGCCACCGGGTTCCCGTTCCGCGACTTTTCATTTGCAAGCCAGTACATGCCCATGCTGCAAGACGCCATCTGCACCGCGCGCGGCGTGCGGCGCATGGGGGCGGCCGCGCTCGACCTGGCCTGGACCGCCTGCGGCCGTTACGACGGCTACTGGGAAATGGGCCTGGCGCCCTGGGATGTGGCGGCTGGCACCCTGATCCTGCGCGAAGCCGGCGGCGTCTGCCACGACATGCACCGCCAGGACCCCTGGCCCGTCGGCGGGCGCGTGGTGGCCGGCAACCCCGCCATCGTCCAAGCGCTGCACAACATGGTCGCCCCGCACCTGCAGGCGTCCTAGGCGCGGCTAGGCGGCGCCCGATTCGCCGCCCGGCCGCAATTCACGCCGCAGTATCTTGCCCACATTGCTCTTGGGCAGTTCGCCGCGAAACTCCACCGCGTGCGGGCGCTTGTAGTTGGTAAGTTTCTCGCGGCACCAGTCTATGACCTGCGCCTCGGTAAGCGCGGGGTCTTTCTTCACGACATACGCCTTGACCGCCTCGCCTGTGCGCGGATCGGGCACGCCCACCACCGCGCATTCGAGTACGCCGGGGTGCGAAGCGATCACGGCCTCGACCTCGTTCGGGTACACCTTGAAGCCCGACACTGCGATCATGTCCTTCTTGCGGTCGACGATGCGGGTATAGCCTTTTTCGTCCATGATGCCGATGTCGCCCGTGCGGAAAAAACCGTCCTCGGTCATGCTGTTGCGCGTTTCCTCGGGTTTTTTCCAGTAGCCCAGCATGACCTGCGGACCGCGTATGCACACTTCGCCGCGCTCGCCCAGGGGCACGGGCCGGCCATCGTCGTCAAGAATCGCCACATCGGTAGACGGCAGAGGCAGGCCGATAGACCCGGAATACTCGGTGGAATTGGTGGGGTTGACCGTCGCCACCGGCGACGTTTCAGATAACCCATAGCCTTCTATCAGGGGCCGCCCGGTGATTTCCAGCCAGCGTTCGGCCACCTGGCGCTGCACCGCCATGCCGCCGCCCAGCGTCAGGCGCAGGCCCGAGAAATCGAGCCGCGCGAACTCCTCGTTGTGCGCAAGCGCGTTGAACAAGGTGTTGACGCCCGGAAAGATGTTCACGCCCGCCTTGCGCCACGCCGCGATCAGCGCGGGCTGGTCGCGCGGGTTGATGATGAGCAGGTTGCGCATGCCGGCATATATGCCGAACAGGCCGCAGACCGTCATGGCAAACACGTGGTACAGCGGCAGGGCGCTGATGATCGTGAGCTGGGTATGTTCCAGGTCGCGCAATGCGGGCCGCGCGACTTCCTGCAGTTGCAACACGTTGGCCAGCAAGTTGCCGTGCGTCAGCATGGCGCCCTTGGGCACCCCCGTGGTGCCGCCGGTGTACTGCAGCACCGCCACATCGTCGTGCGAGAGCGCGGGCCGCTTGAAGGACGCCGAATCGGCCCGCGCCAGCACGCTGGTCAGGCGCAACGCGCCATCGATGCGCCACTCGGGGATCATGCGTTTCACATAGCGCGCCGCCAGGTTGACCAGCGGCGCCTTCAATCCACCCAGCAGGTCGCCGGGGCCGGTGACCACGACATGGCGCAGCTGCGCCCGGTCGGGCACGTCTTGCAGCGTGCGGGCGAAGTTCTCGAGTATCACGATGACCTCGGCCTCGCTGTCGTGCAGCAGGCGCTGCAATTCGTCGGACTTGTACAACGGGTTGACGTTGACCACCACGTGGCCCGCCCGCAGCGTCCCCAGCAGGCACACGAGATAGGCAGGCACATTGGGCATCATCAGCGCCACACGCGCGCCCTTCTGCAACCCCAGACCCTGCAGCCAGGCGGCAAAGGCGAGCGCCTGGCGGTCGAGGTCGGCATACGACAAGTCGCTGCCCATGGCCGTGCAGGCCACCCGCTTCGCGTACTTTCTGCACGACCGGTCGAGCAGCTGAGTAAGAGACTTGTAGCCGTCGATGGTGATCTCGGCCGGGACGCCTTCGGGGTATTGCGCGAGCCAGGGACGTGTCATATCTTGCCTCCGAGCGTTGTTTTAAGTCATTTTGCTTGATAATACCTTCGTTGCCTCTGGCTCCATATCAACGAGACCCCGATGAAACTCCTGGACCCCATCGTCGCCTGGCACCGTGATATCGCCGAGATCCGGCGCGACATCCATGCCCACCCCGAACTGGCATTCGAAGAATTCCGCACGGCCGACCTCGTCGCCGCACGCCTGCAAGAATGGGGCATCGAGGTCGACCGCGGCCTGGGCGGCACGGGAGTCGTGGGCATTATCCGCGGCAACACGCCCGGCACGCGCGCGGTCGGGCTGCGCGCCGACATGGACGCGCTGCCCATGCAAGAAGCCAATTCCTTCGAGCACGCCAGCCAGCACGCGGGCAAGATGCACGCCTGCGGCCACGACGGCCACACGGCCATGCTGCTGGCCGCGGCGCGTTACCTGGCGCAGCATCGCGACTTCGCCGGCACCGTGTACGCCATCTTCCAGCCCGCCGAAGAAGGCGGCGGGGGGGCCCGGCGCATGATCGAAGACGGCCTGTTCACGCGTTTTCCCATGGAAGCCGTGTTCGGCATGCACAATTGGCCGGGCCTGCCTGTGGGCTACTTCGGCGTCACCGCCGGCCCCATCATGGCGTCGAGCAACGAATTCATCATCACCATCCAGGGCAAGGGCACGCACGCCGGCATGCCGCACCTGGGCGTCGACCCGGTCATGACAGCCGTGCAACTGGCGCAATCGCTGCAGACCATCATCACGCGCAACCGCAACCCGCTCGATGCGGCGGTGCTCAGCATCACGCAGATACACACCGGCAGCGCCGACAACGTCGTGCCCAACCAGGCCGTCATGCGCGGCACGGTGCGCACCTTCACGCACGAAACGCTCGACCTGATCGAACGGCGCATGGAAGAAATCGCCCGCCATACCTGCGCGGCGCTCGATTGCGACGTCGAATTCGATTTCCGCCGCAATTACCCGCCCACCATCAATCATGCGCGCGAGACCGAATTCTGCGTCGATGTCATGCGCAGCATCGTCGGCGCCGACAACGTCAATGACCACGTGCAGCCCACCATGGGCGCAGAAGATTTCGCCTACATGCTGCAGGAAATCCCCGGCTGCTATGTCTGGATCGGCAATGGCGACGGCAGGCACCGCGAAGCAGGCCATGGCATGGGCCCTTGCATGCTGCACAACGGCAGCTACGACTTCAACGACGACCTGCTGCCGCTGGGCGGCACGTACTGGGTAGAACTCGCGCGGCAGTGGCTGGCGCGCCCCGCACCCGGCGCGTAATCAGGCTTCGGAATCGTCGGGCAGCGCCAGGCAGGCCTGCAGAAACCTTTCCGTCGCGCGCGCGCATGCGTTGGCATGCGGCACCAGGATGCTGAGCGTGCGCGTCAAGGGCCGGGGCAGCACGCGCACCACGGCCAGGGTGCCGTCCTCGTGCCGCATGGACATCAGCGACACAAAGGCAATGCCCAGGCCCGCGCGCACTGCCTGCTTCACCCCTTCAACACCGGCCAGCTCCAGGCCGACGGCCGGCGCCAGGCCGGCGCCATCAAAGGCGCGCTCGACCAGTTGCCTGACGCCGGAACCCGGCTCGCGCATCACCAGCGGCTGGTCGGCCAATTCGTTCAGGCTGGCCGCCCCCCTGGCGGCCAGGGGATGATCGGCCTGAACAATGGCCACCACCTCGTCTTGGCGCCAGCCGTGCACGGCCGTGTCCGCCGGCAGGCCGGCCGGCACTTCGCCCTCAATAAACGCCAGGTCCAGCCCCGGCAGCCGCTCCACAATCTGGCGGGTATTGCCATCCGACAAATGCAGGCTGACAGCGGGGAAGCGACGCCTGAATTGCGCCACCAGGCCCGGAAGCAGATAACTGGCGGGCGTCGTGCTGGCCCCCAGGCGCAGGCTGCCGGTGTCCAGCCCGCGCCAGGCGTCCCGCGCGGCCTGGGCCTGCAGGTAAACCTGGCGCAGCTGGCGCGCCTGCTCGGCCAATCGCTCGCCGGCCGCAGTCAGGGCCACGCCGTGGCCGCTGCGCCGGTATAGCGGCTCGCCGAACCAGTCCTGCAGCAAGCGCAGCTGACCCGAAACCGCCGGCTGAGACAGATGCAGCAGAGCGGCGGCGCGGCTGATGTTGCCGGTGTCGGCCACGTAGGCAAAGGTCAATAACTGATCAGGCGTCATGGCAGGCTAGATATCGGATTTTCCGATATTGAATATCCAATTAAATAATTTTTCAAATAATAGGGGCCGATTTAATATTGCGTGAAGTTATTTAGAAATTCCGAATCCGCATGTCGTCCTCTACCACCCTGCCGCTTGCCACCCCCTGGCGCGACAAGCTCAATGGCGTGCTTTTTGTCGCGCTGATGACGGTCGCCGTCATGCAATTGAGCGACCTGCCCGTCATCCGCCAACTGGGCTTCTCGCCGCTGGTGGTGGGCATCGTATGCGGCATGCTGTACGGCAATTTTCTGCGCGGCACCATGCCGGCCGACTGGGCAGCCGGCGTCAACTTCACGGCCCGCAGGCTGCTGCGCATTGCCGTGGCGTTCTACGGGCTCAACATCAGCATCCAGCAGATCGCGGCCGTAGGCCTGCCGGGGCTGGCGGTGTCGGTGGCGGTCGTCGTGGGCACGCTGCTGCTGGGCACCATTGCCGGCCAGCGGCTGCTGGGCCTGGATCGCGACACCGCCATGCTGACTGCCGCCGGCAGCGCCATCTGCGGCGCTGCCGCCGTGCTGGCCTTCGAGCCCACCTTGCGGGCCGCGCCGCACAAAAGCGCCGTGGCCGTGGCCACGGTCGTGCTGTTCGGCACCTTGTCCATGTTCCTGTATCCGGTGCTTTACCACGCCGGCTGGCTGCCGCTCGATACGCAGGAATTGGGCATCTATATCGGCGGCACGGTGCATGAAGTCGCACAAGTGGTGGGCGCGGCCAGCAATATCGACCCGGCCACCACCGAAGTCGCCACCATCGTGAAGATGACGCGCGTGGCGCTGCTGGTGCCCGTGCTGCTGATACTGGGAATGTGGCTGCGCAGCGCCGCCGCCCGCGCCGAGCCGGGCCAGCCCCGGGCGCGCCTGCCTATCCCCTGGTTCGCGGTAGGTTTCCTGGTACTGGCCATTATCAATTCGCTGGCCATCCTGCCCCCCGACCTGGTCACGGCGGCCCGCCGGCTGGACGTCTTTGCGCTCACCATGGCCATGACCGCGCTGGGCATCGAAACCCGGTTCAGCCAGATCCGCAAGGCCGGCCCGCGCGTGCTGGCGCTGGGCCTGATCCTGTACGCATGGCTGCTGTTCGGGGGCTACGGCATCGTCAAGCTGGCGGCGTAAGCGGCGCTGCCGAGGCCCCGCATGGCTCAGGGCAGCACAAAGCGATTCTCGATAGCGCCAATACCATCGATCTCTATGCGCACCACATCGCCGTCCTGGAGGTACTGCGGCGGGTTGAGCCCCATGCCTACTCCGGAAGGGGTACCTGTGGCGATGATGTCCCCGGGATAGAGGGTGACGCCGCGTGAGCAGGTCTCGATGAGCGCGGGTATATCAAAGATGAAATCCCGCGTACGACCGTCCTGGCGCGGCACTCCATTTACCCAGCAACGCACGCGTGTATCGGCCCCGTCGAGCTCATCGGCCGTCACGACCCACGGCCCCATCGGGCAGAACGTATCGAATGATTTGCCGAGGTCCCACTGCTGGTGGCGCATCTGCACATCGCGCGCAGTCACGTCATTGACAATGGTGTAGCCGAACACGTGCTTCACGGCATCTTCGGCGCGGATATTTTTGCCTCCGGTACCGATCACGACGGCCAGTTCGGCCTCGTAGTCTATCTGCCCCGACACATCGCCAGGCAAAATGACCGCGTCGGTCGGCCCGACTACGCACTCGGGCACTTTGGTAAAAACAATGGGCCAAGCCGCCACATCCGCATTGTTGTCCTTGAACACGGACTTCGACAGCTCCTGGGCGTGCGCGTGGTAATTGCGGCCCACGCAGAATATATTGCGCCGGGGCCGCGGAACGGGGGCCTTGAGCCGCACGTCGCCGATCGGCACGCTCTGCCCCACGAGCGAGTCCGCCACGCCGCCCTGGCTGGCCAGATCCACTACGGCAAGCACTCCCCGCGCAGCCTGGCCGGCCGGAAGGTTCAGCTTGGCGATACTTTTCCCATCGGCCGACACGACTCCCACGTGCTGCTCGCCGTTCTGTTCATAAGTTGCAAATCGCATTCCATTCCTTTAATGCAAATACTCCGGCTTGCCGAGCGGCAGGGCCGCGGCAAGGGGTTTCAAAGGGCCGGCCTTGGGGCACACCGGCCGAGCCCGGGTTACGCCGCTGCAATCACCTGGATCTCGACCAACAGGCCAGGCTCGCTAAGGTGACTGACTTCCACCATAGTGCTGGTGGGCAGGTTCGTCTTGCAGAACTCTTCGCGCGCGGCAACGATCTGCTTGAATTCGCGGATGTCGGTGGTGTAGACAGTCGTCCACACCACGTCCGATAACGCTGCGCCAGCCGCTTCAAGACATTTTTCAACATTGCGCAGACACTGCCGGGTCTGTTCCAGCATGCTGCCGACGCCCACTTGATTGCCTTCGTCATCGCGCGCCAATTGCCCCGACACAAAGATCAGGCTTTTGGGCTGGTCCACCCGCACATAGTGGTTGTATACCGACGCCCGCACGTTCTTCATCGACGGGGGATTTCCACGAATGATTGCCATGATTACTCCTGTTGAACCTTGCGAAACACGGCGGGCGGTTCGCCACCGGCGCCGTCTCAGTTGATCTTGATATCGGCCGATTTGATCAGCTCGGCCCATTTATCGTGGTCTGCCTTGATGATCGCTGCAAATGCGTCGGGCGTGTTGCCTACAGGCTCGTAGCCCATGTCTTCAAGTTGCTTGCGCGTATCGGGCTCGGCAAGGATTTGCGTGATTTCCGACGCCACGCGTTCCACGCTGGCGCGTGGGGTCCCGGCCGGAAAGAACAAACCTTGCCAGTTCATGGCCTGGTACCCCGGAAGATTCAGGGCCTCGGCCACCGTGGGCACGTCGGGCAATGCCTTGGAACGCTTGACGTCGGTCACCGCCGCCGCAACCACCTTGCCGGTCTGCACCTGCGGCAAGGCCCCCTGGAAGCCCGACACCATGGCAGGCACCCGCCCGCCGATCACATCGGCAAATCCCGGCGGACCCCCTTTATAGGGCACGTGCGCCAGCCTGATATCTGCCATCTGGTTCAACAGCTCGCCTGCCAGGTGCTGCATGCCGCCCACGCCCGACGACGCGAAGTCGATCTGGTCGGGCTTGCTCTTGGCAATGCGCACGAGGTCGGCCATGGTCTTGCCCTCGAACGACGGGCTGAGCACCCATACGTTGGGTGACTGCGCCAGCTGTGTGACCGGCTCGAAATCTTTCTGCACGTCCAGCGTCACTCCGGGGTTCACCATGGGCGCCGTGATGGTATCGATAGCCCCCAGCAGCAACGTATAGCCGTCAGGCGCGGCACGCTTTACATATTCCGCGCCAAGGATGCCGGCCGCTCCTGGACGATTCTCGACCACCACCGGTTGCCCAAGCCTGGCGCCCAGGCGCTCGCCGATAAACCGTGCGATGGTGTCGGATCCGCCCCCGGCGGCCTGGGGAACAATAAGCTGAATAGGCTTGGACGGATAATCCTGGGCGTACGCCCCCGTTGTCGCTCCTGCGACGATACAAAGCGCCGTGGCGGCATGCCGAAAGAATGCGGTTTTCATCATGGTCCTCGTGGTTGGATGTCTGGCCTGATTACTCGATGCCGGCGTTGCGGCGGTCCGCAAGCGTCTCGGGCCGGGTCAGCAAATCGATAAGCCGCGCGGCCAGGGCCGGCTCGGCGGCCCGGCTCGTGACTGCAGCCGTATAGGTCGTCGCCAAGGCAAACTCCGGCGGCAGCGAGGCAACCAGCCGAACACCGGGTGTGCTGACTATTTCCGAAACCTGGGTACAACCGATCACCCCAGTGCCGGCGCTGGCCATTTCCCGCATGGCGGTGGCGCCATTGGGATACGGTCGCAGCCGGTCAGCCAGCTCCAGATCCAACCCCAGTTTCTTGAGCACGCCCATGAAATGGATTCCCGCCGTCGCCTTTTCCGGATCGGGGAAATAAATCGCCTTCGCGTTTCGCAGGGCGCGTCCAAGCGCATCGGCGTCGCCCACATCCACGGCCGCGTCTGCGTCGCGTACTGCAATGCCTGTGTGCACGACGCCGATTGCCCGCATACTGGCTGGCACGACATGGCCGTCGGCCGCCAACTCATCGACCAGCTTCTGGCTCAAGATCACCAGGTCGCACTGCTCGCCTCGTAGCAACTTTTCTTTCATCATGCCTACTGCGCCGAACGTACCCTGGATGCCGCCGCCGGACTCGCGCATGAAATCGGGCTCCAGCGCCTTGACCAGGCCCTGTGCGGCCCCGCCGCTGAACAAGTGAATCGTGGGCATGTCTTCTCCCTTGGGGGTGGTGAACCTCTCCGGCCGGCACCGCATTGAAGGCGACACGCCAATTGGTTCAAATTGATATTGATTGATCTCGATAGATCGAGAATATATCCCAATTTTTTCTCAAGCCCTCTAGGGGTTACCCTTAAAAACTCCCTCAGCAGCTATCAAATAGCGCGCCCAGTGGTATAACCAATAAAGACCAATTATTGAAACGCCATGTCCAGTGCACCCAAGCTCGTCGTTACTTCCGACCCCGCGCAAATCGTCCGCACAGAATTGCTTGAAGGCCTGAAACGCGGCCGCTGGCCCGCCGGTGGCCGGCTGCCCACCGAGCGCAAGTTGTGCGCGGATTTCGGCGTAAGCCGGTCCGCGCTGCGCCGCGTATTGCAAGAACTGCGCGACATGGGCCTGATCGAACAAAAGGTTGGCAGCGGCACCTATGTCACCGAGGGCGCCGCGGGTGCAAGGGATGGCCAAGAGTTCGAGCCGTCCAGCATCAGCCCCGCCGAAATCATGGAAGCCCGTCTGCTGCTGGAGCCGATGCTGGTTGACTTGATCGTCAGCAATGCCACTGCCGGCGACTTTGAACACCTGGACGAGTGCTGCGCCCAGGCAGAGGCAGCCGGCACGCTTGAAGAATTCGAACACTGGGACAGCGCCCTGCATGAACACTTGGCGTTGGCGACGCACAATGGCTTTTTCGTGCGTGTCTTCCAGATGCTGGCCGAAGTTCGCAACAGTGGGGAATGGGGCCTGCTCAAGAAAAAAAGCGTAACGCCGGAGCGACGCGCCCGTTATCAGCACGAACACCGGCAGATTGTGGCGGCGCTGAAAAACCGTGACGCCGACACGGCCAAGCAGCACATCCTCGAACACCTAGTCAACGTACGCTTCAATCTGCTGGGAAGGGTTTGACCCGGTAGCCCTGCCGAGCATCGCTGTCCAGGTCATGCCGTTGCCCCGCGCGCGCGGCATGCCTCCGCATGGCAGGGCGTTTTCCTGCATAATCGGCCCGTCTCCACCCTGTACAGGAGCGCGCCATGTCTGCGTCCAACGCTTTTACAACCCGGCTGCCGCAAGGCCGCGACCCGGTGTTGCGCGTCATGCCCATGCCGGCCGACGCCAACATTCATGGTGATGTTTTCGGCGGCTGGATCATGGCCCAGGTGGACATTGCCGGGTCGGTGCTCGCGGCCCGGCGAGCCGCGGGCCGGGTGGCCACGGTGGCGGTCAACGCCTTTCAGTTCAAGCAGCCTGTCTTCGTGGGCGACCTGCTCAGCTTCTACGCCGCCATCACGAAAACCGGCACCACATCGGTTACCGTATCGGTCGAGGTCTATGCCGAGCGCCACCGTCTGGATGCCGAAGTCGTCAAGGTCACCGAAGCCACGCTTACCTACGTCGCCACCGACGAAGCCCGGCGTAGCCGGCCTCTGCCCGCCCTTTAGTCCCTAACCCGCCCGGCCGTACTCCTATGACGCAGCAGCCCGCCGCCGCCACCAAGCCGAAGGCGACGCCTCGCCGGCTCGACCCCGAAGACGCCCAGCACGCCCTGGCCGAAGTCCAGGACCTGCTGCGCCGCCAGCAGGTGGTCGAAGACCTGGTCCATCGGCAAGAACAAGGCGACAGCAAGGCCTCGCTGGTCGAAGACCTGGTGCATCGCCAGCACGAGACCGAGCTCGCGGCGCTGGTCAACGACCTGCATCCGGCGGACATCGCGTTCATCCTCGAATCGCTGCCCAAGGAAGAACGGCAGACGGTCTGGCGCCTGGTGAGCCCTCACCATGACGCCGACGTCCTGCTCGAGGTCGAAGACTGGGTCCGCGAATCGCTCATCGAGGCAATGGACCGCCAGGACCTCGTGGCCGCCACCGGCAACATGGATGCCGACGAGCTGGCCGACCTGGCGCCCGACCTGCCGCCCGATGTCGTGGCCGAAGTGCAGAAAGGCCTGACCGAAGAAGAGCGCGCGCAGTTGCTCGAGGCCATGGGGTACCCCGAGGACAGCGTGGGCGCCATCATGGACTTCGAAATGGTGCGTGTACGCGAAGACGTCACGCTCGAAGTGGTGTTGCGCTACCTGCGTCGCCTGCACGAACTGCCCGACCACACCGACCAGGTTTTCGTGGTCGACCGGCAAGACAAGCTGCAGGGCGTCCTGCCCTTGTCGAAGCTGCTGGTCAGCGAACCCGAAACCGAAGTGCGCGAGGTCATGAGCACGGATTTCCTGACGCTCAATCCGCTGGATTCCGACGCCGATGCCGCCGGTGCATTCGAGCGCTACGATCTCGTGTCGGCGCCTGTCATGGACGACCAGGGCCGGCTGATCGGGCGGGTCACCATTGCCGACGTGGTCGACGTGATGCGCGAAGACTCGCAAGAACAAGCGCTGTCGCGCGCCGGCCTGCAAGAAGAAGACATCTTTGCGCCCGTCGCGATGGCCCTGCGCAACCGGGCGCCATGGCTGCTGTTCAATCTGTGCACGGCGGCAACCGCGTCGTTTGTCGCCTCGCGGTTCGAAGACACCGTCAGCCACATCGTGATCCTGGCTTTCCTGATGTCCATCGTGGCGGGCATCGGCGGAAACTCGGGCAACCAAACGATGACCATGATCATCCGCGCGCTGGCCGTGGGCCGCATTACCGGCCGCAACCTGTGGCAGCTGGTCAAGCGCGAAATGCTCGTCACCCTGCTGGTGGGCCTGTGCGGCAGCGTGGTGGCGGCGTTGTTTGCCTGGGGCATATCGAATTCCGTCGCCATTGCCATCGTGATGATGGCGGCCATGATCTGCAACATGCTGGTAGGCGCGTCGGTCGGCGTGCTGGTGCCCATGGTGCGCGCGCGCTTTGGCAAAGACCCGGCCATCGGCTCGTCGGTACTGCTGACATTCGCCACCGACTCGCTGGGCTTTTTCATCTTCCTGGGCCTGGCCACCATTTTCCTGCTGTAGCCACGGCGGCCCGCCATCCTACGGCCGCCCGGCGGGCTCCAGCGGGAGTTCGGTTGTGCTCTTGATCACTTCCATCGAAAAGCTGGCGCTGACATCGAGCAGGTCCACCGCCTTGATCAGCCGCTGATAGAAGCGGTCGTAGGCCGCCATATCCGCCACGACCACTTTCAAGAGATAGTCCAGGTCGCCCGCCATGCGATGAAACTCGACGACGTTGGGCAGGGACGTCACGGCGCCGATCAGGTTCTGCGTCCACTTGGCATTGTGCTGGCTGGTCTTGATCGACACAAAAACGGTCAGCCCCAGGCCCACGGCGCCCGGGTCGACCAGCACGGTGGTGCGTTCGATCACGCCGTCTTCTTTCAGCTTCTGTATGCGGCGCCAGCACGGCGTGACCGACAGATTGACCTGTTCGGCAATCTCGGCCACCGGGCGCGTGGCGTCTTTCTGCAGCAGGCTCAGTATTTTGAGATCAATCTGGTCCATGTAGCGGTCCGCCGGCGTAAAAGGTGTCAGGCATAACGGTCTGCAGTCAGGCCGTCCAGGTCGATTTCCGGCGTGCGCCCGGCCACGACGTCCGCCACGATCTTGCCGGTGCCGCAGGCCTGCGTCCAGCCATTGGATCCATGGCCGCAATCCAGGAACAGATTGGCATAGCGTGTCTTGCCCAGTATGGCCGGCCCGTCGGGTGTCATGGGGCGCAGCCCCGCCCAGGGCTGCGCCCCATCCAGGTCCAGGCCTTGCGGAAACCATTCGCGCACCACGCCGGCAAGAAATGCCACGCGGCCGGGGTCCACGGCCAGGCTATAGCCCTTGAGTTCGGCCATGCCGGCCGCCCGCACGCGATCGCCCAGGCGCGAGATCATGACCTTGTTGTATTCGTCCATGATGGCGGCACGGGGCGCGCGGGCATCGTCGGTAATGCGCGCCGTGATCGAATAGCCTTTCAAGGGGTACACGGGCAGCTTCAGGCCCAGCGGACGCAACAGGAACGGCGCCTGCGTTCCCAGGGCCACCACGTATGCATCGGCCGCCAGCAGACCGGCGGCGCCGTCGATGCGTATCCCCTCGATGCGGTCGCCCGCCCGTGCCAATGCGCTGACGCGCGCGCCGTACCGAAAGGTCACGCCCTGCGACGCCAGATAGGCGGCCAGGTCATTGGCAAACTTGTGACTGTCGCCCGAGCCGTCCAGCGGCAAGTAAAGCGCACCCGCAATCGGGGCCTGGGCCGATGCCAAAGCAGGCTCCAGGCGACGCACGCCGCTCGCATCGAGCAATTGCCACGGAACCTCGAATTCATCCAGGGCGCGCGTAATGGCAGGCACGGCTTTCATGTCGGCTTGCGCGCGAAACACTTGCAAGGTGCCGTCGCGGTGATGATCGAACTCGATGGGCAAGCCCGAGTCCGCCAGTTCCCGCAGGCAGGCATCGCTGTAATGGGCCACCCGCTGCATGCGCAGTTTGTTGTCGCGGAAGCGCTCGGCGGTACAGTTGCCCAGCCAGCGCGCCAGCCAGGCCAGCTTGCGTGGATTCGGGGCAAACGAAAAACGGATGGGCGCCTGGCGTTGCAGGGCCATTTTCAACACCTTGCCCACCATGCCCGGCGCGGCCCAAGGGCCGGCGAAGCTGGGGCACAGGCCGCCGGCGTTGCCAAAGCTGGTCTCCATCGCGGGGCCTGGCTGGCGGTCCAGCACCGTGACTTCATGCCCGTCGCGCCACAAGTAATACGCCACGGCGACGCCGGCGACACCCGCCCCCAACACTGCGACCTTCATGTCCGCTCCTGATAGCCTGGTCTACACACGCTTGCGTGCGCGAATTATGCGCTGCGCGGGCAAACGTGCATAGAACCCCCGGCGGTCACGCAAATTTTTTCTAATCCCGCGCCGCCGGCGGGCGCATTTGGCAAAACCGTTCCGGGGCAAGGCGATAGCATGGTCGGGTCAACCTGCCTTTCAAGAACGCCATGCAGCACATCAGCGCAACCACCGTGACTTGCCTGGATTCCCTATGCTTTGCCGTGCGCGCCGCGCAGCGCCAGGCGCAGCGCCATCTGCTGGATATCCTGGCCAGGAGCGCCGCCGACGCACCGGACTTGCTCGAGCACCTGCCGGTGCATTTGCGCGACGGCCATCCGGATACCTACCTGCGTCACATCGCCTACAGCGATCCGCAGGGCACGTTCACGGTTTTCTACCTGGTATGGCGCCCCGGCCAGGCGACGCCGGTGCACGGCCACAAGACCTGGTGCGCCTACCGGGTGCTGCAGGGAGAACTTCAGGAAACCCATTACCAGTGGGACGCCGCAGCGTGCGTGGCCCGCCCCGTGGGCGAGGCGCTGCGGCGGCCGCGCGACGTGGCCACCGCCACTCCCGGCCTGCACCAGATACACCGGCTGCGCAATGCGGGCGACCGCGTGGCGATATCCTTGCACATCTATGGGGTGGCACAGGCCGACGCGCAATCGGGCGTGAACCAGTTGGTGCCGGCCGCCGCCTGAGCTTGCGTGCCGCGGCTACAGCCCGGTGTCCAGCGCGTAGCGCACGCCGTCGCGGTTTTCGAGCACCAGGCGGGCCAGCGTGGGCTGAACAGCGCCCGCGTCCGGAACGACATGCAGGTGCATGTTGCCCAGCGGCACATCCCAGCCGTCGCCGGCGGCCTCGACGGGAACGTCTGCCACTGTTGCCAGCTGCCTGGCCACCTCGCGCGCGTCCGAGGCCCGCACCTCGATGCTGTGAATGCGCCGCGCGCCGTTGGCGTGCGACATCAGCGCCGGATTCCATACACATTCCGGCGTCAGGTGGCGGCAGAAGTACATCCGGAAACCGGGCAGCGGCTGCTGCGAAAAGCGCACCGTCTGAAAACGGGCCTGCACTTCGCGGCCATCGACCTGGGCCGGTCGCGTCAGGTCTTGTACGGGGTTCACCGCAAAACCCGCGTCGTGCAACCGCTGGTAGGTGCGCTGGGCGTCATCGGTGCGAAACACCAGGGCCTCGAGCCCGAACGGCGAATCGGCAATTTCTTTGCGTGCGGGCGGCGCGCCGGGCGGCCAGCCCAGCAATTCGATGTACGTACTGTCGAGTACGACGAGCCGGTTGCACGAACCCAGGTTGTGCACCGACTTGTCGCTCAGCAGAAAGCCCTGCCGTTCGTAGTGTGGCGCCAGCTCGTCGAGCCGGTCGCGCACCATGACCACGGCGTGGTCGAATTCCGTGCGCCCCGCGTCGTGCAACATGGCGGCGCCCTCAGGCCAGCTTGCCGTGGCAGTGTTTGAACTTCTTGCCGCTGCCGCACGGGCAAGGGTCGTTACGGCCGACCTTGGGCATGTAGTTGCGTACCGGTTGCTGGGCCGGGGGCTGGGCCGGCTGCTGCGCCGGCGCGTTGGCGTCGCCCAGCGCCTCGTCGTAGTCGGAATGGTGGTACTGGACGTTCTGCACGTGCGGCTGGCTGGTTTCGGCCTCGGCCGCCTGCTCGACCTGCTCGGCCGTCTGGACACGCACCGTCAGCAGTACCCGGACGACATCGTCGCGGATACGGTCGAGCATGTTCGAAAACAGCTCGAACGCCTCGCGCTTGTATTCCTGCTTGGGGTTCTTCTGCGCATAGCCGCGCAGGTGTATGCCCTGGCGCAGGTAGTCCAGGGCCGACAGGTGTTCGCGCCAATGGGTGTCGATGGCCTGCAGCATGATCGAACGCTCGAACTGCGCCCAGGGCTCTTCGCCCACCTGTGCGATCTTGGCCGCGTACACGTCGCGCACCGCCTGCAGCACCCGCTGCAGGATGTCGTCGTCGGTAAGGTTGGGCTCTTTTTCCAGCATGTCGGCCAGCGGCAGATGGATCTGCCAGTCGCCCGCCAGCGCCTGCTCCAGAGCCGGCACGTCCCATTGTTCTTCGACCGACTCGGCCGGAATGAACCGGCGCACCAGATCGGTGGCCGCGGATTCGCTGAGCCCCTCGACCGAAGCGCGGATGGACGTGGATTCGAGGACTTCGTTGCGTTGCGAGTACAGCACCTTGCGCTGGTCGTTGGCAACGTCGTCGTACTCGAGCAGCTGCTTGCGGATGTCGAAGTTGCGGCCTTCGACCTTGCGCTGCGCGGTCTCGATGGAACGCGTCACCATGCCGGCCTCGATGGGCTCGCCTTCGGGCAGCTTCAGGCGTTCCATGATGGCGCGCACGCGGTCGCCCGCGAAAATGCGCATCAGCGGGTCTTCAAGCGAAAGGTAAAAGCGCGACGATCCCGGGTCGCCCTGGCGGCCGGCACGGCCGCGCAACTGGTTGTCGATGCGGCGCGATTCGTGGCGCTCGGTGCCGATGATGCGCAAGCCGCCTGCGGCCTTGACCGCCTCGTTGGTTGGCTGCCATTCGGACCGCACTTTCTCGATACGCGCTTCTTTCTCGGCGTCGGACAGCGTTTCGTCGGCGCGGATCAGGTCGACCTGCTTGTCGACACTGCCGCCCAGCACGATGTCGGTGCCGCGCCCGGCCATGTTGGTGGCAATGGTGATGTGGCCCGGCTTGCCCGCTTCGGCAACGATCTCGGCTTCGCGCGCATGCTGCTTGGCGTTGAGCACCTCGTGCGGCAGCCCGGCCTGCTTGAGCAGGTTGGACAGCAGCTCGGAGTTTTCAATACTGGTCGTACCGACCAGTACCGGCTGGCCGCGTTCGTGGCAGTCGCGGATATCGTTCAGGATGGCGTTGTACTTTTCATTCGCCGTCTTGAAGACCTGGTCGTTCTGGTCCTTGCGGACCATGGGTTTGTTGGTGGGGATGATGACCGTTTCCAGGCTATAGATTTCCTGGAATTCGTAGGCCTCGGTATCCGCCGTACCGGTCATGCCGGCCAGCTTGTCGTACATCCGGAAGTAATTCTGGAACGTGATGGAGGCCAGCGTCTGGTTTTCGTGCTGGATCTTCACGCCTTCCTTGGCCTCGACGGCCTGGTGCAGGCCATCGGACCAGCGCCGGCCCACCATCAGGCGGCCGGTGAACTCGTCGACGATGACGACTTCGCCGTCCTGCACCACATATTGCTGGTCGCGGAAGAACAGCGTATTGGCGCGCAGCGCCACCATCAGGTGGTGCATGAGCGCGATGTGGCGGGGGTCGTACAGCGATTCGCCCGCCGGCAGCAGGCCCAGCTCGGCAAGAATGCGCTCGGCGTTTTCGTGGCCGCTCTCGGACAGGAACACTTGCTGGGATTTCTCGTCGACCCAGTAGTCGCCTTCGGGTTCGGGTTCGTGCGGCTTGGGCTCGGACGCCATGCGCTTCAGGAGCGGCGGCACGGCGTTCATGCGCACGTACAGTTCGGTGTGGTCTTCGGCCTGGCCCGAGATGATCAGCGGCGTACGGGCTTCGTCGATCAGGATGGAGTCGACTTCGTCGACGATGGCGTACGTCAGGCTGCGCTGGCGCCGGTCTTCGACGCGGTATTCCATGTTGTCGCGCAGGTAGTCGAAGCCGAACTCGTTGTTGGTGCCGTACGTGATGTCGGCAGCGTAGGCGGCGATTTTCTCGTCGTTCGGCTGCTGCGGCACCACCACGCCGGTGCTCATGCCCAGGAATCGGTACAACCGCCCCATCCATTCGGCGTCGCGTCGGGCCAGGTAGTCGTTGACCGTGACCACATGCACGCCCTTGCCGGCGATGGCGTTCAGGTACACGGGCAACGTGGCCATGAGCGTCTTGCCTTCGCCGGTACGCATTTCGGCGATCTTGCCGTTATGCAGGGCGATGCCCCCCAGCAGCTGCACATCGAAGTGGCGCATGCCGAACACGCGCTTGCCGGCTTCGCGAACCACCGCAAACGCTTCGGGCAGCAAGTCGTCCAGCGACGTGCCGTCGGCGTGGCGGGTACGGAATTCCTGGGTCTTGGCCGCCAGCTCTGCGTCGGAAAGCGCGGCGAACTTGGGTTCCAGTGCGTTGATCTGGACGACCAGCTTGCGATACTGCTTAAGCAACCGGTCGTTGCGGCTGCCTATGAGTTTTTTGAGCAAAGAAACCATGCGTGTCGGTGGCGGCACCGGCGGCGCCCGCCCCCCGATGGGCCGGACTCCGCCCGGGGCGGATTGTTATTTGGTTGAGCGGACAACTCCGCTGGGAAACAATCGAGTTTAACGCACCTGCGCGGCAGTGACAGGACCAACCGCAAAAGCGTCGCACCGGATCATTGGGTGAGCGGTTCGCCGGCCGCGGCGGTATCCGGGCCCTGAGCGACCACCGGCGGCCGGGCCTCGGGCGACTGCAGGAACAGGCGGGGATCCAGGGGCTGGCCCGCCAGGCGCACCTCGAAGTGCAGGTGGGGGCCCGTAGAGCGGCCCGTAGAGCCGACGCGCGCGATCTCCTGGCCGCGCGCGACCACATCGCCGGGCTTGACGAGCAGCTTGGACGCGTGGGCATAACGGGTGATCAGGCCGTCGCCATGGTCGATCTCGACCGTATTGCCGTAGCCAGCCAGGTAACTGGCCTCGAGCACCACGCCCCCCGACGCCGCAAGGATCGGGGTACCCGACGGCGCGGAGAAATCCAGGCCCTCGTGCATCGCGTAGCGGTGGGTGACCGGGTTGCGGCGCCATCCGTATGACGAACTCAGGTAGGGATAATCGGCAATGGGCGCGCCGGAGGGCAGCCTGGCCTGGTCGGCCGAACGCCGCGTCAGCGCCACATCCAGCATGCGCAGATTGTCCGTCTGCTGCGTCAGGCGCATCTGCAGCTCGTCCAGACGCCGGCCGAGCTCTTCGGCCGATTCGTATCCCGGGGGCTGGCGGTCGGTGAAAAGATCGTCCATGACGTGCTCGGCGTGAGCGGGCGCATTGAGCTCGGCAGCCAGTTCGGGATCGGTATAGGCCACGCCGGCGACCTGGGCCACGCGCCGGCCCAGGCTGTCGATGCCCACCAGCTTGGCCTGCAATTCGCCCACCTTGGCGGCCAGCATGCTGACGTTTTCGCGCAGGAACGCCGCCTCGCGCCCCGGCTGGGCATCCTGGGCGTAGGCCGCCCAGTCGACCGAATACGCGGCGGGGGCAACTGGAGTAAGGTAGCGCTGTACGGTGGCGCCGATGAGCGCGGCCGTGGCCAGCAAGGCCGCCAGCACCAGGACCAGCTGCGCGCCCCCCAGGGCGAACTGGCCAGGCTGCCCGTCGCGGGCATGCATAATCACGATTTTCAAGGTACGTATCCTGTTATTCGAGCCGGCATGAACAGATCCATTCCATACCGCACACGTTCGGCCACCGGCCGGCGGGAAGGCAACACCGCCCTGGGGTGGCTGGGTCACGATACGCGCGCCGCCGGCGTACTGGCTACGGCACGCACGCATCTGCAAATACAACAAGCCGTGGCCGCCGTGCTGCCGCCTGCGCTAGGCGTCATGTGCGTGGTGGCCAAACTGGAAAGCCAGCGCCTGACGCTGGCGGTGCCCAGTGCCGCCCATGCGGCCAAGCTTCGCCAGATGGCGCCGCGGATCGCACAGGCGCTCTGCGCCCAAGGCTGGAACCTTAACGAAATTGCGGTTCGCGTTCAAGCGGGAATGCCCAAGCCCGGCGCGAAAATGCCGCGCCCGCCCAAAGAAGCCGAGCCCCTGGGCGAAACCGCGCTGGGCGCCTTTGAACAGCTAAAGGGAACACTGCGGCCGGGTCCGCTGGCCGATGCAGTGGCCAGGCTGCTGGCCCATCACAAACCCCGCTGACTGGCCGTCAGGCCAGCTTCCATTCGTGGCGGAACGCCTGCGGGGCCGCCGCCTGGGATTCGTAAGTGACCAATTCCCAGGCATCGCGCTGCGCCAGCAGCGCGCGGGCCAGCTGGTTGTTCAGCCCGTGGCCCGATTTGCATGCCACGTAGCGGGCCACCAGCGGCTTGCCCAACAGATAAAGGTCGCCGATGGCGTCCAGGATCTTGTGCTTGACGAACTCGTCGTCGTAGCGCAAGCCATCGCTGTTGAGCACCCGGTACTCGTCCATGACGATGGCGTTGTCCAGGCTGCCGCCCCGGGCAAGCCCCATGGAACGCAAGGCCTCGACTTCGTTGACAAAGCCAAAGGTGCGCGCGCGGGCGATCTCGCGCACGTAGGAATGGGTGGCGAAATCGATTTCGGCGAAATTCGCGGTGGAATCGATAGCCGGATGACGGAAATCGATCGAGAAGGCCAAGGCAAAGCCGTCGTGCGGTTCCAGGCGCGCCCATTTCAGGCTGCGGCCCTCGCCTTCGCGGATTTCAACCGGCTTGAGCACCTTGATGAATTGCTTGGGCGCGTTCTGCTCCACAATGCCGGCCGAACGCAGCAGGTACACAAAGGTGGCAGCGCTGCCGTCCATGATGGGGACTTCTTCGGCGGTAAGGTCGACATGCAGGTTGTCGATGCCCAGGCCCGCCAGCGCCGACATCAGGTGCTCGACTGTGGAGACGCGCACGTCGCCTTGCTGCAGCACCGACGCCATGCGGGTGTCGCCCACGGTCATGGCCTGCGCCGGCAGATCGACGACTTCGGGCAGGTCGACGCGATGAAACACGATGCCCGTATTGGCTTCGGCAGGGCGCAACGTGAGCTCGACCCGGCGGCCGGAATGGACGCCTACGCCAGTGGTACGGACGAGATTCTGAATGCTGCGCTGTCGGAACATGGGAAATTGTGCGGGAAGCCTGCGCCAGTAAAGATCAATGAAATCACCGGCATAAGTGCATATTGTAACCCTGTGGAGACCCGGGTGCCATGTGCACGTAATATTTGCCGCTGATATGTCCCCTTTTCGGGCGGCACAATGCCGCCCATGACCGGCCCGCCTGGGGAAGGACGGGCCGGCGTCGAGGGAGTCGGGCCGGTTCCCCGGCCCGTTGCAACACCGTCAGTCGGCCTGCTTGCGCAGGAACGCCGGGATGTCGAAGTGGTCCATGCCCGAGCTTTCCAGCGCGCGCACCTGGGCCGACGCCTGCGTGCGCGGGTTGCGCATCACCGACGGCATGTCCAGGTTACGGTAGTCGCCGCCCTGGCCCATCATGCCGGCCATCGGCAGGTTGTCGGTGCCGGTACGCAGCGCTTCGGCGGCATTCTGCACCAACTGCGGGCGCGCGACATTGCGGCCCAGGCCGGTGGCCACCACGGTGACGCGCAGGTTGTCGCCCATCGACTCGTCGTAGGCGGTGCCGAAGATCACGGTGGCGTCGTCCGAAGCATAGCTGCGGATGGTTTCCATGATTTCGCGCGTTTCGCGCATCTTCAGGGTGCGGCTGGCGGTGATGTTGACCAGCACGCCGCGCGCGCCGTTCAGATCCACGCCCTCGAGCAGCGGGCAGGCAATGGCCTGTTCGGCTGCAACCCGTGCCCTATCCGCGCCGCTGGCCGTGGCCGTGCCCATCATGGCCTGGCCCTGCTCGCCCATGATCGTCTTCACGTCTTCGAAGTCGACGTTCACATTGCCTTCGACATTGATGATCTCGGCAATGCCGGCGCAAGCGTTGTGCAGGATATCGTCGGCCGAACGGAAGCAGTCTTCCTGCGTCGCGTCCTCGTCCATCAGCTCGTACAGGTTCTCGTTCAGCACCACGATCAGCGAATGAACGTGCTTGGCGAGCTCGCCGATACCGTCTTCGGCCATCTTCAGGCGCTTGTTGCCCTCGAAGCTGAAGGGCTTGGTCACCACGCCCACGGTCAGGATGCCCAGTTCCTTGGCAACCTCGGCCACGACCGGGCTGGCGCCCGTGCCGGTGCCGCCGCCCATGCCGGCCGTAATGAACACCATATGGGCGCCATTGAGGGCCTGGCGGATTTCCTCGCGGGCGGTTTCCGCCGATGCCCGGCCCTGCTCGGGCTTGGCGCCGGCGCCCAGGCCGGTGCGGCCCAGGCGAATCTGCACCGGCGCGTTGGTGGCCGCCAACGCCTGGGCGTCGGTATTGGCGCAGATGAAATCCACGCCATGCACGCCGCTGCGGATCATGTGCGCGACGGCATTGCCGCCCGCGCCGCCAACACCGACGACCTTGATAACGGTCCCTTTGGTGTTGCTCTCTAACATCTCAAAGTTCATCATGATGACTCCCTCACAAGTCTGGATTTGCAATTCACAAAAAAATTCCCCGACAGCCTATTTTTGTGAGTCGCCTCAAAAACGAAGCCGGCCATGTGGTCCGCAACGGTTTTGAAACGCCTCGGTTCGGCGAATGCCGCCCTGTTGTCTGTTTGGGCTGCAGCCGCCAGGAACAGGCCCTGCCTGCTCCTTTGATCAGTTCATGAACCACTCCTTCATACGCGCCAGCAGCGTCTTGAAACTACCGGTCTGCGCCGCCACTTTGCGGCCGCGCACCCGTTGCATGCGTGCCTCTTGAAGCAGGCCCATCACGGTCGAGAAGCGCGGGTTGCGCATCACGTCCGCCAGGCTGCCTTCGTATTCGGGCACGGCCACGCGCACCGGCTTCAGGAACACATCCTCGGCCAGCTCGACCATGCCGGGCAGCTGCGACGTGCCGCCAGTCAGCACGACGCCGGACGACAGCAGGTCTTCGTAGCCCGAGTCGCGCACCACTTGCTGCACCAGCGAAAACAGTTCTTCGACGCGCGGCTCGATCACCGCCCCCAGCGCCTGGCGCTTGACCTGGCGCGGGCCACGATCGCCCAGGCCCGGCACCTCGACCGCCTCGTCCGGACGCGCCAGCACCTGCTTGGCCACGCCATAGCGCAGCTTGATCTCTTCGGCGTCGGGCGTCGGCGTACGCAGCATGGCGGCAAGATCGTTAGTGATCTGGTCGCCAGCAATGGGCAGCACCGCGGTATGGCGTATCGCCCCGCCGGTGAAAATGGCCACGTCGGTCGTGCCGCCGCCGATATCGACCAGCACCACGCCCAGTTCTTTTTCGTCGGATGTCAGGCACGACAGGCTGGAAGCCAGCGGCTGCAGAATCAGGTCCTGCACCTCGAGCCCGCAGCGCCGCACGCACTTGACAATGTTCTGCGCCGCGCTGACCGCGCCGGTGACGATATGCACGCGGACCTCGAGCCGCAGGCCGCTCATGCCGATGGGCTCGCGGATGTCTTCCTGGCCGTCGACGATGAATTCCTGGGTCAGCACGTGCAGCACCTGCTGGTCGGTGGGAATATTGACGGCCTTGGCGGTCTCGATCACGCGCGCCACGTCGGTGGCGGTGACTTCCTTGTCTTTCACAGCGACCATGCCGCTGGAGTTGAAACTGCGGATATGGCTGCCGGCGATCCCTGTATAGACGTCGCGGATCTTGCAGTCGGCCATCAGCTCGGCCTCTTCCAGCGCACGCTGGATAGAGTTGACGGTGGTCTCGATATTGACGACCACGCCCTTGCGCATGCCGCGCGACTCATGCTGGCCCAGGCCCAGCACTTCGAAGCGGCCCTCGGGCAGGATTTCGGCGACCACGGCGACCACCTTGCTGGTGCCGATGTCCAGGGCGACGATAAGGTCCTTGATGTCACGGGTCATGGCGTTAACGCTTCTTCGAAGAGATGGATGGAGATTTGGATTTGGCCGATTCGTCCGGCAGCGGCGCCAGGGCCAGCGCAAAACCATTGGGGTAACGCAAGTCCGCCTGCGTGACGCCGCGCCCTTCCAGCCGGCTGGTCACCGCGGGCCAGGCCTGCACGAATCGCTGGATGCGCGCGGCGAACGGCAGGGCGCCGGGCAGCCCATGCGGATCGGGCGCATCGGCGCCGGGGTCGCGGCCCAGGTCCAGCGCCATGCCGTTGGACAGGGTGGCCTTCCAGGCATAGCGCGGGCTCAGGTCCAGTTCGCGCACTTGCAGATCCAGCGGCGCGAACCAGCGAGCCAGTTCCGCATAGCGCTGCACCACCAGCCCCTCCGAGCCTTCCGGGCCGGAAAACTGCGGCAGTTCGCTGTCGTCTTCCAGCTCGCCCGTATTGGCCGTAAAGGCTTCGCCCCAGGTATTGATCATCTGGTTTTCGTTCCACAGCGCCAGCGGCTGCTGTTCCTCGATGCGCACACGCAGCGTGTCCGGCCAGATCCGCCGGACGGACGCGCGACGCACCCAGGGCACCGACTCGAACACCTCGCGGGCCTGGTCCAGGTCGACCGTAAAGAAATTGCCCTCGAAACGGCGTGCGATCACGGCGCGCACCGATTCGGGCGACACATAGCGCAGCTCGCCCTCGGCCGATGGTTCCAGCTCGATCGCCGACAGGGTGAAGTACGGACGATGCGCCACCCACACGACCGCGGCCGCGAGCATGGCCAACACCGCCAGCACGGCCAGCGTGTTGGCGATGAGGTTGGTAGTGCGCGCGTCGTTCCACACAGACAGTCCTGGTCAAGAGTTGCGTGCGGGGCTGCGTACCTTGCACGCTGCCTCGGCCACAATAGACACACACAGTTCGGCGTAGCTCATGCCTACGGCCTTGGCCGCCATGGGCACCAGCGAATGGCTCGTCATCCCGGGCGACGTGTTGGCCTCCAGCAGCCACGGCTGGTGGTTGGCGTCCAGCATCATGTCGATGCGGCCCCAGCCCGCGCAATCGAGCGCCCGGTACGCATCCACCGCCAGCTCGGCCACGCGCGACGCCACGGCATCGGGCAAGTCGGCCGGGCAGAAGTACTGCGTGTCATCCGAAAAATATTTGTGTTCGTAGTCGTAGTTGCCGCCGGGCGCCACGATCTCGATCACCGGCAGCGCGCGCGCCGATCGCCCGGTGCCCAGCACCGCCACGGTCAGTTCGCGTCCCGCGATGAATTGTTCGGCCAGCACGCGGTCGTCGAACTTTGCCGCCTGCGCGTAACCATCCTGCATATCGGAATAACCGACCACCTTGGTAATGCCTACCGTGGAGCCTTCGTGCGGCGGCTTCAAGATGAGCGGCAGGCCCAGCCGGTCGGGCACCGTGCGCAGCTCCGAACCGGCGTCCAGCAACTCGAAAGCAGGCGTGGTCAGCCCGTGCTGCAGCCAGACCCGCTTGGTCATCGTCTTGTCCATGGCCAGGCTCGAGGCCATCGGGCCGCTGCCCGTATAAGGCAAACCCAGCAGCTCAAGCGCGCCCTGCAGCGTGCCGTCTTCGCCGTAGCGGCCATGCAGCGCGATGAAAACGCGGTCGAATCCGGCCGCGGCCAGTTCCGCCAGCGATCGCTCGCCCGTGTCGAACAGGTGCGCGTCCACGCCCGCCGAACACAGCGCCTGATGCACGCCTGCGCCGGACATCAACGACACCTCGCGCTCGGCAGATCGACCGCCGTACAGCACGCCCACTTTGCCCAGGGCCTGCACATCAATATTCCGGGTTGGCGGTTTCTGGTTCATGCCAGTTCTCCGATCAGGCCGGGGACTTTGCTGATAGAGCCGGCGCCCATCACGACCACCACATCGCCGTCGCGCACGAAGTCCAGCACGGCGGCTGGCAGGTCGGCCACATCTTCTACGAACACGGGCTCGATACGACCCGCCACGCGCAACGCGCGGGCCAGGGCACGCCCGTCGGCCGCCACCAGCGGCTGCTCGCCCGCGGCGTAGACCTCGGTCAACAGCACGGCATCGGCGCCGCCCAGCACCCGCACGAAGTCCTCGAAGCAGTCGCGCGTGCGCGTGTAGCGGTGCGGCTGGAACGCCAGCACGATGCGGCGGTCGGGCCAGGCGCCGCGCGCGGCTGCCAGCGTGGCGGCCATTTCCACGGGGTGATGGCCGTAATCGTCGATCACGGTAAACCGGCCGCCACCGTGCGAGGCAGGCACGGCGAACTCGCCCACCTGCGTGAACCGCCGCCCCACTCCCTTGAACGAAGACAGGGCCTGGCTGATGGCCTCGTCGCGCACGCCGAGTTCGGTTGCGATGGCCACGGCCGCCAGCGCATTGCGCACGTTGTGCAGGCCCGGAAGGTTCAGCTCGATACTCAATGGCGGCAGCACCTCGTCACGGTTGCGGCGCTGTACCGTAAAGCACATGCGGGTGCCATCGGCCTGCACATTGTCGGCGCGCACGTGGGCGTCGTCGCTCAGGCCATAGGTGGTAATGGGGCGCGACACGAACGGCATGATCTCGCGCACATTGGCGTCGTCGGCGCACAGCACGGCGCTGCCATAGAACGGCAGGCGCTGGGTGAATTCGATAAATGCGCTCTTGAGCCGCGCCACATCGTGGCCATAGGTGTCCATGTGATCGGCATCGATATTCGTCACGATCGCCATCACCGGCAGCAGGTTCAGGAACGATGCGTCGGATTCGTCGGCCTCGACCACGATGTACTCGCCCTGCCCCAGCCGCGCATTGGCGCCGGCCGATGTCAGGCGGCCGCCGATGACAAAAGTGGGGTCCAGGTCGCCGGCGGCCAGCACGCTGGCCACCAGGCTGGTGGTGGTGGTCTTGCCGTGCGTGCCCGCCACCGCGATGCCGCGCTTCAGGCGCATGAGTTCGGCCAGCATGATGGCGCGCGGCACCACCGGAATGCCGGCGGCGCGGGCGGCCAGCACTTCGGGGTTGTCGCCCGCCACGGCCGTGGACGTGACGATGGCGTCGGCGCCGGCTACGTTCGCCGCGGTGTGGCCTATGGTTACCTGCGCCCCAAGCGAAGACAGGCGGCGCGTCACGGCCGATTCCTGCAGGTCGGAACCGCTGATGGTGTAGCCCAGGTTGAGCAGCACCTCGGCGATGCCGCTCATGCCCGAACCGCCGATGCCGACGAAATGAATATGCTGGATTCTGTGTTTCATGGTGTGCGCCTCGCTGCCTGTTCGCAGACATCGGCGATATGGGCCGCCGCGTCGGGGCGCGCATGTTGGCGCGCCCGCTCGGCCACGGCCTGTAGTTCGGGGCGGGAGCGCTGGCGCAGCCACCCGGCCAGCCACTCGGGAGTCAGATCGGACTGCGCGCACAGCCACGCCGCCTGCGAGTCGCTGAGAAAACGCGCGTTCGCGGTCTGGTGGTCGTCGATCGCGTGCGGAAACGGCACGAAAAGCGCGGCAACGCCGGCCGCCGCCACTTCGGCCACCGTCATGGCGCCGGCCCGGCATACCAAGAGGTCGGCGCGGCCCATCTCGGCCGCCATGTCGTCGATGAAATCGCGGCAATCGGCCTGCACGCCTGCGTCGGCATAGCCTTGCCGCAGCGGCTGCAGATGCTGCTCGCCGGCCTGGTGTGTCACGTGCGGGCGGTCCTGCGGATCGAGCATCGCGAGCGCGCGCGGCAACGTGGTGTTCAACGCCTGCGCGCCCAGGCTGCCGCCCACCACCAGCAGGCGCAACGGGCCCGTACGCTCAGCGTAGCGCGTGGCGGGCTCGGCAAGCTCGGTCATGGCCCGGCGCACCGGATTGCCCAGCACTTCTCCACGCGGCAATACATCCGGGAAGCCGCTGAGCACGCGGCGCGCCATGCGCGCCAGCCAGCGGTTGGCGCTGCCGGCCACCGCGTTCTGTTCATGCACCACCAGCGGCAATCCGCGCAAGGCCGCCATCGCGCCGCCCGGGAAAGCCACATAACCGCCCATGCCCAGCACGACATCGGGGCGGGATCTGGACAAATGGCCCCATGCCTGTGCGCAGGCGCGCAACAGCAAGAACGGCAGTTTCAGCAACGCGGCGGCCCCGCGGCCGCGCACGCCCTGGAAGTGCAGGGGCAACAGTTCGATGCCTCGCGGCGGGACCAGGCGGCCCTCCATCTTGTCGGGGTTGCCCAGCCACTGCACGCGCCAGCCGCGTTCGCGCAGCACGTCGGCCACGGCCAGGCCCGGCATGATGTGCCCGCCCGTGCCCCCGGCCATGATGAGGATCGTGCGCGCGCTCATACGCGGCCTCCTCGCATCATGATGCGGTTCTCGATGTCGACCCGCAGCAACAGCGCCAGGCCGCAAAGATTCATGACGAGGCCAGACCCCCCATAGCTCATCAGCGGCAGCGTCAGCCCTTTGGTAGGCAGCAGGCCCAGGCATACGCCCATATTGATAAACGCCTGCACGCCGAACCAGATCGCCACGCCGTGCGCGACCAGGCCCGCGAAAGTGCGCTCCATGGCGATGGCCTGCCTGCCGATATCAAAGCCGCGCTGGATGAGCACCACGAACAGCACGATGACCAGCAACACGCCGGCAAATCCCAGTTCTTCGCCCACCACGGCCATCAGGAAATCTGTATGGGCCTCGGGCAGGTAATGCAGTTTTTCTACGCTTGCGCCCAGGCCCACGCCCAGCCATTCGCCGCGTCCCAGGGCGATCAGCGAGTGCGACAACTGGTAGGCGCTGCCATAGGCATTGGCCTCATTCCAGGGGTCGAGATACGCGAACAGCCGCGCGCGACGCCAGGGAGACAGCCAGATCAGGGCCAGGAAGGTGCCAACCAGCACCGCCAGCAGGCTGCTGAAATACTTGCCATTGATGCCGCCCAGAAACAGGATGCCCACGGCGATGGCCACGATCACGATGAACGCGCCCAGGTCGGGCTCCAGCAACAGCAGCATGCCCACGCCGCCCAGCGCGCAAGCCATCGGCAAGAAGCCGCGCGCAAACGCCTGCATGTGTTCCTGCTTGCGCACGGTGTAGTCCGCCGCGTAAAGCAGTGCGCCCAGCTTCATGAGTTCGGACGGCTGGAAATTCAGCGGACCCAGCGGGATCCAGCGGTGCGCGCCGTTGACTTCGTTGCCCACGCCCGGTATCAGCACCAGCACCAGCAAGGCCAGCGACACCATGAAGCCCGGCATGGCCAGGCGCTGCCAGACGCGCAAAGGTATTGTCAGCACGACGGCGCCTGCCAGCAGGCCGGCGCACATGAACAGGCCGTGGCGCAGCACGAAATAGTAGCGCCCGTAAGACGCGTATCGCGGGCCGTCGGCCAGGGCGATGGATGCCGAATACACCATGAGCAGGCCGAGCAGCAGCAGCGTCGTGGCCGCGAGCGCCAGCGGCGCATCGTAGTTGCGCATGCGGGTGCGTCCCGGCCGTACGGCATTGACGCTGGCGGTCAGGTCGGCGAACAGGCTCATCACACTTCTCCCCGGTCGCGGGCAAGGTCTTCGACCTCTTCCATGAACACGGCGCCGCGGTGAGGATAATTGCGGAACATGTCCATGCTCGCGCAGGCGGGTGACAGCAACACGGCATCGCCCGGCTGGGCCAGGTCAGCCGCGCGGCGCACCGCGTCGCGCATGTCGGCTGCCGCCACGCACGGTATGCCCGTGCCTTCAAGCGCGCTGCCGATCTGCGGGCCATCGGCGCCGATCAGCACCACCGCCCGCGCATGACGGGCGACCACCCGCGACAGCGGCGAGAAGTCCTGCCCTTTGCCCAGCCCGCCCGCGATCAGCACCACGGGCTGGCCCAGGCCTTCCAGCGCCGCCACGGTGGCGCCCACATTGGTGCCCTTGCTGTCGTTGATATAGTCGACGCCGCCGATGGTACGCACGAAAGCGGCGCGATGCGGCTCGCCGGCATAGTCGCGCAAGGCGCGCAGCATCGGCCCCCAGCCGATATCCAGCACGCGCGCGAGCTGCAGCGCGGCCAGCGCGTTCAGGCCGTTGTGCAGGCCACGGATGCGCAGCGCGTCCAGCGGCATCAGGCGGCTCAGCCGCCCCACCGCCCGGGTCGGCGGCGGCGCATTCTTCTTGCGCCGCACCGGCGGCGCGGGCTCGTCGAAATCGTTAGGCTCGCTGGCGGCCAGCCATGCCATGCCCTGGCCCGACTCCAGCCCCATGTCGCCCACCAGCACCGGCGCTTCCCGCCCAAAACTGCGCACCTGCATGCCTTCCAGTGCCTCGACCATCGCCGCTACGCGCGAATCGTCGCGGTTGACGATGGCCACGCGCGCCATCTGCAACAGGCGTGCCTTGGCGCTGGCATAGGCGTCCATGCCGCCGTGCCAGTCCAGGTGATCTTGCGTGACGTTGAGCACGACCGCGGCGTCGGCCATCAGGCTGCGGGTGGTTTCGATCTGGAAGCTGGACAGCTCCAGCACCCAGACCTGGGGCAACGCATCCGTGTCCAGGGCTTCGAGCAGCGCGGCCAATGCGGCCGGCCCGATATTGCCGGCCGCGCGCGCCGAGAGCCCGCCTGCCTCGACAAGCTGCCGGGTCAGTGCGGTAACGGTGGTCTTGCCGTTGGTGCCGGTCACCGCCAGCACCTTCGGCCGATACTCGCGCGATTCGGCCAATTCAGCCAGTGCGCGGGCGAACAGTTCAATTTCACCCACCACTTCGATGCCGCGCGCGGCGGCCTCGCCCAGAAGCTCGCGGGCCGGCGACTGCGCCGGTGCCAGCCCCGGGCTCAGCACCAGCTGCGCCACGCCATCAAGCAGCGCCGGGTCGAAGACGTCGCCGCACCCCAGGCAATACTCTACTTGCGCGTCCGCCAGCGCCTCGCGCAGCGCAGCGAGCCCCCCAGGGGCGTCGCGCGTGTCCGCCACGCGCAGGGCCGCACCTTGCCGCGCGCACCAGCGCGCGGCAGCCACGCCGGTCTCGCCCAATCCAAGGATCAGGACGCGCGGCGCATCGGTGCGAAGGGGCTCGGTACTACTGTTCATCGCAACTTCAAAGTGGAAAGGCCGATCAGCACCAGCATCATGCTGATGATCCAGAAGCGCACGACGACCTGGGTTTCCTTCCAGCCGCCGACCTCGAAATGATGGTGCAGCGGCGCCATGCGGAATATGCGCCGCCCTTGTCCGTACTTGCGCTTGGTGTACTTGAACCAGGTCACCTGCATCATCACCGACAGGGTTTCCACGACGAACACGCCGCCCATGATGAAAAGCACGATTTCCTGCCGGACGATCACCGCGATGGTGCCAAGGGCGCCGCCCAGTGCCAGCGCGCCGACGTCGCCCATGAACACCTGGGCCGGGTATGCGTTGAACCACAGGAAAGCCAGGCCGGCGCCCGCAATGGCCGCGCACAGCACCATCAGTTCTGCGGCGCCCGGAATGTAGGGAAACAACAGGTACTTGGAATAGTCGACCCGCCCGACCACGTAGGCAAATATGCCTAGCGCGCTGCCCACCATCACGGTGGGCATGATGGCCAGCCCGTCCAGGCCGTCGGTCAGGTTGACGGCATTGCTCGTTCCCACGATCACCGCCCAGGTCAGGGCCACGAAGCCCAGCACGCCCAGCGGGTAGCTCACCGACTTGAAAAACGGCACGATCAGGTCGGCGCGCGTCGGCAAGGGCATGGCAAAGCCGCTGCTCACCCATGCCTTGAACAAAGGCCACAGTTCGGTGTTGGCGGGCGCAGATACCGCGAAAGCCAGATATACCGCCGCAACCAGGCCTATGGTGGCTTGCCAGAAGAATTTCTGCCGCGCCGGCATCCCTTCCGGATCGCGGTACACCACCTTGCGGTAGTCGTCCATCCAGCCGATCCAGCCGAAACCGAAGGTCACGAGCAATACCACCCACACGAAACGGTTGGTCCAGTCTGCCCAGAGCACCGTGCTGATGGCGATGGCAATCAGGATAAGCGCGCCGCCCATCGTCGGCGTGCCGGTCTTGACCAGGTGCGACTCGGGGCCGTAGGCGCGCACGGCCTGGCCGATCTTCATTTCGGTAAGCTTGCGGATCACCCGCGGCCCGGCCAACAGGCCGATCAACAGCGCGGTGGCGCAGGCCAGCACGGCGCGCAGCGTAATGTATTCCAGCACGCCGATCGCACGGACGTCATCGGACAGCCAGCGGGCAATCTCAAGCAGCATGCGGGTCTCCCTGGCGCCCGGCCGTGGTCTTGTTATTGTTCGTCGACAGCACCTTCACTACCCGCTCCATGCGCATAAAGCGCGAACCTTTCACCAGAATGCTTGCGTGGCCCGCGCCGCGCAACGCGGCCACAATGTCTTCAACCGTATCGCACACGGCCGCGCCCGGACCGAACGCAGCCGCGCTATCGCGGCTGGCCTCGCCCAGCGTATAGAGCCTGTCGATGCCATGCTCGCGGGCGTATTCGCCCACTTCGCGGTGCATGGCCGGGCCGTTTTCTCCTACCTCGCCCATGTCGCCCAGCACCAGGGCGCGAGGTGCCGGCATCGTGGCCAGCACATCCACCGCGGCGCGCACCGAATCGGGATTGGCGTTATAGGTGTCGTCGATCAGCACGGCGCCGTCTTCCAGCACCACGCGCTGCATGCGGCCCGCCACGGCGCTGAACCCGGCCAGGGCGCGCACCGCACCGGCCAAGGGTGCGCCGGCTGCCAGCGCTGCAGCAATGGCGGCCAGGGCATTGCGCAAGTTATGCAGCCCCGGAACGGGCAACGCCAATGTGGCGGTGCCGGCAGGGGTCACCACCTGGCAGCGCGTGCCCTGCGGCGTGGCGTCGATCTGTTCGGCATAGACATCCAGCCCCGGCTGCAATCCAAAGCGCAGCACGCGGCGCGCGCCCGCCTGGGCCTCCCAGATACCGCAATGCGGGTCGTCGCCCGGGAACACCGCCACGCCGTCGACCGGCAAGGCCTCGATCGTGGCGCCGTTTTCCCGCGCCACCGCCTCGACCGAATGCATGAACTCCTGGTGCTCGCGCTGCGCGTTGGTGATCAGCGCAACGGAAGGAGCCGCCATCGCCGCCAGGCCCGCGATTTCGCCCGGATGGTTCATGCCCAGCTCGAACACTGCGGCACGGTGTTGCGGACGCAGCCGCAGCAGAGTCAGCGGCACGCCTATGTCGTTATTGAAGTTGCCCGCCGTCGCCAGCCGGCCCGCTTCGCCCTGCCAGTCGGCCAATATGGCGGCGACCATTTCTTTGGTCGTGGTCTTGCCATTGCTGCCGGCCACGCCGATCACGGGCAGCGAATACCGGGCCCGCCACGCCGCGCCGATACGCTGCAACGCCTGGCGAGTGTCGCCCACCACCAGTTGCGCAAGCGTCACGCCTTCGACAGGATGCGCCACGATCGCCGCGCAGGCGCCGGCGGCCTGCGCCTGGAGCACATAGGCGTGGCCGTCGAACTGCTCGCCAACCAGTGCCAGGAAAATTTCGTTCTCGCCAATACGCCGGGTATCGGTGGACAGCGCGGCGGCCTGCGGCAACAACAAGGCCAGCCGGGCCCATTCGCGGTCGTCGAACGGCAAGCGGTTGCCGTTGATTTCCTGGTAGGTTTCGTGGCCCTTGCCAGCGAGCAGCACCACGTCGTCAGGATCGGCCGCCCAGATCGATTGCAGGATGGCGCGCGCCCGATCCGGGTCTACATGCAAGCGCGTCCCTGCCGGAACCCCCGCGAGAATCTGCGAGATGATCGCCTCGGCATCTTCGCCGCGCGGATTGTCGCTGGACACGGTGACCTTGTCGGCCAGTTCCGCGGCAATACGGCCCATTTCCGGCCGCTTGCCCGCATCGCGCTCGCCGCCGCACCCGAACAGGCACACCAGGCGGCCGCCGCGCGCATCGGCCACCGGCCGCAGCGCCAGCAGCGCGCGCGCAAGCGAGTCCGGCGTGTGGGAATAGTCCACCACGACCAGCGGCCCGCGGCTCGCAGCGGTCGAAGCACGCAACGGCACGGGAACGACCACCTGCAGGCGGCCATCCACCGGGCGCGTGGCGCTCAGCGCCTTGGCAATCTGGCTCAAGGGCGCACCCAGCTTGTACAGCACGCCGGCTACCAGCAGCAGGTTCGATATGTTGTGGCGCCCCAGCAGCGATGTGACGATCTGGGCCTCGCCATCGGGCGAGGCCAGCACGAACACCTGGCCGTGCGCCGTGGCCTGCAGGTCGCGCGCCTGGAATGCCACCGCCATGCCCTGCTGGCTGTATCCCACGGCCCGCTCGCCAGGCAATGCGCGCAACAAGCGGTCGCCGGCGGCGTCATCGGCATTGATCACCGCGGCCGCCAGGCCGGGCCAATTGAACAACCCGGCCTTGGCCTGTTCGTAGCGCTCCATCGAGCCGTGGTAGTCGAGATGGTCGCGCGTCAGGTTGGTAAAGCCCGCCACTGCAATGCGCACGCCGTCGAGCCGACCCTGGTCCAGCCCTATGGACGACGCCTCCAGGGCGACGGCCTGGGCGCCCGCGGCCTGCATTTGCGCCAGGATGCGATGCACGCTCAGGACATCCGGGGTCGTCAAGTGGCCGCCCAGCGAACTGCCGTCGGGCAGCAACGCGCCCAGCGTGCCGATGCTGCCGCACGGCTTTCCGGCGGCGCTCAGCGCCTGTGCAATCCATTGCACGCATGATGTCTTGCCGTTGGTTCCGGTGATCGCCACCACGCTCAGTTGCGACGACGGGCGCCCGTACCAATCGTCGGCGAGCTCGCCCAGCATCGGGCGCAACGCTTGCACGGCCAGGACGCGGGAATCTCCGGCCACGCCGGCCGGGGCCGGCGACTGGCAAAGCACCGCGGCGGCGCCCTGCGCGAGCGCCTGTTCGATATAGGCGCGTCCATCGGCAGATCCGCCGGGGCAGGCCACAAAGACGTCGCCTGCATTCACCTCGCGCGAATCCAGGCGCAAATGCGCCTCGCCGGATACGCGCGAGCGCAGCCAGGCCAGTGCGTCGGCCGCGGTGGCAATGACGCGTGCGGGGCTCATCGCGCGGGCTCCTGGACGCCGGCCACGATCGTCGATTCGAACGGGGCATCGGGTTGCACGCCTATCATGCGCAGGCTGCCGCCCGTGATCGTGGAAAACACCGGCGCGGCAATCGCGCCGCCGTAGTAACCGCCGGTTCTGGGCTCGTCGATGGACACAGCCACCACAATGCGGGGGTTGGACACGGGCGCAAAACCCACGAACGAACTGCGGTAACGCTGGGTGCTGTACTTGCCGTCGACAATTTTTCGCGCCGTACCGCTCTTGCCTGCCACGCGATACCCCTGCACCTGAGCCGCCTTAGCGCCGTCGGGTCCGGCGGCTGCCTCGAGCATCGAGCGCACCAATCCGGCCACCTGGGGGGTGTAGACCTTGACGCTGGTCGGGGCGCTGTCGCGCTTGACCAGCGTGGGAGACACCATGTCGCCCTCGCGGGCAAAAACGGTATACGCACGCGCCACCTGCAGCAAGGATGCGGACAGCCCGTATCCATATGCCATGGTGGCCTTCTCGATAAGGCGCCAGCGATCCCATGGCCGCAGGCGTCCGGGCGCGGCGCCCGGAAAGCCCAGCTGCGGCGCCCGCCCGAAGCCCAGTTCGGTGAAGCGTTCCCACATTTCGCGCGAATCGAGTTTGTCGGCGATCATGGTCATGCCGATGTTGCTGGAGCGGCGCAACACGCCGCCCACCGTCAGCGTGCCGTTGCGGCTGACATCGTGAATGGTGCTTCCCTGGTAGCGGAAAGCGCCGTTGCCGGTGTCGAACTGCGTGTTGGTCGTGATACGCCCAAGATCCAACGCCAGCGCGACGGTAAAGGGCTTCATGATCGAGCCCGGCTCGAACGTATCGGTGATGGCGCGGTTGCGCAGATTGGTCGAGCGGAAAGTCTCGCGACGGTTGGGGTCGAACGTCGGCAGGCTGGCCATCGCCAGAATTTCGCCGGTGGCGACGTCCATGATGATGGCGCTGGCCGCAGACGCCTGGTGGCGCTCGAGCGCCTCGCTCAGTTCGCGATAAACCAGGTACTGCAGCCTGGTGTCGATGGACAGGTGCAGATCGCGGCCGTTCACCGGCATCGTCACCGCCTGCACGTCTTCGATCACGCGTCCCAACCGGTCTTTGATCACACGGCGGCTGCCGGGCGTGCCGGACAGCAAGTCATCGAACGCCAGCTCGACGCCTTCCTGGCCTTTGTCTTCGACATTGGTGAATCCCACCAGATGCGCCGTGACTTCGCCATCCGGGTAATAGCGGCGGGTTTCGGGCTGCTGATGGATACCGGGCACATCCAGCTTCTTGATCTGCTCGGCGATTTCCATCGGCACCTGGCGCTTCAGGTACACGAAGTTGCGCTCTTCATCGGCCAGACGGCCGCGCAGATCGGCGACCGATGTTCCGAGCAGCTTGGCCAGGTCGCCCAGCTGTGCGCCCGTCGCAGGTTTGACGTCTTCCGGTATTGCCCAGATAGCGCGCGCCGGCACGCTTGACGCCAGAACGACGCCGTTGCGGTCGAGGATCTTGCCCCGGGTGGCCGACAGCGTCAGCGTGCGCTCGTATCGCCGTTCGCCCTGCTGTTGCAGGAATTCGGTAGACAAACCCTGCAGATACAGGGCGCGCCCTGCCAGCACCACGAAGCCGCCCAGCAGCATCAGCTGCACCAGGCGCGCGCGCCACGTGGGCAGCTGGCCGCGCAGCACGGGGTTATCGAAGAAAGGCACGCGCTTCATTGCGTGCCTCCCGCGGCCGGAACGACCGGCTGATTAAGGTAGATCGTGCGGTCGGGCACGATGGGGATCATTTTCAGGTCTTCGCGCGCGGCGCGGTCGACCCGGGCATTGCGCGCGAGCTCGGCCCGTTCCAGTTGCAGGCGGCGCCAGTCCACATCCAGGCTGCGCGCCTGCGCGTGGCTGCGATCCAGCTCTATAAATAACTGGCGCGACTGATAACGGCTCGTCACCAGCGATATCGCCGACAGCATCAACAATACGGCCAGGAACAAGGAGGCGCGTGCCATCAGTGCGGCCTCCGTTTGGTGCGGCGCGCGGGCGCGGCCTCGCCCGGCACGCGCATCGCCGGCACCAGGGCCTCGGCGCCTGCCGTGTCCAGAGGCGTGTCCGTGCGCTCAGCCACGCGCAACACCGCCGAGCGCGCACGCGCGTTGGCGGCCACCTCTTGCTCGTCGGCCAGGACTCGACCCAGGGAACGCACCAGGGGTTGCGGCAGTTCGCTTTCGCGCAAGGGCAGGCGCGCATGCGCGGCAGCCGGCCTGGCCGCCGCCGCGATGCACTGCTTGACCATGCGGTCTTCAAGCGAATGAAAACTGATCACTGCCAACCTCCCCCCCGGGGCAAGCAGCTCTAGAGCTGACGCGAGGGCGCGCGAGAGCTCTTCGAGTTCCCGATTGATGTAAATCCGTAAAGCCTGAAAGGTGCGTGTGGCCGGATGCTGCCCCTTTTCGCGCGTGCGGACGGCGCTGGCGACGCACTCGGCAAGCTCGAGCGTGGTGCGCAGCGGCCGTGTTGCGCGGCGAGCAGCAATCGCCTTTGCAACCTGAAAAGCAAACCGTTCTTCGCCATAATCCGCTATGACCTCCCGCATTTCATCCACGCTGGCTTGCGCCAGCCAATCCGCCACCGTAGGGCCGCGGGTCGTATCCATCCGCATGTCGAGCGGCCCTTCGCGCATAAACGAAAAACCACGCTCGGCATCATCCAGCTGGGGAGAAGACACCCCCAGGTCCAGCATCACGCCATCGATCGCGTCGATGCCTCGCGCGGCCAAGGCGTCGCGCATGGTGGCAAAACCGCCATGCACCACCTCTACCCGGGCATCGCTCGCGGCCAGACTGGTGGCCACGGCGATTGCCTGCGGGTCTTTGTCGAACACCACCAGCCGGGCCTGCGGGCCCAGCCGGCGCAATAGCTCGCGGCTGTGACCACCCCGCCCGAAGGTGCCGTCGACGAACACCCCGTGCTGCTGCCTGGCATCGGCCTGTGCGCCACCCTGCCGGGCAACCGACCGTGACGCGCCCTTGCCGCCGAAATCGGCCAGCAGCAACGCGTCCACCGTCGGCTCCAGCAGCACGGGCCGATGCTCGAATTCCATACTCGGTTTCAGAACGAAAACTGGTTCAACACGTCCGGCATCCCCTGAGCTAAATCTTCCGCCTCGCGGCGGGCCAGGGAAGCGGCATCCCAGAGCTCGAAGTGGCCGCCCATGCCGAGCAGCATCACATCGCGCGTCATACCGGAAGCGTTGCGCAGTTCAGGCGCGATGAGCACGCGGCCAGAGCCGTCGATCTCGACGTCCTGGGCGTTACCCAGCAGCAGCCGCTGGAGCGCGCGGGCAGACATGGGGAACGCGGCAATCTGCTCGCGCTTCTTTTCCCACTCTTGCCGCGGATACACCAACAGGCAGCCATCGGGATGGCGGGTCAGGGTCAGCCGGCCTTCGGCCTGCGCCATCAGCGCGTCACGATGCCGGGTCGGAATCGAGATCCGTCCCTTGGCATCGAGCGTCAGCGCGCTGCTTCCCTGAAACACCACTTTCACCCCACTTAATTGCACAAATTCCTACTTTTTCCCACTCTACGGGAATGGGCAATCGGGGTCAAGCGCACGGTTGCAATTTTTTCAATCACAACAAGGACTTAGAGCAATTCGCCAAATTTGCAAAGCAAAAACCCCCTGATAAATCAGGGGGTTGCAGTAACAACTAAAAGTCCTTCTTCAGAAGTCGCCGCGCAGGCGTCCTTTCAATGCCTTACGTTCCGCTCTTGCCTCGGGCGGAACGGCCCATGCGGCTCGGATTCAGGAGCAAGACAGGTCTATAGGCCGGATTCTGTACGCCGGGTCGCCCCGGCGGGCAATCATTCCTCTGCGCGGGCCATTGCTGGACCGCTGTAGCCACCTACCCGCATGCTTGGACGAGCCGCCCTTCAGGCCCCGAGGGGCCCGCGCATGCCTATTTGGTGTTGCTCCGGGTAGAGGTTGCCGCGTTTCACCCTGCGATGCCGCCACCCGTTTCCGGATGGCGCGGCACGGAGATGGCCGTGCCGGTGCGCGCCAGGCGCGCCCGCCCCGCAGACTCGTCTCTGTGGCCCTATTCCTCGGTTGCGGCGGCAGCAAACTGCCGCGCAACCGGACGGCCGTTAACCGTTACCCCGCTCTGTGGAGTCCGGACCTTCCTCGACGGATTCGCATCCGCCGCGATTGCCCGACCTGTCTTGCCTGGCCATTTTAGTACAGCCGGCGCGCCGCCCGGGCTTCCTGCGACAATAGCGGCTGTATCGCATCTGGCAGTTTTCCATTCATGGCTACGGCACCTCCTCTCATTACCCTGGCCGGCGTGCAGCTCGCCTATGGCCATCACGCCCTGTTGGCGCAGGCCGACTTCACCATCCAGGCGGGCGAGCGCATCGGCCTCATCGGCCGCAACGGCGCCGGCAAATCGTCATTGCTGCGCTTGCTCGACGGCCGCAGCCAGCCCGATGACGGCGAGATCGCGCGCTTGTCCGGGCTGCGCGTGGCAACAGTCGAACAAGAGCCCGTGCTGGACGATGCGCTCTCGGTGTTCGACGTCGTGCATGGCGCCGCGGACGATCTCGAAGATTGGCAGCGTCCGGCCCGAGTGCGCGCCGCACTGGAACGCCTGGGCCTGCCCGCCGACTCGCCGGTGGCGGGCCTTTCGGGCGGCATGCGAAAGCGCGTCGCGCTGGCGCGGGCGCTCGTCGATGAACCCGACCTGCTGCTGCTGGACGAACCCACCAATCACCTCGATTTCGACGGCATCGCATGGCTTGAAGACCTGTTGCGCGGCTGGAAAGGCGCGGCGGTCATCATCACGCACGACCGGCGCTTTCTCGATGCCGTGGCCACGCGCATCGTCGAACTCGACCGCGGCCGCCTGCTCAGCTTTCCGGGCAATTTCTCGCAATGGCAAGAACGCAAGGCGCAATGGCTGGAATCCGAGCGCCTCGAACAAGAACGGTTCGACAAGCTGCTGGCGCAGGAAGAAGTCTGGATCCGCAAGGGCATCGAAGCACGCCGTACCCGAAACGAGGGCCGGGTACGCCGGCTGGAGCAGCTGCGCGTGGAACGCGCCAATCGCCGCGAACGCCTGGGCAATGTAAGCCTGGCGTTGGCCGAAGGACAACGGTCGGGCAAGCTGGTGGCCGAGCTGGAAAACGTCAGCAAGGCGTTTGGCGACAAGATCGTCGTGCGGGACTACAGCACCACCATCCTGCGGGGCGACCGCATCGGCATTGTGGGCCCCAACGGCGCAGGCAAAACCACACTGCTCAAGCTCATCCTTGGCGAGCTCGCGCCCGACAGCGGCTCGACGCGCCTGGGCAGCAATGTCGCCGTGGCGTACTTCGACCAGATGCGGGCACAACTCGATGAAGACGCCACGCTGGCGGACGTGATCAGCCCCGGCAGCGAATGGGTCGAGATCGGCGGGGCGCGCAAGCACGTGATGAGCTACCTGGGCGATTTCCTGTTCTCGCCCGCGCGCGCGGGTTCGCCGGTGCGCAGCCTGTCGGGCGGCGAGCGCGCACGGCTGCTGCTGGCTCGCCTGTTCGCGCGGCCGGCCAACGTGCTCGTGCTCGACGAACCCACCAACGACCTCGACATCGAAACGCTCGAACTGCTTGAAGAATTGCTGCAGGAATACGCAGGCACGGTCTTGCTCGTCAGCCACGATCGCGCGTTCCTGAATAACGTCGTCACCCAGACCATTGCCAGCGAGGGCGAGGGAACATGGCGCGACTACGTTGGCGGATACGACGAATGGGTAGCCCAGCGCCCTGCCCCCGTGGCCGCCAGCAAGCCCGCGCGTGCGCAAGCCGTTGAGCCGGCCGTGCCGCAAGCGGCCGCGCGAAGCCGGCCATCACGTCCGGCGCGGCTCAGTGCCTGGGAACTGCGCGAGCTCGATAACCTGCCCGATGCCATCGCCGACATCGAGGCGCGGCAAGCAGCCTTGACCAACCAGTTGGCCGACGGCACCCTGTATCGCGATGCGCCCGACGAAATCGAACGCATCAATAAAGAGCTTGCAAAGCTGCAAGCCGAACTGGAACAAAAGTTCGAACGCTGGGAACTGCTCGAGGCCCGGCGCGCCGACAACTGAAGCCGGCAAGGCGCAAGAACGCGGGGCGGGCAGCCCGCCCGCTCTGCAGGATGCGCGCCGGGGCGCCTAGGCCACGCGCCACTCCAGCGATTCGCCCGCCGCCAGCGGCACCAGCGACGTATCGCCGAACGGCACCTCGGCCGGCACCTCGTACGTTTCACGCCGCAGCGTCAGCGTGTCGGTGTTGCGCGGCAGGCCATAAAAATCGGCTCCGTGAAAGCTGGCGAAAGCCTCAAGCCGGTCCAGCCGCCCCACCCGCTCGAACGCGGTGGCATACAGCTCCATGGCGTGCAACGCCGTATAGCAGCCCGCGCAACCGCAGGCGTGCTCTTTCAGGCCACGCGCATGGGGCGCGCTGTCGGTGCCCAGGAAGAAGCGCGGATTGCCGCTCGTGGCAGCCTCGAGCAGCGCCTGGCGATGCACTTCTCGCTTGAGGATGGGCAAGCAGTACCAGTGCGGGCGCACCCCGCCCTGGAAGATCGCATTGCGGTTATACAGCAGGTGCTGCGGCGTAATCGTCGCGCCGATGGGGCCTTCGGCGTCGCGCACATACTCTGCGCCTTCTTTGGTGGTGATGTGCTCGAACACGACCTTCAGGCCTGGATAGGCGCGCCGCAGCGGTTGCATCACCCGCTCGATGAACACTGCCTCGCGGTCGAACACATCGATGCCTGGGTCGGTCACCTCGCCGTGCACCAGCAACGGCATGCCGCAGCGCTCAAGCGCCTGCAGGGCCTGGCCGCACTTGCCCAGCAGGTCGGTGACCCCCGCGTCGGAATTCGTGGTGGCGCCCGCGGGATAGAGCTTTACCGCATACACCTGGCCCGACTCATGCGCGCGCACGACCTCTTCTGCCGGGGTGTTGTCAGTCAGGTACAGCGTCATCAGGGGCGTAAACGGCCGGGCCCCGTCGTGCCTTTGCAGCGCGGCCTCGATGCGTTCACGATAGGCCAGCGCCTGTCCGGTCGTCGTCACCGGCGGCCGCAGGTTCGGCATGATGATGGCGCGGGCAAACTGCCGTGCCGTGTCGCCCACCACTGCCTGCAGCGCCGTGCCATCACGCAGGTGCAGGTGCCAGTCGTCGGGGCGGGTAATCGTAAGCTGGGTAAGGGTTTGGGTAGACATGGACAAGCCACAAGGGCGGTTACTCTGCCAGAGGCATGCCGCGCTCGGCCAGCGCGCAGAACATCGCACTGCCCAGCGGAATCACGGCATCATTGAAATCGAATCGCGAATTATGCAACACGCAGCCCGATTCGGCGCCGCCCTGGCCCAGGCGGAAATACGCGCCCTGCTTGGCCTGCAGCATAAAAGAAAAGTCTTCCGAGCCCATTGAAGGCACCAGGTCGCGCACCACGTTCTCTTTGCCGACAAGGTCCGTCGCGATATCGGCCACCAGGTTGGCGTGCTGAGGCGTGTTCAGGGTGGCCGGATAAATACGCTCGTAGATGATCTCGGCCGTCGCACCGAAGCCGCCTGCGATCGCGCCCACCAGCTCGCGCATGCGCGTCTCCACCATTTCCTGCACCGACTTGCGGAACGTACGCACCGTGCCGACAAGCTTGGCTTCGCGGGGAATCACGCTCATGGCGCCAGGGTGGCCAGCCTGCAGTGATCCGATGGACAGCACCGCCGAATCCAGCGGATTCACATTGCGCGACACAATCGTCTGCAACGCCGTGATAACGTGGCCCGCGATAGTGACCGGGTCGATCGTCTGGTACGGGTGCGCGCCATGGCCGCCACGCCCCACGATCGAGATCTCGAAACGGTCGGCCGCGGCCATCATGGGCCCAGGGTTGATGCCTATCGTGCCGGGCTTCAGGCCCGGCCAGTTGTGCAGCGCGTAGATGGCGTCGCACGGAAACGTGTCGAACAACCCGTCTTCCATCATGGCTTTCGCGCCGCCACGGCCCTCTTCGGCAGGCTGGAAAATCAGCACGGCCGTGCCGTCAAAATTGCGGGTCTGCGCCAGATAGCGCGCCGCGCCGATCAAAATGGCAGTGTGGCCGTCATGTCCGCAGCCATGCATCAGACCGGGTTTGCTCGACTTGTGTACAAAGTCGTTGTCTTCAGTCATGGGCAGCGCGTCCATGTCCGCGCGCAGGCCTATCATGCGGCCGCTGTCGCGCCCACGGCCCCTAATCACGCCCACCACACCGGTTTTACCGATGCCGCGGTGCACTTCGATGCCCAACGCCTCAAGCGCCCCAGCCACAATGCCGGAGGTGCGCACCTCTTCGAAACCGAGTTCGGGATGCGCATGCAGGTCGCGGCGCAGGGCCGTCAATTCGTCATGAAAGAGCCGGATGGACTCAAGCGCAGATCTCGCGTACATGTGCCGTTACACACCTTGGTAAGGGGGCAATGAAGTCCCCATTTTAGTTGCTACAGAGCATAAATGCCTTTGTCTTTGCGGGGGAGACAAGTTATGCTCCGCCCGCAGGACAATTTTTCCAACAGCCAGAGAAGGAGCGCCGCATTATGGCTACAACCTCCAAACCCGCGACCGCCCGCAAGCCGAACGCCGCATTCATGAAGCCCCTGACCCCCAGCGCCGAGCTGGCTGCCGTCATCGGTTCGGACGCCGTGCCGCGTACCGAGGTCACCAAAAAGATCTGGGAATACATTAAAAAGCACAACCTGCAAGATGCCAGCAACAAGCGCAACATCAATGCCGACGCCAAGCTGCGTCCGATCTTCGGCAAAGATCAAGTCACGATGTTCGAACTGACCAAACTGGTCAACGCCCACCTGAAATAAGCAGGCAAAGGGCGTACCCGGTACGTCCCTGCCTCTCGCCGCCGGCCCGGCGCGAGCCCCTCGGCCCCCGAGCGAGGCATGCGCGGACCAGCAAGCGGCCCCGGCCTATCCGGTGGCCGGCAGACGCGGCGGCCGGCAGACCCGGTGGCCGGCATCCGGTGGCCGGCTTTCCCCAGAGCCTCGGCCAGGACGGCCCAAGGCAAACCACGTCTGCCTACACCCGAAATCCAGGCAATTCCGTCTTACCGCGTTACGGGCACACTGCCGCAGTGTACGGTGGCTGCCATGATGCCACCATGCCGCCCGGCGCCTTGGCGCACTCGGCAATGTTTACATCTTCGGAAAGTTGTTGCCTGCGGGTCGGGTTCCACGAAGCCCAGGCGTTGGCCAAGGTCCTGGAAACGTTTATCGTGGTTCACGCCAAGGCAAGAACAGGGCTGGCCAGCCGACGTCTGATTGCACCGGCCAGCAACAGATCACCAGATTTGCGCAAGCCCGGTTAGATCCTGGAGCTTTTCAAGGTTCCAGACCGTGTCCGCAACTCGGCGAGCGCGCTCTTCCGACAACACCCGTGAGGCGCAGTGGTGGAACTTATCGGTCAGCTCGTCGTCCGTCATTCGCGATGCGTCGGTAGCGGGAGAGCCCTTGCGATACCGGAGCTCGTGCGTGAAACGCTTGCCGCGTGCGTGAACCTCAGCGCTGCCTATGCGTGCCTGAGAGTCTTCTTTTAGCACCTCTTCGAAGTGTGGGTGCGACGCCACGGTGACACGCTGCATGAATTCCCGCACGCGAGGATCATTCATCGCAGCATCATCGTGCCACTCGGCGCCGCTCTTGAACCCAAGGGCGACCATCGCCACAGCATACGGCACGTTCATCTGGGCTTCGATTTCCGATTCGATTTCACGGCTGTACCAAAGCGGCAGGCTTGCGGCGTGGGGATCACACTGCACCTTTACGTGATCATGACCTGCCCCCAGACTTAGTACGGCACCGACATAGAGTCCAGGGTTAAAAACCGTTGTTGTCGATGCGCCTGAGCAAACTGCTCCGGCGTTAAGTATCCCAGCGCGCTATGCGGGCGTTCGGTGTT